>NZ_SUKF01000009.1 GCF_005047655.1 Sinimarinibacterium arenosum | reverse complement strand
CTCTATGCGACTCGCGGAAAGGGCGTCCTGTGATGTTTCTGCGTTCATGTCATCTCCAGTTGCGCCGGAAGGGAAAGCCGCCCCGCGCAGCGATGGGCCCACCCTACCCAGCCACGTTCGCCCGGTTCAGCCTCTATCACGCCCAACAGGGCGTTCCAGCGCGACCTTCGCTTCGCTTGGCCGCTGAACTTCGGTGTTGGGCTCTTCGCGCAGCAGGCGGAGATGCACAGTGTGCGGCCTGTCAAAGCTCATCGTGCTGCCGTAGTTCTGAATCGTCTCGACCTCATATGGGCACACGCGCTCGCAGCACACGAACAGGCCGCCCGTCATGTCGTCAGCAATCACGCCGCCCATGCTGATCTTTCCGCAGTCTCCAAAGCAGTGCTTATCGGCCGCGTTCTTCTGCTTTGGCGCCATTACCGCAACACCCCAAATCTCTTCCGGCTGCTGGCCCATCACTCACCTCCGTCCTGCCCAACATCTGCGTCCAGTGCGACGCCGCTAACGCGGCGCGCCTGTCGCGGGCCGTTCTCTGCATGCGGCGGCACGTAGTCGCTACGCCGCACATCACCGGGCTCCAGCGTGGCGTCAAACACAGCCGCGAGCGTCGTTGAACCCCTCCCGACTACACGAGTCTTCCCGCCGCTGTAGTGCTTATGGACCTCCCACCAAATGTCATGGTCCCCGGTGTCAGCGATCGGCCCCGAACAGCAGCGCAAATCGCAAGACTCGTCCTCAAGCCAATCCAATGCTTCAACCGCAGAGAACTCTGCGCTCAAGTCCGATTCACTCGCTTTCGGCTCGTTCACGTCTTAGCTCCGGTGTTGAAGGGGCGGCTATCAGGTCTGTCCCGATTGTCCTGGCGTACATCGCCCGCCGCTCTTCTGCATTGATCTCTTCGTCGGCAGGGAGCCATGCAATGATCTTCCGTACATGAAGCCCGCCTTGCTCAAACGCAACCGTCCATGGCAGTTCGGTGTCTTCGCCCAGTCCTTCGCAAAGCTCGGCAGCTTCCTTCCTGCCGTTGTCGTCGAGCGGGCAATACATCAGGTGCGCGACCGCCTCCTTGACTCCTGCCAAGTCAAAGGCAAATCGAACTTCCGGGAAGTCGGCTTCTCCCCAGCCGGACACCTCATAAACAATGTAGTCCTTCATCGTCGTTCTCCTTCTAACTCGTCGGGCAACACGGACCGTTAGCCGGCTACCCCTTATCCAGCACCGCCTGCGCCTGAGGCACCCATTCGTGCCAGTGCGCCTCGATCTTCTTCCGATAGCGCGCGTCATCACCAGGGTGAGTCAGCTCAATCTGACCCCGGAAATATTCCTCACACAGCGACTTGGCGAGCGTCACCAGCAGCAGCGGCCCGCCGGCGCCCTCCACGCCATCCTCACTCGCTTCGCTCATTCGGGCCTCCCTTGGGCTGGGTTGTTGGGCTGCATGGGCCATCTCATCTCGAACCACAGACAGCCATCTTCGTGGAGCGCAGGCCACTTGCGGCCGTACTTACGCTGCGGTGGATCATCTGGATACCACGCAAGTCCAAATTGTTCTTCTGCGGCCTCGTATATCTCGTCGATATGCGCCCCTACGCAATTGTCGTCATCGGTGTTGGTCAAGGACCAGCCCGAATCAACACGCACCACGTAGTATTGGGGTCTGGAGTTAAGCGGCTGAAAGCCAATTAACTGAGAACCATCACCGAATATCGTGTCTAGCAGCTTCGGCCGAACTAGATATCGGGCGCCCCAAAACTCTGTCCTATATCGCTTCTCAACCGAGTCGCGCAGCGCCAGGCCAACAAGGCGCTCCCTCGCCTGCGCATGTGGCAGTTTCTCTATGCGACTCGCGGAAAGGGCGTCCTGTGATGTTTCTGCGTTCATGTCATCTCCAGTTGCGCCGGAAGGGAAAGCCGCCCCGCGCAGCGATGGGCCCACCCTACCCAGCCACGTTCGCCCCCACTGCACACCGTCAACCTCATCGGCAGTCAACCTTTCGGCGTAGCACGCAGGGGAACCAGGATGTGCGCCTGACGGCCTTCGTCCCAATCACCCATTTGCAGCCCCTGCTGGCGCAGCGTTTCTTGCCAGCACGCAGCGACATGACGCCGCGCGCCCGCCTTCACGAAGCCCGCGCCGCCGCCTTCGTTGGACCACGATCTACTGCACAGTGGACAGCGCCAGCCGTTGCGGTTGCTCAGCAACTTCGGCCAATCTGCGAAGCTGCCCGCTAACAAGGCGTTCAAGAGCTGATCTCGCTGTTACTCGTCTGCACGCCGCGCATCTGCTGGCAACGGGGGCACAGATCGACATAGCGGCCATCTGGTTGCAGTACGCGCACCCATCCGCCCTGTTTTGCTGCGGCCCTGGCGCTCCGCGCCAGACCAGCAGATATCCGTCGGCGCGTTTTTGTGAAGCTTGGCGACCAGTTGCCACAGTCATCGCAGAACACGTCGCAACTGTAGACAGCGCTCATGGTCAATCTCCGACCGCCGCAACAGGCGGTTCAAAGCACGACGGGCACTCGGTGCGCGCTTGAGGCGGTGCGTTAACCGGCGATGGACGCGGGCAATCAATGCGGTGGTCCTGCGGGTTGTCGTTATTCCCACCGCA
This sequence comes from Sinimarinibacterium arenosum, assembly GCF_005047655.1. Lineage (GTDB taxonomy): Bacteria > Pseudomonadota > Gammaproteobacteria > Nevskiales > Nevskiaceae > Solimonas. The sequence goes on along the minus strand of NZ_SUKF01000009.1, from coordinate 265,273 downwards.
GTAGTCGCAAGCAAAGTCCTGTATGCCCAGGCGTTTACGACCCACGGCGCGCGTGTCGACGCTTTGGTAGGTCGCGCGTCGGGTGAGCACCCCGCCTTTCGTCGCCTTTCCCTCAACGCGGATGTGCCGCTGTTCGAGCGCGATCACGGTTGCTGCTCGGTACGCATTCGAGAAATGGACGTAGACCTCGTCCCCGAGTCTCAACCGGCGGAACTCTCTAGCGTTCATGGGATCTCCAATTCAGCGAGCGGGGGCGCATACCGCCCCGCGCAGCGATGAGCCCACCCTACTCAACCAAGTTCGCCCCCACGGCTTCCCGGCCCCGCCCCTCTCCAGAGGCTGCAGCGGCCGTCCGCCAACGTCACACATTGGGATCAAAGTGAGGAACGTTGTTCGCAACGCGAACGGCAATGTGGGTGATGCTGCCAGCGTCCTCCAGGTCCTCCACCGCATCAACGCGCCCCACGCGATCGATCCGACCCGCAACAATGTTTGCGCCAGAGACAAACGCAACATGTGCCCAGTACGTGCCATCACTGCACCGCGAGACCTCGATGTGCCCGCCAGGGAATTGGACAACCGCGGTCGACGGCTCCGGATTCCGCCGATCTCCATTGAATGTGATTTGCACCGCATCCTGGCTGTGCGTCACTTTGGCTTTGGCCATCTGGCTCTCCTGGTGTGTGAGCTGCCCTGCGCAGCGATGAGCCCACCCTACTCAACCAAGTTCGCCCCCACAGCCACCGCCAGATCGCCTAGCAGCGCCTGAAGCTCTCCGCTGAACAGCGCGAAATCGGCGGCCATAACCTCGTCAGCTTCCAGCTCACCGCGCTTATCCCGAATGCTTTCGATGTCGAGAAACTTCAGTTGTCGAATCTGGAGTTTGTCGTTGACCTGGAAGCTGATCCGGTCATTCCATGCGAGCGAAAGTCGCGTTGTCACTTTTCCCTGCGTGAGATGCGCGTTGATGTCAGCGCCATCGAGTGCGTGACGCGTGTAGCGCACTGTCGACTTGTTCTCATCGCAGGTGGTGAGTTCGCAATGGTCGTCGAGGGTGAACGCACCCGGCGCCTGCTTGGCGGACAGCCATTGCGTCATCAGCGCACCCATCGAAGGGTTCGACGCCATGGGTGTCGCCGGCAGCTCGCCCAGCGCGTCGCGCAGCGCCTGCGTAAATTCATCCGCACGATTCGGCGACGCGGTGTCCACCACCAGCCAGCCTTTCTCAAAGTCGAGCCAGCCGTGTGTCGCGGTGCGTTGAGAGAAGGCGCGCGGCAGCAAGTCGATCTGCACTTGCTCCTTGATCTCGCGCCGGTGGCGTCGCCCGATCTTGAATCCCTTTTCCTTTTCGAGCGCGCTGACTTTCTCCTCGGTGGCCTGGTTGACCACCCGCGCGGGCAGAAGCTTTTCTTCCGTGCCCAGCGACAGGAGGACCCGGCGGGGATCAGAGAAGGTCATGCGACCGTCATCGGTTACAGGCACCCAGCCGCGCGTTTTCACGATCTGACCCGAACACGGGTGCAACGGAAATTCCGCCAGCGTCGCCTCGATCGCGTCGGGCTCGCGCGTCCAGCCGGCAGGCAATTGATAGATCGTCAGGTTGCGAAAGAACATAGGTTCGTCCTCATTCAGGGGAGCATGGCGCGGAGTGTCCGGGACACCCTTTGCCGTCGTATTGAAAGCCGGTGCAGCCGTCAGCGGCGCGCGTGCAGGGGTTCCCGCATCCCGCATCCACAGGGATCACCTCGTGCCCGTTTGCGTGTTCAGACAGGAGGAACGCATGCGCCTCATCCGCGGACAGGCTGCGCTCGCCCTGGGCAAACACGTTCGCGTAGTCGGCAGGGAACCGGCTTCGCTTCAGAAACGAAACGACATTGATATGCAAATAGTGGGTTCGGGCGCCATCGGGTGAGGCGTCAAGAAGAACGGCTTTGGGCATTGGACAAGGCCTCTGGTGGATCTCACTCTTAGACGACTGCGGTGACCATCCCCAGCGCCTCAGCCACCGCGCTACGAATCTGTTCCGGGGTGATGCCGGCCATGTACTCCGGCCGCAGTGCGGGAAGCACGTGCAGGGTGTGTTGGGCGGCGAGCCAGACGGTCGCGCAGGTCCCCCGCGTTTCGGCAGAAAAAACCTTGAAGCGTCCGGCGCTCACACGCCAAACACTCAGCTCGCGCACCCTGGCAACGAACTCGACCTGATCTTGAAGGGGCGGCATTGGAAGCTCCTTGTTGAGCTCAGACAGCAAACAGAGGGAGCTGCGCGTCCACGGCCCCGGCGTGAGCCTCGGTCTGGGACTGCGGACCTGTCGCTACCGGGTGACGCGTGGCGAGGAACTCCTCCCAACCGTCCCGACGGCGACCGCGTTCGGCTGCAGCGTCCATCGCGTACCGGATTCCAAGCGCGGTGGACTGAAGGCGCACACACAGGGCGCCGCGCTTCCCCAGCAGCGTGATCGACGTCCCATCAACGGACTCGATGACACACCCCGTGGTCTGCTTGTAATTGGTGTTGAACACCAGCGTACCCAAGATGTCGCCGGCCACAGGTGCGAGCGCCTCATGAGCGAGCGCGTGGCGCCGGTGGTCAGCGCGGTGGCGCAGGTACTGAATCGCGCAGTACACATCCTGGTACACCCCCCCCTGCGCATCGTCGCGCCGCAGCAGCGCCTCGGGGATTGCGAGTTCCTTCGCGACGGCGGCGCACACATCGGCAACGCGCTCATGACCGTGCGCAAGTGCGACAGCGACGGCGTCGACGAGCGTCTGTTGCCGCGCCGTCGGACGATAATCCGGCCTGGCGTGGCCGCGCCAGTCGTCGAACATCTTGATATCCGGAAGTGAGTAGCGCATGGACCATCCTTCGGCTGCGAGCACAGACAGGTACTGAGTCCACCGTAGGGATGTAGACGCGCCCCGCGATCCCAGTAGCGGACGCGGAGACCCCCATAGCGAGGGCCCCGACGTCGGGATGCGACCACAACGCGACCGGGTTGCAGCCTGGACAACGGCAGGTAAGCTCGTCAGCGGACGAGGGAGAAGATCACGATCGCTGTCGTGCAGTCGGTGCTTTCGAAGCTGTGCCCTTGAGGCCGTGCAGGGGGACGGCGAGCGCGATCAGCCGTCCGCCTCCCCCAGGTCAAACGCGTACTGCGCATCAACCTCCGTTACCGGCGGCCGAAACAGGCGCAGCAGCATCAAGTTGTCATTGAGCTCAGGGTCCCCCAGCGGACTATGGCCAAGTTGCAATGACAAGGCGTGGCGCGCGTCGGACCACCACAACGCTGCAAGGTAGGTGCGCCCGGCCCACAGCGCCGCACGGGCGCGCTGAAGTTCAGGGATGACCCGCGACATTGCGAGGTGTGGGGTGCGACGGGGGGATCAAGGTAATGCGAAACATGCCCGGCAGGATACTGAGCCCCGCAGCGAAACCCAGGCTGTGGACAAGGAGTTGGGGCTGCGATCCAAGGGCCTGAGCGTATGACATATCAATCAGCGCGATGCCGAAGATGCCACAGCTCACAATGGCGGCGACTACCGCCAGATAGCCCACGTTCAGAGTGCGGCGCGGGCTGAAGTCAACGCGAAAACTCACCAGCGGTGGGACTGGGCTATTTGTGTTGGGCATGGTCATACTCGGCGGGAGGAATCAGTGCGCGTCCGGTCCTGCGAGTCTACGCGATCGCGGCCGGCGGGGGCACGCCAAAAACGGTGAAGGTGACGGTGCGGGCGCGAAGCGCTGCTCGCAGGGACTCCATATCGGCGAACTGGATCACGAAGGCGTTGGCGAGCTCTCCGGTTTCCTGGGCGTCTTCCATGCTGATACCCGCGACGATGACGTCGCCGGCGATCACGACGTTTCCGCTGAGGTTCTGGGCCACCGCGACGCCCGCCTTCGGCACGAAGTGGGTGCAGCCGAAATCCGGCCCAGTGATCAGCCCACCGGACAGTCCGGTGTCATCGCTGGCCTCAACATACACCGCAGCGGCGTCATGCCCAATCGCCTCACCGCGATCCGCATAGTCGACGCCGTCGCACGACATCCACGCGACACCGTACTCGTCCTGGTGATGCTTCCAGCGTTCACAGTCCCGACAGTGGCCCATGTGCCCTCTCCAAAGAAGCTGTTCGAAGTGATGTCTCAACCGTACCCGGCCACGCACGCCCCGCTTCCCGGTCAGTCCACGATCTGGTATCGCTCGGCGACAACGCATTTCGCCTGGGCGATCGCCTTGGCGTGGATCCGCTCATCTCCGTGCAGCTGCTCGGCCCTGTCGGTGGCGTCTCGACACGAGCGAAGGAGGCGTTCCTTCTCATCCGCACGACAGTGCCGGTACCGGATGGAGCCATACGTCAGATGCCGGCAATCCACCACGGCGACGGGAGGCACCAAGGGCGCCGGGGCTGCCGGCCGTGAGGCGGGTGCCGCAGCGCGCGGCGTTGCACGACGCTCTGCCGGCGGTACCACATTGATCGACGCATCCTGTCCGCCGGCGACGGCTTGCTCGTAGCGGCGACACGCAGTGTCGCGAGTGGATTTCACCGGCGCTGCCTGACGGGCTTCGGCCACGCACTCGGCGCGCAGCTGTGCAATGGGATCAATAACGCGAGCCCGGGACACCGGGACATCGAAGGGAACGGGCGTCGGGCTCGGAGTCTGGTCGGGAGGCGCCGCCGTCGCGGACAGCGCGCCCAGTGACAGCACAAAACCGAACACAGTCGCCGCTGCATGCTTGAGGGTGACAGGATGGCACGATGGCATGTAGGTCCTCCGCGTCCCATCAGGACGCATTCAATCAATCGACACTCCACTAGACGGCATGGATGCCCCCAAGCTGCCGCACTGATGGCGCGGAGCGTGCCAGTCGTCAACCGTCAGGCCGCCGCTCCACAACGCGGCTCGCATTGACAGTGGCCAAGGCCCTCGCCCGTCGCGAGGTAGTTGCGACTCAGCCGAAGCATTTCGTGGCGAAGGTACTTGCTCACCGGCACGCCATCGGACCAGGTCGGCTCGTCAGAAGACTCCAACCACGCCACGCGCTCTTGGTGGTGTGCGCGGTCCGCAGCGCGTTGATCATCGGCCATCTTTTTAGAAGCATTCATATTCCGCTCCGAAGTCGTTGTTTGCTCATGGCCGCACGTCCTGGTGCTCGCCTTCGATCATCGCGATGCAGAACAGATCCTCGGGGGCCTTGATGAGCGAATCGCCATCCGGATCGCACAGCTGCGCCCGAGCGTCGGCAAGCGCTTCCTCGGGAGTGTCGCCTCTACCGTCGCCCATCCATGTGTCCTGGCCGTAGTTGTCGGTCACGTAGTCCGGGTACAGCAGAATGACGGTGTAGATCATTGTTCGTTCCTCATGGTGTGACGCCGTGAGTCCACACCCTACGCAGCGGGAGGCGCCCCGCACGCAGATGACTCGCGCGCTCAGAAACCGACACGGCGTTACGGGAGCCTGCGGCCCGTGAAACTGCGCCACCGGCGAATCGTCTTAACTTGGGTCCACGTGGTGCGTGAATCTGCTGTCTTCTCCATCATCGGAAAACAGGCCAGGTGCATTTCGAACTCGCCGCGAGAGCGGGGTTTCTGTTTCTGCTCCGTGTCCCAAATGGTCCACTCAAAGCCCCCGAACAATTCCCCCCGAAGGAAGGGCTTGCCGCACCACTCACACATGCCGCCAGCAGTTATCGGACGCCATGATCTGCGCGTGGTACCGCCCGGATCGGGCAAGCCGCCGTCTGCCATCGTGGTTTCTGCATCGGCCAGCGACATTACGCGCACCTGCGGAAAGACCTTTTGGAGCGCTGCGAAGTTCAGACGGGTGATGGAGCCGACCTTCGTTCTGGCTTTAACGATGTCGATAACGTCATTGGACGAAGGGTCAAAAAAACACTGTGTCATGACGGCAGCCCTGCAACTTGAGGTGAAGACCTGACCTTATGTAGGCCCAGCGCGGCCCGCACTCAGATGTCTCGCGCGCTCAGAATCCGGCACGCGGGGATCACGCTATCGCATCGCGACTCGAAGGAGTGCAACGAGGTGTCGAGCGGCAGGCCACTGACATCGAGCACGAGCAAGGTCAACGGCTCGTCCGGGAACTCATCGCCAAGCCAACCCATAAGGGCATCCTCGACGGCGTCCGGGTCGGAGAACAGGAACACGGACGCCTGGCTTTCGCGCGCGGCCCGCGAGCGCGCGCCGATTGAAGGCAGCAGCCCGTGCGTCCGGATGCTGGGGAGTTGGGCACTGGGGGTGACGTGGTAGTGGATGGCCTTCACGCGGCAAGCTCGTCGGCACCGAGCAGAGGCCACACGCGGTCCATGTCACGCGGGGCGACATAGACAAACTCCGTCGCAGACCAGATCAGCACCGCGCAGCGCACCCCACCGAACGTCGACAGGGTGAAACTCACGTAGGGGTCGTTGCGCAGCGTGAGCCCGCAGCGGGCATACCCAAGCCGTTCGTGAAGCTCCGCGATCGCGGCCGCGCCGACTTTGCGCGCGAAGGTGCGATAGCCGATGTCACGGCCTATGGCGATGCACTCCTCCAGCGCCTCAAGCGACGCTGCGGTGGTGCAGCCAACGCAAGAGGTCACGAAGGCGGACAGCTTCTCTGGGGCGGGCATTACGGCATCCGGTGTGTGCGGGATGGCTTCACCCTATGCGGCGATTCCCGCCCCGCCCGACTCCGCTCAGCCGAGCCGGATCGCATCACCGACCGGATAGACCTCGGTCACGGACTCGCCGTCGAACACGTACTGAAAGCTAGCCGACTGAATCACCCCGGTAATCGCCGGAGGCCGCAGCAGCGCCGCGCAGAGTCCGCCCGGCATGCGCACGGACGGGTAGACCAGCCCCCATGACCGCTGCGCCCGGAGCGACGCACCAATGCGCTGGCTCGCGCTGTAGTCATCGGGCGCGAGTGCGCCGGGTTCGAGCCGCCGGCCGCGCCCATCGTGCAACGGCTTGGCCAGCGTGCCCGCGTACTGGCGCATCTCGATGCGTGTCACTCCCTCGCCGGTGGTGCGCAGGAAGCGCGCCCGGTGGTACGCAGTTTCACGAATCGCGACCTCAGAGCTGTCGGCGCAGTAGTACACCCCGTAGCTGCCGTCCGAGAAGCGGGAGCCGCCCGGCGCCGGGTGCGTAAAGGCCGCCATGATCGCGGTCGCGCCCGGACCCGTAAGCCAATCCTCGGGGTCAACAAGCGACAACGCGCCGATATCCTCGCGCAGTCGCTCGTTGGTCCGCGCCTCGATCATGAACAGCAGTTCAAGTTCAGCCGCCGACGCGAGGTCATCGAATACGCCGACCGGGGGGAACCGTGACGGGATGATCCGGTAGGCCGTGGCAAACGGCGGGGCGATGACACGCATGGCGCTCACCAGCCGCGCCAGCCGTCGAGATAGACCCGCACGTAGCGCAGATCATCCATCCGCCCGTCAAGCATGCGCTGCAGCGCACTGCGCCCATCGAAGCCGGGGCCGGTGTTGGGCTTCTTCACCCACGCATCCGCCTGAGCTTTGTCCGGGAACAGAATGCGCAGCGCCTTGAAGATGCCCAGCAGGTAGCTCACGCGGTCCAGCGTGTCCGGCCCGAAAGCAGCTTGAATCGCGCCGTTGTGCGCAAGCTGGCTCTTCCAGCGCGCGACTGTCGAGCGCCCAACGCCACCGAGCAAAACGGACAGCTGATCGTCCGTAAGTCCCCACTGGGACGCAATGTTCAGCGCCGCCCTGAACCCGACATCGGTTTCACGCAGCGCTGTGTTTCCGCCAGTCGGGGTGCCACGTTGTGCGGGCGAAGCCATGAAATGCTCCATCTGTCCTATCCGAGATAGACTATATCAGATGAGACACTACAGAGCCAGGCGCGCCCCGCGAGGCGCCCGGACCGCAACGGGGCTGCTCTAGCTTTTGGCGCTCGGCCCGGGAGGCGTGAGAACGCCCCCCGCCCCGGCGTCTGGAGCGCCTTCCAGATCGCCCGCCAGTGCTCTCGCATCTAGGCTATCGTTATGCAGCCTGCGCGGTCTTTGATGTCCAGTTGCATGTGCAAACTCCTCTTTGGCGGGCAGTCGCCTACAGTTGACGGTTTCCGCTTCCGCCTATCGGGTTGTGTTGGCGTGACCCTCGTCGTTGGGTTCTTCACGTAGCAAACGCAAATGCACGGTGTGTGCCTTGCCGAAACTCGTTGTGCTGCCATAGTTCCGCACTGTTTGGTCCTCAAATGGGCACGTCGCCTCACAGCACACGAACAGGCCCCCGTGACGGGGTCGCTGATTGCGCCGGCCATGCTTATCTTTCCGCAGTCCCCGAAGCAGTGCATATCGGCTGCGTTCTTCTGTTTCGGGGCGAGCACTGCAATAGCCCATACTTCGGTCGGTTCGTTGTCCACCGATCAGCCTCCGACTCGTCAAAAAGGCGGCCCCATGTCCGACGGTTCCTCTGTCCGCGATCCGCCAACCTGCGCGCGAGGGCTTCCCTGTGCCAGCCTGGCTCGCAGTAGGCCGCACATGTGCAGGGCACTGGTGCAGCGCGGGCAGAAATCGCAAGGATCGTCCCCTTCGGTCCACGTGCAGACGTCAAGCGGGTCGTCGTGGCCCCCAGTGGCCGGAGCGCCGCTCTGCCTGGTGAAATCCACTGGCATACCGTTGACCGAATACACGCTGCGAGGGCTGTAGTCGGCGATCCCGGATTTTGAGACGATCCAGTGGCCCGCGAAATGCGAGAACGTGATCACTCGTTTCGTGCCGGGGCACTTTGTCACGCCCACGCGATCGCCAGACTTCAGAACAGCCTTCGCGGTCTGCTCGGCGATCCTGCTCAGTCGGTAGTTTTGGGCCTTCTGTTCGTCAGTAAGCATGAATTACGGCTCCATCTGTTGTTCGGCACCGCCGGTCAGCCTTGGCTGTCGTCCGGGGCACCACTAGGCGCTCCACGCGACGCACCTGCGGTGCGCGCTTGAGCCGAAGCGTTAGAGCGCTTACGAATGGCTGCCGCTGTTTCTCGCCGCAAGGTGTCGTACAGACTTCCTGGCACCCATTGCCGGTCGTCGCGGTGCTCGGTGAAGCCCTCTGCCGATTGCGCGCACGCTTCACGCTCCTTATCAGCAACGAGTTCGGCAAAGCGAACGAGCGTTTCCAAATCTGCACCGTGCCACATGGTTGGGAGCCCATCGCCGGTAAGCAATTTCCCAAATCCTGCCGCGCTTGCAAGCGCGATTACATCCTTCCGATCCATGCCTTTCTCCCTGAAAGCTCTGACTCGACCCTACACTTTCAGGACCGGCCCGCTGCAGCTCGGAGTCTTGCCGTGCGCGCGCCCTCGCGCTGCAGTGCGACCGCGACGATCTCTGCGGCGCACGCACCGGCAGAAAGCGACTGCGGTTACCGGCGCGGAGTTCTCGCCCGTGCGTGCACGGCCCACTGCGCATAGTCCTCCTCGGACATTCCAAGGCACTCGCGCAGCGACAGCGCGCCCCCACCATAGGCGTGCCACAACTCGGTCACCATTTCGCGGAGGCGGTCGATTTCAGAGGCGTCTGCCCGCGCCCCCATTGCCCCCGTGTGCGAGTTCCACGCTGCCGCAGCCGTAGCTGCATCACGCCCGGCAATCTGGATGACACTTTGTGGCTGTCCGTCCTTACGAGGGCACCAGTGCATCACCCGGGCGCTGAGCACCACCGAGCGCATCCCGGTCCAATGGGTTTTTTCTTCGAGCTGCGTCTCGCCGGCACCGCACCACGGACACGGCGCCAAGCTGGCGCTCAGAGCGGCAAGGACCGCAGGATCGCTCTTCGGGGTGCTGGCGGTGTCAGACATTGGAGGCTTCGCCGGGTGAGGGCGTATGCGTGGGCGTTACGGCAGTCGGATCGGGACGCAGGCCCTGGAAGGCCAAGGCGTCGCAGACGGCCTGAGCGACGTCGGCGGACTGCAGCGCACTGGTGATGTCGTCGATGCACCCCAGCGCCGCCGACGCGTCGCTCTCGCGGCGCACCTGCCGCGCACGGGCGCGGAGCTGTGCGGAAGCGCGTTCAAGTTGGTCGGCGACGGTTTCAACGCGCACGGCCGCGGAGCGCGCTGCAGCGGCGGCGCGACGCAAGCGCGCTGCGCTGTGTCGCGGGCGAAATTGCGCGGCGCCCAGGATGCCGCCGGCGGCAATGCCGATGAGAATCGCGCTGGGGTTCAGCCGCCCGAAAATCAGGAGGGAGATACCAACGGTTATTGCTGAACCGGCAGCGACCGCCGCCCAGTAGGAGGGCTTCCGGATATGGGGAAAGGTCAATCCAATGCGCGCAAGTGCTCTGGTCATGTGATATCTCCGAGGCGGTTTGCCGAAGACCCCACCGTACCCGCAGTGGCGCGCCCCGTTGTGCAAACAGGGCTCGCGGTCTGGGTCATCTCTATAGACGCTCGCGATGGTCACGCCGCCCACCGTTAAGTTCGAAGCGCGGGGGATGCAGGCATGAGAACTCTCCGAAACAGTTTGCAGGCAACCCTAGTGTTTGGCGTCGTAGAAGCCGCCCCAGAGCAGCAGGCCGGCGAGAATCCCGTACTTGAGGAGGACTGCGAGGATCTCTGGGACAACGCTTGTTTCCCTGTCTTCGTACGCGAGTCGCTTGATCGCGACTGCGGTCAGCGCAAGCAGGTAGAACGTCACGAGGTTCTGCGGTGTCATGTTTCTCTCCTACAGGGGTGCATCACTATAGACGGCCGCGCCCCGCCAGCCGTCAGCCGCAGAACAGGTCGCGCTGCTTTTCGGTCGCGCCCGGAGGCGGAACCGGTGTCGACGGGATCACTTTGCACCCCAGCTTTGTCGCTTTGGCCGTCAGTGCTCGACGCGCGCCGATGAAGTCCTGCCACCCCTCCTGGCGCAGCCGCTTTTCATAGGCGCGGTCGATGGCATAGCGAATCCCGGTCGCATCGGTCGTGGTCTCGAACGCCAGTTTGCCGCGATGCAGCCGCAGCGTGATCTTCAGTGCATCAATCGCCGTGATGACGCAGCCGGTGTTGCGTTTGAAATCGTTGTTGAACACCAGCGACCCGAGCTGGTCGCCCACCTGAGGTTTCAGTTCCTCGTGGTTCTCGACCAGACGCCGGTGATTGCGTTGCGCATTCAGATAGTTGCAGGCGTAGTAGACCTCCATCCCGAACGCGCCGTGCTCGACGTGCGAGTCGCGTGTCTGCAGCGCAAGGTCGAAGTTAAGCGCCTTGGCAGCGCAGGCGACCACGTCGTCGGTGTAGTGCAGGCCGGTTTGCTGGGCCAGCGCCACCGCGTCGATGACCAGCCACTGGCGGGCGTTCGGGCGGTAGTCGGGATGCGAGCAGCCGTGCCATTCGGCGTAGGTGTCCTTCGTCGGCAGTGCATAGGCCATGACAGATCTCCGTGGTTGAGCCTTCACCCTACGCAGCCTGGCGCGCCCCACCAGCGGCCGCATCCGGGCGCAGGTCGGTGATGGCAAGCGACATTGCACGGTGACGCCGCCACGCCTTCTGCGCGCGGATTGCTTCGCGGGCGTAGTAGACCTCGTGCGACAACGTGACACGGTCATAGGCGCCGTCAGCGTCGAGCCGCAGCGACGCGATCACTGCCTCGCGCAGGTGGGCCACGTAGTGCAGACCTGACGCCAACGCCGAACGCACCGCGCCGAGAATGACCGCCTGACGCGGCGACGGCGTGAAGGTTTCGCTCCTGTAGTCCGCCCAGTCGTCAGAGACGGGACACAGCGGCGGTGTGTAGGTCATGCCTGCGCTCCATGGGTGAATGGCTTCACCCTACGCCCCGCGCAGCGCCCCGCACCCAACCACCGCATGCAGCCCGATGGATCGACAATCTGAACGCCACGCGCAGCGCTTCCGGACCCGACCCGCTCGATGCTCCGCGCAGTCACCTTCGTACGGCAGTCTTCACCCTGTGCAGCCAGGCGCACCAATCACGACGAAAAGCCGTGCGGCTGGGAGTCCCGGTGGCGACGGCGCGCGCGGCATACCGCCCTTGCGGCTACTGACTGCCATCAGCCGACGCCCAAAGCCGCCACGCTTCATCCAACACGACCATTTGGGGGCCACCGAAGCCACAGAAGATGCGCTTCATGACACGCGTCATCTGGTCTTTGTACCAACCATACGGGTAGACGTCGTGCAGGCCGAATCTCAGCCCGTCCGGCGCCTGCGGCCCGGCCATGATCCTTGCCACCTCAGCATCCAGCGCGGCCCCGCGATATCCGTAGTGGCGCAAGCGGTTCCGCAAACGCTGCTGTGGGAATCGGGGGTGCTCGCGGTCTTCTGGGAACACCACAAGCTCGACGGTCCGGGTCCCGTATTTGCGGCACTCGCGCATGGCAGCGCCGATGGATTTGTGCATGTCAGTCGTCACGTCATTTCCCCGATTTGGGTAGAGCCACTGCTGCTACTTTCAAGATGCGAAATGTCATGTCGTTTTCTCGACTGCCGCTCCGCGCCCAGGGCGATCATTCTAAGCACCGCATGGCATTGGAATTTAAGCGCCCCGTTAGCCACTGGCGCAAAGCCACTACATCTTCGCGGAATAGCGCGATGTTCTCCTTCCACTCATCCAGCTTGCCTTGCCTCGGATGATTGACAATTTCAGGTGGCGCAGTTTTGCCGTACACGCTGAGTGCTGAGTCTATGTGGGTCAACTCAAACCTGGAGAACGCGTTTTCGTAGAGAACCTCATCAGTCGGCGTTAAGTTGTTGCGGCGATCAAAGTCAGCCGCGATCAAATAGACGATCTTTCTCCGAATCTCTAAATCGTGGCCGGAAAACGGCGATCTCAACAGATCCCATTCAGTCTTGGACATGTCTGCAGGCTGATTGCGGCCGAACTCCTCCAGCGCTCGCAGCGCCAGTATCAAGAAGCTAGGAGAGATGGCTGCGGATACCCAGCGTGTTGGCATCGGAAGCTCCAGAACAGAAGTCGGTGTGGTGCGTGCGTAGACGCAAGAATGTGCCCCGCGCGCTCGTCCAGAAAGTCAGGCAGACGGTTCAAAGTCGCGCCGCCACAGCCGCACCGCTCCGCGAGGCGTCCACGTGGCCGGGGACCCGGCAGTCTGGTCCCGCATCATCGGGTAGCACTCAAGGTGGATCAGCTGCTCCCCGTGCGCCGGGGGTTCCCGGTCCGTCGCAGGCATCGCCCAGCGATAGCGGCCCACCCGCTCCCCGCGTCGCAAGGCCTCCCCGCACCAGCCGCAGGCGCATCCGGTCGCCATGGCGCGGTGCGAGTTCAGGAACCGCCAAAGGTTCAGAATGAACGTACGCGCCAGCGTCAGGAAGGAGTCGGACCGCGCGAAGGTTGGGCTCAAGGTGTTCATGGGGGCTCCTGGTCGGAATCAGACGTGAATGTTCAGGCGGTCGCGGTCGCGGTCGCGCCAGCCGCTGCCGTCGCCTTGGCGATCAGCGCCGCGTGCGCGGTGCCGGCGATGTCGCGCCACGTCCAGCAGGATCCATCCGGCAACCGCACGTAGACGCACGTCACCGGGCCTCGGTAGTGCTCGGTCATCTGGAACGACATGCCGCCCTTCGTGCACCAGTGCTTCGGCGGCAGCGCGCACAGCGCCGTTTCCAATTCGCGTAGCGTCGTCGGAGCCGGCGTGGTCACGTCGCGCGCCGCGATGGCAGCGTGGACTTCCGACGCCGGCAGCAGCTGCACCTCGCGATAGGACGTACGGAGTCCGTCAAGGTCGAGTCCGGTCATCTCACCGACGGACGCGCCGTCCAGAGCGATGTCAACCACTTCGTTGGACTCGGGATCGTAGAAAAACTGCGGCATGGGTGCTGTCCTGTGGTGCGGGCTATGAGTTCACCCTACGCAGCGCGGCACGCCCCGCTTGTTCTCCGGGAGCCTGCGGCTGAGTAGGTGTCGCACCTCCGGGGCGACAAAGCGCCCCGGAGGTCCTCGTCGATCACGCCGGGGGAGCGGAACGCATCAGCACGCGCACCTGGGCGCGCACCTGCACCTCAAGGTCCGCCTTGAATTCCTCGGGGGTGTACGCGCGAGGCCGGGCCTCGCGGCTCGCGAACGTCGCGCGCTCCATCGCAAGGGCGTGGGGTTGCCGCGAAGCCTCCTCCACCAAGGCGGCCGCCCACGCCCAGTCGTCGCCGAGTTGCGGCAACATCCGGTTGTGCTCAAAGCAGCCGGGATCGTCGCGCCAGATGCGAAATGCGGCTGCGACCACGTCCTGCGCCTCAATCGTTACCGTCGACCCGATCCCCACCATGCGATCGCCCACCTTCAGGACGGGGAGGGCCAACGCGCGCCCCACCGGGCGGCCGGTGCCGAACATGGCCCGCATCAGGTCCTGCGCCTTGCTCTCAGGCACCGGACGCTTGATGCCGGTGCCCGTGGTCAGGTCGATGTACGCGCCCGCCGCAGGCGCGTCACCGCCCGGGAGGAACGCCGCGAGTACGATGAACCACGCGTGATTGGGCCGGTCGGACTCAAGCGGAGCGCGACGGACGAAGACCTCGCACTGTTCGGGCTCCCCTGTCAGCTGCCACGCCGGCGTATACAGCAGCGGGTCGAAATGCCATCCGAGCGAGGTGGGCGAACAGAACTTGCCATTGCTGTGCGGACCAAACAGGTCTTGGGCACTCGGGAGCGCGCGACCGGCGCGGGGGTCGGTGTCAAGGCTGAGGGCGGCGCCGGTGGGCGAAAGCGTAAAGCGAGCCGGATACAGGCGTTCCGGTACGATCTGCGAGGGTAGTTCGAGCAAGCCGGTGAACCACGATCGCGGCTGCGGGCTGCGTTCGGTGTCATTGACGCAAACGTAGAGGGTTCCAGTCGGTGCAAAGTGCGGCATGGGTGCTGTCCGGGGTGAGTGGAGACCTCACCCTACGGACCGGAACCGCGCCCCGCGCCCTAAGTGACTAGCTTTGCACAACCGGGCGTTCCGACGGGACGCGGAGCGCGCGCAGCCTCGTCGCCCTCACACCTTGCTGCAGCCGGCGGCAGCGAGGGCCGCCTCCGCCTTGCGCTGGTCGACTGAGCGAGTGACGCCAGCGTTAACCTGCACAAGCAGGCCAGTGGCGGAGACACGCCCGAGCGCCCCGGCGTCGCCGCCGCCTCGACGGATCGTGCCGAGCCATGTGATATCCGAGCGGCGCAGGTCGCCCGGCAGCAGGTACAGCTGCCAGCCTCCGAGCGTGACCGTGATACGGCGTGCGGAGTTATTCATGGCAGTTCAATCCCTCCATGGGTTGTACCCCTCGCCGCCCTCGTTCATCGCCAAGTCGTATTCACGCTCTTTGCGTGCCCGTTCGGCGCCGGTGACATCGGGACGATAGCGTCGTTGCCCTGCGGTTGCGCACTCAGCTTCGAAGCGTTCACGCTCAGCGGCCGCAATCAGATGCTGGCAGCGCACTTGCTCTTGGGCGAGAGCCTCCCAAAACGCCGTGACGTCGCGGCGCACATCATCCGGCACGGGGTCACCGCCAAACCCGTGAGCCCACGGGTAGCGCATTTGAAAGATCGGGCGGTTGGCCTGGGTGTCCTTGAGCCAGTCACTCTCCCCGTGCCACCACGTATAGCGACCATCCGAAGAACGGGCTTCAGCCGGTGCGCCGTTATTCAGGCGCGCCGTGACGACAAGAGCTGAGGGCATGCGAAACTCCTAGAGTTACCTCTCATTGCCGGGAGGTGCCGGGCGGGAGGACATCTCCCATCGGTTGCAGTCTAACCCTATAGGCGGCGCGCGCGACCCCGCAGACCCACCGCCCTGCCGTCAAGGACGAGAGAGCCCGCAAGTGCCCCGCGGCAAGTGACTAGCTCCGCAGCACCGGGGATTCCGACGTCGACCCGGGAGGCGCCGAATAGCGCGCGCGCAGCCGCCACGCCAGCGCCCCGAGAGCCGCCGCACACTCGTTGTAGGCCGTCTGCCGCGAGACCCCCAGTTCGGCCGCGATTTCGTCCAGCGAGCACACCGTCTCCAGCGACTTGCCGAGTTGCACGCCGAGCTTGACCCGCTGGGTCCACGTGGGCTCGGAGGATGTCAGGTTCATACAGGGATTCCGTCGAAAGAGGGGGTAGGGGAATGCAGGTCGCGACCTCGGGGCTACCAGTCCAGTGCCCGGCCCGCCGCAAGCAGTCGTTCCAGATGCGTCGGTGCCGGCACCGCGTTCGCGTTGTGGTCGCAGCTGCGACACGGCTCCGCGCGGTCGCTGCCGTGCCGGTGGCGGCAGACGTTGCAGGGGAACGCCAGCTGAGCGGCCGACGCCTCATCCACCTCGAAATGGTCGCGTGCGACGCGGTATTGTTCGAGAGACACACGCTTCTCCTCATGTAGGCGCCGGGGGCTATCCCGGCAATAGACACCGAAGTTGCACCCTGAGCGCCTCAGCGGCCCCCGAGCGGTCCGACGCGCACGGTCCACGAGTCGACAATCAGGGCCTCGGCCTCCGTGAGGAAGCCGGCGACCTGTTCCGCGACCTGTTGAGCGTTCGCGTCTTCTGGAAGGAGCAGCGGCCGTCCGCCCAGCACGTTCAGGCCTTCGCTGCTGAAGTCGCCGCGCACGCTGCGGGTTCCGAGCATGAGCAGGGACGCGGCCTTGTCGCCAACCACGGTCGCGAAGTGCTTCGTCGCGAAGGTCGCACCCGCCCGGACCGTCCAGCCGGCGTGCTCAAGGATCGAGGTGACAAGGGCGCTGTGGTGTTCAAGGACGTGCATGGAAGTCTCCGGTGTCACTCCACCGTACCGACCTACGCGCGCCCCGCCCCGATCAATTTTTGCATCGGCAACGCTTCTCCGAGCGCAACCTCGGCCAATCCGAGCTCGTAGCCGATCCGCACTGCGCTCAAGTCGTAGCGGGCCCAGTACGTCGCCGGCAGCGCCTGGACACGCGCACGGAACCGCTCGGACGGGACAGCGAGCACGGCATCAAGCATCGGGTCGTTGCTGTAGCGCGGTGCGTCGAGCCGCGTGAACCGCGCGGCCATCTGCTGCAGGGCCTCGGCCGCCTCACGGCGCAGGGCGGCGGAGTCCTCCACCGCATCAGACAGCAGGCGCGACACAAGATCGTTGTTCATTGGGGCTCTCCCATCGAGGTCATGTTCGGTAACGGTTGTCGGGACGCGACGTGCTTCTCCCACATCGCATAGGCAGCTTCAGCCGAAGCGAAGCGGCAGTGCGCCAGAAACACTGCATCCCGGCGGCTCGGCATCGGTTCGTGAACGAACACCCCCTCGGTCGACAGACAGTGTCCCGCCTGACGCACCGCCCAGGTCGCAGCGGAACTCCGCCCCGCGCAGCGTTCGAGCGACACCCCACCCGGAAGCGCATACGTCACAGGGGTTGCCAGTAGCATCGGCGCGAGCGCCTGCCGGCCAGCCGTGGTGTCCGGCGCCAGCCATGCGCCAAGGTCGATCTGCGTGGGTTCGCGCAGCATGTCGCAGTGCGCGTCCCAGATGCCCGGAACACTGACGGTCATCCGCACGTCGGACCCGCACTCGGAATGGCCGTCGTAGTGATCCTTCGCGTCAAGTTCCGCGTTGTACCGCGCCAGCAGCGCCAGCAACTCCGCCCGAAACGCCGCCGCCACGTCCTGTTCCGTTTGCATTCCCGCCTCCGGGGGTCTTAGCCGAACAGCGCGCGGGAGTCCCACGCGGCGACGTCGTTGTTGGCAAGGAAGATCTCCCGCCCGAACTGCGTGCGTGCGAGCGCCTCGGTTGCCGGCAGCGTCTCGGCCGTGACCCACGCCGTCTGCAGCCCCTGCGCCTGCAGCGTCTCGCCAGCAGGGACAAAGGCGGGATCGCGTGTCAGCCGCATCGACTTCAGGGCCGTAGCAATGTTGTCGGTGCCGACCAGACCCACCAACGCCTCGTAGGGGCACTGGTAGCGCGCCACCTGCCCGGTCAGCCGCCACGTCACATCGACGACGGCGCGGCCCGGCTGAAAGTCCAGGCGACTCACGGACTGCGATTCAGCGGGCGCGAAGGAAAGGAGGAATTTCATGATCGTCTGCGGCGTGTCGGTGAGATTCCACCCTACCGCTGGGGGACTGCCCCGCGAGCCGCGTGCGCCCACCGCCGTCCGGTCGTGCGGGCGTGACGCCCAGCGTTGCCAGTTCATCGGCCACCGATTGCGCAGCCCCTCCGATCCGGAGCGCCGCGACCACCACTCCGACGGTGCCGACCGCCTCGGCGATGCTCTGGCGCTTGCGCATGCTCTCCGATCGGCGTCGGAGTTCGACCGCCGCCACCTCCAGCCGCGCGGCCAGCGTGTCCACCCGACGTGCGGCGCGCTCGACGCACTCACGCGAGCCCGACGTCGCACGCCGACGACGGCGCCGGCGAGGCTTGAGCGCAAACGCCCCGGCGACGACGCCACCCCCGCCGACGCTTCCGAGTCCCACCATCGCGACCCACTCCCCGAAGGTTGTCGGAGCGCCACTGGCAAGAGCAAGCGCAGCACCAACGGCACCAGCGCCAAGCAGCAGGGAGTGAATGGGGGCCATGGAGACCTCAGCGTAGGGCGGCAATGGCCTTTAGACGGCACGCGCCGCCAGTCACGTGGTCAGTGCCGCAGGATCTCCACGGAGCGGAACGGCGCCCCGGTAACAGAGTCGCCGAAGCGATCGCGCGTGTTCCGCATTTCAAGGTGGCACGGCAGCCAGCCCGTCGAGCGGCCGACGCGGAAGGTGCGCGTCTCGCCGTGTGCGTCCACTACGCGAACGGTTGCGCCTTCCAGCCCCACCAGCTGCGGCGTGAGGTCAGCCGGGCATCGGGTGCGCGTCGCCGACGCGTGCGCTTGCCCACGGTCAAGGAGCGTCATGCACGCCGCGTAGTGTTCGGGGGTCCCCAGCGCGTCCGAGTCGGGAGCGGTCGTGCCGATCCACTGCGCGACTGCGCATGCTTTCGCGTGCAGCACTTCGAAGCCGTAGCACGAAACACCGCCGACCGAACGCATGACGTACAGGCGCTGATCGATGTTGATCTTGGAGAGATGGGCGCTCATGGGAACTCCGGGCTGACTGCGAATGAAGGGGGTACATCACCAAGCTATGCGGCGGCACACGCCCCGCCAGCGTCAGTAGGCGACCTGTCGGTATTCGCCACGGGACACCAGCGCGTGGCCGTCAGCCTTGCGAATCTTTCCTTCGCGTTCGAACGGCAGTTCCCCATGCTCGCTCTCCGTGTGGACGATGATGCTTGTCATCGTCAGGCAGTCGGCGCGCACTTCGTCAAGGGTGGCCGTGATCGGCAGCCAGGTCGACGCGACGTCGCGGCCGTCGAGCAACAGGTAGTGCGCACAATGTGTGGGTGGTGTGGCGTCGGTGGCGTGCATGGAACTCTCCGTGGGCGATGTCTCCACCCTATGCGGCAAAGTCCGCCCCGCTCGCCAAGTGACTAAGTCGCCGCCCCGAAGCGTCGGCACCGCAGAGAGTCAGGGCGGTACAGTCGAGGACGGGGCGCCGCGCGCTTCGGCGGGGGCTGCGTGGCGGACCGCAACCACGTGCCCCGCAGCAGACTGTTACTCGGGGACGGCGAGCGCAGTCCCGTCCAAACCCCAGATTCGACCGTTGTAGGAGATGCGCGCGACCAGCTCAGGCCCCTGATAGACCTCGCCACCCGCCCAGTTCCCGCTGCCCAAGTTGTTTCGGGTGATGTAGCTGCGAACCGCCCGCGATGCGTCGGCCAGCGTTTCCACGCTTTTGGCGGAGCATCCGTCCTCCGGCGGCCCGTCCCAGTATCCCCCCGGGATATCCGGGTTCGGTGCGTGTGCGAGAGAGACCTGCAACATGGGGTGCTCCTGTGCGTGGTGTCTGAGCTTCAACTCTACCCACCGGCAGGGGCCCCGCTCAGCGCCGCGAGTCGTGTCCCTACAGTCGCCCTGAGAGTTGGACAAACCCAACGACGACGAAGAGCAGCAGGCCAGCACACCCAAGTCCAAGGGCGGCCCACCCCGCGATCGACTGCCAGCGCGGCGCCGCCGGTGGCGTGGGAGCAGCGCTCATTGGCCATCCATCCGGTCCGGCCGCCACTCTGCGATACAGCAGTCGCTGTAGTTCAGGCCATCGCGCAGCCAGTAGTCCTCCGGCGTGCGCGTCGCGAGAACCTCACCGGTGGGCACGCAGACGATCCGGTCCGGCAGGACGTCCACGGGACCGACGACGGTGACCGATGTCGCATCCAGCGTCAGATCGGGATTCTCCTCGTTCATGGAGTAGAACGTGGCAGCCATCGACTCGCCCGGGTTGCCGAGGCGCAGCGCGGTTGCGTCGCCAACCTCAGCGAACCCCGACAGAAACGAGTCGTCCTCTGGCGAGACGGCGATGCTCTCCGGGCCGAGAACGAAGTCATGGCAGGCGCCATACGTCTGCACATAGACGTAGGTCACTTGCGCGTAGGCGCGCTCACCGGTGAGCGTTGCCGTAGCGAGAACGTCCTCGTTGCGCATCGCGCGGAACGTCAGTTGAGCGTCATGGTTCAGCATTGGGGCATTCCGTGTGGAAGAGCCTTCACCCTACGCAGCGACCTCGCGCCCCGTGCCGTAGGCGCTCACCACTCCTTGTGGTGACGCTTCGAAAATGGAATATCGTCCGCGGGGAACCCGCCCCCCGGCTCCGCAGAGCCGTCGTCCGCCGGCGCCGGCGCGGCAGGCGTGGTGGCACTGCCGGAGCGTGCGGCGTCAGGACGCGACTCGCCACCGCGGCCATCGAGCATCTGCATGTCGTTGACCATGATTTCAGTGGTGTAGCGCTCGACCCCATCCTTCTCCCACTTGCGCGTACGCAGCGAGCCCTCGACGTAGACCTTGGCGCCCTTTTTCAGGTACTGCCCGGCAATCTCCGCGAGCTTGCGCGTGAATACGACGTTGTGCCATTCCGTGCGCTCTTTCTTCTCGCCGGACTGCTTGTCGGTCCAGCTGTCGGAGGTCGCCACCGTGACGTTGCACACCGCGTCGCCATTGGGGAAATAGCGGACCTCGGGATCCTTGCCAAGATTCCCGAGCAAAATGACTTTATTCACGCCTCTGCTTGCCATGTCTGCAATATCCTTCTAATTGTCAACATTTTAGAGTGGGACAGCGGATAGCCACCTATCCACAACACTCTGGGTAACACCTTGAGTTTGAGAGTCAGAACGCGACGCCAGGTGCGACGCGTCCGGGGGTTCGGGACAGTGGGAATCGGGCGGGGACCGTCATGTGCATTTCGAGTAACTGCAGGATGTGCACGTGGGACAACCGTCCAGCAAAATCATGTCACCCTGACAATTCGGGTCCGGGCAGGTGCCGACGACGGGGCGCCCTTGGGCCATCTGGTGCGCAGCTGCGGGTGCGGCATCCAGACGCGACACTGAGGGGGCCGCAATCACCAGCGGCGACGGTGAGTCATACGCCAGTGCGTCGCGGTAGGCGCGGACCCGCTCAAAGTGCGCCACCATTTCATCCAGCGGGCGCTCTTCGAAGTTCTCGTCCAGATAGCGCCGCTTGCGCAGTTCGTTCTGGATCGCCCACGCGATCGCCGCGACCTCCGACTCGTGCGTCAGCGTCTTGCCGGCTGCGTTCTTGCCGTACCAGATCGGCCCACGATCCCACGTCACCTTGCGCAGGTCAGCCAGCGCCTTGGCTGCAAACCCGCCACGCGCGGCCAGCGACAGCGTGCGCATGGTTGCCGACACCCACTGGTGTTCGGTTGACGACTGGTTCGCAGGGACAAAGAACTCCAGCGGACGTTCGATGCACACCTCGCGGCCGTTGCTGCGACCACAGACGCGCCCGTATCCGATCACGACGTAGATCGCTCGCGGACCGGCGCTCGTCGTCAGCTCCAGCTTGAGCGTGGTCGATTCCCAACTACCGCCCTCGCGCTTGTCGATGCGCAGGGAACGCGGATCGACATCCGGCAGCGTCGGGGCCGCCGGCTCTTCTTTAACGACTGCGAAGCCGACGATCTTGCGGTCAATGGAAATAATGTCTTGAGTGCCCATGGTCAGCCTCGCTTACGTGCCTTAGTGCTTGCCGTACTGCCCTTCCTTGAGGGCTTCATACAGATTGCCGATGGTTGTTTCGGCGTTGTCGTACCGTACTTTCTGCGAGGCCGCCCCACGAATGGTGCTGCCGTCATCCAGCTTGAATTCGATCACCGTCGCGTCCAGATCTTTCTTTTCCACCAGCACGCCCATGTGGACCTCGGGATTGAAGCGGAACGTGGTGCAACCTTTGAGGCCGCTGTCAATCGCCAGCTGATAGAGACCCTGGAACTCCGCGAACGGCATGTCGGTGTCGCAGTTGGTGGTCTTGCTGATCGCGCTATCAATCCACCGCTGCGCTGCCGCCTGCACCGCGATGTGCTCTGCCGGCGTAACGTTCTTCGCAGACGCTTCGAACAGCTCCGGCAGGTTGTCGGGGTCGACGTTTGCGTCGACCAGCTTGCGATAGGCCAACAGCTCGTAAGACTCCATGCGAATCGCCCGCTTGGTCTTTTCGCCCTCGACGATCATGTTGCGGATGTAGGAGTGCGCGAAGCTCGGCTCGATGCCGTTGCTCGCGTTGTTGCCCACCGATGCGGCCATGGTGCCGGTCGGAGCGATCGACGTCGCATGGGTGAAGCGAGAGCCGTGCTCTGCAAGCTCTGCGACCAGCTCAGGGTCAGCCTGCGCGATCTGCTGCATGTATACGGAATACTTCGCATGCAACACGCGGCCCGGCAAGGTGTCGCCGGCCTTGTAGCCGTCCGCAGCCAGCTCGGGACGTTGGCGCAGCATCTTCGGGGTAATGACGAAGTTCTCCGTCAGGATCGGAGCCGCACCCTTTTCCTTGGCCAGCGCCAGCCCAGCGCGCCAGTTGTTGAGTGCCAGCTCGCGGGTGACGTCATTCGTGAACGCCACAGACTCGGGGGAGCCGTAGCGGATGCCCATCATCGTCAGCGCCGACCCCAAGCCCAGATACCCCATGCCATGCCGACGCTTGCTCTGAATCTCACGGCGCTGGCCTTCAAGCGGCAGCCCGTTGATTTCGACGACGTTGTCCAGCATGCGGGCGAAAATGAAAACGACTTTCGCGAACGTTTCGTAATCGAAGCGCGCTTCGGGGGTGAACGGGTTCTGGACCAGAGCCGCAAGGTTAACGGACCCCAGCAAGCAGCTGCCCTCAGGGGGGAGAAACTGTTCGGCGCAGGGATTGGTCGCGCGAAGGTTTTCCGCGAACCACAGCGGGTTCATGCGGTTCGCTTCGTCCAACAGCAGATAGCCGGGGTCGCTGAACTCGTAGGTCGAGCCTTCAATCAGGTTGCGCAGATCACGAGCCGACACGCGACGGTAAACCCGGCACGCCACCTCGCCCAGCGCGTTTACACGATACTCAGGCTCAATGACCGGCCAGTCGCGCCACACGATGTCGGATTCCGACTCGCCCGGAAGCAACGGGAACACCAGCGGCCAGTCGTCGCCCGCGTTGGCAGCGTCGATGAATGCGCGGGTGACATTGACCGAGAGATTGAACGCCCGTAGCCGGCCATTCTCGCGCTTGGCCTTGATGAAGTCCTCAATGTCGGGATGTGACACTTCCAGCACGCCCATCTGAGCGCCACGGCGGCCACCGGCACTCGACACCGTTTTGCACATGGCATCGAACATGTCCATGAACGGCAGGATGCCGCTCGTGCTCGCACCGGCACCGGCTACACGAGCGCCACGCGGTCGGATCGTCGTAAAGTCATACCCGATACCCGAGCCCCCTTTGAGGGTAATAGCGGCGTGCGACAGTGCCTCCATGATGCCGCCCATCGAATCGCGGATGGTTTGCGACACCGTGCAGTTGATCGTAGAGGTCGCAGGGCGAAACGCCCCGGCACCTGCGTTGGCCATCACACGCCCACCGGGGAAAGCGTACTGGAGCGCCCACTCGAAGGAGGCTAAATGGGCGTCAGGATCAGACTCCGGTGCGGCCAGCGCGGCGGCGACGCGCTTGCGCAGGTCAGCGACGCTGGACTCTTTGCCAACGTAATACTTCGTTTTGGCGATCAGGTCCGATGCCTCCTGCATCGGGATCAGATCAGCCAGGCGGGTCGAAGGGCGCTGCTTCATCGTTCTGCTCCGTGGAATTGCGTGGTATGTGACTACCCTATGCCGCTTCGAGAGCCCCGCACTCACGAGTGACAAAGACCTGTGGGAATAGACGGCACGGACTACCGCCGACGACCAATCCACCGATCGCCTCATAGGTGCGCGCAAGGCGATAGAACTCGCGCAGGCGGGACTCGCCGCCTACCCCACCGCCAAACGCGGCGATGATGGGCGCCGTCTCGCCGCGCGAGCGTCCCTGCGGATCAAGGACAAACTCCGGCTCAAAGCTCGATTCGGGGCGCCCGTTGACGTACACCACCAGCCGCCCATTGGGGGCCGACAGGCGACGGAACAATTCAATCTCCACCGGGGACCAAAGCAGCGCGCCCAACGCGCGCCGAACACTGCGCCGGGTGCGGTCGAGTGCCAGATCAACCTCAACCATGCAGCGTGCTACTTGCTCGGAGGCAGGGTCAAACGCTGTGCGGGCTGCCGCTTCCGCCTTCGTCATCGCGTATTCCATGGGGTGTCAAACATCCGATTGGGTGGGCCTGTAACCACCCTATGCAGCGGATATGCGCCCCACGACTTGGGGTGCTACGCCGCCTCGCGAATCCATGCGTCGTCGAAGTCCGACTCCAGCGGGCCGCTCCAGTCCATCCACTCCGGCGGGAGCGCATCGGCCGCCGCAGCAATGTGTGCGACGGGTGCTGCGAGGGTCGCGACGTACTGCGCGCGCGCCGCGTCATCTGCGGCTTGCTGAGCGGCGGTAGCCTCCTGAGCGCGCCGCATCGTCTCGGGGACCTGCTCCGGTAGCCACTGCGCCTGCACCGCGTAGGTAATCGCGGGAATGTCCTCGCCATCGGTCTGGGGGATCGCGATCGGGACTCCACCCGCGGGCGCGTCGTAGTCGATCACCTGGACTTCAAGCGCCACCGGGGCGCCGGCTTGGTCATAACCAACCGCATGGACGACACCGCCCGACAGTGCGATCACGAGGCGAAGCGGCTGGACGGATTTCCGGGACATTTGAGGCTCGGTGCGAGGTACAGGCCCACCCTACCGACGGCAGCGTCCCCCGCAATGCCACGCGAGACGCGCCGGACCGTCGCCAGTCGGAGCGTGACGCGCGATGGCGATCAAAGTCACACCGCGACGTCGCGATATGCACTGCATGCGCCGAAGGCGCGGAAGCCCCCGCAGGGGGCGGAAACCCGGCACCGCCCGAGCAAGGCGCCGGATGTTGGCCGGTCCAGCGGCGCCCGGCCGACCGTGACCTGTCTCCTCGGAAAACCGCTGTAGGAACGCAACCGGGAACAGTGAGAAATGTGAGGAAAGACGTGTGGGGCCAGATGTGAAGTCACCGGTCGGATCGGCACGCGCAAGTGAAGCATTGTCAGGATCTGACCCCCATCCCGTACGGAAGCGTCCCCATTACATGGGGCGAGCGAAGCGAGAGCGTACGGGAGGGATGGGGGTCAGATCCCCCACGCGAGATCACAAGGCCGTTGTGTCGGGCTTCAGGTTCTCCGCCACCGCGATGGTCTCCGGTGCAGCATCACCAGGAGTAGCGGCAGGGCGTGGCTTGGGTGATGCCTTTCGAGGAGCAGCCACTGCGACCGCGGGCGAGGGCGCCTCCGGAGCGGCGGTCGGGGTCGCTACCGTCGGGGCGGTTCCGCCATTGGGCCGTTCGGGAGGGGTCCGGTGCGCAGATTGCGAGGATGCGCCACGAGGAGGAGCGCCCGGACCCTTCGGGCGTTGTCCCGCATGGGCGGGGCGCGTGCGAGGCCGGAAGCTGGCGTGGGCGACCTTGGCGATGGACGGGACCTTCTTCAAGGTCCGGATCATGTCGTCAATCGAGGTCGAGACCCCCATGGCGGAGCGCTGCAGCTGCTGATGCTCCTCAAGCCCAAGCTCGCCCCGCTGGAACGCGCGGTCCTGTGCCACCATCCAACGATCCAGGGCTTTCAGTTTGTGGGCCAGAACGCCGGTAATTGGGCTCCCGATAATGATTGTTGTCTCATCCTTGCTCGAGATCGCAGCCGTAGCGGCGGGGGTGGTCCGGTTCTGTTGAAACTCACTCATCTTCATCTCCGCTGTTATCGGTGGTGGGGGCCGCGCGCCCCTTCAGGGCGGCTCCCTGTTCCTTTAGACGCTCCAGAAGCCCGTTGTCCCCTGAGTGGAAGCCAGGGATCTTTGATGTCACGGACACACAGCTGGCGTGAGCGCGTTCGCAGCGCCGTAAGTTTTCGAGCGCAAAGGCGTGTTCGCCCGGGAATAGTTGGCGGACAACGGTCACCGAGAAGAACTTGCACCCCATGTACACGGGCCAGCACGCGACGTAGGGACGGCGGTGAGCGGGGTTCAGCACCAGCTGAAGCACGACCACGACCACAAGGACAATCAGGGTGAACTTCGCGAGGCGGAGCGCCGGGCTGATGGGCGACTGTGTGGGGGCTGGCATTATCGAGCCTCTGTGATTGCGATCTGAAGGCCGTAGCGGCGCTGGATCAATGTTTGGGCGTCGTCGACGCGCACCCCATCTTCGAGGAGGCGGGCCATCATTTGCAGCGCCTCGGAGGGCAGCGGCATGACCGGGCGCCCGGCCGCCTGCATCACCCGAGTGAACACATCCCAGCTGTACGGCGTCAGAGTCCCGCGCAGTTTCCAGTAGGTGCGGGCGGACTCGAAGGACTTTCGGTCGTCGCCGGCAGCAAGGATCTCTCGGGCCAGAAGAGCGCCAGAGCTGACCGCGGTTTCGAGCAGGGACACGATTGTGGCGCCCTCCCCGGCCTGGTAGAGGTCGTCGACGTCGAGGCCCGCGGGCGGCGTTGCGAAGAAGCAGGTGATGCCGCGTGGCTCGCAGTTGCGGATTGTAGCTAGGGCCCCGTCCGTTCCAGCCTTGTCGGCGTCAATGAAGTAGACCAAGGCCTCCACCCCGTTTGCGGCCATGTACGCGGCCTGGGCGTCAATGACCGCGTTGCCGCCCGTCGCGTTGGCGGGAATGCCGAGGGCTTCCAGAGCGTGGCGGTCGAGGGGGCCCTCGACGCAGATGAGGGTGTTGTGTCCGGGGCGCCGGAAGCCGTACGGAATGGTCCGAACCATCCCCTCGCCATACCGGTACTTGGGGGGCGCATCAGGGCCATCCGGTGGGTCGCCAATCAGGCGACTCCAGAGCCGGAGGGTGCCGTTGGGTTGTTTCCACCAGCCAACGAGCCGGTTGGCGTGCAGGCTCTCCCTGTACTTCGGGTCCGGGAGGATGTCCCACTCCCGCGCGAGTGCGAGATCCACGCCGCGCTGCTTGAGGGTGGCCTCGAGCCATTTCGCGCCGGGGTAATAGCCGATATCGAGGCGGTCCCAGGTGTCGCGCGGATGCTTGCGCGTGGTGGCGAGATAGTCGCCTGCGGAAGTGTTGTTGATCAGCGCCGACTTCAGGACGGAGCGAACAACCGCCGATAGCCGCTGGCTCTCGCTGACTTCACCGTCCCGGGCGGGAGGCACAACCCCGGCAGCGGCGCACAAAGTATTGAAGGTCTCTTGCTTGTTCCCGCCATGGCCCGCCAAGACGTATTCCCACAGGGAGGTGGAATGGCCGCAGTTGTTCTTGCGAGAGCACTGGAAGCGGCTGTGCCCGGGGTAGTAGTAGGCGGCCCCGGCCGTTTGGCACGAGGGGCAGTCGAGGACCCAGTAGCGCGTGCGTTTCTTCGGGTTGAGTGCCGAAAGCAATCCGGCGTCAGCGGCGTCGAGAGCCGGCAAGACTTGATCGTTCAGGAAAGACATCGGGGCTCGTTCTGTGTAGACGAGCTTTAGACGTCGTGCATGCCCGCCGTTATTCGGGGTGGCTGTGCAGCTCTGCAGCGATCTCGGCAGCGCGAGGGCGCATCCGGTCGAGGCAGCGGACGACGTTGCGGCGGTCCTCGTTGAGGGCCGCGGCGATCTCGTCGGTCGTCATTCGGTCGCGTAGACACATCATCAGGATGGACACCTGGCGCCGGCTATATTCAGCGCGAAGGCGCTCGAGCACGATGCGCAGTGTCTCGTTCTGCTGGGAGAGATCCTCCTCAGCAACCAGCAGCTCAGCGGGATCGGAGATGGACTCAAGGCTCTCGACGGTGCACCAGGTCGAGGCGCTCTCGTCGACTTTGACCCGGAGATCGGAGTCGCGGAAACGCACCTCGCCGCTCGGGTTCAGGGTCAGGGCCCAGTGGCCGCAGCTGCTTATGCGACCGTAATACTGCTGGGCGATGTTGCAGCGCGCGGCGGTCCTGAAGACGCTGCAGGCGCGGATGCAAAGGATGTCGTGTTCAATTGTGGGGGCCTCGCTGACCGCGCGACTCAGCCATCGAAGCATGGTGGTCGTGATCAGGTCGTGCAGGCTTTGGCGACTTTCCGCGACATGGTCAGTCCAGGAAATCCCCTGGGGGCGCCAATACCTGCGGAGGCAGTAAGCGACCCATCCATCAAGGTGCTCGTCCAGGACCCGGACGACTCTCGGCATCAACTCGGGGGAGCACTCGGCCTCCCGCGCCAATGCGTTGATATACCGCTCCATCTGCAACTGTTGGAGTAGTTGCGCGCGCGAAATCGCTGCGTGCCCCATGTTCTTCCCCCGAAGAATTTAGGGGGCGAGCGTAGAACAAAACTTGCACGTCCGCAAGCAAACAATGTTCGCCAGGTTCGCTTTGTTACAGCCTTGCCTACAATGCCGGGGGTCAGTGGGGGGTGCTGTAGCGTTATGGAGCGGGTGAGTGGACCAGGTGGAGGGATACAGATGACGTCGCCAACAACAGCGGCGCGGCTAATAGAACGGCTCGTGGCGCAGGGACGGGAGGTGAAGGAGGTTGCGGCGGAGTGTCGCCTCACGGTGGCCCAGCTGCGGCGGCTGCGAACGGGCTCGCAGCCGGCGGCGTCGGAGGATGCGGTGCTTGTCCTGGCGGGGTTAGCGGGATGTACTCCGGAGAACACGGCCGAGTTGGTTTTGGAAAATGCACTCGAGCGGATCGGCGCGGAGGCGAAGACCGCGTTTCTGGAACGCGCCCGCAGCGGCACCCAGCAGAGCAGCGCCTATTGCGATCGTGTTGTGCTGGACGAGGTAGCCGCGTGTCCACAGGCGGAAGTGGTCGCGCGCCTGCTCGCGGCCGTCGAGAGCCGTGGGGCGATGAAGATTCACCCGCGCGGCGTATGGGTGAAGAGGCCGGATTGTTTGTACGTCGCGATCGAGGGCGGTGCGAACGATGGCGACACGATCGTTGAGACCCAGGCCTCCGGAGGCGTGTTCGGCGTCGGGGAGCGCTATGTTGTCGCTACAGAAGTAGGGCACCTCACGCTGATGACCTTTCTAGCCCAGATTCCCGGTACGCATCAGCTCGCCTTTGCCACCACGACAGACCCCAGGCAGACCATCCGGGTGGTGGCGACTACGGCCACCCCGATCGAGGCAGGGGGGCGAGATCTCTTTCTGGTAGGCCGCGCGACCCGGGTAGTTCACCAGGACCTGTAACGCCCTATTGGGCAGAGTTACCCGAAGTATTAGATTGGTGCCGCGTTGGGGGCTTTACACCCGTACGCACGCGGCTCTCCGATACCACCAAAAAACAACAACTTAGAGCGGCCAAGCCCCCCGCGCGCTCTGTCACGCCCAGGATTCCTGCACGCGCGCCCCCCGCACGCCGCCCTAACGCCAGGCCCCTCTCAGAAAGCGCCCGGCGTACGCCGGCATCGGCCGCGAACGCGCCGCCATGCGCCACTCCTAACCGCCCGCAGGCCACGTTGACCGGCGCGCGCGGAGCCCTCCACCGGCGTGCGGCGACCGTGTAGCGGCGCGCGTCTGGATGGGTGCGGCGGAGGGCGTCTGGGCCTAGGCGGGCCGCGGGCGACCTGAAGGCGTAGTGGCGGCGAGCGGTGGTACACGCAGGCCCGGGGCGGGACACGGGACGGCCGCACTACGTCCCGCCCCGTGAAGCCCCAGAACGCTCAGCCGTGGGCAATCCGTGCGTCTATCGAGCATGGAGAATCCCAAACTCAACGCCTACCTTGAACTCCGCGAGGAGTTGCGGCGCCGGCGTGCCGATACGATCACCAATCTGGAGGACGTGATCCGGTACGTCGGCCGCCACCTCGATGCGGTGGACTGGGAGATTGATGAGCTGATGCGCCAGTTCAATCACCCAGCAAGGCACGTCCTTGGCAGGAGCCTGCGTGTGTATTGGGGGGAGATGCCGGCCGACCGCGCCTTGGGACCGGCTGGTGTTGACTGGTATGTCGTGCACGCAGACGGGAGACGTGAACGGATGCGGCGGCCCCAGGTCCGGTATCTGCCGAGGTACACCACCCCGGCGTTCCTCCCCTTCCAGTCGGCCGCCCTCGAACGCCTGACGGACTACCTGGCGATTCGGAGCGCTGCGCGCGAAGCAATGCGTAACCTCGTCCCCCTGGTGCGTCGCGCGGAGGTGGCTTCGATTCCGGGCCCCCAACCGAGCCCCGCAGTCACGGCCCGTTACCGCGCCGCGCTGATCTCTGACGTTGCCACGATGGTCCGCGAAGCGGGTGAAGCCCTGGAGCTGATCGATCGCGAACTCGACGAAATGATGCAGCGGTTCAATCAGCTCACCAAACGTCCCAGGGTTTCGATTGTGTGCCGGTGGGAAGTTTCTGAGAAAGCAGTTGGGCCGTTCAGCGGCCCGGCGGGACCGACCTTCTTTATGGCCACTGCAGGACTGGGGGGACGCCGCATGGCGCGAATGACTTCGCCCAAGGGCCCAGACGAAAACCCCATCTCAAGTCGCGAGCTGGAGCGCGCCAAGTACAACAAGAACCCAGACGAAATCGGAAGGCTGGCGGCCGAAATCACGATGCTTCGCGTCCGCCGTCGCAGTTACACGAGCACGCTCAAGGCCACTGCACGCGCGGTGGCTGCACTACATCGAATCAAAATGGAACCGGAAACATGAAGAACCCCCTACTCCTCGGCATCGACGTCGGCTTCGGCCAGCTCAAGGCCGCGTCGGTCGACGGTCGCGAGATCTGCATGCCGTCATGGACGGCCCAAGTGCACGACCGCTCCATGTCTTTGAAAGAGACCAAGGTAGTCAATGATCGGGGCGCTATGTGGCTTGTGGGGGAAGACGCACATCGACTGGCCAAGGCGTCGGTTCCGACAGTGGACTCGCTATGGTATGAAACGGACGAGTACCGTGTGCTCTTCCGTTACGCACTGGAGCATTTTGGTGTGCGAGCCGCCCGGATCGTAACCGGCCTTCCGGTGAAGAACATCCGTAGCGACCACCGCGAACGATTGATGCGTACCCTCAAGTCGTGGAAGTCGGACGGATTAGACATTGAAGTGGCGCGCATCGTGCCCCAACCGGTCGGTTCACTCTTCGATATCTGCTTTGATGCCCACGGCGAGCCGGTCGACAGCATGGATGGGCGCATTGGTATCGTGGACATTGGCAACGGCACCATCGACGCGGTTGAGGTTACCGATGGCGAGGTGAGCTGGACCACCAATACCAGCGAGCCGCGTGGCGTGAGCCGTGCCTACGAGTATCTGCTCTCGCATATCCGAAACAGGGATCTCCCGGCGCGGATCACGGACATGCCGCGGGTCTTTGCGCAGGGGAGCATCCGGTCCGGCACGACAACAATCAGCTTGGAAAAACCGATCGCGGAGGCCAAACGCATGGTCGTCCAGGCAGTCTCGGACATCGTCGCGGATCTGTGGACCAATCCCAATTCGCTCGAATGCCTCATTCTCTCCGGTGGCGGCGCAGCGTTTCTCCAGGCGGAGCTTATGGAGACGTTCAAAAAAGCGAACGTGAAGATCCCAAAGACCCCTCACCTTTCCAATGTGCGTGGCTACCTGAAGATCGGGGTGCTCAATGGCTGAGAAGAAGCGCGCTGCGGTGACACGACCGACGTTCATTCTCGACAAGGAACGGGATGCCGAGCTGATCCGATTCCTGAGCGACGCCCCGAGCACGCTTTATCAGAGCCAGGCGGTTGCAGAACTCGCCCGCCAGGGGATGCAGCAGCTGGGCACGTCGGTAGGAATCCCCCCGGCCATCGCCCCTGCGCAAGCAGTCGAGATGCGCACCACCATCCACCTGGACGATTCGGACCTGCTCAACGCCTACAAAGCAGCGCCGCCGGGGTTCCGGAGCCTGCGCCTTGGCCAGTTCATCGTTGCGGGGTATGCGCTACAGAGAGGGGGCCTGGCCGCGCCGGTATCCGCCGCGGTTTCACCGCCGGTTCGAGACACTGTCCCGCCGCGGTCACCCGCCGCGCCCGCGAAAGAAGCCACTCGCGGGCCGGTAGTGCAGCCCCCGGTGTCGGCGCAGCCACCCTCGCCCCCACCACAGCCCTCCCCGCCTCGGGCCGAAGGGACAGAACCGTCAATGGATGACGAGCTCGACGCGCACCGGTATCAGGAGCGCACGATGGGTCAAGGACAGAAGCTCCTGAGGTCGCTGCCGTAGCGGGCTAGGCCGCACGCGATAGCCAGTCGAGTGCGGTGTTCGCCGGATCGTCCAAAACTCCCTCTGCCCAATCCATGATCTTCCACGGGTTGAAGGTGCGGAGGTTCGCACTCTGGGCAAGCATCGTCGCCGTGCCATCAGCGAACAGGCGCAGATAGCACGTCGACGGCACCCAGCCCATGCGATAGGCGATAGCCCAGGCTTGGAGGCCCATCAGCAGTTCCGCCTCGTCGCCGGCGCCGAACAACGGAATCGCCAGCTCCGAGACGATGTATCGAACGCGCAGCAAGTTCCAGGGGCGATCGCCAGCGATCACGGAAAAGTCGATCGCGCAGTCGACATGCTTGCGCCGCCCATTGATGACTCGGCCGATGAACTGCTTACGTTCAGCAAGCAATGTTTGAGGCGTAATCGACTCGTAGGAGCGCAGCACCGGATGGTCGCACTGTGTCTCCGGCGCAGCCTGGCGATCACGAACGGTCGCTCCCGAATTGCGTATACGCAACGCGGGATGGCCCTGATCCGTTGGTTCGGCCGAACTGCGAGAGCCGGGCCGTCCGGCATGCTGACTGTGCGTGTTCATCGTGGGTCCAATAGAGAAATGCGATTTCCAAATGCGGGCGACGGTCGCAGCGTTCCGCTGGTCTGATGCTGCCGAGTGGCTTCGAACTCCTCAGCGGTCATGGGCTGGAGATCGAAAGACTTGGAACGAATCTTTGAGTGGGGATTAAACCGTTGCGCCTTGCGCGGCAGATCAGCTGCTGCGTCCGCAGCTGCGGCAGCGGCCGCCTGCACCGGCGCGTCCCCATACCCTCCCACCTTCCGGATAGCGGCTGTCAGGTTGGAGATGATCTCCGAGAGGATAAACATCCGCCCACGTTCGAGCTCAACGCCAAGCTGCAGCACTTCATTTGGCCGCGCATACGTTATCGGCACCCCCGGAACGTCACTCGTCGACAACAGCACGCGCTGGTCCGTTCCGTAGGTCGGTCGCAGTACATGCGGACTCGCCGCGAAGAGGTAGAGAACCGAGAGCACCACGAAAGCGATCCGGTACCGTTTCAGCGGGAACAGCAGCAACGCAAGCCCTGCGCCAGCCAGTGCGGGCCACCAGACTTCCAGCGTCGGGATCATTGTGGCGACCGCTGCCAACGGAAATCCGGTTGCGGCGGCGACTTCCTCATACCCCACCGAGTGCTGGCGTGCGGCGGCGGCGCAGATGATCAGCGCGCCGCCGGCGCATACCTGAAAGATGCGGCTTGGCGCGCGGTCAGTCATTGGCGTGCTCCTTGTCATAGCCAGCGATCGTCGATTTCAAAAACGTGATGAACTCCTCCGAACCCGGCACTTGCAGCGACGTCATCGAATCCCGCGTCACCGCGACCATCTCACCATCGGGGCGCACGAGCATCATCAGCGGATATCCCAGCGAGTTGCGATGAGCTTCGTCGATCCGACTGCCATGAACTTCAAGGAGCCAGTCCACCTGAGGAAGGAAGTACGTGCCGTCCGCACCAGGATCGGTAAACCCGACCAGGAACCGATCAAAGCACCCGGCGCTGTACATGAAGCACCCTTTGGTGAACTGCGCGAGCCCCATAACGCGACCATTGAACCCGCCGGGCAAGTCCATTCGGGTCAGCCAAAGCTCAGCACCTGGGGTCTGCTCATTCATGGCGTGGCGGATGGCCGCCAACCAGTTCCCGATAGCCCAGGCGTCATGCCCAGAAAGGCGATGAGATGAACCGCTGTCCGGAAGATCAACAAAGACCAGCACGGTCCACTTGCCGAGCTGTTGTGACCAG
This sequence comes from Sinimarinibacterium arenosum, assembly GCF_005047655.1. Taxonomy (GTDB): domain Bacteria; phylum Pseudomonadota; class Gammaproteobacteria; order Nevskiales; family Nevskiaceae; genus Solimonas. The sequence continues at coordinate 230,979 of NZ_SUKF01000009.1, read as the reverse complement.
TCGACTTCCGCGATCGGAAGGTGAAAAAGCATTTTTCCATGCTGCTGGAGCAGCTGATCCACCGTCATGCGGACAAGATGGATCGGCGGAGGATTCTCGGCGATCGGTCCGAGGGCGCCCAGCTTCGATGCGGTAAATGTGTACCGATCCGCAGTGGCTGCCGAAAGGTAGGCCCCGCCGCAAACGAAAACGCCGAGCGCCCCGAGCAATAGCGCGGCAATCATTGCTCCGCGATCAGTCAGCTTCCAACGAGGTGTGTTCGTGTCCATGCCCAAGGATACGACGACCCCCAGCGGAAGTTAGTCACTTAGCCATTGTTTGGGGGGTGTCACCGTGGGTCCAGAATGCCAGCCGACCGAACGATTGCCCGCGACTCACGCAGAGTCCCACTCGTCCGAGACTGGCGCGTAAGTTCCAGCTCTTCCGCCGTGATCGGCTGGAGATCGAAAGACTTCGTAATCTTCTTTGAGAACGTCGTCGACATCGGAGTCTTGCGGGCCAGATCGGGGACGGCCGCCACGGTGTCCCCTGCCTTCTTGCCGAAGGTTTCGGTGACGGCCCCAATGACATGCCCAAGAATCTCCGCGCGGCCCCGTTCAAAATCCTCTGAGCTCTTCAGCATGTAGTTAGGGCGGGCCGCCGATATGGGCACTCCCGGCACATCGGTTGTCGAGTGCAGCACTCGCGAATCGGTGCCGTACGTCGGCCGGATCCTATACAGATCGCCCGAGATTGCTACGAAGGCCGCGAGAACAACCAAGACGATGCGATATTGCTTGAGTGGGAACGCCAGCAGTGCGAGCCCTGCCCCGGCCAGTCCAATCTGCCAGAGTGCGAGCACCGGGACCAAGTTGGCCACACCGCGCAGCGCAAACCCCGTCGATACCGCCACCTGCTCCGTGTCCATGTCGACGGAGTAGAGCCGTGCGAGATACGCCAAGAACAGCAGCACACTCCCCGCACAGACCTGGAAGAACCATCCCGGCGTGTACTCAGTCATGGGTGTGCTCCTTGTCATAGGCTGCGATCGTGCCGTTCAGGAATTCCAAGAACTCCTCCGAACCGGGCACATGCAGCGAAGTCAGCGAATCCCGCGTTACCGCGACCATCTCACCATCAGGCCGTACGAGCATCATCAGCGGGTACCCCAGTGCGCCGCGCTGAGCGTCGTTGATTGGGCTGCCGTGAACTTTAAGGAGCCAGTCCACCTGAGGCAGGAAGTGCGAGCCATCCTCGCCAGGATCGGCAAACCCGACCAGGAACCGATCAAAGCAGCCAGCGGTGTACATGAAGCACCCTTGGGTGAACTCCAAGACCCCCATAACGCGGCCATTGAAGCCACTGGGCAAATCCATACGGGTCACCCAAAGCTCGGCACCTGGCACCTGCTCATTCATTCCGTGACGAATGGCCGCCAACCAATTACCGATCGCCCAAGCATCATTGGTGCTGAGGCGATGGACCTGCCCGCCGTCGGGGAGATCCACGAAGACCAGGACGATCCATTTGCCGCGCTGGAGAGACCAGTCGATCTTGGAAATCGGGAAGTTAAGGTTCATCTCCCCGGGCTGACGGAGCAGCTGATCCACGGTCATGCGGACAAGATGAATCGGCGGAGGGTTCTCCGCGACATTGCCCATGACGCCCAACTCCGAAGCGACAAACGCGAATCGATCAATTCGTGCGGCCGAAAAGAAGGTTATCGCGCAAACCAGAACCGACGCTGCACCGAGCAATAGCGCGGCAGCGATCGCCCCGCGATCCGTCAGCCTCCAACCAAGTGGTTTCGTATCCATGCCCAAGAATACGACGCCGCGCGCCTGAAGTTAGTCACTTAGCGTTCAAGGCTTATCGAGGCCCTTGGGGTCCTTCTTGACCGGACCATCGGGAATCGCCCTCGCTCCAACGGGTTTCGGAGCTGGCCTTTCAGGGGCCGGCGGTCGATCCAGCCCGCGTGGTGGAGCCGCCGGCGCGGGCGCGCTCTGCCGCGGAGGATCAACGGGGCGAGAAGGGCTCTGAGAGGCTTGCGGTGACGACGGCCGAGTGGACTGGGAAGGGCGCGCGGACGAGGGATTGGGCGACGGGCGGCGGTTGGTGGACGACCGAGTTCCAGGGCTAGAGGACTGCCGATGTGGAGCGGAAGCCGGGCGCTGGCTCACTGGTGCCAAGACGCCAGATCCAGGGGGAATGCTCGGGCCCTGTGCTGGCGTGTAGGTTGGCGCGGTGCCGACAGGCGCGGTGCCGGGCGAGGATGGAACCGATACGCTCGCGCTTGACGCGGGGGCAGACTGCGCCCCCGAAACAGGAGACGAGACGCGGCTCGAACTATCTCTGGGCGCACCACTCCGCGCGGTCGCGGGGGAGGCGCTTGCCCCCGCGGAAGGGCCGCCTCCGGGGGCGCTTGCTTTCGGAGCCCCCTTAGATGTCACCCGGTCGCCTGCGTCGGCCAGCGTTCCAACTACGGAACCCTGATGCACCGAATTTGAGCCCTGCCCTTGACGCGCGCTTTGCATTCCAAGCACTGGCCTGCCGCCTCCATCGCCGCCTCCTGGGCGCAAGCTCCTCTCGGCGAATCCCGACAAAGAGCCAGACGGACCTCCCGAGGTCATGGGGGTAAATCCAAGCTTAGAAGTAACAGCTGCGGTTTTTACGCCCCCAGAGAGAGCGGAGGACATAGCTCCGACTTGGCCGGGCCCCGGCACAACCGCTCCAGCAATCTTCGCTCCGGTGTAGAGAGCCCCAGCGCCAGCGGCGAGATTGGCCGCCCCCGCCCGCCCACCACTGAACCGGGAAAACCCTGTTGTTGACCCGAAGGCCAGCATGTAGCCGAGCACAGGGGGGGCGGCCATCACGAGGATGAGGGTTCCCGTGTGTGCAGCGTGCATCAGTGGGAGCATCGGATAGGTGTTCACCTGGTCGACGATCTGGGAATAGGTCCAGTAGATGGACAATGTTTCCAGTAGCCCAGTCCCCATTTTGAGAATCAGAAACATGAGGACCAGTGCCAGCTTCAGCATGAGGATGGCCCGCAGCGGAACCGAAATGACACTCAGGGAACCTGTTGCAAAGCCGGCCAGTAGCAGGATCGGGGTGAAGATGACCAGAATTGCGGAGAGAAGAGAGGTTCCGCCGACCGTCATCATGATCACGTCCGGCAGCTTAATGACGGATTGCGCCCAAATCCCAGTTTCGCTAACAGCGCCAGACGCCCCTCCGACAATCCGTCCGAGCCAATTCTTAAACTGAGTGCCGAAGCCGTCTGTATCTTCGGGCGACACTGCGCGCGTACGATTGGGGTCGCTTTTCGCATACACATTGTTGCCCTTCTGCAGGTTCGCAGCGTACGCGGCACCCGCCCTCATGGTCCCGAAGGTGGACGCCCCATAAACTGCCAAAGCCCGAGGGGTAAGTGCGCCGGTCAAGTCCTTTAGGTATGCGCTCGACGACCCTTTGCGCATCTCCCGCACTGCGGTGTCTGCGATCTGGAAAAGCTCCAAACAGTTGGTTGCATACAAATCGGTATCGGGCGTCTCGCCCCTCGGATGATCGAACTCGCTCAGCGCATCAGCGTCTTCGCGGGAGAGATACAACTTGTTCGCGGATTCGGCGCCGTTGGTCTTTGCGCGCTCACGCCAGTAGTCGGCGCTCAGGATGTGATAGGGCTCCTGATTGAGAGGCATATCGGGAATTCGCGTCGGGTTGCTTGCTGCGAGAATCGCCTTGACCTGACTCCCGTCGCGCCCCGACATGTACCCCGCTGCGGAATTTTTGGCATTCACGATCGCTTCAATGCCCGGAATCCACTTACCAAGCATCGAATTAGCCAGTGTGGAGTCAACCAATTGGGCTTCAGCCATTGTCGCGTCGTACCCGAAGGTGGGCACGCCGCCGAGTCCATAGATCAACCACTCTTTTTGATCGATGGATTTGTAGGCGGGCTCGTTGCGAAGATAGGCGCAATTTTTGTAGTAGTCGTCGATAGGCTGGCGTAAGGACGGCTCGTCGTACATATCGATGTAGGACATGGACATTGCCTGGAAAGTAGCCATCGGCGACGGCTCCCCCTCCTCCGTGGAAAAGCTCACAACGCTATACAGCAGGTCCTCAATGCCGTTGACCGCGTAGAGGAAGACCGCAACCCCCAACGCGACCTTTTCCTTTTTCACTGCAAACGGCGGGAGAACGGACTCCGAAGGCGGCGCTATCGATTCCGACACCGGAAGCCGCGAACTGTGAAACACGACTTTTTCGGCGTAATCCATCGGTACCGGGAAGCTAAAGATATACACCACCACCACGGCCGAAATAATCTTCCACGCTTCCCAGCCCGGGGCGATCATCAGCTTGAACAGCACGAAAATGAGGCCGATCGCCAAGGCGGACAGGCCCCACGTACTCCACAGTGCGTCCATCATCAGCGAGTGATATGGAAGCGCGTACGTCATCGCGATGTCCTGCGCCCGCGCCCCGTCCTGCAGGAAAGGCGCCCAGGCTTCCAGGGTAGGGACTAGATTGTCGACTGCCGGATCAGACATGACAGCTCCTACTGCAATTCGATGACGCGCTTCACGACTGCGTTGACGCGCCCGGTGTTGGATGCGCGAACATCTTCAATCGCCAACTCGGCCTTCATGTTCTCAACCGCCGCATTGAGGGCGTCGATGACGCCCGGAGTGCTTTCGCGCAACTCAATCCCCGCCTGGGCGTTCAAACCCTGCCGGATTTCAAGCTCGAACCGGGCAATGGTGTAGCGAACCGCAGAAACCGCCAGCTCGCGAGTCAATGCGCTCACAGCCTCTTCGTACGCCCATGGTTTCTTGCGTCGCAGCTCAACGAGTTGTGAAAAGGTGGCGGGTGAAATCTCACCGAATGCCGGGTCGGTCTGCAGTTCCTCCCACTCAGGCGCAGTCCGCATGTCGAGCTCGCCGCCCGACCCAACGCTGCTGGCAATGCTGGTCACTGCATCAATCTTTTTACGGTAGTAGTCGGACGATTCGTCGAGGACGGTCGCCACGCTTTTCTTCGAAGGCGTGTAAATGATGGCGCCCGTCTTCGGATTGGAACGGTTGACCTCGACGTTCACGCGAAGGTTGTCAAGACGGGCCTTGTACTCCTTTGCAGTAGCGTCATTCTTGAGGCCCACAGCCGCTACCGCGCCCGGTGGAGGCGGCAGCGCGATACCCGTGCGCTGCTTCACAAACTCTGCGAAATCGAAGTCGTCCGCTGCGCCCTGAAGGCGCGCAAGCTGCTTGTCCAATGCGGTGGTGGCGTCCGGAATGTACTCTTGGAGCACGTCTCCGTTGTCGCATTGCTCCGGCAGTTGATCTGGGTCCATCAAGCACTTGCTCTTCGCCGCCGAAAGGACCTTGTCCGTGCGCGACGCATTGGCCATATCGCGCACCGAGTTACACGAGAAAACCATCAGCTTGCGCAGGAATTCCCGGTGGAGATTGATGTTCTCGTAGATCTGATAGAGCGTGGGATTGGAGTAGATCATGTAGTTGATCAGGATCCCGAACAGCGCTTCCTCGGTGACTGACTTCAAGAGCATTTCGAGCTCGCTCGAGATGCGCCCGAAGATGTTGAAGTCCGGGCTGCCGTCGCATCCGATCTGCAGCGACGGACCCAGTTCGCCATTCAGCACTTCGAACTCGCGACCGCGCCGATCTGGCGCCAGGACGTCAACGTACCGGGATAACTCGGTGGTACCGCCCTTTTTCGGATCGGCAGGTTCAGCGGCCAATGCGGCACTACTCGAATACAGAGCAACCAGCCCCACAAGAACGATTCGTTTCATGACGCACCTCACTTCGACAGGTCCGCAAGGCGGGCAGACAGTTCAGTGACAGACATGTATCCCTCCATGACGGTGGTTTTCTTATTGCGGGTGTCCTGCACCCAGAACGTCGGTGTTTGTCGAATCTTTGGCAGCAGGCTCGCGCGATCCTTGGCGGGTATGGGCCCCGCCTTCAGCGACATGTCTGTCCGGAGTTGATCGACATAGTCGAGGTCGTCATCCATCTGAAGCAGCGTCAGGTCGAGAGACGGGTTCTGCTTCGCCAACAGGTACACCTCGGGGATGGTCTGTCGGCAGGGCGAGCATTTCGAGTCGTAGAACATCCAGACCCGGATGTTCTTCGCGTTGATGGTGACCGGCCCACCCTTGGACGAGGGTTTGACGCTGCTGGTCCTCATGCCGGAGGAGCCCACCGGGTCTGTGCCGCCCATTTCACCCAGCACCTTCAGACTGACCGCGGCCGCTTTTTCCATTTGCGCCATGTAGCGGCGGTTGTATTCGATCAACGCACGCGCGCTTTCGGGCGTTGGGTTGAGCTGGTGATAGATCATCGCCGTTGGGGTGCCAGGCACGAAGTACAGTTCGAGTCCATCCGGGTTCGTCAGGCGGAGCGGCGCGCCCGGATTCTCCCGGGCGATCTTGTCGATCTCCTTGCAATTGGTGACCCACGACAGCTTGTGGCAGTCCAGAAAGGATGGAATCGGCTTTTCCTTGGCTGCCTTAGCATCGGGCGCTGGGGGCTCCGCGGCCCACAGCACCGGGCTGGCCAGAAGGCAGGCGATCGCGACGGAACGAATGTGCATAGATGACTCCTTTGCAGCCTTAGACGGCGCTCCACGCCAGACGGAGCATGGCTGTCACGGCTAGGTAATCAGGAACGGCGGTTTTTGAGGCGCCGGTAGGTTGAGAGCACCTTGGCGCTGTACTGAGCGCGGCGTGCCGCGGTGCTTGCGTTGTAGTAGCCGATCGCGGTCGTGACACTGCCGTGGCGGGCCACCAGGGACGCGAGGAACTTCGACCCGTAGCTCAGGTTCCAGCTTGGAGAGAAGGCCTCATCGAGCGAGCGCATCTGATCGCCGTGATAGTGCAGATTGATCTGCATAAGACCGATGTCGATCATGCGATCGTCGATCTTTCGGATCGAGTAGGACTTCTTCGGGAGCTCGCGAGTCGCTTCGGTCGCATCGGCCTCGGTGCGAAAGAAATAACGAACCGGCTTTTTCCCCGGCTCCACCACGCGGACCATCCACGGTTCGTAGTGAATCCGACGGATCAGATTGACCGCGTCGGCCTTCGACGCGAGGAAGAACGGCTCCCCGTTGACGTTGACCGTCCACGGATGGCCGCGAGACTCGGTGATGACTATCGCGCGGACCACCAGGGGATCGACGCCGGCAGCCGTAGCCGCATCTTCAATGGCGCCCGCGTGCGCCGGCAGCACCGGCCAGCACGACAGCACCAATCCTGCGAGTCGGCTAAGAACCCAGCGCCGGGTACTCATGGCGGCGCAGCCACTCACTGGCATCCGCCGCGCGGTTGGGCACCGTGAAGCCCTGAATGGCTTCCGCTGGCACGCCGTTGATTTTCAGATACTCCACACATGCCCTATAGACGACGTTCAGTACCACGTAGCGTGGCGCCCGATCAGCGGCCAGTTGGGGATGGACCCGGATAAGCTTGCGCAGATTGCGCACGTCGTACGAGGAGGTCAGGCGCCGGGTGACCTGCCGTGAGACGCCGCCCACCGAGATGTCGAGGACAACCTCCTGCATGCGCTCTGGAAGCGCAACGGCAATGACCACAGGAACGGGTTGCCGGACGTAGTAGATCTCGACGGAGCGCAAGCACTTACGGGCAAGGGTTAGCAACTCTCTGTTGCCCATGGGTCAGTGCTCAGGCAGAAAGCTCCACTGCCCGGCTTTGCTACTCAGTGTCACACGGTCACCGGAGATTGCGACGCGGTAGCCGTTCCACGTATCGCCATCGTTAACCACCGAGTTGACGCCCTTCGATGCAAGAATCGCGGACGCACCGCAGCTCCAGCAGGACGGTGCTGCCGCGATCCCGAGGACGCGCAGCTGCGGCGCGCCGCCGGCACTGCCCTTCTTGGATGTGGAGGCCTTCGCGCGAGGGCTGGACGAACTGGGTGTTGGCGGCGGCGCGGGGGTTGGCGCCGGTGTGGGTTCTGCAGCGGCGGCAGCAACGACCGGTGCGGCCTCGACGGGTGCGGGCGTAGGTTCTGGTGTAACAGAGTCGATCGAGGGCAACGTGACGGAAATGGCCGAGCCGGCGTCGGATGGAGTGGACTCGAAAGGCGCCATCGCGTCGTCAAGATTCTGAGGGACGCTGAGATCCAATGCGGGCGCTACGTCGACCTGAAGCAGGCGAGTGTCCGGTGCGTCGCCAGTAACCACCGGTTGTTGATCGGGTTCCTCAGCGGATTCATCAGCACTGGGGGTGACGTCCTCAAGTCCCGAGCCCATGGAGTCCAGCAAGGCGACATCGACCTCGGACGGAGACTGCTTTCCGGACATCTTGGAGACCAGCGCAGCGCCGCCAAGGAGGACGATAACCACCACCATGGCGAACTTGCGCGCCTTCGCGCGTAACGGCACCTTCTCCGGTGGCGACGGTGCCGCTGCGTTCTCGGCCGCGGCGGCGGCAGGTTTGGCCGCCTTCTTTCGGAGTGCGGACAGCCCCGCGATGACGGCTCCGGCAAGGGACTTGCGGCCGGGAGTCGAGGCCGAAGCGGCGACATCTTCGGGGGACACATTCTCGGGGGCGGTTTCGTAGGCGTAATCAGCCGCGTGTGGCGCCTCCACCTCATCGGGGTAGGGAGTGTCGAAATCGTCGATCACCGAGGACTGGTCATCCAGCGGCTCCGCGGCATCCACCGTATCCCGACCCACATCCAGGTCGGGGGCATTGTCAGGCAGCTCCATGTCCAGCGGGTTGGGCGGGGTCACACCGCGGTCCGCCTGATGCAGATACGCTGCGATCGGATCGGGGTCTTTATTCGCCATGGACATACTCGAAACGGGACTGCGATGCCATGGGCGCAGACGGTGCCAGGTAGTTCTGGCGTTGCGTATACGCATCAGCGGGGGCAGCGGACAGGCCCAGGGCCTGGTCCGGAATCGAGGCGTAACTGTCTTCCACCCAGCGACCGGGGGCGACCAGCACCTGCTCCTTGTGCGCCGGCACCAAAGCACCGTTGACGACACGCGAAGGCATGTCGACCCAGTCGAGCACCGGGGGCTGGAACACGAATCCATCGCGCCCTTGCATGCGCCCGCGGAACTCCTCAAGGGTGTCGCGCACACCGGTGTCATAGGCCTGGGTGATCTGCTGCTGATGCAGTGCCCGAATTTCCTTGGCGGCGGAGGCCTCGGCGCGCGCGCGCCGGAGTTCCTGCTGGTCTGCCGTCAAGCTGCGCGGGCCGAGGTTCCGATGCGTCGGACCTGTGGTGTCGCGCGCAGCCGGAGCGCTAGCGCACGCCGTCAGCGCGAAGCACAGAGCCAGTGCCGACAGCTTATAGCGGGTATTCAGTGCCATACGGCAGTTCCTCTGACAGTTCGACGATGGCGCTCTGCAGCGCCTGCATGGGAGACACCCCATCGACCAGATAGTGATTGCGACGCTCGCGCCGCAGATCAACATCTCTAGGGGTTGTGGAGCTCATCCAGTAGGTCACCGGATCTGAGCAATAGCGCATCAGCGCGGTGTAGTTGATGTTGGATTTGTGGCGCAGCAGATAGAAGAACTCCGAGAATTGGGGCAAGGCGGACTTCACCCCATCCCACATCACGCGTTCTTCCTGCGTGATGCCGAACATTTCCTCGGCATCGTCCATGTCCTGTTTGGACTTGCCCAACATGAAGAAGTGCCGGGTATTGGCCAGGATGCCGTCATCGCGTCCGCCTTCGGCATTCACCAGAGAACGGAAGTCGCTGAGGGTCTGGCTGATCAACAGAATGGCCGCTTGGTATTTGCGGGCTTCACGGAAGAAGCCAGCGACGGTTCGGGCCAGATGCTGCTTGGCCAGCACCTTCCAGCTTTCGTCGATCACGATCAACTTGCGATAGCTACGCGGCAGGCGAAATTTCATGTACGCCTCGATCTGGCTGAACAACGCCAGCATCACCACGTCCATGCAGGGCGCGTCGGCGAGGAAGGACGTCTCCAGCACGATCATTTCGGCGTCCCAGTTCACTTCCAGCGGACCATCGAAAATGGCCCCCCAGATGCCGCCGCGCGTGAAGTCGTGCAGACGCCGGGCCAGACTTTGCGCCAGGGTGTCGTCCAGGTTGTGTTCCAGCGATCGCGTCAAGTCGCTGAGCGTCAGTTCCTGCCCGGCCTGCCGCGCCGAAAAGATGGCCTGCAAGTGCGCCATCAGGCGGTTCATCTCCTCCTTGGTGACGGGTTCGGTCACACCCTGCTCATTGGCCGTGCCCGCTTTGAGCATGCCGATCAGAATGCCGAGCATGTAGCCATACTCGGAGCTCGACGGCTCACGGAAGCCTGAGCCCCCCGCCCCACTGCCCGACTCGTCAATCCAGAATGGGTTGAGGCAAATGGGGGTGTAGTCACCCGTCTGCTCGGAAACCAGCACGATGGTTTGGCCGCCGGCCGCTTCGCAGTGCTCCGAGAAGTTGAAGCCCTTGTCGATGACGAACGTCTTTGTCGGGGCCTGCGCACGCGACTGGGACACCACCCCGTTGATCAAGAAGGATTTACCGGTACCGGTGCCCCCGGAAATCAGGGCGTGTCCAGCGGTCGCATGCTTGGTGAAAACGTCGAACGGGACCGGCTCACCGTTGGAGTTATTGAACATCAAGCGGCCGTCATCCAAGCCGGGGAAGCCGGAGTAGACCGGGATCAGATCGGCCAGGTTGGTCGTGAGAATCGGGAAGTCGCGTCGGATGAATTGCTGGGCGCCAGCGCGAAAATTCATGGGGAGCGAATGGTGAATCACCGCTTCCCCACGCAGGGTTTCGCGATAGCCGGCGTTCCATAGCAGCTTCTCGAGTTGCTTCGCACGCTTGAGGGCGGCCACGGCATCCTGACCGCGACAAACGAAGTGCACCGAGGCGCGAACGACCTTGTGATAGACCGTTTCTTCCTGGTTGATGGCGTTGCGCACGTAGTCCAGGTCCTGTTCACGCTTCGCCAGCTTAATAGGATCCGAGGCCAGCAGCGGGATATGCTGCATGTCCTTCTGGTTGGACAGGAGTACGTGCTTCATCGTCAGGTTGCGACGATAGGTAGCCTGCTTCGGCACTGACCAGTTGATCGTGCACCAGCCCTCGCCTTCGGTTTCGCGCAGGGACCGGAGCAGCATCGCAGGCCGCGTCTCTTCCGGCATGACGCGCACACTCGTCACGTAGTGCTGGTAGCCGTCGATCGCCCAACCCTCCCGCGACGTGGCGATCATCGTGCCCACGGAGCACTGCGCAACGCCCGGGCGGAAGTCCCCAAGGGTCAATGCGTCGGTCAGTGTTTCGTAGCCACTGTTCTCGGGCGCGCCCGAGAGCACGGAGCGACGCGGGTTGAGCATGCGGTACAGCAACTGGGTGACCGCATTGCCGTCCAGGCGCTGCACGGTCAGGCCGGCAGCCGTCATCGCATATTCAATCTCCTCGAGGATATTCTTGAAGCGACGCTCATCCTCCAGCATGCGCTTGAGCGCGTCCTCGCCTTTGTTCAGCACGACCGCGCTGCGGATCTGCTCGACGACGGAAGAAAGCCCGCGCTTGTCCGTGCGCGAGGTATCCACCGAGAAGATCAGGTAGTGCTCGGTGACCAGCGCATAGCGTCCGCGGGAAATGCCTTGTGGCGACAGTTCGCGGGGCGCCTGGATGACGCTGCCGTCATCGCCGCTCTCACGCATGCGCTCGAATTGACGCATGCTGGCGTCGGCATCGAGCGGGTGCGCGAAGAATCCAAACCGCGCAGCGCGTTCTTGAACACGCAGGATGGACTCGCCGACCTGGGGAAAGAAACCCTCGTTCCGAACGCCCGCCCGGAACCGGTCAAGACGGTCGGTGACGTCGCGGTGGGAAAATCGGATGTATTGCCCGGTGGACCCCTCGGGGAAGTGATCGATGATCCCCGCCAGGCTGTCCGCAATTCCCGTCTTGGTGTCTTCGGAGAGCGCGTCGCCGGGGATCGCGGGAAGCGCCCACACCACCACCATGCGCGCGTCGCGCGTCAGGAAGTAGTCGCCGTCCTGGACGTACTTGTAGGCGTCGAGGACATCCTGAATACGCAGTTCAGGCGAGTAGCCGAGCTTGGCCACCGCCTCGTCAATCGTTGCGGTATCGCTCAGCACGTCATCCCTCCGAAACCATGAGTAGCCGGGATTCCGGGAAAATGGTGACGCGCTGCCCCGTTTGGGCATGCAGCCAATCCGAAAGGTCAGCGGCACTCCCTGTACCGTTCCAGGTGTCCTGCAGGCGAATGTCGCGCGCGGCACTGTCGGCAAACAACGGGGAGTAGCCCCAGGCGCGCCCCCACAGCGTGACGGCGTCGCCAAGGCGCGTCCCGCGGACCATGATCATGGCCAAGGGCTCATGCAGATACAGCGGGGCCGCGTGAGGCGTTGCGAAATTGGATCGCGTAGCCGCCGCAATCAGCGGCAGCTGGTAGAGCTGACTGTCATCGATCGCGCGACCCGTGTAATACGCCATGGCCTCGGCACGCATGCTGGCACGGTCGTACGTCGCCGCATGGTCGGGGAGCCAACGGTCGTGGGCGCAGGCGGACACCGCCAGCGTGCCGGCGAGAGCGATCACTCGGTAAACCATTCGCCTCTCCGGGTCACGGTGTGTTCCCAATGACCGTCGATTCGGCGACCGGTGCGCGGCTCCTCGTAGGGAGGCACCCAGATCGGGACCACTTCGTCTGGAGTGCGCAGCGGAACGTAGGGATCAGCCACGCCGTAGACCATGCGTTCACGCATTCCAGCGCGCAGCATCGAGACGGCGTCCTGCCCCCCTTTGCGATGCACTTCGTCGTAGATCTCATCGATCGAACGCACCGGGCCCTTGCGGGCCGCACAGCCGGAGAGCGCCAGTGCCGCGAGGGACACCGCAAGGATCTTGGTGAATTTAGAGTAACGGTCGGCCATCAGGAATCTCGTCGGCGCCGGCAGTGTCGTCCGGCAACTGGATGGGTTCTTCGAGGATGAGCTTGAGCGGCGTGCCGCCTTCGATGGAGATCACATCGAACAGCGTGTTGGCGTACTGACGGAAGAAGTTCGCCAGTTCGCGCGCCGGCGCGGCGATTGCCGCGCCGCCGATGGCGCTGCCCAACTTGCCGCCCTTGAGGACCTGACGCAGATTGCCGCCTTGGGTTTCGACTGTGTCGAACGAGCCCTGATTGAAGACATCTCCGGCGGCCGCAATCATTGATGACGCCATCGCGGCGGCCAGCTGGCGCCCCTTCACGGATTCCTTGACGCCGCGCACACCGAGGTCGTTGTCGCGAGCGTCAATCACGTAGCCGTTGATCGAGACGGTGTAATTGCTGCCATCGGCGCGCACCATCGAGAGTCCTTCGACTTTGATCATTCCCGTGGGCCGCAGGCGGTCCATGCCTTCGCAAAAGCCGAACAGATGGATGGACCCCGTCTGGATCTCAATGCCTTGCGGTCCGCGGAACGGACCGACCACAGGCAGCACGATCGGCGCCGGCTTGTCGGAGAGTCCCAGGGACGCGGTAGCGCTTGTTCGAACCGGGCACGTCACCCCATGCAGCGTACGAAGGTCCGCATACGAGTAGGCCGGAACAACAAACGAATGCTCGAGCTTGGCGTCAGTGCCACTGAGGCCACGGGCGGGCTTGTCGGGGGCAGCCACTTCGGGATCCGTGCCTGACTCCGGCGAATAGGCCGCGGCTGCGGGCCTTGCATCAGGGCCGGTCGGGGTCACCGGCGCAGGCATTGCCGGCAGGTTCTGCAACGCGGACGCCACCGAATTGTTTGCAGAGACCAAAGCAGCGCCGCCCAGGCGCCGGTACGGGAACGAACTGTCCTCTGGAGTCTCTTCGCCATACTCCCCGCCGCCCGCAGGCAGAGGGATGTTGGTGATGCCGCCATCCAGGCGAGGGCTGGCCGCGCTACCGCCCAGCGGTGGCTTCTGCGCGCGGATGTTTGCCTCGCTGCGTTCCTCGAGCGTGGTGACAATGCCCTGGATTTCTCGCGTCACCTTGCTTTCGACGTCGTCGATGTGGGCTTTGATTTCCCCCGGCTGCTTGCGAAGCTGCTCTTCGAGTCCGGCGATGCGCTGCTTCATCGCATCGATCTCGACCTGCCGCTGGGTATCGATCGCGCTCTGGGTCAGGGTCTGGTTGTCGACCGCCTTGGTCTCGGTGGCTGCAGGCGTTGGAGGAGCAGCTTTGCGCGTAGCGCCGCTGATCTTCCAAGCGAATACCACCACGCCGAGCACCAGGACGGCGACCACGAGCACCGGCGGGCGCGAGCGGGCTTTCCCGCCTTCGGTCGGCGCCGCGCTCAGGTCCGTCGGCGATGCGGTGCCCTTAGCGGAGGCCACGGCGCGTCTCCGAGACGATGAAGACCAGCCCCTGGTGACTCGGATGGGCCGCGTCCGCCGCAAACTCCGGCGCAGGGCCCAGGCGGAAGTCGTAGGGGTACATGGTGATTTCGGTGACGCGGCCCAGCACGTTGCGTAACTCAGGCGTCGAGAAGTCGATGCCCTCCAGGGCCACCCGGTAGGGCACCCGCCCTTCGTTGACCGCCATCAGCACCAGACCGGTGTAGTTGAGACCCTTGTAGATCTCGGACAGATAGAACTTCACCGAACCCTGTTCCAGCACCAGGCGGCTTGGGAGCGGGTCGGTGAGCTGGGTGCGCGAGTACGCTGGCGGTGTTTCACCGGTCAGCATGTACTCGATCAGCTTGCGTCCCTTCTTCTGCGCCGAGGCTGGCGGTGCCACCAACGCTTCGGACGTTGAGCGTGCGTTGCCGTGAATGGTCAGGTCGGCGCAGTTCCCGCCCAGCAGGCGCAGATGGTAGGTGTTCCCGCTGACCCCCTGAAGGATCACGATCCCGCGATACTTCGGGTCCTCGACCGTGAAGAACAGGCGGTCCGGAAATGCGTTCTCATGATACTGCAGCCCCTCCGTTTTCTCGGGGAGAACCGCCGCGAGCGTTTCAGGGAAGACGACTTCCGTGAACTGGTTGGGGGCGACGTTGACGTCAACCGGCGTGCCGGCGAAGACGACTTGCCGCTGCACGCGTTCACACGCAGCGGCATGCACAGTAGTGGATGCGAGAGCCAGTGCGAGGCCCATAACAATTGGTTTGCTGATCACGATGTCTGTTCAATCCGCCAGAGCTTGTCGTTATAGACGCGCGACTTAACCGCGACTCTCAACCACCATCAGGCCTTCCGGACGGGAATCGCTCGGCGCGATTTTTCGGAGCACAACCGTCACCTTCGCCACGCCGGTCGGCAGTGGCGTGGTGCCCGTATGGCCCCCCACTTTCGCGGTCGCGGTATAGGTGTAGGTAGAGGCGTCTTCGGTGACGTCTTCAGTGGTGACCGTGATCCATTGCGAGAGCGACTGCTTGCGCACGGTTTCGATCTGCGCCTCGAGTGTGGGCCGCGTCGCCGCCGCCACATCGGGAGACATCATGGACAGCGCGCGCTCGAAGTTGATCTTGGCGCTGCGCTGGTCGAACTGCTTCAGATTGTTCAGGTACTCGCGGGCATAGCGCGTCACCATTTCTTGGGGACGCTTGGCCGTGGACCGGTACAAACCGACCCCGCTGTTCTCGCAGTACATCTGGCGATTCGCGGTCAGATAGTCGATGCGCTTGTTCTGGTGGCCGATGTACAGGGATGCGACCACCCCGATGAAAAGCGCCACGCCACCCATCACAATCTTGTTACGTCGCTCGCGCTCGATTTCCATCTGCTGGGACGCCCAGAGTGTCCAGCCTTCGCCACGTTTGGATAGATCGCTCATCGATATCTACGCTTCATAGTGATTGCGAATTCCAGACGGGGGCAGCGCGCCCCGCGTCTGGAATTCCTGTTCCATCATGGGAGCCAGTCCGGGCACCCAACGCGACCGTTTCGGGTCGCTCACCCAGACCAGGACCACATGCTGTAGCCAGCCGCCCGGCTGGTCCTGCGTCGCCTTCTGCAACAGCTGACCGAATGCAATGCCAGTAGCCAGCGACACAAACGGCCCCAGGGTCCCCAGGACGTCGCGGAAGCCCATGTGGGCCGCGACGAACACAATCACGGAGAGCACGAGGTACTCGTACTGAATGCCCAGGAACCGGAACGGCTCGAGGGCGTTTACAGGACATCGACGGGCGGCCATGGCGACGAATCAACCGCCCGTGGTGCCGGCGCTGTTGCCGCCGATCTCATACAGCCACGTCACGACGGACTCGCCGAAGGCACCAACGCCTACGGCTGCAATCGCGCCACCTTTCAGCCAAGACGCCATCGGCACGAACAAGCCGATGACCAGCACCGCCAGCCCAAGGAAGATCACGACATAGGAGATCAGCGTCCAGCTGCCTTTGACGTCAGTCCGAAATCCCTCGGTGTTGTCGGGAAGGAAGCCGCCGCCGTCGGCGAGCGCCAGCTGCGGCATCAGGGCGAACACCGTGAGGACCAGCGCGGCCACCAGGAAGTTGCCCATCCGCTGCAGCTGCTGCTCGGTGGCGGGATCCATCGGCGCCAGACCCCCGTCGGCCCGCAGCGCCGCGCGAGTGGTCAGGGACGCCATCAGGCCATACATGGCGTTGGCGATGCGCTCAGGCATCGAAGAGTTACGGTCATCAACTTGGGTACGCATGGTCTAACTCCGGGTTACTTGGTAGGGGACGCGACAGCACCCGGCACGCGCATGTACATGCCGTCGGGTGTCAGGGTTTGGTAGCGAAGGCGACGCTGTTCTGGCGTCACCATCACTGCCACGGCATCCCGCGCGAGCGTCAGCTCTCGCGCGAGCGCCGAATACTGGAAGCCGGGGAAGGCGTAGAGGCTTTGGGACTGCGCCATCTCATCCAGCGCGCGCTGCAAAGCGCGTTGCGCATTCGCGGCGTGCTCGAGGGCCATCTGATATCCGGCGTCACGCTGATCGAGCACCGTAGGTCCGGCGTAGGCCGTGCCATAAGGGCCATTCATCGGCAGCGTGGCAATGGTCTCGGCGGCGGCCAGGCCCGGCCAAAGCGCGGTCGCGAACAGCAGTGCGGCAATCTTTTGCATCAGGAGCTCCTTCTGTTGCTCCTATAGACGCAGCGTTCGCCCATTCACGAGCAAACGGTCGAGGCGCTAGGCGTCCTCGGCCGGTTCGCTCTTGCGGAGTCGGGACTCCCAGAAGCGAATGGCGTCGCGCGCACGGGCAATCACCGCGCTGTGCGTGAGCTGGAACACCAGGGCCAGGACCAAGCCGATGGACTTGAAGACCAACGAGCCGACGGAGCGGATCACACCCGCCAGCACCAGGCTGGTCATGCTGTGCGTGATGTCGAAGGACAGCAGCGCGATGACCACGGACACAAACACGATCACGTAGCCCCAGGGGCCAAACGCGTTCAGGTAATACTGAGCGGTGTCGAGCGCCCAGTGCCAAACGTCAGTGGGGTCAAGATCCCAATCGCGGAAACGTTCCAGAAACGTACGGTTCTCGATGTAGACCGGAAGCATGATCAGTCCTCCTTGGGGCTGGGCATGCCGGAGGGACCGCTCAGCAGGCTGTCCAGTAGCGCGCTGTCGCGCTCCATCGTGTAGGACATCAGGTCCAGTCCCTTGACCTTGTGACGGGCAAACCGGGGCAGCCACACATCGGAAGACGAGTGCGGCACGCCGGAAATCTGGATCAGGGGCAGTCGCAATTTGTGCGAGCCTGCTGAGTTGATGATGATCGCGTCACCGCGTTCCATCATGAAATCCTCGGGCTGAATCAGGTCTTCGCGGGTTTCTTTTGTGCCGGTGCTGACCGAGCGGCCATGGCTTTCGTCATGCAGAAGGCCGGTCTCGTAGTTGCTGTAGCTGCGACCGAAGTTGCGACTGTCGCTGGTCTGGGCAAAGCGCGTGATCGTCGATCCGGCGAGCTTGGCCGCGGTGGAGCGTGTTTCTTCTGACGACACCCGCATGAAGATGTGATTGGCCGTGGCGTCGAGCAGCTTGGGCATGAACTGCTGGTTGACGCTGTCCAGAAAGCCTCGACCCTGCACCGCAACGATGATGGGTACGCGCGCGGAGCGTCCCATCTGGAACAGTTCAAGGTCCGCTTCATCCGCACTGGATCCGTATTCGTCCATGAACACCAGCGGCGGAATGGCCGGGCGAGTGCGCTCGGTGAAAATCTCACCGATGGCGCGCGCCAGGTCGGCCAGCATCAGGCGTCCAAACACATTCGAACCCTGCTTGTCGGTCAGCGCGCTGAAGCCGACGTAGAGCACCTGCCCGTTCTCGATGACATCCTTGAGGTTGATGTCCGGGTTATAGGAATTCAGCAGCGCGCGATACTCGCTGTGACAGAAGTCCATCACCATCTGCTTGAGGCCCGCGAGAATTTCCAGGTAGCGGGTGCGGTTGATCTTCAGGTTGCCCTTCGAATCCTCGGTCAGCCACATGCTGAGGAATTGGTATACGAACTCGCGGGCCTCGCGGTTCTCCTCGGGGATCTGCTGCCACAGGCGGATGAAGGTCGGCAGGTCCGAGAACAGCGGCGCAAGATCGGCAAAGCTGATCGGGGTGCGGCTGGGCTGTGACTTCAGGCAGACGATCGCGGCCAGCATGCCCAGGCGGGTCATGCGATAGAAAAAGTCATCCCCGCCCGAGGGCGTCTTGGCCAGCTTCATGCCGGTTGACACGATGTGACGGGTGCCGCCGTACAGCAGCGGGTTGTAGGTGTGCGACAGCTGCGGGCGATCCGGATTGAAGTAGCGCAGATCGTGCTCGCGGTAGCACACGCGCATGATCTCGGCGACGCGGGCAAACACCTCCTCGTCCGATTTCGGGTCAAAGATGATCATCCCCCCGCCGCGCTTCACCTGCTGCTCGCAGAGCGCCAGCAGAAGCTCGGTCTTGCCTTGTCCCGGAGAGCCCATGATCGCCACGTGCGCAGCCAACTCCGCGTCCGCGATGAACATCGGCTTCATGGCGGAGATCGTGGCGTTGTTGTAGCCGCGCAGTTGCTCGGGGGTGACGCGGCCGTGCTCGGCGCGAAGCGACTCGAGGCCCGCTTTGTACGACAGAAAGTCCAGCGACTGCCCGAAGTACATGCCATTGGAGGGGCCGGTCACCACGCGCGGCGCGAAGGCGTAGGACTCGTGGACTGGCGGCGGCTGTTCGAGTTGGTGGATCTCTGCGAGGCGCCGCGCGGCAAACAGTCCGGCCCCGGCGCCCAGCGCCCCGTACAGCGGCGCGGGAAGGAAGGGCGCGGCGGCGGCCAGCGCGGGGGTCCACAGGCTCCCCAGCAAGCGCCGCTGGGCGTTGCGTAGACGAACCTGCAGGCGCGCCTGGCTGGTGTAGCGGTCAAACTGGTTCATCTCGGGATCAACGTCCGTCGAGTCAGCACGGCCCGGTCCGCCTTCGGATCAAAGATGTCCCCTTCCCCGGCGTGGTGTTCGCAGGCCGCCAATAGGCGTGCGGTCTTGCCGTTGCGGCGCGCGTCGAAGCGCTCCACCTCCCAGGTGAACAGAGGCGCCGTCAGCGCGCGGAATCCGGCGGTCGACGCCTGCGGCTGCGGTCGCCGGTGGTCAGAGGCCATGACGTGCGGGGAATTCAGGCGAACGGGCGGATTAGGCATCGGCGGTCGCCTCCGGTGGACGTTGGGCGTGCAAGTCATGCAACAGCGACTCGAACAGGGAGTACGGCGCCTTGACGCTCTGGCGCAGAAGGAGTTGCACGTCATCGGGGGAGCCCAGCAGCACCAGCTTGCGGGTGGCCGAAGCGGCGATGGTGTAGAGCACGCTCGCCCCCAGCGGCACGTCGCCGCCTTCGGGGACAGCCAGCACGACCACGTCCGCCCGTTCCCAGTGCATGTGCGCGGTGATCAGCACATAGCCCTGCAGGATGTCGTTGACGCGATCGGCGCTGATCAGGATGCGCTGACCGCCCAGCGAGGCCGCCACCGGGCCTTTGCTGTCGTGCGCGGTGATCAGGCGCAGCCGCGTGCCGGCGGGAATGTAGAGGCCGTCGATCAGGTCGCGGGTGACCAGGAACGGATCGGCGGGCGCCAGCTGCGTGCGGCCCACGGCGCCGACGGTATTGGCGTGATCGGGATTGAGGATGCGGCGCAGGTTGCGCACCGCGTACATCGCCCGCGGCAACGACGAGCGCGTGGGCGTCACGCAGACCAGTTCCGGCGCCGGGCCCAGTCCGAGTTTCGGCAGGACCTCCGCGGCATAGCGTGTCAGTGCGTCGGCCGGCTCCCCCAGCTGCAGCACGGACACCGGCAGGTCGAAGCGACCGACCAGCGCGGAGGCGGCGGCGGGGTTGCGCAGCAGCGCGCGGACGGCGCCCAGCGGCGAGTCGCGATCGGGGGCGATGCCCAGCGGCACGAGTTTGAGGGGCGGTGACGCGGCGCTGGCGGCGCGGGCCAGCTCGGCAAACGGGCGGCCACGGACCACGCCGATGTCGGCGGCCGGATCGCCGGCCAGGATCACGGCGCAGCCGTCGGTGCGGCGGGTCAGCAGATAGGTCAGCGCCGGCATCGGCAGCCGTTCGGCGCCGATGACCAGGACCGCGTCGGGCTGCAGGCTGGCCAGGTTCTCGTACAGCGGTTCCCCCTGGTCGTTGACGCCCAGCAGCGCGCCGGCGGTCCCGATGCGCTCATCCGGGCAGCGTTCCAGCAGCGCCTGGGCGACCCAGTACGCGGGGCACAGCACCACCGGCACCAGGCGCAGGGCCTGACACATGCGCACGAAGGATTCGGCGAGGTGCTGGGCGGTGGGGTGACCGACGACGTCGATGGCGGTCAGGGCGCGCCCGAGCGCCGGCGCGAGCACGTCGAAGTGGGCCCGCGGCAAGCGGAAGTCGGCTTGGTTGACCGCGCGCTCCATCGCGGCGAAGTCCTCGGGCGGATCGTTCAGCGACGCGGCGCGGGCGCAGTCCAGCACCGCGCGGGCCGCATTGGCGGCATCCTCGAAGGCCTCGGGCAGGTAGACGCGGTCGGCGTCAAAGGCGATCAGGCGGCGGGAGCGCAGGTGCTGCAGCGCGCTGTCCCACTCGGTCTGGCTGGGCGACAGCGCGAGCAGGCGGCTGGCGGCGGTCTGCAGGACTGGGGCGGGCAGGAAGCTGTGTCCGGCATCGCCGAGGCCACGCAGTGCGGCGACCACCGCCGCCTTGCGGCGTTCGGCGCTGTCGCGCGGGACGCCCAGCTCCAGACCGAGTTCATCGGCGTGGCTCCAGTCGACCCCGGGAAGGTGGATCACCGCCAGATAGGGGTTATCGCGAAGCGCGACATCGAGGTCGGTCTCCGACCCCAGCATGCGCGCCAGGGTCTGCCGGTGAGCCTCATTGAGTCCGAGCCGGTCGAGCAGGGTCTGCGCCGACTGGTTCGAGCGGAAGCGGCGCCAGCTTTCGAGGAACTGCCGCACTTCCGGGCCCGAGTAGTTGGCGTCGGCCAGGCGCTCGGCATCGCCGCGTTCCAGCACATCGAAGATGTCGCTGCCGAACGCCGACAGCAGTTTGGTGGCGCCGGCAAAGTCGATGGACAGCGCCGACATCAGCTGGGCGGCCGAGCCGGCAATGTCGGTGGGGACCACGGCCCGCTGGGAGTCCACCAGCAGACAGCGGCCCGCGCCGACGCCCTCGCTCCAGCGTCCGCGCAGCGCAACCCGCTCACCGGCGACCCACTTCAGCCCCTCCCCGATCGCAAAGGCACGATGCCCGGCCCGGTCCTCGACCACGGCCAGGGTGCGACCGGTCAACGACTGATAGGACGACAGAATGACCCCGTCGAGCGGGGCGTTGGCGAGGGCGGCTGAGCTCATTCCCCTATAGACGCAGCGCCCGCCCAGGCAGACACCACCCAGCATTTAAGCCATCATCCCCCTAAAGCCACACCGCCAATCCCGCCGGCCCCACCCCCTTCACGCGTCCCCCCAATCAAAAATGGAAAAAGAATGGGGGAAAAGCGGCACAAGACTGTGCGCGGGGTGGCGTGGGGGTCGACCCGGGCCGTTTATAGGGAGATGATGGCTTAGGGGAAACGGGGTTTGGGTGGTTGCGGGGCGGGCGGCGGGTGCGTCTAGTAGAGATGATGACTTAACGTGAAATGGTGCGACGATGAACGAGTCCTTCCAGGGATTGCCCGATGTTCCGGAGGTCGCGGCCGGCGATCGGCTGATGCTGCGCGAGGCGTGGCTGGCGCTGACGGACGCGGCCACGGCCGCGCGCCGGGCGATCCTGTACGACGATGCCGCACTGCCGGCCTATCTCGCCCATGTCGAGGCGCGCAGCAAAGACACCCCGCTGCCGAGCCGGATCGAGGTGCTGACGCTGTATGACGCGCCGGCGCGGGAAGTGATCGCCCAGGGGGTGGCACGGCTCACCTACCTCGAGGAGCAACATCCCAAGGCGGTGGAGCGACTGCCCGGCGTGCTGGCGTGCTCGGCGAGCACCCTCGACACGCTCACAGCGCTCAATGCCGCCAAGGCCGTGTTTGAAAGGCGTGCCAGCGCGTTGACGCAAAAGCAGTGGAAGGCCTTGCGCATCCGCACCGACTACGCGCGGGTGAATCTGCTGTACGCCTACCGGCGCGTGCCGGTGCTGGCCAGCGCCCCGGAGAAAGTCTCGTTCTCGTGGCTGTCCCAGAATGTCTCGATCCAGCGCCTCAGCGTGCGCCGTGCCCGCGAGCTGGTGCTGACCTCGCTGGGCCGCGCCTTCGAGCTGTCGGCGCGCCAGCGCCAGGAAATGCAGACCGAGGACATGGCCGCGCTCGCCGGACTGCAGGATGACGAAGTGCTGGCGGTCCGCCGCGCGCTGCAGCCCGTCCCGGAGGTCAACTGGTGGCTCGACCAGACCCCCGAAAAGCCGATTAAGGCGGTCCTGCCGCTGGCCTTCCCGGCCGGTGCCGCCGGCGTCTGGCCCGCGATCCGCGAGCTCGGCGACCTGGTGGTCCAGCGCAACAAGGCGCCGTCGCGTTCCGACGCCCGGTGCGAGTCCGACCCGCTGATCCCGCGCCTGGATCTGTACCGCTATCGCGAACAATACCGGGAGTGCGAAGCGGACCAGGCCGGCGCCGCCGGCAGCGTGCAGCTGCAGCGCCCGGACATCCTGTTCGGACCGGCGCAGCCGCCGGTGCGACTGTCGCTGCCCGCACAGACCTGGCCGCTGCTGGTCGACGCGCTGGGCGCGGTGCTGCGCGGACAGGGCGTGCAGAACCTGCCCACGCCGGCAGGCACGCTGCGGCTGCTGCGCCGGCGTCACGGCGTGGGGATCTCCCTGCACGATCCGCGCGGTGAAATGCAGCACAGCGGCCTGCTCCCGCGGGCCGATGCTGCGACGGCGGTGGCCTGCGACGCGCTGTAGCCTTGCCCTCGGACGCCCGCCGGCTCAATAATCGGGATATAAGCAAGGCCCGATAGGGCGCTCAAGCGCCGGGCGGAGGGAGTCCAATGCACGCAAATCGCGCCCCGCGCGGGCGCCGCTTGGCCTATGAGCCGCCTGCTCTGCGGGTGTGGCACGCGCAGTGGCTGCGTGAGTCCATCCTGCTGCGCAGCTGCGCCAGCGCCACCCGGGCGCTGGATCTGATCCCTGCCCTGGCCTCCGCCCTGCGCGGACTGCATTGGCGCGGTCCGCGGGCGTGCCGCGCCAACGGACAGCTGTACGCCGCGCGCCTTCAGGCCCGATCGTTCGAAGCGCGATGGACCGTGTGGGCTCCCGCCGGACAGGCGCTGCCGCCGACCGCCGTGATCCAGACCGCATTGCGCGCGTTGCACCTGGGCGCGCCTGCGCCCGAACGCGACGCCGCCCGCTGGCTGGCGTCGCTCGATGTGCGGGTGCTCTGCGCCATCGAGGACGCGCGCCTCGGCGGTGCCCGCACCGCCATCTGGCACCTGCCGATGGGCGCTCGCACCCGCGGCGGAAGGAGCCTCCGGCCGGAGATCCAGGCCGCGCTCAAGTTCATGCAAGACCAGCGCGGTCTTGCGTATACGCAATTCTCCCCGCCCGAGGGGCGCTGATAACCACCTGGAGTTCGGCTGTGGATTCTCCTGTCCTGTTCGTCAAGATTGGTTGGATGAAGCACTACGCCGGGCCCAGCACCGCCGATCCGATGTACCCGCGTAACGCGCACAGCTTCCGCCAGCCACAGGACACTGCGAGCGCGCCGGAGCAGTGGAATTTCGCGCCCTATCGCGGCAAGGTCTATGGGTGCGTGGCAGACAGCCCGCCGATCCAGGTCGAGCGCCTGGGCGCACGCAAGGAGGACGAGTCCGTCTCCGGCGTCCTCGCCGTCTTCATCGCCCGCGACCCACTGGCCGATGTCATCAAGGTGGTGGGCTGGTACCAGAATGCCACCGTGCTGCGAACGCCGGCCCGGACACGGACGCTCCGCGGGCTCAAGCTGACGGCCGCGATCAGTGCGGGCGCATCGGAGGCCTACGTGATCCCCGTCGCCGCCCGCGACCTGGTGCTGCCAGACGGATTGCACCAACCCGGGCGCGTGCGCTCTCCGGTGTGGTACGCCGACCAGCATTCAGACATCGTTGAACGCGTGCGGGCACGCCTGAAGCGCCACCTCAAGCCCCACCGGCGGTCAAGCAAGATCGCGCACAACCCCAACCCCGAGTACCGCCGTATGGTGGACCTCGCCGCCATGGACATTGCGCTGGCCTATTTCGGCGGGCTCGACGTCTCCGGCGAGAACTGGGGCTGGGACATTGAAGCCCCCGGCAACGGATCCCCCGCGCTGATCGGGGTGAAGGGTCTCGCCGGCCCCGCAAAGTCGGTGGAGCTCTCCGCGAACGAGTACAGCAAGATGCAGCTCAACCGCGACCGCTACCTGCTGTTCGTTGTCAGCCACGCGCGATCGAAGACCCCACGATCACAAAGCTTCAAGTATCAGGTGGACACCGGGTTATGGACCTGTGAGTCCGGCGAAATCCTGGTGTTCAACCCGCTGGTCAGCGCAAGAGCCGACATCCGACATCCGACCGAACCGTGAGCGTCGACGCCGCGCTGCGCGGCGCCGACGGCAGGCAGACTGCGCAGCGGTCAGGGTGTCAGTATCGGGTTGTGCAATCCGGTCAGCCGCTCAATCGCCCGGGCGCGCTCAACTTCAAACACCGTCGGCGGATGCGAGCGTGCCCAGGACTCCAGGACGCGCCGCTGTGACTTGGAAATGCGCTGGCCGTATTGGCGCTCCATGTAGAAATAGGCCCGCGCGACCACGCCTTTGGCCGCCTCAGGCGGCTCAACGAAGTGCCCGGCCCCATCCGCCGAGAGTTCAAAGTCACACTGGCCGAAGTTGCGCGCTTCGCCGGGAACCTCGCCAAAGCGATAGTTGCTCCGCGTCGCGTTGAGCGCGCCGACCACAGGCCACAGGTTATGCGGATCGCCTTCCATGGCGCGGAAGTCCGGATCCACTTCCCGGCAGTAATTTCGCCCGCTGGTCCCCTTCGGCGCGCTGCGCCAGCACGACCGCTGACGCCCGAAATCGGACGCCGGAACCATGTGCTCCGCCTCAACACGCCGTAACCGCTCGCGATAGGAAGGGGTCGTCACAGGGCAACTGCCATCGAGCGACTTGCCGTGATACGCACACCCGCAATACAGATCGATGGGATGCGACTTGTGAACGGCGTACATCACCTTCTTTCCCGTCTCGAAGTCCAGTCCGCCGGCGGCACCGGCAGTCGCGGCGGCCAAGAGAATGGAAATAAAGGTGCAGGCCTGTAGTGCATAGCGTCGCATGAGAACTCTCCGTGCTGGTGCGTGGGTACAGTCACACCCTACGGGTGCTGCACCGCCCCGCTACCGTCCTGCCTTAGAGCACAGGGTTGGCCAGTGACGCCGAACCTAGCCGCCGAATCCGGCGTCCGCTTCTGGCAATTTGCCCTTCACGGACGAGTCCGCCGCCTTGACTCCGATGGCGCCCGGAACGGGCCCCGGGGGCTGGGGAACCTCCGCCGCGCCCTGCGGGGCCGCGGGGACTGACGACGGTTGAGCTGCGTCTGCGGGCGCCGCCGGCTCCGGTTCGGCGGCCGAGGCTTCGGACGGCGCGACCGTTTGCGGCCCTGCCGGCTCCGATGCGACCGGTTCGGGCTCGGTGTATTCGAGGATCGGCGGCACCGTTATGGAGACCACCTGAACCCCCTTGGGGAGCCACGCGTTCAGTTCCTGCTGAAGCTCGTCCTGTACCAAGGGCCCCAGCTGCGGGCCGAGCACCGCCAGCTGGGCCACATCCAGCTTGCCGACGAATGCACCGAGAATCCTCGGGATGTCCCGGACCATCTTGTTGGCCAGCGGCAGCCGAATGCCGTTGGCATTCTGTGCCGGAGAGAATTCCAGCGCGATCGCCTGATCTACGGCGCTGCGCATCACCCGGTACACCACCATCACCTCCGCGCTGGCCAGCGGGAGCCCAGCGGCATCCTTCAATCCGGAAATCTGCACCGGGTACTCAATCTCTTCGGTCGAGTAGAGCAGCATCTCGCTCAGTTTTGGCACGACCACATACGGCCCCGGATCCAACGCCTGACCGGCGCTGGACCCAAAGCCCGTGCGCACACCCACGGTCCCCAAGGGCACTGTGAACAAGGCATGCGAGAGGAACCACGCGACCGCCAGCAAGACCAGCACCAGCGAAAGGTAGTAGCTGAAGTCTCCGCGTGCCCCGCCCGAGCGCAGATAGCGCGCGACGCGCGTGCCAATGCTGGGCGTCCGCTCGACCGCGACCACAGGGGGCACCGTCGCTGCCGCAACAGGCGTCTCAGGCTCCTGCTCGGCCGGCGATTGCTGAACCAGAAATGTCGGGGGATGCGTCATGGCGTTCAAGGGATCTGCACCCGATGGTGTGTTCGCAGTAGACGCACGGTTTGCCCACAGCCTCTGTGGATAACTTGCCAACAACTCCGGTTGGGGTTTGCGCAAACCGCGTTCCGATCAGGAACTGCTGCGGTTTGAGCAGGATTTGACCAGCTACTCCCCACTGGCGCGCTGCCGTTCGGTATTGGCGTTCAACCGGCGCGCGAGCGCGTGGGCGAGCTCCACCAGGTTGTCGAGCAGCCCGTCGATCGGACCCACCCAGTCCGCATACGTGGCCACCTCGAAATCGGACTTGGCGTCGCGCAGCAGCTCCACTGCGATCTCCAGCACATGGATTTGCGAGTCTCCCTCGCCGGCTTTGCAGTGGGTGATCCAGGCCTCGATCTTCGCCTGCGCCAGGACGCTCATCTCGATGGCATCGCCCATGATCATGTAGTCAATGGGTTGCGTAAGTTTAAGCGCCCGCTTGTTCCCCACCACGGAGGGATCGTCGTCCCCATACTTGAGGCCGGACCGATGTAGGTCCTGAGCGCGTAGAATCATCCGCGACAGCTGGGCGGCAATCGTCTCGGCTTGAGGGATCAGACGTCGGGTGGGGCTGAATCGGGTAACCATCTGGCAGGCAGGCCTCATTCGGGTGTGTGAGCCCGTATACCTCCGGCGACACTAAGTGACTAGCTTCACCGCGTGTCGCGCATACCGCGGGCGCTGACTGCGTAGAGCAGGCCCGCGTCCTGCTACACGGAGTCGGAACCGCCCGATCGCCAGCGCCGCAGGCGCAGGTGCTGCTGAACGGCTGCCAGGGTGTCCGTCATCCGCGCATTGGCCTGGGTCTTGGCAAGACTGGCAAACACGGCCCCAACGCACAGCAGCGACAGAACGTAAATGGCGGGTGCGTCCGCCGTGGACGTAATCTCGGCACCGGCGGTGACCACCACCACGCCCAGCAAGACATAGCCACCGCGTTGCACCCAAGTGAATCCGGGTCGCGTCGCGACCTTGATCTCCTGGCCGCCACCAGCCTGCTTGAGCGACTGGCTCGTCCGCTCGCTGACTTCCCTGAGGCGCCGCAGCGCCAAGCTTGTCGCGGCCCCGACCACGGCACAAACAGACAGGGTAATGAACAGCAACATCGGCTTCTCCATTTCTTGTTGTGTGGGATAGACGCGCCGCAACGACAAAAGTGCGGCAACTGTCAGATCCCTACATCATCCGCAGTTATGCAATCGGGCTACGCTGGAAGGCCGCGCTCTGATACAGCCGTCGTCCCTCCGCGTGCAAGTACGTGCCGGTGGTCGCGATGGATTCATGGCCAGCCACCTCGCTGACCTCCTTCAGGGTCGCACCTTGTTCCAGCAGCTCAGACAACCGTGTGTGTCGCAGCCAATGCGTCGTTGCGGCGCGCAAACGGCGAATCGCCTCCGTACGCTCCGCAGTCACAGGCAGGCACGCCAACCGCTCCGCGGCTGCAGTGCAGACCTGTTGCACCATCTGCTTCACCCACTCCCCTGTTACTGGCTTATCGGTGCCAAGCGCGCGCACCATCGGCATCGACTCGGCCGGCTCCGGATACGGCGGCAGACCGAGGGCCACGCGGTATTGGACGAGCGCGTCGATCACGAACAGCGGGACGCCGACGCCGTGTTCGCCGCCACCCTTGCGCACGCCAACCCAAGTCCACGTCCCGTGATCGGGCTCGATCTGAAACTGTCCCATCGTCGCGGCAGCGATCTCAGAACGACGCAGCGCCATGCCCAACCCGACCGACATCACCAACTGGGTCCTGCGTGCAGCTTCAAGCTGCGCCGGGGTCTCGATGGGTAGGCTGGCGAGATAATCGCGTATGGCGTCCAAGCCACCCTGGGGGATGCGGCGATTCGCACGGGGCGTGCGGGGTCGTTTCATCAGACCGTGGTTGGCAGAGATCACGTTGCCCCGGAGCCAGTTCTGAGCCACCAGCCACGTCAGCATCGCGGACAGCGCCCGAAACGCATAGGTCACCGAAGACGGACTCAGCTCGCCTGCAAACGGACGCCACGCGCGTCCGGGTCCCTGCCCCGCTGGCGCGACCCAAGCCGCGGGCGGGTTCAACAGAAACTGCTTGTACTCTCCATAGTCGTTGGGACCGAAGTCGGAAAACGACTTGCGCCGAACCGCCGCACACCACCCGAGGAAGCGCCCAATCTCCTTCTTGTACGCGCGATAGGTCGCGGCGCTGCGCGTCAAGCGCACATCGTTCAGGTAGAGCTGCGCTGCTTCGAAGTCATCGCCGGCCACGATGAACGCGGTTCCGTCAGAGGACCGCATGATCCCCTGCGCGGGTGGGCAGTCGTACGCGACCAGATCGAATTCAGCGCACGCAGCAAGGGCGGGAGCGAGTGACATAGCCATATTATCGCGGGAAACCAGGCAGGTGGAACGCGTTGTAGAGCTGATTTTTCATGTTCCGCGCGAAATCTTCCGTTGCGTCGCCGGCCTCGCAGACCTGCTCAGGCCAGTTCAGATCGTCACGATCGAAGGGGCCGGCGAACGCGTCGCTGTCGCTGTGTCCTCGCAGTTGCGTGCCCAGATACATGCCGCGTGCGTTGAGCAGCGTCCCCACGATGAGGTAGGGAATCTCCATGCCCGCCGCTGACCGAACCTCCGCGACCATCATGGCAAAGGCCGACATCACTTCGCACAGTTTGGGGTGCAAGAAGGGCGCCCGAGGCTCTTGATGAAATGGCCCCAGGGGGATCTCGCGGTACAGCGCGGACACATAGCCATCGCGATGCACCTGCGTTTCGACCGTCGGCATGTCGCGGAAATTGATCCCCCGAATGCCTTCCAGCGTTGGCTGCGGCTTGGTGCTCACTGCCAGGCTGCTATCAAACCCCGCCGCATCGCGGGCGTTGCCGCGAATCACAGCATCGAAGGCATCGCTCAACACGTCCAGAGGCTCAGAAAGCGCGATCAACGGAACCGCTTGCATCAGGAGGGCCGGTGCGCGAGCCCCAACCTGGGCGCGAACCTCGGACAACCGCTGCGCCGCGACTTGCCGTGCCAGTGCACGGGCCGTCGTGGACCGTTCAATCGCGCGACGAATCTCATGCAGATCCATCAGCGTGGTGGATTCCGAATGGCGCGTGTACAGCGCGTTCCGACCATCCAGCATCACCATGTGGGGTGCGCTGGCGCCGGCAGGGACATGAATGACGACACAGTGTTTGGCTTCGGCGATCTCCACAACGCGGAAGAGCAGACCCGGTACACGTGGATATATCCAGGTGCGTGCCAACTGCTCAAGCCGCTGCGCAACACGGGTGCCGTCTGGAAAGCCGACGATCTGGTCATCGACACCGAGCTTACTCGAGGGTTCACGTACCCCCAGCAGGATGTGCCCACCGGTTGCATTGGCGAATCCGCAAACATCCTTCAAAAACTCGGAGCGGCCCTTCGGATCGGAGGCATCGTATTCAGTGCGCTTGTAGTCGAGCCCGGGGCCTTCGGGCACGCGCTGCGCAAGAAAGTCGCGCAACCCGCGCTCGTCCATCTGCTGAATTTCGAGGTGAGAAAGAAGCATCAGTGCACTCGGAAAATGGGGAGGCCAGTGTCCGCGACCCGGACGCGTTCAATCCACAGCGACTGAAAAAAGCCTCCACGCCCCATCATGTTCGCCAGTCAGGTCCCGGCATGATCCGCTTCATGAACTGGTCGAACAGTGGCACCGTGAACGCGGTGTCGCCGTGGCTCGGGCTCCAGATCATTCCTTTGGCAATCAACTGCGCGCGAACCGGTCCGAACGAGCTGGTCGGGCGATCAAGCAACTTGGAGATTTCACCCGAACGGTGCGGGCCGGGGCCTAGCTCGGCCATGGCGCGAAGGTACTCGCGTTCCTTCGGGGTAAGGCGATCAAAGCGCACGCGGAAGAAACTTTCATCCAGCGCCGCCACTGCGGATCTGGAGGCGAACCCGACGTCCGCCGCACCGATCGGGGAGTGCTCCGCGGCATCCCACACATGCTTCCCCCACTCCTGAAGGAAGTACGGGTAGCCCTCGGTCACGGTGACGATGCGGGTCAGAGCTTCCGGTTCGAACTCTACACCTTCGGCCAGCGCCGGCTTGGCGAGCGCGTCCTTCGCATCAGCCTCTCGCAGGGGCCCCACTTCAGGGAAGTCGAAGAGCCGTTCCGCATACGACTTCGCCTGCCCCATCCGCTCGCGCAGCTGCGGCAGCCCGGCACCGACGAGCATGACCGGGAGGTTCTGTTGCGACATCTTGTGCAAGGCCATCACGAGGGCGGCGAGCTGCGACTCCTCCACATACTGCAGCTCGTCAATGAAGATGATCAGCGCGGTACCGGCCTCCTTCGCCGCCGTTCCGGTGACCTCAAGAAGGGCCTGCAAGTCATGCTCGAGGTCCCCATTGTCGGCCAGCCCGGGTTCCGGATCATCGTCAAACCCCACCTCAATATCGCCGAACTTCACCTTCAGGGACTTGGCGAAACCTGCCAGCGCGCGCAATGCCCGCTTCGCCGTTTCGGCGGCGGCTTCCTTTATCGACAGCCGCAGCAGCGCCTGCCGCAGCTGCGGCGCGAGCAACGCAGGAAGAGACCGATCCTCGGGCGCCTCAATCCGTAGGGTCAGACACCCCAGCGCTTCGACGTCCCGGCGCATGCGATCCAGCAGCACCGTCTTGCCCACGCCGCGCAACCCGACCAGCATCGCGCTTTTTGCCGGCCTCCCCCGCTGCACCCGCTGGGCGGCCACGCGTACCTTTTCGAGCAGCTGATCGCGCCCGGACAGTTCCGGTGGCGGAGTGCCTGCCCCTGGGGCGTAGGGATTGGTAACAGGATCCATGGCAGTATATAAGGAGTTTAGAGAAGTTATGGTCCAACCATAAAATACATAAAGTCCATACACAAGCGCGCTCGGCGCATCGACTGAGGGTCAAAGCCCCAGCGACTGAATCCATCGTACGGCGCCGGGGATATCCAGGTTCTCGCTCGCAAAGTCCTGCTGAAGGAGCTCCGGCGGCAGCACATGGTCCCACTTGTGCCGCTCAAGATTGCTCGCCCCCGAGAGTAGTGCCGAGGAGTCCGGTACCGGAGCCGCCGCAATGTCCGCCAGCAGGTCCTCAAGATCGACGCCACCGAGCGACGCGCGCGTCACGAACACAAAGGGCCCGTCAATGTCGACCACCGCACCAACGCGAGTGAGCAGGCACTTCAGGGCGATCGACGCCATCCTTCTCGCTCTGTAAAACCTGGCAGAGCTTCAACAGCTCCACGCCGCGATCCACTTGCTCACGCCACGTCCGCTTAGTCGCACTCATAGCCCTAGCTCCAATGCCCCTTCTCCAACCTCAGTAAACATCCTCGCCAACAACCGTACGACACACAGAGGCGCCCCGCGAAGTGCCAGCCGTACTCACCGAAGAGCTGGGCCGCTACCCGGCGTCTTAATGCCTCCGACCTGGCGAATATCGCGGCCCGGGCCCTAGCCGCCGCGCCGCTTTGCCGGGTCAGCGGGCGCGTCACGCACGACCGCTGGCATGCTCGCAACGTCATCGTCAGTCCATGCGAAATTGACCGGAATTGGCGGAAGCCACTTCACCGCCATGTAGCGCCTCTGCGCTTCAGAATGGGGGCCCTTCCAGAACCCATGAAAGTGCGCGATGCGGACATGAGGTTTCGGCGTTGTGCCGGTCGCGCCGGCCTCCTCAGGCGCATTCGCAATGCGCTCCGCGTATCGCCGCAACGCAGCCCCCATGCGGACCCCAACGGCCCATTCACTGGGCTTGGGCGGCACCACCCATTTGTCCCGCTTCAGCTTGCTCTGGCGGGCCGGTACCGGCGGCCACTGACGGCCCGACACGTCCGGCTCCTCGCTGCACAGATAAAGCACCAGGTTGATCAACAGTAGCGCCGCGCGCGTAGCACGCGTCTCCACGTCACTTCGAACGAGGCGGTCTGCGCTTCCGATCGTGTCCGCAAGGCGTTGGAAGGTCGCATCGACTTCTGCAATCGCCTCCTCAAGCGTTTGTCCTCGCAACAAGGGGATCGCTACAGGCACCAGCATGTCGTCGTACTCGATCACCAGCAGCAGCGCGCTATCGCTCCCACCACCGGCATCGTCAAGTGCGTCGATGCGCCGCTCGGCCTGAGTCGTAGCGATCGCACGCGTCCCTTGCAGCATGTGGGCGAACACACCGTGTACGCCCTCGGCTTCCGTGCCCTCTAAGGGTGACTCGCTGAGATCGATATAGACCGACCACTCGGGCAACGTACGAAACGCGGACACGTCCACCGATTTCACCTGCGAGCGCAGCAGGGCGCGCAGCAGATCAGCGTCAAAGCGATAGACGCCCTTCGTCAATTGCCAGTTGGCCAGGGCCGTCAAGGAAAGATGAACCGATGGCATCGTGATGAGCTCACCGAGGCGGTGAAGCACGCTGCCTTCATGGCGAACCGCGATCTGTGCCGGGTCGACCCCAGCCTTGAGCTCCGCTTCGTAGCCTTCGAAGTCGGATTCCGACATCACCAACGCTGCAGCACCGTTGACGATGCGCTTGAGGGGAAATGGTGGATCCCCAACAGCGCGACTGTAGGGGTCGACATTGACCAGCAACGGCGGATGCTTTGTCGACGTCAGGGTATTGAATAAACCAGGGATGCCCTGCGATAGCGCGAGAATCCACAGGTCGGGACTCGACATCTCCATCAGTGATGTTCCGTTGCTCATTCCCCTACCCGCCCTCCCCTTCATTCAAGAAGCGGTCCAGCACCGCCTGGGTCGCATCAACGATCTCTGATGACGCGGTGGCGTCCTCCAAGGCGCGGAGTTCCGCCTCGATTGCATCCAGCGGCACCAACCGACTTTCGCCGGGCTCCTCGATCACCAGAATCGGGGCGCAAGCCTCACTCCCCGCGACACTCACCCGCCGCCCCGAGTAGGCCACGTCGAGCGCGACAGCCGCTGCTGCCGCCGCACGATCCAGTTCTTCCTGCGCCTTGGCACGAAGTCGAATGATCCCTGCACATACCGCACCGGTGTGCAGATCCTTCTGGCCAGCTCCAGCCGCTTCCTCAACGTGATCCAGGTAAAGGAACCCGATGTTCTGAGCTCCAATCACAAGGCCCATCTTGGCCGAGGTCACCTGATCCATATCCAGCCCGCTGACGGACTCCGAGGATATGAATTCGCCATCGGTGGTTTGGCCCCGCATCACCGCGGCCCACCGGGAAGCCACTTTCTTCGGGAAGTGCGCCATGTAAAGCCCCTGCACCGCGTCTTCGAAAGCAATGAGGCGTCGGATGTCCAAGATGCCATCGCGCATCGCATAGGCCAGCGCCTCGTCATAGCAGCGCACGATGGCCCAGGTCAGAACCACACGCCGATCGTTCGTCACCGCAAAGACTGTCTGAATGCCAGGTTTCATGACTGTCCGTTCTCCAGATGACCGGGGAAGCTACCGACGACTACATACCCACCCGCCGGATCATCAACCCAGGCGAAGTACAACCGGAACCCCTCGCGCGGATCACGGGAGCTGCTCCCGCGCACATGAAGATCGAGAGCCCGGCGCACCCCGAGATGCAGAACGGAGTAGCTGCCTGCAGAGCGTCGTTCGTCCGCCGCACGCCCCGTAGGCTCAACGCTCACCTTCAGTCGGGCGCACTCCGCCTCGAATCGCTCGCGCGCTCCACTCAGTCCGTTGCGCATGGGCACGTAGCTGCGGGCCAGCATGCGTAAAACATCATAGGCATAGGGGATATTCGCAAAGTAGCTTCGTTTCGCCGTGCGAACCGCCTTGGACGATAGGACAACACTCCCAGCAAGAATCCGATCCGCGAATAGTTCCAGTGCATCCCAACTGTCCGGCAAGGGGTCATCCCCTGCCTTGGCTCCCGGAAGGTCGGATGTGTTCAGAAGGATGCCCCGTTCCAGATGCGATATGCGCGCGCGCAGTGACCGCATCACGCCTTCAGCATCCGACGACTGACCAACAGCGTCCCGACGAGCACGCTCCACTTCGAGCAGATGCCGCAGCTGCCCGACCTCGCTTTCCAGCTGCGCGACGCGCTCACGGCTGTGTGTCAGCTCAAGAGCCGGAGCTGCGGAGCGAAGAGCCGGCGCCGGCACTGGCTCGGGACTGCGGCCCAGATCGCGGGCGCCATGCACCTTCAGCTGCACCCGGTCAGCGTGAACGAATCGAATCGTGCCCGCCGACACGCGCCGTATGGGTCGATCCTCGAGGAGGCGATCCATCTCAGCCAGCGCAATGCGATCGCTGTGTACTGGCTTCTTCAATTGCCGCTGGAGAGCCTCGCTCACGGCCGCGCCGATCAAACGATCCAGGGCGCTTGCGATGTTCGCGCGCAGGGACTCCACATGCCGCGCCACCTGAGCGTTTCCCGCGCATGGGCCGGCTGGAAACTTCAGGTACTCCTCCAGTCCACGCAGAAGGATGGGCGCGTCCAGTGGATTCCCACCAGGCTTCATGGTCATGTCGGCCAGGGGCTTGAGCGAGGGATGCAGCAGACAGACAGGATGGCATGCCTGCGCAAACGCAAGCACGACAAGCATGGCAACGCCGGCCCGTGCCCGCTCCTCCACTTCGCTCGATGCCGCCTGAGAAAGCCAGAAGTCCGCGCGCTCTGCCGCCACATCAGCGGCGATCGTGACGAGATCGACGCCACCGACAAGGCTTTCCACATCCGCTTGTAGGGCCGAGTCGGGAATCGGGCCGGCGTGTGCCAGCGCGGCACTAAGAAATGAATGCAGTGAGTCTTTTTTCAAGCCGCTCTCCTGTCGGATCCAACGCAGATCGGTTTAGCTGTAGACACCTCATGTGTCAGCGCGACCCTACGGACCCAGAGGCGCCCCGCTGCTCAACGCAGGTAGAAAGCTATGCCGACAGGACGTGCCTTGCGCCTATTGGTGTCTGGAGGTGCCAGAGTCATCGCGACTAGCGTAAACACGTTCATTGGCTCCCCACCGCCGATTCCGCGGCTTCGGGCAGCGCGGAAGTTCCCGCTCTTGCCGCAATTCCTGCGACGCGCCGCAAAGCTAGTTCATCTTGAACAAGGTCAAACTGCCAGCCAAATAGACGGCCTCCTTGTTGGGCGGCTACGTCAAGCACGAGCGTGGCGACGTCCGGATTCTCTCGAAGTGAATCCTCAAGTTCCGCCGCGAACTCTCGGCTCGGCAAAACGCGCATCGCGAGAGAGGCGCGGAACACAGACCATCCGAGAACGTATAGCGTTATGGTGGTCGCCACCGGGAAGAGAAGACCGTCCCAGATGTGAAACCTCGGGACGGTGACCCCCAATGCCCAGTCCACGCCAGGGGTCCCCCATGCAATGAGGTGCATGGCCGAATAGGCTGCCAAGCAGATCCACAGCGGCCGGTAGAATACAAACGCCATGAGACAGGTCTGGCCTCGCGTCGTCGGAGCGATGATCGACTCGGAAGATATTGCGGGGCTCTTCATTTGAGTCTCCTTGCTGGCTACGGAGAAAAATTCCGGTTGCTAGGAATCAGGTCCGAGGACATGGCCGCAAGGCGACGGTGTCGCAGGCTCCCGTCGGCGGTGGGCCCGCTTCGCGTCCCGCAGCGCGCCACGTCTCAATCGAAAACGCAACGGCCCCCGCGGCCGCCGCGTCCTTCAAGGCCTCCTCTAGCGTGGAGCGGAGCTCGGCAATCGCCTCGAGGTACTGCCAAGGGTCGAACTCGGATGCCGCGTCGAACGAATGAATGAAACCGGCGTGCGACGATCCAGTTGCAAAGCAGCTGAACCGGACCAGCCATCCTTTTTCTTTGGTCGCCTCAGCTACACGGATTGCGTCCACGAGGCCCGCCACCAATACGCCCAAACGCCTATCGGCCTTTGTGTTGGAGCGCGGGTAGGGCCAAGGAACACCCGCAACGAACGCGGATGTCAGGATTCCAAGAAAGGAAATCGCCAAGGCCACAGCGACCACATTGATCGATCCCACATAGATCGACCCAATCAGGCCGCTCCCCAGGCCAGCGGCAAACACTACGACCACCGAGGCAATCAGAATCCAGGTGGCGGCGGAGATTCTGTCGGATTGCACTCGCACCACACCCGCCTCGTATCGGGCAATCGATGGGGCTAGAACTGCCCCCAGCTCTTCGATGGAGGCCTTGGCGCGGGTCAGAATCTCGCGATCTGTCGTTACTTCGATGTTCGATGCACTCATCCGCTATCTCCGAAAAGAAACCAGGCTCTGTTCACGGCTCGAGCGCTAACTGACTAAGTCCGCGCCAACCCGGATTCGCACAGGGCACTCGCCTACACGTTGTGGCTGCCCCCAATGTCTGGAGGCTTGCCACACGGCGATAGCACACCGCGTTGCGAACACTCTACCCATGCGCGCGGTCACCGCCAGTCCTCCACGTGCCCAGCGCGAAGTCCTCAGCTTCGTGCCCCTTGGCGATCTGTAGGGATTCCTCCAAGGTCTCGTGAAGCGCGTCAACCGCTTCCATGTAGTCCATCGGATCGAAGTCTGCTGCGACATCGAATGAACGTATGAAACTGTCGGGGCTGGTATCCGTCGCGAAGCAGCTAAACCGGACCAACCATCCGCGGTCCATTGTCGCCTCCGCGCTTCGAATAGCAGCAACCAGCTCTACGCGCGCCTCGGCGATCCCTCTCTGTGCCTTTTTACTACTTGGCAAGACGGCTGCCAGTCGATTTCCAAGGAACTCGGCCGACATCAATCCTCCAAACGCGCTCAGAAACCATCCATTCGGCCCAACGTCCGGTAGCGCTCCTTGGCGGCGCGCCGCTGCGTCTACAAGGGCCCCGACGAGGCCGAGGAGACCCGACAGGATCATTACTCCATATTGCGCCCGCTCCTTTGCGTCGCTGATCTGCTTCTGGTGCGATCGGCACCTGAGGTACGGGCCTTGTAGACGCCGTTGCAGTTCTTTGATTGATTCGGTCGCGGCGCTCAGGACGTGAATGTCGGTGGCCGAATGACGTTCCTCAGGTCGATCAATCATTGCACTGCCTCCCTTGAGTTGAGATAGCCAGCCCGCCGGGCCGTTTGAAAAGTTCGCTCACTTGCGCGGCGCCACATCCCACGGTCGCGTCGCAAGAATGCCGGACAGGTCGATTCCAACTGTCTTCGCGAAATCGGTGACCCACGGCCCCCAGGAATCGCCGGCTGCACGCGGATCCAGCTTGTTGATCTCGATCAGATCGTAGAGTGATACATGATGGACGCCACAAACGTAGAGCGGAAGGTTGTGGATCGCCACCCCAATGGAATACAGAAGCGTCCCGAAGTCACTGGGCGGGACTCCGTAGACATCACCCGATCTCAGCATAGCGCACACCAAATTGGTTGCGGCCCGCGCGCGTAGTTCCATCACGCGGGGAGACAGCATTTCCCCGTCGTGCGGCGCCCCGATCTCGGGTAGTTGGGGAGCCGATGCGGGCGACCGCGGGGGCTCGTTGTTCTTGGGCTCTTGCTGGGTCATGTCAGGAATCCGCCCTCCTGGGCTTATCTATAGAAACACTCACACACTCGAGAATTGCGACGCACCGGTCAGCCCCAGAGGGGAGGGCCAAGGCCGGCGCGCTTGCGATATAGGAGGTACAACTGTCGGCGCGTCGCCATCGGTCGGCGGCCATCTTGCGCTTCGCGCATGAGCACCTCCGTCTCGACTGCCGCTACGCGGCGTCGCCAACGCATGATCAACAGTTCGTTGAGGAGGAGCGCGAGCACTCCGCCTACGATTGCCGACAGGCCAGCAACGGGCAGTAGCCAGCCCCAGAACATCAACGCGCACGGGGAGATCCCCGTAATACCGAGGATCGCTACCGCACCCATCAACTGCAGGAACAACCCAGCGGCGAGCCAAGCCGCCTTGACCGCGGGCCACGAGTCGAAGTCAGGGATGCGCGGATCAAGCGGCGGCGGGTCGAGGTCTACCTCATCCTCCAGCCATGCCCCGACTGCGAGGCGCGCTCTCAAGCGCCTCGCAGATGCCATGTGATTGAGCCCAACACTTGCTATCCCGAAATTGATGGGGAACATTCAGCGGGCTCCGGCGGAAGTACGATGGACCCTAGTCACGGGCAGGATTCTCCTCATGCGCCGTACTTGCAGAGCGAGAGCGCAGGAATAACACGAAGCACAGCACGTATAGCGTACTCAAAACGATCAAGGGGCCAACGTCATCTCCGAACCAATCCGGAGTACCGAGACAGCTGAAGCTGAGGCGCGCCCCTTCTCCTTCGCAGTAGCGCGCTTCGAATCCAATTGCCCATGCCCAAAGGATCATCCCCAGCGTCATGACGGCGAAGAGACGTCCGATCGGATCATTCTTCCTTGGTGCGGTAGTCATCCTGAGAGTCCTTTCAATTTCCTAAGGATAGACGCCCATTTCGGCCACGCCCGCCCAACGCAGCTGTTCGTCCGAATCCCAGCCGTTGTGATACTAGAGCCCGACTAGGCCCCACCGGGCGGTGCGTCATGTTCCGGCCCCTCGGACCGCCACGCGTCAAGGGCATGCGCCGCTGCCAAGGCATCTGCCAGCGACGCCCGAACGTTCCAAACTGCGGTCAGATAGGCGTACGGATCGAACTCTGTAGCGACATCGAAGGAGCGAATATAGCTGTCGCTTCGAGGCGTACTACGGAAGCACCGAAACCGCAGCAGCCAGCCTCCATTCTGCGTCGCTTCCACTGCACGAATGGCGCCCCTAACCTCGGCGCAGACTTCTTGGAATTCGCGCTCGCGCCGCGACGCCCGTAGCCCGGCAAAGAAACAGCCGAGCACCCCAAAGGCGCCGATCAATATCCCGCAGGAAGCCCAGTCCTGGCTAAGCGACTCAGTGGCGAAGAATGGAACAAGATACACCGTGATGCAGACGGCCCCGGCGATAAGCCAGAGCGCCAAAGGCAGACGAGGGGGCGAACACCCCGCCAGGCGGTTCGCAGGCTGCATGAGAAGCTGGGCCAAATCATCAACAGATGCTTTCGCCTTCAGGAGCGACTGATAGTCAGACCCAGAATTATTCAAACATGCGTTCATACTCACGCCTCCCTGCTGCCCTAAGACTTGAAACGCATCCAACCGTAATCCTCGTGCAAGCACCCCGCACGTGACGCGCAACGCCTCCACTCTGTTCTACGAGTGACCACGCGATGGCGCTTTCCATTCATCATCAGATCCGGCGCCGCACTCGGCGTTGTGCGCGCATGTCATGGCGACAAGCCAGCGCTCACCGGCGGCGGGACCGCGGTATGGACCTCCGAGCTCCACTGAGCGAGGGAACGCTCGGCAGCGTTCCGAAAAGGGACGTCCTCCAATGCTTGCCGCAGAGCAATCTGAAGTGCTGCGATCGCGGAGATGTACTGCTCTGGGTCGAACTCCTTGTCTGCACTGAAAGTCCGAATAAAGCGCGACTGGGGTAACTCCGCAGCGAAGCAGGAGAAGCGGACCAACCACCCCCCCTCCTTTGTGGCCTCCGCTTCTCGGATCGCGGCCGCAAGATCGCGGCGAGCGGCTTCCCTCAGCCGGCGAGGCTTAGAGCCCAGCCACGGTAGTTTCCACACAATGTCATCGGCGAATACCGCCAATATGGCCACCCACGCCATCATGCCTCCCATGGCAAGACCGAAAGGTGGAAGGAGCTCCTTGTTTAGGATAAGCGCCGCCACATAGCCCACCGTGCCAAGCAGCGCCACAATTCTGACGGTTACGTCAGACCGGCCTACACGGTCATGGGATGCGGAAGCGCGGGCTACGTGGACCGAAAGCCGCGTCTCCAACGCATCGAGGGATGTCCTGGCGGCCCGAAGAATCGCGACATCGTCGTCGATAGATGAACTGTGCGTCATTGCGTCTCTCCCTTCTGTTGATAGCCTGTGCTCGTCGAGCATCCGTACTCACCGAGCCAATTCACAAACATTCCTAGGTCAACGGCCCTCCGCGCGGCGGCGGATGCCCAATCACCTTATTGAGATCAAGGATGGCTCCGTCGGCCGCGGTGCGAAGCCACGTTACGACCTTCGACGCCGACCCCGGGCCGTAGTCACGATCGATCGCGCGGAGCATGCGGAAGCCAAACATTGCGGACGCGGCATAGGACACGAAGATGAATACCGCAAGAGCGGCCAGAAGAAGGAGGCCCCAGCCGAAGCCTGCGGTTTCCGCAGCCGCATACGTGCACAACGCGGCTCCAAAACCCATCGCTAAGTGCGCCGGGATCACGGCGAGGATTTGCTGAAGCACAGTTAACTCAACCACCGAAGGGCGACCAAACCGCACCCACGCGTCATACGGGGTTCTCATTACGCTTCCTCCGACAACGCTCCGGACGCCACGTCCGTATGGGCAGCTTCAGTCGGCGGCGAGGCGTTCATTGGCCCTCCGAGTTCCAGCATGGTGAGCTTGAGATGGCCGCCCCCCCGCGTGGCCCGGCACTCGTGCGAAGCTATCGTACTGGCGCTGGGCAACCCGCTCGGAGCCCACGTTGTGCACCGTGTTGATTGGGCCACCCCGACCGCGAACTTGTGCGCCGGAATACTCAAAACCCACCGCCGGTTGAGAAGCCACCACCGCCACCGAAGCCACCGCCGGATGAGAAGCCACCACCGGAGCCAAACCCGGAGTGCGAGCTGCCGCCAGATGACGGCGATGATGGAGTGTGCCGCGCGCTATCTGAGAGCGCATCCCAAAGCAGAGTCTGCGTCACGCTCCCCAGCAAGTAGCCGTGCAGGGCGTCTCCAACGCGCGCATCGGGGAAGGAGAATGCAGACGAGTCAAAGCCCTTTCTGCGGTATTTCTGACGAACGTGGGTGAGGTCCGACACACGGGACGCCAACTCATCCGCCCGCGCTTGTGCTTCCGGAATCTCGCGCTCTACCTCATCCAGCCCCCGCTTGTAACTTTCAACTTCCTCTACGGCGTCGTCATCCGCAGTGTCCCGCGTGCGGGCGGCGCGATCGCGCAGGCGGGAGATGGCCTCGTCGCCAAGCCGATCACTCATCCACTCCAGAAGCGCCTGTCCGGCGGAGTCAGACCACGCGCTGTGAGCGCGTCGCGTGTTCTGCAGTGCTTCGAGACGGGTCACGCAGGCATCGCGCTCTTCCACGATGGCGGTGAGACGCGACTGAGCATCCGCGACGTCACCTTCCAGCGTCTCAACGTTGTGGGAGAGCAGGTGTTCGCGCACGCGCGCATCCAGCGATGAAGCGGCCTGCTGGTGCTCCATCGCCATCGCCTGCGCATGCGCCTCCAGATAGCCGGGCAGCTGCTCCAGCACATCCAGATCGCGGCTGGCCTGTGAAAAGTTACACAGGCCGGCAAGCCATGAGTCTATCGCCCGAACCAGTCGGTTAGCCTGGTATCGGCCCGTGCCAAAGGCGCGATCGCGCAGGTACATGAACAAGGCGTCCTCGTAAAACGCCTTAACCTTGGCTTCGCTTTCCGAGCGCGCGGACGACGCTTTCTCACTGGCAGCTCGCGCGCGGTCTGCCGCGACGGAGGTGGCGGCATTCAGGTCGACGAACACCGGGTCTGCGCGGAGCTCGAGCATCGACTGCTCGTGCAATTCGAATAGCAACTGTTGGTTCTGATCCAGGACCGCTTGTGCGTGCTGCTCGGCGTCCCGGTGCGCGGTCAATGCGCGCTGCTCCTGTTCGATCATCCGGTCCACACCCGCGGCCCCGGCAGCGCGTTCGGCCAACGCGCGAGCGAGCTCCTCGGTGAGACTGTCGTAACCTTGAAGCTCCCCCCACTCGAACGCCGATGCCTGAGCCACTGCAATTCGCGAAAGGCATCGAGCTATCCCCTGCCGGTACTGGGCCTCCTTGTCGCGCAACCGCGCGACTTCTCTGGCCGCAGCTGAGGCCTGACTCTGAAGTTGCTCCACAGCGTCATCCAGGGAGCGACGAATTTTGGTTCCACTGGCCATGTCTTACCA
Organism: Sinimarinibacterium arenosum; assembly: GCF_005047655.1. GTDB lineage: Bacteria > Pseudomonadota > Gammaproteobacteria > Nevskiales > Nevskiaceae > Solimonas. The sequence goes on along the minus strand of NZ_SUKF01000009.1, from coordinate 188,248 downwards.
CTCCGTGATGTAGCCACCCAGGGCGGCAACAGTGAAAGTCGGATCGAAAGCACCACGCGGCTTGGAGCCGATCACGTCGCGCTCGATGATGCCGTTGTCCTGCTTGTCGGCTGCGACCGAATTGAAGGCGGACTCCGAGACCCGGACCCCAAAAATGGCGGCACGAACCGAACGGCCGGATTCCTCGTTGCGCACCTCCTGCTTCACGGCGCGCCCACCCTCATCGAGTGCTTCGACGATCAAGTAGTAGTTGCGAGCATTCGGGCTGGCGCTGTTGTGGCGCCAGACACCGGATCGAACATTTGGGCGGTTCACAACACGGTAGGTGAACTCATGCGAAAGCGTGTGGACCGCCTCCTCAAGGCGCGTCATGGCCCCGCGTGCCTCAGAGAACGTTTCAGGCGTAAGCAAGGCAATCACCTGGGCGTGAAGCGATTCGAACCGCTTGCGTGCATCCGTGGACGGCGAAGTGCTCATGCCTTGTTGGTAAAGCCCCCCGACCCGTCCGCGTAATTGCTCAAGCGCGGCGAAATCGGCCACCAGCGAGGCGAGGCGTTCAACCGCATGTTGCGTCTGTGCCGTGCGTCCGGAGAGTAGCCCCTCTACCCCGCTTGCATAGATCGTCTCGCGTGTGCGGTCCATTTCGGGGGAGAGCGAACCGGCCAGCAGGGTGGCGTTTGCAGTCTCCAAGCGCGTCGACGCCGACGCCGATGCAGCGACCGTATCGGCGGCGGCACTCAAAGCAGCGGAAGCCGTCACCAATGCAGTTGCGCGCGCGTCCAGGCGGGCGATCTCGTGGCGCAGTGGAGTGATGTCGCGAACAGTGGCGCGTGTAACCGGGCGGAGTTTCGCTTCGGTCAATGCGGTTTCCAACTCGCGGCCGGACGATATCGCGTCTTGGCCAAGTCGCACCGCCGCATCGTTCACTCCTGACAGCCACTCCGGGTGCGGGGCGGACGCCGCGGCCGACACAGCCGTGGTCAAGGATGCCGTTGCGCTCAGATAGGCCAATGTGCTGGCCTTTGCCCGAACCTTCACGAGAGCAATAGCCTCGTTGGCCGAAGAGATTTGCCAGTGGATCCACGCTTCCCTCGGGAGCCAAATGGCCATCGCGACAAGCCCCACGACTCCAATCGCGCGTGCCAACCGCAGGGCCACGGTCGCCCGATAGATCCATCCGCGCGCAAGCCAATATGCGGGGCCGGTGTAGGGCTTGTGGATGAACCGTTTCTCGCGCTGCGCCTTGATGCCAGCGCGGAGAACGGCGTCACTGACATCAATTCCCTGCGACTTGTAGATCGCGGACAGCCGCGCCTTGAGGGCGGTTTCATCGTTTGCCGCGATCTCAGCCAGTGCGGCCTGGTGGTGGCGAATTTGGTCAACCACATCCATGGTCAACAACGCATCCTCAAATTGGCGAGTCGTGGCGTTTGGCGAGGCTGCTGCGTTCATGGCTTCTCCAGGTCCGGGCTTACTGACCCGGTCGCCCCAATGGCGACCGGGTGCTTCTCTCCACAGGCGCCGGCTACGCCTCGGCCTGGGCGGCAGGTGTGGAGGCACCGACTTCGGCTTCCGGCGCCGGAACGGCGGCGTCCTGAGCGCCCACGCGCGCCAAGTCCTGCAAGGCCCCCAGATTCACGCCGCCCTGTCCGTCAGACAGCCCCGTGAGCTTCAGGATGGAGTCGACAATCGGGCTCTGAAGCTTGTACTGAAGCGCCGCATCCATCACTTGATGCGCCACGCCGCCTGCGGCCGGCGCAACTCCAGCAGCGCCCCCGTGGATGCCTGGCATTCCCGCTCCGGCAAAGGACACCACCTTGAAGTCGCTGATCTTCTCCAGCGGCTTCGCCTGTGCTTCGAGAATCGCCGGGAGTTCCGAGATGGCTGCCAACGTTTGGCGCAGCGAAATGATCGCCGGCGACAGTGAGTTCTCGGCGTCATTGATGGCACGCTGGCCCTCCGCCTCGGCGAGCGCCTTGGCCCGACTGCCACGTGCTTCGAGTTCGGCAGAATCGGCCCGGGCCGTGGCTTCCGTGATAATTGCTGCTGCGCGGTCCTCCGCCGCGGCGCGCTCAGCCTGCGCCGTCACGCGCAACTGCACCGCATCCTGTTCGGCGCTTTGCTCCGCTGCAATGACCGCGATCTGCTTCGCACGGTTAGCCTGGGCGACCGCCGTGGCGGTGAGGACCCCTTCCTGCGCACGCACGGCCTCCGCGCGAGCCTCGTCCGCCCTAGCTTGCGCGGCTGACTGCTCCTCACTTTTCTGGGCAATTACGATCTTGCGTTGCTGATCAGCAATGTCGACGACCTTCTGGCTTTCAATCTCAGCTTCCTGAACCACCCGCTGGGCAAGAATTTCAGCGGACCTTGCCTCCTGCTCGCGGGCAGCTCTCACCGCCTGCACTCGCGCCGCCTGCTCCGCGGTCATGTTGGCGACCTTTTCTTCCTGCTCGAGCCGCGCCTGTTCCTCGGTCTGCGCAATCGTAAATTTCTTCTGTGAGGCTTCCAGGTTGCGCTGCGCGATCGCAACCTCGGTTTCCTGCGTGATGTCGTTGCGCTCCTTGCGGCGGTCCTCAGTCTGGCGCGTGATCAACGTCAGGCCTTCCGAGTCAAAGATGTTGTCAGCCTTGAAGTATTTGACGTCGGTCTGGTTGAGCGTGGTCACCGACACGGCTTCGAGCTCAAGTCCGTTCTTTTCGAGGTCAGCACTCACCGCCGCCAGTACCAACTGACGGAACTCGTCGCGCTTGTCGAGCAAATCCCCGAGGGTCATGCTCATCGCGACGGCTCGAATCACGTCGTCAAACTTGGATTCCACAAGCTGACGAATGGCTTCGGGGTCCTCGGTTCGGTTTCCCAGCGATGAGGCGGCCGTGGCCACGCCCTCGGCAGAACGGATAACACGCGTGAAGAAGGCCACGCTCGCATCAACGCGCATGCGATCCTTGGTAATAAGCGAGCGTTCACCGGCACGATCGATGTCCAGACGCATCGTGGCCATATTGACGGTGGTGATTTCGTGGATCACCGGGATCTGAAAGCAGCCGCCTTCCATGGTGACGAAGACCTTCCCCCCACCGGTGCGCACAATCGCGCGCTCAGGAGAAGCGCGACGCCACAGACGCGTAAGAGCCAGCCCCAGAACCATCAGAATGGCGAGACCAACAACGACCGCACTGGCCGCAAAAATCAAGTTGCCCATTGCTTACTTCTCCTTGTGAAGGTTGTCGACCGCACCCTGCTCCGCGCCCACCTGAGGGGCCTCCTGAACAGGGCTAAATGAGGAACCGCTAAGCTCAGGCGCACTGGCAAGCTGAGCGACGTAGAACGGACCGGCACGCCCGGTGACGACGATCTCGGCGTCGAGGGGCAACACGGCACCCGCGTGTGGAGCAGTGATGCGGATAAAGTGCTCACGTCCTTTGATGTCACGCACCAGCGCCTCGCCGGGACGATCGTGGCGAACGGGGCCAAGCTTGACGCGCCCCACCAAGCCGAACAGGTCACGATCGCGAACCGCATCGCCGGTGTCGCGAGGCATTAGGCGGGCAATCGGCTTAGCAACGTAATGCGTCCCCACCACACCGCCGACCAGGGCCGGAATGCTTGCCAGCCAGGACGGAAGCTGGAAACCCAGGAGCGACTGGGAAATCGACTGCACGCCGTACCCGGCCAGCGCGAACAAACCGGTGAGGCTGGCGAGCAGTACGATCAAAGGCACACGCCCCCAGTGCATATAGCCCAGCGCATCTGCAGCGAGCCCGCCGACGCCGGCTCCGCCATCGACGTCAATGTCGTGGTCCATGCCGAAGGCCTCTCCGATGCTGGACAAGCCGAAGCCAGCAAACAGCACCCCAATGATCTCCAGGACCAGCAGCATCACCAAGAAAACGCTGCTGACCAGGAACGGCAGGTTGCCGTCGCTCGTAAGAAATGCCAGTAGGTCCACGATTCGCTCCTTTGCCTAGATACGGAGAACGCGCACGTCACCAAGTGACTAACCTCGTCCGCTCCGTCGTTGCTCGCGCTGCGTCGATGCGCCGAGTCATTGAGTGCAGCGGCGACTACTGCGCCGTCGGCTGCATCAGCGCGGCGAAGCGCTTTTTGCCGTCCTCGACATACGAGGAGATCTCGTTGGCGTCGGCCGTGGCCTGCTTGCGCAGGTCCTCGATCTCGCGCAGCGACGTCTCCTGGAACGTGACAACGGCGTCGACCAGTTTCTTGACCGAGTCCGCGCGGATCGTGGCGCCGTATCCGGCTTTCAGTCCCTTCTTGAGCAAGTCGTCGCCGACGTCGGCGATCGACTCCAGACCCTTGCTGACGCCGTCAGTCATTGCATCGAGCGTCCCGGTTGACTCGTGCAGGCCCATCTGTGCGGTGAACTCGGCGTTGAGTGCCGTAAACACCGTTTCATTGGTCGAGAAGAACGTCACGGAACGCGCATACACACGCTTTTTGATCTCGTGGGACTGGTTCAGGCGCGCCATCACGACCTCGGACGTGGAGTAGGCCACCTGCAGGCTTTCGGCCAGGTCCTTGGCGATCTGGTAGAGCTGATCCTGGTCCTGCAGCGCGCGCAGCGCCTCGTCGCGCGCCATGACCAGTCGCCCATAGCCGGCGCCGTCCGTTGGGTCGCCGGCGGACACCGCCGCTTGCGCCAGTTCGAGCGCCGCCTTGGCGCCGTTGAGGTGGCCTTCCTGGAGAGTGAGCAGTTCGTGCGCCTGGATCTCGCCCTCCTTCATGGCCAGGCGGAAGTCGGCGTACATGTTCAGCATCGCCTGCTCGACTTCGATCTGCTGTCCCGAGTCGCGCGCGACCTCGAGGTAGGTGTCTTTGATCTTGGCAAACCGCGAGGGGATGTCTCCACGCGTTACCGACATCCACAGGTTTTGAGTCTTCTCCTTGAAGTCGATCTTGCCGTCGGCCAGCTGATCGACCATCCGTTTCGCATCTTCGCGGATGCTGTCGAAGGACTGGACGATCACGGTGTAACGATCTGACACCTTCGCCGAAGTGATCTTGTCGCGCATCAGCGCGTTGAAGTGACTCGAGTGCTGAAGCACCCGCGCGATGGACACCACCCGCGCCTCATCCACCGTCGCCAGCTTGGAGATCAACGCGACTGCGGGCACATGCGCCTCCTGCGGCGCAGGAAGGCCCAGGTTGCGCAGCGCGCCAACGGCGCGATCCAGGTACTTCATCGGTGCTGCAACTACGGCTTGGTTTGTCATCAACGCCTCTCCCAGTGAGTACGGTTTGCCTATAGACGCCTTGGGTGTCGGCGCCAGAGAAGGCACGCATGCGCGACGAAAGTCGCGTATGTGTGACGCCACGATATAAATGGGGGCGGCGCTTGTCAACTATGTGCGACGGTAGTAACAATAGAGCGACCAAAGCATCAGGAGCGCTCCGTGGGGTCGAAGCAACATCGCGAGTTGGTTGCGTCAACGCTCAGGGCGGAGAAGGCGCGCGCCGGCGCGACATTTGGGGAGCTCTCTGAGCGGCTCAAGGCCTGCGGAATTCAGCAATCAGGCAACAACCTGAAATCCAAGTTCGCCCGCGGGCAGATGGATGCCGGTTTGTTCCTGGCGATCCTGGATGCGTTGGGCGTGCGAACCTTGGATTTGCCGGATCTGCTCAAGGACATTGAGCCACGTCGAAATCAGAACCGCTGAGGCAGGGATGGCGCGCTGCCGACTGCGCCGTCAGGAGGTTCAAACGGATCGAATCACTCAGCCTCGAACGTCTTGAACGGGCCCAACGGGAGAGGAAACCCCGGGGGGAGCTGAACGCGCCTCAGGAACGGAATCAGCTGCTCGCGCCCCATCAGCCGGGCCTCAAGTAGCCTGTCAGCAAGCTGCTTGAACACCTCGTAATTCAAATCGAAGAACTTACGAAGCGCGGCAACTTGCTCGACCTTCAGCGACTCGAGCTTCGCATCATTCTGGGCCTGTTCGAACATGCTTTGCGGCGCGACGTAGTAGACACCGCGGTAGTGGTTGGAAAGATAGATGCGCGCCACCTCAAGCCAGCGTTGATGATCGCTGGAGCCGCCCAACGTCGACTCGCCGCGGAGGACGGATTCGCCAAGCTGGCCAGCAAGGAAGACAAGCATGTACCACTCGGCAAACGCTTTCTCGGTCAGTTGGTGCGTGTCACGGATGGCGCTGACACAGCCGAGGACACCGCCTGCGTCAGAGCGAGCATGCAGGACCACCATCACGTCCGAGGGCAGCCTTCCGAGCGCGGCGTAGACCAGCGCGTGCCCGGCCTCATGCGCTGCCGCATACTGGATGTCTCTTTCTGTCGGCGTCTCAACGGGCCCTGCCGTCACAAATCCCGAGATGCGGGCGCTACTCTCTGCGCTAGTTGGGAACGCACCGCTGAAGTGAGCAATCATCCAGACGATTGCTAGGCTGACAGCGATTACCGCAGCATCCACAGGGTGCGAGAGCACCCAGGTGTACAGCTCGTCACCGATATACCCAATCAGCCACAGTGCCAGCGAATAGAACCCGAAAAGCTTGAGGCATCGAAAGGCGAGACCGGCGATGCCGGGCCCGGCATCTAACGGGACCGAGCTGAGCATGTAGACTGCGACCGGCACGAGGAGCAGCACAAATGAACCCAGTACCTGCACAAGCGCAAGCACCTTTTTGACGGGGACTTCCGAAGGCTCCATGCGGAAAGCGAAGTAAAGCGCTGCCATCGACAGATAGATTCCCCACGATGCTGCGGTCATCCAGTGATGACGGAGCAACGCCTTTAGATACTGCCGTCGCGCGAGGCGCGCAGACGCGGGAGCCAACATCCACTCATCGGAATCCATGCCTAATCCCCAGCCTCGCTGATCCATGTGTTCGCAACGCCTATGACTGGAGCTGGCTCACACGGTGAGTCTGGGGCTGACACGGTTCGCGTTTCGACGGATGCCGTTGGTACCGCGGCTTTCGCCGCTGTCCTTCGGTGGGTATCACCCTCCACGCGCATCAGTTCGGGCACTCCTTGCCCTACGCCGATTTCTGCGAGTGTTCGCAGTCCCTCGGCAAGGATGTTGTTCGCGGCGTTGATGTCGCGATCATGAGTCGTGCTGCAGCTGCTGCAGGTCCAGCTGCGATCCTTCAGCTGCAAGGCATCATTCACAGCGCCGCAGGCGCTGCAGGTCTTGCTGCTGGGAAACCACTGACTGATCCGGCTGACGCTGCGGCCGGACCAATCGGCTTTGTAGATGATCTGGCGGTGAAGTTCCGAAACGCCGGCATCGCTGATCGACTTGGCGAGTCGGTGATTCTTCACCATGCCTTTCACGTTCAGCGTCTCGATGCAGATGATCTGAGCCGCATCAACGATGCGGCGGGACGCCTGATGCTGCGCATCACGCCGGCAATCGGCGATCTTCGCTTGAAGCCGCCCGACCCGACGGCGGTGGGCGCGGTAGCGCCCACTGCCTTTGGTCTTGCGGCTCAGGCCGCGTTGCAATCGTTTGAGGTGCCGCGTCTTGCGGCGCAGGTGCGCCGGGTTTTCGATCTTCTCGCCGTTGCTGAGAATGGCGAGGTCCTTGACGCCGACATCGACGCCGATGGCACCGGCTGAGGCCGGTGCTGCAGTCGGGAGTGTTTCGCTGACGGCCATGCTGACGTGAAAGCGTCCGGCGCTGTCGATCGACACCGTAACCAGCTTGGGCATCACGCTCGGGCGTCGGGACCAGACGACCTTGATCGGTCCCAGCAGCGGCAGCACCAGGGTTCCGGCGTCCCACGCTTTGACCTTGCCGGCGTGGCGATGATCGAAGACGAAACGCACGGCGGCGGAGCCGCCGCGCTTCCGTCGCTTCGGGTACTTCGCTCTCCCCGCGAAGAAGTTCCGGAACGCCGCATCCTGATCGCGCAGCACCTGGGTGATGACACCGCTGTCGATTTCGGACAGCCAACTGAACTCCGGGTCGCGCTTCACTTCGGTCAGCCAGCGGGACAGCTCGATGCTGCCGATGCTCAGGCCGCGCCCGAACATCTCGGTCAGTTCTGGATCGTGGTAAGCGTCGCTACGGGCACGCAGGCACCTGTTCCATACGAAGCGGGCCGCACCAAAGTGCCGGGCCAGCAGCTGGCGCTGGCTTCGCTTCGGGTAGCACCGCTGCCGACATGCGCGTTGAACCACGCCACCTTTCGGTGGCGCGGCATCGGTTGGTTGCACAAGGCAGGAACCGTCCGGCATGGATCTCTTGAAAATCTCCGCTGCGTCGCTCTGCTGCCAGCCTACAGATTCACTGTCTCAAAACCTGAGCCCGTGAAGTTCCGGCTACGCATCCGCTCCGGCGGGCCCGAAACGTCCGTGTTTCGGCGTGGCTATGTAGGAAGAAAGTCCCACAATAGAGCCGTGCAACGGAGGTCGATCCCATAACCACGTGTATAGGAGCGCCACCACGGTGCCGGTGGACGCGGCGACCCAGATCCGTCGAGTTGCCACGGGGGAAATAGACATTCGGAGTTTGGCTAAGGGAGATAGCATGGAGACACCTTGAGTTTCCTAGCGACGACACACCTTCGAAGGGTTCACACTCAGCGAATGGCCCGGCTTCTCAAGGCCATCAGCGACCCAAAATGCGGCGGGCGCATCGCAGGCACGCTTTCTGTCCGCTGACAACAGGGAACCCCTACCCGATGATCACGATGTTGGCCCCGATGGCATCGACGAAGTTCTTCGCGGACACCAGGGCGGCACCAGTTTTTTCGCGAACAAGGACGATGGCTTTGACCTTTCCGTCCTTCGCATAGACCTTCGAGACCTCGCTGGCGAGGCCGCTAAGATCGATGCCCTTGTCTTTGCAGATGGACTCAACAGAGGGATAGTCGACCGGGCGGAAGATGCTCACCGCCCATTCAATTAGGCCTTTGTCTTTCATGTCAGTATGTCTCCAGTGCAGCGGGTCGGAGCGCCCAAGCAGTCCGAACCCCGGTAGATGCACCCCGCTCGGCCACGAAAATTGGCGCGGGGTTCTCAGCCAGCCAAAAGTCCCAAGTCGGTTAATGCGTAGATCGCCGTGAGGCCATAGAAGATTGCGGCCAGGAGGGGTACACCGCACGCAGTATCCCGGGCGCCTCGGGATCACGCACGGTCTGAACAGTCACGAGTGAGAAATATGCCGCCATGAGCGGCGCCACAAGTGTCTCGGCATTCAAACCCAAAATGGTCATGTCACGTCCTCGAATAGGTAACCGAAGGATCCCGGCTACGTTCCGATATCCTTCATCGTGATAGGCCGCTGTCACTAAGTGACTAACTCGCCTCAGAGTCAGTGCGGCTTTCCCGCGATGTGTCCGCTGCCATTGCAGCACCAGCATCAGGGCGGTTGGCGTTCTCCATCGCCGGCGCAACGACGCCCGGGGCGCCACTGAAAGGTCATCCAACTGAACCAATTGCGCAGCGCACAATCACCGCAGGTAGGACCTAAGTTCTAGGTCGTACACCCCATCCTCCTGGCACCAGGCGCATTTCTCGCAGCGGTGTTTGCCGTCGGCCCCGAGCATTACCCGATCGCGGCCGCAGTTCTTGCAGCCACCCTCCGGATTGTCGTATCCGCCGCACTTCGCGCGTTGGCGGTCTACGAACGCGGCGTCTTCTCTCTGCATCGCTTCCAAATCTATGACTGGCACGGAGCGGCACCCGGACGAACGTTACGTGCGGGACAAACGGCGCAACGGCAACAAAGTCCCGTTTGTCGTCCTGCGTGTAGTCCAGCTGAGCAACGGGCGCGTACAGCAGCTGCGCCATAGTGTTTCAAATCATCGGACCCCTGCGTCATCCGTTCGTCCTCTGTGTCTGGGGGCAGCGCGTCGCCGAGCAATACGGTCGACCACGGAAGCCCGTTTACAGACCTAAGACGCCTGATGTACCCGTAGCCGAGATGGATGTCGTCTGTACTTAGACCCTCTGGGTGCGGAAGGTTGAATGACAGCCTGCGCCGCCAGCGCTCCATCGACGTGCGGCACTGGACAGTGACAATGTAGTCTTGTAAAATTGTCGAACGCCGAATAGCTGGCCATGCGCTGGTTTCGGTTTAATCCTCTGAAATGTAGGAGCCCCAAATGGCACAATCAATCCAAAGTTTGCTTTCCCGCCATCGCGCGGTACGCCTTGCGTCGCCGTTCGAATCAGCCACCCCCGAGGCGATGACACTACGCCATGAAGTGGCAGCGGTACTCGCTGAAACCCAGCACGCGCTGCTGACGCCGACCTCGCCGGCGTTCATTGACCCGACTCTGCACGAGGAAGACCTCGTCACGCGCCGCTGGCTCTGGACGGCCGCGCTGCAGGTCGGCAAGCAGGTGCGCCCGGTCCTGAAGACGCCGCTCGATCAGCGCGTGGAGCAGCTGCGCCCCCGGCTGACTGCTGACGAAGCGCGAGCCTTCGACAACGGTACGCTGATCGAGAACCAGCTCTACCTCGACGACGAAGCCCTGGCGAGCGAGATCAGCAAGCTCATCAGCCGCTACTTCTGGGAGCCCCTCAAGGACATATCGGCGCTGAAGCGGGCCACCAAGCCGACCTTCAAGAAGATGCTGGCGATCAACCAGCCGCACATGTCCGAGGACTACTACAACCACTCAGCATGCTCAGTCACATCGAGCTACGAGGCGGCGGGTCGTATCGACGGCGCTCGCCTCGCAGTCCTGGATCAGATCCGCCAGTTGATGCCGGATGCTCACATCGATGTCGCGAAGAAGGTGTACACGCTGGTCGAAGTCAGCATCGACTACGACCACGGTGATGGCCTGGTCCTAAAGCCCGAAGGAGAGCGTGAACCCAAGGTGACTGAGAAGCCGTTCCCCGAGCAGCTTTTCGAAGAAGTGATTCGCATCACGGTGCAGCGTGATGGCATCACCGCGAGCCGCGACTACGTGCTGCCGCCGCTGAAACCGGCCTAAGCGCGATCACTCTCGCCGCGGCAACGCGGCCTTCCAGTCTCTTTTCCATTTCAAGGCCGCCTTCGCGGCAGGGGGAACTCATGCCCAACAACAAGCACAACTTCCAAACGACGAAGACCAGAATCGCGCGCTACGCAGCCCTGGGGCTCGACTCGACTCGCGACGTCCACAGCGCCCAGGGCCTGTTGCTGCCGCTCCACGCGCTGGAGCAGTTCCAGGGTCGCCACGGAGCCGACCCGCAGACCGCGGTGGTACTGGTAAACCACGCGGTTCTCACCAAGGGCCGCAGCACCAAACCCGGCAACGCGTACGAAACCATCCAGTACCTGACGTATCAGGCTTCCACTGGCACGTTCATCCGCATCCTCGTCGACGCAAACACCCGGGCCGTCACCACGGTGCTGGCGCCCGGCCAGCGAACGGAGCCGCCGCTGGAGTCGACCTGGCGTTCATCAAAGTGGGAAGCCGTGTGTGCAGCCACGGCCGATCCGGTAGAGCGTCGATGGCACTGCGCCGAGCGCGATCCAGATCTGGCCCCATCCCAGTGCAGCAACCTGCGCGCACACGTGCTCTCCAACCCCGACGGCGAGCTGGTCAAGGTCGATCTCGGCATCGTGCCGATCGCGCTCGACGCCGACATGCCGGATCAGGTAACGCTGGCGCCGGACGACCTGCAGCGTTGCCTGGCGATCTTCCGCCGACATCGCTGGGCCAACCTCCGCAGCCTCCCCGGTGTGCTGACGCTGGAGCTGCGCGTGTGGGGCGTCCGCAAGGTCCGCGTGCGCCTCGACAGCACCGGCTACGCCGATACCTACGACCAAACTGGCGCGGCATTCAACCACGCCTTCAAGCCCGCGTACGACCTGCAGGAGATGGCGGCATGAGCGAGAACGACCTGCTCGGACTTGGGTTGCTGGGTGCCGCGATGATCTGCGGCATTCTCGCGATCCGCCTCGACGGCTGGGTGCGAACCCGAATCGCCGCGGTAAAACGTGAACGCGCGGAGGCTGCGGCTCGCAGGGCCGATTTGGAGGCCAGGCGTAGCCGCAAACGCCGCTGGCTGCTCGAAGTCCACCTCCCGTTCCTGAACGAGCATGTGAGCTACTTCGGCAGCACGATGCACCGCCGAGCGGTGAGCGAGAAGCAGGCATGGAGGCTGCGCCGTGTCTGCGCCGAGCATCAGCTCGATCTCGACGCCCACGCGCTCACCAGCCTGGAGGCCTCCTCTGTGATCGGCATGTATGAGCCGCCCAGCGAGGAGGATCTGCAGGCCGCTGAGTACCACGGCGCCGAGGTCGCCGACGGCATGCAAAAGACTGAGGTCCGGCACGCCATCGCGCTGGCGAAGCTGGGCCACGACCAGATGCGGCCGCAACAGAGGCGACGCCGCGGTGCGTCCCAGGAGCGGAATTCTCCCTCACTTAGTCAGGAGCTCTCATGAGACACATCCTCGCCCTCTGCCTTTCGCTGCTCGGCTTCGTCGCCACGCAGGCCCAGGCCGTCGACGTCACTCGCCGCGTCGGCCCCACCGTTCAGAACGGCGCCATGATCGAGCTGGTCGAAGGCCGCTGCACATCTGCGGAGCACTACGGCAAGCCGTGGCGCGTCTGGGCGCGCAACGGCGAATGGCACATCGAATCGCCGCTGCTCACACAGCGAATCTTCACGTCGGTCGAGCCCATCTACTGGGGCATGATGGGGTGCGGCGAAGTCTGAACTCATGCCTACCGTCACAGGTCACCTCGCGGCGGCGCCTCGGGGGTGACGGGGCTGATCGATGGGCTGCCGCAACGTCGGCACCGCCTATCGATGGGATTCCCTACCGGGACTTCCCGGGCCCCTCCGGCCAGGTTGCCTGGGCGTTGCGTCTCGACCAGGTACGCCTGGACCCGCCAGACACTCCGCCGAACATGCGGGCGCGCCTTGGCGCCAAATCGGGCCCGCCAGCGGCTTGCTGGCGGGCTTTGGCCGTTCATTGACGATGAGGTTACGCCCCGTCGTCGACGAACGAACTGATTTCGAACACACGGTCGGTCTCTGCGTCGATCGCGTGGTAGCGATACGAGCGTCCGATTCGGTTGAGGCCGATAGTTCCGTCCTGCGTCTCGCCAATGGAGCGCAGGCGCGGCAGGTAGGCCGCGACGGACCGCAGGAAGCCGGCGGCACAGGTCGGGCACATATCCAGTCGCCCCACCCGACCACCTTCGACGATATCGACGCTGACATAGCGCGACAGCTTCAGGCCTTGCTGGGCGTCGCTGCTTTTAGCAGTCGGATCGGCCAGTTGTCGGCGGCGGTAGGTCTCGCCCATCTCCACGCGCGCACCACAATGGTCGCACTGGCAACCAAGAATGATTGCGGGAAAGGTTTCGCTGTTGATGATCTTCATCTGTTTCTCTCCGTGTAAGGGCCAACCGCCGGAGTGGCGGTGGCTCGTCAACGAGAAACAGTCGGCGGTCAGCGTGGGGCCGCGTGTTGATTATAAGATCGCGTAATCAGTACCGTCCATTCAGCTCTCCTATGTCCGGCACGTCGAAGGAGCTAGATCGACGGATGGTGATTCCGCGCCGCTTCGGCCTGCCATTCCACACGCGCGAAGTTCTTGGCGTCACGGAGTCGGTCCTCTTTGTACCGACTTTCCATAGCGCGATCTAGGGCCTCGATCGCCTGCAGATACTGTTCCGGATCGAAGTTGGACGCGGCCTCAAAGTACGGGATAAACGCGTCTGCGGTCGTTCCGGTCGGGAAGCAACTGAATCGGATCAGCCAGCCCCGCTCCTTTGTCGCTTCTGCATCGCGGATGGCCTGCACCAGCGCGCTGCGTGCATCCAGCGCAGCCTGCCGATCGCGTTTGTATGAAGGAGTGAGAATCCAAAGATCGCCAGCGAACACCGATACAACCAGCGCAGTAGCGCTCGCAAACGCGGCGCCGAATGTGGCGTCGTGGGCGAGCCACCCGATCACGCCGGCCACCAGCGCTCCAATGAGCGCGGCGATGATACGCAGTGCGGGCGACGGGCCGGCATTCCGAGCGTTCATGCGCGTTACATAGACTGCGCGGGGGAGTGCCAAGGTGTTCCGCAGGATCGTCAGCGAAATTCGCGCCGCCTTCCGCTGCGAATGTGAAAGATCGTCTGCGCCGGACGCATTGTCATCCTCCCGGTCGGCGTTGGCCGGCGGGTGAGTTTCTCGCTTCATCCCATTCCCCTAAGTTTTCGCTAGATATCGGTCGACGGCCAGTGCCCATCATCATCAAACGAGCGCGCCCCGCCACCCCGCAGGCGCATCAATGCGGACAATGCCAACTTGCGGGGGATTCGAACTCATGGCGACAAAATCCCGCGACTCCGGGCTTGTGTAGTCGAGCCGCTCCAAGGCCTCCAAGATGTCTTCTGACGTTGTGGGGAACACCCGCCCCAACGCGAAGGCAGACAGCCGCCCCATCATCAACGCCGACAAGAGACCAAAGAACTCGGGTAGACGCTCCATCGGGATTTCCGGCAGGGCCTGGCAGGGGGAAACGAGGGTTTGTCGTCGCTCGGAGCAGCCACTCATGAGGTTGAGGAGTCGATCGGCTGTCCAGTGTGTCGGGTGGAGATCGTCCACGACGATAACGGCCCCACCAGGGGCCCCGCTGCACGCAGCCTCAACAGCCTCAACCGAGCGGCCTTCATCCACATGCGTTCGTACACGATCCGGAAAGGCATCTCCCATTGATTTGAGAAGGCGCATTCCGAGATCGCTCGCCAAGGGTTCTGCGATGGATGCGAATGATTGATTGGGGCAATCGCGGGGTGTCGACGGGGCAGCCCCCATAGTGACGTACGCCGGTGCTGCCGGAGTGCAGTAGTGAACCTCTGGAGCCCCACGCTCAAGCAGCTGCCGCGCCAGAGTCAGGGCAGCCACCGTTTTTCCGGTCCCAGCAACTCCAACGATGAATATCGTCGTGGCCTCTCCGGCAAGGTCGACAGTGATGGCCTCGCCCGACCCTCCCGGCGCAACCGGCAATGCCAGCACGGTCGGGCCGGCGGTGGTTGCCGAAGGCAGGGATCGGGACGCGGCTTCGCTGGTGCTATTCATAGGAACTCCGATTCAGGCCGGCGAAATCGCCGGTTCCCCCTATAGACGCCCGCCGCGCCCGTCGGGGCGACTGCACATAAGGCTGTGAGTAAGTTTGGCCGTTACAGTTGTGATAATTAGGGTTATCACAACCGCAAGCCATCCGGCGTAACACAGTGTACGTCTGTTTGGCGTTACGCTAGTCTATGCCAAAAGCGCTGCCCGAAGGCGCCCGAGAGACCCCCCAATGACTGAATCGCGCACGCAGAGCTACAAGGACACGCAGGCTGCCGTCCTGTCGTTTATGGAAAAGAATGGGTTCTTCCCTTCCGTGCGGGATGTCATTGCCGAACGCGGCAGCGGTTCGCATGAGACCGTGCACCGCCACCTCAAACAGGTATGCGCGGAACTCGTGTCAAAGGCGCAGGGCGAGGTGCCGCCTGGGTTGCCGCCGGAGCTCGTTGAACCCGCGCGGGAGCTCGTGCGCATCGTACGCGAGGCCGAAACGCGGGCGGCACAGGCGCTGTCTGCGGCGGCCCTCGCCGAGCGCGATGCCATGCGCGCGGAGCGGGATGCCGCAGATCAGCAGGCCAAAGCCGCAGAAGCCAAAGCCACGGTTACGCAGTCGTCGCTCAGGTACATCAGTGAGGAACTCGACCAGGCGCGTCGTGACCTGACCGAGCGATCCCGGCAACTGCAGGATGCGAAGAGCGAGCAGGCAGCGACCGCCCAGCAGCTCGCCGCTGCACGCACAGAGATCCACGAGCGAGGCGACGCCTTGCAGAAGGCGACAACGCAGCTCGCCAAACTGGAGGAGCAGTTGTCAGCGGCCACAGAAACGATCGAAAAAGAACGCGCTGAGTCGGCACTCCGTCTGAAGTCGCTCACAGCCCGTGCAGTAAAGGCAGAGTTGGAGCGCGACCAGATCGCGAGCACTGCACAGAACCTTGAAGGCGCGGCACAGGCCAGTGCCACCACGATAGCGGCGCTTCAAGCTCAGCTGGATCGGGCAACCAAGGCGCTGCGGCGAGCCGATCCGCTCAAAGCGGGTGCCCCTCGATTCTTGCGCAGCCGATACGGCAATAAAACCTAGTCAGCTTGTCGCGCCTGGCACGTAACGACACGACGTGGATCCGTTCGCGACAAAAAGTACGCTTGCTGCGACAACAATCTCATTTGCCGGTGTCGCTACGACAACATCTATGCAATTCAGTTGTCGCTGTGACAACAGCTTTCTCGAAGAGGGCGCATTTTTGGGCAAACGGATCAAATCAGCTCCGGCAGCAGGCTGTCCAGCTTCAACCAGTCGCCCCAGCCTCAAGGCTATCCAGATATCCCAACACGGCATCCGTTTTGCCCTCGGATACCAGGAGATCCGCTGTCTTGCGGTCGAAGTCGCGAATCGGATGATTGCGGAACCAGAACAGCGCATCGCCGACGCTACCACGCAAATCGGCCGCCGCCTGCAATACCCGCACCGAATCTCGCATGAACCGCTGCAGGTCCGGTGAATTCGGGTTGTTGCGCACCGTGTTGCGATGGACATGCGCCAGCGCGGCGAAGTCTTGAAGTTGATAGTCCAAGGCCGACGCAAACTTTACCGGGGAGATAGTCGCCGGGCGGGAGTCATCCTTGAGCTGCATCAGGAGGCCATCGATATTGGCTGGCGCGCGAGTGAGCGTAGGTGTCGTCATGGGCATTCTGGAATGAAAATCGGTGCACAATCGGCGCACAAAGCAAGCCCCGAATGGCTGACGCCCCGCGGTTTATTCGCAATCGCTACGAAAGGAGCCAAAGCCGCGTCACAACCGGAGCCGGATCGCTTGTGCGAGTAGCGGCTGCGCCCATTGCGGTGTTGCCGTCATGTCGCGCCCAACGGGAAACACCAGGCGCCTCCCCTCCACGCGAAATACTTCAGTCGCCCCCGAAGGCTGGCCAGTGACCGATTGCACGCTGTTGTCCCATACTCGCACAGTTGCGTCAGTTCCAATGAACGACAGCAGACGCGCCCGGCTTTCCCGATACCGGAGTCGAATCTTGTCCTCGGGGATATCGTGCCCGCCCGTTGCGACCCGCGCTTGGACGCGTTGAATATGCAGGTCAACCGAGCTTAGCCCCACGTACAGGATGATCAATCGCCGCTTGAAGGCAAGCGCACGCATCAGCTGGTAGGCGATCGAATGGCCCCCAAGCGTGGTTTCAAACGCGAACGACTGATCACTCTCAATTGAGCGTGTGAGCTGGTCGTGCCCCTGCTGCCATGCGAAGGCGTTGGCATCATTCTGGGGGATCCCCAGTGATACCAGCTTACGTGCTTGTGTATCCGGGTTGAAATAGCTGCCGCCCTGAGCCTCAATAAAAGGCTGCACAATGGAGCTCTTGCCCGCTCCATTGGTGCCGGCCGCAACCAGAATAGTCCCCGCCATCAGCAACGACTACCGACCGGCTGCGCGCCCGCTCCGCTTTGGCACTGCAGCATTGGGCCCCGCACCACCGGCCAGAATGTTTTCCAGCGAGTCAGTCGCCAACCTGTCCGCCGCAGCGGCATGTTCCGGGGTCTGCATGCCTGCAACCAATTCGTGAAATTCAGCCTCAAGACGCTGCAATGGCTCAGCTCCAGCCAAATCCAGCGCAATCAATCTCCGGTACCGACTCGGGGATAGCACATACGCTTCAATCGCCCCGTGCTTGGTAATCGCAAGATCATTAACCGCAGCCTCAGACGGGAGTCGAGAAAACCCCGCTTTAGCGCGCGTCGACTCAATTTGGATCACATGTGCCACGACGCATAACTCCGTTGTTGACGTGGTCATTATGCCAGAAAATGACCACACTAGGGCGATCGCTCCGGGAGTCGACAGCAGCGGGGGCCTGTGCCCGACGCGTGGGCACAGCTCAGTCGAGGCTATCCCCGAGCTTCGTCCGCGGAACGCGAACCTGCGGCGGGTGCTGACCATCCTTCGGCGCTGCGGTAGGCTCAGACTCGCGCGCGGCGACCGGCAGGCTCACAGCCGCCTTCCAGCGCGCCAGCCAGCTCCGGGCCACCCCCCAGCGGACGCTGCCACCTGGGCGAATGTGCTTCATCAGGTCTTCCGGGACCTCGAACGCATGCACGGTCAGGGCGCTCAACAGCCAGGATTCCGACATCCACAGACGATTGCGGGCAATGTGGAAACCCACCGCGACGCAGGCCCACAGGAAGACTCCCAGAAGGGTTGGCGCTGCGAGCTGATTCACCTGCACGCCGAACAGGACAGCGAGCCCCACCAAGGAGAGTTGTCCGACGATCGCGTACTGAGCGCACAGCTCCCAACGCGCATAGCCGGCTCCCGCCTGGTGAAGCGCGGCTTCGAGCTGGCCCATCGTGATCATGTCGTGACTGGACAGGCGTGTTTTGTGTTTCTGCGACACAAGAAGGGCAGTATTGGGCTGTAGTGAGACTGAGTTTGTCATCATATCAATCAACCCCCGTGTAAGAGAAATCCTACTCGTCCTGCCAGTTGGAAACCGCGCCGGTGACTATCGGCGCAGCTGGCAACCTCTTCGACCGGGTACGGACCATGACCCGAAGCCCTGTCGGCGCCGTGAATTGCAGAAGCTCATCCACGAATGCTTGAGTAATAGACAGCACCGCATACCGGTGAACGAGGCATCTAGCCTTCCGCTCCTCCGCTCCGTTGTACCGATCGGCGTAATCGCGCAAGGAGAACCAACGCGATGCCCTGCTCGCCGCGGGTCCGGTGTACGACAGCGCCCGATCCTTGAGCCGAGCCTTGAACCGGCGACTGAAGTCCTCCACGAGCCCTGAATCGGGACCGTAGATCTCCACCCACACGTCGCTCCCAGCACGAGGTCTGGGCGATGGTCTGTCAGTTGGTCTGCGGCGTTCGCGAAGCAAGGGCCCCTCCTGCCCCTATAGACGCCCCACATGCGCCACCGCAGGCCGCCCGTGCTCACATCGGCACGGTCGCCAGGAAGTCGCGTTCCGGGAAGTAGAGATAGGCGTCGACCGGCATCCGCGCAGCGCCTTCCAGCACTTGCGCATACAGCCGCTGCTGGCGCCCATAGATCGCGACCTCGGAGGCCACAAAGGCATCCCACTCCGCGTCGCTCACGCCAGCGCCCGAAGTCTTGTAGTCAATCTGCACGCACCGGCCGCCCTCCACGAAGCAGCGGTCGATGATCGCCGACACCCATTCGCCATCGACGTAGCCGGCGACGCGCTCTTCACTGCGCGCCCCCTCGGTGGCACTCAGAATGCGTCGACCATTCACCCCCGTCACCGTGCGCCGGGCCAGCTCGATCACGCGCGCCATGGCCTCCATCAGACGCGGTTCGGGCATCCCGCGATGCCGCATCGACGCTGCCAACGGAGCCTTCGCTTTGTTCAGCACCTCATCGAACTGGTCAGGGCCGCCACGTTTGGCAACGCGCTCCATCAGCTCGTGGTAGCAAGTACCCACCACGCGCTCATACACGCCGTCTTCAGCAGCACCGACACCCAGCGATTCACGCACCACCAGCTCGCTCGGCGACACCACCTTCGACTCAGGCGGCACATAGCCCAGCAGCGGCAGCGGGCACTCCCAGTCCACCGGCAGGCGCGGCGACAGCGGCTCCAGCTCACGCGGCGGCTCAGGAACATCCTGCCCCGCATGCGCAGTGATCCCGGCGACCCGTGTCGCCAGCGATGGCCAGACCTTGTCGAGCATCGACCCGCGCGGCGGAAAGTAGCCGCTATCCGAGGTCGATACCGCACCAAAGATCACCAGTCGCTCACGGGCCCGCGTTGCAGCGACATACAGAACGCGCAGCGCCTCTGCGTCGGCGGCGCGGCGGTTCATCGCGAGAATCGTCTTGTAGTACGCCTCATGCGCCTCGTCGCCCGAGCGTTCAACCGCTGGGGCCAGCAGCAGACCATGCTCGGTGTGGCGATAGGCCAGCAACGGCGCGTCGCTGTTGCGCGGCGCACGCCACAAACCCGCCAGAAGCACGTGATCGAACTCGAGGCCTTTGGCTTTGTGGATGGTCATGATCTGCACGCGCCCGGCACCGGCAGCGGCATACAGCCCCGCCAGCGCCTCGCTGAAAGCCTCGGGGCTCTCCAGCTGTCCGCCAATCAGCGACTCGCGCAACAGCGCAAAGACCTGGCGCACATCCTCGGCCTCGGTCAGCGAAACGCAGGCCGGGCCGCCCAGTGCGAGCCATACCGCTTCGGCAAAGTCCGCCAAGTTCCCCGCCAGCGGCGCATCACGACGCGCCGCATCCATCGCGGCAGTCAGCCGATTCAGTCGCGCCCGACCTTCATCCGAGAGCGAGGAACCCATCAGCTCCGCCCGAATCGCATCATCGAGCGAGCCGTGCGTGCGGCCTTTGGTCAGCACCAGAAAATCCGACCAGGACAGACCGACCCACGGAGCGCGCAGCAGCGTGCCCCACGCCACCCGATCGCCGTAGTGCCACAACGCGCGGATCATCCCGACGACATCGCGAACGGCATCCGATTTGGCCAGAGGGTCAATGTCCTGACAGGAGTAAGGCACCCCGGCGAGCTTGAACGCCTCGACAATGCGACGAACATCGGCACGGTTACGCACCAGCACCGCAATGGACTCGTCCGGGGAACGCGCAATCAGGTCGGCGGCAATGAGCGCAGCACGCTGAGCCTCTGTTTCGCCCGCCTCACCATTGATCAGCTCGAGATCCACCACGCCACCCTCGCCGCGCATCGCTACCGAAGGCGCGTAGGAGACTGAGCCAGCGAAAAGGTCATCGTCAGTAGGGAAGCTGCGCGAGAACATCTCATTGCAGAACTCGATGATCCCTGCACGAGAACGGAAGTTCGCCGCAAGCTCGACGGTTTCCAGGGAGATGTCGCCCAGCGTGCGGCGCTGCCACAGCTCGACAAACAAGCGCACTTCGGCCTCTCGGAACGAGTAGATCGACTGCTGCGGGTCGCCAACGATGAACACGCTGCGCGCGTCATCCGGCGTCCACGCGCCGGTCAGCGCCAGCAGCAGTCCGTACTGCGCCGCCGAAGTGTCCTGGGCCTCATCCAGCAGGATGTGGCTGATCAGGTAGTCCATCCGTTCGGCCAACGGAATCTGCCCGCCCGCGCCGGTGACCGTCGACAGTGCGCGCATGCTCATTTCAACAAAGTCGATCGCGCCCGCACGCTGAAACACCACCTGCAGGTGGGCGCACAGGCGATACAGCACCCGCGACAGGTCCAGGGCAAATCCGTCGGCACCGTCGAGTGCGTCAAGGTCCGGAAGCATCTCGACATCACGCAGAGCCTGCACGATGTCGGCTTCGTCCGTGCGTTCACGCAGCGCCGCCAGCGCCGCATTGGCACAAACCGTCGGCACCTTTCCAGCCGGGAAACCTTCCGACGCCGTCAGTCGCTTGCGCAGCCCGCCCGTCTTCGTCAGGCACAGGCCGGCGAGTGTGCGATAGGTGCGAATGTCATGCGTATACGCATCAGGCAGGCCCGCCTCTTCCAGCAGGCCGGCGTCATGTGCGGCAGCCGCAATGTCCGCCAGGTGGCCCGACCACGCGGCGCCACGAACGCGTTCAACGCGGCTCACGGCCAACTCCGCCAGCGCCGCATGCGAAGCGGCCACCATGGCATCGGAATCGGACACGCGCCCCATGACCAGCGCCATCCACTGGTCGCGCCGAGCCAGCATGCTCCGCAGCAGCGGGATCAAGGATTCGACCCGATTGGACGAGTACGCGAGCAGGCGCGTCAGCGCCTGGCGATCGTCCGAGTCCTCAGCCAGCTCGTCCATTTCATCAACCAGCGCGATCACGGCATCGCGGTAGAGGCGCGCCGGGCGCTCCTCGATGCCCACGCCGCCGCCCAACCCGGAAACGATGGGCGCGAGGCCTGCGAGAAACGAGTTCAGGCTGTCGATCGTCATGATGCGAAGGCGCGAGGGATTGCGCAGCACATCCCAGCCACGCTCCTGATCGCGCGCCAGCACGGGCCCAGCCAACTGCGCCGTGACCCGCTCGCTGTCATTCGTCGGCTCCACGCCGTCGGCGGCGCGCTGCAGGAAGTCCAGCACCCGCGCCCGCATTTCGTTCGCCGCCTTGTTGGTGAACGTGATCGCGAGGACCTCCTCGGGATCGTTGACCGTTGCAAGCGCCGCCAGCATGCGCTGCGCGAGCAAGGTGGTCTTGCCCGATCCGGCCGGGGCCTTGACCATCACCGAGCGGGTCACGTCGATCGCAATGGCGCGGGCCGCGGCGTCGGCGGAAATCAGAGTGTCGTGGTTCGTGTTCATAGGTCCACCGTACCGACAGCGGCCTGCCCCGCGACTACGGCCGCATTGCGCACCAGCGGCGCCAGATCCTCATCAAAGTGCGATCGCTCAAACGCCCGCCGGTGGACCTCCAGAGAACCCCCCATGAACTCGCGCGCCATCCGATCCAGCGCACCCGCCCACGCCTGGCGTTGCTGCTCCCAGTTCTCGACGCCGGTACCGCAACTGCCTTTCTTGTTTGCGATCAGGCGATCCGCGAAGTTCGACAGCACGACGAATTCACTGCCATCGTCCACCACCCGAGCGAACGCGATGCCGTCGATCTGCGGAACGCCGTGGGCAAGCAACCCATCGCTGGTGGCGTAGATGGGCAGCTGCGGCTCGCTCATTCGATCCGCTTCCCACACCGACGCCGTCAGTTTGGTACTGCCGGTCTTGTAGTCGATGACAAGGTAGCGCAGCGACCCATCCGCCTGACGCACAGCATCGACCCGATCGATGCGCAACGACAGCGGCAGCCCCGCGATGGCCACCTTGATCTCACCCTCGCGCAGCACCACCGAGAACGACAGCTCACGCTGCTTCTCGCATTCCATCCACTGAGCGCACAACGCGCGGATACGCGTGTGTTCGGCCGCAGCCAGGCCTCGGCCGAAGCGGGCCTCCGAGATTCGATCCTCGGTGACGCACGCCTGCTCTACGGCAGCAGCAATCAACGCCTCAAGCGCCTCGGCACTCAGCGCGTGCAACTGCTCGCTGCCTTCGATCTTCTCCCACACCAGCTCCAGCACGCGGTGGACCGCCTCGCCCTGAATCGACGAATCCAGTCCGTCGACGGCCTCGGGGAATTCGGTCAGGCCGAGGCGAGAGCGCGCAAACGCCACGAACGGCGAGACGGTCATCCCCTTGAGCACTGAAACACCGCCCCGGATACCCTCGCCGAGCGGATCAGCAACGGCAGGGACAGAATCGGACGCGGGTCGCTCGGATGCAACGCCAAGCGCCGTGATCGCCCGCACCGGACTGGGCGTCGCCGCAGGACGATCACCCCCGTCGCCCCATCCATCAATCAGTCGCGAGGGCACCAATTCGGCCCCGCGATCATCGACATGTGGGGCATAGACCTCGATCTGCGGCGCGATGGTGCGCAAGTGCTCGACCCACCGCGTCGCCTTGACCAAGCACCCCTCCGGGGTCGCCTCCAGCATGCCGGCAGCGCTGAGCACGTCGGCCGGCACGAAACCGCTGGCAAACACGGCGCCCGGCGCATTGGACGCGGTGAAGTCGCACACCGCCACCCAGTCGAACGCCATGCCGGCAACGTCGTCATACCCGAGAATCTGCAGCGGCTGCAGGTAGTCGGCCGCCGGCTGAAACGGCGTCTCGGCAAGGATCTCGCGAAGCCACACCACCGCGCGTCGCTGGGAGACTTCACGCACCTGCGTGTCCATGGCCCGCAAGGCATCCAGCGCCTCGGCCCACGAAGTCTGAACCTGACTCAGTTCACGCGACGCATCGGTCGCCACGCCCCAGCCAGCGGCACCCAGCAGCATTTCCCAGCGCTCGGCCCAGGCCGACGGCAGTTGCTCCGCCGGCGCATCGCCCAGCACCTCGAACCATTCGGCGGCGGTCTTGAAGAACCCATGCTGCGGCGCGCGGTCATGCCAGGCCTGCGCAAGCCGATGGACGCGACCGCGGCGAAAGCGCGTGCCGCCTGCGTTGCGTATACGCAATTCAAAGTCGGCACGTGACGCCATCGAGCACCCGGAGAATACCCACGGACTGAGCAGAACCCGAGACACCGTCGCCAGATCGTCGACCCCGCCCTCGATATCGAAGACGTCCAGGGCTGTCGCAATCATCGGATGCTCCGAGAGCGCCTGCCCCCGCGCGTAACGCCACGGGCGCCGCCCGGCCTCAGGCCCAGCGACCAGGCTCTGAGGTGCGACGTACTCGCGCAGCACCGGCTCCAGGCTCAAACGCGCCTCTTGCAGATCAGGCACCAGAATGGCCAGGCGCGGCGTGTCGGCATCGGCCTTGCCGGTGAACGGCATCAGGCGATCGCGCACCTCAGCAGCAATCAGACGGAACTGATCGATTCGAGATTGCGGGCGGCGTACCGAGACCTGTGCCTCGACGGCGTCCAGGCCAAGCGTCACCTCGAGGTCGACGCCGGCGGCCACCAGCGCTTCGCGCAGTTGGCACTGCATCGCCGTTTCGTTCAGAAAGCCGACCCACAGGATCTTTCCCGGCGGCGTCCAGCTCTGGTTCGCCAACGCGGACAGCAAACGCCCCGGCAGCTCATCCTCAGTGACCCACTGCTTGGCCTTGAGCTTGTCCGCAACGATGGCGCGCCACTGGCCGAACGCAGCCTCGTCGTCCCCCGGGAGCGGCTTGACCAACGCCGCCTCGTCCACCCCGTACCGCTTCAAGAGGCGATCGACCTGCCGAGCGGATCGCGCAGCGGCCGTCTTGTTCACGATGCCACGACCAATCTCGGTGGACTCCACGGCGTACAGCCAGAGCGACAGCTCCTGCGCGCCGTAGAGCAGCTGCTCTGTTGGCCACTGCGACATCCACGCGTCCGAGACCCAGGCACGGAAACTGTGAATCTCCGGTGCAAACCAGCCCTGCCGGCCGGCTGCCTTCTGCGCCTGGCTGTAGCGCACGCGCAAATCACGCGCAACGCGATCGCTCGCCGCGATGATGCAGTAGTCGTTATCTACGGCCTGACAGATATCCATGCGAATCACCTTTGAGTGTCTGAGGTGACCGTACGGATCAGAAAGGCGCCCCGCGAGGGCAGACTCAGGGGTTTAGAACCTGAGACAGGAACGCAAGGAACGGAGCTGGGGCAACCGTGTCGAAGCTCGAATTCGCCGCGTCGGCCGCAGGGATCGCTGGTGCTGGTGCTGGTTCTGGTGCCTTTTCGGGCAGTGCCGTGGGAGGCGCGGCATTGGCGACTGGAGTTGCGGCCGCCAGCGGGAGCGCATCGATCCGCGACAGCACCAGCGATTCGAGGTCGTCATCTGAATCGGGAACGGACACGACTCGAGCCGATTGCATCCGATCAATCTCTTCACCCAGTGAACGACTCAGCGCCCAGGCCTGACAGACCACAACGTCATCGGGCGTCGGAGTCTGACAACGCTTTGCGTACGCAACGTTGTCATCAACGGGCGGGTCATAGGTGACCGCGTCCGCCGGCACTGCACCAAAGAGTTTCTGATACGCGGCCTTGACCTTGGCGAGGTAACGCTGATGGTACTTCGGGGTCTTGGAGTGATAGTTCCCTGCCGCCTTCCAGCGATCGCCGCCCGCTGCGGCCAGCTCCCGGGCATAGATCCAGGTGCCGACCCAGTAGGCCGTGCATTCAGAATCCCGAATCGCGTTCGCCGTTATGCCGACGGACTTCAGATCGCGACTTTCAGTCCAGATCGAATTGATCTGCATCGGCCCGTGATCGTACGTGCCGTTGTTGTTGCGCAGCTTTGCGCCGACCCATCCGCCCTCGACCTGGCGGATCGCGCGCACAATCTTCCAGTCCACACCGTAGTGGTCCGCGGCGTCCAAAAGACACGGGTGCGGCTTTTCAGCCGCACCCGCATCCACAACCACCGCCAGCGCCAGACAAAGCGCCGAGAGGAGACGTCGCATTAGCCTGTAGGAGCGATGCGCCGACGGAGGAAGCCGAGACCCGCGAGCACTGCGAGCAAACCCGACCCGAACGAACCGCCACCTGCAGGCTCTGCCAGGTAATGGTCATCCAGCGGCGGAGTCGGCGTCGGGGTCGGTGATGGCGTCGGCGTCGGGGTGCCAGACGGGGTTGGAGTCGGCGTCGGACTTGGCGTCGGCGTCGGCGTCGGCGTCGGAGTGGTGCCTGGGCCCGTGACGGCGATGGTGACGATGCGTTCCGCCGCACCTACGTCCGTGTGGCAAATCAGGCGGAAGGTGTATTCACCAGTACCAACGAATGAGACCGAGGTGGAACCGGTGATCGGACGCGAGCCGGTCCATTCGCCGTAGGCGTCGCAGCTGTTTGCGCCCGGAGCGCTCCAGGTCAGCTCGACCGCTTCATTGGTCAACACGGAGCCTTCGGACGGAGCGAAGATGAAACTGTTCAACGCCGGGTCAATGGCTTCCACCTGCAGCACAGCCTCAATCGGCTCGGGATTGCTGCCGAGGTTGCTCGTCAGCGCATCCGCGGCGATGCCGAAGGTGTAGACATCCGGCACGTCACCGACGAACGCACCGGTGATCGAGCAAGTGTCGTGACCCCACACGGACATCCCGGCAACGTGAATGGTGTTGCCGCTCTGCTCCACCACGCCGTCGAGGCAATGACTCGACCGCGCAACAGCGCCGATCCATTCAAGGCCCGCCGGCAGCACGATGTCGAAGGACACGTCGGTCATCGTCATCGAATCGTCATTCACCAGATCGAACTGGTAGTTCATCTGACTGCCAGCCGGCGCGACCGCCGGGGTGATCACTACGGCCCCGCTGGGCGGCGTCGTGCCCGGAATGCTGTCGTCGACCTGACAGTTCTCCGTGGCGAGGCCCGCTGCAGCATTGCGACCCGGGATAGTCTTCGCGCACAGGTTGTCCGGATCCAGCACGGACTTGAGAGCGGCAGCATCGTCACCGCCGGCATCCCATGCAATATCCATCCGCCCGAACGCATCAAAGCCCGTCGGGTTATCGCACGATGCGGTACCGCCTGACAGAACGCCGATGATGTGGCCATCCTGATTCCACAGCGCGGCACCACTCGAGCCCTGCTCCGTACTGCCTTCTGAGTACGTCACCGCCCACGACTCGATGTCCACGCCGTCGATGGTGGTGGTCTGCGCGACCGTCCCATCAGCGATCGTCGAGATCGACTTCTCCTCGCCGTTGGGATGGTGAATCACCACGCCAGCCGTCGGCACCGCGCCATTGGCATCCAGGCCGCCGTAGTAGACGTTATAGGCCGGTGGCGGCGATGCGTAGAGTCCGAACAGCGCCGTGTCCGACGCCGCATAACGCTGGATCAGGAAGCCACCGGCCTGGTTCTGCGTCAGATCGCCAAGCTCACCGGACGCGCATGCCGGCGACGCGTAATTCCAGTACACCACGACCGAATCGCCCGTGGGGCCAACCGCGGGATCAAATTCAAGGCCGCAGTGGTTGGCGGTCAGGATCAGACCCTGCAAATTGCCAGAGACATTGTTGACCAGCTGACCGGTGCAGAGTGACGTGTTGTCGATGGTATAGAGCGCGGCCGAACGGATCTGTTTGCGCCATTCATCGCCGACGGGACATACCGCATCAACCTCGCACGAGCCTCGCTTCTCCATCGAAGCCTGCTCGAACGTACGAAAGCCGTGGAAGCCATCGGCAAGCTTCAGCTTCACAGCGCCTGCCTTTGCGGTGGGCACACGAACGTCAATGACAACGTCGGAGCCACGAACAAGCGGGGACCAGATTTCGCCTTTGCGATTTGCCTTGCGGATCGGGCCCTGCACGATCTTGCCGGCATGATCGTAGAAGTACATTTCCGCGCCTTCGGGCAGCGCGACATCGGTCAGATGGACCGACATCGATACCGCGCCTGCGGACTCAACGCGCAGTCGCCAGTGCGACATGCCATCGGCGCCGTGGCTCCAGCTGCCATCGGTCATCGCGTGCGGACTCGCAACCCGCACAGCGAATTGCATCGCCCCTCGCTTGTCAGCCGCTGCAACGCTGATGTCCTTGGCGAGCGTCTGCGACGGAAGCGTCACCGCCGGCACGCTCCCAAGCGTGGACAGCTCCGGACGGAAAGGCTGCTCTGCCAGCGCGGACGTGCTGGCAAGAACGCCCGTGAGAATCAGGGCGCGTGAAAATACTGAGCGCATTGGAAACTCCAGTTAGAAGCGGTAGGCGACCGAGAAGCCGATCACCGGGTAGACGCGGAAAATCTCACCGTCGTTGGCAACCTTGTCCTTTTCGCGGCGCAGGTCGTAACGAAAGTCAGGATCGGTCGCAGCGTCCACAGCCGGGCCGGTGGGATTACCGTATTGATCCACCGGCGTCACCGTGCCGCGCGCATCGAACTGCGCACTCGGCTTGCCGGCGCCCATCAGGCCCAGATCGACGCTGAACGAAAGTGGCGATGCGGTGGCGAACGGATTTCCGAATGCGACCCCGAGATACGGAGCGAACGAGCGGAAGCCGAGTTCGCCATCGAGTTTGAAATCCGGCGCGCCTTCATAAAGGGCGTTGCCCACCTCGTAGATATCCGCGCCCTGCTGGTCCAGGTGGATGCGGCTCTTGTTGAGGTAGACGCCTGCGGAGAGACGCAGCCAGCGGATGGGCAGCACGTCGACGAAGGCGCCGGCGGTAATCATCTGCGCTTCGCGCTGGTAAGGAAGCCAGTCGCTGCCCCATTCAATCCCGAACTGGGCAAAGTTCGCCTGAACCCGGAGTTGAACCTGGTCCCAGAACTGGGTGGATGACTCAATACCGACTCCGAGGGTCGAAACACGACCCGCGAAAGTGACTTCTTCCGAAGGGGCCGCGTGCGCCGCCCCCATGGCGGCCACAAGGGCTAGCCCGACAATGGTTTTCTGCATCCGCCTGCTCCGTAGTGTCTGCCGGTCTCGCCGGCCTTCGACACATAGACGCAAGCGGTGACCGCGGAGGTCGGATATGCAGCGTGCCGCCAGTGATGGCGCCTATTCAGTCCTGCGCTGACAGCAGTGCACGGAGTCCCGTTGCCAGCGGCAGATAGAGCGTCGCCGGACGCCCGCCGATGGCGATAAAGCCGAAACGCTCGTAGAAGCGCTTCGCTTCGTCGTTCTTGGCTTCCACCACCAGCGCATTGACGCCGCTCTGCTGCCCTGTGCGGAAGAAACAGGGCGGAGTCAGCATCCGCCCATTGCGCATCACCCGGCCGCTGTGGTCGGCATCTACTCGGCCAGAATCCAGTCACCGCCGCGTTTCACAAACTCGGCCGAGCCTTCTTCCGCGATCTGCGTCCCGGACGGGGACAACAAGAGCCGCATGGTCTCGGTAGCGCCTGAGGGGTTGTTCGCATTGGCGCGAAGGTGTACCTGTGCCCGCACCGCCATCATCATGGGCAGTGGGACTGCTGTGCGCGTCCACGTCGCGCGGAACTGGAACGATCTCCGGTCTTCGGCGAGAGTTTTACGGCCGACCACCTCATACTCAGGCTGAAGGTACTCGCAGAGCGGATCCGCGCTGCGACAGTACCTGTCCGCAAGATCGAGCACGACCTTTTCATTCGTGGGGCCCGAATCGCAGCCCGCCAGGAAGAGGGTCAGCGCTACCGCAGCAGCGCTGACCCAACCCGAAACCCGACTCACGCCGCACCGCCAGTGCGAACCCCGCCGATCCGGCGACGCAGACCCACCAGCCCGAGCAGCGGCAGCAGCAGCGGCAGACCCAGTGCACCGCCTCCGCTGCTTCCATCACCGCCACCACCACCATTGGTTGGCGCCGGCGTCGGAGTGGTCGTCGGCGTCGGAGTCGGTACCGGCGTGGGCGTGGGGCTCGGCGTCGGAGTCGGCGCGGTGGAGTCTTCGTCGTCAAGGATGAAAACTGTCTTCTCCTCATACGCCGGCTCGACTGTTCCTTTTAGCGGGTACCTCAAGACGATCGCAAAGCGCCGTGGCTGTTCAGATCCGTCCGAGTTTTCCCAACCAGCGTCGTCATAGAACGCATTGTTATAAATCGGCACAGTCAGCGCTTTGGTGTACTCACCAGCCGCAAATTCAACTCGCTGAAACAGCGCCCCATAATCAACGCCAGCCACTGCGCCGTGACCCCCCAAGGGTACTGTTGCGACTTCAACCGAAGCGGATTGGTCTAAACCGTCCTCTCGCGTGACGCGGATTGGCAGCGAGGCCACGGCGCCTTCCTCAACGACGGGCTGATCCACAACGAGATAGAACACGGAACCTACCGGCATCCGAGGACTGTAATTTGTCACAGCAGCCAGAGAGTCGCGGAACGTGCGCGTGTTATCGCCCGTCGCAGCATTGCCACACGGAGTCCCGCTAATGTCCGTAAAGCCCGGCGTACTGTAGATTGGAACAGCGCGCGAGCCCGCCGAGACCGCAGTGCCCAACTGCACTCCACTGAGGGAATCGCCGCCATCAAGAGCATCAGCGTACGAACACGAGTGCGCACTCGAGTAGTCCAGCCATCCACGCTCTGGAGACTCGTGCCCACCTCCAAGCAGGTGCCCAATCTGATGGACAGCCACCATCGGGTCATTGAGCATTGCTCGCGAGTCGATGACCGTGTAGGCATTTTCCCGTTCAATTTCCAGCGCTCCACCGGAGTAGACGCTCGCGACGCCAGCCACGCTATCTGTAGCGTCGACGGGGCCGCGAAGGACAATGACCAAGTCGGCGCCAAAAGCTGCGCGGTAATCGTCCGCGTTACCCTTGTTCTGCATAAATGTTGGGTACCAATCCCGTAGTCCAACATTGACTGGATCGGTTACGTCCGCCTCAGCGAAACCAACAACGCGAACGTATGGGCTCAACCCACTGTTCCGAAACGCTGCGCGAATCTCCGCCTCAAAGGTCGGTCCGGAGGCATAGAGGCTCTCCAGCCCATACGTCTCCGCAGCTCGGTGCGTGTACAGAAAGAGAATGTCCAAGACCTGGTCCGCGGCCTTCGCCTCCGGGACGCCACTCGTTTTGGAAGCCCCACCGGCCCCCGCAAGCATCACGTCGCCGGTGAAGCCTGGGGCATCGGCTAGCGCGCCAATGCCGTTTCGGACTGGCACGCCCTGCACCGTGCCGAACCAGCCAGTGCCTGTGTGGGTCAACACAACGAAGCGCCCACTCGCGTCGCGACCGTAAATTTGAGTGGCCCCCCCATGGCGCGACGCGGTCACGAGAAACTTTTCAATGCCGGAATCGAACTGCACCGAGACCTTTCCGTCGTTGCGAACAGTTTGTTCATCGCTGAGAACTCGCACCTCGGCGATCGCCGTGAGGCTCGCCAGCGCCAACACCGCTCCCACCACTCCCACCGTTAGCTTTTTCATCTAGATCCCTCTATCGAACTGTTGTCCTTTGACCGACGTTACATTAAGTGACTAACTTCGCCCAGAAAAAAAAAGGCCCCGGGAATCCCGGGGCCCGTGCTACGTGCGACTATGGGCAACTAACGTATGTTGTGCCGTCGCTCCATCCACTTCCCGTGCATCTCCAGGCACTGCTTCCGTCGGGTCTCGGGCAAGAGCACTTATTGATGAGGCATTCATAGCCGGAAGCCGGCCCCACCCATCCGCCTGACGAGTTGCAGGTAAAGGACGCCGTGCCATCAAAGCTAGTGGTCGTGTTGTTTACATGCGTAGTCAACCGCGCAAGGGTGCCAGAATTGCTCTCGCCCACCGCTGCCGCACATGTCCCGGTCCCAGTGCCACTGGTCTTGGGCCAGCTCAACGTTGTCGCGGGGCAGGTCACGACCGTCACGTTGCACGATGCGGACGTGGCGGAGCCCCAGGTGTTCCCGACGCAGTCAAACGTCGCACTGCCCGTGGTCGGCGCGGTGTTGTCGCTAACCGTTCGCGAGCCACCGGACGAGGTGCTGCCCACCGACGCCGAGCAAGTGTTGCCACCCACAGTCCAACTGAGCGTCGTCCCGGGGCACGAGGACGCACCGCACGTTGCGTTCGCTGGCGCACTCCAGCTGCCATTGTTGCAAGTGAATGTCGCGGCGCCAGTATCCGGCGCGGTGCTGTCGGTAACCCTGCGCGCAGTTCCATCCGTCGCTGACGAGGTCGAGGTAGAGCAGTTGCTGCCGCCTACTGTCCACGAGAGCACCGAGGCCGGGCACGAAATCCCGCCACCGCCACCGCCGCCAGATACCGTGCAAGTCGAGCCGCTGGCATAAGGACCATCCCAAACACCGCCGTTGCAGCGGAACAGTCCGGTGCCAGTGGTTGGAGGCGTGGAATCCGTCGCGGTGCTCGGATCCCCATCGTTTGCTGCCGGGATGGTTCCGGTACAGGTGTTACCGGACACCGTCCACGATCCTGCGGCCGACGCGCACGGCGCTGCCGGCGGCGGCGCTGTTGCACAGCTGGTGTTGGTAAGTGGCAGCCAGGTGCCGTTGCTGCAGGTTGCGGTGGCGTTCCCGTACGTGGGCGCCGTGCGATCCGCCAAGCTGGCAGAAGTGCCATCGGCGCGTGTCGGCGCCGTTGCATCGCAGGTATCTCCGCCAACGGTCCAGCTAAACGCCTGGCCGGCACATGACGCGCCCGGTGGCGGCGTCGGGGTCGGGGTCGGGGTCGGCACTGACGAATCGCAGGTCGCAGGCGTTTGCCCAAAGACCCCCCACACGCCCGTGTTGGCGCAGCGGAAGTTTGCACTTCCCGTCGTGGGCTCAACCGTGTCATTGACGACCGTCTGAGTACCCGAACTGGCGAGGCCAATCGCGCCGTTGCAGGTGTTGCCGCCCACCGTCCACGTCACGTTACCCGCAGGGCATGTGGTCTGCGTGGCGCACGAACCTGTGCGGAAGTTCCACGTGCCACCGTCGCAGCGGAAATCCGCGGTGCCGGTGTCGGGCAAGGTGCTGTCCGCCACCGAAAGCGTGGCCGAGTACGGGGTAACCGTGGTCACCGCCTCGCAGATGCTGCTACCGGTCGCCCAGGTGACCGCCTCCACGCCGCAGTTGCCTGGCGGCACTGGGGTGGCGCAAGTGGCGTTCGACGGCGCGCTCCAGGTTCCGGACGCGCACGAGAAGTCGGCCGAACCCACCGCCGGTGACGTGCTATCCGTCAGGGTGACTCCGGAGCCGCTGCTGGTGCCGGGCGCAACCGCCTCGCAAGTTTCCGGGCCCACGGTCCACGTAAGTGTTGCGGACGCGCAGGCGGGCGGCGGCGGAACCACTGTTGCACACGTTGCGTTGGTCGCGGCGCTCCAGGTCCCTGCGTTGCAGGTGAAGTCCGCAGCACCAGTCGCAGGCGCTGTGCTATCGGACACTGTAACCGCTGAGCCACTACCGGTCAGCGGAGCGACAGCCTCGCAAGAGTCGCCGCCCACAGTCCACGTCAGAGTCTCTGATGCACACGACGGCGGCGGCGGCGGCGCCCCGGTAACGCAGTCGCCACTGGAATAGAGGAAGGCGCCGGCCGAACACACGAACACAGCATTGCCCGTGGTCGGAGCAGACGTATCCGATACCGTGGTGGAACCCCCATCAACGGTATTCGGGGCATTGGCAGTGCAGCTGCTACCGCCTTGGACCCAGAACACTGGCGACGCCCGGCAATCGCCTCCCGGCGCCGGTGTTGGCGCAGTGACCGGAGAGCACAGCAACCGGGTCTCATTATCTTCTACCGCGACGCCGACGAGCACCTCGTCAGGTGGGCACTCCATCGGGGTGCCGGGCAAATGACGCGTCGACCCCGCGCCGATCTGCATCGTTGCACAGTCGCGATACCCGGCGGCATTGCTTGCTCCGCCGCCTGACGTGACGCACGTCGCGCGGTCAAAAATGACGCTGGACGACGGAGTCGGAGTCGGGTTCGCCGGCGGGCTGGTGCCCATCGTTTGCGCACCTACGGGCACGGAGAGGGCCGCAAGCAGCAGTCCGACCGAGGCCAACGGCACAACGGGCACCAGATCCTTGAGTGCTTTTTTGTTCATGACGGCACGTCCTGTTTTCAGTCAACGTTTATCGGGCATCAGCTGATAGACCGACGCCCCTACCAAAACCGAGCAAACTGTCGTCAGGTCGGCAGACAGCGAGTGAGAATCACGCCAACAACGTCCGAGTTGGTCGGATTCAGGAGAACGGGAACCGTTGGATCCGGCGCATTGGTGCTGGTGATTTCAACCATCGGGCGCCAGAGGCCGGGACCCGGAACCATCAGATATTCCGCCTGCGCCGAGATATCACCGATCTGGCTGCCGGGAACGCCCGGACTCCCTGCGGGGTAGTACACGATCTTCCGGACTGCGAAATCGCCGTCCGCAACAGAGCCTGCGGGGCACGTGGGTTGCGCGACATCAACGCCTGCCGCGGTGACGACGATCGAGTTGCTCCAGAACGAGCTGACCCGCTGCCCACCCAAGGCGTTGACGATGAAGTCGTTGGCGGTGACGTCGCCAGCGAACGACGCCGAGTTGGCGTCGATGTTGTTCACATTGATGATGTCATGGCCGTCCATGTCGAGATCGGCATTCATGTGATTTGAGCCGTCCGTGCGCAGCCAGGCATCAAGTGACGGGGCGCTATTGGATTCGGCAACAATCTGGTTATCGGTAGGCGCTGGGGCCTCGGTACCGGCGTCGTAGTTCCAGGCGTCCCCCGTTTCGTACACGTAGTAGGAATAGAAGGCGCCCGCCAATGGATTCAGCGCGGCGTAGTCGGGGCCACCGCCCGAAACCGTCTGCACGCCCATTCCGGCGGTGCTGGCGTTGGCATTGACCGCAGCGCGGGTGCTCAGGTCCGGGCGCGGCGCTTGTTGACGATCCACCCATCCGTCCATGCGAACGACGGCGTGGTTGTTTCCGGCGTTCACGAACAGATGGGTCGTGAGCGCGCGGCCGTAAATGACGTTTGGAAAATTGCAGGGCAGATAGGACTGAGTCAGCGTCCCTGTGGCGACGGCGCAGTCCGCGCTGTTCTTCAGCCAGTCGGTCCCTGTCATCGCGCACAGCGTGCCCACCGTGCAGCCTGCGTCGACGATTGCGGTGTCACCGCGATCACTCAGGAACGCGCGCAGCGCGCCTGTGTACTGGGCCAGCAGCGCACCAGAGGCATCTGCCTTGGTGCGCAGCCGGCTTTCAGTCAACCATCCGTTGATCGTGGGCAGCAGCAGCCCGAGGATTACCAACGCGAACATGATCCCGACCAGTGAGAACAAGCCGTGCTGCCGTTTGCGTGAGGTCAATCCAATACGGGCTGCTGCCATGCCACTTTCTCCGGCGATGATTTAGCGGCTGAGGAACGAAATGTCGCTCGCAGCGCGGGAGTCGCAGTTCTCACCCACGTCGTTGACGTTGATGACCTGATCGGCTGCCGTGGTGCTCAGTGCATTCTTGAGCAGGCCCGCAGCCGAACCCGTGGTGACTGCGTCCGAACCGGTCAGCGACGAGATCGTCGGCGTGGTGTTGCTACCCGCTGCGATGTTGACCGCCAGGAAGTTGGCCTCCAGGGTGGTGATCAGATCGACGCAGGATTCTTTCGGCACCTGGTGGAACGTGATGAAGAAGCCAGCGCCGGCCTCACCCTCGATCGAAATGGAACGCACCGAAACACCAGCGCGGAAGTTCGAACGCAGGCAGGACGGACCCGCCGTCGCGCAATCGCCAATCACGAAATTGGTCGGCACCAGGTTGGCGCGACGAACAACCAGCTCGTCGATGCCGGTGTAGCCGGTGCGGCTCATTTCGTACGACTTCTGGATCTTGCCTTGCAGCGTGGTAGCGGCACTGGACGCGCCGTTGACGCGCATCGCGGGGATACCCAGCCGGTAGACGCCGACGATGATGATCAGAAAGATGGCGAAAATGCCGATTGCGAGCGCGGCGTCAACAACGCCGAAGCCGCCTTGCTTCAGTCGCTTGCCGCTGATGCGGATCGCGTTGGGGGTGGAACTCTGCATACGAATACTCCTGGTAAATGAGGGAACGCGCGCGCGCACCTGCGCTGCGTATCCCCTTAGACGCACGCGTTGCCCATTTCCGGCAGAACTGCCGAGGAACAAAAAAAGGGGCCGCGATTGCGGCCCCCGTTGCGTATACGCATCACTGGGTCAGGCGGAATCCAGCTGGACGTCGACCGACGCACGGGACGAGCACTGCGCCGCAATGACGCTGTTGAGGGGCGCCCCGTCGAGCGCCGCGTCCGTCCACCCTGCCCCGGAATCCAGCCGGATCGCCCGAAAGTGTGGGGATAGGCGCGTGACGAAGTCGTAGCACCGATCCTTGGGGACACTCGTGGTCAGCCGGAAGGTGGTGGCGTCGATGGGGGCCGCGGCGACCGCGGAAAACCAGCGGGTACGCACGCCTGCTGGCGTCCCTCGCACCATTTGATCGGGAACCAGGTTGCGAGCCAACAGGAGCGCGTCGGACAACGAGGGGTCGTTGTAACCGTTGTGCTCGACGTAGTAGTCCTGCACCCGGCGCTGCAGATCGATCACCTCCTCCGCCGCAGCGAATGACTGGGAGTCCGCACGACCCAGGCGATAGAGGGCGAAGATCATCATCATGGCGATCGCGACCAATCCAATGGACAGCGCCATGTCCACCAGGCCAAAACCCGCTTGCCGATTGCGCTTCATCGTGTGCCCTCAGTACGGCTTGTTCTGCAACAGGGGCGCAACGACACCCATGATTGCGAAAAGAAAAGTGCCGATCAGTGCGGCCATGCCAAACATCGCGAAATACTTGGCAAACGTCGCCCACCTCGCCAGGCGATCAAGCTGAAGCGTCATGTTGCTGTTGCCGATACGGAAACACGCCCGCTCGAAGCCAGATAGACGTGCGTAGCGTTGTACCTCCCCGGCCATATCCTTGGGCATCATCCCGGTCTGGAGCGCATCACCCTCGTTCATGCCCTCGCGGACCTTGCGGGAGACGACACGCAGATGTGACTTCATCCACGGTGACGCAAACTCCGCCGTCGCGATGACCGCCTCTTGAATGCCGACCCCTGACCGAAACAAGGAGCTGAGGGAAATCAGGAAATAGCTGCTCTGGATCCGACGGAAGATGCTGTAGGGCGGCAAGCCATCCAAAGCCTTCCGGACGGGGCCGGTCAGGTAGGCCAACGACGAAACGGAGACGACCGCGGCAACGATGAACCAAAAGACAATCCAAACGCCCCATTGCGCCAACCACTCACACGCGCTGAAGAACCAACGGCTGATCCACTGCGCGTTCTCCATTGGCATCGCCGCGGCAAATTCCGGCACGACATACAACGCGATCCCGAATACGGTAGTCAGGAACATGATCAGATAGCCGATGGGAGTCGAGAGGGTCTCGACCAGCTTGCGCGAGGCCTCATCCTGCTTTTCGAGCAGCAACACGAGATTACCCAGCGGCTCGGCGAGGTTCGCGCGCTCTTCACCCGCCTGGATAAACGCAATTTCTGCGGGTTTGATCCACCCGTCGACAACCTCGGCGAGTTTGGCGCCGTTGCGAAGCTGACGAAGCCAGTGCCGGAACATAAAACCAAGTGCCCGCGTGCCGTAAAACTCGGCCGACTCGTTGACCGCATCAAGGACCGTGTTGTTATCCTCGAGAAACGCCAACAGCAGACGATAGAAGGCTAGGCGCTGGCGCAAGCCGAACGTGCGCTTCGCCAACCAGAAGTTCATTTCATTGAGCATGCGAAGATCTACTCGCGAGTGTCCGCCTGAAGGGGCGGGAGTCCAAACAGCTCCGGGTGGGTCGTCAACAGCGAGAAGGTGCGCGCCATCAGACGTGGCGTGATGAATCCGAAGGATTCCTCGAATGCCTCCGCACTGACGTGCCCGGCAAGCAACTTGCTCATGCCGTGGTCGACACAGCGCACACCGTCCGCGCCGGAGACTAACCCCGGCTCACTCTCCCAATGGCGCCGCGCGCCGAGCACATCGCCGGCAGCGATTGCCTGCCGCATGTCGTCATCCAGCACGACAACCTCCGCGCACACGGTCAGCCCGACCGTTCCACGATGGCTACATTCCTTGCACCCAGGTCCCTCGAACCGGATGTCCCGGGCATGCGGCTTGAGGTACGAGAGAACACGCTTCAGCGTGTCGGTCTTCTGCTCCACCAGCTCCCTGGTCAATCCCAGCCGCACCGTCCCGGAACTGGCCATCTGAAAAAGGTCCAGCGCCGAAAGGCTGCAATGGGGGCAGACGACGGGCAGCAACTCCTGAAACATCAGGCCAGACAGAAACTTCTCATCCGCCATATCTTCCGCATCAACGGCTAGCCGCCGGAGGCGGCCGATAATCCCGAATGCCGAGTTGGCGTGAACGGTCGCGGCAACTTTCTGCCCTGCCTGGCCGGCTTGCACCGTGAGCCCCGCAGTGACGGCGTCGCGAATCTCCCCGAGCATCGTTGCGTCGGCGTCCAGGCGAAGAATCGTGCGGAACGTCCGAGCAAAGTCGGACTCGCCCTTTCCTTCCTTGTCGGCAGTGTTTACCCGGCGGATAACAGGATGCTGCGATGCGCCGCGAATGTAGTATTCCGGCGGATCTTCAATGGTGCGGATCTTGAAGTACGGGCGCAGCGCGCCAAGATATTCCAGGCCGTGCTTCAACGTGGTGGACTTGCCACTGCCCATCTTGCCGGCGATCAAAATGACCCCCTTCGGGTCGGCAAACATTTCGCGGATCAAGTCGGATTGCGCGACGCTATACCCAAGGCTTTCAAAACCCTCGAACGGCCGTTCGTCGGCCTCTCTGCCGATCGGCAGAATGCGCAACACACAGTCGGCACCGGATGGCGACACCGGGTTGCACTGGTAGCGAAAACGATAGTGCTGCCCATCAATGTGTCGATCAATCGCGCAGCTCTGGAGCTCTTTGAGGGAATATTGCGTTGCATCGCGAGTATCGTGATCTGAGAGGGATTGATACATCGTTCGCAGCAGCGTGTTCGCGACCGCTCCACTCAGGTCTTTCTGGCGGGACAACCGCTTGTTGATGCGATACTTCACGGCGCAGCTTCCGGCGCGAAGTTCGAAGTGAATATCCGTAGCACCCATCTCGATGGCCGAGGCCGCGATCGCGTTGAACAGGCGCTCCATTTCCGATGCGTCGGTCGACACCACCGAGCTGGCTTCGCCGTCTTCATACAGCTTCTGGATCAGCTCACGCGTCGCGCGGTACGGGGGCTTGCAGCGCCAGCCGGCTTTCTCGAGCCGGCGCCGCAGATCCGCGTAGCCGTGAGCGCCTTCGGCGAAGTTGACCGTGCAAACGACGGCACATTCCATGTCCGCAGCAGATGACCCCGGCACATCCAACAGAGCGACGTCGTGCCGTTCGGAATCCGCGAGCAACTTTTCCAGTTTGCCGCCAGGACGGGTCAGCACCTCCGAATGATGAGGCAGCTGTTCCGTCAGGCTCGCGAGTTTTTGCACACTGCGGTGGCGAACATGGGCGACCGGGAGGTTTGCGACCACCCCCTGAGTCGGCGGCGCCGAGGGCGGGGCCACACCGGCGGCCGCGCTCGCAGTCTTTGTCTTGCTGCCAAGACCGAGGAACGCCATGACGTCTAGCGCCCGCGGACGTCGACAGGCTGGGCGAAATCCAGCTGGCGTCGCTTACCGCGCGCACTGACGACGGCAACCCCGGTGGTCGTGATCGACGCAACCGTGTACCCGCCCGGCAGTGGTGCGCCCTCCTCCACACTGACACGACCCCCGTTCACAAACAGATCGGCCGTCGCAGGGGCGCCCGCCCGCTTGTAGATTCCTGCAATGGTGAAGTCCGACTCCCGAGGTGCGGTGTCGGCGGGGCGCAGCGCTCCCACTGGCGGTGGCGCAATGGTGGCGGGATTGGCGGCGGACGACACACACCCGCGATCGGCCTCGCACGTACTGGTCTTGAGTCGCGCACGCGCGTCCTCGACCCCTGCACGCGCTTCCAGAAGCGCCCTGCGCTCCTGCAGCGCCTGAACAACCTGGAGTGTGTTGGCGTCCTCTCCCGGCGGGGTCATCGTGAACGGAACCGCGGGATCCGCACTATTCGTGACGGCCGCCGGGGCCGCTACGCCCGTCGCATCCGGAAGTGCCACGTCCTGCGCCAATGCGATGCCAGGCAGAAGGAAGGCGAGAAAAACTGAAGTGCGCATGATCGACCTCATTGCGTTTCGGGATATTTGGCGATGACGTAGTTCGCATCGAACTTGATCGCCGGACTGGGGTGGTTGAGGAATTCAACCTTCTGGATGCTCAGATACTCGGAAGCCAGAACATTGATCAGGTGTTCGAACAGCCACAGCTGCTCCAGCGTGATCGAGACGGTTCCGAGGAAATACTCGCTGCCGAACGGATTCGTGGCGCCGATTGAAAGCGTCCTGACAGGGGCCAGCGTGCGCCCCCAACCGGTGGGCATGATGTTGCTGAAGCGCTGGAGCCGCGTGACCAGTTCCTGCACGAACGCGCGGTGATCCGGAATGGCGTCATAGAACGCAGGCGCCCTGTGGCGCGCAGTGGCATCGAGCGTGCTGAACTGCATCGTCATCTCGGCCGAGCCGCCATCCATGGGGAAAACCACCGGGCCAAGGGCCTGCGCCTCGAAGTCCCGACGAAACGCTTCGAGAGACGGACGCTTCGCAGCGACATACGTGACCTTGCATCGTCCAGTGGGCAGGCAGACCGCCTTGTCGAGCTCGTACCCCTTTGCCACTCGAGGGAGTCCGAAAACAAAGGCCTTTGCGTCGTGAACCCAGACGTTGTGCTGCGTCGTCAACACGGTGTCGACCTGCAGGCCGCGTGCGCTGAGGAACGTCTCACGCACCTGCGCCGCCAGTTCCTCTGCAGTCAGTGCGTCGACAACCTCCGGAGCCTCGGGGAACAGAAACGTGTATCCGAAGTAGCCCAGTCCACCGACCGCCGCCGCAGCGAACAACAACGCAATGGCGGCGGCCGAGGTTTGGCTCTTGAGTCGGCCGATCTTGAAATCGTCAGGGGCATCCGCGAGCAGATCATCGAGATCGAACTCGCGCAGCGTGCGATCCAGATTCAACAGGTGCTCGCGAACCGCGAGCGGCACGTACACCGGTGCGTCGCCCACC
Source organism: Sinimarinibacterium arenosum (assembly GCF_005047655.1). Classification (GTDB taxonomy): domain Bacteria; phylum Pseudomonadota; class Gammaproteobacteria; order Nevskiales; family Nevskiaceae; genus Solimonas. The sequence continues at coordinate 147,244 of NZ_SUKF01000009.1, read as the reverse complement.
TCCTCGAGGTGCTCGCGCAGGTGCGCAATCACTGTGTCCTGGTGTGCAACCAGATCCGTGCCGGGACGCACCGCCCCATTACTAAAGCCACAGAACCACCAGCGGGACGGGTCATCCGCGGAGTTCAACGGCGTGACGACAAATCCGTCCTTGAGCTTCTGCGCTACCGCCGCAGCAAGCGATGGCAGGCCCTTGAGCTTCGGCTCGTAGTCACGGTCCGGGACCATGCCAACAACGCGGACCATGACGCCCGACGTAGAATGGGTGTCGTAGTACACGCCGTAGGTCGCGCGCTCGTCGGCCAGCATCGCAGCGACGCGCTTTGAGATGGTCGCGTCCTTTTCCGCGGCGCGCCATTCCAGGTTCGCAACGTAACGCGCGCGGGTTCCAATGCGGGCAATACTTGCCATAGCGGCCTACCTCAGACGGACGGCTGCGGGCCGTCGACGATGACCGGCGTGATCACGAAGACAAGCACGTCACGAGTGACCGAGGAGTTCGACGCGCCGCCGAACGGCCACCAGCGCGCATTGGGCGACATCGAACGCGAATCCACGTTGAATGAGTTCGCCTCAAACCCGGCGAGCACCAGCGTCTCACCCGACGTGATCCCAAAGCGTTCCTGGAAGTCGTTGGAGGACACCTGCGGGATCTGCACGATGTTGTCCCCGGTGCCGACGCTATCGAGCCGATCCAGATTGGAAATCGACACCCACAGCTGCAGCAGCATCCGCTTGCCGTCATCCAGAATGTGAGGCAGTGCGCGCATGGTGAATCCGACGGTCTCAAACTCAACCTGGCGCGTTGTTTGCGCTGTGCCAGTCGTGGCGCTGCTGAACACCGTACCGGCCTGGCTGACGTAACCGATCCGGCGCGTGTTCTGATACGGCGCCGCGCTACCGGACAGGGCACGCAGCATGATCGTCTTGACGTCGCTGACCTTGCCCTGCTTCGACAGCGCATCAATGATGATCTGCGAACCGGCGTAAGGCGCGAGGGCCCCGGTGGCACCCGAGGCGATCGAGCCAATCAGCGTCCCAAAGCCCTGCACGTCGCGCACCGTACCGAACTGCATCCCGCCAGATGCCGTGTTGCGCAGCAGGTTGAAGTTGATACCGCGACTGTCGCCATTGCTCAGACTGACCGTGAGCACCTTGACCTCGATGAACACCTCGCGGGTGAGATCGCGATTGAGGCTTTCAACGTAGGTGCGCACGCGCTCCTGCACCCGGGGTGTGTCGGTCACGACCACGGTCTGCAGCGCCGACTGCACAGACATCTTGCCGTCCGGGGTGAGCATTGCGGTGATCTGCCGCTCAACCGATGCGAAAACGTCCAGGTCGCCCGCGGTGATCGTGGTCAGCGAAGAGCCGGCCTTTGACGTGCTGGCGTTGGTTACGGTGCCCTGAATCGCTTCCTTGGTGTGAGTGCCGTTGATCTTGTAGGACACCGTCTGATAGCGGAAGAAATCGATCTGCTGCGCTTCGGCGTCGAACTCCCAGGAAGCCGACAAACTGGCGGCGATGCGATCCAGCAAGCCCGTCAGCGGACCCTTGTAGGACAGGTCGACGAAGATGTCGGTACCCACCGCGTTGGAGCCCCCCGTGAACCGGGATGCACTCTGCTGCCCGCTTTGCTGATCGGCGCCACCGGTCGATGCGACTTGCTGGCGCTTGAAGTAGGCGTACACGTCTTCGTGGACATTGACCCGAAAGCCCGTCAGCTGCGTGAGGCGATCAGCGGCAAATGCGAGAGGCACGATGTTGGACATCGCAACCGCGTAGTCCTGGTGAAAGACCTCCGGAAGTCCCGGCTCAATCGGAATCCGGTCGCCACTGACATAGATGTCGTCGTCCGCGCGTACACGCATACGCTCGGAACCGTTGAACCGGTCGGACTGCGCCAGCGTGCTATTGGCGTCGGCGAGAATGTTCGCGGTGCTGGTATCGACCCGCTTCGTGGTCGCCGAGCACCCGCCGAGCATCGCGCCCATGGCAATGCCGATTACAGCAAGTTTGAGATTGAACATGAGCGATTCCTTAGTTGGCTGCAGGGGCAGGCGCTTGACGCTTGGCCTGCGTGAAGCGATCCACTTCCCGCACAACCAGGACTTTGTTGCCTTTGTTGAAGACCCATTCGACATCGCGCATCTGGCCCACACGTTCGTAGGAACTCACCAGATTCGTTACGGCCTGATACAACTCCGTGCCGAAGGTCGCCGCGACGGTTACGGGGTAGTCGTAGGACAGCTTCCACTCGAGGTGCCAGCCGCTGGCTTTCGCCCAACGATCGACCTGAGCGCGGAGGGTGCCGCCAGCGGCCAAGGCAAATCCGCGGGACAGATCCACGCGATTCGGATCCGGCGCGGCGGTGGGCGCGGGCGGCGGGGGCGCCGCGTTGTAGCGCCCGGGAAGCGCAGAGGCGACGGTGGCGCCATCGCGATACGGCGTCACCGAGACAATGCAGTCGGAGTCGCGAACGGAAACCGTCAGGTGATTGGCGTGCGCCATGGTCTGCAGGCGGTCGCGCCAGCTCATCCCCGTCGGGGGCGCCGTCACCGATTTGCCCCGCAGACTCTCGCTGAGCTGGATCTTCCAGCAATCGTCTTTCGGGACCGCCTGGTCGAGCACCGACTCGATCGGATAGGTGCGCACCGACTCATTGCCGGTCCAGAACCCATCCGCCATTGCTGGGCCACTGAGCAGGCCCGCAAATGCCACCACTACCAACACCACCTTACGCATGGACTACCCCTTTAAACGTGGTCCCAAACACCGCTTGGTCATTGCTGCTTCCCCTATAGACGCACGGGTTGACCTCGGTCCTCGATTTGGCGGCGCCCGCCGTCGTCTACTAGCGCATGAGTACGAATAAAGACGCATCACTTGCCCGCATCGGGACGGCGCGTGGGTTTCTTTCGACGGTGGCCATGCTCGGCGCGATCTATGCGCTGCTGACGGCGCTATTGATCTGGACCGATCTCGGGGTGGCCTTCACGCAGTACGTGCTCGGTAGCACGCGGGTCCCTTCCTTCTACTGGGTGCCGACGCTGGCCAGCGAACTCATGCAGCGCGGCGGTCACCTGCGGACCGGCGTGGCAGTGGGGGTGGCGCTCATCAACGCCATAGGGATCACGGCGCTTAGCGGAATCGTCGTTTTCGTCGCGAGGTCCGGCTTTGACGAACTGCGCGAGTGGGGAAGCAAACTCCACACCCGCGCGCCCGCGACAAGCGATCTCAAGGCCAAGCCACAGGTGCTCCAAACGCCGAGCTGCTCCCTGGCGATCTATGACTATTCCGGGAACGCGCTACTACATCCGGCCCCCGAGGCGCACCTCTGGCTTCAGCGCATCCCAATGACGCCGGCGTTTGCGATCACGAGCGCGGTCGATCAACTACGGTTGGCCCTGCTGGAGACACTCGAGGCACACAAGGACTGGACCAGCGGGCCCGAGGGCCATCACGCGAATGTCGGACTGCGGGATCACAGCCTCAAGGTTGCAGCGGAAATGATCGAGCGGGTTCCGGACGATCCCCTCGCCCCGGTCATCGGGCTGGCGCACGACCTGGGTAAGGTCATCGCCTATCGGCGGGGCAAGACGCCCGCCGGCGAGCCGATTTGGGAAAAGTCATCGAAGACCCACGACTTCCTGTCCGCGCACATGGTTCGGGTGCTCCCGGAGTTCCAGGCCATGGAGGACACCGAGAAGCGCATTCTCATGGCCGTGCTGACGTACTCCCATGGCCGCGATGACCTACCGATCGGGGCGATCCTGCGTCCGGATAACCCGGAGGGCGATGCGCGAATCCGAAACCTCACGCGAAACATCCGCGCTGCCGACGGCATCGCCACCCGATCCGATCAGGCTACGGCCGCGGATGCCGTCCACAACGAGCAGGTCATGGAGGAACTGCGTCGCGTCCTGCCCAATGCGGTGCTCGCCCTCAACATCAACAAGGCGAACGACGCCCTCGCCCGCGCCGATGGGTTTACCGCGATGGCCCGGAACTATGTCGCAGTGCTGGAAACGCACCTGCGCGACAAGCTTGCGCCACTGCTCAGCGAAACCCTTCAGAACGAACTGGCCATCCGCACCCAGCCCCCGGGGCGCGGCACGCATCCGTCGCTGGTCCCCATTCTTGCCGCGTTTCGCGACATGGGCTGGCTACTGGAGAGTTACCGCGAGATGAATCCTGATCCGCCACTGTTTCGGGTTCAGTCGGGCAGCATCCAGGTCGGCCCGGTGATCCTGCTGTCCAGAGCCGCCCTGTTCGCCGAACACCCGGATGCGGTGCTGGCGTGGGGCGATGCGGACTATGCGCTACGCGTCCGACCGCTCTGAATCGGCGCAGGCCTGACTACGGCGCTGTCGGCGCGGGCGCGGAGCCGCTGCGCGACGCCAGGAACTGCACCTCATCACTGATCCAGGCGGGCCGGCGACTGTCGCTCGCGCGCACGATGGGCTCCCGGCAGTGATCGCAGCGCAGCGTGCCCTGCCCCACCCGCAGCAGCTGGGCGCTATCAAGTGCATGCCAGCGGGACTGCGCGCCGTCGCACTTGCACTCACCCAGTGTATGCCCCGCCAGCAGTAGCGCCGGGACCTTTGAGAACAGACGTTTCGTCGCCTCCGGCGTGAGCGGTTCGCGGCCGGTGAGCTGCTTGTGCCAGATCGCCCACGAAGGCGTGTCGCCGCGGTGGGGCTTGGCGACGCCGCCGTTCTTCTGCGAGTAGCGTGTGATCGCGTCGAGCAACCTTGCAATGCACTCGGGGACGATGTGCTCAAGGTAGGCCACGTGGTTTTGCACCAGGTAGCCGATATTGAAGTGCAGGTTCGCCCGAGCGTGCACCTTCCTGTTTTCCCCGAGCCTGGGGTCGTCCAGAGCGTAGCGAAAGAGTTGCGCATCGCCAACAAAGAACGACGCACGCACCGGGATGCGCTCCCACGCCCAGCCACTCGCCCCGCCGATAGCGGAGTTCATATAGAAGGTCGCCAGCTCAGCAACCTCCCGTTCCAACTCGTGGGCAGGCTCGCATTGCACCGCCCGCACGATACCCGCGGTCGCATCGGCCGCTTTAGGCGAAGCCCCAGTCCTGGCTTTCGAATCCGAATTGGTTGTAGTCATTGTCCTGTGCGCCTTCACCGCTCACCGAATAGCCCCCGGACGAATCTTCATCGACCATTTCGTCCAGACGAATTTCAAAGGTCCGCCCGCCTCCCTGGGTCAGCGGCAGTCCATCGGCTTCATAGACGCAGCGCGCGGCCAACAGCGCATCCACGGCGCGATCGAGGCACTTCCAGTAGAAACGTCCGGACAGCGCCTCAATCACCTGCGCGCGGTGAAACCCGCCAACGATGCCAAACTCGCGAATGATCGCCACGGCCGCGTCCAGCCGCGCGGACTCACGCAGTTTCGTGCGGGTCTTCACCCAGTGACGAATACACCCAACGTCTGAAAAGCTCAGGTTGAGTTCATTGAGCGGCTGCATGGCGACCCTCCTGCTGCGCGCTCGCGCGCGCCACAATGCGTCCAATGCGCAAGACTTGTGAGTGCCAGACCCCCGGATCGAGCCCGGGGTTGACCGCCTCGAGCGACGCCGCAACGATGCCTGCAGACATCAGCGCATCGTCGGCGTCGATGCCACACTGTAAGGTGTGGACCTTGGGGCTCACAGTGGAGTTCTTGGCGCTCATCCGGAGCACACAGCTCGCGGGCGACTCGGAGCCCCGCATCAAGGTCAGCGTCTTATGCACCCCGGGGCGGACCAGGTGCAGATGCACCGAAGGTTCATATCCCAGCAGCACCGACATGATGGCTGCGGCGTCGGCAGTGCGCAGTTCCATTCGAATCGGCGCCGCCGACTCCGGCGTCCGGTTCTTCGGGCCAAGCTCGACGCGCACGCAGCGCTTGACGGCCTCTTTCTCCAGCGGGCGCTGATAGTCCGCCACGATCGCGCGGACATCTTTGCCAAAGAAAAAGTGTGCCCGGACGAACTCGCCCTTTTGCCCGGACTCCTGCCCTGTGTCTTGCGTATACACAATTCACCGCCGCCAAAAATGGATGCCTACCTCATGCCATATCCATAGAAGGCCGGCCCCGCAAGGGGCAATCGGTCGGCTTTTCAGTCCACACAGAGCGCCGGGCAGGCAAAGCCGTGCCGACCCGAGGATCAGCACGGTGAAGCGAAGGGGCATCGGGGCCGGGCCCCGACGCGTGGCCTACTGCGGCGCGGCGTTCAGGGGCTGTGTCATACGAAGCGAGAGACTGCGTATTCGCTGAACGAGAAGAAGGTGTTGGTCCCGTCTTCGCGGATGCCGTCGCCGGCTTCTCCAAAGAAGCGAATCACGCCATGGACACGCACGGCATGCCCACGCTCGTCCTCGAGCTCCACGATCGTCCGGCTCCCGTTGAGGAATTTCAGCGTCGACCGCACTTCTTGGGTCAGCGTCCGAACGGCGGTTGCGGCCGAGTGCTGCTCACTCGAACCTTTTTCAGTTTGCATATAGATCCCATTCCCTTGTGTATGCACATCACTAGACGCAGGTTTGGTCGGCGAAAGCGCAGTGCCGGCCAGTCCGATGGCGCCACTCACCGAATCTGTGTTCGGGTTATTCGAGTTGAAATACTTTACCGCACCTTGGCGCAGGTTGCCTTGCACTAGATCAAGGCTGACAGCAGCTTGCGGAGGTATTGATGAGGCAGCCTGAGATGTACTCACGCCGGAGCATAGGTTGGATCCAGCCCATGCCGTGTGCTGAGGCGAAACATCCGCGTGTGGCGGCGGAACGCCACAAAGCAAAGTCGCACCGACGCACGCGGCGCTGGGTGATGCACGTCGTCTCTCACGTTCTCGCATTCGGGTACTTCTGTTTTAGTTCTACGGGTCATTGTATGGCCTGAGAATGCTTTTTCCAGCTGGGAAAAACACCCCCAGGGGTAAGCCCTCAAAAAAAAAGAAAAGGGACGCAGCCGAGGCTACGTCCCTTTCTGGGTACCACTGTTCTACACATGAGCCGAGGACAACCGTCAGCTCGCCATCGCGAGGGGCTCGCGCCCCAGGCTATCCGGGCGACGACGACGCGACACCGAAATGTCCATCCGTCGTGCCAGCAGCGGAACCGTGCTGATTCCACGCGCCCGAAACCGTTCCCAACCGGCGTCGTCCGCGTGCAAATGCACAGCTTGAAACCGCTGCCCCACCGCGGTCTCTTCTTTCCACTCGAAGGGAAAGAACAGCAACCCTGGCAGCTGCGCCGTGAGCAACTCATTGGCCTCACGGATAGCGGCCTCGATTACGTGACCGGGCGTGGTCAGATCAAATCGCAACGCGTAAGGACGCGCAACGATCGGGCTAGTTCTGCAATTCGTCATATCAATTCTCCGGTAACAAGACGATGTGGAGCGGGAGGCTCCCCCGGAGGCACTGAACGCAGTGCCCCTGGGGGAACCCCCCGCCCCGGCTTGCACCGGAGCGAAGAATTCCTTTACTGCGGGGTCAGAGGGTCATCCCACGATGGGAATGACGACACACTGATCCCAGCGGGTACCAACTTGAGCCCCCACCACGCACAGCGCGTCGTCCCGTCGAAACACACGGAAGCGAAGCGGTTGAGCGGGGGGAGCGGGTTGGCCCTGTGCATCACGGAAGACCACCGACTCGGGCACGAGGCCCAGGAGGGTGACTCCGACGGTGGCCGGCGTTGCCGCTGGCCACCACGCGTCCCGCAGGTTCTGAGGCAGCTCGAAGCTGTCCGTCCAGAACCAGCGGTAGCCAGGCCCGCGCTGCGGCGTAGGCGACTGCGCCTGGGCAAGACGAATCTTGTCCAGGATGCGATCGCCGGCGCTCACAGCGAGATGACCAGACCGACCAGGCCCAGCACCGCGCCGACTACGCCGAGCGCGACGCCGAGGGCGCCCAGTCGGGTCGCCAGCGACATGCCGGGATCCGGGTGGTTCCAGTAATACCGGAACACCTCGGTGTGCGTCGCCGGGCGGACCTCGATCGCCTCAGACTCCGACCGGTGCAGCCCGAGGGCGTCACGCTGGTCGTAGTCGAGGGCGACGCTATCGCGGGACAAGCCCTCGATGCTCCGCCCGGCACCCATCACCACCCCCACAACCCAACAGCTGGGGTCGTGGGAGTTGATGAGGATCACGGGTTCGCGGCGGCGGAAGCCGTCCTTGCCGGCCCCCTTGCGATCGATCCGCGAGTTGTGGACGCGGATGATGCCCTTGCCCGCGTCCAGCTCGCCGGACCGCACAACGGCGGTGGCAGTAAAGCCCACCTGCCGCGGCGTGATGCCGACCTTCTGTGCTGGCGCAGGCGCCAGCGTTTCATTTGTTTCCATGGTGATCTCCGAAAAAAAAGAGGGATCACCACCCCTGTCGGGAGTAGTAATCCCGACAGGGGAACCCGGCGTGTGCCGGGAGTTATGCCGCCGACCATGTGGTCGACAGGCCGGTGCCGTTGTCGGCGTTCACCGCCGAGTCCAACGCTCGTTCCACCTCGGAACGCATGTCGGCCTCGTCGATGTACACGGCAATGCCCACCCGATCGAACTTCAGAAGTTCAACCGGAAAGGCAGAGCCATCCACGCCCAGCAGCGGGTCACGCAGCTGGGACCGCAACACGCTTGTCACGCGCGTGCGATTCCAGTCACCGCCGGCGCCCTCAATCGACATGGAGTCGACTAGGACGTCGGTACCGGCGTCGGTGCGCACCCGATACTCCAGTGCGAACACACGGGCTTCGTATTCACGAAGCACGAAGTAATCGCACTGCCCGGGCACTTCGACGACACGCTCGGCCACAGGCGTTGGCTCAACCCACACCCGCGGCCGAACCATCGGCAACGGCTGAGGCTTGAAAACCGACGACGGATCGCGGAACGCCTGACGCTTTTTCCACGTCATGCTCCAGTCTCCCTTTCCTCGGGAAACCCCGAGCTCCTCCCAAGTAGGAGGGCGGTTCCGGAGCTTCGGCTCAGCGGCTTCGGCTTTCGCCGCCTCCCGCTCCGCCGCAGCAGCAGCCCGCTTTTGTCTGCGCGTCTCGTTCTTGGTGACGTTGCGCAGGGTTTCCCCTTTGCGGCGCCAGTCAAAGAACGATTCAAACAGATCGGCCGTAACGACTTCCGGCACCAGGCGGATGAACGCCTCGACCGGATTCAGCCGCGCCGGCAGTCTCCACGGGGAGATCGCCAGCAGCGCATCGCGAACGACCTTCTTTGCAGCAGCGTCCGCCGACCCCGACTCGAATAAGTCGAAGTACCGCGGTGCTAGTTCATCTCGGCAGTATGTAACTGCCTCGATGTACTCGGCCGGCTCCATATCACCGAAGGACTTACCGAATCCCTTCGAGTGCTTCAGAACCGCAAGCCGCGCCGACTCATCGACCGCGAGAAGCCGGTCAACAAAAGCAGTGCTGTAGCGATCCACAACTTCGAGGACCTTGACGCTGTCCTCGAGATTGCTGACCGCAAGGTCCGCCCGCATGGACTGCACCGGGATGCAGTCCGAAGGCTCAAGAGCCTCCGAATCAAACATCCGGTAAAACAGCCCGGATACCACTTCCCTAACGAACCAAAGTTCTATCAGGAGCCGGCTCAGGGCGATGCGACCGACCGCCGAGCCGGGGATGACCCGGTCCGACACTACAGCGGCCTTGCGACCGCTCGACGCCTTCACAGGCGCTGACAGCTCGACACCGAAGATGTCGAGTTGCTCCTCCTTCAGTTCAACGTTCATGACATGTCTCCAAAAAGAAAAAGCGGAGACAGCCATGTCCCTTGCGGGGATGGATGTCCCCGCGTGGGTATGCCGACCGGATGGTCGGCGAGAATTGCGGCTAGTGACTCACTGATGAAGCCTTCAGCTCGAAGTTGAACAGAGCCTCGCGGCGCTGCCAGACCTCGAGCGGAACCTCGCCACTACAGCCACGGAACTCAGCTTTCAAGCGCCATTGCGGCACAAGGTTGAGCTCCTCCGGGTGCATACACCCAGTAAGACACTCCCGAACAAATGTGAGCGGATTTACCGTCCGTTCCATCAGCCAGGGAGATATACGCAGCACCGCTGCGGTGATTTGCTCCGCCGCATACGAATCATCGGCGCTCACGAATCGGCTCTGATACATCGGAACCAATCGATCGAGAATGACGCGGAGATCCGCTTCGTACGCCTCCGCCGATTGGCGGCCATACGAAGTTGGCGTTGCACGAGTAGAGCAACGCATTACATGCGGGGTCGCCCCCACCTGCGCCATCTTGGTAATGATCTCGGGAGCGAATGCCACCAATCCCTCGATCACCGACCGATGACGCAAGACATCCTCTACGCACTTTAGTCCGAGAAGTCCGACCAGAACGAGCCTGACGAACACCTCCTCTTTGGCACGTAGATCGACCGCCTTACGGCGGAATATTTGGCGCGGGAGCGCCTTTAATGTAGCCACGTGACACCTCCTACACGCCAAAAAAGTCACCGTACAGCCAGGACAGCTTCTGGAGCTCGAACGCTTGGATGTTCTCCGGAATGAACCGGACGAACTGTCCCAAGGTGCGACCGCCAGACGCCAGGGTGTAGCTGACACGATCACCCGCAGCCAAAGCTGAAAGAGTGACGCCCTTATGGGTGAGAACTTGACCGATCACGTGCCAGTCCTCCCAAAACAAGCCATCCGGGCAACCGCGACCATATCGACGGTCGGCTGCCGAGATGCAGCAGGGAGGATCGGGTCCGCGTCGTACAGAGAGAACTGACCCTTGAGATGTGCGAACTCCGGCAGGGTCGGACAACACAAGGCGGTGCGAACTGCATGCTCTGCAGCCTTTGCGTCCTCGTAGCGACCAATCCATTCAGGGCCATCGTCATCAAAATCGAAGAACGACTCCCAGGCACGCTTTTTTGCGTTGTACCGCACCGCACAGTTGTGTCCGCGGCACGTAAACGACACCACCGATTCGAGGTCGACGGTTGGAATAACATCTTCTAGATTGCTCATGTCTGCATCTCCTGAAAAAGCGGGACAACAGACAAGCTCCTTGCGGAGATTGAATGTCCCCGCAAAGTTGAGCCAAGGAACGAATGTTCATTGGCAGAATGTGAGTGTGGTTGTCCGAACGATCTACTGGCACGCAGGATCATTCACACACTCGATATAGCAAACGAAATTCATGCAGACGCATGGTTCCGTTTACTTAAACATCGTCTTGTCAGAATAAAGACCCGGAGAGATCTCAATTCTGTCGGAGGCAACGTCACTAGGGACCGTTGCTTTCCATTAGCGTCAAACCAAGCACAAGGGCTTGAGAAAGACGTACAGCACAAAAAAGTGTTCAGGCGTTGCCCTGTCGATAGCGCATCAGCCGGTGCGCTATCGACAGAACAACCTCGTGCGAGAGGGGCGTATGCCCCTCCCACACGAGTGTTGCTGCCGTCGGGCGTCAGTTACCCGAACAACCCACCTGTCAGGACAGGCGGCACGCCCTGCATGGGCGTGGGTGCGACACGTTGCGGTGCTGCCGGGAGAACCTGCACTGGCACCGGCCCCATGACAGGAGCGGTAACCGGTTGCAGGTTTACCGACGGCAACGACAGCGTGCCTTGCAGCTTCGGAGCCGCGACGCCGACCGTGGGATCGATGCCGCGTTCCATGCAAGCAGCCAGGTGACGCTGCGAGGCGAGCCGCTCGACCAGCGACCGGAACTCGAGCACGTCGGCGCCCTCACGAGCAAAGCTCTTGAAGGCCACCTCCATCTTGCTCGCAAGCACGCCGATGCGAGTGTCCAGGAAGGACATCGCATGGAGCTTCTCGGCCCCACGAGCGGCTCTCCGCACCGTCGATTGCCGCAGCGTCGAAGCCGCGCGCTCGTCCAGGTCCTTTTTCAAGGCGCTGTAGTAGCGGGCCACTTCGGCAACGGCCAACCCAGGCAAGTCCTTACGGAGGCAAATAACTCCGGATTGGACCGCACCCTCGGCGTCGGCGTCGAAGCCATCGTCGATCTGGCCGATATGGAACATGAAGAACTCCATGCCCACTGCCTTCGCGACATATTCCTTCGCCGGCCGTGCCTCAGCCACCGCGGCCAACAATGCCGGCAACCACGACGCGCCGGCGAAGTCCGCCCGCAAGCGGTCATCCGTCGCCCTGCAGGCGGCGTCATACTGGGCCAACAACGCCGGGACCTCGCGCTCGTACTCAGCGCGAGCCTCATCCAGCCGCTTGGCTACCTCACCAACCCGATCCGGGCTGATGATGTAGCCCAACTCGGTAGAGGTGGACCGGACGAAGAGCCAGTCCCGGATCGACTTCTCGATCCGGCCGAACGGCCGCAGCGATTCCGCCGCGAACACATGCTGGCGTAGCAGTGCTTCCACCCCCGGCGGCAACGTCAGGGTGCCAAGAATTTCTCCCAGCACCGACGGGTCCAGAACCCGAGTTGAAGACACTTGGTGGCACACAAACCGCACTGCCACCAGATCTCCGCGTAGAAGAGAATTGCTATTGCTATTGCTCATTAGTGATCTCCTAAAAAACAAAAAAAGGGATCACTCCCCCTGTCGGGATGAGTGATCCCGAAGGGGTTCCCGGACGGATGCCGGGGGGGGGTTACATCAGGGGGTGGCCAATATTGAAGCCATGGCCTGCCCCCCACTCGTGCTCCACATCTCTTTCGCCGCCGCCTCCTGAGTCGAGGTCAGCTTGGAAAAATAGGTGGACTCCAATAGCTGCGGGAGCAACCGAACACTACCGATCTGCAAAAGATCCGCTGTCGTGCAAAGTTCGGCGGTGCTGAAGGCGGGGAAATCCCGCTGTCCCCGCGTCAAGGACGCAAAGTCCAGCAGCACCCGCGCAACATGCGGCATCTCCCTCAAGCTGGGGCAACGGTGCAACAGGAGATTCTCCTCCTCTTTAGCAGGAACGTATCCCATCTTATGAAAGATCCACCGACGGTTCGCTGCCGGGGTCTGAATCTGGGAAGACAGGAAGCTCTCAATACCCTCTCCGTTCCCGATAGTGTTAGCGGTCCCGACCACGCGAAAATTTGGCGACGGAATCGCATCATGACCGAGGTACGGAACCCGCAACGGGGCCCTGTCCAGGAGAGTGTTCAAATCCGTCGAGGTACCGGGAGAGAAGCAATCCCTCTCCTCGACCATCCAAACCTTGCCCTCCCGAAAGGCGGACAAGGGGCCCTGCTCGATCCATGACCCGTCCGGCATGCGGACGCCCATGAGATCCAGCAGTTCCGCCGATCCACTCGCCTGGGTTATCACGACGTCCCAGTTGGTGATGCCCAGGACTACCTTCAACAAGGCCGACTTACCGCACCCCTGCGGCCCAACGAGGCACACGGGGTGCCCGGTGAAGAGTGACATCGCGACCATCTGGCAAGCGGCCCGATCCGGCCTGACACCGCCGGTCTGTTCAACCAGTAGCTGGGACGATTCAGTTGGTTTGTCCCAGCCTAAACACGGGATGGGACGTTCGTGACCCAGCTGCAAGATCTCATTCAGATCATAGGTGCACGGTTCGGCGCCGTCGGCGCGAGTTACAAGATTGATATTTGCCATTTTGGGAATCTCCAAAAGAGGTAGAAATCCGCAGGCACACCTATCCCCATGCGGGGATAGATGCCCCGCGGGGGTAGGTACAAAAAAGATGTCAATCAGGCAGCCAGACTTACCGTCTCGCTCACCTGGATATCAGGCACCACCGGCAGCTTCTTGGCCGGCAGCGCAACATTGGCGACCTCACGCGCTAGCTGCGCGCAGTCGCCTCCTTGTGCCGCACGTGTGACCGCAATGGCCGCACGATTGGCAACACTCAACGCCTTGTCGCCGAACTGCTCGACAAGGGTCACCTTGGCCTGATCGACCTGCTTTTGCAGGGCGCTCAGGCCGTGGAACGCGAGGGCGTGATGCAGCACCGCGTAGGCGCTGATCACATCCCCTCTTTCGCGGAGATACTTGGCTTGCGCCAGGGTCTCCACCGCAAGCTGATGACGCCGGGACTGCTCGACTGCGTAGACATCACGCAGCGCAGCAGTCAATTGGCTTTGGAGGTTCATGACAATTCCCTCCGTACCAGCCGCACCAGGCGCGTCCGCTGCGCCGTCAGCTCGGAATACACCGAGCTCGCGACGACAACGGCAGCGAACACCGCCACGCCGAAAAGCGCAGCGGTGACGCTTGGACGCGCAGTCAGGGCCATCAGGCCCGCCACGTACCCCAGCGGCAGTGCATAGCCGATGAGGGTGCGCAGCTTGGCGACGCGCGCGACAAGAGCCGCATGCGCCACCACCGACGGACGTGCCGCCCAAATGCGCAGGAACCTTTCGGCATCCTGCGCATTCTGGTACTGCAAGATCGCCGCGATGGCGATCACTGCAGCACCACCGAAGCTGGCGATGGATTGGTTGAGCGCCACAATGGCGCCTGAATCAATCCACCCCACCACGGGGGCCACCACCAAAAGGGCCGCCAAACAGGCCAGCCCGAACCCAAAATTGCGGGACGCCTCTGGGGCGTCCAAGTCAATGTCGTACTTCATGTGAGTCTCCAAAAGAAAAAAGGAAACCCGTGAGGCACAACACTCCCCCTGTGGGGCGAATTGGCCCCACGGGGTAGGTTTTCGAACGTCTGAGCCGCGTTCGATTCGGCGTGGTGTGCTACGCGGCGTTGGGCAACACAATCACCCGCGTGCGCAGGTAATTGATCAGCTCACCGCCCAGGTCCTCGATTCGCGGAACGGTGATGAAATCGTCGAACAGCCCTTCGCAGGAATGTCCTCCAATCCCAACACCGACCACCTCGAGGTGACCCTTCAGCCCTTCAACCATTGCACGTGCGTGCGAACGATTGTTCGGGTCTCCGTCGGTCACGCAGAATAGAATCTTGCGTGCCTCCGGGCGCCCGAGAAGGTTCATGGCTGACAGCTCCATGGCCTCCCCCAGCGGCGTGCCACCAGCTGCCAACAAGGGCAACGCGCCCAAGCTGGCATGCGCGTCAACCAGTACCTGGTCGAAGCGCTTTAGAGCCCAATAGCTGTTTGACCCGAAGGCCGATACAGCGAAAGGGATTTGTACCGCAGCGCAGGCCTCCGCCACCGCGACCGCTGCCTGAGCAGCGAGCACGGATGCCGACCCCGACATGGAGCCGGAGACGTCGACCAGCAACTCGACCGCCGTCTGCCGCACCAGCGATTCCGTACGCCGACCGAAGGCTTTCGCCCCCATGGTCGACAACACGAACTTGCCGGGCC
The DNA here is from genome assembly GCF_005047655.1 of Sinimarinibacterium arenosum. Classification (GTDB taxonomy): domain Bacteria; phylum Pseudomonadota; class Gammaproteobacteria; order Nevskiales; family Nevskiaceae; genus Solimonas. The sequence goes on along the minus strand of NZ_SUKF01000009.1, from coordinate 131,983 downwards.
GGACACGGCCGCTGCTGCGCGGTTGCAGTTGTCGGCTGCGTGCACGAGTCATTAGAACCATGAACTCGCGTTTCACCGCTTCAGCCTGAGCAAGGGCGTCTTCGCGCAAGCGCGAATAGTTGCCCCCAACCTTTGCAGCAGCTTGGGGGACGAGGTCAGTGACATCGCCCGTCGTCGGACCGGTGCCCGCGGATGCTTCAGCCCCCGCCATCTGTTGCAGCGCCGCACCGAGATCGGTGTGCGCTGCTCCGGGGTTCTGAACTTCCTCCCCCAGCAGTCGGCGGGCTGCGGCCGCGTGCGGATCAGCGTCTGCGTCTGCGTCTGCGTCTGCGTCTGCGTCTGCGTCAGCATCAGCATCAGCATCAGCATCAGCGTCAGCGTCTGCGTCAGCGTCTGCGTCTGCGTCAGCGTCAGCATCAGCGTCTGCGTCAGCATCAGCGTCTGCGTCTGCGTCAGCATCAGCGTCTGCGTCAGCGTCTTCCTTTGGCGGTTCTGCCGCCTGCTGAAGGATCGATACGATCTGATCCGTCAACAGGAAGACGTCGGCCGTCGAACGCAACCGCGGGCAGCCGGCCTGGAGCGTTGCTTCCAGGTCATCGACCACCGCGTCGCCCAAGGCGCTACGAAGAACCCTTTCGGACTCCTCGAAGTCAGCCTGGGCGAAGCTCATGCCGTTGTTGATGTGTCCCCGAAGGAGCACATACAACAACAGCGCGTTGGCTTCGGAGTCCGGCTTTCGCACGAATCCCAAAGCCGCCGCGTGCCGACGCGCGTTGAAAATCCGGGCCACGTAATGTGGCCGAACTTTCTTCTCGACGCTTTCGATCCGGGGATCCTCCAAAGCGTTGGAGATCCCCTTCACGAGCGACGGGTTGGCGGCCGCACGAACTTGAGTCTGAAAGACCTCGAAGTCCGTATGGCGGATGTGGGCAATCTCATGAAACAGATTGCCCAGCACCGATTCCACCAATTCCGCAGATGCCTTGTAGGGTACATGCGGAAGAAACACAGTCTTGCCGTCGGTGGCAGCCATGCCACCGAAGACAAGCTTGATGTTCTCGGCGCGCGTCAGCGCTTTGAGCAAGAAGCCCAAGCACTGACGCGCGGCCCCACCACCCTTGGCCGTCGCTAACTGCGCGACGGCACCGAGGAACGGCGCGGCGCTCACAAACCACCTCCGGGGAAGTGGTTGTATAGCCCGAACAACGTGATTGAGAAATACGCCGCATTCATTGCGAGCAGGCCATGAGCGCGACGAACACGGGCGGCGTAGATCAGCGAGACATTGCTCACCGCATACGCCGAAAATGTGAAGAAAAGGAACTGCGCTGACACTGCTGCCAGCAAAGTTCCGCCTACACCGAAAGCCGCACCGAGCCATTCGGCCAGATGCGGTTCAGAAACTACTTTGGATTTCATGCCTGTCTCCAAAAAAAGGAGCGGAGACAGACCTATCCCGTGCGGGAAGTGGATGTCCCCGCATGGTGGTGAAATAACTTTAGGTGTATACAAACTCAGCCGGAGGCACCAACGCTGGACCGTGTGAAACATTGATCCAGTCGATGGCGCGATTCATCCAGTCGAGCTCAAGATCGGTATGCGAAACAATCTGATCGCATCCGTACTCATCGACACCCCAAACAAGACTGTTTGTAGCGTCCATGAAAAGACTTCTTTGACCAACACTCAATCGACCGGTTGTGGTCAATGTGCGGTGCTGGGCAAATCGGGTGATAAGACTCACCGAAGTCATAGCACGCTCCGGGTAAGGGTCGGTCTCGGCGACATGAAGGAAAAAACCATGCGCGAGACAAACACTCATCCGTGCAGGAAGAGAGTTCCTGCATGGCGTGGTGAAAAAGGTTTTAGCAGTCGCGAGTAACCGGACGGTTATGCGAGCTGCGATGGTGTGACTGACTCGAATATCTACCTTCAAGGAGAAGGGATTATCGAACACACCAAATAGAGCGCGGCAAATCGATGCAGACTGATTTGCTGTTCTCTAAATTTCCAACTTTTACCTCAAATTCCAAGCGGAAGTTTGAGGGCGGCAATCAACATCACTAGGGACTGTTGAGGGCCTATGTGCCTGATGCCTCGCTAGGGAGAACAATCAAGCTGTGAAAAAATCTTGGCTAAAAACTTATCACCGGGGCCGGGGCGCGTCAACACGGGCCCCGGCCCTTCACGCGTGTCAGAACAAGGTGCCTTCCCGATCCATGATCGACGGCTTCAGCCCGAAGCGTTTGGACACGTCGTTCTGGAATGTGACCGCACCGGTGTATTCATAGAATCGCCCGACCATGAGTGCATTACTCCCATCGGCCAGAACCTGCGGCGTTGGGGACAGCCCGTTGGCGGTAAGAAACTTGGACATGCGGGTGGCGGTCGCCTCATCCCCAAACACCAGTACAACGTCATAGGGTGCACGGTTGACCGCAGCGTCGTCCGGTACCGGTGCGTCTTTCGTCAGACGCGAGAGGACACTGGCATCCGGGGTTGAGGGGCGCGCGCCCGTCTTCACGGGTGCCGATGGCGGTGCAATATCCAGGTCGCCTGCAGCCACCATGTCATTGATTGCACGCCGCGCAGCGACCGCGATCTTTTTCGACACTGCCGCCTCTACGTTGTCGTCGATCCGCTTTGCGATCGCCGCATTGTCTGCCTTGATCGCTTCAGCCGACGCTTCGACCTGGGCCAGGCTCTTGGTGGTCGCCTTCGCCGCTTCGGAGGCGCCCTGCGCCAGCTCGCGCACCGATGTGATCTGCGACGGCAGCGCCGCAACACTGGTTTTGGTTTCGGCGACGGTGCTCTCGATCTCGCCCATGCGCGTCGTGGTCGCCTTCGCAGCTTCGGAAGCCCCCTGCGCCAGCTCGCGCACCGACGCCAGCTGACTGGGCACGTCTGATGTCGACGCCCGCAGCTCTGTCACCGAAGTCACCACCGTCGCGAGCTGCTGATTGATATCCGAAAGGCCCTCGCGATTGGCCTGGGTCGCACGCTGGCTGTCCTCAGTCGCCGTTTGTAGCTTTGCGACGGCATCGGCGAGTGTCGCAATCTTCTGTCCAAGCGCTTCAAGATCGGCCGTCGTCACGCTCCGCTTGAGCCCGGCCTCCAGCTGCGCGTCGACGCTTTCCCGAAACTGCCCCATTTCCGTCCGCGAGGCGTCATCGACCTTCGCAAGCCGGCTGGTCAGTGAGACAACGGACTCTTCGGCTGTCGCCAATCGGGACTGCACCAGGCCCAGCTGTTTGCGAAGCTGATCCGTTTCGCCGCCCAGACGTTCGATCGTCGCTGCGTCTCGGGTCGCGTCGGCCGCGTGCGCCGGAGCCAGTCCGAGTAGCAGAACCGCTGACAGGGCCAATCCAGTGAATGTACGCATGATTTATGGGTTCCTTGAAAGCGAGAGCAACACGGCTCCCGTCACAGACAGATCGAGCACTTCGATGCGGCCGTCCGCAAAGACCACTGCGGCGTTGGTGCCTACCGACCGCGGATCGGTCAAAAGGAGCGTCACGACCTCCTCCCCGATCCGAACGCCCAACTCGGTAACCGGCCCCTGGCTCGTCGAAAAGCCGCCCGGCGCCGCGGCCGGGAATTGCGTATACGCAACGCCCTCCCCCCGTTCGGGTGCCACCATGGACTCCGGAATCGTGGAGGCCCGGCGGGTGGACGTTGAGGGGGCGGGATCGGAATTCGCCCCGGCGGACGCCGGCTGAGGCGCTTCCTCGACTGGGGGCGGCGTCGGCTGTCCGGGATCGAACGTCTCAACAATCACCTCAACCGTCGTGTCGCCACCGGAGGCAGGCTCGGCGCCATGGTCAGGGCCAGCCGCATCCTGCTCTGGGGGCACAGCGGGTTGCTCGGGAGCCGCAGGCTCGATGGCTTTGGGATCCGGTCGCAATCCGAGGGATTGCGCGCTCAGACCCACCACATCGAGACGGGCAAGGATGTCCCCGGGTCCAAACCCGTTCTTCAGTGCCCAGCCGACCTCGCGGGCGAGGTGCAGCGAGATGAGATCCCCTTCAGTTGCCCGGACAAACAGTGCCGGGTCCTCCAGCTCCGCCATCGCCGCAAGAAGTCCCGCCAACTCCGGGTTGCGGGTGCGACCATCGCGTAACACCTTGCGAACGGGCTCCGGCGCGGAGTTGATCGCGAGCAGGCGCGAAAAGGACGCCTGGGGGTAACCCATGTCCTCAGCGACCTGGCGATTGTTCTTTCCCCGCGCGCGACCCAACTCCAAGGTCATCAGCGCATTGGCTGCTTCCTCTTCGACATCCAGGGCATACCGCTGCCGGTTCTCGGCCGTTTGGATCAGACGAATCTCGTACGGATCCTGGGTCGAGATCACCGAGCACTCGGCACGGGTGCGTTTCAGCAGGCGCAGGGCCATCCACCGCTGTTCGCCGGCGACGATGTAGTATTTCTCGGGCTCCCGCGCACTCCGCGACGAGCCCTCATCTGCCTCCGCGAGTCGAACCACCATCGGGTGAAGCAGGAACCCTGTCGTCTCGATGCTACGGGCGAGATCCTCGATGGCCTGTGGATCAAAGTGCCTTCGAGGCTGCTGCGGATCGGGAATCAACTGAGAAAGGTTAAGGGTGCGCACATATTGCGTCGCATCGCGCTTCACCCCCACATCAAGTCCCGCGTCACCCATCAGACTGCTTCCGCGCATGCCCCTCTCCTGCGTGATCTGATCGGCTTAGACGACGGGGTTGACCACGGGCCCAACCAGGCCCAAAACACCCCGAAACGCGGACACTTCTGCCGGCGGGGGCAGCAGCGGGTTCTGCTGGGCCAGCCAGGCAGCGACCGAGGCAGTCCGTTCCCGGTCCGCAGCGCCCACCGCAGTGACCGCCTGGTCCCGGAGTCCGTTGAAGGTCTTGCGCACCGCAGCGTGGGTGTCGCGACCGAAGCGCACCAGCAGCGCCTGGCGCTCAGGCAGGGCGAACGCATGCAGCGCGCGCACGAACCACGACTCCCACTTCTGATGGGCGCGGCGGGCACCGGACGGCAGCGCCAAGGCCGCCTTGGGCCCCAGCGGGGCGCCATGACCGAATCCAGCTGTCACTTGATTGAAATGTGTATCCATGCCCCGTATACGACAGGCGAAACGCTAACTGACTAACTTCGGCCTCAGCGGGCCGCCAACGCCCGTCGTGCTCCGGTTTGCAACCGCCATCGCAGCAGGGTGTGACGCACCCTCGGCGGCCGAGTCGCCGCTTCCGCAATCAGTTTGCTCGGGCCAATCACCGCGAGCTCGGATTTGGCGCGGGTCAGGGCTGTAAACAGAATCTGGCGGTCCAGCATGTGGCGGTTGTAGGCCGCAACCGGGAAGACCTCGCCCGGGTACTCGCTACCTTGGCTGCGATGGGTCGAGATTGCCCACCCCAAGCGCAGGTTGCGTAACCGATCGGCCGTGTACTCGATTCTCCGGTCGCCGAAACGCACCGTCACAATGGACTTGCGCTCATCGATCTCCACGACATGGCCTATGGCGCCGTTGAAGACATTCAGGATGTAGTCGTTCTTGGTCTGGATGACCTTGCTGCCGACCTGCAGCAGGTGCGTAGGCGTCTGCAGCTTTGCTTTGCCCATGCCCGGCGCGAACGCCTGCACGGCATCGTTCATGGCATCCACGCCGATGAGGCCCTTGTTCATGACGCTCAGGGCCTGAACATCGGTTCGGAGGTCGTAACCCGACTTTGGGAATACCGTGCGCAGCTGCTCAAGCGCCACGCGAGCAGCGTCCTCCGCGGTCGGGGCCTCGTAGAACCGGTACTCGCGCGACATTCCCGAAAAGTCCGGAGCCTGGCCCCGCCGGATCAGCAGCGCGTTGTGAATGATCTCCGACCCCGCCCCCTGCCGGTAGACCGTCTCGAACCGCGTCACGGGCAGAACGCCCGAGGTGATGAGGTCCGCCAGGACGTTCCCGGGGCCGACCGACGGCAACTGATCAACATCGCCAACGATCAGCAGCTGCGCGTCGTCGGGCAGCGCCATCAATACCGCGTGCAGCAACGGCAGGTCGACCATGGAGCCCTCATCCAGGATCAGAAACTTCACCGGGAGGCGATTGTCCTCGCCATAGGTGAATTCGCCGGTCGGCTTGTAGCCGAGCAGACTGTGCAGCGTTGAAGCCGTCAGCCCGGTGGCCAGCCGCATACGCTCCGCCGCAGCACCCGTGGGCGCGGCCAAGGTGACGCGGTCATGCCCGATCAGGTCCACAAGCACCGCCAGGGCCGCAGATTTCCCGGTTCCGGGGAATCCGGTAATGACGGAGATGCGGGACGTCAGCGCCAGCGAGACGCCCGTCCGCTGGCGCCAGTCCAACGGCACTCCGCGCGCCCGTGCGAACCGGGAGATGCGCTGATCGATCGCGCCCAGGTCGGACGCATCCAGCGGGGAGGCCAGCCGCCGCAGCAGGGCCGTGGCGACTGCCTCCTCCATCTCGGCCATGGCCCGGCGCATGACATAGAGTCCGTCCTCGGCCTCGACGCTCGTCGTCTCTCCGGACAAAACCGCATTGAGGCGTTCGCGCGCGACCGCTTGCCGATCGACCCCCGTGAGCTCGGACACCTTGGACTCCAGCAGATCCAGCGGCAAGGCACAGTGGCCAGAGCTCTCCGCGTCCCTCAGTACCCACAGCGCTGCGGCGGACAGGCGCTCCGGGCTGTCTGGCTTCATGCCATTGGCCAGCGCAACGCTGTCGGCGCGCTTGAAACCGAACCCGGGAATCGACCCGGTAAAGCCGTAGGGGTTGTCCTTGATCATCGACGCGGCCTGGCCGCCGAACACCTGCACGGCTTTTTGCGCCATCGCGGGCCCCATCACCTGGTTCAGATCCGACAGCACGGGAGCCTCCATGCGCATCGGCAGCAGCGCATCCTGCAGTGCCCGCGCACGCCGGAGCCCGACGCCATGCACCTTGGCCACCCGATCCGGGGACTCCATCAGGATGTTGAGTGTTTCCGACCCGAAAGCCCCGACCAGGCGTTCCGCGATCCCTCGCCCGATTCCGATGAACGCGCCGCTGGCCAGGAACTTGATGATCCCATCGGGGTGGGATGGCAGGTTATTCCGGATGAATGACGCCTTGAACTCCTTGCCGCGCCGACCCTGAACCCACTGCCCGCGCGCTTCCAGGAAGTTCCCAGCCGCCAGGTTGCCGATCACCCCGGTCACAACGCGGTCCTCCCCCGAAAGGGCCTCGCGCACTTTCAGGATGCCCCAGCCGGAATCCTCCTTCCGGAAAAGGACTTCTGTGACCTCGCCCTGCAAGGTGGTCGGCGCTGCCTGTCCGCTTGTCATCGTGCACCTCTATCGCGTTCCGTCCTGCAAACGGGCAATCGTTACGTCTAAGGGGCATGACGGCCGAAGCCCACGCCTATCGACATATCCCGCACCCGATGTGGCCTGGTGCCCATGAGGCAGTGCGTCGGTTCCGCAACGATTCTGGTGCGACGGTCGTTCTCAGCACCGACGCATTGGAGCTATTGCTGGAGGAATCCGATCTCGATGACTCCATACACGCGGCCCACATCTTCCCTTTAGACGCGGCCAACGCCTATTACGGCTTCGGCGTGAGCCAGGCCGTGGTCGGATGGTCGATCGCGCAGTCCCGTACCGGGCAAATGAAGCGCATCGACGGCACCTACTGTGCAAGCAAGGCCGTCGACGCGATCGCCATGTCCGTCGACGAAAGGGCGCGGTTCAACCTGGAACCCACCCTGTGCGAAGTGCATCGCCTGCACGTCGTGGACCGCGTCGCCGACTCCCCCGCCTGCAACCTGGTCCCGATTGATCTGGTGCTGCAGGATCCCGGTGAGTCGGTCAACCGGCTCATCACCCGCACGCTGCAGGCCAACCAATCTGCGGCTAACGCCCTGGGCGGGGAACGTTTCGATGGCTTTTGCAGGCACCTGTTCAAGCTGTGGCTCTATCTGTCGGCTGAGCCTGAGGTGCATCGGACCGAGCCGGCGCCGCCCCCCGCCGGCTTCGTCGCATCAACCGTCCTTTCGCCCTTCACCACGTTGAAGGTTGGCCCCACGCAACTTGAGCGTCTGCTGACCCCCCGAGCACTTCACGACGACGCAATTGCCGTGTGGCGCCGAGGGCGATTCAGCGTGTCCGGGGGCGACGCGGCCGACCAGGTTTCATTGCGGTGGCTCCACCCGGCGCTGGAGCGTCGGGATCCGTCGCAACCTTTTTGAGCATTGCCCCACGAGGAAATACACCATGAAACATCCGATTCATTTCACCGCAGTGCTCCTTGCCTGCTCACTGATGTCGGCTTGCGCTGTCGCTGGCACCGCCGCAGAAGTCACGCCCGTCCCGGAGATCGCGCCCAACGCGGCCGTCAGCAAGGCCCTCGAGCTGAATCATGCGACGGCGGAGAAATCCTTCAAGGTCAACGATCAGATCATCGGATTCACTGTGAACTCACCGCGCGGCCGCGGGGTGATCTACCAGGTCGGAGACGACTACGCGGTGATCGGCACCCTGTTCGGGAACGAGGGTCAGAATCTGACGGCGACACACACCAGCGAGCATGTGTTCGACCTGGCCGCCGGATTCAAGAAGCTGAAGAACGACGCCAAGACCGTCACCGAGAAGGGCAGCCCGGTAGTGGATGTCTGGGGCGTCTATGAGCCGCACTGCCCGTACTGCGCGATGGCGATCCTCGACTTCCACGCCAAGGGAATCAATATCCACTGGGTGCCGGTGATGTTTCTGGATCCGAACAGCGCCGACATCATGGCCGCTGTCTGGGCTGCAAAGGACCCTGCGAGCGTGCTGCGCGACGCGGCGACGGCCAAGTCTGCAGGCACCCTGGATCAGTTCATTGCTGCGCACCCGGTATCCGACAAAGCCAAGGCCGAGACCGGCGTGTTGCTTCAGCAGCAGTACAACTGGATGCAGCTGGCCGGGCTTCAGGGCACGCCGGCGTTCGTCATGGAAGTCGACGGCAAACCCATGGTGGCGACGATCGAGCAGGTGGTTGCCAAGTACGGTCGCGCCGAAGCTGCGGCGACAACCCCCACCCCCTAAGTTGCTACTCCAACTCCAGAACGCCCCCGAACTCCGGGGGCGTTTTTGTTTTCGGCTACCACTGGGCGCCCGAGCGGGCTATTCGGCCTTTGCCCCACAAATGGGTGACCAGCCTATGTCGGAATCCATGCCTAATCCCCAGCCTCACGGGTCCATGTGTTCGCAACGCCTATGACTGGAGCGGCTCACACGGTGAGGCTGTGGCTGACACGGTTCGCGTTTCGACGGATGCCGTTGGTACCGCGGCTTTCGCCGCTGTCCTTCGGTGGGTGTCACCCTCCACGCGCATAAGTTCGGCCCCTCCTGGGCCTACGCCGATTTCTGCGAGTGTACGCAGTCCCTCGGCAAGGATGTTGTTCGCGGCGTTGACGTCGCGATCGTGAGTCGTGCTGCAACTGGGCGGAACCGCCCGGCATGGATCTCTTGAAAATCTCCGCTGCGTCGCTCTGCTGCCAGCCTACAGATCCACTGTCTCAAAACCTGAGCCCGTGAAGTTCCGGCTACGCATCCGCTCCGGCGGGCGCGAAACGTCCGTGTTTCGGCCATTGCGATCTCCAAGCCCCTCGCCAAAAACGGTTCACTTGCCCCGCACCCTAGCAGGCCCCGATTACATCGGGGGCCTGCTGGAATGTCCAGGCCTTAGTGAACGGACAGGTCCCCCGGCTCCTCGGCATCGCCGGCATCGCCGGCATCGCGTTCCTCCAGCGGCACCGCTTCTGCCGGCGAAGCGGACAGCTGCTGCACCACCCGATCAACGACCTCGGGATGCTCACGCAGCCATTCAACGGCCTTGGCCTGGCCCTGCCCGATCTTCTGGCCGTCCAGCGAAAACCAGGAACCGGACTTCTCGAAAATGCCGGCTTCGACGCCGAGCGAAAGCGCCTCGGTCGCCGGACAGAACCCGCGGTCATAGAACACCGGAACCATGGCCTGCTTGAACGGGGCGGCTACCTTGTTCTTCACCACCTTGACCTTCATCACATGACCGATCATCTGGTCGCCTTCCTTGATCGCCTCCGCCCGGCGCACGTCCAGGCGGACGGATGCGTAGAACTTCAGGGCGTTGCCACCGGTGGTGGTTTCGGGCGAGCCGTACATCACACCGATCTTCATGCGGATCTGATTGATGAAGATCACCATGCACTTCGAGTTGGCGATCGCGGCAGTCAACTTGCGTAAAGCTTGGGAAAGCAATCTAGCATGGAGCCCAACATGGCTATCGCCCATCTCACCTTCGATTTCAGCCCTGGGCACCAGCGCCGCAACCGAGTCGACGACGATGACGTCGACCGCTCCGGAGCGCACGAGAATTTCCGTGATCTCCAACGCCGCTTCGCCGTTGTCGGGTTGCGACAGCACCAGGTCTTCGACGTTCACCCCCAGCTTGCGCGCCCAACCGGGATCCAGTGCGTGCTCGGCATCAATGAACGCACCGACCCCGCCGGCGCGCTGCGCCTGGGCCAGCGCCTGCAGCGCCAGCGAAGTCTTGCCCGAGGACTCGGGGCCATAGATTTCAATGACGCGACCGCGCGGCAAGCCGTTAATGCCAAGCGCACGGTTCAGTGCCAGCGAACCGCTGGACATCGCTTCAACGTTAATGCTGGCCGCCGACCCGAGCGTCATGATCGTGCCGCGGCCGTACTTCTTCTCCAGCTGATTCATCGCGGCGCGCAATGCGTCCATCTTTGCTGCATTTTGCAGTGTGCTCATGTTCGTGCTCCTGTTGGAAATAGAGATGTGACAGTTCAAAACGTACGCGGACGAACGCGCCCCGCAACAAACCAGCGGGCGCCACTGATATCCGCGGTGACCTCGAGCTGATGACCGCCGTCAGGGTCCGGCACCGCCACCTGGAATCGCGACATCTCCCCGGCCGCTGACACCGCATGCTGTTCGATCCGCACCGGCATGCCATCGCCAATGGGCAACTCGTAGGTCCGTTCGGACCCGCCCAGCTCGAAAACCAGCTGACAGTTATTGACCCCGATGCAGATCGCCTCGTGAGGCACCTCCAGCGGGATCACGACGACGCCATCCGGAGAGAGCGGGAAAACGTGGCACTGGGTTGATTCCATATTCATACAGGCTCCACAGGTGTGATTGACCTCCCCACCCTGCCCATCCGAAGGCGCCCCGCAACCGCCATGGGAGAACCAAAGTCGGAGCCTGACGGCGAATGAAATAGGGCCCGGACGGGGCCTTGCGGAGCCACCCTTCGATTCATACGGTCGGGAAAACGAATCAGGAATTCTCGACATGACGGGCCACGACTCACCGACAAAATCCCCGCCGAAAGGCACCCCCGGTCGCCGGACGGCGCCGGCACGCAAGGTGCCCGTGACCGACACGTCCAGCTCGCTCTGGACCGCACTGCCCCCGGCCCAAAGCAACGAGGAGCGTGAATCGCTCATCCGCCAGATCATTCAGGCCCGCACTTCCCTGTGGATGCTCCTTTCCACGGAGGTCAGCACCTGGCGTGAACTGCGGACGATGGTTCTGGATACGCAGCCCGCGCAGATGCCGGCGTTGCTGGAGCGCCCCGGCGGTGATGACCGGGCCGCGGCCTTGTCCGCAATCGATCGGGCGTTGACCGGGAAGTCGGCCCGTGGCTTGGCGGCCGCGGCGCGCCTGGTGGTGCCGCGCCATCAAACCCTGCTCGCGCTGATCCGCAAGCTCGGGGCACAAGGTCTGAGCACGCCCGACGGCGTAGGCCCGGTGACCCAGCGCCTCGCGCGCATGGAAAATACCCTCATGAGCGGAAGCGCCCGACTGGCTGCGCACCTGGTGCGCAAGGCGGCCGGCACCTGCGTGACCGACACCCACGAGGACTTGTTGCAGGAAGCACTGCTCGGCATGCAGGACGCGTATCGCCGTCTGAGCGAGGACACGATGCAGTTCTCGACCAGCTACGCGGTCACCTATGCAAAGCACCGAATCCGGGATGAGCTGACCCGCCAGCGCGGCATCAGCCGCCGCTCATCGTCCGATGACGTTGCACCGCAGTTCATCTCCCTCAGCCACGTCATCGAGGGCACGGACGATCTAACGCTTGAGGAGACGCTCGGCCTGGCCGACAGCTTCGACTGGGCAGAGATCGATGCCGAGTGCGACATCGTCTCGCTACGGCGCCAACTCGGCGAGTTGCCGACCCTTCAGCATCAGATCCTGCGCGCGGCGTTCCAGCTGGATGGGCAGGACCCGATTGCGCCCAGCACCATCGCGCGAGCGCTGAAGGTTCCCGTCAGTGAGGTCATCGAGCAGGCACATAGCGCAGTCGATCTGCTGCGTCGGCAGCTCGCCGCCTGAGCTGGGCGAATTAGAAGCTGTGCCCGTAAGCGATCGAGCTCTCCTCCGCATCGCCCTGGGTGGGCGCGTGGCTTCCCGGCGCGGGTGTTTGCTCAGGCTCTGGCTCAGGATTCGGGGACGCAAGCTCAGCGCTTGATTCGGAACCGTCCGGGACCGAAGACGGCGCCTCTGCCAGCTCGGCATCAGACGCGGGCTGCGCCTGCTCGGCTTTCGGCGCCGTGTCCTCCTCCGGTGGGGATTCAGACGGCGCTCGCAGCACGCGGATCAGCCGAACATCGACGTCGACAGCAACCTGGGTTGTTCCCGCCCGATCCTTGAAGGTCTGGGGGCGCTGGACCCCCTGAAGATAGACATAGGCCCCCTTGGGGACCTCCATCAACTGCGTACCGATCTCTCCGGATGCCGACAGCCTGTGCCAGCTATCACGGGATCGCGGCGCGTTTGTGGTTCGGTCAGTCCAGGTCTCGGTCGTGACCAAGCGTGCCCGCACCAGCAGCGTTCCATCGGGAAGCGGTACCTCCTCAGGGATCGTGCCGAGTGTTCCAAGGAGGATGGCGAGGTTGACCGTTGGATTTGTTGGGGCCCCGGACATCAGACCACCGCAAGCCATTCCTTGGGGGCCGGCCCGCCGTAGTACCGCGAATCCCCGATCTCCCCAAGCATGTTGTATTCGGAGCGCGCGGCGTAGGGGCGGTGAATCTGCTGAACCTCGTACTGAGACTCTGCGATCAGGCGGATGCCGTACTCCTGCCCCAGCGTTCCATGCTCGGCGATCACGTCCGCGAGCAGATCCGAGAGCACCGAATCGAGGGGCGCAGACGTTCGATACAGAAGGATGCGGTTCTGAAGATGGATGGCAACACAGTCTTCGGGCAAGGGCTCATCACACTGCTCCACCTCGCTCACAAAGGCGAACACGGCGGGCCCAGAGAATCCGGCCCCGTCATCGTATTCTCCGGCCATCGAAGGATCGTCTATTTCGGGATACATGGCTGTGGTAGGTCTCTGAGGGGGCTAGCAGGTCAAGGTGACGGCCACGGGGGGAAGGCAGGTCAAAGCGACCTCGTCACACCCCTGGTAGCTCAACTCAATCGGTCCGGGTTTCAGCGGCCCCGCTTCGAGGTAGAGCTGTCTGCGAAAGACATCCTCGCTGGTGCCGGCAAATTCGGCGTGCTCCGCCCGGGGCATGCGCATCGTCAATGCCTCGCCGCCCTGACGAACGGAGATGCTGTCCTTGGCCAGGAAGTAATTCGGCGCAATGGCGATCAGGACTCGGGCACGGTCCGAGCATTCAAGCACCTCGGCCGTAAATGCGGCATTCGGTATTGCAGTCATGAGCTGAGCGGCGACGACTATCGACAGCATGCGGGCATCCCGTAGGTGGTGTGTCAGCCTATAGACGCGTCGATGTGTCACCGCGCTGCCAACGCATCCACCCGGATGGCAAATGAACCGGCTATCGACCCAGGGCTATCAAACGCCCCGCGTGGACCGCGAATGTGCAAACGGTCCTGGCGCCAGACACCACCGCCCACACTTCGGCCCCGGGGCGGGAGGGAACGCTGGCGCGGGCACAGCGCACGCCGGTATACGCCGCTCGGTCGGAGCGAAAAGTCCCAAGCTGCCTGTCTCCGGTCCCGGAGATCCCATCTACCGTAAGCGACCGCCCGCACACATTGATCACGGGACCGTTGGCGGCAATGAGGGACTGCAGTTGGTCGGTAGCGCTGGGCACTGGAGTTTTCATCCGGAATCTCGGTAAGTGATAACTCACCATATCCACGCCCCGCCTCCCCCGCTCCATTACGAAGCGGGAGCGTAGGCATCCCAGTGCGAGGCGATGTATTCCTGCAGTTCCGTACGCGTCGGCGCCGGAATTGCAAAGTGGTCCACAAGGAAGTTGCGAAACATCGCCGCGACGCGTGGATTTTCGAACCCGCCCGCATTGAATGCGGTGGCCACCTGTTGGCCGAACGCTCCCGTAGGCAGGCCGTCCGCGAAGACCTGTCGCACCTCACGTCGCTTGCGTTCTGGCAACGCATCAAACATCGCCATCGCCTTGTCACGCCGGAAGTCCGCCGGCGCCAACTGCTCGGCCGTGGACTTGGCCTCTCGGAGTCGGGCTTCGGCGGCGTGGTGCAGCGCAACGCGGGCCACCTCGGACTGCTTGGCCGCCTCGAGCAACGCTCCTTCTGCGCGCTCGGCCGCAAAATTCCCTTCCAGTGCGGCGCGCAAAAATCCCGGCGGATCTTCAATCACATAACCTGACGATCCCTTGCCCGTCATGAACTCCAGCTGCTGTGCCAGATAGTCGGGCTCATAGTTCTCGGCAAAACTGGTGGCCGTCTTCACGGGGATTCCAAGCCGCATCATCTTCTCGATCAGCGGCGCGGCCTTCGGCGACAGAATCAGTTTGCGCTGCGCTTGACGCCGGATCAGGAAATCCCACCCCAAAATGCGTTTGCCGTCTCGCCGCGGCCGTTCAATCGTCACCTGTATATCGGTGATCTGTTCAATGGCGGTCAGCGCCGGCGTGAGGATACGGGATACAAAGTGCCCGACCTTCTTGTAGAGGCCCGAATCGATATCGAGCATGGCCTTCATCTCGTCGACCGTCAGGCTGCAGCGACCGCGGAACAGGTAGCTGCGGAAAATCTCATAGAGTCGCCAGTGATATGGCGAGCGCAGCTCAATAACGTACATCAGCTGTTTGGAGGTGTAGCGCTCCTTGAGGTCAAGCAGGTACGGCATCAGGTCGCCATTCAGGCGCATCAACAGATGACCGCCGACCTTGCCGCAGGTTGGCGCCCAGCGCAGTCGCAACCGCTCCCCTCGCCCGTTGTTGATTGGCAACACGACTTGGGCGTCGAAGAGCTCGTCGGCCGCGAGCTCGATTTCCTTGTAGATGTTCTTTGACGAGGCCAGCGCCGGGAATGTCTCGGCGATGTGCGACAGCGCGATCCGCATCAGCGGAAACTGGCCACTATCCCGAGTCGTCTTGGTGTCGAGTTGTGAAACGTAGAACGCCATGACGCGCATCGCGTTGATCGACAGGTTGTAGTGCGCGCGAACCAGGTCGTTGGATGTGCGAATGGTTGCGGCAATGTCAGGGACCCCAGATGCAAGCGCCGTGATGAGTTCGTCATCACTGGGCAGCCGCTCGACAAGCCCATGCGGTCTCCGGACTGTTTCCGGCGCGCGCTCAATCACCGGCGGTGAAGCATCCTCCGCCAGCCCAGACGTTTTGACTCTAATTGCGCGACGTGTTCCCATCTATCACAGTCACATCAGGTCTTGTGATTGTGATCGTAGAGTGATGGAATACCGGCGAACTTGCAACCCGGATTATGTGATTGCAGCGGGGCGCCCGGAAGTTGTGATTGGGTAGACCCGGAAACCGTGATTCGTGACCGCAGAGCCCGGCAAATGTGAGAAATAGCCCGGAATCTGTGATCGCAAACCCGGAAGTTGTGACCGACGGCCCCGTAACTAATTGTTATCGTAAAGAATTCCAAGCTTGTAATGCTTTTAATCTTGAAGTGAAAAAGCTGCAAGCCCGTACCCAGGAGTAAAGCATGGAACCTCAAAGCGCACGCTACCCTGTTGTCCTTACCGTGGCTCAGCAGAAAGGGGGCGTCGGCAAAACAACGCTCGCGCGTCTTCTCGCTGTTTATGCTTCCCGAGAGGATCTCCTCGGAAAGCGCGTCCTGCTGATCGACTTCGACTACCAGGCGTCCCTTTCAAAGCTCTCGCTCAACGGCATGAAAGTCGACGACTACGGCGCCGAGCCCCCGATCCATCCCGAATACGATCCCGAAGAGGACGTCGAATGGAATGGGCGCAGTTCAAGCGCCGACATTTTCTTCGACGGGTTCGCGGTGCCCTACCCGGTCGAGCTGCCGTACCCGATCGAGAATCTCCAGATTCTGCCTGCGCACAAAGCGGGCTTGCAGCGCGTTGAGGAGCAGGATCGCACGAAGCTGCGTGAGATGGTGATCAACCGCCTCCACGCCTTCCTGTCCGATGAAGACGTCTGTGACAACTTTGACCTCGTGATCATCGACACCGGCCCTAAAGACTCCCCCCTGGTCCGAGCCGCCATTCGTGCCGCAACGCACATGGTGATTCCGCTGACCATGGAGGCACAGTGCATTGATGGTCTGTCCGAGATGCTGGGATTGTGGCGACTCGAGTTGTCTGCGCGCCCCCAGAATCGCCCGCTGGACATGGTGGGCCTGGTCATCAACCACTTCGACGCCCGTTATTCCACGCACAACGCCTACTTGTCCCAGCTGAACTCGGACGAGCGCATTTCGCCACTGCTGATCGACACGATCCTTCCGCGGCGCGCGGCGGTTACTGACCGGGACACCAAGGGCACGCCGGCCGCCGTGACATTCGATCTGCCGCGATCGATGGACATTCGAGCGCGGTCGCTTGAGCTGTGCGCAAAGATTTGTTCGGTGCTTTTCCCAGAGGAAGCCGAGCGCCTGAAGACCCTTGAGCCGGATGACGCCTACCTGCTGGCAAACCGTGAGCGCAAGGCCGGGCGGGAAGCAAGCGCCGATGAGTCGTCGGTGGGCGTGGAAGCGCCGACGGCGGATGCGGTAGACACGGGAGTGCAGGTATGAGCGGCATGAAGCTGAAGTTGGGCGGCAAAGCCGCACGCATTGCAGCGGCCCAGCAACACACGGACTTGATCGGTCAGCAGGTCGCAACGCCGGTGCGCCGAAACGAATTCGCCGACATCGCCCATATCCCGGTGGACTCGGTTCGGCCCGATCACGATCAGAGCCGCCGACTCGGAGTCACGCTGGAGATGTTGCGCGACCCGGAATCTGTGACCGATCCGGCGCTGCGAGCAAAAGTCGAGTCGATCATTCAACTGGCCGACACCATGAAATCGGCGGACCAGCGCAATCCGATCGAGGTGTATCGGGACGGGGGCGTGTACCGATTGCTGTCCGGGGAGCGTCGATGGTGGGCCGCCCAGGTGGCCGGGCTGGAACGCATCGCCGCCAAAATCCTGCCGGACCGGCCCACAGAACTGCGACTGAAGCAGCTCGTCGAAAACGTCCAGCGCGAGGACCTGACAACCCCGGAGCTGTTCCATGGCCTGCGCGCAGTGGTCGAGGAAGCCGCCGCCAATGAGGCTCCCATCACCGGGGCGATCCCCCTTGGCCAGCGGGTCGGCTTGTCACGCACGGCGGCCTTCCGCTGGTGGTCGGTGCTCACTGGCCCGTCCGATGTCTCCGCGGCACTGGAAGCAGGGCACATTGGCCTGCGAGCCGCCGAGGCGGCGGTGAAAATCGCGGACCCGGAAGAACGGGCAGCGTTCGTGGAGCAGGCACGCCAAAGCGAAGGGTCAGTAGAAGATCTGACGGCGCGCCGCAAGATCATGGAGGCGGCGGCACCGCCCAAGAAGGCACAGCGGGGGCGGCCGAAGTCGATCGCCCTCGGCAGCGTTCGCAGCCAATCCGTGGCGCGCTATGTCATGACCAAGGTGTTAGGGCGAGAGCCCGCGGACGTGAACTGGGACGATCCAAAGGCCGTGACGGAAGCGTTCAAGGCGATGCTGAAGGAGCTGGAAAAGGAGCTGCAAACCAAGTAGTCCCCGCGGGGACTCGAATCAGAGAATCACGCAAAAACAAGTAGTTGGGTGCAGGGCAGGGGGTATTTTCGGGGTCGAAAATACCCCCTTCTCTTTTCCGGAGCGGTCCCCCCCGCCTTTGCCCGCGCGACTGCGCAGGACGTTTGTAACGATCACAAATTCCGGGCCCATTACGGGGGAGGCGGGGCGGGCACCGGAGGCGACCACGAACCAGCGGCGACGCCGCGCGGGATCAGAATGCGTGGATCACACGAGCGGATCGCCCGCCGCCGTGGCCCCGGAAACCGTGATCGAATAGCTGCCGTCCCAAGAGTTGCCCACGGGGTCTGGCGTGCCTACGCCGTGAGAGAACCGGCAGGGAATGTCATGGTCCTGCTGTGTGAGCGGAGAGGGCTCACGTCCTTGCGAGACCGAAGGCGGGTGCTCGGCGTCTCACACCTGCCCGCGGGCGCGCCCGACCCCAGTCCGCAAAGCGCGTCCAGAATCGGAGGGAACTGCTGGCCGATCCTCGCGGCACGGTGAGGAAGGGAGGGACGCGGTTCGCGTTGCCGAAAACTCGCTGGAACGCGGACGTTTCGGGCCTGCCGGAGCGGATGCGTAGCCGGAACTTCACGGGCTCAGGTTTTGAGCCTGTGAATCTGTAGGCTGGCAGCAGAGCGACGCAGCGGAGATTTTCAAGAGATCCATGCCGGACGGTTCCTGCCTTGTGCCATGCCCGGATGCCGCGCCACCGAAAGGGGGCGTGGTGCAACGCGCATGTCGGCAGCGGTGCTACCCGAAGCGAAGCCAGCGCCAGCTGCTGGCCCGGCACTTTGGTGCGGCCCGCTTCGTCTGGAACAGGTGCCTGCGTGCCCGTAGCGACGCTTACCACGATCCAGAACTGACCGAGATGTTCGGGCGCGGCCTGAGCATCGGCAGCATCGAGTTGTCACGCTGGCTGACCGAAGTGAAGCGCGACCCGGAGTTCAGTTGGCTGTCCGAAATCGACAGCGGTGTCATCACCCAGGTGCTGCGCGATCAGGATGCGGCGTTCCGGAACTTCTTCGCGGGGAGAGCGAAGTACCCGAAGCGACGGAAGCGCGGCGGCTCCGCCGCCGTGCGTTTCGTCTTCGATCATCGCCACGCCGGCAAGGTCAAAGCGTGGGACGCCGGAACCCTGGTGCTGCCGCTGCTGGGACCGATCAAGGTCGTCTGGTCCCGACGCCCGAGCGTGATGCCCAAGCTGGTTACGGTGTCGATCGACAGCGCCGGACGCTTTCACGTCAGCATGGCCGTCAGCGAAACACTCCCGACTGCAGCACCGGCCTCAGCCGGTGCCGTCGGCGTCGATGTCGGCGTCAAGGACCTCGCAATTCTCAGCAACGGCGAGAAGATCGAAAACCCGGCGCACCTTCGGCGGAAGACGCGCTATCTGAAACGACTGCAACGCGGCCTGAGCCGCAAGACCAAAGGCAGTGGGCGCTACCGCGCCCACCGCCGTCGGGTCGGGAGGCTGCAGGCGAAGATCGCCGACTGCCGGCGTGATGCGCAGCATCAGGCTTCACGGCGCATCGTTGATGCGGCTCAGATCATCTGCATCGAGACGCTGAACGTGAAGGGCATGGTGAAGAATCACCGGCTGGCTCGCGCGATCAGCGATGCCGGCGTTTCCGAGTTGCACCGGCAGATCATCTACAAGGCCGATTGGTCCGGCCGCAGCGTCAGCCGGATCAGCCAGTGGTTTCCCAGCAGCAAGACCTGCAGCGCCTGCGGCGCTGTGAATGATGCCTTGCAGCTGAAAGATCGCAGCTGGACCTGCAGCAGTTGCAGCACGACTCACGATCGCGACGTCAACGCCGCGAACAACATCCTGGCCGAGGGACTGCGTTGTTTCGCAGAAATCGGCGTAGGCCCAGGAGGGGCCGAACTGATGCGCGTGGAGGGTGACACCCACCGAAGGACAGCGGCGAAAGCCGTTGTGCCAACGGCATCCGCTGAAACGCGAACCGTGTCAGCCCCAGACTCGCCGTGTGAGCCAGCTCCAAATCAAGGCGTTGCGAACACATGGATCAGCGAGGCTGGGGACTAGGCATGGATTCCGACCCGGAAACTGTGATCGATGGGCGGGGCTCCTTTGCCATGGGCTGTCCGTACCCGGAAACTGTGATCGGACATCCGCGCAGAGTGAGGGGGAGGCGGACATTGTTCCACGTGGGCCATAGGCGGAGGCGAGCCACAAAGGGCGACCAATAGGGTGGCGCTATCGCGAATATGTCGGCGCTGGGCTCGCCAAACGCTTGCTGCCGAGCTCACGCATGGAGTCAGCCGCTCAGGGCATGGAAACATTTCATGTTCCGCGTGGAACATAGTAATAACGGGGGAAATGCCACAAACCATAGGCGGCGCCCATGCGAGGACGAGGAGCCAGCCTCTCCGGAGGGCTATTGGTGCCGCAAGGTGTTGTTTTTATTGGCTGGGCATTCTGCACAGGTGGCGAAATCGCTATCGCGTGAGTCCAGCAGGCAGCGCTGCGAGCTGTTCCGTGCTCAAGCCGCTGTCCTCCGCGCGCACCCAGATAGTCGGCTGGTCGAACTGCTCGCACAGGAAAGCGAACGTCGGGTCCTGCCCGAGGAGTTCCGCGAGGTCTGGGTTGTTCCGTTTCATCCAGTCCCAGGCGTGTCGCTTGTACTCAGGCGGCAGGCGACTGAGGCAAACCTCGCGCGCAGCAGGGGAGCGGGGCGGCATGGGGCGGCTACTCGAGCCGGTAGCAGACAGATTTAATCCGCGACGCGACGCACAGGCGAGGGTAGTCGCTACCGGCTGGGTTCGACCACTCCCGAAAGACTGCGGAGTCGCCCGGCGCCGCCGATACCGCCCCAGAGACCTGGTATGTGCCGTCAGTCGTTCTGACGGTCGAGCTGACATCGAATGCTGTGTGATGAACTTCGACGGACTCGACAGTGCCAGCCGAGCGCTCCGCCAGGACCGGCGCTGGAGCCCGCATTGAGTCCGGTTTGATGAACGACCACACAATAAGCAGGCCGGCGACAAGAAGCGCCCACCCCAGGAAGCGCCAATTGCCCGACAGATAGGCTGCAACCTCGTCGTCGGACATCTCGCCGACGGGTTTACGCGGCCGAAACATCGGCCAGGCCTCCAGCAGTAGAGCGGTGCGGCGATCCCGGGCTTGCCGTTGTGCACTCACCGTGTTCGGTGCATTCATTGATGACCTCTGTCGCGTGGGATACGGGACCTTCACCCTACATAGACGCCGCATGCTCCCGCCAGATCACTCACGCACCCGATGGCCATCCCGCACGTCTATGGGGCTATGGACAAAATCCCAGGCGACATCCTTCAGGCAGCGCTATCCCGGCGCCAACTACTCACGGCCGGACTGGCCGCGTCCGCTCTGACCGCGCTCCCGGGCGAATATGCCGAGGCCAAAGGCGGCTCTGCGCTGCAGCAGCTGATTACGGCTGGCTACGTGGGGACCGATCTGCTGGGCACCCCCAACGGCTGCATGGAGTGGGGGATCATCGGAGTCTTCGTGGTCTATGGCGAAGTGTTCTTCATCATCACGGACTATCTGCCCACCGGGCTGATTGAGGTCCACAAACATGTCGGCGGCTCGATCTTCTATGGCGGGGGAGAGCCGCAGATCGGCACCATTAACCAGGGCATCGCCGGTGCGCGCACCGAGGGCGGGTACGAAGTCCGGGTCTGGGAGATCCTCGATCGTCTGCGGGAACTGATGTTCGAGGGGTACTACAACTGCCTCTGCAAGGCACAAAAGACAGGCGGGGGAGGGGCGCCCCCTGGGGTGCTGCTTTCGCAAATTAAGACGATCAACGAGGGGAATGAGGCCTGCGATGCAGCTGGGAATTTCCTTGAAGGCCTCGTGGACCAGGTAATCGACCAGGTCCTGGGGCAGCTGAATACCTATGTGAAGCTCAGCTATGACTCCGGGATCGACACCGTGAACTGGCGCACCGGCTGTCGCGACATCGTGCCGGCATTCGAGCAGGGCGCGAAGATTGTCCAGCAGTGCGTTCTCGGAGTGCGGCCAGGGCAGGGGGGCGGGGGCGGGCAAATCTTCAGGGATCCGGTCTGCGTCGGAACCTGGGGTCCCCTGTTGCCGCGTCAGATGCGCGCCGATGGCGCGTCGCCCCCGGTGGTGGCGGCACACGTCGGATATCGGGCGATCCATATCGCCTCCCGGGTGACAAAGCGCTTCCCCTACTTGGTAACGCTCAACTGCAAGTACGAGCCGATCTACCCGATTCTCAAGCCTTTCAACTGTTTCTTCCCCGGCTGCAGCGTGCATGAAGTGGACGTGAAGGTAACCAATTCAAAGGAAGGCAAATTCGGGTTCCTCTGGTGGTCGCCACAAGTCTGCGTGAAGTCGGAATCCGAGCTGCAGGGCTGTTTTGGAATGTGATCATGGACCCCAATGAGCAATTGAAAAGATTGGCCCAGGCAACCCTGGCCCGAACCCAGCAGGCACAGGCAAGCGGGTCACGCGATCCGGTGCCGCCTCTGTACATGGTGCCGACGGGCGAGCAATTACGGACCCTAACCAACGCGGAGCGCCTGGCTCCAAAAATGCCAGGGCCGGGCAGGGTAGGGCTATGGGTCTGGTTCTACGCCGGCGACCCGGAAGGCGAGGATTTCCTGACTGAAGTGCTGGCGATCTCGGAGCACTACAGGGCGATCCTGGACATCACCTATTACTGCGTGATCGTGCCCCGGAGGATCCCAAAGACAGTCAGCTTTGAAAGCGTCATCAATCGCAAGATCGTGGCGCTGCCGGATATCGGCGGCAACATCGCCACCAAGTACGCCGGCGGCCAAGTCCCCGCAATCGTCCTGGTTGTGGGCGAGGATCGACGCCTGGTTACGTTGCGCCAACTCAAGGACTACCTCGCGCGGAACACCGACTGAGCGCATCGCGCCCAGGCGTGCGGGGCGTGCGGGGCGCAGTACGGTAAGGCCAACATGTCGGTGGAGTAGGGCAACCGTGGCAAGAAAGGCGAGGGGACTCCGAATGTCGGAAGCCGAGGCGCTTGCCCGGGGCATCCTGAAGCAGCCGCTTCATGTCCTGCAAGCCAAGCAATCCGGCTCAGCGAAGGCGCGCCGTTCGGGGAAGGGGTCTCCAGCGCAGACGCGCCTGTGGCAGGTCCTTCAGGGGTTGTATGGGGATGCCGTCGCCTGGGAATACACCCAAGCGGTTCCTGGTCGGAAGTTTCGGATCGACATCGCGTTCCCAGCGCAGCGGCTGGCGATCGAAATTGACGGATGGCAGTACCACGCGAAAACTCTCGAGGGGTTCAAGGAGCACACACGCCGCCAGAACCTGCTGGTGAGCAATGGCTGGCGATTGCTTCGCTATCTGCCTTCAGACGTGAACGAACGCCTGGACGAAATCTGTGAAGAGATCTCCGGAAGTTTGCGCCCGATGGCGCGATTAGCGGGCGGCAGCGCCTGACGAAGTAGCACCCTCGAGGTCCCATCTGGCGCTACTGTGAAAGGGCCGCAATTGCGTGAGGCCCCAGGTGACATTAACTCAGAACATGATCATCGCCGCCGCGTCAGCTGGATTCTTTTCCATGCTGTCGACGCTTGGCGTGGATTTGAAGGTCATGATCGAGTCGACGCTGAACATGGGGCCAACGCCGACGTCGGTATCAGCGCGGGCGCTGCGAAGCACGAAGCCACCGCCAGGGTTCGATGGCATAGACTCAAACCGCAACGGCGTTCGCGATGACGTTGACGCTGTGATTGCGTCACTGCCGGATAGTCCCATGCAGAAAAAGGCGCTGCAGGATGTCGCCACCGCCATGACCAACGCGATGGCGTTGATTGACTGGGACCAAAGCGAAGATGCGGTGAAGGCAGCGGCCCTGGACCTCAACACGGCGCGGCGCTGCCTGCGGTCGATGTACACGGCCGACGAACGCGCAGAGCGCGCGGAACAGATCCGGTCCGCGGTGGCCAACGATCAGAAGCGCATGTGGCGACTGGTGCGCTTTGACGCCCTGGCCCAGGACTATCCAAACGCGACGAGCAAGACCTGCGGCGGCTGATCGGGACACCAGGGCGCAGCAAGCACACGTCGCAGTACCCAATCGGCAAAGTCTGACGCAGCTCATCTGCGTCCTGAATAGCGGCTTGCCTAAAATGCGCAAAACACTGCACAATAAAAACTTTATACAATAGAAAGTAACATAATCTAGTTTATGAACAATCCGTAACATACTGATTAAAAAGGGGATTCTGAGTTCACGACAAATTCAAGACCGGCATCGAAATTGCGTATACGCAACGCACTTAGTGCATCCGCGCCGTCGACATCGACACCAGCGGCTCGAAAATAAACCCGTGAATTTGCGAGTCCGAGATCAGAACCGGAATCCACTGGTCGATGGGCGGGCCAGTTCTCACCACGGTGTCACCGCGAACAACCCGAGCCACCACGGCGCTCGATGTGGAGGGCTTGGAACGCACATTCCCTTTGGGGACGACGACGGTGAGCGTCGGCATTGCGGCCCTCAGTTCAGCAAGCGTCGCCGCTGACACCTGATTGCCTGTGGCTGCGGACTTTTTGCACCAGTCCATCGCTTTGGCGGGCTCTTTGTCTCCGCCTTCGCCGGACGCATACATCTGGCAGAGGTTCGCCTGTGCCGACGCGTTGCCTTGCTCGGCCGCCAGCGCATACCAACGCCGCGCTTCCGCGTCGTCTCGGGGAATCCCAATTCCTTCGTCACGCATGACCCCAAGGCTGTACTGGGCGAGCGCGTAGCGCTGCTCCGCTGAACGCAGAAACCAAGCCACTGCGAGGAGTTCGTTCTTCTCGACACCCTGGCCGCGTGCCATGAGAGTTCCAACGCTGAACTGGGCGCGGGCATCCCCCGAATCGGCCATCGGCAGCCAGATTTGATACGCCTTGGCGTAGTCGCCCTGGCGGAACGCTGCGACGCCGTCGGCATAGCCGTCGCCGGCGTACGCGGGCATGAGGAAGGCCAACAGAAACGCCGCGCAAAGGCAGCGAAGCGGTGCAAAGTTCCGGGGCTCAATCATTGGGGTCCTCCGTGGATTCGTTGCGGCGATCAACAAATTCGCCGTGCAGGAATCGCGTTTGATGTGTCGGCCACTGTTCGCCCGAGACGAAGTGCTCCCCGCGCATGTAGTGGCGCATCCATCCTCGTTTGAGCGCCTCAGGGTCTCGCCCAGCGAGCTTTGCGAGGAACTCACCGCGGGCGACTTCCCAGCCCTCGTACTCGGTGCGCGCATCCGCCGGCATCTGCTCCTTACGCATGAGCGCCCCGTCGAAGGCATCAATGAAGAACTGGGGGTACGGCAGAATGCGGGCAATGGGCTCTCCGCGACGAAAGAACACTTCCCCCGGTGCGGCGAAGCGCCAATTCATGGTGGCGGTCATGTGGCTGGCGTCGGTTTCGATGAACCCTTCGAGCGGGCCGATGACGGCCTTGGGATTGTTTGTCGGCCCGGTCATCAGGAGCCCAATGCCAGGCGGGGTACGGAACAGCCAGCCCGGGTTGAACGTCAGTACCCCCGCGCCAAAGTGCGACCCCACCAGGCCCGACGTGCGTCCGTAGAAGCGTACGGTAAGGTCTTCCTTTGCGGGTCCTCCGGTCCAGCTTGCTGCCAGGTCCACTGGGCACAGGATCTCCCAGCCAAGCTGGGAGCCCAGGACCAGCGGCAGGCACCGATTTGCGAAGCGATCGGGGGTCGCCTCCATCCACGCCCGCTCGCGCGCCGCGCGCCGGAGCTGCATGGGGTCCTGGTTTACCTGATAGGCCACCAGCTGCAGCGTTCCCTGAATCGCGCGTGCGCTCAACGGGACGGGCTGGGTTGACGCATCATCATTCACAGAGTCTTCCGACATCGGGGGTTTCTATGGTGAGGTGAGTACCCCACTAGACGCGCCCCTTGCCCGCCCCGCACGACCGGGCTCAGTCCAGTGACCGCCGCGTCTTTCTGAACCTCTGGCTGTGCCGCCGGAGCAGCGCAGCATCCTCGACCACCACCGCCGGCATCCACTCCGACAATCGAAACGCGTGGGCCCCGAGCCGATGATGGCCATCCAGCAAGGTGGTGCCGTGCCGGTCACGGATGAGTAGCGCGGGCCTGTCGAGCCCCTGCTGCATTCCCGCAAGGGCAGCTGCATGACGCCAATCCCACAGTGCCGCTCTCCACACGAAAGCGTTGCGAGCAAAACGCTCGCGGAACTGCAGTAACGTCTCTCCGGGCTCGATGCCCAGCAAGCTCTGCGCCGATGAAGGGACGTGAATGGCGCCGAAGCCAACCGGCGTTTCGCTGGTGACCAACTCATGCGCCAGGGCGCGCACATCGACCCACAGCTTGCGGCGTGGTTCCAGCAGCACGTGCTTCCATCCGCACAGTACCGCGCGCTGCAGGGACTCAGGGAGATCGCCATGCCGCAGCGGGCGCGAGGCGTCGACGCGCAGCACCAGGTCCATCAGGAGTCGGCGCGCCCCTGCGCGCACAGCAACAGGTGGCGACGTGCGGACGCCACGTCGAACAGGGAGCCATAGGCCTGGCCGGAATCATCCACATGCAGAGCGGCCAACGCAGGATCACACGACATACGCGTCGCCGTCCCCACCACACCAACGACAACGTCCGCGGGCGCTGCAGTGAATCCGTACGCCAGAGTCGCGATGGCGACCACAATTGATGCGGCAAGCCAGTGGAGCGCCGTGTGATGCCGGTACGTCAGCAACCATCCTGCCGATCCGACCGCCAACGCAAATGACAGCGTGAACAACTGCCACAGCGTGGGATAGAGATAGGCAATGAGCTGCACGCTGCGGTCGTGTCTTCGTGGTTTGAAGTGAGTGGGGCACCCGGAGGTGCCCCACTGCAAAGTCGTCGGCGGTTTTCATCGGGGGATGTGCCTTCGACAGGTATGTAGACGCAACGAAATACCAGAACCCATCAATCTGTCACCCGCCCGTTGCGCTGTCGCTGTAGGTCGCTGACACCCATTGGCTCAGGCGCATGTTCATCGCAACCATCTCCGAAGCTGAAGCGCCTTCCTGGGCTCGGGCCTTGCGCCGCCAAAACCCATGATGCGCCGTAGTGCTGATCGCCTTGCCCTTCCCCGATAGGCGCAGCGTGTGCGGATGATTGACGTGCGAAAACTTGGTGTCGAACAGCGCGCTTTCCGCCTGCGCGCGCCCGGCAATTCCGCCCATAACGGAGAGCCCGGCGGGAAGGCATACCTGCCCGCGCGTGCCGACGTTCATCAACGGGGCGTGGAATACCGGCACATCGTCCCCCCGCTGAATCGCGTGAGGCACGGCCGCGACCCACACACGTCCTGGCGCCGTCGCCACAACCAGGTGTGGCCACTGAACCTTGTAGGCCTTCGCGCCCTTCTGAGTGGTGATCCACATGGGGCGAACTGCCGAAGGAACCACCCACGCGGCAAAACTTCCGGCAAGCGCCACAACGTCCGCCGCAAGGAACGGGCTCCCGTGCGCGCCCCCATCGCCATGATGCAGAAGCTGAAGCATCTCGGTCACCGCGCTCGCATCAATCAGATGCCCCGCGCCCAGCGCTTTCTGCCCGCCAATGGTGTCGAACGCGTGCCGTAGAACAAACGGTCGGGAGACGCCTTCCGTTTGCGTTGCGCCAATCACCAGGGCGCAGTGTAGAACCGTCCCTTCAGTCTGAGTGCTGGTGGACACGCCGATCATGTGAAGTCCTCATTCGGAAAGAGATGAAGCTGGGCCGCGCAAGCAGACACCCGCTCAAGAGCTTGCAATACCTGTATCGCAGACTCGGTGTCCCCGCGAAGCACGCGGGAGGGAGCGTCGCCAGCCTCGCCGATCATGTTCCACTCAAGGTTGCATGCCTCAAGGATTGCAGGATCGGTCACCAGCACCGACCCGACTTCGAGCGCGACATCACCACCAGATGACAGCTCCATCACCGACAGGCTCAAAGGCGGCTGGGCCAGAAGGGCGATCGCTTGCTCAAGCCAGCGCCCGATCGACATCCGGCGAATGGTGCGAGGAAGTCTCTCCAGGCACCGCTGGTACTCCGAAGGCTGCACGATTGAGTTGCGCAGCCGTTGCATGTGCGTCCGGTGAAGGAACATTGCGTTGGCGACTTGAGTCGGGGTCTCCATGTTGTAGAAGGGGTCCTCCTCGAAGTCGTATTCATCGGAGCGATCTTCCCCGCCCTCCAGGTGAGCCTCAAAGGCCTCGACCGACCACCGTCGCCGCTTCAGCCAGTCGCGAGCGCACCCCAGGTACCACGAGGACTCCACAAAGGCGGAAAAGTCCGGAACAAAGCAGTTCGCCCCAAGATCGCACGCCACCGAATACACCAACCCGCGAAGCATGCGGCTGCGAGGAAAACGCGGACTGAATACCGGGATTACTGCCGCGTAGGCACACCACTCATGGCAAAGCTCGAGGCCATCTGTCGTGAACTCCAGGTGCATCCAGGCGCTTCCGGCCGGAACCTCCGGGCGCCGCAAGCGTTCTGCGAGCCGCGCCTTTCCCGACGACAGAACGTCGCGCAAGGCTGCAACCACCTGACAGGAGTGCCAGGCGCTCGCAATCTCCGCATCGGTCACAAGGCCGGCGGCGTGCAGCCACGCGGTTGACGTGGCCAGATGGGCCCGCGAACTCGCGGCCATGCCTGCGAGCGTAATGTCCGAGCTGAGGAGTCGCGCGGCGGCCTCAGTCGAGTCCAGGAATGCCGGAGACAAGCGAGGGGGCAACCAATATGTGCTGTGCGGTGTGTCCATGCCGCCACCCTACTGACCCACCGCGCCCCCGCATCACACCATTGGGATCTGGTGTGGCGGGGCAGTCGAGGCCAGCGGAGTCGAGGGCACGCGAATTGACTTGACGCCCCGATGTAACGCCAGCTGCGCGCCCTCCTTCTCGGACAGTCGCGATTCGTTGGGTGGCTTGCGGTACCGCATCCCCTGCGCCATCCGGTTGAGTGCGGCTATGGCGCGCTCTTCCGCCCGCCGCGTGCGTGCGTTCGACATCGGGGCTACCCCTTGGTTTTTGCCGGCGGCGCGACAAACCGATAGACCAACTCCAACCCATCCGCGCTCGGCTCCGGCCCTTCGATGCTGGTGAAGGCCAGGTGGGGGAAATTCGGGGCGAGCAACTCATCGCGCACAACCTCGGGGGTTGCCGCAGGATCGGGATCGGGGAGACGGACGCTGGACATCATGAATACCCGCGTCGGGCGAACGAAAGTTCCCATTGATTTATGTCCTCACTCAAACAAATCGGGGATCTTCGGTCCCGGTGTGGTTTCCGATGCGGGACCGGGATCGGGCTGCGCCGCTGCTGCGGCTTGCTCCGGAACGGTACCGGGCTTGCCGGCCCTCTCCTTGGCCGGCGTCGCGGACTTACTCTTTGCAGCAGCCGTGTTTTCTGCAGCACGCCCAGCGTCCTTGATGGAGCGCAACAGATTGTCGAGGCCGCTGTGCGCTTCCTCGCGCACAGCGCCGAACTGACTCAGCAGAGAGCGGAACTGAGCGTCCGGGTCCGCCGCGTCGAGGGTCGCTACCAACGGCAATGCCAGGGCCGCACGAACGGCCTGCAGCGCGGGGCCATCCGCTTGCTCGATTCCGTTCACTACCCCGCGAACGGAATCGGACATCACCGGCACGACGGCAACACGAAGGCCCGCAGGCGTCTGAACGATGGAAAACTTCAAGCTGTCGCCGGGGCGCAGCAGTTTGGCCAGCTCATTGAGCATCAGAAGATTCCTCGGTGGTTGTCGATGAGGCCACCTGACCAGGTAGCGACACGCCCCGCAATGCCGTCTCGCAGGCCGCATAGACCGAGGCGGGGACGAACGACGTGAAGTCGTGGGAGGACTTGAGCACGGCCTGGATCAGATCGGTACGACGCATGCCAAGCAACTTTCGGTACGACTTCTCGCGCTCTTCGGGGGTGCCGCCTTCACACGACTCGACAAAGCCTGCTTCCTGAAGCAGCCCTTGAATGCCAGCACTGGTGAGCGTTTCCAGATACGCCTGATCGAGCACGAATCGACCATCGAGCGAGATGCCGCGCAACTGCAGGATTGCCGCGCTGTCGCGAACGCGAAGGCGCGTCGGTTCATCGTCCGGCGTGAAGCGTTCCGGCCCATCTGTTTTCGCGTCGAACAACAGTCGCAGCAGGGCCGTCTTGTTGTTTTCAAGCTCTGCAACGGAGCGCGTCAGGAACGGGGTTAGTCCGAACTCGCCCATTTTCGGGAGTCCGAATGCCTCGCGGTCGAGCTTGACGGCACGAGCAAGCGCGTAAACCTCCGAGGCGAGGCGCAGCTGCGGATCAGCCAGAACGGTATCGCACGCCACCGAACGGATGAGTGCCAGGTCCGCCTGCAGGTTCTTCTTGGGAGCTGCAGCGACGCTGGTCTTGGCCTTGGTGTTCTTCTGCTTCGCGGGTTGCGCTTTGGCCTGCGGCTGGGCCGCCGCCTTTGGCGAGCTGTCCTGCGATCCCGACGCTTCAACGGGCGACGCAAGCGACGCTGCGAATGAGGCAACCTTTTCACGGTTGCATTCGACGTTGAAGCACACATCGTCAGCAACCCGGCCCGCCTTGCCTGGCACCGTCGCAATGAGCGCCCCATTGAACGCGCAGCTCTTGCACGCATCGAACTGGCTGGGGCCTACGGCACCGTGCCCGGAGCACACCAGGCGAACGTAGCTGTCAGGGTCTTTCTCGCGGTCAAACCAGACGACGTTGAACTCGGTGGCCTTCTCGGCTTTGAGCCCTTCAAGGTGGACCTCGACCTTGCTGTCCCAGCAGCTCTTGCCGGAGCATCGGCCCTCGCCCACATGCTGTTCGAAGAGGCTGGCCTGCGTGCTGCTGTTGTGAGGACAGCCCGCACACTGACGGGTGTCGAAGGGCGCCGCCGCCAACTCCTGCGTAAAGCTCGCCAACTGGCGCTTGAGTTCGGCCACGCTGATGTTGTAGGTCAGCACGCGCTCAAGCACCGTGCCCTGCAACTCGTCCGGAAGGGTCGACAGCAGTTCGGCGTGCCCAAGGAGAATGGCGCCGCGCATTAGTGCATCCAGCACCACCTCACTGGCATTGAGCAGCAGCAAGCGAGCGCGGAAAGTAGACCGCGACCAGCCGAGTGAGCGCGCCGCCTGATCCTCATCGCCGTCGTGCAGGTCGAGCGCTTGCCGAGCCGTCTTGGCCTCTTCCGCCGGAGTGATGTCAACGCGTTTGGCGTTCTCGGCTACGGCCGCCGCCATCGCCTCGCGATCAGTCAGCTCCCGAATCAGAGCCGGGATATTGAGCAGGCCCAACTGTTTGGCGCACTGAAAGCGGCGCTCGCCGGCTACGATCCAGTGGCCGCCATCCGGACGCGGGCGCACCAGGATCGGCTGCACGACCCCCTGCGCCTGAATCGACGCCTTCAGCTCGTCCAGTTTTGCGGGATCAAAGTACCGGCGAGGGTTGTGGCCCTCCTTGACGCTGATTTCCGAAATCGCGAGATCAGCGAGGATGCCGGGGCCCGGCGGCTCAGTGGCAGGTAGCAGCATGTGACTCTCCAGTGGGAACATCCCCACCCTAAGGAGACACACCGCGCCCCGCGACGGCGCGCTACCCTTCGAGTCTCACCAGTTCGCTGGCGAACCGTGACCGCAGGTATCGAAACCAGAGCGGGCGTATCGATGGGTAGTCGGGCCCGAAGTCCTCGAATGTCAGAGCCTGAGGTCCAGGCAGCCCTTTCGCGAAATCCGCTTTGAGCAGAGCGGCAGTGTCCGCCGGCAGCAACGCGAACATCCCGAACACCACCTCCACCAGAGTCTGCAGTGCCGCTTTGCGCATCTCCTCGGGGTCATCCAGCGTCAATTCGATCGCACCCAGCATGGTGGCGAGGTAGGCGCCGGGCTTGATGATATCTCCCCCTGCCATGCGGACATCGAACAGGGTGATCCGATCCATGCAATGGCGCGGGCGGTAGAGGTAGACCTTTTCCCGCGCAACCGTCTCGTTGACCCCGCGCGCCACCAGCATCGCGGTGATCGCCCGCTCCAGGGGGTCTTGCGCCTCGACGGCCCGAGTCACTGCGAATTGCACGTCACTGACCGCTTTGCCGAACAGCTTCAGGGGCAGCGCGGAAACGCGAAGGTCGGAATGTCTGCTGACGCCCTCCACCGCCGGTTTCAGCACGCGGCGGTTGAAGTCCTGCCACTCCGGGTAGGCCTCCGCTTGGACGCCGAGCGACGCACGCAGCTCATTCAAGGGGAGTCGCACGGTTCCCGAGTGCGCGACCGGCGCGAGGATGTTGTAGAGCGAATACTGATAGGCGGACTCGAGATCCTTCATGTAGCGCAGGCGCGATGCGGTGTAGTCATTCAGCGCCTGCAGGTGGGGGATCGCCGCTTCGGCGAAAGTCACGGTCAGAAGTCCATTGTCGTATTCCGCCTTCGCTATGGCGTTCTCGAGGCTGAACGCGTCCCCCGCCCCGTCCGTGATGAACTGGAGTGTCAGCAGGCGCGCACACTCAGCTTTGAGCTTGGCGCGACCGAGTCGCATCGATCCGAAGGCGTCGAAGATCGCGCACAACGTCGACCACTCGATCCGGATGACACGCGGCTGGTCGCTCGTGGAATCGAAAGCCGCGATGGCGGCGACCAACAGGCGGTGCGTATGCACCGTAGGGGGAACAACCCAGGTCGCCCGCATCAAACTGTTCGAGCGAATAACCAGCGAATCCGGAGTAATCTGTGGGCGCCGCGGCTTTCGGGCGTGGCTCGGCTTTCTCGGCACTGGCATTCTGGACATGCGTCGCTTCTCGACGGTGGAAGTCCATAGACGGCAGCGAGTACCATCCGGAGTCGTGTTTTTGTCCTGCCAAGCGACAGCCGACCGTCGCGGGCGTTGGTCACAGTCGTGTTTTTGTCCGGTGGTGCCGTGAACGCCGCGAGGCGAGCGC
This sequence comes from Sinimarinibacterium arenosum, assembly GCF_005047655.1. Taxonomy (GTDB): domain Bacteria; phylum Pseudomonadota; class Gammaproteobacteria; order Nevskiales; family Nevskiaceae; genus Solimonas. The sequence continues at coordinate 99,051 of NZ_SUKF01000009.1, read as the reverse complement.
GAATCCGTCGCCTATTTGTCCGGTTATCGCGGGGAGATCGGTGCAGGGACTCGAATCAGTCGCGTTTTTGTCCTGCCATAAGCGGCTTTCGGGAGGCGTTGGCCTGGCGCGCGGGGCGTCGATCGTGGACACGCCGCATCAGGGGAAAGAATCCACAGGCAGCGTCGCGTTTTTGTCCGGCCGTCCGCGTGTTTTTGTCCTGCCACCCCTCGCTCATTTGTCCGGTTGAAAGGCCGAAGTCCGTGCATTTGTCCTGCCAGAGCGTGTTTTTGTCCGGTTGTGGGCACGTAAGACATTGAAAATATAGGAGGCGGCGGCCCTATGCTTTTATGCTTTACAGATATGAAAACTATGCAATGCCGAAAATATTCCTGATCACCACACAAAAACACCCCCCAAAAAGAGGGAAGCCGGGCGGCAGCACGGGGTCGCCCACGCGTGAAATACCATAATCGCGTTGGGCGGGCAGCCCTGTCAGAAAAGGGATATCCATAAGTCCAGGAACGGCGGTCCTTAACAGCCGACCTCGTCGGAAAAGTCATATCGGTAACACCAGGAATGGCGGTCCTTTACCGCCGTGCTCCTGATCGTGAGCGGCGCGTGGCGCCCACAACGCCGAATTCCGGAACCGGGCGCTACCGCCCGATCGATGGCCTGCGTTCCCACGCTGACTCGACGATGATCACGTCGTCAGGCCGAAGGAGTGGCTTCGCCAGCCAGTCGCGAACTTTCCTTTCTGTGAGCCCCTGCGCTCGGACGATGGCGCCGGCCGCCATGACCTTGATCTGGCGGTCCACAGGGTGAACAAACGGTTGCCAGTAGCCGGCTTCGGTCGGGTCCGCGCCCAGGGCTGTGATCTTCGCCACCACGGATGCGAGGAATGGGAAGCTCGCGGACACCCCATTGGGTGCTGGCCAGTCGGGTCCAATCTTGGTGTAACTCATCGACAACGCGCCGGGCGACAACCGGATGGACCCCAAAGTCTTCGCAATGCGCTCCACAGTCATCGGGCACGCCGCCAACGCGGCAACGTACTGCTCGTCGAAGAATGGAAGCGCCAGTTCATCAAAGATCGCCCCCAGCTCTCTGTGAATCGCGATCCGCTCCGCCTCGCCCCGCGCGCAGCGGAGCCAGGTGACCAGCAAACGGTCCACGTTGTGACAGGTCATCACGAAATCGAAGCGATCGCACTCCCTCTTCGCGCGGAAGTCCTCGAACGGCGTGCGCCCGATCATGGCGTGAGCCACGACGGGGTGCGGAACGCCGTCTCGGACGGACGGTGGAGTTGGACTGGAAGGCGAGGACACAAGCGGGATCGGCAGGGGGACATCCCCTAGACGCCGGACGGGTACCAAAACCGTGGCAACTGCCAGAAAACGGCATTGCGGGGCGCGGTGGCCGCCGTACGGTGAAGGCACACCGGAGGCTCCATGCAATACACCATCCCCAAACACTGGCTGGACCAACCCATACGCGTGCTAGTTCTTGGGTGCGGCGGCACGGGCTCGGACGTGGTCGACACGCTGGCCCGGCTCCACTTCTCGCTCAAGGCGCTGGGGCATCCCCACGGCCTGCACGTCACCCTGCAAGACGGAGACACCGTCAGCGCCAGCAACATCGGACGGCAGCGCTTCGTCCCGGCTGATGTCGGGCACAACAAGGCCACCGTGCTGGCGTCGAGGTACAACATCGCCTATGGGTTGGGCTGGCGCTCTGTTGCGGAGGACCACGATCCCAGCACTGAGATCGGCGCGACGGACCTGCTCATCACCTGCACGGATCGCGCATCGGTGCGTGTCGGAATCGCCCTCGCCCACCAGGTCGACACCCCTGAACGACGCTATCGGCCCGGCGACTATCACTCGCAGCTGTGGATGGATTTTGGCAATGCCGCCAACTCCGGCCAGGCGGTGCTGGGGCACCTGTGGAATTGGAATGCGAAAGTCGGATCGCGACTGCCAAATTTCTTTGACCTATTCCCCAATGCCGGCGAGATCAAGGATGACGACGCCCCGAGTTGCTCGGCCGCCGCCGCATTGCGCAAGCAAGAGTTCGGCATCAACCGGATGGTGGCGGACGCGGGACTGTTCACGGTGCTGGTGCCGCTGCTGACCAAAGGGGTCATCGAGCACCACGGCGCCTTCGTGGACATGGCCAAAGGTCGCGTCACGCCCATTCTGATCGACCCGGCCACCTGGGAATTCCTTCGCGCGAGCAACGCACCGACGGACCAGGCGGCCTGAAGTAGCGGGGCGGTCACTCGGTGCGTCTAGTGGGTCACGGATACCGACATGAGAACCGACTGAATGCCTGATTACGACCTGCCCCCCTTCCAGGATCTGTGGTTTGAAGCGCTTGGACACCAGTACCTGCCGGCAGACGCGCCGTCCCCTGGGGTGTGTTGCTGCTGCGGCGCTGAGGGGCCTGTATTCCCCCGCGCGGCTGAAGTGCTCTGCGCGAGCTGCTGGACCCTGGGGGCCAAAAAGCCGATGCAGTCCAAGTCCGTCAACGCCGGCCCCAACGGCTCGCACGTCGTGATCGCCAGTCGATCCGGATTGCGCTACTGGGGCGATCTCAAGCCCCTGCAGCCGCTGCCCGGCACTGTGGCGATTCAACCGGCGACCAACATCGACGTACTGATGGCGGACTTCGTGTTGCACCCACCCACGCAGCCCACCTACTTCGTGCAACTCGAACAGGCCTACCGAGAGGTGGTCCGCAGCTGCCGCCCGACCATCTCGGCTCGCGCGGTTCATCTGAATGGGGGCAAACCCCTGTGCGTCGACGCCCGAGCCATCCGCGCGGTGCTCACCGCTTTCGGTGATGCCATGCCGGAGTCGCGCGAGCTGGCGCCACTGGCCGCCGCTCGGGTTCAGCTCGGGAAAGGCCCGCTGGCCGGCGACCCGTTTACCCATGCCAAGGCGGTGCTGGCCAGCTGGCATCTCCGCTATCCCGCACTGGCGGACCTCTTTCCTGAACGTTCTGCCTGGCTGATCGAACCGTCATCGGATTCCTGGCCGGTGCTGGCCACCTGCCTTCGTCAAATTCAACGTGGAGGAGTGAGTCTGTGAACACAGCGATGTTGGATATCGACCTGCGCCTGCCGCGCGAAGCATGCCCAGCGCATGTCGACCGCAGCGTGTGGACGCACAAGCTGGTGTACGAAGTTCTGGAGGGCCGCGTGGAGCGCCCTCTGTTCGCGACAAGCGAAGTGGGCAACGACCGTTTGATTCGCCTGCGCGTCCCCGAGGGGGTTGCGCTGGGCGATGCTCAGGCGTTTTTCCACGCGGCCACGCCCCTGCCGACGCTGTCCGTAGGGGACCAGAGCAATTTCCTGCTGATCTTCAATGCGTCGAAGCGTGTTACCGGGGTTCGCAATCGCGTCGCGGTGACGGATGCGACCGGGGTTCGTGACGCGTTCGAGGCCAAGGCGGCGGCCAGCGGATTTGCGGTCATCGACTGCCGAGTCGAGGTGCTACCCCCGTTGCGTATACGCAAGACACCGGCACGACCTCCAATCACCCAGTGCCGTGCCCAGGTGACCGGGCGACTTCAAGTCACCGATACCGGTTTGTTTGACCAGTGTCTGCGCACCGGCATTGGCGCGGGCAAGGCCTATGGCCTGGGCATGTTGATTCTCCTGTAAATCCGACTTCCTGAGGACACCCTGATGAGCACCTTTATTTTCCGCGGCACTCTCACCTTGCTTTCCCCGCTGGCCATTTCTCTCCCCGGCTCCAAGCCGGCGAGCGCCAGTGATCCCCAGCCTCCGCCGGTAACGACCATCTATCGCGAAGGCGAAGGGTTGGTCGACACGGTCTTTCTGCCGTCGGCGTCCTTCCGCGGTCCGCTGCGCCGTGCGGGCACGCAGGCGATCGTGCGCCAGCTGCGCGAAGACGGAAAGGAGTCGGCGTTTCCGCTGCGTACGGGATACATGCTCAACATCGGAGGAACGCGCGGTCGGGGCTCGTCGTCGCTGTACTACGACGTTTCCGCGCGAGAGGCACTGCGTAACCGCAATGTGCAGATCGCAGTCTTCGGTGCCGCCGACACAGGGGATCAGTATTTTGTCCCTGGGCGGCTGAGCGTTGATCACGCGCACCCACGCACCCCGATCTCTGTGGCGGCATGCCCTGCCTACCCGGGCATGCGTACGGATGACATGCTTCGGTCGCCTGACAAGATGCTGTCGATCCTGGATGCGGATGCCCCTTCGGCGTGGGACATGATGTTCAAAGCATCCACCGAGACCAGCGCGATCAAGAAGGAACGCAAGACGGTCCTGGCGCAAGCGATGAAGGCCAAGGCTGAGCGGGACAGCGCCGTGCACGAGGAGAAGATCAAGCGGGTCAAGGAAATCGACGCCGCGCTGCTTGATGGGGGGCAATCCGTCGCCATGCCGTTGGCGGGCTACCAGGCGATTCCCACCGGAACGATTCTGGAACACCGGATGGTGCTGGACACTGATCGCCCGGCGGAGCTCGGCCTGGTCCTGGCGGCCATCGAACTCTTCGCCGAGGATCCGTACCTCGGGGGCCACCGCGCGCATGGCTGCGGGCGCTTCCTGGCTCGGTGGCAGCTGGAGCATCGCGTCAGCCGCAAGGTAACGCAGCTGGGCGAGATCGTCATCGACGGCGAGGGCTTTGCACAGATGCCCGACACCGGGCCGATCCATGAAGCCCGCGAGGCATTCGTCGAGGCGGTCCGCAACGGCGACTTTCAGTATCGGTTCGAGGACGTTGCTGACGCGGCAGACGCGGCATGACGCCTTCGCTCTCGGAGGTGGTGGACGCAGTGCTCGGCCCCGGGGGAACCTGTGGGGATGCCTACGCCGGGTTCAGCGTACGACCTGCACAGGTCGAATACGCCCATCTCGCCGCAGGGCTCCTCGACAAGGGCGCAACGGCCGGGAACCCACGGGTAGCACTACTGCAGGGCAGCACAGGGGTCGGCAAGACCCTGGGCTACCTGGTGCCGCTGCTGGCGCACGCGGTGCGGCACCGATGCCGCGTCGCGGTCGCCACGCACTCAGTGGATCTGCTGCTGTCACTGCCCGCGCAGGTGGATGTCGCGAAGGCGGCACTGCGCCGGCATGTGGATCCGGCAAGGCTTGCGGAGTTGACGGTCGCGATCCGTGTGGCCCGCAGCGAATACGTGTCGGCCGCAGCGGTGCGCGAGTTGATCGAAGCAACCCCGGACGCCGATGCCGCGCGGCTGGCGACGTTGGTGGGACTCGTCACCCACGCGGAAACGGTCGGCATTCTGCGCCTGTGGGACGGCGAGTTGCCTGACGGCATCACGCGTGCGCAGGTCGTGCTGTCGGATGCGGCTGACCCTGGCGCAGATGACGGCGACGACGCCATCTACCAGCGCGACCAGCTGCGCGCCGCAACCGCGCGCGTACTGCTGTGTACCCAGGCGAGTGTCCTGCTTTCCGCGATTGGCCGGTCAACGGCGCTGATGCCGGCCGACGAGGAGCCGGTGTGCGCGCTGGTGGTGGACGAAGCGGATGCCCTCCCCGGAATGGCGGAAGCCGTCACCCTGAACTATGTCCCGCTGAGGGAGCTGGACGCGTCGTTATCGGGGTTGCGCAACATGGCCGAGCCTCGGGCCGCATTGGAGCGCCTCAAGAACGCGGTCGACCAGCTGGTGCCGCAGGCGGCTGCAACCGCGTTTCTTGCCGGCAGCAGCGAGGGCGCTGGGCGCAAGATGATCGGCGACCTGATTCATGAATTCACCGAGGTGACCCAGGCAGCGCTCAAGGGCCGCAAACGGAGCCCGGTTGTCATCGCGATTCGCAACGACCTGTCCATGCTCAATCGCACCGGGGGAGCCTTTCGTGGGGAGCGCCAGTACGGCATGCCCTACGTTCGGCGCACCGCCGTCCGCAGCTATCTCGGCATCGGTCTGTGCGACCCCTACCCTGGACAAGTCTTCGGGCGGCTGTTGTCGAATCCCACGCGCCAGCAGCTGCGGCATGTGCTGATCACCAGCGCGACCCTGACGCCTGTGGCTGGCGAGGAGTTCTATCGGTTCGCGAATTCTCTGGGCCTCAAGGAGTATGAGCGGGATGTATCGGGCGGCGTTGAGCCGGAGCGCTATGGCCAACTGAGATTCGTGTTCAGCTCTCCAGACGTCGGCAATCCCCACGAGTCGGAAGGCGAACAGGCCGTGGTGCGGCCCAGCTGGCTGCTCCACCTGTCCAGGATCATCAGCGCGGCCGCCGACGCCGGCGGGCGCACCCTGGTGCTCGTTCCGGCCTACACCGACGGCCCCCTGGTTGCGGACCTGCTGGAAGGCCTGGGAACGCGGCTGGTGGTGCAGCGGCAGATCGCGGGAGATCGGGGGCGATGCCTGGAGCACTTTCGGGCGCGCAAGGATGCTGTATGGATCTCGCCGTCGAGCTGGGAGGGTTTGGATCTTCCGGGGCTGATCAAACAGCTGGTTATCGCGCGGTTGCCGAATCCGGGAATCAACGCCGAGGTGGTTGCTGCACGCCGGCAGCTGGCTATCCGGAACGGGCGTGACGAATCAGCGGCCACCGGATACGCCTACGCGGTCGCACGGAGCATGTGTATGCGCAAGCTCGCGCAGGGGATCGGGCGACCGATCCGTAGCGAAAGCGATGAAGCGACGATCTGGTTTGCCGACCCACGGGTGGGCTTGCCTACGGAACTGGCGGAGTCGCTACTCGATCGCGGCCTCATCAGCAAAGTCACCCCCGGCCGGGGATACCTGCCGGTCATCCCGAAGCGGCATCTGGCGTCGCTGCGGCGTCACGGGAAAGCACGCGTCATGACCAAGGAGGGACAACTGTGTCAGTAGCCCAGGGTTTCAAAATGACGATTCAGCTGCGCACTGCGGCACTGCTCAATCCGCACTTGAGTCTGGATGGGCTGCTCGCAGCGGCAATCTTCAAGCGCACGGGCGATGTCGAGAAGGCCCACGCAGACATTCCGTTGTCGCGACGCGACGGGGTTTGGTGCGGAAGTTCCGTGCAGCTTGAGCGCGGGCACAGCGTCACGGCCGCGTTTACGCAGGCACTGCGCCACCGGGACTTCAATTCCGATCGCTACAGCGATCATCGCAAGCGCGGCGGGCGGATCACGGTGCTGATTGCCGGCGGACAATTCAAACCGGCGCTGGATCTGAGCACTCCATGGATCGGGAAGCTCGCTTTCCTGGGCCACGGCGATGCTGACGCTTGCATGGAGCTGGTCGAGTCACTGCCAGGCATTGGGGCCAAAGCCGCAGCCCATGGTTTCGGGCGTATGGAGTGGGTCGACGTTGAGCCGTGGGAGACCGACGGGCTCAGTGACCAAGGTCGGCCGCTGCGTTCAGTTCCGATCGAGACCTGGAAGGCTTGGGGGCACATTGTCGATGACGAGTGCGGAGTCGACATGCTGCGCTCTGCCCCGCCGTACTGGTCAGGCGCCCCTCGCCCCTGTGTCTTCCCCGCCCCGCCAGCGCGTCGGTAGCTATTGGAAGTCGGCGCAGGGCTCCGGAAGCATTGAGAAAATCCGGAAGTGTCTTCTCCCCGTGTGCGGGGGTAATCGGTAGCATGTCCCTCCATCGTGCGTTGCGCCATTGTCTTCTCCCCGTGTGCGGGGGTAATCGGCGCACAGCCAGCATCGCTGTGGTCGGATGCAGGTCTTCTCCCCGTGTGCGGGGGTAATCGGACTTTGGACGCCGAGTTGATGGTCACGCCGATGTCTTCTCCCCGTGTGCGGGGGTAATCGGCCTCGCCTCCTTCTGGCATTCCTCACCGCCGCGTCTTCTCCCCGTGTGCGGGGGTAATCGGGCGTCGATCACCCCTTTCGCATTGCTGGACTCGTCGCCTCCCCGTACGCGGGGATAATCGGACGTAGTACGCGGTGTATGTATTTAAGTAGGCGTCTCCTCCCCGAGTGCGGGGATAGTCGGCTCTGCGTATTCGCACAAGCCGCTGATTGGATGTCTTCTCCCCGTGCGCGGGGGTAATCGGAGATTCAGGACGCTGACGGTGCACCTGACGAAGTCTTCTCCCCGTGCGCGGGGTTGATCGGTCGGTTTCCGTCATGGCGCTGATCGGCGGAGAATCTACTCCCTGTACGCAGGGATGATCGGGATTCGCAGCGCGCATGTTTCCTCCCCGTGCGCGGGGATAGTCGGAATGGAGAGACATGCCTCGTGCCACGCCGAAACACGGACGTTTCGAGCCCGCCGGAGCGGATGCGTAGCCGGAACTTCACGGGCTCAGGTTTTGAGACAGTGGATCTGTAGGCTGGCAGCAGAGCGACGCAGCGGAGTGTTTCGAGTGATCCATGCCGGACGGTTCCGCCCAGTTGCAGCACGACTCACGATCGCGACGTCAACGCCGCGAACAACATCCTTGCCGAGGGACTGCGTTGTTTCGCAGAAATCGGCGTAGGCCCAGGAGGGGCCGAACTTATGCGCGTGGAGGGTGATACCCACCGACGGACAGCGGCGAAAGCCGCTGTACCAACGGCATCCGTCGAAACGCGAACCGTGTCAGCCCCAGACTCGCCGTGTGAGCCAGCTCCAAATCAAGGCGTTGCGAACACATGGATCAGTGAGGCTGGGGATTAGGCATGGATTCCGATCTGTCCGTCCCTCCCCGTTCGCGGGAACCTTCAGTCGGCGGTGTCGTTGGGTATCCCGCGCGTCAGTTGCCTGGCAGCGGGATTAGGCCCAGCAATCCGGAACGTCGATGCACACTCGGATCCGAAGTATTCGGCCTGCAACGCTGCGCTCGCCTTCTCCAGCGCTTGCACGCTGACTTCCCGATCAGGGAACGGATTGTTGGGCAGCGTCCCGGACTGCTTGTGTCCGGATGACGTGATGTCACCGCCTCCGCGGTTGGCCAGATCGAACGATGCCAACGCGAAGCCGTCGAAGGTGTCGCAGAAATACTCCAGGCGCGCCCGAACCTTCTTGTTCACCTCAACGGGCAAGTACAGATCACAGTAACCCACTCCGCCGGCGCGCGCGACGCGTCCGCGCAGCTGGTGCAACTGTGACAGACCAAACCGATCCGGTTGCATGATCAGGATATGGCGAAGTCCAGGCAGGTCGACGCCGACCTCAATCATTGTGGTGGACAGCAACACTTTCGCCGTGCCACTCATCATGTCGCACAGCGCCTGGTCGTTCTCCTCGTCGGTGCGTGCGCCATGACACATGCGCACCAATCCCGGGTAGCGCGACATCCAGAACTCGGCGTTGTCCATCAAGGAGAGCAGCGAAACATCCACGGTGTCGATTCCTGACGAGCGCCTCACCGAAGTCGCATCGCGAGCAGGAAAGATGACAGCGACTTGCCCGCCCGCGGCAATCGTGCGGTCGATCGCTTCGAGGACCACACTCCATTCGTTCTGCGCATGGATGCGGGACCGAATGTCTTTGTTCACGTGACACTGCTGCAGGCGTAATACGTGGATCTGGCCACTCTCCACGAGGGCCTGGCTGCGAGGGATGCACGTCGCGGTGATCTCAAGCAGATGAGCGCGATCCCCCATCAACGCCTCGCGGCGATTCCGGCTGAATTTCTGTTGCTCATCGACGAGCACGGCCTGGAAGCCGCGGCTCGTTTGCGAAAGCATTTTGGTCGTGCCTACGCAGAGCTGCGCGGTGTGGTCTGGTGGCGCGCTGTCCCCTGCGATGAACGCGGTGGTGAATTCCGGCAGCCATCCGGCGAGGTTGCGATGCACCTGGCGTGCGAGCGTGATGCCCGGCAGCAGCACTGCGACGCGGGCGCCACCGAACAGAAGGGCACGCACAATCACGCCGAACACTGCAGTCTTTCCGGACCCGACATCGCCGATCAGCATGGCACGCATCGGCACCCCAGAATCAATCGCCTCGAGGGCGGACGCGACTGCGTCCAGCTGTTCGGCAGTCAGGCCGAATGGCAGGACCTGCGCCATCAGGCGGGCGTACGGGAGGTAGCCCATCTGCGCCGCTTCCGGCGCCAGTCCGCACGGCTTGTATCTGCGCTCGAGGAGCTGTTGCCGCGAGGCGGCGGCACGCTCCATAGAGTCAAGCAGCATGCAGACGGCGGCGACGTGGTCCAGGCGTTCGGACGCTTCTTGTGCGTGGGCCGCGCTCTGCGGGAAGTGCATGTCCGTCAGCAGCTGCGCCAGGCGTTGATGCGGGCGAGCTGCGTGTTCGTGCCCGAGTGCGGCGCGCAAGCCCCCGTTGGTCTTCAAGCCTTTGGTGATGATCGCCTCAACACACCGCGGTATGTTGCGCCGCAGTTTGCCCAGGACGTTTTCACGATAGACGTTCTGCACACGTGCGGATGCCAGGTAGCTGCCGGACTCACTGTCGTCCACCCGGTTGATCTGAGCCTCGTAGGTCTTTTGAGGCACGGCGTACACCGGTCTCATCTTTCCGAGCCACTTCCCAGCAACGGGCTCAGGCGCTGTCAGCAGCCAGGTTTCGCCTCGGGAGATGAGTCGCCCCGCCAACAGAATCGGGCGCCCCTCGCGCCCACGTAGATAGCGCACCAGCGCCTGAGCACTGTCCGGGCATGCGAAGGATAGTGTCCGCCCCTGCGAGTCCCGCAACGCTCCGGTCAGACGCGGGCGCGGATGCGCGGGGTCGAGGGGATGCACGACCGCCGAGGTCGCGTACACCACGACATCACCCCCTCGCTGCACTCCGGCGGCCAGGGTGTCCGCATCGTAGGACCGTACGACGTCCGTGAGATCGTTGAACTCGACCGGCACCGTCATCGGGTGAATCCGGATGTCGGGAAGCGCCCCGCTTGGCGCCGCTGGCGCCTCGGACTTCTGTGTGCGCGGCACGAATCAGGCGGTGTCCTTCGATCGCTCCGGCTCCGCACGCCCCGATACCGCCCGGTGGGCCCGCAACATGCCACTACCGAAGAACACCGCCGAGAGCAGCGACGACACCAGAAGGCCCAATCCGATGCAAACGAAGTAATACGAGGCTTGAACAATGGCCATGTTGGGCGCAGCGGAGGAGCCCGCATAGTCCGGGAGCGGCCAAAGCAACCGGAGCATAGGCCGGATCGCGTCGAGCGCGTGAAGGTAGGTCCCCCACCCGATGGCTGCGAAGGCCGATGCGAGAATCAGGCCGAATGCGAGTCGAATCATGGTGCCGCCTCTTGCTGTTCAGGTGTGTCACTACTAGACGGCGCGCCGGCCCGGAGCTTCCCCCCGCCCAGCATTTGCATGTCCGTGGCCAGTACCTCGGAGATGTAACGCACGACACCTTCGTGGGTGTATTTGCGTGTACGCATTGCGCCTTCGATGTGGAGGAGCTGCCCGGCGGTGACGTACTGCGCGGCAATCTCCGCGAGGCGGTCGCGCAAGACGATGTTGTGCCAGTCGGTACGTTCGCGCGGCTCACCGGTGACGGGGTCAGGCCAGTGCTCCTCGGTCGCCAGCCGCAGCGTCGCGAGCGCAGCGCCGTCCGGGAATGATCGGAGCGTGGGGGCAGCGCCTACGCGTCCGATCAGGATGCTCTTGTTGATGCAGCGTCGGGACATGGGTGTGTGCGCCTATTCGCCGTGTGCGATCGCGTAGCCGATCGACCAGCACAGCCACACGATGCAGATGCCGAACGCCAGGACCGCAAAGGTCGCCAGCGGCCACAGATGACGCGCCGACACCAGTGCGGCCGCAGCCTGAATGGTCTCCGGGGGGAGGAGCACCCACGCGATGGCGCCAAGCACCGCGACCAGCAGGCCGAGCACCGCAAGAGCCGAAATTGCGACGGACGCCGCCCCCAGTGTCAGCCGTCCAATCTGACGGCCAAGGAACGCGATCCATCCGCGGTCCGCGTGATCGCTGGCACGCCGGCCAAGCGTTTCGAACAACTCCACCCCCGACAGCCAGCAGAGCCAGGCGACGCACAGCGCCAGGCATATAAAGCCGACCGCGCCGAGCGAGTGGAGATACGGAATATCGGCGATCAGCGCCTCAAAGGAAGGCCACAGGTCCGGGAACAGGCGGCGAAGGACTTGCCAGAACAGCAGCGCCAGCGCGGTGGTAATTCCCACGCCGGTCACAAGGAGGCTGACCGCCCCGAGAATGGTTGCGCCGACGTGGCGGGCCACAGAAGCGCCCACCTCACCCAGTGCATCGATCGCCATTACTTACTTCCGCTCGATTGCGCGGTGCTCCAATAGCACCCCATCACCCATAGACGACACGATGGACGGCTCAGGCCGCGACGCGTGGTTTCGCGGGAGAGTCGGCGGGAATCGGTTGGCTCAGCGCCGGGATCAGGTTCTCGGGGTGGATGCAGACCACCCCGGCCACCTGGTGCAGAACCTCCGCGCCGTGGCGCATCCGGTAGCGCACGCCATCGACGCTGAACGCGACACGCAGGATCAGATCCTGAGTCACGACACCGGTCTGTTTGTTGACGAACCACAGGATCTTCCCCGGCGCGAGTGCAGTGACGGGAATTCCTGAATCCCCGTCGTACGCCAACGTCTCGATGATTGGAACCTCCGGCAGCAGTTCAAGGCGCTTCATCCGGTCGGCGATTTCCACCTCAAGGTCGCGCAGGATGTCGCGGTAGAACAGCTTGGCCAGCAGAATTTCGTCCTTCATCTCCATCCGGTCCTTCAACTGCGCGATCTGACGCTCCAACTCGGTGCGGCGCATCCGCAGGGTCTTCTGCGCGCGTCGGATCATCTCCTCGCGCTGAAACTCGGGGGCGGCGATGCCGGTCGTATCGAGTTGCTCACGCACCATGGTGCCATCGGTGCTGCGCTCCCAACGGCTACCAAAGCGATCGATGGCCTCTGCGTAGGTCAGTGTGCGTCGCGAAACAGATGAGCCAGGCAGTGCGTCGTTCATGGGGGGCCAGCATTTGAGATTCGTCCCTTAGACGGACGCCGCCGCCACCGCGCTGCCATCTGCCGCCTGCCGGGTCCCCGACGTAGAGCCTGCGTCGCCGACCAGCGCCAATACCTGCCGCGTGCTGAGTTCTTCTCCGGGCGGCAAGCCCCGCGCCTTGCGATCACGCAACCAGCCCCGGAGCACTGAACCGGGAGCCCGCGAACGGGCGACGGACTGGTAGTCAGAAAGCGCGACGCAGGGGTACCGCCGCGCGGTGCCGTCGCGGAAGCCGACGATCATCTCTTCCGAGTCCTCATAGCGCCGAACATAGGCCAGCGATCGGGACTGGAAGAATGACTTGTGAAGGTAGGGGCGCATCAGGAGCTCCAGGTGGCTCCCTTCACCCTACGCGGCCATGCCCGCCCCGCCGCTACGCCGGCAGCTGCAGGTGGCACGCCTGGGTTGACTTGCCGATCATGCCCCGCTCAGCCAGCCAGAACGAATCCACCATGAACATCGAGCTGGACGGCCACCACGCCGCCGCGCGCGCCAGAATCGGATCTCCTGACTCGCAGAACACGAACTCCTCGACGGCGACGGACAGTGCCGCGGCATCCTCCCCGCGTGTCGTTGATGGGGCGTGGAAACCGATGCTGCCGCCAGGCAGGACCACACGCCGCTCCCCCATCAGCCACATCAGGGCGCAGGCACTCAGGCAGGGCCCCGCCGCGCGCATTTGGGTGAGTCCGTGGGCCCGGAGGACACCGACCGTGCGAACCATCGCGCGCAGCTGGCCGCCCTCCGACGCCAAATCAATCCACTCGAGGTGATGCCGCTGCGCCGGCGACAGGCTGTCGAGAAATGCGGCGACGCGTCGATCGAGATCGGAGGGCATTCCTCCCGAGATGCGCAGGACCTCGGGCGTCGCCGGATCGTAGTCGATGCGCAGGCTGCCTTGGGCCACCCAGTCAGGCCACACACTCGCCGTAACCCCGGCCAACCCGTGGACCGTTGCCACGGACGCCGTGATGCCGAGCATCAGCATCAGCAGATAGCGCACATCGAGCAGCAGCAGGACTGCGCCAGAGAGCAACAGGGTCAGCAGCAGCAACGCCAGAAACGCAAGGGCCGCGATGTAGGCCGATACGATCACCGGTCCGAGACGGAACTCGTTCCCCGTCGGGAGCGCATACAGACTCGTCAGCATCGCGACGAAACCCGATATCAGCGCCATCCACGACAAGGACACCAGTGCGCGGCGCAGACCCGGGGTCAACGCATGCAGGAATCGCCGCGAGCCATCACTCATTTCGCCTCGGGTGTCGGATGCAGAGCCTCCAGTATGGCGATTCTATCCGCGACCGCATCAGCGGCGGCATTGCGGTCCTCGAGCGGAATCGAGGCGTTGGCGACGTAGAGCTTGGCGAAGTGCAAGGCCACTTCCGTGCGAGGCTTGCAGGCACCGTCATCGAGCTGAAGCGCGCCGCGCGCCAGGCGCGACGTCGGGCACCCGTCCAGCCAGTAACGCGTGAGCTGCAGCTGCGCCCAGGCGCCGATCTTGCTGTCGTAGGACTCCTCGGCGACATAGGCGGTGGCCGGGACCGCGAACGCCAGATCGTAGATGGTGAGGTCCAGCGCCGGTTGCTCGGACAGCCCGGCCCAGTATTTGGGAAGGTGGTACAGGCGCCCGCTACTGATCGCGGTGCGCAGCGCCCGTTCACGCAACTGGCGCATCGTGCGCGCCTCATCCGCTGAAGGCGCTGGCCGATCAGTCAAACCCGAGGCCAGCACGAACTCGGCCGCTTCGACCGAGGTTCCCAGATACGGCGTCACCAGGCGCAGCGCGTCCAGATCGGCGTGGCCAGACCGGCTGGGCTCCAGCAGTCTTTTGCGGGCCTCCTGAATGGCCAGGTCAGCAGCGATACTGTGCTGCGGTTCGCTCGGAGCGAAGGTCAGCGCCGAAAGGTCCACACGCTGCGTCACCGCCTGCAGCTCGGAACATCCGGTCACCGCAGCCAGGGTCAAGAGGATCAGTAAGGTTCGCATGGGCGTTGTTACTCCTGGCTGTCGGCGATCGGCCGACCAAGAAACTCAAGCAGAACGGGCCAATCAGATTCGGACACGTACCCGAAGGTGAACGGGCGCTGGTCGTCCCCTGAATGAGTGACCCAGCCTCGGGCGGACCGGGACAGCTGCTCAGGGGTCAGCACACACGAAGCAACAAAGCGGCCGTCGCGCGAATATCGCTCGGCAACGATGTACTCGTAGCGCGAATCGTGAAGGCTGTGTCCATCGATGACGATATACGAACTGTTTACTCTCAAAATTGCAGATTGCTTTGAATGAGCGCGTCGAAGGACGTTCACAACGCGGAGGTCAACCGGTGCGTCGGCGGCGCTATAAGTGCGCAGCGCCGCGCGGAAATCTGGAGCGGCCATCAACGCTTGTGCGCGTGCAATGAATTTCGCGTTTGGCGACGTAGCGGAGTACGCGTCGAAAACTGGGCGCGCGAGGTTACATGACTGCCGCACGGCACCAGAAACGTCATCAATCAGTTCGAAATATAGACTCCCAACATCCATTGCCTCACGCATGACAGGAACCAAGTCGTGCCCTGAGACGGTTTGGTGAGGATCCTGCGTTACCATGGCGGCGACCGCATCGGACATCGACCGGTAGTAGCGGCGCGAGACGACGGACCGCTCATTGCCTGGCCGCTCGTCGTAAATGACCCGCTCCGTAGGCCACCCGAAGCACTCAAGTTCGCCGCGCCCCACGAGTTCGCCCCAAGAAGAGGCGCCAACGGCCCGAGCCAAAAGGTCCGCCGACTCGTCGCGCCCCAGCGAGATTCCAAAGTTGAGTGCGAGCGATTGTCGCAGGCAGTGGACGAGATTGTCCGGCGTCCGGGAACACACAAAACCGCAGGCTTCGTGCCCATACTCGTTTTCAACGCGCTCGGTTTCATCATCCACGCGGAGATGCACCAATTGCGGTATCTGGCGCAATGCCGTGGCCGCGCGCACCGAATCGAAGGTGAGTTGCTCGGAAAGAGCATTTTCTATCAAGTCGGGCAGTCCCAAAGGCCCTGGGTCGAAGACCACAGGCGCAATCCGAGCGACCGCAGTCCCGGTGCCATCGTGTAGATAGAAAGCGTCACCATCGTGCGTGACGTCGACCAGGGGTACGCGCGCATTGTCAGCACCCCACAGCGCATAAGTCAGCGCTTGCTCTGCGTTGAGGCAGACACCACAAGGGCCGGGTGACCAGCGGAGCTCCCTTTCGAAAATGCGGCTCTTCGATGGGAGAAACGACAGTTCATGCCAGGCGTGGTTTTCGAGGCGCATCAGGCTTTCGAGCGCCAAAACATCAATATCCTCAATGTAGAGGGTCACGCCATTGATCAGCTCCTCCGCAGAGGGAAGGGTAACGCCGCACCTTGCCGCGATCACGGCAAGCTCGGCGTGCAATCGGCGATAGAAAGCGTCCCTCGCGCCGGGGCTGCTGGGCTTATCGGTGTCGCCGCCCCAGAACCCAGGACGCAGCCAACGAATGAACGCTAGATTGACGTCATCGTAGCGGCGAATGCGGGACGGCGTGCGGTTCATTCCATGAGTCCTTGTGACTGTTTCCCTGTAGACGGATCGAATAGCGACGCTCCAGCGTGAATAGGAACGGATCGCCGGGCGCCCCGCCAGCTACTCGAACAGCCGTGGCCGGATCAGTTTCAGATCGAGCCCGCCGTACGCGACGCCGCCGCGAGACTTCTTGCAACGCCGCTTGAACTCGTCAGCAGCAGCGGCCATCGCAACCCCCTCCTGCTCCAGTTCGCTGCGTCCGTGTATCCGAGAGACGACGCTGAAGGCCTTGGCCAGGCGGTTCGCGTCCGCACACACAACGGCCAATTCCTCAGCCAGCGCCAGCCCCAGCACGGAAGACATCGCCTTGCGGTACGCGCCCCGCTGGCTGGGCGAGGCCCACATGAACTCGAGGCTGACCTCGTACTGAATCTGGTCCCGCACCCGGCGCGCAAGACGCCACGCGCCAGCAGCCGCAACCAACTGGACCTGGGAACTCCCCGGAGGGCACCCCAGCATCAGCAACGCATCGCCGACCAGGTGATCCCGAGGGCGCATCATCGTTCGGATGCAACGGCGCAGTTCCAACTCGCCCACCCCGCAGGGCGCGCGGTCCGCGACCGCATCGAGAAACGCCGTCTTCATGCGCAGCTGATCAGGGTCGACGACGGCCACAAGCCCGCCGCTACCGGCACGCCCCCACCAGGCGCGACCACGTGGATCCAGCAGCGCAGAGATCATCCGGGCAGCGGACTCCGTCGCATCACTGTCGGAGAGCGGACCCTTGGGCAACAACCGATCGGTGATGGGCAATGCGCGCGCCCCTTCCGGGGGTAGCCAGTCAACCGTGAGTCCCGTCGCTGCAGTCTTCTTGGGAGCGGCGGCGGGTGTTGCGGGTGTCAGGATCGGAGGCGGCGGGCCTATCTGGACCTGCACCGGAGCACCGGGGTCCTGCTTGAGGAACTCCATGACCTTACCCCAGCGCGCCGCAGCGAACGGGTTGGGATGCCCAGGCTCCCGGACCAGAACCACGAGCGCCGCGACGGCCTGAGCGACGGCGCGACGCCGGGTGGCGGCGTTGACCCCGAGGTAAAGGCAAAGCTGGGACCGATCCGGCGCCGTGGCGGGCGTGAGTACGGCAACGCAATCCATGACGCTGCGCCCACTCAGGATCGGGGGCGGCAGCGCCATGGAGTCACGCGCCAGAACGCTTTGAACTGCGTTCAGACATTGCGCCAGGTACGAAACGTCGTCGAGGGGTTGGGCAGAGTCGTTCATCGGCCCTTAGACGGCGTCGAGTCCCAAGCGAGGCCCTATCTCCGGTATGCAGACAACGCGGCCCAAAGCTCGTCGGTCGCGGACCAATCCCGTGAGGTCGCACCGAGGTACACGGAAGGAAGCCGCGGCTTCCAGTCCGGCCAGGTGTGGCCACCGCGCGTCACCGTATACAGAGCCACCGGCATCCCCGAGGAACACTCATCCACGCGCTGCACCGCGCTGGTTGTGATATCAGCGCCGCCATCAGGCAGCGCGTAGTTCACCGTCGAGCTCAGATCGCAGCCGTTGAAGCCGGCCCAGAGGCGGAAGTTGTCGGGCTGCGACAGCATCCCCACGGGGTTGCTGTATGGCACCACCAGGTCCCAGGTGCCGTGGATCAGTACGGTCGCCACCGGAAACTCGGGATGACACAAAGCGAGCTGGCTGTTCCGCGTGGTTGCCGCCACCACACCGAGGCCCGCGACCAGATCGGAACGCTCGCAGGCAAAACGAGTTGCCATGAATCCGCCGTTGGACATGCCGACGACATAGATCCGGGAACTATCGATGGGGTAAGTCGCAATGGCGTCCTCCAGAATGCTCGCAATGAAGCCGACGTCGTCGCTGCCGCCAACACGCGCTTCGTCTGCCCAGCGACCGCCGACCGCGTTTGGAGCGATGACGAAGGCGCCGTGATCCGTCGCCCAGCGTGTCGCTTCGACATTGGCGATCATTCCCGCGCCGTTGCCGCCCGCGTAGTGCAACAGCAGGAAGGCCGGCGCCGGCTCTGTCGTGCCGACGGGAGCGACAACGTCATAGGGACGATCGACCCCCTCCCAGGTTTTGGAATGCGATTGGGTTTCGACGCCGTAGGCGTGGGCGCCCGGCACGGTGAAGAGGAACAGCCCAGCGAGGGCAATGCAGGTTGTGAGAGTTTTCATCAGTTTTGGAATCGCGATTTCAGGCACGCACATCGGCGCCTGAGGCGCAGATGCACGAGATGGGGAAAGCAGCAGGGTGTGCTGCTCGGTAGGTAGACGGCGGGACCCGCCAGATTCAGCCCAGCCACGCCTCGAAGGCGGCGCGCTGCTTCCCGACGTACCAATGCCGGCGGACAAAGCCAGCACGGATCAGGAGTCCGTCCGCCTCGCCGAGCACTGGCCAGCCGGTATCGAGTCGAAACGGCCGGTCCGCCTTGGAGATCCAGGTATCGCCGTTCGGTCCGATCCATGCCTCGACGCCCGAAGGCACGGCGCCGGAGTGCTCGCGCAGGAACATCCGGTCCTTCTCATCGAAGAGCGGCAGCGCCTCGCCAGGGGCACCGTTGAGGAACCACCGGAACGCAGCGAGCCAGCTGCCGAAGCGCGTGCCGGAATCCTCGGCGCCGATGACATGCTGGGCGAATGCCTGGCGGACCCGAATGATGTCTGCCGTCTGACGATAGCCCGTCAGTGCAGCCATGGTGCCGTCGGAAATCGACATCACATCCGCCGCGACACGGCCCGCAGCAGCGGTCGCGCTCGCCACCGGAACGGTGGGAACAATGCCGGTCAGATCCTTGTTGTGCGACCAGATGACACGCTTCACGCCGCTCGGCCGCACCAGGTAGGTCACCTGGTCGCGCTCGGCAATGGTGCCACGCAGGGTCAGGCGGGAGCCGGCAGGGACGCACTTGCGCGGGTCGTCGTCGGCCCGAACACGGGCCACGACAACGCCGAGTGTGCCGTCGAGAACAACGGGATCTCCGATTCCAAATTCCATGGGGAACTCCTTGTGTGGAATCCCCACCCTATGTGGGCCACGGCGCCCCGCCAGGTCAGCGTGCGGCCTTCGGCACCCGCTGAAGCGATACCGTATTGGACCAGCACGTACGACATGCCAAACCCATGTGCAAAGCCCTGCCCGGTGATGCGTATACGCATCACTTTGGCCCGGGTGCGGGCCGACAGCACAACCAGATCGTGGAGCTGAAGCGCGGCGGGTCGGAGCATCGCATCACCAGCTTCAACAGCGGCTGGGTTATCTGCAGGCGCTTGGCCTTTTCCCCTTGGGTGCCGCCCCAGGCGCTGACGCACGCACATTCATCAGCAGGTCGCTGCGCAGCTTCATCGCTGCCGCCTTGCCCGGATCGTCGCGGTAGAGTGCGTCGAAAACGTCTTCGTACGTTTCCATGCGCGGGGTTTCTACGAAGCTCTGCATCTTGGGGTTCATGGCGGTTTCCTCAGCTGCATAATTATATCCGTGGAGATATAACTGCGTTCCCCTCGCTGCGTCTCTCCGCAAGAGGCGCGCGAGGGGCCGAGCTCACTGATTCGCAGGCGGCTGAAGTAGCGCCTTCAGGCCGGGATCGATCGGGGCCGGGCCGTTGACCCGGAGCGCACTGGCGCGTTCCTGTACGGTCCGGATTGCCGCGTCCGGAGCAACGTTCTCTGCCATCAGAGCATTGGCCAGGCCCATCAGCACTGCGGCCGAAATGCAGTTGGGGCACTGCGCGTCACCGTGCCCGCCCCGGTACACCGCCCGGACCACCGCGGTGGTCAGCAACCGCAGACCATCGTGAAGGCGCTGTGCCTCCGGACTGTGCTCGCCGTCTCGTGATGCAACCCCGGCAGCTTCATAGCCGGTGCGCAAAGCCAGTTCAGCTGCGACATCCAATCCGTGGAGCTTCTCCGGCTGGGTCGGCATCTCGCGGGCCATGTAGAGCGTCGTCGCCTCGTAAAGGGCGTGCATGCCCTCACAGGTTTTGGTGCGCCCCGGCCTCCCCGCCTCAAGCCCTTCCATCACTGCATCGACCATGACCTGGTGCCGCTGCTGTCCGGCTTCGCTGTTGTCACCCATGAGCTTTCTTCCTTGATGTGCTTGTTGGATTGGACCCTTAGACGGGCGCTGTGCCCGTCGGTCCGGCGATCAAACTCCGGTACTCGTCCAACGGCAGAATCTGCACGCCAAGCTGTTCTGCTTTGGCCTTCTTCGAACCGGCCTTGTCTCCGACAACGAGAATGTCGGTTGCGGCCGATACCGAAGATTGCACTGTCGCACCCAGAGCACGGGCTTGCTGTTCCATTTGCGCGCGCCCCAGCGGCATGGTGCCGGTGAACACAATTTTCTTGCCGCTGATATTGGACCCGGCAATGTCGCTGGGGCGAACGGTCGCTTCAATATTGAAGCCCAACCCGACAAGCGCAGACAGCGTGTCGCAGACCGCCGGCAGATGCGGGGCAATCATCCGTGCCGTGTGCTCGCCGAATCCGGGAATGGCCGCAATCGCCGTCGCGTCCAAACCGGCAAGGTCCTGCCAACGATGCTGTTCCAGAATCTTGCGCGAGTCGCCCCGACCGAGGTGGCGCACGCCGACTGCGGCGATCGCATCGGTGTCGCGCACGATCTCCTGCTTGCGCTGTGCAATGGCAGACAGAAGGTTCTCAGCGATCCCTGCGGAGACACCACAGCGACCCATATCCGCAACGCTCATCTCCAGAATCGCGATGGGATCGAGGGCCCCGGCCTGCGACAGCTGCTCGCACAGCTTCGGGCCGAAGCCCTTCACCCCGAGCCGCAAGAAGAAATGCTCCAGCCGCGCACTGGCCTGAGCTGAGCACCCTTCGACATTGGGGCAGACCAGATAGTCGTTGTCCCACACCGTGCCCGCCCCGCAGCATGGACAGGTGCCCAGATCGACCGGGGCTGTTGACCGCTCGTCGACGGATACCAGCTTTGGGATTACTGAACCGCTGCGAACCAGGGTTATCAGCGCGCCCGCCCCGAGGCCGAGCCTTTCGATGTGCCGGGCCGTATGCGCCGTGCAGCGCCGAATCGTCGCACCCGACAGTTCGACCGCAGCAACCTCCAGCACGGGGGTGATGCGACCTGTCCGACCAACCTGCAATGTGACGGATTCGACGCGCGTCTGGGCGACTTCGCCCACGGTTTTCAACGCAAGCATCCAGCGATGGTGATGGCTCGTCGCCCCCATTGCCTTGCGCAGCTCCACATTGAGGACTTCGACAACGGCGCCGTCGGTGGCGTACTCCGATGCCGCGCAAAGCTCCGCGGCCATCTGCGCATAGCACTCCGGCAGTTCCGCCAGCCCAGCCTCGCGGGACTCGAGAGTTGAGTACGGGACAAAGCGGCACACGCCCGCCGCCAGCGCTTCAGAATGGTGAGGCTTCACGGTGTCGGCGCCCACCAGTCCGACCATGAAGTTGCGCGCGTGTGCCATGTCGTACTGTTCGGCGATCGCGGTTTCGAAATACGCTTGCTGAATGACCAGCTCGCCCGGCCCCATCACCGCCCGATCCAGTTGTACGCCCCGCGAAACAATGCGCGTGACATCCTGACCGAATGCGCCGTCTCCGCGAGTCGCCAGCACCGCTCCGTCCCAGTAGCCCGCCAGACCATCGAGTTTCGCGGTGATGCGGACCCAAATGTCAGCGTCCGGAATGTTGATCTCGGCGGCGGCACTCTGAACCCGGCGCATCCAAGCGCCAACCTCATCGCTGGTATAGGCCTTTTCCGTCGACAGCATGGCGCTGACATGGCGATGAGGTGCGCCGAACGCACCTACCGGCTCTGGCTCGACGTTCCACAGCAGCGGATGGTCGGGGTGCCGTTCACGTAGCGCTTGCAGGTATACGTGATCGTAGACATCGTCATCGACCTCAGGGGTCCCGGCGCGGTACGCCGTATTCAGGCGGTCGATTGTCGCGAGCAGTTCATCGTCGCTCAGTTGGGGCAGAAGGACAGGCATTCGGTACTCCAGAAATGGGGGCGCAGATCAAACCGTATGCAAAGGGCGCTGCCCCGCTACTGCGCAGCGCCCCAGTCCATGCCTGCGAGAACGCCGAGGGTCAGGCCGTCAACATCGGAGTCCATGCCGAACGGGGCAACCTTACTTCCGACAACCTCGCGCGCTTCCAGGCCGAGGTGCCAGGGACCCCAGTGCCAGATCAATCCGGCCTGCCCATAGAAGCCATAGCCGCCGTCCTGATCGCTCGCACGGCCGTAACCGTCACTCACCTGCACGTCCGCCTCGATGTAGGACGCGCCCGCGCCGAGGTACAGCGAGAGGTCGCCGACGCGCGGCATCAGCTTGAAGCCCAGCACTACCTCGGAGAGTTCCAGCCGCGTGCGTCGCGAAGTGATCTGACCTCCCGACGAGCTACAGTTGTCGTAGCACTCCCGGCCGTTGCCCGTCGACACCTGAATGCCACCCGAGACATACAGCGGCACGGCCTCATACGGGCGCACATCACTGAACACGCCGACCATCGTGGCGCGATCGACCGGCTCCCAGTCGCTCTGCGAGAACGTCCGATCTCCGACGATCAGAGTTGCGTTGAAGTTGCTGGCGATGGCCATCGGCGCGAAGACGGTGGCGAGAACAATCAAAACGGTGCGAAGCATGGTTACTCTCCTGTTGTGGACATTCACTACTAGACGGGTGAAGAACGCGCCCCGCTATCGCGGAAGTGACTTCACAAGCCGCGGATACGCGTCCGCACCGGCCGCCGAGAAACGTCCGCCTTTCGGCGTTGCGCAGTTCAAGAACCCTTCGGGTTGCCGCTCCGAGCGCTACGCCGGTCCGACAAACTGAACTCCGGCAGAGCACCGGCGACAACGAAAGGCGGCTGGCCGGCTCTGAATGGTGCGATGGCGTCGAGAGCTGACGCGGATATCGCGACACGCGCAGCGGTAAACGAACGTGCCGCCGGCATACTGCACCTGCAAGGAGTGCGTCCGCGACGGTTGCTTCCCAAACATCTGCATCACCGCTGCCCACTCTTTGCCGTGAGGCTTGGTCTGCTTCCACCACGCGCGCTGCACGATGTGGGCAACCTCGTGCGGCACAGTCTCTTGAATCGTCGCGCGCGGATAACGGGTGAGCAGATCCATGTTGATACGAATGAACGCAGCCCCGTGACGCGGGGAATGCGCAGTGCCGGCTTTTGCACCGAGTAGATCGAAACGGGTCGCGGGCAGCGGCACGGGAGCACGGCCGTGTGAGCCCCCGTGTGCATTCGCTACGCCGATCCAGTGGGCCACCGCCTGGAGCACCCGGTTGCGAACGTAAGCAGCGTCGCGAAGATGTGCGTCAGGTTCTCTATCAGCGCCGCCGTGCATAGTCAGACCCCCACAGTGTGTGATCTATAGACGGTGGCGCCTGCCTCTCACGCGGCCTGGCGGGCAGCCGGGTTTTCGTCGTAGCGCACCATCCGGTGCAGTGACGAATCCCATCGAGCACCGACCACCAGCGCGGGTGCATCCATCATCGTCTGCGGGGCCGGAGCGTCCGGCATCTCTCGGACGAAGGCCTGGTGACGCTCGGCGAGCATCGCGTTGAAAGCGTCCACGACGCGCTGTTCGATCGGCGCACCGCCACCGCGGTGGAGGGTGCCAACCATCCGCACGACATCGATCTCGTATTGCTCACGGCTGATCGTCAGACCGTGCGGGGAATAGTCGGGCGCGTGATGACGCCAATGGACGCGATACTGTTCGAATCCATCAGTGACGTCGTAATCGCTTTCGCCCATGAACGAGGAGCGGAAATGAAATGCGGGGCACTGAGACATGCGGAACTCCGGCGAGTGGATGTCTCTACCGTGTCCAAATCTACCGCGCCCCGCGACGGCCGCAGGAATAGCGCACGGCCAGCGGGCCGAGATGGATGGCGACGGGATCGATATCAGGATGAACGAGCAACGCGATTCTACTTTTTGGACGCAGGACACCCATCGACGCCGCCGTCGAAGGCGCGCAGATTGACAACGGGGATACCAAACTCGGTTGCGACGCGAATCGCGTGACCGGTGCCGCCGGTGTCGCGCGTGGTGGGAATTGAAGTGCCATTGGCACCGTCAGCGGTCCAGCACACCACGAACGCCACCGGCGTCAGTGTGTCCTGGCCGAGAATGATCTGGGCATTGCGTACCATGAACTGGCGAGTGCGAGCATCGAGCCGATCCCACGCCGGGTGATGGCGGCCGGCGAAATACTCAGCTTCGGGGTGCGACTGGAACAATGGCGACGGATGCCCGTTATATCGCTCGAACGGAAGAAAGATTTCCTTCGAGTTTCCGGCCCCGACTTCGAACGCCGAATCAGCGCCCCGCGCCGCTCCAGAGCGGAGGACGAACTCGCGCTCCGCAAGCAGGCTGGCGATGCGGCCCATCAGTCGCAGCACCGGCTCCGGTGTGTCACGTGAACCGATCCCGGCATAGCGCGTGCCAGGCGGCAGACCAGACGCCGCAGCTTCGATTGCCTTGCGGATCGGGGAGCACATGGCGCTACTCCGACTCGCCGGAGGCAGCATCGGCATCGTCCATGACGTATGCGCCATAGTCGATGTGGTTGCCCATAAATTCGCGCGCCTCCTCCGCCAGGAACGCGTCGCGCTCCTCCGGGCTCATTGCCTCCCAGTCGGCATCATCGACCTCAAGGATATCCGTGTGACTGCATTCGGCGAACCCGGTGTCTACGAACAACTTGATCCTCGGCATGACACTGACTCTCTGGCGATCGGTGCGGCAGCACCCATGAGCTCACCCTACTGTCGGCGGCGTGCTCCGCACTACCACGCGAAGGTCGGAAACCCCGGAAGCGGCGCACCGTCGCAATCCAGCTGCAACAGCGAGAAGCCACGTGCGCCGAGGTCGGCCCACAGCGAAAGAAAGCTTTCCGAAAGCCCGTGCTCGCGCAACGATGTGCGGACAGCGTCGGTGTCGACGATCGGATCCAGACCATGGAGCCCGACGACAAACCCGAAGCCGGTGGCGCTGATCAGGACCGGCGCGTGACGCGGAACCTCAGCCAAGCTCGTCAGTACGTTGTTGTCAGCACGGGTGAGATGGCTGGTGGAGGCCACAACGAAGCGGCCTTCCTCCATGAATCCCGTGCCGGGTGTCGGTGTTGTCGGCTCAGTCGAGCGCACTGTTGTCATTGCATGTCCTCGTGAATAGGGGGTGTCAGGCGTCGCAGGCGGGCGTGGTGGCGGACTCGGTGTCAGTCGTGTCGTCGACAGGCACGCCGCGAAACTCCGAAACCCACTTCGGCGGTCGCAGCCGAGCAAAGCGTTTCGTCCCAGCCAGATCGCAGCACACGCGGCACCACCGTCTGACGAAATGAATTTCGGATTGAGCGTTGTGAATCATGAAATCATGAAACGCCTGATAGAACTCGGGGCCGTGAACGTGCTCGGATTCACTTGAGGTGGTGTGCCCGTACTCATGAACAAGGATTCGATACAGTTCGCGCAGTCCCCACTCGCCGCGCCACGCGCGCTCCAGAATCGTGTCCGTCAGGAAAATGGTGCTATGGCCGTCGGTCCACGCTGCGGCAGTTTTCGAGACTCCGGGGACCAAGCGTCGCAAGCGCTCGGTCGGGGCGCCCGGTGGGGAGTTGAGGCAGCGTTCAACGGCCGCCAGCACCAGTCGCGCTGCGGGAGAGGTTTCTTCCTCGGTCAGCGCGCGCTGATCGCCCGTGTACGTGTCCTTCAATTCAGCAAACGACTCGGCCCTCAAGCGAGACACGCGGCCAGAGAGGGGGCTGTCCACGAGCGGAGAAGCCAGTGATAGAAGGATCTTCTTGAGCGCGCCGGCAGGCTCATTGGCGGCAACCGATCGACGCAGGCCCCACTGCTCTACGGTCTTGTCCGCCAACACGGTAAGTCCGTCCTTGCCGTGGAGAATATCGGCGAGGACCCTGTGATCATTGTTAGCAATGGTAAAGCGCTGACCGCTTACCAGAGAGTCGACCGTCAAACCACGGCCTTTAATGGTGACGAACAAAGGCTTGTCCCACACTTCGGCCAATGTGAGCTCGCCGGCCAACAACCCGTTGATGATCGCGGTGCGCTGCGCATCGCTGAGCGATTTCGATGAAAACGCCGCGCTGCGATGAAGGGCGCGCACCCGGGACTGTATTGTCCGCCACACGGGACAGACAGCAGCCTGAGGCTGGGTACGGCCCATGTCGAGGGCGAGCGGCACCTTCGACAGAATCACACCGCCGGTGCCGAACTTCCCGGCAGGCAGCGCGCACACGAACATGCCCATGTTGTAGACCAGAAGACTGGCGTCGCTGTTGAACTGATAGTGGGCGACCTCGTCTTCCTGTGACCACGCGATATCGGATCGTGACTGCGTGACCAACTCACCGTTGACGTAGATGGGGCACTCAATGAAGCGCGCCCACTTTCCCAGTTCGCGCACAGTAGCTTGCAGGCTCAGGGGTGTTTGCGGTTCATAGAAAGTGCCAACGATACGGCAGCCGGCGTGTAGCACTGTGGAATATTCACGCAGCGTAAAGTCGAGACCGGAAACCTTGACGTCAGTGTCGATTTCCATGTGGTTGGTGATATAGCGAGTGCTTGCCCACTGCCAGATTTGCCCGCGTCCGACACCGAAGAAGCCGAATTGGCGTCTCTTTGCGTACTGGTCTCCGGTGTGGACAAATGCGAAGTGCTTGTAATAAGCCCGCACTTCCTCCGCGTCCTTGAATCCGGCGCCATTGTCGATGACCTCGAAGCCGGTGCCCGAGCGCGGCAGCAGCACGTCAACGCGTGTCGCACCTCCGTCGATACTGTTGGTCACGAGCTCCATCAAAGCGCGCGATAGCTCACCGCTCTGACGTTCGATCAGAAAATAGAGCACGTTTGACGCGACGACAAAGTTCTCGCGGCTTTCGACAAGGAGGGTCATCAAGCTCTTCCATTCGTGGATCAGTGACTCCACCGTACCCATGCACAGCGGCCCCGCCCGCCGGAAGATAGTGCGAGGAGACTGGAGCCTCCCCGGCAGGCGTGCCATTCGGAGCGCGATGTGTCATGTCGGAATCCGACGCTGGCAATCTGGTTGTCAGTCGCGTCTATACGCTCGATAGTGACAACCAAACATCACAGGCCGGGAGTTGCATTGCTGGAGAGCAGTGCGCGTCGGTCGGTGCCGGCACACATGGGAGGCAGCAATGACTGACGCACCAGCAAAGGGGCCCGACGAGAAGTTCTGCTCGGAATGCGCGGCGGTGATTAGTTCGCGGGCGGAAATCTGCCCGAAATGCGGGGTGCGGCAGATGGCTCCTCCGGCATCAATCAGCCTCGGCGCAACGACGCCGAACGGCAAGAGCCGTGTGTCAGCCGCGATCCTGGCGTTCTTTCTCGGCGGACTCGGGGTCCATAAGTTCTACTTGGGCCAGGTCGGTTGGGGCGTAATCTACCTGCTGTTCTGTTGGACCTTCATCCCCTCGATCGTTGCATTCGTGGAGTTCATCTTGCTGCTGACGATGAGCGACGAATACTTCAACCATCGGTTTGGACGCTCGTGATACGAGCAGCGAGATGGGTGAGAACGCCCACGATGCCCTGCCCCGGCGGATTCACCCTGACCGCGCTACGCGGTAGCAGCGCAACGCAGGTCGGACCAACAGACGCCGACAGGGCCAATACGGAAGCTGACCAGTTCACGGGACAGCCGAGCGCTCTGCGCATGTTCCCGTAGTCGCTCCCCGAGTTTTCCAGGGAGTGTCGACGCGGCTTCGAGCACACCATCGAGCGTATGAAACTGGCCGAGTAGTCGAGCCGCGATGGTCTCCCCCACACCCGGAACACCGGGGATGTCATCCGAGCCATCACCGGCGAGCGCGAGCAAGTCACCCAGCTGCGGCGGTTCGACGCCGTAGCGCTCTTGGACCCAGGCAGCGTCGCGCCATTCCGGCTTGAAGTGATCCCGGACGACAGCGCCGTGCGTAGTCAGTTGGCAGAGGTCCTTGTCGGTCGAAAGCACAACGACGTCCCCATGGTCACGCGCGCACCAGCGTTGGACGATCGACGCAATCACGTCGTCCGCTTCAACCTCGGGAAGGCTGACAGACCGCAGCCGGAGTTGGGATTCCAGTTGCTCGCGAAGTCCCGGAAGCTCCGCACGCAACTGCGGGGGCATCGGTTTCCTGCTCGCCTTGTACCCAGGGTAGAGGGCGTGGCGCCACGTGGGCCCTTCCTGGTCGAACACTGCGACCGCGTGGGTCGGGGCATGCTCATTGAGCGCTCGCCGCATCGACCCGATGGAGGACCGCACGGAGTCCTGCGCGCGGACGATCGCGCTCTCTGCGGGGTTTGCCGCATGACATCGACGCACAACATTCAAGGCGTCGATGACGAGCAGTTTAGGGGTGCGCTGTTCGGACATGATCAGTCTCGCCGGGCAAGTGACACCACCCAATCGGGACGCAGCGCGCCCCGCAAGGTGTATCTCCTAGACACCGCCAGCGGCCTGAGGCCGCGCACCTACCCTCCAGCGTTGCACGCGCACCCGGGCGCAACATGGCAGGTGCTGTCGCGCGAGATGCACGAGTCCCCACACGCCTTGCCCGTCGAACAGGTGCGGCAGCACGCGGTGCCGCCAGACCCGCCGCTACTGGAGCCTCCCGACCCGCTTGTGGATGCGAAACTGTTCCGGCCCAGCGAGCGTTGCTCATACGGACTCTCGGCCATACCCGCTTGCGGCGCGCAGGTGAAACCCGAGTAGTCGCCACCCGACGAGCCAAGCTCGACCTCAACGGGGTAGTGATCCGACAGCGAACCCCCGCTGATGCCGAGGTGCTGGTCGAAGCGGTAGACCGCCGGCGCGAGCAGCCGCATGGCCATCGGCCCCCGTACGACCAGGCGGTCATAGGCGCAGTCGGTGGTGCCGGTGGTGGTATCGGCGCCGTCCGGGATCAGCCAACTGAACCGCGTGTCGGAGCACAGCGCTGTAGCCTGCAACTCTGCGTCGCTGGCGTAACTGCAATCGGCGTTCAGATCTCCCACAATCATCACGCTGTCGATGCCGGTCGCGTTGCGAAAGGCGTCGTACGCAAATGCGACTTGATCGATCTCGCGCACCGCGTCATCGGGCTTTGCGTGCAAGGCGATCAGTCCGTAGCTCATTCCGTCATGCTGGATCGTGAACGCGAACGGGTCACGCTCGAACTCATCTTCGGGATCAGCGATCAACTGCCCCGCCAGCAGCGAGAGGCGATCCGGGCGGTAAATCAGGGCGTACTGCTCCTTCGCCGAGGTGCGCCCCAGGCGTGGTGACAGGGACAGCTCATAACGATGCGAGGAGATGCGATTGACCTCGTGGAGCAATACCGCGGGCGCGTCGCCCGACGCATCCTCGATCTCCTGGAGCACCAAGGCGTCGTACTCGAGAACAACTTTGGCGAAGTAATTCACGGTCGTCGGGTTCCCACTTTTTGTGGGGCCGAAATTCTGCATGTTGAAGGCGCCGATGCGGACATTGCCGGGCGTTACCTGCTGCGTGCGCGCGCGCTCACTCTCGGGCGCCTGTGTCGGCGCGCAGGCAGCGAGCAGAAAGAGTACGACGACGCTGAGAGCGCGCATGTAGTGTCCTTGATGGAGGGTCCGGGGCGACACCCTACGCTCCAGGCAGGGCCCCGCGAGTATGGTGCCGATCGACAGCACAAAGGCAAAAAGCCCCATACGAGATGGGGCCGTCTGCCAACTGTCCGGATCAGTCGGAACCACCGGTCAGCCCTGGGCGTTTGGAGATTCGCCTCCGCGCTCACCGAAGTGGCGCGAACGGAATAGGCACCCTCACTGTCTGCCGCAGGTTAGCCACCAAACGGCTGGGCCTCCGATATGTCCCCTCGGGAGCGGGGTTCACAAAACCAGACCAACAAATACCCCGAGCAGGCGGGAAAGACAAATCGCCAGACTCAGCCAAACAGCGCATTTCGCTCCCATGCGCGAATGGGCTCATGCCGCGCGGCCTGCATTTCCTCGAAGGACACGAAGCGCGCCCCGTCGATCGGCGATGTTTCCAGCACCCGCGGCGCCAGGCGCGCGAATCCGCGCAGATGTAACGCGTCCAATATCGCCAACGCCCGAGAAACGCAAGCGCTGTAGCTCCCTCGGGCGGGCTCCCAAACGCTAGGCGCACCGCTATCCGGCAACGCTCGCCCCCCCGTGCTCATACTGAGCAGCACAAATCCATCCCGCAGGGTCTCGCGAACTTCCATCACGATCGTGTGTATCGACTGCCCCGCCACCGAGCGACGCAACTCAATGAAGTTTGTGGCCCTGACGATGTCTGGCGACGCGCTCATGTCCATCCCCGGTTAATGAGGTCCACCGTATCCGAGGGGACGCGCCCCGCAACGGGCCGTCAGACCCAGCGCGTGCGTCGCCCGGAAAAGGCGCCCCGTGCGCCCGCCTGGCTCCGAGAGAGCCGTGGAGCTTTCATCGCGGCTTCGATGCCCTCCAGTTGCACTGGAATAGACGGCGGGCTGCGACATAACCCGCCTATCCGTCGTTGGACGCAGGCCAAGGCGACCGAGACTGTGCGCGCCACTTGGCCCCGCCCTTGCGCCCCGCCTCACTGAGGCTGCGCTTCGGTGTGCTCAGGGCAAGGTCCTGCCCCATCTTGTTGATGCGATTGCGTAGCGTCCCCTCTGCGAGATCCATTCGCTTTGCCCACTCAGCAAGGGTCAAGCTCAGGCCGCCGAAGGTCAACAGTCGCCCACCAGGCGTTGAGTCAAGCTTCGGCTTCGGCATCGGTACCGCTCAGTTCTTGGGGGCAGGCGCCGGCGGGTGCCGGAGTCAGCGCGAGGCCATAAGGACGTTGCAGAATCGTCGTGACAGCACCGCTCACGCGGTAGTCGGCCACGTGGGTGTGATGCGGCTCATGCACCATGCGATCCAGATAGATCGACTCTACGCCGTCGGCTACGCGCCGCCCCAGCACGCGGGTGACGATCGGAGCGGCACGTCGCCGCGGGTAAATCGTGCAGTGCTCGTCGACGATGTGAACGACGGCATCAAGGCAGTCTTCTTTTGCAAACATGGCAACCTGGGTTCCCGACTATGTGGTCTGCCAACCCTATGCCGCGAGCAGGCGCCCCGCGCCCGCATCGTTCCGCGCCCGCCGCAACTCGATCCGAGCTTTGCCGATCGACTGGCAGAAGTTGTCCAGAATCGTCATCCAGTGCTCGAAGTCGGACGGCGAGAACTCAGGCGTAGCGAAGTCCAGCCCGGCATTCGAAGTGTCCTGCTTGAAGGCGACCATTTGTGCCTTGTAGAGGTCGACGCTGCCGGTGAGGTGTGCATAAATCACCTTCAACACGCCTTTGCGCCCGACACGCAGGGCGCGGTACATCGCTTGTTCTTCTTGTCGAGGTGTCCACATGCGGTCGTAGAAGACAACATGACTCGCCTGGGGAAGGTTGAGACCGCGCGCACCGACGCCGAAGGTCATCAGGATGATTCGGGTCTTTCCGGTGCGGAAGTCTGTGTCCAGCGCCGTCGTTCGTTGGGTAGGGCTCGATAGCCCCGTGAATTCCAGCGCATCGACCCCCCGCGCGCGCAGCGCACTACCCACCAGGGCAGCGCAGAGCGGGCTCTCGAAAAAGCACAGCACGGTGCCGCCATCGGCGTGCAGATTCTCCAGGGTGTCGACGCACCACCGCTGCTTCGACGTCAGCCCACCCGTCCACGCATGCGGGCCCTTGAGGTCTTGCGGGATGCTGGCGGCCCGACAGGCTGCACCGAGGCGCAGCAGAACCGACACAAGATTCAGTTTCTGCCCGGGGACGTCTGGGCGCTGAGCCTTCCACCAATCCACGAAGTCTTCCGCCGTGGCGACATACGTCTCCAGGTGATCCGAATCCCACGCCACCTCGACGGTCGAGCACTCCGGCTTCGGCATGCTGACGTGGGCCTCGACAGCGGGTTCGCCCCATACGCGGCGCAGAATGTGCCGACCGATGAACTGGCGGTAGAGGTCCAGATTGGCAAGGCTCGGAATCTCACGCTTTCCGCCCGACTGCAGGTCATCCTCGAACTGATGCGTGACCCATTCGGTGACCACGAACTGTTCCCGGAAGCGGTCAATGCCGCGTTCCGCGCTATACGCCGATGAGAACAGCTCGCCGGTGATGTAGGCGCTGCGCATGCCGTAGGGCTGTGAGGCCGTGCCTTCGCGGCTGGCCCAGCACACCATCGGCAGAACGTTGCGCGGATAGCTCGCGATCGGGGTGCCGTCCAGGGCAATGCGGCGCGTAGCTGAGAGCCGGTGTAGCGCCTGCGTTTGCGCCGTGTCGGTGTGCGACAGCACCGAGCCTTCGTCGGCGCAGACGGTGTGGAACCGACGGCGCAGTCGCGCTGCAAAAGTGACCCGCGAGCCTTTGCCAATGGGTTTGCGCAGCGTGTTATACGAAATCAGATTGATGCGACGCAGATCCTCCAGGTCCCCGAGTTTGCGAATCACCTTGTACTGATCGCTCGGCAGCCCGAACTCTTTGAACTGCGCAAGCATCTCCGGGACGAGTCCGGCCTCAACAACGATGGCGTTGTGCTGCCCGCCGGCCAGGCAGCAGCCGGCTGCGATACGCGACTTGCCGAGGGCCATCAGGTGTCCTGCGATTGCCCCGCGCGTCATGCACAGTTCGATCACATCATCACGCTGGAACTTCCAGCCACCGAGCCAGGGATCGGCGCCGGCCTGAGACAGTCGGCGATCGATGGCCGCGGCGCGTTCGGGGAACGCAGCCGCGCGCCCGGCTTCGATCTGAACCCACTCCGCCCCCGAAGAGATTGCGGGCAGCTGCACCAACTCGCGGAGCTGGTCCACAGACAGGGGCGGCATGTTCGGCGCCAGCGAATAGCGATAGCGCTCGAGCTCGCAGTCCGAGACACGAACAAGCGTCACATCCTGACCGGCACGCGCGAGCGGCGAGGAGAACGACGCCGGGTCGCACAGGTGCGTTTTGACGACCGTGACGCAGGCGCCATCAAGCGACGCGCGGCTATGCTCGCCGTCCGGATCGTAGATGGTGCGCTGCAACGGAGTCCTTTCCACCTGCACCGCACGCCAGCGGCGGGCCAGGTATCCGAGCAGGTCGCGATCGGGCTCGGGGATGCCGTCCACCGCGCGAATGATGGCGCACAGACGATCCAGGTATTCAGTGGGCGTGGTACCGCACAGCAGTACCTCGGTCAGCAAGCGAGCTGAGCCCCGGTATTCGATGCCTGCGGGGTAACGATTCTGGAGGTGGTTGCGGAAGCCGAGCGGACTTTCAAGCACGGCGTTGATGACTCGCGCATGCGTGAACGCGCACGCGAAGCGGAACTTGATGTTGCGGCCGGAGCGATAGATGCGCACGCGGTCATCGCCGGTGACGGGCCCGGTGATTGTGGGCGCCCCAGTACGGACGCTGAGCGATGCGAACCGCGTCGGCGGGCGCATGCCTTCCGGGAGCGGCGCCGGAGCGAATGCGGCAGTCTGCGCGCGCGCCTCATCCAGAGTGCCGATACGCACGGATCTGCCCTGAGGGCGCGGCGCCCCAAGCGCGAGGAGTACCGTCGATACTTCTGCGCCTTCGTTCACAAAAGTGCTCACCGGCAGGCGGACAACCGCGTGTAGCGCCCGCTCGATCTCCGGATGCTCGTTGAGCTGGTCGACAACGCTCGACGGCAGTAGGGCGATCACCGCACGCGAGGCGGCCATGGCCTGATAGAGCGAGTACCAATGAGACAGCGCCGCTGTTGAAGGTCCGAACTTGCCGTAAGCGCAGCAGGGATAGGCGGTGAGCCGGGGGCTCTCAAGGTGCAGACTGAATGGCGGGTTGATCAGCGCGACATCCATGCCCTCGGCCGCCACGTTCTCCATGCCGACAGCGAGGAGATCGTGCTTGACGCCGCCGGCCTCCATGGCATCGCCGAGGGCGCGCAGCGTGTCGGCGTCGATGTCGCAGCCATACACCGAATCCTGAGCGCGCGCGAACTGCAGCAATCGGCCCGAGCCGACGCTGTTGTCGAGGATGTGCAGACCGGTATTGGCCTCATCCCCGAAGGCAGTCAGAGCCAATTCCCACATGACCGCAGCAACGTCCGTCGGGGTGAAGAATTGTCCCTGGTGCGCAACGCGCCGCGCGGCCAGCTCTGACAGACCTCCAGCTTTGGGAACTCGCTGGCCCGCGCTGGTGCGGGTGGTCATCGGGGTGTACCAGGTGGACATAGCAGCTTCCTGCGGGATGAGACTTCACCCTACGGGCGCATGGGGGCCCCGCAACGGTGGTCCCCGACAGACACGGACCCTGTCCGGAACCGAGTTCTGTGCGAGCCTTGCTTCTCGGCAAACGCTTACCGGCTCACGAACTCCGCCGTGCCAGGCACACACACGAACGTCCAATCCTCTCCGGCAGGACACTGGTCATCTGCGGTCACGTCTCGGGTCTGGCAGACCCAGCCGCCGAGTGGATGCGCGGCCAAGAGTTCGCCCACGGCTTCCGCGCGCGTGCTGAAGTCGCCGCTCCACTCTTTGGCATCGTGGTTCTGCGCCCAGGCCCAGCCAGTTGCCCTCCCGACCAGCACACCCGGCCCGACGGCGAGCGCCCCCGGTTCGGAGCGTTGGGGCTCGATCCCCGGCCTGTGTGCGGCCTGCAGCGGGTCGTGGGTGCCATCGTCCGCGCTGGCTGTGACCGGAGCCGGGTCAGGCCGGTACTCCCAGTTCGTCGCCAACTCGTAAACCGTGACCGGGTACGCGTTGGCGGCGGTCGCTGCCTCGAAGCACTGGCCACGGTGCATGATGTGGCCGTTGGCATCCACAGTGATGTACATCCCCTTGGGCACCCCGCAGCTGGCATACCAGCTACGGGCTTTGTTCACCCACTCTTGCTGACTGTGAAAACGAAACAGTTCACGCGTCACTTTGATTTCAACGGTGGTCATGGTTTCTTCTCGCTCATGGATTCACGACTTCGACACTACCCATCGTTAGAACTTGTATGCCGCGTGAGCCTTCACCAATTCAGGGTGGCGCCCAAACGTCTTCATGTTCGATTCAATATCGGCCTTGCTCATCCAGAGCCAGTGTTCCGCGCCTCTTTGGATAACCACAACACGCGCGGCTTCCTTATCCCGAAGCGCCCGAGTTTCGTTGTACTCAACAAATCGGAACTCGATCGCAGTCCCCTCTGAGTGATTCACGTCCTTACTCCGTGGCAGCTGCAAGCTTGGCGCGGAAGGCATCGCCATACCCCGCCGGCGTTGCATCACGAATCGCCTCTGCAGTGACGTAGACCGTGCGCTCTGTGCCAGGAATGGCGACAGTCCTGCGCCCCTTGTTTTTTCCGGTCTTTGCTTCCCGAAACACCGCGCCCGTAACCTTCATAACCGTAAATTCTTCTGGGCGGTCCCCCAGACACTCGAATTCAAAGAACGCAAAGCCAGCCGGCACCTCGCCCAACTGCTTTGCCGCCGCGAGGCTCGGCGGGTAGTCCAACATCATCTCGTCGTGCATCTCCATTGCTACCTCCCATCGTCGCGCGCATGCGCGGAATGTGTTCGTTGGGGCCCTCCAGAGTCATTGGGCGCCGGAACCTCAAGATCGCGAAACCCGGGATGTTCCATGTCGACAACGAGCGCGCTTTCGTCGTGGTCCTTCCCTTCGTATTTGCGTGCCCATTTGCGCCGTTCCGCGGGCGTCCGCCGCGCGCATACACGCTCGTGCCGACTCCGCCACGCTTTGCACAAGCCCTGCATGTCGCGATTGAAAATGGTGAACAGGCGCAAGCGCGCACCGCAGTGACGGCAATACGCACTGCCGACATTGTCGATGCCCACCGGCTACCCCTACGCCCCGGCGCCGGGGGCCCGGCGCGAGCGAGTCTCAGCCACGATGCGGCGTCCCACCGGGTGCTTGCGGCACTCGGTACAGACGTGACTACCGTCATCGCCTGCAATCTCGGCCGCCGTGAGCTTTGCAGTGCAGCTTGGACACAACGGCTGCGACGAATGGGCGCGGGCCAGGCGCAAGGGGGTCGCAGTGTGTTCAAAGTACATGGTGCCTCCAATTCAACAGTGAGCGGGCCAACGCTTAGACGGTATTGCTGGACAAGCGCCCCGCACGTGGAGTCAGTCGTCGAATCCGCGCTGACCAAACCACTCCAGCTGCAGCCGCTCGGACGCCTCTTGCTGCACCGTGTCTGAGATCGTGCGATGACGAAAAAGCACGTTGGCCCGTTTGCCCTTCTGCCGGTGCCCGAAGATCGTCGCGTCCCCACCCCCGCGAATCGCGAGATCACGCCGCGCGATCTCGAATCCGTCACTGCAGTCCACCAGCACCTGCAGGCGCTCCAGTGATTTCGGCCGCACCGCTCCAGGCGCATAGAGATCGCAGTAGCCGAGGCCCCCTGCCCGTGCGACACGGCCACGAATCTGATGCAACGTGCTGGCGCCGAACCGCTGCGCCTGAACCACTACCGCGCGAGCCAGACCAGGGAGATCCACTCCGACTTCGACGATGGTTGTCGAGATCAGAATGTCGGCCTCCCCTGCCGCCATGTCGTGTAGGGCTTGCTGGTTCTGCTCGGGCAGTTGTCCGCCATGTGCCATCCGA
Source organism: Sinimarinibacterium arenosum (assembly GCF_005047655.1). Taxonomy (GTDB): domain Bacteria; phylum Pseudomonadota; class Gammaproteobacteria; order Nevskiales; family Nevskiaceae; genus Solimonas. Next base: position 62,010 of record NZ_SUKF01000009.1, on the reverse strand, counting down.
ACTCGCCCTGGAAACGCTTTCTCCCAGGTGTCATAGAACTGGCACACGGAATAGAGGATGTCCTGGTCGGGGCGCTCAGCCGAGTCGGCTTCTGCCTGCTCTTCGGCGTCCACCGGGGCATCATCATCTTCTGACGCCGCGGGGTGGTGTTTCGCGGGATAGATCACCAGGACCTGGCGCCCGCCTTTGACGGTGCGGGCCACCTCCGCGAACAGCTGTGACTTGTCCTCTTCGAGCCAGACCCGCGTGATGATGCGTTTCTCGACCGGGCAGCCGTGAAGCGTCGAGACCTGGAGCACTCCCAGCTGCGCAAGCGCCTGCGTGCGTGGGATTGGGGTGGCGGTGACTTCCAGCAGATGGGCCCGCGCGGCCATCTGCGCTTCTCGCTGGTTGCGGCTGAACCGATGCTGCTCGTCGACAATCACCAGGTCGAAGACCGCGCCGCACTGGGCGCTGATGGAGGTAGTTCCAACCACCAGCGGCGCATCGGAGCTTTCGGGTTGCGCCTTTCCGGAAACAAACTCGGCCGGCGACTCTGGAATCCAGCTCAGAAGGTGACGATGCACTTGAAGAGCAAGATTGCTGTTGGGGATCAGGATAGCGACGCGACCGCCGGCTCGAAGCATCGCGCGCGCCACCATCGCGTAAACCGCCGTCTTTCCACTGCCGACATCGCCGAGCAGCAACCGTCGCATCGGGCGTCCCGCGTCGATCGAGTGCAGGCACTCCCGGTTCGCCCTGCGCTGATCGCCGGTGAGCGCGAACGGAAGTGTGAGCGCCAGCTCATCAACGTAGTCGCGATAGTCGTTCTCACGAGCGTGCGCCTCGCAGGCGCGCGGCTTGCGCTTCAAGCGCCGGATGCGACGGTCTTCCTTGTATGCCGCCTCAATACCTTCCGACAGACTCGCGACAGCGCCGATCAAGTCAATCCTCTCTGAGGCTTCGAAGGCTTGTTGAAGGTCGGCCGGGGCGTGCATGCGCCGCAAGAGTTCTTCAAGGGCGGCCTTCGGTTTCGCGGCATCCGCACCAAGCGCGGCGCGCAAGCTCTGTTTGCACTTCAGTCCGTCCTGCAGAATCATCGCGACGCCCTGGGTCAGCGTGGACCGTTCACGCGCTGCGACGTTGGCGCTGTAGACATTCTGAACGCGCCCCTGCGCCAGGTAGGATTCCGGCGCAATGTCCTCCACGCGCGCGAGCTGAGCCTCGATCGTCTTGGAATGGATCGGGTAGATCGGCCGAACGCGTCCGACCCACCGCGAGGCGACGGGTTCCGGGTTGAACAGCACCCAGCGCCCGGCTTGCTTGCGCAATGAGCCCAGCAGGCCGAGTGTCCGACCCGCCCGAGCGGCGAAATAGCGTTCAAGCGCTGGGGCCGGCTCATTGGTCTCGAAGGCGAGCGCGAGCCCCCGCCGATCGCACAGCAGCCCGCGCACGCCCTGGGACGCGCCAGGCAATCCGAAGGATTCTAGTTTGGTGACCTTCACTGCCAGAACGCAGTGGCGACCGCCCAGATGCAGGCGGGGGTCATTCGGGGCTGTGGCCGCGAGGGTGTCGACGGCGTGTTGAATCGCGCGCGGCGCGAAACTCGTGACGGGCGTGGTCAGATCCTCGAACGCCAGCGGCAGCAGCAGGGGTCGCAGCCGTATAGGCGGCAGCCCTTCAATCAGCACCTCGGGTAGGTCGCCCGGTGCAGGCGGCCGAGCGCGTCCATGCTCCGCGGCCAGAGCTGCGCCGGCTATCGAGGCGACCCGCTTCCTCGCTGCATTAGTTGCCATGTCCCCACAAACCACTGTCAGACCGAGCAAGGTCCTGAACAGTAGACGGGAAAGCTGACCGCGCCGGACCGATTCAGTCGATCAGCCGGCCGAAAAAGTAATACGGGGTGTCGCACTCTCCACGCCCGTGCGAGGGCGAGCGACACAATAAGACATTAAATTCTGCGGCGGTGCCTATTCCCGACAACACAGCCGCTGGGAGCGCGCATCCACCCCCAGCGGCTGTGTGTCTGGTTGGCCGTCTGTGCAGCTACTTGCCTACGCCGAACATCGGCTCAGGTGTTGCACCACCGGCATTGACGATGACGTGGACGTTGTCCTTTCCTTTAACGACCTCGACAATTTCCTTCTGGATTTCGAGCTGTCGATATCTGAGGTACTGGTCCGCGTTCATTCCAAAATTGGTGGCATAGGCCAGGTCTGCATCGGCCTTGTTGGTCTCGGCAACCTTGCGATTGATCTCGGCGGACGCGCGTTTGTCTTCGGTCTGCTTGCGTTGCTCCTGCGCGGCCGTGCGCGAGGTTTCGGCGATGACCTCATCCGGCGGCCGCACCGCTCCGATGACGCATTGCTGCACATCAACCGGAATTCCCAGCTTCGCGATCAATGTCGTCAGTTGCTGACTGATTGCCTCCTGGCCATCAGCAATGACCGTCACGTCGTTTGTGAGCTCGAATAGGTTCTTCCCGCGAGCGAAGTCGCGAACCATCGTGCGGTACGGCTCCTTGATGTTGTTCTCATACCACTTCGGGCCAAACTTTGAGTGCAACAGCGGCGTCTGGCCCTGCCTGATACGAACCGTGATGTAGCTGTTGAATGTCACCGGCGTGCGGTCCTGCGTAGTCAGGTCTTTGAATGGTTCCGAGAGAATCTGCGGCCGCATCTCATACTGGGCTACACCTGTAGTCCACCAAAAAACGTGCCTCCCGGTAGAGATGGGCTGCGGGCGTATCCCTTCATGTCCCAAAAAGTAAGGCTTGTCGATTACGGCGCCCTCCCAGCCTTCCTCGACTTTTGCGACGTTGCAGCCCGCCAGGAAAGCCGCCATGACGGACATGCAAAGCAAGCGCAAGAGAGTGGACCGGAAACGATTGAACGACAGTGACTGCATGATGACCCTCCAGATTGAACAACAAGTGAGACCCCACCCTACAGACCGGCATCCGCCCCGCCATCGTTAGCGGCGGCCCGACACACATCAAATCTGCCGGCGGTATTGATAGCCGCCAATACTGACGCTGATGAAGAGATATTCCTCATCGATACCGTGAGTGTCGCCGGCGATTGAATAGGCAAGATCAAAGGCCAGTTCGTTCTTCAATTCAGCAAAGCGCCGCTCGATGACGTCCAGCCGCTGGGACGCCTCAGCGAGGTGAGAGCGATAGTCAGCAAGCGCCTCCTCGGGGGTGGAAAAATGCCCAATGCGTCGTGCGGTGCTGTTGAAAGTTCGGGCGACGACCTTGCCAGTGCTGGTATCAAAGGCGTACTGGCGGACAACAATCGCGTTACCGAGATTCCGGCCGTCCAACATGACTATCCAGCGAGTAGTCGTATCGACGTTCTCGATGGCCCAGGCGCGGACCTCTTCAAGCGAAGTGGCCGGCACATTGATGGATACTTGCCGGCTGAGCGGAATCTGAACGAGCTGATAGACCTGCACGGCGGCCTGGGTGGAAAGCGCATTCATCTGCCGTGACTCCGGATGCTGGGAAGTCAGTCCACCGTATCGCCGGCAGGCCGCCCCACCAGCGCGGTGGCCCTCCCCTACGGCGCGGCACTGCGCCGCCGCTGCGGCGCCAGCGTGATTACGCGATCCGCACCAAGGGCATCAAACAGCACGTCATGACAGCTGAACAACAGCACCTGCAGCCCGCCCTGCGCCGCACGGTAGAGCGCTTTCTGAATACGGGCGATGCGCTCCACGTCGGTGTTCACGAGCGCGTCATCCAGCTCCAGCGGCAGCGTCCCCCCGCCGGCCAATACCATCCACGTGCGCTTGCGCGGGCGCCGGTTGGGCGAAGCGCGTCCCGCCACTGGGCACCAGATCAAGCCGCAAGCTACGGTTGTCCGGATCGGCGACCACGCGAATAATGTCCCCGACAACAACAGAGGCAGGTAGCGCGCCGCGAAGTCCTCGGATGCGCATCCCCTTGGAGCCGTAGTCAACGAAATGTAGGGCTCCCTCAACGAGCCCGGTGGCCATGTAAGCCCCAGGTTCAAGCTGCCGCGCGATATGTGCGGGGACCGAAGCGACGTAGTTGCGCATGAAACCCTCGGTTACGGTTAGTTGCCAAGCGTTCGAGGAATAACCCGTCGAAGGTGTCTTACGACGGGATTCGTCGATGGACGCAACAGCAGCTGCCAGACGAATGGGGTCTAGTTCGCGCCCGCGCAGGGAATAGAGATCCCGCCCAATGTTGATGACGAATGGGGCATCGCTGAACTGCACTTCAAACGTCACCGGACTGATTTTAAGGCGGCCGAGAACCGATTCGCGCAACTCACCACGTCGGGCAATGCCGCCGAGAGATTTCAGCGAGCGCAGCAACGTCAAATCAAAGGTCCCCAGTACCTCATGTGGTAGCGGGCACTCTGCTGAGGGCCCCACATGTCCGTGGCCCGTAACTCGCGCGAACGGCAGTCTTTCACACACAGCTTGGACAACCAAAATAGGGGGCAGAAACACCGAGCCCAGAGGTTCCGCTTTGCTAAAGCTCAGCCGTTTGTCACGGTCGCCGCGAACTAAGCCACCGTATAAGGTTTCCATAGGAATTGGTGCTTGAGCTACGCAAACAAGTTTGAGCACGCGGTTGGCCAGGCGGTTGCGACCTGAGTCCCGAAACCAAAACCAGCCGCTGTCCTGATGCACCCACTCAAATCCGCAATCGCCTTCCAGCACACTGACCACATCCACAGCGCTCACTGCGGTACCCGTCTCTCGGGTTGCACGCCCAGCCACCCAATCGGCCGGCGCCGCACCAACGTGACTCACTGCTTTTACGGCCCAATTGCGGACCGAGGTGGCGACTAAGCGCTGCTGGCGTCCGGTGACTGCAACACCAGACACGCGACCCTGCTTCAATGCAGCGGAGGGGGACTCCTTCCGCAGAAAGGTCAGCGCGAATCGATCAAGTCCAGCGATGTCGAGCGACTTGCCGAGCAGCGAGCGGACATCAGGATCAGCCTCAACGGCACGGATGCGAGCGGGGAGTTTTTCCACATAGGCTCGCTGGGCGCGTGTCACGGCGGGTGCCCAGAGCGATTGCTCAGAGACCGCGCTTACCAGACTTTCGATAATCTGGCGCACGCGCTCCCGAGTCATATTGAAGCGTCGCCCAATCGACTCAAGAGTAGCTGCCTGCGGCGGGGTCAGCCCGAAACGCGCACTGAATAGTTCAATGTTGCGCTCTCTCAGCTCGGGAGCGAAACAGCGCGATACGGCCAGCGTGCCAACGTCGAGGATCTCCTCCGCGGCGGTTGACGCGTAGGCGCGAGCCAAGCCATCCACCAACTGCGCCTGGTAAACAGGATCAGCCCGCGAACGGGAGGCAGCAATGCTGGCGAGCGCATCTTCAACAGACTGTCCAGCCTTGCAGACTGCTTCGAGCCGGGTACAGAAGCGTAGATCGTCAATCAGAGGAAAATCGCCGGAGGCGATCGAGAGTAGTGCTGTCGCCCGCGCCGGTAGTTCGGAAATATCCCAATCAAATGTTGGCGGCGATTCCTCGGGAGGTCTGCAAGCGACTGCGATGAGGCCTTTTAGATCGAGAGGCCGACACCACGCAGTCTCGACATAGAGCAGGAAGATGATGAGCTGGTTGCTTCGAACATCAAGCCTGTCGACAAGCGTCTCTATCGAGAGTCCTTCCAACACTGCCGGGTGCTCGATGGCGCCCAGAAGGTCCAAGCAGTCGAGGATCCACTCGGGGGCGCCGTCGCACCAGCTGCCGGGTGCAGGCGGCGGCCCGTCCAACGAAATCCGCAGGGTATTCAAGCGGCCTGTGGCGAAATAGTTCCTCACACGGGCATAGAGCAGTGCCCATTCACTGGCCGCAGAGTCCGCATCAAGGCCCGAACAATATGACGGGTCACACAGCGGCGCCCCAGTCGGGCGCTGAAGCTGTTTAGCACTGAGAAGGCTGCGCGGAGCCAGGCGACCAAAAATCCTAATCAGCCCTACCGCGCCACCGTAACTTTTCAGGGTTCGGCTCATTCAATCAGTCCTCCCTCGTTGGGGCCCTCCCCTACGGCGCGGCACTGCGCCGCCGCTGCGTCGCCAGCGTGATTACGCGATCCGCACCAAGGGAATCAAACAGCACGTCATGACAGCTGAACAGCAGCACCTGCAGCCCACCCTGCGCCGCACGGTAGAGCGCTTTCTGAATACGGGCGATGCGCTCCACGTCGGTGTTCACCAGCGCGTCATCCAGCACCAGCGGCAGCGTCCCCCCGCCGGCCAATACCTCGGCCAGACCGATCCGGGTCAGCAGCGACAGCTGCTCCTGCGCACCCCCCGACAGATCGGCGAACGGCTCAGCGACATTGCCCGAGAGCAAGCCGGTGAACTCCAGGTTCTCGCCCGTCGAAAGAGTCGATCCCGGAAACAGGTCAGACAGGTACGGGCGGATTCGCTGGATCACCGGGGCCGTCAACTGGTCAACCACCTTCCGGCGCTCTTCAACGATGGTCGTGCGCAGCAGCTTTGCCGCCGCGGCCTGACGCATCAGCCGACCATACTCGGCCTGGGCGAGGTCACTTTCTGCCTTGGCATCCTGCACGGTTTCAAAGGGCGCATTGGCCAGCGTGATGCGAAGCTCGCCTTGCAGCCGCTGGCAGCGCTCGCGCGTGGTCCGCTCTCGCAGTGCCATCTGATCTGCCGCCTGCCGCGCCTGCTCGGCGCTGGATTGGATATCCGCACCACCGGCCTCTGCGAACGCGTCCTGCGCACGCTTCAGGGCCTCTTGCGCGCTCGTCCGTGCGTCGCGGGTCGAGGCAACGGCCGCTTCCAGCGCCTCGGCACTCTGCGCGGAGGCCAAACTTTCTTTCGCGGTGGCGATCTGACCGGCGAGACCCCCGACACTGGCAACCAGCGCATCGCGGCGAGCGTTCCCACCCACCTGCGCGTCGCGGGCCACCTGCTGAGCCTCCCGTGCTGCCTCGACCTCGATTTCAGCAGCGCGGGCAGCAGCGGTGAGCCCAACGACGTCGGGCGCGGCGTCCAGCCCAACGCCCAGGTCAGCCAGTTCCGCTGACAGCGCGGTGATCTGTGCTTCCAGCTCTGCCTCGGAGGATGAACCTGCAGCGGCACTCAACTCACGGGCGGTTCGCAGTTCCGCATCAGCATCGCCGCGCGCCACAAAGGCCGATTCGGCGGCAGCGAGGTTCGGCAGGCCGAACGGGGCCAGCGCGGCGCTCAGTGCGTCCTCCGCATCCTGCAGTGCATCACGCAGCGCCCCCAGTTCCCCCCGGCTCGGCTCAATCGCGATCGTCGCAACGTCGCCGATGGCGATGCTGCGGTTTTCAATGACCTCGATGTCTACGCGCTGCCCGGAAGCCAGCATGGCTCCGTCGATCGCGATCGAGCGCAGTGCCGTCACCGACACGGCAACCGCAGCGCCGGTCACGCGCGCGCGTGCCGTCAAGACGGCGGTGTGCAGCGCACGCAGCTTGGCGATCGCCGCAGGCGTCAGCGCCGGCAGTTTGTTCAACGCCACTGCCGCCGCCGCTACACGGCGCCCTGCATTCGTCACGTCCAACAGCTGCTTGCGGCGCTGCTCAATGGTGGTGGCGATCTGACTGCGCCGCTGGTGCGTCTCTGCTGCGGCCAGTGCGTCCTTCGCCGCGACCAAGGCGTCCCGCGCGGCGCCATACTGCTGCACAGCCCGGTCATAGTCCGTCGCCAACTGGGTTGCAGTGGCCTGGGCCACGTGCAGCTGTTCGGTCTCGGCGCGGTGTTTCGCTTCCAATTCAGCGAGCGCACCGGCCTGTTCGGTGCGTCGGGCAAGCGCCAGTTCCGCCGAACGTTCCTCAGTCGTTGCACTGTGCAGCTCAGCAGTACGCAACTGAATCGTCCCCTGCAACTGCGTGGCGGCCTGTGCCTTGCGTTCAGCCTCAGCAGCGCGATCATTGGCATCGTTCAGCCGGCGAGACAGAGTCTTCAGTTCTTCCTGCGCGCCCTCCAGGTCAGTGGAAATCGCCTGCTGCTGCAGGAGTGCGGCCTCGGCTGCCGTGAGCGCCGCCGCAGCCTTCTCGACGCGAGCCAGCGCCGCCGTGAGGGTCTTGCCGGTTTGCCCGGTCGCCGTGAAGTAGCGCCCATACTCGCGTTCGGCGAGTTCCAGCAAGCGTTGACCTGTCTCTCCGATCGCAGCCACGCCAATCTCATCCGACAGTCGGGATTGCAGTCGTGATTTGCCGTCTTCGTTGATGTGATCGTTCAGGGGAGTCCGCGAGTGTCCCTGCCCGACCATCAGCATGGGCCAGATGCCCTGATCCGCGACGTCAGCGCCACGAGTTGACCCAGGGCGCGTCCCGAGCAGTTCACGCAGGCGAGTTTCGGCGTCCTCGCCCTTGAGCGTCGCGCCGCCACCGGACAACTGCGCGAAGGGCCCTTTCAGGTACTGCTTCTGAATCTCGTAGGCGACACCGTTCACCTCGAAGGCCACGCGCGTAAACGGCGCCTGTGAGGTATCCCACGTTTGCAGTGCAGCTTTGTGCTGTGCGTTACCGCGGTACCCCTCGAAGAAGGCGTATTGCAGCGCCTGGAACAGGCGGCTCTTGCCGGCCTCGTTGGGGCCAAGCACCAGATTGAGACGCGGCGACAAGTCGGTCAGCGACGCGCTCAACCCGCGCCAGTCACGCGCCTCGATTTCAGACAGACGCATTGGCGGCCTCCTGTTGCAGTCGGTACATCAAGCGCAGCGCATCCGGCGCCGCGTCGTCGGCACTCCCCTGAAGACGCGCCAGCGCCGCAGCCATGAAGCTTTCGCCATTCATGGCGGCAAGGTCGGCCTCCGTTGGCTGTGCGAACACTTTGTGGGCGTCATGGCGCAGATACGCCAGCCGCTCGGCGTTGTCCGCGAGAAGGACATCCAGCGCATCGCGAGCCCCCAAAGTCAGCGCGCCACTCAGAGACAGGGCTACCAGCGTGTGCGAGCGCTCCGGCAAGGCGCCGAACCACGCGCCCAGTTCCTCCACCTGCGCATCGTCCGTGAACTCGATGGCGCGGGAGATCCAGCGCGCCGACGCAACGGGCACAGGCGTAACCACCGGGACCGCACCGGGGGCGGCAATCTCGACCAGCAGGACGTTGCCGGGGTCAACCTCCTTGTGACGGGTCGCCTCGTGGGCGCCGGAGTACCACACGCGGTCGTTGTATCGGAACGTCCCGTGCCAGTCGCCCATCGCCACATAGTCAAACCCCTTGGCGACGATCGCATTGGCGTCGATGAGATTTGGCGTCTCGGAATCCGCATTCTGCGCGAAGTTGATGACGCCGCCGTGGGCCATCGCGATGCGAATGCCTTCACCGGGCTGGCGCGCCGGCAGCCATGCGGTCGGATCGTCCATCTCGTGGCGGCGCATCAGCGGGCACGGATAAACCGCCGCGTCGCCGACCGCGATCGACTCGCGCCGGGTCGCGAGCACGACGCCCTTGGGCAATTCGAGGCGGGCCAGTGCCGAGTCGGCCGTGCCGGCGTCATGGTTGCCGGGAATCATGATGACGGGAATGCCGTCGAAGCAGGCCAGCGCGTCGGTAGCTTGCTGCAGCGTGTCGGCCTTGAGCGCGTTGTCCTCCAGCACGTCGCCGGCAATGAGCACGCAGTCCACCTGCTCCTGACGCGCCAGCTCCGCAATCCGACGCAGCGTGGCAAAGCGAAGCGAGCGCATGCGAGCGGCCGTTTCGGGCGGGAGAAAGTGCAGCTTCAATCCGAGCTGCAGATCGGCGGTGTGCAAGAGTTTCATGTCCCTACCCTACGGATGGCGGCAAGAGCCGCACTATTTTTCTGAGCTTCATCATGCGTAGCTTATCCTCAAGCCGCGCCGCCTCCTCGATGGCAAAGCCAGCCTGCCCGAGGACCTGTTGGAGCGGTGTCTTCCCGACCGGATCAAGCAGCTTCGCGTTCGCACGTTGCGCCAACGCATCCATGTAGACCCAATGCGGCCCAGCATGATCGGTGCAGCCGCAGTCCTTGGGCAGCGTCACGGTGGTGCCATCGGCCAGCACCGCCCGAACCGGGGCGAGAGCGGAAACGTCGCAGGCAGTCATAACAGGTCCGAGTTCGAGTAAGGAGTTCACCCTATGCAGCGGCGTCCAGTTCCGCCACGGGCACCGCGGGCACGGGCATGCAGAACTGATGGGACGCCGGGAAGGCGCGGTAAGTGGCAGCCTCAAGCCAGGCGTAGATGCCACTCATCGACGTCATCACCGCAACGGCTTCGCCCTGCGGGTTGATCAGCACCGCGCGCGGCACAATGCGCGCGAACTTGCGGATGCCGCGTTCCGTCACGAAGCGCGCCTTGCCTTCGGTCGGAAACGACATCGTGGAGACCTTGCTGCGAGTGCGGTAGCTCCACATCTCTACGGTCCACAGGGACTCCGGGGGTGAGGTCGGCATGACACTATCTCCGTTGGCTTTCCCCAACCTTCTCAATGCGCGCGCGCCCCGCGATCCCAGCCCGTGCAACCTCTCCGGCCGCTTCGGCGGCAGGTCAGGTTGTATAGCAAAGTGATAGCAGATATACTTTTGATAGATCACGACAGAGTGCCGTCATGCCTGCCACTGCCCACAAACCGCCGACAACCCTTCTGCGCTGGCGCGAAACGAACACGCCCCACGGCGTCACGAAGGAGCTGGCGGCCAAGGCAGCTGCGGCATTGGGGTTCACGGAAACGCAGCTGGTGCACGAGGCTTTGGCGTACTTCCTGCCGCGTGCCTTACCCCAGTACGACCCCGACTTCGATCTGCTGACTGAGGCGGATCTCGTGGCAATCAGGGCTCGTGTGCCTCAGGAAGAAACTGGAACAGTCCTCAGTTCGATCATTGACTGAGGCTGACGGGTGACATCCCCGTACCCCAAACCTACGGCTGGCGATGTCGTGCTTTGCAAGTTCCCGCAGGATCTTCGAAGTCCTTCCCCGGGACCGAAATCAAGGCCCGCGATCATCCTGAAAGTGTTTGAGCCTGCGGCCAGCGCACCAGCGACATTTCGGGTGCAAGTCTGCTACGCCACCACCAACCGGCAACGGCTGTTCGACCACGAGTTTGAAATCACGCGAGCGGGGCATGCCGTCGAATTCGAGAGCGCGGGGCTTTCAGGCGATACCAAGTTCGACTTGCTCCAGTCTGTCCTGGTGCCGTATGACTCTGACTGGTTCGAACTGCCAAATTTCCCACAATACGGACCGGTGCCAAAGCTTGGGATATTGCACCCATTGAGCGTGCCACGCCTCTTGCGAGCGCAACGCGCTGCCGAGCGGCTCAGGTAGCGGCCGGGGGAGTCAGGAGAGACGATGCAGAGGGAGACGGCACGACAGCGAGCCGAGCGCGTGCTCGACGAACTATCGCTGACGGCGCGCAATGGGCACATCGAGATCATCGACTTCAAGGAAGCCGAGTCCTGCTATGTCCATCATTCGCGCCGCGCGGTTGCGCTAACCGGCTACGCCTGCGTTTCGCCGGTCATGGCCCGAGGTCGGTTCCCCCGCTACACGTTCATCGACATGATTCAGGGCATGCCCGCGATGGATGGCGGTGAGGCATGGGCATTGGCCGCTATCTGCGGCGCGACAATTCCAGAGTCGTACTCCGACTGGCCGCAAGCATTTGGTGAGCGTGTGTGGCGTGTCGTTCAGAAGTACGATCTCGACGCCTTCTTCGAGCGTGTCACGCGCCCCTTCGGATCGGGTGGCGATCACTATCACCTGCGTCCGCGAGGCTTCGACTGGGAGTCCCCGGACCGCACCGAGTTGCCGGACGTGCTTGCGAGGTGGCGTTCCGAGTATCGAAAGAGTCCCCCTGTGCGCCAGGTAATGACCGCCACGGTGCTGCAGCTGTATCGCCAAGGCGAGGACAAGCACTGGATGGTGCGTGTGCCGAAGGGCTGGCACGCGAGCGAAGGAATCGAAATCCTGCAGGCTGCCGACGCATTGGAAGACTGGGGAGGTTTGTGTGCGACCTACGCGGGCTGGTGAGTCGGCAACACGCCTCTATGGATGCGGCTGCAACCATCAGGCACCGTTAGGCCGGCTCCTCCGGGTCCAACTCGTCCAGGCGTTGGCGCAGTTGGAGCGCGAGATCCATCGGAAGTCGCAGGCGCGTCGTTGAGGTTTGGAAAGTCCACTGACACCGGCCAGAGATGAGCCGCAACGGCAGTTTGAGCGCGTGCCCAGTGGGCAGGGCATCAAGTTCAGCGCACAGCTTGGCAGCAGGAAAGGCGGTGCCAAGAACCCGACCCAAATCATCAATGGGGGCGGAGATTTTGTGGATCTCATACCCGCGGAGTTCAAAGCCCTTGCCGCCGATGCAACGGGAAAGTCCTGGGTAGCCAGTCTCGAAGGTCACACAATCGCGCTCGATCTTGGGAGCGCACCCCCAGCGGTCCGCCCGCGGCGAACCACTCGCGAAGATGTTCCAGTGTTTGCGAATGCGGGCGGCGCACAAGGCCAGCGCCCGCCGGGTGCCTTCGCCAGCGCCCAGCCGGGCCTCCAGCGCTCGCCAGTATCCAGCAAAGTCCGGAGCTTGCGGATCGTCGGAAGCGCCGCACTGGCGCATGACACTGTGCGCATTCTCGTGCGACAACACGTCGTACGAGCCTTCGCAGAACACCGTGCGCGCATGATCAGTCACCTGAGCAAATGCGGCGGCCACGAGCATATCGAGCGTATGGGATTGCATCGGGTCCCACGCCCAGCCCCTCGCCGCATCCTGCCCGATACTTTCAGCGTCGCGCTTCAGATCCTCGACGGTACGCTGTGCGGCGTGAATCGCGGCGAGGTAACGGGGCCATGCGTCGATGAAGTGCTGAACGAGCTTGGGCAGGGGCGCCGCGCCTGAAGGGGTTGCGAATTCAGATGAGTCGAATGCGACGGCGGGAGTGGTGTCCACAGGTGGTCTTTTAAGTTGAGCCTTCCCCTACCCTACGAACCGCGCCCACGCCCCGCCGTCCCGGCCCGCAGGATTGCTGCAGGGCGGGCAAAGAGCCCGCACAACAGGACCACACCTGCGACGAACGGCGATCGGGTTGATTCGAGCCGCAGGCGGCTCACCATGGCGGTCGACCAGATTTGGCGGCTCGCACCAGATGCGCCAATGCCAGCGCTAGCACCGCCAGGCAGAGAATATTGAGTGGCGGTAGCAGCAAAACGGGCAGCAGAAAATCGATTAGAAATAGGGTTGTCATACGGATCATTCCGTTTACCGGGAAATTCCGGCATCCCTATTTAGTCCGCGCGATTCGTAACCCTTTTTCGGCCGAAAAAGCGCCGCCAACCGGGCATTCCTGCTGGCGGTCGCGGTCACACAGGATCAGCCAAGGACGGCCAAAGCGAGCGCGTGGAATTTTGCGAAGAACAGCGGCGCAAGCCGGTCGAAGTCGGGTCGGGAGTCCAAAGGGAACCCGATCTCGGTATCCAAATTATCGGTGAGCGCCTGCGTGGCGCTATGCAGCGCGCGATATTCAGGCGAAAGGACCGAGACGGCGTCGGGGTCCGCGCCACACGGCAGTGCAGCGTAGAACTGACACAGTTCCCGGTGACGCAGCGCCTTCTCGGCGCCGTCCCATCGGCCGTGCGAGTTGGCAAGTAGATACCGAGTCACCAGAAACGACACATGGATCCAGCAGGCACGCTCAAGATCGGAATCCATGCCTAATCCCCAGCCTCGCTGATCCATGTGTTCGCAACGCCTTGGACTGGAGCTGGCTCACACGGTGAGGTTGGGGCTGACACGGTTCGCGTTTCGACGGATGCCGTTGGTACCGCGGCTTGCGCCGCTGTCCTTCGGTGGGTATCACCCTCCACGCGCATCAGTTCGGGCACTCCTTGCCCTACGCCGATTTCTGCAAGACAACGCAGTCCCTCGGCCAGGATGTTGTTCGCGGCGTTGATGTCGCGATCATGAGTCGTGCTGCAGCTGCTGCAGGTCCAGCTGCGATCCTTCAGCTGCAAGTCCTGATTGACAGCGCCGCAGGCGCTGCAGGTCTTGCTGCTGGGGAACCACTGACTGATCCGGCTCACACTGCGGCCGGACCAGCCGGCCTTGTAGATGATCTGGCGGTGCAACTCGGAAACGCCGGCATCGCTGATCGCGCGAGCCAGCCGGTGATTCTTCACCATGCCTTTCACGTTCAGCGTCTCGATGCAGATGATCTGAGCCGCATCAACGATGCGCCGTGAAGCCTGATGCTGCGCATCACGCCGGCAGTCGGCGATTCTCGCTTGAAGCCTCCCGACCCGACGGCGGTGGGCGCGGTAGCGCCCACTGCCTTTGGTCTTGCGGCTCAGGCCGCGCTGCAGTCGTTTCAGATAGCGCGTCTTGCGGCGCAGGTGCGCCGGGTTTTCGATCTTCTCGCCGCTGCTGAGAATGGCGAGGTCCTTGACGCCGACATCAACGCCGACGGCACCGGCGGATGCCGGTACCGCGGCCGCGACGGCTTCACTCACCGACATCGAAACGTGAAAGCGTCCGGCGCTGTCGATCGACACCGTGACCAGCTTGGGCATCACGCTCGGGCGTCGGGACCAGACGACTTTGATCGGTCCCAGCAGCGGCAGCACCAGGGTGCCGGCGTCCCACGCTTTGACCTTGCCGACGTGGCGATGATCAAAGACGAAACGCACGGCGGCGGAGCCGCCGCGCTTCCGTCGCTTCGGGTACTTCGCGCGGCCTGCGAAGAAATTCCGGAACGCCGCATCCTGATCGCGCAGCACCTGGGTGATCACTCCGCTGTCGATTTCCGACAGCCAACTGAACTCCGGGTCGCGCTTCACTTCGGTCAACCAGCGGGACAACTCGATGCTGCCGATGCTCAGGCCGCGACCGAACATCTCGGTCAGTTCCGGATCGTGGTAAGCGTCGCTGCGGGCACGCAGGCACTTGTTCCAGACGAAGCGGGCCGCGCCAAAGTGCCGGGCCAACAGCTGGCGCTGGCTTCGCTTCGGGTAGCAGCGCTGCCGGCATGCGCGTTGAACCACGCCACCTTTCGGTGGCGCGGCCTCCGTGCATGGCACAAGGCAGGAACCGTCCGGCATGGATCTCTTGAAAATCTCCGCTGCGCCGCTCTGCTGTCAGCCTACAGATTCACAGGCTCAAAACCTGAGCCCGTGAAGTTCCGGCTACGCATCCGCTCCGGCGGGCCCGAAACGTCCGTGTTTCGGCAGTGCCGCGTTGCGGTCAGTCATGGTCTCCATCCGCATCCCGCCTAGGAAAGATTCACGCGCTTCGGGGCCAGCAGGGCTTGAACCCGAGCCTCAATCTCACGCGTACAGATCCCGCACTGCGTCCAGCGGTCTCCGAGCGCTTCAATCTCCACGAAGTCAGTGTCCGCGTGCCGGCAGATATTCTCGCGATGGAGTGTTTGACACTCGAACGGCGGAGAGGCGGGTACAGGACTTCCCTCAATATCGAAGCACCGCAGCTGCGCGCGGTTGCTGGCCAGTTCAACCTGGCGCACGCGATAGCGAGTGCCGTAGAGGTCCTTGACCTCGACCAGCGTCAGATCAGGGGAAGCGGGTGTTGTTACTGCCATGACGGGCTCCGGCATTGGTGATCCTTCCGAAACCGTATCCATCACTCGGCGCCCCGCTGGGGCCGCTCATAGAAATTCTGTCTGGTCGGCCGGGAACAGCTCGTGCAACCCGCGCCGTGCAGCCTCATCACGAATGAATTGCGCCTGCTCTCGCAGTGACGCCAACATGTCAGTGGCGGTTGCCTCTGAGCACCCGGATTTCAGGAGAAACGACACGGCGTGAATAGCGCCCTGCTGAACAAGCGCCTGACCTGTCAGGCCGGCATCGTCCATTTGCGAGAACAACGCTCGCGCATCGGCGGTGTAGTGATTAATCTGCGCCATCTGAACACCCGGGGCTCTGTTCATCCTTGCTGGGCGTCAACGCCTCGCCTCCGTTCCCTGTGCGTCCAGCTTCGCGGGAGCTTGCAGCATCCGGGTCGGCCGGCTTCAGATGCGCCACGGCCCAAGCTCGCATTCGCTGCCAGCGTTCCGATGGGTGGTTTTCGTTGGGCAGACGCACGCTGCGAACATGGCGCCCCCAATCGGGTTTGTACGGCCGCACTGGACCGCAAATCTCCACGTCCACCCACTTCCACTCGTCGACCACATACTCGTCGTTCATGTACATGATCTCAGCCGCCATCGCTCGCGCGATGCCGAAGCGCTTGCCCACCTGAGCGGGGTCGCAGGTGTCCTCGCTACCGAGGTCATCCATCTTCGTTCCGCGTTTCGCGCCCAGCACGCCGAGCGTGCAGAACTCACCGGCGGCCGTGGCAAAGCTGCCTGCGAACAAGCGTTTGTCCGGCATGGCGTCCAACGCTTCCACCAGTTCGCGGAGTAGCTGTTGTCCGCGCTTGCCTTCAAGCGCACGTCTCACCGCCTGTCGCCAGCGTCCGTGCGCCAGAGGGTCGTCGTTGTCGTCTGTGTAGCCGCTTCTGCTCATTGCGCACCGCCTGTCGCGCCGTCGTTCGCCGGCAGCCCGCCAGAATCGAGCGGCCCGGGCGTCGAGCGCCCCGCCACACGTGCGGCAATGGCTTGCCACGTCGGTTCGTACTCCGGCCAGTCGTGCTCCACCACCAAGGCTGGCGCGCTGTCCTTGCCCCGCTCGCGACGTTTCATTTCAACGAGGCTACACAGGTGCTCCAGCGTGCGCTGCTGCTCGCTGTTCAGAGCCGATGCGACATCGGAAGTTTTGAGGACGATGTAGCGGTGTTCTCGCTTGAATTCACTCATTTGCTTTCTCCTGGGATGTGCGAACAGAGGGATCGCCCCAGGCGCGCTCCTGTTGATCCAGCGCCTCGCGACCACGGCGAGTAAGTGCCCAAAAGATTCGATCACCGCCTGCGGTGCGCCGCTCCTGGCTGAACCCCTGGGTGAGCCAGCCGCGACGCACCATGGGTCTTGCGGCCGCGTGATCGCCAAGGTGCAGCGGGTGAACGCGGTCACTGGCTGCCGCGCGACGTAGCAAAGACAGCTGAGCCTGCGAGATGACGGGGCTCTGTCGAGCGGTCGTAGCGGAGCGCGTCATGAGGCAGTCCAGAAGGCGCGCGGCGCCGGGGGCGTCGCGGCCGGCGGGCGGCATGCTTCTACCAGTGCTCGGCGCAGGCGCAGGCGATCGTTGATGGTTGCGGTTGTCGTAGTAAGCGACAGCTCATAGAGAAACAACGCACGCTCAAGGCGCGTTCGCAGAGCCGGCGGCGCTTGCTCCAGCGTGGCGCGGCACTCAAGGATCAGGTTTTGTTTGGTCGTGGCGATCTGACGCCCGAATGCAGACCCGGCGCACATCAGGGAAGCGACGCACAGCGCGGCTAGGACCGCGTTCGCGGTGCGCCGTGAACGCAACGCATCAGCGGCAGGTTGAGCAGTCATCGGCGTCTCCGCGAATGGACAGTGTCACGCGACCCTATGCGGCCACCTGGCGCCCCGCGACGGGCCGGCGGTGCATGGGCTTCCATTCCTAGACGCCGCCCCGGGGCTCTGGGGAGCGATCTGCTACCCGAACATCGCGTTCGCGTCCCACGTCTGCACCTCGGGCAGCGGCGGGAGCCGCGGGGACTGCATCCAGTCGACCATGGGTCCGCAGGCCCAAAGCGTGGCAAGGGTTGCTGAGTCCGGACGCGCCAGGACGCTGCCATCAGCGAAATTGACGCACCACACGCGGCCCCTTGATTTGCGGCATGCCGTGCCGGATCGGTGCCAAACCGGCTGCACCAGCGCCGGGGCGACATCGAGGAGGACTTGCGGCACCGCAATCGTGCTCGCCTCAGCCCGGTCCACGAGGGACTCCAGCGCCTCAATACTCGGCACGACAAAAGGGAGCCCCCGGACGGGCGACAACAGTCCCCCGCCCTTCAGATAGTCCGGGCGCGACCACAGCAGTCCGGTGCGACGGTCGAGCAACGCCCACGGTGCCGGAAGGCTGGCGTCCGAATAGTGGCGCGCGAAGCGAGGCGCACTCAATGCGGGGTGGCGGTTCCCGGCGTTCATTGCCTTGCCTGGGCGGGTTGCGGCGTATCGTCCCGACTCGCTGCGAGGTGTCGCAGATCCGCCAGGCGAATGGCGCATTCCGCGCCTGCGCGAATATCGAACGCATGCAGTACCCAGTCGGGCGACTCGTCCAGCGCGCCGCAGGCGGAGCGCCCCCAGACCACCCCCAACGGAACGAGGGCGCGCGGGACGACTTCACCTCGCCAGTTGGCGCAGCCGATCCTCAGCGGTTGCGACGACGTCCCCGCTTCCACGATCGCGGATGGCACTTCGGTGGCGTCTTCGAGTGCTGCCTCCAGCCCCTCGGCGATCTCAATCGGCGCACCGCCATGCCGCAGTGCTGCAACAGCAATGCACATCGCACTCTTCAATCGCGCGAGTTGGGCCTGGGCATCGACTGCACCCCGGCGCCGCCCCAGCGCGTACGCGTGGTCCTGCGCCGACTGAATCGAAGCATCCAGACCGCGACACAGCGACTGGGTCCGTTCATGCCATTGCCGCCCCAACTCGTTGAGGTCATCCGCCGGGACTGTGCCCGCTGTCGGAACGCCACCGCGTACGTCATTCATGAGAAATCTCCGAGTCCGAAGATCGTTCGGGGGATGGATAGGGCGCCTGCGCCAATCGAGCGTCGCCGTATACGCAAGACGGGACGGCGATCACAGGCCGGTGAGCCAGGCGTAAGCGCAAAATAAAAGAGGGCCGCGAAAACGCAGCCCAACAAGGCCCAAATGGGGGAAAGAGCCTTGGTCAGAAATGAGGTCATGATGGCGATACCGCGCCTGCGGCCCTGTGCATCTCCGCGCCCCGCGCCACACCAGGGCAAGGGGATTCCACGATACGTGCGGGCAGTCCGCCATCGCGAGCGCGGGACTGGTCCGCGCCGGCCAACAGAACAAGCAACGCCACTGGCGCGACTTCAATCTCCAGCCGCACGCCGGAACAACCGGCCGCCAACGCTACGCTGTCAGTTCCACGCATGATCTACTCCCGTCCCAGGTGACGGCACAGCCGGCCCGGGGACTCAAGGCGCGGCCCACAAACCGATGGGGACATCGCATTAGACGGCGGCTGCGACCACCCACCTCCAAGCGGCCAGTCGCAATACCCCAAGTGGCCCTGTTCACAGGTTTGGCAGAAGCAGTTGGTTATCCACGTGCGGTACCGGCACATGGCATGGACGGGCTTCCGCAGCCCACACCGCAACAGACTGGTCAGTTACGCCCGGGAGCATGGACACAAGTTCGGGGGTCACGCTGGCAAGGCGTTCCGCGCGCATGTCCTCGTAGAACAGGTCACACCCGGAGAAGGGGCGCCCGGTTTTCTTACACACTGCAGCCGTGGTGCCACTGCCAACGAACGCATCGACAACCAGGTGCGTGCCAGGCAGGGTGTACAGCATCACCGCGCGCCGCACGATTTCTTCAGGGAACTGGGCCGGATGTCCTGTGCGTTCGGGGTGGTCGTTGCCGACGTTCGGAATGCGCCAGACATTCGAGGGCCAGCTGCCGGCCCAGTGAGACGAAATCTGTCCCTTGCGAGGTCCGCGGAACGCGCGCTTGTTGGGCTGCAGCGTCGGGGTGCGGACCGGAGTGGGATGAAAGACGGCCGGCTCCCCTTTCGAGAAGATCAAAGCAGTCTCGCTGCGCTCTGCCAGCCGACGCTTGGGCGTCAGGCCATGGGGCGTCTCCCAGACCACGCGGTTCTGGTAGGACAGCTGCATTTCCTGCAGATAGGGGTACAGCAGGATATCCAGCGGATAGGGCTTGCCGGTGTGAGGGTTGAGCGTGGACCCGACCTGGAGAAAGAGCACACCGCCGGGCGCCAACGTTCGCTCCATCTCTGACAGGACCATCAGAAGCCAGCCAAGGTAGCGGTGGAATCGGTAGTTGTCGGCGCCGGGACTTCCGCCGTAGGGCTTGCCTACGTTGTACGGAATGGACGTCGCGTGAAGTTGCACCGACTCATCGGGCAAACCGTCGAGAAAGTCCAGTACGTCCGCCTTGGTCGTTGAGTTGATCACTTCGGCCAGGTACTCGCGCTGACGCTGCTTGCGCGCCGCCGCACGTTCCTGAATGCGCGCCTCCGTCTTGCGTGCGCCGGCGCGGCACGCCAGGTTGTAGATGCGCCCGCGACTCCACCCGAACTTTTCCTGCGTGGCGTCGTAACTGGTGGCCTGCAGATGCTGCAGCACGTCCGCCTCCTCATCGCTCAGGGTGCTCAGCGAGTCCCCGTGGCGGAGCGGCGCCGCGATCGGCGCATCCGATGCGACGGGAGACCCAAACCGAGTCGGGACTGTGGCGGCCATGCTGGTCATGCGGACGTGCTCCTGGTGGGACTCCATCTGTGTTTACTAGACTGATTCACGCCGGCCCCGCACCGAGCGGGACGCAGCTATCCAAACAGCGCGTCCGAGTCCCACCGCTTCAGTGCATCGGTCGCCTTGGGGGAGGACATCTGAGCGGAAACCTCCGCACGAACTACAGCAAGGCGGGCCTCGCGCTCGGCTTCCGCCTTGAGCTGGGCCATCTCCGCAAGCTCGTGGAAGAACTCACCATCGATCAGCGACGGAGTCGGCGCGAATGCCTGAGACGCCACATATCCGCGCCCACGCTTCTGCGTAATGAGATCGTTGAATTTTTCCATGCACATGAACTTACGACCGCGCGCAACCACCAGCACCTGGCCTCCGCCGACCAGCGAGTGCTTGACCAGTGCGCCATAGCGCACGTAAAGCGCGAAGGTCCCAGAAACGTCCTGCCTCACCTCCAGCTCATAGAAGGCACTGCGCGTCGAAGTGTTCTTCAGCAGCTCGTAGGCAACGAGTGCCTGCGGGCCAGTCAAACCTTCAAGAGGAGTCTTAGCGGCCATAGCACCTCCAATCAGGATGCGTGCGAGCGCGACATAACCCGATGCGCGGTTTCTACCGGCGTCGTTTTTGCGGCCCAGCACTCGTCGACCAGATCGGGCACGACCTCCACCACGCCCTGCGCGTCACCGTTGGTCATGTCATACAACTCACAGATGCAGTGGCACACTTCCATCTCCCAGGCGGCACGATCCGGGGACAGCGGGGAAAGCGGGCGCAGCGTTGGCATTGGGGGCTCCGTTTTCGGCAAAAGTGCCGGCTTGAGTTCACCCTACGCGCCGAGATGCGCCCCGCACCCTACAGCGCCTGTGGTGCCTGACCCGCAACGCCCTTCACAGGAATCAGTCCATCGGGCGTCAGAGTGAAAGAGCCTTCCAGGTTGGTGTCCGAAATGTCACGCACCAACTCGGCATACGCCATCAGATCGAACAGGAAGTCGCTCACGTGCTCCGAGACATCCGGGATGGCCGAATCCACGCCCATGAGATCGAGGACGTCATCAGCGGCACCGGGGTCTACATAGAATTCATCGCGACTTTCGTGCGAGCGCAAGCCAACATTGCTCACGCCCACGGTGAAGTCGGCCGACACCACGTTGTATGCCTCCACGGCAATCTCGCAGTCGATCCACACCGCAAGGCCACCCGGCGAGAGAACCGCCGGAGCGAGGCTCGCCATCTTCTTACGCAGGGCACGAAGCTGTTCAGCCTGGGCCTCGGCGATGAGCGATCGCAGCGCGGACGGATAGTCCGCCGTCGAATACTGACCACGAAGTGTCGCCAGGAGAGCCGAGTGCTGTTCGTCGTGCGCTGCCTTGCCACCATCACCAACGTCCGGTACGTCGCCACCGCAGCGTTCAAGGGCCTCGCGCACCCATTCCCAATAGCCGCTGTCGGTGAAGCCTCCTTCACAGTCGTCAAGCCAGGCCTCTCGCGGGTGGTCCGGATGGCCACCGCGAAACTGCAGGGCAAGCTGCTCGGGCGCGGGGATGGGCTTGCGCCGCGAACTGCTGGTGTCCGAAGTAAGCGTTGGTTCGGCGACAGACGAAAGCGATGACATGATTGGCTCCACGCGTTGGGGGACAGACCCAACCGTAGCGATTACAGGGAGCCCCGCGAACGGGGAGAACACCGTCGATGCTGTCGGCTAAGCAGATGGCGGGCCCGATCACCCCCGCGAGCGGGGAGGACACGCTCTCCGAATTGCGGGGGCATGCCACAAGTGCCGATCACCCCCGCGAGCGGGGAGAACACGCACCCCCCTACCCAGTGGCGACGCTCTACCAACGATCACCCCCGCGAGCGGGGAGAACACGACGACTTTGAACCCTGGGTTCTGGGGTCGATTCCGATCACCCCCGCGAGCGGGGAGAACACGCGGACGTGCTCGTCACCGTCGAAACCAGCATCCGATCACCCCCGCGAGCGGGGAGAACACATCGGTCACAAGCGTGGCAGTTTGTCGCCATGCCGATCACCCCCGCGAGCGGGGAGAACACTTCAAATAGTGTCAGTCTAATGGCTGAGTTGTCCGATCACCCCCGCGAGCGGGGAGAACACACGCGGTCGCCGGCCACGTAATTGAACGCCTGCCGATCACCCCCGCGAGCGGGGAGAACACACTTAGACCAAGTCCATGAAAAGTGGCGCGGAACGCCGGGTGCAGAATTCTACCGCGCACAGCAGGCAGTGCCAGCAGGTCGTCAGGCTTGCGCCAGTTTGCCGTTCGGGTCACCAAGAGAGGCAGCGCATGCGCTGCACAGATCGTCGGCGACCCAGTAACACGCCTCGCCGGTGCGCTCGATGCAGTGCGAGCAGTCGTCATCCGTGCAGCCGCATACCCTGCATCTGCGTACGTCGATGAGTTCGGTGCGCGGCAGGCCGCTCATCGGCGCGGTCCGCGTTGCAACCACTTTCCAGTCGCCGAATGCCCGCCCCGCTTGCGTGAGTCCCGCGACCTCCATCTCAAGTGAGGTGGCGTTCTCCTCTGCCGCCGCGCAGCAAAAGAGCATCGCTGCCGCCAAGGTCGTTACGCGGTCGAGCTGGGCAGCGGTATCGGTGATGAGCGCAATCTTGCTCCTCACCAATGCCCCGAGCGCCGCGTCGTCCAGGTCGCTCCAAAGGGCGGCCGCCTTCTCTTCATCCGTCAGGATTAGCTGTGCCATGTCGACTCGCGCCGAGTCAGTGCGCGCGCCGCGAGAACGCCTGCCGCTCCGGAAGCGATGCCGGCGCCCCCAGGGTGCGCAGCACCCGCTGCAGAAGATCTCCCTCATGCTTGATGGTCAGCGACCACTCGTCTTCCGGCAAGGGTTCCAGCTGCAGCGAGGCCCCCGCCTCGAACAAGGCGTCAACCAACAGGCGCAGTGGGTCGCTGGTCTCGCAGGAAAAGACCACACGCACGCTCCCGTCCCCGGCACGCTGCCAATGTACCGATGTCACCCCAGGCTGCAGGTGCAATGGCGAGCCCCACGGCTGTTCGACGCTCTGATAGCGATCCGTCAGTCCAACGGCCGCCGCGTTGATCTGGGCGGTGTCCAGGAGGCGGAGGCTACCCTCGCGGTTGATTGCGCAGGCAGTGCCACCCACATAGGTCGGACGTTTCAGCGGGCCGTCGATCTCCGCGGTGGTGAAGATCGCGACTTCACCCTCCGGGAGGTGCGGCGCCACAAGGTCGACCAGAGCGGGTGAATCTGCGGTCGCGCCCAGCTCAGGCCACACCGCAGCGTCGGGCCCGTCGAAGAGACACACCCGGTTGTCATCGACCCACTCGGCTTGCACCGACGGCAGTGCCGAAAGCGCGGACATGAAGGCCTCGCGATCGGCGACGGAAAATACGTTGCTGCGAAGAGTGCGCAGTGTCATCAGTGACCCCTGTGATTGGCTTGGTGATATCGACCCTACGAGTCCACGACCGCCCCCGCGGGGCGCCTAGTGAAGGACCCGGGGACCAGACGTCACGAACACGCTGTGCGGAAACAACGACTGAATGCCGTTGGTCGCCGTGGCAACGACCGACTCCAGCGCGGCAATCAGGACACGCTGTAGACGCACCGCAACGGCATGCGCGGCAGTTGCGGTGCCGGCCTTGTGCATCCACTCGCCCAGCACCATGACCGGTTCCATCAGGCTCAACGCATCCAGGGACACGCGCAGCTGTTGCGTGTCCGCGCTGCACTCATCCGGCGCGGCGCCGGCAACAGAATGGGCCAGACGCGTCAGGGCAACATGCGAGGGATCGCAGCCGCCGTAGGACGCCGCGGCGCGCTGCAGAACGTCATGAACCTCCTGCAGCTCTTCCACGGAACCCATCAACAGCACCGCCGGGCGCTCGTACACCACGTCGAAAGTCAGCACGTCTAGCTCCGCAGGAAATGGAAGCTTGACCCTAGCCAGCCCAGCGCGCCCCGCGATCGCACCAGGATCATCACGGCCGTGCCGATCCGACGCGGAACCGCCATCCATGCGCGCGAGGAACACCGCAGCAAAGGTGGAATCCAAGGGTCCGCACTGACCATCAACCGCTGCCGGTTTGGAGTCCGGCCGCTACCCGAACAGCGCCGTAGCGTCCCAGGCAGCGACCGCCGCAACAAACGCGGGCGTGTGCGCCAACAGGGCCGCCCTGTACCCCGATTGCGTAGGGACATCGCGGCGCCGCATCGTGTGCACACTGACGGCATTGCGGGATAGTTCCGACAGGGGGCCGGATACACGAGGGTAGGCTTTCAGGAGACTCCGCACGGCGCCCCCGACACTGTCGGCATGGCACAACGCGTGGAAGGTCGGATAGTCGACCAGCGCGTACTGGTAAAACTTGTCTCCCCGGAACTGCACTTCGAGGGTGGCCGACTCCACCGCATAGGCAATCCGCGTTACGGGGCTCTTGCTCTGCGCGCGATCGATCAGAATGACCGTGGGATGGATCTTCGGCGCGGGCGCGGGGGTGCTCATAGGGATACCGTATGCACCGCGCCCAGCGCCGCAACCAGAACCGCTGTTTCTTGCGGAGAGCGGCTAGGCCGCCAGAAGCCCCGAACTCGATGGCGCGTCCGTCGCGAGCATCGGCAGCGCCGGGCTCAGTGCTGCCATGGCGGCGGCGCGGTAGCTGCACCACTCACAGGTGGCGCCGGCCTCCGGAATCGTGTCGCTGCTGGCGCAGGCCACCGCCGCGCGAAAGGTTGCCTTCACCCAGCCCGAGTCGCCATCGCGCGGAACCAGCATGTTGCGAAACTGGAGCACGTTATCGAATGCCGCGTGGGTCTTGTCGCCATTGACATAGTAGAAGTAGCCGCGATCCGAAACGGGAAACGGTAACTCCTGCTGGCGCAGCAGGAACGTGTAGATTTCCATCTGCCGCCCGTAGCCCGGATACAGGCTTTCGGTGTTCGGATCATCCTTCTTGGATGTGGCCTTGTAGTCCGAAGGATGCAGTGTCAGGCGCGAACGATCCAGCCACAGATCGTCAATTGCGCCATAGAGGGTCCAGCCGGTCTTGGGGTCGGTCCAGCGGACGCCCTGAAAGTTGTTCGTCCACTGAGCCAAGCGCGGGTCCGCATACGGGATCATGTCGAGGCCGTTCTGCGTGAACAGCGGGTGCGCTGCCCCCGATGCGCGCAGGGCATCGAATTCCTTTTTCAGCAAGGCATCCACCGCGATGTTCAGCGAGAACGCCGGTCCACTGACCTGTCGAACGCCCTTGCGGACATTCAGCCAGAAGCACTGCGGGCACTGGCAGAACAGCTCGACCTTGGAACGGCTCAGCTGGCGCTTTTTCAGCTCAGTCAGGCGCGGTGCTTTGGCAGTCATGGCGAGTCTCGGTGTAGGTGGCGATATCCCTACCCTATGCACCAGCAACCGCCCCACACGCGGGTGAAGTTACGCCCCGCCGATCAGGACGTGAAGCGGTCGCGCTCGGAGTGCCGCAGCTGCTCGGCCAACTGCGCACGCCGCTGGCCCTCCCAGCACTGGTCGCACAGACCTGTTCCCGTCATCGTGGTCTTGCGACCACATCCGGTCGCGCAGTCGATGATTCTCTCGTGCCAGCGATTGAACGCCGCACCGTGGTGATAGCTGAAAACGTTCACATCCATTCAGGTTCTCCGGCTATTGGGACGGGCTACGCCTAGCTTGCGCTCACCGCGCCGCCGACCGCCGCCGTGATTTGCGCTCGCGCTCCGACGCGAGTTCCGCTTCCAGCTCACTCACTCGCGCACACGTCAGAGGACCTCGGCTGGCAATGAACGAAGCAAGAACCTCGCGGCCACCCATCGCCGCCGCTGTCTCTACGACTGCTTCCGCGTCGCGAAGGGTCAAAAGAACGTCGTCGTTCGGCGCCGTACCGCGCCGAGCGAGGAGGCGCGCCGCGGAGATCACGAAGATAAGAATTCCGGCCCACATGACCAGCTTGGCGATTGGGACAAAGACCTCCGCCTGGAGCACCGCTCCGCCGCCCAATGCCGCGCACACCCCAAAGCCCATGGCGTGGCGGATTTCACTTAGTTCCAGACGATGAACTGCAGTTGGGCGGTCTTTAAGTTTCATGAGGATCTTGCAGGGGGCACTTGATGGGGCATTCTTGCTGTAAACAGTGCGCCCCGCCACCCCCGAAAATTGCGTATACGCAAGACAGTACCCATGACCGGGCGGCGCGGCGTCGGGGTCTAGCCGGCCGCTCCCCCGTGTCGTTTGAGGGTTTTGCTTGACACGCAGGGCGAGTCAGGACCGAAAAGACCTGGGCATTTGGCGCGCAGCAGACGATCGGTTGTCTCGTAGATCACCGCTTCTTCAAAGAGCCGCGCCATGTGGTCGAGACCCTTGCGGATACATTCCTGCCGGATTGACGCGGGCACCGGCGGGGTCGAACTCAGACTGACTTCGATGACAGCCTGCCGGTCGAAGCGCCACGCCATTTGCCGTAGCCAGTGCCCGATCGTCCCACGCCAGCCACGACGCGGCCGTCGGGTTGTGACGCTGTACCGATATTCACCAATCTGCTCAACCATGTCGGGCTCCTGAAGTCGCTGATGCGGCACGTCACGGACGGATCGGCCAATCGGAGAATCGAGTGGCATGACCGGCGTGGCCGTTACCCCACTCTACGCAGGCGCCCCTGCCCCGCAGATCAGCGACCGTACTGTTGATTCTCGGTGCGCATATCGTCGGCGAGCTTCATGTTGTAGGCGCCGGCCACACAGTGCGGCGTTGCGAGAGTGAGCCAGCCGGTTTGGCGGTGGTCGGGCTTGTCATAGAGCATGTAGGCGGCGGCGCCCAGGCTCAGCAGATTGACGCCGATGATCGTGGACCACTTCTGACCCAGGACCGGGTTGCCTTCCTCAGCGCCCTGATTCATCGCGTGATACGTGGACCCCAGATCGAACACTGTGCAGCCGACGGCGGTCCACAGCGCGCCCCAGTCGTTGCTGGAGTATTCGACAAACGGTTCCTTGCGTTGGCGTGGGCCGCCAAACGGGATCGTCACGGTGGCCGTTCCGGTGGAGCTGCGTCGCGTTCCGTAACTGACATCCCAGCCCCCGCTCTCAAGCCGATTGCGATAGGCAATCGGGCGGAGCACGGCGGAGGATTCTACGATCCGCACGCTCTGCGTTGCTCGCGGCTCGCTGTACGTCGGGACATAGCCCAACTCGGAATCAAACGTCGGGTCAGAAAGCCCGGCGCAGCCGGAGAGCGCGCACACCAGCACCGAACCCAGCAGCGACCGGCCCACACGGTTGTTCACGAAGCTCATGCCGTCAGCATCCGAGCTGCTTCATCATTTGGTCGGCCCGGAAACCCTCGGACCCTTGCCGTGTGGAGGTCCACACAATCGCCCGATCGCGGTCGTACTCTTCATACGCGTAACCCGGCAACAGCTGGTTCACGGCGTCGCGCCAGGCGCCAGAGGATCCCTCCCGCAGGGACGTGCAGCGCGAGGATGCCGTGCCTGCGGCCATCAAGGGCGCGGCGGAAACGATCGTCAGACGCTCCCCAGGTTGGGAGCGAATCGGGTCCTCGTTCGGCGCAGCGAAATAGGTTTCAACCGGGCTGGTGCGGATCACGGGCGTCGTCATCCCGGCCAGCGGTGAGCTGGAAGCGGGTTGGGCCGGCGCTGCATCCAGTGGGGAGCGATAGTCACTCGGCGGCGAGTAGGTTTCGATGCGCGACGGTGAAGCGGTGACTGCCGGGGGGGTCTCCAACGGCGAGTGATACACCGGTGCAGCGGGTGCGGCGTCGGACAGCGACGCCGGAGCGGTCGTTTCCAGCGGGGAGCGCCCTGCCGCACTGCGCGATCCAGAGCGCCGGCCCGCCAGCCCCTGTTGCGTCTCCCGAAGTTCCGATTTGAGCGCGGCGATTTCGTTGCGCAGGGCCTCCATTTGCACGTCGCGGTCGGACTGCGTCTGCACCTGGCGCACCACGCTATCCATCATCGTGCGCTGCGAGCTGCCGACCTGCGCCTGCGCTTGCTGCATCTGACTGATGACCTCACGCATCTGCGCCAGTTCGTTCTTCAGCAGCAGCACTGCGGGATCGCCGACGCCGATCACTGGACTGGACGAGGAAGACGGCGCGCTCGCGCCGAGTGCAAGCAAACTGACAACAAGGGCAATGGCTGTGCGGTTCATGGTGATACCCGGGACATCGTGTTGCGTGCGCCTGCCGCAACGGAAAAATGGGGGGCGACTACCGTCGCCGGGCGCGTTTCATGTGATGTTTGCGATGCCGCAGCGCGTGACCCATGCGCTTGGCGGCGATTCGCGTGAACTGGTCGACTTCGGCTGCGCTGAGAGCCGCGTCGCCGTTGGTCGGTTGGACCCATGCGCGACCCCGGTCCAGGTCGATGAGGGACAGGGTGCGCCCTGAGGACAGCGCCACATCGGGCTTGCGGGGCATGACGCAACTCCGGGACTTTGGGTTCGACTGTCACCCTACGGCTCCTGAGCGGCCCCGCTGCTGAGGAGGGAGACGCGACTCTGGCCGCGTGGCCGCCTCAACATTCGAGCGAAATGCCCACTGCGCTTTGATCCGGGAGATGAGTCCGGACCGGTGTGGACGCACCCACAGCGATGTAGGACCGATCTCGCAGGCCCAGATGCCGGCCAGGGCCCAGCCTTGGCCGTTCGGCCGCGTTGGGTGCCACTGCGCGAGCAGGGCCGATTCGGGCTCGCCTGCTTTGAATCGGTGATGGACTTCCCCGGCGTCCCAGTCGTCGGCCAGGTCGACGTAGCGGCACTCATACCCCAGCGCCGCAAAAGCCGCCGGAAAGGAGCTGCCGTACGGAATATCGGGCGTGTCGGGATGCCACAACGCCCCGCGCGAATCGCGGGCCGGCAGCCGATCAGCTTCAAACATTGAAGGCGCTCCAGGGTGAAAGGTCAGTTTCACCCCCTTAGACGCCGCGAATGACCATGAGCCACGAATCGGCGCCCACACGGGTCCGCGCGGGATTACAGGCGCCCGTCAGCCAAAAAGAGCGTTACGGTCCCACGCAAGGAGCGGCGCGGTACGCTGATGCGACAGCTGCGCCGCCGACACCAGCGGCGCGCCGTCGATGGGTGAGGCCGCCGAAAACTGGTAGTGAAAACGCTGGAAATCCAAGGCCTCGAACTCGGCCGCCAGCGCGGTCATAGCCGCATAGCAAGGCAGGTATTCGCCCCGTGCCGGCTCCCACACGCGGGGTTCGGGACCAATACCCGAACTCATGCAAACGAGCACGAAGCGCTGATACAGCGTCTCGCGCACCTCCATGACGACGTGCTGCGGCGTCTCTTCGGTCAGATTGAGAAACTGGATGGCCGCGGCAATGCGAACAGAGGCGGGCTGTGCGGGGGTCGCCATAGGAGTCTCCTGGGATGAGTTCACCCTACCCAGGCACAACCGGCCCGCAATCGGGCCTGCTTTGGCAGCTACAGCGAGGGGGCGGCGACGGCAGTTACCCTCGGTCAGACGTAGAAGAGTTGGTCGAAGAGTTCGCGCATCTCACTGCTTCGCGCCAGTGGGCGGGCGGCGGCAGAGAGGCGGTTACGAAGTTCCGGAGGGCACGAGGGCTCGATGAGAAAGCGATCGACCAGCGTCCGATCCAGGAATGCGTCTTTCGCGAGATCAAAGCCGGCATCGAGTAGCACTTCGACGGCGTTATGGTTGCCACACATGAGGGCGGTATACATGCTGGTCTGCCCCGCCGGCAGCATCTGGTAGATATCCGCTCCCATTTTCACTGCGTATGCGAATTGCTCATCGCGACGGCGCTGTGCGATGTCATGAAGAATCGGACGTGACTGCCCATCCAACTGGTTGAGTGTTTCCGGGGCCAGCTCCACGATGCGTTTGAAGTCCGAATACGACCCCTCCCTCACGATGTAGTGAATGGGAAGCAGGCCGGCGCGGCACGGAATGGCCGCGTGCACAGGTGAGCGGAGCACGACTTCGCGATATTTGGCGAAGTCCCAGTCGGGCATTTCATAGAGGGCCGGATACTGCGACCACGCGCCAAGGCCAGTAGCGACGCACACTTTGGTCGGCAGGCGGGACAGCATGAACGATGCGAACACAAGCCCTTCGGAACCTTCAGCAAACGGAGGCGCTTCGTAAACCGCCGCCTCGGCGGGCGTCAGTCCGGCCAGCGATTCCGCTCGACGCCCCATGAGGTCCCGGTAATGAGGGTACTCGTCCAGCGGCGCGTGAAACGCAACCTTGGGCGCCATGCGAGCGACCCGCTGTCCAAGGGTCTCACCAGGGGGCGTATCGCCCTCGGCGAATCGGCCGAACGCTTGCGCCAGCACGGGGTCCATCAAAACCTCGCGGGCCGCCGGACCTGGGACCTTGAGCGCGCCGCCGCTGGACGGGGTTCCGGTCGTGGCATTCCGGGCCAGAGCCTGCATGTCGACATGGACAAGCTGCTGTCCGTCATCTTGGGCGCAGAAGGCCGGCACTGAGGCCACGGCATCAATCAGGGCGCTGAGCTGAGCGCCCGTCTCCTCAAGAATGGGGCCTTCGAGATCGCTCATTGCGCGGAGGCGCGACAGAAGCTCAGCATCGGCCAGCACGAACCACAGCAGCACCTGGCTCCGGATCGTGAGCGCTTCCAGCGATGCAGGATCAACCTGTTCACTCTGCGCTTCGAGGAGCTCGGCGAGAACGGCCTGCAACATCTCAGGGTCCTCGTCCCATTCGAGCTGGGGTAAAACAGGGAGCACGAAGTCGCCAAGCTCGTGCGAAGGCAACGGCGGCACATCGAAGCCATCTGTTTCATCGAACTCATCAAAGGCCATGGCGCGACAACCTCATAGGCGGGTAATTCATGATAGACAGCACGCGTGCCCGTGTTGGGCCCTACGCCGCCACCCGGCGTCGCGCCGTGCAGGCTCTCACACGATGCGAACAGAAGCGGGCTGTGCGCCCATGGGGCGCTCTTCAGTGGGTTTCGTCGCCCCCAAGGAGTTTCGCGATACGCCGCAACAGTGCGTCGTCCTCAAACTCTGCAATCTTGGACAACCACGCTGTGCTTCGTGACCGAGTGAGAAACAGCGCAGAAACCAGTCCTGCAACAAGCCCGAGCGACGCGCCAGCGAAGAGTGCGCGGCCGGAATGGTCCATGCCTGCAACGCCCCCCACCGCAACGGTCAGCAACAGCAGCGCGCCCAGTATTGCAAAGAGCCGCCGCGCCCATGCGCGCGTGGTAATGACCACCGCGGCGACCAGTCCGAGAGTCAGGCCAAAAAGCCACGGGCGGGAAAACCAAAGCTCGTGATTCAGGAGTGCTGCCACAATAGTGAACGCAAGGGCAAAGAGAGCCGCGTGGCTTAGTTTCATCTATCGTCTCTGATGATCAGTTAGAACATTGATTCCGAAAATACCACGGCGGATCATGTTCGATCTCCGATCACGACGTCCGAAGCGGATCCGCCGGCCACTTGAGCAAGAGCTGCGGCATGCCGTGCGGCCGCCTCGGGGTCACAGGCGTTCGCAAAGCGAGTGTCGGCCCAAAATTCATCCTCAGTGGCGCAGGGGTAGAACCACCGGCCGCGGTTGCGTCCACGCAGCCACTGGATGCCGACCCCCGGCAGAGCGCCGTCGTCGGCCGGGTGTCCGCGGAGGCAAACGGACGTCACGCGGAAGCCGATGCCGGGATAGCCAAAAAACGCATATTGGTTGCCAGGATTGAGCGGGCGGCGGTCGACGCGAGGATCAAAGGGTGAGCGCGCCAGACAGACGTCGTGCGGAGCCGGCAGCATTGGGGTGGTCTGTTTCCTCATGGACACTCTCGCCATTTGCGCAGGGACGACTTAGACCCTACCCGTCCTTCCGTTCCCCGCAATCGCTACGCCGCGAACAGCGAGAGCTGACCAAGCGCGGCGCGCGGCGACAGGTCCACCGGTGGCAGCTGAGGCGGAAGAATTTTCGGCGCGCTGCGCAGCCGCTGTATGCCGTTCCCGATCATGCGTCCGACCGCAACGAACATCGGGAAGAGCACCCCCTGCCCTAGAATCTCGTGCGCCGTCGTGTCGCACAGACCGGCCACAAGCCGCTCGGGCGCCCCTTTGACGCGGGCGTGTTCTGCCGGCGTCAGCAACCGCGACTTGTTCGGGTCGCCCGGGCACGCAACCCGAATCTCCGTGCTGCGAACCTTGGCGTAACCGCGCCCAATCGTTCCGCAGCTGGTGGCATCAGGCCCGACGATCTGCTGGCGGAATCCCTTGCCGGCCTCGATGTCGCGCACCTCTTTGGCCTTGAGATAGTCGTATCGCTTGAAGCGGGGGTCGTCAGCCGGAATGTCCTCCAGCAACTCGCCGAGCGTCTTCGGCGCAGTGGCTGCCGGCACGAGGTCCTCAAAGCGCACATCGACGCCCTTGGTGGTGGCGACCATCACCAGTCGCTGGCGGTCTTCAAAGGCGCCGAGCGATCGGTCGAGCACCCGGTGTTCAACGGTGTAGCCCCATTCCCGCAGGCACGAGGTGATGACCGCGAAGGAAACGGTGTTCGCGTAGGACGGCACATTTTCCAGCAGGCAGACGGTCGGGTTCACCGCCTCAACGATGCGCAGGAAGTGAACGAACAGGTGCCCGGCGGTGGCATGGTCCTCAGGACGCGACAGCTTGTTCTTGGCGCGTCCTGACAGACTGGCCCCGGTGCACGGAATTCCAGACGCGAGCACGCTGACCTTGGGCAGCCGCGACAGATCGATCTCCTGCATGGAACCCTGCACAAGCAGGGTATCCGCAGTCACAGCGGCACAGCGCTTGTTCAGGCTCCCGACATAGTCCGGTTCCATTTCAACAGCGAAGCGCATCTTTGATGAGACCCCCGCGCGCGCCAGTCCGACATGCAGCGCCTCGGCCATCACGCCGCCGCCGGCGCAGACTTCGCCAGTGCTCACCTGACCCGCCGCCAGCTCCTGCAACAGGCGCTCAACGCGTTCAACCTCGCGCTGTGTGTGGTGATGCAGTTCGATCTCGATCCCATCGGCGCGGATCGCCACAACGACGCGGGCGCCGGTGCCGAACATTCCCAGCTGCTGGTTGTTGATGTCGATGAGCGGGACATCACCGTCCGCACGCTTGCGCCGGCACACAATCCGGTCCCCTTCGTCGGAAACAATCAGATTCACGCGCTTGGCATCGGCATCGTAGACCGGCGTGTATCGAGCGCCAACATCGAGGCCTGCCGCGCGAAGACGATCCGACTCGATGAACAGACGCGGGGCGCCCTTGTTCTCGCCGATGGTGAGGTACAACAACTTGGACACTTGGGCGT
Organism: Sinimarinibacterium arenosum; assembly: GCF_005047655.1. Classification (GTDB taxonomy): domain Bacteria; phylum Pseudomonadota; class Gammaproteobacteria; order Nevskiales; family Nevskiaceae; genus Solimonas. Next base: position 28,408 of record NZ_SUKF01000009.1, on the reverse strand, counting down.
GCATAACGATCTCCTGTCGATAGGAGTACCGTACGCAGCGGACCGAGCCCCGCATTGGGTCCTACGCCGCCAACGCGTATTCCGCCAGAGCCACGCGCGGGAAGTGGCGCGCCGCCACCTTGCGGACCTGCTCTTTCCACGCCGGGTTGCCTGTAGGGCGTCGCGGCGCGACTTCCGCATAGATATCTTCAAGCCGCGCCCGTCCACCCAAACGATCGAGCGCATCACGCACCACGGCGATCCACGTCTTCGGGTTCAGCCGGAGCATCTCGGCAACACGATCGGGCATCGACGCGACATCCACGGCCTCGTGGTACAGCGCCATGCCGGTCATGATCCGACGCTGGTCCTTGCTGAACAGCACGAAGGACAGCGGGTGCTTCAATCCGGGGAACAGCGTGCGCGGGAGCATCTCCGCCTGAAGCGACCAGTTTTGGTTATATCGGCATGCCCGATCTTGAGTCTGGAGGCTGTACGAAGCCAGCAGAAGCCCGACCCGCCCGCCCTCGGGAAGCAGGCGATGCGCGGTGTCCAGCAGGTCATCCAAGAGGCTCAAGCGGAACGGGGGTTGCCCAAGATGGCGCTCGGCCGCAAGTCGAACTTCACCTGGCGGAAATCTCCGGTGATGACGCGCCGTCCGCTATTGGCCCGAGCGATGTCGGCCAGCTCAGGGTCGATCTCAACGCCAAGCGCCTCGACGTGCGGCGGGATCGCACTCAGAAAAGCGCCGGTCCCGCAGGTCAACTCGAAAACACAATCGTTGGCGTCCAGCTCCGCGAAATGGCGCTGCACGAGTGATTCGGCGACCCACATCGGCGTCATGTACTGCCCGAGTTCACGCTGGCGTGCGGAGGCGTCTCCGGTAACGGCGGGCGCGGGCGGCGGAGACACACTGAGGTCTTCGGGGAAATCGAATAGCGGCAAAGTTTGCATGTCTGTCTCCTAACCGATCAGGCCAGTCGCGTCACGGTGTGATAGTCGCCGTAGTCCGGGTCGCGCCACGTCTCGCCAATTGCCAATGCGGCAATGGCGTCGCAGTCGTCCGGCTCGTATCCGACATCCGCAGAAAAGAACGCCTGCGTGACCTCCACCTCGGCGTCGCGAACACAAAATGTGCCGGGGTCCCAATAGGCCCGGAATCGCTTACCCACAGTAGCTGTGCCATTCATGTCGAACTCCCGGAGCCGGCCGTTAGGATCGCAACGCGTCGATCGCTTGGAGCAACAGTCGCTCGGCTCGCGAAAGCGAGGATTCGATGCGTTGGTACTCCGCGGCACTGAGCACCACGACCTGCAGCGTCGGCGTCGGCGACGACAGGAACGATGCCGCAGAGGACTCAAACGCGTCTGCGTCGGCGAGCGCATCGGCGATGCCGCCATCGATGTCGTCAAACATCCCTTTCATCTGCTCCACCTGGTGGCGCAGCGAGTCGACGGTGGTCTGCGCACCCCGCAGCAGCGCGATCAGGCGAGCATCGAAGGCGCCTTCCGCGCGTGCGATTGAGATGAGGTCTGTTGAGGTCGTGGGCATAGAATCGTCTCCGGTCGTCATGGGTCCACCGTATGCCTGCAGAGCAGCCCCGCGACAGCGCCAACTACGCGCGCTTCCGAGTTTCCAACGGCGAGGCCTCGATATATCCGTCAGCCAGAAGAGACCTCACAAAACGGTCGCGTCCGCGCTTTCGGGAAAACAGACAAATATCGAAGAACGGACTTCCGTCGTCGTGTTGCTTCACTCCGTCGTGGTAGCTGACCACATACTTCGCACGACCAACATTTGAAGTTTGGCGAAAGCGTTTCATCTGTAAGGACTCCAGTGGGATGGGGGCACCGTACGCCGACGCCGTCGCCCCGCGAACAATGTTGCGGCGGGACCGAGATCGCTCACACAAACAACCGGGACTGCGATGCCTCCTGCGGGTGCGCCAGCGCATCCAGCAGCGGGTTGATCCATGCGTCGGGGAACCGGGTTGCGGCCCCACGGACGTGCTCTGCAAACAGCTCGGTGCTCGCCCACCTCTGCCCCAGGGCCTCGGCCGCCACGCCTACGGTGTTCGACCCCGACATCGGGTCGACCGTCAGGTGATCGGGCTCTGTCAGGAATCGAATCCAGAAGTCAGCCAGGGCCACAGGAAATGGTGCGCCGTGCGCGGGCAGGCCCAGTGCCTTGCTCGCCTTCTTGTACGCGCGCTGGGATGCACAGTTGTGCGGCAGGTGCATCACGTTGCGCGGGATGCGCCCGGCGGTCGCGCGCGAGTAGCTGCCCTCGCGGATGGTGTATGCGCCGTCGCTGTAGCGCGCGGTGCGTTGCTCGCCGCCACGCGCAATGAGCTTCCTGTGCTGATCGGTGTGCGGAAGCAGCACCCGGCGGTTGTCGGCGAACGACAACGCAGGTTCGTTGCAGAACACCAGGCAGAATTCGTATCCGACGTTCAGCTGCATCCGTTTGATGGAGGCCCACTGCACTGGCCCGGGCGGCTTGTTCGGAACATCCCATATGGCGCGATCCATCAGATGCAAACCGAGCCGATCATGCAATGCCAGCGTCAGCCGTTCGATGAAGAGGCTCCGAGCGGGAGACCCGCTCACGAAAATGTCCTGCCCGATAGAGAGGACAACGCTACCGCCGGGCGCAAGCCAACGCACCACCGGCTCGAAGCACGCGCACAGGAAGTCAACGTACTCCGCCTCCGGCACGTTCCCATAGTTTCTTTGGTGCGCAAGAGGGTACGGCGGGCTCGTCAGGATGAGATGAATGGGCTCGCCGAATGAGTGAAACGCGTCGCGACAATTCCCAACGAGGGCGACCCCCAGGCGGGTAGAAAAGCCGATGAGCACCTGGCCATCGCGAGGCGCGTGGAGTTTGGCGCGCCCCGTGGAGGTGAGCCGCCACACGCCGCGCTTGTCCGGCGCGCGCTCCAGCCACCCGCGCGCGCGCATGGTTTGCTGGACCCATCGCGCGGTCCTCGTAAGCCGCCCGTGCTTCGCGCCGCCACGACCGATCGGCGAGCGTTCACGAAACTGCGACGGGGTGGTCCCAATCATTGCGCCGACCGCGTCGTAGAGTGCGTCGTTTGAAACCTCGCGTTCGCCGGCTGCGGCATAGGCGGCATGAACCGCCCTGAAGATGGAGGCCTGCTGCACGCCTACGCCTCCAGATTAGTCAGGCGGCACAGGATCGGGACAGCCCCGAGGTTCGGCATCACCCGCGAGCGCACGGTCGCCATCAGCGCGGTGTGAAACGGCATCTCTGGGTTACTCCCCTCGCCCGTCAGTGACGGATCAATGGTGACGATGACGTCGGAGTATTCGCCGACAGGGCCGTACGTGTGCCAGGTGTACTTGGTGACGGGGCCTTGCAGCCAGGCGACAAATGCCGGGTCCGCAAACCACTCCGGCACGTTGAGCACCAGCTGCAGGCCCAAATCGCAACGGACGCGCGGCAGCGGGACGGTTTGAGAGATAGGCATGTCAGTCTTCCGGTGTGCTTACCTCCACCGTCCCGATCCACGCGCGCCCCGCACGTCCGGTTGACCGGCCGACAAGCGCGGAGCAGATTGGCCGCGTCAGGGAGACTGGGGAGTCGAGATGAGACAGAGAGTCCAGTACATCGCAGCACTCGTCGCGGGTATTGCGGCAACCTCGCTAACCGGATGCACCGCAGCGCGGTTAAGGGCGTTGGACGCGACCCCAAACAACGCGGGAGTTGAGGAAGGTTGGGCGTTCTGCAACGTCAGATACCTGGACATCTACGGGTACCCGCCCGGGGCTTCCGCACCCGCGCGTGCAGAGATTGCTGTGCGCGGCTACCCCTATGCGCTGACGGGTGCGATCGCCTTGCAGAAAGACGACGACACAACGGCCAAGCATGAGTTGTCGCTCCCGGAGTGGATCGTCGCCATTCCGGAGCTGAGCGTCGATGATCCGGACACCGGCTTCCACGCCGAGACGTTCGTGCGCTACGCAACGCGCACTGACGAAGCCTGGGAAATCACGGCGGATCCGGCGAAACCGCTTGAGATGATCGTCGCCTTTCGAGGAACGGACGGTTTTGACGATTGGTGGAAACACAACCTGGCGCTGTTCCGCGAGCCGGCGCAGTTCGCGCCCGCACGCGCGCTCGTCATGCAAGCCAAAGCGATGGCGGCATCACGCGGGATACAAAGGCTTGTTGTCACTGGCTACTCATTGGGCGGCGGCCTGTCGCTTCACGTGGCGCAACATCTGGACACCAAGGCGTTGGTGTCAGAGGCCTGGGCCTTCAACAGCAGCCCGCGCGTAGGCACGGTTCCGAAGCCGACGGCAGCCGAAGCGCAGCGCCTCTGGGGCGCCGCAATCTACGGCGAAATTCTCACGCTCATCCGGTTTGGCACGCAGAGCATCCCCGACAAGCACTGGTCCAATGATTTCAAGCATGTGAAGTCCAGTTCGATTTACGCGCACTCCCGGTGGGTGCTGGCGCTGCAGATGCTGCACGATGCCGATCTCGCCATGTTCATTGAGTCAGGGAGGGCGGCGCAGATGACGCCACCGCTCAAAATTCTGTCCGCCTCCCACTTCGCCGCGTGCACGGACGCGACCCGTGCTCAGATTGCGTCCGCGCGAAAGAAAGCCGGCCTCAGTCTGACGCGCACCGAGGCCGGACGATCGCCTTGAGCTTGCCGCCCGCGGCTACGACGCACCGGGGTCCAGTAGAGACCAGATACAGTCAACAACAATCGGGCCAGGAATGGATGGCGTACAGCTATTCGGGAACGGCCGCGATCTCGACTCCATCAGTCGGATGCCGACGTGGCGTGAGCCCACAGAGCTTCGCGATCGCATTGCGCTGCGCATGGGAGATGTCAGTCCACACCCAGGCCACGCGGGATTCGTAGTTGCCGCGAAGCACCAATGCGCTGCCCACGTCGCACAGGTCCGCCTTGTACAGCGGCTCGATCACACGCTGGACCAGGTCTCCTGCCTCGCCGAGAACGTCAATGACAATCGAGTCATGTCCGGGCCAGGAGCGTTCGGAGTCGGAACCCGCCCCCGCTTTCAGCAGCGACAGCGTCGTGTTCTGAACCTGGAGCTGGCGCGAATAGGTGCGACCGCTCCACTCCGCTGCACCGCCGATCCCGAGATGCGGGGCGGCGGCAACAAAGGCGTCTGCAGCGTCGATAGAGTGCGCCGCAAGGCGTTCTGACACCTTCTCTGGGGCCGTGCTGGGGTGCAGATGCCAAGATTCCAACAGCGCCGCGTCGTCGTCTTGTGAGTCCGGGCGGCACGCCGCGAAGCGCAGTCCGTAGCTGGACGACTCTGTCACCTTGATCTCGCATCCAGGCGGCAGATCAGTGCAACGGCGGAAGAACGCAGCGAAGGCATCAACGGGATCGCGATAGCAGCCCATCAGTTCAAAGTCATCACCAACGAAGCGGCCCAATACGGAGGGGCTCAGCGTCACGCAGGCGCTCTCCTCAGCGGCGACCAGCGCCGCCCAACTGCGCGCGCCGAAGGCTGCGGCTGTCACCTGCTGGGCCTTCTGATTCCCCAGGGGCGCCCCAGCGACCGCGAGGCCGGCACGGATCACCGCCGCGGTGCTGTGTAGCGAGGACACGAGCGGGTGCCCGGCGTGTGTGATGTCGGTTCGGTGCGGGACCACGATGTGGTGTTCGCGCAACCCGGGCAGGCTCGCGAGGCGCGCCGTCAGACGCTGAATGTCAGAAAGATTTCCGAGCAGGAGATTCCGAAACAGACCGCGGACACGATCCCGGGCGGATCGCGAAACAGTGCTGAACCGCACCGGCGAGATGTGAGCTTGCATGCCATCACTGGCTTCAACCACAACGCCGCCACCTACCGACCGAGCGTCGCGAATCGACGCACGACGCTCGTCAATCGTGTGGACTACACAGGCGATGGCGTCGGCAGCACTGCGGGAACAAAAGGTGGGCTCGTACGGCAACACGCAGGATGCACTGCCGAGTCGGCTCAGCTGGACCAAATGCCAGTCGGAGTCCCCCGGAGGATTGGCCAGGCGCGCGACATGGACAAGATCGCTGTCCTCGGTGTGGAAGCTCAGGTAGCGACGGAGCCTCTCACGATCGGGGTCGAGTCCAGCAAGCGACCGCGTGCAGTCAACCAGGCGCGAGGCCAACGCTTCAAGGGAGATTTGGTCCATCAGAAACTCCACGACGCATGACGACGGGAGCACACCTTGCCGCCTCGCGTCAGAGTTTCAGATGTCGAGGAATGCAGCACCAGCGAGGCCCGGATTCTCCATGCCGAATGATCGGTGTGTGCGGATGGTTTCAGGCGACCGCCTTTAAGATATTGCGTTTGCGGATGCGATGCAACGCTCTGTCGGACACATCCGTTGCCCCGAAACGAGGGAAGGGAGGACTCCAACTCCGAGTGCGTGCCTGGGTGTGCCCGGCTATTCGATGGGAGTGCCCCGCTCATAGTCGAAAAGCGTCTGGGCCTCCGCGGACGGCTGAGCGGTCCAGCGACTGGTCCACACCTCCTTGAGTTCTTCATTAGCTCCGAGCGGGAGCCACTCCAGGGCGTCCTCGTCAGCACTTTCGGTGTCATCGCCGAAGATGACCACGTCCACCTCGCCGGCGTCGCACCCGACCGAATGGATGGCGCCGCCGGAATTGTCGACGACCACCAACGACGGGACGAGCCGCAGGGTCTGTGCCGTGATACGAACCTCGCTCAACGAGCTGCCAGAGAAGATCAGGAACGGGGCGACGTACCCGGCAGCCGCGGCCTGCTGCTTGGCCTTTTCCTCGGCCGCCTCGCGATCGTCAGCATCGATCACGTAGGCTTGCATCGTCGCGCAGCCGCTCGCATCCACGCAGGCCACGGCAACCTCGAAAACATTGGCGCTCATCATCAACTCCGTAGGGCTAGGCACTTCACCCTACGGGGATGCGCGCGCCCCGCGATCAGGTCGGATCGGCAGCGCGCTAGCGCGCTGCGTCCCAGGCGCGGAGCCGTGCGTGGGTCACCCGGGTGCGGTATGCCGTCCACCCCAGCTTTGCGGTCAGGAGGGGAATCAAGTCGTCAACGGACAGCGTCAGCAGCAGGCGCTGCGTTTTCGCATCAACTGGCCAGCCGACGCTCGGGAGTCCCTGCCGAACGGCTTCGCGCCGAATTGTGCGCACGTGCCGGCCTAGCCTGCGGGCAGTCTCCTCCGCGCCCAGGCGCAGTAGATGCTTCGACACAAACTTGCGCTCACGCGCGTCGAGTGCGGTGAGCTTGATCAGCCCCAGCTTCTTCGCACGCGTGTTGACCGCCCGTTTGGTGCGCCCCAGTTCCTCGCCGCACGCCTTGGCGGAATTACTGACATACAGGGCGGCGAATTGCTCGTCGTCTTCCGGCTCCCACGCGCGCCGATGATTCGGCGGCAGTCGCCGCGGACGACGAGGCTTCGGCGGCTCCACGGATTCGGAGTGACCCTGGCGCGTCGGGCTGGCACGCAGCAATACCACGCCAAGGCGCGCGGCTTGCCGGCGCACCCAGTGCGCCGGCATATCGATGAGCTCCGCCACTTCCGCTGCGGTCCGACGCTCGGACGACTCCACAATCACCGCATCGATTTTCGCCGTCGACAACGGCGAGCCTTTCGAAGGAGGCGCTTGAGTACGGGCAGTTCTGGACATTGCAGCTGGAGATGGAAGTGTGAGGAAAGTCTACGGCACAGCGGTGGGCGAGGCGTCCGATCGGGCTGGGCCGGAGCGGAGCGACCTGGTGGCCGCGTCGAGCTCGCAACGGTGGATCGCATACTGCAACTCACGAACCTTCAGCCAAGGGACCCTGGCATATTTGTCGTAAGACCCCGCGAGCCGCGCGGCAGCGCTCTCAGCGGCCGGACAGGGCCCGGAGAGCTCGGAATACGCCGAGATCGTCGCGAGGTAATACTCGTCGCTCGCCGCCAACCCCTGGGCAAGGAACACCACCGCCTTTAGCGACACGCCCACGCCTCCCAGCGCGAAGCCGACGAGGAATAGTAGGCGGAGGAGGCTCCGCCGCGCGGCCCACCACAGGTAGACAATAGTGATCAACGCAAGCACGCCCACCAGCGCCACGCACGGGGCCCATCCAGATTCAGCAAGGTAGTCGTTCAGCATCGGGCCTCCAGAGACGGAATCGCGAACGGTCCCCGACTGGGTCCGCCATCACCACCGTAGCGATCCAGGTGCCCCCCGTTATCCGGCCCCGCGGGAGAATGGGAACCGCTGGGTTTCGACGTGCCTGAGGTGACGGACATCTGCCGTCGTGAGCCGACCATCCACCGCATTTTGCGTGAGTTGCTTCATAAGATTCTCCTCCACCTTCGTAGACGGGCCGGTTTGCCACAGGTCCGGTGAGGGCAACCGAATGGAGAAGCGCCGGTTCGGGTTCGGAGGCGGGATACGCAGCGCGGCGAGGTTGCCTTCTATGCGCGGAAAGCGACCAACGTTTGAGGGGGTGCAGCCGGGCTCCTGAACCTTGAAGCCGTAGGCTTCGTAGAACGCGCGCCGCCGCGCCTCACCAGACTCCGGACTCAGTTCTCCCCAGACCCGCGCAGTGGGATCGCACAACGCTCCGAGGATCGTAAGGCACGTATTCAGCAGTAGCGTTCCGACGCCCTGGGAGCGGCAGCCCCTGTTCTGCAGATCTTCGAGACGCGCCACCCGGTAGCGCGGCTGCCCAAGCGGACGAGCGTTCAGCGTTGCCCAATGCTCGATTTGCTCAATCGGGTTGCAGCGTGTGTCCAGCAGAGCTGATGAAGGGAACAACAGCTTCAAGTCGAGCCACGCGCTGTCGGTGCGCATCGAAGCATGAATCCCGACCGGCGGATCAGCATTGTCTCGGGCGGTCGTCCAAACCCCATCATGTAGCAGATCACGTGTGAACATCGGCTCGCTCCAACTCGGGAATCAGGCCGACTGGGCCGACTCGATCACATCCCGAATGGCGACGGCCATATCCATCGGCACCCACAGCAAGGCCTCGGTTTTGGTGAACGTCCACTGGCACGGACCAACGACGACGCGGATGGGGGAACGATAGCCCAGCACTTCCGTGCGCCGAAAGAGGCGAAGGCAGTCCGCGACGGGGAAGCGGTCGCCCGCGAGCTCGCCGAGCCGAAAGATCGACTCGGCGAGTCTGGAGATCGCCATCGCGTGGAAGGTTAATCCGTCCGAAGGAAGTCGCGGGGTGTAATGGAGACACCCGCCAGCCACGTGAAACGTCACGCCTCCTCGTTCGGACTTCGGGGCCCGACGATCCAGGAAGCCATCGCGTTGAATCCCGAAGGCTATGGCGAGCTCGCACGCCCACCGGCGATGCGCAACCGATGCGCCCCGGCCCCCTCCGAAGCGCTCGAATAGGGCCTGCCAGTACCCGCCGAAGTCGGGCGCGGTGGCGTCAGTCCGGATGCCGGCGTCGCGAAAGACCGCCTCCACGTCCTCCTCGCACAGCAGCGTATCGTCGCCGGCGCACAACTCCTTGCGAGCCAGTCGCGTCACGACGTCAAACGCGTCACGCGTCAGGCTTTCGAGGCTGGCCTGTCGCAGCGGCGACCAGGTATACGGGGACCAACATGCGCCCAGCGCCTCGGCCTCGGATGACAATGCCTCGACGGCCGCGCTCGCGCTCGCGGCACGCTCTATGTAGGCGGGCCAATGCTGGGTGAGGTGAGCAACCACGGGGGGCAGTGTGTCGTGCGGCGTCATGCCAAGGCTCCGGTCCATTCCTTCGTCTACCGTAGCGATCGACACGCGCCCCACTGCGACGCCCGCCCTCCACGCTCGGGCTCACACGCTGGTCGTGGGTCGCTGCCCGGCGAACGCGACCAATTGGCGCTGACGCTCAAGATCCGCGAGCAAACCACCGACCGTTGCCGATTCGCTGGCGAATCCGCACGAGTCCTTTTCACACAGGACGGCGTGCATGGAGTCAATCGGAAAGTGGAACAGGGAGGAACCGCACCAGGGGCATGCAGCATCGAGCGTGCTGCCGCGCAGCCGCGGGTCCAAGCGGAGCGACTGCAGATCCAGCGCGGGGTGTGTGCGGGCCGGGCTCCCCGAGCGAATGATCGTCAGGACCAGAATGGCGAGTACGACGCCGAGAACTACCAAACTCGCCAGGAACAGCAGCATTGATATCGTCATTGCAATACCTCAGCGTCATCGAGTAGCTCCGCATCGCTGGCCGAAACACTCCCAGCTTTCTCAAGTTCTTCAAACTTCATCAATGGGTGCCTCGCCGACTCAAACGTGGAACAAAAACAGAAGTGGAAGCGTGACAGGGTGTCCGGAAACGCGCGTTCAGCCGGACGCCACCCGCTCCTGAGTAACAGAAGACGCGCCCAACACGTGAAGCACGCGCTCCAGCATCGTGCCCTCGTCCTTGAACTCAATCGCCCACTCATCATCGGGCAAAGGCTCGAACAGGACCTGGGCGGACAACTCGAAGAACGTCTTCGCCAGCTGCGCAAGCACGTCTCCATCGGCGCCGAAAAAAGAGACACGCACGGATCGGCTGCCCACCCGAGCCCAGCGGATGTCGGTCAGGCCTTGGGTGGGCTTCGCTTGGATCGACGCGCCCTCCAGCGCCGCGTTGTAGCGTGCCTCGCTGAGGTCGACGGCAACGGTTTCCCACCGACCGCCTGCAAGGTCGTAGGTCACCAGGATGTCATGGCCGAAAATACGACACTGTGCGTGCTGTGGCGCAAGAGCCGCACCGTTGGCCTTGACGCCTGCAATGAGGTCACAGGAATCCACATCCGCCCCGAACGGCGAGTTGACCAGGAATGTGTGGACTCGTGGATTCTCCTTCAGAAGTGCAATCACAACCTCGGAGTTCAGCTGGGTGTTGACGGTGTTGGTAGTCACGTGGGCTCCTGTCTGCTCAGGGCTCCACCCTACGGCGCCGGCGCGCGCCCCGTTGGTGCGCGAGGCATGGTTTCGGTGTCGATGAGCGCGGCGAGGCGGCGCATGGCAGCCAGCGTGCCCGAAGCCCGGTTGTTGTCAGGGGACCGGGGGCCAATGGGTTGTACCAACTCGACGGCGGCGGCGATCAACAACAGGCAGGTCAGCGGCTCATACGATGGATCCAGGGTGAGCTTCATCGCCGCCCGGATCGGGTCGCCGTGGGTCGCCTGTGACGCGTAGCGCACCGCCTGACCGTATTCGAGCATCAGGTCGGAGTATCGGTGCCCCAGCAGGAAACGGACCGTCTCACGGCATTCCGCAAGCTCGGGGGATACGCACAGATGAGGGGGTGGTGTGGGCACGGACAGTAGACGCCAACGCAGACCAAGTCGGGCTCAGGTGCCTGCGGCGCCGCAGTGCGCCCGCGCCGTCGCGGAGTTTCTAGCCGACCTCTGCGGGCGCCTTCGCGCCGTCCCCAACATCAACAATTCGCACCTTCGGCAGTTCTGCCGCAAAGGCGAAATCACTGATTGATATCGCTTTCATATCCGCACACCTCGGTTGCCGTTGCGCCCGGGAGGAAAGGCCGGTGCTTGCACATAGACGGCGCGGGTTGCCATCGAGGGGCGCAAGTAACGAAGCAAAGGCCCTATCCGCCCTCGTCCTCGTCCGAGTCGACTTCTTCAAAGCCCCACTCCATACGCTCCCACGCCACTTCCTTCATGCGGTCCTCTTGCTCGTCTTCGGACATGGCATCCCACGCGTCGTCGGAGAGGCCAATGTCATCCAGCGAGATCACACGATACGAACAGCTATGCGCGTTCGCGCCGCTGTCCAGCCATATCTTGAATTTCTTCGCCATGGTGTCCTGTTCTGGTGCTGTAGGTGGAGTTGCCACCCTACTTGCCCACATGCGGTCCCGTAGCTCCCGCCAGTGAACCCGACGGAATGGAGCGGACGCGTGCGGCAACAGCGCCGCTACCGTTTGAGGTAGCCCAGGCGATAGGTGAAAGCGTCGATCAAATCCGTCAGGAGCGGATCAGCCAGGGGGCGGTTGGCGAGCGGCAGCTCCGGCATGGCGTCTTCAGCGCGATCGGTCAGCACCAAGGCTTTCGAACCGGCGTCCATGGAGGACAGGTACAACAGGCCGTCGCAGGTGTATGCCTCGTAGAGCGCCCGCGCCCACGCGCGCGCCCGGCTTCGCGGGCCGGAGTGTATGTTGAGCGACGCGCCCATCTGCGTAGCAAAGCGGCCGGTCAGATCAAGGAGTTTCAGGCTCCGGGTCGGAGCGAACACGGCCAAGTATGGGTCCCCCGCCGTGCGGTTCACCGTCCGGGTGACCTGGAACACCTCCGCGAGACAGGTCATACCGGTAGGCGCGCAGTAGATCACCTTCCGGTCCTGAGCATGAGGTTTGCCCGCGGCGTCCAGCAGGTGATGGTCGAAGCGCGCATTGGCGGCGGGCCCCCATGCGCGAAAGGTATTCCACGACGATGGGTGCGCCCCGCTGGCGAAGTAGATGCGCGCGAGGCGGTCCACCTCGGCACGCAGCGTGACAAAAGGAGGATTCAGCCCCCGTAGCGTTGGTACGTCCGGAGGGTTACCCAGCTTCGCCACGCTGCAGCCCTCGGGCGATGGCGGCGACCGCATGCTCATCCCCCGTCTTCAGCAGATACTCGCGCGGAGAGACCGGCGTCTCGTCGGCACCCAGCAAATCCGGGGTTGGCGTCGCCAGCCAGGACAACACTTCCAGTGGGTCGTACCCGTCTGGCAGTGCCTGCAGAACTGTGCGCAAGCCGGGGATGGGCGCGTTGTCCTGGAACTGTTGCTGCGGGAGTCGTGTCTCCCCGTCAGCGGACAGCGCCAGTAGCGAACGCTCGCGGACCCGCTGACGGATGCGCGACTGGTCTACGCCCATCATCTCGGCGGCCTCTCGCGTGGTCAGCGCCTGCTGGAAAATGTGGAAGAAGACATGGAGGGCTTCGGCTCGCGCGGCCTCCGCATCGGCCTGCGTTTTCGCGTCCGGCAACATGCCTACAGCGGCGAGCGCTGAACGCTCCGTCGCGGACACCCCAGATGCGAGATCGAGGGACGGCGGCTGACGGAACTGGCTCGGCCCCTGTGGATCAACGTGAAACCGCGTCAACGCCGCCCGAATATAGGCTTCATCGTCCACAGTCTGAGCCCGACCCGTGGCGTCCCGGTCCTGGAACAAGACCTCGTGTGCGGATGGCGCGATAGGCATTACCGGATACTCACGGCAGGAATGTAAGGGAATAGTAGCACCGGGGGCGTCTCCAGAAAAGGCGGGCAGCCCGGAAGCTGCCCGCAATTGGCCCTTTGCAGGACCGGAGGAGACCACCTACAACGCCACCCTACTCACCGAAACAGCGCCCCGCTGGGGTCACGCGACCCTCTGAAGCTCATCGTCGTCCAGCTCCGGAAAGCACACGGCGGGCAGCTCGGGGATGCTGTCCAGCGCGATGCCGGGGCGATGGACGGCCCGACGCACGCGATCCCCGAAGTCGTCAAACCACGCCTCTCCGGTGGCCCGCAGTGCCGCGATATTCGCCGCGCTGGTGTCATCCATTTCTGTGGACGCCCCGTCCGCCAGCAACCCTTGCACCCGGACATAGCGCCTGCCGAGCATCTGGCTGCACCAGTAGTCCGTCGCGGATGAGGACGCATCAATCAGGTGATCCACGATGCCGTGGCGCAGCCAGTCCACCCCACCCCACCCGGCTGCATGCTTGCGAAAGTCCTCCGTCGCTTCGGGCGTCGGAGCGGCGCGGCCCGTGCCAACGGCCACTACCACGATGTCCTGCGGGCGAACCCCGGCCCTGATGGCAGCGGCGACCGCCGCCATCGCCGGATTGTTGGCGCCTACGCCGCCGTCGATCAGGTAGTAGTCCTGGTCGCCCTCGACCGTGGCGGGCGGGAAATACACCGGGGCCGCGCTCGTCGCATCCGCAACCTGCGCCATCAGCGGATTGCTTGCGCTGTACTGGCCGCCGTGGCTCTTGAACACCACAAACTGCTTTGCGGCGGGATCGTAGGCCGTGACCAGAACCGGCTTCACGCTGTCACGCACACGCGCGGTGCCGAACACTTCCGCGAGTACCTCCGACTTGCCGCGACCGTCGTACTTCGGCCCGAATTGCAGGGCCGTCGGCCACACCCGGTCGAATACGCTCTTGTCCATGATGCGCGCCGCAGCCACCGGGCTGAACAACGAGGACGCCGCCAGAGCGGTGCCGCCCCGGCCCCCGAGGAACAGTGCCAGTAAGCCGCCTGCGCTGGTTCCTGCGAAGTAGTCGAAATGGTCCGTCAGCGAGCCGCCGAGGTCAGCTTCCAGCTTCGCGAGAAACGCGGCGGTCGCCGCGCCGCGCACGCCGCCACCGTCCATGGACAGGATGCGAAACAAAGGGCGGGGCTGGGTGGTCATCGACGTTCTCCGTCATGTGCTGATGACCTCACCGTACTGATCTACCGCTGCCCCGCTCCCGTCATCTGGCGACGCCTGCACCTACGCGGTGGCGCGCGATACGCGCCCACGTCTGCCACTCCAACAGCAGGCTATTGCGCGTCGGACTCGGAGGTGCGCGCGTCAGCCCAGCCCTCCGGGTCGTAGGGCGCCCACACGTTCTCGGTCATCGACGGAAGGGACTCGCTCGGGGACACGGACAACATCGGCTGGCCGTCAGCTTCCACGCTGCCGGGGCACAGGGCCGGCGAAACGCCGTTGATGGTCCCGCCACAATGGTCGGCCACCACCTGACCGATCGCCTCGAAAAAGCGTAGGAACGTGTCTTCGCTGTCCAGCTCCCCGAGCGCCTGCGGGTCGGTGAGCAGGGTGCTGACGATGGCGGCCAAGTGCGCCGGCAGGATTTGCTTACTCATGATTCGTTCCCCTTGTGTCTCAATGGTCGGGCTTCTACGTGGTCAGGCTGCGACGTCAGTCCAGCGGCGTGTCTGCGGGCACGATGCTTTCGATGCTTTCCCGGACCAGCAGTGCCAGCTCCAGTGGCATCCAGACCCGCGTGCAGTTCTTCGTGAAGATCCAGCGGCACCCACCAATGTCCGCGCGCACCGGAGCCGTGTCTCCTTCCAGCGTGGAGCCCCGGAATGCGGCGACATGGGCGTCCGTCGGGAAGCGACCGTCGGTGAGCAGGCCAAGCGCGGCCACCGTCTCGCACAGTCCCCGGACAGCTTGGTACGCCAGCTGATAGCCCTGCCGCACGATGCGCGGTTCCAGGACTGAGCGGCACAGCTCGAAAGTCACGCCGCCGCGTTCCATCTTGGGCGCCGCCATTCTGCTGTGCGGATAGCGCACCAGACCCAGCTCAAGGCGCAGCTTCTTTGCCGCGGCGCGGTGTGCAAGGCGAACGCCCGCGCCGTTACCGTAACGGGCTTCCAGCGCGTCCCAGTAGCCCGCGAAATCGGGAGCGGTGTCCGATCCGCGACCGAAGAAGGCGCGCACGAGCTCGTCTGCGGTGTGCGGGCTCAGGACAGTTTCGTCGCCGGCGCACAGCACCTTGCGCGCGTACTCGCCAATGGACTCAAAGGCGCTGCGTGTGAGTGAGTGCAGGCTCTGCTGGTGAAGCGGGTCCCAGTCGAACGTGGAACGCCCGCCACCGAGTGCCTGGGCCTGCGAGTTCAGACCGGCCACCGTCGCTTCTGCCGTCCCGATCGCGCGGACGAGGGTCGGCCAGCTGTCGATCAAGTGCAAGACCAGCGGGGGAAGGCTGTCGGACGGCTCGGGGGCGCCATCAACACCGTCAGCGACGTCCGGAAATATGGCGAACTCGGTTTGCATGGGGTGCTCCTGCGTTGCGATGGCTCCACCCTACGCAGAGCCAGCCGCCCCGCTCCGCGCCTGAGGCGGGCGCGTCAATCCAGCGGCGTGTCCGAAGGCACGATGCTTTCGATGCTTTCCCGGACCAGCAGTGCCAGCTCCAGTGGCATCCAGACCCGCGTGCAGTTCTTCGTGAAGGTCCAGCGGCACCCACCGATATCCGCGCGAAGCGGGGCCGCCGCGCCGGCAATCGCGCCTTCCCGAAGCCCCTCGACGTGGGCGTCCGTCGGGAAGCGACCGTCGGTAAGCTGGCCAAGCGCCTTAACAATCCGCGTGAGCACAAGGCTCGCGTCGTAGCCGACCTGATATCCGACGGCCCGGATGCGCGGCTCCAAGGCCCTGCGACACAGCTCGAAGGTCACGCCGCCGCGCTCCATCTTCGGAGCCTGACGCCAGCTATTCTTTTCGAGCGCCAGGCCCAGTTCACCTCGCAAACTGTGCGCCGCCGACACGCGCGCCAGCCGCGCGCCGACGCCGTTGCCATAGCGCGCTTCCAGCGCATGCCAATAGCCGGAAAAATCCGGAGCGCGCGTAGCGTCGCGACCAAGAAAGTCGTAGATGATTTCGCCTGCCGTGGAGTCGCTCAGGACGGAATCGTTCCCTTCGCAAAGCGTCTTGCGCGCATATTCGGTGATGACCTCAAACGCACTGCGAGCGAGGCCATGCAGACTCTGGCGCCCCAGCGGGTCCCAGCCATACGCAGAGCGATGCGCGCCAAGCTCGCGGATTTCCAAATTCAGGCCGGATACCGTGGCCTCAGCGCTTTCGATCGCGCGGACGAGGGTCGGCCAGTTGTCGATCAAGTGGCAGACCAGCGGCGGGAGGCCGCCCGAGACCTCTGCGACATCGGACTCAGCTCGATCAGAATCGGGGAACAAGGCGAGTTCGGATTGCATTGGGGCGCCCCTGTAGTGCGATGAGTCCACCCTACTGGGCCACCGATGCTCCGCTATCGCCGCGTCCAGACTCAGGGGCGACGGGCGGGGCGTTGAGGGCCGACAGCTGCGCGCGAATGTCCGCCAGGTGCCGGGAAAGTGCCGAGTCAGCCAAACCCGTGGTGAAATCCCCTGCACGTCCAGCGACGACTTGCGCAAGAAGCCGCTCACTGGTGCGGAGCAGTGCCAGCAGCGAACCTGCGGCTACGGCGATACGTGCGGCCGCATCCGCGCGATCAATGTCCTCATCGGTGTAGTCAGCGTCGTCAGAATCAAGGTCGCGAATCTCGTAGAGAAATGAGGGCCCCTGATTTGCGACGTAACTGATACCTCCTGCTGTATAGATCAGCACAGCAGGCGAAATGGGTAGCGTTGCGTCACTCATGTATCTCTCCGGCAATGGGGCGTGTGGTCACCCTACCAACACGTCCACGCCCCACAACCGACTACCCAAACAACGCCCGGGCACTCCACGCCTCAAGGGCCGGACTCGATCTGAAGGCGCTCACCTGCTTGAGCCATCGCTTCAGCGCGCGCACGTCCTTTTGGAGGGGACCGGCTTCAATCGGCACATACAGCGCGCAGCCCAGCATCTGAAACTGCTCGGGGGTCGGCGTAAACAGCCCAACGAACAACTGTGCCTCGACTGCCGCATAGCCGTCCTCGCTGTCCTCCCCAGGGGGCGCGGCCCACTGCCCGACCAAACGGACGAATCGGGGATACCCGACTTCCCCTGTCTGGATGCGACCGTCACTGAACTGCACATACATCCGCCCTGCGTGGGCGTCGAAGCTCATACGCGAAAGACCGCTGCGCGCGTCGAGGTCGCAGGCCAGCAAGACGGGGCGCGGGGCCTTGTGCGGACGCGACCTCAGCACGACGCACCCGTGCAGAGCGGAGTCGAGTAAATCGCTTCGAGTGCAGGAAGCTCGCGGCACAGAAACGCTGCGACCGCAGCGGTGTACGGACCGGCGAAACCCGGTGTGCGCGCGTCGCAAATCCACTGCACGCGGCGCGTCAGTCGCGCCCAGTGCCGGTCGCTGAACGCGGCCGCCGCAACGCGCGCCGCTGCTGCGGCGCTGCGAAAATGGTCGTCAGTCCACGGCTTCGGATACGCCGCCAGGGTTTGCTGTTGGACTGCACCGAAGAGTTTCGAGCAATCATGGTGACGCGCGTGCATCAGGCGACACACCGTGCCGGAAACTCGGGGCCACGCCCGTGCCGCCTTCGCCATCGGACTGGCCAGATTGCGCGCAAGCGCTGCCGTGACTTCGCTGACAAGCGGATCATCGGCCGGGAGCGAAAACGCGCCGACGAAGTTGGAGAAGCCCGCGAAGGCCGGCACGAACAAAACCGTATCGCCGGTGACTCGAATGAAGTCCGTCACACCGCTCCCGTCTTTGGCGCACAGCGCCGCGCCTTCCAGCATGCGAATCGTCAAGCGCGCCTTCAGGTGGTCGTCGGCGTCAACGCGCTCGGCAGCCGCCATGGCCGCCTCACCCGCAATGAACTCGGCGATCTCGGGGGGCAGCAGATGGGCGGAACGACGCAGGTCGGATAGGCAAGTCGCCAGCATGGATACACTCCAATACGGAAGATGGATGCCGGCTGGTCGCCGGGCATGGATCCACCCTACCGGCGCCAGGGCGCCCCGCTATAGATCCGCAGGGGGCCCATCACTCTCCTTCCACCTCCTCATCTCGCACCCAGACCCAGGCATTGACCCACACTCCGCCATCCCCAACGCTCACGATCGGCTCGTCGTCGATCTCGATGTCGTCGGTGCAGTAGTCCTTTCGGGCCTGCTCGATGTGCAGCGTACGGGTCGCGCGGTCCGCGTGAATCGATTCGATGGAGCGTTTCGCTGCCTCCAGCTTCGCGCGCGCATCATCTGCGCCAGCGAGCGCCGCGTTGATCGCGATGTGCGCGCTGTGCAGGGCAGTAAGGCTAATCATAGGTGCGTCCTGTGCCATCCCAGTCTCCAGTTCATGAGGCAATGGGTCCACCCTACGCACCAGTGCCTGCCCCGCAACGCTCAGTCCGCCACCTCCGGGAAGTCCTCGGCGGGAACAATCTCGCCATGCACCGGCCCATAGGCGCCATCTGCTCCGCGCGTCCACCGCTTGCAGATGCGGCCGCTCGTCCCTTCGAACTTGATGACAACGGTGCGCCGGTCTTTGGAAATCGCGGCGTCGATGGCGACAGACTTCCCAAGCAGCGGGACATCCACGTATTCGTCAGCTTCCAACGCTTCAGATTCCACGCCGGGCAGTGTGAACACCCCGCGCACGCACACCACCTTCGCCTGCGCCGGGAACTGGGTGCCGTGACGCGCCCTGTTGTCAGGACCTGCAATGATGGATTCGAACATGGCTTACCCCCTGTGAATGAGGTCGAATTGTCTCAGTCACGACAGGCGCGAGGTGGGAACGCAAGCTTGCGCCGGCATTGGCCGGCTCAGCCTGGCATCAGCGCATTGGCCCCTCGCGGCGGCGACGCGGGTCGCATCTTGACCACGGAGGCAGCGGGCCATTGCAGAAGACCCGTTAAGGACTCCGCCAGTGAATCCGTGAGGCTTTCGCCTGCGCCAAGGTGTTTGGCGGCGAGCAGCGTTCGAGAATCGACGGTGATGGTGCCGCGCACATCAACCGTCACCATGTGACCGACGACATGCCGAACCGTGGCGGACTCGGCAAGCAATGGCGCTTGCTGGAACTTTAGGCGCGGTAAGTCCTGCCCCGGAGTAGGCGAAAGCGTCTGCGTTGCGGCAGCAACCTGGTTGCGCCACCGTCGCGACAGGATCGCGCGAACGGCGCAGAAAACATCCACCTCGAAGATCGGAATGGATGTGCCCGCGACCGTGACCGCGAGCTGCGCGTCGGTCACTGCGAGTTGATCAACGAGGTGAGGGATCAGCGCCGGGCCCCTGACGCCCGCCGCCATTGCGGCATGAGCAGCATCGAGGACCGCAAGCTGCCGTGTGTTGGCGACGAAACCGGGGTGCTGACTCCCCTTCCATTCCTCTACGACATCAGCGGACGGGAGTGTGTAGGTATTGGGCATACGAAATTCAGAGATAGAAGTGGCGGGTTTGAAAGTGGGGGTGTTACACGTCGCGATGCGACCTCAGCGGGCGCACGTGGCGACAGCCTCGTCCAAGGGATCAGGCGGCACGCGTGACGCCTTGCGGTGTGCATGCGAGTCCGTAGCCATGATCCCTCCCGAAGTGTGCGGATATAGACACACGACATGACCACGCCAGCAGGCGCGGCGGAGAGCGCCGTTGCGCAGCAGTCCTGCGGTGGTGATCTCCCGTGCCCTTAGTCTCGCCGTACGTGCTGCCCGCAGCCCCGCGACCCCTCCCGCTTTTCGCCGGGGCGCGTGATCATGAGGGGGCGGCGAACGCCCGTTCCATGGAAACCAGCTGTTTGATATCCGAGAGCCGCAGGCCCCTCGCATGCGCCTCGGGAATTGCGTAGGCATCGCCTAGTTCAAGCCACACCAGCTGGAGCGGTCGCGTACTCCAAACCATGTACTGCGCGTAGCCGTCCGCGATCTGGAACCGAACTACCTCGCCGACGAGATCCACGGTGGGCCGCTGGGCACGAGCGGCCGTGGCAAGCCGGGCAATATATTCGTCCTCGGCTTTTTGATATGCAGCGAACCCGGAATTAAACCCTGACGAAAAGTCCAGCTTCGGTGGCGGAAATTCAGAGGGGGCCCGATATACAGTGGCCATTGGCGCTCCTTGGTGGTTCGTCTTTGAGAGCTCCACCCTACCCAGCGCAGCCCACCCCGCAACTCACGCAAGTGTCCAGTGCGCTCGCCCACCGCCGAGGTCGCGCCTGGCGGCCACGGTCAGTTTGCGCGTTGCGAAAACCTCGCCGCCGTATCCCCCGGTGTTGATCGCCACCAAAGAACCTCCGCGTTCGACCACGCGCCCCGAGCACGGACCACGCCGGGTCTGGCTTGAACTTAGAAACTCAACCTCATCACCGACCTTCATCGAGTCAGCGTTCAACACGACGGACCCACAGGGCTCCACCGACTCCCAGTGTTCGATGGCGTAGGTGCTCTCATGGGACGAAAACTCCATGTCCCCCGCCTGCGCGAGCGCGGTCTGCAGCGCCGCTTGCACGTCGGCATCCGAATCCGAGGGGGCATCCACCTCGAATGTCTTCGTGGCGACTGCGGTACGACTGACAGTGACAGAGATACGCATAACAACCTCCAAGCAAGAATTGCGGTGGGAAAGCGACGCGCCAACCCAAGAACGTCGGAACCCGACGCTACCCTCTGTCAGCCTCCACCTTTTCAGACACCCAATCCCAGTAGCCGCGCCGGGTGTCGCCCTCAGTGACCTCGTGCATCCAATCCGCAAGTGGGTAGTCGGGATGCTGCCCCCACCAACCGCCGTGGGCGTCCTGAATCGCGATCGGTGCGACGCCGGTGTCAGGAGACTGCGCACCCGCCACCGCGACATGGTCAGGGACCGCGCGCGGCCCGAAAAAGTCAGTCCCGTCCCAGTCAGGATCGGACTGCGGGTCAGCCACGGCGACCGTGGCCTTTTGCGAGCAGTACGCGTCGCCGCTCTCCGCAGCGCGTGCGAGGTCGGCTATCCCGCGCTGGCACGGGTCGGAGTCGGACCAGATGATGATGGTGGTCTTGAACAGTGGGAGTGCTTTCGATGTCATGGTGTCGTCCCTGTGGGGCGCACACATTGCGCCGGGTTACGAGTGGTCGCGGAGGGGCGGGACTGGTCCCGCCCCTGTATGCGTCAGGCCGCCTTGGCGTCGCGTGGCGCCGGGTTCCGACGCGGTTTCTTCGCCTTGCGCTCGGCGACCCGCAGTGTGGGTCGGCCGTCGCCGTCGCCGCCAAACACCACCTCGAAGCTGCGGCCGGCAAGCAGGGGGCCGGTCGACCCTTTTGTGAGCGACCACAGCGCGGTTTGCAGCAGGACCGCAACGTTGCCCGTTCGCGCTATCGTCAGCGCATTGTCCAGCGCGGCCTGATCGTCGTCATACCAATCATCCATGTAGTGATCGAACTCGTCGGTGAACGACGAAAGCATCTTGCACAGGGAGACCGTATTGGCGCGTTCCCCCACTGCGACCATGGCGCCCGACGCATCGGAGGGGACCAAGCCAAGCGCCCGATCCGATGACACGGTTCCAAGCGCACCGTCGAACGTGATCGATTTGCACGGCACGATGACGTGGTCGATGCAATGCCCATCCACCGTCACGGGATCGGTGGCGTCGGCAAGGGAAAGACGCGGGTAATCCAACAGCTCAGAGCGGCAGTGCGCAGAGCGAAAGATCCAGTGGCCCGGATCGAGTTGGTCGTCGCGAACAATTGTGGCCTGCTTGAGGTAGAGGTACATCGTCTGGTTGAACTCCCCGATCAGTTCTTCCTCAAAGTCCTCCCCGCCCCCTCGCAGGCATTCCAGATCCCCGTAACTCGACACCGCGGGAAGCGCGCGAGACAGGATAAGTGGAGAGCGCGCCGCGTCCTCCATGCTCAGGTCAGGAACGGGATATGCGCCGCCTTCAGCATCGGCGTGGTAGCGCGCAATGTCCGGCAGCTCCAGCACGCAGCCAGGCAGAACGGGGATGTCGTTGAGCAGGTGGGCGCAGCCAAGCGAGATCACGTCGCTTGCATCACGGATCAGAGTGGCATGGTCCCCATTGTCCTTGAGTGCTTTGTAGTGCGCCTGCCACTGAGCCTTTACTGCAGCGGAGATGGTGCGCTTCGCGTCGGCCTCGTCGATCAGGCAGTCGCGGTCCGGGGCGCGCGCGCGAAACTGCGTGCTGTCGAGATGGACAACGCCGGCGGTTTCACCGCGCCTCGAAGTGCCTGCGAGCGTCGCAACGCGGAAGCCCTGCAGGTAGACAAATGTCTCGACCTGAACAGATGCGCCAAGGCGCACGCAGCCGATCGCGGTTTGCTCGAACTCCTGGGACTCAGCCATCGGCCGGGGCAGGGCCACTCCGTTGAGCGTGACCGGGATGGGAAATCCCATAGCGGCGGACTCGAAGCCATTCTGGCCGTGATACCCCAGCTCCAACGGGATCGGCTTGTGCATCCCCATCATTCGGATCATCGTGCGGCGCTGATCGCACGTGTAGAGCTCCACAGGGCGGAACGCCAGGATGTCAGCGGTGTCCGCCACGAATCCGCGTCCCTTCGATTCGACGTGGAGTCGTTCGCACCCGAACACCGCCGACCAGAACCCCGCGCCGAACGCGCGCTCAGCGCTGGCGGTTTTCGCGTCCCAACCCGACTTCGCCAGATTCAACAGCGTGCCAAAGTCGTCGATGCCGACACCGTCATCGTAGACGGTCATGACCCGTGCCGCTTCGTCGTACTCAATCTCCACCGTTGGACTGCCGGCCCGGCGTGCGTTCTGCATCAGCTCCAGAAGCACCTTGGCCGAGTCGGTGAAAGCGTCCTTCATCAGTTTGAAGACGCCAGGGATATCAGCGGTTGCAACAATATGGTTCGAGGCCGTCATCGGTGCGCGTGTCCGTGTTCGGTGGGTGTGAGTTCACCGTAGTGAACGCAGGGCGCCCCGTTGGACTCCAAGCCGAGAGATCAGGCAGAAGACCACTGCAGTGCCAGCCCTACGCGCGGGTCGGGATCACACCGCCGAGTGAGTCCCGACGCACACCTTCACAGCGCGATCAGGAAATCGCGAGGGCCCGAACTCATAGAGCGGCCTGCCTCTCGCGCGGGCCTTCGCACCGTGTTACGCATGGGCGCCGACGTGCCGCCGTAACCGGCATGCGTCGGTGGACGCCGGAGCATCCGTCGGCAGGCAAGGCCTATCCGAAGAGCGCGCGCTGCGACCATGCTTGGATCGCGGCAATCTGCGGGCTCCGAACACGCCGGAGATCTCCCGCGGGCACGAATTGGCAAGCGTCAGCGCTGGACGCACGTGGATACCGCGCGGTGATGTCAGCGAACCCGGAGCACAGAAGGTCGCGGCGAAGGGCCTGGGCGTGCTCATGACATTCGGATCGACTCCCGCTCCTGATGACTGACGCATCCAATCGATCGGGCGACCCGTCCGGGTTGAGGCGGTCGGTGATCTGAAGGAGTTGATATCCGTGGAATGGAGTCTCGCGAAGTTCAAACTGATGCTCTATTTGCACGGCCGAGCCCACGGGCGTGCGGTACTTCCAGTATCGGGCGAGCCTGCACGATTCGGTATGCGAAGAGTCCATGTCCGCTCCATCCATTGACTGTAGACCCATCGTATCCGGCGGGGATGCGCCCCGTTGAGGCGAAGGACAAGACCGCACTCGCGACCTGTTGGCTTCTGGTCGGCGTAGGCAACGCGGGCCAGGTGCCGTCAGGGGGCCGGGCCCACCGTCACGGTCTCCAGTTGGTAGCTACCGTCGCATCGAATCAGGGCATAGCCTTTGTCGATGAGCGATCCATCGTCAGTGAGCTCACCGACCACAAAAGCGCTGAGCGCTGCGTCCCTGGACTGCGAATGCGAGCGGACTAAGAGATCCGAGAGCCCCAACGAGTACCCACATTTCGCGCTGAAGCTCTCAAGGTAGTTCGAGTACGCACGCTGTTGGGAAGGAGCCACGTGCAAGAGCGTAGATAGGAGGTCATCGATACTTTGTGGACCAACGCCCCCATCGGCCGGCGACGGCGCGACCAGGACATCAAGGAAGAGCGGGTCAGGCTCGGAGGTCGGAGCGAAATGGCTGCGCTTGGGGCCGACATCCGTGCCTGCAGGTCGGCCGCGAGAGACCGATGCCGCGGCGGATGCGACCGGTGGCTTCTGGGCCTCCGGTTGATAGATGGCGACGAGTCCACCGACCGTGAGGGCTGCTGCAAGGAGCGTGACCGTCGCCACCCGCCCGGAAATCAAGGGCGTTTCCATCGCAACGCTTCCTGATCAAGCATGGACCGAGCGCGCCCTGGGGGCGACAGTGCGTTCATCCCAAAGGCACCCCGTGCCGGACGCTCACGCACCATCGCCATCGTCCGACGGGTACAGCGTTGCAATGTCGGCGCAGCGCGCTGCGCCCAGTTCCCTGCGTGCGACTTGCCAAGCACGGTCCACGTCCTCCCAGTCCACGCTTTCCCCGTTCGCACGCCCGGCTGAGTAGGCATGCACCAGCAACGCGGCAGCGCTGAGCTCCTCCGATTCGAGTTCATCAATCGCGGCGAGCAACTGCGCGTGTCGGCCCTTGCGCTCCGCGGCGATGTCATGGAAGCCCTGCTCCTTGTTGAAAGCAGCGGCGTCGAGAATGTCCTGCAGCACGGCCTTGGCGGCGTCGATGAGTGCGGTAGGTTGCGGAGGAGGGGTGCGCGCCTGCAGGCCAGCGACGAACGCCTTGACCGCTTTGATGTCGGCCGGGTCGGCGCCCTGCTGTTCATCCAGCGGGCTGATGTCATTGAGGTCCGCACGGCCGTCATCCAGCATCGGGCATCCGAGAATATCTCCGTCACTGGTGATGCCGAAGTATCCCCCGAGGAGCGCGCACGGGTAGAGCTCGGTTTCGTCAGGCGCGAAGACGGAATCGGTCGGGGTGGCTTGCGGCGTCATGGACAGTTCCTCGGTTAGCGTGGCGATGACACCACCCTACTTCCGGGGTAGCGCCCCGCTCCTCCCTCAGACGACAGCCTCCGAGCCATCCTGCGCGAACAGCGCCTCCCAGGCCTGCATCTGCGCGCGCTTGGTCAGGCGCCGCGCTGCGATGTCGTCGCTGCGCTCTGGCATGCGAGCGTCAATGTAGGCGTTCAGCGAGCGGTAGAGCGACGCAATCCCGTTTTCGAGGCGCACGCGATTAGTGAGACCCGTACCGGGGTCCACTTCGTCAATGCCTTGGATGATGCAGCGCGCTGCAATCGATGAAAGCTGCGGGATAAGTTCCGCAGGTGATGCGGAAGCGGTAGGCGTGACCGATCCGGAGGCAAGTCGAAGTCCGACGACGGTCTCGTCAAGTTGGGCGAGCACGTCGGCGACTTCCGTCCAAACCTTGTCACTCAGGCTCGGGAGCTTCATGGCTGCGTCAAGTTCTCCCAGCTCCTCAATCAGCTTGCCGAAGCGACGCAGCTGCATCAGGTTCGTCGTGGGGATCCATTTGTGCATACGCGGTCCCTGGGGCTGTGTGGTACCGGAGGGCGCCTGGGGGGACGAAGTGTCCCCGGCGCGTAGCACCAAAGGGGCCGTGTCGGAACCCAACATCAGCGTCCGGTCCACCCGAGCGAACAGGTCCGGCGCAAGCTCCACCCCCTCGCTATTGAAGATGTCGGCAAGCAGGCGGCCACGCTCGCGCACCTGCCGCTGGAGCGCAATCAGGGTTGTCTCGCATGCCGTGAGTAAATCCTTGTCGGAGCGGGCCCGACGGTGGGCGAGCTCTTCCAGCAGTGACGGCAACGTATCGACATTTCTCATTGACAGTCTCCTTCCTGGGGAGTGGTTAAGTGAGGGCGTGCCACGTGCTGCGCGGCCGACGCATCCGCAACGAACGCGCGCACAAGGGCCGTTCGCCGGTACTTGTAACGAAGCATCCGGAACTGGCGGAGAAGAGGGTGTTATCCCCGGAGCAGAGCGTGGCACTGCTAACCCGGACGAATATCACTGAAGTCGCCTCGATGACTTCGGGATGTATGCGTCAACCCGTCCGGGGTCTAGCACTTCGTACCAGATATACGCACTGTTCTCGTAGTGCCGATTCAGTCGCTTTACTAACCCTTTCCGCATAAGGTCTCTCAGAGCGGGCTCAAGGACGGACCTCTCGACGTCAGGCAGCAAGACGGCGACGCGCTCTTTAGTTGGATCTTCCAACCTCTCGCCAAGCGCTATCCTGTTCCACATCACTGCGAGAAGGCGTGCGCAGAGCTCTTCATCAGAAGATATGGGGGACACTCCGGCGCAGAACGCGCGTGTGCGAGCGAAGAGGTCGCTGCTCCAAAAGTTAACCGTTTCAAGAACGGAAGGTTCAGCCTGGGCCATCGTGGGCTCGATGTGTAGGTACACCATCACCATGCACGGCGAACAATGCCCCGCTACTTTCATTCAACCAACTCAGCGATATAGACCGGGCGGCCGTATCAATCCGCGAGGCGGCTTTGGCTGAAAAGCCATGCAACTCATGTCTAAATTCAATTCCTTTCAATATTGCCCTTCCGTGTTGCACTGAGCACAAAGGCATTTAACAGATTGATTTTGTTAACGTGAATGTGCCACTTGGTGGACGGATCAATGCGCCAAAAGACGTGTTGTTGCATCTGATGCACGAATATTGAACATTCCCGGAATCGAACAATCGTGAGAAATCTCAAAGCGATAGCGGAATATCACGCTTTTGGTTAGCAAGTGTGATCCAAGACAAGAAAGTTGCATTAAACGCAAAAAAGCCGCAGTAAGAGCGGGATAAGAGCAGTGGATGCTCCTTAGACATTGGAGTTTCGTTTTTTCGCGGATTCAGTGATGGTGACCATCTCGACTCACGCACACCTTCATCCTGCCGCAGCCCTTCTCCATAAGCTCGCAGAGCTGCTTGTGCAGCCTCGCAACCGTCATCGTCTTGAGTTTTGCCATTTCCTTGTCTCCGGTTTAACTATGGGTTCAAGCGCGACCCTCACGAGCTGCGCTCGCTCGGGCCGCTTAACCCGTCGTTGGGCGTTAGGTCGGTAATGCTGATGCAGGCAATCCAGACATCCAGCGTGCCGTACCGCTCAAGAATCGACGCCCGGTAAGTGCTTCCAAAGGTCGCGCCATGCTGTCGCTTGAATCGCCAGATGCGCCCGGTCATTCGGTTCTGTTTTCCGTAGCCGCGGCTCAGCGTGACAAGCCGCCCGAGCTGGCACGTTCGTTCGTTCCAGCGCGGCCCGTATCGGCGCAATTCCTCGCCCTTCGTTCCTGCGGCGAACTGGTCGTAGTAAACGCCGCACAGCGGGACAAATAGCGGCTTCATCGGTCCGCAACCGCCCGGCACACCGGCGCAGCCGACGAGCACTCCGCGTGCGCGGCCAGAACCGGGGTGTTCTGCATCATCTCCCGCAGCCTCATCTCACCAACATGGGACACGGAATAGCTGTAAACCCACTTCGGAAATCCAGGTTGCCAGTTAGGCGTTGGCAATCCGTACGGTTGCCTCGTGAGCACCTTCTCTCGGGCCAGCCGGGCCAAGTCTGCGGACAGCAGAGCGCACTTCGGAGCGCCCCACCACATCAGCCTGCATGTGGCTCCAGAGAACTCGATGTAGTCCTCGACAAACTGTCTATTGAGTACATCGACGTACCTGTCCGCATGCACCCTCACCAGCAACCACGCATCACGATCCTTCTTCGGCTTGAGGGCACGCGAAGAACAAGCGGATGCAGCTGGGGCCCCACGCGCCGGTTCGTTCACGGCTGTTCCCCAGTGTTGTGCTTTGCGTTAAACGCATCGAGGGCCGCGCGACCAGCGTCGCTAATGCCCCCGCCTGGGATTAGCAGCCCCCGCTTACGCAGCGACTGTATCGTCCATGTCGCGCCGCCATGCGCACTGCGGCCATGCAGCCCGGCGCACAGCGGCCGACCATCACGCGCGTTCCGCAGCATGTTCGCCTGCGCAGGTGTCAGTTTCTCTATGCGACTCGCGGAAAGGGCGTCCTGTGATGTTTCTGCGTTCATGTCATCTCCAGTTGCGCCGGAAGGGAAAGCCGCCCCGCGCAGCGATGGGCCCACCCTACCCAGCCACGT
>NZ_SUKF01000008.1 GCF_005047655.1 Sinimarinibacterium arenosum | reverse complement strand
CATGTATTCGGCGATCAGTCCGGCGCTCTGTTCATGCAGCATGTGGATGATCGCCTTGGCCCGGCTCGACGCCGCCGAGTGCAGGAACACCACCGGGATCGCCACGCACAGGCCTTCGACCGTGGTCACCAGCGCCTGGCTGATACCGCCGGCCATGGTCTTGGGATCGCCGGTGCCG
Source organism: Sinimarinibacterium arenosum (assembly GCF_005047655.1). Lineage (GTDB taxonomy): Bacteria > Pseudomonadota > Gammaproteobacteria > Nevskiales > Nevskiaceae > Solimonas. The sequence goes on along the minus strand of NZ_SUKF01000008.1, from coordinate 275,172 downwards.
AACAGGGTGATCGCCTGGAAGGTGTTGATCATGCCGGTGACGGTACCCAGAAGTCCCAGCAGCGGCGCGGCGACGGAGACGATCTTCAGGAACGTCAGCGCGCGGTTGATGCTCGGGGTTTCCTTGAGGATCGCTTCGCCCAGTTTCATTTCCAGGGTCTCGGCGTCGACGCCCTGGTTGGCGTGATAGGCGTTGAGCACTCTTCCCAGCGGGTTGGCGTTGCTCGGCGCTTCGACCTGGGCTTTCTGGCGACGCACCTTGGCGGCGACGATCGTCAGCATGATGATGCGTTCCAGCGCCACCAGCAGCGCGACGGCGCCCAGCGCGATGATGACGTAGCCGACGGTGCCGCCCTGCTGGATGCGATCGTTCAGGCGCGGGGCTTCGACCAGTCGCGCCAGCAGCGAGCCGCCGGTCGGGTCCAGGCCAAAGCTTTCCGCCGGTTCGCGGCTGTCGACGTAGTCGTCGATCATGCTCAGGTAGCGGCCGTCCGGCTGGCGCTTGAGTTCGGCCAGCGTCTGCTGGTCGCCGCGCCAGGCCAGATACCGCGGATCCGGGTCGTTGGTGACGACGTCGAATTCGCCGACGCGGACCACTTTCTTGGTGACTTCACGCCCTTCGGCGGTCAGTACCGGCGCTTCGAACGTGGCGATCTTGCCGCCTTCGGTCATCTCGCGCTGCAGTTCGAACCACAGCTGTTCGATCTCGTCGATGGTGCTGATCTGCGAGGCCCTGCTCATCTTCTTGGCAAAGGCTTCGAGGAAGTCGTTGCGCCCCGGGTACTGCGCTGACACCGGGCTGTTGTGGAAGATGCCCTGCAGATCCCCCGCGGTCTGCTGGAAGATGCCGAACAGTTCCTTCAAGGCGCCCAGCTTGTTGTTGAGCTGTTCTTCCTTTTCCTTGATCGTCAGCTTGTTGCTGTCAAAGTTCTGTTCCAGTGTCTTGGAGCGTGCTTCGGCGGCGTCGCGCCGGGCCTTGGCCTGCGCCAGCAGTTTGGCCTGGTCGTCGCGCGCCTGGGCAAACTCGGCTTCGCGCTGTTGCAGTTCGCTGCGGTCCTGCAGCGTCTTGCTGCGCACCATGTCCAGCAGCTGGTCCAGCGTGTCGGCCTGATGCTGTTCGGCGGCCGGGTCGATGTTGGATTCCTGCGCATACGCCGGGGTCAGCAGCAGGGTGCCGGCGGCGACAACGCTCGCCAGCAGGGTCTTGTTCAGAAGGTTCATGCTCGGGCTCTTCATGCGCCGGCTCCCGGCGTCGGCAGCGGCAGGGTCAGCAGGTCCGGCGCCACCAGCTTGCGCGCCACCTTGATCGCATCCCGCAGCGGGTTGCGGTACGTCGCCGGCAGCGACACCCACTGCTTGGCCTTGGCGTCCCAGCGTCCGCTCTGCGTGCCGTCCAGGCTCTGGTAGTACAGCCCGATCCGCCCCACCCGCAGGAAGTCAACTTCCAGCTTCTGGCCGTCGATCGTTTCCATCCCTGTATACGCTTCGATCGTGCGTCCGAATTCCAGTTCGATCTGGTACGCCTCCAGCACCTGCCGGAACTTCTCCGCCACCGTCACGTCGACGCGATCAATCGCGTCCTTGACGAACTTCAGGCGCTCGGCGCGCTCGCTCGCCAGAAACGGCAGGTCCAGCGCAATGAACTGTTCCAGCGCGCCGGTCATGCGCAGCATCAGCGGCAGGATCTGCCGGTCCACTGTCGTTGCCTGGCTGATGCTGTTGTCCAGTTCGGACATCTCGTCTCGCTGCAGTTGCAGCTGACGCTCCAGCTGGCGGTTGTACGCGTCCAGCCCTTCAATCTCGCGCAGCACTGCACGGTACTCGCCTTGCAGGTCGCGGCGCTGCTCGCCCAGTGCGTCCACCTTCTTCTGACTGTCTACCTGCGCGACCAGCCAGGTCTCGCCGGCGGTGATGACGTCAGGGACGGTGGACGCATTAGCAAACTGCATTCCGCAGATCGTCGCGCCGCAGGCCACCAGACATGCGCCCTGCAATTTATGCCTCATCCAATTTCTCCTCCGTGCTTGCGCGTAAGCAAAACACATGTGTTATGTGACAAACCGGTAAAAAGACAGTAGATCCCGTTGGCAGCTAGTGTCGGCTAGAAGACGCCACATCTCATCGCGGCTGCGCACCGCCTCGCCCAACGACATTCCAGACCAAAATGGCAGAAAGGATCTCCACGACGGCTGCAACGGCATTGACAGATTGCTCGCCACCATCGACAGCGGCCCCAAGCAAACGCAGCGATCCGACACTCCCCAGTACCAGAACCAGTAACGCACGTGCCGGTTTCAAACCCTGCGAACTCCGGGCATAACTCAGGACCAGAATCCCAAGGGCAATCTGGATCCCACCATAGGTCGCACGCACATCGGTTACGGCAGACGGAACGGACAAAACTTCACCGCCCAATGCAAACAGACGCACAGGAAGCAAGCAGTAGAGCACCCCTGCGGCAGCGAGCAAACCGCCGATGATCTGGACCAGTATCCGCTCCAGATTTTCACGCGCTATTGTCAATGCTCACTCGACCGTAACCAACGGATTAAGTGCCCCGTGCACACTCTTGTAGCGCCCCGACTCAACGATTTGCCGAATCTTGTGGAGCGAATCAAAAGGCGCCTCTTCTGACAGATAATTCAATAGCCATGCCGGCAGCTGGCCGCCCGGATCCAGATGAATTTCAGTCACGATTTCGCTTTCCGATTCGCCAAGGGACTTGATGTACCAGACATTGCTGGCCTCAACGATCCGTACACGATCGGGGCGGATATCAACACCACCTGAAATCGCCTGTGCTGTCATCGATATCGTTTTGGAGCCCGCATCAACGGACCAGCTGGCGCGCAGAACCATGTCGCGATCCTTGACAGGCCACGGCAGCCGACTGTGGACGTAGACCTTCTCCGCCCCGTTGGCGTCATGACCAATCACCTCTGCCGACGCACAGGTTGCATCCCAGGACGGCCGCTCTGGCACGTCTCGGAGTAACGCCACGACCTGCGTTGCGGAAGCCTTGACGCGAGCTACCGCACGCACCGCGCGAAGCGGTGAGCCAGAGACCTCGCGCGTAAAGACCTGAATGCCCTCACGGTCCCGCACCAGCGTCCAATCAGGTATGGCCGCGTCCCCTGCTGTAGCGAAGGTGCCTAACAGCACCCATCCGCCCAGCAGAAAGACGCAAACGCGGCTAAACCTACTTCGCTTGCCCGGCATAAAGTTCGGCGTTCCAGCGATCAAGCAAATCCAGATCCTCATGCTTGAACGTCAGTTTGTACGTCGGCGAGAGATACTCCGCCAAACGACCACTCATTTTTCGCATCATTCCCGGATACACCCACTGGTAATGCCAAAGCCGCATGTGATCCGCCGCGGTCAGTTTTTGCCCAAAGCCTGCGGCAAAAATATCGACGACGCCGGTCAACATCCTGAAGACATGGCGAGCGCGGTACGCCATCCGGATGCGATGCCAGTAACTGTTACCCATGAAATAGCGATACTGGTCGTGACTCACTGCACCGTGCTCCGCCTCCTCAAGGAAGTGATACAGAAACAGGCGCTCAACCTGAGGATGCATACGTTCACGCACCTCTTTCGCATCGATGAAGACGCTGGCAATCGCATAGAGCGAATGCTCACCCGCAGCCACTACTCCGAGCATATCAACCGGACTGAGACCAAGCGTCAAATCCTTCAATACATCTTCGATGTACGCGGTCGCTTTCTTGCAGTCATAGCCGATGGCCTCAAGCTGTTTGGTCAGTTTGATATGCGCTGCTGAGTGCTGAACCTCCTGCGCAATCATGTCCTCCACATCCTGCTTGAGCTTCGGATCTCCCTTGATGGTATCAAGCGTAGGCTTCAATGCCTTGATGAAGAACCGCTCAACCGGTGGCCCGGCGACGACTAAGCCAGCCCACATGTAACTGACAATCTTGTCCGTGCTGTCAAACTGAACTGGCACCTGTGAAAAATCCCAGACGATATCTTTTCGCACGTTGATCTTGAACGGGGTCTGTGAAAGCGTCTCCACGCTTCCTCCCGGAGCTGCGTCGTTCACCATTTCCTCCCGCACCTTTGCCATCTAGACGATGCCCATCGTGAAGTTTCACCCCCTGCGCAGCAATGCGCGAAACGCACACATTCTTGTCCAGAGCGACAATGAACCCTTCCAAATGCATCTACTCATCAAGATTTGCGGGGTCTGGCGGGGCCGTACCGTCCACCTCCCGAGGTTGTGGCAAATCCAGCCATGTCCGAATGCCAAACGCTCAGTCGTATTGGGCACCGGCAACCAAATATCACAAATTAGCTACTCCGCCTGTTCGACTCGGATATCGCGCACGATCTCACTACAGGAGACCCTGTCCGTGGCTTGTGCGAAGCGTATCCGCGGGGTGTTGCTGCTAGAGTTGGTGGACTGGCCAGCCCAACGCCACGACATCGGACTCAACTCCCTAAGTATCAACAGTCTCGGCATTCGTATTGCCCACCGAGAACCACAGCGTCGATCTTGACACCACTCCCACAGCAATTCGCTAGCAGCAGCGCGGTTCGCGACACACGTCTATCGCGCCAACTTCTTAAGCAACCAGGGATACCCGTTCGGGATTAGTCGCGACATCCAGAAAATTTCTGAAGCACGATATCCGGTGATAATTCGCTTCTTTCCTTTGCGCACGCCTTTCAGTATGTCTGCTGCACAGTGCTGCGGCGAAGTACGCAGCAAATTCGCGGCAAACTTGTCAAATTCAGCCTCTGTTTCATCCGCCGCAGCGCAGCGCAATGCAGCCTGGCCAATAGCGGTCCGGATACCACCCGGATGCACGCAGACCGCTCTCACTCCAGTCCCCTCAAGCTCTGACCAAAGGCACTCAGTAAGACCGCGCACACCGAACTTCGAAATGTTATAGGCGCCCTGCGTCGGAAACCCAACAATGCCGAATACACTAGATATGTTGATAATGCATCCCTGCCGTTGCTTTAGCATGTACGGGAGAAATGCCTTTGTCCCACAAATCACGCCCCAAAGATTGACGCCAAGTTGCCAGTCTATCTCTGCAACCGACAGGTGCTCGATCGTGCCAACGATGGTGGCTCCCGCATTGTTGAAGACAAAGTGAACCTCGCCAAAGTCAGCGACCACCTGCTCGGCATGCTGGAAAATTGCCTCCCGATCTGAGACGTCCAGATAATAGGTTCGTGTCTTCGCAGATGATGCGGGCAGCGACGCAAGGGTCTCGTCCAGAGATGCACGGTTGATATCCGAGAGCGCCAGATTTGCCCCTAGCGTCGCGAGCTGCTGTGCAAGTGCACGACCAATGCCTGACCCGGCTCCAGTAATAACCGCAACCTTTCCTTTAAACACGCAAGATCCTTCTTTGAATTAGTCGCTCGTACCAATCACAAAATCACGTCCAGTCCACTCCAATATTTTCGCTGCCGCTTGCACACGCATAAAAGGAGTGCAAGTAATGTCCGAACAAGTCGCGGCAAGCAATCAGCGGGCTGCGTAAACTTTGGGGAACAGAAGTTTCGTCGCACCGATCTGCGTTTAGCGGTCAGCAAATCGTAATGCTACTGCTACCCGGCAGATTCTCTACGAGATCACTTCCGCAGAGTTTCGATGGCGTGTAGCTACCGCCATCCACTGGACATTCCAGTACGAACTTAGCAACGGCGAGCGCACCCGTGGCGGTTAGCGAATAAACATTGGCTGTCTTAACTCGAGCCGTCTTGATCTCGCGCGCAGCGTTCCTCGCTTCCCCCCAAACGTAAGCCGGCATCATGGCCCGCACTACGTCGCTGGGACCGCGCGTTTCGCCGGCCTTTTTTTTGAGAGTCTTCTGCACCACCTCCCTACCCAGGAGCCAACGCAGATGATTGGCACACTTGGCGCCTATGATCATGGTCGGTGGGCTGGGAATGTAGAACTCTACATTGGGAATGCCGGTCGAGTGGTAGGCGGTAGACACATCGCCCCAAGGAATGGTCATGGCCAGCTTTTCGCCGTCGCCGAAGTCGATCTTACGAACAGAGTGTGCCAAAGGTGTTCGCACGATCCTGCCATCGCGCCTCACTTTGCCACCCTGCCCCAAACCTTCGACGGTCGTCTTTATTGTCCCAGGTGAAAAGCTAGAGCGGGTGTCGAATCCCAACGCCAGATGGGTAGCGTCCGGCAGTGCCTCCTTTAACCGCGCTGCAACGCAATCAGATGGAATTACGTCAAACCCTACCCCGGAGCAGAGCACTACGCCGGCCCTTACAGCCTGATCATGAAGGGAATGCACGTGTTCAAACACACCGATCTCGCCAGTGATGTCTAGATAGTGCGCGCCAACCTGCAGGCACCCTTCGATCATGGGGACACTGGTGGCGGAAAACGGGCCAGCGCAGTTCAATACAACTTTGACCCCCCGAAGGTGCTGAGCAACCGTGGCAGTATTTGCCAAATCAAATGCGCGAAAAGACACGCCAAGCTCTGCGGCCAGCGCCTCCAGTTTTGAAGCACTGCGGCCAGCCAAGATTGGCCTCAACCCACGTAGTTCCGCTTCTCGGGCAATCAGCTCTCCTGTGTACCCGTTGGCGCCGTAAATCAATAAGTCATGCATGGCTGCTTTCACAGTTCTCCATTTCGTATCCTCTTCGCACTTTGATGCCACATCCAAATCCAAAATTCATCGTATTTATGACAACAGCGCTGCACCGAAATTGATGCATCAATTTTCATTCAAAAACGATCAGCAAAATGAATAAACCAGTGACATTCAAAAATAATCTCTGACCAGATTTATTAGCTTGCAGCAACAGTCCATGCCTTCACTGGCGTAATCCATAAGTGATCTACCAGCATTACACCGGCCCAGCGCAAATTGCTCCTCAGAGTCGCTGATAGACCCTCGCTCATTGGCGACAGCAATGTCTGCTTTCGACGAATAGATTGTCTTGCTGGCCCAGTTGCGGCGGGGCGCAGAACGTCTACATATAAAGAAATATCATCATTGCCCCGACACCTAGTGCATAGAGCTCAAATGCGAGTCGCAGAGGAAGTACCGCATCGCGAAGCTCCATAAACCAAAGACCAACAAAGCGAATTTTAATGGTCGACACGACAATAGTGAGTATTGTCGCCAACACCCGCCAATCATCGGTCATCGACTTGTGTTCCGGCCATAAAAACCAGAAAAATATAGTTGCCGCCACCAAGAACATCCAGATGGCGACAATTTTCATACTTCCAGACATCGCCCGCTTATCTCACCAGATAAAGAAGAGGAAATATTACAATCCAAAGCAAGTCAACCATGTGCCAAAAGCACGCACCACCCTCAACAAGTCGCAAACGTTCCACACTCAGACGGCCTTGCCGGGCCTGCATATAGCAAAATGACAGCACGCCGAGTCCAATTAACAAGTGAAAAAGATGGACTCCAGTTATTACGTAATAATATGTCCAAAATAAATTCGTCGTTAACAGAATCCCTGATGATATCTTTTCCGAATACTCAAAACACTTAATGCACGCAAAAGAAAGTCCACACCCTATCGCCATCAGTATCAGGAAAGATGCATTGGCACGCATCTCATGCCGCATTGCGCGAATCGCCAACACGACACAAATGGAACTGCTCAAGAGAATCAGCGTGTTCACAAAACCATAGAACCCATGCAGATTTTCTTGAGATAAGTTGAAAATCAGCAAGTTACTAGATCGATCGTGCAGAAAGACTCCGAAGAGAGCCGCAAACATCAGCATGTCGCCGAAAATAAAGAACCATATTCCAAGCTCTCCAGGAATACGCTTCTCGCCTTTGCTGGAGCCGCCAGTCACATCCTTTGCATGCGTGTTGGCAAAATACGGATTTGAGCGTTCCTCGATCGTTTTCATCAGCTTATTACACTGCTTGAGAAATGCGCGCCACTACTGTCAATAGTTGACATTTCTGCAATGGATTTATTGATGCTCTTGCGCAATATTAGGAATGTTATAAGAAGCCAGATGGCAAATACGGACAGCTCCAACCAAAAACTGATTATCCCGTTAAATGCAAACGGGCCCGCCTTAAAAAAGAACACCAGAACATCCGCACACATGACGAATGCAACCCAAGTACAGATCCATGCATACCAGCGAGGAAATATTCTTTCAGACCTATCCATGAAAGCACAGGCGCCAATTACTGAAATTTCGAGAACCGTTGGAAATATGATTCCCAGATTCATCAACCATGATGAATCGTATAGGAGCTGGAGTATTTCTGGCATACGGTCAGCACGAAAGGCACCGATCTGTATAAATGCAAATGGAAGAACTCCAAGCATGTTTGATATGAGCCCGGCCAGCAGCTGCGTGTAAGCAAGCGGTGAAAATGCGCCTTCGACGCGCTTCATTTGTGTAGATATAACTGCGACGAACAGACCAGCGACGGCACATCCAAGCATCGATAAAATCATGCCCGCACGAATCTTATTGGGGCTATCACGAAAAAACTCTTGCACTTCCATCGAACTGCTTGATGGAGACAGAGGGGGGAACATTCCGGCGAGCCATACCCCCCCAAAAACGAGGGCCATGGCAACTGGAAAACTCCATAAGCAAGCCAGTTCAACGCGGGCGCTGCGATACTGAAATTCGACAACATTCTTATCGAGAGACACGGCGATAGCCCCTTTTTCAAGTTCCTCGATAGTGCTCTCTCAAATTATTTATTAAGAACGGCCAGACATGTCCTTTTCTTGGTCGCTTTGACAGTCAAACACCATTACAGTATTCGATTCCGCCACTGCAAGGCGGATTTAACCTTGCGTCAACAAGCATCGTTGGCTTGCTGATGCAGCGTTCCCGCGCACGAGGCGAAACCTTTACGTTCTCCATCACGGCCACTGCCACTATCGGACGCCACTCAGACCAGTCACGCCACGATGCCCTAGCGGTGCATTGCCCGAAATTCTGACGGCGTTGCTGCGTGAGCCGAGCGGAAGGAGTCCGTAAGGTGACTCTGGCTGCTGAATCCACACTCGTCGGCGATGCGAGAAATCGGCATCTGCGTGGTTGCGAGGAGCTTTCGCGCTTGTTCGATGCGGGCCATCAGGACAAACCGGTGAACCGGGATTCCCATCGCTTCCCGGAAGATTCGGCGGAAGTGCGGCGCGCTGATTCCAGCTTCGGACGCCAACTGTTCCAGTGAGAGACGTTCTCCTAGATGATCACGGATCAGCTTCAGGACGCGGTTAATCCGCTCGAAGTGCAAATGACGCGGACCGAGGAGTCTCACTGCGGGTGCGGTCAATACACGGTACGTCTGCTGCAACATCGTAGCTGCTAGCAGTTGCAAGAAATGCTCCTCCGCTCCGAGTCCCTTATTGAGTTCATCAGACAGAGTCCGAGCTACAGCAGTAACGACTGGATCAGCAAAGGTGATGGGCTGGCATTTCGCCTGTGCCAAACGGCGCAATCCTTCGAGTACGCCGGCTGCCTGCACCGGGAAATAGATCACCACAAAATCAACGGGGCCGGAGTAGTGCCAGTGCGTCTGGCAGCGCGGCGGCACGAGCGCACTCTGGCCGGGAATAAATTCGGCGCGCCATTGCCCTGTCTCACCTTCGCGGACGCGGGCACCGTCGAGATCAATCACAAGCCCACAACCGCCCAAACCCTTAACCGAACGATCGACGCTCTTAAAAAAGTAGCGCTCCACATAGATCGGGCTATCACCCTGGATCAAGCCCTCAACCACGGGCGACACCCGCAGATCCTTCCGCACGCTGAGCCAGTATTCCATCCGAGATCCAATGATCAGATTCTGACAAACATACGCTCATTTCCTGAAACACGCCGCCGCTCAGCTTCTCAAAATGGCGTTCATCAGAAAGAACATCAGATGTCCCGCACAGCGGGCGAGGAGATACCGAAATGAGATTGAGCAAGGAACTCAAGTTGCCGTCCATCAGCATGACGGGCTTCGAAACGCCGCTCAGTACAGAAGAGCTTGCGATCCAGAACAGCGTGCATCTGTTTGCCAAAAATGTTCTGCGCCCCCTAGGCCAAGAACTCGACAAACTTTCTGCGGAAGAAGTGATCGCGCCCGGATCTCCGTACTACAGCGTTTTTGCCGAAGCCGCCAAGCTGGGACTCGATTCCAGTTTGCTCGAACAATTGCCCCCCGAGATGGCGGTGCGCGTCGAATCCCTGATTGGTGAGGAAATGGGCTGGGGCGACCCCGGCCTCGCCATTTCGCTCGCCGCTGCCGGATTCCCTCTGGAAATGGCCCGCGCAGTGGGCAATCAAGAGCTCATGGATCTCTGCGCCGGCAAGATCGGCTGCTGGATGATCACGCATCCCAACAAGGGCAGCGACGTCACGACCTATGACGTCCAGCGCGACTGGGCGAAAGGCGCCCCCGGCAACAAGGGCAACATGCTGGCGACCGTCGGCAAGGACGAAATCGTCATCAACGGTCAATGCTCGGCGTGGGTCTCGAACGGGGCCGTTGCGCAGGTTGCTCTGGGTTATCTGGGCGCCGATTACGGTGACGGATATTTTGCGGAAGATGGACGCCCAAATGGCGTGGCCGCGATCATCCCTCTGGACCTGCCCGGCGTGTCCAAAGGCAAGCCGTTGCGCAAGATCGGCCAGCGTTCGCTGCCTCAGGGCGAAATCTATTTTGACAACGTGAAGATTCCCAAGCGCTTTGCTGTGGCTCTGAAGGATGAGTACTACGGAAACCATACCTCGGCTTGGTCCTACGCTGGAACCCACATGGGGCAAACCTTCACCGGGGTCGCCCGCGCCGCATTCGAGATGGCCCTGCAATATGTGCATGAGCGCAAGCAGGGCGGCGACCTACTGATCAACCATCAACTTACCCGCTTCCGCATTGGCGACATGCTGCGCCGCGTGGAGCTGTGCCGCGGCGTTGCGCGCCGGTCACTTGCGTACGCGCGCATGACCCCCGAGGGACATGCATACGCCACGGCGTCCGCGAAAGTCACGATCACGCAGGAAGCAATGAAGGTCGTCGATGAGGCCATGCAGCTCTACGGCGGCGCAGGAACGTCGCTCGAATATCCGATCGAGAAATTGTTCCGCGACACGCGTGCCGCTCTGATCGAGGACGGTGAAAACAACCTGCTGACGATGCGACTGGGCTTTCTTGCCCAGCAGTTATACGCCGAAGGCTGGGCACAGAACTGATCTTCGCTGCAGCACCAGCGCCTATTTAACTTGAATCGAATTCCAGGAGACTCAAATGGCTAAATATCCTGTTGTGGTCTATGGCGCCAGCGGCTACACCGGCATGCTCACCATGGACTGGCTGATCGACCAGCAGATTCCTTTCACTGCCGTCGGCCGCAGCGCGGCGCGCATCAAAGAGATGATGGCTGAACGCGTGGTCCGCCTGGAATCAGCGGCCTACGAAATCATCGAAACCGAACACAGCGTCGAATCACTGAGCAGGGCATTCAAGGGTGCAAAGGTCGTTTGCAATACCGTCGGCCCGTTCTGTAACTTCGGCCTGACCACCATCGAGGCGGCGCTGAACGCGGGTTGCCACTATCTGGACACCACCGGCGAGCAGGGTTTCATGACCGAAGCACGCGAACGCTTCGGCGAGCTATATCGCCAGGCCGGCCTGCTTCTGGCGCCGTCGACCGCCTACATGTACACCTTCTCCGAGATCGCGGCGCAGCTGGCGTTGGAGACGCCCGGAATTGACGCCCTGGAAACCGCTGCGCTGTGCCGTGGCCCACGCTTCACCGCCTCGGGCGTGACCGTTGGCTCCACCGCATCAATCTTTGAGCTGTATCGCCAGAAGCATTGCTATCTGTGGGAAAACGAACTGGTCGAGCACGCGTTCGGCACCCAGGTCAACATCGTCGACCCAAATTTTGTCCAGCCGGTCTTTTCGCTGCCTTGGGGAGGGACCTCACTGCCGCTGTTCTTTAAGGATGATCCACGCGTCCGCAGCTGTATCTCCTATGTGGGCTTTTACGATAACGACGTCATGAAGACCGTGCATGCTCTCGGTCAAAAATGGGATGCCGAATACAAAGATCTGCCCAAGGAACATCAGGACGCGGTCATCAAGGGCATCGTCGAGTCCACCACGCCAAGCATGCCGCCGCGGGAACGCACCACCACGCAGCGGACCGTGGATTTTGCCATCGGACGCGGCCAAATGGCCGCTGTGCGCGCCACCGTTCACGGAATCACCTCTTATATCTCGACCGGCGCCTTGCAGACAGCCGCTGCGATCAAGCTGATTGACAACGACACCCGGAAAGTCGGGTTTGCTTCGGCCTGCCAGGCGCTGGATCACCGCTACCTGCTGGGCTTCCTCGAACAGCGCGGCCTAGCTCGCGCGACCGTGCAGCAGCTCTAAGACGGGCGATCAGGAGGAGAGCGGCCATGGCCATCATTGATTTCTTCGATCGCGGCTGGCGGATCAATCCCCAGGGCGTCGCCTACATCCAGGATGGCCATGAGCATGGCTTTCAGCAGGTCGGCGAGTTGTCCTGCCAGGTTGCCAATGGCCTGCTCGCGTCCGGCTTTGCCGGGCAAAGCAAGGGAGCGGTCTGGGCCAAGAACGACGTCGCGGCCTGGACCTGCACCCTGGGACTGTGGCGGGCAAACCTGTGCTGGATTCCGATCAGCGCCAGCAATGCTGCGGAAGAGAACCACTATCTCCTTGAAACCTTCGACTGCGAGGTGCTGTTCTTCCAGCAGCAATTCGCTTCGGTGATCGCCGAACTGCAACCGCGCCTGCCGAAGGTGATGCTGTGGATCTGTCTGGACGGCGACGCACCTGAGGTCCAGGGCGCACGGTCGCTGGCCGACTGGACCCGTGATCAGCCGGTGAGCCGACCGGAGTTGCCGGTCGACCTGGACAATGTCGTCATGCTGTCCTCCACGGGCGGCACCACCGGCAAGCCCAAGGGGGTGATGAACACCCATCGCTCGCTGCAGACTTTCTGTGCTCATTTCATGCTGTCGTGTCGCTACGACGGCGCCGAGTATCCGGTCAATCTGGCGGCGGCACCGATGACGCATACATCGGGCATTCTGTCGCTGCCATGCACGGCGCGCGGCGGCACGGTGGTCATTGTCACCAAACCCGATCCAGCGGTATTGCTCGGCGCGATCCCGCAGTACCGCGTGACCGAGTTCTTCCTGCCCCCGACGGTGATCTACCGCCTGCTGGAAGTGCCGGGCTTGAAGGACAAAGTCGACTTCTCCTCGTTGCGCTATCTGATGTACGGGGCAGCGCCAATGTCGATCGAGAAGCTGAAGCAGGCGATCGAAGTCTTCGGCCCGATTATGACTGGCGGCTATGGCCAGACCGAGTGTCCCGCCTCCATCGCCTTCCTGCCACCCGACGAGCACTTCACCGATGGGCGCATCGCTTCCGATGAGCGACTGTCGTCCGTGGGCCGGCCCAACCCCCTGGTTCGGGTCGAGATCATGGATGACGAGAATCGCATCCTGGAGAACGGCGCGACCGGCGAAATCTGCGTGCGCGGCGACCTCGTGATGAAGGGCTACTACAAGGCACCAGATAAGACCGCGGAAACCATCATTGATGGCTGGCTGCACACCGGTGACGTCGGTCATATCGATGCCGAAGGCTATCTGCACATCACCGACCGCAAGAAGGACATGATCATCTCCGGCGGGTTCAACGTGTACCCCAGCGAGGTCGAGCAAGTGCTCTGGGGCCACCCGGCAGTGCAGGACTGCGCGGTGATCGGGGTGCCGCACCCCGAATGGGGCGAGACGGTCAAGGCGGTGGTCGAGCTCAACGCGGGAAAGAGTGTGACTGCTGAGGAACTGGTTGCCTTGTGCAAGGAAAAGCTGGGTTCAATCAAGGCACCGAAGAGCGTCGACTTCGTCGAATCACTGCCGCGCAGCCCGGTGGGCAAGGTACTCAAGAAAGACTTGCGCGCTACTTACTGGCAGAACAGCGATCGCAAGATCTGAGGAGACGCTTCATGTCCGCCTACGAGTTCAAGAACAAGGTCGTCGTCATCACCGGCGCGAGTTCGGGCATCGGGCGCGCGCTGGCGGAAAACCTGGCCTCCAAAGGCGCGCGCCTCGCACTGTCGGATGAGAGAAACACGCAAGAGCTGGTCGCGCTCGGCAGACGCTTGTCAGCGAAGTGTGAATGCCGGACCTACGCAGTGGATGTGTCGGACCGCGAAGTAGTCTTTGCGCATGCCGCGCAGGTCAAACAGGACTTCGGGCGTGCTGACTGCGTCATCAACAATGCTGGCGTGACAGTCATTGGCACCATCGCGCACATGAGTATTGAAGAAATCGAGTGGCAGCTCAGCATCAACCTCTGGGGAGTGATCTACGGCACCAAAGCGTTTCTGCCGATTTTTCTGGAGCAACGCGAAGGTCGCATCGTCAACATCTCCAGCGTGTTCGGCCTGGTGTCCTTCCCGACTCAGGGTGCGTACAACATCTCAAAATTTGGTGTCCGTGGACTGACCGAGTGCCTTTGGTCCGAACTGGACGGAACTGGCGTCGAAGCGGTTGTTGTCCATCCCGGCGGCATCAAGACCAACATCGAAGCGCAGGGGCGTCGTTGCAGGGCTGCGGGCAATGAAGAAGCTGGGTTCTCCAGCCAAGCTGCAACGATGCTGACGACGCCGCCCGAGGTTTGTGCCACCGACATCGTGCGCGGAGTGGAGCGGGGTCGGAAACGCATCATTACCGGAAACAAGTCCACCTCTTTGTACTGGCTGAGCCGCCTGCTGCCGAATCACTATCCCGCCATCGTGAAACGCCTGGCGAACTAAAGGAATTCCAGATGAGCAATATCTACATTGCTGGCATCGCCATGACTGTCTTCGGTCGTCACAAGGAACGCTCGCTGGCAGATATGGCCAGTGAAGCCTTCAATGGCGCACTCAAGGATGCCGGGGCCAAAGCCTCCGACATCGGCGCAGCGTTTTATGCCGGCATGACCAATGGTCCACTGCAGGGTCAGATCGCCATTCCCGGTCAGGTCGTGCTGGCACAGGTTGGCCTGGATTCAATCC
This sequence comes from Sinimarinibacterium arenosum, assembly GCF_005047655.1. Lineage (GTDB taxonomy): Bacteria > Pseudomonadota > Gammaproteobacteria > Nevskiales > Nevskiaceae > Solimonas. The sequence goes on along the minus strand of NZ_SUKF01000008.1, from coordinate 260,125 downwards.
CGATCTACAACGTCGAGAACGCATGCGCTTCGGGCTCGACTGCCGTGCACCTGGCGATGCAGTCACTCAAGGCAGGGGCTACGGATGTCGCCTTGGCCCTGGGCGCCGAGAAGATGAATATCCCGGACAAGGTCAAGGCGTTCTCGATCTTCGAGGCCGGCTGGGATGTCGGTCGAGCCGAGGAAAACTTTGCCACCCTGGCCAAGATGGGCGAAGGCATCGAGCCACCGCCAGGCTCTGAATCCGACAAGCCATACAGCCGCTTCATGTCCATCTATGCCGCGCTGTGCCGCAATCACATGAAGACCTGGGGCACGACACAGCGGCAGATCGCAGCAGTATGCGCGAAGAATCATCAGCATTCGGTGCACAACCCCTACTCGCAGTTCCGCCAGAGTTTCACGATCGAAGACGTCTTGGCGGCGCCGCCGATCACCTATCCAATCACGCTACCGATGTGCGCCCCATTATCCGATGGCGCGGCCGCCGCAATTCTGTGCACCGCCGAAGGTCTCAAGCGCATTGGCACCGACAAGAGCCGCTGCATCAAGGTTGCGGCCAGTGTTATGCGCAGCTTTTCCCACCGGAGCTTGGACGAACCTCGGAAAAGTGTCGGCCATCTGTCCGCACTGCAAGCCTACGAGCAGGCAGGCCTGGGACCCGAGGACATTGACGTGGCTGAAGTCCACGATGCGTCGGCGATGGGCGAAATTATCCAGGCCGAGAACTTGGGATTAGTACCTTTTGGTCAAGGCGGACCAGCAGCCGAACGTGGTGAGTTCACCGTTGGCGGGCGTATCCCGATCAACCCATCCGGCGGCCTAGAATCGAAGGGGCATCCCTTGGGCGCCACTGGCATTGGGCAGCTATACGAATTGGTTACTCAGCTACGTGGCGAAGCAGGAGCGCGGCAAGTAGAGGGCGCTCGGCATGCTATCCAAGAAAATGGCGGCGGCCTACAGGGCATTGAAGAAGCGGCACTGGCGATTCATATCCTCAGCAAATGACACACCGAAGGTCTGTCGTCTGAGAGAAGCCTGAACCCCTGACGGTGCCGGGAACAATCAACCACGTTTGGCCGATTGATTTCATGCATAACCAGCTGCCGATGGCCGTAGCTTTCGACTTTTCAACGTGCTGAACGACGTAAATCGCGACGGCCTAACCGTCGAAGTGAACCTGTCGTTGCCTGCAGCTAGTTTGCTCCGTGCGTTGGAGAGATCGTTGGTGGCTCGGCAATCGACGGAGAATTCGCTCCGACGACAGTCCCGAGTACATCTGCGCCGCGCAGTTGGCGTGGGCAGAATGGAAAGTATTAGCATCGGACACATCCATCCGTGCGAGCCACAACAGAACGCCTGCGTTGAACACTGCAAACGGACGGAGCGCTATTCAATACGACTGAGCAGGTGCAGGACAAAGCCACCCGCGGGCTATGGACGTACAACCATGAGCGTCCGAACATGGTGCTCGGTGGCATCACTCCCATCCAGAAACTCGCACTTGCCGCATAGCCCCCTTTTGGCTCTAGCCAAAAGGGGACATTACTGATACTGAGCAGGCCGATGAACGGCGCATGGAGGCAATGCCGATCGTTACGGTATTTATTACGGTTGTCCGGCGTACAGCTCGTCATTCCAGCGCTTGATATCAGCCTCATCCTCGTGTGTAAAAGTGAGCTGATACCAAGGCGCCAGATACCCCGCCAGATTTCCAATCATGAGCCGAAACAGTCCCGGATTTCCCCAAAGATAGCGATGCAAAGCGATCCAGTTCTTAGCGGTGATTTCCACATCCAGCTGGCCGGACAGTGTGCTCACTGCATCAGTCAACAATGAAAATAAATGCCGTGCTCTGCTAGCCGTCCGGAGGCGATGGAAATAATCATTGCCGGCAAAATAGCGGTACTGATCATGACTCACAGCGCCGTGCTCAGCCTCTTCAAGCATGTGATAGAGAAACAGGCGCTCGACTTGCGGATGCATGGTCTTACGAACTTGGTTTGAGCGGATGAAAACCTGGGCAAAGGAATAGAGCGCATGCTCACCGGCAGCAACGATGCCGAGCATGTCAATCGGAGTCATGTCTCGGGTCATGACCTGCACAGTGGCTTCCATTTGCTTGGTTACCGCTTTGACGTCGAAGCCGAGGCTCTCGAGGTGCTTGTTGAACACGATATGCGCCGCCGAGTGATGCACTTCTTGAGCAATCATGCATCTGACGTCGTCAATTAGCTTTTCATCTCCAACAATGGTGTCGACGGTGGGCTTCAGCGCCTTAATGAAGAACCGTTCAATGACCGGAGCGCCAATCGAAAATGCGGCCCACAGGCAGCTAATCAATGGATCGCCATCTACAAACTGCTTGCCGACTTTCGAAAAATCCCATTTCAAGTCTGCACGCACATTGATGTCGTATGGCGTTTGAGACAATGTCTGTGCGGTCGAGCTAAGGACTGGGGGCATGCGCGACTCCTGGCTGCTTTCGTCGAAGCCAATGCGACCGCATCAGCGTTGACAAAGCTACGCAATAAGTGCGCATCTCGAAATGATCTCAAACTACGATTGTTTGCTCGCAATGACGCCGGCTACTGCCGGCGTTCAAGCGATGCTTGGCGCAGTTCGGATGGAGTCTTGCCGGTCCAGCGCTTGAAGCTATGCGTGAAAGACGACAGATCTGCATAGCCCAGACGATATGCGATCTGCGACACCGGCAACGTAACATCCTTGATCAAAGCACTCGCATACTTGATTCGGCACTGCCGGACAAGTTCTCGATAACTGGTAGCCTCGCGCTGCAGAGCCAGCCGTAGCTGTCTAGGCGTCATGTGCAAATTTTTTGCCAGAGCACTCAGCGTCGGAACATCGACGATATTCGCAATGAGCAGTTCGCATACCTTCACACTAGCACTTATCCCGGATTCCTCCAGATCGACACGCCTCGAATACTCTGCAACCAGACTCTCAAAAGTTTCTGCATCGCCAATAGGATTCGAAGCGTCTAGTGCTGCGCGCCTGATCACAAACATGTTGTGATCATGTCCAGTACTCGGACTAACGCCTAAGTGACGCAAATACGCTGACTTCCAGCCTTCGCAATCGGATGTCAGCTCAATCCGCTCCAACTTGGAGCCAGCCCCCGCGAAGCGCGTCAGTTCAATACTTAACACAGCGGCCGCGGCTCCCAGCACAAAAGCCTGACCACGACTACTCACCGGCGCTCGAAAGCCGACTCCGAATCGCCCCTCATGCACATCACTGGTGTAGGTATACAAGACCAGCGGTGCCGCGCGGCTATGAAACTTGCTCAATAGCCGTAGCGCAGCATCAAAGTTGGGCGCGATCTTGCTGGCAAGCGCCATGTCGCCATATGCCGTGATCGGCATATGCCTTCCAAGAAAAAAAGCTAAATCCTGGGCGGTGGGGAGCTCGCCCAGCAAATCAGTCAGCTCTGCAGTAAGCCTGTGTTGCTCGCAAAGTGGGGCACCCTTGGCGCGCTCGACCAGATCGTCAAACCGCTCGGCGACCGCGGCGTCATGCGGAGCAAACTGGGCGAAAAGTCTCTTGAGCTGCATCCATTGAGTGGACGAGACTGTCATTGTCCCCCCGCACAGATCAATTCCTGCCTCGACATTACAACGCGGGTAATACTCGCACTTGCCATCGTCCGATCATACCGGATTCCAAAGCTTGGGGACCTACTTTGCAACGCCCTAGAAATTGACGGTCAGCGTCATTGAAAATGAGCGGGGGGGATTGGTCAACGCCCAATGCGAGCCTGGCTGAATTGGAATATCGCCGCTGAACGTCTTCACCAGTTCGTCGGTCAAGTTCTTGCCGTGAACCACGACACTCCACCGATCGTCTGCATCCTTCAATCCAAGGTGCGCGTTGTACAGCCAATAGGCATCCTGTCCATCCACAGGGTCAAGATCGGAGTCCATGTATTCAAAGCCTTTATATGTGGCGTTGACTCCGGCAACGAGATCCATAGACCAGTCGAACAGGGGCGCCGCATAGTTCAAGCCGAGATTACCGGTCCATTCCGGAGCACGAAATAGTGGGCGACCAGACAAATCGCAAATCTTATTCGGTGGCAAAGCGGCGATGCCCTGTGGCGGTAGTCCGCCCGGCTCCAGAAGGCCCACCGACGGGCAACCACCCTGCGTGTATTTTTCAAACTGGCCCTTGTTATACCCCACGGCGGCTGTAGCGATCAGCCCTGGATAGATCATCGCCGTCAGATCGGACTCTATACCCCTGCTTGTCACTTCTTCGGCGTTGGCGATCGAGTAACCCAGACCATTAAACGTTGCCAATTGGTAGTCTTTGTACACTGTCGCAAAGCCCCCCAGATTGAAGCGTATCAGCCCCCCCAGAAACTCGGTCTTAAAGCCTGCTTCGTATGTCGTCGAATCTTCCCCCTTGAATTCGAAGTCATCCGGGCCGCCGATCGCGGCAATGTTGAAACTTCCCGCTCGAAATCCTTTGGCATAGGTACCATACAGCGTGACTTCGTCGAGCATTTCCCACGTAAGTGAAACCTTAGGCGAAAAGTTTTCGTCATCGGCCTTCCGATCAACACTGAATCCTCCAAGCGTAACCACCGCCCAGAACGGTACGGGACCATCACTACTCTCGACAGCCTTTCCGCGACGATCATCCTTCGAATAACGCCCCCCCAACAACAATGCCAGCGAATCGCTGATATGCCATGTCGCTTGACCAAAGAGACCCAGCGAATTGACCCTTACCGATGCTTCGCCGTTCAGGTTATCAATATTGCCCGCCGGGAACACCAAATCGGTCAGCGGATCGAGCGTATCGGCACCAATTAAGTCAATCAGCGGGGTCAGCAGGCCGACTCCCGAAATTGTATTAAGACCGAAATTTGGCAGTACCGCGATGTCGAGATCGGCACTGAATTCCGACTGATACAGAAAGACACCGCCAACGTACTCAATATCGCCCGGCGGGGACACGACACGGAACTCCTGACTGATGGCATGTGACTTTGAATAGACCGGCATCTCGGCAATCATGGCCGCGCTGCCGTCAATATCGCCGCCCTGAAAATCATCCAGCCGGGAATATGCTGTGATTGAAGAGAAGCTGTGATTCCAATAGTCCAGCGTGAACTGGAGCGGAACAATGATGCCTTCACCGTTCGATGCGTTCTGGCGATTGGCCGTACTACGGCGATCCAGTTGATATTCAAAGTTCGGATCGAGAAGCGTAATCGCTGAGCGGAATGGTTCGGCCGACCGAAAGGTCTCCGCGCCCCCCCAGACACCGATAAAGTAGTCGAAGTAGCTTGCTCCCAGCGATACATCAAGATCGTCCGTGATGCGGTAGTGAAACTTCGCGCGCGCTTGCCTGATATCTTTGTCCCCAAGGGTATTGCCGTCCGTGAGGTTCAATGTATGTCCGTCTTCACGCGTTAGGTTCCCAGCGAGGCGAAAGCCCAAATCATCACTGATCGGTCCGGATACGGCTGCCTCAACTTTCCTCAAATTTCTTGAGCCACCGCTGATCGACACCGAAGATTCCCACTCCTCGGTTGGCTCGCCGTATGTCACGTTGATGACGCCTGCCGTCGCATTACGTCCGTACAACGTGCCCTGCGGACCTTTGAGAACCTCGATGCGCTGAACATCCATGAAACCGGGCTTGAGGTAGTCCAGTCGCGATACATAGACTCCGTCCAACACATACGACACAGCCTGTTCCGAAATAATGTTGAGTTCGGCTGTGCCGATGCCCCTCATATACAGCGAATTAAAGTCCGTGTTGAAGGACACATTGGGGATCAGGCGCGCCATTTCGTCGAAGCTGGAGATGGCAGCCTTCTTCATGTCCTCGCCAGACATCACCGATATCGCGATTGGCACATCGCGTACATCTTCTGCTCGCTTCTGCGCAGTAACAATAATTTCCTCAAGCCTTGCTTGCGGCTTCCGAACTGCCGCCTTGCGCGGAGCCTCTTCGGCGACTATCGGCTCAACAGGCAGGCTTTGCGCATAAGGCGCTGGCGATTCGTCAAGTGAAGGTTCCGATCGACCTTGTGTGTCATCGGAGCCAGTGTCGGCCTCCGGGGCGCTAGGCGAATCAGTGGCGTCGTCCGTCGTGCTTGATTTCTCTGTCCCCGAGGCGGATTCGTCCTCAAGCAAGTAGTCCAAATCATACGTCTGGGCGGCCACATGCACTGGACACGCAAGTAGTGAAGCAACAAGTGCCAAACAGCACCCGCGCGCATACGCCGGCAGTTCCGCCATTGACATGAACCAGCTCTCCTCTTGTTTGAATGCGCACTCAGCTGGCCCAGCACCTTTGTCATCAAGAGTTCTTGATCGACGGCGCTCGAAGCTGTCAGCAATTTATATTTGGGATTCTCTGCCGGAAGGCCGCTCAGCTAAATGCTCGCATATCAGCAATCCTTGTCCATAGTGACGCAACGCCGGCTGCCATCCATATTTCAATCCATCCGGATTTTCCGCATCACGTTGGTACCCACTGTCAATCTGAATCACTCAGCTTGCAGCGATTACCGCCGAAGTAGTCAGGTTTCCGCATTCCAGTTCCAACTTAATGCGGCGTTTCCGTATCATCGTTGTTGAGCCCTAAGGGCATCCTGCTCAGTTTGAAGCACAGTCCTTCCAGGCACGAACTGCGCAGAATTCTTCTAAACCAAACCCGCCGAATCGCCACGCACCATGCCAACCCCAGCAATCCGCAACGCCCGCAAAGCCATGCATGAGGCTCGCAACTACGCACAGTGGAGCGACGCGGCGCAGGCTTACGACGAACTAGCGGGCCACCAGCGCTGGAAGGCGACGGATCAGTCGAGCCAATACGATTACCGCGCCATCCGCACACGGGTGGAACGCCTGCGTGAACTGATCGCATCCGGTGATCACCACGGGCTGCTATTCGATCTCAACGAAGGCATACACGGCAACATGGGCGGGATGGGACGCCTGGAGCTGTACCATCGTGCGCGCTTCGGAACCAAACAGCTGATCGTCGAATACGTTGATGCGATCGTCGATGCCCTGGATGTCATTGCCGATCCGGACATTGATGACATCAGCATCGAAGACAAGCTCGACTTCTTCCGGCGTGCCCATCACTGCTTCGGCCAGTCAGCATTGATGATGAGCGGCTCCGGCATGCTGCTGTATTTCCACATCGGCGTGGTCAAAGCACTGTGGGAACAGGGCCTGTTGCCCACGGTGCTGTCCGGTTCCAGTGGCGGCTCCTTCGTCGGCAGCATCGTGGCAACCCACACGGACGCCGAGCTGCAAAAGATCTTTGACCCGAATTATCTGGTGCACAAGATTGATCCGGGCGAGCAACCTCCGGGAATTCTGCAGCGCCTGCGCCAGCCCGTGCTTCAGGTCAGCGAAATCAAGGCGATCATCGCCCGTCTGGTACCGGACATGACGTTCCAGGAGGCCTACGACAAGACCGGCCGTCATCTGAACATTTCGATTTCACCCGCGGAAGCCCATCAGACCTCCCGTCTGCTCAATGCGGTGACGTCGCCCAATGTGCTGATCCGCGAAGCGATCCTCGCCTCCGCCGCAGTTCCCGGTGTTTACCCGCCGGTCACACTTGCGGCCAAGGACAAGGACGGAAAGAAAAAGCAGTATCTGCCAACACGGCGCTGGGTCGACGGTGCGGTCAGCGACGACCTGCCCGCCAAACGTCTCGCGCGACTCTATGGCGTGAATCACTTCATCGTCAGCCAGACCAATCCACATGTCATTCCGTTCATCAGCGACGCCAGACGCAGAAACGAGATCGGCAATGTTCTAAGGATCGCCGCGACTCGCACCGCACGTGTGTGGCTCAACGCCGGAGCGACGCTGCTGAGCCGACCGCTGTCGCGACGACCTCGCCTCAATCGTGCGACCAACATCGTACTGTCCGTGCTGAATCAGGACTATGCCGGCGATATCAACATTCTTCCGCCCTACAAGTTCTACAACCCGGTGCGCCTGCTGACGCATCTGTCCGAAGCCGAGATCGCCGAGCTGATCGCCATGGGCGAACGAGCCGCGTGGCCCAAGCTGGAAATGGTGCGCATCCAGACCCGGATCGGTCGGCATCTGGAATCGATCCGCCGTGACTACGAAGCACTGGCCACGTATGCACCCGCCCAGCGCAAACGCCCGGCCGCGCACATCCGCACCACCGCAGCAGGCTGAACAGAGCGGTCCGGTCGTGGTCCGCGCAGACACTGGTTCACGCTGATTTGATCGCCGTTGCCGGTTGAATTGAGCCGGCGATACACAAGCTTTTTCTGGCGCTTCCAACAATCGCGATTGTCGCTAGAGTGCACAGGCATGCCCTACCTCCGTACGCGCGACGGCGCCAGACTGCACTATCACGACATCGGACGCGGTGAGCCGGTCGTCCTGCTGCACGGCTTTGCGATGCCGGCTGCGCTGTGGCTGCCGTTCGCCTTGCCGCTGGCCCATCGCTATCGCTTCATCCTGCCCGACCTGCGTGGCTTCGGCGGCTCTCATTCCACCGCACTGAGTCAGTCGTGTCTGCTCAGCCAGCATGCGGATGATCTGGCGGACCTGCTCGACGCGCTGGATCTGCACGGCGTTCGGCTCGGGGGGCTGTCGATGGGCGCCTGTACCGCGCTCCAGTACCACCGCCTGCACGGCTTCGAGCGTATCGATCGCTATCTGCACATTGACCAGTCACCGCGCGTGCGCAATGACGCCGACTGGCAGCACGGTCTGCTCGGCACGGAGCAGCAACAGCGCATGGTGGGCTGGAAGGCGCTGATGGGCGAACTCGAACCCTACCGTGGCGCCGACTACGAAACCTTGCCGCCTGCGCTGCGCAGACAGCTCTGGCACAGCCTCAGCGAATTCTTCGATCACGCCTTCCATCACCGCGGATGGAAAGCCATCGGCCGACTGGCACGTTACGAACAGCTGATCCGTCGCGTCGCGCCGACGCAGAACTGGTCGATCTATCTCGACTGCGTGCGCTCGTATCTGGAAGACGACTACGACTGGCGTCCGAGCCTGCCACAGATGAAGGTGCCGATGACGGTGCTGATCGGCGAGGATTCGGTGATGTATCCGGCCGCGGGCCAGCGCACCATCGCCGATCTGGTGCCGCATGCACAGATGGTGACGTTCTCGCGCTGCGGTCACGCCATTCCGTTTGAAGCGCCGCGCCGTTTTGGCCGCGAGTTGCGGCGCTTTCTCAACGCCTGACCCGACTCAGCAGGTTCGGGCGCCGGTAGCGCAGCGCCCTGAGTCACGGACCTGCCGCCGCACGCGCAAGGCGGCACTCCGACTACGGCAAGCGGCCCGGATGATTGAAGACCTCCGGGCGCCCCCGCCAAACCGCGGAGTCGGCGTCTGCGGCGGCTACTCCGACAGGTAGGTATATCCGGTCAGGCCGGCTTCCAGCTCGGCCAGCAGCGCCGCCGCCTCATCCGCCGGCAGCCCGGCGGCGGCGATCTTTTCGCGGTAGGTGTCGATCAGCCGCTCCGGTTCCAGATGCACGTAGCGCAACAGCTCGTCTGTGCGGTCACCCAGCTCGGCGTCGGTCAGCGTCCAGCCGCCGTTGCCGTCGAGCATGACGTTGACGGCGTTGGTGTCGCCGAACAGGTTGTGCATGTCGCCCAGGATTTCCTGGTAGGCGCCGACCATGAAGAACCCCATCAGATAGGGTTCGCCGTCGTTCAGCGAATGCAGCGCAAGCGTCGGCATCAGGCCTTCACGATCAACGTACTGATCCAGACGGCCATCGGAATCGCAGGTGAGATCACACAACCGCGCGCGCACATCCGGACGCTCGTCGAGGCGATGGATCGGCATGATCGGAAACACCTGATCGATCGCCCAGGCATCCGGCACCGACTGGAACACCGAAAAATTGCAGAAGTATTTGGCCGCCAGCTTGTCGCGCACCTCGTCGATCGCGTCACGCTGCGCGCGGATGGTCGGATCGAGCTTCGGCAACACCGCATGCGCCAGCGCGTAATACGCGCGCTCGGCATAGGCGCGCTCGCGCAGGCTCAGCTGGCCCAGCGTGTATTGCACCTGCGCGTCGGAGAAGAACTGCGCGGCATCATGCAGGCTCTCGATCGGACCCTGCACATCGATCTGCTCGAACAGCGCATACAGCTCGCTCAGGACCACCGGCGCGTCATCAGCCGGCGGCTCGATCTCGCGCGTCGGCAGTTCATCGCGATCGACGACATCGGCGATCAGCACCGCATGATGCGCAGTCAGCGCGCGACCGGACTCGGAGATCACATTGGGCTGCGGCTCGTCGTACTCGGCACAGACTTCCTGCAGGGTGCGCAGGATGTTGCGTGCGTACTCGCGCTGCGAGTAGTTCATCGAACAGAACGAGCGGCTGCGGGTGCCCTCGTAATCGACGCCCAGCCCGCCGCCGACGTCCACCACATTGACCGGGGCACCGAGTCTGCGCAGCTCGACGTAGAAGCGCGCCGCCTCACGCAGCCCCTTCGCGACGTCCTGCACATTGGCGACCTGCGAACCCAGATGGAAATGCACCATCTGCACTGCAGCAATATGCCCGGCCGCACGCAGCATCTCGACGGCTTCGAGCACCTGCGGCGAAGTCAGGCCGAACTTGGCCTTTTCGCCACCGGTGTTCTGCTGGGTGCTGGTGAAGTTGGCGGACAGGCGCACGCGCAGACCGATGACCGGCGCGACGCCCAGCGCACGCGATTCAGCGATCACCAGCGGCAGCTCGGACAGCTTTTCGACGACGATGTAGACCCTGTGCCCGAGCTTCTGCCCGATCAGCGCACGGCGGATGTAGGCCCGGTCCTTGTAGCCGTTGCAGACGACGATACTGCCCGGCCGCGCCATGCCCAGCACCGCCGCCAGCTCCGGCTTCGAGCCCGCCTCCAGGCCGACGCGCGCGCCGCCATGGCGGACGATCTCGCGGATGACGTCTTCCTGCTGGTTGACCTTGATCGGGTAAACCGCGGTATAGCTGCCGGTATAGCCGAGTTCGTCAATGACCTCGGCGAAGGCGCCGGTCAGCGCGTCGACGCGGTCGTGCAGGATGTTGGAGAAGCGCAGCAGCACCGGCAGCGCCAGGCCCTCGCCCGGCAGGCGTCGCGCCAGCGCGTACAGGTCGATCGCCACCGGCGAGCGCTCGCGAAACGGGCGCACCAGCAGGTGGCCGTCGTCGCTGACGTCAAAGTAGCCCTCGCCCCACTGGGCGGTGTTGTACAGGTCGCGCGCCTGGGCGGCGGTCCACGCCGGGCGATTGTCATTCATCGGAAGTCGTCACTCGATATACTCGCGCCGCTAATTTTCCGCCATTCTAGAGCCTTCTCAGGAAACTCCCGATGACACTCGATCGCAGCTGGTTCACTGAAGCCGTTGACGCCACCGGCAGCGCATTTTCTCTCAAGGCCGAAAAGGTCCACGAGGAGCGCACGCCCTTCCAGTCCATCGAGATCTGGAAGACCGAGACGTTCGGGTATCTGATGACCATCGACGGCTGCACCATGGTCACGACGCGCGACAATTTCCTCTATCACGAGATGATGTCGCATCCGGCGCTGAACTCGCACCCGAACCCCCGCAACGTGGTGGTCGTCGGCGGCGGCGACTGCGGCACCTTGCGCGAAGTGCTGAAGCACCCGGAGGTCGAGTCCGCAACCCAGGTCGAGATCGACGAGCGCGTGACGCGACTGTCGGAGCAGTATTTCCCGGAGCTGTGCGACAAGAACAACGACCCGCGCGCGACGCTGTTCTTCGGCGACGGCATCCAGTGGATGAAGGACGCCCCGGAAGGCTCGATCGACCTGATCATCATCGATTCGACCGACCCGGTCGGCCCGGCCGAAGGTCTGTTCGGCAAGCGCTTCTATCTGGACTGCATCCGTGCGCTGCGTGCGGACGGCATGCTGGTGCAGCAATCCGAATCGCCGCTGCTGCATCAGGATCTGATAACCGAAATGCATCAGGCCATGCGCGACGCCGGCTTTGCCCAGACGCATCTGTTGCACTTTCCGCAGCCGATCTATCCGTCGGGCTGGTGGTCAGGCTCGATCGCCTGCAAGCAGGCCGGCGCGCTGGCCGAGCGTCTCGATCCGGCGGCGCTGGACGCGCTGGACACGCAGTACTACAACGCCGAGATCCATCGCGGTGCGTTTGCGCTGCCGAACTTCATGCGGCGCGCGCTGAAGGCCTGAATCGACCCCGCTACCCGGACGGGTCCCGACACAGCTCGGTGACCTGTCGCTGGGTCTGTTCGAGCAACTGCAGCCTCTGCGCCTCGTTGTACTCGCGTTCCTGGCCTTTTTCATCGCGCTCGATGATGCGCGGCGCGTTGCGGTAGGTTTCCAGCTGCTCCCTGCGCCGCTTGCATTCGTCCGCCCGCAGCCGCGCGCTTGCGGCTGCGTCGTTCACCGCCTTCACGGGATCTTCCCCAGCCGGCGCGTCGTCGACCGGCGCGGGAGTGGGGGTGGGTTCCGGCTCCGTGGCACCGCCACCGATCGGCTTGACGTCGACGCGCGTCCAGCCCGGAAGCGGCTGATCGCCGTAGTGATACCGCCCCTGCGTGTCGACCCATTTGTAAACAGGCCCGCCCAGAGCAATAGACGTGGCCGCGCACAGCATCGCAGCCATCAGCAGTGACTTGCCTCTCATGGCGACTCTCGTTCAGCTGAACCGGCTCCGAGTCTAGCAGCACGCACCGCGCAGGCCGATCCGCGAACGGCCTCGAACACTACCGCTGAGCCAGATAGGCGCGCCAGCCGCCGTGATGCGTGATGTCGGCAGCGCCAACCACACCCCCCGGCTCGCAGATGAAACCCGGCACCCAGCGACCGTCGGCCAGCTCCAGCTTGCCGATCCCCAGCGGCGCCGGGATTGCGGCCACAAAGCTGCCGAACAGGCGCGCCGGCAGCTCCCACACTTCGACCTCGATCGCAGCACCACCTTCGGCGACGCGGATCATGCCCGGCCGGAACGGCGGCCCGCCGGCCAGTGCATAAAAACGATAGGCCGGCGCCGACTGCGTCGCGCACACCAGGCGCGCACCGCGCTCGGTGAGCTGATGATTCAACGGCAGACCCGCCATGTGCGCACCGCAGACGGCGAGCTGGACCTGCCCGCTGGGCACGGCCGGCGCCACCGCGGCCAGCGGCGGCATCGGTTGCGCGGTGGCACCCAAGGTCACCGCGCCCGCGCGCTGCCAGCGCGCGGCCAGATGCAGCAGCGGCACGTCCTGATGCGCCGGCGCGAACAGCGTGACGCCAAACGGCAGGCCGTCGGCGCGAAAACCCGCCGGCATTGCCACCGCGGCGTAATCCAGCAGGTTCATGAAGTTGGTGTAGTACCCGAGATCGCTGTTGAGGCGTACCGGCTCGGCAAGGGTCGCCTCGATCGTCGGGATGAAGCCGGCGGTCGGCGTCAGCACCACATCGACATCCTTCCAGATGGCATCGGCGCTGCGCTTCAGCGCTGCCAGCTGATAGAACGCGTCGAAGGCATCAACGCTGCGCAGGGATGCCGCGGCACCGACGATCTGCCGGATCACCGGCAGCAGAGATTCCGGCTGGCGCTCGATAAATTCGCGGATTGCGTGATAGCGCTCGGCGACCCACGGCCCGTCGTAGAGCAGTCGGGCGGCATCGAGAAACGGCGCGAAATCGATCTCGCAGCGCGTCCCGCCCAGCGCCTCGAGTCGGGTGACGGCTTCAGCGAACAGCGCCTCGTAGGCCGCGTCACCAAAGAACTGGAGCTGCTCCGCGCGCGGCACGCCGAAGCGGAAGCCCTGCGCACGTCCGAAATCGAAGCCATGCGGCTCGGCAGCCCGCGCGTACGCCGGATCACCGTCACCGCCCAGCGCCACGCCGTAGACCCGCTCGGCGTCTTCCGCCGTCAGCGCGAAAATCGAGACGCAATCGAGTGAGCGGCACGCCGGCACCACGCCCCGCGTCGAAATCAGGCCGCGCGTCGGCTTCAGCCCCACCAGATTGTTGAACGCGGCCGGGACCCGACCGGACCCCGCGGTGTCGGTGCCCAACGAAAAACTGACCTGAGCGGTTGCGACACTGACCGCGGAACCCGAGCTGGACCCGCCGGAGACATAGGCCGGATCGAAGGCGTTGAGGCAGACCCCGTAGGGCGAACGCGTGCCGTTGAGGCCGGTGGCGAACTGGTCCAGATTGGTTTTGCCCAGCGGCAACGCCCCGGCCGCGATCAGGCGTTCGACGACTTCGGCGCTGCGCTCGGGCATGTAGGCAAAATCGGGGCACGCCGCCGTCGTCGGCAGCCCTTCGAGATCAATGTTGTCCTTGATCGCGAACGGCACGCCGTACAACGGCAGCGAGTCCGGCGCTTGCGCATCCAGCGCGCTCGCCAGCGCGCGCAGCTGCTCGACCGGCGTCAAGGCGATCCAGCAATGCCGTGTATCGTTTTCGGCGCGTTCCAGCAGGGCCTCGAGCAGCACGCTGGGCTTGAGACCCGCGCGATACGCGGCGCGCAGCGTGTCCAGGTCGAGACTGTCAGGAATCTGGTCGCTCATCGCGGGCTCCGGCTCATGAGACTTGCAGGGTCAGCACATCCTGGCCCGCCGATACCGGCGCACCTTCGCGGCACAGCACCGTCAGGACCTCGCCGGCTTCGGGCGCCACCACACTGAATTCCATCTTCATCGATTCCACGATCACCAGGGTCTCGCCAGCGGCGACGCGCTGACCCGGCTGCACCAGCACCTTCCAGACACTGCCCGGCACGTGCGCAGTGACCATGCGCGCGCCGGGCGGCAGGTCGAGTTCGCTATCGGGGCCGGCTGCGGCGACCTCGGCCTCGCTGACGTATTCGGCCTGACCGGCCGCGCGCCAGCGTTCACGTTCCGCGTCGAAGGCGGATTGCTGCTGCGTCTTGAAGCTGGAAATCTCCGCAGCGTTGTCACCGAGAAAGCGGGTGTAGTCGGCCAGGTTGAATCGACTGTGCTCGATCTTCAGCTGGAAGCGCCCAGCGACGAAATCCTGCCGCAGCTGCAGCAGCTCATCGGCGCCGACTTCGTAGAAACGGATCTGGTCGAAGAAACGCAGCAGCCAGGGTTTGGCGAAATCGGCCGTCTGGCGCCAGCGGTTCCACATCTGCACGGTGCGACCGACAAACTGGTAGCCGCCCGGCCCTTCCATGCCGTAGACGCACAGATAGGCACCGCCGATACCGACGGCATTCTCCGGCGTCCAGGTGCGCGCCGGGTTGTACTTGGTGGTGACCAGTCGATGCCGCGGGTCCAGCGGGGTCGCCACCGGCGCGCCGAGATAGACGTCGCCGAGGCCCAGCACCAGATACGCGGCATCGAACACGATGCGCTTGACCGCGTCGACGCTGTCGAGCCCGTTGATACGACGGATGAATTCGATATTGCTCGGACACCACGGCGCGTCCTTGCGCACCGACTGCATGTACTTGTCGATCGCGAGTTTCGTCGCGGCATCGTCCCAGGACAACGGAAGATGCACGATGCGTGTCGGCACACTGTTCTCGTCGATCGCCGGCAACGCATCCTCGATCTGCTGCAGGCGTTCAAGCAGGGCCGTGCGGGCCAGTCGGCGCGGATCGTAATGCACCTGCAGTGAGCGGATGCCCGGCGTCAGATCGATGATGCCGCTGTTGTCCTGGGTATCACGCCAGCCCTGCAGCGCTTCCATCAGCGCGTGCGCTCGGAAGCGCAGTGTCAGGTCCAGTTCCAGCGGCCCGTACTCGACCAGCAGATAGGCATCGCCGGCCTGCCGATAGATCACCTGCGGATGCTCACCCGCAGCGGCACGCTGCATCAGGATCGGAGACGTCAGCGCCTCGGTCTGCGGCTGCGCCAGCGGCGCACCGCAGCTCAGGCTTGCCGCCTGGGCCTCCAGCATCTGCGCCGCCTGCTCCGCCCCGACCGGGACAAACCGCAAGGTGTCGCCCGGACGCAGCTGCCCCAGCTTCCACAGCTCGGCCTGCACCACCACGGCCGGACACACGAAGCCGCCGAGACTGGGGCCATCAGGCCCGAGAATCACCGGCATGTCGCCAGTGAAGTCGATCGCGCCAATGGCGTAAGCATTGTCGTGGATGTTGGACGGATGCAGGCCGGCTTCGCCGCCGTCGCTGCGCGCCCATTCCGGCTTGGGTCCGATCAGACGCACGCCGGTGCGGCTGGAGTTGTAGTGCACTTCCCAATCGGTCGCGAAGAAGCGCTCGATGTCCGGGTCGGTGAAAAAGTCCGGGGCGCCATGCGGACCGTAGAGCACGCCGATCTGCCAGTGCCGCGCATGCTGCGGTCGCGCCGCTGCCGGCCAGTGCGCGTCAGCGGCGATCGAGGGTTCCGCGGCCGGACACAGATGCAGCACATCGCCGCCTCGCAGCGTGCGACCGGCGTGCCCGCCGAATTGGCCCAGCGTGAAGGTGGCCTTGGCGCCGAGATAATCCGGCACGTCGAACCCACCCCGCACGCACAGATAACTGCGACAGCCGGCGTCCTTGACCGCACCGATAGTGAGTACGCTGCCGGCGCGGACGCGATGCGTCTGCCAGTACGCCAGCGGTGCGCCATCCAGCGTCGCCGCCGTTTCTGCGCCAGTCAGCGCAAACACGGTGTCGCAATTGAAACGCAGGCTGGGTCCGCTCATGGTGCATTCGAGTGCGGCGCTGCCTTCGTCGTTGCCGAGCAGCCGGTTGCCGATGCGCAGCGCCAGTGCGTCCATCGGACCGGAGGGCGGTACGCCAACATCCCAGTAGCCCACACGACCGGGCCAGTCCTGCACCGAGGTCTGCACGCCGGGTTCGATCACGTCGATCGTGGACGGCAGATAGTGGAAGCTGTTCAGGTAGCGCGTGGTCTGGCGGCCTTCAGCAAAAACGCGGTCGCCAACAACCTGACGCAGATAGTCGAGATTGGTTTCGATGCCGGCGATGCGCGTCGCGGCCAGCGCCGCCTGCAGCTTTTCCAGCGCGGCATCACGCGTGTCGGCGGTGACGATCAGCTTGGCCAGCATCGGATCGTAGTACGGCGTGACCTCGGCGCCGCCAACCACCGCACTTTCGATGCGCGCGTCCGCCGGAAACGCCACTTCGGTCAGTAGTCCCGACGACGGCTGGAAGTCCTTGTTCGGATCTTCGGCATACAGACGCACCTGGATCGACGCGCCGCGCAGGCGTGGCTGCAAACCGTCCAACGCCGGGAGATCGCCCGCAGCCAGCTGCAGCATCCAGGCCACCAGATCGACCCCGGCAACCTGTTCGGTCACACCGTGCTCGACCTGCAGCCGCGTGTTGACCTCCAGGAAATAGAACGCGCCGGTGCTCGCGTCCATCACAAACTCGACAGTGCCGGCCGAGCGATAGTTGACCGACTGCATCAAGCGCACCGCGACGGAGTGCAGCTGCGCACGCTGCGCGTCGCTCAAGCCGGGGGCCGGCGTTTCCTCGATCACTTTCTGATTGCGCCGCTGGACCGAGCAGTCGCGCTCGCCCAGCGCGATGACGTGACCTTCGCCATCGCCGAAGACCTGCACTTCGATATGGCGCGCGGCCTCGACGTATTTTTCGATGAAGATGCCGGCTTCCTTGAAATTGGCGCGCGCCAGACGATCGACCGAAGCATAGGCCTCCTCCAGCGCGTCGTCTGACCACACCAGACGCATGCCGATGCCACCGCCACCGGCAGTGCTCTTGAGCATCACCGGGTAGCCGATGCGTGCGGCCTCGGCGCGCGCATGTCCGACGTCATTGAGCAGGCCGCTGCCGGGCAGCATCGGCACGCCACTGTCCTCGGCCAGGCTGCGCGCGGTGTGCTTGAGGCCGAACGCGCGCATCTGCTCCGGGGTCGGCCCGACGAAGGCGATGCCGGCTGCGGCACAGGCTTCGGCAAAGTCCGGATTCTCGGAGAGGAAGCCGTACCCTGGATGGATCGCTTCGGCACCGGTCGCGCGCGCTGCATCCAGAATGCGCTCAGCGCGCAGATAGCTCTCCGTCGCCGGCGCCGGACCGATGCATACGGCTTCGTCGGCCAGACTCACATGCAGCGCATTGGCATCGGCCTCCGAATACACCGCGACCGACTTCACGCCGAGCGCCTTGAGCGTGCGGATGACGCGGCAGGCGATGGCACCGCGATTGGCTATCAGGACCTTGTTGAACATGACATCGATCTCATCGACGGGTCGTCCCGCTTCTGCGTGAGGACGGCAACGGGTCGTCCCGCTGTCGTGTTACCGCGATACCGCCGGATCAGATTCCGCTCATTCCGGGTCCCACACCAACAGCCGCACCGGCGTCGGGTTGTAGGCATTGCAGGGATTGTTGAGCTGCGGGCAGTTGGAGATCAGCACCACCACGTCCATCTCTGCTCGCAGCTCGACGTATTTGCCCGGGGCGGAAATGCCGTCATCGAATTTCAGTGCGCCGTCCGGCGTCACCGGCACGTTCATGAAGAAATTGATATTCGGTGCGATGTCGCGCTTGCCCAGATTCAGGTGATGCGCGCAGTCGCAGTGCGCCAGCGCGTGCATGAAATTGTCACGGCAGCTGTGCATCGGTCGCTTGTCCAGTGCATAGCGCACGGTATTGCTTTCGGCCGCACAGGCGCCCCCTAGGGTGTCGTGGCGACCGCAGGTGTCGGCGACAATGGTCAGCATCGGTCGACCTTCGCTGGAGTACAGCACCGATCCTGCTTCCAGATACAGGCGCGCCTGCCGCTGGATCGTATCCACCGCGCTGTAGCGTTCCTCCGCGTCGGCCGCGCTGTAGAACAGTGTGTCCACGGCCTGGTTGCCTTCGAGGTCGAGAATGCGGAACACCTGGCCCTTGCGCACCGTCGCCATCCACGGCTCACCGGCAGCGCAGACCTGATCCAGCACCGCGGTTTCCGGGCGCAGATGACTTTCAACGATCAGACTCATCTCTGCACTCCCTATTGCGCGAAGTAGCGGTCGGTGTTGGTGAACGCCCGCTGGTTCTGCGGACAGTGCAAACGGCAGACGTCGTCGGGCGCAGCGACACCGGCGTGCCAGGCGCTGAGTTCGACCGCCGCAGGCCGGTACGCTCCGGCAGGAGCCAGCGGATGTGGCGCAGTCGACAGCACCACCAGTACGTTCATGTCGAAGCGCAGGTCCAGCGCGGCGCCGGCGCGGCTATGCCCCGTGACGTAGCCCAGATAGCCGTCAGCATCCGGCACCACCTTGCTGAAGAAGTTGGCGTTGGCGACCAGATCACGCTTGCCCAGTCCCCACTTTCCGAGTTCGACCAGCAGCCCGTCACGCGCACTGCGATGCATCGCGTTGCGATGCGTCTGGTACCGCGCCTCGCCGTACTTTTCACGAATCGAATTCGCATCCGACAGCCCGCAGACGGTGTCGTGCCACCCGAGCTCGTCACCGATGATCGAGCACAGCACGCGGCCCATGTCCGACATCAGTACGTTGCCGGTGGTCAGAAACGCGGTGTGCTGTGCCTTGAGCGAGTCCGGCATGTTGTAGCGCTCGAGCTTCTCTTCCTGATTGAAGAAAAGCGCCGAGACGTTGGCGCCGCCGTCGAGATCGGTCAGGCGCAGCGCGCTGCCGCGTCGCATCAGGCCGGACCAGTGACAGCCCCCGGGCACGGTTTCCTGCCACAGCAGCGCGGACGGCGCGATCGGTGAGAGCGCAGTCATCGCCACGCTCCGCACGTAGGGCGAGAGGGCGGTTGGGGATTCAGTATTTTGTTCACGGCAGCCTCCTGCGGGTCAGATCGAAAGCACAACGAGAGAGCGCCTGACATCAAAGCGATCCTCCCGGGCTTTTATCCCTCCGTGCAGCATCCGATCCGCGGGACAGGCCCGCCTCGCAGAGGCCGGCGGCTCTCGGACCAGCATCCGCACCGCGGACCGGAACCCTAGCCACCCTTCGAAGCAGCGGGCCGGGCATCGGTTTTCCGAAGCGCGGCCTACCCCTCTCAAGTGCAGATATAGCACAACACATGCCACGGCGAAGCCGCGGCTGTGACGCCGCCTGCGCGCGTCCGGTGACCACATCCGCGCCACGATGGCGCACCGATGCGTCGAAATAGTGCACCACCGGCCATCACGCTGGATCGCACAAACCCCCATGCCTACCTCATGCCTATCTAAGGTCCGCGATGGCGTGGCACGTCGATTGCGCAGTGGCCTGCATTGCGGCGCCTTGGCCGCAGGCATGGAGCGGCAGGATGGACTGGGCATTGCGCGGCGGCCGCGCGGACTGGCCACAACTCGCGGCGCTGGGCTACGCCCTGGGCGTAACCGCTGCAGCAATTGGCGGCCTGCTGTCCGGCACCATGCTGCTGCAAGGGATTGCATGCCTGGCGCTGGCGCACAGCCTGGTCGTGGCCGCGTATCTGATCCACGAATGCGCGCACAACAGCATTTTCGTCTCACAGGCCGCCAATCGCCGGCTCGGCGCAGTGCTGAGCTGGATGGTCGGCGCCAGTTATGGTCGCTACGACGATATCCGGCGCAAGCATCTGCGCCATCACTCCGAACGCGCCGACGTCATCGCCTACGACTACCGTGCGCTGCTGCTGCGCCATCCGGGGTGGCTGCGCGCGGTGCAGCTGGCCGAGTGGGCCTACATCCCGGCAGTCGACCTGCTGATGCATGCGCTGGTGATCGTGCTGCCGTTCACCTCGCCGAAGCGCCGCGATCGCCGCACGCGCGTGCTGGTCAATCTGGTCGTGCGCGGCAGCCTGTTCGTCGGCATGGCGTGGATCACGCCGACGGCGCCGCTGTATTACGCGCTCGCGTATCTGCTGTTCCTGCACGCACTGCGCTTCATGGACGTGCACCAGCACACCTATGCCGTGCTGACCACACTGGACGACGGCACCCCGCAGCGCCCTGCCGGCGACCGTGCCTACGAACAGCGCAACACCTACTCCAATCCGCTGGCGCCGACACATCCCTGGATTGATCGATTGATGCTGAACTTCGGTTACCACAACGCGCATCACATCCATCCCAGCACGCCGTGGCATGCACTGCCGGCGCTGCATCGTGCGCAACCCGGGAGCACGCCGGATCACGTCCTGCCATTTGCCGCGCTGCTGCGCAGCTACCACCGCCACCGCGTCGCGCGCGTGCTGAATGGCGATGCGCCCGACCACGCGATCGGCGCGCCGCAGGATTTCATCGGCGTGCTCGGCGTGTCGTTCCTGACGGCGCACTGAAGTCATGGAACTGAAACTGTTCAAGACGCTGTGGGGTCACGACGGATCGCTGGCCGCCGCCGCCGGGCAGGCACACGCCGCCGGCTTCGGCGGTCTTGAGGGACAAACGCCACAAAGTCCCGCCCAGCTCGCCGAGCTGAGCGCGGCGCTGAACGACCACGGACTGCAGTTCATCGCCGAGATCACCACCGCCGGCAGTTACGTCCCCGACCGCCACGCCAGCGTCGAGCAGCATCTGCGCGATCTCGACGCCGGCCTGTCGCGTGCGCAGGCGCTTCATCCACTGCACGTGAACTGCATCGGCGGGTGCGACGCGTGGCCGCTGGCGGACTCGCTGCGCTTCTTCGAAGGCGGCATGGCGCTGGCACGACGGCACGGCCTGTCACTGAGTTTCGAGACGCATCGTGGGCGTTCGCTGTTCAATCCGTGGATCACGCGCGATGTCGTCGCCGCGCTGCCGCAAATTCCACTCACCGCCGATTTCAGTCACTGGTGCGTGGTCTGCGAGCGGCTGATCGACAGCGAGCTCGACATCATCAAAGCCATCGCGCCCAACGTTCGCCACATCCACGCCCGCGTCGGCTATGACCAGGGTCCGCAGGTACCGCATCCGGCTGCGCCGGAATTCGCCGAAGCGCTGGCGGCGCACCAGCGCTGGTGGACACTGATCTGGGACGCGCAGCACGCTGGCGGAACGACGCTCACCACGATGACGCCGGAGTTCGGACCGGACGGCTACCTGCACTGCCTGCCGTTCACGCGGGCGCCGGTCGCCGACCTGTGGGATCTGAATCGCTGGGTCGGCGACACCGAACACGCGCATTTCACTCGCTTCATCGCGCAGCGCTGATCGTTCTGACGAATGCGCGATGCGATCGCGCGGCGCACTGTCTCGGCGCGCAGGCATGCCTCAGAACACAGCATCGACACCCCCATGGATCCGACGCGATGCGCGCAAACCCCGGTTTGACAGCAATCTGAGGGGCGCAAGTGCAATGGCACGGCACTTGCTGTGTGAGTAATACGAATGTCTCTGTTCGTAATACTTCAAAGAGGACCCGCGATGAAGATCGGTATGAAGAAACTGTTTGCCGCAACGCTGGGCGCGTGGATGCTGTCGCTGTCCGCGCAGGCTGCGGAACCCCTGAAAATCGGCTACAGCGACTGGCCGGGCTGGGTCGCATGGCAGGTCGCGATCGAGAAGAACTGGTTCAAGGACGCTGGCGTCGACGTCTCGTTCGAATGGTTCGACTACGTCGCGTCGATGGACGCCTTCGCGGCCGGCAAGCTCGACGCGGTGACGATGACCAACGGCGATGCGCTGGTGACCGGCGCCACCGGCGCCAAGAGCGTGATGATCATCATCAACGACTACAGCAACGGCAACGACATGATCGTCGGCAAGCCGGGCATCAGCTCGCTGAAGGATCTGAAGGGCAAGAAGGTCGGCGTCGAGATCGGTTTCGTCGATCACCTGCTGCTGCTCAACGGCCTGAAGAAGGCCGGCATGAGCGAGAAGGACGTGACCCTGGTCAACGTGCCGACCAACGAAACCCCACAGGTGCTCGCCAGCGGTGACGTCTCCGCCATCGCGGCGTGGCAGCCGAACTCCGGCGTCGCCCTGAAGCTGGTCCCCGGTTCCAAGCCGATCTACACCAGCGCCGACGAACCCGGCCTGATCTATGACGTGCTCGCGGTGTCGCCAGTGAGTCTGGCCACGCGCAAGGCGGACTGGGAAAAGGTCGTGAAGGTCTGGTACCGCGCGGTCGACTACATCCACGATCCGAAGACGCATGCCGATGCGATCAAGATCATGGCATCGCGCGTCGGTGTCTCTCCCGAGGAATATGAAGGTTTCTACACCGGCACCAAGATCCTGACGCTGGACGAAGCCAAAGGCTTCTTCAAGAAGGGCGACGGCTTCGGTTCGCTGTACGGCTCTTCGAAGATCGTCGACGAGTTCAACCTCGCCAACGATGTCTACAAGGAAGCACAGGATGTCGACAGCTACATCGATGGCTCACTGACGGCAGGCCTGTAAGTCCACGCGACACCCGACCAGACACCCGATCACTTACCCAGTTCTGGAATTCACGACGATGTCCGCTCAAAGCTGGTTTGCTGTCCGCAAGGAACTGTCGCCACGGCGACGCATGTTCCTCGGCATCTTGAGTTTCGTGATTCCGCTGGCGATCTGGTGTCTGGTCAGTTACGTGCCCTTCATCTGGCATCCAATGGTGGAGGTCAGCGATCCCGGTTCGGTGTCGTACTTCACCCAGGGCATGCTGCTCGAACAAGAGGTGTTCGAGCGCGAAGCCGAGGCCGCAAGACAGAAGGGCGAAGCGGTTCCCGTCGGCACATCCGCCAACCCGATCTATCTCCCGGCACCGCATCAGGTTGCCAAGGCGATGTACACCGCGTTCACCACCGAACCCAAGCGTCGCGACGAGAAGTGGCTGCACGAAAGCCTGGGCAACAGCATCTACGTGATCGCGATGGGCTTCCTGATCTCGTCACTGTTCGGCGTGCCACTAGGCATCCTGGCCGGGACCTATGACGTGTTCTCGCGGCTGAACGAACCCTTCGTCGAGTTCTTCCGCTATCTGCCGGCGCCCGCGTTTGGTGCCCTGGCGGTTGCGGTGCTCGGCATCAACGAGGCGCCGAAGATCGCGATCATCGTCATCGGCACCTTCTTCCAGCAGGTGCTGGTGATCGCCAACACCACGCGCAAGCTCGATCCATCCTTGCTGGAAGCGGCGATGACGCTCGGCGCCAAACGCATGTCGCTGCTGTTCCGCGTGGTCATCCCCGGCATCATCGTGGATCTGTACAAGGATCAGCGCATCCTGCTCGGCTGGGCCTGGACCTACCTGATCGTCGCCGAAATGATCGGCGCCAGCTCAGGCATCACCTGGTTCATCACGCAGCAGGCGCGTTACAAGAATTTCGAAAACGTCTACGCCGCGATCTTCATGATCGGCGTACTCGGCCTGACGACCGATCTGCTGCTGGCCTGGATCGGACGCCGCATCTTCCCGTGGCAACGCAGTCTCGCCCACTGATTCATTCACACGCGAAGTTCCATGACCCAAATCCAACTGCCCAGTTATCGCGAGCAGTCGCCCGAGGTGCGCGCGCGCTTCGAGCGCCTGAAGCAGCGCCCGGTGATTCTCGAAGTGCAGAACCTCGGCAAGAACTTTGAATCGCGCCAGGGCACTGTCACCGCGCTGCGCGACATCAACCTGACCGTGCACCGGCGCGAGTTCGTCTGCGTGATCGGTCCCAGCGGCTGCGGCAAGTCGACGCTGATCCGCATGCTCGCCGGGCTCGAAACGCAGAGCAGCGGCCAGGTGCTACTCGATGGCCAGCCGGTCAGCGGCCCGGGCCCGGACCGCGGCATGGTGTTCCAGGGCTACACGCTGTTCCCTTGGCTGACGGTCAAGCAGAACGTGATGTTTGGCCTGCAGGTCTCCGGCCGCAGCGGCATGCCTGAACCCACCGCGCTGCAGTGGATCGATCTGGTCGGCCTGTCCAAGTTCGCCGACGCCTATCCGCATCAGCTCTCCGGCGGCATGAAGCAGCGCGTCGCGATTGCGCGCGCACTCGCCAACCAGCCGCGCATCCTGCTGATGGACGAACCCTTCGGCGCGCTAGATGCACAGACGCGCTGTCGCATGCAGAGCTACCTGCTCGACATCTGGAAGAACATCGACGTCACGATCCTGTTCATCACGCACGACCTGGACGAGGCGATCTTTCTTGCCGATCGCATCCTCGTGCTGAAAGCGCATCCCGGCGAAGTGCAGGAACTGATCGAGGTGCCAGTGCCACATCCGCGCTCGACGCAGCAATTCCTGAGTCCGGAATTTCTCGCCACCAAGGCGCGGCTGGAAGAACTGATCCATCCGCCGCAGACCGAAACCGTCGGTCTCAGTGAAGACCACCTCAACATGGTGCGCATGGTCGCCGTCGACGATGTCGTGCCTGACGTTTACTGAGTGAATCCCCATGCATGACTGGTACCGAATGACCTGGGAAGAGATCGGCGCGCTGGCACGCGGCGGCATGACCACGGCGATCCTGCCGATCGGCGCGACCGAGCAGCACGGCCCGCATCTGGGCTGCGGCATGGACAGCGAGATCTCGATGCAGCTGTGCCGTGACGTCGCCGATCGGACCGGCGCGGCGCTGCTGCCGCTGTTGCCCTACGGCTGCTCGATCGGCCACTCGAAGCGCTGGCCTGGCACGATCGCGCTGCAGCCGAAGACGCTGATCGACGTGGTCAAGGACATCGGCGACTGGGTCTATGCCTCCGGCTTCCGCCGCCTGTTTTTGGTCAACGGTCACGTCACCAACGCCGCCCCGCTGCGCTGTGCACTGGAGATGCTGCGCGCCGAACACGACGAGCTGATGGTGGCGCTGATCGGCACTGCATTGATCAGCGACCGCGTGCGCGAGAAACATTTCGAGGACGCCGAGGACTGGCACGCGAACGCCGCCGAGACGGCCTTGATGCAGGCAATTGCACCGTCGATGGTGCGCGAGGATCGCATCGCCGCGGCCGACGATCCAGACCGCACCGACGGCTGCGTGTTCTCGCATCCGGTCAATCGCACCAGCAGCAACGGCGTCACCGGTTTTCCCAGCCGCGCCAGTGCCGCCGACGGCGCGCAGCTGTACGCATGGATGGTCGAAGACCTGTCCGGGCGCGTGCTGCGTGGCATGGCCGAGCAACCGCCACTGCCACATTCCTATTTCCAGGCCGTCGACATCGACGGCTGACCCCCCCGACGAAACGAGCAACACGATGAAGAGCAACGAAGAGATTCAACGCATCCAGAAGGACCTTGAAGCCAAAGGTGTGAAGTATTGCATCGGCGCCTATGTCGACATCCACGGCATTCCCAAGGGCAAGGTCGTGCCGATTTCTCACTTGCCACAGATGGCGCGCGGTTCCGAGCTGTATACGGGCTATGCGCTCGACGGTCTCGGCCAGCGCCCGAACGACGACGAAATCGCCTCGGTGCCGGACCTCGATCACATCATCCAGTTGCCGTGGCAGCCGGAAGTCGCGTGGATGCCGGCGGACAACACCTTCAAGGGTGAGCCCTATCCGTTGAACACGCGGGTCGCCCTGAAGAAACAGCTGGCGAAAGCCGCATCGATGGGCTTTGGCATGAACCTCGGCATCGAGTGCGAAATCTATGTGCTCAAGCAGGGCGAGGACGGTTCGCTTTCGGTGCCCAATCCCGACGACAAGCTGGTCAAGTCCTGCTACGACGTGCGCGGCTTTCTCGACCAGTTCAACTGGCTCGACAAGGTCGCCACCACGATCAACGCGCTGGGCTGGGATCTGTACTCGTTCGACCACGAAGACGCCAACGGTCAGTACGAGTTCGACTTCAAGTACGCCGACGCCATCACCAGCTGCGACCGCTTCATCTTCTTCCGCCTGATGGCCAAGGAGTTCGCCAAGCAGGAAGGCCTGCTGGCCACCTGCATGCCCAAACCGTTCGCCGACAAAACCGGCAATGGCGCGCATTTCAACATGTCGCTGTACGACCTCAAGACCGGCGCCAATGTGTTTGCCTGCGATCCGAAGGAAGATCCGCGCGGCCTGGGCCTGACACCGATCGGCTATCACTTCATCGCCGGCATCCTCAAGCACGGCAAGGCGCTGTGCGCGGCGTTCGCACCGACCGTCAACAGCTACAAACGCCTGCAGCGTCAGGGCGAGATGGCGTATTTCTCCTGGGCTCCGGTATTCAACTCGTTCGGATCGAACAATCGCACCAATTCGATCCGCGTGCCGATGGGCGGCGGCCGCTGCGAATCCCGCAACGCCGATGGCGCGCTGAATCCCTATCTGGCCGCGACCTTGGCTCTGGCCGCAGGTCTTGAAGGCATCCGCGAAGGTCTGGATCCGGGCAAGGCGCAGGAAGACAACCTCTACGAACTGAGCGAAGCACAGCGCGCCGAGCGCGGTATCGAGTTCCTGCCGAAAACGCTGGCCGAAGCGGTCGATGCCTTCGAAGCCGACCCCTTCGTCACCGAAACCCTGGGGCAGGAACTGCGCGACGAGTTCGTGCGTTACAAGCGCAACGAATGGGAGGCCTACCACCGTCACGTCTCGGCCTGGGAAATCGAGCGCTACAGCCACCTGTTCTAGTACACCACGCAAGACCGATGAGTCAGAACAACGGGGGTGTCAGCCGGATCAGCGTCTCCTTGCCGGAGACGCTGCTGCTGCAGCTCGATGAAATGGTGGCCGAACGCGGCTTCGACAGTCGCTCTCAAGCCATTGCTGAAATGATCAGCCATCAGATCACCGCGCACAAAAAAGAGCGCGGCAACGAAATCATGGCAGGCACCATCACCTTGTTGTACGACCATTCGACGCCGCGGCTGCAAAAGCTGCTGGCGGATCTGCAGCATCAACACATCCGCGAAATCATCAGCTCGCTGCACGTGCACCTGATGCATTCGCAGACGATGGAGGTGATTCTGGTGCAGGGCCCGGCGGCGCAGCTGCAGCTGATCGCCGACAAGATGATCACCAATCGCGGCGTCATCTCCGGCAAGCTGGAACTGACCACCACGCTGATTCCGCAGCTGCATCAGTAGCGCAAGCGCGTGTTCGATTGACGCTACCATGGCAGCGCGTACATTCCGTGCGCGCCGCCAACTATCCGTGTGAGCGATTCACGCCCCTGCCCGATCATTGCGCGCCGCAGCGCCTACGTGCTCGACCTCGCCCCGGGCCGCTATCTGTGGTGCGCCTGCGGCCGTTCGAACACACAGCCGTTCTGCGACGGCTCACATGATGGCAGCGGCATGCAGCCCATGGCTTTTGAAGTCACTCGCCGCAGCGGCACGCAATGGTTGTGTGGCTGCAAGCACACGCGCCATGCACCGCACTGCGACGGCTTCCATAACCGTCTGCCGCCGCCCGAAGGCGGCGGCTAGCTCCAGCATCACAAGCTCTGCAGATCGTAGCCGCGCTCGTTGTGCTGCGTGGTGTCGAGGCCGGCGTTTTCTTCTTCGGGTGTCACGCGCAAACCGCCGACCATGACGTCGACCAGCTTCAGCAGGCCCCAGCTCAAGACCGCGGTATAGGCACCCACCGCCACAATGCCGGTAATCTGCACCGCGAACTGGCGACCCATATCCATGCCTTCGGCATAGCCCTGCCCGCTGAATACACCGAGCCCGCTGGACGCAAACAGCGCGACCGCAAATGTCCCGAGGATGCCGCCAACGCCATGTACCGGGAACACGTCCAGCGAGTCGTCGATCTTCATGCGCCGCTTCAGCCACTGGGTCGCGGTAAAGCAAACCGCACCAGCAGTGAGTCCGATCACCAGCGCGCCCCCAGGGCCGACGAAGCCGGATGCCGGCGTGATCGTGCCAAGCCCCGCAACCATCCCGGTCACAATACCCAGCGCCGAGGGTTTGCCGAACTTGAACCACTCGATAGCGCTCCACATCAGCGCGCCCGCGGCCGCAGACGTATGCGTGACCAGCACCGCCATGCCGGCATTCCCGTCAGCAGCCAGCGCCGAACCCCCGTTGAAACCGAACCAGCCGACCCACAACATGCCGGCACCGGTCACGGTCATCGTCATGTTGTGTGGCAGCATTGCGGTATGTGGAAAGCCGTTGCGCCGACCCAGCTGCATCGCCGCGACCAGTGCCGCGACGCCGGCGGTGATGTGCACAACGGTACCGCCGGCAAAATCGAGCAGACCACGCTGATATAGCCAGCCGTCTGACGCCCAGACCCAATGACACACCGGGACATAGACCGCCATCACCCACAGCGTCGAGAACAGCAGCATCGCGGAAAACTTCATGCGCTCGGCAAAGCCGCCGACAACCAGCGCCGGCGTGATCGCGGCGAAAGTCAGCTGGAACATGGCAAAGACGGACTCCGGCACGCCTCCACTCAGCGTGCTCTCGCCAACGCCGTTGAAGAACGCCTTCGACCAGCCGCCGATGAATCCACTGCCGGGGGCAAAGGCCAGGCTGTACCCGCAGATCAGCCACAGCACGGACACCACACAGACGATCGCAAAGCACTGCACCAGAACAGACAGAACGTTCTTGGCGCGCACCAGCCCGCCATAAAACAGCGCCAGTCCGGGCAGGCTCATGAACAACACCAGCGCGGTCGCAGTCAGCAACCACGCGGTATCCCCGCTGTTAAGCGCCGTCGCGGACTCCTGCGCGTAGACAGGCGACGAAAGCAGTGCGATCGCTGCGGCAATTTTTGTTTTCATATTCTCCCCCGGACACAAAAATGCCCACCGCGCGATGCAGTTCGCGGCAGGCACGGGATACGGCTGAAGCTCAGACGGCTTCGACCCCGGATTCGCCGGTGCGGATGCGGACCGTCTGCTCGAGGTCGTAGATGAAAATCTTGCCGTCGCCAATCTGGCCGGTCTTGGCGGCTTTCAGAATGGCATCGACCGCCTTGTCCGCCATCTCCGGTGTCACGGCCAGCTCGAGCTTGATCTTGGGGAGCAGGTCGACGGTGTACTCGGCGCCGCGATACAGCTCGGTATGCCCTTTCTGGCGCCCAAAGCCCCGTACTTCGGTGACCGTCATGCCCTGTACGCCGAGATCGGCAAGCGCTTCGCGCACCGCATCGAGCTTGAACGGTTTGATAACCGCAACCAGCATTTTCATGACGTTAGCCTTGATCGAATCGAATGCCGGAGTTTAGGGCGACCCCGGGAAAAAGTCGAAGGCCTGCGCACAAAAAAGGGGCGGACTGTGAAGTCCGCCCCAACCCACCGGAGAAAAATGTGATGCGTTATTACAGGATGTAGCCGCGTTCGTTGTGCTGAGTAAGATCGAGACCTTCAGTCTCAGCCTCTTCAGTGACACGCAGACCACCCGTTACCACCTTCGTGATCATCAGCAACACAACGCTCAGCACACCGGTGTAAACCAGCGTGAACAGAACGCCCTTGGTCTGAATCCACAGCTGGCTACCGATCGTGGCGCCTTCACCCGGCTCCCACACGCCACCCATGGAGGGGAAGCAGAACAGGCCGGTCAGGATCGCACCGACGATACCGCCGACGCAGTGCACACCGAACACGTCCAGAGAATCGTCATAGCCCACCGCTTTCTTCAACTTGGTCGAAGCCAGGAAGCAGATCACGCCAGCTGCCAAACCGATCCACAGTGCGCCAATCGGACCCGCAGTGCCGGATGCAGGCGTAACCGCAACCAGGCCTGCAACCGCGCCTGACGCAATACCGAGCACTGATGGCTTCTTGTGCGTGATCCACTCGGCGAACATCCAGGCCAGTGCCGAGGAGGCGGTCGCAACCTGGGTCACAAACATCGCCATGCCCGCAGCGCCGTTTGCACCCACTGCGGAGCCGGCGTTGAATCCAAACCAGCCAACCCACAGCATGCTCGCACCCATGACGGTATAGCCAAGGTTGTTCGGCGCCATCGATTCCTTGCCGTAACCCTTGCGCTTGCCAAGCATGATTGCTGCGACCAGACCTGCGATACCGGCATTGATGTGCACGACAGTGCCGCCAGCGAAATCAAGCACGCCCCAATCCCACAGCAAGCCGCCATCGCCACTCCACACCATGTGTGCCATCGGGAAGTAGCAGACCGTGACCCACAGGGTCATGAACACCAGCAGAGACGAAAACTTCATGCGCTCTGCAAATGCGCCAACGATCAGCGCGGGGGTGATGATGGCAAACGTCATCTGGAAGGTCGCGAAGACCGACTCCGGAATCGCTGCAGTCAGACTATCCAGGCCGACGCCGGCCATGAACGCCTTGCTCATGCCGCCGACAATGCTGTTGAAGTTGACGACACCAGCTTCCATGCCCGTTGTATCGAAAGCCATGCTATAGCCATAGATGGTCCACAGCACCGACACCAGAGCGGTGATGGCGAAGCATTGCATCATCACCGACAGGACGTTCTTCGAACGAACCATGCCGGCATAGAACAACGCCAGACCCGGAATCGTCATCAGCAGAACCAGCGCCGTTGACGTCAGCATCCACGCGGTGTCACCGCTGTCCAGCGTCGGCGCTTCTTCTGCCGCTTCCGCCGGCGCTTCTTCCGCTGGCGCGGCCGTCTCGGTTACGGTCTCCTCGACGACGACAGCCGCATCTGTTGGAGCATCGGCGGCCATTTCGGTTGTTTCTGCAGCAACCGACTCAGCAGCAGGCATCTCATCCTGCGCCCACGCAGGCGCGAGACCGCAGCACGCGGCCAGCGTCATGACAGTCAAAAATTTACGCATCATTGGTTTGAACTCCCCTTAGAGTGCGTCCTTGCCGGATTCACCCGTACGGATACGGATGGCCTGGTCAAGGGTGAATACGAAAATCTTGCCGTCACCGATCTTGCCGGTGTGTGCCGCCTTGCTGATGGCGTCGATGGCACCGTCGAGCTTGTCGTCAGCAACGGCAACCTCGATCTTCACCTTCGGCAAAAAATCAACGACATACTCGGCGCCGCGATACAGTTCGGTATGACCCTTCTGACGGCCAAATCCCTTTACTTCGGTCACCGTGATACCGGCCACTCCCAGGTCCGAGAGCGCCTCTCGCACCTCGTCCAGCTTGAACGGCTTGATGATGGCTGCGATCAATTTCATGAATAACTCCTCTGAGTCGGAAAGCGTGTTCCGCCAGAGGAGCCTCTGACTCCGGCGGTCGGCGAGGAACAAAGCACGGAGCGTGCCAAACGCTTCAGAACATACTGTGGTGCGTGGCTGCGGGTTTTCCCCTCGTTCATTCTGGTGCGTCGCGCTCTATTTTGGTGCCCACTCCCGAACGCGCGGCGTCGCGATTACACTACGCACCCCTCAAGCGTCAGACGTCCCCGCGACGTCAGGATTCACCCCACGATGGAAGCTTCATCCTCGCTGTCAGCGGCCAAAGAGCTGCTGCACGCGTTTGGCATCATTCTGGCCGCCGGCAGCCTCGGTGGCGTCATCGCCAAACGATTGCGAATTCCTGATGTCGCCGTGTTTCTGCTGGTTGGCATCGCCCTGGGCCCACAAGCCCTTGGCGCCATCGACATCCACGCCGACAGCGGCCTCAATCAGATCATCCTGATCTTCGGCTCGTGCTACATCCTGTTCGACGGCGGCGCCTCGCTGCGCTTCCGCGTGTTGCGCGAGGTCTGGGTCACCATTGCGATCATCGCGACGCTCGGGCTGCTGATCACGGCCGCCGTGACCACTGCTGCGGCTCACTGGATCATGGGCCTGCCGCTGGTGGTAGCAGCCCTGCTCGGTGCCGCCACGGCGTCAACCGACCCGGCAACCCTGGTGCCGATCTTCAAGCAGATCCCCATCAAGGAGCGCATTTCGCAAACGGTGATGTCAGAGTCGGCGTTCAACGACGCGACCGGCGCGATCCTGACGTTCACGGTGCTGGCGATCGCGATGGGACAGGGCTCTTTCTCGCTCAGCGGCTCGATTCTGGAACTGCTGAAGCAGGCCAGCCTCGGCATCCTGATCGGCAGCGTCGTCGGCTATGCCGCAGCGCTACTGCTGGCGCACGAGAAATATGCGTTTCTCGGTGAATTCGGACCGGTCGTGACGCTGATGGCGGTCGCCGGTGCCTACCTGGCCGCCGACAATTACCACGCCTCCGGCTTCATGGCGGTGTTCGTGTTTGGCATCCTGATCGGCAACAAGGAGTCCTTCGGCTTCCGCATGCAGCCGATGGAGGCCGAGAAGATGGAGATCTTCGTCGCCGAAATGGCGCTGATCATGCGTCTGATGATCTTCGTGCTGCTGGGCTCCCAGGTCGACTTCGCACTGATGCAGCGCTACTGGGTCCAGGGCCTGATGCTGGTCGGCATCTTCATGTTCGTCGCGCGGCCGCTGACGGTATTCATCTGCACCTGGCCGGACCGTCGCGCGCGCTGGACCTTCAAGGAGCGTCTGTTCATGTGCTGGACCCGTGAAACCGGCGTCATTCCGGCGGCACTGGCAGGCCTGCTCGCCGGCATGAAAGCCCCAGGCGCCGAAATCATCGGCGCAGTGACGTTCATCGCGATTCTGGTGACGATTCTGCTGCAGGCCACCACCACACCCTGGCTAGCGGCCAAGCTCGGCATGCTGGTTGAGGACTGGCAGGACTGATGACGCTCGCCACCGCGACTGTCGGGTCGTATGCTTTGCACACGCTCTATTGATGACTGTCATGGAACCTCGCCAACTCGAAGACCTCGCCGCCAAGCTCGGGCAGATGCTGCCCCCGGGACTCAAGGGCCTGCGCCACGAGCTTGAGGACAATTTCCGCGCGGTGCTCAGAGCCAATCTGGAAAAGTGGGACCTGGTGTCGCGCGAGCGCTTTGACCTTCAGGCCGAGCTGCTGCGGCGCACTCAGACCAAGCTCGCAGCACTCGAGCAGCGCCTGCAGGCACTGGAACAGCGACAAGGCTGAACACAATCCGGGCACGACGTCTGCCCGGTAGACGAAGGATCAGTCCGCCGTTGTGGCGGCAGGGAATACAGACTTCGCAGCGCAAGGGAGGGACTTGCGATGACGCAGCTGGCGAGCGTTTGGGCGCGTGCGCAAAACGGGCTTGAGGCAGACCCGGTCACGGTTGAGGTGCATCTGGCTCCAGGGTTGCCGGGCCTGAACATTGTCGGCCTGCCCGAGGCCGCTGTGCGCGAAGCCAAGGATCGCGTCAAAGCCGCCATCACCACCTGCGGCTACCGCTTTCCCTTGCAACGCATCACCTGCAATCTGGCCCCTGCCGATCTCCCCAAAAGCGGCAGCCGTTTTGATCTGGCCATCGCCTTGGGCATTCTCGGTGCATCCGGTCAGATTCCGCTGGAAACCCTGCACGACGTCGAAGTCCTTGGCGAGTTGTCGCTGTCCGGCGAAATCCGACCCGTCCCTGGCTGCCTGCCGGCAGCACTGAAAGCCCGCGCAGCCGGGCATGCTCTGCTGGTTCCGTCGGCCAATGTCGCCGAAGCCACGTTGGCGCCGCAGGCGCGCATCTACGGCGCCGACAACCTTGCCGCGCTGTGCGCGAACCTGCATCAGCGCCACTGGACCGCCGAACCGGCACAATCGCCCCGCGCAGCTTTCAACAACCTGTTGGATCTGGCCGACGTACGCGGCCAGGGCAGTGCCCGTCGCGCACTGGAGGTCGCTGCTGCCGGAGGCCATTCACTGCTGCTGGCGGGCCCACCGGGATCGGGCAAATCGATGCTGGCGCAACGCCTTCCCGGCATTCTGCCGGCACTCTCCGATACCGAAGCACTGGAAGCCGCCGCCGTCGCTTCCATTGGCCCGCGCGGGTTCCAGATCAGCGACTGGGGAAGACGCCCCTTTCGCGCCCCGCATCACACCGCTTCCGGCGTCGCGCTGGTCGGTGGCGGCGGCAATCCACGCCCCGGTGAGATCACGCTGGCCCACCACGGCGTGTTGTTCCTGGACGAACTACCGGAATTCGATCGCCGCGTCCTGGAGGTTCTGCGCGAACCGCTGGAAAGCGGTCGCATCACCATCTCACGCGCCGCACGCCAGGTCGATTTTCCTGCGCGGTTTCAGTTGGTTGCGGCGATGAACCCGTGCCCCTGCGGCTGGCTCGGTGATCCCAGCGGCAAGTGCCGCTGCACACCGGAACAGGTGCAACGCTATCGCGGCCGCATTTCCGGCCCGTTGCTGGACCGCATCGACCTGCATCTGTTCGTGCATCGGGTAGAGCATCTCGCTCTCGCTCGGGAGCAGGCGCCGGGAGAGCCCAGCGAAGCCGTACGCAGCCGCGTGATTTTCGCGCGTCGACGCCAGTTGGACCGCCAGCAGCAGCTCAACTCCGAGCTGCACGGCAGCCAGCTGGACCGGTATTGCAGGCCCGACCGCGACGCCGAAGTCCTGCTGCAACAAGCAGCCGCACGCCTGAGCCTGTCGGCGCGCGGATACCATCGCATTCTCCGCGTCGCCCGGACCATTGCCGATCTGCACGACACCGCCGACATCGGCGCACCGCAGATCGCCGAAGCCCTGCGCTACCGTGGCTTCGACCGCAGCGCCTGAGTGTCGGCAGCCTGAAACGAAGAAGGGCCGCACACGGCGGCCCTTCTTGATGCTGCAGTCGCTGCTTACAGATCAAACGACTTGGACAGGCTGACCACGTACTTCGGATCGTCGTCGGACAGGTCCGTGCCGATGATCGAGAAGCTCGCGCTCATCGTATCGTCAATCGCCTTGCTCAGCGCAACGCTGTAGTCGATGTAGCTGTCTGTGGTTTCATAACCGAAGTTCACATCATCAGACAGCGAGGTCATGCCGACTGCGGCGTCCAGCGACAGCGAATCCGACATCGGGAAGCTGGCCGAAGCGTTGACGTACAGCTGGGTAATGTCGTCGCCCGAGGGGTCGGTCGCGCCGAAATACGTCGGTGAGTAGTACGCCTTGACGGAGACCGGACCAAACCCAAGGCCAAAGTAGGCTTCGACGGTATTTGCGGTCGGATCGGTGCCGGCTTCGTCCTCTTCCGGGTAGTAGTAGTAGGTCACGCCGAGGTCGTAGGTCACCGTATCGCCGCCGGAGAAGCCGGCATAGACATCGGTTTCCGCACTGCCGGGGCCCCAGCTGATGTTCGAACCCCACAGGCCCACGTAGAAGCCCGAGTCGGCTGCGTAGTCGACGCCGCCCTGCACTGCCGCCCCCGAGCCCTGCGAAATGCCGCGGAACACATATTCGCTTACCGCCCCAACGTTTCCACTGACACCTGCCAATGCACTGCCGGACATCAGGGCAGCACCGAGCACAGCGGCGCTCACAGCCGAACGCTTGAATTCCATTTGAAAGCCTCTTTCAAAATGTGGATAACTTCCGCTGCAGACTCCCATGCTGCTGCGGCCCACGAGACCTAACGCAAGCCGCATGCCAAGTACTGGGGGAATCCCCCCAACTGCGGCGGCTGCGCCAAGCTTGGGGCGGCAAGATTGACCTTTTTGACTGCCCCCAGCTCGCAGCTTGAAGCTATCAGATTGCTAATCCTTGCAGGAAGCCAAAGCACAGATCACTCATGCGCACCAATTTGGTGCGCATGGCCTTCTGCAATAAAAAGGCCGGGGTTTCGCCCCGGCCTTCTGGATCCCGCCCAATGTCTTTGCTCGTGACTACAGTCCCGATTGCTTCAACATGTACTCGACCGCCGCCTTGACCTCATCGTCACTGAGGCTGGGATCGCCACCCTTGGGCGGCATTGCGTTCTTGCCGTGTAGCGCGGAATTGACCAGTCCGTCCACCCCACCCGCAGCGGTCTTGCGCGCTGACCATGCCGCTGCATCGTCCGTCTTGGGCGCGGCCAGAACACCGGCCATGTGACAACCGGCGCAAAGCTTGGTGTAGACCTGTTCGCCCGTCATCGGCTCGCGTGCCGGCGCTGCAGCGGCGACTTTCACCAACGCCGCAGGATCGGTAATCACTGTGGCCACCGGCTTGATCCGCTCCTCGACGCGGGCCAGAGCTGCCGGATCTTCCTGCTCGTCGGCAACGAGCAGACGCGCCGCCACCACACAGATGAAGAAAATCCCGAACAGTCCCGCCATGACCATGCCGAAGTTGGCAAAAAACGTTTTATCGTGGCCGTTTTGATCCACGGGCGAGCTCCTAATTATTCTTGCGTGTTAGGACCGCCCGTCAGAGACGGCCCCCGAAAAGACGGCGAAGTATAGCCGCAGCCCCAGACGAAGCCTAGCCATTCTCTGATTTAGCGCAACGCAAATTTTTCGCGTGTGTGCTTGCTCGAGCAAGCCGCGCCAACAGATACACTCCATCCATGGAGCTGACCAATCAACTGATCTTCCTGGCCGGCGTTCTGTTCCTGGCAAGCATCCTGGCAAGTGCGGTGACGCCGCGTCTGGGCGTGCCATTGTTGCTGGTGTTTCTGGTCGTCGGCATGCTGGCCGGCGAAGACGGCCCCGGCGGCATCCCGTTCAGCAACTATCCCCTGGCCAATCTGGCCGCAACCGCGGCATTGGCCGTTGTTCTGTTCGACGGCGGCATGCGCACACAGCTCGCCAGCTTCCGCGTCGGACTGCGTCCGGCATTGTCTCTGGCCACCGTCGGCGTGCTGGTCACCACTTCGATCGTCGGCGTGTTCAGCGCCTGGCTTCTGAACCTAGAGATTGCCGAAGGCCTGTTGATCGGCGCCATCATCGGTTCGACCGACGCCGCCGCGGTGTTTTCACTGCTGCATACGCGCTCGGTCTCGCTGAACCAGCGCGTGACCTCCGCACTGGAGATCGAATCCGGCACCAACGATCCGATGGCGGTTTTTCTCACTCTGGCGTTGATCAGTTTTCTGCAAACACCCGAAACCTTCGGCGTGCTGTCGGCACTGAGTCTGCTGCTGCAACAGATGCTGCTCGGTACGGCAGTGGGCCTGGCCGGCGGCTGGCTGTTGCTGGTCGCGCTCAATCGGCTGCCGCTGGGAGATTCGCTGTACCCCTTGCTGGCATTGTTCGGCGGCTTGCTGATCTTCGGTTTGACCGCGCTTCTGGGCGGAAGCGGCTTTCTGGCGGTGTATCTGGCCGGACTGTTGCTCGGCAATCGTCAGGTACGTGCCGCTGCGGGTATCCGGCGCTTCCATGATGGTATCGCCTGGACCGCGCAGATCGGCATGTTCGTGATTCTCGGCCTGCTGGCGTCACCCCATCGACTGCTGCCGCTGGTCCTGCCGGGATTGTTGGTTTCCGCCGTACTGATTTTGATTGCGCGCCCGATCGCGGTCTGGCTCAGCCTGCTGCCATTTCGGTTTCCGCTGCGTGAGCAGGGCTATATCGCGTGGGTCGGCCTGCGCGGTTCCGTGCCCATTCTTCTGGCGACCTATCCGTGGCTTGCCGGTCTCGACCATGCGGATCTGTTCTTCAATATCGCGTTCTTCATCGTGCTGGTGTCGCTGCTGATCCAGGGCACGACCGTTGCCAGCGCTGCGCGCCTGCTGGGCCTGCAGGTGCCTGCAACGTCGGCGCGTATCCATCGCGTTGACATCGATCTGCCGGGACAACGTGGATTCGAAGTGGTCAGCTACCGCGTCGCGCGTAATAGCAGCCTGATCGATATGCGGCCCAAAGACTTGCCGTTGCCTGATGTATCGCGGGTCATCTGCATCTCCCGCGGCAGCCGCGTGCTGCATTACCGCGAATGGGGTGGGCTGCAAGCAGGCGACTATATTTCACTGCTGACTGCGCAAAGTCAGCTGCCCGTGCTGGACCGACTGTTCGAGTCGGTGCAGGCGCCGCTGGCGCCCGCGGAGCGATTGTTCTTTGGTGAATTCAGCGTCAATCCGGATGCGCCGGTGGGTGAACTCTGCGCCGCTTACGGCATTGAGCCGCCACCCGGCGCCGCAGAGTCCACCGTTGCGCAGTTGCTGATCCAGCATCTGCCGCATCCCGTCGTCGGCGATCGACTGCGACTTGGCGACCTTCAACTGGTCGTGCGCGAAGTTTCCGGGGACCAGCCGACCCGGCTGGGTCTGCGCCTGCCGCACTGATCCCCGCTGCAGGGAATCAGGCCGCCGGCAACAGCGACTTCAGCTCGACCGTCTCATCCGCGAGCTTGGCGGCATCAGCAGCGACGCGCCCCGCAACCAGTTTCTTCGCAACCATGAAGTCCTGAGGACGGGTCACTGCATCAGCCGCGATAACGACGCCGTTCTGCAGATAGAACGCACAGAAACTGTTACTTGCCATGTCTCCGCGCACGACGATCTGGTCATAGCCCTGATTCAGTCCAACCATCTGCAGCTTCAGATCGTATTGATCAGACCAGAACCACGGCACTGCGGCATAGCGCACATCCTTTCCACAGATCGTCGCAGCGGCAACGCGCGCCTGCTCCATCGCATTGGGGACCGATTCGAGCCGAACCTTGCGCCCGAAGAAATCGTTGTCGTGAAAGGTGCAGTCACCGGCGGCGAGAATATCCGGGTCGGAAGTCTGCGTATGCGCATCGACGACAATGCCATTCGACACTTCAAGTCCGGCAGCCTCGGCCAGTTCTGTGCCTGGAATCAGGCCAATACCGACGATGACCAGATCGGCCGGCACTGCGGTGCCGTCAGCGAGCTTGACCGCGGTCACGCGATCACCCTGGGTTTCCAGCGCCTCAACGCCGACGCCGGTGCGCAGATCAACGCCGTGCTCACGATGCACACGCTCGTAGAACGCCGAGACTTCCGGTGCCGTGACGCGTGCGAGCACGCGTGGAAGCGCCTCGATCACGCTGACTTTCAATTCCTTCTTGATACCAACTGCAGCCGCCTCAAGCCCGATGTAACCCCCGCCAATGATCACCAGACGCTTGCCCGCCACGAAATCGGCCTGCAACCGCTCGATGTCGGCGATGCTGCGAACATAGTGAACATTGGCGGCGTCGCCGCCGGCCAGGCTCAGACGCCGCGCACGACCTCCGGTGGTCAATGCGAGCTTGGTGTACGTCAACGTTTCACCATCGGACAGGCTCACGGTATGCGCCGCTCGATCGATCGCCTGCACCGTGACACCGATGCGACATTCGACATTGAGCTTGTCGTAGGTCGACTGCGGCTTGATGAACAGCGATTCCAGCTTGGCCTCACCGGACAAGTAAGTCTTCGACAACGGCGGGCGCCGATACGGCAGATAGGGCTCGTCGCCGATCATCACGATACGGCCTTCAAAGCCCTGCTGACGCAGCGCAGTAGCCAATTCACAACCGGCCTGGCCGGCGCCGACGATCACGCAGGTCGAAATTTCGCTGTTCAATTCAACTCTCCATCAGCACCGGACGATTCCGGTGCGCACTGTTTTCAGACGCCGGCAACGGCGAACGGATCCCAATCCCCTGCGGCGACAAACCACGGATTGGCGAAGTCGGTATCGCTTGCCTGGTTGCGCTTGCCATAGCGCAGCGGCTGCCCATCCATGGTCATGACCATGCCTCCGGCGGCACGCAGCACGGCATCCGCGGCAGCCGTGTCCCACTCCATCGTGCGCGCCAGTCGCGGGTACAAATCCGCCTGACCCGCGGCCACGCGGCAGAACTTCAACGACGAACCCGCAGACACGAAATCGCTGGCCTGGAACTTGTCGATGAAAGCCTTGGTTTCGTCCGACAGATGCGACCGACTCGCGATAACCTTGACGCCATCCGCTGGAGCGGTGCGCGCGCAAATCGGCTGCCACGCCCCGACAACGCCGTCGACGACCTTGGCCTGACGCGCGCCGGCGCCGATGACGCCGGTATACAGCTCGCCAATGGCGGGCGCATAGACAACACCCAGCACCGGCACGCCCTCTTCGATCAACGCGATATTGACGGTGAAATCACCGTTCTTGCTGATGAATTCCTTGGTGCCGTCGAGCGGATCAACCAGGAAGAACGGCTGCCCCTGTGTCTCCGGGATCCGTCCGGCGGCGACCGATTCTTCCGCCACCACCGCGATCTGCGGAGTGGTCTTGGCCAGACCGGCGAGAATGATCGCCTCGGCCTGGGTATCCGCTTCGGTTACCGGCGAGCCGTCACCCTTGGCCTTGGCATCACCAGGCTGCAGCTTTGCGTAGATGCGCAGGATCGCCGCGCCAGCATCGAGTGCGATCGCAACCAGCGCGTCGAGATCGGGCCGACTCATTGCGCGTCGAGCTTCTGGTAGTAGTCCATCAGGATCTTCGCGACTTCGGGCCGCGAGAATTCCGGCGGCGGCGCAATGCCCTGTCCCAGCATCTCGCGCACCTTCGTCCCGGACAAGGCAATGAAGTCGTCCTTGGTATGGTCGGGTGCCTCGCGCATCATCACCACTCGGCCCAGCTTCTTCGAGAACGCGGTGTTGTCGGCACGGAAGATTTCAATCTTCAAGGCGCCGTCCGGCACCTGCGTGTCGAATACCGTCTGCGCATCGAACGGTCCGTAATAATCACCGACACCGGCATGGTCGCGGCCGACGATCAGATGTGTTGCCCCCATGTTCTGACGGAACACCGCGTGCAGCACCGCCTCACGCGGACCGGCGTAGAGCATGTCGAATCCGTAGCCGGTGATCATCACCGTATTCGGTTCGAAGTAGACCTCGACCATCTTGCGAATACAGGCGTCGCGCACATCCGCCGGGATATCGCCGGACTTGAGCTTGCCCAGCAGCATGTGGATCACGATGCCGTCAGCACCGAGCCGCTCCTTGGCCATGCGGCACAGTTCCTCGTGTGCGCGGTGCATCGGGTTGCGGGTCTGGAATGCAACGACTGTCTTCCAGCCGCGCTCGATGATCTCGTTCCGGATCTCGACGGCGGTGCGGAAGGTGTCCGGGAATTCACTCTGGAAGTAGCTGAAGTTCAGCACCTGGATCGGGCCGGACAGCAGCGTGTTGCCGAGCGCCGTGAAGGTTCCAACCCCCGGATGCTTGGGGTCGAGCGTGCCGAAAATCTGTTCGGCCATGAACGTGATCTGCTCATCGCTGACGGTCTCGACCGCCTCGACGTCCATCACCGCGAGCACCGGATGCCCCTCGACATTGGGGTCGCGCAGCGCGATGCGGCTGCCGGCAACAATTCCACTTTCCTTGGTCAGATTGAGCACCGGCACGGGCCAGAACAAGCCATCGGTCGTGTGCAGCTTCTCCGCCACGCTCAGCGCATCCGCCAGATTCATGTAACCGGACAGCGGATTGAAATAGCCCGCGCCCAGCATCACGGCGTTGGCTGCGGCGGCAGAATTCAGCAGCAGCGACGGCAGGCTCTGCGCTTCGTGCAGCAGCGCTTCATGCTTGGTGGTGTCGTAGACGAAGCGCGGATTGAGGGTATCGGAACCGTGAGGAGCAATCATCGTGGAGAAACCGGTGGCGTTGGGGGGAACAGCGTCCGGCGGCTTCAGGCCGGCAGGATCTGGCGGGATTTGAGCATCGCGATCAGCGCCTGGACTTCCTCGTCCAGGGTCATCAAGTGGCTGGGCAGTATCAGTTCGGGCTGCGTCGGGGCCTCGTAGGGATCGTCGATGCCGGTAAAATTCTTGATCTGACCAGCGCGGGCCTTCTTGTACAGGCCTTTCGGATCTCGCTTTTCGGCCTCTTCCAACGGCACGTCGACGTAGACCTCGACAAAGTCCATGCCGTCGGCCTCGTGCAGCTCGCGCACCTTGTCACGATCGGCACGGTACGGTGAGACAAAGCTCGACAGGACGATCACACCGGCATCGACAAATAGTTTGGCGACTTCGCCAATGCGACGAATGTTTTCGGCGCGATCCTCGGCGGAAAAGCCGAGATTCTTGTTGATGCCCATGCGCACGTTGTCGCCGTCGAGGCGATACACCAGCCGGCCCTGTGCGTGCAGCGCCTTTTCCAGCGCGACCGCCACCGTGCTCTTGCCCGAACCGGACAGGCCGGTGAACCAGATCGTCGCACCCCGCTGGCCCAGCAGCGTCGCGCGATCGGCCCGCGTGACGTCGCCTTCGTGCCAATGCACATTGGTCGCTTTTTGTTCGGTCATCTGTGTCCGTTCCATGGTCAGCTCCCGAGCAGGGCGCTCCCGGCGCAACGCACCCGGGCGGATGTATCACCCGCTGGCCGGAATGGCGGCTGGGACGGAAGGACCTTGCTTTGGGCGGCCGCGAATGCGGCCAGCTCCGCATTATGCGCATCCGCGCTGGCCGAATCATCCCCCGATCGCATGAGCGCCGGGCTTAATCCCCTTTTTTTGCGCGCAGTTCGCCAATCAGTTCGCGCAGCTTCTGACGCACTTCCGGGCTCGCATCGGGGTACTTCAGGTCCAGCCGGCGCAGCCCCTGAGCAATGATTTCAGCGACCGCACAGCGCATATACGACTTGCTGTCGGCCGGAATCGCGTACCAAGGCGCCCAGGGTTTGGACGTTTCCTTCAACATGTGGTGATAGGCGACCTGAAAGTCATCCCAGCGCGCTCGTTCACCCATGTCGTTGATGTCAAATTTCCAGTTCTTGTCCGGCTCTTTCAGTCGCTCAAGCAGCCGCTCTCGCTGCTCCTCACGCGAAACATTGAGCCAGAATTTCAGAATCAGCGTGCCGTTGCGGGCCAGATGCCGCTCGAATCCGTTGATCGACTCGTAGCGCTCCTGCCACAGCGCATCGAGGGAATCCGGTTGCCACGGCAGGCGCTGGCGCTCGAGAAACTCCGGGTGCACCCGCACCGCCAGCACTTCCTCGTACCAGCTGCGGTTGAACACACCGATGCGCCCACGCTCGGGTAATGAACGCGCATGCCGCCACAAAAAATCGTGATCCAGTTCGTTTTCAGAGGGTCGCTTGAACGAGGTGACCTGGCACCCCGCGGGATCGACTCCGGACAGCACGGCGCGAATCGTGCCGTCCTTGCCCGCCGCGTCCATCGCCTGGAACACCAGCAATACCGCGTGACGATTGTCGGCGTACAACACCCGCTGCAGCGCGTCGATCTCTTCTACGAACGACACCAGCCTCTGTTGCCGCTCTGACTTGTCCGGTGCATCGGACGGCGGCACGGTGGAAAAATCCTTCAGCGTAAAGCCGTCGTCATGCGGCACCCGGTAGGGGCTATCCGGACCATGTACCCATTCATGACTCATGATCGACTCCAGCAAGCTTGCTCGCGTGTGCGTACCGGAAATCAGCCATTCGGCCCGGACACTACATAGAAAAGAATCGCAAAGAAGTGCAGCACGCTGCCGCCTAGAACGAACAGGTGCCAGATCGCATGGTGATAGCGCAGGCGTTCCCACACGTAGAACGCGACGCCACCGCTGTAGGTGATGCCGCCGGCCACCATCAACGCAAGACCTCCGGGCTCGAGGTTCTGCAGCAGCGGTTTGATGGCGGCAATTGCACACCACCCCATCCCCAGATAGATCGCCAGCGACAGCTTCTCGAATTTTCCGGTCGCGAAAATCTTGAACACGACGCCAATGATGGCCAGGCCCCAAGTGAACGCAAACAGGCTCCAGCCCCACGCGCCCTTGAGCGTGACCAAGGTAAACGGCGTGTAGGTTCCGGCGATCAAGAAATAGATCAACGAATGATCCAACACCCGCAGGATGTGCTTGGCACGCGGCAACGGAATGCTGTGATACAGCGTCGAGGCCGTGTACATCAGAACCAGCGTGGTGCCGAAGATGCTGACTGCCGTGACCTGCCAGATGTCCCCATAGACACTGGCCCGCGCGACCAGAACCGTCAGGCCGATGACCGACAGAACGACGCCCAGA
The DNA here is from genome assembly GCF_005047655.1 of Sinimarinibacterium arenosum. Classification (GTDB taxonomy): domain Bacteria; phylum Pseudomonadota; class Gammaproteobacteria; order Nevskiales; family Nevskiaceae; genus Solimonas. Next base: position 215,698 of record NZ_SUKF01000008.1, on the reverse strand, counting down.
CCGTGGGTGATCGCGTGTGCCAGCTCTTCGCCAAACGAATACAGCTTGTCGGAGACTTCAACCCCCAGCACTTCATGGGGGTGGTGATGGCCCAGCCCTTGTGGTTCGTGCTTAATCGATGCGCTCCACGTTCAAGGTTGCCCCATCCGCCGCGACCACTCGCACCTGAGCACCGATCGGCGCATCCGCCCCACTGATGCGCCAATGCGAGTCATCGACGCGCAGCTTGCCGATGCCGTTGACGATCGGCTCGTCCAGCGTGAACTGACGGCCGACATAGGAATGACCCCGTCGATTAAGAGTCGGGCGTTCGCTCTCGAACGCCAGGGGTTTGAACTTGCGCCATGCCAGTACCGCAATGACTGAAAGCGCGCCCCACAGGGCGAACTCGATCTCCCAGCCCAGGCCCGGCACCAACCAGGCAATGAGTCCCACGACTGCCGCCGCCGCGCCAACCCACAGGAAGATGAACTCCGTCGACAGGAACATCTCAAGGACCAGCAGCGCGAAGCCCAGCACCAGCCAGTGCCAGTATTCGATGTTCACGCGGCGCTCCCTCCTGTCGCCACACCTGCCTTCTTCGCCAGTTCGCTGATGCCACCGAGCGCGCCGATCACACTGGACGCTTCCAACGGCATCAGCACCAGCTTCTCGTTTGGACTGGTCGCAATACGCGACAGCGCCTCGATGTATTTGGTCGCGACGAAGTAGTTGATCGCCTGGATGTCGCCCTTTTCGATCGCCTGCGACACCATCATCGTCGCGCGCGCTTCAGCCTCGGCGAAGCGCTCCCGAGCCTCAGCATCACGAAACGCCGCTTCCTTGCGCCCTTCGGCTTCGAGAATCTGTTCCTGTTTCTGCGCCTCGGCCGCCAGGATCTGCGACTGCCGCTCACCCTCGGCCTTCAGAATTGCAGCCTGACGGAAACCCTCGGCCTCCAGGATGTTGGCGCGTTTTTCGCGCTCCGCCTTCATCTGCCGCGCCATCGCCGTGACCAGATCCGTCGGCGGGCGAATGTCCTTGATCTCGATGCGGGTGACCTTGATGCCCCAGGGGGTGGTGGCATCGTCCACCACGCTCAACAGCTTGGCGTTGATGTGATCGCGTTGCGACAGCAGCTCGTCCAGATCCATCGAGCCCATCACGGTGCGCAAATTGGTCATCGTCAGCTGCATGATCGAGACCTCGAGCTGCTGGACTTCGTACGCCGCCTTCGGCGCATCCAGCACCTGGAAGAACACCACGCCGTCGACGCCGACCATGGCATTGTCCTTGGTGATGACTTCCTGCGAGGGCACGTCGAGCACCTGTTCCATCATCGACAACTTGCGCCCGATCCGGTCGATGTAGGGCACCAGCCAGTGGAACCCCGGCTCAAACGTCGCCCGGTACTTGCCGAAACGCTCGATCGTGTATTCGGTGCCCTGCGGCACGGTGACTACACCCTTCCAGGCCGTGACCAGCAGGAAGAGTCCAAATGCGAAAGCAACGATCGTCCCCATGGCAAGCTCCTTGTTCGTTCAGGCGATTCTAGCCTGCTTAGGTCGCTGCAGGCCGTGACGCAGCCGACGCTTCAGCGCGCAGCGAACGCCGGATCGGCTGCCATGTGCCGGATCCGCTCGACCATCGCATAGAAGCCATTGCGGCGGTTCATCGAGATGTGACTTTCCAGCCCCAGTCGCTCAAAAACACCGTTGACGTCAGTCTCCAGAATCTGTTGCGGGGTCTTCCCGGACAGCAGTTTGAACAACAGCGCAATCAAACCCTTGACGATGTGCGCATCAGAATCGCCCTGAAATTCCAGGGTTACGGGCGGCCCCGGCTGTACGGTATGCGTCAGCCAGACCTGCGACATGCAACCGCGGACTTTGTTGGCATCCACGTGCGCCTCTGGCGCCAGCGGCGGCAATTCACGCCCCAGTTCAATCAGGTAGCGATAGCGTTCTTCCCAGTCACCCAGGAATTCAAAGGTTTCAATCAGTTCATCGGCATCCATGCGCATAGGGTACGCGCTGCGACCCCGCACCCGGAATAGCGCTCCGGCGGAAGGCCTTCAGAAAGCGTGCACTTCAGCCGCTAACCGGGAACAACCTTTCCTCGTCCTTCACTGCCGCCACCTGCCGACGCCGCCCCTGTCCGATGTCCACCCCCCCCTCCGTCCTGCTGATCGACGACGACGATTTCGTCCGCACCACCGTCAGTGCGCAGTTGCGCACGCTCGGCATCGTGGAACTCGAAACCGCCCCCGAGGCGACGACGGCATTGCGGGTGATCGGGGCCGGCCGGCGCTTTGATCTGATCATTGCGGACCTGATGATGCCCGGCATGGACGGCGTCGAAATGCTGCGCGAACTCAACGTGCGCAATCCGGCGGCCGCGCTGGTGTTGATCAGCTCTGCGGAGCAGAGCGTGCTGCGCGCGGTCGCCATCCTGTCTCGCCAGCGTGGGCTGCGGGTGCTCGGCGCGATCCGCAAACCGGTGCGCGCGGAAATTCTCGGCGAACTGATCGAAGTCCTGATGACCGAGCTGCCCGCGCCGACGCAGCCCCGGCCCCGGCTCAGTGCGGATGGGCTGGCGCAGGCCCTTGATCGCGGCAAGGTACACCTGCGAGCGTCGCCCTGCGTTCGCCTAGGCGAAGAAACCATTTATGGCGTCGATCTTCGCGCCCACCTTTACGAGGACGGCAGCGAACACGAGCATGATCACGACCAGCTGCTCGCCACCGCGCTGCAACATGGCTTGACCTCACGCCTAACCGCGTCACTGGTCACGCTCGGTATCGACATCGCCGCTGAGTTGTGGCGCCAGCACATCTCGATTTCAGTCAGTGTCAGCCTGCCGGGCATCGCGCTGAACCGTCTCGATCTGCCGGATCAGCTCGAACACCGGCTGCGACAGGCCGGTGTGCTGCAGAATCTGTTCGGTATCGGCATCCCGGAGCAAGCACTCAGCGACGACTGCTCGGCACTGGATGTACTGGCGCGACTGCGGATGCGCGAGATGCGCGTCTGCATCGACGACTTCAGCGGCAATCACTGCGGCTTCACGCGGCTGCAGCGGATTCCCGCCAGCGAGGTTCGTCTGGACCGGCGCCTGCTGGGCGCCCATCGCGTCGGCACCCGCCTACTGGAACACGCGGTCCAGACCGCGCGCACGCTGGAACTGCCGTGCATCGCTGACGGCGTCGCCACGCGCGCGCAGGCCGAAGCCGTGGAACGTCTGGACTGTGTTGCGATACAGGGACCGCTGGTCGGAACCGCCATCGCGGTCGACGACCTTCCGGACTGGATCGCCGCACGCACCGGCGCGGCGACGCCGGTCCGGCAAGCTGCAGCACACAGCAGCAGTGCCCATGCACGCCTCAACTGACATCCCGACCCTGGCCCCGATCCGCGCACTGATCGTGGACGATGACGCGTTCATCCGTGAGGTTGTGGCGCTTCACCTCGAAGCCCTGGGCATTGAAGCGATCATGGTTGCCGAAGACGGAGACCGCGCGCGCGCGCTGTTACACGGCAGTCAACCCTATGATCTGATCGTCTGTGATCTGATGCTCCCCGGCACGGATGGGATCCAGTTGCTGCGCGATATCGCCGACCAGCGTCCCGACGCCGCCATGATTTTCATCAGCAGCGCCGAGACGCGCTTGCTGCGTAGCGTCGAGCAGATTGCCCGGAATCGTCGCCTGACGGTACTCGGCAGCCTGCAAAAGCCCCTGCATCCGGCTGGATTCAAAGAGCTGGTGGGCCGAATGCGGCGCCAACCGAATGTTCGCCCTGCAGGTTCCGCACGCACGGTGATCGCCGACGAGGCCCTGCACCAAGCGTTGCGCACAGACGCATTCTTCATCGCTGTTCAGCCACAGATCGATCTGCTCACCGGTGCGGTTGATGCCGTCGAAGCGCTGGTACGCTGGAGAGCTGGCAACGGCGCCACGATCCCCCCGGATCACTTTCTGCCTTCAATGGACGCCGCGGGACTGATGCCCGAGCTGACCGATGCCGTCATGCGGCAATCGATGCGCGCAGTGCGTCTGTGGCTCGACGAAGGCATTGACCTGCGGATCTCCGTCAACATTTCCCCGTCGGTGGTGGTCGACGCAGGCCTGCATGCCCGCATTGTGTCCATGGCATCGCTGTTTCGAGTCGAGCCAGGTCGCATCGTGCTCGAAATCACCGAAAGCGGACTGGCGACTGATCTGCTGATCCCGCTCGAAGTGCTGACACGGCTGCGGCTGCATGGAATGGAACTGTCGATCGACGATTTTGGCACCGGCTACTCGTCACTGGAACGGCTACGCCATATCCCGTTCACCGAGCTCAAGATTGACCGCAGCTTCGTCTCGGTCGCGCGTCGGGACCGAGACGCCCGCCGTATCGTAGAATCCAGCATCCGCCTGGCCCACGACCTGAAGCTGCGCTCCGTGGCCGAAGGCATCGAGACTGACGAGGATGCCCGGCTGATGCGCGCACTCGGCTGCGATGTCGGACAGGGATTTCATTTTGCACGCCCGATGCCGCCAGAGCAGTTACCGCAATGGCTGCGCAATCACGATCGCTGAGCACTGCCACGCGTATTACGCAGGTGTATGCTTTCCGGCAGTAGGCAAACAATGGCGACGACGGATACGATCCGTTGTCCGATCGGGAGGGCGCTGGCGTGCATGCTGATGTGTCGGTGCTGGTGGTTGATGACGATGATTTCGTCCGTAGCACGTTGCTTCGGCAACTGGCGACACTCGGTGTTGCGCGCTCGGCCGGCGCAGCGAGTGGCGAACAGGCGCGGGCGTTGCTGGCTCAGGCCACCTACGACATCGTCATCACCGACCTGCAGATGCCCGGCGAAGACGGGCTGCAGCTGCTGCGCAGTGTCGCCGAAAATCAGCCTCAAGCCGCCGTCATCCTGATCAGCGGGGTCGACCCGCGACTGTTGCGTGCTGCCGATGACGTCGCGCGTCTACGCGGTATCCATGTCCTCGGCAGCCTGACCAAACCGGTGTCGACCATCGATTTACGAACGTTGATCGACGGCATCGACACCCCCCGGGCGACCAAGCCCGCCTCAGCGATCATCGCCCCGCTTCCCATTGACGCCGAGCGTCTGCGCAAAGCGCTGGAAGACAATCAGATCACCATTGCCCTGCAACCACAGGCGCTGATCAAGGATGGACGCATCTGTGGCGCAGAAGCGCTGGCGCGCTGGACCGATCCCGAGTTTGGGCCGATTCCGACACAGGACTTCATCGAACTCGCAGAACAGTCTGACCTGATCGAACTACTGACCGACAGTGTGGTAAAGCAGTCGTTCGCCATCGCCGCAGATTGGGCTCAGATCGGGCTACCGGTACGACTCTCGATCAATCTGTCACCGGCAACGCTGTACGCTCTGGACGCTCCGGAAAAACTGCTGTCTCAGGCACATGCCGCGGGAGTGTCCCCGGACCAGATCACGCTCGAAGTCACCGAGCGCGGCATCAGCGGTGATGCAACCGATATTCTTGAAGTCCTTGCACGACTGCGCCTGCTCGGCTTCCGCCTCGCGCTGGATGATTTCGGCACCGGCTTTTCATCGCTGGAGCGCCTCAACCGGATGCCATTCACTGAGCTGAAACTGGACCGGTCCTTTGTCATCATGGCGCCTACCGACGCCAAAGCTCGCAGCATTCTGCATTCGAGCCTGGTCCTGGCGCGCGACCTCGGGCTATTCACCGTTGCCGAGGGAGTCGAGACCGCGGAGCAGCTCGCGCTGTTGCGCGACCTCGGCTGCGACGCCATCCAGGGCTACTGGCTGTCGCCGGCGATGCCCCCATCCGCGTTACCGGCCTGGGCGTCCCCGCGCATCGACAGCGGGCTGGCCACGCGCAAGTAGTCCCGCAGGCGCTGGTAAGCCCGGCACACCTGCTGGATATCGTCGGCACTGGATGCGACATCCGTGCCTCGTGCTGCGCTTTGCAGCGCTTCGAGCGCTTCGGTCAATGGCCGTGCACCCAGCGTCCGCGATGAACCCAGCAGGCGATGCACATGGCCGCGCAAAGTCTCGAAGTCGCCCGCATCCAGGGCGGGCTGCAATGCAGCGACAACCGGATCATTCGCTGCCAGAAATTCCTCGAACAGATGCTGGATCACCAAGGGATCGTCACCGACCAGATCCTTCAAGGCTTGCGGATCAAGCGGCACCTCCGGCGATTGCCCCGCCGAGGACACCCAGCGGCCAAGGCGATCACTCAATTCGGCCAGGGTCACCGGCTTGGAGATGCAGTCATCCATGCCGGCGTCGCGACACTGCGTTGGGACGCTGCCAAGCACATCCGCGGTCATGGCGATAATCGGGATACGCCCGCGACGCATGCCGGCGCGCTCCAGTGCGCGCACTTCCCGCGCCAACGAAAAGCCGTCAAGCCGCGGCATGTGCAGATCGGTGATCAGCGCGGTGTAATCGCGGATCTTGAGTCGCTCCAGCGCCGACTGGCCATCATCCACCATCTCGACATCCAGCCCCAGAATCTGCAGCTGCCGCTCAATGACGGTCTGATTGGTCGGATGGTCCTCAGCCACCAGTACATGGCCGCGCAACTTGCCCGGCGTCCTCTCATTCGAACGCGAGTATCCCGGCGCAGCACTGAACCCACAGATTTCGAAAATGCGCCGCAACAATTTGCGGCGTCCCACCGGCCTGCGCAAAGACAGTTCACTGGAGCGATCGCCGTCGACGCGCTCGAGCTTCAATACATGGGCGGCACTTTGCGTTGATTCGACGTCCTGGTAGGGCCCCACCCAATCACTGAGCCGCAGATGCATCGCTTGCGCGCGCCACTGACTCGGGAGCGTGATCACTTCGATGCCTGCGGCAACGGCATACCGCGTCAACGCCTGCGCCTCTGCAACGTCCCCCAACTGCAGCTGCAACTGCAGGAGGCCCTCGGCAACCTTGCGTACGCCGGGTTCCTCCGCATCGACCTTTGCCACAGGCAACACAAGTTCGAACCAGAAGGTACTGCCGCGCCCTGGGGCGCTGTCATAGCCGATTCGACCGCCCATGCGCTCAACCAGGCCACGGCAGATCGACAATCCCAGGCCGGTTCCACCAAAGCGCCGGGTGGTTGAGGTCTCGGCCTGTCCGAACGGCTGAAACAGCTGCGTGCTCAGGTTGTCGGGCACTCCGATACCGCTGTCTTCAACTTCGAAACGCAACTGGATGTGTTCGCCATCGTCCGTATGAGCAGTGACGTGAACACAGATCCGTCCCCGTTCTGTGAACTTGGCGGCGTTGCTGCACAGGTTCTGCAGCACCTGGCGCAAACGGGTCGGATCTCCGATCACCCGCTCCGGCACCTCCGGCGCGATGTCGGAAATCAGCCGGATCGGCTTGGCGTGAATACTGGCGGCGACACTATCAAGTACCCCATCCACCAGATCTTCGATGCTCAGAGGTATCTGCTCCAGATCCACACGACCGGCTTCGATCTTGGAAAAATCAAGGATGTCGTTGAGCACCCCCAAGAGCATCTGCGCCGATTCGCGAATCACCCGTACGGACTCATGCTGCTCGGTATCAAGGCGCGTGCGATCGAGCAGTTCGAGCATGCCGAGCACACCATTCATCGGCGTACGAATCTCGTGACTCATTACTGCAAGAAACCGGCTCTTTGCCTCACTCGCTGCTTCCGCTTGATCCAGGCGTTGCAGGCGCTCGGCCAGCCGGCGTGCAGTGATCTGCAATATGTCGACTTCGTCCGCCACGAAGCGACTGGGAGCAATCGCGGACAGTTCTTTCTGCACGGCATCAAATCGACGCTCGGCCAGCAACGGCAACGCACGCGTGATCTGATTCAACCGCCGTACTGCGGTCCCGATCAACATGAACAATGCCGCTGCCGAGGCAACCAATCCCGCCAAGGTGATCAGCAGCCCGGTACGGACATCTCGCGCAATTGCAGCCAGTTCCGCGCTGTCGTCATACAAATAGATCAGCGGAATCGGAACCGGTGTATTCGGCATCGTCAGATGCTCGTGCATCATGCGATAGTGCCGGCCACCGTCAACCAGTTCATGAATATCCACATGCGCCTGGATATTGGACTGTACTTGACCCTGATGCCGCTCCAGCAAAGGCCTCAGCGTCGGGGCATTGGTCACCATGGCCACACGCTCACGACCCGATTCGACTTTCAGCAGTGCCAGATCAACACCAGTGTCACGCTGAAACGTCAATAAGGGGCCGGCCATAGACTCGCCGGTCACGACAACCAGCTCATTACCCTGTCGGTCAAACGCGGGGGTCATCACCCAGTGTTCACACTCGCCAGCGCAGGAAACCAGATCAAGGGGATGCCCGATGTCCGCAGCTTTGCGTATGAGTTCGACCAGCGTCGCTGACGGGCTCAATGAATCACCGATTGCACTGCGGATCAATTGACCGTCTGCGGTGTAGTAATCCACCCGGGTCAGGGCCGCCTGGATCTCCGGCGCCAGATCCAGCGACGTCGGCTCCGCATCATCAAAGGCAACAGTCGCCAGCTGCGACGCCAACCGCGACATCTGCGCCGCGGACTGGTCCAGTTGCGCCAGCAATCTTGGATTGAGGCCGGCGAAGCGCTCGGCAATGTCCTTTTCATGCCGCGCACCCAACGAGCGATAGCTCAAGTAGCCCAGAAACAGATGCACGCCACCCAGCAGGGCCAGCAGAACCAGAAACGATTTCCAGCGCAAGCTGCCGCGTCGCTTGGGCAGCTCGTACTGTTCATCCCGCACTGAAGGCGGAAGGTCGTTCATAAAAAATCAGATGCGATCCGCGCGAGCAAGCCCTTCAGAAATGGTAACCCACCATCAGCAGCAACAACGATCCGTCCGACTCAATCGAGCGCCCCTGGTTTTCAGTCCGAGGCGTCGTCGCCGAGCCTTGAATCAGGTGATATTCGGCCCACACACCCCAATGCGGATCCGGCAGCCAGTTGACCCCAAAAGTCAGATCACGCGAGTAACGGGAGTGGCGATCCCCCCCTGTCTCGGCCACATAGTCGTTGCCATTCCGGTCATTGCGATCAGCGAAGTACAGGTCATAGCGCAGCATGCCGGTCCACTGTTCAGTCACGCGGTAATCCAACTGGACATACAGACCGTCGGATTTTGAATCGATGCGCCCGCCAGGATTCGACTGTCCGGTCGCCGATGCCACTATGTACTCGGTCGTGATCGCATACTTTTCCCCGCTGTGCCGCAACGAAGCAACGTAGAGATCGGTATTGATCGCACCTGAAATCGGCACACCCGGCGCCGGGTCTATTGCGATCTTTCCGTGTACAAAGCTGAGCGCGGCACGCCAAGTTCCGCCGCCCCATTCGTCCATCAGGCGCGCGACGGTCAGATCATTAATCTGTAAATCGCCTGGAAAATTCGTGCCGCCGCCGAACAACGTGCGCTTCTCATCGGCGCTGGCAGTGTCGTCAAGCGCTAGCGTGACATTCAGGCTGATGTAGTGATCGCCGTATCCATAACCGCCGTACAGCTGTCCGCCATCGGATGAGAACAGGATTGATCGAATGCCCGTGCCTTCAAAATAGACCGACGATGGCAGCATGATTCCGGGACGGGTGAAGACGACGTCGCGCGTGTCATTGAATAAACCATAGTAGTTCTTGACGCGGCCGAGCCGAACACCCGCGGTGGCATCCATTGTCGAGACCGCGCGATAGTCCAGAAAGCCATAATCGAGCCGCAAGTCTCCGCTGTCCTGCTCGCCAAAGCGGCGCACCAGCCCCTGCGCCGAAACCGTCACCGGGCCAATTCCAGCCGAACCATTCAGGCCCAATTCGTAGAAATCCAGACTGCCATCGAGACTATCACCAACATAGTTGTTGCCGTCCGAAAGCGCGTATGCCTGCGCAGCAAATCCATGCAGCTGGTACTGAAGATCGGGCGCCGCCTGCACTGTTGTCGCTATGCAGCAGGCCACCGTTCCCAGTACCTGAGCCGAAATGACTTGCCAACGTTGAAACCTGCGATGGCTCATTGGTGAACTCCGCCCGGTTGGGAACTCTGATCATTGAGGGGTCGCTGGTGCAGATCGTCCGGAGCCAGCGCCGGCGCATAGCCGATGGCGCCAGGCGTCGATTCGACCCGACGCCGCATTTCCTGCACGTCGCGCACGACGGTGGGCGCGAACCCGGTGCCGGTATAGACCAGCTTGTCCCAGGCCGAACGCAGTACATAGGGATAGGTGCCCAGCACCTGGTGACAGAACTGTTCGTGCACTGGGTCGTCATCCGGGAGAACAAACACCCGAATCGGGCGCCCGTCTCGCCAAGTGGTAAGCCGCCCTATATAGACTGACAGCAGCTGGCGGCGATCGAGATCAGGCTGCTGACGTTCGCCTGCAACCAGAATTTCAATGTCGCCCGCTCGAACCACGGACAGCCAGCAGCAACCGAGGAAGCCGACGCAGAGAATCCACGCCAGGCGTACTCGTCGGTTCCTTCCGAATGCCACTGCGGTCACACGCCCTCCGTAGCGGTGATTTCGATCCTTTTAAGGATCAACACACCCGATATTCCCTGAAATTTTTATTCGCGTCGTGCGTTGATAGCATGCGCCAATCCGGCCGAATCAGGTAGGGTCGTCACGACCGCTCAGCTATACTCCGCGACCGCCCGTCCCAAACGACCCCCATGCGACCCTCAGGCCGCGCGCCCGATCAACTCCGTTCGATCACCATCGAACGCGGATTCACCCGTCACGCCGAAGGTTCGGTGCTGGTCACGTTCGGTCACACCCGCGTTCTCTGCACCGCCAGCGTCGAGGAACGCGGCCCGGCATGGAAGCGCGATGGCGGCTGGGTCACCGCCGAATACGGCATGTTGCCGCGCGCGACACACACACGCAGTCGCCGCGAAGCAGCTCAGGGCAAGCAATCCGGACGCACCCAGGAAATCCAGCGCCTGATCGGCCGTAGTCTGCGCGCCTGCATCGACATGGACGCCCTCGGCAGCCATACGGTCACCATCGACTGCGATGTCCTGCAGGCAGATGGTGGAACGCGCACTGCGGCCATCACCGGCGGTTATGTTGCGCTGGCAGACGCTGTTGCTGCGATGCGCAAGAACGGTCGTATCAAGCGTGACCCTTTGTTCGGCCAGATCGCCGCGGTGTCCGTCGGCATTTACAAAGGCCAACCGGTGCTCGATCTCGACTATGCCGAGGATTCGGCCTGCGAGTGCGACATGAACGTCGTGATGAACGACGCCGGGCATTTCATTGAAGTCCAGGGCACCGCCGAAGGCCATGCCTTCCGCCGGGAAGAACTGGACGCCTTGCTCGATCTGGCCAGCGCCGGCATCGGCGAATTGGTCGAACAGCAGCGCAAGGCTCTGGCGGGCTGACGAACGATGGGCGCAGCGCCGACACAGCTGGTGGTCGCCAGCCGTAACGCCAAGAAGCTTCGCGAGCTGCAGCCATTGCTGTCCCCTCTGGGATTGGATTTGCGTTCAATCTCCGAATTCGGCGCCGACGATGTCGAGGAAACCGCGCCCACCTTCGTGGAGAATGCGCTGATCAAAGCCCGTCACGCCTGCAGAATTTCCGGCCTGCCGGCAATCGCTGACGACTCCGGCCTGGAAGTCGATTATCTCGGCGGCGCTCCAGGCGTGCGTTCCGCGCGCTACGCCGGGGAGCCGAGCAACGATGCGGCCAACAACCGCAAGTTGCTCGAAGCCCTGCATGGGGTTGATCCGGCGCGTCGCGCAGCGCGCTTCGTCTGCACCATGGTGTACCTGCGTCACGCCGACGATCCGGTACCGCTGATCGCTCAGGGCCTGTGGCCCGGACGGATTCTGGAAACTCCGCGCGGCGCCAACGGATTCGGCTACGACCCTTTGTTCTGGGTCGACGACCATGGCTGCTCCGCAGCCGATCTTGATGCCGCAGTGAAGAACCGCATCAGCCATCGTGGCCAGGCCGTCGCGCAGCTGCGGCAGCTGCTGCATGGCTGACATTCCGCTGTCGCTGTACCTGCACTTTCCATGGTGCGTGCGCAAATGTCCCTACTGCGACTTCAACTCACACACCCTGCGTGCTGAAATTCCCGAGCAGGCATACGTCGATGCTCTGCTGCGCGATCTCGATTTCGAGCTGACTGAAACACCGGAGCCGCGTCCGCTGCAGTCGATCTTCATGGGCGGCGGTACGCCCAGTCTGTTTTCGGCCGAAGCGATCGGACGCCTGCTTGACGCGATCGCCCGTCGACTTAATTTCGCACCGGATATCGAGATCACGCTGGAAGCCAACCCCGGAACCGCCGAGGCCGGGCACTTTCCCGGCTACCGCAGCGCCGGTGTCAACCGGATATCGATGGGGTTTCAGAGTCTGGACGACGACATGCTGAAGCGGCTGGGTCGCATCCATGGCCGTCAGGAAGCACTACGCGCGTTCGAGCTCGCGCGCCGCGCCGGTTTCGATAACATCAATATCGATCTGATGTATGCGCTGCCGGACCAGACCGCTCGGCAAGCCTCCGCCGATCTGGCCGCAGCCATCGCGCTCGCACCCGAGCATCTGTCGTACTACCAGCTGACGCTCGAACCCAATACAGAATTCGGCCTGCGCCCGCCGCCCTTACCGGACGATGACACAGCCTGGGCGATGCAGGAAGGCGGGGTTGAGCGCTTGGCGTCAGCAGGCTACCGCCAGTACGAAATATCGGCCTACGCACAAGCGGGTCGCAAGGCCCGACACAATGTGAACTACTGGACCTTCGGCGACTACCTGGGCATCGGCGCCGGCGCCCACGCCAAGCGCAGCATAAGTACAGCATCCGGTTTGAACATCACGCGACGTGCGCGCCACAAACACCCCCGAACCTACATGGAGCGCAGCGGCACTGCTGCGAGCGTGCAGGAGCAGCACGCAGTCCCTGAAAAAGACCGTCCATTTGAATTCCTGATGAATGCGCTACGCCTCAACCGGGGATTCGAAGTCGAGCTGTACCGGCAACACACCGGGACGGATTGGAACCCCACCGATCCCGCCGTGCTCAGCGCCATCGAACAGGGCTGGCTGTCAACGAGTCCGACTCATGTTCGAGCCACGGCACAGGGCCTGAATTACCTGAATGCTTTGCTGGGTCTGTTCCTGAACGGTGCACCCTCCTGAGTGCAAGACTTTTCGATTTTGGCGCCAGTCTCTCCGCCAGGATCTGAAGCTTTCTCTCGATTGACGTCGATCAACGCAAGTCTCCGCGTCCTGGTTCAAATTGCCAACTCCGCTGCGAGTCCGTCCATCGATGAAAGGCACTCAATGCGGCTCCGCGCCAGCGCAGGAGGAGAGGTCTGCGTGTGACCGCTGAAACTTGGGGCTTGGATTCGGAGAACAGGATGGATGAGGCCGACTCGGCGCCGGCCACAGCCTTTTTATCGAAGCTTGGGAGATGCACATGGACAGCACAGTATTCCAGCCCAGGAAGGGCTTGGCCTTCGGGCGCAAATTTCTGACCGCGACGCTCATCACTTTCGGACTCTTGGGTTCAGCCTCCGCGTCAAACTTATCGCTTTCTGCAACCGATGGGCCGCTCACGACACCGAATTCCGGCGCCGCCACTCCTAATGTGCTCCCCGGCCCAACGGTGATCACGCAAAATCTCGATACAAGCTCGATCCTTCCCGGCAACGGCATCACCTGCAACAACGGTTTCGCGTTCGAGACCTATTTGATGCGCCGCTTCCTGCTGAACACCGATCATGGGATTAATGGAGCCTTTACGGTCAACGCCGTCCGCTTCGCGGTTTATGATGCGGTTGCCGGAAGCGGAGGCGTTCAGGATGTTCAAGTCGAGCTGTTCCAGATCGCCAGTGGCTCCGCGCTCACTTTCGCGAATTTGGTGCCCGTCGGCGATGCCCCGGCAGCTGTGCCCAATGGCACGGGATTCGTCGAAAGTGCAGTCAGCGGCACCGTTAGCGACCCGGTTGGATATGATCTGGTGGTTGCCATTCACGTTCCCGATGGACAAGCGATCAGCAATCGCTTCTTCATGGCAGTTAACGAAGGCGGCCAGATTGGCCCGAGCTATCTTGCCTCGAGCACCTGCGGTGCCCCTGAACCGGTTGATCTGGCCGGCTTGGGCTATGCGACTTTTGCGTATGTCATGGAAGTCTCCGGCCAGGAAGTCCCCCCGATTCCGGAAGAGTGCGGCCCCGGCTTCGAAGATGCCAACATCATCGTCGGCACCGACGGCAACGACACCCTGACCGGCACCCGCGGCAAGGATGTGATCTTCGGCATGGGCGGCGATGACAAGATCGATGGCGGCGCCGACGACGACTGTCTGATTGGCGGCAACGGCAACGACTACATGCTGGGTGGCTCCGGCAACGATATCCTGGTGGCCAATGGCGAGGGCAAGGGCGGTCCGGCTACCGGTGATGCGATCCATGAACGCAATCGCCTGAACGGTAGCCGCGGTACCGATACCTGCTACGGCAGCTACGGCTATTTCTATAACGAGAGTCCGTCCTACGTCACCACGTTCGACAACTGCGAAATCATCTACCAACCGGGGATGAACAAGTAAGCGTCAGACCGGCTCTTCGTTTCTTGCAAGGGGTTTGCTTCTGCAAACCCCTTGGATTTCGAACCTCGTCTGCGGTCAGCACTTCAGAGGCTGCACCGAGGAATTAGCAGCAAATGCCGCCTCACGTGTTATGAAATCAATGGCAGTGTCAGGCAGCAGCCTGAGCCGCCTGCATCAACGTAGGAAATTGTCGATTGCCAGTGCAAGAATCGTGGCGTAGCTTGACGGTTCAGAGATAGTTAATCGGCGAGAAGCGCCATTAATAATTGGTTTCTTTTGGGGGGAATTCGCGATGGGCAAATTCGAGCATCAGACCGTGCCGGCTTCAGTTCTTGCACGCAAGACGCTGGCTGCGATGTATTTAGCATTTGGACTCGGTTTGGCTGGCCCAGCACTGGCAGCCACACCGGTGTTGTCAGCCAGTGGGGCAACCTCATCCGACACAGCATCGACGCCGGTATCTCCGATGGTGCTGCCGGGCCCCACGGTCATCACGCAAAACAGCGACACCACGACGATTACTGAGGGCAACACCGTCAGCTGTAATGCGGGCTCGTATCATGTCGAGAACCATTACTTCCGGCGTTTCCTGCTGAATGCAGATGAAGGCATCGTCAACAGCTTTACCGTCAATGCTGTCCGCTTCGCGGTGGAAACGGCAACGGCCGGGATCGACGGCTCTCAGCCGGTTGAAGTACTTCTGTATTCAATTGCTTCAACTGATCCACTGACTTTTGCAAATCTGACCTATCTCGGCAGTTCCACCGTGTACGTAGGCGATGGCACCCAGTATTTCCAGGATGTTGGTGTCTCCGGCACCATTAGCGATCCGACAACTCAGGATCTTGTGGTTTCGATCCACCTCGCGAACGGGTCAGGATCGGGCTACTTGCTGTTCCTCGGCTCCAATGCGAATGGACAGTCACATCCGAGCTATCTCGCCGCCCCGGAATGCGGGGCGGCGGAGCCGATCGATATCGCGAGTTTGGGCTTCCCCAATATGCACTTGTTGATGGAAATCTCTGGCGAGGAAGAAAGCGTGATTCCGGCGGAATGCGGCCCCGGCTTTGAAGACGCCAACATCATCATCGGCACTGAGGGCAACGATTTGCTGGTGGGTACGGCTGGCAAAGATGTGATCTTTGGCTTGGGCGGCGACGACAATATCAACGGCAGCAACGGCGATGACTGCTTGATCGGCGGTTATGGCAATGACTTCCTGTTCGGTGGCGCTGGCAACGATGTGCTGATTGCCGATGAACCACAGGCAACGATGGTGACCAATCCTGCCAGCCAGAGTCGGGATCGCCTCAACGGCAGCCGCGGCACTGACACCTGCTACGGCAGCACGGACTACTACTACGGCAAGCGCAATGGCCCGTCCTACATGGGTCCGTCCTATCGAACCACGTATGACAACTGCGAGACCGTCATCGAGCAGACCATGTACCCGTACCCGGATTGATCCAAACTGAAGTTCGAGAGGCCCGCAGATGCGGGCCTCTTTTGCATGGGCTCCAGGAGTAAACGGCGCACATCGCCCGACACGACAATTTCCTACGCACGGCAACCAGAAAACTGACTACCCTTAAAAGGCAGTCGGCCGCGCCACACAAAGTAACGTGGCGCAACCGCGGGGCGCTATCAGCGACGGCGGATAGGTTCCAATCAAGGGTTAGGGAGGGGATTCTCATGCAACACAACCAGATTCAATCAGGCCGCAGCGCGGCTTCAGGGCGCAAGGCGCTGGCAACAATTATAGTGACCTTGGGTCTAGGACTCATTGGCACCGCGTCGGCAGCAAGTCTTTCAAATTCCAGCGGCGGCGCGGTCAATCCCGGTTCAGCCGCAACAGTGCTCCCAACACTGCCAGGCCCGGCGATCATCACTCAGAATACAGATACGACAACACTGATCCCTTCGACCGGGGCGAGCTGTCCTTACGCAGAAAACGATCATATTCGCCGCTTCTTGCTCAATGCGGACCACGGCATTGCTGGCGCGTTCACGGTCAACACGGTGCGGATCGGTGTTCAAGAAGCTGGCACCAGCGGATCCCAGCCGATCGAGCTTCGGCTGTATTCGATCCCCAGCACTGCGCCACTTGTTTTCGCCAACCTGACGTCGATCGGCAGCGCAGCAGCCACCGTCAACGACGGCACGCTGTTTTTCATGGACATCCCCGTCAGTGGCACCGTACTGGATCCAACAACCGAGGACCTGGTTGTTGACATCCACGTACCAGGCGGCGCGCCGTATTTCTTCCCAGGCGCCAATTCGGCGGGGCAAACGGGTCCGACCTACCTTGCGGCGGCGACATGCATGCTGCCCGAGATCACCGACATTGCAACCCAAGGCTTTCCCGACGACAACATCGTGATGCTGGTATCCGGTGAAGAACTCAGCATCATCCCGGAAGAGTGCGGCCCCGGCTTTGAAGACGCCAACATCATCGTCGGCACCGAAGACAACGACGTGCTGAGCGGCACGCCGGGCAAGGACGTGATCTTTGGCCTCGACGGCGACGACAACATCAACGGCAGCAACGGCGACGACTGCCTGATTGGCGGCTACGGCAATGACTATCTGTTCGGCGGCGCCGGCAACGACGTGCTGATCGCTGGCGAAGCTGCCGGGAGCATGATGCCCGCCAATCCTGCCTCGCAGAGCCGTGATCGTCTCAACGGCAGCCGCGGCACTGACACCTGCTACGGCAGCACGGACTACTACTACGGCAAGCGCAATGGCCCGTCGTACTACGAAGGCCCGTCCTACCGGACGACCTATGACAACTGCGAGACCGTGATCGAGCAGACCATGTACCCGTACCCGGATTGATCGCGAGATCTTTCCTGCTGCAGCTCAAGAGGCCCGCAGATGCGGGCCTCTTTTTCCTGTGGCGCTCCGTTTTCCGAGATCACCACGCAAACTCAGGAACCTCGGCAACTTTCCGCCTCGCATTCGAGGGGTCTGCAGCTTTACCCGGCAACGCATTGACTGCCGCGCATCACTCGGCACAGCGCCCAATACCCGCCTGGGACACGCAGGGCTCCTGTGCTTGCGGCGATGAGACCGAAGGCGTAGTTTCTATCTCTCAAGACGATACATCCATAGCGCATAGCGCATAGCGCTCTGGAATCATATGGAGGGAGTCAATGATGGAAATGCACACTTACGCGCAGAATCAGCCTTCGGTTTCAACGCGCAAAGCACTGACCGCAGTACTGGCGCTACTGGGCGCCTGCATGGCATTGCCTGCCACAGCTCAGCAGGGATGGATTCCCGAAGAGTGCGGCCCCGACTTTGAAGAGGCCAACATCATCATGGGCACAGAAGGGGACGATTCGATCTCCGGCACACGCGACAGGGACGTGATCTTCGGCTTGGGCGGCAACGACAATATATACGGGGGCAATGGCGATGACTGCCTGATCGGCGGCCCCGGAAACGACTTCCTGATGGGCGGTGCCGGCAACGATGTCCTGGTCGCCGATGGCGAAGGCGGAGGCGAGATGACCGGCAATCCCGTGATTCACTCCCGGGATCGCCTGAACGGCAGCCGCGGCAGCGATATCTGCTACGGAAGCTATGGCTACTACGACCTGACAGCGTACGGCGAGAGCTACGACACCGTGTTTATCAACTGCGAAGTCGTCTACGAACCGCGAGAAATGCGCGAGTAAGCCACCCAGAAGTCTTTAATCCTGATCAATGAAAGAGGCCCGCAGATGCGGGCCTCTTTCATCTGGATATTTCCCTGCGATAACTGAGTAGCAACGCGGTGCTCTGCGCCCTCCGCAGAGGCATGGAGAAGCCTGTGGGATCAAGCGGGAATAGCTCGCCCTTCCGAATACCGCTGCACCACCCGACTGAAGGCCCCCACATAACGGACTCATGCCGCGGCGCGAGGTCCGTGAGCTGGAGTCATACGCATAATTACTTATTTGCGCATATGCCTCTCAAAGGTAAGGTCAATCACAGAGAGAGTCGATAGTTGTTCAATTCGGGGCGAATTCTGCCCCCTGCGGCAATATAGGAGCTGAAGATGATTAATCATGGGCGCAACACAGGATCTATTTCGACCCGCACCACACACAAGACACTGATCGCAGCAGCGGTCTTTTTAGGAGCGGGCCTGGCCTTCCCCGCCATGGCCCAGCAGGAAACTTGGGTGCCGAAGGAATGTGGGCCGGATTTCGAAGAAGCCAACATCATCATTGGCACCGAGGGCAACGATTCGATCCTGGGCACGGCGGGGAACGATGTGATCCTCGGACTCGGGGGAGACGACAAGATCCACGGCGGCGCTGGCGACGACTGCCTGGTCGGCGGCAACGGAAACGACTTCGTGTTCGGCGGTCCCGGCAACGATATCCTGGTGGCCAATGGCGAGGGCAATGGTGGTCCGAACACCGGGGATGCGATTCATGAACGCAATCGCCTGAACGGCAGCCTCGGTACCGATACCTGCTACGGCAGCTACGGCTATTTCTACACATCGGAAGATCGCCCGGCGTATAGGACGACGTTTGATAACTGCGAAGTCATCTACGAACCGAGGCAGAATGATAGGTAGCCCTTTAGGGTGAGCGGCGAAGGGATGAGGCCCCGGCAGCGGGCCTCATCCCTTGGCGCTACCCCTCGGCCATACAGCACCGGACGGGCAGCGGTTGCATCCTGCCGCATCCTCCCTTAGAATTCGCGCCCTTTCGCATTTCGCGATCCCAAGCGTTGTCGGGGTTTCCCATGAAAGAAGGCATTCATCCGGATTACAAGGCTGTGACGGTCCAGTGCAGCTGCGGCAATTCATTCAATACACGCTCGACGATCAGCAGCGATGTCATGCAGGTCGAAGTCTGCTCATCCTGCCATCCGTACTACACCGGCAAGCAGAAGGTGCTGGACGTCGGCGGACGTGTCGACAAGTTCAAGAAGCGCTACGGCAAGGCAGCATAAGCCTTTTCGTTGCCTTAGAAAGCCGCGCATTGGCGCGGCTTTTTTGTTGCTCGGCAGGTGACTGTCGCTGCAGTCATTGCCGTTTGAAGGGCGTGAGGGCAAGATTGCGCCCCCGCGAGCCCCGCGCGCATCCAGGCAGAAGGCACTGCGCAAGACAATGAACGACTCTCTCCACCAGTCCGCGTTGGACTATCACGAGTTTCCGCAACCTGGAAAACTCGGCATTTCCATCACCAAATCCGTTTCCACCCCGAGCGATCTGGCTCTGGCCTATACGCCGGGCGTCGCCGAGCCGGTACGCGCGATCCAGGCGGATCCTGAGGCTGCATATCGCTATACCGCGAAAGGCAATCTGGTCGCCGTAATCTCAAACGGGACCGCGGTTCTGGGCCTGGGCGATTGCGGGGCGCTGGCGGGCAAACCGGTGATGGAAGGCAAGGCGGTCCTGTTCAAGAAGTTCGCTGACATCGATGTGTTTGATATCGAAGTGGACGAAAAGGACCCTCAGGCATTCATCGATACCGTTGCGCGCATTGCTCCGACCTTCGGTGGCATCAATCTTGAAGACATTGCGGCGCCTGCCTGTTTCGAGATCGAGGACGCGTTGATCCAGCGCTGCGACATTCCGGTATTCCATGACGATCAGCACGGGACCGCGATCGTCATGGGCGCCGCATTGCTGAATGCGCTGGATTTGCAGGGCAAGCGCATCGAAGACGCGCGCATCGTCTGCCTCGGCGCGGGCGCCGCCGGAATTGCTTCGATGCGCCTGGCGCTCGATCTTGGTGCGCGTCGCGAGAATATGTGGCTGGTTGACCGCAAGGGTGTGATCCACACGGAGCGCGAGGATTTTGACAAGCTGAACAAGGAAAAGCGCGAGTTTGCGGCACTGCCCAGCGAACGCCGAACCTTGGCCGGTGCGCTGGCGGGGGCCGACGTCTTCATTGGCGTTTCAGGGCCCGGCCTGATGCGGTCGGAATGGCTGATGCTGATGAACGAACGCCCGATCGTATTCGCGCTGTCGAATCCGGAACCGGAAATCCTGCCGGAAGTCGCGCTGAAAGTGCGCAATGATCTGATCATGGCTACCGGCCGCAGCGACTATCCGAACCAGGTCAACAACGTCCTGTGCTTTCCGTTCCTGTTTCGCGGGGCACTGGATGTCCGCGCGCGGATGATCAACCGCGAGATGAAAATCGCCGCGGTGCACGCGCTGGCCCAGCTGGCGCGGGAGCCGGTTCCGGCCGCGATGCTGGAAGCCTACGGGCAAAAATCGCTATCCTTTGGTCCCGAGTACATCATTCCCAAGCCAATCGACCCCCGTTTGCGCGACCTCGTCGCGCCTGCTGTGGCGCGTGCGGCTGTTGCAAGTGGTGCGGCGAAAGCGCCGTATCCGTCGCACTATCCGAGTTGAAACCAGCGAGAGATTAACTATGAGCACGCCCAGCTACAGCTTGGTCAACAACGCCACCGGCGAAAAGACCGACCTGCCCGCCATCTCCGGCACCCTCGGCCCCGTTGGACTTGATGTCGGCAAGGTCTATGGGCAGATGGACGTGTTCACCTACGATCCGGGATTTTCGTCGACCTGCTCGACCAAATCGTCGATCACCTACATTGACGGCGATGCCGGCGTCCTGCTGTATCGCGGTTATCCGGTCGCCCAGCTGGCCGAGCACTGCTCGTTCATCGAGGTTGCCTACCTGATCCTCAACGGCGAGCTGCCGAACGCACAGCAGCTGACCGAGTTCGATCTGAACATCCGCAAGCACACGATGATCAACGAATCGTTGCGCGGCCTGTTCAACGGCTTCCGCTATGACGCCCACCCGATGGCGATGCTCACCGGCGTGGTCGGCTCCTTGTCGGCGTTCTATCACGACACCACCAACAACAAGGACCCGGAGCATCGCAAGATTTTCGCGCATCGCATGATCGCGAAGATTCCGACGATTGCCGCCGCCGCATACAAGCGTTACTTCGGCCAGCCGTTCATGTATCCGCAGAATGGCCTCGACTACTGCTCGAACCTGCTGCACATGATGTTCGCCGTGCCAGCCGAACCGTATGAGGTCAATCCGGTGGCCGCGCGTGCGCTCGACGTGCTCTTCATCCTGCACGCCGACCACGAACAGAATGCTTCGACCTCGACCGTGCGCATGGCCGGCTCGACCGGGACCAATCCCTATGCGGCGATTGCCTCCGGCATCGCGGCGCTGTGGGGACCGGCACACGGCGGCGCCAACGAAGCCGTGTTGAAGATGCTCAATGAAATCGGCGACGTGTCCAAGGTCCAGGGCTTCATGGACAAGGTCAAGGACAAGAATTCCGGCGTGCGCCTGATGGGCTTCGGCCATCGCGTCTACAAGAACTTCGACCCGCGCGCCACGATCATCCGCGACGAGTGCCACAAGGTTCTAAGGCACCTGGGCAAGGAAAACGATCCACAGCTCGAACTGGCCATGAAGCTGGAAGAAATCGCACTGTCGGACGACTACTTCAAGGAACGCAAGCTGTACCCGAACGTCGACTTCTATTCCGGCATCATCTACAAGGCACTCGGCATTCCGGTCAACATGTTTACGCCGATGTTCGCGATCGCTCGCACCGTCGGCTGGGCCGCACACTGGATCGAAATGATCTCCGACCCGACGATGCGCATCGCACGCCCCCGCCAGATTTACACCGGCGCCAGCGAACGCAACGTCAGTGCAATCGAAAAACGCTGATCCGCGCTTTTCCTGAATCCAACACTAGGCCCTCTCCGGAGGGCCTAGTCGTTTTGAGCAGCGCCCCCCCTTCCTTCCACCAATGCCTGGGCCTGCTCAAGATCGAGACGCTGGTAGCTGCGACCCTCCAGCGGATTGATCGGGGGCCGGTGCAGTCCCTCGACATCAAAGATCGCAACGTCGATCAGCTCGCCGCCTAGCGTCAGACGCACCAGAGGAATGCGCAATTCGCGCCCGTTGGCGTAGCGGAAATGGCGTTCGTCCTGTTCGAAGTCAATCCCGCGGTTGAGCAGATCAATGTCGACGCTTTCCGCCGAGTCGGCAAATACATGAAGCTGCACATGATGTGCCTGTGTCACAGCGCCGGTAACCGCCCCCCCCACCAGCCGCGGCGAAAACGGCATCAGTAGCCGCATCGCCTGCAGCGCAGCAGCGCGCATTGAGCGCAGTCGTTCCCGGTAGGCTGCTCCACCAAATAAACGCTGATACTCGATCACCGCCTGCAGCACCGCCGCGTTCTCCGGCAACGGCGTACGCGGAGGAAAACCCAGGTGCTCGACCGCCTTGAGCTTGGCCGCGTGAAAATCCGTGAGCTGCTCGGTGCAGATCACGCGTGCGGCTTCTTCCGCAATCGCCTGCCGCGAGCCCATGTTCACGAAATCGCTCCCAGGCCGGCTGGGTGGCGGCTAAAACAGATCCTGCAGGTCAGTTTGCTGTTCGCGCTGGAATCGGGGTGCATCGTCGGGTTCCGGAATGTGGTCCTGCTGCACCGTTTCGAAAATCGCATCCGGATCGCCAACTGCGGCCAACCGGCCGGTATTGGGATCGATACGCACATTGACCAGTCCATCCGGTCGCGGCAGCGTTTCTTCCGGCACGTCCTTGAGCACGGTGCGCATGAAATCCATCCACGCCGGCAAGGCTGCCCGTCCTCCGACTTCACCACGCCCCAGCGGCGTCGGCTGATCGAAGCCAACCCAGGTTACCGCGACCAGATGGCGCTGGAATCCGCTGAACCAGGCGTCGGTTTCATCATTGGTGGTTCCGGTTTTCCCGCCCAGATCGGAGCGGCCCAGCTCCCGCACCTTCGCGGCAGTTCCTCGCGTCGCAACATCATGCAGGATGTCGGTGATCAGCCAGATGATCCGTGGATCGATCGTTCGCGTCGCTGGGGTCCAGTTCTGATCCGGAGCAGGCACCGCACTGCCGGCATCTTCGCTCGACTCGGGTGACTGTGCGGCTCCTGCGACATTCTGTTCCAGACAGGCTTCGCACGCGCGCTTCGGCTTGGCCCGGAACAGCTCGCTTCCGTGATTGTCACGCACGCTGTCAATGAAATAGGGGTCGATCACGAATCCCCCATTGGCGATGGTCGAATACCCCCGCGCCATCTCCAGCGGCGTAAAGACGGCGCTCCCAAGTGCCATGGTCAGGTCATTCGGCAATCGGTCGGCCGGCAGGCCGAACCGGGGAATGTAGTCCCGCGCATAGTTCAGCCCAATGGCCTGCAACAAACGAATGGAGACCAGATTGCGCGACTGCACCAAAGCCTCGCGCAAACGCATCGGTCCCTTGATATCACCGCCGTAGTTCTCGGGCCGCCAGGTAGACTCCAGCGCTGAATCATCGAACACCACCGGCGCATCAAGAATGACCGATGCCGGCGTAAATCCGTAGTTCATCGCTGCCGAATACAGAAAGGGTTTGAATCCGGATCCTGCCTGGCGCCGCGCCTGGATCACACGGTTGAACTTGCCGGCAAAAAAGTCGAGGCCGCCGACCAAAGCCTGAATCGCACCGTCATCCGGATCGACGGCCACGAACGCACCCTGAATCTGAGGCAATTGCGCCAGACGATAGTCATTGCCCTCCGGGCGTAAGCGAACCACATCTCCGGGCTGTAGCGGCTTCTTGGCCGACAGACCCGCCCATTCAAACGCCGCGGGCGCGAGCTTGACGGCCCCTTGGGCAGTCAACAGATCAATGCCTGTTGGGGCGAATGCGGTCACTACCGCAGGAACCAAGCCAGCAACAGTGGCATAACTGTCGAGCAAGGCCGTCAATTCACCGCCACCGCCGCCGGCCAGCATCTGATCCGGAATCCGCGTCTCGGCCCCACGCCAACCGTGGCGCTCGTCATAGGCGAACAAGGCATGGCGCAGTGCGGTATTGGCAGCCTTTTGTCGCTTCGAATCGATCGTGGTAACAACATTCAGGCCACGGGTATAGGCGTCCTCGCCATATTCGGCAAAGAGCTCGGCGCGGACCATCTCGGCCACGTAGTGCGCATCGACATCGACCTTGGCCTGATAGGGATGCACCGCGACTGGCTCGGCCAATGCCGCCTGATACTCCAGCTCCGAAATGTTTCCGAGCTCACGCATGCGCCGGAGCACGTAATTGCGACGCTCCACCGCTTTCTTCGGATTTGCCACCGGATTGTCGCGCGACGGCGCCTTGGGCAAGCCGGCGATCACCGCAATCTGACTCAGGCTCAGCTCGCCGACAGGCTTGCCGAAATACACCAGCGCCGCCGCACCCACCCCGTAGGCACGCTCGCCGAGGTAGATCTTGTTGAGATAGAGCTCAAGGATTTCTTCCTTAGTCAGCTCCTTTTCCACCTTCAAAGCCAGCAAGATCTCCTTGAACTTGCGCGTATACGTACGTTCACTGCTCAGAAACACGTTGCGCGCCAGCTGCATCGTGATGGTGCTACCGCCCTGCGACTTCTCACCAGTCAGCGCGAGCTTGACCACCGCGCGCATCAAGCCCTGCCAATCCACCCCTGGATGCTCGAAGAAACGATCGTCTTCCGCAGCGAGAAATGCACGCACCAAGCCGGGCGGAAGCTCCGCATAGGTCAGCGTTGCACGCCGTTCGGCGCCAAATTCGCCGATCAGCTGGCCGTCGCGGGTATAGATGCGAAGCGGTTCAGACAGCTGCAGCTGACGCAGGCTGTCGACCGAAGGGAGCTCGGCACGCATCTGCGAGATGGCGACGGCGGCGACGACGGCAATCGCCGTACCGATGATCAGTCCCGCGAGCGAGAGCCACGCGAGCACCCGCAAGCCAGTTTTCTTGTGCGCCATCCGGGGTCAGGAATTATGAAGATTGAGATTGAATGTTTGCTGCATGATCAGATAGTTGCCGCCGGAACTTCCAGTTGCACAGTAGCAATATTGGGTTATAGTACGGCCAGATGCGGGAAGAGTCTTTCGGTCCCGTGGGGGAATGTCAACGAGGCGGCGTGAGGCGAAATGGCCATCTTGCAATCGCTGTTAGGCGGAGGAAGCCAGAAGCTCATCGGGCTGGACATCAGTTCCAGCTCGGTCAAGCTGCTTGAGCTTTCGCGCAAGGGGAACCGTTACCACGTCGAAGGTTACGCGATTGAAGCGTTGCCGCCGAACGCCGTGACGGACAAACAGATTACCGATCCCAAGCTCGTCGGGGAAGCAATTGCGCGCGCCGTCAACCGCGCAGGCACCCGCACCCGACAGGCTGCCGTTGCTGTAGCCGGCGCATCGGTCATCACCAAGATCATCGAAATGCCAGCGTCACTGTCGGACGACGACATGGAGGAGCAGATCAAGGCCGAGGCCGATCAGTTCATTCCATACCCGATCGACGAGGTCAGCCTCGACTTCCAGGTCTTGGGCGTCAGCCCCAAGAACGCCGAAATGCTTGATGTGATGCTCGCCGCCTGCCGCAAGGAGCAAGTCGAACAGCGCTGCGCCGCGGCCGACCTTGCCGGCCTGACCGTCAAGGTTGTCGATATCGAAGCGCAGGCACTGGAAAATGCCTGTCAGTTTCTCCAGCACCAGATGCCGGACGGTGGCCATGGCAAAACCATCGCAATCGTCGACATGGGCGCCACCACGACATCTGTCCTGGTGCTGCATGATCTGCAGTCGGTCTACACACGCGACCAGGCCTTCGGCGGTCGTCAACTGACCGAAGACATCATGCGCACATACCAGATGTCATTTGAAGACGCCACCAAGGCCAAGCGCTCCGGCGTGCTGCCGCAGGGCTACGAAACCGAAGTATTGGAGCATTTCGTATCCGACATGGCGCAGCAGATCGATCGCTCGTTGCAGTTCTTCTTTTCTGCGGCAACGCGTTACAACAGCATTGATCAGATCATCCTTGCCGGAGGCTGCGCCCATATTCCTGGCGTTGAAGCGCGGATCCAGGAGCGTCTGCAGATTCCGACGGTCATTGCACACCCATTCAGCACCATGAGCGTTGCGTCCAAGGCCAAACCGAGCACCTTGGCGCAGGACGAATCATCATTGCTGATTGCCTGCGGCCTGGCATGGCGCGCGTTCGATCAGGACGACGCGTGATGGTCGCCTCGAATCACGTCGCCGCAGCGGGAGCACGCCCATGACCACCCGCATCAACCTGCTGGACTGGCGCAAGGAACGGCGCGAACGACGCAAAAAGGAATTCGCCGCGATGATGGGCCTCGGGGTCGTCGCCGCAGGCTTGGCATTGCTGGCATCCTGGACCGCCGTCGACGGGCAACTGAGCTACCAGCAAGCGCGTAACGAATACCTGCGCACGCAGATCAAGGAGATGGATCAACAGATCAAGGAAATCCAGGAACTTGAGCGCGTCAAGACCAACCTGCTGGCGCGCATGCACGTGATCGAAGAGCTGCAGGCAAGCCGCTCGGCATCGGTCCATTTCTTTGATGAGATCGTCAATACGCTGCCTGAAGGCGTCAATCTGACCAATCTGAAGCAGCAGGGCAGTCAGGTCACTTTGGACGGCATTGCCGAGTCCAATGGTCGCATCTCCACTTACATGAAGAATCTGGACGCGTCGCCCTGGTTCCAGAATCCGAAACTGATCGTGATCAAGACCGGAGACAAGGACAAGCGACGCAAAGCGGAGTTCAAGCTGCAGGTCACTCGTCTGACGACGCCCGGGAAGAGCGAAGGCTCCGCCGACGGCACCGACGAGGGGGTGGTCGAATGAAGCCCCAGGAGATCCTGCAGCAACTGCAGTCGCTGGACATGCAGAATCCTGGCGCGTGGCCGGGCTGGGCCCGTTGGGCGCTGGTGGTGCTTACGACGATTCTGCTGATCGCAGCCGGCCTCTGGTTCGGCATCAAGCCGATTTACGAGGAAGTAAAAAAGGCACGAGCGCAGGAAGCAACGCTGCGCACGGAACTGGAGGCCAAACAACGAAAGGTCGCCGGACTGGACGCCTATCGCGAGCAACTCGCCGAAATGGAACGCTCGTTCGGCGCAATGCTCAAACAGCTGCCAAGCCGCGCCGAGGTTGCCAACCTGCTGATTGATATTTCGCAGGCACGCGTCGCAGCAGGACTGGAAGAAGAACTGTTCCAGCCGCAGGGCGAAGTTCCCAAGGAATTCTACGCCGCGATCCCCAATCGCATCGTCGTGATCGGTGACTACCACGAGATGGGGACCTTCGTCAGCGCGGTCGCCGCACTGCCGCGGATCGTGACGATTGAGAACGTTGAAATTCGTCCCTCTGGCGGCAAGAACGCTGCCAATTCGACCCGGCTGAGGATGACCGCCACCGCGCAAACCTACCGTTACCTTGACGACGACGAGATCGCTGCAGCTGCACCCAAGAACAACAAGAAGAAAGGGGGCAAGAAATGATCCGCTTCTGTCTCGTCGCGGCGGTAGTGCTGTCGCTCACGGCTTGCGGCTCCGATATGTCCGATCTGGAGCAGTACGTGGCCGAGGTCAAGGCGCGCAAATCCAAGGCGATTGACCCGATTCCGCAACCGAAGCAGTTCGAAAGCTTCGCCTACGACCCTGGCGAGCGCCGGGATCCGTTCGTGGAATTGCGCAACGACCAGCCTGCGACGGCGATCGTCTCGTCCGGCCCGCGGCCAGACCTGAATCGCAACCGCGAAGCCTTGGAGGAATTCCCGCTTGATGCGCTTCGCATGGTCGGAACGATCGCGGCACCGAACGGCATGTTTGCGCTGGTCCGCGCACCCGACGGCGTTATCCATCGTGTAACACGTAAAAACCACATGGGACAGAACTACGGCGAAGTCGTGGCCATCTCCGAATCCGAAATCAGCCTGCTGGAACTGGTCCCGGACGGATTCGGCGGCTGGACCCAACGACCTGCAAGCCTGACGCTCGCCGAGTAAAGCACCCAGGAGTATCACTATGTTCAACCTCATCGCCGCACGACGCAGACGACTCCTGGGAGGACTTGTGTTCGCGCTGGCTGCCGTCGGTCTACACGCCCAGCCGGCCGCTGACCGCGCACTCGAGTCCATCGACTTTGTCGCCCAAGAAGGACAAGGCGTTCTGATCACGTTGACCATGTCCGAGCCGGCGCCGCAGCCTGCCGTGTTTTCCGTCGACCAACCGGCACGGCTGTCGATTGACCTGCCGGATACCCGTCTTGCGATGACCGAGCGCTACCGCAAGGTCAACATCGGCAACGTGCGCGCGGTCGCCATGGCCGAATCACAAACGCGGACGCGACTGGTGGTCGAGCTCAACAACCCGGCACAGTACGACGTCAAGCAGGTCAGCAACACGCTGCTGATTCGCGTCGGCGGCGGGGCCATGGTGTCCACTCCGTCGGGCATGGCAACCGCCACCGCACGCGCGGGCGCGCAGATCGAGGGCGTGGACTTCCGTCGCGGCGACAACGGCGAGGGACGCGTACTCGTTCGTCTTTCGAACCCCAACATCCCGGTCGATACCCGGAACGAGAGCGGCAAGATCATCACCCGTTTCCGCAATGCTTCGGTTTCAAGCGCGCTGACACGGCGCATGGACGTCCTCGACTTCGCCACACCGGTGAAATTTGTCGACGTGCTCCACGCCGGCAACGACACCGAGATCGTGGTGACCATCGCAGGCAACAAGGACTATGAACAGACCGCGTACCAGTCCGGCAACCAGTACACCGTCGAGCTGATTCCGCTGACGGCCAGCGAGGTCGAACAGCGCAAACTGAGCCAGCCACAGTTCACTGGCGAACGCATCAGCCTCTCGTTCCAGAGCATCAACGTCCGCTCCCTGCTGCAGATCATCGCCGACGTTGCCGGCACCAATATCGTGATCAGCGACTCGGTCAACGGCGATATGGCGATGCGCTTGGAAAACGTGCCCTGGGACCAGGCACTTGACATCATCCTGCGCACCAAAGGTCTGGGCATGCGGCAGCAGGGCAACGTGATGCTGGTCGCGCCAAGCAGCGAAATTGCCCAGCGCGAAAAACTTGAACTTGAGGCGCTCAAGCAGAAGGTCGAGCTCGCCCCTCTGCGTTCCGAGATCATCCAGGTCAACTACGCCAAGGCGACCGATATCAAGGCACTGCTTTCCAGCGCCGATACCTCGCTGCTCAGCGAACGCGGCCGCGTGTCGGTAGACGAACGCACCAATACGCTGCTGGTGCTGGAAACCCGAGAGAAAATCGACGAAGTCCGCAAGCTGGTCGCGCGTCTCGACGTCCCTGTACGTCAGGTGCTGATCGAGTCACGCATCGTCATCGCCAATGACGACTTCGCGCGCGAACTGGGCACCCGTTTCGGAACCAGTACCATCGGCACCGCAGGAAATACCACTATCGGCCAATCCGGCAGCAATGCCGGCTCACGTACCGTTGCCAACGGCGGCATCCCTGCGCTCAACGATTCGTACGTTGTCAATTTGCCAACCGCGAGCAGTCCGGCCGGTCGTCTGGCGTGGACCATTCTGGGTTCCGACTTCCTGGTGGATTTCGAACTCAGCGCGCTGCAGCAGGAAGGCCGCGGTGAGATCATCTCCACCCCGCGGGTCATCACTGCCAACGGCAAGCAGGCCACCATTGAACAGGGACGCGAAATTCCGTATCAAACCTCCAGCGGCAACACGGGCACGCAGACCCAGTTCAAGAAAGCGGTGCTGTCACTGACGGTCACGCCGCAAATCACCCCGGACAATCGGGTTGTGATGGACCTGTCGGTCAGCAACGACTCGCAGGGAGAAAACGTGACCACCGGGACCGGCAGTGCGCCGGCAATCGACACCCGCAAGGTCGAAACCCAGGTTCTGATCCGCAGCGGCGAAACAGTCGTGCTGGGCGGGGTATTCCAGGAAGAAACCGTGGAATCCACCGCCAAGGTGCCGCTGCTTGGAGACATCCCCCTGCTTGGCCACCTGTTCCGCAACAGCTCGCGGTCCAAGAACAAACGTGAGCTGCTGATCTTCGTGACCCCCAAGGTCCTGCAGGAAGGCCTTTCAACGCCCTAGCGCCGAAATTCAGAGCCTCAGCAATTCCCCCAGCCGCGAGGGTTACGCGGCTGGGGCTATACTGCGTTCCCCGATTTCTTCGCAACGCGGCATTGATGGACGACCCCATAGCGGCATTCAGACACGGACGCATCGCAGCCAGCGCTGTGCGGCGGGCCTGATTCCGTGGCGGTCGCTCAAAGCATTTTTCTGATCGGTCCGATGGGCGCGGGAAAGACCACCATTGGCCGCAAGCTGGCGGAAATGCGCGGCATGGAGTTCGTCGACTCCGACCACGAGATTGAGCACCGTACCGGTGTCGACATTCCGTACATCTTCGAGAAGGAAGGCGAGGCCGGCTTTCGTCGGCGCGAAAAGCAGGTCATCGACGAACTCACAGCACAGCCTGGCATCGTACTTGCCACCGGCGGCGGTGCCATTCTGGATCCGAACAACCGTCAGGCCCTGGGTGCGCGCGGACGGGTGATCTACCTGCATGCCAGTGTCATGCAGCAGCTGGCCCGGACTCAGCGCAGCGATACTCGGCCCCTGTTGTCCAAAGCCCCTGATCGAGGCGCCGCGCTTCAGGCGCTGTTCGAAGTCCGCGATCCGCTATACCAGGAAATTGCCGACCTGACGGTGCTGACCGACCATCGCAGCGCGCGCTCGGTGATTCGCGAGATCGAGCAATTTCTCGATCGCCCCGCTGGAATCTGATTTCACCACCCCATGTCCATGCAAACCTTATCTGTCGCTCTGGGTGACCGCAGCTATCCGATCCACATCGGCACCGGCGTGCTGAACAACCCCAGTTTGTGGTCCGCAATCCGCGACCGTCCATTGCGACTGGTGACAGACAGCAACGTCGCCACTCACTATCTTTCCCGCGTGAGCACCCTGCTGACGCTGAACGACGACCAGGTGCGTGTGGTTCCAGCCGGCGAAGCAACCAAGACCTGGAACACCGCGGGAAGCATTCAGGACTGGCTGCTGCAGACACGTCTGCCACGTGACGGGGTCCTTATCGCGCTTGGCGGCGGCGTCATCGGCGATCTCGTCGGCTTCAGCGCGGCGATCTACCAGCGCGGCATCGACTTTGTGCAGGTGCCGACAACCCTGCTGGCCCAGGTTGATTCCTCGGTGGGCGGCAAGACCGGCGTCAATCACGCACTCGGCAAAAACATGATTGGCGCATTTCATCAGCCGCTCATGGTCCTGGCGGACACCGACGCCCTGGGCACCCTGCCGCCGCGCGAGCTGCGCGCCGGCGTAGCCGAGGTCATCAAGTACGGCATGCTCGGCGACCGCGGATTCTTCGAATGGCTTGAGACCAACATCGATCCACTGCTGGCACTCGATCCGGCAGCAACCGCGTATGCCATTCGACGCAGCTGCGAAATGAAAGCCGAGATCGTCGCCAAGGACGAACGCGAAGGCGGCATCCGTGCGCTATTGAATCTGGGGCACACGTTCGCGCACGCGATCGAAACCTTTACCGGCTACACCCAGTGGCTGCACGGCGAAGCCGTCGCCGCCGGCCTGTGCATGGCGGCAGACATGTCGGCCCGCAGCGGCTGGATCTCCCGCGCCGACGCAGATCGCTGCTCGGCACTGATCGCCCGCTTCGGACTGCCGGTCACTTTGCCTGCCGGGATGCGATCGGAAGACTTTGTACGGTTGATGGCCTTGGACAAAAAAGTTGCCAGCGGGCGCCTGCGTCTGATTCTGCTGCGCCAGCTTGGCGAAGCGGTCGTGACCGCGGATTTCGACCACGATGCGCTGGCCGAAACGCTCAGCACGTTTCCACGGGCGGACCATTGATCGCCATGCGCGAGCTGGCCTCCTATGCCGCCACTTCGGCTGGCTCACGCGGCCGTCGCCATCCGGAATCAACCACCGGGCATCGCAGCGAATACCAGCGCGATCGCGACCGCATCATTCACTCGGCCGCGTTCCGCCGCCTTGAATACAAGACCCAGGTCTTCGTCAATCACGAGGGCGACCTGTTCCGGACCCGGCTGACGCATTCGATTGAAGTTGCACAGATCGCACGCACCATGGCGCGCGCACTGAGCATCAACGAGGATCTGTGCGAAGCCATCTCGCTGGCACACGATCTCGGTCACACCCCATTTGGACACGCCGGGCAGGACGCACTGAACGACTGCATGAAGCCGTACGGAGGCTTCGAGCACAACGCGCAGTCACTTCGCGTGGTCGACGAACTTGAAGACAAGTACGCCGAGTTTCGCGGACTCAACCTGATGTTCGATACGCGCGAGGGCATCCTCAAACACTGCTCAGCAACGCGCGCGCGCCAGCTGGGGGACGTCGGCGAGCGTTTTCTTCAGCGCACCCAACCCAGTCTGGAAGCCCAGCTGGCAAACCGCGCCGACGAGATCGCCTACAACAATCACGACATCGACGACGGCATCCGCGCGAATCTGCTGAGCTTCGAGCAGCTGCGCGAGGTGCCGCTGTTCCGCCGACATCACGACGAAGTTCTCGAACGCTACGGCGACATCCTGCCGAAACAGCAGCGTCACGAGACCATCCGCCGCATTATCAACACGCTGGTCACAGATCTGCTCGATCACTCACGCACAGCGCTGCAGCAGGCCGGTGTCGACAGCATCGCTGCCGTTCGCGCACTGCCGCACCCGCTGATCGACTTCAGTCCCCAGCAACGTGCGGAAAATGACACGCTGAAGCGCTTCCTGCGTGAGCACTTGTATCAGCACCATCGCGTCTACCGCATGATGTTCAAAGCCAAGCGCGTGATTCGCGAACTGTTTGCCGGGTTCATGGACGATCCCCGCCTGCTGCCGCCGGACTTTCATGCGTCCACGCAGCAACAGGAACGCGACGATCCCGAATTGGGGCGCGCCCGCGTTGTCGCCGACTACATCGCCGGCATGACGGACCGCTTTGCGCTCGACGAATACGAACGTCTGTTCGATCCGCGACGCCTGCGCTGATCGGCTTATTGCGCAGAAATTCCCTGCGGTCCCAGGGTGCAGAGGCGCCCTACCTTTCCACCCCGCACGCAAGCCCCGTCAGGGTGCGCCAAAAACTCTTGCCACCGAGATCAGCAGGAATGCTCCGATCACCGCGCCAGTCGTTCGAAGGGGGGAGACCTTGCGTACCTCCACCCTCTGGATATCCGCATACGCGAAGGTTCCGACATCGGTGTGCAGGCCGTCATCGCATATGCAATCGACGGTTGCGCGATAGCTCTTGGCATCATTCAACCTGATCACAACTTCCTGTCCTACTTTCAGCTGCTGCTTGGCCGCCCGCGGCGACGCCGGGGCGACCACATAGGTCGCCGCGCATCCGCTCGTGAGAGCAAGTACAACGGACAGGCAATACACCGCAAGAAGTCTGAGCATGCCGCTCTCCGATTTTGGCCCCGGCATCCGTACGATCCGCTCGCGACGCAGTCAATCGAGTCGCGACAGGATGATGGCGATGTACAGGACGAACGCCGCACCCAGCGCAATCGCCGTGGTCCCAATGGATTTACCAATGCTGACATCGCGGTGACGGATATCTCGGATCTGATCGAGCGGAACGGCGACACGACGTTTGCCGTCGAATCCGATGAAATTCGCAGCATCGATCGAGTCGAACGTCAGCGTAATGATCTGTCCGTCTTTTTTTGTCAGTTCTAGCCGTTCGCCGCGATCGAAATGATCACGCGAAGCCGCTGGCAGCGGCGCCTTGATGATATGTGTCGACGTACAGCCGATCAGCGTCACTGCGCAAAGCGCAGCAAAAAAAACGCCACATGATTTTCCCCTCCCCAGAGGCAGGAGCAGTCTATCCCACGCAATTCGAAGAGGTAATAGGGGCCTTTCACCCAGAGAGCCTGGCGCTTCGATGCCACGCCGAATTCCCCAGTCGCTAAGGCCTGAACCAGTCCTCGGTCCTCAGACTTTGAGCACCCGCATACGTCGCCGGGGTGCGGGTCACCAGCACCATATCCTGGGTCGCGGCGATTGCGGCCTGCTGGCCCTCGAGCGCCGTCCAGTTGCGTCCCTGCCGGGCACGGCGTGGCGCCTCCCGCGCCAGCCACAGGGCCGCATCGCGATCGAACGGCAGGACCGGGGGACCGCTGCGGACCAGTTCGTGGGCGAAGCCGGCCAACTGCGTCCGCCGGGCGCCTTCCGGCACCGCCTCGACCCCGCGCAGCAGCGCGTAGGCCGTGGGCGCGGCGATGGCGCTGACGCGCTGATGCTCGCGAAACAGGGTCTGCACCCGACGGTTTCCGGCCGGCCGGGTCAACTCGGCCAGTACCGCAAGATCCAGCAGGTAGAGGGCGGAGGAGGCCATGGCGGACTCAGACCCCGATGCCGTACTTGTTCAGAATTCGCTCCACCGGTTCAGTTCGTCCGCGCTGACACCCTCGAACGCCTCCGGCAAGCGCCCGCGCCAGGCGTGGACCCAGGCGCCGAAGTCCGCGGCCGACGCAGCCGCCGTTTTCAGCCGCTCGAACTCGGCTTCGGAAACCATCACCGCAACGGGTCGGCCGCGCCGTGTCACCCGCACCGGATCGCCCGCCTCGACCTGATGCAGCAGCTCGGCCAGCGCATTCTTGGCTTGGGCGATAGAGACGGATTTCACTGGGGCTCGCGCGTCATGGCCATGTAGATGGCCATATCCTACTCGCGATAAGTACATGATTCAATTAATAGTCGCCCGAAATGCCACCACACCGGCAGCGGTCGGTTTGCGATGCAACATTACGCTGCTGCACACTGCTCCGCCCCTGTGATCAGGGAGTTTGGATTTCGATGCCCGTATTCCGGGCGTCCTACCGGAGCGAGCACAATGTTGGACCGCGAGCCCTACGGCCTCTATCGCCCAGAATTCGAGAAAGACAGCTGCGGCTTCGGCCTGATTGCCCACATGGACGATCAGCCCAGCCACAAGCTGATTCAGACCGCTGTCACCGCGCTGCACCGGATGACGCATCGCGGCGCCGTCGCCGCGGACGGCAAGACCGGCGACGGTTGCGGCCTGCTGATGAAGAAGCCGGACAGCTTCCTGCGTCGCGAAGCGACCAAGCTCGGATTCGAGCTGGACGACAACTTCTGCGCCGGCAATATCTTCTTCTCGCGCGACGACAAGCAACGCGCGCGAGCCAAGCAGCTGCTGGCCGAATCGCTGGAACTGCAGGGTCTGAACCTGATCGGCTACCGCGAGGTTCCGACCGACGTTTCCGCTCTGGGCGAAGAAGCGCTGCGGTCGCTGCCGCAGATTGAACAGATCTTCGTCGGCGCGCCCAAGGGCACGCACAAGTTCGCGTTCGAGCTGAAGCTGTACAAGGCGCGTCGTCGCGTCGAGAAGGCGGTTGAAGCCGAGGGCGACCGCGACTTCTACATCACCAGCCTGTCCTGCCGCGTGCTGGTCTATAAAGGCCTGGTGATGCCGGAGTATCTGCCGGACTTCTATCCGGACCTGGCCGATCCGGGCATGGAATCGTCGATGTGCGTCTTCCATCAGCGCTTCTCGACCAACACCCTGCCACGCTGGAATCTGTGCCATCCGTTCCGCTATCTGGCGCACAACGGCGAGATCAACACCATCTCCGGCAACCGCAAGTGGGCGCAGGCTCGTGCGAAGAAGTTCCAGTGCGCCGATCTGCCCGACATCGAGGAAATCGCCCCGCTGGTGAACATGTCCGGCTCGGACTCGCAGTCGCTCGACAACATGCTCGAAGTGCTGCTGGCCGGCGGCATGGACGTATTTGCAGCGATGCGCGCGCTGATCCCGCCGGCATGGCAGAACGTCGAGGATCTGGACCCCGACGTGCGCGCGTTCTACGAGTACAACTCGGTCAACATGGAGCCGTGGGACGGCCCCGCTGGCGTCGTCATCATGGATGGCCGCTACGCCGCGTGCTGCCTGGACCGCAACGGTCTGCGCCCCGCGCGTTACGTAATCACCGCCGACCGCCACATCGTGCTGGCGTCGGAAATCGGCGTGCATGACTACCGTCCGCAGGACGTGGTCGAAAAAGGCCGTCTGCGCCCGGGCGAGATTCTCGCGGTCGACACTGAAACCGGGGCGCTGCTGCGTCCGGAAGACATCGACCGCATGCTGGCCTCGCGTCGTCCGTACAAGCAGTGGCTCAAGGGCAACATGAAACGCCTTGAAGCCAGTCTGTCGGACGATCCGAACTCGCTGGAAGCGATGCCGCCGGACATGGTGGCGACCTACCACAAGATGTTCCAGCTCAGCTTCGAGGAACGCGATCAGGTTCTGCGCCCCCTCGCGCAGGCCGGTCAGGAAGCGGTCGGCTCGATGGGCGATGACACGCCGTTCGCGGTGCTGTCGGACCAGGTGCGTTCGGTCTACGACTACTTCCGCCAGATGTTCGCGCAGGTCACCAACCCGCCGATCGATCCGCTGCGCGAACAGATCGTGATGTCGCTGGAATGCCAGCTCGGCGCTGAAAGCGGCATGTTCGAAGAGACGCAGGCCCGTTGCGCGCGGCTGCTGATCGACTCGCCGGTGCTGTCCGAGGTCAAGTTCCGAAGCCTGCTGGCGATCGGCAACGACAACCCGGCCTATGCCCACCATCAGATCGATCTGAATTTCGATCCGGCCACCGGCCTGAAGCGTGCGCTGGAAAGCATCTGCGACGAAGCCGTCGCCGCAGTCCGTTCCGGCAAGGTGGTGCTGGTGCTGTCAGACCGCGCCATCGAGCGCGGCAAGCTGCCGATTCACGCGATGCTCGCGGTTGGCGCGGTCAACAACCGCCTGATCGCCGAAGGCCTGCGCTGCGACAGCAACATCGTGGTCGAAACCGCAACCGCGCGCGATCCGCATCATTTCGCCTGCCTGATCGGTTATGGCGCCAGCGTGATCTATCCGTATCTGGCGTATGCGACCTTGTATGAAATGGTCCGCTCCGGACAGGTCAAGGGCAAACCGGCCGAGCAACTCGGCCAGTCGTATCGCAAAGGCATCAACAAGGGCCTGTACAAGATCATCTCGAAGATGGGGATCAGCACGATCTCCAGCTATCGCGGCGCGCAGCTGTTTGAGGCGGTCGGCCTGCATGAGGAAGTGATCTCGTATTGCTTCGAAGGCACCGTATCGCGCATCCAGGGCGCGCGCTTCGCCGATCTGCAGCATGATCAGGAGCGCCTCGCCGAGATCGCGTGGAGTGCACGCAAGCCGATCGAGCAGGGCGGTCAGTACAAGTACATCCACGGCGGCGAATACCACGCCTACAACCCGGATGTGATCCGCACGCTGCAGCAGGCGGTGAAGTCCGGCGACTACACCGACTACAAGGTCTACGCGACCCACGTCAACGAGCGTCCGGTCGCAACGATCCGCGATCTGTTCAAGCTCAAGGCAGCCAAACCGATTCCGGTCAGCGAGGTCGAGCCGGTTGAAGCGATCCTGAAGCGCTTCGACTCCGCGGGCATGTCGCTGGGCGCGCTGTCGCCGGAGGCCCATGAAGCGCTGGCGATCGCCATGAACCGCCTCGGCGGCCGCAGCAACTCCGGCGAAGGCGGCGAAGACCCGGTGCGCTACGGCACCGAGAAGATGTCCAAGATCAAGCAGGTCGCGTCCGGGCGCTTCGGCGTCACCCCGGCCTACCTGGTCAATGCCGAAGTGCTGCAGATCAAGGTCGCGCAGGGCGCCAAGCCCGGCGAGGGCGGACAGCTGCCCGGCGACAAGGTCAACGACATGATCGCCAAGCTACGCTACTCCAAGCCTGGCGTTGCGCTGATCTCGCCGCCGCCGCATCACGACATCTATTCCATTGAAGACCTCGCACAGCTGATCTTCGACCTCAAGCAGGTCAATCCGCAGGCGCTGGTTTCAGTCAAGCTGGTCTCCGGCCCCGGCGTCGGCACCATTGCCGCCGGTGTGGCCAAGGCCTATGCCGACCTGATCACGATCTCCGGTTACGACGGTGGCACCGGCGCATCGCCGCTGACCTCGGTCAAGTACGCCGGCACGCCGTGGGAGCTCGGCCTGTCGGAGACGCATCAGACCCTGCGCATGAACAACCTGCGCGACAAGGTCCGCGTACAGACCGACGGCGGCCTCAAGACCGGTCTCGACGTGATCAAGGCCGCGATCCTCGGCGCCGAGTCGTTCGGTTTCGGCACCGCGCCGATGGTCGCACTGGGCTGCAAATACCTGCGCATCTGCCATCTGAACAACTGCGCCACCGGCGTTGCCACACAGAATCCGGTGCTGCGTCTGGAGCACTTCATCGGCCTGCCGGAAATGGTGATGAACTATTTCCGCTTCGTCGCCGAAGAGACCCGCGAGTGGCTGGCCTCGCTGGGCGTGCACTCGCTGTCCGAGCTGATCGGACGCACCGACCTGCTGGAGATCGACGAGGCCGAGAACGCCAAGGCGCAGAACCTCGATCTGAAACCGATCCTGGATTCGGCCGGCATGACGCTGCCGAGCGCACAGTTCTGCATGTTCAACAACGAGCCGTTCGACAAGGGCGACCTCGCTGAAGCGATGCTGCAGGACTGCCTGCCGGCGATCGAGCACAAGACCGGCGGGATATTCCATTACACCGTGCAGAACCGGCACCGTTCGATCGGCGCGCGCCTGTCCGGTGAGATCGCACGGCGTCACGGCAATCTGGGCATGTCCGACCGCCCGATCACGCTGAAGCTGAAGGGCACAGCCGGTCAGTCGCTGGGCGTGTGGAACGCCGGCGGCCTGCATCTGGAACTCGAAGGCGATGCCAACGACTACGTCGGCAAGGGCATGGCCGGCGGTCGCATCGTGGTCAAGCCGGCCAAGGGTGTGCGCTACGAAACCCGCGAAGCGGCGATCATCGGCAACACTTGCCTGTACGGCGCCACCGGCGGCACCTTGTATGCGGTCGGCATGGCCGGCGAACGCTTCGCCGTGCGCAACTCCGGCGCCCATACAGTGGTCGAGGGTTGCGGCGATCACGGCTGCGAATACATGACCGGCGGCGTGGTCACCGTTCTCGGCCGCACCGGCGTCAACTTCGGCGCGGGCATGACCGGCGGCTTCGCCTACGTGCTGGACGAGAAGCGTTCATTCGTGGACCGCTACAACCACGAACTGATCGACATCCACCGCGTGGTGTCCGAGTCGATGGAGGCGCACGAGAACTTCCTGCGCAGCATGATCGAGGACTACGCCAAGGTCACCGGTTCGAAATGGGCGCAGCAGATCCTGTCGGACTGGGCCGATTACGTCGGCAAGTTCTGGCTGGTCAAGCCGCGTGCCGCCGAGATCGGTTCGCTGATCGACTCGGTCCGCGCAGCGGCTTAAGGCCCGCGCAAACAGAAATTCGGAGACACACATGGGCGCCAAGAACGTCAATCAGTTTCTCGATCTGCCACGGCAGGACCCGGCCAAGTTGCCGGTCGAAGTCCGCGTGCATGATTTCAAGGAAATCTACGGCAAGTTCCAGCCGGAACAGGCCAAGTCGCAGGCCGGCCGCTGCCTCGCCTGCGGCAACCCCTATTGCGAGTGGAAGTGCCCGGTGCACAACTTCATTCCCAACTGGCTCAAGCTGCTGGAAGAAGGCAACCTGTTCGCCGCCGCCGAGCTCTCGCACCTGACCAACTCGCTGCCGGAAATCTGCGGCCGCATCTGCCCGCAGGATCGCCTGTGCGAAGGCGCCTGTACGCTGGAAGACGGCTTCGGCGCCGTCACCATCGGCAGCGTCGAGAAGTACATCACCGACGAGGCGCTCAAGCAGGGCTGGCGCCCGGACATGTCCAAGGTCAAATGGACCAAGAAGCGCGTCGCCATTGTCGGTGCCGGCCCGGCCGGCCTCGGCTGCGCCGACATCCTCGTGCGCAACGGCGTCAAGCCGATCGTGTTCGACAAGTACGCCGAAGTCGGCGGCCTGCTGACCTACGGCATCCCGCCGTTCAAGCTCGAGAAGGACGTCGTCAGG
Source organism: Sinimarinibacterium arenosum (assembly GCF_005047655.1). Classification (GTDB taxonomy): domain Bacteria; phylum Pseudomonadota; class Gammaproteobacteria; order Nevskiales; family Nevskiaceae; genus Solimonas. The sequence continues at coordinate 175,298 of NZ_SUKF01000008.1, read as the reverse complement.
ACGCGCCGCAGCATTCTCGAAGGCATGGGCGTCGAGTTCCGCCTCAACACCGAGATCGGCAAAGACATCAGCTTCGAGCAGCTGCTCGCCGACTACGACGCCGTGTTCCTCGGCATGGGCACCTACACCTACATGAAGGGCGGCTTCCCCGGTGAAGACCTGCCGGGCGTGTACGAAGCGCTGCCGTTCCTGATCGCCAACATCAACCGTCAGCTGGGTCAGGGCACGAACGACGACATGGCCTACGACGTCAACGGCGAGCGCGTGGTCGTGCTCGGCGGCGGCGACACCGCGATGGACTGCAACCGCACCTCCATCCGCCAGGGCGCCGAGAGCGTGCACTGCGCCTACCGCCGCGACGAAGCCAACATGCCCGGCTCCAAGCGCGAAGTGGCCAACGCCAAGGAAGAAGGCGTCGAGTTCCTGTGGAACCGCCAGCCGGTCGAGATCATCGGCAACGGCAAGGTCGAAGGCGTCAAGCTCGTCACCACACAGCTCGGCAAGCCCGACGCCCGCGGCCGCCGCCGTCCGGAAGTGGTCGAAGGCTCGGAAGAGATTATCGAAGCCGATCGCGTCATCATCGCCTTCGGCTTCCGCCCCAGCCCGGCAGAGTGGTTTGCCGATCACAATCTCAAGCTGCATGACGACGGCCGCATGAAGGTCTACGGCGAAGTGCTGGCCAAGCACAAGTTCCAGACCGCCAACCCCAAGGTCTTTGCCGGCGGCGATATGGTGCGCGGCTCAGACCTCGTCGTCACCGCGGTCTTTGAAGGCCGCGAAGCCGCGGAAGGCATCCTCGACTACCTGGGTGTGTGAAGCCGGCTGATCCATAACGGCACGCTGTCAAAAGCATCAAGGCCGGACGTTGAAAAACGTCCGGCCTTTTCATTGGCTGATGCATTGCTTGCAGCGTCTGCCGCTTAACGCCTGAGTTCGGCGGCGTTTGAGGCGACGTCCGTTCTTGCGGCAGCAAAAATGGGCGGCGGGTCAAACGTCCGCCGCAACGCTTTGTTGGGCCTCAGAGCTACGAGCCTTGAGTGCACAGCTCGTATACCAAAGTATCTTCCGTCGTTCCCGATATCTGGATGCTGGCTTGGATAGTGTCAAAAGCTCCGCTAACCGGGATGCCAAAAAACGTAAAGCCGTCTTTACGCTGGCACCGCCCTGGACAGACTTGCGAATTATTTGAGTCTGTACCAGCGGTGCCTGATGCGGCCACATTTCCGTCTTGAAGAGCGGTCACGCTGACCTGTGTAACCTGCCCAGCCGGCAGCTTCAACAGAACGCCAGCAAACCCACCGTTAGCCGTTCGGCCAGTTGCCTCGAAAACGGCGTTTCCTGACCCTGTAATTGAATACATCTGAGCCGCACTTCCCAAATCGCCATCAAATGCGAGGCCTTCGTTGTCCACCGTTAAGCCAGTTGAACGCGAATTAACAGCTCCGGAACCACTCGAGGAAACGATCGACTGACAGATGGCATCATCACCCCCGCCTCCTCCGCCGCATCCCGCTAGAAAAGCGAAACACCATGCTGCCGATACGAACCAAATTCGTTTCATCCATCCCCTCCATCTCTTTGATTTAGTCAGTGCACCACAGTATTGATACGAGGAATCTCAATGAGACCGGACATCGACGCACTTGATGCAACTGAAATGAGCCCAACGCCAACCTTCAGCCGCGGATTTGCCGTAGCGAAGCGGAGGCAAATACGTCGGCTGGAGTGCTCGGTTGGGCAGCAGCTCCTTCATATACGCGGCCATACTTTGCGCACCTCTGTAAGGCAAAGATTTAATTTAACAACGACGAGAGGCGGAATGGCGGGACCCGCCGTCTGCAAAAACTCTTTGATGGCGACGCCTGTCTCACCCAGAAGCTCAGATGAAGTGGTGTAAGCTGCAAATGCGCGAAATTCCAATTGCGATGCAGCATTCACCAGCCCTGCGGCCTTGGCCTCATCAAGGGCCGCCCGAAGCATCTGCTGAAATTCTGCTACGCGGCTATCCATGATTTCTTGACGCCCAACGCCGCGCTTCAGCCGACCGCCGCGAGCGTAGCGAGTGGTACGTCGGGTGGAAGCGTTGGTTGGGCACAAGTGTCACTTCTGAGCCTTTTTGTATGAGCGTGAAAGCCCATCAAACGCTGACGTATTGTTTGTTACAAGCCATGGAAACGATATGACCGCGTCGGTGGCAGCGCTAAACGGCAGATCAAGCAGCGGATACCGTGGAGCATCCATTCCATATTTCCTAAATTGCTCCAACTGAACTTCATCTTCAACGAGCGAGGCCAGATCAAGACGTGTGCCGGCAAAGAAGAAGGGGGCGCCCTCTCTGTAGTTGTGTATGACCTCGCCAGTAGCGCACCCAGTTGTTCCGACGGCTAGCAACGTAACAATCATCGCTCTAATCACCGCACTCTCCTTGATGCCCAACGCCCAAGTTCACCCGCGGCCCGGCTGCCGCGAAGCGGCGGCTGGGACGTCGGAGTGGAACGTGTTGTTGGGCACCATCTTCATATTTCTTCCCTCCGCAAATCTACGACCACGAATGTTGCATCTGTTGGCGGGCTCAGTGCGTAACCGCTTCTCCCAATCCAATAAACAGGGAGTAACCCGTGACGGGATTCATCGCTGTACTGCTGTACGTGGTCTGGATGCAAGTGCTGACGCTAGCCTACGCTTTTCCCCGCGTCCCGATGGCGATGCTTGGTGATCGCAAGTTCGCTGATTGGGAGCGCACCGAGGTCAACCGAGACCCGCCCTTCATGGTCCGTGCCAAAGGCGCACACCTGAACTGCGTAGAAAACTTTCCGCTCTTCGCTGCAGTCGTAGTGATCGCTGCGCTGATGGGCAAGAGTGCTGTGGTAGATGGTCTCGCGATCTTCATCTTGGTCGCACGCATGGGCCAGAGCGTGTCACACGTAATCAGCACTGCGCCAGCGTTCGTGCTGTTACGTGCCACGTTCTTCCTCGCGCAGGTGGGCATGATTTTTTGGATTTGCTGCCAACTAATCGCTTGACTAAGCCCTTGCTCTTCGATGGCGCCCAACGCCTGAATTAAGCCGAGCCGCGAAGCGGCTGAGACTTCCTACGAAAAAGTGGACACCCGTTGGTTAGCTGCACAGCGCTTCAAACTCCACTGGTGTTCGGTACCCGAGAGATGAGTGTAAACGTCGGGTATTGTAGAAATCGAGATATTCACGAAGGGCATGGCGCAGTTCCTTGTCGGTGCTGAAGGTTCTGCGGTGATACATGTCGGACTTCATGGATTTGTTCCAGGACTCCATGTGCGCGTTGTCGGTTATTCGACGAGGACGGTTCACGCTTTGATCCACACCGGCGGCGGATAGCTTCTTTCGAAATTCAGCGGCCAGATACTCCACGCCACGATCCGTGTGGAAGATGACCCGGCTCGCCGGGTGTCTCTGCCTGAGTGCCGACATCAGGGCACGCCCCGTGAGTGCTGCTGTCTTTTCCAGACCGATCGCCCAGCCGATCAGGCGCCGCGAATAGCGGTCCATGACCGTCGCCAGATAACGCCAGCTTCCGGCGACCTTGAGATACGTCACGTCACCGACCCAGACCTGGTCCGGCCGATCGATCTTCAGGTTGTGGATCTTGTTGTCGCCGCTGATGAAGAAGCGGCCGATGCCGGGGATGCGCTTGTACAACTTCGTCGAGCACGCCTGGATGCCGTTCTCCCGCATGAGACGCTCGATTCTTCGGCGACCGATCCCGATTCCTTCTCGCTTGAGTTGCTCATGGACTCGCGGGCTGCCGTAGGTTTCATCGCTGCATCGGTGTGCGTGCCGGACCTGCTCCAACAGTACCTGGTCACCCTTGGCGCGCTCACTCAACGGCCTGCTGTTCCAGGCGTAGTAGCCGCTGGAGCTGACGCCGAAGATTCGGCACATCTGCCTCACGGAGTGTTCCCCTTGTCGGCTTTGGATGTACGCGAAGATTTCGCTTTTCGTTCGGAAGTGAAGACGATCGCTTTTTTTAAAAGGTCGTGCTCGATCTTCAGCTGCTCGTACGCCTTCTTCACACGGCGCAGCTCCTTGAGCTCAGCGGCTACTTCTTTGTCTACGGCGACGCCCTTGGTCACGATCAGGCCCTCTCGTGCTTGCTTACGCCAACGAGACAGCATGTACGGATGAATGGCAAGCGAGGCGGCAACATCGTTAACCAACACTCCCGATAGCTGGCTCAGCCGAACCGCGGTGGCTTTGAATTCACGGCTGTATCGATACGTCGTTTTGGACCTGGTTTCGGCATCTGAGGACTCCTGAAGGGTTAGTTCAGGGTGTCCACCAAACCGTAGGAACCGTCGCTTCGGCTTGAATGAATTGTTAGAGGTGCGCCAGAGAAGCGCGGCAACGGCGAGCAAAGAAATCGCCAGAGCGGCGAGCGAGCAGTGGAATAGAAGGATGTATTTACCCGCAATCTTTGACCATTTGCTCGCAAGTTGGGCTTGGGCTACCGCAGAGATATTAAGTAGGTCAGGGTCCTTGGCCGACTCAAGGGTCTTTGCGACGTGGTCGATCGTGGGGTCACCATGAGCGAAGGCAATTACAAAGTCAGCGCGCCAAACCGCGTAGGCAAGCAAGGCGGCCGCCAGTAGCGAGGTTAGGACTGCGAGAGACTTCATAAGCACCTCTAACGCCGGTGTTCACGCGCGGGCCGAGCCCGCAGGGCGAGGACCGTCGCGTGGAACACCTTGTTATAAGTCACTTCTTTTCACGCTCAATCAGCAAGCCGACATTGCCGCCCGGCGGGGCGCTCAGGTTCGGCACAATGTCATCGGCCGTAAACGGAACGCCGTCTGGGCCAACGCTGCGGAGATAGTAGTGCTGCGGATCAAGGAGCTCGTAGTAGAAAAAACGGGGTTGGCCACTAAGCTTCACATCTGTTGGGTCGAACACAAAGACCAGCGAGTCTTTTGGCAATGACTTCTGAAGGGTCTGCAAGGTATCCGGGTAGCGCCCATTCTGAACATTGTAGAACTCGATAGCCTGAACAAGAGTGGTGAGGTTGCTTGCGGCCATCTTGGCCCGTAGATCGTCGTAGACACCGCCGCGTTTGGCAAAGCCAAAATAGAAGAGTGCTGAGTAGATGACGATGTTGAAGGCAATGCCGCCGAGCGCGATGCGGGCAAGCTTCTTAGCGCTCGGCGCTTTGGAAATGAGGCCCCTAAGGCAGACCACCAGTCCAATTAGGATTCCGATGCCAGGAACGAACGAGAAGGCGGCAACGACATAGCCGAAGGTGCTCGGCTCTTCTTGGTCGGGGATCAAACTGTTCTCTCCAGTGACTTATAACGCCCGCGCTCAGGCGCGACCGAGCCGGAGGCGAGGTCGTCGCCCTGGAGCGCGTTGTTAGAGCCCAGAACGTGCTCTGCTGGTTTCATCTTTTAGCTCCTTGAGCACCGATGTTATGTCCAGGGTGGGAGGAACAAATAGTTTGACTTCCTGGGTGTTGAGCACAAGTTTCAGGGCTTTTCCATATGGCTCATCAATGAATTCGTAATGTGTGATGGCGGCCCACGGATAAAGCGTCCTAGCATCGCCCCTGGCTCTGACAATGCCTCTGGGTCCGGACGATATTGCGCTGGGGCTAAACCACGCCAGTATGTACAAGAATGTGCCCAAAAATAGCCCAAATGGGATGACGAGCCAGATTTGAGACAGCGCTTGAAGGGTAAAACCCTTACTTGAGATCCCCGCAAGGAGAGATAGGGCCAGAAGCACAGCGCACCAAGCAACGCAGTGCTTCACCAGTTCAATGGAACGCAAGGTAAAACGCCCCTGCGATCTTAATACGGCCTTCCACGGCTCGCGCCATTTCATTTCTGGGCTCTAACGCCCAGCTTCAGCCGCCGGCCGCGAGCGCAGCGAGTGGCCGGTCGGATGGAAGCAATGGTTGGGCGACATGATTACGCCCCCTTATGCGCTTTTCTGGCAAGAGCCAGCTGAACGATGGCCGCCCCCGCAAGAACGACCGCAAACACTGCTATGCCCCATGGAGCGGCCACAATCCATGCCGCAGACGGAGGAAAGCTTGTAGCTTGATCAAGAGGCACGACGCCCGGTTGATGGGCTTGTAGTTCGCGGTAGTTGTGAACGAAAGCCACGACGAACACCGCGAGGCCAGCAACCGTGCCAGATGTCACAGATTTGGCCATTCTGTTCATGACGCCCAACTAGATTTATACCGATGTCAGGGAGGGTGCCTCAGCGGTGATAAAAAAACTACCTGTCCATTTGGACAGGTACTTAGCAGCGGAAGTCCGATTTATGCTGGATAAATATTTCCGGATGAGACTGCGCAATGAATCAGGAAACACCCAGGCTGATGGATCGTGTCCGGAGTGCATTGCGGGTCAGGCATTACAGCTTGAGCACCGAACGGGCCTACTGCGACTGGATACGCCGCTTTGTGATCGCCAATGGCAAGCGGCATCCTGCCGAGATGGGCGCCGCCGAAGTGACGGCGTTTCTGTCGGATTTGGCGGTCAAGAGACAAGTTTCCGCCCCCACTCAGAACCAAGCCAAGGCGGCCATCCTGTTCTTGTATCGACACGTCCTGGAGCAGGACCTGCGCTGGCTTGACGAAGTCGTTCAGGCCAAGGCGCGCGACCGTCTACCTGTCGTACTCACCCAGACGGAGGTTAAACGCCTGTTGCAGTCAATGAAGGGCGTGCCGGGGTTGATCGCACAACTGTTGTATGGGACCGGGATGCGACTGATGGAGGGATTGCGCCTGCGGGTCAAGGACGTTGAGCTCCATCGGCGAGAGATTGTGGTCCGTGAGGGTAAGGGTGGTAAAGATCGAATCACGGTACTGCCCGAGAATCTCGTGCTGCCACTGCGGGAACAGCTGAGCCGAGTGAAGGCCATTCATGACACCGACCTGGCGAACGGATTCGGGCAGGTTGGACTGCCCCATGCGCTGGCGGCGAAGTACCCCAAAGCAGCCTGGTCGCTGGGATGGCAGTTCGTATTTCCCTCTCGGCAACTGTCTCGCGACCCGCGGTCTGGAGCGACGATGCGGCATCACATTCAGCCTGACTCCATTCAGCGAGCGGTCGCGGCGGCATCAAGTGCGGCAAAAATATCGAAGCCGTGCTCTCCGCATGTACTGCGGCATTCGTTTGCGACGCATTTGCTTCAGGAGGGCTACGACATCCGTACAGTGCAGGAGCTGCTTGGACATTCCGACGTGAGCACGACGATGATCTATACCCACGTGCTCAATCGCGGCGGGCGCGGCGTGGTCAGCCCGCTGGATCGTATCTAGTGGGTTGAAGCGAAGCTCCGCTTTGCGAGAACTTGCAGCGGCGCGAGCGGAAGCTCTCGATACGCACCTGTAGGCGCTACTCGACCCGAACGCGGATTTCTTCTGGCGGTGGTTACTTTTCCTGCAGCCCAGCGGTTCAGCGCGGCCCGACGTTGCTGGCGGTCTGTCCGAACAGCACACGCTTGGCTTCTTCATCCACCGTCGGTGCGGTGTTGACGGTCTTGGCCACGGCGTAGGCGCGTTGCGTGGCCGGGCGTTCCGCGATGGTGTTGAACCAGCGCTTCAGATGCGGGAAGTCGTCCAGCGACTGTCCCTGCGCTTCGTGCGGCACGATCCACGGATAGCTCGCCATGTCCGCGATGGAGTATTCACCGGAAACGAACTCGCGATCGGCCAGTCGCTTGTTCAGCACGCCATACAGCCGATTGGTCTCCTTCACGTAGCGGTCGATCGCGTACGGGATTTTTTCGGCTGCGTATTTTTTGAAATGGTGGTTCTGTCCCGCCATCGGCCCCAGGCCGGCCATCTGCCAGAACAACCACTGCAGCGTTTCCGCACGCGCGCGGATTTCGGTCGGCAGGAACTGTCCGGTCTTTTCGGCCAAGTACTGCAGGATGGCACCGGACTCGAACAGCGACAGCGGCGCACCGCCATCGGCCGGCGCGTGATCGACGATCGCCGGAATGCGGTTGTTCGGCGCGATCGCCAGAAACTCGGGCGTGAACTGTTCGCCGCGGCCAATGCGCACCGGCACGATGCGGTATTCGAGCCCGGTTTCTTCCAGGAACATCGTGATCTTGTGCCCGTTGGGCGTGGTCCAGTAGTACAGGTCAATCATGGCCGCCCCCAGGCAGATATCGGTCGTTCATTGGCACGCATGGTTGATGCGCAAGTTGCGCAGAGTCTGCCGCATCAATGCGCCGAGGCACACCACAGTGTGCGCAGATTCAGGCTGCGCGCGATCTGCGCCAGCCAATCCTCGAACTGGACGGCATGACCGTGCCACAGCCACACCAGCAGCAGCACGCCGGGAATCACCAGCCACAGCGGCAACGGCCGCAACGGCTGTGCGCGACTGAGCACCACAAAGCCGAGCAAGGCCGCCGACCCGATCCCCAGACCCAGCAGAACTTCAAACCCACTGTGCGCATGCAGGGCCAGACGCGACCAGGCAATGGCCAGCACCAGGAACAACACCAGTCCGCGCAGCAGCCAAGTCTGGAGCGGCCGTTGCCGATGCCGCGTGAAGTGGGCAATCCCGCCATAGACCATGGCACTGAACCCCGCATGTCCGCTGGGGCTGTGCAATGCCCAGCCATCAACCGGACAGGCCGAGAAGTAGATTTTCAGCGCCGCAATGATTCCAGTACAGGCGATCACCACGACGAGCCACAACCCGGCTTCGCGCGTCTGGCGTGTGGCCAGCAGCCACGCGGCCACCAGCCCAGTCAGTGCCAGCAACAGCGCGCTGTTGCCGAATTCCGTCACAAGGTTTGCAAAGGCGTGGGACATGCACACACGTATGGGCGAAAAGGATTCCAGCATGCAACGAACCTGCCGGACGGTTCTGGCCTATGACAGCGTGTGGCAGGATTCGTGCTGAGTGATATACGAATCTCCACGAGTTTCCGCGCGTCCGCGCCGCAGAGCATATCGCGCATGAGCTATCGCAGCCGTCTCGGCCACCGCAGCTACCGTTTCGATGATCTGGCGTCGCTGCTGGCCTATGCCTCGCCGAAGCGCTCGGGCGACGAACTCGCCGGCATCGCGGCCGAGTCGGACGAGCAACGTGTCGCCGCGCGCTATGCGCTGGCGGACGTGCCGCTGCAACGCTTTCTGGACGAGCCGCTGATTCCGTATGCGGACGACGAGGTCACGCGTCTGATCTTCGACCGGCATGACGCCGCCGCATTCGCGCCGGTGGCGGGGATGAGCGTCGGCGAGTTCCGCGACTGGCTGCTGTCGTATGCGGCGACGCCGGACGCCCTTGCGGCGCTGGCGCCGGGCCTGACGCCGGAGATGGTCGCGGCCGTGTCCAAGCTGATGCGCAATCAGGATCTGGTCAGCGTCGCCGCCAGATGCCGTGTCGTCACCGGCTTTCGCAGCACGCTCGGACTGCCGGGCCGGCTCGGCAGCCGTCTGCAGCCGAATCATCCGACCGACGATCTGCAGGGCGTCGCCGCCTCGACCCTGGATGGACTGCTGTTCGGCATCGGCGATGCGGTGATTGGCGTCAATCCGGCCGGCGACAGCGTGCGGGACTGCGTGCGCCTGCTGCAGATGCTCGACACGCTGCGCCAGCGGCTCGACATCCCGACGCAGTCCTGCGTGCTCGCACACGTCACCACCAGCATTCAGGCGATCGAACGCGGCGCGCCGCTGGATCTGGTGTTCCAGTCCATCGCCGGCACCGAGGGCGCCAACCGCAGCTTCGGCGTGAACCTCGCACTGCTGCGCGAAGGCATGGACGCCGCACGCGGCCTGCAGCGCGGTACGGTCGGCAACAACGTGATGTATTTCGAAACCGGCCAGGGCAGCGCACTGTCCGCCGACGCGCATCACGGCGTCGACCAGCAGACGCTGGAGGTGCGCGCCTATGCAGTTGCGCGGGAGTTCGAGCCACTGATCGTCAACACCGTGGTCGGCTTCATCGGCCCCGAATATCTGTACGACGCCAAGCAGATCATCCGCGCCGGCCTGGAGGATCATTGCTGCGGCAAGCTGCTGGGCGTGCCGATGGGCGTGGACGTCTGCTACACCAATCACGCCGAAGCCGATCAGGACGACATGGATACGCTGGCGCTGCTGCTCGGCAACGCCGGCGTGAACTTCCTGATCGCGGTGCCGGGCGCCGACGACGTCATGCTCGGCTATCAAAGTCTGTCCTACCACGACGTGCTGGCGCTGCGTCACCTGCTGCAGCGCAAGCCGGCACCGGAGTTCGAAGCCTGGCTGCAGCGCATGGCGATGATGAATGCCGACGGCACCCTGCCACCGCAAGCCCCCGCGCTGCAGCGCATGCTGGCGCTGGGCATGGACGATCTGACATGAGGGCATCGGTATGAAACCGACAGGCCGTTCTCATTCCGGCATCGTTGCCGGCACCGACGCCGACCCGTATCACAGTGAAGCGAGCGATCTCTACGCACGCTTGCGCAGCACCACCCCGGCCCGCATCGGTCTGGGCCGCGCCGGCGACGCGCTGCCGACGAAATCCCTGCTCGCGTTCCAGGCCGCGCACAGCCGCGCACGCGACGCCGTGCACGCAGTCGTGGACTTCGATCGGCTCGCGACCGCCCTCGCACCGCATCGCTGCGTGTCGCTGCGTTCACGCGCCGCCGACCGCGCGATCTTTCTGCGCCGCCCCGATCTCGGCCGCCGCGTGGCGCCGGACGATCTGGCGCAGCTGCAACACGAACTCGGCGACTGGGATGCGGTGTTCGTCGTTGCCGACGGGCTGTCCGCCGCCGTCGAGCAGCATGCCGCCGCCGTGATCGAACAAACCCTGCAGCGACTGCCGGACTGGAAGATCGCACCGGTGGTGCTGGCAAAGCAGGCGCGCGTGGCACTCGGCGATGAAGTCGGCGCGGTCATCGGCGCGCGCATGGTGGCGGTGCTGATCGGCGAGCGCCCCGGCCTGTCCGTTGCCGACAGTCTCGGGGTGTATCTGACCTGGGCGCCGCGGATCGGCTGCACGGACGCCGCTCGGAACTGCATTTCCAACATCCACACCGACGGCCTGAGCCATGCAGCAGCGGCGGACACCTTGGCGTGGCTGATGCGCACCGCGCGCAGCCGCGAGCTGACCGGCGTCGCGCTGAAACTGGAAGCCGCACACGATCGTATCGACCCGCTGACGTCCACGCGCTGAGCCGGGTTAGGCTGTGCCGACCCGGACGGACGGAGTGATGTGATGCGGCGTTTTCCGATGCTGAGCTTGCTACTGGTACTGCTGTGCGGCCCGGCACAGGCCCAGACCCAAGCCCACGCACAAGGTTTCAACAGTGAAGCCGGCGCCATCGATGTGATCGAGATCGCCCACGGCCTCGAACACCCGTGGTCGCTGGCGTTTCTGCCGGACGGTCGCATGCTGGTCACGGAGCGTCCTGGACGCCTGCGCATTGTCACGCAAGCAGGCGCGGTGTCCGCACCGCTGAGTGGGGTGCCCACTGTCTATGCGCGTGGACAAGGCGGCTTGCTCGATGTGGTGCTGGCACCGGATTTCGCGCAGTCGCGGCGCATCTACTTCTGCTACGGCGAGCCGCGCGGCGACACCAACGGCACCACCATCGCCCATGCCCGCCTTGGCGACAGCGGCATCAGCGACGTCACCGCAATCTTCCGCCAGCAACCCGGTATGGACAGCCGGCATCACTTCGGCTGCCGGCTGGTGTTTGCGAACGACGGCACGCTGTACGCGACATTGGGCGAACGCAACAAGGGGCGCGCGCAGGCGCAGACGCTGGACAACGATCTGGGCAAGGTCATCCGCATTCGCGCCGACGGCACGATCCCGGACGACAATCCCTTTGTCGGACGCAAGGGCGCGCGCCCGGAGATCTGGTCCTACGGCCACCGCAATGCGCAGGGTGCGGTGCTGCATCCCGTCAGCGGCGAGCTGTGGATGCACGAACACGGCCCCAAGGGCGGCGACGAGATCAACATCGCGCGTGCCGGCCGCAACTACGGCTGGCCGGTCATCACCTACGGCCGCGAGTATTCCGGGCTTGCGGTCGGCGACGGTCGCAGCGCGGCGGAGGGCATGGAACAGCCGCTGCACTACTGGGTGCCGTCGATCGCCCCCAGCGGCATGGCGTTCTATACCGGGGAGCGCTTCAAGGCGTGGCGCGGCAACCTGTTTGTCGGCTCGCTGAAGTTCGGCCAGCTGGCGCGCCTCGAACTCGACGGCGACACGGTCGTGCATGATGAACGTCTGCTCGACGGCATCAAGCGCCGCATCCGTGACGTGCGCATGGGACCGGACGGTTATCTGTATCTGCTCACGGACGAAGCGGACGGTCGCATCCTGCGCGTCGGTTTGGCGCAGGGGTCATGACGCGGCGCGTGATCCGGATGCGCTATGCGCTGGCCGCCACGGCGCAGGACCGTTACGATCCGCGTCCCCGGAAGCACTCGAAGTGATCGCTCATGTCCGAATTGATACTCAGCCCTGACCAGGCACGCGTTGTCGCCGTACTGGTCGAAAAATCGATCACCACGCCGCAGTACTACCCGATGACCGTGAACGGCATCATGATGGCGTCGAATCAGAAGACCGCACGCAGCCCGGTGATGAACCTGACCGAAGGGCAGGTCGGTTCCGCGCTGAATTCACTGGAAGAACTCAAGCTCGTCACCCGTGACAGCTTCAGCGCCCGCGCCCAGAAATGGCGCCAGCAGTTCATGTACCAGATGATGCTGAAGCCGCCGACGCAGGCGCTGCTGGTGACCCTGATGCTGCGCGGACCGCAAACCGCAGCCGAGCTGCGCAGCAACGCCAGCAGTCTCGGTGGCCCCAGCGACGCCGCGGCATTCAGCGCAGCGATGAACGATCTGGCCGACCGCGCACAGCCCCTGGTGGTGTTGCTGCCGCGGGCGCCGGGACAGTCGGCTGCCCGCTACACCCACACGCTGTGCGGCGTCAGTGAGTCTGCACCGTTTGAAGTGTCGATCAGTGATGCACCCGCTGCGCGCGGCGCCGATCCGCAGCTCGCCGAGCGCCTGGCCGCACTCGAAGCACGCGTCTCGGAGCTGGAACGCCAGCTCGGCCTGGGGCCGGCGACCAGCCCCACAGACGACAGCGACGCCTAGGCCAGCACCCGGCGGACGCAAGCCCGCGCTGAAGCGACAGCCGGCATCCCTGAACTGACCAACACCGGCGCAGGCCGGACACCCCGCCGTATCATCGAAGCCGATGCGCTTCGTGACACGGCGTGAGGGTTCGTGCACGAGCGTTTTTCCCTGCTCCTGCCACCCAACGCCCTCAGCACCGCGATCACGCCAGAATGCCGCAATGACCCTGATGCTCGACATGCCGACCCTGGTGTTGAATACGGGCCTGTCGGCGGTCTATGCCATGGTCGCGATGCTCTTCGTCTGGCGCGTGCACTCCAGCGAGCTGGCGGTGCGTTTCTGGGGCGGTGCATTTCTGGCGCTCGGCGCGGGCGCGGTGTTGGTCGGCCTGCGCAACAAGCTGCCGGATTTCTGGACCATCGTCATCGGCAACCTGCTGATCATGGCCGGCTACTTCATGCTGCATGTCGGCACCGCGCTGTTCACACGCCGTCCGGTGTTCTGGCGCAGCGCCATCGGCATCACGCTCGCCAGCGCCGCGGCGCTGGCGTACTGGAGCCTGGTCACACCCAACATCCGCATCCGCGTCGCCGTATTCAGCGGCGCCATGGTGATCGCCTGCGCATTGATCGTGCGCGATCTGCTGCGCGCCAGTCGGGGTCCACAACAGTTGACTTACGGTGCTGTGGCGACGGTCTTTGTCATTTCCATCATCGCGACACTGGTGCGCGCCACCGACGCGCTGATCGATCCGGAGTACACCCAGCTGTTCTCCGGCGGCGTCATCCAGGTGCTGTGGTTTGCTGCGAGTCAGGCCGCCATTTTTCTGAGCCCGTTCGGCTTTCTGCTGCTGACCAGCCAGCGCCTGCAGCTGCGGCTCGATCGCCTGGCCAACGAGGACGAACTGACTGGCGTACTGAACCGGCGCGCCTTCCTGGCCCGCACGCTGGAACTGCTGGCCGACCTGCCGCGCGGACAGAGCACCGCGCTGCTGGCACTGGATCTGGATCACTTCAAGCGCTTGAACGATACCCATGGTCACGCCGCCGGTGATGCCGTGCTGCGCAACTTCGCGCGTACAGTGACGATGCAGCTGCGCCCGGATGACCTGTTCGCCCGCGTCGGCGGTGAGGAATTCTGGATCCTGCTGCCGGACACCGACGTCACTGGCGCCACCCAGTTGGCTGAACGCCTGCGCGCCGCCGTCGAGGCGATGGAGGTCTCGTATGGCCGCGACACGCTGACCATTACCGTCAGCATCGGCGTCAGTGCCGTCAGCCAGGGCGACGTTTCGCAGGCGCTGACCGCTGCCGACGGCGCGCTCTACGCGGCCAAGGAACAAGGGCGCAATTGCGTGTCCGTCGCTTAAGTCCGCGCAATCCACGCCTACAAGTCGTTGCTTCACATAGAAAATCAGAGCGTTGCAATTCCGTTGCATGCGCGTGAGGACTTCATGATCCACACTCGCAAAGCTCCCTGCCACCGACGCTTTCGTCGGCACCCAACAGGGAGCAGGTCATGCACTTCTGGAGCATCAACATTGAATCGCAGCGCCGGACGAGGCACGCAACAGCCTGGCCGACCATCATTCTTCTTCTGAGCCTCAGCCTCGCCGCCTGCGGCGGTGGCGGTGGCGGTGGCGGTGGCGGTGGCGGCAGTATCGACCTTCGCGACTACGCGTTCAGCGCCGCGTACACGGCGATGCTGAACTACCTCGTCGACCCCACGCAGTTCAGCGCCGTCTATTCGAATCTGACGCTGCAGGACAACGGCCGCTCATCACCATTCTCCGGTCCGCTGCTGGATCCGGCGATCGACTGCCAGAGCGGAACCGCCGAGGTCGACCCAGACAGTTATGCGACCCAGGACAGCGAAGGAAATCTGAGCTACGTCCTGTTGAATGCGGACCTTTCGGACTGTCGCCTGTCCGCCAGCTCACTGCGTGGCAACGCCGTCTTTGAAAGCGGCTATCTTTACTACCAGTACCGACCCGATGGCGACACCATCGTCGAGGATTTCACGTTGGCAGCAGCGCTGAGCAACGGCGCGGTCAGCGGTGAACATCGGATCGACTTCAGGAATGGCGCGGGAACATCGACCGGATACTTCAGGTTCAGCGGCGACGTTCAGTGGACCACCACACCGGATACCAACGCAATTCACTACGGCAAATCGATCAGCGGCACCGTGCGCACAGGCGGCGCCGACGCGGACCTCGGAAACGGCAATCTCGTCTACACGATCGAATCAGACATTCTGATGCGCTATACCCAGAGCAGCGGGTTCGACACCATCACCTTTACCGACAACGGGGCGTTCGGACACGGTAGCGACCTGAACTACGCCGACGGTGAAGCCTGCATCCTGGACGGTGACTATTCGATACAGACCACCGAGCCGGTCGTCATGAACTTCATCGGCGACGAAGTCACCGCCAGCGCTGGTCGCGCCGATGTGAGCATGCTCATCGCCGATCATGGCGATTCGATCGAGCCCGAGGACATCCGCGCATCCGTCGTCGAGTTCAACGGTGATCGTCTCCGCGTCACGGTGACCGACTATTCCAACGGCGCGAGCAGTGCGAGTTACGAATTCCCGATTGACGGCATCATGGAGATTCCTGACGCATGCGGCAGCTCTCAGGAGCGCGCACATGCAAAACTTAGGCATGTCGCAGCTCGGTTCCTTCAGCGCGTTCGGCAGACCAACGGTCGATAGAGCGCGGTGGCCGCAGGTCCCAGACGCCAAGCCATCGGGGGCCTACAGCTGCTCGAGCAAATTCCTGCTCTCCTCGATCCGGTAATCCCCGGGGTCGTCTGCAGTCAGCACGTCGATCGCCTTCTGGAATTCCACTTTGGCTGAGCTGTTGTCCCCCTCGAGGTGATAGATCAGCCCGCGGACATAGGCGATGCGACCCTCCGTGCCGGACGCTCGATAACTGGCCGCATAACCCTCCGGATCCATTCGATCCAACCAGAACGCGGCACGTTTGGAATTTCCAGACAGCGCCCACAAACGCGCTGCGTTGTAAGCAGCCAGGTGGAACGTCGGGTGCCGCTGATCGGGTTGAGCTGAGTCCCAAGCTGCGGATAACTCTTGGTCCAGCAGCGCTGCAGCACGATCCGGGCGCCCGTCGGATTCGATCGCAACGGCAACATTGTTGAGGGCCAGAATGCTGTAACGGGCAAAACGGCCCTGCATCTGCAGTCTGGCGTCGTATTCCTGCTGGAACACCTTCTCGGCATTCGGATAGTCCTCCAGTCCAAGATAGACCTGACCCAACTCGTTGAGCATGGCCAAGGGGTAGTCATGCTGAGCACCGAAAACCGATACGGCGTCTTCATACAAGCCGGCACTCGCTTTCAGTGCTTCTACGTATGCCCCCTTCTTCCGATACTGGCGCACGAGCATACGTCTCGCCTGGATTCCAAGCGTAGACTGCTTGCGGCCAGCGAGATCGAGCTCCTTCAATACCGTCCCGATCGTGGACTCGGCGGTATCCCAGTGATCGTTCCACCCCGCTGCCTCGGCCCAGCGCAGCTTCGCGTTCCACACCTCTTCCTGGGGGTAGTCGGGCAGCCTCATCACGAGGTCCGCCGCTTTCTGCGTCCAGAATTCTGCCGTTGGCCAGTCATAGGCAAAGAATGCGACCAATCCGTTGGTTTGTGCCCACTGCCACTGACTGGCCAATGGCATTGCCCGGATATCGGAAAATCGACTGGCTGCATCCGTAAGAAGCCGCCTCGCCTGAGCGTTGTCCGTCCGCGCCAGGATGTTCATTTTCCCGGACCACGAGGCCAGCGCTTCTGGCGAGCTGACTCCGAATTCACGCTCGGCCAGCGTGAGTGACTTTTCAAATTGCTCAAGCCCGCGGTCGTAATCCGCAAGCGTATCGAACACGAATCCCATCATGTTTCGGACCGACACTTCGACGCCTGGCTCGGATGAAAAGCGCTTGGGTATCGACTCAACCGATCCGGCCAGAGCGTCTCGCAGCGTGATCTCGGCATTCCCTCCTCGCTTTGGGTTTCCGAGTGCAATCAGCTCATGATTCATGAACTGATTGACGGCCTGCGAAATTCGATACTGATGCTGAGCATCTTTCAGCGCTTCGTCCGCGCGAAGATAGAAGTACCCGGTCGTCCCGACACCCACAGCCAGAATGGCGATCGCCGCCCATAGGTATGGGCGCCGTGCGCGCGCCCTTTCCAGCGCCCGCTCGGCCGCAACCGCTCTGGCTTCGGCTTCCAACGTGACGTTTCGCTGCACGCGCCGCGTTTCCAGCCCGCGCAGCCGCTGGGCCAGATCCTGGGCCGTCGCGATGCGCTGCGCAGCATGCCCCTGCGCCGCATCGCGGATGTCCTCCTGCAGCAGCGGGTCGTCGACGTCGCGTTCCCACCCCGGAGCCATCGGGCGTCGCAGATCACCTACGACCATCTGGTACAGCATGACCCCGAGGCTGTAGACATCGGACTGTGTCGTCGGCGCCTGTCCGGCAATCACTTCCGGTGCCATGTACAGCGGCGTGCCGGTGCTGGTGGCCGCATTGACCGCCTGCGTCTGCGTGAAGCCCATCTGGGTGATGCCGAGTTCCTGCAGTCGCTCGGGGTCGACGCGGCCGGCGCCGAAGTCGGTCACCCGCACCACAGGACCGCCGCCGGCACTGTCAATCAACGTGTTGGCCGGTTTGATGTCCTTGTGCAGCACGCCTGCGGAGTGCGCCTTCGCAATGGCATCGCAGAGCTGCGCCATCAGATCCAGGCGCAGCGTCATGGCCACCTGCAGTAGTCCGCCTTGCGCTTCAGCCCAGTCCAGCCAGTTCTCGCCACCGTATTCACATTCCAGGAAGTACGGCGCGCTGTCGAACTGCCAGTCGATCACGCGTACGAATGCGGGATCCTGCCCGAGTGCGTCCTGCAGAACACGGGACAGCGTGGCTTCGCGCTTCAAGGCCGACAGACGCAAGCCATCTGGAGAGAACTTGAACACGCGACGCTCGCGCGTTTTGCCGTGTTCGGCCAGCCAGACCTCACTGTTGCGCGACAGATCCAGTCGGCGCCTGAGCTTGAAGTTGTCCCGCCCCGGGACTGGCTGCCCTTCGTTGAGATTCAGCGACTGCGGCTGCACTGCAATCAGCTTGCGATGCACCGGCCCCATCAGACGGTAGCCGACCCGATGCAGGGTCACGATGATCTGCTGGTTCTCGTCTCCCAATGCTTTGCGCAACTTGGCGACCGCGTTGGTCAGCACCGCATCGACCGTGACCATGCCCGGCCAAGCGGCCTCCAGCAATTCGTCCTTGGTGACAGCCTCGCCGGCGTGGCGCAGCAGATACGCCAACACCTCCAGCGGGCGGCGCTCCATCTCGCGCTCCTGCCCGCCGACACTCAAGCGCCCGTTGCGCTCGTCGTACTCTGCCTCGCTGAAACGCCAGACGAAAACGCTGCGCTGGTCCGCGGACGTTTCGCCATCTCCTTGATCCCCCATCCCTTTTTCCTCGTTTGATCTTCGTTGGAACTGCGTGAGGACTTCGATTTTGAGTCTGGCCCAGTCTGCCGCCGCCGACAAGCCGTCGACACTCTCATCACTCACGGAGAAAACAGTCATGCGTTTTCATGCATCCGCAGCCATCGTCATCGTGACCGCCCTCATGTCCGCCTGTAGCACCCAGGGCGCTCGTGTGGAGGCCCAGACCTATCAGCAGTTCGAAGCCGGCAAGACTCGCAAGCAGGACGTCATCGCCGCTCTGGGCCAACCCAGCGGCCGCCAGTTCGCCGGAAACGAAGAGGCGCTGGTGTACCGGTTTACCAAGACCAATTCCAAGTCGTGGATCCCGGTCGCGGGCGCCTTCCTCGGCAATTCCGTCGAAGTCCAGATCTGCACCTTTCTGTTCACGACGAGCGATGTGCTGAAGAACAAGTCCTGCTCGGAGCAGAGCGGCCACAGCAGCCTGCTCGGCGGCTGAGCTGAAACCACGACGGGCAGACGTACTGCCCACCTGAACGTGCCGCCTCCGCTACGGCCCGACCGACGGCCGGAGTGGAGGGATTCCGGCGCATGACCGTCGGTCGCAAGCCGGCGCGGGGTGGCACGTCGGGGCGCAGCATCCGCTGCGCCCCTTTTCAGCCGCCCCGACCACCGACCGCGAAGCCTTTATCGGGAGAACCCTCATGGAAACCCTGCTGACGCTTTTTTTCTTCAACCTCCTGCCCGCATTCATCGTTTACAGGATCGGGAAAAGCTCTGGCGCCTACGACGAATTTCGCCTAGCACGTTACGGATGGCCGATTTTCGGCTTCATCCTGAGCTGGCTCGGAGTACTGATCGCGCTGATCGCAGGTCGCCAACACAAACCGCGTCTGGGTGACAACAGCGGCGCCTGGATCACCGAGCTGAGGCCGGACCAGGTGGACTACAGCTACACCTACGACGGAGACGGCATCGCAATCAGCGCGAGTCAACGCGCCGTCGTGCTCAAGAAAGGAACCCTGATCAAGCGCTACGGCTTCGATGCGATCCGCAACTGGGAAACGAAGGTCAACACCGGAAACGAACTGATCAACGCGGATTTTCGTCTCAACTCGATCTCGCAGACCGATTCCATCAACCGCAAGATCCGCATGGCCAACGAGGCATCCAGCGGACTGTTCATCGAAGTGCGTGACATCGACCATCCACGTTGGCACATCCGCTTTTCACGGCACGAGATGGTGCAGCAGGTACCGCGCTGGATGGAAATCCTCCGACAGCTGATCAATGAATCCCAACACGGAGACAATCGGAAAGCAGCGCAGCTCTGACGTGGCTCTGCGTTGGACCGACGACAGACGGCGCCCCGGGATTCCGGGGCGCTCGCGTATCATGCGCACCTTCCTGTCTGACCTGAATTGCGGTGGCCGATCTTTCCGGGCTGCGCGCACGGCTCGACGCCGTTGCCGAACATCTGCTGATCCGTGACGCCGCACGCCTGCGTGCGCAGCTGTCGCGTGCGCGGCCGCAACGCTTCGACACCGCCCGTTTCGAACGCGATCTGCAGCAGGCGCAGTTACGCGCGGAGAACCGACGGCGCCTGCTGCCCGAGACAATCGCGTTTCCCGAAGAGCTGCCGGTGGTACAGGCGCGCGAGGAATTGCTGGAGGCGATCCGCGCGCACCAGGTCATCGTCGTCTGCGGCGAGACCGGATCCGGCAAGACCACGCAGCTGCCGAAGCTGTGCCTGGAACTGGGACGCGGCACGCGCGGCCTGATCGGACACACGCAGCCCCGGCGGCTCGCCGCGCGCAGTGTTGCCAGCCGCATCGCCAGCGAACTGCAGACGCGCATCGGCGAGCTGGTCGGCTACGAGACACGCTTCGACCGCCGCGTGTCGGAACGCTCGCTGATCAAGCTGATGACGGACGGCATCCTGCTTGCCGAGCTGGGTCGCGATCATCTGCTGAGCGCCTACGACACCATCATCATCGACGAGGCGCACGAGCGCAGTCTGAACATCGACTTCCTGCTCGGCTGGCTGCGCCGCATCCTGCCGCAACGTCCGGACCTGAAAGTCATCGTGACGTCGGCAACGCTGGATCCGGAACGTCTGTCGAAGCACTTCGGCGGCGCACCGATCATCGAAGTCTCCGGCCGTACCTATCCGGTCGAAACGCGCTATCGCGAACCGGCCGATGACGGCGACAGCGAAAGTGCGATCGCCGATGCCGTCGCCGAACTGTGGCGCCACGGCCGCGGCGACATCCTGTGTTTCCTGCCGGGCGA
Source organism: Sinimarinibacterium arenosum (assembly GCF_005047655.1). GTDB lineage: Bacteria > Pseudomonadota > Gammaproteobacteria > Nevskiales > Nevskiaceae > Solimonas. Next base: position 154,448 of record NZ_SUKF01000008.1, on the reverse strand, counting down.
ACGCGAAATCCGTGACGCCGCCCGCGTACTCGGCGGACGTTACCCCCACGCTGAAGTACTGCCGCTGTATTCGCGGCTCGCCGCCGGCGCGCAGGATCAGGTGTTCAGTCCGGCCAAGGCGCCACGCATCGTGCTGGCTACCAACGTGGCCGAAACCTCGCTGACGGTGCCGGGCATCCGTTACGTGATCGATACCGGCACGGCGCGCATCAACCGCTACGCGCCGCGCACCGGTGTGCAGCAACTGCAGATCGAACCGGTATCGCAGGCGGCGGCGAACCAGCGCGCCGGCCGCTGCGGACGACTCGGCCCCGGCATCTGCATCCGGCTCTACGCCGAAGAGGATTTCGTCGCGCGCCCGGCGTTCACCGATCCGGAAATCCGCCGCGCCAATCTGGCCGGCGTGATCCTGCAGATGGCGACTCTGGGCCTGGGTCACGTCGACGACTTCCCCTGGGTCGACCCGCCGGACGGTCGCCACGTCAGCGAAGCGGTGCGGGTGCTGACGACCCTGGGCGCCTTCGACGAGTTCGGCGAGCTGACCGCACTGGGCCGCAAGCTCGGGCGTCTGCCATTGGACCCGCGTATCGCACGCATCGCGCTGGCCGGCGCTGGCACCGCCGCAGCCGATCCGGTGTTCGTGCTGGCGGCGGCGCTGTCGGTGCAGGACCCGCATGAGGTCCCGCCCGACGCGCAGGACGCCGCACGGCAGAAACACGCGCTGTGGCGTGACAAGAAATCCGATTTCCTGTCGTTGCTGAATCTGTGGCTGCGCTGGCAACAGTGGAGCGCGTCGTCGTCCAACCGCCAGCTGCGCCGTATGTGCCGCGATCACTTCGTATCGTTCCTGCGCATGGAGGAATGGGAAGCGGTGTACCGACAGGTCTGCGATGTGCTCGATCACGACCGCAAGGATCAGCAGCACCGCTGGACCCCGGAGTCGCTGGATTCGCTGTATGGACCGATCCATCAGGCCTTGCTGGCCGGGTTGATTGATCACATCGGGCAGAAGATGCCGGAAGCGCCCGAGTTCCAGGGGCCCAAGGGCCGGCGCTTCCGCCTGCATCCGGGCTCCGCGCTGCAGAAGAAACCGCCGCCCTGGGTCATGAGCGCGCAACTGGCACAGACCACGCGGCTGTATGCACGCACCAATGCCGCGGTGGAGCCGGCGTGGCTGGAGCAGGTCGGTGCGCATCTGGTCAAACGCGCACTGCTGCATCCCACCTGGAATCCGCTGCGCGGCGAAGTCAGCGCCACCGAGCACGTCACGCTGCTGGGACTGTCGCTGATCAAGCGCCAGCGTCACTACGGCTCGACCCATCCGGCCGAGGCCCGCGAGATCTTCATCCGCGAAGCGCTGGTCGGCGGCGAGATTCCGAAGAAGCCGCAGTTTCTCGAACACAACTTCCGTCTGATCGACGAGATCCGCGACAAGGAAATCCGCCTGCGGCGCCCGGACCTGCTGGCCGACGACGCCCAGATCCACGCCTGGTACGACGCCCGCATTCCCGTCGACATCTGCACCACCGCCGCGTTGAAACGCTGGCTCGGCGGTCCGGAAGGCCGCAAGCACATTGCGGCGCTGACGATGCAGCCTGCCGACGCGCTGAAACCCGGCGCCTCAGCCGATGTCAGCGACGCGTTTCCGGATCATCTGGATATTGCGGGCGTGCGCATCGCGCTGTCGTACCACCACGACCCCGGTGCCGAACATGATGGCGTGACCTTCCACATTCCACTGGCGCAGGCGCATGCACTGCCCGCGGAACCGTTCGAGTGGCTGGTGCCGGGCCTGCTCGCGGCCAAGATCGAAGCCCTGATCCGCAGTCTGCCGAACAAACTGCGCCGGGCATTCACACCGGCCGCCGAATTCGCCAACGCCGCCAGCACACGGGTACAGCCCCCGCAAGGTGACCTGCTGACGCGGCTGTGCGAGGCGCTGCAGGCGATGACCGGAACTGCAGTCACGCCCGAAGACTTCGATCCCGAACGCATCGACGTGCATCTGAAACCGCGCTTCCAGCTCGAAGACGCGCGCGGCACCGTGCTTGGAACCGCCGACCGGCTGGAGGCGCTGCAGCAGCGTCACAGCGGCGCCGCGCGCAAGGCGCTGAATGCCGCGGCGGCGGTCGATCCGGTGCTGCAGCGCTGGAGCCGCGAACAGCTCAGCGACTGGGACTTCGACGATCTGCCGGAGCACGTCACGCTGGGCACCGGCGCGCGCGCCTGGCCGGCCCTGACCGTACGCGACGGTCGCATCGATCTACGCCTGTTCGAATCCGCCGCCGCCGCTGCCGCAGCACACGGCGCCGGCGTGCGTGCACTGCTGCTGGCGAAGCTGCCGGAACGGCTGCGCGATCTGGCCAAGAGCACGCGCAGCAAGCTGGCGCTGCTGGCGCCGGCGTTCGGGCTGGATGTCGAGGCTGTCAGCCTGGCGCTGGCGCTGCGCTGCGTCGATGCGGTGATGCAGCCGGCCATGATCCGTACCCGCGCGGATTTCCAGGCGGCGCTGGAAAAGCGCGGTGCATTGTCGATCGACGCACAGCAACGCCTCGACGACCTCAGCGGCTGGCTGGCCCGCGCACGCGAGCTGCGCGCCCGCATCAAGGCACTGGGCGAGCGCTGGCCATTGTCCACCGGCGATCTGCGCAATCAGCTCGACACGCTATTTGCCGAAGGTTTTGTCGGCGCCATTCCGGAGCCGCAGTGGTCGCGCATGGCGCTGTACCTGCGCGCGATCGACGTGCGGCTGGAACGCCTGAGCAACAAACCCGCGCGCGATGAGGACCTGACACGGCAAATCGCACCCTGGGTTGCGCGCCTGCCTGACCCCTTTCATGCGGCGCGCTGGATCGTCGAAGAATGGCGCATCGCGCTGTTCGCACAGGAATTGCGTGCGCAAAACGGGCCGTCCGCGGCCAAGGTTGAGGCCGCGCTGTCCGCTTGAGCGGTTGCCCGCCGCCGCCGCGCCGCCGACAATTTCCGAACGCCCGATCTGAGCCCCCTGATGATTCGTACCGAAGACCGCCTGATTGCCGCCCTGGACGTACCGACCGCCGATGCCGCGCGTGCATTGGTCGGACGCATCGGCGACGGCGTGAGCTTCTACAAGATCGGCATGGAACTGCTGATGGCGCCGGGCTTCTTCGAGCTGCTCGAGTGGCTGCGCGGCGAACAGAAAAAAGTGTTCGTGGACCTGAAGTTCTTCGACATTCCCGAAACGGTGGCGCGCGCGGTACGTAACCTCGCCGAGCGCGGCGCCGATTTCTGCACCGTGCACGGCAACCAGTCGATCATGGAAGCCGCCGCCGCGGCCAAGTCCGGCTCGCTGAAAGTGCTCGCGGTCACCGCGCTGACCAGCCTGGACCAGGGCGACATCGAAGACCTCGGTTTTCAGTGCGATGTCGCCGAGCTGGTGCTGTCGCGCGCACGCCGCGCTTTGCAGGCCGGCTGCGATGGCGTGGTGTCGTCGGGGCTCGAAGTCGAGCGCCTGCGGCGCGAGGCGCCGCGCGAACTGATTTGCGTGACACCGGGCATCCGCCCGGTGGAAAACCGCGTCGAAGCGGATCAGAAACGCATCATGACGCCGACGGCCGCAATTGCCGCCGGTGCCGACTATCTGGTGATCGGCCGGCCGATTCGCGACGCGGCCGACCCGCGCGCGATGGCGCAGACGATCCAGGCTGAGATTGCCGCCGCGGTTCAGATCCGCGCCGGTCACAAGGATTAAGGTACGCCCATGGCTCTCGACAACGATCTGTTTCTGCGCGCGCTGAAGCGTCAGCGCGTTGAACGCACTCCGGTGTGGATGATGCGTCAGGCCGGCCGCTACCTGCCCGAATACCGCGCCTCGCGTGCCAAGGCCGGCGACTTCATGTCGCTGTGCCGCAATCCGGAACTGTGCTGCGAAGTGACCCTGCAGCCGCTGGATCGCTACGGCCTGGATACCGCGATCCTGTTCTCCGACATCCTGACGATCCCCGACGCGATGGGCCTGGGCCTGCGCTTCGTCGAAGGTGAAGGTCCGGTGTTCGATCGCCCGGTACGCGACGCGCACGCGATCGAGGCCCTGGGCGTGCCGGACCCCGAAGGCGAACTGCGCTACGTGATGGACGCGGTGCGCACCATCCGTTCCGCGCTGGGCTCGCGGCTGCCGCTGATCGGTTTCTCCGGCAGCCCGTGGACGCTGGCGACCTACATGGTCGAAGGCGCCGGCGGCTCGGACTTCACGCTGATCAAGCGCATGGCCTACGACGCGCCGGAAATGCTCGACAGCCTGCTGGCGAAACTCTCGGCCTCGGTCAGCCTGTATCTGGAAGCGCAGGTCGCCGCCGGCGCCGACGCACTGATGGTGTTCGACACCTGGGGCGGCGTGCTGGCGCCGGCCGACTACATGCAGTTTTCGCTGGAGCCGATGTCGCGCATCGTCCAGCACCTGAAGCGTGTTGCGCCAGACGTCCCGGTGATCCTGTTCACCAAGAATGGCGGCCAGCATCTGGAAGCGATGGCCGAAACCGGCTGCGACGCGCTGGGCGTCGACTGGACCATTGATCTCGCCACCGCACGGGCGCGCGTCGGTGATCGCGTGGCATTGCAGGGCAATCTGGACCCGACGATCCTGCTGGCGGAGCCGGCGCGCATCGAAGCGGCGGTTTCTCGCGTACTGGAGTCATACGGGCCCGGCAACGGGCACGTGTTCAATCTGGGACATGGCATCCTGCAGCAGACGCCGCCGGAGCACGCGGCGGTGATGATTGAAGCGGTCAGAGCATTGAGTCCGAAGTACCACAACGAATAATCCAGCGGCCCGCAGCGCGGGCATGAAGAGGTCAGGCGATGTTTTCCGTCATCTTCCCTCCGATCGTCGTCGGCGCCATCACTGCGCTCGCAGTGCTGGCGATCACGATTGCCGCGTTCCTGCTGCTGCTGCCGGGCATTGCGCTCAAGCCGATTCCACTGCCGTCGCTGCAGCGCGCCTGCAGCCGCTACTGCGTGTGGATCGCGACCAACTGGGTCGCCTACCTGAAGCTGATCTTCCGCCTGCTGCACGCGGTGCAATGGGAGATCGACGTGCGCACGCCGCTGCAGGCCAATCGCAACTATCTGCTGATCGCCAATCACCAGTCCTGGGCCGACATCCTGCTGCTGTTCGACGTGTTTCACGGGCGCACACCGTTTCCGCGCTTCTTCCTGAAGTGGGAACTGATCTATGTGCCGATCATCGGCCTGGCGTGCTGGGCGATGGACTTTCCGTTCATGCGCCGGCACAGCCAGCAGGCGCTCGCGGAGCATCCGGAACTGCGCACGCAGGATCTCGACACCACGCGCCGCGCCTGCGAGCTGTACCGGACCGAGCCGGTGACGGTGGTGAACTTCCTCGAAGGCACGCGCTTCAGCGAAGCCAAGCGCGTCGCTCGGCAGTCGCCGTTCCGGCATCTGCTGCGGCCCAAGGCCGGCGGCATGAGCTTTACGCTGAATGCGATGGGCGATCAGTTTGCCGGCGTCATTGACGTCACCATCGGCTACCGGGCGACCAACAAGCCGCTGCTGTGGAGCTTCTGCTGCGGTGAGCAGGATCAGCTGTCGGTGCATATCGACGTCCTGCCGATCCCGCAGGAACTGCTGAGCGGCGACTACGAGACCGATCCCGAATACCGGCATCGCTTCCAGCAATGGATCAACAGCATCTGGCTGCGCAAGGATGCGCGGCTCGAGCGCATGCACAACACGCGCCCGGCATTGCAGGCGCAGCGGCCCGCACACGGCTGAGATTCCCCGGCGGCGCGAGACCGCCGCGCGTCAATGCACCGGCGGCGGGACGCGCCGGGCCCAGTAGCGTGCCAGCAGGCCACCAGTCAGTAGCTGCCACACGCCCCACCACGCGACCACCAGCGCCATGCCGCCGAGCTGCTGGAAGTAGGTGAAGATCAGGGTCAGCCCCAGCGCGGTGTTGTGGATGCCGGTCTCGAACACGATCGCGCGGCCATCGCGCGGCGTGGTGCGCGCCAGTCGCGAAATCGTCGCGCCGGTCCCCAGCGCCAGCAAGTTGTGCACCAGCACCAGCAGGAAGATCGTGGTCAGCGCCTGCCAGAACAGCGCGTAGTTGGCGGCGACCGCGAGCACCACGAACATGAAGAACGCGACCAGACCGAACTGTTTCAGCGGATGACGCAGACGCGCGGCCAGTGCCGGCCGTGCGCTTTTCAGACCCATGCCGCAGATCAACGGCAGCAACAGCGCGAGGCCGATGGTCAATGCCAGCTCGCTGTACGGCACCTGCACCTGACGCAGCGCCGAACGCGTTTCCGGATTCAAGCCGCCCAGCACGCCGAACACCAGCGGGGTGGTCAGCGGTGACACCAGACTCGACGCCGTGGTCATCGCCATCGACAGCACGGTGCGGCCATGTGCCCAGTGCGTCAGTACGTTGGACATGTTTCCGCCGGGGCAGGCCGCGGTCATCATCAGACCCAGTGCGATGCTCGGCGTCGGATCGGCGATCTGCACCAGCGCGAAGGTCAGCAGCGGCAGCGCCACCATCTGTGACAGCAGACCGATGAACACCGCGCGCGGCTTGCGCAGCAGATGGCGGAAATCGGCGAACGACAGTTCCAGCGCGACGCCGAACACGATGATCGCCAGGATGAGCTGCAAGCCCAGCACCGCGCCGGGACTGAACTGCAGCTGCATCTGGTCGATTGCGTTCATGGTCCCGGCGGCATCAGGTCGGCAGATGAATCACGGAGGCGCGACCGCTGGCGATCTCGCGTTCCCCGCACCGCAGAACGAAGCTGTACATCCAGCCGCCGGCGTTGGCGACCAGCCGCTGCGCCTCGCAGGTCAGCAGGTCGGGCAGGTTCTCCAGCCATTCGACCTTCAGCTGCAGATCGCGCACCGCGGCCAGCACACCCGGCTGCGCACCACCACCGGCGCTGCGGGCCATCCAGCCGCCGTGCACCGCCATGGCCTGCGCGCCGTACTCGAGCAGATGCAGCGCCGCCAGGCGACCCTCGCGGCGCAAGGGATTCTGCGGATCGCGGTGGCTGTCGGTCGTCAGCCGCACACGCTGGTCGTCAGCCTCCCACAGTGCATGCCACAGGCACATGCTGCCGGCGTGCGGAATCAACGATGCAATGGCCGCCCGATCGAGCAGCGGCGTCACGTAAAGACCTCGACCTGCAGATTGCGCCCGCCCGAGCCCGGCAGCACCACGCGCCCGGACTGGCCTGCGGCCAGCAGCCGCAGCAGCGGCAGTGCGCGCAAGGCGGGATTGCCGCGCCGGTGAACCTCCAGCGCAGCGTCGTCGAGTTGGGTCTCCGCGTCCTCGCTCTGCACGATGCCCAGCCGCGCCACGGAACCGCTGACGCCGTCCGGTGACAGCAGCAGCGCGCAGCTGGCGGCGGCGCCCAGCGGGCGCGCGGCATACAGCGGTTGCGGCGCCGGCACATCGAAGCTGACCAGCAGGGTCGGATGATTCTGCGTCACCGTCTGTACGGCGGCCTCCAGCAGGCCCAGCGCAAACGAGCCGTCATACCCGGCCAGCGTCGTTGACGGTGCGCGGCAGCCGGTGGCGATGCCCCAGTAGCCGGCGGCGGCGTTGTGCACCGAGTTGTGGAAGTCGGTGGGCGACACCGCCTTGTTCGGTTGCGCCAGCGCGGCGCAGATGCGGTGCAGGATGGCCATGTCGCCGTCCGAGCCGGCGAACACCGTGGCCAGCTGTGACGGATCGCGTTCGCCAACGGCATCCTCGGCCGCACGGAAGGCCTGACGCACCGCCGGGGTCGCACGGCGACGCTCGTTCGGCGGCAGCAGGCGCGGCGCATACGGCGGCAATTCGGCGGGAACGAAGGCGGCGCGCCCGGCCAGCACTTCGCGCCCATGGACCCAGTCCGGCAGGCCCGGCGCAGCCAGGCCAATGGCGGTCAGGTGGACCGAAATCATGCGCGGCGCCCGAACAGCAGGCTGGCGTTGTTGCCACCGAAGCCGAAAGAATTGGACAGCACGGTGGCGACCGGTCCTTCGATACCGTCCAGCAGCACCTTGCCACGCAGCGCCGGATCGAGCTGCCGCGTGTTCAAGCTCGGCGGACGAAAGCCGTGTTCGATCGCCAGCAGGCTGAACACCGCCTCGACGATGCCGGCCGCGCCAAGCGTGTGCCCGGTATATCCCTTGGTCGAGCTGGCCGGCGTCCCGGTGCCGAGCACCGCGCACAGCGCCTGGTCCTCGGAGGCGTCGTTGGCCTGGGTTCCGGTGCCATGCAGATTGACGTAGTCGATCTGCGCCGGCTGCAGGCCCGCGCGGGTCAGAGCATCGCGCATCGCCTGCGCGGCACCGTGGCCCTGCGGATCGGGCGTGGACATGTGATACGCATCGGACGATTCACCGTAGCCGAGCAACGCGAGGTCAGCACCGGGTTCGCCGGCATCCAGCAGCGCGAAGCCCGCGGCCTCGCCGATCGAAATGCCGTTGCGCTGGGCATCAGCCGGACGGCAGATGTCGGCGGACACCAGCTGCAGTGAGTTGAAGCCATGCAGGGTGGTCAGGCACAGGCTGTCGGCGCCGCCGATGACGGCGGCATCGCAAATGCCGGCACTCATCGCGCGTTGTGCCGCGGCGAAGACCTTGGCGCTGGACGAACACGCGGTACAGATCGCCATCGCCAGGCTGTCCAGTCCTAGGCACAGGCGCACGAATTCGGCGGCGGCCTGGGGATTGTGCGTGGTGCGATGAATGAAGCTGGCCGGCAGATGCGGCGGGTCACCTTGCTGGTGCCGGTACGCCAGTTCGGTGCTGTGCACGCCCGAGGTACTGGTGCCGATGAAGACGCCGATGCGATCGGCGCCATGCCGCGCCACTGCCGCAGCAACCGCCTCGCGGAAACCATCCTGCGCCAGCGCCAGCGCTGACAGCCGGTTGTTGCGGCATTCCCACTCGGCCCATTGTGGCGGCAACGGCGTATCCAGCCCGTCGACGGCGCCGATCCAGCAGTCCAGGGTCGACGCGTCGAAACGCTGCCGCCGCAGACCCGTGCGCTGCGCGCGCAGCGCATCCAGCTGTGCCGCACGACCGGCACCCAGTGCGGTCGTGGCGGTATACGCGCGGATCGGCACCGGCGCCATCATTGCGACTGTTCTCCCCAGAAGTCGTAGAAGTTGGCCCAATTGTACGGCGCCGATTGCAGATGGGCCTGCAGCCGATTGGCGTAGGCCTGCGCATACGCCTGTGCCGAGGCGGCACGGTCGCGCCGATCAAGGCTGACCCGCTCGGCCAGTCCCTCAATGTAGGCATCGTACTGACCGTTGCCGCGGTACAGACCCAGCCCCATCACCACCGGCACCTTCAGGGCACTGGCGATGACCCACGGCGCCAGCGGCAGCTGCGCGGTGGCACCGAACAGTTCGACGCCGACCGTGGGTTCACCCGCGCGCGCACGGTCGGCCATCAGGCAGACCAGATCGCCGCGCTCCAGCGCAGCCTTCATCTTCAGCACCAGGTCCGGGCCGCGCGCCGAAGCGTCGATGATGCGCGCGGCAATCTCCGGGTTCAGCCGCTCCAGCAGGGTGGAGTACATGCGTCCATGCGCACGATCCATCACCACGCTCAGCGGCAGGCGATGCTCGACCGAGCCCTCGACCCGGATCGTTTCAAAGCTGCCGACATGCGCCAGCAACACCACGCAGCCGCCGCTGCCACGGGTCAAGGCATAGCCTGCGGCATCGCGATGAACCTGCACGCGTATCGCATTGGACACACCGGCAAGCAGGAACACGCGATCGAGTGCGCAGATGCCGAAGGTATGAAAGTGCCGCCACAGATCACGCAGGCTCGGGGCGCGGCCCAGCACCCGACGCAGGTAGGCACGCGAGGCACGCCGCTGCTCGCGCGCGGTCAACAGGAAGTAGGCCACGCTGGGCCACAGGATCAGGCGGGCGACCGAACGTCCGAGATAGCGCGCGATCGTCACCAGCAGCTGCAGCATGAACCCGCTGGCGCGCTCATTCTGGCGCTCCCAGTCGGCGCTCATGGCGATGCGAACTGCAGACTGCCCTGGACTGCGATCGCGCCGTCGATTTCGATCCGGAACGCGATGCGTCCGCCCGCACCGGGCTGCAGCACGATCTCGAACGGCTGTTCCGGCATGACAGGCTGCAGGAACTTGATCATCGGCAGCGCCAGCAGCACGCCCGGTGCCAGGGCCTGCTGCGCCGCCACGCGCACTGCGTCCAGCAGCACCACGCCGGGCACGATCGGATGCCCCGGAAAATGCCCCGGCAGACTCGGGTGGTCCGCGCCGATACGGTCGCTGATGCGCATCTCAGCCACGCAGCAACTCCAGCAGGGCGGAACGCGGCAGCTTGCCGACTGCATTGCGCGGCAGCGCCGCAACCTTGCGCAGCGGGCGCGGCAGAAACACGGCGTCGACCTGGGTCGCCAGCGCCGCCAGGATGGCGGCCTCGTCCATGTCCGGCGCCACCACCAGTGCCGCCGGACGCCCGTCGATCTGGTCCGGTTCGGGCACGATCACGATCGCGTCTTCCACCCCCGGAACCGCCAGCAGACGCTGGGTCAGATCAGCGGCGGAGATGCGACGGCCCGCAACCTTGATCAGATCGGCGCTGCGCCCGAGCAACCGGATGCGACCATCGGCCATGCATTCGATGCGGTCGGACAGGCGAATCGGCTGCGGCAGATACGGCGCACTGACTTCAGCGCCATCCTCCACGCTGGCAAAACGCACGTCCGGCAATGGCGTCCATGCGGTGTCCTCGGCGGTGCGCCGGCTGGCAATCGCACCGCTTTCGGTGCTGCCGTAGATCTCCAGCACCGGCGCGGCAAAGCGGGCTTCGGCGGCAGCGGCCAGAGGCGGCGCCAGCGGTGCAGTGGCCGATACGATCCGCGCCAGCGGCGGCAGCTGCACATCCGCCGCCAGCAATGCGCGCAAATGCACCGGCGTGGTCACCAGCACACGTGGGGCCGCCACCGATTCCAGCGCCGCGCGCACGTCGGCGGGGAACAGCGGCCGCGCATCGAGACAGGCGCAGTCGCTGAACAGGGGCAGCAGGATCGTGGTTTCCAGGCCGAACACATGCTGTGGCGGCACCGTGGCCACCAGCTGCGCGGCAACCAGACCGTCGAGCACGCGCTGCGCCAGACGCTGCGAGCTTGCCGCCAGCGTGCCCCAGGTCTTGGCATGGGCCTGCGGTGCGCCGGTGCTGCCGGAAGTGAACGCCACCACCGCGACCTGCGCGGGATCCAGCGTGACCGGGGCGGCTGAACCGGTGTTGTCAGTGATGGCACCCGGGTCAGGCGCTCGGCAGCACTGCAGCGCGCCGAGGTCTGGCAAGGTCTCGTCCGCGACCACGACCGCGGCGACGTGTGCCGCGGCCACGTCGCGTACGACATTGGCGCTGGGGCTCCACGGCAGCAGCGACGGCCGGCCGCAGATCGCGCCGGCCACCAGCGTCAGCGCAAAACTGCGGCGCGCCGCACACAGATTGACGATTGGACCGGTGGCCGGCAGCTGCTGTGCGAACTGTCGGGCGGCCGCATGAAAATCTGCACGATCGCCCGCGCCGGACCCGACCGCGAACAGACGTTCGGCACTCGACAGCGGCAGCGACACCGGCATTACCGCATGCTCCGGAAGCGATGCGCCTGTCCAATCAGCTTGCGCAGGTAGCCGATGAAGCCGTCGCGGTCATGCTCGGGAAAACGCCAGCGGCGGTAGGCATATTCTCCGGCGAAGATTGCGCCCATCCACAGGTAGTTGATCAGGTTGGTGAACAGGGACCATACCGTACGGGGTCCGGTCACACTCAGCACCAGCGCGATGACGAACATGGCCGCCAGATTCATCGCCCACAGCTGCGTCACCTGACGCGTGTGCCGCAGCAGCGGGGGTGACAGTTCGCCGTGTATGGCTACCGCCATCTGCGTCACCAGCGGCGTGCGCCCGGACGCCAGCGACTGCGCGAAACCGCTGAACGCCAGCGCCAGCAGGGCCAGCGGCGGCACGTACAGTGCGTAGATGCCGCCGCCGCTGGCCATCAGTGCGGCAGTGACCGCTGCAAACAGCAGCCACAGCACCCAGATCGCGATGCGGAGTTGTGACAAAAGATTGAAAAATATCGCGGCAAACAGCGCCTGCAGGGCCAGCCACTGCAGCGGGCGCTGTTCGAACAGCACGCCGAGATGGACCAGCAGCGGATAGCTCAGGAACAGCGCCAGCATCAGCACGCGCCGCGGAGCCATCAGGATTGATCGATCGGAATCGTTCAGTGCACGGCCGACGAACGCTGGGCGTCGACGTATGCGGACAAAGTGCGCAGCGATGCAAACGCGCGCTTGGTGTCTTCGCTGTCGGCCTTCAGTTCAACGCCATACTTCTGCTGCACCGCGAGCGCGATTTCCAGCGCGTCGATCGAATCCAGCCCCCAGCCGGCGGCGTGATCGCCGAACAGCGGCGCTTCGGGATCGATGGATTCCGGCGCACGGTCTTCAAGATTCAGCGCCTGCACCAGCAAAACCGCCAGCTCGCGTTCCGCGTCGGTTTGTCCCGCCATGTCATCCCCCAAGAATCGTCGACTGCATGCTGCCGCCGGTGCTCCCTGCACCGAGTGCCTTGCGCCGCAGATGCCAAGCAGCGCACGCAATGGGCGCTGCAAAGCGGTCTAGAATGTGCGGGCAGGGCCGCCCATCCAACGCGGCAAGCGCCATCGCGGTATTAGAACAAATTCCATGCAGCAGCACACCGAACATCGTGCCCAGGATTCCAGCGCGCGCGCCGACATCGGCCTGCCGCCGCGCCCCTATGGGCTACGTGTTGTCGAGCACCTGCCGGAGTCGCTCGGCGACGACGTGCTGTTCTGTGTCAGCCACGGCCCCGCGCCGACCGGGACCGACCCACGCTATGTTCAGGTGCAGCTCGACGCCCTGCGCGGCCCCGCGGTCGAGCTATGGACCAGCCCCACGCCAGTACGCCATGGCGTTGATCAGAACATCCGCTTTGCCGAAAACGGCCAGGTGCTGTTCGGACAGATTCACCTGAACGAAGCCCAACTCGCGGACATCGATCGCGAGGTATTTCACACCTATGCGCTGCTCGACGGTTTCCTGCAGCGCCACGGCTATCCGGCGTGGCTGCGGGTGTGGAATTTTATGGCGCAGATCCATGCCCAAGCCCGTGAGGGCGACGCCGATCAGGAGCGTTATCGTCAGTTCGTGCTCGGCCGCTACAAGGCACTGGCACTGAAACCGGGATTCGAACGTGAACTGCCGGCAGCGACCGCGATCGGCACCCATGGCGATGGTCTGACGATCTATTTCCTGGCCGCGCGCACACCGGGTACGCAGATCGAGAATCCGCGGCAGGTCAGCGCCTTCCACTATCCGCGCGAATACGGACCGAAGAGCCCCAGCTTCTCGCGGGCGATGTATCTGCCGTGGGCAGACGGCCCCGAGCTGCTGGTGTCCGGAACGGCCAGCGTCGTCGGACACCGGACGCTGCACACGGGCCATCCGGCGCGCCAGCTCGACGAAACCCTGGCCAATATCGACAGTCTGCTGCAGCAGGCCACGGCGCCGCAGGGTCTGGCCGACGCTCGCCTGTGGCAACCGCAGCAAATCAAGCTGTATCTGCGCGATCCGCAGCTGCTGGACGCGGTCTGGCCACAGATCGAACGCGCGTTTCCGCCTGCGGTTGCAGTGACGGCGCTGCATGGCGACGTCTGTCGCAGCGATCTGAGCCTGGAGATCGAAGCGCTGTACCGTTACACCGGCGCACGCGCATGAGCGTCGACGCCGCCCCGAATGTGAGCGCGGGCGGCTGGCTCGACACGCGCTGGCGCCAGTTCGCCACCGGTTTCTGTTTCACGGTGTTCGGCCTCGGCGGTATCGTGTTCGGCCTGACGCTGTTTCCGCTGGTGTGCCTGCCGGCACGCAATCGCGAGACCGCGAAACGCCGTGCACAGTGGATCGTGCATCGCTGGTTCCGCCTGTTTTCGCAGTTGATGCGCGCGGTCGGCGTGATCTCCTGGGAAATCCATGGGGCGGAAAAGCTGCGGACGCGCGGACAGATGATCATCGCCAACCACCCGACGCTGATCGACGTGGTGCTGCTGATCGGCTACATCCCGCAGGTCGATTGCATCGTCAAGCAGGCGCTGTTCCGCAACCCGTTCACGCGCCTGCCGATCCAATGGGCCGGCTATATCAGCAATGGTGGCGGCAACGGCGCATCGCCGACCCAGCTGATTGACGACTGCACCGCCACGCTGAAAGCCGGCAACTCACTGCTGATTTTTCCGGAAGGCACGCGCTCGGTCCCCGGCCGGCCGCTGCAGATCCCGCACGGCACCGCGCGCATTGCTCTGGAGTCCGGTGCACCGATCCTGCCGGTGACGATCACTTGCGAACCCATCATGCTGACCAAGAACACGCCGTGGTACCGGGTGCCGCCGCGGCCGGGGCATTTCTGCATCACCGTCGGCGAGCCCTATACCGCAACGCACTATCTCGACAACGGCACCGGCATGGCGATCGCGGCGCGGCGGCTGACGCGTGACTGGACGCACGCTTTCAGCGGCAAAATCGAGCACTGAACCCGCTGCGGCACTTGCGACGCAGTAGTGCGGACCGCGACAATTGGCGTTTCAGGGGGAGCCGCAACGGCCGGCTTCCGGGGATCGCCGTCTACGAGAGTCCGTCAGGGCCAGATTGAACACCATGTCCACACCCACCCAAGCGGAAATTTTCGAGCAGATCAAAGTTCTGCTGGTCGAGCTGTTCGAGACCGATCCCGCCAAGATTACGCTCGAAGCCAAGCTGTACGAGGATCTGGAAATCGACAGCATCGATGCGATTGACCTGATCCTGAAGCTGAAAGATTACACCGGCAAGAAGGTGCGTCCGGAAGATTTCAAGCACGTGCGCAGCGTCAACGATGTGGTGGTGGCCGTCGAATCGCTGTTCGCGGCTGTGCCGGCCACGCCGTCGAGTCCGCAGTAAAGCCCGCCAGCCGATGCCTGCGCTCGAACCGCGGGTGATCTCTGTCGAGCGCGTCGACGGCGCGGTCGAGCTTGCGTTGAATGTGCCCGCCAGCCTGGCGTGTTTCCCCGATCACTTTCCCAACTATCCGATGCTGCCCGGGGTCTTGCAGATCGGCTGGGCGGTCGATGCCGCGCGACGTGAATTCGCGGTGAGCGGAGCCGCCCGCCGCATCGTCGGGCTGAAATTCATGCAGCCGATCCGGCCCGGTGCCGACATCGCGCTGCGCCTGGAACGCATGGCCCCCGGAGAAATCCGCTTCAGCTATCGCTGCGGCGACACCGGCTGTTCCAGCGGTCGCCTGCAGTTCGGCGCGTGCGGAACCGATGCCTCCGGTGTTTAAGCCCTGCATCGTCGTTCCTGTCTACGACCACGCCGATGCCATCGCAACGGCCGTCGCCGGCCTCAAACCGCATGGCGTGCCGGCCTATCTGGTCGATGACGGCTCGCATGCCGCCTGCGCGCAGGCACTGGATGCCGTTGCCGCCGCCGAGGCCGACTGGGTCACCCTGATCCGGCTGAGCCCGAATCAGGGCAAGGGCGCTGCGGTCATGGCCGGCTTCGAAGCGGCGAGCGCCGCCGGCTACAGTCACGCACTGCAGATCGATGCCGACGGCCAGCACGATCCGGAAGCAATCCCCGCGCTGCTGGATCTGGCGCGGAGCCATCCGCAGGCGCTGATCACCGGCATCCCGATCTACGACGCCAGCGTTCCACGCTCGCGTCTGTATGGCCGCTATGTCACCCACGTCTGGGTCTGGATCAACACCCTGTCGCTGCGCATCCGTGACTCCATGCTCGGCTTTCGGGTTTACCCGCTGGCGCCTGCGCTGCAGGTCTGGCGCAGCCAGCATGTCGGCCGCCGCATGGACTTCGATACCGAAATCATGGTGCGGATGTTCTGGGACGGCGTCGATGTGATCTCGCTGCCGACACGGGTGACCTATCCGCTCGATGGCGTTTCGCATTTCGATCTGTGGCGCGACAACCTGCGCATCTCGCAGATGCACGCGCGCTTGTTCGTCGGCATGCTGTGGCGCCTGCCGCGGCTGTTGTTGCGGCGCCTGGGCTTTGCCGCCCGCCCGCTGGAGTCCTCCCGATAGACGCCACCCCGCCGCTGCCCAGCCACGTGATCGCACTGCGCATTCCATTCAACGACTGCGACCCGCTGGGTGTGGTCTGGCACGGCAACTACGCGCGCTATTTCGAAGTCGCCCGCGCCGAGCTGATGGAGACGATCGACTACAGCTATCAGCAGATGCTGGACTCCGGCTACGCCTGGCCGGTGATTGATCTGCACGTGCGTTACGTCAAGGCGATTCGTTGCGGCCAGCGCATTTGCGTCCGTGCCAGCATCAGCGAATGGGAGTACCGGTTGAAGGTGGTCTACGAAGTCACCGACGCCGACAGCGGCGAGCGCCTGTCGAAAGGACACACGATCCAGGTCGCGGTGACGATGCCGGAGTTCGAGATGCAGCTGAACTCGCCGGACATCCTGGTGCAGAAGCTCGGCATTCGATGAAACGTCTGCTTCGCTCACTGGCGTTGATCGGGTGTCTGCTGCTGCAGATGCCGGCGCACAGCGCTGCACCGGAACCGGCTGCCGACGTGTTCGCGCATCCGGCCACGATCACGGCATTGCGGGTTGCGCTCACGCCGGCAACGCGCCCGCTGCAGGGCGCGCAATCGATCCGCGGCGCCTATCGGCAGCAGAAGCAGCTGCACGAACTGCCCAGACCGCTGTCGTCCTCGGGACGTTTTCTGTTTCTGCGTGACACCGGCATCGCCTGGACCACCATCGAACCGTTTGCATCGGAACTGGTGATCACGCGCGAACACCTGATTCAGCGCGAAGGCGACAACGAAGTCCTGGTTTCGGCGGCGCAGCAGCCGGCGCTGCAGATGGTTGCCGAGATCTTCTTCGCCGTGTTCTCACTGGATTTCGACACGCTCGAATCCCTGTTCGATCTCTACGGCGGCGCCAACGCCGACGGCAGCTGGTCTCTGGGCCTGCGGCCGAAGCAGGCCGCCGGCAGTGTTGTCGGCATTCAGATCAACGGGGCGGCACAGGTCGAACAGGTGCTGCTGACCGAGTCCAGCGGCGACCTTACGCGGATCGACCTGCAGCAGGTGCAGATCTCGCAGGATGCACCGGACGCAGCCGATCGCGCGCTGTTCTCAAGCCCACCCAAGCACCCCTAATGAGCAAGCCGTCCGCTCCGATGCTGCGCTTCGGGCTGTGGCTGACGGCGGTGCTGGCGTTGCTCGCCAGTTCTGGAATCTGGCTGCTGCCGCAGCTGCGCATTGAAACCGACATCACCGCGATGCTGCCGCAGACCGCGCCGGATGCCGTGGTCGAACAGTCCCTGGACCGCTTTGCTGCCGCCGCCGGACGGCGCAACGTCTATCTGATCGAAGCCGATGCGTTTGCATCGGCAC
Organism: Sinimarinibacterium arenosum; assembly: GCF_005047655.1. Classification (GTDB taxonomy): domain Bacteria; phylum Pseudomonadota; class Gammaproteobacteria; order Nevskiales; family Nevskiaceae; genus Solimonas. The sequence continues at coordinate 136,964 of NZ_SUKF01000008.1, read as the reverse complement.
GCGCCGCCGCCGCTGCGTTTACCGCGGCGCTGCGCCAGTCCCCCGCCTTTGTCGAGGTCGAGTTCGAACGCGGCCTCGACGCCAAAGCGCTGGATGCCGTGCTGGGCCCGTATCGGCATACCCTGCTGGCCGACGCCGATCGCGCGGCGCTGGCCTCCGGCCATGCGCAGGCCCTGGCCGATACAGCACTGCGCGCGCTGTATTCCCCGGCCGGGCTGATGCGCGCACGCCCGTTCGGCGAGGATCCCCTGAATCTCTACGGCGACTATCTGCAGAGTCTGGTCGCCGCCCCCGGGGCCCTGCAGCTGCGCGACGGCGTTCTGGCCAGCACCCTAGACGGCCGTGTCAGTGTGATGGTCACCGCCACGCTCAAGGACAGCCCGTTTGCACTCGGCGCCCAGACCGGCGCCAGCGCCGCAGTCGCCGCGGCCAGCGCGGCGGCAAGATCTGCCGCGGCGGAGGTGCGGGTCTACAACTCGGGCGTATTGCAGCATGCCGTCGCCAACAGCGAACGCGCCAAACGCGAGATCAGTGTTTTCGGCAGTCTCTCTTTGCTTGGCGTGATCCTGGTGTGCCTGTACTGCTTCGGCTCATTGCGTCCGCTGGCACTGGTGCTGATGACGCTGGCCGTCGGCACGCTGGCTTCGATCAGCGCCGTGCAGTGGCTGTTCGGCCAAATCCATCTGCTGGCGCTGGTGTTCGGCTCCAGCCTGATCGGGGTCGCAGTCGACTACGCGATTCATTTTTTCAGCGACCGCTTTCGTGGCGTGCGCCCCTGGTCCGGCCAGATAGCCGTCGACCATGTCGGCACCGCAATCCTGGTGGGCATGCTGACGACCTCGCTGGGCTATCTGGCGCTGATCGTGCCGCCGTTTCCGGGGCTGCGGCAGATGGCTGTATTCAGCGTCGTCGGCGTGCTCAGCGCCGGATTGACGGCCTTGCTGGCATTCCCGCTGCTGGCCGGACACAGCGTACGCCCGCCCCCGGTCGCGCTGGCCGCCGCGGCGCGCTGGCTGTCGCTGCGACGGCCGCCGCAGGGACGCAGTGCCGCGCTCGCGGCGCTGCTGCTGATCGGCGCCGCCGCGTTCGGCCTCAGCCGCCTCAGCTTCGTCGACGATGTACGCGCGCTGCAGTCCTCACCCGCGCCGCTGCTGGCGCAGGAAGCGGCGGTGCAGCAACGCCTGGGCGGCGGCACCGACACACGCTTCTTTCTGGTCGAAGGCAGCGATACCGAAGCGTTATTGCAACACGAGGAGCAACTGCGGACGCGGCTGGATCGCCTGGTCGCCGATCAGCAGCTGGCCGGCTATCTGGCACTGTCGCGCGCGGTGCCGTCAGCGGCGCGCCAGCGCCAGAATCGCGCCCTGCTCGCAACCGAGGTTTACGGCGACAACGGCGTGCTGCGCCCGCTGCTGGCCGGGCTCGGCTACGCCGACGACAGCTATCAACGTCTGCAAGCGGATTTTGCCGCGGCCGATGACCGCATCCTGAGCTTGCCGCAGTGGCTGGACAGCGCGCTGGCCGGACCGTATCGCGGCCTCTGGGTCGGCACCACTGATCGCGGTGTCGCCAGCGTGGTCGCGCTGATCGGGGTGCGCGACCTCGACACCCTGCGCGCCACCGCCGCGGGGCTGGATTCCGCGCGGCTGATTGATCGCGTCGCCGATATCTCGACGGTGCTGGCGCACTATCGACGCATCGCACTGTTTGGCCTGGCGGCCGCACTGCTGGCGATTGCCGTGGTCGTGGCGCTGCGCTACGGCCTGCGCGCCTGTCCGCGCCTGCTGCTGGCGCCGGTCGGCGGCTGCGTGCTGACGCTTGCGACCCTCGGATTGCTCGGCATTCCCGGCAATCTGTTCACGGTGCTGGCGCTGTTGCTGGTGCTCGGCCTGGGCGTCGACTACACGGTGTTCCTGCGCGAAGGCGCCGCAAGCCGGCAGGTCACGATCATGGCGATCTCCGCTGCCGCGGTGACCACCGTGCTGGCCTTTGGAACCCTGTCGGCGTCGGCGACACCTTTCATCCGCAGCCTCGGGCTGGCCGCGCTGCTGGGCGTCGCCTACACCTGGCTGATTGCCATCGCACTGAGCGCCGCGCCACAACCGCGCGTGCCACAATGAGTTTCTTCAGGAGAACACTGTGATCGACGTCGTCATCATTGGTGCCGGCCCCTCCGGCGCGGTGGCTGCAGCGCTGCTGGTGCAGCGCGGCTTCAAGGTACTGGTGCTGGAGAAGCAGAAGTTTCCGCGCTTCTCGATCGGCGAAAGCCTGCTGGCGCAGAGTCTCGAATTGCTGGACCAGGCCGGCATGCTCGAGGCGGTGCAGGCCGCGGGCTTCCAGTACAAGAACGGCGCAGCTTTCGCCTGCAACGGCCGCTATGCCCAGTTCAACTTCGCCGAGAAGTCGTCACCGGGTCCCGGCTTCACCTACCAGGTACCGCGCGCGGAATTCGATCAGATCCTGATCAACGAAGCCATCCGCATGGGTGCCGAGGTGCGTTTCGAAGTCGAGATCATCGCCGCCGACTTCAGTGGCACGCAGCCACGGGTTACCGCGCGCGCGCTGGATGGCAGCGAGCAGGTCTACACCCCACGCTTCGTGCTCGACGCCAGCGGCTTCGGGCGCGTGCTGCCGCGACTGCTGGATCTGGAGACGCCGTCTCATCTGCCGGTGCGCAACGCGCTGTACACCCAGATTCACGACCGCATTCCGTCCGGGGCCTTCGACCGTCAGAAGATACGGGTCACCACGCACCCGCGGCATCGCGACGTCTGGTACTGGCTGATTCCGTTCTCCAACGGCAAGGCGTCAATCGGCGTCGTCGGCAGCGAGGCCTTCATCGACAGCTACGCCGGCAGCAACGACGACAAGCTGTGGACGCTGCAGCGCGAAGATCCCGAACTGGCCGTATTGCTCAAGGATGCCGAACCGGTGTTCCCGGCCGGCCTGCTGCGCGGCTATTCGGCCAACGTCAAGACCATGACCGGGCCGGGCTTTGCGCTGCTGGGCAATGCCGCCGAATTTCTCGATCCGGTGTTCTCGTCCGGAGTCACCATCGCATTGAAGTCTGCCCACATGGCCGCAGCCCTGCTGGGCCGCCAGCTGGCCGGTGAGGCGGTGGACTGGCCGAGCGAGTTCGAAGCGCCGCTGCGCGTCGGGGTCGAAACTTTCCGCGGTTTCGTCGACGGCTGGTACGACGGTTCGCTGCAGGACGTGATCTATTTCGAGCGCCAGGACCCGAAGATCCGGCGCTATATCTGCTCGATCCTCGCCGGCTATGCCTGGGACAGCGCCAACCCTTACGTCGGCCGCGCCAAGCAGCGTCTGCACACGCTGGCGCAGCTGTGTCGAGGCGATGCGCCCGCGCATGCGCATGCGCTCTAGCCGCGCACTGCGGGTCGCGGCACTGAGCGCCGCGCTGGCCGGCTGCGTCAGCCCCGGCGCCGGGCCTGCGGCGCCGCCGGCCGGCAGCCCGGCGCCGGATCCAACGCTGTTTGCACCGCTGGCGCCATCGACGCTGGGTTACAGCGTCGACGCCGAACAGCTGCTCAGCGCGGCCTATGGCGCACGCGAGTCGACGCTGCGATGCATCGTCACCGTCGACGCCGATGCACTGCAGGTCGTCGGCCTGACCGCCAGCGGGCAACGCGTGTTCAGCCTGCGCTATGACGGTGAGCAGATCGACGGCGAGCGCTCGACCTTCGCACCGGAACAGATCGATCCGCAGCACATCCTGGCCGACATCCAGCTCGCGTTCTGGCCGCTGGACGCGGTGGCGGCCGCGGCGGAAAAGCGCGGATGGCAGGTCAGCGAACCGCGCGCCGGATTGCGCCGGGTCAGCGGCAACGGCCGCATCATCGCCGAGGTGCACTACGCCGACGCCGATCCGTGGAACGGACGGCTCTGGCTTTCGAATTTTGTCGCAGGCTACAGTCTCGATATCCGTACCCGGTCCGGTATCCCGTCTCGTATCCAACCCGCTGCCACGACTGCCGAAGCCCCCGCATCCTGATGTCCGATCCGTCGAAACTGCGTCCTGCCGATCTGCTGGCCCATGGTCCCGGCTTCATGCTGCTGGATCACCTGAGTGCCTGCGATGCGGAAACCGCACGCTGCCTTGTCGAGATCCGGCCCGGAATCCCGTTCTATGAGGCAGACGCCGGCGTTCCCGGCTGGGTTGGCGTCGAATACATGGCACAAACGATTGGCGTCCACGCGGGCTGGCTGCGGCTGCAGCGCGGGCTCGACATCGTTCCGGGGCTGCTGCTGGGCACCCGCAGTTACGACTGCGAAGCGGCGTACTTTGCGCCGGGAACCCGGCTGAACGTCGTCGCCGAGCTTTTGGTCACCGACGCCAGCGGCGTTGGCGTTTATCGCTGCACCATCGACGACGGCGCGACCGTCTACGCCACCGCCGACATCAAGGCCTTTCAACCAGACGACATGCAGAGTTTTCTCGACCAGCTGTACGCAAGTCCGACGCCACAGGAGCGGCGCGCATGACACAGACCGTGCTGGTGACCGGCGCCAACCGCGGCATCGGCCAGGCGATCGCCGTGGCCCTGGCGGAGGCCGGCTACGATCTGGTGGTGCATTGCCGACGCGACGCCGATCAGACGCTGGCCCGGGTTGAAGCGGCCGGCCGCAGCGCACGCGTGCTGCGCTTCGACGTCAGCGACCGCGCGCAGTGCGCCGAGGTCCTGGGCGCAGATATCGAGCAGCACGGCGCCTATTACGGCGTGGTCTGCAACGCCGGGATCGCTCGCGACGGAGCGTTTCCGGCGCTGTCCGGCGAGGATTGGGACAGCGTGCTGCGGACCAATCTCGACGGTTTCTACAACGTGCTGCAGCCGCTGTCGATGCCGATGATCCGCACGCGCCAGCCCGGCCGCATCGTCACCATTGCCTCGGTTTCCGGCCTGATGGGCAACCGCGGGCAGGTCAATTACTCGGCGGCCAAGGCAGGTATCATTGGCGCGACCAAGGCGCTGGCAGTGGAACTGGCCAGCCGGCGGATCACCGTCAATTGCGTCGCCCCCGGCTTGATCCGGACCGACATGATCGACGAGGTGCCGCTCGAACAGGCTTTGAAGCTGGTGCCGGCGGGTCGGGTTGGGGAACCCGAAGAGGTTGCTGCGGTAGTGACATTCCTGATGTCGCCGGCCGCCGCCTACGTCACGCGCCAGGTGATTTCGGTCAACGGGGGGATGTTTTGAAGCGAGTCGTTGTCACCGGCATGGCCGGCATTACCGCGCTCGGATCGGACTGGGCAACGGTCGAAGCCAATCTGCGTGCCAATGTCAGCGGCATCGAACGCATGCCCGACTGGGATCGATTCGAAGAGGTCAACACGCGCCTCGGCGGCCCGGTCAAAGATTTCACGCTGCCAGCGCATTACACCCGGCGCAAGACCCGCACGATGGGCCGCGTGTCGCTACTTTCGGTGCGCGCATCCGAGCTGGCGCTGGAACAGGCCGGCCTGCTCGACGATCCGGAAATCAGCAGCGGCGCCATGGGGGTGTCCTACGGCTCCTGCACCGGCAGCACCGACGCGATCTGCGAATTCGGCAGCCTGCTGATGACCGGCAAGCACGGCAAGTTCAATGCGACGACCTATCTGCGCATGATGAGCCACACCACCGCCGTCAACGTCGGCCTGTTCTTCGGCCTGAAGGGACGCGTGATCCCCACCTGTTCGGCCTGCACTTCCGGCAGCCAGGGCATCGGCTACGCCTACGAGGCGATCAAGTACGGCATGCAGCCGATGATGCTGGCCGGTGGCGCCGAGGAACTGTGCCCGTCCGAGGCCGCGGTGTTCGACGCCCTGTTCGCCGCCAGCGTGAAGAACGACGCCCCGAAAACCACACCGGCGCCGTTCGATCGCGATCGCGACGGCCTGGTGATCGGCGAGGGTGCGGGTTCACTGGTACTGGAAGAGTACGAACACGCCAAGGCGCGCGGCGCCAGGATCTACGCCGAGATCGTCGGCTACGGCTGCAATTCCGACGGCGATCACGCCACGCATCCGAACCAGGAAACGATGGGCGGCGCAATGGACCGTGCGTTTGCCGATGCCGGCCTGTCACCGGACGCGATCGGCTTTGTTTCCTGTCACGGCACTGCGACCGAGCAGGGCGACATCGCCGAATCCAACATGACGCGGCGCTATTTCAATCGCGCCATCCCGGCAGCGTCGTGGAAGGGTCATCTTGGCCACACGCTCGGCGCCTGTGGCGCGATCGAAAGCTGGTGGGCGATCGAGATGATGAACCGCGGCTGGTTCGCGCCGACGCTGAACCTGCACAACCTCGATCCGCGCTGCGGCGAACTGGATTTCGTCACTGACACGATCCGCCCGCTCGAAACCGAGTATGTGGTCAACAACAACTTCGCCTTTGGCGGCATCAATACCGCGCTGATCTTCCGCCGCATGCCCTAAAACAGCGGCGGAATCCGGCATCACGCCGGACACGCCGTGAAGGAGCGTCGATGCAAAGACAGACTTCGAATCAGCTGTGCACTCTGCTGGCATCGCTGCTGCTGGGACTGGTGGCGCCCGTCACCGCAGCACCGGCCGCGGACTCCGTGCTGACGATCACGCCGGACGCCCTCGACTATCGCGAAGACCCGCGACTGCCGGGCACCGGGCTGGCGCGGGTTCATGGCGACCCGACACAGGGGCCGTATCTGCTGCGTGCACGCTTCGATCCTGGCGCACGCACGCCACCGCACACGCATCCCGACACCCGTATCGTCACCGTGCTCGAAGGCATCTACCGCTTCGGCGCCGGCTCGACCTTCGACTCCACCGCGCTGCAGGATTACGGCCCCGGCGTCGTCCTGGTGATCCCGGCAGGGACGCCCCATTTCAGTGAGGGCGGTCGAGACGGCGCCGTCGTGCAGGAATCCGGCACCGGTCCGACCGGCATGCAGTTCGTCGAACCCTGAAACGGAGCCGCCGATGATCATCGATGCCTGGGCGCAACATCCGACGCTGCGGCAGATGCAGGACCCGATCTTCGACTCGCTGCGGCGCTGGACCAAGACGCCGCCGCTGAGCGTCGCACCGCCGGTGGCGATGACCGTCGCGATGATGGACCTGGCCGGGATCGACCGCAGTCTGATCTGCGCGTGGTACGCCCCGCGCAACGTGATGATCTCCAACGACGAAGTCGCCGGCTTCGTGGCCGAAGCACCGGATCGCCTGATCGGCGTCGGCTCGGTGGATCTGTCCAGGCCAATGCAGGCGGTGCGCGAAGTGCGGCGCTGCGTCGAGCAGCTCGGCTTCAAGGCGATCCGACTGCTGCCGTGGCTGTGGGAAGCACCGCCGACCGACCGCCGCTATTACCCGGTCTACACCGCGTGCTGCGAAATGAACGTGCCGTTCTGCACGCAGATCGGTCACACCGGCCCGCTGATGCCGTCCGAAGTCGGCCGGCCGATCTACCTCGATCAGGTCGCGCTGGATTTCCCCGAACTGACCCTCGTCGGCGGCCATATCGGCTATCCGTGGACCGACGAGGCGATCGCCATCGCGACCAAGCACGAGAACGTCTACATCGACACCTCGGCCTACACCTGCAAGCGCTACCCGCCGGCGCTGGTCGAGTTCATGCGCAGCCATGGCCGCGACAAGGTGCTGTTCGGCAGCAACTACCCGATGATCATGCCGGCGCACGCGCTGAAGGATCTGGATACGCTGGGCCTCGATGCCGACACGCGCGCCGCGTTTCTGCACGGCAACGCGCAGCGGGTCTATCAACTCAACGGCTGAGTGCTGCCGGGTCGCAAGATCGCCCTGGCGTCCGAGCGGACCCGGATGTTGCGCTTGATCAGATCCTAGGTCGCGTTGGCGCTGCGCACCCGCGCGACCGCGTCCTGCCAGCCCGCGTACAGCGTGTCGGCCCGCTGCGCCGGCATTGCCGGCGCGAACTGGCGCTCCTCCTGCCACAGCGCCGAAATCTCATCGAGCGACTGATATACCCCGGCCTGCAGGCCGGCGAGGAAGGCCGCACCCAGCGCGGTGGTCTCGACAGTCTGCGGCCGCACCACCGGAATCTGCAGGATGTCGGCCATCGCCTGCGTCAGCCAGTCGTTGACGACCATGCCGCCGTCGACGCGCAGCTCGGTCGGCGCCACCGCGTCATTGTTCATCGCCATCAGCAGATCGCGGGTCTGATAGCAGACCGACTCCAGCGCCGCGCGCACGATGTGCGCGATGCCGGTATCGCGGGTCAGACCAAAGATCGCGCCACGCGCTTCCGGGTCCCAGTACGGCGCGCCGAGGCCGGTGAACGCCGGCACCAGATACACGCCCTGGGTGTCGTCGATCGACTTGGCCAGACCCTCGGTGTCACCGGCGGCCTTGATCAGATGCACCGCGTCGCGCAGCCATTGCACCGCGGCGCCAGCGACGAAGATGCTGCCTTCGAGCGCGAAGGTCGGCTTGCCTCCGAGCCGGTACGCCACCGTCGTCAGCAGGCGATTCTTCGACAGCCGGATCTCGTCGCCGGTGTTCAGCACCATGAAGCAGCCGGTGCCGTAGGTGGACTTGATCATGCCCGGCGAGAAGCAGGCCTGGCCGACCGTCGCGGCCTGCTGGTCGCCGGCGATGCCGCCGATCTGGATCGGCGCGCCGAACAGGGCAGGATCGGTCCGGCCGAAGTCGCTGGCTGAATCGCGGATCTGGGGCATCAACGCGCGCGGGACCTGGAAGAACGCCAGCAGTTCGTCATCCCAGTCCTGCGTGTGCAGATTGAACAGCGCGGTGCGGCAGGCATTGGTCGCATCGGTGGCGTGCACGGTGCCGCCGGTCAGCTTCCACAGCAGCCAGCTGTCGATGGTGCCGAATGCCAGCTCGCCTTTTTCCGCGCGTTCGCGCGCGCCCGGCACCGCATCGAGTATCCATGCGATCTTGGTCGCGGAGAAATACGGGTCCAGCAGCAGGCCGGTCTTTTCGTTGAGCCAGGTCCCACGGTCCTGATGCTGCTGGCAGAACGCGCTGGTGCGGCGGTCCTGCCACACAATCGCCCGGTGAATCGGCGTGCCGGTGGCGCGGTCCCATACCACCGTGGTCTCGCGCTGATTGGTGATGCCGATCGCGGCCACGCCGTCGGCCGCGAGTCCGGCGCTGGTCAGCGCATCGCGAACACAGGCGACCGTGTCCTGCCAGATCTGCTCGGCGTCGTGCTCGACCCAGCCGGGCTGCGGAAAATGCTGCGGCAGTTCGCGCTGCGCCACCGCATGCTTGTTGCCGTGGCGATCGAACACGATCGCGCGCGTGCTGGTGGTGCCCTGGTCAATCGCCAGCAGCATTGTCATAAGCCGATTCCTCCTGATGTGACACACTTTGGCCGTCGCGGCATCGAACAGCGACGGCACGTACAAATATCTAAAGTCTGCATCGATACTCAGGGGACGTTACACATGCGCAGCATTCAATTCCAGCATGGCTGGGGCCGCGGCCAACGCGCGCACGTCAATGCGTGGCTGCCCGACGCCGAACCACGGGGCTGCGTGCAGATCATTCATGGCATGGCCGAACATGCCGGCCGCTATGCGCGTATCGGCGCACAGCTGGCGGAAGCCGGCTTTGCCGTCTATGCACAGGACCTTCCCGGCCACGGGCGCAGCATCGACCGTGACGACACACTCGGCCATATCGCGGAGTGGGATGGCTGGCCGATCACGCTATCCGCCATCAACGGCGTACGCGGTCATATCGAAAAAGAACACCCCGGACGGCCATTGTTCATGCTCGGACACAGTCGCGGCTCGTTTCTGTTGCAGGACTACGTGGTCGAGCACGGCCACGGACTGGCCGGTGTCATCTTCTCGGCCGGCTGTGCCGATCTCGGACCCCTGCGCGCGGTGGGTCTGGGACTGCTTCGACTCGAAGCGCTGTGGGCCGGACGCGCGCATCGCAGCGCACTGGCCGAAGCACTGAGCTTCAAGAGCTTCAATCGCGAATTCAAACCGAACCGAACCGGCTTCGACTGGCTGTCCCGCGACACCGAAGAAGTGGATCGTTACATCAGCGATCCACTGTGCGGCTTCCGTTGTTCAGTGGCGATGTGGATCGATCTGCTGTCCGCAGCCGGACACCTGCGCGATCCGCAACGGCTGGCGCGCATCCCGAAGACGCTGCCGATTCTTGCCATCAACGGCACCGACGATCCGGCCTGCCGCGGCGCGCAGGGCGCGCGCAGCCTGGAACGAAACTACCGCGAAGCCGGTCTGAGCGACGTGACGCTGAAGCTCTACGCACAGGGCCGTCACGAGCTGCTGAACGACCTCTGTCGCGATGAAGTCAGTGCCGATCTGTGCGCTTGGCTTGAAGCACAGTTACCGCCAAGCGCTGCACCGCAACCCGCCTGAGGCGCGCCTGCGTTTTGATGACGTCGGCGCGTCGGAGACTCTGATGCGCAAACTGTGGATCACCCTGCTGCTGTGCCTGCCCGGACTGGCCTTGGCCGCACCCAAGGCCGAGCTGTGGCCGTACTGGAACGCGCACAACGAAAGCGCAACCCAGGTTGTTGATCACGCGGCCTGGGATGCGCTGCTGAAAACCTATGTGAAGCCTTCGGTCGACGGCATCAACCGTGTCGCCTACGGCGCGGTGACCGCGGACGATCGCGCAAAGCTGCAAAACTACCTCGACGGCCTGCAGCGCATCACGGTGACCAAGCTGTCGCGCGCGCAGCAGCGGACGTACTGGATCAACCTCTACAACGCAACCACGATCAATACGGTCCTCACGCATTATCCGGTCGACAGTATTTTGAAAATCGGCATCTCACCGGGTCTGTTCACGCGCGGACCCTGGGGCGCCAAGCTGCTGAAGATCGAAGGCCGGGCCGTCTCGCTGGACGATATCGAACACCGCATCCTGCGGCCGATCTGGCGCGATCCGCGCACGCATTACGCGGTCAATTGCGCCTCGCTCGGCTGTCCCAATCTGCAGGCCGAAGCGTTCACAGCCGACAACATGGAGCGTCTGCTCGACGCAGCGGCCAAGGCCTACGTCAATCACCACCGCGGCGCCCATTTCGACGATTGCGATCTGATCGTCTCCAGCATCTACGTGTGGTTCAAGGACGATTTCGGCGGAACCGATGCCGGCGTCATCGAACATCTGCGCCGTTACGCCAACGAAGGCCTGCGCATGAAGCTGGGCGGCATCGAGAAGATCGAGAACGACGAGTACAACTGGTCGCTGAACGACGCACGCTGAAGCGTGCGCCGGCACTCCGGACTCAGCTGACGCGCTGCGCCGGCGTCGCCAGAATCACCGGCCCGGTCGGGGATCCGGTCGGGGAGCCGCCGATCGGTTCCTTCGACACCGCCAGGGTCGGGTCCTTGGGCATCGACACGCCACGCGGCATTGGCAGATCGGAACTGCCGTCGTTGGGCAGTACGCCCAGCGAGCGCGGCTTGCCGTCCTCGCCCAGCACCCACAGCTCGAGGCACTCGCTGGCGCGGTTGATCGGATACTTGCCGCTGGCCGACACGCGGATCAGCTTGCGTTCGGGCGACACCGTGACCAGCCACTCGGCGTCGACGCCCTGCGGATGCAGCATCGCCACATAGGGCAGCGGCTGCGGCACCGGCACTTCGACACGCACCAGCTGCGGCGGAGGCAGCGGTCGATTGACCTCGCGGTACAAGGCGAACGACAGCACCACCGACGCGGCCGTGGCCATGCCGGCCCAGGCCTGCAGCCAGCGCGGACTGCGCGCGGTCGACGCTTCTGCCGCCGGGGCGCGCCGACTGTCCAGCGACACCACCTTGTCGACGCCGATCTCGCGTTCGATCGCCGCCCAGACCACGGCGCGCGGCGTCACCGGCTTGAAGCGGTGCTGCAGCCGCGCGAGGCGGTCTTCCCAATAACGGACTTCAGCCTGCACATCGGCACGCTCGCGGGCCAGACGTTCGAAGCGCCGGCGCGCACGGCCATGCAGCGTGCCGAGAACATACTCGGCTGCCAGCATCCGTTTCACTGTCGCGTCCTGATACTTCATTCGCCTAGACACTCCCGCAATCGCTGCAATCCCCGACGCACCCAGCTTTTCACCGTTCCCAGCGGCGCATCCAGCACCGACGCCAGTTCCTGGTGGGTATAGCCTTCGTAGTACGCCAGCAATACGCTCCTGCGCTGCTCTTCCTGCAAACCTTCGAGGCAGCCTTCCAGCCGCCCCAGACCTTCACCTTCCACCGCCCGCGCCTCCGGATCGATGCCGCTGCTTTCGTCGGCAAAACCGATTTCCACACCGTCCTCGTCTTCCGGCATTTCGACTTCCGGACGCTTGACCCGCAACAGGTCCAGCGCGCGGTATCGAGCGACCGTCATCATCCAGGTCAGCGGCGCGCCCTTGTCGGGTGCGTAGGTGTCCGCTTTCTGCCAGATCTTGACGTAGCAGTCCTGCAATGCCTCCTCGGCCCAGTCACGTCTTTTCAGAATACGCAGCAACAGCCCGAACAGATGCGAGCTGCTCGCCGTATACAGCTCGGCAAACGCTTTCTGGTCTCCCCCCGCGGTAGCCTGCAGCAGCCGCACGAGCTGTTCGGCATCAACCATGGAATTTTTTGAGTTATTGGCCTGGATGCCAGTGTAGCGGGAATCGGGCGGGTGTCGCCCCCTAGCTCAGCTGCCCGGTCGCAGCGGCTGTTCCAGCAGCGCCCGCAAGCGTTGCCGCTGCGGCTCACGGAAACGTTCAAGGCCGATCTGCATCGCCGCATGGCCGTCACGCGGCTGCTCCCGGTACGTGCCGAACAGGCGATCCCACCACGGCACATTGAAGCCGAAATTGGAGTCGGTCTCGTCCCGGTGCACCGAGTGATGCACGCGATGCACGTCCGGCGTGACCACCACCCAGCGCAGGCCGCGATCCAGCCATGACGGCAAGGCCAGATTGGCGTGATTGAACATCGCCGTGCCGTTGAGCAGCGCCTCGAACGCCACCACGGCCCAGGCCGGGACCCCGAGCAGCGCGACGGCCGCCATCTTGATCAGCATCGACGCCAGGATCTCCAGCGGATGAAAGCGCACCGCCGTGGTGACGTCGAACTCGATATCGCTATGGTGCACCCGGTGCAGGCGCCACAGCGGCGGCACCGCGTGGAAGACGCGATGCTGGAAATAGATCAGCAGATCCAGCAGAACGATGCCGAGCAAGCCGCTGATCCAGGCCGGCAGCGCCAGCAGCGGAAACAGGCCGAACGGTCGCGCCTCGGCCCACAGCGCCACCCCAACCGCACCGGCACCGAGCAACAAACGCACGGCGATCGAATCGATCACCACCAGACCGAGGTTGGCCGGCCAGCGCAGTCCACGCAGGCGCTCGCCACCGCGTCGCGGCCACCGCGACTCTGCCAGCAGCAACACGACAATCAGCCCGATGAAAATCATCAGGCGGATGGCCGTCGGCGTCTGCAGCGAATCAATCATGGACATCCTCGGAAACAGCGCAGGTGCACCGCGGAGACGGGCGTGCGCAGGCTTATAATGACGTAGCTCCATTCTCCCCCCGGAAGTGACGTCGTGACCATCGGTAGTTTTCCCAACACCCGCCTGCGCCGCACACGCCAGGCTCCGTTCGTGCGCGACCTCGTGCGCGAAACCCAGCTGGCACCGTCGCAGCTGATCCAGCCACTGTTCGTCGCTGAAGGCGAGCTCAAGGGTCCCGTCGGGGCCATGCCCGGCATTTCGCGGCTAGATCTGGAAGAGCTGGTCCGCGAATGCGAGACCTTGTATGCACTGGGCATCCGCGCGGTCGCGCTGTTCCCGGTCACCCCGGCCGAGCTGAAGACGCCCAACGGCGACGAAGCACTGAATCCCGAAAGCCTGATGGTGCGCTCGATCAAGGCGATCAAGGCCGCGGTTCCTGGCCTGGGCGTGATCGCCGATGTCGCGCTGGATCCGTACACCAGTCACGGCCAGGACGGCCTGCTGGACGCGCAGGGATACGTCATCAACGACGCCACGTGCGAAGTGCTGCGACGTCAGGCCCTGTTGTACGCACGCGCGGGCGTCGACGTCGTTGCGCCCTCGGACATGATGGACGGACGCGTCGGCCAGATCCGTCAGGTGCTGGAACGCGACGGCTTTCGCAACACCATCATCCTGTCGTATGCCGCCAAGTACGCATCGGCCTACTACGGCCCGTTCCGCGATGCCGTGGGTTCGTCCGCCAATCTCGGCAAGGGCGGCAAGGAGACCTACCAGATGGATCCGGCCAACAGCGACGAAGCGCTGCGTGAGGTCGCACTGGATCTCGCGGAGGGCGCCGACATCGTCATGGTCAAGCCCGGCGTGCCGTATCTGGACATCATTCGCCGCATCAAGGACCGCTTCGGCGTCCCAGTGTCGGCGTACCACGTCAGCGGCGAGTACAGCATGATCAAGGGCGCCGCGATGAACGGCTGGGTCGACGAACGCAAGATCGTGCTCGAAACGCTGATGTGCCTGCGCCGCGCCGGTGCCGACTCGATCCTGACCTATTTCGCCAAAGACGCTGCCCAGTGGATGGCGGAGTAAGGATGGCGGGCCGAGGACAGCGACCGACCGACCGCCGGACCCCGCAATGACCGATCGTTATGCCGTCATCGGCGACCCGGTCGCGCACAGCCTGTCGCCCCGCATCCATGCGCAGTTCGCGCGCCAGACCGGCCAGGCACTGAGCTACGACGCGGTCGAGGTTGAGCCCGATGTGCTGCCGGTGGCGCTGCAGGCCCTGCACGAGCAGGGATATCGCGGCCTCAACGCAACCCTGCCGCATAAGGTCGCGGTGATGGCGCTGTGCGAAGCGGTCTCCGAGCGCGCGCAACGCGCCGGTGCGGTCAACACGCTGATCCGCACCGACAGCAGCTGGCGCGGCGACAACACTGACGGCGAAGGCTTCATCAGCGATCTGCACCGCCTCGACTACGGTGTCAGCGGTCGGCGCGTGCTGGTGCTGGGCGCCGGCGGCGCGGTCCGCGGCATCCTCGAACCGCTGCTTGCAGCCGCACCGGCAGAGCTGGTCGTCTCCGGTCGCAGCCCCTGGAAACCAGAAGCCCTGGCCGAGCAGTTCCGGCCGCTGGGCACCATTCGGCCCAGCACGCATCTGGCCCTGAAGGGTGACCGCTTCGATCTGATCATCAACGCCACTTCCGCCGGCCACGGCGGTGAAGCGCCACGCCTGCCGGGACAACTGCTGGCTGACGGCGGCGATTGTTATGACCTGTCGTACGGCAAGGCCTTTGCGCCATTTCGCGCCTGGGCTGAAAGCCAGGGCGCGGCGCGCATCGCGGACGGCCTCGGCATGCTGGTGGGGCAAGCGGCCGCGGCGTTCGAATTGTGGCGTGGAGTGCGCCCGGACACGGCGCCGGTGATCGCCGCCTTGCGGCAGGGCTAGCCTACACAGCACGCGGCCCCTTGCGTTCGGCAGGCGGCCGACACCTGTCATCGCTGCCTTTTGCCGTTTGCCCCGAGGGCGCAGACACTAATGGGATGCTTGCCAAAGCCCTGTCCAATCGTCCCGACTTTGCGCTGATCGCGCAGCTGCGGCGCGCCGATCACGCGGTGCTGGTCTGCGCCGCGCTGCTCGGCGGCGGCACCGCATTGCTGTGGCTGTTCCCGGTGCTGCGCACCTGGGCGCCACCGGGCTGGGAGCTGATGAAGTTCAACACGGCCGCCTGTCTGCTGCTCGGCGCGGCCAGCGCCGCACTGCAATCCCCCGACGCCAGCACTCGGCAAGGCCACATCGGACGATTGCTGGCCTTGATAATCGTGTTGCTCTCGGCGGCAACGCTAGCCGAATGGTTCACCCAGCTACCGGTTTCGATCGATCAGTGGGCCGTGCGCGATCCCTACGCAACGCGGCCGGGCCGGATGTCGATTCAGACCAGCTTCGGCTTTCTGCTGGTTGGCATCACGCTGGGCTGCATCCGCTTCGAGAAGGGCGTCTGCGGTCTGGTATCCGATGCGCTGTCGATCCTGGTGCTGGGTCTGGTCTCCGTCGTCGCCGCAGGCTATCTGTTCGACGCCACGCATCTGTTCGGCACAGATGCACTGACGCGGATGTCACCGCAAACCCTGATCGGATTCGCCTGCATGGCGTTTGTCTTTGGCGTGCGCCGTGCGCGCCAGGGCTATTCCGACGTGCTGGTCGGCATCGGCATCGGCAGCCGCATCGCGCGCCTGTTACTGCCGGTGGGCCTGCTGACGCCGGTCCTGCTGGCCATCGCGCAGACCTATGTGGTCGCACGCGGCTGGCTGGATCCGGCCTACGCCGCGGCGCTGCGTGCGGCGATCCTTTCGATGCTGATCCTGCTGCTGGTGCTGTGGATGGCGCACCGGATCAACGATCTTGAAGCGGAATTGCGCACCGCATCGCTGACCGACGAACTCACCGGCATCAGCAACCGCCGTGGATTTACCGTGCTGGCGGAACAGATGCTGCGTGGCGAACGCCGCAATGCCGGCGCCGCGACGCTGTATTTCATCGACATCGACGGACTCAAGACCGTCAACGACCGCCAGGGCCATGAAGCCGGGTCCGCGCTGATCCGAACCGTCGCCGATGTGCTGCGTTCGGAATTCCGCGACAGCGACGTCATCGGCCGCATTGGCGGCGACGAGTTCTGTGTGCTGGTCAGCGGCTCGATGCGCAGCAGCGAAGACACGATCCAGCGATTGCGCCAACGCGCACGCGGCATTCGCGAACTGCGTCAGCTGCCGTTCGAAGTCCGTTTCAGCATCGGCGCGGCGGCAGTCGATCCAATGCAGGAGGGCGCGCTGGAAACCGCGATGCGCGATGCCGATCAGCGGATGTATGCGATCAAGAAACAGCGCAAAGCAGCACAGACCAAGAAGCCCGAAATCGAGCACGAAGGCGCGATCTGAACCTCAGCGGCGGCTGAGCGATACGACCTTGGCCAGAACCTTCGGATAGGCCACCGGCAACCAGCGCTGCAGACGATCGAGCAGGCGCGCATCGGCACCGATCAATACCCGCGGACTGCGCTTCTCGATGCCCTCGATGATGGTGCGCGCAGCCTGCTCCGGCGTGGTTCGTGCCAGCTTGTCGAAGTCGCGCGCAGCCTTGTCGCGATCACTGTCGCCGGTCGCGCTGACATAGAAGCGCGCGGCGCGCGCGATGTTGGTCTTGATCCCGCCCGGATGCACGCACACGGCGGAGACTCCGGTGCCGGCCAGTTCCTGGCGCAGGGTTTCGGTGAAGCCGCGCACGGCGAACTTGGCGGCGTGATACGCGCCCTGGGTCGGCAGCGTGACGATGCCGAAAATGCTCGACAGGTTGACGATGACACCGTCGTTCTGCGCACGCAGCATCGGCAGGAACGCCTTGGTGCCGTAGACCACGCCCCAGAAATTGATGCCCATCAGCCATTCGAAGTCTTCATAGCTGAGATCTTCAATGGTCTGCGACAGTGCCACGCCGGCATTGTTGATGACCACGTGCGCGGTGCCGAACTCGCGCTTGACCGCATCGGCGTGCGCATAGACCGCGTCGCGGTCCGACACGTCCAGAATCTGCGTGAACGGCTTGACCGGCAGCAGCTCGGCGGTTGCCGCCAGACCCGCGGCATTGACGTCCGACAGCGCCAGCCGGCACCCCTTGTCTGCCAGTTCGACCGCCAGCGCACGGCCGATGCCGGAGCCGGCGCCGGTAATGACTGCAACCTTGTTCTTGAGTGAGTACATGCCTTGTCCCCGGTCTGAGGACGGCATGATAGGACGCGTTGCCGGTATGCGGTGTTACCCGCCGGCAATCTCGCCGGCGGGAACAGCGCCGTGTCATCCGCCGACGGTCGCTCCCCGGCGGCGACGCAACCACCACGGCAAGGCCGCCAGAAGCACCAGGCTGCGCGCGTCGAAGGCACCGCCGCCGTCCACGGTCACCGTCGTGCTTGCGGCATCGTCAGCCGCGCCGCTACCGGATTTGTCGGCGCGCTGCGCCGGACCGGGGCCAGAGAACACCACCTTGTCCGGATCCCAGGGATCACGGCCCCAGCCACGTTCCAGCAGCTGGATGGTGTCGCCCTGGACCTCGATGTAGGCGTAAGAGAGGTTGTCGCCGTCGTTGGTCTCCAGTGCGCGATTCTCGGCATCGACGATCGACCGCACCACGTAGCGCCCATTCGGCTGTCCGCCGAATTCGACGTACATGCCAGGGCGCTGCCAGCGGTAGACATCGCCCCAGCCGACCGACAGCCCGATCACGCCGTTGCTGGGCGAGAAACAGCTGTCCAGCGGGGTATCACCGCCGGGCGTTTCGTAACCCTGCATGAATGCGGACCAGTCCCCGAACAACTGGTCGGCCGGACAAAAACCGGATTTGGAGCCGACGCCGACACGCTGCAGACCACCCCGTGCCGGATCGGTCACCGCATAGAGCTCGAAGCTCAGCACATAGTCGTCGTGGAAGTGAAAATGGATCGGATGAAACGAATAGGTCCCCGCCGGGACGAACTCGACCGATCCATCGGAGTAATGCAAGGCCTGCAGCTTCGGCCCCACCACAGTGCGCGACAGCGCTTCCTGCGGATTCAGGTAGGCGTTGCCGGCAATGGCGTCCTCGAGCAGGCTGAAGCGCATGTCGTAAATGCCCGGCCCGAGATTGATCGGCCCCGAGGTGAAACGCAGGCAGCGCACGGCGCCGCCGCCGCCCAGTTCCACCGGTGCCATTTCATCCGCGGTGCACGACAGCGGCGCAATGCCGGCGACTTCCAACGGTGGGTTGACCGTGTCCGGCGGATACAGGCCGTTCAGCGGGTTGGCCGGCGCGACGAAGGTGAACTCGTACGGCGGCACCGTGCGCAAATTCGGCAGCAGCACATGGCGTTCGCCCTGGTTCGCCAGATCTTCCGGCCGCACTGTCTCCAGCTTCGCTCGCAACCGGAATGATGCGGCACTGACATTGTCGGGCCGGACTCGCACCGTCCAGTCTCCGGCCACCGGCTGCTCGACCAGCACCTCGGAATTGAACTGATTCGACGTGCTGTCCGATCCGGCAACGTTGCCGTCCGGATCGATCACATCAACGACGAAGGTATCGGTGCGCTCCGGCGTGTCGATTCCGACACGCAGGCGCACACCGCCCTCGGCCAACGTCAGCGTATAGACCGGACAGCGTTCGATCGTGTCGCACAGCGCGGCACTCGGCACCTGGCCGTCGAGCGTCTCGCCGTCCCAGAACCAGGCCTCGTCGCGCTCCAGCACGCCGTCGGCGTGTGCGGTTTCGCGCACGGCGGCCAGCTTAGCCGTCGTCGTCACATGCCCACTGGTGTGTGCCAACGCCGACGACCCACAGACCATCCCGAGGCCAACGCACAGCGCGGCCGCCCATGTCCTCTGATTCCCCAGCATCCCCATGCCCCCAGCGTGTTTTGTGTACAGCCCGCGGGGATGGAGCAAGGACTGTGCCGCCGTGGCAGGCGACTAGGGGGTTTTTGCCCAGTCCGGCACAGAGAAATTCTGTTCGAGAAAGCGTGCGTCGTCGAAATGGCTGCGACCGACAAAGCTGGTGGCGTGGCGACCCCATTGGCGCATCGCGCCCGGATCCGGCACACCGGTGATCCACAGCCACCAGCGCTCACCGCGCTGGGTGCCGGCGACGATGCCGTCCGTGTCGAAGAGGCTGCGGCGCGCGCCGTCGGCGGCTGGCAGGCTCAGCAGGTCGGCATAGGGCCGCAGTGTGTAGTGATGCACGTCTCCGGTGGCCAGCGCCGGTGCAACCACGCGCCGCAGATAGTGCGTCTCGGACTGGATGCGCAGCGCCACCGCATCGGCCGGAACCTCGCCCTGCGGAAACAGCACCGGTTCCTGCCAGAAGCCACCACGCAGAATCTGCGTCAACGCCTGCACCGGAAAGGTGTAGCGATAGCAGCCGCACGGGTGGATGGTGTCGTAGACCAACGGCTGCAGCTGCGGATCGAGCACCACCCGCCACACCAGACCATCCAGGGCGCCTGCATAGGAATCGATGGCCTTCTGGGATGGCCGCTCGGAGAACCAGATGACGTAGACCAGTACCGGCAACACCTGATCGCCGAAACGTGTGAACTCGTGCAGGGTGTAAACCACGGGTTCGGCCGGATCGACCGACGGTGTGCCGTCGGCGCCCAGCACCGGCGCACCGGGCCGATCGTAGTCACCGCCGGTTTCGATCCACCATTGCGGCGCATAACGCGCGCCCAGCGCAGCCCATTGCGCGTCGCTGAGCAGCGGCACGCCCAAGGCATCGCGCGCCAGGGGAACGGTCGGTAGCGCTGCGATCTCGGATGTCGGCGGCGCCGGCGTCCAGCGCAGCAACGGGCCCGGACTGTCGAGTTGTGCCAGCGGGCGCGCGTAATCGGCGCGCACTTCGCGGTGATACCCCTTGATCCCCAGATTCAGAAACGGCACCGCCAGCGGATACAGGCCGAAACCGCGGGCCGCGAGCGAGTAGTCGTCCCTGACCCGCACGTGATCGCGCAAGGCGCTGCGCGCAGCGTCATCCGTCAGTTCCAGCGACCGCAGCGTTCGACCACACTGCTCTGCGCGCTGCCACTGCGCATCGGCGGAGCCGGCGTCCAGATTGCGCAGCTCACTGCGACGCGCCGCCAGATCCAGTTGCCGCATCCGTTCGACCCAGGCACCAAAACCTTCGGCCGTAAGGCTGTCA
The DNA here is from genome assembly GCF_005047655.1 of Sinimarinibacterium arenosum. GTDB lineage: Bacteria > Pseudomonadota > Gammaproteobacteria > Nevskiales > Nevskiaceae > Solimonas. The sequence goes on along the minus strand of NZ_SUKF01000008.1, from coordinate 116,298 downwards.
TCGGCGAACGACGCCAGCACGCGGTCGGCGCGCAGGTACGGATAGCCGGGGACGCGGGCCGCACCACCATCGCTCACGCCAGCCTTTGCGACCGCGCTGTCGATCTGTGTGAAAAACGTCCGACACTGCGCCGTCTGCGCAGTCCGTGGCGGCGTCACCGTCGCGCAGGCCGACGCCAGCAGCAAGAGCGACAGCACCAGAACGCCCCGCAGCGATGCCGGTGAAACTTGACGCGGTACTGACATCGATCGATCTAGGCTGGAGTCCATCATGAGCTCTTGTCGAGGGTGCAGTGACCAGCTTAGTCCAACAGAGCGACTGTGAATGATGGGTCAAACCCCGCGCATCGAAGCACAGGGGCTCACGCGCAGCTATGACGGTGGCCGCATCGCCGCGCTGCGTGGGCTCGACCTGTCGATCGCCGCCGGAGAGTTCATCGCGATCGTCGGCCCGAGCGGCTGCGGCAAATCCACCTTGCTGGCGATGCTGGGCGCGCTGGAAGCGCCGCAGACCGGCACGCTGTCATTCGACGGCGAGCCGTTTCCGCCGCCGCACCGCGCTTCGGCGTTCCGCGCCGAGCACATCGGCTTCGTATTCCAGAGCTTTCATCTGCTGCCGACCCTGAGTGCCGCCGAGAACGTCGAAGTACCGATGTTCGAGTCCACGCGCTCGTCGCGCCAGCGGCGCGAACGCGCCCGCATGCTGTTGCATCTGGTCGGCCTGGATCACCGCAGTAACGACCGCCCGTCGATGCTGTCCGGTGGTGAGCGCCAGCGCGTAGCGATCGCCCGTGCGCTGGCCAATCAGCCGACCCTGCTGCTGGCGGACGAGCCCACCGGCAGCCTCGACAGCGTCAACGCGGCGCGGGTGATGCAGTTGTTCGAACAACTGCATGCTGAACTCGGCACCACCCTGGTGGTGGTCACCCATGCTGCCGAGGTGGCCGGTCACGCGCAGCGCGTGGTGCGGATGCAGGATGGCCGCATCATCACCGAAGTGGAGCATGCGGCATGACGCTCGCAGGCATCGCCTGGCGCAACCTGCAGGCGCGCCCGTCACGCAGCGCGCTGACCCTGATCGGGATCGCATTGTCAGTCGCCGCAGTGGTCGCGCTGACCGCGCTGGCCTGGGGCTTCGAGGCCAGCTGGCAGCGTGCGGCGGAAGTGCGCGGCACCGACGCGGTCGTCACCCGCACCGCCAGCCAGAACGCGTTGCCGTCGCCGTTCGACGCCCGTGTGGCCGACACCGTACGCACCTTGCCGCAGGTCTATGAAGTCGCCGGTCTGTTGAGCGAACTGATGTCGGTTGATGACGCACCGCCGATGTTCGTGTTCGGCTGGCAGGCCGACAGCTTTCTGTGGCGCCATCTGAAATTGATTTCCGGGCGTTTTCCGATCGAGAACGGCCATGCCGAAGTCGCACTCGGGCGTCTGGCCGCGGACATGCTCGGCAAGCACGTCGGCGCCACCGTCTACATCGACGCCGAACCCTTTGCGCTGGTTGGCATCTTCGACAGCCCGGCCCTGGTTGAAACCGGGGCAGCCCTGATGACTCTGACGCAGATGCAACGCATCACCGATCACCTGAACCGGGTCAATCTGATCAACGTCCGCCTGAACGACGCCAGTGACGAGACCACGCTGACACAGTTCCGTGCAGCGGTTGCGCAGGCGCTGCCGGGGTATCTCGCGATCACCTCGGGTGACCTGGTTCAGCAGAACGTGATGGTGCGTCTGGCGCGGGCAATGAGCTGGGCGGTGACGGTGCTGGCCGTGCTGATCGGCGGTGCGGGGGTGTTCAACACGATGCTGATGAGCGTTTTCGAACGCACGCGAGAGATTGCGATTCTGCTTGCGGTCGGCTGGCGCCGTGATCGCGTGATCCGCATGATTCTGCTCGAATCCCTGGTGTTGGGACTGGCCGGTGGCGTCATTGGCGTCGTGCTCGGCAGTCTCGCGGTCGAGGTGCTGCTATGGAGCGACATGATTCGTGGGCGTATCGACGCACAGATCACCGCGGGTCTGGTGTGGTACGCGCTGGGCGTGGCCCTGGCGTTGGGCCTGGTCGGCGGTGTCTATCCAGCGGTTCGCGCATCCGGACTCAAGCCCGCGTCGGCCTTGCATGCGGAATAGCGCTCGCATTGCTGGCTGCACTGACTGCCGCGCACGCCGCCACCGCCGACGCTGAAGGCATTCCTCCTGCAGCAACCGCGGACGCGTCCATTGCGCAAGCCGAGGCACTGGTCGCTCTGGTTCGGCAGCAACAACCGAACGGGGACTACCGCGTGCGCATGCTGGTCGAAACCAGCACCGCAGCGACGCCGCTCGGCCTGCTGATCAAGGGCTCGCGCACGAGTACCCTGCATCGCTTCGATGTACTGGCGACCGCACCGTCAGAATTGCGCGGCCAGCGCCTGCGCGTCGTCGCGTCCGGCGGTGAGCCGCTGATCATCACCGCTCAGCATGACAAGAGCGCCGAGCAGGCGCTGGCCGCAACGGCACTCGAGGCGCCGCTGTTCGATACCGATCTGGAACTGGCGGATTTCCTCGGACCACAATGGCTGTGGCCAGTGACCGGGCTGCTCGGCAGCCAGACGTTGCTGCAGCACGAGTGCCAGATTGTGCAGCTGAGCGAGGCGACTCCGGGAACGCGACGCCTGCGCGCGTGCGTCGCCGCCGACATCGGCCTGCCCCTGTTGAGCGAACAGCTGGATGCGAATGGCGGCGTGATCCGGCGCTATCGCGCGCTGGCGCTGACACGTATCGGCCAACGCTGGGCGGTGCGTGTGTTCGATGTGGAGCATCCACAGCGCGGCAGTGTCAGTCGGGTGCAGCTGATCGGCGCGGAATTCGACATGCCGTAGACACGGCGTGCGGCTCAGGCGGGTGTCGCGATCTGTCGCGGGTGAAAGCCGGGCCTGAAGTAGCGCAGGTAGTTGCGCAGCAGATGTGCCGGCCCGGGACCCGGTTGCCGCCATCCGAGCAACCACCCCAGGCCACGACGCCAGGTGTCGGGCTGGCGTCCGGCGCGGTCTCCCCGCATCAGGCGCACGAACAGCGGCACCAGAACCAGCGGCGCAACCAGACTGACCAGCAGCAATGCCGCTGCACGCTGCAGGTAGCTGGCATGGGCACGCTGTTTCAGCAGATCGAACGCGACCGCACGGTGGCCCATCTCTTCGCGTGCGTGCCACAGATAGACTTCGCGGATTCTCGCGTTGTTGATTTCCTGCGCGCGGCCGCCGCACAGAAACAGCTCCGACATGATCGCCGACAGATGTTCGCCCGCCACCGTCAACGCCAGCCTGAACTGACGCGAGCCGTGGCGCTGCACCCAGTCCAGCAGGCCTCGCGCCGGCCGCAGCAATTCGGTCGCATCGGCAAGGCCTGCGTGAATCTGCCTGTTGAGTCCGTGATGCACCCGGGAGTGCTGCGCCTCCTCGCGAATGAAACGGCAGCATTGTTCACGCAGCCCGGGATCGTCGATGTCGTCAAGGTAGGCGCGAATGCTGGCGATGAAGAAGCGTTCGGCCTCAGGCGCCATCAACGACATCGTCTGATAGAAGCGCGTACGAAACGGATCATTCGCACACCAGTAGCGTCCGGCGCACGCCGGATCGGCATCCGCATCCTCACACGCGACGATCGCCGGGCTGGCTGAATGGCGGGTGTTGCGAGGCATGCGGGCCGATCTCTCCGTCCATAGCGGCTGTCGCCAAGGATGAAGCGGTTGTAGCGAGCGCCGCGTCAACGCGGGGTCAAATCTCCGGCTGTACCGGTCAAACGGTGGACGTCGGGCGACAAGTGCATGCGTGCGCAGGCGCCACGCCCATCGGCGCGATTGCTGAGCTCAAGACGCCAGCCCAGGCGCTGAGCCAGGACCCGGGCGATATACAGACCCATGCCCGACCCCCCATCACGCCCGCGGAAACGCGGCTCGAAAACATGCTGCAGTTCGTCGTCAGGAATGCCCGGGCCGTCGTCGATGACGGCAATGCAGCGCTCCCGCACGCGCACACGCACCGTGCCGTCGCGCGAGGCGCGCAGCGCGTTGCGCAGAAGATTGGAAAAAATGACCGAGACCGCGCCTTGCGGCGCCTCGATCTGCATCGCCTCCGGCGTATCCCACTGCACGCGCACCGCAGTACCACCGGTGATGTACGGTTCGGCCACCGACTTCAGAAAAGTCACCAGCTCCAGGCTTTCATGTACCGGCGTTTCGCGCACCCGCGACAAGGCAAGCAACGCGTCGAGTTCATGCCGGGCATCGCCGACCGCGCGTCGGATCCGTGCAAGTGCCGGCGTATCGGTGCTCAGCTGCAGCGTTTCGGCCGCACCCTGGATCACCGCAAGCGGCGTCCGTAGCTCATGACTCGCGGCGGCAGCAAACGCGCGCTCACGTTCGACCAGTGCGTCGAGCTCCTGCATGTAGGTGTTTATCGCGTTGACGAACACCCCCAGCTCATTGTCCAGATTGTCGAGCTTCAAACGCACGCCACGCCGCTCGGGATCAAGATTCAGGACCTGCGCCGCCAGGGCATCCAGCGGTCGCAAGGTGCGATCGGCGATGCGTCCGGCCAGTGCCGCGGCGCCGAGTGCCACAATCAGCAGTACCAGCGTCGTTGCCAGGCCAAGCGCAAATTCCCGATGTTCGACAAAGGAAATGTCGTAAGCCAGATAGGCCAGATTATTCGGACCGATTTCGCGCACCAGCACGTGGAATTCGCGCTCGTCGATGGCGACTTCCTCGTGGAACCCCGGTCCCAGGCCGATCAGTTCGGGCGGAATCTGATCGCCGCGATAGTAACGCAGGGTGTCGTGCGAACTGCCTTCAACCGTGCCACTCGGATCGACTCCAACCAGTGAAGTCAGCTCCCGCTCCATCAGGTCGCGTACGGCGGCGTCTTCAATGTAGGTGTCACTGCTCCACAGCGCGAGCCCCACCAGCATCGCGCTGGCGATCGTCAACCCGGTCAGTGCCCACGTCAGCCTTCGGCGCAGCGCACTCGGCTGTCGAATCATGTCTCTGCAGTTTCCCCGTCGTCGGCAAGGCGATAGCCTGCACCCCGCACGGTATGTAGCAACTTGTGCGTGAATGGCCGGTCAACGGCGGCACGCAACACATGCAGGTGTGCACGCAATACATCGCCGTCGGGCAGATCGTCACCCCACAGCAGATGCTCAAGCTCCTCGCGACTGACCACCCGATGCGTCTGCCGCATCAGGAATTCCAGCAGTTTGCGCGTGGTCGGGTTCAGCGTAACTAGCTGTCCGGCACGGTGGGCCTCGCGCGTCTGCGGATCGTATTCAAGATCGCCGACGACCAGCTTGCGGCTGACAACACTGCCACTGGCCCGACGGTGCAGCGCCTGCAGGCGCGCTTCCAGCTCAGCCATCGCAAACGGCTTGACCAGATAGTCATCGGCGCCGGCTTCAAGGCCTTCGATCCGGTTGGTCACGGTGTCGAGCGCGGTCAGCATCAGCACCGGCGTGGTCACGCCGGCTTCACCGCGCAGCTTGCGGCACACCGTCGCGCCATCCATCGCCGGCATCACACGGTCGAGCACGATCACATCAAATTGCGCTTCGCTGGCCGTCGTGTAGGCACTGCGTCCGTCGTAGGCAAAATCGACCGTGTGGCCGCGTGCCGCCAGGTAGTCGCCAACCGTCGCCGCGAGATCGGCGTGATCCTCGACCACCAGGATCCGCATCAGGACTGCTCCTGCTGGCGTTCGACCTCGCGACTTTCCGGCACCATGATGCGGGCTGCGATGATGCCAAGCTCGAACAGCAGATACATGGGCACGGCCAGCATGATCTGGGACACGACATCCGGCGGCGTCACCACCGCCGCGATCACAAACACACCGACCACGACGTACTGCCGGTTCTGCGCGAGTTTGGCAGGCGTGACGAATCCGGTCTTGACCAACAGCACCTGCGCCACCGGGGTTTCGAACGCGAGGCCGAAGGCGATGAAGATGCCGAGCACGAAATCCAGATACTTGCTGATGTCCGTCATCACCGACACGCCTTCCGGTGCGACCTTGATGACGAAATGAAACACCGTCGGCATCACCAGGAAATACGCAAAGGCGATCCCGCAATAGAACAGGATGGTGCTGGACAACATCAATGGCATCACCAGCCGCTTTTCACTCTTGTACAAGCCCGGCGCAACAAAGGCCCATATCTGGTACAGCACCCACGGCATTGCGATGACCAGGGACACCATCGCGGCCAGCTTGATCGGCGTGAAGAACGGTGAGGCGACTTCCGTCGCGATCATGGAGGTGCCGACAGGCATCAGGCTCAGCAGCGGCTGCGCCAGCCATGCGTAGAGTTCCTTGGCGAAGAACATCAGCGGCAGGAACACCAGGCCGACGCCGTAGAGGATCTTCAGCAGGCGATCACGCAACTCCAGCAGATGCGCGATCAGCGGCTGTTCGGCGGAAGATTCTTCGGTGCCGGACATGGATCAGGCTTCTGGTGGGGGCGAGGGCGGAGTGGGCGGCGATTGCGCCGGTGTCGACGGTTCCGTTGCTTTTGACGGCGCCGCCTTCTGCACATCGGCAACGACGTTCTTGACCGTGTCCTGCAGTGACTGCGTTTCGCCACGCACGGCGCGCTTGGCGTCTTCCAGCTGCTGCTTCAGATCGGCCAGTTTGGCCTCACGGTCCAGCTCCGCCGTGAGATTGCGCAGATAGCCACGTGCCTGCCCCGTCCAGCGCCCGATCGTGCGCGCGAGGCCCGGCATCTTTTCTGGCCCCAGCACCACCAGCGCGATGATGAAGCAGATCAGCAGTTCGGAGAAGCCGATATCGAACATAGGCACCCGCGACCGTCAGATCGCGTCCGGGTAGGCGCTCAGACCTTGTCGTTCTGACTTTGGGTCTGCGGTTCGACCTTCTTGGTCGCGTCGGCGTTCGACGACAGCTGATTGATGGACTGCTCGGCTTCGCCTTCGCCTTCCCGCATCGACTGCTTGAAGTTCTTGATCGCACCACCGAGATCGCCACCAAGGTTGCGCAGCTTCTTGGTGCCGAAGATCAACAGCACAATGACCAATACGATCAGCCAGTGTCCAATGCTCAGAGAACCCATAGTCCTAACCTCACGATTTCGATCGGGCAGCCTTTTCAGCGTGGCCCGAAGTACCGAAGCGGCGCTGCAGTTCGTCGGTCAGCCGCGACAACGGCAGATCCCGATGGGCCATCAGCACCAGCGTGTGAAACCACAAATCCGCCAATTCATGCATCAGCGGGGTGTCGTCGCCATTCTTGGCTGCGATCAGCGTCTCCGCAGCTTCTTCGCCGATCTTCTTCAGGATCGCATCAGTCCCCTTGGCATACAGACTGGAAACGTACGACGCCGCCGGATCGGCCGCTTTGCGCGACTGCAGCACGCTATACAGCGCGGCGAGTACGTCGGTGGTCTGGGTCTCGGGGCTCATGGTTTCGAATGACTGGCGGTCGCTCAGTGTACGCCAGTCCTCGTGACGCTTCAGCGACGGACGCGGATACCCTTGTTTTCCAGATACGCCTTGGCTTCGCCGACGGTGTGCGTGCCCTGATGGAAGATGCTGGCGGCCAGGACCGCGTCGGCGCAACCTACGCTGAATCCCTGATACAGGTGCTCGAGCGTACCGACGCCGCCGGACGCGATCAGCGGTACCGACACGGCATCGGATATCGCCTTGAGCAGCTCATTGTCATAACCAGCCTTGGTGCCGTCGCGGTCCATGCTCGTCACCAGCAGTTCACCGGCGCCGTACTTGACCATCTTTGCGGCCCACTCGATCGCATCGAGTCCGGTAGCGCGGCGGCCGCCATGAGTGAACACCTCCCAGCGCAGCGGCTCTTTCTTCTTGTTGACCCGCTTGGCATCGATCGCCACAACAATGCACTGGACGCCGTAGCGACTGCCGGCTTCGGTCACCAGCTCGGGGCGCTCGACCGCGGCGGTATTGATGCTGACCTTGTCGGCCCCGGCAGACAGCAGCGCGCGGACATCGGCGCAGCTGCGTACACCGCCACCCACGGTCAGCGGAATGTAGATTTCCCGAGCAACCTGCTCAACCGTGTGGAACAGCGTCGGCCGGTCTTCGTGGCTGGCGGTGATGTCGAGAAACACCAGCTCGTCGGCACCCTGGTAGTCGTACTTGCGCGCAACCTCGACCGGATCCCCGGCATCCTGGATATCCTCGAACTTGACGCCCTTGACCACGCGACCGCGGTCAATGTCCAGGCAGGGAATAATGCGTTTGGCGAGCATGGGAACCCAGCGATAAGGAAAGGAGCGAGCGCAGTCGCAGCGTAAGGTTCGGCGGACGCAGCTCGACGACGAATCAGCCGCCGCGGGCGATCTTCATCGCTTCTTTGAAATCGAGCCGGCCTTCATAGATCGCACGGCCGATCACGGCACCGGCGACGCCATCGGGCTCCAGCTCGGCCAGCGCGCGGATATCGTCGAGGCTGCTGACACCACCGGACGCCAGCACCGGCGTCTTCAGCGAGCGCGCCAGGTTGCGCGTGGCTTCAACGTTGAAGCCCTGCAGCATGCCATCGCGCGCGATATCGGTGTAGACAATCGCCTCGACACCATCACGCTCACAGTGAATTGCGGTCTCGATGACGTCATGCCCGGTCAGCTTGGCCCAGCCATTGAGAGCGACGCGCCCATCCTTGGCGTCCAGGCTGACGATGATGTGGCGCGGGAATTCCAGGCAGAGGTCGTGCAGGAAATGCGGGGCGTTGACGGCCTTGGTGCCGATGATCACGTACTGCACGCCCGAATTCAGGTAGCGCTGCACGGTTTCTTCGTCGCGGATACCGCCGCCGACCTGGACCGGGATATCGATGGCCGCAACGATTTCCTCGACCACCTTGATGTTCATCGGCTGGCCTTTGACCGCACCGTCAAGGTCAACGACATGCAGCCGTTCCGCCCCCTCGTCGGCCCATTTCTTGGCCATCGTCACCGGATCACCGGAGAAAATGGTCACATCATCCATGCGGCCCTGGCGTAGACGTACGCACTGGCCACCCTTGAGATCAATCGCGGGAATCAACAGCATCGGACTGCGGCTATGGTCAGGTGGAGGCGGTAGTGAACTGGATGTCGGCCCGTGCTTGGGAAGAAGCGTTTCGTCGGTTTCCTGACTGGGCTGAACTCTGCCTCAATTGGTGCGGCGCTGGCAAGCCGCCGTACCCCGGGAAGGGCCGTTGTCGGGCAATTTTAACGATATACGCGATCTACGGGGCCCAATGGGAAAAGTTGGCCAACAGCATCATGCCCAGGTTTTGAGACTTTTCCGGGTGAAACTGGAACGCCACGATGTTGTCGCGCGCAATGGCAGCAGCAAACTCATGCGTGTACTCGGATGTGCCCAGTACATGGTCCGGATTGACCGGCTTGGCGTAATAGCTGTGCACGAAATAGAACCAGGACTCATCCGGCACCCCGGCCCAGATCGGGTGCGGGCGCGACTGTTTGACCTGATTCCAGCCCATGTGCGGTACTTTCAGCCGCTCGGGGGCGTCGGCCGGCGGCTCGGGGAAGCGCTGCACCTTGCCGGGGAACAGTCCCAGCGCCGGTACGCCTTCGTTCTCGTCGCTCCACTCCAGCATCACCTGCATGCCCAGGCAGATGCCCAGCATCGGCTTGGTCCGCGCGGCTTCGACCACCATCTCATTGAGTTCGAGCCGGCGCAGCTCGTTCATGCACTCACGCACGCCACCGACACCCGGCAGCACGATGCGATCGCAGGCCAGCAATTCTTCAGGGTCGTAGCTGATCACCACGCGGGTCGACGACGACACGCGCTCAAGCGCCTTGCCGAGCGAGTGCAGGTTGCCCATGCCGTAGTCGATGACGCCGATTGCTGCTGCCATAAGGAGTGGTGTCGCAGGTGGATCGTCGACCGGAAGCGGCCGAACTAGAGGCTGCCCTTGGTCGACGGCGTGCGGTCGCCCATGCGCGGGTCGACCGTCACGGCCATGCGCAGGGCACGGCCGAACGCCTTGAACACGGTTTCAATGATGTGGTGGGCATTGCGCCCGCGCAGATTGTCGATGTGCAGGGTGGTTTTCGAGTGATTGACGAAACCCTGGAAAAATTCGCGGAACAGGTCGACGTCAAATTCACCGATACGCGCACGCGGGAATTCGAGGGTGTACTCCAGCCCCGGCCGACCCGACAGGTCGATCACCACCCGCGACAACGCCTCGTCCAGCGGCACATAACTATGGCCGTAACGGACCAGCCCCTTCTTGTCACCGACCGCCTTGTCGATCGCCATGCCCAGCGTGATGCCGATATCTTCGACCGAGTGGTGGTCATCGATGTGGCGATCACCCTTGCACTCGACCGTGATGTCGATCAGACCATGCCGCGCCACCTGATCCAGCATGTGGTCGAGGAACGGAATGCCGGTTTCGAAACGCGCAACGCCGGTCCCGTCGAGGTTGACCTCGACGCGGATCTGCGTCTCCTGAGTGACGCGTTCGACGCTGGCAGTGCGTGCTGGCATGGCCGGCCCGGGCAAAAGGGGCGCCAATGGTACTCCCGGCCTGCGCGGATTTGAACCACCGCTCAGGCTTCTCGCCCGGACCGCCGGGATTCGGGGTTCCAGCATCACCGCAACGGCGGGACAGAACCTGCACGCGCGGCCCTCGCATCAGCTGGCGCTATCGACGCTAACGCGCCTCCAGCCAGAAGGTCACCGGACCGTCGTTGACCAGGCCAACCTGCATATCCGCGCCGAACCGGCCTGCCGCCACCTCGGCATGCTGGTGCCGGGCCCGGTCGACCAAAGCCTCGAACAGTGCCTGCGCCTGCGCCGGTTCGGCCGCGCGTGAGAACCCTGCGCGCGTGCCCTTGTCAGTATCCGCGGCCAAGGTGAACTGCGGGACGAGCAGCAGACCACCCCCGGTATCGCGCAGACTGCGATTCATGCGTCCGGCATCGTCTGCAAACACCCGATAGCTCAGCAACCGCTCCAGCAGCCGCTCCACCTGCGCGGTGCCGTCGCCGCGCTGAACGCCGACCAGCACCAGCAAGCCCGGCCCGATCCGCCCGACGATCTCATCCTGGATCCGCACCTCGGCCCAGGTCACCCGCTGCAACATACCGATCATTCAATATCAGAAATTTCTTACGTGGGCGGTGGTGACTGCGCCGACATCCAGCGCCCCGCTCAGTCCGCACACTGGCGCCGTGTTGTCGAGGCGTTGCCATCGTATCGCAGCGGCAATACACATGGTTTTTCCTCCCTAAATTCAGGCCTGGCATTTGCCGGGCTTTTTTTTGCCCGGCGCCCCGGCCAAAATCGCGCGCCATGAACTCAGACCGGACCCGGGCGGCGCTGCGCCGCTTGCTGACACTGCTCGGCCACGTGCCGCTGCCTGGGTTGCACGGCGTCGCCGCGGTCTTCGGCACGCTGCTGGGATGGCTGCCCAACCGACAGCGGCAGATCACGCGACTGCATCTCGAACGCTGCCTGCCGGATCTCGATGCCATGCAGCGGCGCCAGATCGAGCGACGCAGTCTGGTGCACATGCTGCAGGCCATCATCGAGGCACCGGTGCTGTGGTTCGGCCCCGAATCGCAGCTGCGGGCGTGGCTCGAAGACGCGGATGCGCGCCGCCAGCTCGAGGCACTGCGCGCGCAGGACAAGGGCGTGATCTGGCTGTGTCCGCATATCGGAGCCTGGGAGCTCGCCGGCCTGTTCTGTTCAGCAAACGGTCCGATGACCTCGCTGTACAAACCGCAGAAGGGCGCATTTGATGCGCTGGTGCGCGAGGGCCGCAGTCGCCTCGGCGCGGCCTTGGTGCCGACGACCGGGGCCGGCGTGAAAAGCCTGCTCGCAGCGCTGAAGAACAAGGAGATGATCGGCATCCTGCCGGACCATGATCCACCGCCCGGTTCCGGCGAGTTCGCGCCGCTGTTCGGCATACCGGCACATACCACCGAGCTGGTCAGCAAGCTCGCGGCACGCAGCGGTGCACCGGTCTGGTTCTGCATTGCCGAGCGCAGACCGCGCGGTCGCGGCTACGCACTGCACCTGATCCCGGCGCCGGCCGACGTCGGCGACCCGGAAACCGGTGTCGCTGCGCTCAATCGCGGCGTCGAGGACGTGATCCGGCGCTGGCCACAGCAATATTGGTGGAGCTACAAGCGCTATCGCCGGCGCCCGCCCGATCAGCCGCGCTTCTACTGAATGAGGGGGCATTGGGGGAGCAAACGTACGTCCGGTAGCGGTACAGCATAGAATCGCCGGCCGTCGGAACTCATCAATCCGCAGCCTGTCACAGGCTGCGCTGTCTTTTTCCTTCACCTCAAGAATAAGGAAATCATGGAAAGCGAAGTCCTGATCGAGGCGCGCGGACTGACGCGCCGGTATGGACCGACCGTAGCTGTCGACAATCTGAGTCTGACGCTGCGGAAGGGGGAGATTCTGGGATTGCTGGGGCCGAACGGCGCCGGCAAATCCACCACGATGAAAATGCTGACCGGCAACCTGGCGCCCACGGAAGGCGAGGTGCTGATCGGCGGCAAGTCGATGCACGATGACGCCAAGGCGGCCAAGCGCTCGCTGGGCTATCTGCCGGAACAGCCGCCGGTGTATCCGGAGCTGACCGTCGACGAGTACCTGCGCTACTGCGCCACGCTGCACGGCGTCGCCAAGGCCAACCGGGAAGCGGCGGTCGACTCGGCCAAGCGCGACTGCGGACTGACGGAAGTCGGCAGTCGTCTGGTCGGCAACCTGTCCAAGGGTTTCCAGCAGCGCGTCGGCATCGCGCAGGCCATCATTCACCGACCGCCGGTGGTGGTGCTCGACGAACCCACCGTCGGCCTGGACCCGATCCAGATCCGCGAAATCCGCAGCCTGATCACCCAGCTCGGCCAGAATCACAGCGTGATCCTGTCCAGCCACATCCTGCCGGAAGTGCAGGCGGTGTGCGGACGCGTGATCATCATCGCGCGCGGCCGCGTGGTCTATAACGACTCGCTCGAAGCCACCCGCTCGGACCGCTTCCGCAATGTGCGGGTCGGATTGCGCCGGGCACCGGAACAGAGCGCCCTCGCCGGGATCGCCGGCATCAAGTCGGTGACTGCCCTCGGTGATGGGCTCTTCCGCTGCAGCTGTGCCGCCGAGGCCGATCCGCGTGATGCGATCGCCGAAGCCGCCACGCAGGGCAACTGGGGCCTGTACGAGCTCAGCGCCGAAACCCACACCCTGGAAGAAATCTTCGTCGAGCTGACTTCCGGCGACGACGTCAGGAGCGCCGCATGAGCAACATTTTCAACATTGCACGCTACGAGATGCGCCGCATCTTCCTGTCGCCGCTAGCTTGGTCGGTGCTGGCGATCGTGCAGTTCATCATGGGTTTCGTCTTCATCAACCTGCTGGTCGAATTCGCCAACAATCCGGGCAGTGGGGAAGAGTTCGGCGTCTCCGACTACATCGGCGGCTCGCTCTATGGCTTTGCCACGATCCTGCTGCTGCTGATCATGCCGCTGATGACGATGCGGCTGTTCTCGGAAGAACGGAAATCCGGCTCGATCACCTTGCTGTTCTCGGCGCCGGTGTCGCTGACCGAAATCGTGCTCGGCAAGTTCGTCGGCCTGCTCGGCTTCATCGCCGCGATCGTGGTGCTGATGGCCTTGATGCCGCTGTCACTGAACTGGTCGACCGATCTGGACTGGGGCCGCATCGCCGCCGGGCTGTTCGGGCTGTTCCTGCTGATGATGGCCTTTGGTGCCGCCGGCCTGTTCGTGTCGTCGCTGACCCGTGAACCGACCATCGCCGCGGTCGGCAGCTTCGGCCTGCTGCTGGTGGTCTGGCTGATCAACATCCTCGGCTACAACGACAGCATCCCGTTCAAGGAAGTGTTCTCGTATCTGTCGCTGATCGATCACTACGAAAGCCTGCGCCGCGGCGTCTTCGACACCGCCGACGCGATCTACTACGTCCTGTTCTCCGCGCTGTTCCTATGGCTCGCGGTACTGCGGCTGGACATGGAACGCAATTGATCAGGGGCCAATACACATGAACAAGAAACAAACTCTGATTCAACAGCTGGTCGGCGGCGCGCTGTTCCTCGCCGTGATCGTGCTGCTCGGCGTGCTGTCGGTCCGCTTCAAGACCGAACTGGACTGGACGGCCAACAAGCGCAACACCCTGACCGCAGCGAGCGTGCAACTGCTCGACTCGATGAAGGACCCGGTCACCTTCTATGTGTTCGAGCCCAGCGGCGCGGACTCACGCCGCGTGGTCGAGGAAGATCTCGGCAAGTACAAGAAGGAAAAGTCCGACATCGGGATCCAGTTCGTCGACCCCAGCGCTTCGCCGCAGAAAGTCCGCGAATTCAACATCAACTTCGTCGGTGAAGTCGTCGTCGAATATCAGGGACGGCGCGAGAACCTGCGCCAGACGACCGAGCAGGCAATCACCACCGCGCTGCAGCGACTGGCGTATTCCGGCGATCAGTACGTCGTGTTCCTCGAAGGGCATGGCGAACGTCCCATCACCGGTGAAGGCCCGACCACGTACGCGCGGTTTGCGCAGGCACTGAAGGACAAAGGTCTGAAAGTGCAGGGCCTGAATCTGGTGTCGAATCCGAGCATTCCGGACAACACCAGCGAACTGGTCATTGCCTCGCCCAGCTCCAAGCTGCTCGACGGCGAGATCCAGATCATCCGCGACTACGTCAAGAACGGCGGCAACCTGCTGTGGCTGGCCGATCCGGACTTTCCGGCCGGCATGGACGACCTCGCCAAGGATCTGGGTATCGAGTGGCAGAACGGCTACGCGATCCTGCCGGAATACCAGATTCTCGGTACCGGTCACCCGGGCTTCTTCGCCGCGGTCGGCTATCCGCCCAATCCGGTGACGCAGGGCCTGGACATGGTCACCTTGTTCCCGCTGGTGCGTTCGCTGATCAGTACCGGCGCCGTTGCAGGCTGGACCGCGCAACCGATGTTGCAGACGTCCGAGTCGGCGTGGCTGGAAACCGGAGACATCGAGTCCGGTCGCGTGCAACTGGATCCGACTGACATCCCGGGCCCGCTGAACATCGGCATGACGCTGACCCGCACCTATGCCGGCAAAGGCGACGCGCCGAAAAGTGGCGACGAGAACACCCCGGCGGTCGACGACAAGAGCCATCCGCAACGCGTTGCACTGATCGGCGACGCCGACTTCCTGTCCGACGCCTACATCGGCGAGCTCGGCAACCAGCAGCTCGGTCTGAACATCGTGCAGTGGCTGGCCAGCCGCGACGCCCAGCTCAACATCGACATCAAGAAGGCACCCGACACGCAGCTGTATCTGCCGGGTTGGGCTTCGATCATGATCTGGGCGGGCTTCATCGGCGTGCTGCCGCTGTTGCTGATCGGCTTCGGCGTCACCCGCTGGGCGATCCGTCGGCGTAAATAGAGGAGCACGCCATGAAACGCATGCAACTCAACATCGGACTGTTCGCTGCCGTGATCGGCCTTGCGGTTGCGGTCTGGGTCGGACGCGACAAGCCGGAGAAGCTGCCGCCGCTGACGCCGCTGGCACAGGACGCGGTGACATCGATCAGCATCGCGCATCCCGGCGCGCCCGAGATCAAGCTGGCCAGGCAGGACGGCAACTGGCGCCTCACCGCACCGGTCGACGCGCCGACCGATCCGTTCGAAGTCAGCAGCTTGGTGGGGCTGGCAGAACTCGACGTCGAACGCAGTCTGGCGCTGACTGACGTGGACCAGAAGGAACTCAAGCTTGATCCGCCGCAATACACGATCACACTGAACGATCAGGTGCTGGCCTTCGGCGACGCCGAGCCGATCAAGTTCCGTCGCTACATCAAGCATGGCGATACGGTCGCACTGGTTTCCGATCCGCCCAGCGCAGCGCTCGACGCCGACTATTCGGACCTGGTTTCCAAGGACTTGCTGCCGAAGGACGCCAGGATCCAGCGCATCGAAGTGCCGGGGCTCGACGTCGACCGCAGCAGCGGCGCCTGGGTTGCCGAAGGTCACAGCGACGCCAGCACCGATCAACTGAGCCAGTTCGTCAACGCATGGACCAGCGCACATGCGATGTGGAACGCGGCGCGGCCGGCTGACGCCGGTGACGCCGGCAAACCGATCCGCCTCGTGCTCGCCGACGGTGAGCTTGATCTGCGCCTGATCGAAATCGACCCGCAGCTGGTGATCGACAGTCCCGCTTACGGCGTGCGCTACACGCTGTCGAAGGCGGATGCCGACAAGTTGCTGGCGTTGCCGAAACCGGCGCCAACACCGCCTCCCGGTGCCGCTCCTTACAGCATCGCGGCGCCCACTGCTGAAAACGCGCCAGCGGCGACACCGGCGTCCGACGCCGAGGAACCCACTGATCCGTGACGGGTTCGGAACGCTGCACCTCAACAACAAACGGCCCGCTTGATGCGGGCCGTTTGTGTGAAGCAGCTCGCTTCGGCTACTTCAAGCCGAATACGTTCAGTCCGTTCTCCGACGTGATCTTGCGACGGTCAGCGTCGGGAATGCCGGCTTCCTTGAACTGGCTGATCACCTGTTCGCGCGAGTTCGGCCAGCACGTCGCCGGGTGCGGGAAGTCGGTGGACCAGTACAGGCAGTCGGCGCCGAAGTAGTCGTACGCTGCTTTCAGGCCCAGCGGCTCGTACATGAAGGTCGCGCCGCACTGCGCCTTGAAGGTTTCCGACGGCGGACGCTTCACGCCGGGGAACTCGTAGTGCTGATGCATACGCGGATCGAGCAGCGTCTCGAAGAACCACGGCAGCCAGCCCAGGCCCGGCTCAACGAACAACACCTTCATCTTCGGATACTTCTCCAGCGTTCCGGTCAGGATCCACATGGCGATGGTCTCGGCCAGCGGTGCCCAGGCGAGGCCGGTGAAGATGCCCTTCTGAGGAGTCGGATCGCGACGGAACACATCCCAGAGGCTGAGCTTGAGATCCAGGTGGTTCAGGATCGTCAGCCCGGTTTCCTCAATCGTCTTCCACAGCGGCACGTAGCGCTCGTGATAGAAGTCCGGCAGACCGTAGTCGGAGGGGAACGGCGTCAGCTGCACGCAGCGCGCCTTCTTTTCCTTGGCCAGCCGTTCGACTTCCTTGACCGCGAAGTCGATGTCATACAGGGGCAGCTGGTACGCCGTCATCAGGCGGACCGGATCATAGGCGGCGAAGTCTGCCATGGCGTTGTTGTAGCCCTGGAACACTTCCTTCCAGTCATTGCCCATCAGGCTGGGATTGACGATCTTGGCGCCGGCCAGCTCCGGAAAGATCACTTCGGCGAAGACGCCGTCGCGATCCATCGCCTCGAGCTTGCCTTTCGGATTGAAGTGCCCGGGATCCTTCGACGCCTCGGGATCGACGAAATCCTCCAGCTCCAGATTCTTCTGGCCGCCACGCAGCACCTTGGCCGCGTATTCCTCGGCTTTCTGGTTGGCGTCATCCCAGACTGCATGCAGCTCCTTGCGCAAACGCGCCTTGATCCACTCGTCGGTGAAATGCACATGGGAATCGACCGAGACCAGGCGATCGTGTTCAGCAGTCATTGCGGACATCGTTGCTACCTCCAGCGTCATGCTTAGTTTGTGAAAATTCGGATGGGCCTGAACTCAGGCTTCAGTGTTGAAAGGCGTGCTGCAATTCGGGATGGGCATCGAGCCCGAGATTGATCTCGACCACACGCCGCTGCGCCAGATCAGCCGGCACCGCATCGGCATCGGTGTAAAACTGCGAGTACCAGTTGCGCAGCTGCAGGATCGGACCGTCGCCTGCACACAGCAGTGGGTTGTCGACGCGCACCTTGTTGTGCCAGACCGCAACATCCTCGGTGAAGGCTTGGATCGTCAGGTCGACGTAGTGCTTGATCATGGCCTGATTCTGTTCTTCGCTCAGACCGGGAATGCGTTTGACCATCACGCCGAAACCGAGCTGGAAGTGCATCTGGTCAATCGGCAGATTCGTCACCAGCAGAATCGATTCGATCGGCATGCCGTCGGACTCTCCGGTCATCTTGCACAGCAGCGTCGCGGGGCCGAAGTAAGTCGCGACCGTGGTCAGGTGATTGCGCGTTCCGCCCAGGCGCTCATTGATCCCGACCATCACCTGCGTTGCCCGCGAGCCTTCGAAGATGTTGGCGAAGTACTTGACGTTGGACGAGCCGTGTACCGGACCGAAGTGCGCGAGGTCCGACAGGTTGTCGACCAGTTCGCGGCAGTTGTTGTCGATCACCCACTGCGACAACGACCAGTCCGACCACTCGGGTGAACCGACCTGCGGCAGCTGCGGAATGTCCTGCTCCGGCGGCGGCGGATTGCCCTCGACATCGTTCCAGATGAACAGCAGCTGGTTGCGCTCCTGCAGTGGCCAGCTGCGCA
This sequence comes from Sinimarinibacterium arenosum, assembly GCF_005047655.1. Lineage (GTDB taxonomy): Bacteria > Pseudomonadota > Gammaproteobacteria > Nevskiales > Nevskiaceae > Solimonas. The sequence goes on along the minus strand of NZ_SUKF01000008.1, from coordinate 97,905 downwards.
CGCGCGCCTTGGGCGGAATCGTCTTGCTGTAGGGAATGTCCTCGCAGGAACCGTTGCCACCGAAGGCCCAGCCGTGAAAACGGCAGACGACGCGGTTGCCTTCGACCTTGCCGATGCCGAGATCGGCACCCATGTGCGGGCACCAGGCGTTGAGCGCGCGCAGCTGCTCGTCCTCACCCTTGAACACAACGATGCGCGTGCCGAAGGCACTGACACTGTGCGGCTCGCCGTCGCGGAAGGTGCTGGCCAGACCGAGGCAATGCCATCCACGGGCGTAGCGATCCGGCAGCGGGGCCGCCTGGATTTCATACGCAGCTTGCTGGGCGGTCTGTGTGGCTCGCGACGAGTTGATGACGGTGGACATGTGCGGCTCCGGTGATGACGTGCTCGCACTGTCGGGCGTCGCTTGGGGGTAAACCTCATCTGTTCGAATGAGTTGGGCCTTCTGGCGATTGATCCAGATCAATGACCCGTACAGTGCATCAGGAGTATCAGCGCGCACGCCCGCGATGCTCCATGAAACTTCATGTTTTTCAGTATGTTAAGTCTTTGTCGCGGCGCCGGAGCGGCGCCGGGGCATGAATCGGCGGTAGTCACTTCGGACGAGTTCGTCGGTCAGACTGAAAGCGATAAGTAACCCGCCTTAATTGCCGACGGAGTTTTCACGTGAACAGTCAGACCGCCACCCAGACCGTGCCTTCAACGCACTCCGCCAGCGCGCGTGAAATACCCACGGCGCAGGAATTGATTCGCCGCGCGCAGAGACTGCAGCCGGTGTTGCGTGAACGCGCGGCACTCGCCGCACAGCAGCGCCGTGTACCGGAACAGACCGTGCGCGAGATGCAGGAAGCCGGACTGTTCCGTGTACTGCAGGCCCGCCGCTATGGCGGCTACGAAATGTCGCCGGATGTGTTTTACGAAATCCAGATGGCCCTGGCACAGGCCTGCATGTCGACCGCCTGGATCTACGGCGTAATCGCCGTGCACAACTGGCAGATGGCGCTGCTCGACGACCGCGCCAGTCAGGACGTCTGGGGTGACGACACCTCGGTGCTGATTGCATCCAGCTACATGCCCAAGGGACAGGTGCAGAAAGTCGAGGGGGGCTTCCGCTTCAGCGGACGCTGGGGCTACTCCAGCGGCATCGACCATTGCCAGTGGGTATTGCTTGGCGGGCTGGTACCGCCCGCACAGGAGGGCGGCGCACCGGAATACCGCACCTTCCTGCTGCCGCGTGCGGACATTGAAGTGCTCGATACCTGGGACACGATGGGCCTGCGCGCGACCGGCAGTCACGACGTCGTGGTCAAGGATGCGTTCGTGCCCGAACACCGCACGCACAAGTCGGCGGATGGTTTCGCCGGCACCAGCCCGGGGCTGGCGATCAACACTGCGCCGCTGTATCGGCTGCCGTTCGGGCAGATCTTCGTGCGGGCGGTGTCGTCTTCGGCGATCGGGGCACTGCAGGGCGCGCTGCTGTCATTCCGCGATTTCGCATCCACCCGTGTCGGTGACATGGGCACGCGCACCGCGGAACAGGCGCCGGTCCAAACGGCGGTTGCGGAAGCCTCGGTCGCGATCGACGAAATGAAGCTGGTGCTCCAGCGCAACTTCGCGTCCCTGATGGCCGCCGCCGAGGCGCGCATCTCACTGGATATCGAGACGCGCCTGCACTACCGCTACCAGGCCGCGATGGTGGTCGAGCGTTGCGCGCAACTGGTCTATCGCCTGTTCGTGACCTCCGGGGCACGCGGGTTGTTCAACGACAACCCGCTGGTCCGGCACTTCCTCGACATTCACGCCGGCCGCACGCACTACGCCAACAATCCCGATCTGTTCGCGCGCAACTATGGCGGCGTGTTGCTGGGCCACGACAACACCGACTTCTTCATCTGAGCAGGAGGTCGCGCCAATGATCCGCATCAAGCAACTCGCCTACATCGTCGCCGAGTGCGACGAACCCGAACGCTGGCGCCGCTTTGCCGAGGACGTCGTCGGCCTGTCTGCACACGACGCGCCGGACGGCGGTCTGTATCTCAAGATGGACGAACGCTGTCACCGCATCGCCGTGCAACGCGGACCGGAAAACCGTTATCGCGCGTCCGGCTGGCAGCTGGCCGACGAAGATGCTTTCGAGTCTGCGGCTGAATTTCTTCAGCGCAGCGGTACCGCCTTCGAGCGCGGCTCGGCCGAGCTGTGCGATGCGCGCAAGGTGCAAGCATTGCTGTTGCTGCGCGACCCCTCCGGCAATCAGCACGAACTATTCTGGGGGCATCAGTCCGACTTCACACGCTTCGTATCGCCGGTTGGCGTGCCCGCCTTCGTCACCGGCACCCTGGGCGTGGGCCACACCGTGCTACCGGCGCCACACTTCGACGCGACCTGGGCCTTCTTCCAGGACGTGCTCGGCTTCGGCCTGGCCGATCTGTACCGCCATCGTTACACCAGCGATCCGGCCGAACCGCTGAAGCGGATCTACTTCACGCACTGTGCCAACGGCCGCCATCACAGTCTCGCGCTGTACGAAGGCGAGGTGCCGAGCGGCTGCGTGCACGCGATGGTCGAGGTGCCGTCGATGGACGAAGTCGGTCGCGCCTACGACCGCATGCTCAAACACGACATCAAGCTGATGGCGACGCTGGGACGACACGTCAACGATCAGGTGATCTCGTTCTACATGCTGACACCGTCGAACTTCGCACTGGAGTTTGGCACCGGCGGCGCCGTGATCGACTGGGACCGGCACAACGTGTTCGAGGCCACCGCGGTCAGTCAGTGGGGCCACGATTTCTCGGTCGGCTTCGGCTGATCCCTGCGATGCAATTCCTCCGCATTCGCCTTGTTACGCGTGCAGTGCATTTGCGCACGCACGTCATTCTTCGTCTTTAGCCCCGCGACATCGCCCACGTTTAAGGGTTTGTCGCGCCTTAATTTGCGAACCTGCTTCTCATAATTTGATGCCGTTCCCTGGAGAGGACTTCACATGAACACCGCCGCCCACACCGTACCGCCGCATCACGCCATCCACCGGACGCCGAAGGTCCCTGGCTGGCCATTGATCGGCAGCCTGCCGGCCATCGCCAAGGACCCCGCGCAATTCTTCGTGGACTGCTACCGCAAGTACGGCCCGGTGTTCCGCCTCAGCGTGCTCGGAAAACCCTATGTGACCATCGCCGGCATTGAAGCGGCGAATTTTCTCGGCACTCGCGCCGGCAAGGACTGCCTGCGCTCGAAGGAGTTCTGGGAAGGACTGGTCAAGGAATATGGCGCCACTCGCATCCTCACCGGTGAGGACGGCGAGTCGCACAAGGAGCTGCGCGACATCATGCGCCACGGCTATTCCAAGGAAGCGCTCAAGGGCCGATACGAGGAACTCGTAGGGCTCACCAATCATGCGATCGAGCGTGACTGGCCGGTCGGACGCAGCGTGCCGGTTGTCGAAGCGATGCAGTACATGGTGACCGAGCAACTCGGCACCATCGTCACCGGCTCGGCGCCGCTGGAGTACATCAAGGACATCCGCACGATGATCCTGTACATCCTCAACGTGCTGGTCACGCGCCAGAGGCCGATGGTTCTGCTGAAAGACCCCCGCTACAAAAAGGCCAAAGCGCGTGTCTTCGAACTCGGCGAGAAGATGATCCGTGACGTCGCGGCGCGCGCCGGCAAGATTCCGGAAGACCAGAAGATTCTGGTCGACGACATCTACGAAGCCCATCTGAAGACGCCCCACATCATGCCGGCGTCCGATCTGATCGTTGCACTGACCGGCCCCTATGTCGCCGGGCTCGACACCGTCGCCAACACGACCGCCGCCATCCTGTACACCGTGCTGAAGCATCCCGAGGTCAAGGCGCGCGTGCTCAAGGAGGTCGATGCCCTGTTTGCCGAGGGCAATCTGGAAGGCGGCGACCTGCTCAAGCGCATTCCTTCGCTGCATGGTGCGGTGATGGAAACCATGCGGATGTATCCAATCGCCGTGGCGCAGATGCGCACCGCAACCAAGGACTTCGTGTTCGAGGGGCATCAGATCCACAAGGGCGAGATGGTCTACATCGCCACCTCGGTGCCGCACTTCATGGAGGAATATTTCCCGAATCCGAAGACCTTCGACATCGACCGCTACAGCAAGGAGCGCGCGGAGCACATGCAGTCCGGTGCCTACTCACCCTTTGGGCGCGGCCCCCATACCTGTCTGGGCAAGAGCGCGGCGGAGATTCTGTTGCCGCTGACGATGGCCTGTCTCTTCTATCGCCTGGATCTGGAGCTGGATCCCCCAGGCTATGTTCTCAAGACCAAGACGGCGCCGACGCCGGGTCCGGCGATGGACTTCAAGGTGCGGGTCAAGGGCTATCGCCACTGAGCGTCCCGCCCGACTTCACAACAGACACGGCCCGCAGATGCGGGCCGTGTCTGTTAAAGGATAGCGACCCCAGGGTGGTACGCAGCGTTCAGCGCCAGTCCACCACTACCGAACCCGCACCGGGCTGCCACCCGGCGACGCGCAGCATCGCTGCAAGGTACCGCGTCGAATCAGTCCACTGATTCAGCCACTGCCGCAACGCCGGATACGGTGCCGACACCCACCACTGCGGCTCGACACCTGCGAATTGGCGCACAAATGGAAACACCGCGGCGTCTGCCAGCCGCAGCTGCGTATCGACCAGCCCGCCACCCGTGCGGACAATCCGCTGTTCCCAGTCCCGCAGCGTGTCTTCCGCCTGCGCGCGATAGTGCGCCTGCGATTGCGCCGGAAAGCGCACGAAATATTTGTATCGATCCAGCTGCGTCTTGAAGACGGTGTCGTTGTGCTGGATCAGCGCTGCGCCCTCCGCCTGATCACCGCCCAGCCAAGCATCCGGATCAATGCGCTGCAGTGCCCACAGCATGATCGCCAGACTTTCATCGAGCACGCGACCGTCGGTGAGCTGCAGTACCGGCACCGTGCCCTTGGGCGAAACAGCCAGCATCTCCGCCGGCTTGTCACGCAACAGCACTTCGCGCAGCTCCACCGGGGTTTGGCTCGCGGCCAGCGCCATGCGTGCGCGCAGGGCATAGGGGCAGCGACGGAACGAATACAGCACCGGCAAACCGCCGGCGGCTGTCATTTCAGTCATCGCAATCGGGGGCAGATCCGTGTTGCGCGGCCTGCTGTGCCCGACGCATTTCCAGCACGGCGCGCCGCTGCGGCGTCAGCTGCGCGATGCAGTGCGGGCAACTGATGCCGGGATCGAAATCCGGTGAAGCCTGCTCTGCAGGTGACAGCGGCTGACCGCAGGCATCGCATTGCCGCGTCTGTCCGGGCTTGAGGCCATGACCGACGGCGACGCGTTCGTCGAACACATAGCATTCGCCATCCCACAGGCTCTGTTCCTCCGGCACCTGCTCCAGGTACTTCAGGATGCCCCCGCGCAAGTGATAGACCTTTTCGAAGCCCTGGGCGCGCAGATAGGACGTAGCCTTTTCGCAGCGGATACCGCCGGTGCAGAACATCGCGATCGGCCGCTGCTCCTGGCCACGCAGCTCGCGGGCGACGTAATCGGGAAACTGGCGGAAGCTTTCGGTGTCCGGAGAGACGGCGTTGCGGAAGCTGCCGACTTTCACCTCGTAGGCATTGCGGGTGTCGACGACGAGCACGTTCGGGTCGGCGATCAAGGCGTTCCAGTCCTGCGGGTCAACGTAGGTCCCTACCAGATGCTCGGGATCGACTCCCGGCACGCCCATGGTCACGATCTCGTGCTTGAGCTTGATCTTCAGACGCGCGAACGGCATCTGCGACGCCAACGATTCCTTGTGCTCCAGGCTCGCAAAGCGCGGGTCTGCACGCAGAAACGCCAACACCGCATCAATGCCGGTGCGCGATCCCGCGATCGTACCGTTGATGCCTTCCGACGCCAGTAGCAGCGAACCCCTGATGCCCGACTGCTCGCACACGCTGTGCAAGGGTTCACGCAGCTGCGCAAAGTCCGGCAAGCGGGCGAAGTGGTAGAGCGCGGCGACGATCACAGGCGACATGCGAAACAATGGAGAACGATCAGGGGCCGATTGTAGTGGAGATCCTCTGAAACTCCGCAGGCACAGCGGACGAGTCCGCCCATTGTCTTGATCCAGCCGGCCTTCAGTCCGTCGTATCAGTCCGGCGTGACCGTACAGCCGCCGTTCACACAGGTGATGTACGCGGTCGGTTCCAACTTCACTTTCCATTCCGCAACCTCGCGCAGGATTGCGGTGCGGCGTTGCAGGTTCAGTCCGCGCAGGTAATGGGCGCCGACATTCGACCAAGCGCCATGGAAGCGCTTCAATTCGGCAATGGCGTCTTCAACCGGCAGTCCTTCGATCAGTATTCGATAGGCCGCCACCATGACGCCGGTTCGGTTTCTGCCGGCGCGGCAGTGGACAAAGATCGGCGGCGGCTGCGTCGCAACAACCGCCAGAAAGTGTGCAACGTGAGCGTCGACGATGAATGGCGCCAGCAATGGCAGCGGTTCCCACTCACGAATGCGGAAATAGCCGATCCGTTGATTGAGGTCATCGTCGATTTCAAGCTGCTCGAACACGGGCAGGTCATCGTGTACAAGCTCGAGATTCACGATGGTCCTGACCTGATTTTTGAGCAGCCAAGCTGCGCCGTCTGAATCCGGCTGCGCGCCACGCCACAACACCTCTGGCGTCACCTCACAGAAAGTCAGGCTGACGACATCTGACTGCAGAGAGCAGGTATTCACGTCCACCTGGGCTGCCGCGCTACCCGCCGAAAAGAGCCAGAACAATATCGAAACTCCGATACGACGGCCCATATGGCCCCGGTCTGCCTTCAAGAGACTCACCGGAGCCTGCCAGGGTCGCTGTAGTCTGTGTATCCGTTCCGCTTACTGCCGCATGATGCTGATGATCAGCGGCCGGACGGCAGCCCACATGTCGAGACCGGTCTGTGTGCGGTCATCAATCAGGATCACGGCGCCGTAGCCGAGGCCGTCGTCTATCCACGGCGTGGTGCCGAACAGGCCCGGATCGCTGAACTCGGGGCCAGGGCTTCCGGGATACTGGCTGGCATCCGAAATCCAGAAGCCCAGGGTATAGCCGTCAAAGTTGCTGCGGGCGCTCATGGTGAACGGCGCAAACAGGATTGGCAGACCTTCGATCTGGTTCTGTTTCAGCACGGCGACCGACGCCGGCGACAGCACCTGCGTGCTGCCGACCCTGCCGTTGTTCTGCAGCATCTGCATGATACGGACGTAATCGCCGACATCGGTGTTGGCACCCCCGGCGATACGCGGGTTCGTCACCACTGCCGGATCACCGTACGTGAAGTGTTGGAGACTCAGCGGAGCGGCAATCGCTTCATTAAAGAATGTCTGCCAGTCGGTCCCGGCGATCAGGGTCGCGATGTATCCGGCCACCTGATAGTCCGCGCCGCCGTAGTTGAAGTAACGACCCGGCGGAGACACCACCGGCACCGCAGCGATCAGTGCGGCGCATTGCTGCAAGGTCACCGACAGCACCTGGTCGAGACAGTTCGGTTCACTTTTGCCGCTGCCGGGCAAGCCGGAGGTATGCGCGAGCAGCATGCGCATCGTGATCTTGCGTTTGTCGATCGACCAGACGATGGGATTACCCGCCTGCTTGATGTAGGTGGCGACCGGTTCGTCCAGATCCAGCAGCCCATCGTCCACCAGGGTCAGAATCGCCGCTGCGGAAGGCACCTTGGTCGCCGATGCGATGCGGATTGCCGTATCGGCGGTGTAATCCCCGGCGAAACGGGTGTGCAGAACACCGGAGCGGTCGAACGCCGCGAAACCGTAGCCGCTCAGCGAGCCGCCCGCACTCTGCAGGTAGCTGTCGAGGGTCTGATCCACCGCCGCCCACGACCCTGCGGTACTGGGAGACTTGGGCGTTGCCGGATTGCTGGTGCTGGATGCGGGATCGCTGGATGGGGCACAAGCCGCAAGTCCCAGCGTCAGCAGCAGAGTCGGGAGGTATCTCATCAGCTCACATCCTTGTTTGCGCGCAGTGCGGGGGGAGCACCGGGACGCATTGTGCACCGCCGTCGTGCACATCGCGACCCTGGTGACCCAACACCGCAATGATCGTGCCCGGAAAGTGCGGCCATGCGTCCGCCGGGAGGCTTCAGCGCAGCAGGCTGATCAGCTGCGGGCGCACCGCCGACCACATTTCAAGTCCTGTGCTGGTGTTGCTCTCGATCAGAATCACGGCGCCGTAATCCGGATCCGCGTCGATCCACCCTGTCGTCCCGAAGAGGCCTGGATCGCTGAGCTCGGGACCCCGGCTGCCGGGATGTTGATGCGGATCGCTGATCCAGAAGCCCAGCGAATAGCCGTTGAACTTTGCCTGATCCTCGGTCGAGAACGGTCCGTAGGCAAACGTCGCTTCGTCAATTTGATCGACCTTCAGCATCGCCACCGTTGCAGGTGACATCACGCGGATGCCGTCGAGTTCGCCGTCGTTGTGCAGCATCTGCATGATCCGCGCATAGTCCGCCAGATTGGACCGAGCGCCCCCCGCGATCCTTGGATTCGTCACATTCTTGGGGTCACCGTAGGTGAAAGTATCCAGATTCAGCGGTGCAGCAATCGCTTGGTCAAAAAACGGGATCCAGTCCATCCCGGCGATCAGCGTGGCGACGTAGCCCGCAACTTGATAATCCGCACCGCCGTAGCTGAATGTGGTCCCCGGCTCATGTTGGATCGGCACCTGCGCAATCTGCTGCGCGCACTGCTGCAGCGTTATTGTGACGCTGACGTACAGGCACGGCGCCTGCACCAACTCATTGCCCGCCAGGCCTGAAGTATGCGCCAGCAACATGCGCATCGTGATCGCCTGTTTGTCGGCCGGCCAGATGATCGGCGCACCAGCCTGTTCAATGTAGCGTGCAACCGGTGCATCAAGATCCAGCAGTCCTGCATCAACCAGGGTCAGTACCGCCGCGGCTGCCGGTCCCTTGCTGGCGGACGCCAGCATGACCACGGTCTCGCCGGAATAGCGCCCCCCGTACCGGGTGTGCAGCAGGCCGTCGCGGTTGAATACGGCAAAGCCGTAGCCATCCAGCGGGCCACCAGAGCTCAACAGATACGCATCCAGCGTCTGATCGACGGCCGACCATCGGGCCGGATCGGCCGGAACCACTTGGTCCGGTTCGTTGGGCGCATTGGGAGCCTGCTGGCCGCACGCGGTGAGCACGACCGCAAATAGCATGGCCGATAGAAATTTCATTGGAAGTTTTAGACGAATTGAGACGAATTCGTCTTTACAGCGCAAAATCCTCGCCAACTGCCGACTCGGCTCTGTAGCAAGGCCTCCGATATCTCCGCGTCCGGCTGTGCGATCGACTGTTTTGAGTGCCAGCCGATAGTCCGTTGAGCAGCTCACGTTACGCTGGCCACAGTGCCCGACCCTGGACGCATAAACCGATTTGCCGGAACTTCCACAAGTCGAAACCGTCCGTCGCGGTCTGGAACCGGATGGGCAGCATCGGCACATCATGCGTACACGACGGCAGACGTGACGCTGACTTCTGGCTAGCGCCTGGCAACACCACACTGCGTCAAAACGGTGCCCTTCGATCCGGGTTGCGCCGGGGAAATCACACGCTGGGGCGGCGCACGCCTCAAGTCTCGCGAATTGTCAGTGCAATTGGCTGATCAGCAACGGACGCACCGCCGACCACATCTGCAAACCGGTCTGCATCGAGTGTTCTATCAAGATCACCGCGCCATAGCCAAGGCCGGCGTCGATCCACGCCGTTGTTCCGAACAAACCCGGATCGCTGAACTCCGGCCCGGGGCTACCCGGATATTGCAGCGGATCGGTGATCCAGAAGCCCAGCGTATAGCCGTCGAACTTGGCCTGGTCTTCGGATGAAAACGGTTCATAGACCACCGGCATGCCGACGATCTGATTGGCCTGAAGCATCGCCACGGCGGCGTGCGACAGCACGCGCACGCCGTTCCACTCCCCGTCGTTCTGCAGCATCTGCATGATCCGCACATAGTCGGTCAGATTGGCCGTTGCGCCGCCAGCGATTCGTGGATTGTGCACCCGCTCGGGATCGCCGTAGCTGAAGCTGCGCAGCTGCAACGGCAGGGCAATCGCCTGGTCGAAGAACTCCTGCCAGCTCACGCCCGCAATCAGGGTCGCAACATAGCCCGCCAGCTGATAGTCGGCGCCACCGTAGTTGAATGCACTGCCTGGATCATGGAGGGTCGGCGCCAGTGCGATCAACTGCGCGCATTGCTGCAGCGTGATCGTCAGCACATTGAGCAGACACTTGGCCTGGGCCGGACCGTTGCCCGACAAACCCGAGGTATGCGCCAGCAGCATGCGCATCGTGACCATGCGCTTGTTGGCTGGCCACAGGATCGGGTTGCCGGCCTGTTCGATATAGGTCGCAATCGGCTCGTCTAGATCCAGCAGGCCGGCGTCGACCAGGGTCAGAATTGCCGCCGCCGAAGGCACTTTGGTTGCGGATGCGAGCCAGACGCGGGTGTCGCGATCGTAGTCGCCGCCATAGCGGTCATGCAGGATGCCGCTACGGTCGAATACCGCGAAGCCGTAACCGCTGAGCGGACCCCCTGCATTCTTCAGATATGCATCGAGGGTTTGATCAACGCCGGTCCAGGCCGTCGGGTTTTTCGGGGGAACTTGCGCAGGTTCGTTGATGGGAGCGGGCGTTGGCTGACCGCAAGCGGCCACACCGACCCCGAGTAGCACGGTCGATAGAAATTTGATCACGGTGTTAATGCAGACGGATACAGCGGTTTGCTGGGGCGCGAGATTCTCGCCACCAGCATTGTCGGTTCGATGACACGACGTCAGTATTTTCAGCGCACCGCTGTCCGCATGTTGCCTTTTGCACGCCAGTCGATCGCGCGCTGTGCATGTCACGAAGCGCCGGCTACAGTGGCCGCCCATATTCAAGCACGCCCTCCGACCGCCATCTCACATGCCGGAACTACCCGAAGTCGAAACCGTCCGTCGCGGTCTGGAACCGTATTGGCTGCATCGGCGCATCACGCAGGTCAAGGTACGTGAGCCTCGGATGCGCTGGCCGGTGCCGCCGGAGCTGCCGGCGCTCGCCCGCGGCCGGCGCGTCGACCAGCTGGAACGGCGCGGCAAGTATCTGATCGTGACCCTGGATTCGGGAGACCGGCTGATCCTGCATCTGGGCATGTCCGGACGCCTGTTCGTGCTGGATCCATCCACCCCGCTGAAGAAGCACGATCACATCGACTTCGAACTCGACAATGGCAAGTTGATCCGCTTCAACGACCCGCGTCGTTTTGGCGCGTTGCTGCTGTGGCCGGCAGGAGAACCCGAACATCCGCTGCTGGCGCAGATGGGACCGGAGCCTTTCAGTGAAGCATTCGACGGCGAGTATCTGTACGCGCTGTCGCGCGGCCGCAGCGCTGCGGTGAAGAACTTCATCATGGATGGCCACGTGGTCGTCGGCGCCGGCAACATCTATGCCGCAGAGAGTCTGTTCCGTGCCGGCATCCGCCCCACCAGACCGGCCGGCCGCGTGACACAACCGCAGTACGTGCGGCTGGCGCAGACCATCCGCGATGTCCTGGCTGAAGCGATCCAACAGGGCGGCACCACACTGCGCGATTTTGCCGGGGCCGACGGTGGCTCGGGCTATTTCCAGCAGCAGTTGTTCGTCTACGGCCGCAGCGGTGAGCCGTGCCGGGTCTGCGCCACGCCGATTAAATGCATGGTGATCGGACAGCGCTCATCGTTTTACTGCCCGCAGTGCCAGCGCTAGGGCGCAGCCTGCTTTCCCCGATGCTGGTGCAACAGAATCAAGATCCCAGGCTTTAAGGCCGATCCGCGGCAAGGCGATCAACGTTGGCCGCGACGCGCTGCTTGCAGCGCAGGGCCGTGTCGCGATCGACATTCCACGCGGTGTCTTCCGGATACGCGCACCCGAAAACATCCATCAGCAGGATCTGAATATTCCTGACACGCCGCCGTGCGCACTGAGTTCACGTTGCTCGCGATACGCCGCGGTCTCGCGAACCGCGATGCCCATCCTGCAACGCCCGGCTGGCCGCTGATGCGGCAATGCCGCTAAGGTGCCGGCATGACAAGCTCAAAGATCGATCGCTGGCTGACTTGGTTGTCCCTGCTGCACGTGACGGTCGGCCTTGCGCTGCCACTGATGCTGATGCGCACGGCATGGCTGGATGCGTGGCTGCCGCTGGGCAGCACCGATGCGCGGCTGGCGCTCGCCCTGTTCGGGCCGACCGTGGCGAGCTGGGGGGCGCTGATGTTTTTCCTGGTGCAGTTCGGACTGCGTCAGAACCAGCGCTGGGCCGCCGATGCGCTGATCATCGGCGTGCTGGTGTGGGCACCGCTGGACGCGGCCCTGTGTTGGCAGCACGGCTGGATCGCTGCGGTGGCGCTGGACGCCGCAGCGTTGCTGGCGATTCTGGTTCCCACCGTGATCCGACGCTGGTCCATGCCTCGATTGTGAGCGTCTGCCGCATCGTACATACTGAACGGTATGTAACGATGAGGGGGAGTTCACGATGACCGATCTACTGGCCCAGCCATTTACGCTGCCCTGCGGCGCAACGCTGCCCAACCGCCTGTGCAAGGCCGCGATGACGGAAGGCCTGGCCGATTCCTGGCTGCGCGCCACACCCGAGCTGGCGACCTTGTACCGTCGCTGGAGCGAAGGCGGCGCCGGGCTGCTGCTCACCGGCAACGTGCAGATCGACCGCAACGTGCTGGAGCGCCCGGGCAATGTCGCTATCGACCGCAATGACGGCATCAAGCAGCTGAAAGCCTGGGCCAAGGCCGGTACTGTGGCCGGCAATCATCTGTGGATGCAGATCTCGCACGCCGGACGACAGTCGCCACGCTACATCACCAACCACACGCTCGCGCCCTCGTCGGTGCGTCTGCCGCTGCTGGGCAACTATGCGACGCCGCGCGAACTGCGTGAGGACGAGATTCTCGACTTCATCCAGCGCTTCGCCCACGCTGCTGCCACCGCACGCGCCACCGGATTCACCGGGGTGCAGATCCACTCCGCACACGGCTATCTGCTGAGTTCGTTCCTTTCGCCGGTCACCAACATGCGCCGCGACGCCTGGGGCGGCAGCGTGCAGAACCGCGCACGCTTCCTGATCGAAACCTTGCGGGCAACACGCAAGGCGGTCGGCGCGGACTTCCCGATCAGCGTGAAACTCAACTCCGATGACTTCCGCAAAGGCGGCTTCTCCAATGAGGACTGCCTGCAGGTGGTGCAGCTGCTGAACACTGAAGGCGTCGATCTGCTGGAGATCTCGGGCGGCACCTACGAACAGCCGAAGCTGCTCGGATTCGAGGGCCGCGGCTCGTCCGCCGAGCCTCAGCGCCAGACCACGCGCAAGCGTGAGGCCTACTTCCTCGACTATGCCGAAAAGATCCGCAAGGTCGCGAAGATGCCACTGATGGTCACCGGCGGCTTTCGCACTCGCGAGGGCATGGAAGAAGCCCTGCGCGACAACGCCTGCGACGTCATCGGCCTGGGCCGGCCGTTCTGCACGCAGACCGATTTCGCCAAACGCCTGCTGGCGCACGAAATCAATGAAGCCCCGCGCTTCGAAAAGACCGTCAAGCTGGGGCAAAGCCGCTGGCTGTCCGGCGCCTCGCCGATCTTCTTCATCAAAATCATGAACCTGCTCGGCCAGCAGGGTTGGTATTACCAGCAGATCATGCGCCTCGGCCACGGCCTCGCGCCCGACGAAGGCCGCGGCACGCTCAAGGCCCTGGTGCTGTATTTCTGGGACGAGTTGACCACCGCCGCGCGCATGCGCAAGGCCCGACGTCAGCTCGATGCCGGCGTCGTGCCTCCCAATGGCTAAGCGCACGATCTGATTGTGTCGCCCTGCTGGCACCTGGGTCACGCCATCCGCGTGCCAGCAGGCAGTCGTTCGGCGCGATGGCACAGCAGGGGCGCAACCACTCCGCCGCACAGCGGGGGTCTAGTTCAGCACCCGCGGGATCGCCAGACGGAACGGTTCGATCTGCGCATCGAAGTGCACGCCGCTGGCCTTCACCACCATATTGAATTCACCGTGCATGGTGCCGACCGGGGTCGTCAGCGGACACCCGCTGGTGTACTCGAAGTCGGCACCCGGTTCCAGCACGGGCTGGTAGCCGACAACACCGGGACCGCGCACTTCCTCGACCTGTCCTTCGCCGTTGGTGATGACCCAGTGCCGCGACAGCAGCTGAACGGTGTCGTCACTCTGATTGCGAATGGTGATGTGATAGGCGAACAGATACTGCCGGGCGTCAGGATCAGACTGCTCGGCCACATACCGCGGCTTGACGGTGATGCGGATACCGCGCGTGACCGTGTCAGACATGGTGGCGTTCGTCCGCGTCAGAACATGCCGGTTGCAAGCTGCGCGGCCTCGGACATCATCGACTGATTCCACGGCGGATCGAACACCAGCTCGACATCAGCTTCGGTAATCGTCGGCAACGCCAGCACCTTGCTCTTGACGTCCTCGACCAGGATGTCGCCCATTCCGCACCCGGGCGCGGTCAGCGTCATGGTCACGCTGGCCTTGCGGCCTCCATTGGCCAGCGGCTCGACCTTGCACTCGTAAATCAAGCCGAGCTCGACGATGTCGACCGGGATCTCGGGGTCGTAGCAGGTGCGCAGCTGATCCCATACGGCCTTTTCCAGCGTCGCGTCATCCGCGTCGGCAGGGATGTCCGGACCCTTGACCACTTCCTTGCCGATGGCATCGGCGTCACGGCCATCGATACGAAACAGATGGCCCTCCACCTGCACGGTGAAACTGCCGCCCAGCGCCTGCGTAATCGCCGCCTGCGCACCTTCGGGCAGCTCGACTTTGGTGCCCTGCGGGATCAGGATGCCGATGACATCCCGGGTCAGGGTAACGGGTTCGTAGGTCGCACTCATGGGATCGATCTTGAGAAGATGCGACGGTTTCGGTCTCCGGCGCATCTTGAGGCTAAGACCCAAAGTTTAAACATCCGGGGTCTGCGCCGCATCAAATCAATCGCAGTGCCGCTGTGGAGGCGGTGCTGCGGCGTTGTTTTCGCCGTGCCGCACGGGGGAGTCCAGGCATGCGTATCACCCAGTTTTCCCAATCGAATCCGGCCGCTATTGCCGCTACAGCGTTGATTCTGGTGCTGTTCGGTCTGCTGTCGATGGCCAAGCTGCCGATCCAGCTGCTGCCGGATACCAAGCGCCCGCAGCTGTGGGTCAATGTCGGCTGGCGCGAAGCGGCGCCGTCCGAAATCGAGGAAGCCCTGATCGAACCGGTCGAGGACGCCATGCGTGGACTGCCCGGCCTGGTGGAGATGCGCTCGCAGTCGCGCCGCGGCGGGGGCGGTGTCGGACTGACGTTCGAGGTGGGCACCGATCTGACGCGGGTGATGCTGGACGTCGTCTCACGCCTGAATACCCTGCCGACCCTGCCGCCCGACGCCGACGAACCGCAGGTGTTCTCCGGCGACAACTGGCAGGGCAGCAACGCCGGTTCGCTGCTGGTGCGGCCGCTGCCGGGCAACACCACCGCAGATCTGGCGGCGCGCTACCAGAAGCTGATGGAAGAAGTAGTGGAGCCGCGACTGTCACGCGTCCCCGGCGTGTCGCGGGTCAATCTCGAAGGCGGGCGGCCACGTGAAGTACAGATCCGTTTCGATGCCTACCGTCTGGCGGCACTGGGACTGACGCCGCAGCAGCTCGCCCAGACCGTGATCTCGGCGCGGGATGCGTCGGCCGGGTTCGTCAACGTTGGCCGCCGCCAGTTCACCGTGCGCCTGGCCGGCAAGGAAGCGGTCGCGCAGCTGGGCGATCTGATCGTGGGCTGGAGCAATGAGCGTCCGCTGTACCTGCGTGAAGTCGCGGACATCGGCGTCGCCTTCCAGGATGCGCAGTGGTTTTCGTTCCGCAACGGCGTGCCCGGGTACTACATCACGCTGCAACGCTCCAACGATTCCAACACCGTGAGCCTGATCGAGGGCGTCAAGCAGGCATTGGCCGAACTCAACGCCGGACCGCTGGCCAAGGAGCAGCTGTTCGCCGAGCTGTCGTGGGACGCCAGCATCTACGTCAAACGCGCCATCAGTTTTGTGCAGGAAAGCCTGGTCATCGGCATTTTCCTGGCCGTGATCGGCCTCTGGTATTTCCTGCGCGGCCCTCGCGCGCTGCTGGTGCTGGGGCTGTCGATTCCGCTGTCGCTGTGCTTTGCGGTGATCACCCTGCAGGCGCTGGGACGCACCTTGAACGTGATCTCGCTGGCCGGTCTGGCGTTCTCCACCGGAATCGTCATCGACGCCGCCTTGATCGTGCAGGGCAACATCATTCGTTACGTGCAGGAGGGCAAGGACGCGCTGCGCGCGACCCTTGAAGGCACTCAGGAAGTCATGCCGGCGCTAGTGGCGTCGATGTTGACCAGCGTGGCGATCTTTCTGCCGGTGCTGTTCATGGAGGGGATCGAAGGGCAACTGTTCAAGGATCTGGCGATCACGATGTCAGTGTCCTATGCGGCCTCGCTGCTGGTCGCGATGACGGTGATTCCCGCAGCCAATCGCTGGGCGCTGGCGCGGACGATTCCCGACGACCCGCATCAGATCTGGTGGACGGGCATGAGCACCGCGGCGATGCGCATGACGCACCTGCCGGCACTGCGCTGGGCGCTGATCGCCGTGCTGGTGCCCGGCGCCTGCGTGCTGAGCTGGGCGCTGGCGCCCAAGGTCGACTATCTGCCGGTGGCGCAGACCGATCTGATCTGGAACAACTTCCGTCTGCCGCCGGGCGGCAATCTGGAAACCGTGCGCGACGAGTTCGCGCCGGCAGTGATCGAACGCCTGCGGCCGTATCTGGATGGCAGCAAGAAACCGGCGGTGAAGTACTACAACCTGTCGTCGTGGGCCGGCCAGGAGGGTGTCGCGGTGATCTATCCGCAGGACCCCCGCGACATGGACGCGATGGTCGACGTGCTGCGCAACGAGATCATGGTCGGCTTTCCCGATACCCGCATCTATGTGCAGCGCGGCTCGCTGCTCAGCGTGGAGGGGGAAAACCAGCGCGAGGTCCAGCTCAATTTCCAGGGGCCGGACCTGGACAGCCTGATGAAGACCGCACAGGTCGCAATCGGCGCGATCGAGACCGCGATTCCGGGCACCTACCCGCAGGCGTTTCCGTCGCTGGAGCTGAACCAGCCGGAGATGCGGCTGCAGCCGGACGAATGGCGCATCTCGCGCGCCGGCCTCGACCGCGGTGCGCTGGCGACGGCACTGCGCGCCTATACCGGCGGGCTCTGGGCCGGCGAGTACTTCGACGGGAATGAACGTCTCGACATCATTCTGAAGGGCAATGACTGGCACTCGCCGGAGGAACTTGCGGAGCTGCCATTGATGACCCCGGGCGCCGGCATCCAGACCGTCGGCGATCTGACCCGCATCGATCTGACGGTGGGGCCCTCGCAGCTCGCACGCATCAATGGCCGTCGCACCGTCCAGGTCAATTTCGAGCCGCCGGCCGACATGTCGCTGGACGAGGCGATCGAGCGGGTCGAGACCCAGGTCGAACCGAAGATTCGCGAAGTGATGCCGGCCAGCGCGCAGATGACCTATGCGGGTTCGGCCAACAAACTGCACGAAGCACTGCAGTCGATGGCGCAGAACTTCGTGCTCGCGCTGGTGATTCTGTTCGCGCTGATGGCCGCGCTGTTCCGTTCGATCTGGGACAGCTTCCTGGTCATGCTGATTCTGCCGGTGTCGATTGCCGGAGGTATCGTCGCGCTGCGTGTGATCGGTCTGTTCGGCTTTCAGGCGCTGGATCTGCTGACGATGATCGGCTTCATCATCCTGCTTGGCCTGGTCGTCAATGCGGCGATTCTGCTGGTGGACCAGACGCGAGCGCGTGAGCGGGACGGTGTACCGCGCGACCAAGCCGTGCGTCAGGCGCTGGAAACACGCGCGCGTCCGATCGTGCTGTCAACCCTGACCGCGGTGCTCGGCATGCTGCCGCTGATCGTGATGCCGGGCCTCGGCGCCGAGATCTATCGCGGTTTGGCCTCGGTAGTCGCCGGCGGCATGGTGCTGGGGACCGCATTCACCTGGTTCCTGATGCCGGCGCTGCTGCGCCTGGGTGCGACGGTCTCGCCGCACGCGATGAACGTCGCAGAACCGGCAACGGAGGCCGCGAAATGACCGCCACAATGCTGCGCGCCCGTCACATGAATCATCAAATGAGAGTCCGGACCATGAAATTTCTGCGCCTGTTCGGGACCGCGGGATTGAGCCTGCTGATATGCACCTCCGGCTACGCCCAGTCCCAGCCCCCGCCAGCCGCCGCGGTCGAAGTCACCGCAGCGCAACTGCGGGAGCTGTCACCCACAGTGACCGCAACCGGCGTCGTACAGTCGCGCGCCGGGGCCGACATTGCCACTGCGGTCGAGGGTCAGCTGCAGTGGATCGCGGAGCCCGGGACTTTCGTCGTCGCCGGCGAGGTCGTCGCGCGCATGCAGACCGACGCCTTGCGACTGCAACGCACCGAACAGGCGGCGCGACTGACCCGCAGCCAGGTCGCGCTGAAACAGGCGCAGCGTGAACTCGAGCGCCTGCAGGCCTCGGGCAATGCGGTCAGTCGGTTCCAGTTGGATCAAGCGCAGAACACGCGCGATCTGGCCGCGGCCGACGTGCAGATTTATCGCGCCACCTTGAGTCAGACCGACGAGCGCCTGTCAAAAGCCGAGATCCGTGCGCCGTTCGCGGGGGTCATCGCAGAGCGTGTCCATAACGCTGGCGAGGAGCTGACCCGCGGCACCCCGGTCGTGCGCCTGTACAACACCGAGGAACTGGAAATCCGCCTGTTCCTGCCGCTGCGTCACGTGCGCGCAATCCGGCCGGGCGGCATTGTTCAGATCTCTGTCGGCGATTCTTACGTGCCGGCGCGCGTGCGTGCGATCGTGCCGGTCGGCGATGCGCGCTCGCAGTCATTCGAAGCCCTGATCGAAGCGCCGCAAACGGCCCCGGCGCTGACCGTCGGGCATGACGTCAAAGTCGTGCTGCCGCTGGACGCCCCGCGGCAGGCGCTCGCCGTCCCGCGCGACGCCGTGGTGATCCGCGCCGACGGCTCTGCGGTCTACCGGATCAACGCCGACCAGACCGCCGAGCGCGTGCCGGTCACCACCGGCGTCGCCGACGGCGCCTGGATTGCGGTGACGGGCGCCCTGGCTGAACACGACCGGGTGGTCGTACGCGGCGCCGAAACCCTGCATCATGGGGACCCCGTGCAGATTGTCGGATCCCGTCCCGTATGAAGACCTTTGCCCTGAGTGCCGCGCTGTTCGCCCTGTTGCTGCTGCAGGCCCCGTTGTGTGCCGCCGAAGAGCAGGCACCACCCCCGCGCACCGTCGCGGTCAGCGGCAGCGGTGAAGTGAGTGTCATGCCCGACCGCGCACGGCTGAGTCTTGCGGTGGATGCGCTGGATCTGGAAGTGAAGAAGGCCGAGACGGTGGTCAATCGGGTGGTGCGCGACTATCTGGTCGAGGCGAAACAGCTTGGGGCCAAAGCGGAACAGATCAGCACCACCGGGATCTCGATCCAGCCGGAATACGTCTGGGACGAAAAGCTGCGTCAGCAGAAACTGGTTGGCTACCGTGTGCGCCGTGACATCCAGATCCTGATCACCGATCTCGACAAGCTGGGTGACTACGTCCTTTCAGCAACGGCGGCTGGCGTCAATCAGGTCCGCGCGCCGGTGCTGGAATCCAGCCGTGCCGACGAGCTCGAGCGCGAGGCACTGGCCAAGGCCGCCAAGGATGCAGAAGCCAAGGCCAAGGTGCTGGCGACCACGCTCGGCGCCCGGCTGGGGCCGGCCCGCTCGGTGCGTGCCGCGCAGCAGATGCCTGCACCCGTGATGTACAAAGCGGCGGCGATGCGCGTCGAGGCGTCGTTCGACAGCGGCAATCAGGAAATGGGCGTCTCCACCGGCGAAATCCGCGTGCCGGCCGCGGTCGATGTGGAATTCGATCTGCTGCCCTGAGTGTTTGCGCGTTTCTTGATGCAGCAAACTGAAGTTGAGATTTTTATGCTGTGTCTGTACTTTCGTTGTATAAATTATCACAATCAATGTTCCGCCTAGCCTTCCCAGAGACGAAAAACCCGTGTCCGGGCATGCACTTGCCATGCGGCGGTGAGATAATCCGCCGCTTTCCCCCGGCCTAATGAGACCAAAGCCGTGGTCAAGAAAGTCATTCCCTTGGTTGGCGTCATCATGGGGTCCCGCTCCGATTGGGACACCATGAGTCATGCCGTGCAGACGCTGGAAGATCTTGGCGTGCCGTATGAGGCGCGCGTGGTTTCCGCGCATCGCACACCCGACCTGCTGTTCGAATACGCCGAAACCGCGCAGAAGCGCGGGCTCAAGGTCATCATTGCCGGCGCCGGCGGCGCGGCACATCTGCCGGGCATGTGCGCAGCAAAGACCGCGGTTCCGGTTCTGGGCGTGCCAGTGCAGTCAAAGGCCTTGAACGGCCTCGACTCGCTGCTGTCGATCGTGCAGATGCCGGCGGGCATTCCCGTGGGGACTCTGGCCATCGGCAAAGCCGGTGCCACCAACGCGGCACTGATGGCGGCGGCGATCGTCGCGCTTGGCGATGCCGCAATCGGTCGCCGTCTGGCCACATTCCGCCGCAAGCAGACTGAAAAGGTTCTGCAGGACGAGCCCCTCTCCCTCAAATGAAGATCGGCATTCTTGGAGCAGGCCAGCTGGGTCGCATGCTGGCACTGGCGGGCTTTCCGCTGGATTTCGACTTCGTGTTCCTCGATCCGGCGACGGAAGCCTGCGCCGCACCGCTGGGCGAACACATCCACGCGGAATACGAGGACGAACACGCACTGGCGGAGTTCTGCGTCAGCGTCGATGTCGCCACTTATGAATTCGAGAACGTTCCGGCCAAGACCGCAGAATACGTGGCACAACGCATTCCGCTGCTGCCGGCACCGGTGGCACTGACGGTCGGGCAGGATCGGCTGTCGGAAAAGACGCTGTTCGACCAGCTCGGCATTGCGGTCCCGCGGTATATGCCGGTGGCCACGCGCGAGGCGCTGGATCTGGCCGTGCGTTCGATCGGCTTGCCCGCCGTGCTGAAGACGCGCCGTCTGGGCTACGACGGCAAAGGTCAGGCGGTGCTGCGCAGCCCCGGGGACCTGGATACCGCGTGGCAGCGTCTGGGCGGTACACCGGACCGGCCGGCCAAGCTGATCTTGGAAGCCTTCGTGCCATTCCAGCGTGAGCTGTCCTGTCTGGCGGTGCGCGGCCAGGACGGTCAGATGGTGTTCTATCCCGTGGTCGAGAATGTCCATCGTGACGGCATCCTTCGTGTGGCGACGCCGAAGGCGGCCGACCCGTTGCAGGCACAGGCCGAGGACTATGCGCGCCGCGTCGCCGAGCACCTGGGTTATGTCGGCGTACTGGCGTTCGAGTTTTTTGTCGCCAACGGCCAGCTGCTGGCCAACGAGATCGCGCCGCGCGTCCATAACTCAGGACACTGGAGCATCGAAGGCGCCGAGGTTTCGCAGTTCGAGAACCATCTGCGTGCGATTGCCGGCCTGCCGTTGGGGTCGACCGCATTGCGCGGCGCCAGCGCGATGGTCAACTTCATCGGTGACGCGCCCGACAACGCTGCGCTTGCGACGCTGCCGGGCGTGCACATTCATCACTACGGCAAGACACCGAAGCCGCTGCGCAAGGTGGGTCACGCCACCGTGACCGCTGCGGACGCCGACGAGCTTGCGAGCCGCCTGCAGACATTGCAGGCGCTGATCCGGACCGCCGAAGAAGGCTAGGGGGCTTGCGGTGCCTAGAGCTTCAAGGCCGCCTTGATCTCCAGCCACAGCTCCGCATAGGCCAGCAGCGCAGGGTCTTCCGACGGGGCGTACACCGCCATTGGCGCTCGACGCTCGCCCATGCGCTCGACCATCGACGAGTACGGCACCACAGCCGCGAATCCACGCGCCATCACCGGCGGGGGTTGCTCGATCAATTCGCGATGCAGCGAGCGTCGCCGATCCGCCATCGAGTAAAACGGCCGCAGCTTGCGCGGTTCGAGTTTCTCCGCGCGCAGGTAGTCCTGCACCTGCTCCAGCGCACGCAGTGACAGGAACGTCGGCACCACCGGAGCGGCCACGATATCCGCGGCAGTAAAGATATTGTCGGCCAGATACGACAGGCTCGGCGGGCAATCCAGAATCGTCAGCGCATACTGTTCCGAAAACGGCTTCAGCAGTCGTGCCAGGGCTTCGCGCGGCGGCTCGACCTTCTTCAGCATGATGTCGAGATAGCGGTAGGTGAAATCCGCCGGGATCAGATCGAGATTGCGGTACGGCGAGGGCTTGACCAGGCGCCCCACCGGCGTGCTGCCCGACAGCACGCTCTTGGTTTTTTCGGCGGCCGGTTCACCATGGAAATACCAGCTGGCTGCGCCCTGCGAATCGAGGTCCCACAGCAACGTGGGCACGTCGTTGGATGCGGCCAGATAGGCCAGATTCACGGCGGCGGCGGATTTTCCAACACCCCCCTTGAGGTTGTGCAGCGCAAGCGTCTTCATCGGGTACTCCCGGGTCTGCTGTTCGCACGGGCGGTGCCGCGTGCTCCGGACTATTGACCGAACGCGCGCAGCTCGCCGCCATAGGCCACCGCAACACAACCGCTGCCGACGTTGACGGCCGCGGTTGCGGACATGAAGCTGGATAGTACCTCCACCCCGGTCCGTTCGGCAGCCGCAGCCAGTCGCGCATAACCGGGAAGGGTTTCGATCACTGCCGGATCACCGCCGTAACTGATGCAGACATGGCGGGTATCGATACCGGCCTCGATCTGATGTGCGACGTGTTCGAACATCTTCTCGACCGCGCGTTCATACGAGCGGATTTTGGCCACCGGCTGCGTTTCCCCTCGGAACGACAGGATGACCGGCTTGATGTCGAGCGCCGAACCCAGCGCATAGGCGACGAAGCCGACGCTTTTTTCACCCTTCTTGATGCCGCGGTTGCGGATGTAGTAGAGATCGCTCGGCACCATGTAGGCACAGATGTGCTCACGCAGATCGTCAATGCGCTTGCGGACCTCGTTGGGCGCAACACCGCTGCGTGCCAGCTTGGCCGCTTCGGCCACCAGGACGCCCGTGCCGCAGAACATGTTCTTGGAGTCGACAACGCGCAGCGCGAAACTACCGGAGACGCCAGCGGCTTCCCGGGTTGCCTTGTACTCGCCGAGAATTGCAAACGACGCCTTGGTTGCGTTCTCGAATATCGTGCTGCGTGTTGCGGTGACGGTAATGCAGAAAACGTAGTCGTAGCGGCTGACCATGCTTTCGAGAAAACGGTCGCGGATCTGTTCTGCAGAACAGGGCTGGGTTTCCGCATCCAGGCCTTTTTCGGCGAGCTGCTGCGCATAGAACTTGAGTGTGAGCTCAGGATCACGCGCATCGATCAACTGCTCGTCGCCGAGCCGGATCGTGACGGGCAAAACGTCGACGTCATACTGACGCAGAAATTCCGCAGGCAGGTCGCAGCTTGCGTCGGTTACGACGCCGATTCTCATAGTGTTCTCCTCGCGCCGACGGCGCTCTGCGTATTATGCCCAGCGCAGTGCGGGCCCGTGCACACGGCACAGGGTGTATCACTCGGCACTCATCCGCTCGCGAGCTTCTGCAGGCCGAAGCGACGCATCAGCATGCGATCCCGCAACCGTTGT
This sequence comes from Sinimarinibacterium arenosum, assembly GCF_005047655.1. GTDB lineage: Bacteria > Pseudomonadota > Gammaproteobacteria > Nevskiales > Nevskiaceae > Solimonas. The sequence goes on along the minus strand of NZ_SUKF01000008.1, from coordinate 74,150 downwards.
GGCAGCCAGCGCGCAATCAACGGCAACGCACGACTGCCGTTGCCGATACGCAGCAGCGCAGGCGGATGGGTTGACAGCACAGCAGCGACCAATGCTTCGGCAAAATCTGCTGCGTCCGTCGCATGCTGCTGCGAAGCACCGGCACGTGCGGCGACGTGGTCGGCAATCGCGCGATACCAGGAGTCCGGCACCAGTTCGACCTCGCTTTGTGCGGTCGCACCGAACTGCGAACGTATGGCGCCAGGCTGCACCGTCATGACGTGTACGCCCAAGGGCGCGAGCTCCATTCGCAACGCGTCCGACAATGCGTGGACGGCAGCCTTGCTCGCACAGTAGGCGCCCGCGAATGGGGTCACCAGCACGCCGGATACGCTGCCGATGTTGACGACACAGCCATGCCGGCGGGCCACCATGCCCGGAAGCAACGCCCGCGTCACCGCCATCAGGCCAAAGACGTTGGTTTCAAACTGCTGGCGCAGCGCGGTGGTGGCGGTATCGGCAAGCGGCCCCATCTGTCCGTAGCCGGCATTGTTGATCAGCACATCGATTTCAGCCCCATCCGCCTGCAGCCGTTCATTCAGGCAACCGATACTGTCGGCATCATTGACGTCGAGCGCCGCCGTGCGCATACCTTGTCGGGCTAGGTCATCCAGCTGTTCAGGCCGTCGCGCGGTTGCATAGACGGTACACCCGCGGGCGTGAAAGGCCAGCGCCAGCGCACGGCCAATACCCGTTGAGCACCCGGTGATCAGAACATTTGGAGTCGAAGCAGGCATTGAGGCATTCAGGCAGGAATTCAGCTGCGAGCTTAGCCGCTCCGGGACGCGCTTCGCAGGACACTGCCTTTTTCTCGCCCATAAAAAAACCGCCCGGGGGAGGGCGGCTAAAGTGCGGTCCCGGCAATGCGGGACTGGAGGAGACCTTTTGGACCCTGGTCAGGCGCCTTGCGCTCTGTTCCTTGATCCGACGGTGATATTTATACGCCGGATGTTGCGGCGCAACAAATGATTTATTTTCCGGTTTCGGATTAGAAAAGCTAAACTGTCGCTGTGAGACTCCCCCCACTGAATAGCCTGCGTGCCTTTGAGGCCGCTGCACGCCATGCCAGTGTTGCCAAGGCAGCACAGGAGCTGCACGTCACCTCGGCCGCCATCAGTCACCAGATCAAGATGCTCGAAACGCATCTGGGCGTGCCGCTGTTCACACGGCTCCCACGGCGCATCCAGCTGACACCCGCCGGTCAGGCCTGCCTGCCCAAGCTCACTGCCGCCTTCGCTCAGCTGGCGGACGCCGTCGCTGCAGTCGATGAATTTCGCGGCGCCGGGAAAGTTGTCGTCAGCGTGCCGCCCGCGCTGGGCACCAAGTGGCTGGTCGGGCGCTTGCCTGGATTTACCGCGGGACATCCCGAGATCGAGCTGCGCATTGCCGTTCATCAGTCGATGGTCGACAAGGCGCTGGATGGCGAGCCGGGGGCACCGGGTCTACTCGAGGATGCCGACATCGCGATCCGCCTCGGCGATGGCGATTATGACGGCATGGTGGTTCACGAACTGTTCCGGCCCACGGCACTGCCGATGTGCAGTCCGCGTCTGTTACAGGGCGAGCACCCACTGCGTACGCCCGAGGACCTGAGCTTTCACACGCTGCTGCACTACCAGAGCGATATCGCGTCGCTGGATGTCGGTCGACCGACCTGGAGCAGCTGGCTACGCGCCGCCGGGCTCCGTGACATCAAGGTGTCGCGCGGAATCACTTTCAATCACGTGGTCCCGGCGATGGAAGCTGCGGTCGACGGTGTCGGCGTGATTCTGGGCATTCCGATCGTCGCCGGTGCCGATATCGCCGCCGGGCGTCTGGTGATGCCCTTCAAGCTCGGTCTGACGATGGGAACGTCGTATTTCGCAGTCTGTCGCCCGGCCGCGTTGAACAACCCTGCCATCGTCGCATTCCGCAACTGGCTGATCGACGAAGCCGCGCGCGAACCGTGGGCCAAACTGCCGGCCGCCGATACGACGGAACAGCCGGCGGCCTGAGCCCGCGGCGACCCGCGGTGGCTCAGAGATCGAGGTTGCCCACCAGTAGCGCGTTCTTTTCAATGAACTCGCGCCGCGGCTCAACATGCTCACCCATCAGGGTCGTAAAAATCTGATCGGCGGCAACGACGTCTTCGACATCAACTTTAACCAAGCGACGGTTCTTCGGATCCAGCGTGGTTTCACGCAGCTGCTCCGGGTTCATTTCACCCAGACCTTTGTAGCGCTGAATGTGCAGTCCACGGCGCGCTTCATTGAGCAGCCAGGTGTAGGCGGCGTCGAAGGAATCTACCGTCTGACTACGTTCACCACGGCTGACTTGAACGCCGTTGCCTGCCAGATCGTTCACCTGTTTGCGAAGTGCCGCGATCCGCTGATATTCAGGCCCAGCAAAGAAATCACTACTGAAATTAAACACTTGCGTGTTTCCATGAAGCGCGCGAGTAACCTTCAGCAACGGACCTTCGGAACCCAGTTTGGCTTCCACCGTGTAAGTGCCGTGCAGGCCCTCGCCATTGAGAGCCAGTGTGAAACCCTCTGCCCACTGCGTCAGCGAACTCTCGTCGTAACCCAACGGCGCAAGGCGAGCCAGGGTCTTCAGCACGTTGAGGTCATAGCGCCGGGCCAGTCGTTCAACCAGCTCCTCAATCGAAGCAAACTCGCGGATTAGCGCTTCCAATACGCCGGCTTCCAGCGGCTCGGCATTGGCGGGCGTCAGCACCGCCTGCTCCAGCGCAGCCGAGATCAGCCAGTTCCGCAGCTCGGCATCATCCTTGACGTAGGTTTCGGTCTTGCCCGCTTTCAGCTTGTACAGCGGCGGCTGCGCGATGTAGATGTGTCCGCGTTCGACCAGCTCGTACATGTGCCGATAGAACAAGGTCAGCAACAAGGTACGAATATGTGAGCCGTCGACATCGGCGTCGGTCATGATGATGATGCGGTGGTAACGCAGCTTTTCCGGCTTGAAGTCGTCTTTGCCGATACCGCAGCCCAGCGCAGTAATCAGCGTCGCGACTTCCTGCGACGACAGCATCTTTTCCAGGCGCGCGCGTTCGACGTTGAGGATCTTGCCCTTCAGCGGCAGGATCGCCTGGAATTGGCGATCGCGACCCTGCTTGGCTGAACCGCCTGCCGAATCACCCTCGACCAGAAACAGTTCGGATTTGGCCGGATCCTTTTCCTGGCAGTCCGCAAGTTTGCCCGGCAGGCCAATGCCATCCATGACGCCTTTGCGCCGGGTCATTTCGCGCGCACGGCGCGCAGCCTCGCGTGCTGCCGCAGCTTCAACAATCTTGCTGCAGATGGTCTTGGCTTCGTTCGGACGCTCCAGCAGGAACTCCGCGAGTTTGTCCGCCACCACTTCTTCGACTGCCGGGCGGGCCTCGCTGGACACCAGTTTCATTTTGGTTTGCGAGGAAAACTTCGGGTCCGGCATCTTGACCGACAGCACGCAGGCCAGACCTTCGCGCATGTCATCACCGGCGATGTCGACCTTCGCGCGCTTGGCGAACTCATGCTCGTCGATGTACTTGTTGATGATGCGCGTCATCGCGGCGCGCAAACCGGTCAGATGCGTGCCGCCATCGGACTGCGGAATATTGTTGGTGAAGCACAGCACCTGTTCCTGGTAGCTGTCGTTCCACTGCATCGCCACTTCCACTGTGACCGGAATCAGTTCCGGCCCACCGGTGTTGACCATGGCCACACCGGTGGAATGAAACACCGTTGGATGCAGCACGGACTTGGCGCGATTGATGTACTCGACGAAACCCTGCACGCCACCAGCGAATGCAAAATCCTCTTCCTTGCCGATGCGCTCGTCGATCAGGCGGATACGCACGCCGTTGTTCAGGAACGACAGTTCGCGCAGGCGCTTGGCCAGAATGTCGTAGTGATATTCGACATTGCCGAAAATTTCTTCGTCGGCATGAAAGTGCACCTCGGTTCCGCGTGCATCGGTGTCGCCAACGATTTTCAGCGGAGAAACTTCGACACCTTTCTGAATTTCCACCAGGCGATCGACTGGCTTGCCCTGGTGAAACTCCATCATGTATTTCTTGCCGTCGCGACGGATCGTCAGCTTCAGCCACTTGGACAGCGCGTTGACGCAGGACACGCCGACGCCGTGCAGACCACCAGACACCTTGTAGCTGTTCTGGTTGAACTTGCCGCCAGCGTGCAGCACGCACATGACGATTTCGGCGGCAGTGCGCTTGGGCTCGTGCTTGTCGTCAAACTTGATGCCGACCGGAATACCGCGACCGTTATCGGTCACCGAAATCGAGTTGTCGCTGTGGATCGTCACAACGATATCGTCGCAATGCCCAGCCAGCGCTTCGTCGATCGCGTTGTCGACCACCTCGAAAACCATGTGATGCAAACCGGTGCCATCGGAGGTGTCTCCGATGTACATGCCCGGCCGCTTTCGTACGGCCTCAAGCCCTTCGAGCTGCTGGATGCTGGATTCGTCGTATGCGGCGGCGTTCTGGTCTGGTGTCATGCTCGAAGCCTGCAAAAAGTCCGTAATTTTAACACTGATCCCCTCTCTCCCGATGTTCCACGTGGAACACCCGCAGAGACCTCAAATCAACTCAATAACGACACGCGCCCATGTTCCACGTGGAACATGCGCTTGTCCGCAACCCGCTCGAAAGCGTTCGCCGATTCAAACGCTGTTACGAACAGCTGCCCGCGGTACTCGCCCAGAACGTCCATCAATGCGCACTGATAGCGCTCGGCCAACTCCGCGCCAAAATCATCCACCAACACGATCGGCCACCGTTCGGTGACCTCCCCAATCTCGTGGCACTGAGCCAGAACCAAAGCCGAGATCAGCAACTTTTGCTGACCACGACTGATTCGATTCTTCGCGGCATGACTACCCACCCGTATCCGCAATTCGGCGCGGTGCGGGCCTTGATGAGTCATGCCCAGCCGCATGTCCTGAGCACGATGCGCTAACAGGGCCTCCGCCAGCGATTGTGTTCGTGACCAACCACTGGACAGGTCAAAGCTCCACTCACCTTCGCCCAACAGCACGCGAAGATAGTCGCTGACGAGCCGTTGAACCCCTTCCAGATGCCGCAAGCGAAAAGCCTGTAAGGCCTCTCCACTCTGAGCCAGCTCGGGCTCCCACGCTGCGACCTCGCGCTCGGACTGTCCGGACCTCAACGCGTGGTTGCGCTGACGCAATGCACGGCGGTATCGACGCCAGGTGGGCAGAAACAGAGGTTCCACGTGGAACACTCCCCAGTCAAGAAAGCTGCGCCGATAGGTCGGTCCCTCCTGAAGCACCCGATGCAAACCCGGATCAAGTATCTGCACAGGCAGCCGCTGGACCAGATCCAGAACATTCGCCGCCGATCCATCGCAGCGAATCTGCAATCCGTTTTCCGCGTCCCAGCCCAGACCATGCGTACTGGTCGGACCGTTCCGTGACTCTGACAGCCGACCAAACACCGTCCATCGGCGCTCACGAGGTCCAGCCAACTCCTGCAACGAGCTGCCGCGGAAACTCTTGCCGCGGCCCAGCAGATAGATCGATTCCAGCAGGCTGGACTTGCCTGCAGCATTGACCCCCAGAACGACGTTGAGCCTGCAATGGGGTTGCAGGCTCAAGTTGTCGAACATCCGGAAGTTGTCGCTACGAAGTTCGTCGAGCGTCATCGACGACCGCCGTGATCAGGAACGGTCTGGCTGTCACAGCTCCGCCATCAGAGCCGCATGGGCATGACGACGTACTTGCTGGAGTCGTCATCCGCACCGTGAATCAAACCGCTCGAATCAGAGTTCTTCAACAGCATCACGAACCGCTCGCCATCCAGCGCACTCAATGCATCCAGCAGATAGTTCACGTTGAAGCCGATTTCCATCGGTGTGCCGTCATAGGAGACCTCAAGATCCTCTTCGGCTTCCTCGTGCTCCGGGTTATGCGTCTGCAGGCTCAGCTTGTCGCCGTCCAGGCTCAGACGCACGCCGCGGAATTTCTCGTTGGACAGAATCGCGGTGCGCGCCAAAGCACGCTTGACCATCTCGCGGTCGGCATTGACCTGCTTGTCACCTGAATCCGGAACCACGCGCTCGTAATCCGGGAAGCGACCATCGATCAGCTTTGAAGTCATCCGAACCACGTCGAGATCCACTTCGATCTGTCCCGCGCCGATCTTCACCGTCACGGACTCTTCAGTGGCATCGAGCAGACGTTGCAGTTCAAGCACCGCCTTGCGCGGAACAATGACCTGACTGACTTCTGAGAAACCAGTTGCGATGGCGACTTCGCTCAGCGCGAGTCGATGACCATCGGTCGCAACGGACCGCACACGCTGGCTGTTGACCTCAAGCAGCATGCCGTTGAGGTAGTAACGCACGTCCTGCTGCGCCATCGCAAACTGGGTCTTCTCGATCAGGCGTTTGAGCTGCCCCTGCTGCAAGGTCAGGCTGACGCCCTCCGCGACACGTCCCATCGCCGGAAACTCTTCGGCACGCAGACAGGCGAGCGAGTAGCGACTGCGACCCGACTTGAGCTGCGCTTTCTCGGCGCCGAGCTCCAGACTGATCTCTGCACCCTCCGGCAAACCGCGGCAGATGTCGAACAACTTGCGTGCCGGGATCGTGGCTCGACCGGGTGCCAGGTTCTGGACGCGGGCACGCGCTTCAAGCTCGATCTCGAGATCGGTTCCGGTGACGATCAGTTCGTCATCCTTGAGTTCGAGCAGGAAGTTCGACAGCACCGGCAAGGTCTGTCGACGCTCGACCACACCGATCACGGCCGACAGCGCGGACAACAGCTCGTTTCTCCCCACTTGCAGTTTCATGACGTCACCAGATTCCAATATCTGTATAGATGTTTAAATAAGTAACAGTAGTAAGCTGTCGCCCTGGCACTGAATAACTTTTAAAACTATTTAAAAAACAAATAATTAGACGAAAAAACCAGCTTAACTCAGCACCGCAGTTGAGCCCGCTTTTCCTGTGGATAACCTCATGACAGTTGTTATCCACATGTTGTTCGTGTCGATACACCCTGATTTACCCGGGTATCTGCCAACAAGGTTTCAGACCCCCAGTTGTCGCTGCAGATTCTCATAATCCTCGCGAATTTTCAGGTCTTCACCACGCAGCTCCGTCACCTTGCGGCAAGCGTGCAATACCGTCGTGTGGTCCTTGCCGAACGCGTCGCCGATTTCCGGCAAGCTGTGCTGGGTCAGTTCCTTGGCCAGCGACATCGCGATCTGGCGCGGGCGCGCCAACGAACGCGTGCGCCGGGCCGAGCTCAGATCCGCTACGCGGATGTTGTAGTAGTTGGCCACCGTGCGCTTGATGTTCTCGATCGTCACCATGCGCTCATAAGCGGCCAGCAGATCCTTCAACGTGGTGCGCGCAAAGTCGACCGTCAGCGGTTCACCGCGCAGCCGCGAGCTGGCCGTCAGTCGCAGCAAAGCCCCTTCAAGTTCACGCACGTTGGACCGCACGCGCTGTGCCACAAACAAAGCCACTTCTTTCGGAAGCCGGACATTGTTGGCCTCGGCCTTGGCAATCAGGATCGCCATGCGGGTTTCCAGCTCCGGGGGCTCGACCGCCACCGACAGACCCCAGGCGAAACGGGACTTCAGGCGCTCGTCGATCCCATCGACGTCCTTGGGATAGCGATCGGACGTCAGCACAATCTGTTTATGCGCGTCGATCAGCGCGTTGAACGTATGGAAGAACTCTTCCTGGGTGCGTTCCTTGTGAGCAAAGAAATGCACGTCATCGATCAGCAGCGCATCGACCGAGCGATACAGGTTCTTGAATTCTTCGGTGCGGCCGTGACGGATCGCCGAGGTGAAGTGATTCATCCACTGCTCAGCACCCATGTAGGCGATGCGCGCGCGCGGATTGCTGTTGAGGATTGCATTGCCGACGGCATGCATCAGATGGGTCTTGCCCAGGCCGGAGCTCCCATAAATCAGCAGCGGGTTGTATTCCTGCCCCGGCGTCTCGACCACATGTTCGGCAGCGGCACGCGCGTGGGAATTCGAGCGCCCCTCAATAAAGTTGACGAAGGTGTAGTCGGGATTGAGCTTGCCGGTGATAACTGCGCTGCTCGGTTCCTCGACCGCGGCAAGCGGCGCCGACATCGGGGTGGTCGCTGTCGCGGAGGCTGACTCGGCCGAGCCGACGCCGACATCGACGGCCGGCGCATCATCGCCTCCCACCGCGTGCAGCGCGCGTTCGATCAGCGCGAGAAAGTTTTCTCGCACACGCTCGACCACGAGTCGATTGGGCGCCAGCAGCAGCAGACGACCCTCGGTAGCAATCGGGTGCAGCGGGCGAATCCAGGTGTTGATGTCGCGATCCGATAGCTCGCCTTCCAGCCAGCGCACGGATTGCGCCCAGAGTTCCTTTTGATACATGGAGTTCTTTTGGTGATTCGGTGACGGGCCCCCGACCGCGTCGGTGTGCCAGTCTACGGCTTCGCGTCACACTTATCCACAGGCGATCCATCTATCCGCTTGAACACAAAAGCTTCAGCCGCTAAACTCCGCGCCCTTTTTGCTTAAAGACCCTTTCGGGGGATGTCATGTCCAAGCGCACATATCAACCCAAAAAGCTGAGCCGTAAGCGTACTCACGGTTTCCGCGCCCGCATGGCCACCAAGGGTGGTCGTCTGGTGCTGTCGCGTCGTCGCGCCAAGGGGCGCAAGCGGCTGTCGGCCTGAGCCGGGCGGCGCAGTGACCCATGGCGCGCTTCCCGCGGCGCGCCCGCCTGCTCAAGCCTCCGGAGTTCCGCAACGCCTTTGCGAAGGGGAAGCGGATCCACGAGCGCTGGTTCACGGCGGTGTATGCGGCCAACACGCTGGATTGTCCGCGTGTAGGTCTGGCGATTGCGAAGAAGACGGTTCCTCTGGCCGTGGAACGCAATCGCATCAAACGGCAGATTCGCGAACAGTTCCGCAACAGCGCGGAGCTACTGCCTGCTGTGGACATTGTGATCCTGTCGAAAGCGGGCGCGACGAAGGCGAGCAGTCTGGAGTTGCGCGCGAATCTGCAGTCGCTGTGGCGACGCATCTCAGCGTCCCAGGCCGCGGCCTCGTCCTGCTGATCCGCGCGTATCAGCTGGTGCTGAGCCCTCTGCTCGGCCCGCGTTGCCGTTTCTATCCCAGTTGTTCGCACTACGCCATTGACGCTTTGCGGCTGCACGGCGCACTGCGTGGCAGCTGGCTCGCGATCAGACGCATTCTGCGCTGTCACCCGTTGAACCCAGGCGGGTATGATCCCGTGCCCGAATCGACCCACCGACCCTAGTCAACGATCCGTCATGGAAAACCGCCGCTTCTTTCTTATTGCCTTGATCGGCGTTGTCCTGTTCTTCACCTATCAGGCCTGGCAACAGGACTACGGTCCGCAGGCGCAGCCCGCCGTCTCCACCGGTGCCGCGCCGGCCACGGCAACCGTCGCCGACGTCGATGTCCCCGTCGCGACGCCGGGACAGACTCCCGCCATTGCGCCGACCCCGGACGCCGGACTTGGAACAGCGCCTGAGAGTCGCATCATTGTCGACACCGACCTGGTGACCGCGGAAATCAGCACCGAGGGCGGCGAGTTGCGGCGCCTGGCGCTGAAGGACTACTCGGTGACCAAGAAGAATCCGGACGAAAAGTTCGCGCTGCTGGACGATCGCGACGGACATTACTTTGTACTGCAGAGCGGTCTTGCCGGCACGACGGCCCAGCTGATCACGCACAAGACCCGTTACACCGCCACGCAGACCGAGTACCACATGGCTGCCGGGCAGGATCAGCTGGATGTCGTGCTCAGCTATACCGATCCGAGCGGCTATTCCGCGCGCAAGATCTACCGTTTCACGCGCGGCAGCTACAAGATCGATCTGATTCACGAACTCGACAACAGCAGCGCCGCCGACATCGTTGCCAGCCCCTACGCACGATTGGTGCGCACCAACTACCAGGCGGGCGGCGAACCCCGCTTCGCCAGTACCTTCACCGGCGTCGGTTTTTACGAGCAGAAGGAAGGCGGTGACGGCTACCGCTACAAGAAGACCAAGCTCGACAAGCTGAACAAGGATGCCTACGAGGCGAATCAGACGGGCGGCTGGATCGCCATGCTGCAGCACTACTTCGTTGCCGCGATTCTGCCGCCGCCGGATCAGACCGCGAGCTATACCGCCAAGCCGACCCAGGGCCAGGCATACATGGCGCAATACGTTGGTCAGACCCAGACCATTGCCGCCGGGACCCAGGTCAGCTTCGATACGCCGCTGTACCTCGGTCCGAAGTTGCAGGACGGATTGGACGACATCGTTCCGGGCTTCGAGTTGACCCTGGACTACGGCATCCTGACGCCGATCTCCGAGCCGCTGTTCTGGCTGCTGTCGCACCTGCATGGCTGGACCGGCAACTGGGGCTTCGCGATCATCCTGCTGACCCTGCTGGTCAAGGTCATGATGTACAAGCTGTCGGAAGCGCAGTACCGCTCGATGGCCAAGATGAAGAAGTTCGCGCCGAAGATCCAGGAGCTGAAGGAACGCTTCGGCGACGATCGCGAGCGCATGCAGAAAGCGATGATGGAGCTCTACAAGAAAGAGGGTTTCAATCCGCTGGCCGGTTGCTGGCCGCTGCTGGTGCAGTTCCCGGTCTTCATTTCGCTGTACTGGGTGCTGCTGGAATCGGTTGAACTGCGCCAGGCGTCGTTCATCTTCTGGCTCAACGATCTGACCTCGCCGGACCCCTATTACGTGCTGCCGGTGCTGTTCGGCGTCAGCATGTTCATCCAGCAAAAGCTGTCCGGTCAGCAGGTGGCCGATCCGACACAGCAGAAGATCATGCAGCTGATGCCGATCATGCTGACGGCGTTCTTCACCTTCTTCCAGTCGGGTCTGGTGCTGTACTGGTTCGTCAGCAACCTGATCGGTATCGCCCAGCAGTGGATCATCACGCGCCGGCTGGAAAGTGCGGATGCCGCGAAGGCCGCGGTCAAGCGCTAGAGTGCGGGCGTGAGCCCGAACCCGACGACCGATACCATCACCGCGATCGCGACCCCGAGCGGAAGGGGCGCGATCGGCGTTGTCCGCCTGTCCGGACCCGACGCAGCGCAGATCGCGCACACCCTCTGCGGTGCATTGCCGTCACCCCGCGTGGCGGCCCTGCGTTCGTTTCGTGACGCTGATGGCAACACCATCGACCGCGGTCTGGTACTGTACTTTCCGGCACCGCATTCGTTTACCGGCGAAGACGTCGTCGAGCTGCAAAGCCACGGCGGCCCGGTCGTGCTCGACACACTGCTGCGAGCGACCTGCGCTGCCGGCGCCCGCATCGCACGGCCCGGAGAGTTCTCCGAGCGCGCCTTTCTGAACGACCGCCTCGATCTCGCCCAGGCCGAAGCCATCGCTGATCTGATCGACGCCGGCACCCGCGATGCCGCGCGCGCCGCGATGCGTTCGCTGGACGGAGAACTGTCACGCCGCGTCGGACAACTGACCGCGGAACTGGTTTCACTGCGGGTGTTTGTCGAAGGCGCTCTGGATTTTTCCGACGAAGACATCGACTGGCTCGCCGACGCCGGGCTGCGCGCACGCGTCGAAGCGCTGCGACAACAGATCGCGCAATTGCTCAAGGAAGCCGATCAGGGTCGCCGGCTGCGTGATGGTCTGACCGTCGCGCTGACGGGTCGTCCCAACGTTGGCAAATCGACTTTGCTCAATCGTCTGGCTGGTGCCGACGTTGCCATTGTCACGGACATTCCCGGCACCACCCGCGACGTGCTGCGCGAAAATCTCGATCTGGGCGGCCTGCCGCTGACGGTGGTCGACACCGCCGGGCTGCGTGAATCCAGTGACGTGGTCGAACAGGAAGGCGTGCGTCGCGCACGCCGCGCACTGGAACACGCCGAGGTCGCACTGTTTCTGCTCGAGGCCCCGCAGGGGCTGACGTCGGAAGATGCGGCGCTGTTGGCCAGCCTGCCGCAAACGCTGCAACGTATCGTGCTGCACAACAAGAGTGATTTGCTGAACGACACCGCACCACAGCGCTGGGTTGAAGGCGGCGTGGTGCATCTGTCGCTGTCCGCAGCGGACGGGCGTGGCATCGACAGCTTGATTCACGAGCTGCATCGCGTGGCCGGCATCAGCGAAACGCGTGAGGGCAGTTTTTCCGCGCGCACCCGTCATGTTGACGCGCTACGTCGCACGCTGGCGTTCGTGCAGGACGCCGAACAGCGTTTGCGCGAAGGCGCCGATGTCGAACTCGCGGCTGAAGAACTCCGTCTTGCGCAGGACGCGCTCGGCGAGATCACCGGCAAGATCAGCAGCGACGATCTTCTCGGCGAGATCTTTTCCCGCTTCTGCATCGGCAAATAACGCCGCCGCATGACCGCAGAAGAATTCACCGCGTTCCTGCACGACAACATCCCGCTGACGCGGGCGCTACAGGTGCGTGTGGCCGAACTGGACGCAACGCAGATCCGGCTGGCGGCGCCGCTGGCGCCGAACCTGAATCATCACGGCACCGCATTTGGTGGCAGTCTCGCGGCGCTGGGCATTCTGGCCGGCTGGTGTGTGGTCCATCATGGCCTGGCCGAGCAGGCACTCGATGTCACGCTGGTCGTGCGGCGCAGCACGCTCGATTATCTGCGCCCCGGCAATGGCGAGCTGCACGCGGAGAGCCGATTGCCGTTGCCGCAATGGCAGGCATTCATCGAACAGCTGCGCAACGGCCAGCGCGCGCGTCTCGAGATCGACAGCCGCGTCTACAGTGACGGCGGCGACGCGGTGCAAGTGCGCGGGGTCTATGTCGCCACGCCGAAGGCTGCGGGCGACACTGTGTCGGCCTGAATTTGCCGGGCTGCTACGATGGCGGCCGTACGCTTCTGTCGGTGATGCCATGTCGTCTGCGTTCCAGTTCTGTCCCCGCTGCGCCACGGCGCTGATCCCGCGCGAACAGGGCGGCTTCGTCCGCCACAGCTGCCCCAACCAGGCCTGCGGGTATGTGCACTGGGACAATCCGACACCGGTGGTTGCCGCGGTGGTGGAACACGACGGTGCCATCGTGCTGGCGCGCAACGCCCTGTGGCCGACACGGTTCTTTGGCCTGATCACCGGCTTTCTGGAACGCAACGAAGACCCGGCCGAAGCGGTGCTGCGCGAGGTCAACGAAGAGCTGGGCTTGCAGGCGCACAGCCCGAGCTTCATCGGCCATTACACCTTCGAGCGCATGAACCAGCTGATCATCGCCTACCACGTCATCGGTGAAGGCGAGATCGTGCTGAACGAAGAACTCTCCGAGTTCAAGCGGATCGCGCCGGCAAGCGCGCGCTATTGGCCTGCGGCAACCGGACTGGCCTTGCGCGACTGGTTGCTCGCACAAGGCCATGATCCGCAGCCGATGGAACTGCCCACACGCAGCTGAGCTGCGATCACGCGGTGCCAGCTAGCGCCTGCAGCAGCAGCGTGCGGGCGATGCCGTCCTGCAAGGTCTTCGGTGCTTCCAGATTCAGTCTGCGCAAGTGATGGCGCATCTCGGTTGGCGCTTCCCTGCGGCCGTGCAGCAGATGCGTCAGCAACAGCTTCCACTTCGGCGTGGACTCGGCACGTGCCTTCACGGCCTTCAGTGCCTTGGCCAGCATCAACTCTTCGTCGGTGAAGTCGCAGCCCAGCGGAAAGGCCGGAAACAGGCCGCGTGCCCGGAACGGTGCCAGCGCTGCCTCAAGTCGCTCCGGCGTGTTGTTGCGATGGCGTTCGGGGACCTGATAACCGCGTTCGATCTTGCCGGCCTGTTGCGCGCGTGCCAGCAGTGACGGCTGATGACGTGAGTCCGCGATGTTGATCAGCGCCTTCGCGACTTCGCTGTCACTGCGCCCACGCAGCTGCGCAATGCCGTATTCGGTGATGACGATATCGCGCAGGTGACGCGGGATCGTGGTGTGGCCGTAGTTGAAGACGATGTTGCTGTCGCCATTGGTGTCGCGCACCGCACGCACCAGCAGAATCGAACGACCGTCGCGCAGCTGATGCGCCATCGCAACGAAGTTGTACTGACCGCCAACGCCGGAGACCACGCGCAGATCGTCCAGACCGTCCGACACCACCGCGCCGGACAGCATTGCCATCATGCCGGTGTTGATGAAGCGCGCGTCACGCCGCTGGTGCTGGTACAGCCGCGGATTGACGTCGAGCTGATTGATCTTGTTCACCCCGGTCATGCAGATGGCGTCGCGCTCGGCCTGCGTCATCGCGTTGAGGCCGTCGTAAAACGCACGCGGACCGAGGAAGAAACCCCCGTGCAACACGATGCCGCGACGCAGCGCCGTACCCATGCAGCGCGCCATCAGCGCACGCGCCGTCGGGTCGGCCACATTGGCCACCGCGCGTTCGCCGTCCGGCGCGACGATGTAGCCATGTTGGTAGCGTGTGTCGTCGGTGAAGAAGCCGTGATGCTGCAGGCACTCGAAGTCCTGCGTGCGGATCACGCGCACGCCCAGCGACTCCATGTGCTCCAGCACCACGGGGTCCAGTGCCTCGGGCTTGCAGCGGCCGTCGTTGATCAACTGCTGCAGCGCCCAGAAATCGTAGACTCGCCGGCGCAGGATGCCGGCACGCAGCAGATGCCAGAACCCGTCAACAAACATCTCGGTCGCACCGTACAGGCCCTGCTCGAACGGCCCGGTTCCACCAATGGCCTCAATCAGCTCGGCGCTGTCGCGGGCGACGCCGGAGGCTGCCAGTGCATCGCGATAACTTGCCGTATCTGCGTCCCGCAGCTTCAACGCATCGACGATCGCGTCGCCGAGTGAACCGATACCGATCTGCAACGTGCCCCCGTCACGCACCAGCGCGCTCGCCGCGAGTCCGATCATGACGTCGGGCGTCGTCACCGGCATCTTCGGTGTCGAGAACAAAGGCGTGGTGCAGCTGGGATCGTCGATCACCAGATCAAACAGCGTGTCCGGCACTTCGGCGTCGTTGGCCATGTACGGCAGATTCTGGTTGATCTCCGCGATCGCAAGGTAAGGGCGCCCGGATTCCTCAAGCCGTTGCGCCAGCTCCAGCGAGGTGTCCGGATTGCACGACAGGCTAAAGAAAGTGCGGCCGTCGACCACGCGTTTGCATACGATCTGCGTCACCACATTGCAGCCGCGGTCGAACACATCGCGTGCGGCGAAGGTGTAGTTGGTGCTGATGTAGTTCTGCTGCGCGCGCGCGTTGCCGAGCATGCTGCCGGGACGGAAGAAGAATTCGCAGACTTCGACATTCGCCGGCAGGCTGCCGTCGCGCTGCGCGCGCACGTATTCGAGGTCCGGCACGCCGGCGAACACGCGGTCCACGAACGGCTGCAGAAAGGCGCGCTCCAGCGGACTGGCCCCGCTGGGTTTTTCCAGCGACAGCGCACTCAGAATCGTCAGCTTGATCGAAGGATCGGCGCAGGCCCGACGATACAGCGCATTGACCAGCTCGACCGGCTTGCCCAGACCCAGCGAAAGACCCAGGCGGATGTCCTTGCCGATGCGGCGCAGAATCTCGTCCACAACTGTGTCAACAGTATGGTGAACGACTGGTGTGGTAACCCTCATCCCTGATCCTCGCTGGATACGATGTATTGCGGCTCGACAGGCCCTAGAATGCCGGGCATTCGTCGCCGCGCGACGACCCCATAGCGGTTCAAGACAGCCATGACGTCCACGAAAAAGCCTGAGTCCAAAGTTCCTGCGCCGGAAGCCGACACGGAAGCCGGCGCGCCGGATGAAACCAAAGGCGCATTCAAACAGAAATTGCGCAAACCCGAGCCCTGGAGCTTCGGAGGCCGTAACGGCCGCGGCAATGTCAACGGCGGTGGCAGGGTGCAGCCGGACGCCGAACGTCGCGCCGGCAAGTCGCGCAAAGTGCACTGACACCGCAGCAACGGCATCACCCTGTCCTGACCGGGTGCTCGGCGCCCGCTGCCGCTGGTCGGCTGACGCGCCGTTGCCACCCCAATAGCGCCCGCTGGTCCAAACCGCTCTTGCTGCCCAACGGCCTCACGCCAGACTGATCTGCGTCGACCCGCAAGGGTCCCTGCGAGGGTCAGATCATGGATGCGACGAATGCGACCGTGGTGCGGCTGGCAGCCGAGCCTGATCTGGAAACCTATTGCCGCTTGATCTGCATGGAACTGGGCGACGGTTACAGCGCCCGGCGTGCCGACGACGGCATCGACCTGATTCACCTCTGGACCCCGGAACGCGGCTGCCTGACGGCGAGCCGGCGTGGCAGCGACATGATTGTCCAGGCCAGCGACTGGCCGGTGGTTGAAGCCTTTGGCGAGCGGCGCAGTTACAGCCAGGCCATTCACTCGCGCCTCTCGATGCTGCGCGACGTCCGCTCTGCCGCGCACGATCTGCAGCGGCGCGTGGTCGAGCCATACCGCGTGGCGCTGAACGCCGCGCGCCGTGATGCCGCGGCCTACCGTGAGCTGTTGAGTGACGTGGTCGACTGTTTCGATCGCTGCGGCTTCTCGACGCAGGAAGTGCATCGAGCCGGCCGCACGCTGCAGGCGCGTCGGCCGTGGGACGCGCTGGATCAAACCGAGACCCGCATGCCCAGCAGCAGCACGGTCACCGTGACCTTGCAGCCCGACGCCGCGCTGGGCAGCTTTGAAATGCATTTTCTGTCGCTGCAGGAACTGGCCGAGCTCAGCGAGTTCGTCTCCGGACTGATGCAGCGACGCCGGCCCAAGCTGCGCTTGTGCGGCTAGCGGGTATTCATGCCGGTTCATGCAGCGCGCCGGATCACGTCGAACGAACGATCAGACCGACATCGCTGAGCGCCGCATCTAGCTGCGCCCAGCGCTGCTCCAGCCCCCCGGTGATGCCGATCGACAGCCGCACCAGACCTGGACTGATGCCAGCGCGGTCGCGAGCCTCGGCCGACAGCTCGCTGGAGGTTGAAGCCCCCGAGCACGACATCAGCGTATCGAAATAGCCCAGGCTGACGGCCATGTAGCCGAAGCGATAGCGGTTCTGCAGCAGCTCCATGAAATCGTCCGCGCGCGCGCGGGTTTCCAGGTCGATGCACAGCACCCCGCCGCAGCCGTAGTCGGTATGCGCCATCTGTGACAGCAGCGCATGGCCCGGGTGCGTGTGCAGGCCGGGATAGATCACCGGCACACCCTGAGCCGCCATGCGTTCGGCAAACACCTTGGCGCGACGGCTGTGCTCGGCCACACGCAACGCCAGATGTGGCAGGCGCAGGCTCAGCTCGAACGCCTGGTGCGGGTCCATCGTCGGCCCCAGCAGCATCAGCGAACCGGTGTGCAGATCCATCAGCTGCTGGATGAACGCCGTGCGGCCCAGCACGGCGCCGGCCACGATGTCGGAGGCGCCGCTGATGAACTTGGTCAGGCTGTGCACGACCACGTCGGCGCCGAGCTGCAGCGGGCTGAGGATCAGCGGACTGAAGGTGTTGTCGATCACCAGCATCGCGTCGTGACGGTGGGCGATCTCCGCCAGCCGCGGAATGTCCGCGACCTTCAAGGTCGGGTTGGCGATGCCTTCGGCGTACAGCACTCGGGTGCCATTGCCGCAGGCGCGCTCGACCGCGGCCAGATCGGAAATGTCGACGAAGTCGGTGACGATCCCGGACTTCTCGCGCAGGTAATCGTTGAGCAACGCGTAAGTGCCGCCGTAGATCGTGTCGCTGGCGACGATGTGATCGCCATGACCACACAGCTGCAGCAGCGCCGCCGCAATGGCGCCCATGCCGCTGGACGTGCAGTAGCCGGCCTCGGCGCCCTCCATCGCGGCGAGCTGATGGCCCAGTGCGTACACCGTCGGATTGAAGTGGCGCCCGTACAGATAGCAGCCGCCGCTGTCCGGTCCGCGCCGGCCCTGGAAGATCTCGGGCATGACCTCGGCATGCATCACCGTGAACGTGGTGCTTGCCTCGATCGACAGATTGACGCCGCCGTGCTCGCCAAATTCGTGACGCGCACGCGCCATCGCTTCGACCGGATCAAATTGCGCCGGAACTGGTTTCATGATGCGTCTCCTCGCATGCCGCACCGCGTGTTATGGGCTCACTATGAACCGGAGCTGAATCAAAAGACTTGATCCCGATCAAGGACTGACGAATTTTCAGCATGGAGCGATGCGCGGGAATTTCCGGTGTTCCTGAGCGCCATGCGTTGTTAGACTCGCCCGGCTATGAAATTTCGCTTACACCGTCACACCGCAAGCCTTTTCTCCCTCCCCCTGCTGCTGTCCGCCGTGCTTGCCCCGGCCGTACATGCTGCTGAAAAGACCCAATACATCGACGACGAAATCAGCGTGACCGTGCGCGACGCCCCGCGCAACGACGGCGGCTACCTCGGCGTCATCAAGAGCGGCGACCGCGTCACCGTGCTGGAGTCCCTGGGGCCCGAGAGTTTCGCGCGCGTGCGCACCGCTTCCGGGACCGAAGGCTGGATCACCGCGCGCTTCCTGTCTGACGAGCCTGCGGCCAAGGACCAGCTCGACAGCACCAAGCAGGCGCTGAACACCGCCGAGGCGCGGATCAAGGAACTCGAACAGGCGCTGGGTCAGGCGCAGGGCAGCCTGGACAAGGCCCGCCCGGCGCTGGAACTGGCACAGGACAACGACCGCCTCAAGGGCGAGATCGCCGAACTGCAGCGTGCCAGCGAAGAGGTCAAGGCCCGCTTCAACGAGCAGAAGGCGCGCCGCAAGACCATGCTCACCAGTGCCGGTCTGATCGGCGCCGGTGTGCTCGGCGGCCTGATCCTGCCGTGGCTCGGCCGCACCGGCCGTCGTCGTCGCTACAGCGAGTTCTAGACCAAAGCTGCTGCGGCCCCGGAGACCTTCGATGAACTGGCGCCGCATCGCCGTCGTGGTCGTGCTGATCCTCGCCGCCGTCGCGGCGTGGCTGCTGTGGCTGCGCCCGCAACGTGATCTGGCGCTGATCGAGCAGCATCAGGCGGCGCCCGCGGTATCCCGCCCCGGCATGCTCACTGCGCGTTGGTACGGCACCACCGCGTTGCTGCTGAGCGACGGCGAGCAGTCGTTGCTGATCGATCCGTTCTTCAGCCGCCCGCCCGGCGTGCTGCCGCTGGCGCGCAATGCCCTGATCGAGCCGGACGAACCGCTGATCCGCGAGTGGCTGGCGCGTGCCGGCGTCACCCACCTCGACGCCGTGCTGGTCTCGCACTCGCACTTCGACCATTCGATGGACGCCGGCGTCGTCGCGCGCGAGACCGGCGCGCTGCTGATCGGCTCCGAGAGCACCGCCAACGTCGGCCGTGGCGCCGGGCTGGACGAAGCGCAGATCCGCGTGATCCAGCCGCAACAGCCGATCACCGTCGGCCGCTACACCCTCCGCTTCTTCGACAGCCGCCATGCCGGCGCCACCGGTGGCCGCCCGACTGGCGACATCACCGCGCCGCTGGTACCGCCCGCGCATTACCTGGACTACCGCCTCGGCGGCGCCTACTCGATCCTGATCGATCATCCCTCCGGCCGTGTGCTGCATCACGGCAGCGCCGGCTACGTCGAAGGCGCGCTACGCGGTCAGCAGGCCGACATCGTGTTCCTCGGTGCCGCGCTGATCGGTGATCTGCCCAAGTATCTGCACGAGACCGTCGATGCCGTCGGTGCCAAGCAAGTCGTGCTCACGCACTGGGATGATTTCACCCGCGGTCTGGATCAACCGCTGCGGCCGATGCCGCTGGTGGTCAATCTGGCGCCGGTGTTTGACTACGTTAAGCGGGCACGCCGCGATCTCAATGTCGTGATGCCGGTGCTGGGGCAGCCGATCGGCATCCGGCACAGCGACGAGCGCGTGTCCGCATCACGCTGAGTGTCGCGGCGGCGACGCCAAAACGGGGCTCGGCCTGATCGGGCCCTTAGCTGAGCTGATGCGTCTGCAGGCGTACCGGGTTACAGCGTGTGGCGACACGCACCGACGCCCGATGAACGCAGCGCCGGCGTGACGCGCCGCGCATACAATCCAAACCCCCTCAGCTCACGCGTCGAGTGCCGCCCATGACCCGCTGCGACGACAAGATCGAATCACCGGCACCGTTCGGACTGCCGGTGCTGACCCAGCCGGTCCCGTTATCCCCCGCCGCCATGCGCCTCATCACCAGTGGCGTGCGCGTGCTGTGGCAGCGGATCGCGGCCGCCACGCCGGACGTCGAGCGCAGCCGCCCGCTGCTGCTGAGCTACGACGTTCACCCCACGCCCGAGGGGCCGGTCCTGATCGAGGTCAACACCAATGCCGGCGGTATGCTCACGGCGCTGGAAGCCAACCGCAACACCAACCTGTGCTGCGCAGACTGGGAACACGGCGTGCTGCAGGAGCGCTTGATCGAACTGTTCCACCGGGATCTGCTGGGCTCATCGCCCCAGGTGCTCGCCATCGTCGACGATGACATTGCCGCACAGGCCCTGTATCCCGAGATGAAAGCGATTGCCGAACTGCTGCGACCCCACGCCGCATCGGTTCACCTGATCGACGCCGCGGAGCTGCACTACGAGTCCGGCCGGCTGCGCCACCAAGGCGAGCCCATCGACTGCGTCTACTGGCGCAGCACAGACTTTCTCATCAGCGAAGAACGCCACGCCGCCGTGCGCAGGGCGATGGACGAAGGCAGCACGCGGGTTGCGCCCTCGCCAGCCGCTTACGCAGCCATTGCCGACAAGCGCCGCTTTCTGGACTGGTCGCACGATCCTGTCCTCGCGCGCGACGAGCGCAGTGGCATGAACTTCCGCATTGCCGAAACCCTGCCAATGGCGAGCCGCACCGCCGAAGCCTGGTACGCCGACCGCGCAAACTGGGTGTTCAAGCCCGCCAGCGGTCATGCCAGCCGCGGCGTCTACGTCGGCAAAAGCATCAGCAGACCGAAACTCACAGAACTCCCGGCGGACGCCTATCTCGCCCAGCGCTACGCACCGCATCCGGTGGTCGATCGCGAAGGCCGCGAATGGAAATACGACGTCCGCTTCTTCGCAGACCGCGACGAAATCATCGGCGCCGTCGCCCGCGTGTTCCACGGCCAGGTCGTCGGCATGCGCACACCGGGCAGCGGATTCGCGCCGGTTTCCGTGGGTCAGACCTGTTGCCTGCTGGGGGCGCTGGCAGAGGCGGACAGTGAGGTGAAGACGGAGTGAGGGGCGCCAATATTGGCGCAACGCAGTATTGAGAGTGCGCTACGCGGACAGCAGGCAGACATCGTATCCCTCGGTGCCAAGCAGGTGGTGCTCACGCATTGGGACGATTTCACCAGCGACCTCATCCAGCCCATATGGCCGATACCGCTGGTGTTCAATCTGGCGCCGGTGTTCGACCACGTTAGGCGGGAATGTCGTGATTTAAATGTGGTGCTGCCGGTGTTGGGGCAGCCGATGGGAATTCGGCATGGCGACGAGAATGCTGCATTACCTTATTAGTTCTGGAGGGTCTCTGGGAATCGAAATCTTCAGATGCTCTCAAATGCGATAAACACATCTGCAGTTTTCTCAACGGACCTGGTACGCAATGCGACTTCATGCCGTGCTCCATCGCTTGGTGTCAGACGCAACTTGCCGGGCAATGGTTGACTAGCCGTATAACCGACAAGGTATTGATACACCTCAAAGACGCCGAGGCACTCGTTGCCAACGCTGACACCCCACTCACACGCCAAGCGCCAAGTAGCTTCCCTAAATAACTCATCTGGGATTACAGACTGATATTCCGGAGAGAGTTCGATATCCGCCGTAACAGTAACGATCGGCTGTGTCACAAGCGCGCCACGCAGCAGAGCTGCGGATGCGGCCCATTCCTCCTTGTCCGACTCGGAGTACGAAAAGTTCTCAGGGAACCTCCATCCGGGTGCGACTTTGGTACATACCTCTCGTAGATTGGTAAGCACAGAAAGCAGTTCATTCATCCAGCGGCCAGCGGAAGTAATGTTCTCGTTGCTCGGAGCTCTGGCGAAGGTTGTGAACACGCCGTCTACCTCAACGTAAATCCCAAAATCTTCCCCGCGAGCTAGCCCGGCAGAAAAAGCGAACAGCGGAGAAAAATATGAAAGTTGCAGTATGGGTTGACCGACCCAACAGGCTGCATTAAAGGTCCAGTTGAAATCCAAAGAGGTGGTATCGTCTTCTACAATGAACTCAAAATGATAGGGAAGTCTGGGATGAGCAATCTGTACTCGGGAACCTGCTATCCCGAAAGTGACAGTTGCGTCGACATCTAGGAAGGAATTGGACTGCTCAGCGGCGAATCGAATTCGAACTGGCTTCTCTTGATTTTCAACGCGGAGCGTCGCTTGATCTAGTGCGATGTTTCGGAACAATTCGGAATCAGGGACATAAAAATTTTCGATATCAACAGTTGTGGAGCCTCCATACTTAATTACCTTGCGGAAAGTATCTTCATGAACTTTTTTGGGACGGAAGTGGAAGGTGACGGCATGTTTTGGTTTTACCTCTACTCGATATCGTTCTACCCCAGCGACCACTTCGCCGGTCACGTTGAATCGATGGTCGAGCGCAGCTAGGTCGTCACTTCGCAACTTAAGGATGCTGACAGGAGAAGCGTACTTTGCGTCTCGTGCTCTTGATGCAAGGCGAACGGCGCACTCCAGGACGCTACAGTGCTCGGGATCTAGTTGTGACTGTTCGGCGAATCGAAATGTCAGAGCGCCGGGCTGTTTGGTAGCCTCATGATGATAGTCGAGCGCGCGAATCGTCTCGGTCTTTAGATCAACAGCGAACAGAAAAACAGGATGACGGGACGCATCGTATCTACGCACGTCCTTTAGCTTCAGCTGTTGTGCCCAAGAGCCATCAGCAAGTGGGCGTCGAACACCTGCGGTCTTTACTTGTACGAAGAAACGTTCAGACGGATGTTTTCCTCTCGCAGGAATCTCAACGTTGAAATCGTAGCCTTCATCGGGGACATCCTTTCTAGGTTCCCACTCGTAGGCTTGGAGCAAGCCCTGAACCAGGGTTTCGCCCAGATCTCCGATGATTTTCGCGCGATTTTTAGCCATGGTCGACGTTCTGCAGCTGACGCCGATAACACTACTTGAGCGCGGCTCTTTGGTGCAGCTGTCCCGATAAGCGGAGTTCCCGCAGGCCGTTGCTCAGCTTTCTTTGGCTGGCCTTTGATTAGTCTATTGGTCCGAACTCATTTGGCGCGTCTTTCTGATCAGCGAGCGTGCACACTCACCGCCGCATATCAAGCACCGCAGCCCCTTCAAAGCGACCATTACGCAACGCGTCCAGTGCCTCGTTGGCTTCATCCAGTGCGAATACGGTGACCTGCGTTTGCACCGGCACCTGTGCGGCCAGCGTCAGGAACTCGTGGCCGTCGGCGCGGGTGAGGTTGGCGACGGACATCACGCTGCGTTCACCCCACAGGATGTCGTAGGGGAAGCTGGGGATGTCGCTCATGTGGATGCCGCCGCAGATGACGCGGCCGCCTTTGCGCACGGCGCGTAAGGCCATGGGTACCAGCTCGCCCGCAGGCGCGAACAGGATCGCGGCGTCGAGTTTCTGCGGCGGGGTCTGTCCGGACTCTCCGGCCCAGACGGCGCCGAGGCTGCGGGCGAAGGCCTGCGTCGTGGTATCACCGGCACGGGTGAAGGCGTAGACATCGCGCTGCTGCCAGATGGCGACCTGGGCGATCTGATGCGCCGCAGCGCCGAAGCCGTACATGCCGATGCGCTTGGCGTCGCCGCACATGCGCAGGCAGCGATAGCCGATGAGGCCGCCGCAGAGCAGCGGCGCCACCGCCTGATCGTCCATCGTCTCCGGCAGCGGCAGGCAGTACGCGGCCTTGGCGATGCAGTGCGTGGCGTAACCGCCGTCCAGTTGGTAGCCGGTGAACTGCGCGTCGTCGCAGAGGTTTTCCTGTTCGTGCAGGCAGTAGTCGCAGTGTCCGCAGGTGCCACCGAGCCACGGCACGCCGACGCGGTCGCCGATTTTCAATGTGCCGGCATCGACTCCCGGACCGAGCGCCTGCACGCGGCCGACAATCTGGTGTCCCGGCACGATCGGGTAGTGAATGTCCGGCAGCTCGGCGTCGAGCAGATGCAGGTCGGTGCGGCAGACACCGCAGGTGCTGACTTCAATCCGCACTTCGCCCGGGCCGGGTTGCGGCAGCGGACGTTCGCGCAGCACCAATGGCGAGCCGGGGGCTTCCAGCACCATGGCGCGCGCGGTCGTCATCGTCAGTGGCCTGCCTGCTCCGCGCGGGCCTTGGCCAGAATCTTCTCGACCGAGGTCTGTGCGATCGGGTGATAGCCGCTGCGCGCTTCGGCGTAGATCTGCTCGGCTAGCGCCAGACCGTCCGGCGTCTTTGCCAGTGCGGTGTAGACCGGTTCGATCAGCAGCATGCGGCCGATGCTGTTCAGGTGTTTGCGCAGTGCCGGATACGCCGGCTGGTACTGACTCAGCGCCGCATCGCGGAACCAGCGCGCGGCGATGACGCGATTGGTGGTCTGGCTGAGGTTGAAGCGTTCATCCAGTGCCGCGAGCTGCGCGGCAGGCAGCGGTGTCGGCAGTGAGTTGAGGAAATACTCCCACTGCCGCGTCGACCAGTGCGCAGTGTCCATCTCGGCCAGCGGTGTGCTGCCGGACAGCCAGGCCTCGCGTGCAGCGTCGACCGTGGCGAACGCGGTGGACTGCGGCCACGGCGTGTCCGTGGGCATCTCGGTGCTGGTCATCCATTCTTCGATCTTCGCGGCGCTGACGACGCCGGGCGTTTTTTGCAGCAGCTCGCGATCCAGCCATGCGCGGAAGTCCGCGGTGGTTTCGCTCTGGAACGCGTGGGCGTCGAACCAGCCGCGCAGGAATTCATCGAAGCGCGGCCGACCGTACTGCTGCTCCAGGTATGCCAGGAACAGCGCGCCCTTTTCGTAGGGGACGTCGGTGACGTTGTCGTCCGGATCGCGGCCGGCGAGTTCGGGCACCAGGGTCTTGTCGCGCGGCTGTTCGAGTTCGGACAACGTGCGTTTCAGGTCGCTGGCGCCGATCGCACGTTCCTGCTGGGCGACGTCCAGACCAAAGACCTCTTCGACGATGCGGTTGGTCAGATGCACCGTGAAGCCTTCGTTGAGCCAGAAGTCGTTCCAGGTCGCGTTGGTCACGAGGTTGCCGGACCACGAGTGCGCGAGTTCGTGCGCGATCAGCGACACCAGCGACTTGTCGCCGGTGATGACGCTGGGCGTGACGAAGGTCAGGCGCGGATTCTCCATGCCGCCGTAGGGAAAGCTCGGCGGCAGGATCAGCAGATCGTAGCGGCCCCAGCGATACGGGCCGAAGATCGCCTCGCAACGCTCCAGCATCGCTTCGGTGTCTTCGAACTCGGCGGCGGCCGCCGCAAGCATCGACGGTTCGGCGTAGACGGCGGTGCGCTGGCCCATCGCCTGATATCGCAGATCGCCCACGGCCAGTGCGATCAGGTACGACGGAATCGGCTGCGGCATCGAGAAGCGGTATTCACCATCCGCGCTCAGCGCCTGCGGGTTCTCCGCGCTCATTACCGCCATCAGGCCCGGCGGCGTCTTGATGCGCGCGTCGTAGGCCGCACGCACGCGCGGCGTGTCCTGCAATGGAATCCAGCTGCGCGCGTGGATGGCCTGCGACTGCGTGAACAGAAACGGCTGCTGCTTGCCGGCGGTCTGCGCCGGGCTCAGCCATTGCAGGCCGGAGGCTTGCGGACGCGTCGTGTAATAGATGCGGACCCGCGTTGCCTGCTGCGGCATGGTGATGCGCAGCGCGCTGCCGAGAATCGGGTCGGCTTGCGCGAGGCTGTACGAGGTACTGCGATACGCGCCTTCACGCTCGGCCGTCTCGACCGCGCTGATCTCCAGATCGCGCGTGTCCAGCACCAGCGTATCGGCACCGCCGTTGATGCGGCTCAGCGTCAGCTCGGCGCTGCCGCTCAATACGTGACGATCGAAATCCACGCTCAGGTCCAGCGCGATGCGCTGGGTGATGAAGGCGTCGGTATTGGCGTAGGAATGTGGGTCCACGATGCGCGCCTGTTGGGGAATGGGGGTTGCGTTCTGCGCTGTCTGCGGCGCGGGCGCCTGACTGGCGCAGGACGTCAGCGTGAGGCCGC
The DNA here is from genome assembly GCF_005047655.1 of Sinimarinibacterium arenosum. Classification (GTDB taxonomy): domain Bacteria; phylum Pseudomonadota; class Gammaproteobacteria; order Nevskiales; family Nevskiaceae; genus Solimonas. The sequence goes on along the minus strand of NZ_SUKF01000008.1, from coordinate 48,039 downwards.
AGCACAGTGTTGCGCAGTAGCGGAGCAAGGGTTTGAGCAGATGCGGGTTGGGAATCCGCAGTGCGATGGGCGATGTCATGGCTTGCCTTGATCGAGGGCTTACGCGATTGTAACGAGACCGGCCTGACGCAACCCGACGCTGCGAGGGCCATCGAGAACAACGCCATGTTTCAGGAGTCCGCACCATGTTCAAACGATTTCTCCCAAGCGCGCGCCTGCTGGCGGCGTGTGTGCTGGGGCTTGGCCTCAGCGCCTGCCTGCCCGACCTGATACGACCATCTGCCGCCATGGAGCCGGTACCGGGCTATGTCACCGATCTGTCGCGCTTCGATGCGTTCATCGCCAAGCACCCGACACCGGAGGAATTCCGCAGCAGCTATCCCGACGTGCAGCTGATCCTGCCGGGCGAGATGTCGACCAAGGAACTGCGTTTCAACAACAGCCGCTACTTCGCCACGCTCGACGAGGACAAGAAATACATCGTCGGCGGTCGCTTCCAGTAAGCGGACACGCTGAAAACAAAAAGGGCGCGGACAAGTTGTCCGCGCCCCGACACCGGCGCCTGACCGGGTTACTGCTTGTCTGCTTCCACCTGGATGGCCAGCTTGACCTCGTCGCCCACCGCGGGCACGTAGGCGCTGACGCCCCAGTCGCTGCGCTTGATCGTGGTCACCGCGTCCGCGCCGCAATGCGGCTTCTTCGTCATCGGATGCTCACCGCATTTGAATGCCGTGACTTCGAGACTAACCGGCTTGGTCACGCCGTGCAGCGTCAGTTCGCCGTCCACCGCGACCAGCGCGTCGCCGTCGAACTTGAACTTGGATGATTTGAACGTTGCGGTCGGATACTGCGCGACGTTGAAGAAATCCGGACCCTGCAGATGCTCGTCGAGCTTGGGCACGCCGGTGTTGAGTTGCGTGAGATCGAAGCTGACTTCCACCGAGCCCGTCTTCTTGGCCTGATCCAGATGCAGCGTGCCGGAGGTGCCGCCGAACTGGCCGCGTGAGGTCGAGAAGCCCAGATGATTGATCTCGAAGTTCGCAAACGTGTGCGTCGGTTCGATCACATAGGTGTCGGCGGCGGCGGCGCTGACGCTGAACGCGGCCAGCAGCGGCAGCAGCAGGATCTTCTTGTTCATCGTGGGTTCTCCAAGGAAAGCGTGGTGGATATGGTGGATGAAGCGCCGGGCCGTCAGGGACTCGGCGCCGGGGACAGAACCAGATTGAAGCGCACGGGCACGGCGTCGGCTACCAGATCGCCCTGGTTCCACTCGCCGCCGCCGATCCCGAAGTCGGTCCGGTTCAGCGTGAATTCGCCCTGGGCGCGCAGGCGGCCGTCCGGCAGCGCGGTGGTGGTGAACGGCACGCTGATCGCGCGCGTGCTGCCGCGGATGGTCAGCTGGCCTTCGGCCTGATAGCGGTTGGGTCCGAGCGAACGCACCGCCGTGCTTTCAAACACCGCCTTGGGGAACGCATTTGCGTTCAGCCACGGCGTGTCGATGGCGATGGCATCGGCCTCCGGCGTGCCGGTGTCCAGGCTGCTGATGTCGACTTCGATGCGCGCCTTCGACTGTTCGGGGTGTTCGGTATCCAGATCGATGCTGGCGCTGTAGCGGGTAAAGCGGCCGTCGACGGCAACGCCCATCTGCTTGACGCTGAAGCTGATCTGGCTGGCGCCGGAGTCGACCACGCGCGGCGCCGCCTCGACGCCGTGGCCAAAGACCAGCAGCGGCAGCGCCAGCATCAGCGGGCGCAGCCATCCGGGATGCAATCTGGCCTGCGATCGGGGCAGCGATGGGGCCTGCGACGGGGGCATCATCGTTCTCCGTGGGCGGCAAGAGGTGTCGAGCGGCGCAGCGCCGGCAGCATGCGCAGCAGCACGGCATCGCGATCGACAAAGTGATGTTTCAGTGCCGCGGCGACGTGCAGCGTGATGGCGCCGAGCAGCATCTTGTTCAGTATCCAGTGCACCGATTCCAGCGCCGCGCCGAGCGCGGGATCCTTGCCGATCAGATCGGGAATCGGCAGCTGCGCCAGGTAGACCGTCTGGAAGCCCTTGGCCGAACTCATCAGCCAGCCGCTCAGCGGCACCGCAAGCAGCAGCAGATACAGCAAGCGATGCGTGATCTGTGCGGTGCGCAGCGCCCAGGACGGCATCGCCGGAGATGGCGGCGGCGGACTCACGCTGCGCCAGAGCAGGCGCAGCAGCACCAGCGCGAACACCGTGACGCCGATCCACTTGTGATACGAGAACAGCTTCAGCTTGGTCGGCGACAGCGCCAGCTCGACCATATAGAAGCCGATCGGGAACGCCGCACACAGCAGCAGCGCGGTCAGCCAGTGTCCGAGCTGGGCGGTCAGACTGTAGCGCTGCAGGTCAGAAGGGTCCTGGCGGCTCATCGGTGTTCCCGGAGGCGAGCCCGCATGCTAGAGGGCCGCGACGGTGACGGAAAAGCTAAATGTTCTGAAAAGGTCGTTCAGTCCGCCTGAATGCGCAGGAACGGTGCAGGCTCGGCGATGAACAGGATCGACGCCGGACGGTCGCTGTGCGGGTCGAGCGGTTCACGCACGGCGCGCGTAGCCGGTGCGGCGTTGTCGGCCCAGGCATGCAGGAAGGTTCAGCGCGACGTGGTCGCGTCCAGGCGACGGATGCCGAGCTTGTCGATGCGTCGACCCTCCAGTTCCAGCACTTCAAAGCGCCACGGCGGCAGGTCGACGGTTTCGCCCCGCTCGGGCAGATGCCCAAGCAGCTGCAGCACCAGACCCGCCACGGTTTCGTAGGCATTCCGGTCCGGCAGATCCAGTTGCAGGCGCTCCGCCAGCTCGCCGGCGGACAACTCGCCATCGACCCACCACGATCCGTCGCTGCGGCGCTGCATCATTGGGGGTGGTTCATCAAGGTCGAACTCCCCGGCGATGGCCGAGAGGATGTCAGTCACCGTGACCAGACCCTGCAGGCTGCCGAATTCGTCGACCACAATGGCCGCATGAATCGGTGACTGCTTGAGCTTGGCGATGGCGCCGAGGGCGGCCACGCTTTCCGGCAGCACCAGCGCGTCCTCGACGTGGGCCGCCGGCAATACGGCCGTACCGCCGTCGAGCTGGGCGTCGAGCAGGCGCTTGGTCGACACGATGCCGACGAACTGGTCGATATCGCCCCGCGCCGCGATCAAGCGCGAATGCTGGCTCGCGCGCAGCGTCGCGCGCTGTTGTTCGACCGGTTCATCCAAATCGATCCAGTCCAGATACTGTCGCGGTGTCATCACCGCGCGCACGCTGCGATCGGCCAGACGCATCACTGCGGCGATCATCATGCGTTCCTCCGGCTCGACGACGCCGGTCGACGCGGCTTCGGCAACGATGGCGTGAATTTCCTCGTCGGTCACGCGCGTGGTCGGTCCCGTATGCGACGGCAACAATTTCAGCAGCGCGGTACTGGACAGATCCATCAGGCGCACCAGCGGTGAGCTCAGGCGCATCAGGCGGCGCATCAGGGGCGCGATTGCGCTGGCAATCCGCTCGGGATTGCGCAAGGCGATCTGCTTCGGCACCAGCTCTCCAACGATCAGCGACAGATACGTGATCGTGCTCACGACGACAGCCAGTGCAATCTCGTCGGCGTAGTTCTGCAGAACGCCGGATGCGCTCAGCGCCTGCGCCAGCGGACTCGCCAGTGTGGCGCCACTGAATGCGCCGGCGAGAACGCCGATCAGGGTGATGCCGATCTGGATGGTGCTCAGCAAAGAACCGAGCTGTTGCTTGAGCTGCAGCGCGGCGCTGGCGCCGTGAACCCCGCGGCGCTTCATCGCCTGCAGGCGCGCGCGTCGCGACGACACCACGGCCAGCTCGGACATCGCAAGCATGCCGTTGAGCAGGATCAGCAGGATGACAATGGCGAGGTTCAGGAGCATCGTCAGTCAGTATGGCCGATGCCCCGCGCCGATGGGTGAACCGTGCACCGGATGCCGCGTGTGGCGGTTTAGACTGATCGCCGTCGATAGCGGATGGCCGATTGCCATGCCCGAGTTGCCGGATCTGAGCGTCTATCTCGAATGCATCGAACGCAAGGCCGTTGCACAGCCCTTGCGCGCGCTGCGCATCGGCAATCCTTTCGTGTTGCGCACGGTGAGCCCGCAGCCGGCTGACTTCGTCGGGCGTCACTTGTTGGGTACCGATCGGATCGGCAAGCGCGTGGTGCTGCGTTTCGGCGGTGATCTCTACGCGGTGATTCATCTGATGCGGCTGGGTCGGTTGCACTGGAAGAAGCCCGGCGCGGCGCTGCCCAAGAGTGGCGGTCTGGCGGCGTTCGATTTCGAGCACGGCACGCTGCTGCTGACCGAATCCGGCAGCAAGCGCCGCGCGTCCTTGCATCTGGTCGAAGGCGCCGCGCAATTGCAGGCGTTCGAGCGCGGCGGCCTTGAACCGCTCACGGCGGATTTTGAAACCTTCCGTGCGCAACTTGCGCGCAGTCGTCACACCCTGAAGCGCGCGTTGACCGACCCGGCCGAGTTCGCTGGAATCGGCAATGCGTACTCGGATGAAATCCTGCATCGCGCGTGCCTGTCACCGTTCAAGCGCGCCGCCGTGCTGGCCCCGCAGGAACAACACGCGCTGTACGAGGCCATGCAGTCGACGCTGCGCGAGTGGACCGAGCGTCTGCGTACGGAGGCGCGGAATGACTGGCCGCCGAAAGTCACGGCGTTTCATCCGCAGATGGCGGTGCATGGGCGTTACCGTCAGCCCTGTCCGGTGTGCGGCGCGCCGGTGCAGCGCATCGTCTATGCCGACAGCGAGGCCAACTACTGCGCCGGCTGCCAGACCGAAGGGCGCATCCTCGCCGACCGCGCGCTGTCGCGTCTGCTCAAGGACAGCTGGCCGAAGTCGCTGGACGATCTCGAACGCTGACCCCGCGCTGCGAGCCACGCGCAGTCATGCAAGCCGCGGCAGTGCCTCGCCATCCGCATTGAACAGATAGCCGGCATCGGCCGGAACGCCGATGCGGACATGTGCGCCGACCTGGACGGTGCTGACGTCGTCGGTACGGATCACCAGCGGTTCCTCGCCGCCGGGGGCATCAACATAGACATAGGCCTCGCTGCCCAGCTGTTCGACCGCCACAACTTCGCCTTCAAGCGTTGAATCGGCCGTGGTGCCGAGCTGCAGATGCTCGGGGCGCAGGCCCAGCGTGATCGCGGCGCCGGGCGTGAGCGTGGCGGCCGCCGGCGTACGCGCCTGCACCGGCGCGCCGCGACCGGGATCGATCTGCACGGTATCGCCGTCGCAGCGCAGGACTGTGCCTGCGACGAAGTTCATCTTCGGCGAACCGATGAAGCCGGCAACGAAGCGATTGCGCGGCTGCTGGTACAGGTCCAGCGGCGTGCTGACCTGCTCCACGCGGCCCTGGTTCAGCACCACGATGCGGCTGGCGAGCGTCATCGCCTCGACCTGGTCATGCGTCACGTAGATCATCGTGGTGCCGAACTGGCGATGCAGGCGCGCCAGCTCGATGCGCATCTGAACGCGCAGCCCCGCGTCGAGATTGGACAGTGGCTCGTCGAACAGGAATGCGCGCGGTGAACGCACGATCGCGCGGCCGATGGCGACCCGCTGACGCTGGCCGCCAGAGAGTTCCTTGGGTTTGCGCTCCAGCAGGTTCTCGATCTGCAGCACGCGCGCCGCCTCGCGCACGCGCGCATCGAGCTGTGAGCGCTCGGCCTTCGCCAGCTTGAGGCCGAACGCGAGGTTGTCGTAGACGCTCATGTGCGGATACAGCGCGTACGACTGGAACACCATGGCGATGCCGCGCGCCGACGGCGCCTGCGTGCTGACGTCGTCGCCGTCGAACAGCACGCGCCCGCTGTCGATGTCCTCGAGTCCGGCGATCAGGCGCAGCAGCGTTGACTTGCCGCAGCCCGAGGGGCCGACGAAGACGACGAACTCGCCGTCGTCGACGCGCAGGCTGACGTCCCGGATGACCTCGGTGCGGCCAAAGCGCTTGCTGATGTTCTCCAGCGTGATCGCAGCCATGCGATGCGGTTCTCCTTGCGCGTGCGTCTCAACCCTTGACCGCGCCGGCGGTCAGACCCGAGACGATGCGGCGCTGGAATACCAGCACCAGAATGATCAGCGGCACGGTGACGATCACCGAGGCCGCCATGATGTTGCCCCACGGCAGCTCGTGCGAACTGGCGCCGGAGATCAGGGCGATCGCCACCGGCACGGTGCGCTGCTCGCCCGACAGCGTGAACGTCAGCGCGAACAGGAACTCGTTCCACGCGGCGATGAACGCGAGCAGGCCGGTGGTGACCAGTGCCGGTCCCATCAGCGGCAGGAAGATGTGCGTGACGATCGTCAGCGGACCGGTGCCGTCGACGATCGCGGCTTCCTCGAGTTCCTTCGGCAGCTCGCGCATGAACGTGGTCAGCACCCACACGGTGAATGGCAGCGTGAAGATCAGATACGACAGCGTCAGTGCCGGCAGATGGTTGTACAGGCCGAGGCTGCGGATCAGCTCGAACATGCCGGACAGCACCGCGACCTGCGGAAACATCGACACGCCGAGCACGACGAACAACAGCAGGCGACGGCCGCGGAACTGCACGCGGCCCAGTGCGTAGGCGGCGGCGACGGCCAGCGCCAGCGACAGCACGACGGTGGAGACCGCAACGATGATCGAGTTGAGGATGTTGCGGCCGAACGGTTGCTCGCGGAATACCGCCCGATAGTTGTCCCAGGCCGGATGCTGCGGCCACGCGTCGACGCTGAACAGCGCCGAACCGGATTTCAGCGAGGTGACGATGGCCCAGTAGAACGGGAATACCGAGTAGAACGCGATGACGGCGAGCAGCAGCCAGAACGCGAGGCGACCGATCCAGTATTGCGGCGTTCGACGCATGCTCAGAGCTCCCGGCCGGCGCGTGACGCGCTCAGGTAGATCACCGTGAACAGCGCGATGATCGCGAACACCAGCGTCGCGGCCGCCGAGCCGTAGCCGACGTCCTGGAAATCGACCAGCTGCTGGCGCGCGTAGACCGACATCGACATGGTGTCGCGGTTGTTGCCGCTGATGACGTAGACCAGATCGAACACGCGCAGCGCGTCGAGCACGCGGAAGATGATCGCCACGGTCAGCGCGGGCTTCAGCAGCGGCAGGGTGATGCGGAAGAACACCTTGAGCGGATGCACGCCGTCGACCCTGGCGCTCTCGAAGCATTCCTGCGGCAGCATCTGCAGGCCGGCGAGCAGCAGCAGCGCCATGAACGGCGTGGTCTTCCAGACGTCGACCAGGATGATCGACAGCAGCGCGGTGTCCGGCGACGCGGTCCAGGCGATGGGCGTGTCGATCGCGTGTACCGCGAGCAGCACATGATTGATCACGCCGAAGACGTCGTTGAACATCCAGCGCCACATCTGCGCCGACACCACGGTCGGGATCGCCCACGGCACCAGGATCGCAGCGCGCAGCGCGCCGCGTCCGCGGAAGTGCGCATTTAGCGATAGCGCGATGATCAGTCCCAGCGCGGTTTCGAGCGCGACCGATGCACCGGCGAAGACGGCGGTGTTGCGCACGGCGCGCCACCAGTCCGGGTCCTGCAGCAGGTAGACATAGTTGGTCAGGCCGATGAAGCGCGGCGCTTCAACGTCAGCCAGACCGGCTTCGGTGAAGCCGAGCCAGATCGTGCGCGCCAACGGCCAGCCGGCGACGCCCAGCAGCACGATCAGCATCGGCGCCAGCATCCACCACGCGGCGCGGATGCGCTGGCGTGCCAGCCGCGAGCGCGGCGCCGGCATTGCGGAGGTCCGGCTCACCACTGGCCGTCCCGCGACAGGCGCTGCAGCCGGCGCTGTGCCAGCGCCCGCAGCTGCGGTTCCGCCGGCTGCCGGCGCGCGAGGATGTCGTGCACGGTGTTGTAGAACGCGGCACTGACACGGTTGTACTTGCTGCCGGTGATGCGCGAGGGCCGCGCCACCGCGTGCTCGAAACTGGTGTAGAGCTGGCCGAAGAACGGCACCGCATCCAGAACCTCGGGGTCGCGGTACAGCGCCGGGATCGTCGGGTTGTAGGCGCCGATGACGGCGCGGCGTTTCTGTTCGGACGCGGCGGTCAGGTGCCGCACCAGATCCGCCGCCAGCGCCGGATGCGCCGAGTATTTCGATACTGCCAGCTGCCAGCCGCCGAGCACGCCGCTGGGGTGGCCGTCGGTACCGCCGGCTGGCAGCGCGGTGACGCCCACTTGACCGCGGATCGGGCTGTCTTCGGCATTGGCCAGCGCCCAGGCGTAAGGCCAGTTGCGCATGAACACGGCGTTGCTGGACTGGAACACGCCGCGGCTCTGTTCCTCGTCGTAGTTCAGCACGCCTTCGGGGGCGATGTCGCCGATCCAGCTCGCCGCCAGATCCAGCGCCGCCGCGGCGCGCGGGTTGTCGACGGTGATCGCGCCGTGGTCGTCGACCAGCGTGCCGCCGCCGAAGCTGTCGATCCATTCCAGCGCGTTGCAGGTGAGGCCTTCGTAGCCCTTGGCCTGGAATACGAAGCCCTGCATGCGCGCGTGCCCGGCGGCGCGTTCGGCGTTCTGGATGCGGCGCGCGATGCGCGTCAGCTCGGTCCAGGTTTTCGGTACTGGCTCGTTGTATTTCTCGAGCAGGTCCTTGCGGTAGAACAGCACGCCGGCGTCGGTGAACCACGGCATCGCCACCAGTGCGCCGTCGACGGTGTCGTTGTCGATCAGCGATTTGAAATGCGTCGCGGTGGTTCCAGGCCCGATGTACTGGGACAGATCGACCAGATGCGGTGCCAGTGTGCCGGGCCAGACCACGTCGATCTGCATGATGTCGATGTCGGACGAGCGCGCGGCCAGGATCTGCTGGTACAGCGCCAGACGTTCGGTCGCCGAGTTCGGCGTCGACACCACTTGCACCCGATGCCCGGTCTTGCGCGACCAGGCGTCGACGGCGTCCTGGCACAGCCGCAGCTCCTGACCCAGCGCGCCGCAGGAGATCGACAGGTCCGCCGCCTGTGCCGCGCCGCCCGCGAAGCTCAGCAGCAGACCCAGCGCGAGCGGTACGGCGCGCCATCCGGCACCGGCGCCGCGCGCCGCGCGACGGCGGACGGGACGGTGTGGCCTGGGGGCGCGGGGTGAACGCATCGCGTCTGGGCTCCTGAGACGCCGGTGAACGTTCTGGGCAGCGCGGGCGCTGCGGACGGTCACGGCGGGGGTGTGCACGGACGGCGCCGGATGATCTGCAGCTCGCGGCCTTGTGGGGCGGATCAGATCACCGACCAGAGGCGCCATGCTAACAAAAGATGTGCGCAGATCGACGACGATGACAGAAAATATCGCGATTATTGGTCACGGAGACTTGCGTTCGCCGCGCGCACGCGCACAATCCGGGGTCCGAGTCCTTCCGTGAAAGAAGATCCATGCAGCTGCGCTACTACATGCTCGACGTGTTTACCGAGCAGGCATTCACCGGCAATCCCCTTGCGGTCGTGCTCGACGCCGACGTGCTCAACACGGCGCAGATGCAGCAGATCGCGCGCGAATTCAATCTGTCGGAGACGGTGTTCATCCAGACTCCGACGATCGAGAACGCGTTGTCGCGGCTGCGCATTTTCACGCCGGCCCGCGAAATGGCCTTCGCCGGCCACCCCACCATCGGCAGCGCCTGCCTGCTGTCCGAGCTAGGCTTTGCCCCGCAGGGCGAGGACGAGCGCTTCGTGCTCGAGGAAGGCATCGGCCCGGTGCCGGTGCGGGTGCGACGTGCGCTGGGTCGCCCGGCCTATGCCGAGCTGACTGCGGCGCAGCTGCCTGAATTCGCGCCGGCGCCGCCGGACGCCGTGCTGGCGCAGATCCTGGGCCTGTCGGTCGAAGATCTGGGCAGCAATGACGAGCGCCCGCGCGCGGTGTCCTGCGGGCTGCCGTTCGTGCTGGTACCGGTGCGCGCTCCGGAAGTGCTGGCGGCGATCGATCTTGACGTCACGGCCTGGCGCAACGCCCTGGCCGGCCAGTGGGCGCAGGAGCTGTATGTGTATGCGCGCGGTTATGAAGGCGAACTGCGCGCACGCATGTTCGCGCCGGCGCTGGGCGTGGCCGAGGACCCGGCCACCGGCTCTGCGGCGGCGGCCCTGGCCGGCGCGCTGGCAACGGATTCGCCGATTGTCGAAGGGCGCCTGCAGTGGATGATTCATCAGGGCCTGGAAATGGGACGGCCGAGTCAGCTGCACGTGGCGGCGGAGCGGGCCGGATCGGTGGTCACCGCTGTGCGTGTCGGCGGCTTTGCCGTGCGCGTCGCCGACGGCCTGTTGACGGTCTGACGGTGTTCCGGCGTGGTTTGCGAGCGGCTATCCGCTAGGAAATCGAGCCTGAATACTTGCCGGCGGATGTCCGGACCCAAATAATGTCCTACGCGCAAAAGGTAATTTTCCTACATTCGATGCGGACAATTACCTGCTCAGACCGAGCGCTGCGCGACCGACAACCAGAGCATGAACACGATCCCTGCGCTGTCCCCGACCCTCCCCACCGCGACCTCGCATCTGGCGATGCGCGAATGGATTGCCGGCAACGAGACCTTGCTGGCGAGTTTTCTGCTGACCCGTGCGGCACCGTCCGCCAGCGGCGATGCCATCTGCGGGCTGTTCGTCAGCCGCGCCGAGAATGGCGACTATCTGCTGCGACTGTGCGCCGGCTCGGACAACCACTGCATGGTCTGGGTCGACGACTGTCGCACGCCGTCGCACTTCGGTCGCGGCTATGCCGACGCTCTGGCGCAGGCCTGGATCGGGCGGCTCGAAGCCAACGCCTGGCGGCTGGACTGGAGCGCCCGCAACCGCAGCGGCGATCCGTCGTTCAATCTGTTGTCCGTCGCCGCCTGAGCGCAGTGCGTGCCCGCCATCGTGGCGGGATTTGCGGATGAGCCGCGACGACGACTGCGTGCTGATTCTGGCCGTTGTCCGCCGTATTCCGCGTGGGCGCGTGGCGACCTACGGTCAGGTGGCCGCGCAGGCAGGATTCCCCAAACGTCCGCGCCTTGCGGGATATGCCCTGAGCCATCTGCCTACCGGGCATGATCTGCCCTGGCATCGCGTGATCAATGCCCAGGGGCGGCCGTCGTTCGATCCTGAGGGCCCCGCGTACCGCCAGCAGCTGCAGCGTCTGGCGGACGAAGGTGTCCCGAATGTGGATGGACGCATCGATCTGGCGCGCTACCGCTGGCAGCCGCAGAGCAGCGCACCGGTGCTGGACTGAACCCAGCTGGATCACGTGGCGGTGTGCGGAGCGCGCGCAGTGCATATCGAATCAGCCGATGGCTGCACGGTGACGCCGACTATGCAGGAGGGGCAGCGATGCGCCGGATTCGCCGCGTCGAACTCGAAAGCCGCCGGATGCGGTCTTCGGTTTGAGGGCCCGACCTTTGCCGCAGACGTCCACGACGCCATCGGCGAATTTATACTGGCCCCCGGTCACGACGGAGCATACGGATGCGCAACGACATGCGGCGGCTCATTGTGCTGACGGCAGCGGGATTGTTGAGTGCCTGTGGTGGCGGTGGATCGCCGGCTCCGATATCGCAGGACACCGTATCGACCCCGCTGGCCAAGCTCGCTCTGAAGACATTCGCGGCGGACTGCAGCGATTTTCTTGTCTACACCACCGATGCGCTGACCGAGCAATATCTCACGCGCTATTACTGCTTTGCTGACGGGCCGTGCCCGGTATTCGCGGCCGACTCGGCCGACACCGCATCCGAAATGACGCCACCGCCGTCTCCGCAACGCGTGTCCGCGACCAACGCGCAGGAATCCGGTGTTGACGAGGCTGATGTGGTCCGTGCCGATAACGCCGGCCGGTTGTACATTCTTTCCGACCACCAACTGCATGCGCTGGCGGCGTTTCCACCGCAAGGGCTCGAACAGCGTCCCGTCATCTCGGTCGATCTGGCGGCTGACGATCCGGCGTTCCACGCCGACGACTTCTATCTCGATGAAGCTGCAGGCCGCCTGGTTGTGCTGGGCGCCCGCTACGATGACGGCGGCGCACAGGCGGTCGCAGTAATGCTCGATGTGCACGATCCGCAGGCCCCGCCAACCGAAACCGCACGCGTTTCCGTCGACGGCTACAGCCTGCAGACTCGCCGCATTGGCTCGCGAATTCACCGCGTCAGCCGCTTTGACGTACCGCTGCCGGCATGGTTCTACGACGGTGCCGACGAGCTGGCGCGATTGCGCCAGAATTATTTCGATGCCATCGCCAGGGGCGACGACGGCACGGTGGCGGCGGTCAAGTCCGAGGTGCGCAGTGAAATCGGCCGGCGCGTCGACGCCGCTGAGCCCAATGATTTCCTGCCGCGGGTCCGCGAGCAGTTCGCTGGGGGCGCGCAGCAGCAGTCTTGGCTGTCCTGTGCAGCGATCTCGCATCCCGACGTCACGACTGCCCTGGGCCTCGCGGTCATCGATAGCTTCGACACCGACGGTTCCGATCATGCTGCGGCAGGGGTGGTCAACAACGCCTACCAGGTGTACGCCTCGGCCGCCAACCTGTATCTCGCGCAGTCCAGCTTCGGCTGGTTTTTCGATCCGCAGCAGGTTGATCAGACGGTGGTGTACCGTCTGGCGCTGCCGGCAAGTGGGCCGGCCGCCTATCAGGCGCTGGCGCTGGTCGACGGCTCGCTGAACAACGCCTATCAGATGTCCGAGTATCAGGGAATGCTGCGCATGGCGACGACGCAGAGTGATCGTGATGGCGGAACCCGCAATCACGTCACGGTGTTGGACGCCGGCGCCGCCGAACGCATGCCGGTGATCGGGCAGCTGCGTGATTTGGCGCCCGGCGAGACCATTCAGGGTGCGCGTTTCGTCGGCGACCGCGGCTACGTGGTGACGTACCAGCGCATCGATCCGCTGTTTGCCCTGGATCTGTCCGATCCGGCCGGACCGCGTGTCGCCGATACGCTCAAGCTGCCGGGCTTTTCCAGCTATCTGATGCCGCTGGGCGACAACTATCTGCTTACAATCGGACGTGCCGGCGATGACCAGCAGCTGACCGGCGAAGTCGCACTGCAGTTGTTTGATGTGTCCAACCTTGAACACATCCGCCAGCTTTCGGTGATCACGCCGGCAGCAGGCGATGGCAGTTACAGCTACAGCCCCGCTGAATACGATCCGCACGCGTTCAATTATTTCGCCGACCAGCCGTCCGCTGCGACTCCGGGCACGCTGGCGGTTCCTTTGCAGGCTTACGGTGGCTCCGATGGCAGCGATTTCGCCGGATTTCTAGTCGTACGCGTCGAGCCTGGCACGGGCACGCCGCTGCAGGAAACCGGCCGCATTGATCATGCTGCGCTGACGGCGCAGAACGACATGTGTATGGGCTCGTCGTCCGGTACGTCGCCGATGCTCTGCGGCGACCCGGTCTATGCGGCGCAGCCGCGCCGTAGTGTGTTCATGCAGGACGACGCCGGCACTTATCTGTACACCATCTCCGCTGTCGGACTGATCGCCAGCGATGCGCTGCAGCCGGACGTCACGCTGGCTAGCCGTGCGTTGCCGTACGACCCTCCGCAGTGCTGTGTTCTGGATACGGCCACTTCACCGTAAAGATGCTCTGCGAGAGCGCCGATTCTGGAGTCGGCGGATGTGGAGAGCAGTGATTGGGCAAAGTGGTCGTTACCCCGTTCGCGATGTCCAACCTTATGCTGGCTGGAGAAAATACGGAATTCTGCAGGGACGCTGTCTCCCGATGGGCAGCTGCAGCGTCTGGCGGACGAAGGTGTCCCGAATGTGGATGGACGCATCGATCTGGCGCGCTACCGCTGGCAGCCGCAGAGCAGCGCACCGGTATTGGATTGAGCGCCGGTGCTCAGGCCTCGGCGTCAGCCGGCGCTTCCAGATAGACCCGGAACGGATCGGCCAGTGCGCCGCTGCGCAGGTTGCGGATGTGTTCGATCAGCCCCGGCGTCACGGTGAATCCGCGCGCGACCAGCAGTACCCCGCTGACCAGACGCACGTCGCTGGCGATGACCATGCCCACGCGCAGCGCGGAAGGTGACACTTCACGGACACCGCCGTGGGATTGGGTATCGGCCCGGACCACATCCAGCGCCGCCAGCACATCCGCGTTGTAGCGCCCCGGCAGCGCATGCAGTGAGGCGCGCGCCGCGTTGACCGGAATGCCCTGAAGATCCAGGGCATCAAAATCCAGTGCGACGCGCAGGATCGCGACGCCCAGGCGGATCGTCTCGTCGTCCGCCAGTGCGGCGACTTCGGCATGACCCGACGGTTTGCCGGCGACTCCGGCCAGCATCGCGCGCACCGGTTCCAGCCGTGGAATCGCCGCCAGCATGTTTTCGGTGATCCCCGGCAGGCGATCCAGCATCTCGCGTTCGGCGGCGTTGGGGGCGTGCCCGTCGTGCAGGCGGTCGGCGACTTCGGTCGGCAAAGCGACGCTGCCCAGCGGCAGCAGCATCGCCGCCACCTCCAGCGCCCACCACGGACCGGGACGCAGCCGCGCCGCCAGCTCCAGCGCCAGCTGCTTGATCCGCACCGAGCTGCCGAACGCGGCCGGACGGGCCATCGCCAGCACGTCGCTGAGTGTGCGGATCGCGCCGGTGAGGGTTTGTTCCAGCAACGCGCGTTCGGTGTCGATCAGTTGCCGCTGACGCAGCGCCGCCGCGAATGCCGCGGCCACCGTTGCGGGGGGGCAGGGTTTGAGCAGGAAGCGGAAAATCTGTCCGTCGTTGACGGCGGCGACGGCGGAATCGATGTCGGCGTGGCCGGTCAGCAACAGGCGTGGCGTATCGGGGGCCAGTGACCGCGCCGCGTGCAGGAAGGTGGCGCCGTCCATGCCGGGCATGCGCATGTCCGACATCACCACCGCGATTTCCGGATGTGCGCGCAGCAGGCGGACGCCGTCGGCGCCCGAGGTTGCGGTCAGGACCCGGTAGCTTCGCTGCAGGTGCAGCTTGAGGCTCGACAGCACGTGTGGCTCGTCGTCGACGCAGAGGATCGTTGCGACTTGTTGCCCGGACATGGCGGACTCCTGATTCATGCAGTTGCGGGTTGCGGCGTTTCGGTTGCGTTCAGCGGCAGGCGCACCACAAAGACGCTGCCGCCGCCGGCTGCCGCGCGCACTGAAATCTGGCCGCTGTGCTGGTCGACGATGACGGCGCGGGTGATGGCCAGGCCCTGGCCGCTGCCCTGGCCGATCGCCTTGGTGGTGAAGAACGGTTCGAAGATGCGTTCGCGCACGGCGTCCGTCATGCCGACGCCGTCGTCCTGGATTTCGATCACCACGGACTCGCCGTCGCGGCGGGTGCGGATGTCGATGCGACCGCGGCGCTGGCTGCCGGCGACGGCTTCGCCGATCGCCTGTGCGGCATTGACGATCAGATTCAGCAAGGCCTGATTGAGCGCGCCGGGGAAGCACGACAGCGGCGGCAGCTCGGCCAGATCGGTGTGTACATCGGCGACGTAGCGATAGGCGTTGCGTGCGATCGTCAGCGTGTTGCCAATGGCGCGATTGAGATCAATGGCGGTGCGCGCACTGCCCGGATGCGAGAACTCCTTCATCGAGCGCACGATGTGCGCGATGCGATCGAGACCTTCGAGCGCCATCGTGCTGGCCTGCGGCAGTTGCTCGGCCAGCAGGTCGATGCCATGCGCACTCCAGCTCCGATGCAGGCTGGTGCTGACTTCGTCAACACTGCGCTGGCCGTCCACCAGCGCGTCGAGCGCGCTGCGCTGATCCTGCAGCACAGCCAGTGCATCGGTGACGCCGTCACGCAAAAAATGGCAGCTGTCGCTGACGAACTGCACCGGTGTGTTGATCTCGTGCGCGACACCGGCGGCGAGGCGACCGATCGCTTCGAGCTTCTGTGCCTGTCGCAGTTCCAGCTCGATTTTGGAACGGCGCTCCATCTCGTCGCGCAGATGCTGGTTCAGCGTCGACAGTTCCGCGGTGCGCTCGCGGACGCGGCTTTCCAGGCTGCGGTTGGTCTGCTCCAGCGCCGATTCAGCGGCGTGGATCGCGTTGACGTACTGCTGCACCAGTCCCGAGATCCAGGCCCAGGCCGCTGCCAGCGCCGCCAGCAAGGTCAACCCGAGCAGGGCCACGGCCAGCACCCGGTAGCGTTGCATCGCCAGCCGCGCCTGGGCTTCCTCCAGCACCGCGTGGCCCAGGGCGTCCAGCCCGTCTACATACTGCTGCTGGCGTGACAGGTAGTCGGCATCGGACAGCAGGGCAAGCGCGGATTCGCGCTGACCCTGACGCAGCGCGGCGAAAGCGCGATCCTCGGTTGCGGCCAGCGCTGCGCTGTCGGCCCAGGTCGGTGACGCCGAAACCGAAGCATGCGGTGCCAGCGACACCAGTTCGCGCAGGGCAGCGTCGAGCTGCGGGCGAACGTCGTGGTAGCGCGTCGACCATTGCGGATCGCCGGTTTCAGCAGCGAGCCGGGCGGAAGTGCCCAGCTGTTCGCGCAGATACA
Organism: Sinimarinibacterium arenosum; assembly: GCF_005047655.1. Classification (GTDB taxonomy): domain Bacteria; phylum Pseudomonadota; class Gammaproteobacteria; order Nevskiales; family Nevskiaceae; genus Solimonas. The sequence continues at coordinate 31,558 of NZ_SUKF01000008.1, read as the reverse complement.
GCAGGCGTCCGCCGAGATCGCGCAGCTGCAGCTCGTTGGCGACCATGCGGTGCAGGTCGACGTAGCTGCGCGCCGTGACCCAGGCACCGGCCAGCAGCAGCGCCACTACCAGCACGACGCCCACGGCGATCGGCCGCGACGGCGGCAGCCGGGTGGCGGTTTTCTCGGGTGCTGGTTTCAGGTCGATTCGAGGCATGCAGTCGGTCCGGACACGGGGCTACCGACCGAAAGGCCGGCCCGTGTGAACGGATCGGCGCCGGCGCCGGCATTCTTGAGGGACATCGCGCCCGTGCGACCGGGCCGGAGCTGCCACTGGTCCGGTCGGAATGATCGTCGGTCATCGACTCCGATCCGGGACCCGGCCGAGCTGCTTGAATGCGCCAACGTCCCCCGCCGGTGCTTTGCCATGCATCCGTACCATCTCGCGCTGCGCACGCAGTCACGTCTGACCTCGACCAAGGCCTATGCCGACGCCGATCCGATCCACTTTCGAGAGATGGACACCCTGATTTCGCTGGTCGGTGTGGGAATCGGCTTGATCCCCTATGTGAACGAGCCGGACAACTTCGCGCTGTCGGTCTTTGGACTCTGCGCGGGCGCTGCCGGCGGCTATCTGGGGACGGTGCTCAGGCGACTGCGCGTGCGGAGCCGGCGCCGCCATCTGCTGGCGCCGGCGCTGGCGGAGATTGCAGCCGTCGAAGAACAGCAACCGCTGGTGCTGCAGGCATTGGCCTTGTCGCTGGGTGATCGCATCAACGGCGACCCCTCGCTACGGGAGTCGCTGTCCGACTACGCCGCACTGGTGCAGCAGCCCGAACGCTATTGGGCGGTACTGAAATCCCTGCTCACACGCCTCGAATCGCGCGAAGCACGGCCGCTCGCTGCGGCATAAAAATTTGAGTTGACGTAAAAAGGCCGGGGCATGCCCCGGCCTTTTTCATATCGAAACTCCGCGCTTACCAGATCTTCACGCGCTGATCCGGCGGCAGGTACAGCTTGTCGCTTTCCTTGACGTCGAACGCTGCGTACCACCCCGGCAGGTTACGCACGATGCCGTTGCAGCGGAATTCGGAAGGCGAATGCGGATCGGATTTCAGGCGCTGCAGCAGGTTCTCGTCCTTGTAGTTGCGCCGCCACACCTGGGCCCAGCCCATGAACAGGCGCTGGTCGCCGGTCAGATCGTCGATCACCGGAGCTTCCTTGCCGCCGAGCTGCATGTGATACGCCGTGTAGGCAATCGACAGGCCGCCGAGGTCGCCGATGTTCTCGCCGATCGTGAAGGCGCCGTTGACGTGCTCGCCCGGCAGCGCCTCGTAGCCGTCGTATTGTGCGATCAGGGCTTTGGTACGCTCCTCGAAGCGCTTGCGATCTTCGTCGGTCCACCACGACTTCAGATTGCCGTCGCCGTCGTACTTGGAGCCCTGGTCGTCGAAGCCGTGGCCGATCTCGTGGCCGATCACCGCGCCGATGCCACCGTAGTTCACCGCGTCGTCGGCATTCATGTCGAAGAACGGCGGCTGCAGGATCGCGGCCGGGAACACGATTTCGTTCATGCCGGGGTTGTAGTAGGCGTTGACCGTTTGCGGCGTCATGTGCCACTCGTTGCGATCGATCGGACCGCCGAGCTTGGCCGCCTCACGCGCGTGCTCGACCTGGTTCGAGCGCATCACGTTGCCGACCAGATCATCGGCCGTCACGCTCAGCGCGGAATAATCCTTCCACTTGTCCGGGTAGCCGATTTTTGGCGTGAACTTGGCGAGCTTTTCCAGGGCCTTGGTCTTGGTTTCGTCGCTCATCCAGTCGAGGTCCTTGATGCTGGCCTCGTAGGCTTTCACCAGGTTCTGCACCAGCACGCCCATGCGCGCCTTGGCTTCTGGCGGGAAGTGTTCGCTGACGTAGATGCGTCCGAGCACCTCGCCCAGTGCGCCCTCGGTGGCGTCGACACCGCGCTTCCAGCGCGGCTTCAGTTCGGTGATGCCGTTGAGCGTGGTGCCGTAGAACGCGAAGTTTTCGTCAACGAACGGCTTGGACAGAAACGGCGCGTAGCTGCTGACCAGCTGCCACTTCAGCCAAGCCTTGATCGTGCCCAGATCGGTGTCCTTGAGAATGCCGTCAAAGGCTTCGAAGAAGCTCGGCTGGCTGATCACCAGGCCGGGCGACTTGCCGATACCCATGCCGTCGATGAACGCCGGCCAGTCAAAGTCCGGCATCAGCTTGGGCAGATCCGCGAAGGCGTATTTGTTGTAGGTCTTGTCGGCGTCGCGCGAGTCGACCTTGTCCCACTGCTTCTCGGCCAATCGGGTTTCCAGCTTCATGATCGCCGCCGCCTGGGCTTCGGCGTCGTCGACGCCGGTAAGGCTCAGCATGCTGCCGATATGGCTCTGGTACTTGGCGCGAATCTGTGCGAACTCGTCGCTGGGGTCGAGGTAGTAGTCACGATCAGGCAGCCCGGTGCCGCCCTGGAACAGATACACCATGTACTGCGAGGAGTCCTTGGCATCGGTATCGATGAAGCCTGGAATCACGTTGACGCCGATGCGTGACAGGTGCGCCATCAGCGACGCCAGCGCTGCCTTGTCGTCGAGGGCGTCGATCCCGGCCAGCTCGCTTTGCAACGGCTTCAGGCCGAGTTCGTCGGCGCGGGCCTCATTCATGAACGCGGTGTAGTAGTCGCCGACTTTCTGTTCGTCTGAGCCGGGCTGCTTGTCGGTCTTGGCTGCTGCGGTCTCGATGATCTGCTTCAGCTGGGCTTCGGCATCATCGGCCAGTTTGGTGAACGAGCCGTAGTTGGACTTCTCGGCGGGCACCGGATGGCTCTTCATCCAGGTGCCGTTGACGTGACGATAGAAGTCGTCCTGCGCCCGCACGCTGGGGTCGAATTGGGTCTTGTCGATGCCGGAGATCGGTTTGGCCGCGGTCGGCGCGGCATCGGCGACAGTCTTGGGGGATTCGGTCGGGGCGGCGGGCTTGCCGCAGGCAACAAGCGCGACGGCACACAGCGCCGCGGAGGCAATGGTTCGCATGGACGGTCCTATCCGGTTCGGATACTGAAAAATGACAGTGCAGCTTAGTCAGGCATTGACCGCCAAAACACCGGAACATTCCTCAAATGCGGCTATTTCTATTGCGGAATAGTTTATTAATGATCAATTAAATCTCTATAATCGATCATTAATCACAATCCGGCTGTCGCGGGCGGCATTTATACTGGCCTTGGATACCTTCTGAGGGCACCCGTCGTGTTCGAACTTCAAGCCGTTTCCGCCGCCAACAAGACGCAGGCCTATGCTGAGCTGGCGCTGCAGGCCGAAGCCTTGTTCAAGGGCGAACGTGATCGCATTGCCAACGCTGCCAATCTGGCTGCGCTGCTCTGGCACAGCCTGCCGCAGATCAATTGGGCCGGATTCTATTTCTACGACGGCCATGAGCTGGTGCTGGGCCCGTTCCAGGGCAAGCCGGCCTGTATTCGCATCGGTCTCAATCAGGGCGTCTGCGGTACGGCTGCGGCCACACGTGAAACACAGGTCGTCCGGAATGTGCATGACTTTGACGGTCATATCGCCTGTGACCCGGCATCGAACGCCGAACTGGTGGTGCCATTAGTGCGCGACCATCAGCTGATCGGCGTGCTGGATCTCGACAGCCCGCAGGTGGGCCGATTCGACGACGATGATCGCCATGGCCTCGAACACCTCGCTGCGATCTGGGTCGCGAGTCTCGGCTGAGACCGCATTGCCCATGGCGATTCACGATCAAGCGGAGTAGAAACTGACCTATGAGCCGATTTTGTTTTGACAGCGGAAAACGCAGTCATTTGACGCGATGGGTTGCTGCGTCGGCACTGTGGGTTTGTACCGGCGCTTTCGCCGACTGGTCGCATCTGCAGGCGCTGCACGATCAGCGCGGCGCGGATGTCACCGCGATTGCGGTTGATCTCGACAGCGGCAAGACGTTGCAGGCGCTGAACGCGGATCAACGCCTGACGCCGGCCTCGCTGACCAAGATCGTGCTGGCATCGGCAGCGCTCGGCACCTGGGATGTGGACAAGACGTTTTCCACACGCGCGATGGGCACCGGACCGATCGAGCACGGCCAGCTGTATGGCGATCTGGTTGTCTACAGCGAGGGTGACGCCACCTTCGATCACCAGTCGTTGTGGTATCTGGCCGCGCAGATTAAGCAGGCCGGCGTGCGCAAGATCAACGGCGGGCTGGTGGTCAACGCCAGCGCCTTCGGGCCACTGACCTGCGAGACCAAGGATCGTTGCGATGCGCTGGCGCGCAGCCACACCGCCTACGACGCTCCGCTGGCCGCGTTCGGCGTCGACTACGGGACGTGGTGCGTCGACGTGTTGCCGATCAAGGCCAATGCGCCGGCACAGGTGCGCAGCTGTGCCGCGGTCGATGTGCCGATCCCGCTGGACGGCTCGGTCGAGGCGCGCGGCAAGGGTCGCAGCAAGGGCATGTGGCTGGATCGCGTCACGCTTGGCGGCAACGAATCCCTGGCCATGGGTGGTGATCTGCCGCTGGGTTCGGAACGACGTTTCTATCGCTCAATGTCCGATCCGGCACTGGGCGCCGGATTGCTGCTGCGGCAGGTGCTGGACGAACTCGGCGTTCAAGTGGATGGTGCGGTCAGCGTCAGCTACGACGCGATGCCGGCGAACGCGTACACGCTGGGGAGCACCGAAAGTCTGCCGCTGCGCGAACAGATCGGGCGGCTACTGCGGTACTCCAACAACTACATCTCCGACGTCTTGACCGTGGCGATGGCGGCGGAACGCACGCCCGAGCCGGTGACCTCGCTGGCCAATGCGGCACGAACGCTGGTCGATCTGGTGATGCGTGCGCGCGCCGAGGTGGGCTACGACGGGGATACGCCACCGGTGCTGCTCAGTGGCAGCGGTCTGACCCCGGAGAACAAGCTTTCGGCCAAGGATCTGGTGGCGGTTCTCCACTATCAGTATCACGACAGCCGTAAGTTTCCGGCGTTTTATGCCGGGCTGGTGGTGCCAGGTGAAGCCCCGCACAAATTCATCCGTAGCGGCAGCGAGGCCTGGCAGGATCGGGTGGCGCTGAAGACCGGCACGCTCAGCGAACCGCGCTCGGTCTTCGGCACCGCGGGCTATCTACGCAAGCGTGAGGGTGGCTGGATTGCCTTTGCCGCGCTGGCGAACGGCGCGCCGGGCAAAGGGGTCCCGATGTCCAGCACGCTCGCTGCGATCCGCGACGATATCGACACTCTGCTCGAGCGCTACTGAGTGCGTCAGGGTCAGACAGCAGGCGCGAGGCACGAGCCGGCAATCAGGCCGATCGCGGTCCAGTAGGTCGACAGGATCAAGGCCTGCGCGCCGCGGTAGCCACCGACGAACTTGCGGACACCGAGGGCCGAGTCGGAAATCAGGAACAGCCCTGCGCCGATCACCGCAAGCAGGCTGGCACTGGTTTCCAGCGCGACGTAGCGCGTCGATGCGGTGACGGCCATGCCGATCAGCGCCAGACCATAGACCAGTACCGGAAGCTTGAGCGCTCCGGCGCGCGGCATCAGCACGAAGGCGAAGGCGAGGCCGTAAACCGCGAATACAGCCGTCCACACGGGCACCGGCAGGTTTGGCAGGTCGGCAATGAAAGCCCACATGAACAGCGCGTGGGCGATCAGAAAGCTCGACAGGCCCCCGATGAATGCCGCCGTGCCTTCGAACATCAGACTCACATCGCCGCACAATGACAGCACCAGACCGGCGACGATCCAGCTGCGGTAGGTGCTGTCCGGCGCCTGCAAGGCGATCGCGATGATCAGCACTGTGGTCAGTGGTTTCAGCAGCATGAAGATCGGTGGACGCGGATTGCGTTCCGCAACGGCAATGGCGGCCAGCGCAGACAAGGCTGCGCCAACACTGAGCACTGAAATCATCAAGACATCCCCCGGTGTACGGCGTATGCGAATTGGAGTGTGCGTAAGATAGTCGAAGTGATACACCAATAGCCGCAGGAAGTCTGACAATGGACAAGATCATCAAGACCGATGCCGAATGGCGGGCGCTGTTGACTCCCGAGCAGTACCAGGTGACGCGGCACGGGGGAACTGAATGCGCGTTCACCGGCGCGCTGTGGGACGATCATCGCGATGGTGTGTTCCACTGCGTTTGTTGCGACCTGCCGCTGTTCGATTCTGCGACCAAGTTCGAGTCCGGTACCGGCTGGCCGAGCTTCTTTGATCCGGCAACAAACAGCGCGGTGGAATCGCGCGAGGACAGCAGCCACGGCATGCGCCGGGTCGAGGTCGTCTGCGCACGCTGCGATGCGCATCTCGGGCACGTTTTTCCAGACGGACCGAAACCTACGGGCCTGCGCTATTGCATCAATTCCGCTGCGTTGATGTTCAAGCCGCGCGCCGGGTGATTCCGGCATCGTCGATCAGCGTCTGGTCAGAATTTCTGGAGTCCCTGCGTGCGCATCCACTGGTTTCAGCATGTGCCGTTCGAAGATCTCGGGTGCATCGCACCGTATCTGCTTGCACACGGGCACACCCTTTCGGTGACCCGCAGCTATGCCGGTGAGACGCCGCCGGCGCTCGCTGACATTGACGCGTTGATCGTCATGGGCGGACCCATGAATGTCGACGAGGTCGATGTGCACCCGTGGCTGTCCGGCGAAAAAGCCGCAATCGCAGCTGCCATCGCGCAGGGCAAGCCGGTGCTCGGCATCTGTCTGGGCGCACAGCTGATTGCCGCGTCGCTTGGTGCTGCGGTCACGCGCAATGCCGAAACCGAGATCGGCTGGTTCGAGGTGATGCTGATGCCACAGGCGCACGACAGCGCCATGCTGGCCGACTTTCCTGAGCGCTTTTCGGCTTTCCACTGGCACGGCGATACGTTTGCGATACCGGACGGCGCGCAACATCTGATGCGCAGCGAAGCCTGTGCGCACCAAGCCTTTTCGCTGGGCGACCAGGTGATCGGCCTGCAGTTTCATCTGGAAGTGACAGCCGCCGACGCGCGTCGCATGTTCTGGATCGAACGCCCCGCGCCGGGGCGCTATGTACAAGACCCGGATGTCGCGATGGCCGACATTGATCGCTTCGCCGCCGGCAACCGCCTGATGCATCGGCTGCTGGCGCGTTGGCTCGCGGCAGCGGCGGCGGGCTGATCGATTCCGGGGTTCTATCCCGGATAACCCCAGCGCGTGCCGATGGTGAGTCGCAGCTCCTCATAGAGATCGTCTTCGTCCGAGCCGTCGTCGTATTCAAAGTGCAGTGCGAGTACGCGATAGGCTAGGCCCAGATCAACGGCGCCGACATGGAAGCGCACACCGCTGCGGAATTCCGCGCCGCCGATTTCATCGGCACCGTCGCCGTCCAGCACCATCAAGGCCCCGGAGAGATCGAAAGTGGCAATGCGACCGGCCTTGATCAGCAGCGCGCCTTCTCCGAAGACGCCGTCGGCATCGTAATCGCCGAAGTCGAGATCGAACGTGATCTTTTCGTAGCCGGCGCCGGCACGAAAGCCGAACACCCGTGTATGCGGGGGCGCATAGAACAGCCCGGCCCGCAGTTCCTGCAGCGAGACGTCGTAGCCGAAACTTGAATCGGCGGAGCCGGGCTGGTGCACTTCGCCGCCGCTATGATCGGTCTGGGTGTACGCCACATTCAGCATCAGGCCCGGTGCGAAGCGGATACCGCCAAGCAGATTGAAGCCGGCGCCGTCGTCGAGTTCGATGGTGGTGTTATCCGATGTTTCGATTTCGAAGTGCGCCGCTGAAAGGCCTCCTTCGAGATAGCCGCCAACAGGATCGGATGGCGTTTGCGTCTGCGCCCACGCAGGGTTCGAGAGGGCCAGAGCGGCCAGAACCCACGCTTGCAGCAATGCCTTCATTTGAATCTCCCTTGAATGCTTTTTTGTGTGGTATCGATGCCGCGCAATGCACGGTGGCCGGCTCTGTCGTCCGGCTTATCCGCACTATTGACGCATGATTGGCACGGGTCAAGCCTGGGGCTGTGTTCAGCTGAAAGACAGCCAATTCATTCCTAATATCCGGACCTGCCCGGGAGTGGGCACCCATCGGAGAATGAGTCATGAAAAAAACGAAGAGCCGAGCATTGCTGACGATGACGGCACTGGCCACTGTGGTCGCGATGCCGACGCTGGCGTTTGCACAATCCAATGTCGGGACGCTGGACGCGTACTACATTCCGTCGTCCGATCTTTCGATTGATGTTCCCAACTTCGGGTCGGCCGATGACAGCGGCGATGGGTTTGGTGTGAAGGGACTGTTCCGCTTTGCCGACACCCTGGGTTTTGTCGGTGAATATCAGACTGTGCGCTATGACGATTTCGATCTGGACGCCGATCAATATCGGCTCGGTGCTGGCTGGTTCATGCCGACCACCTCAGGCATTTACGCCGAGTACACCAACATCCAGCTCGGCGACAACAACGATGGCGAAGCTGATGGTGTTGGCGTGCATGGTCGACTGGCAGGCGACCTTGCGCCGGGAATCCAGGTCTACGGCGAAGCCGGCTACCTGTTCCTGCAGGACGATTCAGAGGATATCGAGGGCTATGAATTCCTGGTCGGTGGTGCGGTGCAGATCAACCCGCAGCTGGGCCTGTTTGCCGATTACCGCCTGACCAATCTCGAAGGCCAGGATTCGAATGTCGAGTTCCAGTTCGATGATGTTCGATTGGGTGTGCGCCTGTATTTCTGACGCGGTTACCGGCGCTCATTCAGCTGCGATCAAGGCCCCGATCTTCGGGGCCTTTTTCGTTGGCTGAACCGCGCGTTCAGTTAACCCCACAGCAAGCATCGCGGCGTTACAACTGAAGCCAGAGACACCGGAGAAACCAACATGAAATCCCGTATCGTTGCCTTGCTGCTCTTGATGCTGCCTGCCCTTGCCGGCGCCAGCTCCAACCCAGATGTCGGCCGTCTTGCCGACATCGACATCATCGATCGTCACAGTGGTCAGGCGTTGCCGATGTATCGTCACGATGGTCGCTGGTACCTTGCCGGGGACCCGGGACGCGAATACGAGATTCGTATCCGCAATCGCAGCAACGAACGCATCATGGCAGTGACCAGCGTGGATGGCGTCAACGTCATCACCGGGCAGACCGCCTCAGCTGGACAAAGCGGTTATGTGATCGATCGCCGCGATCGCGTGGATATCGAGGGCTGGCGCAAGAGCCTGTCGCGCGTCGCGCGCTTCTACTTCACCGACCTCGACGATTCCTACGCGGCGCGAACCCGTCGTCCGGACAACGTCGGCGCGATTGGGGTGGCACTGTTTCGCGAACGCCGCGTGTACCGTTACGACGACGATCGGCGTGTGCCGCAGATCCAGCGTGAGCGCGACGATGCGCGTGGCCCGAGCGTGCAGTCCAAGCGTGCGGAACCACAGCTCGGCACCGGCCACGGCCGCAGTGCACGTTCGTCAGCTGACTACGTCGAGTTTGAACGCGCGTCGAAGCGTCCGGCGGAAGTACTGACGATCTACTACGACTCTGTGCGCAATCTGCAGGCGCACGGCATCATTCCGCGGTCTCGCGGCTGGGCCTCACGCTTGCCGGAGCCGTTCCCGGGCCGTTTCGCACCGGACCCGTGGGATTGAGCTGCGGTGAGTGTTCAGAAGCCGCTCAGCGGCAACCACTCGACCGCTTCACCGGGCGCCCAGTCGTTTGCACGCGCTGGCAGCAGGGCCAGAGTATCGGCCTGCGCCAGATTGCTGATCATGTGTGAGGCCTGACGGCCGAGGGGCAGCAGCAGGACACGCCCTTCGGCGTCGACACTGCGGCGAACGCGCAGCCAGGTATCACGGTGCGCATCGCAGCGCGCACGGTCCCCGAGGCGACCGACCGCGCGCTGCGGGCCGGGTGCGTCCAGCCCTTCCAGCCGATCGAGCGCGCGACGTACAAACACGGCCAGATTGATCAGCACCGCACCCGGATTGCCGGGCAGACCGAGAAACAGGCAACGCCCGCGCTGTGCGGAGTACAAGGGTTTGCCCGGTTTCTGCGACACCTTCCAGAACAGGCGCTGCGCACCGAGCGCTTCTGCGGTTCCCGGGAGCAGGTCGCGGTCGCCGACGGACACGCCGCCGGTGCTGACCACCAGATCGGCGTTGTCGAAAGCCTCGGCCAGTGCCGAGGTCACCGCAGCCTGTTCGTCCGGCACGCGACGCAGATGCACGTCGTGGTAGCCGGCGGCGGCAAACCACGCCGCGACCAGCGGACCGTTGGAATCGAAAATCTCGCCGCGCCCGGCATCGGACCCGGCACTGACGAGCTCGTCGCCAGTGATCAATACGCGGATGCGCGGACTGCGGCGCACTTTGACTTCGGCAATGCCGGCAGCGGCCAGTGCACCAACCAGACCGGCATGCAGGCGCTTGCCCGCAGCAACCACCGGCGTGCCGTAACGCAATTCTTCGCCGCGGCGGCGCAGGTCGATGCCGGCGCCGACAGCGGCGCAGATCACCACGTTGTCGCCGTCGCGCTCGGTCAGCTCCTGGCGCACGATGGTGTCGGTGCCCTGCGGCAGCATGCCGCCGGTGAAAATGCGGCAGGCCTGGCGCTCGGGCAGCAGCGGTGCCGCGGCCAGCGGTCCGGCGGCGATCGTCGCGGCCAACGGTAGGCGGCATGGAATCGTCGCAAGGTCTGCAGTCCGCACCGCGTAGCCATCGACGGCGGACTGATCGAACGGCGGCAGATCACACTGTGCGGTCAGCGTCGCCGCGGTCACGCGATGCAGCGCAGCTGACAATGGTGTGGTGACCGCTTCCAGCGGCTGCAGATGCTGGTCCAGCACGGCCAGCGCGGCATCGATCGCGATATTGCCGCCGCCACAGGAATGTTCCGGCAGCATCAGGTGTATCCACCCTCATGCGGTCGTACGGTGCGGCAGACTTCGAGCAGATGCACCAGGCCTGGCAGCACCGCAGCCAGGGTTTCCTCGGCACCGCGACGGCTGCCCGGAAAGGTCGCAACGAAGGTGGTGCCGGCGAGGCCGGCGACGCCGCGCGACAACATCGCGTACGGCGTGCGTTGCTGGCCAAATGCACGCGCGGCTTCCATGAAGCCAGGCAGGGGTGTGGTGAGCATTGGCTCGATCACATCGACAGTGATGTCACGCGGCCCCAGTCCGGTTCCGCCCACGGTGATGACGCAGTCGAGCTTGTCGGCCAGCAACTGCTGCACGCGCATGCGCAGCGTATCGGGGTCGTCGGCGAGTACTTCGTACACGCCGATATCGAAGCCGGCGTCGGCGAGGCTGTCACGCACGCTCGCGCCCGCGGTGTCCGGCTTCCTGCCGGCCGCCACGGTGTCGGACAGCACCAGCACTGCGGCGCGCAGGCCGGCAAGCTGGCGCCGATACTGCGTCTTGCCGCCGCGCTTTTCGAGCAGATGAATGTCGCCGATCGACAGCGCCTCCGGAGGCGCATGCGGCTTGAGCATGTCGTAGATCGTCAGTGCCGCGACGGAGACCGCCGTCAGTGCCTCCATCTCCACACCGGTCGACGCGATCGTGCGCACGCGTGCTTCGATGCGAATGCCGTTGTCTTCGACGGCGACTTCAATGTCGGCATCGAGCACGGCCAGCGGGTGGCAGTGCGGCAGCAGGTCAGGGGTGCGCTTGATCGCCATCAGCCCCGCCAGCTTCGCGGCTTCAGCAACGTCGCCCTTGGTCACGCCACGGGCGCGGACCAGTGCCACCGTGTCTTCCGGCAAGGTTACAAAACCGGTCGCACGCGCGCTGCGCAGCGTGCTGGGTTTGAGCGTGATATCGCGCATGCTCAGGCCTCGGTGTGCGCGTGCGTGTGCGCCGCGTGGTGGTGATGAGCGTGATCGTGGTCGCCGGCGTGTGACGCGTCATCGGCATCATCGGCGATGCAGCAGCCTGTCACGAAGGCGCTGCTGCCGTCGGCGTAGAACTCTTCTTTCCAGATGGGCACGCGATGCTTGACCTGATCGACCAGATACTTGAGTGCGGCAAAGGCCTCTGCACGGTGCCCGGATCGGACAATGGCCAGGATCGCGGATTCGCCGATCCCGAGTTCGCCGATGCGGTGCACAACACGGCACAGCGGCACATCGAACTTCGCACAGGTGGCCCGTTCGATCTCGCGAATCATGCGTTCGGCCAGCGGTACGTGCGAGGTGTATTTCAAACGCAGCACGCTGCGGCCTTCGTGGTGATCGCGGACCGTGCCCGAAAACACTGTCAGCGCGCCGCACTCAGGAGATTCCGTGCCGGCCAGCAGCGCGTCCAGTGACAGCGGTGTGGTTTGAATTCGATTGAAGTCCATGACTCAGCCTCCGGCTACCGGCGGTAACAGTGCCAGCGCGTCGCCGGCATGCAGCGGATGATTGCGGCGGACCAGCTCGTCGCCGATCGCCACGGCACATTGCTTCAGCAGCTCAGCGAGTTCGGTGCTGACGGACGACAGCGCGCTCAGCGCATCGGCGACTGTCGCCGGTTCGGCCAGCGCCAGTTCGATGACATCGCCGTCGACGTGGCGGCGTGTCGCGCCATAACACAAGACTTGAATCTGCACCCTCAGCCTCCCAACACATGCATCGTGATCGGTCGTTCGACGTAACCCGGCCGCTCGGCGTAGCCCGCTTCCTTGTGCCAGACGTGTCCGCGAATCTGCCGCGCCAGGGCCTGATCGTCGGCACCTGCCCGCATCGGCGCCCGCAGGTCTTCACCGGCGGCCGAGAACAGGCAGGAATACAGCGTGCCGGTCGATGACATCCGCACGCGATCGCAGCGACGGCAGAACGGTTTTGAAATCGTGGAGATGATGCCGAAGCGATGATTGCCGTCGACGCTGAAATAGCGTGCGGGATCGTCGGTTTCCGGCAGTGCATCGATCCGGTGGTGCTGACGCAGTGCCGCCACGATCTCGTCCTGCGTGAACACACGGTCGGCATTCCAGTAGCCTCGACCATCCAAGGGCATGAACTCGATGAAGCGCAGGGTCATGTCCGCTTCCATCGCCCAGCGCAGCAACGGCAGCACTTCGTGTTCGTTGTGATCGCGGATCACGACGCTGTTGATCTTGACCGGCAGCCCGGCGTCACGCGCCGCCGCGATCCCCTCCAGCACCGGCTCGACACTGCCGCCGCCAGTCAGGCGTGTGAAGGTCTCCGGTGTGCGCGCATCGAGGCTGATGTTGATGTCGTCGAGCCCGGCGGCGCGCAAGGCGTTGGCAACGCGCGGCAGACGCCCGCCGTTGCTGGTCATCGCGATGCGTTCCAGGCCCAGTGGGCGCAAGGTGTCGAGTGCCGCGACGATATCCACGACGTCGGCGCGCAGCAGCGGCTCGCCGCCGGTCAGGCGGATGTCGGTGATGCCGAGTTCTTCGACGAACAGTCGGGCCAGACGAATGATCTCGTCCTGCCGCAGGATCTGCGCCTTCGGCAGCCACTTCGGCGTGTCCGGCATGCAGTAGACGCAGCGCAGGTTGCAGCGATCGGTCAGCGACAGGCGCAGCTTGCGTTTGACCCGCCCGCGCGCATCCGACAAACCCGACACCGCATCCGACGGCGAACGCGCACGCACCCCCGGCGCCGACACAGCGGCGCTGGGGGTGGCGGGTGCGTTCAGCGTGTTCAGCACGAAGGGGTCTCCGTCGCGGGCAGGAGTGAATTCAGATTGTGCAGCTGCGTCCCTGCGAGCAGGCTGCGCGCCGCGCGCTGCGCGCCAAGAAACTCGCGAACCGCACGGCGGCCGTGACGTAGTGCGTCATCCAGCGGATCGGCCAAAGTGGTGTGCAGCGCGCAGACGGTGTACTGCGCCCCACTGGCGTCGGCAACATAGGCCGCGCTGCTGTTCTCCTCCTTGGCCGAGTCGAGCAGGCATTCGACCAGCGTTCCCGGCAGGCCGAGTGTATCGCATGCCACGCATACTACCCAGGGTGTCCGGGCGGCCCTCAACGCGGCCAGCATGCCGGCCAGCGGGCCGCGAAAATCCGGCGTCGCATCGCTGACCACCGGAACACCATAAACGGCGTAGCGGTCGAGGTTGCGATTGGCGCTGATCATCAGCGCGCCGACCTGCGGACGCAGCAGTTCAAGCTGATGCTCAACCAGCGGGCGGCCCTTGTACTCGATCAGCCCCTTGTCGCGACCGCCCATGCGGGCACCCTGGCCACCGGCGAGAATCACGCCCGTCACCGTTCCATTTCCACACGGGCTCACACGCTGCTCCGGCGCCACGGCGGCGCTGCTGAGCGGGTGCTGGGAAGAGGTCTTGTGCATGGGGGGTGGCAGGACAACGTTATTCCCGAGTATACATAACGCCCATGCCCCACGGCGCAGGGCCGGGCTATGATGCGGGTGCGGACGCGCAGCTGTTGCGGCGGAGATCGCACCGCTTGTCATCAATTTGGACGCTCATGGCCAAACCAAAACTTTCAGTGCGTTCCCATCTCTGGCTCATGGCTGACGACGAGAGTCTGGTCGGCCCAGGCCGCATCGAGTTGCTGGAGACCATCGCCGAAACCGGTTCGATCCGTCAGGCCGCGCTGCGCATGGGCATGAGTTATCGCGCCGCGTGGAACGCGGTTGACGCCATGAACAAGCGCACCGGCAAGGTCCTGGTGACCCGGCTTGCCGGTGGGCGTGCTGGTGGCGGCGCGGTTGTCACCGAAGCCGGCCTGAAGCTGATCAAGGCCTTCCGCGCCAGTGAGAAACGGCACGCGGCGTATCTGCTCAAACTCAATGCACGTCTGGCCGAACTGATCGGCTGACCCGCGAGCCGCTGCAACGCGGGACGGAGCGTCACAGGGCTCAGGCAGTCGCCGTCGGTGCGACCAGCAGTTTCTGCAACTCGGGGATGCAGCTGCCGCAGTTGGTCCCGCAACGCAGCTTGGCGCCCAAGGCTTCGACGCTGTTGCAGCCGCCTTGCTCGATTGCGTTGGTGATGGTGTTGCGGCCGACACCGAAGCAGGAGCAGATCGTCGGCCCGGTGTCCGCACTGCTGTCCAGCGGCTCGCCTACCAACAGGCCGAGCCGGTCGAGATTGTCGATTTTCGGTTTCTGAAACAGGCTCGACAGCCAGGCTCGCGATGGCAGGTCCGGACGCGAGGAGACGAACAGACAGGCTTCGACACGATCTTCGATCACGTAGGCGGCGCGGTAGACCCCGGATGCGGTATCGATGTACTCGATCCAGTCTGCGCCGTCCGGGACGCCGAGGGCGCTACGCGCCAGTGCCGGCCAGTTGTCGACCTTCTGGCGACCCGCGACTTCGTAGCGCGCGAACTGCGCGCCGGCGGCGCGCGTCCACCAGGTCACCCCTTCCATCGGCAGACGTCCACGGCTGAGTACGAAGCCGTGCCAGTCCACGCGGAACGGCTCCACGCGAACCGGCGTGTGCTTGAATTCCGGTTCGCCGGAGACCGGGTCGACCACCGGGTTGACCAGCGCACCGACCCGCGCGTTGGATGCAAATTGTTCGTTCCAGTGGATCGGGACGAAGATCGTGCCCTGCTGTACTTCGCCGCTGCAGCGTACCCGCGCGACCAGACTGCCCCAGCGTGTGGTCACGCGCGCCAGTTCATCCACTTTGAGCAAGGCTTCGGCCGCATCCAGCGGATGGATATCGACATAGGGTTCGTGGGTATGCGAGGCCAGACGTGGAGCCAGGCCGGTCCGCGTCATCGTATGCCAGTGATCGCGCACGCGGCCGGTGTTCAGCACCAGTGGAAATTCATTGGCCGTTGCATGTGCCGGCAGGCGGGGCGGCGTCGGTACCAGACGGGCGCGCCGGTCCGAGTGGTAGTAGCGGCCGTCAGAAAAGACGCGAAGATTGGTGTCGGCGTCACCTTGGACGACCGGCCAGCGCCGTGGCTTCATCGCGTCGAAGGCCTGGCGATCGAGTCCGGTCAGGCCGGACAGATTCAGGTAGCGCGCGCATGAGTGGTCTGATGCCGCGTCGTCGCCGTTGCCGCAGGCGGTCAGTCGTGCGTGCTCGTCAAAGATCTCGTGCGCGCTGGTGTAGGCGAACTGTTCGCCGTAGCCCCAGCGTCGTGCCACTTCGCTGAGCGCCCACCAGTCCGGGCGCGCCTCACCGGCGACCGGGACGAAGGGGCGCTGTCGCGAAATGCAGCGCTCGGAGTTCGTCACCGTGCCGTCTTTCTCGCCCCAGGCATGCGCCGGCAACAGCACGTCGGCAAACGGCGTGGTATCGGTGTTGGCAATGACGTCAGACACCACGACCATTTCGCAGCGCTGCAACGCGCGCTTGATCTGATCCGCGTCGGGCAGACTGACAACCGGATTGGTCGCCATGATCCAGACGGCTTTGATGCGGCCCTGCTCGATGGCTTCGAACAACTCGACAGCTTTCAGGCCCGGCTTTTCGGCGATGCGCGGGCTGTTCCAGAACGTCTGCACCAGAGCGCGATGATCCGGGTTCTCCAGATCCATGTGCGCGGCCAGCATGTTGGCGAGACCGCCGACTTCGCGACCGCCCATTGCGTTGGGTTGTCCGGTCAGCGAAAACGGCCCCATTCCCGGCTTGCCAATGCGGCCGGTCAGCAGGTGGCAGTTGATGATGCTGTTGACCTTGTCGGTCCCGGCCGACGATTGATTGACCCCCATCGAGAAGCAGGTGATGACCTTCTCGGTGCGGGCGAACAGACGATAGAACGCGGTGAGCGTGTCGCTGTCGACGCCACACTGCTGGGCGACGGTTTCGAGTTCGATGTCGGCCGCCGCCAGGGCGTCAGCGACGCCGCGGGTGTGTTCGCTGACGAATCCGGCATCGGTCGCACCGCTGCGCTCGAGAAATGTCAGCAGACCATTGAACAGCCACACGTCGCTGCCAGCGCGCAGCGGCACATGCAGATCGGCCAGCTCCACGGTCGCGGTGCGTCGCGGATCGATCACGACGATCTGCAATGACGGGCGGCGCGCCTTGGCTTTGAGAATGCGCTGATACAGCACCGGATGACACCATGCGGTGTTGGAGCCGACCAGCACGATCAGTTCGGCGTCCTCCAGGTCTTCGTACGATACCGGCACGATATCTTCACCGAACGCGCGCTTGTGGCCGGCAACGGCCGACGACATGCACAACCGCGAATTGGTGTCGATATTGGCGCTGCCAACAAAGCCCTTCACCAGCTTGTTGGCAACGTAGTAATCCTCGGTGAGCAGCTGGCCGGAGACGTACCATGCAACGGACTCAGGGCCGTGCTCGCGCATGATCCGCGCGAAGCCATCGGCGACGGTGTCCAGTGCGGTCTCCCAGCTCACGCGTTGCGGAGGATTCGGACTGTTGCGATCACGCAGTGCCGGATACAGCAGACGGCCTTCGTCAACGACGGTTTCACCCAGCGCAGACCCTTTGACACAGAGCCTGCCCAGATTGGCCGGATGCGTGGTGTCGCCCGCGACCTCCACCCCGGCGGTCGTCACCCGCGCGGTGACGCCGCAGCCGGTGCCGCAGTAGGGGCATGTGGTGTTGACGCCAGCACCGGTGCTCATGATTCGACCCCCCTCAAGGTCCGCCGGTCGGGCCGGCTGGTGGTGTGCAGAACGCACGGCCAAACAGCAGCCGGTCCCGCAGCGATTCGATGTTGGTCTGGTTCTGCATCAATTCGAAATACCACGGACCGTCCTGGACATCGCCATACAGAACGACACCGACGATTCGCTGGTCTCGCAGGACCAGGCGCTTGTAGGCACCGCGCCGCGGGTCGCGGAACACCAGTTCTTCGGTATCGGCGCCGCCAATGAAATCGCCTGCGGAAAACAGATGGATGCCGGTGACCTTGAGTTGCGTCGAGGTCACCGATCCGGAATAACGGTTGTGTCCGACGCCGGCCAGATGCGACGCGCACACGCGCGCCTGCTCCCAGAGTGGTGCGACCAGCCCGTAGACGGTCTTGCGGTGCTGCACGCATTCACCAACGGCATAGATGCGCGGATCGGACAGCGACTGCAGCGTGTCGTCGACCACGATGGCGCGTTCGCAGTGCAGGCCGGCACTGCGCGCGAGATCGACGTTGGGGCGAATGCCGACGGCCATCACCACCAGATCCGCGGCCATCTCGCGGCCATCCTTGAAGCGCAGGCCGGTGACGCGATCGCTGCCGAGAATCGCCTCGGTATTGGCGTTCAGCATGAAGCCGATGCCGCGCGCCTCCAGTGCCTGCTGCAACAGGATCGCCGCCGGCTTGTCGAGCTGTCGCTCCATCAGGCTGTCCATCACGTGGACCACCGTGACGTTCATGCCCTGACGCATCAGGCCATTGGCGGCTTCAAGGCCGAGCAATCCGCCGCCGATGACCACAGCGTTTCGATGATTCCGTGCGGCCGCGAGCATCGCGTCGACGTCGCCGATATCGCGGAACGCAATCACGCCCGGTAGATCGGCACCCGGAACCGGAATCACGAAAGGCTTGGAGCCCGTTGCCAGCAACAGCCGGTCGTAACCGACTTCGCGTCCGCTGGCCGCACGGACGCGGCGGGCGCGGCGATCGATCGCCACCACCGGATCACCGGCGTACAGGGTGATGCCGTGATCGGCATACCACTGCGGCGTGTTGAGCATGATGTCGTCGACCGTCTTTTCGCCGGCGAGTACCGGCGACAACATGATGCGGTTGTAGTTGCCGTGCGGCTCGGCGCCGAACACCGTGATGTCGTAGGCCTGGTCGTCGAGCTTCAGCAGCTCTTCAACCGTGCGCATGCCGGCCATGCCGTTGCCGATCACGACCAGATGCTGGCGAGGACGGTTCCCCTGACCCTGAGCATCATCCCCGCTCTGTGTGCGCGGCGCGCCCTGGCCTGCGGCGGATGCCGCCGGACTTGCAGACCGGCCGGCGCCGGAGCGCTCCGCGTGGCCCGGGCCGCTGGTCACGCGCAGGCCACCGCGCAGGCGCGCGGGCACGATCAAAGCGTTCAGCGCCGTTGCGTTCACACGCAGACCCGAACCCGCCCGTCGTTGATCTCGGCGGCGTAGCTGCGCACCGGCAGCGACGGCTCCTCGAGGCAATCGCCGGTTGCCAGATCAAAATGCTGCTTGTAGATGGGCGAAGCCACCACGGTGCGTGCGCCGAGATTGCCGACGATCCCGCGCGACAGCACGTTCGCGCCGGAATGCGGGTCGTGGTTGTCGATCGCAAAGATTTCGGTCGCGCCGTCGGCGCGATCGATCCGGAAGATTGCAATCTGACGGTTGTCGATGCGGGCACAGACCCCGGTATTGGGCCAGATCTCGTCCACACCACAGACGTCGTGCCAAAGCGTGCTCATACGTATTCCATCCATAGCAGGCATTGCGCAGGCTCAGGCTGGCTCGGCGACAACGGCGACACCCTTGAACTCAGGGCGCTCACGTTCCGCTGCGGTTGCCGGTCGAATCTGTCCGCGCTCCTCGACGAACACGACGTTGTCGTCGCCGCCGTCGGCGTTGATGAAGGTGCGGAAGCGCTTGACCGCTTCCGGATCCTCGACTGTGCGTTTCCACTCGCAGACGTAGCTGTCGACCACTTGCGCCATCTCGGCCTCAAGCTCGGCACCGAGGCCCAGCGAGTCATGCACGATCACGTCCTTGAGATAGTCGAGACCGCCTTCGAGGTTGTCGCGCCAGACGCTGGTGCGCTGCAGGCGATCGGCCGTGCGGATGTAGAACATCAGGAACCGGTCGATGTACTGCAGCAGGGTGGCATCGTCCAGGTCGCCCGCCAGCAGTTCGGCATGACGCGGTTTCATGCCGCCGTTGCCGCAGACGTAGAGGTTCCAGCCCTTCTCGGTGGCGATGACGCCAACATCCTTGCTCTGCGCCTCGGCGCATTCGCGGGTGCAACCGGAGACCGCGAACTTGAGCTTGTGCGGAGCGCGCAGGCCCTTGTAGCGATGCTCGATCGTCAACGACATCGACACCGAGTCCTGCACGCCGAAGCGACACCAGGTGCTGCCGACGCAGGACTTCACCGTACGGACCGCCTTGCCGTAGGCGTGGCCCGTCTCGAATCCGGCGTCGACCAGCTCGCTCCAGATCTGCGGCAGCTGGTGCGCCTGGGCACCGAACAGATCGATGCGCTGGCCGCCGGTGATCTTGGTATACAGACCGTATTTCTTGGCGACCTGACCGAGCACGATCAGCTTGTCCGGCGTGATCTCGCCGCCGGCGATGCGTGGGACGATCGAATAGGTGCCGTTCTTCTGGATATTGGCCAGGAAGTAGTCGTTGGAATCCTGCAGTGCGGCCTTGTCGCGGGTCAGCACATAGTCGTTCCAGCACGAAGCGAAGATGCTGGCAGCCACTGGCTTGCAGATATCGCAGCCCAGTCCGCTGCCATGCTTGCTCAGCAGTGCGTCGAAGGTTTCGATACGTCCGACGCGCACCAGGTGATACAGCTCCTGCCGCGAATAGGCGAAATGCTCACAGACATGATTGTTCACGCTGTGACCCAGGCGCTTCATCTCGGCTTTGAGAATCTGCGTCACCAGGGGCGCACAGCCGCCGCAGGAGGTCGCTGCCTGCGTGGTCTTCTTCAGCGCGCCGAGCGTGGTGCAGCCGGCGCCGACCGCTTCGCACAACTGCAGCTTGGTCACGTTGTTGCACGAACAGATCTGCGCCGACCCGGGCAGCGCATCGACTCCCAGACCCACGCGGGTCTGACCGTCCGCGGCGGGCAGGATCAAGAATTCCGGCGACGACGGCAGCGCGATGTGGTTCAGCATCATCTGCAACAGCTGGCCGTACTCGGTGGCATCACCCACCAGCACCGCACCGAGCAGCAGGGAACCGTCCTCGGAGGTCACCAGCTTCTTGTAGATCTGCTTGCGCTCGTCGGTAAACACATAGCTGCGTGCACCGGCGGTTGCCGCGTGCGCATCACCGATGCTGGCGACGTCGACGCCCATCAGCTTGAGCTTGGTGCTCATATCGGCGCCGGTGAACTGCGGCGCGTCATGTGACGGTGATGAGGCAATCGTCTTCGCCGCAACCCGCGCCATTTCGTAGCCCGGTGCCACCAGGCCGAAAATGCGGCCGCTCCACAAAGCGCATTCGCCGATGGCATAGATGTCGTCGTCGAGCGTGCGGCAGTGATTGTCGACGATGATTCCGCCGCGCTCGCCAACGCCCAGGCCACAGGCGCGCGCCAGTTCGTCGCGCGGCCGGATGCCGGCGGAAAACACGATCATGTCGGTTTCCAGCTCGGCGCCGTCCGCGAACTTCATCTTGTGCCGGCAGTGATCACCGGCAACGATTTCAACCGTGTTCTTCTGCGTGTGGACGGTGACGCCCAGCTGTTCGATCTTGCTGCGCAGCACGCGCCCGCCGCCGTCATCGATCTGCACTGCCATCAGGCGCGGAGCGAACTCGACGACATGCGTTTGCAGCTGCATATCGCGCAGCGCCTTGGCGCATTCCAGGCCGAGCAAGCCACCGCCAATGACTACACCGACCTTGGACCGCGCGCCGCAGGCGGTCATCGCTTCCAGATCTTCGATCGTGCGGTAGACGAAGCAGCCTTCGCGGTCCTTGCCCGGAATCGGCGGCACGAAAGGATACGAGCCGGTGGCGATGACCAGCTTGTCGTAGCCCAGCGTTTCGCCGGCGGTGGTGGTCACCGTCTTCAGCGTGCGGTCGATCGACTTGGCGCCGACGCCCAGCTTCAGATCCACACTATGCTGTTCGAAGAAGCCCGGCGTGACCAGCGACAGATCGTCGGCGGTCTTGCCGGAGAAAAAGGCAGACAGCTGCACACGGTCGTAGGCTGGGCGCGGCTCTTCGCACAGCACAGTGACGTCCGCTGCCACATTCTGCTGCGCGACCAGTTCTTCGACGAACTTGTGCCCCACCATGCCGTTGCCGATGACGATGATTTTCATGGCGTGCCTCAGGCGTGATCGCAGTCGGAGAGGAAGCTCAGCAGCTCCTCGCGCAAGCGGTAGTAATCCGGATGCTCCAGGAGTGCCTTGCGTGTGCGTGGACGCGGCAGATCGACTTCGAGAATCTTGCCGACCCTGGCGTTCGGGCCGTTGGTCATCATCACCACGCGGTCGGCCAGCAGAATCGCCTCGTCAACGTCGTGGGTCACCATGATGGCGGTCAGCTGTGTGCGTGCCCACACGTCCATCAGAACTTCCTGCAGATCCCAGCGCGTCAGCGAGTCGAGCATGCCGAACGGTTCGTCCAGCAGCATCAGCTTGGGTGACAGTGCGAATGCACGTGCGATACCCACGCGCTGCTTCATGCCGTTGGAAAGCTCGGCAGCATTCTTGTGCTTCTGTTCGCTGAGGCCGACGCGAGCCAGATAGTGCTCGATGATCTCGGTACGTTCGGCCTCGCTGGCCTGCGGAAACACCTGGTTGACGCCGAGAGCGACGTTCTCGAAGGCCGACAGCCACGGCACCAGACTCGGGGCCTGGAATACGACGCCGCGATCCGGACCGGCGCCGTCGATCTCCTTGCCGTCCAGAATGATCACGCCCTCACTGACGGAGTTGAGCCCAGCCATCATCGACAGCACGGTCGACTTGCCGCAGCCGGAGTGTCCGATCAGCGAAATGAATTCGCCCTGACGGATCTTCAGATCGAAGCCGTCGACGACTTTGACCGGTCCCTTGCGGGTCGGATAGATCTTGGAGATCTGCGAAAACTCGACATAGCGTTCCGGCTGTACCGGGGCTTTCTTCTTGCCGGCCTTGATCGTTGCCGGGTAGTCGTCGCTGGTCTTGGGGATCAGTCCCTTGAGCGGCACGACCTTGTCGTCACGTTGTGCATTCTGCGACGCCGCGGCGTCGATCAGATACTGCGTCACGTCCTTGCGCAGGCGGATGAACGCCGGGTCATGATTCATCGCACGACGATCGCGCGGGCGCGGCAGATCGACGATGAACTCGGGGCCGAAGGTTGCGCCGGGGCCCGGATTCAGCGGGATGATGCGATCGGCCATGATCAGGCCTTCGTCGACATCATTGGTGATCAGAACGCAGGTTTTCTTTTCCTGGTCCCAGATCTGAATGATTTCGTCCTGCAACTTGGCGCGTGTCAGTGCATCCAATGCGGACAGCGGTTCGTCCAGCAGCAGAATGTCCGGGCTCATCGCCAGCGCACGCGCAACCGCGACGCGTTGACGCATGCCGCCGGACAGCTCGGCCGGTCGCTTGGCCATGGCCGGCGTCAATCCGACCATGCCGACATATTTCTCGACCCGCGCTGCGCGCTGCGCCCGCGATTCGGCGCCGAACACCTGATCCACTGCGAGCGCGACGTTCTCGCGCACGGTCATCCACGGCATCAGCGAGTAGTTCTGGAACACCACCCCGCGGTCCGGCCCGGGGCCGGTGACCGCCTTGCCGCCGGCAAGGACTTCACCCTGATCGGGTGCGATCAGTCCGGCAATCAGCGAGATCAAGGTGGACTTGCCGCTGCCGGAGAATCCGACGATGGCAACGAACTCGCCTTCCTTGATCTGCAGATTGATGTTCTTGAGCACTTCGCTGCGACGCGTGCCGGCACCATAGGCTTTGGCAACGTTGCGCAGTTCCAGCCGGATCGGTGCCGGTGGTGCGGATGGCGACGGCATGGGACCGGACGCCGATGCGGGCTCGGTGAGCGGACGCATTTTCAATTGGGCTTGCATGGCTGGGCTCCGCTCACCGCAGGTCGTCGCCGAAGCTGGCGAGCTGCTGCAGGGTGGCCATCACGCGATCGAGCAGAAAGCCGATGAAGCCGATCGTGAAGACCGCAACCATGATGCGGGCCAGCGACTGCGAGCTGCCGTTCTGGAATTCATCCCAGACGAATTTGCCCAGCCCGGGGTTCTGCGCCAGCATCTCGGCGGCGATCAACACCATCCAGCCCACACCCAGGCTCAGCCGCAGACCGGTGAAGATCAGCTTCAGCGACGACGGCAGCACGATCTTGCGGACCTTGGCGAACCACGACAGCTGCAGCACCTTGGAGACGTTGATCAAATCCTTGTCGACCGAGGCCACACCGACTGCGGTGTTGATCAGCGTCGGCCACAGCGAGCACAGCGTCACCGTGATCGCGGAGATCAGAAACGACTTCTCGAACATCGGATCGGCCGAGACGTAGACCGCGCTGACCACCAGGGTCACGATCGGCAGCCATGCCAGTGGCGAGACCGGCTTGAAGATCTGGATGATCGGATTGATCGCAGCCTGCACGATATTGGACAGACCGCAGACGATGCCCAGCGGCACCGCAACCAGGGTGCCGATGACGAAACCGCAGAACACCGTCAGCAAACTGGTACCGATCTGATCGATGTAGGTCGGCTTGCCGGTCCACGCGCGGACGTTGACTTCTGCATTCGGGTCGGCGGCGAGGATCTGCGCATTGCGCTCGTCCTGCCGCTTGTAGAACGCATCCGCCTTCTCACGTTCGGCCCGGTGTTCGTCGAGCAGCCCGCCCGCGGCTTCAAGCACCGCCGACGGACCCGGCAAGGCGCCGAGACTGGTCTGCACCGAGCCGGCCAGTCCGCCCCACAGACCGAGGAAGATGGCAAAAGCCAGCACCGGAATGCCGATCACCTGCAGGATTTCGCGCAGCTGCTGCCGCGGGTCCTCACCCGCGACCAGCCGCGCCATCGGAATGAACCAGGTCAACCCGGCCTTGCCGAGAAAATTGACAGTGTGATTCAGCATCATGAGCAATCCCCAATACGTCTTGTCTGATCGATGCGGCGTCTATGTGCGTCGCGGTTTACTTGACGGTCTCGTCGCCCTTCAAACCAATCTTCAAGGCGTCGATGTAGGCGTTCGGCTGCGTACCGTCATAGGTCACGCCGTCGATGAACTCGTTAGTCGCCGGGCGGAATCCGGTTTCGGTAGCGAAGTCCGGGAAGTCGCTGGACTTCAGCTTGCCTTCGGCGATCAGCTCCTTCGCTGCCGCGGCGTACAGGTCCGGGCGATACACCTTCTTCGCCGTGTCCATGTACCAGCTGTCCGGATGCTGCTCAGGAATCTGGCCCCAGCGACGCATCTGCGTCAGGTACCAGATCGCGTCCGAGTAGTACGGATAGGTGGCGTTGTGGCGGAAGAACACGTTGAAGTCCGGCACCGGACGCTTGTCGCCCTTCTCGTATTCAAAGGTTCCGGTCATGGAGTTGGCGATGACTTCGGCGTCTGCACCGACGTAGTCGGACTTGGCCAGCATCTGCACCGCTTCCATGCGGTTAGCATTGTTGTTCTCGTCGAGCCAGTACGCCGCACGGATCAGCGCCTTGGTGACCGCCTTGGTGGTGATCGGGTACTTCTCGGCGAAGTCGGCGCGGATACCGAAGACTTTCTCCGGATTGTCCTTCCAGATCTCGTAGTCGGTGATCACCGGCACGCCGATGCCCTTGAACACGGCCTGCTGATTCCACGGTTCACCCACGCAGTAGCCGAAGATGGTCCCGGCCTCCAGCGTCGCCGGCATCTGCGGCGGCGGCGTCACGCTCAACAGCACGTCTGCACCGATCTGTCCGCCGACGTCACCCTTGAGCGGTGCGTAGTAGCCCGGATTCAGGCCCCCGGCGGCGAGCCAGTAGCGCAGCTCGTAGTTGTGCGTCGATACCGGAAACACCATGCCCATGTTGAACGGCTTGCCTGCGGCCTTGTACTGCTTGACCACCGGCGCCAGCGCGCTGGCGCTGATCGGATGGACCGGCTTGCCGTCCTCCATCGGAATGTTCTTTTTCATCTCCTCCCAGATCGTGTTGGAAACGGTGATGCCGTTGCCGTTCAGATCCATTGAGAAGGGCGTGATGATGTCGGCCGCCGTGCCGAAGCCGATGGTGGCCGCCAGCGGCTGGCCGGCGAGCATGTGTGCGCCGTCGAGCTCACCCGAGATCACGCGGTCGAGCAGCACCTTCCAGTTGGCCTGCGCTTCGAGCGTGACGAACAGCCCTTCGTCTTCGAAGTAGTGCTTCTCATAGGCCACCGCGAGCGGTGCCATGTCGGTCAGCTTGATGAAGCCGAACTTCAGCTCGGCCTTTTCCGGTTGCGCAACGGTAACTGCAGGCGCTGCCGCCTTCGGCGAGGCCTCGGGTGCTGCGCTGGTCTTGTCACCGCTGCCGCAGGCCGCGGCAGCCAAGGTGGCAAGCAGGGTCATTGCGGGCAGCGCGAGGCGGCGCAATCCTGATGATGGATGACGATGCGAGCTGCTGGTCATGGTTCGTCTCTCAGTTTCCAAAAGGCAAAAAAAAGCGCCCATGAGACGGTCTCTCGACCGTGCCATGGACGCCGTTGTCCGATTCTGAGCACCCTTCCGCAGGACATAACCTGCGCCGCATGCACCGCCGTTGGTGCGCGCTTCATCCAGTGCTGGGTTGTTTATCGCAAGCCGCGTGCCAGCTTTGCCGAACGAGGTGGCCGCGCTTTCATGCCGGCGACACGCCGCGGCGGCGGCTCAATGCCGTGCGCTGCGCACCAAGCTGGCGCGAGCGGGCGCACCGCCGCGGGGCCCGCCTGCAGTGCCGGTTAGAGCGTCTGCATGGCCGTGGCCAGTTCGGTGTAGACCTCGGTCCACGCGGAGCGCACCTCTGCGGTAAAGGCGTCGCCGAGCCCTTGTTCCAGCGTCCACAGCAGCGCCAGAGCCACCGTGCCGTAATCGTCCGAGCGCACACCGTACTGGGTATGGCGTCGGCCGAGATCCTTCAGTGCGGGTAGCAGGGCATGAAAATGATCCAGTCCGCGGACAGCGATATCGAGCATCCGCATCAGCTTCTTGCCTTGGGTTGGCAGGTCGCCACGGAACATCGACTGCACTCTGGGATCCAGCTCGAACAGCTTGTTGTAGAACAACGTTGCCGCCTGATCCTGGATGGGCAGAACCTGTGCCCAGGTCGATTTCACCAGCGCCACTTGTGTCGGAGTCATGTGGTTTCCGTTCTGTCGTTCGCTTGCGTCAACAAGGGCGCGGACGCGGTGCGGTCGGAATGACTCTGAAAGAGGCCGGAACAGGGGCATCCTCGACCGCGCCGCGCCCGCGCGGCGACGCTGCAGACGCGGCCAGATGGACTGCGGCAACGGAACAGGAGCGTCGCCTCTGGGGGAAGGACCTTGCTCCAACAAAAAAAGCCCATCGCCCGAGAGGGTGATGGACTTCGTTATCCGGTGCCGGCAGCCCATCGTTGGGCTTGGCGTCGGGAATATCACAAGCACGCGTCATGCCACAACGCTGGATGACCGGGGTGAAACTGCGTACCGGTACGCGTTCAACGCGGGAGTCCGGATACGCCCGGGTCAAAGATGCTTCCGTCAAAGAAACGGTCGGCACCCATCCGGATTGCGCCGGACGGCTGCTCCAGTGACCAGTCGCCGTCGTGCTGACCTTCCGTCTTGGAATCCTCCAGCGGTGAAGTGATCTTCAGACTGGCCGCGGCCTGACGATACAGCGCGGGCAAATAGACCTTGGCCGCGACCGCCGCGGCGTCGACATCCGCCGGGACCTGGCCCCAGCGCTGCATCTGCTCGATGAACCACTGGGCGTGCGAGACCCACGGAAAGTTCGCGGCACCGGCGTGGAATGCCAGGCCAGGCCCGAAAAACGGATCGCCCGCGACCGGAATATCGAGTGCCGCGCGAATCGCTGCCGGTGGGGCTTCCAGCACTTCGCTGTCGATCAGCAGCTGCGCGCCTTCGGCACGATGTTCGGCCGCATCGAGCCAGCGGCAGGCGTCGATCAATGCTGCGACCAGCGCGCGATGCGTGGTGGGGTTTGCGTCGGCCCAGTCACGGGTGACGCCCAGCACTTTCTCCGGCGCGTTGTTCCAGATCTGGTAGGTGTTGACGATGCGATAACCGCTGCCGGCAATCTCCGCCACGGCACCCCAGGGCGCGCCGGCGCAGAAGCCGTCGATGCGGCCATCGCGCAGGTTGTGCACCATCAACTGCGGCGGAACCACCTCAAGCCGTACATCGTGGTCCGGATCGATGCCACTGGCGGCGAGCCAGTAGCGCAGTTCGTAGTGATGGGTGGAAAACGGAAACACGTGTGCAAACACGCGCGGCCCGCGACCGGTCAGGCGGTCACGGATCAGCAAGTCTTTCAGCGCACGGCCCGCTGCCGCTGCATCGCGCCGCTGCAAATGCAGCTCGCGATACAGGCGCTCGGATACGGCAATCGAGTTGCCGTTGAGATTCAGGCTCAGCGCGGTGACCATCGGCGTGCCGAGTCCATCGAGTCCGAGCGTTGCGGCGATGGGCATCGGCGCGAGCATCTGTGCGCCATCGAGAATGCCGGCGACCAGTTTGTCGCGAATGCTCGCCCAGGATGCTTCGACACTGATGCTGACCTGCAGGCCATGCATTTCGAAGAAGCCCTTGTCGCGAGCGACAATGATCGGTGCGGCATCCGCCAGGGGCACAACGCCGAGGCGGAGTTTCTTTTTCTCGAGCGTTTCGCTCATGCGTTCCTCGCTCATAGCAGCTCGGCGGCCGCGAGCAACGAGCGTGCCGCGTCGCCGATTTTGACGTTGCGGTCCATCGCCATCTTTCGCAGTAGTTCGTAGGCCTCGGTTTCGCTGAGCTTGCGCCGTT
Source organism: Sinimarinibacterium arenosum (assembly GCF_005047655.1). GTDB lineage: Bacteria > Pseudomonadota > Gammaproteobacteria > Nevskiales > Nevskiaceae > Solimonas. The sequence goes on along the minus strand of NZ_SUKF01000008.1, from coordinate 3,036 downwards.
GCATCAGGATGCCCTTGGCGCGGTCAACGTCGCGGCGATCGGCCAGACGTGTCTTGGTTTCGTGCAACTCCCGACGCAAGGCCTGGTGCTCATCAAAGCGTGCAATGGCGACGTCGATCACCGACTTCAGCCGAGACGGCGACATGCCGTCGACGACGTAGGCACTGACGCCGGCGCGCATGGCACGGCGCGCGGTATCGGCGTCACTGTGGTTGGCGAACAGGACGATCGGTCGCGGTCGGTCGCGATTGATCTGACCCAGCGATTCGAGCGTATCGCGGCTGGGTGCATCGACTTCAATCAGGATGATGTCCGGCTGCAGGCGCGCGACGCAGGCGAGCAAATCGTCGGTGGTCGACATTTGCGCGACAACGTCGTTTCCGCCTGCCAGCAGCGCTTGGCGAAGCAGAGCCATACGTCCATAGTCATCGTCCACGAGCATCACACGCATGGGGGGCTGCGCATCCGGGTCGGTAAGTAGAGCTCACTCCGCAAGATCTGTGCCCTTGTGTGCTGCGACGTGCACGGCGTCGGTGTTAGCGCATGGAGGGATGGCACGGCGTTTGCGTTTGGGGCATTGGCTTCAGCTTTAGCACCATGACGGTGCGGCCCAATGATGGGCCTGCGACAGCCGTACACCACTGCGTACAGGACAAGGGCGTCCACCTGAATCAGCCACGCTGATCTTGGGGGGCGCTTTTTTTGTGCGCGCGTGTTTTTTTCGACAACCGAACGGAAGGGGGCGGTACTTTCAATGGGCGTAACAAAAAGGGTTGCAATGCTGGGCGGGGCAGGTCTGCTCACATGCGCGGCGGCTGCATGGGGAGAAGAGACGCAGGTACAGGATTTCCTGCATGGCGGCACCACACAACTGGACCTGCGGTTGCGCTATGAATCGGTCGAGCAGGACAACCTGGACAAGGAAGCCAATGCACTGACCCTGCGCACACGGCTTGGATACAGCACACGCGCCGTAGCGGACGTTACTGCGTTTGTTGAATTCGAGCACACGGCCGCACTGGTCGACGATTACGCTCCCGAAACAGCCGGGCGACCGGTTGTGGCCGATCCCGAGGGCAGCGAATTGAACCGTTATGGGGTGCAGTACGCGGTGACGCCGGAGATCCTGCTGAGCGCGGGGCGGCAACGGCTCATTTACGACAACGCCCGCTGGATCGGAAACGTCGGTTGGCGCCAGAACGAACAGACCTTTGATGGGGTCTTTCTGCACGCGGGGATGTTCAAGACCGTGACGATCGACGCGGCGTATCTAAGCACGGTCAACACCATCACGCTCAGTAACGTGGAGGTCCGCGCCGAGCTGTTGCGGGTGCATTGGGCCATCGATCCGAAGATCGGACTGAGCGCCTACGGTTACTGGATCGACAATGAGGATCCGGCTGCAGCGGACCTCGACACGTTCGGGCTGCGTGCCACCGGCAAGGTCGGTCTGGCTCCTGCAACGCAGCTGCGTTATAGCGCCGAGATGGCAGAGCAAAGGGCGGTTCGCGGTAGCGATCGTTTCGACACCCGCTATGGACTGGCCGAGCTGGCGCTGGAGCGTAATCCACTGGCCCTGAAGCTGGGATATGAGCTACTGGGGAGCGATGCCGGCGACTTTGCACTGCAGACCCCGCTGGGTACCCGCCATGCATTCCAGGGTTGGGCCGACGTGTTCCTGAAGACACCGGATGCGGGTCTGCGCGATGCCTATGTCGCGGTCGATGCCAAGTTGCCCTGGTGCGGCATCGGGGCGGCTTATCATCAGTTCCGCTCTGACGAGTCGCACGACGATCTCGGTCGCGAACTCGATGCCCGGATCTCGGTGTCTTTACCGTATGACGTGCAGGGGCAGATCAAACTGGCCCGCTATCGGGCGAATGACTATGGCGTGGACACGGACAAACTGTGGCTGCAGATCGAATACCATCTGTGACCTTGTCGCCATCGTCATGAGGCCCGCGCGTGATGACCATCCGCGCCGCATACAACTCACCGCGACACACAATGCCGCCTGGCAACGGGGTGTTGATGTCCTTATATAGTGAAGTCGCCGCAGCCTGCGGCGATGCCGCTGTCGTGTGGATGCCGGGGTCTTGCACATGAGTTCGCGCAAGACCCCGGCAGCGCTGCGCGTGATGCTGGTCGACGACGACGCCGAGCGGCTGGATCTGATGCAGCAGGCGATGGATGCCTCAGGACATCGAGTGGTCGCACGACTGTCGAGCCGCGATGACATGAGCCTGGCGGTTGACCGGCACCGGCCCGACGTGATTCTGGTCGATGTCGATGCGCCCAGTCGCGATACGCTCGAATCGCTGGGCCAGGTCACCCGCGATCGGCCGCGGCCGATCGTGTTGTTCGCGTCGCAGACCGATCCCGACACCACGCGCCGGGCAATCCGTGCCGGCGTCAGCGCTTATGTGGTCGATGGCATGTCGCCTGCGCGGCTGAAGTCGGTGATCGAGGTGGCGATTGCGCGCTTTGACGAACATCAGGCGCTGCGTCGTGAGATCGAGAACAACAAGATCCGTCTGGCCGACCGGTGTGATGTTGAAAGTGCCAAGGCCATGCTGATGCAACGGCGCAAGCTCAGCGAAAGCGACGCCTATGAACTGCTGCGGACCATCGCGATGTCGCGCAAGCTCAAGATCGGTGACGCTGCACGTGCCCTGCTGACGGTGACGGAGCTTCTTTAAGGCGTCCATTGCGCGCGAAGTTGGCGCTTCCGTGCACTGTTTGTGCACCAGACGCACGAACACGATTCGCACCCCGGCGGCGCCCGACGCGATGCCCCGCAAAGCCGGATGAGGCGCTACTCCTCGGTTGAAAATGCCGCAGTGCAGCAGGATTCCTCTACGTACCGCGATGCGCTCTCCCGGTGCCGTGGTGATCCGGGCAACAGGCGCTTCGGACCTTGGCACGGCGTTTGCGATGGTGAGGTGACGGGTTGCTTGGGTGATCCGAAACAAGTTTGCGGGATTGGGCAAAGGCGCCTGGTCCGCAGGATATCGACGTCCACATTGCTGGCATGGC
>NZ_SUKF01000007.1 GCF_005047655.1 Sinimarinibacterium arenosum | reverse complement strand
TCATCAGCGACTGGATCCAGTTCTACAACCATCGGCGCCCTCACCAGGCGCTGAAGATGAAAACACCCGCTGAAGCATTTGCTTTAGCGGCATGACCTGTGCAGGTTTCGGTGGGTCATTACACGTTCGCACCGAGTAGCGCAGCGTATCGAGGTGGTGCATCAAGCTTGAAGGCATGGACGCTCAGATCAGAGCCGTGTCTCGATATGGCGCTGCGGCGCCTACTCGACATGAACGGGTCGCTATGAATTCCTGAAGGCTCAGATCAGAGCCGTGTCTCGATACGGCGCCTCGGCGCCTACTCGACATGAACGGGGAGTGATGAATTCCAGAAGTGCGGCGGTGTGTCTGATGGTTGGCAATCGCACCTCACCTTCCGTACGCACAGAGCGCCGTCTGCGCAATACCGGCGTGGTGACGGACGGGCGCGCGTATACTGGACCGCATGATGCGCTGGCTGACCCTCATCGGGCTTTTGCTGGCCGCGAGCAGTGTTGCGGCAGGGGACGCCTACGTCGCCGAGATCAGCATCGAGGGTGCGATCGGCCCCGCCACCAGCGCCCATGTCGAGAAAGCCATGACGCAGGCGCAGGACAGCGGCGCCACGGCGATCGTGCTGCGCATCGATACCCCCGGCGGACTCGACAGCGCGATGCGCGACATCATCAAGCGCGTGCTGGCTTCGCCGGTCCCGGTGATCGGATGGGTCGGCCCTTCCGGAGCGCGTGCAGCGAGCGCCGGCACTTACATTCTCTACGCCACACACATCGCGGCGATGGCACCGGCGACGAATCTCGGCGCAGCCACGCCGATTCCGGTTGGGGGTTCGTGGCCGTTGCCGGACAGCGCCACGCCAGCGTCGCCCCGCGATAACGATCCGGAGAGGAAGCCTGATGCGGCATCCGCTGCAGATGAGGCCACAACGTCAGACCCGTCCACTGGCGAGACGCGGGCGGTTCCGCGTGACGCAGCCACGACCAAGGCCATCAATGACGCGGTGGCATATATCCGCGGGCTCGCGGAACAGCGCGGACGCAATGCCGACTGGGCCGAGTCTGCGGTGCGTAACGGCGCATCGCTGTCTGCACAGCAGGCACTGAACGAGCAGGTCATCGACCTGGTCGCGGATGACGTTCACACGCTACTGCGCGCGGTCGACGGACGTACGGTATCGACCGCGACCGGCGAGCAGACGCTGCAGACTGCGGACTTGCGGGTCGAGACCCTAGAGCCGGACTGGCGCATCAAGTTGCTGGCGACGCTGACCAATCCGACCGTGGCCTACATGCTGATGTTGATTGGCATCTACGGCCTGCTGCTGGAGGGCTACCACCCCGGCGCGATCCTGCCGGGCGTGACTGGCGGCATCAGCTTGCTGCTGGCGCTGTACGCGTTCCAGTTGCTACCGGTGAACTACGTCGGCCTCGCGTTGATGGCGCTCGGCGTGGCCCTGATGGTGACCGAGACAATGGCGCCGAGCTTTGGCGTGCTCGGCATCGGCGGCACCGTTGCGTTCGTGCTCGGCTCGGTACTGCTGATGGACGTGGACGTGCCCGGCTACGGCATCAATGTGGGCGTGATCGTCGGCATTGCCGTATCCGCCGCTGTGGTGATGGCGCTGACACTGTATCTGCTGTGGCGTGCGCGTCACGCGCGCGTGGTCACCGGCGGCGAAGCGATGCTTGGCGAAACGGTCGACGTGCTGGAGTTCGCCGACGGCGAAGGCTGGGGCGAAATCGGCGGCGAGCGCTGGCATATCTGCGCGCAACACACCCTGCACCCCGGCCAACGTGCACGCGTCACCGGACGCCACGGCCTGCGTCTGGACGTGGAACCCATCAACTAGAAGGAGTGACCGCATGCTCGGACTCACAGGAATAATCATCACGATGGTGATGGCGCTGATCCTCGCTGGCGTGAAGGTATTGAACGAATACGAACGCGGCGTGGTTCTCACGTTCGGGCACTACACCGGCACCAAGGGCCCGGGGCTGATCTACGTGGTCCCGGTGGTTCAGAAGATGCTGCGGGTCGATCTGCGCACGATCGTCATGGACGTGCCGCCACAGGATGTGATCTCGCGCGACAACGTGTCGGTCAAGGTCAACGCGGTGCTGTACTTCCGCGTGATCGACCCCTCCAAGGCGATGCTGCAGGTGGCGCAGTACTACGACGCGACCAGCCAGCTCGCACAGACCACCTTGCGCTCGGTGCTCGGCCAGCACGAGCTGGACGACATGCTGACCGAACGCGACGCACTCAACCGCGATCTGCAGACGATCCTCGACAAGGCCACCGACGCCTGGGGCATCAAGATCAGCACGGTCGAGATCAAGCACGTCGACATCGACGAAAGCATGATCCGCGCGATTGCACGCCAGGCCGAAGCCGAACGTGTACGCCGCGCCAAGATCATTCACGCCGAAGGCGAGCAGCAAGCCGCTGTGAAGCTGCGTGAAGCGGCGGCGGAGCTGTCCAAGGAACCGCAGGCAATGCAGCTGCGCTACATGCAGACCCTGATCGATATCGCCGGCGACAAGAATTCAACGATCGTGTTTCCGCTGCCGATGGATCTGATCGCGCCGCTGTTGAAGAAGCTCAACGCCGACTGATTCACTGCGGTTCGAGGGGGATGCGCTGGGTTTCGTTGCGTTCTGGGCTGAGGCTCGGTGCTGTGTCTCGATACGGCGCCAGGGCGCCTACTCGACATGAACGGGTGGTGGTGAATTCGACAGACGCAAAGGTGCGGCTAATCTCACTCACCCACTTCACCGCCCGTTCGCACCGAGTAGCGCAGCGTATCGAGGTGGTGCGCCCAAGCTTGAAAGCAAGAACGCTCCGATCAGTGCGGTGTCTCGATACGGCGCCGCGGCGCCTACTCGACATGAACGGGGATCGATGAATTTCACACGGGTGGTGATGAATTCCGCGAATGCGAAAGTGCGCCTGATCTGTCCTCCCTCACTTCACTGCCCGTTCGCACCGAGTAGCGCAGCGTATCGAGGTGGTGCGCCAAGCTTGAAGGCAAGAACGCTCAGATCAGTGCGGTGTCTCGATACGCCACGCCTTGCGTGACTACTCGACATGAACCGGAAGCGATGGATTCCAGAAAGTGAGGTGGCGCGCCTGCCCCACCCGCATCACACCGTCAGCACCACCTTGCCGATGTTCTTGCGTGCCTCGATGTACGCATGGGCCTGACCGACGTCGGCCAGCGCAAAGGTTTTGTCGACGTGCGGCCGCACCCAGCCCTGCTCCACGCCCAGAAGCAGCGTTTCCATCCAGGTGCGGATCTTGTCGACCTCGTGCCACAGGTGGCCCATGTTGACGCCGAACACGCCGCGGTTCTGATCCATCAGGCCCAGCGGCGTGTACAGCGGCAAGCCGAAGACGATCTTCAATAACTTGAGCGGACCGAACAGCCCGGATTCGGTGGCGGTGGAAATACCGAACATGCCGAGGCGGCCGGTGGCGCGCAGGGCCTTGTAGCTCTTCTTCCAGTGACTGCCGCCCAGCGGATCGGTGATCAGCTCGACACCGCGATCCTGCGTCAGCCGCATCAGCTCCGGCATCCAGTCGCCACGGGTGTAGTCGATGGCGTGGTGCAGGCCACGATCCTTGAGGAAGGCATGCTTGCCGCTGCTGGCGGTGCCATAGATGGTTGCGCCGACATGCCGTGCGATGTCGATCGCGGCCAGACCGACGCCGCCGCCGACGTTGTGGATCAGCACCGATTCGTCCGCGGTCAGCGCGCCGACGACGACCAGCAACTGCCACGCGGTGAGGTAGTTCACCGGGATCGCCGCGGCCTGCGCGTGACTGAGGGATTCGGGTTTCTCGAACACCTGCTTGATCGGCATGATCACGGTGTCGGCATAGCCGCCGAAACGCGTAAGCCCGAACACGGGCTTGCCGACCCAGCTGGTGTCGACACCGTCCCCCACCGCATCGACCACGCCGGAGACTTCATAACCGACGACGCAGGGCGTTTTCGGCGCGTCCGGATACAGACCCTGGCGCGCCATGATGTCGGCAAAGTTGACGCCACTGGCGTGCACCCGCACGCGCAGTGTGTCCGGCCCCGGCGTCGGGTCCGGCGCCTGCCTCAGCTCCAGCTTGTCGAGACCACCCGCGCCGGTGATGTAGATCTGCTGCATGTCATGCCCCCGTTGTTATGGGGCCTAGTCTGCGCGTGATGGGTGCGCTCGGCCAGCACAGCGACGCCGGCACTTCAACACCGCGTTCAGGCGAGCTTGTCGTCGGCGACGTGGTAGTGCGGATCTTCGCGGTAGTTCACTTCGATCATGTTGCGCGCCTTGTCCAGCAGCTCCAGGCAATCCGGGCTGAGGTGGCGCAGCTTCAGCTGCTTGCCGGCGCGCTGGTAACGTTCGGCCAGCGCGTTGACGGCTTCGATCGCGGAATGATCCATCAGGCGCGCGCGTCCGAAGTCGATCTCGACCTCGTCGGCATCCTCGGCCGGCACGAACTGCTGCTGGAACTCGGCGGCGGATGCGAAGAACAGCGTGCCTTCCACCTGATACTGCTTGCGGCCGTCCGGCGTCTGCGTTGCGGTCACGCGCACATGCTTGGCGTGCTCCCAGGCGAACGCGAGCGCGGAGACGATCACGCCGACGAATACGGCGATCGCCAGATCCGCCGCGACGGTGACGCCGGCCACCAGCAGGCCGACGAACACGTCCATGCGCGGCACCTTGCCGAACAGGCGGAAGCTGCCCCACTCGAAGGTCTTTTCAGAGACGACGAACATCACGCCGATCAATGCCGCCAGCGGAATGCGTTCGATCATCGCCGAGCCGAACAGGATGAACGACAGCAGGAACAGCGCGGTGGCGATGCCGGACAGCCGATGCAATGCGCCGTTGTTCACGTTGATCATGCTCTGGCCGATCATCGCGCAGCCGCCCATGCCGCCGAACACGCCGGTGACGACATTGGCCGCACCCTGCGCCGCGCATTCGCGATTCGGCCGCCCGCGCGTATCGCTCATGTCGTCGATCAGGTTCAGCGTCAGCAGCGACTCGATCAGACCGATCGCGGCCAGAATCAGCGAATACGGCAAGACGATGCGCAGCGTCTCCAGCGACAGCGGCACCTGAGGCAGATGGAATGCCGGCAGGCCGCCCTTGATCGAGGCCAGATCGCCAACGGTGCGGGTTTCGATATCCAGCCCCAGGGTCAGCAGCGAGACCGCGACGATTGCCACCAGCGTGGCCGGCACCGCCTTGGTCAGCTTGGGGAACAGGTAGATCACCAGCATTGTCAGCGCGGTGAGGCCGATCATGCCGTACAGCGCGATGCCAGCGAGCCAGTGCTTGTTGCCGTCGACATCGACGACCTTGAAGTGCTCGAACTGCGCCAGCGCGATCACGATCGCCAAACCGTTAACGAAGCCGAGCATCACCGGGTGCGGCACCATGCGGATGAACTTGCCGAGGCGCAGCGCCGCGAACAGCAGTTGCAGCAGCCCCATCAGCACCACCGCGGCGAACAGGTATTCGACACCGTGCTCGACCACCAGCGCGACCATCACCACCGCCAGCGAGCCGGCGGCGCCGGAGATCATGCCGGGGCGGCCACCGAATGCCGAGGTGATCAGCGACACCAGGAACGCGGCGTACAGGCCGGTCAACGGCGAGACCTGCGCCACCAGCGCGAAGGCGATCGCCTCCGGCACCATCGCCAGCGCCACGGTGAGGCCGCTGAGCAGGTTGGTCTTGAGGTCTTGCGGGGACAGCTTGAACACGGCGCACTCCGGAATCAAAGAAAAACGCAGCCCTCCGCGGCGCACGCGGCTGCGGCGACAGGACGGGATGTGAACGGTGACCGCCCGGCATCGGGCGACGGCGCAGCGAACCGCGCAGCCTGCGCCCACCGAAACGGGCCATGGCGGCGCCGGCGAAGCGCCCGCGTCTTGCGGGCATCACTTTGCTGCGATGCAACATTGTCCCGGATGCATCCCGTCACGTCCACCGCGGACGCAGGCCGCTGACTGCGCCGCCGCCAGCGTGCGCCATGCCGGCCAAGGCGCGACGTGCACAATGCGGCGACTATCCGGGCATACAAACAGAACATCACGAGGAGTACCGATGGCACAGACCATCCGCGGCAAGACCATCGTCATCACCGGCGCATCCAGCGGCATCGGCGAAGCCACCGCTCTGGAGCTGGCGCAGGCCGGCGCGCGCTTGTGCCTGGTGGCACGCCGCCGCGACGAGCTGGAGCGCGTGCAGCAGCTGGCGACGGAGATGGGCGCCGAGGTGTGGATCTATCCGGCCGATCTGTCGAAGGCGAAGGCAGTCGAGGACTGCGCGAGCGCGATCCTGGCCGAGCATGCGCAGATCGACGTGCTGGTGAACAACGCCGGGCGCTCGATCCGCCGGCCGGTGCGCGAGTCGCTGGACCGCATGCACGACTTCGAGCGCACGATGGAGCTGAACTACTACGCGGCGGTGCGGCTGACGCTGCGCCTGCTGCCGGGCATGCTGGAACGTGGCAGCGGCCATATCGTCAATGTGTCCAGCATGTCGGTGCTGATGCCGACGCCGAACTTTGCCGCCTATGTCGCCAGCAAGTCCGCGCTCGAAGGCTTTTCACGCACGCTGGCGGCGGAGCTGGTCGGCAGCGGCGTGCACGTCAGCGTGATCAACTTCCCGCTGGTGAAGACGGCGATGACGGCGCCGACCAAGATCTATCGCTACCTGCCGCAGATGAGCCCGAAGCGCGCGGCCGGCTGGATCATCAAGGCGATCACGAAGCAGCCGCTGCGCGTGGCCAACGGTTTCGGCCAGTCGTGGAATGCGGCGACGGCATTGATGCCGGGCACGACAGTCGAGTGGACCGGGCGCCTGTTCCAGGTGGTGGGCAAGAGTCTGCAGCAGCGCGCCGAACGCGCGTCACACCGCACGAAGTAGGCGACGCCGCCCGCGCCGAGACTGCCGGAACCTCAGAGCTCCGGCACCATCTGGATGTAACCGGTCGGGCACTCGTTGGCGCACAGACCGCAGCCCTTGCAGTACTCGTAGTCGAACACGTAGTGGCTGCCGTCAGCGGCTTCCGCCCGCGTCTTCAGCACCGCGGTATCCGGACACAACGTGTAGCAGTTGTCGCAGGCCAGACAATTACCGCAGGACAGGCAGCGGCCGGCTTCGGCTCTCGCTTCGCTGAGGCCGAGACCCTGTTCGACTTCGCGCTCGATGCCGCGCTCCGCAACCGGCAGGCTGGAGCCGTGATGCCGCTTTCCGGCTTCGAAGTATTCGGTGTTCAGCGCGCTGAAGGCGACGACGGCTTCGCTGCGCCGCGGAGTCTCGGCGGTTTTTCCGAGCGCACGCGCAATGGCTGCAGCGGCGCGCCGCCCCTGCCCGACCGCCGCCGCGACGGTGCCGGCCTGACCGGTCACGTCGCCCCCGGCAAAGACGCGATCGGCGCCGGTCGCGCCCTCCGCATTGGCGGACAGATAGGTCTGTCCGTTCAGCAGCTCCTCGAAGCCGGTGCCGTCGACATCCTGGCCCGTGGCCGGAACCACCATGTCGACATGGATCAGCGACTCGGTACCTTCGAACGCGACGCGACGCAAGCGGCCGTTGGCATCGGGCAGCTTCTTCATGTGCACGGTTTCGAGCCCGGCGACTTTCTCTCCACGCAGCACCAGCCGACGCACGCCGCGATGGGCCAGAATCTCGACACCCTCTTCCTGTGCCTGCTCCAGCTCGCGCGGCAACGCGCGCATCGCATCCGGCACGCCGGGGCCCGGCATGCCGCTGTGCGTGACCAGCATCACCTGACTCGCCCCCGCGCGCTTGAACACGCGGCACAGATCGACTGCGGTGTTGCCGCCGCCGATCACCGCCACCCGCGCGGCGGGCGGCACCTGACCGACGCGGGTCCATTCCTTCAGCACCGCCAGACCATCGTGCAGATCCACTGGCGTCACGCCGTCGATATTCCACGGCCGCGCCTGCTGCGCACCGGCGCCGATGAACACGGCGGCGTACTGCTGCTTCAGATCATGCAGGGAGACGTCACGCCCCAGCTGCTGCCCCGGTTGGAACTCGATGCCGTCCAGCGCCAGCAAGCGCCCGCATTCGGCCGAGACCACTTTGGCCGGCAAGCGGTATTCGGGAATCGCGGTGGCGCAGATGCCGCCGGGTTCAGTCTCGGACTCGAACACGACGACGCGCAGCCCGCGACGCAGCAGATGCCACGCGCAGCTCAGCCCGGCAGGGCCGGCGCCGATGACAGCCACGGTCGGCGCATCGGCCGCCGGTGCCGACACTGGATACGCCCAGTTGTTGCGGATCGCCTCGTCGCCGAGCACGCGCTCGATGCCGTGGATCGATACCGGCTCGTCATATTGGCCGCGATTGCAGCCGCTCTCGCAGGGATGCGGGCAGACGCGGCCGGTGATGGCGGGCAACGGATTGGCGCTGACCAGCGCCTCCCACGCGGCCTGCATCGCACCCTGCTCGACAAGCGCCAGATAGGCCTGCGCATCCTCGCCCGCCGGGCAAGCGTGATGACACGGCGCCGCCTGATGCACATGAACGGGACGCTGCACGCGCCAGCTGCCGGTGTGATACGCCAGACTCGCGCCGGGTTCTGCGATGCCGCCGCGCGGATACTGCTTCATCGCTTCGACTCCTGATTCATTGCGGCGCTCATGCCCAGCGCACTCCGCCACGGCGGACGGTATCGGCGCCCTCGGTGTCGCGAGCATCGTTCCCGCTGCCGCGCAAGCCGTAACGCTCGATGTTGTAGTCCGCCAGTGCCTGGATGTGTTCCAGCTCTTCGCGCGCTTCCGCGGTATCCGCAAACAGATGCTGGAAGCGCCCCTGTGCGCGCAGGTACTCGATCACCGGACGCTGTTCGCGGATCGGCATCGAGCCGGTCAGCGCGCCGCGCTCCAGCTCGATGATCGGCACCAGACCGGTGGTCACGGCGAGGCGCGCGACTTCGATGCTTTTCGCGCCATCGTGACGCCAGCCCAGCGGACACGGCGAATGCACCAGCAGGAAGGTCGAGCCTTCGATCTCCATCGCGCGTCGAACTTTCTTGCGCAGGTCTGACGGATACGCCACCGACGCCGTGGCCGCGTACGGCATGTGATGCGCGGCGACGATCTGCAGGATGTCCTTCTTCATGTGCCGCTTGCCGAGGCGATCCCGCCCTGCGGGCGAGGTGGTCGTGGCGGCGGCGTGCGGCGTCGAGCTTGAACGCTGCACGCCGGTGTTCATGTAGGCCTCGTTGTCGTAGCAGACGTAGAGCACATTGTGGTTGCGCTCGATCATGCCGGACAGCGACTGGAAGCCGATGTCGAAGGTGCCGCCGTCGCCGGCAAAGGCCAGCACCTTGGTGCTCTGACCACGCGCCTTGAACGCCGCTTCCATGCCCGAAGCAATGGCGCCGGCGTTCTCGAACAGCGAATGCAGCCACGGCACGCGCCACGCCGAGTCCGGCCATGCGGTGCTGAACACTTCCAGACAGCCGGTGGCATTGGCGACCGCCACGTCCGGCCCGGCCGCTTCGGTCACGAGCCGCGCAGCCAGCGCCTGCCCGCAGCCGACGCAGGCGCGATGCCCGCCAACGAAGCCCTGGAAGCGCGGCTGATTCTCGCGCAGCTCGGCCAACGAAATGCTCACCCCTGCCGCAGGCGTGCCGGCGGTGCTGTTGGCGCTCATGATCGGTCTCCGCTCGACACTGCAACGGCGGCTTCGGGATAACGGTCCGCAGCCGGCAGCTTGTCGAGTTCCACATCGAGAATCGCAAAGTCGGTGGTCGCAGGCGCCTGCGCCAGTGCAATCAGCTGCGCATAGAGCGTCAGCGGCATGTCGCGCCCGCCCAGACCTGCAGCCACGCTCTGCACGCGCGGCGCACCGGCCACGCCGTACAGCGCGGCGCGCACTTCTGCGCCGACGATGCCCATCGCTCCCGGCGACAGCGCACGTTCCAGCACCACGACCTGATCCAGCCCGGCGCAGGCTTCGCGCAGCGCCTGCGCCGGAAACGGACGGAAGCTGCGCAGACGGATGATGCGCGCCGACGGCAGCTCCGGCATGGCGTCACGCGCATCCTGCAGGGTGCCGACGACCGAGCCCATGCAGAGGATGCCGATACGGGCATCGGCAGGGCCGTCGACCTGCAGCAGCCCGCCGCAACCGCGACCACTGACCTGCTGCCAGTCACGATCGGCGGCGACGATGGCATCGGTGGCCGCGAGCACGGCACCGTGATGACTGTGGCGCGCCTCGGTGAACCACTCGGGTGTCGCCAGCGTGCCGACGCTCAGCGGCTTGCGCGGGTCCAGCGCACGCGCGAACACGAACGGCGGCAGGAAGCCGTCCACCTGCTGTTGGGTCGGCAAGTCGATCGGCTCCAGCGTATGTGTCAGCGTGAAGCCGTCGACACAGACCATCACCGGCAGATCGGTGTCCTGCGCGATGCGGAACGCCTGGATCGTGGTGTCGACCGCTTCCTGGTTATCCGCACAGAACAGCTGGATCCAGCCGGCGTCGCGCACGGCCATCGAATCCTGATGATCGTTCCAGATCGACAACGGCGCCGACACCGCGCGGTTGGCGCAGGTCAGCACCATGGGAATGCGCAGACCGGCGATGTCGTAGAGCACCTCGCACATCAGCAGAATGCCCTGCGAGGCGCTGGCGGTGTAGGCGCGTGCGCCCGCTGCGGCAGCGCCGAGCGCGACGCTCGCCGCGGAGTGCTCGCTCTCGACGCTGACGTATTCGCATTTCAGCTCACCGTCGGCAACGAGCTTGGCGATGTTCTCGACGATGTGCGTCTGCGGCGTGATCGGATACGCCGATACCACGTTGGGCCGGCACAGGGCCACCGCACGCGCGATCGCCTGCGAACCTTCAAGCGCTTGCCGCATCGGCGGACTCCTGCCACGCGCCGGCTTCGACCTGCGCCGCGGCGGTATCAATCAGTTTCAGGTTGGCGGCCAGCGTTGCACCCTTGAAGCGCTCGCTGTACGCCTGCTTCAGCGCATCGATCGGCAATGCACCGCTCAACAGCAGAAACGCGGCCAGCAACGGCGCATTCGGCAACGGGCGACCCAGATGCTCGATCGCCAGCTCGGACGCGGGAACGGTCTGCACATTGCCTTCGACACCCAAATCCGACGCGGCACGCCGACTGTTGACCAGTACGCCGCCGCCGGGCTTGAGGCCGTCGAGAATGCCGGGCACGTGCAGCAGGGCTTCGTCCTGCACGATCAGAAAATCCGGATGCGCGACCTGATCGCGGCGCCGGAACGGCTGCTTGGCCATGCGCACGAACGCGGCCACCGGAGCCCCGCGGCGCTCGGCACCGAAGGCCGGAAACGCCAGGGCATGATCACCATGGTTGATCGCTGCCGTTGCCAGCAGATAGGCGGCAACGACATTGCCCTGTCCGCCGCGACCGTGAATACGGACCTCGATCATTGCCTGCACCAGCGCCGATGCCCGCGCCGCAGCTGCATTGCGTTCGCCATGGATTGCCCCGCCCAAGTGTCCCTTGGATACTCCCACCCCGACAGCCGGACGGCGATGATGCAGATCAAGCGACATCCGCCATGCGGTCTCCGCCCGAACACCGAGAAGAACCGATGAGCACCTGGAATTCCTTGAACAACCGCGCGGTCTGGTTCGACATTCCGGTTTCCGACCTGGACCGCGCCGCAACGTTCTATGCCACGACGCTGGGCATCAAGGTCTACAAGGAACTCGCCGGCGACGTCGAGTTTTGTCTGCTCGAACACGGTGCCGGCAACGGCGGCACGCTGGTGCTCGACCCGGACAAGGCCGGCCGCGAGGGCGGGCCGTTGCTGTACCTGAACGTCGAAGGCCGCATCCGCGACGCGGTCAATCAGGCACTGAGTCACGGCGGCCGCCTGATGCAGGCGATCCATTCGATCGGGCCGCACGGCGTGCGTGCGATCGTGCTCGACAGCGAAAGCAATCGCATTGCGCTGCACGCCACGTCCGACAGCTGAGCGCTGCGGGTTTTACACTGCCGGCTCGCACCGACGGAGCGATCCCATGCACAAGAGCAAACTGGCCGGGTTCATCATCGACTGCAAGACCGATGACCTGCCCGCCGCATCGGCGTTCTGGGCCGGCGCGCTGGGCATGCAGCGGCGCGGGCTCGACGGCAGCGAAGGCGAGAACTACGTGTGGCTGATGGACACACAGCACGGCCTGCATCTGGAAGTGCAGGCGGTGACGCATGACAGCCGCATCCATATGGACATCGAGACCGACGACATCGAAGCGGAAGTGCAGCGCCTCGAAGCACTCGGCGCCAAACGCTTCCAGCAGTTTCCGCGCTGGTGGGTGATGGAAGCGCCGACCGGTCAGCGCTTCTGCGTGGTGCGCGCACAGTCGCCGGACTTCGAGCGCTTGGCCACGCAATGGCCCTGAAGGTTGGCGCGCAGCGCGTCGATGTCATGAACTGATCTTCGGCATGAGTCACGTCCACAGCTTTGCGCCGGTAGCGCGCGCCGACGCACGCGTGCTGATTCTCGGCAGCATGCCGGGCAAGGCGTCGCTGCACGCGCAGCAGTACTACGCGCACCCGCGCAATGCGTTCTGGCCGATCATGGCGACGATCACCGGCATCGATGCGCAGGCAGACTACGCGCAGCGTCTGGCCGGCCTGACAAACGCCGGCATTGCGCTGTGGGATGTCCTGCAATCCTGCACGCGCAGCAGCAGCCTGGATTCGGACATCGTCGAAGACAGCATCGTGCCAAACGATTTCGCCGGCTTTCTGCGTCGCCATCACCAGATCACGCAGGTGTTCTTCAATGGCGGCAAAGCCGCCGATGCGTTCCGCCGCTACGTGCTTGCCGATCTGGGCGACACCGGTACGCGCCTGCACTGCCAGCGTCTGCCATCGACCAGCCCCGCACACGCCGCACTGACGCTGGCGCGCAAGCGCGAGCACTGGCGGGCGGTCGCCACGGCGCTGCGCGCTACGACCAAGGTCTGAACACTGCGGGTCGCAACGCGGCCTAAACTGACGACCGAATCCGCACGGCCGCGAGGACCGAGCCATGAACGACATCACCCGCCTGCGCCATTTCGTCACCGACTTCACCGCGTTGCTCGACGACGTCGGCACGGACGAGCCGCAGGTGTTCGAACGCGGCGCGCCGCTGCTGGCGCGACTGGTCGCGGTCGACGACTGGCTGCCGGCGACCTTTGCCGAACCGGACCCGCTGCGTTACCGCCAATACCTGCTGCACTGCGATCCCTACCAGCGCTTTTCGGTCGTCAGCTTCGTCTGGGGTCCGGGCCAGCACACGCCGGTACACGACCACACGGTCTGGGGCATGGTGTCGGTGCTGCGCGGACTGGAGCGTTGCGAGGAATTCGTGTTCGACACCGTCGCCAACACGCTGCGCAAGACCGGCGAGCATCTGATGAATCCGGGACAGGTCGACCGCGTGTCGCCCCGCATCGGCGACATCCATCGGGTATCCAATGCGGTGCCGGACGGCCCCTCGGTCAGCATCCACGTGTACGGCGCCAACATCGGGCCGCTGCAGCGTCACGTCTACGAGGAGACCGGCGGCGAGCGCCACACCTTCATCTCCGGCTATTCGTCGGCGCTGATGCCGAATCTGTGGCGGTGACTGCAACCCGACGATCGGACCACTTGGTGGCGAAATTTGCGATGAGTTCGCGCATCCGGCCTTCCCGCTCCGACCATTGCCCCGTAAGCAATTGATTTTGCTGGCCACACACACTGGCGCGGCACTTGCGATCTCCCCCGTACCGATTCATGGGAGATCGCGATGCATCACCGAATACTGGGATGGCTGCTGCTGACGTTGAGCTGTGCGCCGGCCATGGCGGCAACGATGGCCAACGACGCTCACCGCGAATGCAATGCCCGCTTCGACTACAGCATCGAGACCCGCGGCGAACGCGTTGCCCTGTCCGACGACCAGCATCGCTACGAGCTGTACGCCGACCGCATCGACCGCGATGGCCGTGAAATCTCGCTGACCGCCGAACAGCGCCGTCTGGCGCGGCAGTACCGCGAACAGCTCGAAGCCCTGGTGCCGAAGATCACCGACGTCGCCCTGCGTGGCGCGATGCTCGGCATCGAAAGTCTGGCCATCGTCACTGCCGGCCTGTCCGGCGACGAGCATCGGTTGAGCGATCTGATCGCGCGCCTCGAAATCCTGACGATGAAACTGCGTCGCGAACTCGACGGCCGTCACCTGCCTGCGGGCGACGCCTGGTTCGGCGGCGACCTGGATCACGAGATCGAGCGGCTGGCGGTCGATGCCGCCAGCGGCCTCGTCGGCAGCGTTGCCGGACTGATCGCCGGCGCGATCTTCGATCCGGCAGGCGTCGAAGCCCGCAGCGACTATGTCGAGCGTCTGGTTGAACGCCGCATCGAGCCGCGCGCAGAAGCGCTGGGCGCGCAGGCCGAAGCGCTGTGCGACCAGCTGACCGAACTCGACCGCCTGGAAACGCGGCTCGGCCTGTTCAACGCGGTGCAGATCGACGCGCAGTCGATCTAGCGCGCTCAGACGGCGGCGCGGAACGCCGCGGGAATCGTGACCTCGTAGGTGACGCCGGTGCCGGTCTTGCCGATGCCGAGGTTCGGCCCACGCTGCGAGCTGAAATACAGCCGGCTGCCGTCCGGCGAGAAGGCCGGTCCGGTGATTTCCGATCCGCCGGTGGTGACCTGCAGCAGGATCTTGGCCGGCCGGTTCGGCACCACGATCATCAGGCGCATCGCCTCGCCATCCTCGGCCACCAGCACATCGCCGGCCGGCGACACCACGACGTTGTCGACGTCGTCAAAGGCCGGATCGATCGAGGCGTTGTCGAACACCAGTTCGATCAGATCGTTGTCGATATCGTAGGCATAGACGCGGTTGTCGCCCTTGCTGGCGAAGAACGCCAGCGCCCGCGTCCGGACACGCCCGCCGGGCGGCACCGTCTGCAGCGCCGCCGGCACGTCGTAGATCCAGATGCCCTCGCCGCCCTTGAACACCGTGCCGGGCACCGGCAGGCCGGCATCGGCCAGTGCCGAGCGCACGCCAGCCTGCGCCGCCTCCGGACTGGAGACGTCCACCCAGCTGACGCGATGCAGGCTGCGCAGCAGGGCATCGTCATCAGCGTAGCCGCCGTTCTCGTAGCCCTCGATATTCATCGCCTGCAGTACGCCGGATTCCATGCGCAGACGCCGGCGTCCGGCGGCGTCGACATATTCGTCGCTCGCGTCGCAGACAAAGCGATAGAGGCGGCCGTCGCCGGCATCCTCGGTCAGCAGCAGCGTGCGCGTCGGCAGATCGACCACCGCGGCCTCGTGATTGAACAACCCCAGCGCCGGCATCGAGCGCGGCGTCTCGACACCCCAGGGATCGCATTCGTACACCTCGCCGTCGCCGGTTTCCTCGCAGGACAGCCAGGTCTGCCACGGCGTCTTGCCGCCGGCGCAGTTGCGCGTGGTGTTGTCGAGGATGCGATAGGCATCGACGATGCCGCCGTCGGCACCGAACTTCAGCGCGCCGACGCCGCCGGTGCCGGTGACTTCGCTGTTGGAGACGTAGATCCAGCCGCCGTCGTCGGTCGCGTAGCAGGCGCCGCCGTCCGGGGACTGATGCCAGTTGTAGCCGGTCAGGCCCAGCGGATCGAAGACGCCGCTGACGGGGTTGCTCAGATGCCGCGCAACCACGCGCACCGCGAAACCCTCGGGCGCAATGATGCCGTCGACGCCGGTGTCGACCAGTTCGCCGATGCCGGCCAGCGGCCCCGGCGCGATGCTGAATTCCTTGCCCTCGACCACCCCGCCCCCCACACCGGAGGAGCCATCACCGCCGCAGGCACTCAACCACGCCGGCACGCTCGCCGCACCCGCGGTCAGGAACACATAACGCAGAAAATCACGCCGGCTGGCGCCGGACTCCGGCAAGGCACGCATGGACAATTCCGATTGAGGTTCGAATCAAGCCTGCAAACATGCCATGCCGACATGGAGGCTTGATGACGAATCCGCTGAGGCGCTTGCCGCCGCGCACGGATGCCGCCAAAGTGACGCCCCGATTTGCCCATGGAAGATCTGCACATGCGCATCCTGCACACGATGATCCGCGTCGGCGACCTCGATCGCTCGATCAACTTCTACACCCGCGTGCTCGGCATGAAGCTGCTGAGCCGAAACGACTTTCCCGGCGGCGAATTCACGCTGGCCTTCGTCGGCTACGAAGACGGTGGCGCCGAGATCGAACTGACCTACAACTACGGCGTGACGCAGTACGAGCAGGGCAATGCGTTCGGACACATTGCAGTGGAAGTCGACGACGCGGCGGCTGCCTGCGATCGTGTCCGCGAGCTGGGCGGCAAGGTCACGCGCGAAGCCGGACCGATGAAGCACGGCACGACCGTGATCGCTTTCGTCGAAGATCCGGATGGCTATAAGATCGAGTTCATTCAGAAGCGCTGAATAACACAGCGACACTCGCAGCAAGCGCAGGAGCGAGCATGGATGCGCGGCAGGTAGCGTTTCGTGCCCAGTATCAGGCAAAGATCCCGACGATCTATAACGGTTGGGCGCATGGCGCGTGGATCTTCGGCTTTGGTATTGCCTATGCCGCGCTGAGCCTGCACATGGCGGCGGGAGTGACATTCCCGCTGTGGCTCGCGAGCTTCATCGCCGCGCTGGTCGTCTCCAACCTCGGCGAGTGGTGGATTCACAAACATGCGCTGCACCGACGCATCGAAGCCCTGCGCGCGCTGTGGCGGCGGCACACGGTGGAGCATCACAGCTACTTCACCGAAGCGCGCATGACGGTCGACTCGCATCGCGAATACCGGATCATCTTTTTTCCGCCGTTCGCGATTGTCATCTTCGCGCTGATCCACGTGCTGTTCGGCGCGATCTGGAGTCTGCCCTTCGGTCACGGCGCGATGTGGGCCTGGATGGCCGGCGGCATGACGCACTATCTGTGCTACGAGGTGCTGCACACCTGCGCGCATCTGCCGGAATACCGGCTGCTGAAGTACCTGCCGTTCGTCAACACGATGCGACGCAATCACTGGGTGCATCACCATCAGGCGCTGATGTCCGACTACAACATGAACCTGACGCTGCCGTTCGCGGACTGGCTGCTGGGTACATCGGACCTCGACCGCGGTCTCTGGGGCACGCTGTTCAACGGCTACCGCATGGACCGGCTGAAGCCGGAGGTCGCCGCAAGAGTGGGCTCCGCACCATTTCCACCGGGCAACACCTGATCCGACCCATTCGCCGGCTGACACGAAGCCGCGAATGCGCGGAACTCTCGCAGGAATGCCTCGGGCTGTTCCAGGAATGCGCTATGCCCACCGCTGAAACGGCTGAGCGTTGCATGCTTCATGCGCCGGATCGCAGGACGGCATAGCAGCAGGGGAATCACGCGGTCGCTGCGCGCCCAGGCACACCACACCGGAACATCCAATGCCGCTGCCAGATCGCGCAGGTCAGCCTGCGGTCGCGCGAACGATGCCCAGGCTCTGCGCAGCAAGGGTGCGCAGGCGTAACCGGCCGCGATGATCTGTGCGCGCCGCGCCGCGGCGGCAGGCGCCGGCAACACGATCCAGCGGTAATAGAACGCATACGCCCGCGCAAACCAGCGCGCGCCTCGTTCCCCCGCCGCGAAGAAACGCTGAAACACCGCACAGAAGCCGCGCACCAGCGGCGATACCGCAACGAGTCCACCGGCATCGCATAACACCAGTGCCCGTACCGGGCGACGCGATGCCAGGATGATTGCCGCCGCGCCGCCGATCGAATTGCCGATGACGATCGGGCTGACAATCCCCAACTGATCCAGAAGCCGCCCCAGAAGCTCGGCATAGCGTTGCGCGTCCGGAGCGTGCGAATCGGACCCGGAGCGACCGTGCCCCGGCCAATCGACCCGGATCACTTCGAAGTCGGCGCGCAACGCCGCGGACAGCCCGGCAAAGTCCCCCCCGCCATGCCCGATCGCATGCAGACAGACCACCGGCTGACCCTTGCCCTCACGGGCGACGGCCAGCGGCACTACGTCCACGATGAACTGCTGCGATTGCTCGGGCACGCCCAGTGCAGCCAACACTTCCACGTCGGTTCCAGCCATGACCCACCCTCAAAGTGATACAGATATCACATTAAGTGATATTAATATCACATCGCGCTAGACTGCGTACATTCTCCCAGCATGTTGTCGATCGATGCCTGCACGAAACACTCGCCCATCTCGCTCACCACGCCAGTCGAAGTCCGGCGGCGACACGCGATCGCTGCTGGCAGCAGCAGCCCTGGAGGAATTCCGCCTTCACGGATTCAGCGGAACCGACAGCAACCGCATCGCGCGTCGCGCCGGCTTCGCCCCGCAGACGTTCTATCGCTGGTTCAACGACAAGACGGCTGCGTTCATCGCCGCCTATCAGACCTGGGAACAGGCAGAACAGCAGATGCTCGATGCGCTCGTCAGCGATGGCGCCGACGCAGCGGCATTGGTCGACGCCATCATCGCGCACCATCGCCGCTTCAAGATTTTCCGGCGCAGCCTGCGCCGCCTCGCCGTCGAGGACGAACAGGTCCGCAAGACACGCGCCGCCGCGCGCAATCGCCAGATCGACGCGATCATGCACTGGCGCAAGCTGTCCGCCGAGCACCGCCCCGCGGTCGCGATGGCGCTACTCCAGATCGAGCGTCTGGCCGACGCCGATGCCGATGCCGAACTGCGTGATCTCGATGTCCCGCCGCAGCTGGCACACCAGACAATGGCCGCACTGCTGACCGCCTGATTCCGGCGCATTACCGTCCCATTGGCGGCCTGCATATTCGCCTAAAGCGCAGTATTCATCGATCACGATTGGCGCTAGGCTCCGCTGCGCATTCCGTCCCCTCGCAGCTGGAACTTCAATGACGCACGCCAACCCCTATCGCCTCGGTCTTGATCGCAATCCGGCGAATCACGTCCCGCTGTCGCCGCTGAGCTTTCTGAAGCGCACCGCGATGGTCTATCCGGGACGCACATCGGTGATTCACGGCGCGCTGCGATACACCTGGGCAGAAACCTATACGCGCTGCCGGCGGCTGGCTTCGGCTCTGAAGCAGCGCGGCATCGGTACCGGCGACACCGTCGCGGTCATGCTGCCGAACACACCGGCAATGATCGAAGCCCACTTCGGCGTGCCGATGAGTGGTGCGGTGCTGAATACCCTGAACACGCGCCTCGACGCCGAGACCCTGGCCTTCATGCTGCAGCACGGTGAAGCCAAGGTCGTGATCACCGATCGCGAATTCGCACCGGTGATGAATCGCGCACTGGCGATGCTGGGTCAGCGCCGTCCGCTGGTGATCGATGTCGACGACGCCGAAGTCGCCGAAGGCGCACACCTTGGCGAGATGGAATACGAGGCGTTCCTTGCCAGCGGTGATCCGGACGATGACTGGCAACTGCCCGAGGACGAGTGGGACGCGATCTCGCTGAACTACACCTCCGGCACCACGGGCAATCCGAAGGGCGTGGTCTACCACCATCGCGGCGCCTATCTGAACGCGATGTCCAACATCGTGTCCTGGGGCATGCCGCAGCATGCGACCTACCTGTGGACGCTGCCGATGTTCCATTGCAACGGCTGGTGCTTTCCCTGGACGATGGCCGCCAACGCCGGCACCTGCGTCTGCCTGCGTCGCATTGATCCGGTCCAGATCTTCACGCTGATCCGCGAACATGCCATCAGCCACTTCTGCGGCGCTCCGATCGTGCACGGCATGCTGATCAACGCACCGGAGTCGGCGCGTGCCGGCATCGAGCATCGCGTCAGCGCACTGATCGCCGGCGCCGCGCCGCCGGCGGCGATCATCGAAGGCATGGAACGCATCGGCTTCGACATCACGCACGTCTACGGCCTGACCGAAACCTACGGCCCGGCCGCGGTCTGCGCCAAGCAGGACGAGTGGAACGCGCTGTCGCTGGCGGACCGTGTCGAACGCAACGGCCGCCAGGGCGTGCCCTATCACGCACAGGAAGCGATCACAGTGATGGATCCGGCGACGATGCAGCCAGTGCCCGCCGACGGCCAAACCATGGGCGAGATCATGTTCCGCGGCAATCTGGTGATGAAGGGTTACCTGAAGAATCCGAGCGCGACCGACGAAGCCTTCGACGGCGGCTGGTTCCATACCGGCGATCTCGCGGTGATGCAGCCGGATGGCTACGTGAAGATCAAGGACCGCAGCAAGGACGTCATCATCTCCGGCGGCGAAAACATCTCCAGCCTCGAAGTCGAAGATGTGCTGTACCGGCACCCTTCCGTGATGGGCGCGGCGGTCGTTGCCAAACCGGACGACAAGTGGGGCGAAGTGCCCTGCGCCTTTGTCGAACTGCGCGACGGCGTGACGGCCACAGAAGCCGAGATGATCGAACACTGCCGCCAGCATCTGGCGCGTTACAAAGTGCCCAAGCAGGTCGTGTTCGGCACGCTGCCGAAGACCTCGACCGGCAAGATCCAGAAATTCCAGCTGCGCGCGCAGCTCAAGGAAGCCTTGCTGGCAGGCAGCTGAACCGGCACCCTACGCCGCCGCCAGCATGCCCTGGGGCACCATGATTTCGATCACCGTATCAACGCCGTAGCCAACCTTGACATGCTGGCTCAGCATCATCGCAGCATGCCGCGCCGTAGACGCCGGCACGCAGCGTCACGGCGCAGCGATGGCGCGTTCGCTATGGGCAGGCCGCCGGCGTGCCACTGATCGCAAAGCTCTTGCTGATGCCCTTGTACGCCTGCGGCGCCTGGTCCTTTGACAGCCGATAGCTGCCGTCATGGCGAATGCGGTAGGTGCCCGGCGCCATGTTGGCCGGAATCGTCCAGCGCGCCTCCACAGTCGACGGACCGATGGTGCCGAGCTCGGTGTCGATCAGGCTGACATCCGAATCCCAGAGGAACAGCAGTTCGCCATCACGATCGGTGGCGATCACATCCCAGCCGCCCTGCGCATTCTGGCGCTCGACGTACAGATACGAACCCATCAGCTTCAGATCATGTCCGGGATAGCCGGCGACGAATGTCACGTCGACGATGTCGCCCTGGGTATAGCTGTCCGCCGCATCGGTCAGCACCGCGCCGAAGTCGCTATCGGGATCGACGAAAATCTGCGATGCCGGACCGCGCTCGAAGGCTCCGGCCGGGATGCCTTCCGGCGCCGGCTCGCCAGCGGCCATCGTCAGCGCCAGACGCCGCGATTCCTGCTGCACCGCGGCCAGCTCCCACGGACCGGCATAGGTCGACGAGCCCTCGTACATCTGCGCCGAGTACTCCTCGCGCGTCGCCAGATAGTGCAGATAGTCGTTGGACGGTCCGGCAATGACGACGGTGTCGACACCGATCGGCTTGAGCACGTCGAGTACGGTCTTGCGGATGCGCCGCCCGGACATCGTCGTGACCTCGAACGGCACGCCAAGAACGGCCAGATTGCCGATACGCAGCAATTGGAACGGCACTGGATTGGTTTCGGCAGAAACCAGCACCGGCTTCTCACGCTGGCAGCTGTAGCCGGGCTGCAGTGCCGTGGCCAGGCATAAGGCCGGCGCGGCGACGGTGTAGACCTCCACCCCAGGAAACGGCACCTTCACGTTCTGGTCATCGAGCTTGACGGTGACGTAGCCGGTGCCGTTGTACAGGCCGTTGTAGCCGTTGCGGATCTCGTCGGTGTACGGCACCGGTGCATCATCGACACAGGTGAAGCCGGCTGCGCCGAAGCCCGGACCATTGACTCCGCCGACGCCGAAGCCGACGCCCATGGCGGTCGTGCAAGTCGTCTTGTCGCCGTCGTAAAGCTCGGACGGCAGGTCACCGTAGCCGAGCTCCGCAAGCACCACCGGATCGGTGATTTCATCGTTGCTGAAGTCGGCATAGAAAAAGCGGTAGTCGATCGGGCCGTGCAGCGCAGTACCGCGCGTCATCTGCTCCAGTGCCATCGCCAGCTGCTTGGTGCCGGAGATCGCGGTGGACTCCGGCTGACCGCGTTCGAACCCAGGCTGGTCGTACTCATACGGTTCGTTGGTGCCGCCGCGCGCGAAGTACGGCACCCCTTCTCCGGGACCGTTGCCGCCGTCGGGGTCGGCGTCGAACACGAACAGGTCCGGAATGGTGTCGCCTTCGTCGGCCTGTGCAAATCCCGCAACGAAGTTGTCGCTGCCATCCAGCTGGCCGACATCCGCCTGGTAGCGCGTACCCATCAGTTTCTCGAAGCCGAGCGAGGCATAGCCCTTGTTGTCGCCGGACAACAGCAGTGCGTGATTGCCCATCGAAGTCGGATGCACCGGAAACCAGTTCAGGATGCCGGCCACCGAGCCGTTGTCACGCACGAAGTTGAGCTGCAGCGAACGCTTGCTGACGTTGACTTCGTGGCCGTCCGCATCGACGTACTGTGCGCGTTCGGACGGCGAGTTCTGCTTGTAGCCCGGCGGGGTGCGGTTGATGTTGGCGTTCAGCAGTTCATCGATCGCCATGCGAATGCCGGCGGTCTGCGGATGCGCTTCGAGATTCACGTGCGCACGGCGAATCGCCTGCACCGTACCGTCGACGATGGCGTTGACGTTGTCGTCGTCGTAGTTGGCGTTGCTGAAGATCAGGCTTTCGACCCAGACCGCCGGGTTGTTGACCAGCGTCGGCAGCGTCGACGACAGATCGGGCAGCACCGGCACGCCGAAACCGCCGCCAGCAGTGTGCGTGTGTGTCGCCGACACCATCAGATTGTCACGCGTGTAGATGCCGGCCAGCTGTGGGTCGTCGGCAATCTTCTTCAGGATCTCCTGGTGCAGCAATCCCGACACGGCACCGAGATCAAGCGAGACGAACATCACGCGCTTGTCGTTGCACGGTGATTCGATCGCGAACGCACGTGCATACAGGCGCTGATGGATGCCGTTGGGCTCCTGCGGCGGCACCACCATGCCGAACATGTCGGCATGCCCGGTCGGGTTGCCTCCGATCGGGCCGGTGGTGTCATAGATCCCGGTACCAAAGCGGAACTGGTCGTTGTTGGCGCAAGTGCCAGTCGCTGCACCCGCGTCGGTCGCAGGCAACTCCAGCGGGCCAGGGGCATCCGGCTGGTGCGTCTTGGTATATGTGACGCCATCAATGGTCAGCTCGCTGCTGGCACCGACGTCCAGCGCCGGACTTTTCAGCACGCAGGCCGCGCCCTCGGGCAGCGTGGCAGCGGTACCGCCGCCGCCCGCCGTCGCGGCCGGCTTGGAGGATCCGCAGGCGGCGCAAACCAGCGCCATCACCATGACCGCACTTGCACGCATATTCCGCTTGACCATTGCATTCATCACGCGAGAAACCCTCCAACCCGTCGTCACCCGATATTACGTGGCCGGACCGCACGTCACAGCAGCAAATCGATACCCATCGCGGGGAACTTGCGTGACAATCCCTGCGCCCGTACCCGCATCAGCGAAATGCCGGCCGGATCGACCTCGGGGGAGACTGATGTACAAATCGCTGCGCGCACAGACGCTGCATTATCTGGCCCGACCGCATGAGCGCATTCCGCAAGCGCCGATCGACCGTCCTGCCGCCTGGCGTGGCGAGGACCTGCGTCAGCGCAGTGACTGGATGATCACGCTGTCACCGACCGAGATCACTGAAATCCAGTCCGCGGCACAGCGTGCCGAAGCGCTGTGCAAGCCACTGACCGCGCTTGGCCGCAATGATCTGCCGTTGCCGACGCTCAGCCCGCGTATTGCGCAATGGCGCGACCACATCCGCCACGGCCGCGGCTTCGTACTGATCCGCGGCCTGCCGGTGGACACGCTCAGCGAAGCGCAGATCGAAATCGTCTACTGGGGACTGGGCCACCACCTGGGCATACCCGGTGCGCAGAACCCGCAGGGTGATCTGCTTGGTCACGTGCGCGACCAGCGCAGCGGTGACGACGTCCGCTATTACCGCACCAACAAGGCGCTGGCGCCGCATTGCGACGCCGCCGACGTCGTCGGACTGCTGTGCCTGAAGAAGGCCCGCAGTGGCGGCCTGTCGCGCATCGCCAGTTCGGTTGCCGTATTCAATGAGCTGCTGCGGCGGCGCCCCGAGCTGGTCCCTCGTCTGTTCCAGCCATTCTGGTTCGACACCAAGGGCGACGGCGGCATTCCGGCGTTTCCGATCGAGCCCTGCCGCTACGCCGCTGGCGAGCTGCGGTCGTTCTGGCTGTCGGACTACTTCCGCTCGGCGCAGAACATGCCGCATGTGCCGCGGCTGAGCCCCGAGGAACGCGAACTGCTGGATCTGTACGACACTCTGGCCGGCGATCCGGCGTTCTATCTGGACATGGATCTTGAACCGGGCGATCTGCAACTGATTTCGAACCACACGATCGTGCACGCGCGCACCGGATTCGAGGACTGGCCCGAACCGGAGCAGCGCCGTCATCTGCTGCGGTTGTGGATCACGCTGCCGGAAGCCGAGGCAGCGAAGATCCGCTGGCTGCGCGGTCTCAGCCTGGCGAGGCTAACCGCCACGGCTGCGCGCGAGCTGGTCCGCACCAAGCTCGCGCGCTGAACCCCGCGAACAACCGACCAGCGCTCTGCAGCATCCGCTGCATCGTTGGACTGGCGCGCATCAGGCGACGCGTTGCCGGGCGCCGACGCGCCGGACCTCCAGCACGTGACCGAGCATGATCGCCTGACCACTGACCGGCTCCATGTGCAGGGCAACGTCGGGCAGCGCTTCATTGATGTTGCTTCCCGGCAGCATGCTGGCCTTGCCCAGGCCGGACTGCGCGTGGCCCCAGCCATGCGGCACACACAGAACTCCCGGCATGATGTCTTCGGTAATCCTGACCGGAATCGCAACGTTTCGACCGGTGCCGACTTCGATCAGGTCGCCGTCGGCGATGCCACGCTTCACAGCGTCTGCAGGATGCATCAGCGCGGAAATCCCGCTGTCGTGCTTGATGCGCCGGTTGTTATGCATCCAGGAATTGTGTGAACGGCGCTCGCGGCGCCCGATGACGCGCAAGCCGGCCGTCTCCGCGGCATAGTCGCCCGCAGCGGCGGCCAGCCGGGTGAGATCCTTGAGCACCGTCGCCGGTGCCAGATTGACCTTGCCGTCCGCGCTGGGCACCCGCTTGCCGAGGAAATTTCCCGGCTCGACCGCGGGCAGCGCGACCCCTTGAGGGTTGCGCTTGAGTTCGGCCAGCGTGGTCTTGCCCCCAAGCCTGAGCAGCAGTGCGAGGACATCATCCGGCTGGAGTCCGCGCACCAGCGGCAGCCTGTCGAACACCCGGCTCAGCCGTGCGGGCCAGTTCATCAATGTCGGACCCAGCAACGGCGCGCCTGCCGCTTGCGCCAGCTGCGTGAAGATCCACCACTCGGGCCGTCGCTCGAACTTGGGCGCCAGCACCGCGGCGGTGTACTGCGCATGCGGCTCGGCCTGAAAGTTCAGGTGCGACAGCGGAAAGTCCGAACGTTCCAGCATGTCCGTTGCCGGCAGCACATAGTCGGCCTGTTGTGCGGTCTCGCTCAGATAAAGGTCGATGCAGACCCGCAACTCCAAGTGCTCGAAGGCCTCTGCAAGACGGTTGCCGGGAATCGAATGCACGGGATTGCCGGCGCTGATGATCAACGCGCGAATGCGCTGCGGATGGTCGATCAGGATCTCATCGGCCAGCGCGGCGGCGGGAAAGGCTCCCGCTTCCTGACGCCAACCGTCCTTCAGCGTGCGCGGCCCATCGACTTTCTTGCCCTCGAGCACCTTGATCAGCTTGGTCACGTCAAAAGCGCCGCGCGAAAACACCAGTCCGCCGCGCGCATCCAGATTGCCGGTGATCAGACTCAAACCCTGCACCAGCCAGTAGGCGATGGAACCGAACGGCCCCATGTTGACGCCGGTCGACATGTACAGCACCGCGCCGCGGGCGCGGGCGTAAGCCGTCGCCAGTTCGCGGATGCGCTCGGCGGAAAGGCCCGTCAGCGGCGCGACGCGCTCCGGCGTCCAGTCTTTGACCGCAGCCAGAAACGCGGTGAGGCCGTTGGCGTGCGCGTGGATGGCGGCGGGATCCAGCTCGAGCTCATGCGCGACTACATGGGCCATGCCCAGCAGCAGCCAGGCATCCGTGCCCGGCCGGATGAAATGGTGCTCGCCGACGTGTTGCGCCGTCTCCGTGCGCCGCGGATCGATCACGATCACGCGTCCGCCGCGATCCTCGATGGCGCTCAGCTTCTCCATCACGTGGGTCACCGCGACCACGCTCATCTGGCTCACCATCGGATTGCTGCCCAGACACATGAAGAATTCGCAATGGGCGAAATCCGGGACCGGATGCACATCCAGCATGCCGTACATGGCGTCGGCGACGTGGAACTTGTTGTTCAGGTCGATCGAGCTGGACGTGAACACATTGGGAGATCCCAGCGCCTGCATGAACGCGGCCGAATACAGAAAATTCTGCATCGAGAATGCAGTGGGATTGCCGTAGTAGTGCGCGACGCTGCGCCGGCCGTGGGTCTTCTGCAGCGTCCTGATCCTGGAACCGATCTCGGCGATAGCCTGCGGCCAGCCGATGCGCTGCCACGTCCCGTTCACTTTCTTCAGCGGGTGGTTTACGCGATCGGGATCGTGATGCAGCTCGCCCAGCGCCGAGCCCTTGATACAGGCATACCCCCTGGACACCGGGTGGGTCTTGTCGGGCTTGACCGCGACCACCGCATCCCCGTCGATCGTGACATCCAGCCCGCAATGCGCTTCGCAGATCCGGCAATAGGTTTTTTCGGTGCGCACGACTCCCCCGTCGTTCACGTCTGATGCAACCGAGTATAGGGGCACCGACGATGGAGAACCGCACAATGAACGTCTCTGCAGTCGTTCTGGCCTGCGCGCCGATCAATCCAGCGCCCGAATCGAAGCCTCAGTCACACATTCCGCGAAAACGCCCGCGCAAATGGCCGACATTTTGATAGCCTGCACGGCTGTCATTCCGAAATCACTCGATGCTGCCCATGGCGGACACCCCGCTACTCGCGTTGCTGGCCGGTTCAAACTGGCCGCATCTGTTCGACCGCAAGGCCCTGCGGGCCGGCGGCGACATTGCGCGTGGCAGCAGCATCAGCGAGCTGCGCATTGACGATTCAGACGCCGACACCTTGCGCCTCAGCGCCCGCGTGACGGCGCCGTTCGACGCGCCGTGGAATTCCCAGATCAAGCTGCATCGCAGCAGCGACGCACCGTTCGAACTGGATCTGCGCTGCACCTGCCCGGACGGTGGCCGCTGCGCGCACAACGCCGCACTGCTGCTGGCAGCGGCCGAACGCAACACCGATCCGGTGCCGCTGGTGTTGCAGGCGCCCACCCTGGCGCCGGTCCGCGCCGCCGCTGCGGTTGCTGTCGAGCCGCGCGCGGTGCTGACCTTGCGCACCGAGCGCTTCGGCGTGCGTGTGCATCGGACCGCGCAGTCGCGCATCGGCGTCGCCCGCCTCAGCTTCGACTACGCCGGCCAGCGCGTGCCGCCGGACAACCGCAGCACGCCGCAGCGCAGCGATGACAGTGGCATTGAACGCGCCCGCGCGCTCGAAGGCGAATGGATCGATCAGCTTGCCGACTTTCCGCTGGTCCCGGCCGACGCCGTCGTCGGCCTGTATCTGGACGACGACGACATCGCGCGCTACGCGCCCAGCGACTACGTACTCGAACGCGGCGAAGGTCGCCCGGCATCGCCTGCACATCTGGCGAAAGTGCTGTCGCGGCTCGCCGCGGCCGGCTTCACACTGGAATTCGAGCCGGACTTTCCGGTCGAGCTGATGGCCGCGCCGAGCGACTGGCATGTCGACGTGCGCGATCGCGGCGACGCCTGGTTCGACGTCAAGCTCGGCATCGACGTCGGCGGCGAGCGCATCGACCTGTTGCCGGTGTTGCGCGCGCTGCTGGCCGACCCCGGCTTTCCGCGCGAGCCGCTGCCGAACGAGCGCGCCGACGCGATGTGGCTGGCCGCGGTCGACGAGCGCCGCAAGGTGCCGCTGCCGCTGAAGCGCCTGCGCGCGCTGATCGAGCCGCTGCTGGAATGGCTCGACCGTCCGACCGAGGCCGGCGCCGGACGCGAACCGCCGCCGGAGCTGCAACTGCGCCTGCCGCAGGTTGCGATTCTCGAAGAACTGCCGCTCAAACTCGATGGCGGTGCCGGCCTGCGCGAACGCCTCGCCGTGCTGACCGCGGAACGCCCGCCGGCGCTGCCGGCTGAAGGATTTCTGGCCGAACTGCGGCCGTATCAGCAGCAGGGTCTGGCGTGGCTCGGCTTTCTGGCCGATGCCGGTCTCGGCGGCATCCTCGCGGACGACATGGGCCTCGGCAAGACCGTGCAGGTGCTCGCGCATATCTGGACCGAGCGCGCGGCCGGACGCCTGAAGAAGCCGGTGCTGGTGGTCGTCCCGACCAGTCTGGTCGCCAACTGGCGCAATGAGGCGCGCAAGTTCGCGCCGAAGCTGCGCACGCTGGTGCTGCACGGCCCGGACCGGCGCGAGCTGTACGCGCAGCTGGGCATGCACGACCTGCTGATCACGACCTATCCGCTGCTCGGACGCGATCAGAAGTTCATCAAGCCGCACCGCTTCGGCCTGCTGGTGCTGGACGAGGCGCAGACGATCAAGAATGCCCACACGCAGGCGGCGCAGGTCGTGCGCGGGATCAAGGCGCAGCGTCGCCTCGCCGTCACCGGCACGCCGCTGGAGAATCATCTGGGCGAGTTGTGGGCGCAGCTCGATGCGGTTGAACCCGGCATCCTCGGCAGCGAGCGCACCTTCACCACGCTGTATCGCACGCCGATCGAAAAACACGGCAACCAGGCACGGCAGCAGCGGCTCAACCGCCGCATCGCACCGCTGATCCTGCGCCGGCGCAAGGAGGACGTCGCGCCCGATCTGCCGGCGCGCACCGAGATCCTGCGCAGCGTCGACCTCGAAGGCCGCCAGCGCGATCTGTACGAAACCCTGCGGCTGGCGCAGGAGGCACGCGTGCAGGCCGCCGTGTCCGAACACGGCCTCGGTCAGTCCGGCATCATCGTGCTCGATGCGCTGCTGAAGCTGCGCCAGGTCTGCTGCGACCCGCGCCTGGTCAAGCTCGACGCCGCCAAGGGCATCCTCGAATCGGCCAAGCTCGAACACCTGCTGGAACTGCTCGAAGAACTGATCTCCGAGGATCGCCGCGTGCTGGTGTTCTCGCAGTTCACCGAAATGCTGGATCTGATTTCCGCCGCTCTGCAGCGCCAGCAGATCGATCACATGATGCTGACCGGCAATACCCAGAACCGCGGTGCACTGGTCGACAGGTTCCAGCGCGGCGAAGTCCCGGTATTTCTGATCAGCCTGAAAGCCGGCGGCGTCGGCCTCAACCTGACCGCCGCCGATACCGTGATCCACTACGACCCGTGGTGGAACCCGGCGGTTGAAGCGCAGGCCAGCGATCGCGCGCACCGCATCGGCCAGGAAAAGCCGGTGTTCATCTACAAGCTGATCTGCAGCGGCACGGTCGAGGAAAAGATCCAGGCGATGCAGTCGCAGAAGTCCGCGCTGGCCCAGGCGGTGCTCGAAGGGGGCACCACCCGCGGCCTCAGCTTCAGCGCGGACGAGCTGGCAGAGCTGCTGGCGCCGGTCTGAGGCCGGCGTCCCGCACCCGCTAGCGGACGATGATCTTGCCGGTCATCTTCGGATGGATCGCGCAGGCATAGGGGTATTCGCCCGGTGCCGTGAATGTGCGCGTGTACACCGCACCGTGGCGCAAGCGATCGCTCTGGGTGCCATCGGAAAAATTGACCTTGTGGTTGGAACCGTCCTCGTTGGAGAACGTCACGGTGGTGCCAACCGGCACCGTCAACTCCGCAGGTTCGAAGAACATCCGGAACGACTTGTCCGCGGTGATGATCACTTTGGCTTCTGCGGCGGCGCCTGCGACCGCGGCAGGCTCCTCGGCATGGGCAACCGACATGATGCCGCCCATGGCCAGCGCACCGGCAAGCAGCATCGGCAGGGTCAGTTTGCGGTTCATTATTGATCTCCGGGTATATCAGGGGGGCCTAATGGACAGCAAACATCACGCCACCCCCAGGGGGTATGCCCGGAGATCAGGATCACGACACTGGCGCGACGTCGCTCAGCGCGCCAGCTTCCCGGTCAATGCATCGATGCGTTCGCGCACACCGGCGTCGATCCGCGCGATCACGTCCTGCGCCTTCATGTTCTCGACCACCTGCTCCGGCTTCGACGCCCCGGTGATCACAGTGCTGACGTGCGGATTGCTCGCGCACCAGGCGATCGCCAGCTGCGGCAACGTACACCCGAGATCGGACGCCACCGCCTGCAGGTCGGCCACTGCCGCGTTGCGCGCCGGATCGGTCAACGCCTCGCGCAACCAGTCGTAGCCCTTCAGTGCCGCACGCGAGTCGTCCGGAATGCCGTCGCGATACTTGCCGGTCAGCAGCCCCGAAGCCAGTGGACTCCAGGTCGTCAGACCCAGACCGATGTCCTCGTACAGCCGCAGGTATTCCCGCTCGACCCGGCGTCGCCGGAACAGGTTGTATTCCGGCTGCTCCATCACCGGTTTGTGCAGGTGGTGACGCTCGGCAATGTCCCAGGCCGCACGGATTTCGTCGGCGCTCCACTCGCTGGTGCCCCAGTACAGCGCACGGCCGCGCGAAATCATGTCGTGCATTGCCCACACCGTTTCCTCGATCGGCGTGTTCGGGTCCGGCCGGTGGCAATACACCAGATCGACATATTCGAGCCCGAAGCGCAGCAGCGAGGCCTCGATCGCATGCAGCAGATATTTGCGGTTCAGCGTATTGCGCTGATTGGGGCCATCCGACAGCCCCCAGAAAAACTTGGTCGAGACCACATACTTCTCGCGCGGCCAGCGCAAGTCCGCCAGCGCGGCACCCATGATCTGTTCCGACTTGCCACCGGCGTAGACCTCGGCATTGTCGAAGAAGTTGACGCCGGCATCCCATGCCGCGGCCATGCATTCGCGCGCCAGCTTGGTATCCAGCTGCGAGCCATAGGTCACCCACGAGCCGAACGACAGTTCGGAAACCTTGAGGCCGGAACGGCCCAGACGTCGATAGTTCATTGCCGCTGCTCCGCAAAACGTCGATTCACTTCGGGGATCGCGTCACCGTCAACCGCGCATCCGCCAGGGCCGCCGTGCGATGGACCGTCATCGCCTGATAGTCCGGCATCGAGACCATCGCCAGAAAGGCCTGCAGGCTCGGATACCGTACCAGCAGCACTTCGTCCCAGTCCTCACCGTCCGGCCCAATGAAGCGTCCGATCGCGTCGGCCTGATACACCAGCTCGCCGCCGACTTCGCGCACCTTGCCAAACGCCTGCGTCGAGTAGCGCGCATAAGCCTCGCGCCCGCTGCAGGGCGTACAGCCACTGTCGGCGGGATACGCTGCCTCGGCGCGGAAACGCAGCAGGTTCAGCATCGTCACCGGCGTATCCATCGGAATCGAGGTGGCAATGCGCTTCAGGTCTGCTCCGGTCGGGTTCACGGTCTGTGTCATGCTGAAAATCCCTGGCTGATGGTTTCGAGCAGTGTGCCTGAAGCGGCGCCTGCGGGGCGCTAGACTAGACGCCCGTTCACAGACACCCTGCGCCATGCCTTCGTTTGACACCGTCTCCAAGGTCGACAATCACGAACTCACCAACGCCGTCGACCAGGCCAGCCGCGACCTGATCAACCGCTTTGATTTCAAGGGTGTCGATGCCCGTTTCGAGCTCGACGATTACGTGATCAAACTCAGCGCGCCCAGCGATTTCCAGCTCAAGCAGATGCTCGACATCCTGCGTCCGCGCATCACCGGCCGCGGCATTGACGTGCGCTGCCTGGAAGAAGGTGACCCCGTGATCAACCTGGCCAGCGCGCGCCAGAGCATCACCGTCAAGCAGGGTATCGAGCAGGCCGTGGCGAAGAAACTGATCGCCGAACTCAAGCAGGCCAAGATCAAGGTCGATGCGCGCATCGAAGGCGACAAGCTGCGCGTGACCGGCAAGAAGCGCGACGACCTGCAGACGGCGATCGCGTTGCTGAAGAAAGCCGACGTCGAACTGCCGCTGCAGTTCGAGAACTTCCGCGACTAGACCCCGCAGCCGGGACTTACCACACCGTCCGCTGCGGCAGCAGTCCGCGCAGTTCCTCAGGCGTCAGATCGCGCCACTGGCCGATCTTCAGTCCGCCTAGCCTGACGTTGATGATGCGTACGCGCTGCAGGCGGCGCACGTCGTAACCAAACACCTCGCACATGCGGCGGATCTGGCGGTTCAGCCCTTGCGTCAGCACGATGCGGAACGTCCGGTCCGGCCGGCTGTCGGCGCGGCTGACGCGGCAGGGTTTGGTGGTGACTTCGAGTTCGGGCAGCCGCACGCCGCGTGACATGCCGGCGAGGAAGGCATCGGTGATCGGCTTGTCGACCGTCACCAGATATTCCTTCTCGTGATTGTTTTCCGAGCGCAGGATCTCGTTGACGATATCGCCGTTGCTGGTCAGCAGAATCAACCCCTCCGACTCCTTGTCGAGCCGGCCGATCGGGAAGATGCGTTCACGATGCCGGACGTGATCGATGATGTTGCCGTCGATATGGCGCTCGGTCGTGCAGGTGATGCCGACCGGTTTGTTCAACGCGATATAGACATGCTTGGCCTTGCGCGCGCCGATGCGACGCCCATCCACGCAGACCTCGTCCCCCTCGGTGACCTGGGTGCCCAGCTCGGCGCGCTGGCCGTTGACGCTGACACGGCCGGCTTCGATCCAGGCATCGGCACCGCGGCGCGAGCAGATCCCGGTTTCACTGATGAACTTGTTCAGGCGCATACGCAGAAATCTGTAATGAGGGAACCGCGACCCGGCTTCGCGTCACGGTGACGGCGGCGCCGAAGTATCGGACGAAACCCCGGACGCTGTCGCGGCGTCGGCCAGCAACTGCAGAAAAAACAGCAGCCAGCCGGACCAGTCCGCCGCGTTACGCACTGCGCGCAGCCGCGTCGCATAGGTTTCGCCTTGGGCGGCGATGGCCTCGGACACGATCAACTGTGGCGCAGCGATCCACCCGCGATCGATCAGGATCAGATGGATCAGCAGCCGGTTCAGGCGCTCACTGCCCTGCGCGAACGGTTGCAGGCTGTCGAACTGGGCATGCAGCAATGCCAGGCGAATGAAGTCGTGGGTCTGGTCCTCGGCGTGCAGGTAGCGCTCCCAGTCTCCGAGCAGCTCCGGCAACTTGCCGGGCGGTACCGGCACGTAGTCGGCGGTGGCCGGCGCGCTGCCGACCGGGCCGGACCAGGTCTGGTGACGGCGAAACTCGCCGCTGCCGGGCTGCCCCCGCATCAGCTCCGCGTGCAGTTCACACAGCAGCCGCAGTGACAGTGGCAGTCGCTGCATGCGTTCGACACCGTAGTCCGTGGCGTCGACCACGGCGTCAATCTGCGACTGCGAATCCTGCTGCAATGCTCGGTCGCCGGCATCAAGAAGCACCGACGCGGCGGCTTCGCGGCGCAGGTGCCCAGCGGGGTTGACGTCGGGTAAAGCGCTCGCGCTCAGCGCCGACAGCGCGGTTTGCGCGCGCAGCACCGCCGCCTGGATCAAGGCGTCCGTGTTCGCATCGAATTGCAGTGCCGGCGGCAGCGGCGCCGGCACATAGGCGCGGTAACACACCCCGGCCTGAATCCACTGCCCCGCCGCCGTCGCACCCGTTTTCTGCGTCATGCCCAGACACCGCGCCTGTCGTGCAGCCGCTCTCTCAACGTCGACACCACCGTCACCGGATCAGGCCGGACGCTTCAATCCGAGACGGCTGGCGACGATCTTGTCGACCGTACGCACCGGCAACAGTCGTGGCAGTGTCCAGTTCTGCACGTGGCCGGGGACAACCGGATAGCGTGCCTTGGGCCTGGCCGCGGTCAGCGCGGTATGGATCACATCGGCAACCCGCTCCGGCGGAAACCCGCGCCGGCCTTCTTCGACAAAGGACTCCAGGAATTTCTTCATCGCCGGGAAGATCGGCAGGTGCTCGTAGGGCTTGGGATCGATCTCTTCGGCCTTGTCCCAGATCGGGGTCGCCACATGACCGGGCGCGATCAGGATGACGTCGATGCCATAGAACATCAGCTCACGCCGCAGGCTTTCGGACAGACCTTCGAGCGCATGCTTGGAGGCGACGTACGGCCCCAGGAACGGGGCGCCCATCTTGCCGCCGACCGAACTGATGTTGACGATGCGTCCGGGTTCTCCGTGCAGGTTCTTGTCGGTTCCGAGCAGCGGCAGGAACGCCTGGGTCACGATCATCGGACCGGTGATGTTCACTTCCAGCTGCTTGCGGAACTCGGCCATCGGCACGTCGCTGAGCGGCCCACCGACGGCAATGCCGGCGTTGTTGACCAGGCCGGCGAGTCGCTGCCCGCCCAGTGCCATCCGCACGGTCTTCGCCGCGGCACGGGCGCCGGCTTCATCGGTCACGTCGAAGATCAGCGGCGTGAAGCGTTCGCCCAGTGCGGCCTGCAACGGTTCGGCATCCTGTGCTTTGCGCACGCTGCCGAACACATGGAATCCGCGCTGAGCCAGCACCGTGGCAGCGGCACGGCCGATGCCGGTGGAAACGCCTGTAACGACGACGGACTGCATGCTCTTTCCCCGATTCAGTGAGGCGCGCAGGGTACACCGCGGCCGCTCAGACGCCCATGTAGCGGCCCGGCTTGTGATTGATCCACAGCACCGCGCCGACCATGACCGCTCCGAGCACCGAGTACATCAGCTGCAGCGGCTCGACCACGAACAGCGAAGCGATCAGGATCGAAACATCAAACGCAATCTGCACCTTGCCGGCACTGATGCCGTGATGCTTCTGCAGATACACCGCAAGAATGTTGACGCCACCGATGCTGGCGCCATGCCGCACGAATGCCAGGCCGCCCATGCCGATCAGCAGCCCTCCGGCGATCGCCGAATACAGCGGCGCGACCGCACCGAAGGCGACCAGATGCGGCATCACATGAATCAGCGTGCTGAGCAGGGCGACGGCGATCAGCGACTTGATCGCGAACGGCCAGCCCATGCGCTTCAGTGCCAGCCAGAAGAACGGCAGGTTGGCGACGAAGAACATCAGGCCGATGCTCCAACCGGTGAGGTAGTGCAGCAGGAAAGCAATGCCGGCAGTGCCGCCGGTCACCTGGCCGTTGCTGCCGAACAGGGCGATGCCGAGCGACACGAACACCGCGCCCAGCAGAAAGCCCTGGACGTCGTCGAGCCAGGTGTGCGGTGCCGTAGCGACCGCTTTAGACGAAGAGGATGCAGCAGACATGGCGACCCGAGGGCGAAAGGCCGGCAAAAACAACGCACGGCGTCGAAGCAGATTGCAGCAACGTGCGTGCCGCAATCTGAGGGCGCGTAGGGTATCCGCAGGCGGGCGCGCTGCCTTGAGGAATGTCCCCCAAGGCAGACAAAAAATCTCGGCCGAATCAGGCGCGCGCGGCGTTGCGCGCAATCAGCTCCGACCAGCGCGGCATCAACGGCAGCGCAAAGTCGTGACCCATGCCGTCGATCAGTTCGAGGCGCGCCGTGCGGATCAGCTGCGCACTGCGCTGCCCGCAAACCGGTCGCAGCAGCGGATCGGCCAGACCGTGGATCACCTGCGTCGGCGCCGCGATCGACGGCAGCAGGTCTTCAAAACTGCCAGTGGCGAGAATCGCATGCGTCTGTCGCGCCAGGCCCGCGGGACGGAATGCACGGTCATAGGCGCGGCCAGCCAGACGCCGGCGGTATTCGGTCGGCGTCGGGAAGCCCGGAGATCCCACCCGGTTCAGCATTGCGGTCGAACGCTGGATCACGGCTTCACGCGTGGTCGGCCGCGGCCCGATGCCTGCCATGCGCCACAGCACATCGATGCGGGCGGGCGGCAGCTTGGGATTATTGGTCGTGGACATGATCGAGGTCAGACTCTTGACCCGGTCAGGATAGCGGCTGGCCATGATCTGCCCGATCATGCCGCCCATCGACGCGCCCACCACGTGCGTACGGCGGATCTCCAGCGCATCCAGCAGACCGATGGCGTCCGATGCCATGTCATGCAGCGTGTAGTTGGCCTGCATCTTCCAGCCCATCCGCGTACGCAGCCAGTCGCGCGACAGGCGGATCGGCACGCCACGGTCGGCATTGTCGGACAAGCCGGTATCGCGATTGTCGAAGCGCAGCAGGCGGAAGCCATGGTCGATCAGGCGCTCGCACAGGGCGTCCGGCCAGTGAATCAGCTGTCCGCCCAGTCCCATCACCAGCAACATCGGGTCCCCGTGTTGTGGTCCGGCCTGTTCGTAAGCGAGTTGCAGCCCATTGACGCAGGCGCTGCCGGCGGACCAACACAGTTTCATTACAGTTCTTTTGCGCTCGTGTGAATTTTTGATGACGGAGCACAAAAACTAGCAGCTCACCTCTGCGAAGGCACGAATATTTTTGTGACAGTCGACGAACGGCACAGCGTGCTGCTTCAGCGTCGGCGACACCCTGAAAACCGCACGTATGTGACAGCTCAGCGCGACAATGCGCGCTCGATCTCGGCGATCAGCTTCGGATCGTCCGGCTTGACCCTGGTGTCATAGGCGGTGACACCGGACGTAGTCACCAGATACTTGTGGAAGTTCCAGCGCGGCGCGGCACCGGTAGCCTCACGCAGCCGCACAAACAGCGTATCCGTATGCTCGCCGACGACATCGATCTTCGCGTACATCGGAAAACTGACACCGTAGTTGCGGTAGCACACACGAGCCGTCTGCTCCGCATCGTCGTACTCCTGTCCACCGAAGTTGTCGGACGGAAATCCGAGCACCTGCAAACCCCGATCCCTGTACCGCCGGTACAGCGCTTCCAAGCCCTCGAACTGGGGCGTGTATCCGCACATCGACGCGGTGTTGACCACCAGCACTGCCGGATGGCCGTCGAAAGCATCACAGGCGCTGCCGCCGTTCTCCGCCTTACCGACCAGAGGTGTCGGCGCCGGCAGGCCGGCGCAGATCGGCGATTCAGCCGCCGCCATTCCGGAGAACAGCAGCAAAGTCATCGCGACGACACCTTGGGATCGAGTCCGGCACAGGGAAAGAATAAGCTTCATCTTGATCGAGTTCCGACGTTAATTCAGGCGCAAGCACAACCGTGGGCTCAGAAGCAGAACCATACGGCGATCGGCCCCGTTTGGGTGCAGGTGCCACCGCGCCCATACCTATTCCAATGGCGCTAAGCTAAGCCGATGCAGCGCAAATTGCCCCTGCGTGTCGCCCCTCTGGTTCCCGAGACTGCGCCGGACAACTCGTTTTCGTCCCAGCCCTTTCCGGCCGGGTTTCACCCGGCGGTTGCTGACTGGTTCAGCACCAGCTTTGGCTCGCCTACCGAAGTCCAGCGCCAGGCCTGGGCCGTCACGGCGCAGCGTCGCAATGCGCTGATTACCGCGCCTACCGGATCGGGCAAGACCCTGGCGGCATTCCTCGCGGCGATCAACGAGCTGGTCGTCGAAGGCACCGAGATCGGTCTCAGCGATGAAGTGCACGTGCTGTATGTGTCGCCGCTGAAGGCGCTGTCGAACGATATCCAGAAAAATCTGCAGGCACCGCTTCAGGGCATTCGCGAGCGTATCCAGGCCATGGGCCTGGGCGATCTGACGATTCGCGATGCGGTGCGCACCGGCGACACCAGTGCAGCCGAACGCACCCAGATGCGTCGCTCGCCGCCGCACATCCTCGTCACCACACCGGAGTCGCTGTTCATCCTGCTGACCTCCGACGCCGGGCGCGAGATGCTGCGCTCGACCCGCAGCGTCATCGTCGACGAATTGCACGCCGTCGCCGGCAGCAAGCGCGGCGCGCATCTGGCGCTGAGCCTGGAACGCCTGGAATCGATCTGCGACCAGCCTCCGGTACGCATCGGCCTGTCAGCGACACAAAAGCCGATCGAAACGATGGCGCAGCTGCTCGTCGGCAGCGCCGACCGTGCCTGCGAGATCGTCGATACCGGCCACAGCCGCGAGCGCGACATTCGTCTGGAACTGCCCGGCTCGCCGCTGACCGCGGTGATGGCAACCGAAGTCTGGGCCGAGGTCTACGACCGCATCGCGGCACTGGTCGAGGAACACCGCACCACCCTGGTCTTCGTCAACCAGCGCCGCATGGCCGAGCGGGTTGCCCGGCATCTGGCCGACCGCATCGGCGAGGAACACGTCACTTCGCATCACGGCAGTCTGGCCAAGGAACACCGGCTCAAGGCCGAACAACGCCTGAAGTCGGGACAGCTCAAGGCCCTGGTGGCAACGGCCTCGCTGGAACTGGGCATCGACATCGGCGACGTCGATCTGGTGATCCAGCTGGGCTCACCGCGCTCGATCAACGCCTTCCTGCAGCGGGTCGGTCGCGCCGGTCACGCCGTGCGCGCGACGCCCAAGGGACGGCTGTTTCCGCTGTCGCTGGACGATCTCGCCGAAAGTGCCGCCCTGATCGACTGCGTCAATCGCGGCGAACTCGACCGCATCGCGATCTTCGATCAGCCGCGTGACGTGCTGTCGCAGCAGATCGTCGCCGAAGCCGCGTGCCGTGAATGGGCGCTGGAAGATCTGCATGCCTGCTTCACCCGCGCGCTGCCGTACCGCGCACTGACACTGGAGCAGCTCGAGGAAATCGTGCGGATGCTTGCCGACGGCTACTCGACCAAGCGCGGGCGCCGCGGGGCGCTGCTGCATTACGACGCCGTCAACCGCATCGTACGCGGACGCCGCGGCGCCAAGCTGACGACCGTCACCAACGCCGGCACCATCCCCGACCAGTTCGACTCCGACGTGATCCTGTCGCCGGAAGACCTGCGCATCGGCACCCTGAACGAGGACTTCGCATTCGAGAGCCTGCCCGGCGATATCGTGCAGCTGGGCAACACCTCATACCGGATCTTGAAAATCGAAACCGGCAAGGTGATCGTCGAGGACGCCAAGGGTCAGCCGCCGAACATGCCGTTCTGGTTCGGCGAAGCCCCCGGCCGCTCTGATGAGCTGTCGATCGCCGTATCGCGCCTGCGCGAGCGCGCCGATGCGGTACTGGTCGATGGCGCCGAGGCGCTGCAACGCTGGCTGATCCGGGAGTACCAGCTCGATGCCACGGCGGCACAACAGCTCGCGAACTATCTGGCCGCAGCCAAAGTTGCGCTGGGCTTGCTGCCAACGCGTGAACGCATCGTGTTCGAACGCTTCTTCGACGAAGTCGGCGACACGCATCTGGTGATCCACGCGCCGCTGGGTTCACGCGTCAATCGCGCCTGGGGCCTGTCACTGCGCAAACGCTTCTGCCGCCAGTTCAACTTTGAACTGCAAGCCGCGGCACTGGACGATTCGCTGGTTCTGTCGCTCGGCCCCACGCACAGCTTCCCGCTGGAGGACGTCGGCCACTTCCTGCATTCCAATACGGCGCGCGATGTGCTGATCCAGGCGGTGCTGCAGGCGCCGATGTTTCCGACGCGCTGGCGCTGGGTCGCTTCGGTCGCGCTCGCGGTCGCACGCAACCGCAACGGCAAGCGTGTGCCACCGCAGTTCCAGCGCTCCGACGCCGAAGACCTGCTGACCCACGCCTTCCCCGATGCGGTCGCGTGCCAGGACAATCTGCCGGGGCATCGCGAGGTCCCGGACCACCCGCTGGTGACACAGGCACTGGACGATTGCCTGCACGAGGTCATGGACGTCGATGGTTTTCTGGCGCTGCTCCGGCGCATCGAGTCCGGCGAAACGCAGATCATCTGCCGCGACCTGACCGCACCGTCGCCGCTGTCCGAGTCGATCATCCACGCACGGCCGTACGCGTTTCTCGACGACGGCGCGGCCGAGGAACGTCGCACCCTCGCGGTGAAGACCCGCGGCGTCTACGAACCCGAGACTGCGCAGGATCTGGGTCGACTGGATCCGGCCGCGATCGAACGAGTGCGCGAGGAACTGCGCCCCGACGCCGGCAATGCCGACGAGCTGCATGACGCGCTGATCGTGAACGGATTTCTGACCGATCTCGAGATGCAGCCGTGGGCGGCGCTATGCGAAGGGCTGGTGTCCGCACGGCGGGTGGCGCATGTGCTGCCGCAGGCTGCGAACGGAACAGAGGGGTCCAGCGCGGGCCTGTGGATCGCCGCCGAACGTCTGCACGAGCTGCGCTCGCTGCTGCCGGATGCGGTCGTCGCAGGCGATGCACCCACGCTCGGTGCGGCAATGAACCCGAACGAGGCGCTGCGCGAGCTGATCCGCAGCCGCATGGAACTGCTGGGCCCGACCACTGCAGACGAACTGGCCGCACCGCTGCGGCTGGCACCTGAAACCGTAACGATCGCCCTGTTGGCACTGGAGCAACAGGGCGCGGTGATGCGTGGCGACTTCACTGGCAGCGGCGACGCACAGTGGTGCGAACGCCGGCGGCTGGCGCGCATCCATCGCTACACGCGCGAGCGCAAGCGCGCCGAGATCGAACCGGTATCACCCGCAGCACTGATGCGCTTCCTGCTCGACTGGCACGGCATCACCGCGGGTGAACAGCGCGAAGGCCCGGTCGCACTCGAAGCGGTGCTGGCCCAGCTCGAAGGCTTCCCGGTCGCGGCGGCCGCGTGGGAAAGCGAAGTATTGCCTGCACGACTGCGTCATTACGATCCGGCGTGGCTGGACCAACTGTGCGCGACCGGACGCATCTTCTGGCAACGTCTGCCGAATACTGCAGACAACAGCCGCAAGGCATCGCCGATCCGCGCAACACCGATCGTGCTGCTGTCACGCGATCATGCCGCCTACTGGCAGACCGGCGCCGACGGCGAACCGGAATTGTCCGGCACCGCCATTGCCGTGCTCGACGTGCTGCGCGAACACGGGGCCTCGTTCTTTGTCGACCTGGTCGAGGACAGCGGCGCACTGCGCACCCAGGTTGAAGCGGCGCTTGGCGAACTGGTCAGTCATGGACTGGTCACTGCGGACGGCTTTGCCGGATTGCGCGCCCTGACGGCACCGGCCGAGGTCAAGGCGCGCGCACTGCGCCGCGGCGGCGTGCGCGCGGCATTCCAGAGTCTGGACAGCGCCGGCCGCTGGTCGCGCGTACGCCTGCGCCGACGCACCGAAGACATCGAAAACGCCGAGCAGATCGAGTTCGTCGCGCGCTGCCTGCTGCGTCGCTACGGCGTGGTGTTCCGCAAGCTGATTGAGCGCGAGCCGCGGCTACCGCCGTGGCGGGAACTGCACTACGTACTGCGCAGACTCGAAGCGCGTGGCGAGATCCGTGGCGGACGTTTCGTCACGGGCTTTGCCGGCGAACAGTTCGCACTGTCCGAAGCAATGAACTCACTGCGTGCGCAACGCGAGGACCGCGATGCGGCGCTGGTGGTGATCGCCGCATGCGATCCGCTGAACCTGACCGGGGTGATTCTGCCCGGCGAACGCGTACCGGCGCTGCCCGGACATCGGGTGTTGCTGCGGGGCGGGATTCCGGTCGCCAGCCTGATCGGCGGCGAGGTCACGTTTCTGGCCGAAGCCGACAGCGGCACACAGTGGGCGTGGCGCAACCGCCTGCTCCGCGGCAGCGCCACTGGCAACAGCACCGACGCGGCCGCGGCACCCATGGGGGCGCAACGCACCCCCAGTCGACGCACGCGGCCGCCACTCTAGGGCAGCCTCAGCCCCGGCTCAGCTGCGCCGGCGTCGGCGCTGCAGCAGACCGGCTCCCACGAACAGGATCATCGGCAACCAGGCCATCGAACCACCCTGGGTGCTGCCCTCTGCCGTTGCAGGAATTGGCGTCGGCGTCGGACTGCTGGTGGGTGTCGGCGTCGGAGTCCCACTCGGCACTGGCGTG
The DNA here is from genome assembly GCF_005047655.1 of Sinimarinibacterium arenosum. Classification (GTDB taxonomy): domain Bacteria; phylum Pseudomonadota; class Gammaproteobacteria; order Nevskiales; family Nevskiaceae; genus Solimonas. Next base: position 304,362 of record NZ_SUKF01000007.1, on the reverse strand, counting down.
GGTGTCGGCGTCGGCGAACCACTGGGCGTAGGCGTCGGGGACACGCCGGGCGTCGGCGTCGGCGTCGGCGTCGGGCTTACACCAGGCGTCGGCGTCGGCGTTGGCGTCGAACCTGGAGTTGGGGTTGGGGTTGGTGTCGGCGTGGGCGTCGGGCTCACACCCTCGCAGGCATCGCCGGTCCCGTCGACATCCGCATCCTGTTGATCGGCGTTGGCCATCGCGGGGCAGTTGTCCAGGCCGTCGACCACGCCATCGCTGTCGGTATCGACGGGCTGACCGCCGGGATCATTCGACGCAGGGCTCCCGGAGGAATTCTCGCAGTAGATGAATGGATCAACTGCGGGCGTCGTCCCGGTTTCATCGCCTCCGAGCACGTCCGGCAGGAACGGCGCCACATCGTTCCAATAGAGCTGCCGCTCCTGAATGATCTGCGTCTGAAAATCGCAATAGCCGATGTCCTTCTCATTCAGGGTCGTGCCGAGATTGAGATGACCGAGCGCTTTCTGCACCACGTTCTTGGCCGGATCGCCAGTGACATCGCCCCAGCCGATCTGCAGCCACGGCGCCAGCGGATTGATCGGCAAGCCGCCGAGATCGAACACGCCTTCGATCGGGTCGTACTCTTCAATGCCCGGAATCCACGCCGCCTGTTCCAGCGCCCGGCGCAGGAACCAGTTGCTGACCGTGAAGCCCTTGCCGGTCGCCATTACCGGCAGCTCATCAACGACGGTGATACCCCCCACGTGTCCCAGCAGCTGACGCGCTTCCAGCAGCACCCGCGAGGCGACACCGGCGGCGCGCGGAGTCGAGAAGCTGGTCCCGGCGACGTACTGGTCCAGCCCACTTTCGCAGTCCATGCAGTACGGCAGGGTCTGGGTGAAATCCGAAACGAAGTCCGGGAACACACCGGAGATCAGCGTGTCGCCTTCCGACGAACCTTCCTCGAGGCCACCCACACCGATGCTCCACCACGGGCCGGCGCCCGCACGCAGCGGCGTCAGTCCTGGCGCGTTGCCGCCCGAGCTGAAATGCAGCTTGCCCATGTCGACCACACCCAGGTAGGTGTCATGGAACGCGCGCGTCTCCGGCAACGGGAATCCGGTATATGGAATCGACACACCGTAGCTGGTGGTGACGATATCGACATCCGGATTCAGGAACGCCAGATCGTGCGCGGCGTCATTGCCCAGATCGCCTTCCGTTTCGATGAACAGCAGCACCGCCTCCGGGTTGCCGGCGAGCGCCGCTGCACTGGTGCCGACACCGTGCTCACTCTTGGCGGTGGTCGGAACCAGCGGCGCCAGACCTTCACCGGCGTACGAGGTCGCGATGATGTTGGTGCCCTTGAAGTAGTACAGCTCATGCGGCTGCACGCTGTCCCAGAACGCCCGGTCCGCCGCGATGTCGGCGGCAATGTCGCCGGTCCGCGTCAGCGTGACGACGTTCCCGGGCTTGACGCCCAGCGCATCGAGCACCTCCTGCGTCACCGATGACGGCGCACTGTCGGGGTAGATCTCGCTGCCGGCGTAGTAAAACGCGTGATAGGGATTAATCCCGGAATCGATGTCGGCCACGATCACACGTGGCCGGTTCGGCGCGGAAGGCACCGCCCCGCCGGTGCTTGCGGCATGCGCCGGCACGGTGAATCCGATCAGGCTCAAAGCCAAGGCCATCGGCTGAGCGCATGCACGCGCCCAGCCAGAGGCCGCGCGACGCTGCGGCAATGCAAACATGGTCAACCCTCTCTCAACCCTATGAACGTCTATGTCATGCCCCGATCGTGTCGGGGTGCCGGGCAATGAATCACTGCCCGATCGTTTTATTCAGAGTCCAATGTAGAGAGAGTCCACGCGATGAACAATGGGAAATTCCACTCAGAGATGGGTCGCGGAATGCCCCGCGGCAGCGCATCCGCGCTCCGTCACGGGGCGTTGCACCCAACCCGAGTGCAGCTGTGGGGAAAGCCCTGAAGTTCTGCCTCGGCAGTCGCGCGATCAGACCGCCTGCGTCTGCACCGTCACCGGACCTTCGACGAACAGGGTTCGACTCGGATAGGCGAAATCGACACCGGCGTCCTTGAACGCGCGCACCATGCCCAGGTTGATCGCCTGCTGCGTATCCATGTACTTGGTGTAGTCCGGATCGCGCATCCAGTAGACCACTTCGAAGTCCAGCGACGAATCACCGAACGACGCGAAGTGCGCACGATCGAAACGCGCCAGCGGCTGCGCCTCGATGATGGCTTTGACCGTCTGCGGAATCTTTTCCAACTGCTCTGCGGTGGTCTGATACAACACACCGAACTTGAACACGATGCGGCGCTCATACATGCGCTTGTAGTTGCGCAGACGTGCCTTCAGCAGGTCGCTGTTTGAGAACACGATCTGCTCGCCGCCAAGGCTGCGAATACGCGTGGTCTTCAGACCGACGTGCTCGACCGAGCCCATGTATTCGTCGACGATGATGAAGTCGCCGATCACAAACGGCTTGTCGATGACGATCGACAACGAAGCAAACAGATCGCCGAGTATGTTCTGTACCGCCAGAGCAACCGCGATGCCGCCGACACCCAGGCCTGCGACCAGCGCAGTCACGTCGATCCCGAGATTGTCGAGCATCACCAGCAACAGGACCGACCACAACAGCAGGCGCCCGATAAAATTCAGCGCGCCGAGACTGGTCGCGGCACCGGCATCGACCTCCATCGCCCGCTGGCGATAACGCCCCAGCCAGAATTCCAGTGCGCAGTTGGCCCACAGCCCGGCCTGCATGAACGCGCCCAGGGTCGCCAGCACTTTCAGCGTCGCCGCCACCTTGTCCGGCAGATCCAGATACTGCGTGCCCAGGTACAGCGTGACCAGAAAGATCAGCCACTGCTTGGTGCGCTGCGCGACGGCGACGATCGAATCGTCGACCGCAGTGGCAGTGCGATCGGCCAGCCGCTTGAAGCGCCCGACCAAGACCGACTTGACCAGCGCGACGACGAGATTGATCAGCAGCGCCAGACCGATCGCGGTGAGCCAGTGACTCAGCGGATTCTGTAGAACGACAACATCCAGATTCATGCGGGGGAACCTCGGCATGCGAAACGGGTTGGCAGTGACGCGCAGACAGCGGTCCTGCAGCGAGGCGTGCCTTTTTACCCGCGACGGCTGTCAAACTCAAACCGCCCCGCCATGCCGCAACCGCAATTTCCGCTGACTGACACCGAATCGACAAGGACGAGGACTAGAATCGACCGATGCCTGTCCCGCCACAGCCTGCTGTTGATTCCCGCCGCAGCCGCGATGCCGGCATGCCGACCGTGCGCAGGTGGCGGGGCCTGTGGATGGCGCTGCTCGCGCTGGTCTATCTCGCGGGCGTGCAGTGGCTGGTGGGGTGGCATCGCCTGCTCGGCGACGCCATCAACACCGGCGGCATGCCGCTGGTCTGCGTCGCCATCGGTGTCCTTGGCAGTTACAGCCTGCGCGCGCTGCGCATCCGCGCAGCGCTGCGCCCACAAACCAGCCCTCGACTGTTCGATGTCGCACGACTGTTTGCCGTGCACAACGCCGCCAACTGGCTGCTGCCGGCGCGAACCGGCGAGATCAGCCTGCCGTTGCTGCTGCGGCAATACTTCGATGTGCCGATGGCGCATGGCAGCGGTGTGCTGTTGTGGCTGAGACTGCAGGATCTGCATGTGCTGTCAGCAATTGGCGGCGGTGCGCTGATCGCGCGCGGCACGCCCGAGTGGCGCTGGGCCGGGGTGCTTCTGCTGGCCGGCAGCATCACCGTGCCGTTGCTGGCCTACGCCTTGGCGCCGCGATTCGCTGAACGCTGGCCGCTGCTGCGCAAGGCGCTGGCGGTGATACCGGACACCGCCAGCGCCGCAAGCGCGGATCTGGCGCTGGCGTGGCTGGCCTGGAGCGTCAAACTGACCTGCATCGGCATGGCGCTGTCACTGCTGCTGTCATTGCCGTTGGCCGCCGGGGTGCTGGGCGCTCTCGGCGGCGATGTCGCCGCAGTACTGCCGCTGCACGCGCCGCTGGGTGCCGGCACCTACGAAGCCGGCGTACTGGCGGGTTTGTCGCCCTGGCGCATCAGCGTCGCCACGACCCTTGCCGCAGCGGTACAGCTGCACGCATTGTTGTTGCTGTCTGCTCTGGCCGCCGGCGCGCTCGGACTGACGCTGCGCAAACCGATCCCATCCACTGAAGCCTTGAACTGATGCCGCAACCGAGCCTGTCACTGGTGGTGCCGATGTACAACGAAGCCGGCAATGTATTGCCGCTGGTCGATGCCATCCATGCGGCGATGGCGCGTTACGAAGGCTGCTGGGAACTGATCCTGGTTGACGACGGCAGTCGCGACGCCACGCCCGGCGAAATGACCGAGGCACGCAAACGCTACGGCGCACATGTGCGCCCAGTGCATTTCCGCCGTAATCGCGGTCAGACCGCAGCAATGCAGGCCGGCTTCGATGCAGCGCGCGGTGAAATCATCGCCTCGCTGGACGGCGACCTGCAGAACGACCCTGCCGACATTCCGCGCATGGTTGACGTTCTGCGGGAACGCGATCTGGACCTGCTGTGCGGTCGTCGCGCCAACCGCCAGGACGCGCTGCTGCAGCGCAAGCTGCCGTCACGCATTGCGAACCGCCTGATCGCACGCGTCACCGGCGTGAAGATTTCTGATTACGGTTGCTCGCTGAAGCTGTACCGCGCCGGGATCATCAAGCAGGTTCGCCTGTTCGGCGAAATGCACCGGCTGATTCCGGTGTGGGCCGCGATGGTGACGTCACCATCGCGCATCGGCGAGATTGATGTCGCGCACCACGCGCGCGCGCATGGTGAATCGAAGTACGGTCTTTCGCGCACGTTTCGAGTGCTGCTCGATCTGCTCACCGCGTTCTTCTTCCTGCGTTACCAGATGCGGCCCGGCCATTTCTTCGGCGGCCTCGGCCTGCTGTTCGGCAGTGTCGGCGGCGGCATGATGACTTACCTGCTGTGGTGCAAGCTCGCGCTCGGCCAGGACATCGGTACGCGACCGATGCTGTTCACCGCCATCCTGCTGCTGATGTTCGCAACCCAGTTCGTCACCACCGGCATCCTTGCTGAAATGCTGACACGCGTGAGTCACCAGCGCGACCGTCCGCTGGGGCAGGCACCGGCGCCGGATGACACCGACGCCTGGCATCCCGCTGCAGTAACGCTGCACGCCACACCTGCATCCGAACCGGCACGATGATGTCCGGGCGTCATCCGCAGGCATTGCTGGCGCTGCTGATCGCGGCCGGCTTCTGGCTCGGCAGCTGGCAGCTTCCGCTGTTCGACCTGGATGAAGGCGCGTTCAGCCAGGCCACGCTCGAGATGCTGTCCAGCGGAAACTGGTTGACCACCACCCTCGACGGCGAGCCGCGCTACGACAAGCCGATGCTGAGCTACTGGCTGCAAGGGCTGTCGGTGTCCGCCTTCGGCGCGCATGAGTTCGCCTTCAGACTGCCGTCGATGCTCGCCGCCACGCTGTGGCTGCTGCTGCTGTTCGGATTCGTGCGTGCACGCAGCAGTTCACCACTGGCGCCGTGGCTCGCCGCGGGCGCGCTGGCACTGTCACCGATGTCGAGCATCATCGGCCACGCCGCGACTGCGGACGCAATCCTGAACCTGCTGCTCGCTGCGGCCGCCTTCGATATCTGGCGTTACTTCGAATCCGGCTCGCGCGCCGCAGTCTGGCGCACCTATCTGTGGATGGGCCTCGGCGTGCTGTGCAAGGGACCCGTGGCGATCGTGATTCCGCTGGCGGCGAGCCTTGCCTTTGCGGTATCGACGCGGCGCTGGCGTGACTGGCTGGGCGCCGTGTTCGATCTGCGCGGCTGGATCGTATTGCTGGCGGTGGTGCTGCCCTGGGGCATCAGCTGCTGGATGGCCGACGACGGCGATTTCATCCGTCACTTCCTGCTCGATCACAACCTGCAGCGCTACGACAGCACCCTGCAGGGCCATGGCGGCAAGTTCTACTACTACATCGTGGCACTGCCGCTGATCGTGCTGCCGTTTGCGTCACTGCTGCCCGGCGCGATCAAGCGCGGCGTGCTGGGCGACGCGCTTGATCGCTATTGCCTGCTGTGGTTCGGCGTGGTGTTCGCGATCTTCTCGATGTCGAAGACGCAACTGCCGCATTACCTGTTGTACGGCATGACACCTTTGTTCGTGCTTTTCGGCCGCATGGCGGCACGCGTGCCGCCCAAACCCGTGTTACTCGCACCGGCGATTGCCCTGCTGTTGCTGTTCTCGTCATTGCCCTGGCTATTGCCGATGGTGCCGGTGAATCCGAAGCGCGCCTGGGAAGCCGGCGTCGTCAGCGAGGCACTGGCTGCGTTCGACTGGCGCTACACGCTGATCTGTCTCGGCACACTGGCACTGTGCCTGTGGTCACTGCGCCGGTCACCCGTTGTCGCCGTGCTGGGCTGCGCGCTGGCATTGAATCTGACGCTGTGGCTCGGGCTTGCGCCGGTGCTGGCGCAAGCCCAGCAGGCACCGACGCGTGAGGCTGCGCGTGTCGCACGTGACCTGGGTCTGCCGGCGGTCGCGTACGCCACCTATCTGCCGACGTTCAGCGTCTACCGCGGCGCGCCCACACCGCATCGCTTGCCCGGGCCCGGCGAACTGGTCTTCGTGCGCGCCGACAAGCTGCCGTCACTGCAGCGCGCGCTGGCCGACAGCTCCGCGAACGCTGAACTCAGGCCAGTCTTTCGCCGCGGCGGCGTCGCCTTGCTGCAACGCCTGCCGCTTGAACCGGAGCCGACCACGACTCCGGCGCCAACGACTGCTCCTGAACCCGCTCAGATCTTGCGATAGACGTCGGCGCCGGCATCGCGGAACTGCGCTGACTTCTCGGCCATGCCGCGCTCCAGCGCAGCCTGTTCGTCCGCCCCGACCTTGGCCGCATAGTCGCGCACGTCCTGCGTGATCTTCATGCTGCAGAAGTGCGGTCCGCACATGCTGCAGAAATGTGCGAGCTTTGCGCCTTCCTGCGGCAAGGTCTGGTCGTGGAATTCACGCGCCTTCTCCGGATCGAGGCCGAGGTTGAACTGATCCTCCCAGCGGAATTCGAAGCGCGCCTTGGACAGCGCGTTGTCACGCACCTGTGCCCCCGGATGACCCTTGGCAAGATCAGCCGCATGTGCGGCAATCTTGTAGGTGACAATGCCTTCACGCACGTCGTTCTTGTCCGGCAGACCGAGATGTTCCTTCGGCGTGACGTAGCACAGCATCGCGCAGCCGTACCAGCCGATGTTGGCCGCACCGATACCGCTGGTGATGTGGTCATAGCCCGGCGCGATGTCGGTGGTCAGCGGCCCGAGCGTGTAGAACGGCGCCTCGAAGCAGTGCTTCAGTTGCTCGTCCATGTTTTCCTTGATCATCTGCATCGGCACATGGCCGGGGCCTTCGATCATCACCTGCACATCGTGCTTCCAGGCAATCTGGGTCAGCTCGCCGAGCGTGTGCAACTCACCGAACTGCGCATCGTCATTGGCGTCGGCAATGCAGCCCGGACGCAGGCCATCGCCGAGCGAGAAGCTGACGTCGTAGGCCTTCATGATTTCGCAGATCTCTTCGAAATGCGTGTAGAGGAAATTCTCCTTGTGATGCGCAAGACACCACTTGGCCATGATCGAACCGCCGCGCGAGACGATGCCGGTGACGCGTTCCGCCGTCCAGGGGATGTAGCGCAACAGCACGCCCGCGTGGATCGTGAAATAGTCGACGCCCTGCTCGGCCTGTTCGATCAAGGTGTCGCGGAACAGTTCCCAGGTCAGGTCTTCGGCCTTGCCGTTGACCTTTTCCAGCGCCTGGTAGATCGGCACGGTGCCGATCGGCACCGGTGAATTGCGCAGTATCCATTCACGCGTTTCGTGGATGTTCTTGCCGGTGGACAGATCCATCACGGTGTCGCCACCCCAGCGGATCGACCACACCATCTTCTCGACTTCCTCGGCGATCGAGCTGGTGACCGCGCTGTTGCCGATGTTGGCGTTGATCTTCACGCGGAAGTTGCGGCCGATGATCATCGGCTCCAGCTCCGGGTGATTGATGTTGGCCGGAATGATGGCGCGACCCTCGGCGATCTCCTGACGTACGAACTCGGGCGTGATCTGGTCCGGCAGACGCGCACCGAATGCCTGCCCGCGATGCATGCGGCGCAGATATCCGGCAGCGGTGTAGCTGTCGCGCAGCTCCTGCAGGCGCGCGTTCTCGCGAATCGCGACGAACTCCATTTCCGGCGTGATGATGCCGCGCCGCGCATAGGCCATCTGACTGACGTTGGCACCCGCCCGGGCGCGAAGCGGCGTACGGATGTGTTCGAAGCGCAGCGCGTTCGCATGCTCGTCGGCAGCGCGGATGCGCCCGAAGATCGAACTCGGCCCCTTGAGCTGCTCGGTATCACCGCGCGCCGCGATCCATGGCGACCGCAGCGGCGCCAGGCCCTCACGCAGATTGATCATCACATCCGGATCGGAATACGGCCCGGAGGTGTCGTACACCGTGACCGGAGGATTCGGTTCCAGACCGCGCTCGGTACGGGTGGCGGTCAGACTGATTTCACGCATCGGCACACGCATGCCGCCGGGCCCATCGACGTGAATCTTGCGACTGTTCGGAAACGGCTGGCGCACATCGGCCGACAGCTCCTCGGCCTGGTGAAAGATGTCCTGCGGTACGGCGCTCATAAAATTGATCTCGTGAGCCTGCGAGGTCGGACACGCGCGGGACACGCCGTGCCGGCGCTCCCCCGAGCCTTCCCTCACCGGCGTGCATTGACGAACCGGCCAGGTTCCAAGGGTTTGATCTCAGCCCGCGGCACAAACTCACGGGCACCCCCGGCTGGGTACCGCGCCACGATAGGACAGCCCCCGCTGCTCGGCAAGTCCTGACGGACGGGCCTCGACATCACATTGACGTGAGCGGCGTAGGCTGATGCGCGAGTGTTTCCTACCTATACTGAGCTTGCCTCTGTCCGCCCGCATCCCGGAGTCCTGACCGTGCTGTCGTTCCGAACCGCGCTGCTCACTGTGCTGACGCTGCTGATCCCCGCCACCGGCGCACGCGCCTGGGTCTCGGATCCGGACCTGTTTGCCGGCGACGTGTTTCAGTTCGCCCCAGCACTGGCTGCCGCCGGCCTGACCTGGGAGCGTCACGACCCCGAAGGCGCAAAGCAGCTCGGCTATACGCTCGGCTCGACGTTCCTGCTGACCCATGCCATCAAGCGAGCAGCCAACAACACGGCCTGGGGCGAGCGACCCAACGGCAGCGATTACTCGTTTCCCTCCGGACACACTTCGATGGCCTGCTCCGGCGCCGCCTTCCTGGAGGAGCGCTACGGCTGGCGGTACGGCGTGCCGGCCTATCTTCTGTCGGCCTATATCGGCTACACCCGCGTCGACGAGGACATGCATCACTGGCGCGACGTCATTGCTGGCTGCGGTCTGGCCTGGGGCATGGGCAAGCTGTTCACCACGCGCTGGCAGGACCAGCGATTGAGCGTGACGCCGGTGGCTGACACCCATTTTCTGGGCGTGAACCTGTCGTATCGCTGGTAGCGCCGCGCCGGTGGGCGAGCAATTGCCGACGCCCGTCCGACCTCGCCGGCACAGCGTTTGGGGCACCCGTAGGCTGCAAGTCTTGCGAACCCGCCGGAATCCAGATGAGTAGCGTCGAAGCCCTGAATCAGCGCCTGCAGCGCCTCCACCAGGAGATTCAGGCCTGTTTCCCCGCCATCACACGGGTGTCTGTTGCGCTGTTCGACCCCGCGACCACCGAGCTGCGGACGTTTCTGTACAGCCCGGCCAATCAATCGCCGTTGAGCCACTACCGGATCAAACTGCCAGAAGCCGGCTGGCTGTTCAGTCTCAGCCGCAACCGCAAGTCCCGCATACTCAACGATCTCGGCACAACGGATCTGGGAGAGCAGGAACACTCCCGTCGCATCGCGAGCGGGCACTATCAGGCCAGCTATACGGTGCCGATCTACGATGAAGACCACTTCCTCGGCTTCGTCTTTTTCAACGCCGACCATAGTGACAGCTTCAAGCCACGCGTCGTCGCGCAACTCGACCTGTTCGTGCACATCATTTCGCTGATGGTCGAGCGCAGCCTGCAAGCGGTCACGACACTGACCGGCGGCATGCACCTGCTGCGACAGATCTCGCACTTCCGCAATGACGAAACCGGAAGTCACCTCAGCCGTATGGCGTATTACTCCGAACTGATCGCGCGCGAACTGGCAGCCAGGGTTGGTCACGACGACGACTGGGTCGAGCACGTACGGCTGTTCGCGCCGATGCACGACATCGGCAAGATCACCACACCCGATGCAATCCTGCTCAAACCCGGCAAGCTCACCGAGGCCGAATTCGACGTCATGCGGCAACACCCGGTACGCGGCGAAACCATCCTGCGGACGCTGCTGCAAGACCTGAATCTGGTCGGGATGCCCTATGTCGAGGGACTTCTGCATATCGCGCGCCATCACCACGAACGCTGGGACGGCACGGGCTACCCGGACAGACTCAGCGGCTCCGCCATTCCGGTCGAGGCCCGGATCGTCGCTGTCGCTGACGTATTCGACGCGCTGACCACCAAACGCTGCTACAAGGATGCCTGGCCGCTGGAGCGCGCCCGCGCGTTGCTTGAAGAGGGCTCAGGCAGGCATTTCGATCCGGAATGCGTGGAAGCGTTCGTCAGTCACATGGATCAGGTGGTCCAGATCCGTGAACGCTTTCCGGTCACCTCGACCTCTGCAACCTGAGCCCCCCATGCTTACTGCCAGCCGATGACCTCGTAACCCGATTCGCTCAGGCAGCGGTTGACGTAGGCCTTGTAGACCGGCCCGGGATCCTTGCCGCGAAACAGGCCATGCACGCCGCCCTGCGCAGCCCCGCCGGCCGCTCCGTACTGCGCGCCTTTGCCCGCGTTGCCGGAGACCGAACCTACCGCAGCCCCGATGAGGGCGCCGGCCACCGCACCACCGGCAGCGCCCTTGACCACGCGCCCCTGCGAACTATCCAGATTGCTGGCATCGGCCCGCCGCCGGCATTCAGCCACCGCCGCATCGGCGGCACCCTGTCCGCTCATCTGCATCGTGGCATTGGGATACAACACGGGCCGCGGCGCGGCACAGGCGCTGAGCAACAGCAGAGCAATCCATGAGACTCGGCGCATCGGGTGCACTCCGCGTGAAGAGTCCGAATCATTGCACTGCACCGGCCTAACCACTGCACTGATACCGGTCAATTCTGCACGCAGGTCGATCAGTGCGGCGTCGGCGCCTTATACGCGGCAATATCGCGGATCAAATCCTCACCCGACAGCTCCGTGGCGTTCTTGCCACCGAGGAAGGAGGTCAGTCCGGCCTTGTCGTAGTGGGCCTTGATGCGATCGCTCATCAGACCGATGTATTCGAGGTTCGGGATCAGACGCAGGAACATCAGATGACGGAACGCAGCCATCGACGGGGCGTTCAAGATCACTTCATCCCAGTCCTTCAGCGACATGCGGCCTTCGAACCATTCGTAGTACAACTCATGCGACAGGAAGCGGTTGCGCATCAGCAGCGCGACTTCGTAAGCCCAGTCTTCGCGCTCGCGAATCTCGGCTGGGCTGAGTTCCTTGCCAATGTGCTCGCGCAACGCCAGGACGCCGTAGTGCACATGCCGCGCCTCGTCCTGGATCACGTACTTGAGCAACTGCTTCAACAGCGGCTCCCGCGTGAAGTTGTACATCGTGCCGAACGCACCCAGCGCGAGACCTTCAACCATGATCTGCATGCCGAGGAACTTCACATCCCAGCGCGAGTCGGTCAGCAGATCGTCGAGGATCACGAACAGATTGTCGTTGCAGACGTAGGTCTTCTGCAGCTTGGTATCGAGATAGCGCAGGAACACCTCGAGATGCCGGCCTTCGTCCATGACCTGGGTGGCACCGTAGAACTTCGCATCCATCCACTGCACCGACTCGGTGACCTGAGCCGCGGCATACAGCGCCCCCTGCTCACCATGCATGAACTGCGACAGCGTCCACGACGCGATGTCGTTGGCGAAACGCAGCTTCTCCTTCGGCGTCAGCTTGATGCCCTTGGCGGCCAGCCCTTCGAACGGTGGGTAATCCAGCGGCATCACCGGCCGTTCCGGATTTTCCGGATCAACGTCGGTGCTCCAATCCAGATCGCGGTCGCCATCCCACTGATTCGCGACCGCGCGACGATACAGCTCATACATCTCGGGAAACTCGCCGCCATAGGTCAACGAGAAATGCGTTGAGTGCTGCGCCGGCATCTGCACCGCATCGCCATCGCGTGCGACACCGAGAATCAGCCCGCGGAATACCGATGGCGCCATCGTCGCTGCAACCTTGGCATTGCCGACCGATGTCATCACGCGCAGATTGTCGAGCGCCGAATAGATCGTGTTCTGCGCCTTGCCCGGCAGTCCGTCGAGCATTCGCGGCAGCGTGACAATGTTTGCACTCATGCGTCTTTCTCCTCGGCCAGCCTGGCGTCAGGCATCAACGGTAACGGGGGTGGTCGCACAGGCGGAGCACGCCAGCGTGTATCCAGCGGCACGCTCCTCGGGCAACAGGCAGTTGGGTTCTTCCAGCAGCACCTCGCCGTCCAGCACACGCACCTTGCAATGACCGCAACCGCCGACGGTGCAACTGAATTCAAGCTTGAGCCCGGCCCGCAGTCCGGCGTCCAGCAAGGACTCGCCTGGCTGCTGCTCGACACTATGCGCCGAGCGTTTGAACACGATCGGCACCGGCTGGGTCGGGCGCGGGCGGTGCTGCGGCGCAGCGACGAAACGCTCGCGGCGGATGTGCTGGAGATCGAAACCGGCTTCTTTCAAACCGGCCTCAGCGGCATCCATCAGCGCCTGCGGTCCGCACAGGTAAACCTGGGCATCGGCCGCCGGACGAAGCAAGTGGGCCAGCCGCACAGCATCCGGCCTTCCTTCGACCGCAGTGACAACGCTGTCCCAGGACAGACCCGGGTGATTCTGTGCCAGTGCTCTTAAGCGCGCGTGAAACAGCGCATGCGCTTCATCGTGCTGCACGTCGACCACGCGCACGGATCGCTGCGGATCTGACGCCAGTGCCGTTTCGACCAGGCTGATGACCGGCGTCATGCCACTGCCGGCGCCGAGCAGCACCAGCGACCCTTGATGTGCAGGGTCCAGCGTGAAATCACCGCCGGGTCCGAGCACACGATACACATCGCCTTCGCGCAGCTGCCGCGCAATGAACTGTGACGCGCGGCCCTCCGGCAACACGCGGATCGTGCATGCCAAAGCGCCGCCTTCGGCGCTGGACAGACTGTAGATGCGACGTTCATCGCGCCCGTCGATTTCAAAGATATGGGTCAGATACTGACCGGCGCGAAACGCCAGCGGACGGTCGTCGTCCGGCACCAGTACGAGGGTGATCGCGTCCTGAGCCTCGCTGACGATTTTCTCCACGCGCACACGGCGCGGAGTCTGTGATGGACGCTGTTTCCAGCGCGCCGCGGGGCCTGACCCACGCGGAAGAATGATACGACGCGGATGTCTACCGAACACGGCTGCTCCGTCTGTTGTTCTCCTCACAGGCGACTATGCGAAGCCACTGATGGATTGTCAAACACTCGTTCAATTTAGCGGCAGGTCACCGCCATCAGTACTCGGCGAAGGTGTAGCCGAGATCACGAAACACATGCAGGCAGGCGTGGACCACTGCAGCGTCATACTGCCGCCCGCAACCACGCTCGATCTCGGCGAGCGCATGGTCGATCCCCAGACCCCGGCGATACGGCCGCTGATTGGTCATGGATTCGACCGTATCCGCGACAGCGACGATGCAGGCTTCCTGCATGATCTGATCGCCGCGCAGCTGGTGGGGATAACCGCTGCCATCGAGACGTTCGTGGTGCTGTTCGACGATTTTCGCGACCGGCCACGGAAAGCGGATTTGTCCGAGGATGCCCGCTGCGGCAGTGACGTGGGTCTGTACCAGTGCGTACTCCAGATCACTAAGCCGGCTCTGCTTGGTCAGGATCTCGATCGGCACCTTGAGCTTGCCGATGTCGTGGATGCTCGCCGCCAGCATGAGCCCCTGACGCCGTGCGTCCGGGTATTTCAGCTCCTGTGCGATGGCGCCGCTCAGGTCGGCTACACGCCGCTGATGTCCTGCGGTGTATTCGTCGCGCGCCTCGGCCGCGGCGGCAAGCGCACCGACCGCCTCCAGCAGACTCAGGCGCATCTGCTCGTCAAACGCCTGCTCGCGCTGCTGTGCTTCCCTGAGCTCGGTGATGTCGCGCGCGGTCACCACGATGCCCCGGATATCCCGCACCGCGCGACGATCACGCACGCTGGCCTGGATGATGCGCCAGCCACCGTCGCGATGCCGCAGCCTGCATTCGCAGGTATGGGTGCGGTCAGGCTGATCGAGCGCTGCGCGCAAGGTCGCTAGTGATTTAGACCAGTCGTCCTGATGCACAAATTCGACAAAGACGTGCCCCTTGAGTTGCTCGGGGCGATAGCCACCGATGCTCTCGATCGACTCACTGACGTAGCGAACCTGCCCGTCGGCATCGAGCACCGCGACAAAGTCCGATACATCCTCGATCAGCGCTGCCATGAACGGCAATCGAGCATTCATGCTCACACCCTCCCGGCATCCATGCGCGTGGCGTATCCAAGTCCACGTCTTCTTTTGTGATACCGGAACCCACGCTCCTCTGATGAACGTCAGGCGTCAAGAGACATCGCCGTTGGACGGTATCGATGCACCGCGCAAACGGATGACCGCAGTGAACGCGATCCGGTCATGGATCGCCTGGCGGTTGGGATCCCAGAACACCTGCAGGAACCCGAGCAAGCCGGTGGCAAGACCGGCGGCGTACCCCCCGTAGCGCTCGAACGCGGCCGCGATGCTGATCGGTCGCCCGTTGAGCACGACCACGCGAATACCCATCCAGCGCTTGCCCAGGGTTTGCCCCCGCCAGTACACGGTCACCAGGGTGAAGTAGACCGCACCCCAGCCGAAATTCTCCCCGACTTCGTCGACGATCCCGTGCAGCGCCTTCAGCATGCGCTCAGCAAAATCCGGCGTGGCTTGTGGCGCGGATTTGACCGCCGGCGGCGCGCTGTCGGCTGCACGGCCATCGACCAGCGTCATCAGCGCCGCGACCTCGTCAGCGTCATCGGCCGCGCTGCCGGCCAGTTCCGCCAACACCTCACGCTGTTCTTCGACAGAAGTGCGACTGCGCCCTGCCGCCTCGATCACCGCAGGAAAGCGCGCACGGCGACAGGGCGCGTCACTGCAACTGACGAACCCGGCAAGCTGAGCGGCAAAGCTGACGCCATCGGCAGGACTCAGATCCAGCGACTGGCCTGGCGTGGTCTCGGTCTGTTCCGAGAACAGCGCGTATTCGCCGGAAGGCACGTCCAGCAAAGACAACACCACGCCCAGCGCGACGACTGCAGCGGCAAGCCGCAGTACCCGACGCACCCTCGCAGGGAGCGGTGCCTCCGGCGCCTTGCGCGTGATCCACCAGGCCCAGCCCATCAAGCCCAGTGCAAGGCCCAACAACAAACCACCCGCCTGCGAGATGAGGCCGACGATCCCGGCATCGATCAGGATCGCAGCCAGCCGCCGCCATGGGCCCGCCAGTGGCAATCCGTACAGCTGTTCACTGACGCGAAAGGCGTCCGGCGTGATCATCCGCCGTGGGTCGACGGCAACGCCGTTGCCGTCGACCGGCACCGGCGGCGTCGCGGTGGCATCGTCGGATTTGTTCATCGCATCCCCGCAACTCAAGCCCGAAGCGCCGACGTTAACCCGATCCGCGAGCCGGCGCAGCCCCGTTGAGTCCTGGGTTTCGGCGAAGTTGGCCTTTTCCTTGCTTCCTTCGCAGACCGGCATCGTTGGGGTGCCTCCACAACGGGGTGGGATCGTGCAAAGACTGCACATTGGGATATTGCTGCTGCTGTTTGCGCCAACGACTGTGTTCGCCGGAACGCTGGAAGATGCAGGCGACATTGCCTGGGTCTGCGTGGCGTCGGCACTGGTGTTCTTCATGCAGGCCGGATTCGCGTTGCTGGAAGCCGGATTCGCGCGGGCCAAGAACACCACCAACGTGATCATGAAGAACATGGCCGATCTCAGTTTCGGCGCCATTGCCTTCTGGGTGATCGGCTTCGGGCTGATGTTCGGTGACAACCCGACGGGATGGTTCGGCAGCAGTCATTTCCTGCCGGAAACGCTGACCGGTTCGGAATCCGTTTTTCTGCTGTTCCAGGCGATGTTCGCCGCCACCGCCGCAACCATCGTGTCCGGTGCGGTCGCCGAACGCATGCGCTTCGGCCCGTACGTACTGGCATCGGTGATCATCACCGCACTGATCTATCCGGTATTCGGCTCCTGGGCCTGGGGCAGCTTCTTTGAGGGCAAGGGATGGCTGGCCGAGCTCGGCTTCGTCGACTTTGCCGGCTCCACCGTGGTGCATTCGGTCGGCGGCTGGTGTGCGCTGGCCGGCGCCCTCGTGGTTGGACCGCGGCTGGGCCGCTTCGCCCCCGACGGCACGCCCCGCATCATTCCGGGGCATAACCTGCCTTTTGTCGCACTCGGCGTGTTCGTGCTGTGGCTGGGCTGGTTCGGTTTCAACGGCGGCTCGACATTGGCGGCCAGCGCCGACGTCGGCATCATCCTGGTCAACACGCACCTGGCCGGCGCCGCCGGCATGGTCGGCGCCTACGTCTGCCTGGCCCTGCTCGGACGCCCGGTGCTGATGACTACCACGGTCAATGGCGCCATCGCCGGACTCGTCGCCATCACCGCCGGCTGCGCCACGATGCCCACCGGCTTCGCGCTGCTGACCGGCTTTATCGCCGGACCGGTCATGGTCCTGGGCGCCGACCTGCTGGACCGACTGCGCATCGACGACGTTGTCGGCGCGGTTCCGGTGCACGCGTTCTGTGGCGCCTGGGGCACGCTCGCCGCCGGTCTTTTCTATGCCGACGATCTGTTCAATCTGCATCGTATGCTGATCCAGCTGCTCGGCATCGGCATAGCCGCCGCATGGGCATTCCCGACCGCGTTTCTGACCTTCTGGATCCTCAAGCGCACGGTCGGCCTGCGCGCCGACACTCTGCACGAACAGCGCGGTCTCGATTTCACCGAGCATTACGAAATCGGCTATCCGGAGTTTCAGAAGGAACTCCTGCACGGCGGCAAGGGTTGAGTCATGGCGACGCCGAATTCTTCGACGCCCGGCATTCGCGATGCACTGGCCGACGGCTTTCGCGGCCTGCTCGGCGACGCCGAAACGCAGTCGGCGCTGTCGCTGTGGGATCGCAGCTACGCCACCGGCAAACCGCACGCGCTGATCGAGTACGTCAACGAAGTCGCCGCTGCGCTGATGCTGCCGACGCGCCAGCGCCATGAAATCCGCATGGCGCTGTATCGCGCACTGCTGACCCGCGGCATCGACCCGACCCGCAGCAGCACCGGCGCCGCGGGTAGACGCAGCGTCACGCCCGCGACGGTACCCCGCGTGGTCAACGGCACCGGCAGCGCGAATGCCAGCGCCGCGTTCCGTGTCTTTCGCAGTGTGGTGCTCGACGTGTTTCGCGGTGTCGGCGCCGCGGGCGCTACCGCAGAACGGGATTTCTCGCAGGCGATCCGGCGTCACGCCAGCGCGCAGAAGATCACGGACAGTGGCCGCATGGCACTGGAGGCGTGGGCCGCGCAACTCGACGACGACGGTTATTTCCTGCGCCTGGCGGCGACCGAATACCCGAGCTTCTCGCATCTGATGTATGTCGCCGCCTGCGAAGCGCTGGGGCCGGTGCTGGCAGACCGTGTGTTCAGCAGCGCCATTGCCCAGGCCGAGACGCTGGCCGATGCCGCGCAGTTCCCGCCACGACGCTTGCTCTAGGCCCGCCGCAGGAAATACAGACCGACAAACACGCGGGCGTCGATCTGCAGGCCGGCACGCTGCTGCGTGCGCAGCCAGTCGTCGATCGAGGCGATCGGCACCACATGTACGGTGATCTCTTCGTTGCCGACGCCGCCGCCGGGGCCAGTGCGAACCAGATCGTGCGCGCGCACGAAATGACCCTGCTCGCCGCTCATTCCGGGCGCGGTCGGCCCGCTCAGCAGGATCTCGGCGCGCGCGCCGCGAAAACCGGTCTCCTCCTCGAGCTCGCGCAGCGCCGACGCCTCGATACTCTCGTCACGATGCTCGGCCTCGTCGCCGATGATGCCCGCAGGCAGCTCAATCGTGCGCGCGTGCAGCGGCACGCGATGTTGTTCGACCAGCACCAGTTCGTCGGCATCGGTACGCGCGACGATGAACGCCGCGCCCCGTGCGTTGACACGGCGCACGTACTCCCAGCGCCCTTCCTTCAGCAAGCGCAGAAAGCGGCCCTCGGCCAAGACTTCTATCGGATCGTCCATCGAATCGGTTCGCAATAACGAGCCCGGATTATCCGCCATCACCGCACCCGCGGCGCGGTGACGGACATAAGACAACCATTGAATTGCCGGCCCTCAGAACGATTCTGCAGTCCAGGCTGCGCCCGGGCCCTGTGCGAGAACGACGCGCAAGGCATCCAGCGTCGGCGCCAGCGCCTCCTTGAGGCCGAACGGCGGATTCAGCAGCAGCATGCCGCAGGCGTGCATCTGCCCCTGTGCCGGCGCCCCGGTATCGAAATGCAGATCCAGACCCTCGCGCCCCAGGGTTGCCGCAGCCCGTGGCAGGCGTTCGGCGGCGTGGCGATTCTTCAGCGGATACCACACCAGATAGACCCCATGCGCAAAGCGCGCCGCGGCCTGCCGCAACAGCTCGCTGACCGCGCGAAACTCGTCCGGTCGCTCGAACGGCGGATCGATCAGGACCATGCCGCGCTTTTCGCGCGGGGGCAGCAGTCCCGGCGCCTCATAGCCGTCACGCTGATGCACGGCGACGCGGCGGTCGCCACGGAAATTCTGCCGCAGCACGGTCGCAATCGCCGGCTGGCGTTCGCACAGCACCAGGCGGTCATCGGCACGGGCGCATTCGGCGACCCAGCGCGGGGAGCCCGGATAATGGCGCAAGCTGCCATCCGGATTGTATTGGTGCAGCAGATCGAGATAGCGCTGCAGCAGCGGAGTGTCCGCGGGCCGCGTCCACAGTCGGGCGACGCCAGACGCCGCCTCGTCGGTGCGCTGCGCGGCATCACTGCGCAGATCGTAGTCGCCCGCACCCGCGTGGGTATCGAAATAGCACCACGGACCGGGCTTGCGATTGAGCGCATCAACCACGGCCAGCAGCACGACATGCTTGAAAACGTCGGCAAAGTTGCCGGCGTGAAATTGGTGTTGGTAGTGCACGCTGTCAGTATCGACGCTCTGCGGCCGCAACGAAACCCGCGGACAAAAAAGTGACCGCGGCCAGGCCGCGGTCAAAGACTGTCCGGCCTAAGGGAGGGAAAGCGACCGGACTTCTTTATTCTGCCACTAAACACTCGTTTATTTCGACTGGTCAAAACATAACGCCCCCGGGAACTCTCCCGGGGGCGTTGGGACACCGGATCCAGGGACCGATGCCAGTACTGCCGTGTGACCTCAGTGTGCCGACGCTGCGCCTGCTCCGCGAGGAACGCGGATTTCAGCCACCAGCCGCTGTACCGCAGCCGGCGGCGCCTTGGTGACGCTCGCAACCGCTGTCGCTATCACGAAGTTCAGCACCATGCCGACGGTTCCGAATCCTTCCGGCGAGACGCCGAGGAACCAGTGATCCGGCGTATTCAGCTCCGGATGCATGAACTTGAAGTAGATGATGTAACCCGCGGTCACAGTCAGCCCCAGCACCATGCCTGCAATCGCGCCTTCCTTGTTCATGCGCCGCGAGAAGATGCCCATGATGATCACAGGGAAGAACGAGGCGGCCGCCAGCCCGAACGCGAATGCCACCACCTGGGCGACGAAGCCGGGCGGATGGATGCCGAGATAGCCCGCGATGCAGACCGCCGCCGCCGCACCTATGCGTGCAAACAACAGCTCCTGCTTCTCGGTAATGCCGGGCATCAAGGTCTTCTTCAGCAGATCGTGTGAGATCGACGTCGAGATCACCAGCAACAGACCCGCTGCCGTCGACAGCGCCGCCGCCAGGCCTCCGGCTGCAACCAGCGCGACAACCCAGTTCGGCAGCTTGGCGATTTCCGGGTTGGCCAGCACCATGATGTCGCGATCGATCGTCAGCTCGTTGGCATCCTTGTTCGCGACGTACTGCATGTTGCCGTCGGCATTCTTGTCTTCCCACTTGATCAGGCCGGTCTTCTCCCAGCTCTTGACCCAGCTCGGCGCCTCGGCATAGGCCTTCTCGGACACAGAATCGATCAGATTGACGCGGGCAAACGCGGCAATCGCCGGTGCCGTGGTGTACAGGATCGCGATGAAGATCAGGGCCCAGCCGGCCGAGATACGTGCATCACGCACGCGCGGCACCGTGAAGAAGCGCACGATCACGTGAGGCAGCCCCGCCGTGCCGACCATCAGCGCCAGCGTGATGCAGAACACGTCGATCATCGGCTTGGTGCCTTCGGTGTACGCGCCAAAGCCCAGCTGCGTGACCAAGCCGTCGAGCTTGTCGAGCAGGTAGGTTCCGTCTGCCGTCTGCGAACCGAAGCCCAGCTGCGGAATCGGATTGCCGGTCATCAGCAGCGAGATGAAGATCGCCGGCACCATGTAGGCGAAGATCAGTACGCAGTACTGCGCGACCTGCGTGTAGGTGATGCCCTTCATGCCCCCCAGCACGGCGTAGAAGAAGACGATCGCCATGCCGATGATCACACCGGTGTTGATGTCAACTTCGAGGAAGCGGCTGAACACGATGCCGACACCGCGCATCTGCCCCGCCACGTACGTGAACGAGACGAATATCGCGCAGACCACCGCGACCAGACGTGCCGTAGACGAGTAGTAGCGATCGCCGACGAAGTCCGGCACGGTGAATTTGCCGAACTTGCGCAGATACGGCGCTAGCAGCAAAGCCAGCAGCACATAGCCGCCGGTCCAGCCCATCAGATACACCGAGCCGTCATAGCCGGCGAACGAGATGATGCCGGCCATCGAGATGAACGACGCTGCGCTCATCCAGTCGGCCGCAGTGGCCATGCCGTTTGCAAGAGGAGACACACCGCCACCGGCGACGTAGTATTCCGAAGTTGAGCCGGCGCGGGACCAGATTGCGATTCCGATATAGATCGCAAAGGTCACGCCGACCATCAGGTAAGTCCAGGTCATGACTTCCATAGGTGTTCTCCTCAGTCCTCGTGGACGTCGAATTCGCGGTCGAGTTTGTTCATGCGCCAGACGTAGACAAAAATCAGCGCAACGAACACGTAGATCGAACCCTGCTGGGCAAACCAGAAGCCCAACTTGAAGCCGAACAGACGGAACTCGTTCAACCAGTCGACCAGCAGAATGCCGGCTCCATACGACACCGCGAACCACACCGCGAGCAGCCCCAAGACCAACCTGACGTTGGCTTTCCAGTAGGCCTCGGCGCCCGCTGAGTTGTGCTCAGACATGACCGTTTTCTCCTCTTATTCACGCATGAATTGCGTTGTAGCCAATGTAGCAAGCGACCCCTGCCACCGAATCGCGACTTTGGTCTAAAACCTGTAGGCCACTGTGCTGCGACTTTGGTCGCAGAGCGCGCCAGCCACGCGCGATGCGCGACGTGTCAGTAAGCCAGGCCGTACTCGCTGGCGATGCGCCCGCGCAACACGCGCGATTCCTCGAAACACGCGCGCAGCAGGCGGCGATCAAAGCCGCTCAGGCTGGCGGAGGGAATGCGATTGTCGAGTGCCGCGTCGCGGCGGCGGCAATCAAGCTGACGCCGCAGGCGAAATGCCTGCAAGGTGTAGAACGCCTCGACCCAGGATTCCGCCTCGCGCCGTTCATGCTCGGTGCGCGGCCACGCCAGCAGGCGTGCCGGCGTCGCCGTCTCGGCGATGCCGCGCGACAGTGCGAGAATGCGTGCGGCGTCGGTGAACAGACCGGCGCCCTGCAGCTTGATGTCGAACGAGTCCGCCACCACTGCGCGACGTTCGAACTTGAGCTGCCCGAACCAGCCCAGTGGCGGCCGCGACTGCAGCGCATTCTGCGTCATCTGCCGCAGAAAGACCGGCCTGGGCGCGATGTACTCCGACAGCCAGGCGCGCAGATCCGCGGCCAGCTGCAACTCTCCCCAGAGTCCGCGGAAATCAAAGAAAATCGCGCCGTGCAGCAGCGCTTCCGGCGCACCAGTGTCGATCCAGCGCGCGAAGCAGTCCTGCCATTCGGCCGCACTCAGGCACCACTTCGGATTGCGCGCCATGATGTCGCCGCGGCACAGCGGAAATCCGCAGGCATCGAGCAGTCGATTGACCTCGTCGGCAAATGCAAGCAGCGCGGTGCGCGCCGCGCCGACATGTTCGGCAGCAAACAGGATCGCGTTGTCCTGATCGGTATGCACGGTCTGCTCGCGCCGGCCTTCACTGCCGAGTGCGAGCCAGACGAAGGCAATTCCCTCCAGTGCGTGCCGCGCGCGCACGCTCTCAAGGATGCGAATGGTCAGGGCGTCATTCATGTCGGCAATCGTGCGCGTCAGCTGCGCGGCTGATTCGGCGTCCTCAAGCAACTCAAATGCAAGCGCGCGCAGATCGGTCGCTGCGGCAACCAGTGCATCGGCGTCGGACAGCGTCGACAGCCGCACCAGCATTGCGGCCACCCGCGCATCGCGGCTGGCAACGGCAAGGCCATGATCAAGCATGCGTCGCGCTCCCCCTAGTAACGAACGCGCGCCAGTGCGGTGGCCCGTGAGGACTCCAGCGCTGAACGCAAAGTGTGTATGCCGCGGGCTTCGAGCAGCGGCAGCAGCCGCAGGAACACCTCGGCCGTGACGATGGCATCACCCAACGCGGTATGACGGCCGATGACCGACACGCCGAGCCGCTGGGCCAGCGCTTCTAGCGAATGCCCTTCAGCAACCGGATACACCACCTGCGACAGCAGCATGGTGTCGAGCACGGCCGGAAGCGCAAGCTCGGGGCCACCCTGCACTTCAAGAAAGCGCACATCGAAAGCAGCGTTGTGCGCAACCAGCACAGTATCCTCGAAGAACCGGCGGAAACGTGGCAGCACCGTCTCGAACGAAGGCTGACCCTGCAGCATCTGCGCATCGATGCCGTGAATGCGCTGAGCCGCCGGATCGATCGACCGCGAGGTCGAGACCAGGGTTTCGAACACCTCGCTGGAGACGATCCGCGCATTGACGATGCGGATGCCTCCCAGGGCAATGATGCGATCCCCGGCAGACGGATCCAGTCCGGTGGTTTCGGTATCGAACACCGTGAACATCACCGTCGACAGCGGCGCATCCAGCAGCTCTGCAGCGCTGGCCGCCTGCGGCGCGGCAAAATCGAATACCGGTGCCGCTGCGCGCAGCGAATCCTGCGCATGCGGCGTACTGGTCCCAGCATCACTGAGCAGATCGTCAGTCGCATGCAGGTGCAGGAAAAAGCCCTTCAGATTTGCCCCCAGCAGCGGCGTGAAGCGCGCCTCCAGCACGGTGCCGTTACGGGTCGGCAGGCGCGTTGCAATCTCGGCGCGCGCGTCTCCGCGCCGGATCGCAGCGTCCAGATTTTCCAGCACCTCGACAATCACGCTGCGGCGGAACAACGCAAACACCGTACGCCCGAGACCGAGCAGACCGTCCGGCTCGACGGCATGCAGCAGCGCGGCAGCGCGCGGTGTGTACAGCAGTACACGACCATCATGCGTGCAGCCGATCACCGCCGCCGGCAGATCGGATAGCACCGCAGCCAGCAGATCGCGCTCTTCGGCGACCAGTGCCGTGGCCGTCTCGATCTCTGCGGCGCTGCGGCGGTGTTGGCGTTCGTATTCGTCAGCCAGTCTGTCGACCGCATCGGCGAGTTCCGCCGGCACGCCGTTGCCGCGCTTCACGCGCAGCTGCGGCTGCCCGCTGCGCAGCCGATCGAGCAAGTGCACCAGCGCTGGAACATAGGCGATCTGCGGGCGCAGTAGCGATACGCCAGCAAAGACACCGGCGCCGATTGCGCTGAGCGCTGCAAGCACCACGGCAATCCTGCGCTCGCCGAGCAGGGCAAGCAGGATCTGCCGCGGCTCCGCAGGCTGCAAGGCCAGCAGCAAGAGGCCGAATCCGGCAACGCCAATTGCGACCGCAGCCGTTACGGCCAACCAGGTCCGGCGGTACGTCGAATCGGTCACGCATGCTCCAAAGAGGCGATCAGTGTCCAGCTATAGTCCGCCACGGCAGCCCTGTCCATACACCTTTGGTTCTAGCGGCGGCGGCGGCAACCCTTGCCGTACACTGCCGAAAAGACGCACGCGGCCGGCGCGAGCCACCGCGCAAGCAGGAGGAGCGCGACACGTGTTGCCCGGTTGGTTGCTGCTGCTGATCTCGGCAGGCTATGTCGGCCTGCTGTTTGCGATTGCCTACTGGGGCGATCGCCGCGCCGCGCGCGTCGCAAAACCGCGGGCACGCCCGCTGGTCTACAGCCTGGCGCTGGCGGTCTACTGCACCTCATGGACCTTTTACGGCGCCGTCGGACGTGCCGCCGAACACGGTTGGGACTTTTTGCCGATCTACCTCGGCCCGATCATGGTGTTCCTGTTCGGCGTGCCGCTGATCGAACGCATCATCCTGGTCTGCCGGCGCCACAACCTGACCTCGATCGCGGATCTGATCGGCGCACGCTACGGCCGCCGGCAGACCCTGGCCGCGCTGGTCACGATCATCGCGGTCGCCGGCGTCCTGCCGTATCTCGCATTGCAGCTCAAAGCCGTCGCGGTCTCGCTGAGTGTGCTGACCGTTCCCGCCAGCGGACCACTGGGCCTGATCGGCGACGGCGCGCTGGTGACCGCCGTGATGCTCGCCGTGTTCGCGATCCTGTTCGGCACGCGCGAAGTCTCATCAAGTGAAACGCATCACGGCCTGGTGCTGGCGGTGGCATTCGAATCCGTGGTCAAGTTGCTGGCCTTCGTCGCCGTCGGCTTGTATGCGTCCTACGGCACCTTCGATGGCATCGGCGAGGCCGTGACGGCCGCACTGTCGCGACCGGCGGTGACTGAAGCGATGTCGCGGCCGGAGTGGATGATCGGCTTTCTGACCCAGACCGTGCTGGCCATGGCGGCGATCCTGTGTCTGCCGCGACAGTTCCAGGTGACCGCCGTCGAGAACACTGACATCCGCGAACTGCGCACCGCTCGCTGGGTGTTTCCGGGCTATCTGATTCTGATCTCGCTGCTGGTGCTGCCGATCGCAGGCGCTGGCTGGCAAGTCCTCGGCAATACCGTGCCGGCGGACACCTACGTGTTGAATCTGCCCTTGCATCAGGGCCATCAGGGCCTTGCGATCCTGGCCTACGTCGGCGGGTTTTCCGCGGCGACCAGCATGGTCATCGTCTCGACCATTGCCCTGTCGACGATGCTCAGCAACGAAATCGTCACGCCACTGCTGTTGCGTTTTCAGCCGCTGGGCCTGGGACGCCGCAGTCAGCTGTCCGGGCTGATCAAGGCGGTGCGCCGAGTCAGTATCGTCGCGCTGCTGGCGCTGGCCTATCTTTACACGCGCTTTGCCGCCAGCGGTTCGTTGGCGTCGATCGGCCTGCTGTCGTTTGCCGCCGTGCTGCAATTTGCCCCGGCACTGATCGGTGGCTTGTACTGGCGTCGTGCGACCCATCAAGGCGTATTCATCGGCATGTTCGCCGGCTTCGCGGTCTGGGCCTATACGCTGATGTTGCCGGCATTGCTGGCGCCTGACGCGGCACTGTTGCTGCACGGCCCGTTCGGCATCGGATGGCTGCGACCGCAGGCGCTGTTGGGAATCGGCTGGCTCGACCCGGTGGCGCACGGCTCGCTATGGAGTCTGGGCTGCAACGTGTTCGGCTACGTCGGCGCCTCGCTGTGGTTCTCTCCAGGCCTGCGCGACCATCTGCATGCGGTGCGCTTCATCGAAGAGGTACAGCCCGCACAGACGCGCCGCAATCCCGCCACCGGCAACGCCCTGGTCGGTGACCTGCGCGCGCTGCTGGAACGTTTCTTCGGCGCCGAGCGCACGTCGCAGCTACTGCAGGACTTCGCCACGCGCACACGCGCTCCGCTGCATGAACGGGATCGCGCCACCCCCGAGCTGGTGCGCTACAGCGAACGCCTGCTGGCCGGTGCCCTTGGCGCATCGAGCGCACGCGACGTCATCGCCGCAATGCTGCGCGGCCGCGACATGCAGGTCGAGGATGTGATCCAGCTGCTCGACGAAACCTCGCATGCACTGCAGTTTTCGCGCGAACTGCTGCAGGCCGCACTGGAGCATCTGTCGCAGGGCGTCAGCGTAGTCGACGCCGACCTGCGGCTGGTGGCGTGGAACCGCCGTTACGTGGAGTTGTTCGGCTATCCGGAACACCTGATCGAGCAGGGCCGCCCGGTCGAAGACCTGATCCGCCATAACGCCCGACATGGGCTGTTGGGCGAAGGCGATCTCGACGAGCTGGTGCAGCGTCGCATCGAGCACATTCGCGCCGGCCGCACCTACGAACATGAGCGCCGCATGCCGGATGGAAGCGTGATCAAGATTCGTGGCAACCCGATGCCCGGCGGCGGTTTCGTCACCAGCTACACCGACGTCACCGAATACAAACGTGCTGAACATCGCCTGCAGGAACTGGCCGGCACCCTCGAAGCACGCGTGCGCGAACGTACCGAGGAAGTGTCCCGTGTTGCCGCGGAGCTGGCCATCGCCAAAGGCGCGGCCGATCGCGCCAATGCCGCCAAGACCCGCTTCCTCGCTGCCGCCTCGCACGATCTGGTTCAGCCGATCAGCGCCGCACGCCTGTTCGTCTCGGCCTATGACCGCAGTGGTGCCGACGAGCGCCTGCTGTCGACGATGAACAACGTCGACGCTGCACTCGGCGCAGCCGAAAAACTGCTGTCGGCGCTGCTCGACATCTCACGGCTCGACGCCGGGGCCACGCCGGTGAAGCGTGAACATCTGCTGCTGACGGATATTCTCGAACCGCTGGCGAACGAATTCACGGCGCTGGCGCTGGAACGCAATCTGCGCTTCCGCTATGCCGCCTGCCGTCTGGTGGTGCACACCGATCCGGCCCTGCTGCGGCGCGTCCTGCAGAACTTCCTCTCCAACGCGCTGCGCTACACCGAAACCGGGCGCGTCCTGCTCGGATGCCGCCGCGATGGCGCTGCGGTGCGGATCGAGATCTGGGACACCGGCCCCGGCATCCCGGCGTCGCGGCAGGCCGAGATTTTCGAAGAGTTCCGCCGCCTGCGCAGTCACGACGCCCGCGGCGAATCCGGGCTCGGACTGGGGCTGGCGATCGCCGAACGCACTGCGCACCTGCTCGGTCACGAAGTGGGCATGCGCTCGCGCGAGGGTCACGGCAGCATGTTCTGGATCCGGGTGCCACTAGGCAACGCTGATGCCGTTGTCCGGCGCGGCCCCGCACCGACCGGCAAGTCGCCGCGCCTCGGCCATCCGCTGGTGCTCTGCATCGACAACGAGCCGGCGGTGCTGGCCGGCATGCGGGCACTGCTGGAGAGCTGGGGCTGCCGCGTCGTCGCCTGCGCCAACCACGACGAAGCCGATGCCTGGGCCCAACGCAGCGCGCAGGCGCCGGAACTCGCGCTGGTCGACTACCACCTCGACGACGCAGTCTCCGGCATCGACGTACTGGATGCCCTGAAGGCTCACTGGAGTGTCGAAGTCCCGGGCATCGTGATCACCGCAGATCACACGCCCGAGGCGCGCCAGGCTGCAGTCAAACGCGGCTATGCGTTCCTGCCCAAACCAATCGCCGTGGCAAAGCTGCGCGCACTGGTCAACCGCATTCTGGGGGCACGGGTCGATACCACCGAGGCGGCACTGTAGAACGGAACATACGCCCGCTTCGCTAAGACTGCGAGTGCAGCCATATCCGCCCAGTGACGGAGCGCTCTGGCGTCCATCAAGCGCAGAACCTCAAGCGTCGTCGTCTTCGCCGACCGGCAAACCTTCGGCCGCAGGCACTTCCAGCGCGGCGTTCTCCGCCTGCAGCAGACGCTGCGCCAGCAGCGCAGCCTGTGTGCGCCGCACCAGACCGAGCTTGCGCAGTATCGCCGTCACGTGGGCCTTGACCGTGGCCTCGGTGACGTCGATGTCGTAGGCGATCTGTTTATTGAGGCGGCCTTCGGCCAGCATCATGAAGACGCGGAACTGCTGCGGCGACAGGCTGGCGATGCGCTGCGCCAGTTCCCGATGTTCGAGCGCCTGTGCCGGAGCTTCCTTCAACTGCGGCGGCTGCCAGATTTCGCCGTCCAGCACTGCGCGCAGTGCCAGTGCCAAGGTGGGCAGTCCGGACGACTTCGGAATGTAGCCGGACGCGCCGAAATCGAACGCGCGCTGCATGATCGCTGGTTCTTCGTGGCCGGAGACGATCACGACCGGCAGTGCCGGATGCTCGTTGCGCAGATAAAGCAGCGAGGAAAAGCCGCGCGCGCCCGGCATGTGCAGGTCGAGCAGCACAAGATCGGCATCGATTCCGGATTCGACCGTCCGCTGCAGCGCGTCGAAGGCGTCGACTTCGTGCAGCGTGGCATCAGGCAGCAACCCACGCAGCGCCAGCACCAGTGCGCTGCGAAACAGCGGATGGTCATCAGCAACGATTACGGTCTGCGCGTTCATGGCCGCAGTGTAACAGTCTGATCTGAAACCGCCGGAGTCCGGCCGGGACGCCGGCCGGACTCCGGAATGCACCGCACTCAGGCCGCCTTGTTCGTGCTCTGCTTGTGCGCGCCGATCAGCGAATCCACCACACCGGGATCAGCCAAGGTCGAAATATCGCCGAGCGAGTCGATCTCGTTGGCGGCAATCTTGCGCAGAATGCGGCGCATGATCTTGCCCGAGCGGGTCTTGGGCAGGCCGGGCGCCCACTGCAGAACGTCCGGCGCAGCAATGGCACCGATCTCCTTGCGCACGTGCTTCACCAGCTCCTGGCGCAAGGCGTCCGTGGCGTCGACGCCCAGCTTGAGCGTGACATAGGCGTAAATGCCCTGGCCCTTGATATCGTGCGGGCAGCCAACCACGGCCGCTTCGGCGACGGCTGGATGCAACACCAGCGCAGACTCGACCTCGGCAGTGCCCAGACGGTGGCCTGAAACATTGATGACGTCGTCGACGCGACCCGTGATCCAGTAGTAGCCGTCGTCATCACGGCGCGCACCGTCGCCGGTGAAGTAGACGTTGTCGTAGGTCGAGAAATAAGTCTGCTCGAAGCGCTTGTGATCGCCGTAGACCGTGCGCATCTGCCCCGGCCATGATTCGAGCAGTACCAGATTGCCTTCGCAGGCGCCTTCGAGCACCTTGCCCTCGGCGTCGACGATCGCCGGCGCCACGCCGAAGAACGGCTTGCTGGCGGAACCCGGCTTCAACGCAGTTGCGCCCGGCAACGGTGTGATCAGGATGCCGCCGGTCTCGGTCTGCCACCAGGTGTCGACAATCGGACAGCGCTGCTCGCCAACGACACGGTAGTACCACTCCCACGCTTCCGGATTGATCGGCTCGCCGACGCTGCCGAGCAGTCGCAGGCTGGCACGGCTGGTGCGCCGCACCGGTTCCTCGCCTTCACGCATCAGGGCACGGATAGCGGTCGGGGCCGTGTAGCAGATCGTGACCTTGTGCTTGTCGACAACCTGCCAGAAGCGTGATGCGTCTGGATAGTTGGGCACCCCTTCGAACATCAGCGTGGTTGCGCCGTTGGCCAGCGGTCCATAGACGACATAACTGTGTCCGGTGACCCAGCCAACGTCGGCGGTGCACCAGTAGATGTCGTTGTCATGGACGTCGAACACGTACTGATGCGTCATTGCCGCATACACCAGATAACCGCCGGTGGTATGCAGTACCCCCTTGGGTTTTCCTGTCGAGCCGGAGGTGTAGAGGATGAACAGTGGATCTTCGGCGTTGATTTCCTCAGGCGCGCATTGGGCCGGCTGCTCGGCGATCAGATCGTCATACCAGAGATCGCGTGCATTGTCCCAGTCGACCCATCCGCCGGTGCGCTTGACGACCAGCACCTTTTCGACCGTATCGGTGCCCGGACGCTTCAGCGCTTCGTCGACATTGGCCTTCAACGGCACCTTGCGCCCACCGCGCAGCCCTTCGTCGGCGGTAATCACGAGCTTGGAAGTGCAGTCTTCGATGCGACCCGCCAGCGCGTCCGGCGAGAAACCGCCGAACACAATCGAGTGCACCGCACCCAGACGCGCGCAGGCCAGCATCGCCACCGCCGCTTCGGGAATCATCGGCAGATAGATCGTGATGCGATCACCGCGTTTGACGCCGAGGCTGCGCAGTGCGTTGGCAAGGCGGCAGACTTCACCATGTAGTTCGCGATAGCTGATGCGGCGCGACTCCTTCGGATCGTCCCCTTCCCAGATGATCGCGGTCTGATCTCCGCGCGTTGCCAGATGCCGATCCAGGCAGTTCGCGGAAACGTTCAGCGTGCCGTCCTCGAACCATTTGATCGACACCGCATTGCGCGCGAACGAAACGTTCTTGACCTTGGTGTACGGCCGCATCCAGTCGATGCGCTGCCCGTGTTCGCGCCAGAAGCCTTCGCTGTCATCGATCGAGCGGCGATACATCGCCTCGTATTGCGCAGCATCAACCCAGGCGCTCTTCGACCAGCTTTCGGGCACCGGATAGATCTTGGCTTCACTCATGAACCTTTCTCCTCAATCGACTTGACGTTGCGACTTGATATCGTGACTTGATGTTGAACCAATTTTCTAGGCCCGCACCCTCCGGGCCATTCGACCATGGTCGAAATTCTAGGCCTGATTCGACCAAGGGCGAATATCCGCAGCCCGCGCACGATCACACAGTGGCCCTACAGCGCCAAGCCAAGGCGCGATCACCACCATGAGGAGACGGTATGAACGACAAGGATCGGGGCAGTCTGCAAAACAACACACGGCGTCTGCTGCCGACGCTGATCGCATCGGGCGCTGCGCTGATGTGCATGGGCGCGCAGGCGGGCGAAACCAAGGTTGGCGATACGGCGATCAGCTGGGGCGGCTACGCCAAGCTCGACGTGCTGTACAGCCAGTTCTCCGAAGGTGAAGTCGCCCAGAGCACGTCACGCGATCTGTACGTACCATCAACGATTCCGGTCTCCAACGGCGGCGGCAGCAGCTACAGCGCGCTGGACTTCCACGCCAAGGAAACGCGGCTGTACATCAAGACCGAAACGCCGCTCGAAAACGGCATGAAGATCGGCGGCCACATCGAATTCGATTTCATCGTCGCCCAGGGAACCGGCAATGAAGTCGTCACCAACGCCTACAACCCGGGCCTGCGTCGCGCATTCCTGACCTACGGCAACTGGCTGCTGGGCCAGGAGTGGACGACATTCATCAATCTCGGTTCGATTCCAGAGACCCTGGACTTCGTCGCATTCCCGACCGACGGCACGGTGTTCGCACGCCAGCCGATGATCCGCTACAGCAGCGGCAACTTCTCGATCGCGGTCGAGAATCCCGAAACCACCGTGCGTTCCATCTCCAACGGCAGCGGCAGCACTGCAAAGACCGATGATGGTCAGGTGCCGGATCTGATCGCACGCTATGTCGCCAAGATCGGCAACGGCGGCAACCTTGCCGTAGCCGGCATGGTGCGTCAGCTCACGATCGACGACAGCACCTCCGGCGGCCCGGATTCCACCACGACGGGCTATGGCGTCAGCGTTTCCGGCAAGCTGCCGATGGGATCAAGCGATGATCTGCGCTTCACCGTCAGCTATGGCGAAGGCCTTGGCCGTTATCTGGCGCTGGGCACCTCCGCCGATGCCGCGCTGGATGGAGGCGATCTCGAAGCGATCGGCGTAGCCGCCGGCTACCTGGCGTATCGCCACGCATGGAACTCGCAGTGGCGCACCACGGTGACCGCATCGACCTTCCAGGCCGACAACGACGTCGCGCTGACCGGCGGCAACGCGACCAAGAGCGTCGTCAGTGGCAGCATCAATCTGCTGTATTCACCGGTCGCCAAGATCACCACGGGTGTCGAGTATCGTCATGCCGAGCGCGAAGACGAGTCCGGCGCCGACGGTGCCCTGGATCGTCTGCAGTTCTCAGCCAAATACGTGTTCTGAGGTCTGTGCCGCTGCCGCGATCCCCCGGTCGCGGTACGCGCAGTCTCCGCGAGAAACGGCAACGGCGACCACCGCCGCTGCCGGATCTGCGGATTCAAGGCCGGTCATTTGACCGGCCTTTATTGTTTCAACGAATCACCGCGCTGAAACTCCGTCGCGCGGGCGTTGCGCCATTGACCACCCCGTGACGGGCCCGCGATCAAGCGCATCCACCGTCCATTGGCCGGGACCGCTCACTCCGGACCGATTCAGGATCGTACAGCCCGACGTCGGCGAAAAATCAGCGCAGCACAGCTCAGCAGCAAGACGCCGAGGTCTATTGAGCCACCGCCAGAACCGCCGTCGCTCCCGATCGCCGGGGCTCCGCCACCGGGTGCGTCAACGCTGACGGTGCCCCCGTCAACCGGATACAGCCGGCGCAGCCCGGCGAGATCATCCGAGCCGACTGCGGCGCCTCGCCCGTCGGCGTGCAGACTGGCGCGCATGATGGCGGCATCCGCGATTGTTCCCACGATGCAGGTGGGCGTGTTGTCGTCGCCACAGGAATGGCCGAGACCCAGACCATGCCCGATTTCGTGTGTGATCGCCTCCGCTGCGTTCGCGCCCAGATAAAGCGACAGCAGGCAGAGAACCCCATCCTGCACGACAACGTCGGTTTCAGTGATGCGTCCAAAGGTTGTGCCGTTGAGTTTCTGCGTTCCGGTGTAGTGGTAAGCGGCTGTCGCAACCACGCCGCCCAGCCGGCAGGAATAGCCACCCGGAATGTCGTCATACGGATCATTAAACATGACCGTGTTGACCCCATCAGCCGTCATCAACGGCGACCGTGCCGAGGTGACGCCCCCATAGCTCAGGCGCACATTGCTGAGCGGGTCAGCATTCCACGCGGCGATCGCGTCCTTCACTTCGGCGTAGCCGCCGCCTAGCAGTCCGAGCAGCCCGGAGTGATCCGCATACACGACCACACTGCGCCCGGAATCGAAGTCGAACCAGCGCACCGGCGGCGAACCTTCCAGGGTGTACTTGGGGGTCACTGTCAGCGCAGTATTTGCGCGCCGCCAATACGCAGCGACCGTATCGATGCCCTGGGCACGATCGCGCAACCACGCACGGAA
Organism: Sinimarinibacterium arenosum; assembly: GCF_005047655.1. Lineage (GTDB taxonomy): Bacteria > Pseudomonadota > Gammaproteobacteria > Nevskiales > Nevskiaceae > Solimonas. The sequence continues at coordinate 271,026 of NZ_SUKF01000007.1, read as the reverse complement.
GCCCTGTGCATCGCGCACCCATCCCTCACCCTCCGGATCGACGCCCACGGCCAGACGTTGAGCTCCATTCAGGTCACGCGCCAGCAGGTCCTGCCCCGTGGCGTCCACGCGCTGGTGAAATGCGCCCAGTGCCAGATCCTGCACAACGAAGCGACCGCCCTGATCGTGCAGGAACAGCAGCACGCGCTCACCCGCGGTGAACTGCGGCGCACCCGAAACGACAACGCCGGCCCCGTCACTGCTGCCGGGCGTACCCGGAACAATGAGCTGAATCTGCTGTCCATAAAGCGCTCCCCTGAACACCTCATCGACCGCGACGCTGTACACGCTGGCACCGGCGACCGCTCGGCTGGGCGGAGCTTCAATCCGGCCATCGACAACAAAGTCGGAGCGATCGAACAACGCACTGTCGGTCAAGGGCACATAGCTGAACGCTGAAACGGATCCCGCCACGAACGCGGTTGAGAGCGCAGCCAGACTCGCCCCGTGGCGCAGGCCGTACCGCTTCCCTAGCGCGGACAGGTGCCGCAAGCGAGCAATCAGCCAAGACCTGGCATGAAGATTCATCGGAACTCCTCCTTATTGTCGTTATTGGCACGTCAGGTATATCACCCTGTGTAAGCCATAGCTTACGTCGTGCAGATCCTTTTGCTTAATCACTAGTTTGCCGCCGAATTACAGTTCTCCCTGACCGGCATCATTGACAGCCCGGGCAATCTGCACCTGAAAATGGGTCCGCCACCGCCGGTGGACAATTGCATCGGCTGCGTGCCATAACCCCGCCCCTTACCGGCGATCTCGCGTCGCCCGAAAAGCCCGCGGAGGCAGCGATGAGTTCAGACAACATTCACTCCGTACTGACCGAAACGCGGCTGTTTGCACCACAGCCCGACTTCGTCGCACGGGCCAGACTCGACGCCGACGGACTCTCCGCTCTGCACGCTGCCGCCGCGGCAGATCATGTGGGCTTCTGGGCCGGTCTCGCACGCAAGGAGCTGGGCTGGCAGACCCCGTTCACTGAAGCGCTGGACTCGACACAGGCGCCGAATTACCGCTGGTTTGCGGATGGCCACCTGAATGTCTCGGCCAATTGCCTGGACCGCCACCTGGGGGCGCGCGGCGACAAGATCGCGATCCGTTTCGAGGGCGAACAGGGTGATGTCGCCACCTACACTTATCGGCAGCTGCATGGCGAAGTCTGCAAACTGGCCAATGCGCTGAAGTCGCTGGGCATCGGCCGAGGCGATCGCGTCGTGATCTACATGCCGATGGTGCCCGAGGCGGTGATGGCGATGCAGGCCTGCGCCCGCATCGGCGCGATCCACTCGGTCGTGTTCGGTGGCTTCTCCGCATCTTCGCTGAGAGACCGCATTGAGGACGCCGGCGCAAAACTACTGATCACCGCCGATGGCGGGCACCGTGCGGGTCACATCGTCGAGCTGAAGAAAGCTGCCGACGAAGCCCTTGCCGAGGGCTGTGCCACGATCAGCAAGGTGCTGGTGCTCAAGCGTACCGGGCACACCGTCAATCTCGACCCCGATCGAGACCTCTGGTGGCACACTCTGCTCGCCGAACAATCGGACCGCTGTGATCCGGAATGGGTGAGCGCCGAACATCCGCTGTTCCTGCTCTACACCTCCGGCTCCACCGGCAAACCCAAGGGCATCCAGCACTCCAGCGGCGGCTATCTGCTCGGCGCAACCGTCACCTGTCAGTGGGTGTTCGATCTGCGCGACGATGACGTGTTCTGGTGCACCGCAGACGTCGGCTGGATCACCGGCCACAGCTACGTGGCCTACGGCCCGCTGTCGAACGGCGCCACGATCCTGATGTATGAAGGCGCGCCAACCGTGCCGGACGCCGGGCGCTTCTGGAAGATCTGCCAGGACCACGGCGTGACGATCTTCTATACCGCGCCGACCGCCATTCGCGCACTGATGAAGCTCGGTGATGAATGGCCGGTGAAGTACGACCTGTCGAAACTGCGCCTGCTCGGCAGCGTCGGCGAGCCGATCAATCCCGAAGCCTGGATGTGGTACCACACCGCCATCGGCAAGCAGAAGCTGCCGATCGTCGACACCTGGTGGCAGACCGAGACCGGCAGCATCATGATCTCGCCCGTCCCCGGTGCGGTGCCGACCAAGCCGGGCTCCTGCACCAAGCCATTGCCCGGCATTGCGGTTGAAGTCGTCGATGAAAATGGCGAAGCCGTCGCCGACGCCAACATGGGGGGCTATCTGGTCATCACAAAACCGTGGCCATCGATGCTGCGAACGATCTGGAACGACAACGACCGCTACATCAAGACCTACTGGAGCCAGTTCCAGGGGCGTTGCTACGTCGCCGGCGATTCGGTCCACCGCGACGCCGACGGTTATCACTGGATCATGGGCCGGGTGGACGACGTCCTCAATGTATCGGGCCATCGCCTCGGCACGATGGAAGTCGAAAGCGCGCTGGTCGCACACCCGCGCGTTGCCGAAGCCGCAGTGGTGGGACGACCACACGAGATCAAGGGCGAATCAGTGTTCGCCTTCGTCGTCTGCAAGGGGCTCCGCCCAAGCGGTGACGAGGCCAGGCAGCTCACGCAGGAACTCCGCGACTGGGTTGCCAAGGACATCGGTGCGCTCGCCAGGCCTGACGACATTCGCTTCGCTGAAAACCTGCCGAAGACCCGCTCCGGCAAGATCATGCGGCGGCTACTGCGTTCGATCGCCAGGGACGAACAAATTACCCAGGACACCTCGACCCTCGAGAACCCGGGCATCGTCGAGCAACTCGCCCGCAAAGACTGACTGCGCGCGCAACCACCTGGCGACTTGCCCGAGGCGCTGCGCGCAAGAAACAATGCAGCAAGGCTCCGGCAGACTTGCTGCGTGCCGCATGTCAGAACTCGACCACGGACTGCCGGCATGGCCACGCTGCACGCACAGCTTGCGAATGAAATCAGCACCTGGGATATCGGCACGACCCCGCTGACCGTCGGCCGCCGACCCGATAATGCGATCACGCTGAATGACAGCTTCGTCTCCGGTCGTCATGCCCTGGTCGGGCGGGATGCCAATGGCCGCTGCTATGTCGAGGATCTCAAGAGCAGCAACGGTACGCTGCTCAACGGCAAGCGCGTCGAGCGGGCCTGGCTGCAGGATGGCGACATTGTCAGGATCGGCAATATTGATCTGCGCTTCGCCGGCGACGCCGCCGCCCCCGCTGCTCCGGTCAAACTTCCGGGCGCGCCGCCGGCCTCGTCATTCGATCCATCCGTCACCGCCGAAGCCGCGCTGCTCGATGAACTGGTCGGCTCGATCCGGACCCATCGCGAGCGCGAGCAACGCGACAGAGTCGAGAGTCAGGCGCGGCTGCGCAGCGAATGGGAACGGCTGCTGATTCTCGCCGAGCAACTGCGGCAGAAAGTCTCGACAGACCCGCGCGTCAAACATTTCGGCATCGACCGGCGCGCCGCCGACGTCATCATCCGCATGCAGCGCAGCCCCGACGCACCACAACAGATCATCACCCTGGCATTGCGACACCCGGACCACAGCGATCACGCGCTGTCCGGCATCTGGCTGCTGCGCACCGGTGAACCGGACCGGTGCCTGCCCGGCGCCCAGATCGTCGCGGCGGAACTGGTGCGCGAGCTCGCTTTCCTGCTCGCCTGAGCGCCGCGAGCCGGCGCGGCGCGGCCTTGGCACGTCATTTGCGCCAGTTTCCGCCTGTAGGCCCGGCGGTCCGGCTTCGCGATAGCGTCATCATCTGCACAGCATCATTCCGCCGGGGGGAATGACCCAAGCATTGTGCGGGCCTGTTGATGTCGAACCGATTGCTGAGCGTGATGATGGTCCTGCTGTGTGCGGTTTCACGCACCGCGGGCGCGCAGCTGGACGACCGCTTTGCCGACACCCTGCTGAGTGCCTACGTCGGCGTCCACGACGCACAGTTCGGCCCGCAGGCCGGCGACCTCGAGGCATCCGGCACTTCGTATGGACTGTCGAACCAGCTGGGCCTGCTGTCATGGCTGCGCCTGAGCCTCGGCTTCGACAGCATGCAAATTGAGCCGATCTCCGGCGGCGACGGTTACCGTCAGCAACGCGACAGCTATCGCGTGGGGCTGGCGCCCAGAATTGATGCGGGCCCCGCAACCCTGGCACTGTCGCTGGAAGCGATACGCCTCGACAGCGATGAATCAGGCGGGGCCTGGCAATATTTCGGCACGGGTCGCCGCTCGCGCAGTGGCTTCGGCATTGGCGGCTCGTCGGAATTCGATCTCGGTCAGGGCATCAGCGTCTACGGCGAAGCCACCGGCTACAGCCTCGATGATCTGGAGATTCTCGAAGCGATGATGCGCGTGTCGTACGCACTCGACCGCCGCGTTGCCGCCGGCATGTCCTTGTTCGTGCAAGGCTGCGAGCGTCAGTTCACCCGCGACCATGCCGAACTGCGCGAGCAGGACTTCCGCTTTGGCCTAAGTTATCGCTTCTGAGCGCCGCAACAGCGGGCAACGCTGCAAGCAGCAGCGGCGCTCAGTTCGAGCGCCGCGCCATGAACGCAATGCGCTCGAACAGATGAACGTCGGCTTCGTTCTTCAACAGTGCGCCGTAGAGCGGCGGCAGCGTTTTCTTGGTGCTGGCCTCGTGCAGCACGGCCGGATCGACATCCTCCGCCAGCAGCAGCTTGAGCCAGTCCAGCAGCTCCGACGTTGACGGCTTCTTCTTCAGACCCGGCAGTTCGCGCAGGCCGAAGAACACCTCCATCGCTTCCTTGACCAGATTCTTTTTTAGTTCCGGGAAGTGGACATCGACAATCTTCTGCATCGTCTCCTTGTCGGGAAAACGGATGTAGTGGAAGAAGCAGCGCCGCAGGAATGCGTCCGGCAGCTCCTTCTCATTGTTCGAAGTGATCAGGATAATTGGGCGCTGCTTCGCCTTGACCGTCTCCCGCGTCTCATAGACGTAGAACTCCATCTGATCCAGCTCGCGCAGCAGATCGTTGGGAAATTCGATATCGGCCTTGTCGATCTCATCGATCAGCAGCACCGGCTGTTGATCGGATTCGAACGCTTCCCACAGCTTGCCGCGCACGATGTAGTTGCGGATGTCCTTGACGCTCTCGTTGCCAAGCTGCGAATCACGCAGGCGCGACACCGCATCGTATTCGTACAGGCCGTGCTGCGCCTTGGTCGTCGACTTGATGGCCCAGTCGATGAAGGGCCGATTCAGCGCAGCGGCGATCTCGCGTGCCAGCTGGGTCTTTCCGGTGCCCGGCTCGCCCTTGACCAGCAAAGGCCGCTGCAGCGTCACGGCGGCATTCACTGCCACCATCAGATCGTCGGTCGCGACGTAGTTTTCGGTGCCTTCAAAGCGCACGGTCTGCCCCAGCAATGGAATTCAGCCCCGCAGTCTACAGAAGCGCGGGCGCATCCGGCAGTTCGTTGCCCACATCGGCAGCATCGGGCGGATGCCGCGCCAGAACCGCGGCGACTGCCTCGACGCCTGCGATCATGCCGTCGGCATAGTGCCCGTCGCGAAAGTGCGCCTCGATCACGCGACAGCATGCTTCCCATTCCGATGCCGCAACGCGTCCACCGGCCACGCCGCGATCCGCCACGATCTCGACATCGCGATCCGCCAGCAGCACGTAGATCAGCACACCGTTGTTGTGCTCGGTATCCCAGACACGCAGCTGCGAGAACACATCGAGCGCGCGTTCACGCGCGCTGCGTCGCTGCAGCAACGCATCAAGCGGCAGCGCGGCCTCGACCGCAACACGGATCTCGCCGGCGTGTCGCTGCTCGCAGGCTTTGACACCCGCTTCGATGCGCGCCAGCACGGCGTCAGAGAAACAACGGCGAAGCTGCCAACGCCCGGTCCAGAGATGTTTTAGTAAGCGTTGCATATCACCAGCGTCCAGAAGCCCCACCGCCGCCAAAGCTGCCGCCGCCGCCACTGAACCCGCCGCCGCCAAAGCTGCCGCTGCCGAAGCCGCCGCCACCGCCGGAGCGCCAGCCGCCGCCAACCGTTCCCATCACGGTAAACAGAAAGCCCAGGACCGCCAGCAACACTCCGATGACCCAGACGCCGCTGATCGACCACGCGATCAGTCCCAGGCCGAGGCCGACCAGGCCTCCGGCCAGCAATCGTCCGAATATCGCACGCAGGACCTGCCCGATCATGACTGCAACGATCACCAGAAAGCCCAGGGGCTCAAGACGCCGCGACATCTCCGCCCCCTGGCGCGGACGTGGAGCAGGCAGCGCTTCCCCGTTGATCAGACCGGTCAGCTGTTCGACGCCCGCGTCGACACCCCCGGCGAAATCGCCGTCCTTGAATCGCGGCACGATGATTTCGTCTATCACGCGATTGGCGACCGCATCCGGAATCACGCCTTCGAGGCCGTACCCCACCTCGATCCGCAGCGCACGATCATTCTTGGCAATCAGCAGCAGCACGCCGTCATCGACCCCCTTGCGCCCCAGCTTCCAGCGCTCGGCAACACGCAAGGCGTACTGCTCCACCGTTTCCGGCTGTGTCGTCGGCACCATCAACACCGCAAGCTGGCTGCCCTTTGCGGCCTCCAGTGCCGCCAGTCGGTCCGACAGACTGCGCTGCTGCTCAGGCGACAGCGTCCCAGTCAGATCGGTCACTCGCGCAACCGGCGGGACCGCAAGCTCGGCCCACGCCCATACCGGCAGCAGAACCAGGCAGAGCGTCAGCAGTCGCGCGCACCACCGCACGCTCAGTTCCCCGCGCCGAAGTCCACCTTGGGCGGCTCTGCGATCGCCTTCTCATTCTCGACCGTGAAGCTCGGCTTGATCTGCATGCCGAACATCTTCGCGGTCAGATTGCTCGGAAACGAGCGTACCGTGGTGTTGTAGGTTTGCACCGCCTGGATGTAGCGGTTACGCGCGACGGTGATGCGGTTCTCCGTGCCTTCGAGCTGCGCCTGCAGATCGCGGAACAATCCATCCGCCTTCAGCTGGGGATAGTTCTCGCTGACCACCAGCAGACGCGACAGCGCTGACGACAGTTCGCCCTGTGCGGCAGCAAACTGCTTGAGCTGGCTCTCGTCGTTGAAGCTGTCCGCGCTGACATTGACCTGCCCCACACGCGCACGGGCGTTGGTCACTTCAGTCAGAACGTTTTCCTCATGCGCGGCATAGCCTTTGACCGTCGCCACCAGATTCGGAACCAGATCCGCGCGGCGCTGATACTGGTTGAGCACCTCGGCCCACGCCGCCTTGATCTGTTCATCCTGCTGCTGCAGCGCGTTGTAGCCGCAGCCGCTGAGCAGCAGCACCAGACAAGCAACGGCAATGCGGGACATGACTTTCATCGAGCGCCTCCCAGGCGATACGTCAAAAATAAAGGCGCCGCGCCTGAATTCAAGCGGCGGCGCCTCGGCTGCATCAGCGCTGATTTATGGCAGCGTAACAACCGTACCTCGCAGGGCAACACCGGCCATGACTTTGCCTGCACCACATTCATATTCAGTTGCGCTCTTGAACTCGTCGTTCTTGTAGACGCTATGGATGTCGACCACGGCATTGCCGCCTTCGCGCTTGGCGCGGTCCTGCAGCGCAATCATTGCCGACAGGAACGTCCATTCGCAGGCTTCCTTGTCAGACTTGTTGAAGGCATTGGTTTTCTTGTTCGACGTAAAGGTGCCGAACGTCTGTTTCGCGGCTGGCGCAGTCTGGCCCGAGAAGAAGAACTTTACCGATCCATCGAGCTTGCCCTGTGCGGCTGGCGCCGACATCGCATCAGCGATCGGAAACGTGAGCTTGTCATCACGCGCGGCTGCCGGTTGCGCCATTGCAAATGCAGTCGCGGCCACGACCATCGTCAACATGCTTTTGCTGAACATCCCTTTCATCTGCATCTCCTGATTCATCGTCGAGTGGGTGCTGATACCGCTTGCCTGATGGGCATCCATTCTGCCCCTGCGCCGCGGCGCTGGACAGTACCAACAAAAAGGCGGGCCCAGAGGCCCGCCGCAACCCTAATGGAATTTAGCTTGCGCAAGTATGAACACGATCACGCCGCACGTGCAGTCAGCGCAGCTACCGCGGGCAAGGTCTTGCCTTCGAGAAATTCGAGAAACGCGCCGCCGCCGGTCGAGATGTAACCAATCTTGTCCGCAATTCCAAACTTGTCGATCGCCGCCAGGGTATCGCCACCGCCCGCCAGCGAAAACGCATCGCTTTCGGCAATCGCCGCTGCCAGCGCGCGGGTTCCGGCGGCAAAGGCGTCGTATTCGAATACGCCGACCGGTCCGTTCCAGACGATGGTCCCGGCGCTCTTCAGCTGCGCGGCCAGTTTGGCACGGGTCTTGGGGCCGATATCCAGAATCATCTCGTCGTCGTGAATGTCGCCGACGGCGCGGACTTCGGCACGTGCCTCGACCGAAATCTCGGTCGCGACAACGACGTCTTCCGGCAACGGAATGTCGCCCCCGCGCGCCTGGATCTTGGCCCGAATTTCCCGCGCAGTATCGAGCATGTCCATCTCGCACAGCGATTTACCGACCTTGAACCCGGCCGCCGCCAGGAAGGTGTTCGCAATCCCGCCGCCGATGATCAGCTGGTCCGCGTTGTCGGCCAGATTGTTCAGCAGTTCCAGCTTGGTTGAAACCTTGCTGCCGCCGACGATCACTGCCAGCGGACGTTTCGGGCTTGCCAGCGCCTTGCCCAAGGCATCCAGTTCCGCTGCAAGCAGCGGGCCGGCGCAGGCCACCGGCGCGAAGCGCGCGACGCCATGGGTCGACGCCTCAGCGCGGTGTGCGGTACCGAAGGCATCCATCACATAGATATCGCACAGCGCCGCCATCTTTCTCGACAGCGCCTCATCGTCCTGCTTTTCGCCGACCAGGAAGCGGGTGTTCTCGCCCAAGGCGATCTGCCCCGGCTCCAGGCTGACGCCGTCGATCCAGTTGCTGACCAGCGGCACGGTCCGTTCCAGCGCCTCGGACAGCCACGCCGCGACTAATGTCAGCGACGCGTCGGGATCGAGCTTGCCGGCTTTCGGACGCCCGAGGTGCGACACCACCAGGACCGACGCGCCGCGCTCCAGCGCCAGCTTCAACGTCGGCAGTGACGCCCGCAGGCGTGCATCAGAAGTGATGCGCCCATTGTGGATCGGCACATTCAGATCCTGACGGATCAGCAGACGCTTGCCGGCAAGGTCAAGCTCAGACATGCGCAGGACATTCATGACAGTACTCCGTTGCAAATTCCCAGAAAGCGAAAAGCCCCGTTCAGACGGGGCTTTTCGGATTGTGTACGCCGTTTACTTGGCGGCCACCACGCGCACCATTTCCAGGCACTTGTTGGAGTAGCCCCATTCGTTGTCGTACCAGCTCACCAGCTTGACGAACGTGGTGTCGAGCTGGATGCCGGCGTCGGCGTCGAAGATCGAGGTCCGTGCATCGCCGCGGAAGTCGGTCGCCACCACCTTGTCTTCGGTGTAGCCCAGCACGCCCTTGAGCGCGCCCTCGCTCTGCGCCTTCATTTCGGCGCAGATCTCGGCGTAGGTTGCCGGTTTCTCAAGCTCTGCGGTCAGATCCACCACCGAGACGTCGGACGTCGGCACGCGGAACGACATGCCGGTCAGCTTCTTGTTCAGTTCCGGAATCACTACGCCAACGGCCTTGGCCGCACCGGTGCTGGACGGAATGATGTTCTCAAGGATGCCGCGACCACCGCGCCAATCCTTGTGGCTCGGGCCATCGACCGTCTTCTGCGTCGCCGTGGTGGCGTGCACCGTGGTCATCAGGCCGCGCTTGATGCCCCACTTGTCATTGATGACCTTGGCCAGCGGCGCAAGGCAGTTGGTGGTGCATGAGGCGTTGGAGATGATGGCCTGACCGGCGTAGGTCTTGTCGTTGACGCCGTAGACGAACATCGGCGTGTCGTCCTTGGACGGCGCCGACAGGATCACTTTCTTGGCGCCCGCATCGAGATGCTTCTGTGCCGAGGTCTTGTCGAGGAACAGGCCGGTCGATTCGATCACGATGTCGGCGCCGACTTCGCCCCACTTGAGGTTGGCCGGATCGCGTTCCTGGGTCAGACGGATCTTCTTGCCGTTGACTACCAGCGCACCGCCGTCGACAGCCACGTCTCCCTTGAAATGACCATGCACCGAATCGTACTTCAGCATGTAGGCGAGGTAGTCCGGGTCCAGCAGATCGTTGATCGCGACAATTTCGATGTCGCTGCCGAAGTTCTGCACCGCGGCACGCAACACGTTGCGACCGATACGGCCGAAGCCATTGATACCTACCTTGACTGCCATTTCCACGTTCTCCGGACTCGTGCGACGACCTTCGTCGCGGGATTTTCTCAACGGCTGGATGCCGCTCAAATCATGAATTGCCCAGCATTTTACCCGAGCAGGCGCTTCGCCCGGACCAGAATTTGGTCGCAGGTAAAGCCGAAGTGCTTGAACACCGCACTCGCGGGCGCGGATTCGCCGAAGCTGTCGACGCCGACAACATCGCCATCCAGACCGACAAAAGCACGCCAGTACAGCGACACACCCGCCTCGATCGCCAGGCGCTTGCGCAGCGCCGGTGGCAGCACAGCGTCGCGGTACGCCGCGTCCTGCGCCATGAACTGTTCAGCACAGGGCATCGACACCACGCGAACCGCACGCCCTTCGGCAGCCAAGGCCTTGGCCACTTCCATCGCCAGCTGAACTTCGGACCCCGTGGCAATGATCGCCAGCTCCGGCACGTCGCCGGACTGCCACAGCACGTACCCGCCGCGGCGGGCATCCTGCAAATGGGACTGCGGGTGCTCCTGCGGCTGCAGGTTCTGACGCGACAGTGCCAGCGCGCTCGGACCGTCACGACGCTCGATGGCCGAAGTCCATGCCACCGCGGTCTCGAAGGCATCCGCCGGGCGCCACAACCGCATATTCGGAATCAGACGCAGCGACGACACGTGCTCGACCGCCTGATGCGTCGGACCGTCTTCACCCAGGCCGATCGAGTCATGCGTCAGCACAAAGATGCTGCGCAGCTTCATCAGCGCAGCCATGCGCAGCGCGTTGCGCGCGTAGTCCGAGAACACCAGGAAGGTGCCGCCGAACGGAATCAGACCGCCGTGCAGGGCGACGCCATTCATGATGGCCGACATGCCGAACTCACGCACACCGTAGTTCACATAGTTGCCGTCCAGCGCGCCATGGCGCAGGGACTTGTGACCCTTGAAATCGGTGCAGTTGGACTCGCCCAGGTCGGCCGATCCGCCGAACAGTTCCGGCAGCTGCGCCGCAATGGCCTCGATCGCGGCCTTCGACGACTTGCGCGTCGCCACCGGCTTGTCGGCCTTTGCGGTTTCGGCCAGCAACGCCTCCACCGCGGCGCTCCAGTCGCCCGGCAGCTCGCTGCGCAGGCGCCGTTTGAATTCCGCCGCATCCTGCGGATAGGCCGCCGCATAGGCGTCGAAGGCCTGCGTCCATGCCTGCTCACGCGCCTGGCCGGCGTTGCGCGCATCCCAGCCTGCACGAATTTCGGCCGGAATCTCGAACGGTCCGTAGGGCCAGCCGAGCTTCTCGCGCGCCAGCGCGATTTCGGCGTCACCCAGCGGGGCGCCATGGCACTTTTCCTTGCCCTGCAGATTCGGCGAACCGAATCCGATGACCGTCTTGCAGCAGATCAGCGTCGGCTTGTCAGTTGATGCCTTTGCCGTTTCGATCGCCGTCTTGATCTCGGCGGCGTTGTGTCCGTCAACATTGCGGACCACCTGCCAGCCGTAGGCCTCGAAGCGCGCCGGGGTGTCGTCGCCAAACCAGCCATCGACTTCGCCATCGATCGAGATGTTGTTGTCGTCGTACAGCACCACCAGCTTGTTCAGCCCCAGGGTGCCTGCCAGCGAGCAGGCCTCGTGCGAGATGCCCTCCATCAGGCAGCCGTCACCCACGAACACATAGGTGTAGTGATCGACAATCCGATGACCGTCACGGTTGAACCGCGAAGCCAGCGCGGCCTCTGCGATTGCCATGCCGACCGCATTGCCCAGCCCCTGACCCAGCGGTCCGGTCGTGGTTTCCACGCCCGGCGTCATGCCGTATTCGGGATGTCCCGGCGTTTTCGAATGCATCTGCCGGAAATTCTGCAGCTCCTGCATAGGCAGGTCGTAGCCGCTCAGATTCAGCAGCGAGTACAGCAGCATCGATCCATGGCCGTTGGACACCACGAACCGATCACGGTTGACCCACGCCGGATTCGCCGGATTGTGGCTGAGGAAGTCGTTCCACAGGACTTCAGCGATATCGGCCATGCCCATGGGCATACCCGGATGACCGGAATTGGCTTTCTGAACGGCATCCATCGCAAGGGCGCGGATGGCGTTGGCCAGCTCGAAACGGGTTGGCATGGGGTCACCAATGGGGATTTTTGGGGCCAGTATTGTCGGGTTTTTACCGCCGACCAGCAAGAAAAGCCCCGTTCCCTGCATTCTCGCGACCCGGAACGCGTGCCCGAAACGGAGTCGGCGCTCATGGCGCACACCGTCCCGTTTGCACTGAGACGCGCACCTCAGTTGCCCGCCGATTTAACGTTGACCCGGTCAAACGGCACAGCGCATAGTCCCAGACGTATCACACGCCGCCACGAGCGGACCTTCAGCGAACCCCAACGTAAGGAGAAACGGCATGCACCACCGCCCCTGGATGCACCGTGTCCGACTTTTGACCGCCATCGGAACCGCATCAGTGCTTGGTGTCGCGGGCCTCGCAGCAATCGAGACCGCCGACGCCCAGGGTGTCGCTGCCAGCAAGTCAGCGTCGCCGCTCAGTGCCGATTCACTGCGCGCTGCCTCACTGCGCGCAATGTCCGACATGGATTTCGCACAGGAAACGCCGCTATCGGCGAACCCCTATACCGCAAACCTGCCAGCGGGCACTGAAGCAGACTACGCATACTGGAACGAAGCATTGCGTCGCCGGGGCATCCAGCGCATGTCCGGCATGATGGCGAGCCCCGCGTTGATCAGCGTGACCGAATCCGAGCCCAACGACACACAGGGCACAGCCGACTTCATCAGTGGTTTCGGAACCGGCACAGGCGACGATTCGCAGGCCAACATCTCGGGTTCGATTTCGCCCGCCTCCGAAACCGACTTTTATTCAGTCGATCTGGACGCCGGCGATATCCTCGGCGTAACCAGCACTTCAGCCGCCGCGCGCGTCGCCATCCTCGACCCGAGTGGTACCGTTCTGCACGATTCGAATCAGGACGCCAGTGGCCTGTATGCGCCGGGATCGCCACTCCCCGGCGGCCAGTCGCGGGTTGCCGCCACGGTTGCGGCCACCACCGGTACCTACGCTGTCCGCTTCGCCGGCGGCTCGGGCGCCTACTCGGGACAGCTGCGCGTGTTCCGTCCCGCGCTGGAATCCGCGCCCCCCCCGGGCACCAAGCAGATCCTGTTCCTCGATTTCAACGGCGCCACCATCAACGCCAGCTCTCTGTTCGGCAGTGGCAACAATCCGGCAACGCTGTCACCTCTGTCATCGTTCATGGGCAACTGGAACTGGGGCGGCGGGCCATCCGATGAGAACACGCTGATTAACGGCGTCATCGCCGTAGTCAATGAGACGCTGCGCACCGACCTGCAGAGCGCCAGCACCAATCCAGCAACGGATATCCAGATTCTCAACAGTCGGGATGACGCCGATCCGGTCGGCAATGCCAATGTCAGCCACATGATCATCGGCGGCACGATTTCCGAACTGGGGATCAGCACGCTCGGCATCGCGTCCGCGATCGACGTCGGCAACTTCGGCACCACGGACACCGCGGTCGTGCTGCTGGATCTGCTCAGTGCGCCCTCCGGCGCGGACTCCGCCAACAGCGTGCCGCTTGCCGGTAGCGCCACGCGCATGGACGCAGTGGTCAACGTCATCGGGAATATCGTCGCGCACGAAGCGGCGCATTTTCTCGGTAACTACCACACCGAGAATGGCAACCTGCTGAATACGACCATCGACCGCGGTGGCAACGGTGTTCTCGACGAGTCCGGCGCCGGCCCTGACGGCACACTCGGCACCGCCGACGATGAAGACATCGATCTGGTGCCAGACGTGTTCACCTCGGCGGAAGGATTCCTTGGAACGGAAGACGAAACCAACATCACTGCATTTGGCTTATCGGTTGCGCCAGGCGCCACGCCTACGCCCACCCCAACACCCACGCCTACGCCGACGCCGACGCCCACCCCAACACCCACGCCGACGCCGACGCCTGTCCCTAGCGCCTGTGTGCCGGGACCGACCGACAACGTCATCGATCAGCGCATGGCCGGGGCCGGGCTCACGATCGTTGGCCTGGATGGTGTGCGCAACGTGATCTACGGCACTCCGTACGCCGATTCGATTAGCGGCGGCAACATGGGTGACTGCATCGACGGCGGGGGCGGAAATGACCGCATCAACGGTCGCGGCGGCGACGACACCTTGATCGGCGGCGACGATGCCGATTACACAATCGGCGGCCCGGGTTACGACCAGTGTGATGGCGAGCAGCAAATCAGCTGCGAGGACAGCATGCCGCCGCCGAGTCCGACACCGACACCGAGCCCCACCCCGACACCGAGTCCCACACCGACGCCGACTCCGAGTCCCACCCCGACCCCGACCCCGACCCCGACCCCGACCCCGAGTCCTACACCGACGCCGACACCGATGCCCAGCATCTGCGTCGCTGGGCCCTTCGATCACGTCATCGACAACCGCGCAGCGGGGGCCGGAAGCACGATCGTGGGCTTGAACGGTGTGCGCAATGTGATCTTCGGCTCCGATTACGCCGATTCGATCAGTGGGGGCGACCTGGGCGATTGCATTGACGGCGGCGGCGGCAACGACCGCATCAATGGTCGCGGTGGTGACGACGTCCTGATCGGCGGCGGCGACAAGGACACGGTCATCGGCAGCACAGGCTACGACCAGTGCGAAGGTGAATCCCTGTATAGCTGCGAGACCAGCATCGAGCACTGAGGGACACCGGCAGCCTCGCCGCTGCCGGTGCAACTGTCACGCTTCTTCGAACGGCCCTTCGGGGCCGTTTTTTACTTCACCACGCTTTGGATGAATTGCGAAGGCACCGTGCGGAGATACCATCCGCACTCGATCAGCCAAAGAGGCGGTTGACCTTTTATTTCCGACGAACGGAAATCGACCGCTTGCATCTAAATGGTAGTCTGAACTTTCCACCTAGGGGACAGGCACCACAAGATCGGCTTGGTCGCTCTTCTGATGCCTTTCGGCACGAAAGGAGAGACATCATGAATTTTCGCTTGATCGCCAGCGGCTGTGTGGTCGCGGCAATGGCCGGACTGGCCAGCTCTGTCGCCCTTGCCGGAGGACCGCCAGGACAGGCGCTCCAGAGCGCCGGGGCAACCCAGGCGCAGTCCCTGCGCATCATCATCGGATCCGGCGCCGCTGCCAACGAGTCGTTCAACGCACAGGCCGCACTCGCACGCGCGGACATCATCTTGACCGACCTGGGTCTGCAGCAGAGCGTCACGCTGCGGCCGATTCGCCGGCTCGCCACCGGCGCCGATTTGTACCGCATGGACCTGACGTCGACCGCGATGGACGCCATGGGCGTCATTGCCGAGATTAGCAAGCATCCATTGGTTCAGTACGCCGAACCGGACCGCATGTTGCAGATCCAGTTCGTCCCGAATGACCCGTCCTATTCGAGTCAATGGCACTACTTTGAAGCCACGGCAGGCATCAATCTGCCGGCGGCCTGGGATCTCGCGACGGGCACAGGGGCGACCGCAGCGGTGCTCGACACCGGATACCGCCCGCACGTTGATCTGGTTGGCCCGCCGGCGCCGAATGCGCCTGCTGCGGCCATCACGTCCCGTACCGTGGAAGGTTATGACTTCATCATCGATACAGCAGTATCCAACGACGGCGACGGCCGCGATGCCGATGCATCAGACCCCGGGGATTGGGTTGCGGCCAACGAGTGCTATTCGGGCAGCTCGCAGTCGGACAGCAGCTGGCACGGCACGCACGTGTCCGGCACCATCGCCGCGCTGACCGACAACGGGGTCGGCGTTGCCGGCATCGCCTATAACGCAACCCTGATCGTCGGGCGCGTGCTCGGCAAGTGTGGCGGCTATACCTCAGACATCGCTGACGCCATCATTTGGGCTGCCGGCGGCACCGTGTCCGGAGTCCCGGTCGTCAGCACGCCGGCAGACGTCATCAACATGAGTCTGGGCGGCCAACACAGCTGCGATGTCACGACGCAGAACGCGATCAACACCGCACGCGGCCTGGGCGCAGCAGTTGTAGTCTCAGCAGGCAATTCCAACCTGGACGCCTCTGGATTTTCACCGGCCAGCTGCTCCGGTGTCATCAATGTGGGCTCCGTTGGGCGTAACGGCGCGCGCGCTTACTACAGCAACTACGGCACAACGGTTGACGTTGCGGCGCCCGGCGGATCCTACGCCGGCACGGAAACGGACTTGGTCCTGTCCACGCTCAACGGCGGCACGACAGTACCCGGAGCCGACATATATGCTTGGTATCAGGGCACCAGCATGGCTGCACCGCACGTGTCGGGTATTGCCGCCTTGATGCGCAGCGTGCGCGCTGACATCACGCCGGACCAGATCGAGTGCGTGCTGAAAGACACCGTCAAGGCGTTCCCGTCCCCGCCGGATCAGCTGATCGGTAGCGGCATCGTTGACGCCAATGCAGCGGTATCGGCAGCAATCAACGGCTCCGTCACCTGCATGCTGGCGCCCAGCCCGACGCCAACGCCCACACCGACCCCAAGCCCGACGCCGACCCCGACCCCGACCCCGACACCCTCGGGCACACCGACGCCCACTCCGACTCCGACTCCAACGCCGACTCCGGTACCCACACCAACACCCAGTGTTTGCGTGCCCGGTCCGTTCGATAACGTGATCGATCAGCGCAGCGCCGGTGCCGGTCTGACAATCGTCGGCCTGGACGGCGTCCGCAACGTCATCTACGGCACGCCGTACGCCGATTCGATCAGCGGCGGCAACATGGGTGATTGCATCGACGGCGGGGGTGGCAACGATCGCATTAACGGACGCGGTGGTGACGATACCTTGGTTGGCGGCGATGCTGCCGACTACACGATCGGCGGCACCGGATATGATCAGTGCGATGGCGAGCAGCAGATCAGCTGCGAGGACAGCATGCCGCCGCCGAGTCCCACACCGACGCCGACGCCGACGGTCACGCCAACACCGACGCCAACACCGACGCCAACACCGACGGCAACACCGACGGCAACGCCGACGCCGACGCCAACACCCACCAGCGCTTGCGTCGCGGGGCCGTATGACAATGTCATTGATCAGCGCAGCGCGGGCGCCGGCCTGACGATCGTTGGCCTGGATGGCGTGCGCAACGTCATATATGGCTCTCCCTATGCCGATTCGATCAGCGGCGGCAGCATGGGCGATTGCATCGACGGCGGCGGCGGCAACGACCGCATCAACGGCCGCGCCGGTGACGATGTTCTGATTGGCGGCGATGGCACCGATGCGGTCATCGGCAGCACCGGCTACGATCAGTGCAGTGGCGAGAACCTGTACGGCTGCGAGGCGGGCGTGCCGTACTGAGGCACACACTACGTCGACGTTGGCGGCGTCGACTTAATTGCGACTTGTTTTGGGCGGCCCTTCGGGGCCGCCTTTTTATTTTGAAACCAGAACCTTACCTGGATCTGCGATACGAGGCGCACGCAACCCTTCGCTGTTGCGACATTTTTTGTCCTGTATGCCTTTTAGGAAACCGCACGTCGATGCGACAAACCCGTAATGGGCGGCGGGCGACAACCCCAAGCTAGTACGAACGCGCGGGCAAGGCCGGCGTGTCAGACGTTCGCTCTATAACTTCAGCCATCTTCCGCAATTCCTGCAGCCATTCGGCGCGTAGCGGCACCACCGCGTTGACAACCTTGCCGGGATCGAACTGTTCGACGTGATTCGGCGGACGTTCCTGATAGAGCCCCTTGGCAAAGACCGGCCCGCGATAGATTCCGATAAGGCGCGGCGTGCGATCGGCATCCTCCACCACAACAGCGCCTCCGGAAGCGCCTGGAATCGCGTCGCAATCGGTTGTCAGCACGGACTGCCCATACAACAGCTGATTCGGCCCTGGCGCGCGCAGCATGCAGCCGTCCGCATGTTCATAGCGCCATCGCCCGGGATTGTGTGCGTAGAGCCGCGCCGGACGTGCCTTGACCTGCAGAGCCTTCCAAGTTTCCTGATCAATGATTTCCGGCTTCAATCCCGGTCCAGCCTTGGACCCGGCGACATCAATCAGCAGCAGAGCCCAATCATCTGCGTTATCGCCGTAGGACTCATCGAAATTCCCGATGATTGACGCCACAATGGGCTGATCCTGCCACCACCATTGCCCGTCAGGAATCACGTGGCATTGCGTATAGCGAACTCCACGCCGTCCGTCCTGAAATGCATGGGCAACGCTCAGCGCCGCCCGATAGCGGCTGGAGGCCGGTAAGCCAATATCCACCAGCACCGCAGTGGAGCGCATACGGCGTTGGCGTTCCTGCTCGAGGCAACTGATCCGCAGCATCGCCGCTGCTACCGGGTCAACCTTTGGCAAGCGCGTTCGTGCGTCAGCCCCGAAGACCACAACCGGCATCAGCCCCCCATAGGAAGGAACTGATTTCACGGCCCTGAGCCCGGTCCGACTCAAGGACGCCTCTAGGTGGGACGTTGTCTGCGCCGATGCCCCGGAACAGATCAATGCCGCAAGAATCAGTAAAGCATGCCGGATCGAAGGCGCACTACGCTGCAAGGTCCAGCCGACGCTACGCTGCATATCCGGTGGCCATTCATCACTCCGTGGTTGCCCCACGATACCGCTTGGGCGGGCCAATTCAGTCCGCGCTCAGCGGTACGCTTGAGGTCAATGAAAGCGGGAACAGCCCTGCGCGGATCGAACGCAACTCAGCCGTCGTCGCGGGCGCCGGACTGCTGCGCCGCGATGGCAGCGGCTTGGGCGTCCTGCATTTCCTTGAGGGTCGTCGGATCATTGATCACGAATGCCGACTCCAACAACGGGGAATCAGCCATCAGCATTTCCGGATGCCGCAGCTTGATTACCTTTACGTCAAAGATCTCATGGACGCCGCCGGTGAACTCGAGCCGCGCAACTGTCTTGCCGTTGCGAATATCGACAACCCAAAGGCCGCACAACTTCTCCTCGACGCGATCATTCAGTGGAATACCGCCGAAAATGTTGGTTTCACGCACCTTGGACAAACCGATGAAGGCCAACGGTCCAATGAACATCAAGCCGCGTGTAAATCCGGGAAGTTCAGCAATATCCGTCAAACGACCGTCGTTCTCGACCCGGGTCAGCGCGCCCCGCCCGGAATTCAGAATCCACAACTGATCTCGGTACCAGCGAGGTGAATGCGGCATCGACAGCCCTCGCACCAGAATCTTTCCGCTGGGGTAGTCCATAATGATGCCGCCAGAGGCCTTGTTTTCGCGCCAGCCCTGGCGGGTGTCGGTCTCTCCGAGGGCGCTGACAAAAGCGATCTGGCCCTTGCGCATCGCCATGCCGTTGAGATGGCAACGATCCTCACCGGCGATCTGGCTGATAAACGGCGGTCGCCAGCGCGGAGTGAAGCTCTCGTCGTCGTTGAACGTGCACAGACAGGAAAAGCGCGTGTTGACGGCCCACAGCTCCTTGCCAACATAGCCCATCTCGTGGATGCGGATATCGCCGGTCCAGCGCTGCAAGGTCGGCATGAAACAACCATCCCAGGTCTCCGGATTCGGCAGGCGCTTGACCACCGCGGGCTGATTGCGGAACGTCCACACGGACTCTTTAGTGCCGATTGAAAGGCCCGCTCGTCCCAGCGCAATCCCCATTGGGCTGCGAAATTTGCGGAATGATGTGCTGAGCTTGGCTTCCGACTCGGCGGACACGGTGATGACATGGCCCGCCTGGTAGGTCGAAATCATCACCGACAAGCCGTGCTGATGCAGCAGGTGCGCAAGGCTGCGGGTATACCGAAGCTCAACCTTTTCGCCCTTCACGCCGACTGGCGCGTCATCTGTCGGTGCTGTTTCCTGGGCCGTGCTGGCCGCGACCTGATCTGTCATTCGATTGCGCTTCCTGCAGTTGAATGCCGGAAATTTCCGGCTAGCCAAAAATCTCGAAGTGAGGGATATAAAAAAACGCCCGGCCTAAGCCGGGCGTCAATTTTAACGCAAAACCGCTTTTCGTCTGCGCGCTTACAGCGTACCCGGAGCGATATCGTCGAAGCCGAAGTTCGCCTGGGTTGCACCCACGATCTCAACGTAGACGTCGCTGTTGCCGTCGCTATCCTGATCGTAGAACAGGTAGGACGTGCCACCCACTTCTGCGAAGTAGTAGACATCGCCCGCACCGTTCAGCGCCGCATCAGCCTGAGCCAGCGCCGCAGCGTAGTTCGCCGCCGCACCTTCCTGGTAGTTAGCGATCGAACCCTCTGGGCCGCCCGTGAAGGCCACCTGATCGAAGTTCGGCTCGAAACCGCCGATGTAGTCGTTGAACACCGAGCCCGGATCCAGCAGGATCGAGGTGCCGTCCATCTGCACGAAGTCGTTGTAGCCGACACCGAACATGTAGACCTCAGACGCGCCACCCGACATCACGAACACGTTGTTGCCGCCCGCGTCGTAGACCAGATCGGCATAACCGCCGTTGCCGACGACCAGATCGTTGCCGAGGCCGCTGTAGATGAAGTCGCCGTTGGCAGTGCCGTAGACATCCGAACCAGCCGTCGCGGTAGCGAAGTACAGATCGACGCCGTCGTTGGTCAGACCGCTGAAGTCCATCGTGTCGAACGCTTCGGCCGCGAAGTAGAAGTCGTAACCGCCGACAACGTTGTTCAGATAGCCCTGGCCCGACACCACCAGCTCGTCGCCGGAGTCGTACATGTAAATCGCGCCGAAGTACAGGTCGGAATCCTGCTGCAGCGAGATCGTCATGTCGCTGATGTCCTGCACATACAGGCCAGCGTAGAACAGCGAGGCTTCCGCATCGTCACCCACTTCGACCGTGAAGGTGCTGATCGACGCGCCGAAGCTGTCGAAGCCGGCATCCAGACTGCGGATCGAAGTGCCGTAAACGAACTGGTTCGCCGTGGCATTGGCAATGATCGTGACCGTCTCCAGTTCACGCGCGTTGCCGGTACCGCCCAAATCTTCGATGCGGATCTCGCCCGCTTCGCTCGACATCACGGTCAGATTGACCAGCGAATCCAGGTAATAGATATCGTCGATGTAGAAGTCGCCCGAATCCAGCGTCTGGATCGTCAGGTTTTCAACGCCGTACGTGCCGTAGGTGTCGTAGACGTAGAAGTCGCCGTTGTCGCGGACTTCGAACGTCAGGTCGGTCAGACCACCGTCCAGGTACAGGTAGTTGAAGTAGACGTCATCGTCGCCGTCGGTCGCGAACACCAGCTTCTCGGCGCCCAGCACCAGGAAGTTATTGAACGCGGCGCTGGCGCCCGAATCGTTCGTCCACAGGATCTCGGCGTCCGCACCGGTACCATCCCAACGCAGTTCCTGATCTTCAAAGGCCTGCTGGCCAATGATGTGGATGAAGTCGACGGTGCTGTCCATGTCGACGATTTCGAAGTGAGCAGCCGACTCTTCGATGGTGATCGTCTGAACGTCGTCCACTTCGCCCATGTCCAGCTTGGCGTCGTTGTTGAACGTCAGGTCGAAATGCTCGAAACCAGTCGAGACCGGGTGACGGGTGCCATCCGTGTCGAAGGTTGCGAACAGCGTGTCGTAGCCAGCGCCACCGTCGAAGGTGTCCTGCTCAGCCAGCGGACCCATCGTGTCACCGGTGAACAGCACGTCGTCGCCCGAACCCAAGGCCACGTCGATCGCTTCAACCGAGTCTTCGATGCTCAGGGTGAGATCCGAAGCCGCGGTCGATGCATCGAGAACATCCAGACCCGCGTTCAGCGCGTCGGTGATCTCAAAGCCGAAGCCCGCGCTGCCGCCGGTGATGTTCAGGGTCGAAATGCCCGTCACGTCCAGCATGCCCAGCGTGCTGGCAGCGTTTGCAGCAGCGTCAGCGATTTCCAGGTTCAGCGTTTCGATCGCGCCGCCGTTCAGAACCAGACCGCCGTCCTGAATTTCGGAAACGGAAACGTCCACTTCGGTGGCGCCGGCGGTGGCCTGCGCATCGAAGTTCAGGGTGATCACACCAGTCGCATCGACGTGGTCTTCCAGCACGAAGTTCGTGCCGGTCGACTGCAGGTCGGACAGCGTGACGTCATCCTTGCTGTTGAAGATGGTGATGGTCGGAACGCCGGTCCACTTGCTGGCCAGCAGATCCAGGCCGCCGACTGACGACACTTCAACGCCATTGACGTTGGAAACGGTCTGGCCGGAGAACACGCCAGCGCCGGTCAGCGACAGCGACAGCAGGCCGGGGCCCGAGATCTTGTCGCCGGAGGTCAGCGTGGTTTCGTCGCCGGAGACGACGTCGCCCGGGTTCATCTGGATCACGTCAACGCCGGTGGTCAGCGTCTTGGTGACGTCAGGCGGAGGCGTTTCATCAACGTCGTTGACGTTGACGGTGATCGTCTGCGTGGCGGTGCCGCCGTTGCCGTCTTCGACCTGCACCTGAACGGTGTAGCTGGTCTTGCCCGACTCGAAGTCCGGAGCATTGATGAACGACAGGGTCTGACCGTTCAGCACGAACGCATTCGCGTCAGCGCCGCCCACGATCGAGAAGGTCAGCACATCGCCGTCGGCATCCGCGCCGGTCAGCGTGCCCACCGACGTGGTGTTCTCATCAACAGCGAAGGTGCTGGCCGACGTGATCGTCGGGTCAGTGTTGTCGTTGTTGTTGTTGTTGTTGTTGTTGTTGTCGTTGTTGTCAGACGCCAACGCGATACCCGCACCAGCGACAACGGCTGCGCCACCGACGACCGCCCAGGTCGGGAATCCACTATCCGCATCGCTGGCGGATTCGCCGTCGACGCCCACTGAAGCAACTTCCAATCCACCGGCAACAGCCGTGGTGACTTCCGCCGACTGAGCAGCGGTGTTGGCTGCGACATCAGCGTCGCCCCCGCGAGCCTCTGTCTCAGCAGCAGTCACATCGGCAACAAGCTTCTTCTTCAGCAGGAGGTCCTGCTCGCTTGTTTTTGTGTCCCGGATCGGAGCATTCATTTCGCTCTGACCACCCACTTCCTTTGCCATCGCATTACTCTCCTAGGTGAAAAAGGTCCGGCGAAAGGAGCCGGCGCGCAGTTTACAGGTGCAAATGTCCCTTAGACGAAAAGCGAAATCAAGAGGTTAGGTATGTGCTTTCCACAGCCGCACCCGCCCCCCAAACTTCCCAACGTTTTGTAGCGTAGCAGAACGCCCATTTCGAATTCAACACTGTACGACACCATTTCTGTGCATCGCGTCAACTATTGAGGCGAATGGCTTGGAATTCGGTGGACATGTCGTAAGCAGGCCGCCATTGAACCCTAAGTCGCCTCATCGTTCAACCAGTGCGTTGCTCCCAACGCGACGAATCGGTTTAAGCAAGTACTGTGCCACGGTGCGTTCGCCAGTGATGATTTCAACCTTTGCAGTCATGCCCGGAATGATGTCGATATCCTTGCGGCTGCGTTCGGGAATCTCGTCGATCTGGACATGGACGCGGTACGCCGCCTTCTCGTCCCGCGGGGCATTCTCGTCTTCCAGCGTATCGGGGCTGATATAGAGCACATGGCCCTTCAAGCTGCCGTAGACCGTATAGTCGTAGGCATCCAGTTTGACGTTGGCCTTCAGCCCCAGGCGCACGAAAGCGACGTCCGCCGGGCTGACTTTGGCCTCGATCATGAGCGGCTCATCCGACGGCACGATCTGCAGCAACTCTTCGCCCGCGCGCAAAACCGCACCCAGAGTCGTATAGCGCACATTCTTGACTGTGCCCGACATTGGTGCGCGCAGCTTGGTGGAGTCGAGCGCTTCATTGCGCTGGCGCAGAACCTGTTGCGCCTGCTCCAGCTCCGAACGGCTCTTGGTCAACTCCGACAATGCGTCCTGGCGATAGGCATTGTGCTTGTTGGTCAGCGACCCCTGCAGCTCATTCAGCGTCCTGCGCGAACGCAGCACTTCGGTTTTGGCAGCGTCGCCCGTCTTGGCCAGATCCTCTAGCGCACTCAATTCCTGCGAAGCGAACTTGATTGACTGCGAGATCGCCTCTTCCTCTTCTTTCTGCAATTTCAGACGCCGCTGGTACAACCGCGTTTGTGCCTGCACGACATCGGTCGAGGAAAGCACGTCGTCGGAAAATTCCAATGGCCGCTCGTCAAGTTCCGCCTCGAGCCGCTGGATGGTCGCTTTCAGCGATGTGATCTTGGCCAAGACCTCATTGGAACTGGCCTGGAACCGGACCGGATCAAGCTCGGCAATTAAGTCTCCAGCTTTGACCGTGTCGCCCTCGTGCACGGCGAGCTTGATCAGCACGCCGCCGTCCACGGCCTGCACCACCTGCGAGCGGCTGGAAACAATGACGGTTCCAGGGGCGCGGACCTGTTCATCGATCGTCGCCCAATTGGCCCAGATCGCTGTGATCACCAGCGCAAGTGAAATCCACTGTACGACCTTATAGATATGCGAAACCCCCAACGGCTGAGTCCGCGCGAAAAGCTGATGTTCGAGGTCCATTACTTGGTGTTCCCAACCTGCGCCTGCCCCGGAACCGCGGCCTGCGTCGTTTTAAGCGGCGTCGGGCCGCCGGCACCGGTCGCAGGAGGTGTTCCACGCATCGTGCGCACTTCACTTGCCGGCGCATCGGTCTTGATGACGCCGTCCTCGATGATCAGAACCCGATCCGCCAGAGAAAGCCATCGCGGCCGGTGAGTACTAAATATAAGTGTCTTGGTCCGCGGCAACGTCGCCAGAAAACGCATCAGGCGCTCTTCTGTCTCGTTATCCAAACTGGCCGACGGCTCGTCCAGTATCCAGATGCTGGGATCCTGAAGAATCAGCCTCGCCAAGCCCACCATCTGCCGCTGCCCGCCGGACAAGCCGTAGCCGCCTTCCTTCAGCGGCAGCTTGATGCCCATCGGGTGCCGCGCAACAGCCGGCCCCAGCCCCACAATCTGCAGCGCCTGATGGATTTTTTCCTCCGACGGCCGTGCCATGCCCATGGTCAGGTTTTCCTCCAGCGTCCCGGAGAACAGGCGCACATCCTGAGGAAGATATCCGATGGTCTCGCGCAGCCAGCTGATTCGGCACTGCTGCATATCGAGCCCGGCGATGCGAACCTCCCCCGCACTGGGCGTGGCAAGGCCGGCGAGCAATCGCATGAGGGTCGATTTGCCGCCACCATTGCGACCGATCACTGCAATTCGCCCGCCGTGGCGGATTAACAGCTTCGGAACATCGAGCTGCGGTGCGGCCGCGCCTTCGTACCCGTAACGCAGACCTTCGGCCCGCAGATCCAGACTGCCCACGCGCGAATGAACTTCACGCCCCGCAACCGCGTCGCTTGGGCCGCTCATGAGGCCATTGAGCGTTTTCAGCGCATAACTGGCGTTATGCCATTGCAGAAAGACGTTGCTGATACCTGAAATGGCGCCAAGCGCTCGCGACCCCAGAATGGAGCACGCAATCATGCCGCCCATCGTCAGGTTCCCCCGTCCAACCTCGAAAACGCCGACGGCAAGAATGCCGACGTACGCGGCCTGCTGGACAAAGGCTGTGGAGAATTGCGCGTATGACGTCACCATCTGCAGCGCTGTGCTGCGCTCGCCGGTTTCTCTCGTTGCGCGATGCCACAGATCGGCAAAAAAAGACTCGCCATTGTGCGCCTTGACGACTTCGGCCCCTGAGAGCGCTTCAAACAAGACACCCTGGCGCCGTGCCAGCAACTCGTTCTGCGTTCTGAGATGCCGTGAAATCGGCTTGTATGCGGCGAGCCCGATCAGGATCGATACCGGAATAAAGGCCAGAGGAACCAACGCCACGGTCCCCCCGATCATCGCAATGACCGCAGTGAACATCAGCGCAAACGGCAGATCCGCAACGGCAAACAGTGTTGTGGACTGCAGGAAGCTCTTGATCGCCTCGTAGTCGCGCACCTGTGAAACCAGCTGACCTACCCGTGTCGGTCGCCGATCAATCTTCAGGTGCATCACCTGCTCGAAGATATATAACGACAGTCCTTCATCCAGACGTCGTGCCGAAGCGTCGAGCAATTTGAGCCGAAGCACCTTGAATGCAAACTCGAAGACATAGGCAAGCAGCACACCGGATGCCAGCACGAACAGCGTCGCATAGGCCAGATTCGGCACGACGCGATCATAGACCTGCATCGTGAACAACGAAGCCAGCACGGTGATTAAATTGATGAACACCGTGATGAGCGCCACGCGACGGAACAGTGGCAGATGTGCGCGCAGCGCTGTCAGCAGCGCTTTGGTCGCGGGCCCACGTTGTGTTTCGTCAGTCTCTGTTTCCAGCGACGGCGCCATCCCCGGCGGAATCGGCACCCAGACCTCGTCAGCGACGATCGCCGTCGAAGGCGCCCCACCAATCCAGTCGATTTCAAGATCGCGCGACTCGGAGGCAAACCCCTTGACGATGCCAATCTTGTCTTCAGTCAACAGCCATGCCGGAAGATGCGGCTGCTGGATCAGCTCGACCGGCATCCTCTCAACCGAGTGCCCGCGGAACAGCCACGCCCAGGTTTTTGCGAATCGCTCACCCAAGTCTCCAGAGCCGATATTTCGCCACGCCTCCTCGGCTTCTTTTTTGGAAGCGAAAAGCCCGCGGCGGCCTGCCATCTCCGTCAGTGCACTGACGGCCAGATCCAGCCCCACTGCCGCGACTGAAAGTTCGACCGCGTTTTCTGCTGCCTTTTCCATTGCGGTCTAATCCTTGTCCATTTCCACGTCGATGGGAGGCGCTTCCGGACTCAGTCGCTTCCAGTAAAGACCCTGCAGGGCGAGCTTGGCGTTCGCCATCCAATAATTCCGGCGCACAGAAGACATCTGCAAAACGGTATCGTTCGCTTCGCGCTGCGCATTGAGCACTTCGAGCCAGGTCTTCCGGCCCACCTCGAACTGGCGCATGAAGCTCACCACCAGGGCCGATGCAGATTTCGCGGCCTCTTCCTGCACACCCATCTGCTGATCGGCAGCCAGCCGCTCAACGCGGGCAACCTGAATCGAGGACTTGACGTCGCGGATCGCGGTTTGCACCGCCGCGCGTGCCGCCTCCGTGCGCTGACGCTCACCCTGAAACGCGCGAAACCCCTTGATCCCATTGTCGGTCTGGTACTGCATCACCAGCAGCGTCCGGTCATCACTCTGCACGTTGTCGAATGTCTCCAGCGGATGCTGGTATTGAAGTTGAATCTCCGGCCAGATTCGCGCCTTGCTCAGTTTGACAGTCGCCTTCTGACGTTCCAGCTGAGCCTGCGCCCCTTTGATCGCAGGATGCGCGGTCATGGCATTTTGTTCTGCCCCTATCGCCTCCTCCGAGCTGACCAATGTTGATTCATCAGGCCAGCCTGAAACCTCGACCGGATAACCCAGCAACTTCGCCAACTGAGCGCGGTTGGACAACAGCGTCGAAAAAGTTGCCCGCGCCGATGCGCGTGCCTGATTCAAACGCGTCAACGCCGTATCGACATCCGCACTGGGTGCCACGCCCTTGGCCGCTCGCCGCTGAATGATGCCCAACAGATTTTCGAGCGAGTAAACGTACCGCTCGTACTGCAAGGCCTGCTCCTCTGCAGCAACGACATTCAAATACGCTTCCGCAGCCTGAAGACCGACCGTAAGCCGCGAAGCATTCAGCTCCGCGAGATACCGCAACTGCTCCGCTTTGGCCTGATCAACTTCAGCAACGGTCGATCCACCGCTCCACAGCGGCTGAATGACGCTCAAAGACGACGACGTCCCCGTCTGCGAGGTCGATCCGCCCCGCGCCTCAGTAACGCTGACGCTTGCAAAGGGATAGAAACCCGCGCGCGCAGCGCTGATATCGAATCCTGTGGCCTTGAGTGATCGCTCCGCCTGGAGCACTTGCGGATTGTCGGTCCACGCAGACAGCAGAACGTCGCCGAGACTCAAGCTCTGAGGCGCAGCTTGCTCACCGGCAGAACCGGATTGCGCCGCGTCACTGCCTGCAGCAGGCGCTTCCTGGAGCGTGGCATCCAAGGCTTCAAGGTCTGCAGCGCCTGGAGCGGCCGCATCATCCGTCGAACCGTCTTGCCCCGGCACCGGATCAGATTTTGTCAGCGCCGCTGCAGCGGGCAACGTCAACGTCTGATCCATCTTCAGCGGCGCGCCGACGGCGCCATCACTGGCGAGAACCGGCGCCGCACACATTACCGACAGCAATATTCCACCAGCGACCGCGTACCAGTGCTGGCGTTCAGAATTGAGCACAGAGCTTTCTCGGCTTGACATTGGAATCCGGCGCGGGGCTCTAGAGCCCATGACGATTAAAGCATCGAGGAGCCGGTATATGGGTGCCGTGCGAACCCATGCAAGAGGGGATGCAAAAAGAAAAAAGTCCCCGGTCGTTAGACCGGGGACTTAAGCGACGGCTACTGATACTACTTCTCGACTAGGAACAACTCAACGCGGCGATTCAGCGACCGGCCTTCAGCCGTGGCGTTGTCCGCTGCGGGACGGCTTTCGCCGTAACTGGTGATGATGATCTCTTCAGCCGGCACGCCCTTGCTGATCAAGTACTGCTTGACCGCAGCTCCGCGACGCTCGCCGAGACCCACGTTGTATTCATCCGTGCCGACATAGTCGGTGTGACCATCAAGCTTGAGCACGACCGCTGCGCCCTTCTTGGCCATGGCGACTTCAGCAGCCTTATCGAGCTTGGCACGCTCGCCGCCCTTGATCTCCGAACGATCGAAGTCAAAGTAAACGATGCCCAGCGTGTCAACCACTTCTGCCGGCGCGCCAACTTCAGGCGGGAACTCACAGCCATCCGCGTCGACCTTGGCGCCCTTCGGAGTATCCGGGCACTTGTCGCGGGAATCCGGCACGCCGTCGCCATCACTGTCCTTTTCCGGCTCAGCCGCTGCAACCGGCTTCGGCGTCAGCATGTACAGCAGGCCCAAGCGATAAACCGGCTCTTCGAGGTCCGAAACGTCGGCGTTGATGCGGCGATAACGCGCATCAGCACGAACGCCCCAGCGATCCCAGAGATAGAAGGTGCCGGCGCCGAACGAGGCCAACGCATCCGACTCACGGTCGCCGCCATCCGGCTTGTTGTTGGCAACGCCAACACCAACAGTCAGATAAGGAATCCAGCCGTTGCCGATCGGATAGGTCAACAGACCGGCCGCTTCTGCCGTGTACTCGGTCCACTTGATTCCGTTAGCGCCGTTTGCGCCAAAGTTGCTGCCCGACAGCGTGCCTTCGATTGCGAAGTTACGCAGCAGCGGCATACCAACGCCGAAGAATCCGCCGATCCCGTCATCCGACTGACGCAGATCATCCGCACCTGTGTACTGAGCGCCGAGATCAAGGTACGGCCGCAGTTCATCAGAATATGCGCCTGCGCTGGTGCTGGCCACGAGAAGCGCGGCGATGCAACCCCACTGCTTAATACCCATTTTTTTCCCCATTATTCCGACGGCCTAAGAGCTTGCGCTTGTTGATTTTCGACAGTGTACGATGGCTATGAAATTCTTGGCAACCGGGAAGCGGCAAAAGCGTTACGACCCCGAGAACCAATCCCGAGCCGTTTTCCCATCGCGTCGGCTTGACCGGTCGGCAAAGCGGTTAGCCGATGCGCCCTATCGAAGAATCCATCTCGCTGCATTATTATATCCGGCAATCCGTATGAACAGATTGTGACTGGCACAGCCCGTTTGCGGGTAACAGCGGCTGGCGCACGATCCGCATATCAGTACCCATCCTTTCGCCCTTTTGTTCGCCGAGGTCCTCGCCGTGAGCCAATACCTGTTTACCTCTGAATCCGTGTCCGAAGGCCATCCGGACAAGGTCGCCGACCAGATTTCGGATGCCGTTCTTGATGCGATCCTGATGCAGGACAGCCGCGCACGTGTGGCCTGCGAGACTATGGTGAAGACCGGTGTCGCGATCGTTGCCGGCGAAATCACTACCAGCGCCTGGGTTGACCTTGAAGCCCTTGTCCGCAAGGTCATTTGTGATATCGGCTATACCTCGTCAAACGTAGGCTTTGACGGCGCGACCTGCGGCGTGCTCAACCTGATCGGCAAGCAGTCGCCAGATATCGCCATGGGCGTCGACCGCAAGAATCCCGAAGAGCAGGGCGCCGGGGATCAGGGCCTGATGTTCGGTTATGCGTGCAATGAAACGCGCGAGCTGATGCCCGCTCCAATCTATTACTCGCATCGCCTGGTCGAGCAGCAGGCGAAGGTCCGCAAAGGCAAGAAGCCCAAATTGCCGTGGCTGCGCCCGGACGCCAAGAGCCAGGTCACGCTGCGCTACGAGAATGATGTCGCTGTCGCAATCGACGCGGTCGTTCTGTCGACCCAGCACGATCCCGAAATCAAGCTCAAGGCACTGCGCGAAGCGGTCATGGAAGAGATCATCAAGCCGGTGCTGCCGGCAAAGCTGATCACCAAGGCCACCAAGTTCCACATAAATCCGACTGGTAACTTCGTCATTGGCGGGCCGGTTGGCGACTGCGGCCTGACCGGACGCAAGATTATCGTCGACACCTATGGTGGCTGGGCTCGTCACGGTGGCGGCGCGTTCTCCGGCAAGGACCCCTCGAAAGTCGATCGTTCGGCGGCCTATGCGGCACGCTACGTCGCAAAGAACATCGTCGCCGCCGGCCTCGCAGCGAAGTGCGAAGTCCAGGTGAGCTACGCGATTGGCGTTGCCGAACCGACCTCGATCATGGTCACCACATTCGGCACCGGAACCATCAGCGACGCGTCACTGGAAAAGCTGGTGCGCAAGCACTTCGATCTGCGCCCCTACGGCATCGTCAAGATGCTCGATCTGGTGCATCCGATGTACCAGGCCACGGCGGCCTACGGACATTTCGGCCGCAAGCCGTATGAAGTCAAACTGGCCAACGGCGAGACATTTACTGCGTTCTCATGGGAAAAAACCGACAAGGTCGAAGCCCTGCAGGCGGATGCCAAGAAGCTGAAGTAAGGCGTCACTGATGCCACAAGAGGCCGCCCAGAGGGCGGCCTCTTGTGTTTGGCGCCACACGCATCCACCATATCCCTTCATCCGTATAAGCGGATATACTTTCGCATTCTCCATCGAGGGGCGCTGCGACCTGCATACCCGCAGGCCAGGCTCGATGGCCGGGATTGACCGCAACAGCGCCCGCATCCGAATCCAAAACAGTGAGCCCGACATGAACGCCGTCGTTACCCAACACAGCACTGCCCATGAATTCAAGGTGCGCGACCTGAGCCTCGCTGAGCTCGGCCGCAAGCGCATCCGGATGGCCGAGGAAGAAATGCCCGGCCTGATGAGCATTCGCGCCAAATATGCTCCGCTGCAGCCGCTCAAGGGCGTGCGCGTCACCGGGTCACTGCACATGACCAAGGAAACCGCCGTTCTGATCGAGACGCTGGCCGCACTCGGCGCCTCGGTGCGCTGGGCCTCCTGCAACATCTTTTCGACCCAGGACGACGCCGCCGCCGCCATTGCCGTTGCCGGCATCCCCGTCTTTGCCTGGAAAGGCGAGACGCTGGAGGAGTACTGGGACTGCACGCTGGACTGCGTGACCCATCCCGGTCAGCTGGGTCCGGAACTGGTCGTCGACGATGGCGGTGATGTCACCTTGCTCATCCACAAGGGTGTGCAGATGGAAGAAGGCGACGACTGGGTGAACACCCCGTCGGCCAATCACGAAGAGCAGGTGATCAAGAATCTGTTGAAGCGCACGCAGACCGAACGTCCGGGCTTCTGGAAGCGCGTGGCCGCCGACTGGCGCGGCGTCTCTGAAGAAACCACGACGGGCGTCCATCGCCTTTATCAGATGATGGAAGCCGGCAAGCTGCTGGTGCCCGCGATCAATGTCAACGACTCGGTCACCAAGAGCAAGTTCGACAACCTCTACGGCTGCCGCGAATCACTGGCCGACGGCATCAAGCGCGCGACCGATCTGATGATTGCAGGCAAGGTCGCGTTCGTGGCCGGCTACGGCGACGTTGGCAAGGGCTCCGCGCACTCGCTGCGCGGCCTCGGCGCACGCGTGATCGTTTCGGAAATTGATCCGATCAATGCCTTGCAGGCCGCAATGGAAGGCTTCGAGGTCAAGACGATCGAGGACGTACTGCCATTTGCCGACATCTATGTGACGACGACCGGGAACAAGGACATCATCACGCTTGAGCACATGATGGGCATGAAGAACAATGCTCTCGTGTGCAACATCGGGCACTTCGACAACGAGATCCAGATGGACCGCCTCAACGCCTCCGGCGCGGTGCGCGACAACATCAAACCGCAGGTCGACCGCTATACCTTCCCCGAGACGGGACGTTCGATCTACGTTCTCGCCGAAGGCCGGCTGATCAACCTGGGCTGCGCGCACGGCCACCCGAGTTTCGTGATGTCGAACAGCTTCTCGAACCAGACCCTTGCTGCGATCGACTTGTGGCAGAACCGGGACGTCTACGAAAAGACGGTCTATCGGCTGTCCAAGAAACTCGACGAAGAAGTCGCACGCCTGCATCTGGAACAAATCGGCGTCAAACTGACCCGACTGACAGCCGATCAGGCGGCCTATCTGGGCATTCCGATCGACGGCCCGTATAAGCCGGATCACTATCGGTACTGAGACCTTCCCAGGGCCGCGCAAGCGGCCCTTTTCTGCTGCGGATAGCCATGAACAACGATCAGATCCAGTTCTCGTTCGAGCTGTTTCCACCCCGCACCCCCGCGGGCGCGGAGAAGCTGCCCGCCGTGGTGTCGGCACTGGCAGCCGCACGACCGGCCTTTTTCTCGGTGACCTACGGCGCGGGCGGCTCCGAGCAGCAGGGCACTTACGAAACCGTGATGCAGGTCGTCGAATCGACTGGCATCGAAGCAGCGCCGCACCTGACCTGCGTCGGATCGTCCCGATCAGGCATTGCGGCGACGCTGCAGCGCTACCGCGATGGGGGCATCCGACGAATCGTTGCATTGCGCGGCGATTTGCCGGCCACCGCCACCTCCACTCAGGCGCCTGGCGAGTTTCGCTATGCCAACGAACTGGTCTCGTTCATTCGCGAATTGCACGGTGACCATTTTTCACTGGAAGTCGCGGCCTACCCGGAGATGCACCCGCAAGCGACGGGACCGGACGTTGACTTCGACAACTTCCGGCGCAAGGTCGATGCCGGGGCAAACGGCGCCGTCACGCAGTATTTCTACAACGCCGACGCTTACTTCGATTTTGTCGACCGCTGTCAGCAGGCACAGATTGCAGTACCGGTCGTGCCGGGCATCATGCCGATCACCAACCACGCCCAGCTGACGCGCTTTTCCGCAGCGTGCGGCGCCGAGATTCCTCGCTGGATCCGCCTGCGCCTGGAGCGCTATCAGGATGACCGCGAAGCGCTGCTCGACTTCGGTCTGGATGTCGTCACGCGGCTTTGCCGAACCCTGCTCGAAAACGACGCGCCGGGGCTGCACTTCTATTCGCTGAATCAATCCGAGCCAACCTTGCGGCTGTGGCGCAACCTCGACCTGCCACTGCCAATTGCCGCCCCCTAGCGCGCAGCCGATGGCGTCTCAGAAGCTGAAGTCCGCCCCCAGTTGCTAGCGCGCCGATGACCCTTGCGATTGCAGTTTTCGTATTGGTCACGGCCGGGTTGGCTCGGCTCGAACACCGTCTGCACCAGCATCACCACGAGCCCCTGCAGCACTGGTGGATCGAACAAGGTCTGCTGCCACTCGGCCGCGTGTTTGCACTGATGCTGCTGATCGGGCTTGGATATCCGGATATCTTCGGCATCGATGACGCGCCTTCGTTGCGGGCGTTGCTGCAAGCGGAGCCGGGCCGCTTCGATCAATGGATCAACATCCTGTTCATTGTTGGGCTGCTGTTACCCGCGCTGCCGCTGCTGCACCGTCTGCCAGGCCTGGCGCTGCCACTGCAGGGTCTGGCCGGCGTTGCGGTTGTCTTCAGTTGGTTGCGCTCCGCCCTGAATATCGACGCCACCCTGATACCCCCGCGCGCAGAAATGGTCCTGCTGCTGCTTCTCGCCGCCTTGGCCAGCGCCGCCGCCAAGCTCCTCAGCTTGTCGGTTCGAGAACCTG
The DNA here is from genome assembly GCF_005047655.1 of Sinimarinibacterium arenosum. GTDB lineage: Bacteria > Pseudomonadota > Gammaproteobacteria > Nevskiales > Nevskiaceae > Solimonas. The sequence goes on along the minus strand of NZ_SUKF01000007.1, from coordinate 236,745 downwards.
TCCTGCGTCAGGACCTGCGCGATCTGGTGCTGCTATGGCTTCAGGCGCCGTTGGTCATTGTGTACGCTCGGATGCTCGGGAACGCATTGCGCCCGTGAGATGCCTGATCCCGAGACCCTCCCGTCGCCGCTCACTGATCGATGAAATCCACCCGCCGACCGCCGACGCTGGGCCCAACCCAGCCTGCCCCCCCACCGACCTACGTTGCGCCGATGCGCGTCGCACCGCCCCCACGCCGCTACTTGCGGCGCCTGCTCGCAATCGCACTGATTGCCGGTCTCGCGCTCGTTCTGCCGATCCTGCTGCTGCGCTGGGTGCCGCCGCCCATCACTGCATACATGCTGCAGAGTCCGACAACCCCGGTTCGCTACAGCTGGGTACCCTCGACACGGATTTCTGCAGCCGTACCCAAAGCCGTGCTGGCGTCCGAGGATCAGAAGTTCTATCAGCATCACGGCTTTGATCTGGCGGCCATCGAAACGGCGATCGAACATAACCGCACTCACGATACTCAGCGAGGCGCCTCGACCATCAGCCAGCAGACCGCAAAGAACCTGTTCCTGTGGCCTGGCGGGGGCTATCTGCGCAAAGGCCTGGAAGCCGGACTGACGGTGCTGATCGAGGCGCTGTGGCCGAAGTCACGCATTCTCGAGGTCTACCTGAACATTGCTGAATTCGGCCCCGGTATCTACGGCGTCGAAGCCGCGGCTCAGACCTATTTCCACAAACCTGCCGCCACGCTGAGCCGCGACGAAGCCGCGCGTCTGGCAGCGGTCCTGCCAAGCCCTCGTCGCTGGAGCGCGCGCGAGCCCGGCCCCTATGTGCGCACGCGGGCAGACTGGATTCTGCGTCAGATGGGACATCCAAGGGGGATTGGCGACACAGAATCAGCAGACACCCCGCTGCAGGACGGCGACCCGGAGCCCCTGGAATCGGACAGCGCCGCTGCGGATCCGCGGCCCGGCACGGAGCCCCCAGCCGGCGCCGCACTGGCCCAAGATGTTGACGGACGTCCGTATATCGAAGCCGATGCACCGCAGCCGATTCCCATTCCGGCGGCCGCGGAGCCAATCGGTGGCGACAGCGAATACTGAGTCAATCAGCGCTGCAGCGTCGCAGCGGGCAACACCACGACTACGGCGCTGCCTGATCTGGAATACCGGAGACAGATAGCGACCGGTAGCGGGCCGCTCTCACGAATTCATGGAGCTGGATCTCCAGGGACTGCGTTGCTCAACGCGACGCTCGGCGCCAGCGGCAACCGGACCCGATAGTGATTACTGGCACAGGCTGTGATTTTTTATACAACAATGAGGATAACCCCAGTCCAACTATTTACGTTAACTATGCCTCCTAACTAACTGCTGGCAATAGAAAAGCATCTGATTGATAACAGTGCCTGTGGATATCTATGTGTGCAATCTACTGAGCAAAGCTCCGAAACGCTGGCACGAACTGGGTTTTCTGCCTTCAGGGGAGTTTCTAACCAAGCCGATTTATATATAAAAAACAGATGCTTATTTTTTTGTTACGGCATTCTTGCAAAAAAATGCTTCTGTGTAGGGCTCCCGCAGGAGCATGCACCGTCGCTGTGCATAACCATTCTCGGTGGGTCACCCTCCGCGCCCCGTGTCAAGCGCGCCTTGCTGCACCGCTAGACTATTGCGCATGAACGATGCCCCGCCGCCACCGCTGGTCCTTTGCCTTTCCGGCCACGATCCGGTCGGAGGCGCAGGATTGCAGGCCGATATCGAGGCGATCGCCGCACAGGGGGCGCACGCCATCGGGGTCATTACCGCGCTCACGGTGCAGGACACACAGAATGTTCACCGCGTGTCGGCGATAGCACCCGCACTGATCGCCGAGCAGCTGGCTTGCGTGCTCGACGACTGCGACATCGCTGCGATCAAGCTGGGCCTGCTGGGTGATGTGACTCAGATCGAAACAATTTGTAGTGCGGTCGATCGCTGCGGCGTGCCAATGGTCATTGATCCGGTACTGCGCGCAGGCGGCGGGGCAACACTGGCGACCACCGCCACTACGCAGGCGTTGCTGGAAATGCTGATCCCGCGGGCGACCGTGATCACGCCCAATGCTGCCGAAGCGCGGCGACTGGCTCCAGGCCTCGACACCCTCGATGCCTGCGCCGACGCGCTACTGGCGCGCGGCTGCAGGCACGTGCTGATTACCGGTGGTGATGAGCCCACGGAGACAGCGGACAACGTCTGGTATACACACGACGCCGCGCCCAAGCACTTTGTCTGGCCACGGCTGCCAGGCCCATTCCACGGCGCCGGATGCACCCTGGCCTCGGCCCTGGCGGCCCGGCTGGCACTCGGCGAGCCCATCGAACTGGCGCTGCAGACCGCACAGACCTACGTGCACCATTGCCTTGATCATGCGTTCCGCGTCGGTCGCGGCCGTCTGATTCCTGCGCGATTACCGACACTGCACCTGTGAACGTGCGCTGCAAACTCCCAGCCCGCTGATGCCCCTCTCGACACCGCCCTGGCGCGACCTCAAAGGCTTGTACGCCATCAGCTCGGAAACCATCGTGCGCGATCCGGCCCACCTGCTGCCGGCAGTGACCGCAGCGATCCGGGGCGGCGTCACGCTGGTGCAGTATCGCGACAAATGGAACCCGGCTGATGTCCGTCATCAGCTTGCTGCTGCGCTTGCACAGCGCTGCCACGATCTGGGCGCGCGCCTGATCATCAACGACGATCCGGCACTGGCTGCCGCGGTCGGCGCCGACGGCGTGCATGTCGGCGTCAGCGACACGGCGGTCGCAAGCGCACGCCAGCAACTCGGCGCAAACGCCATCATCGGAGCGACCTGCGGCAATTCACTCGACCGGGCGCAACGCGCAGTGACCGAAGGCGCAGACTATGTCGCGTTCGGACGTCTGTTTGCCTCGCGAACCAAACCTGACGCACCGCCAGCCCAGCTGCAGACACTGAGCGCGGCGCGGCGCCTGGGCGTCGCAGTCTGTGCCATTGGCGGAATCGGACCCGAGCACGTACCGCAGGTCGCCGACGCTGGCGCCGACTTGATCGCTGCCGTCGACGGCATCTTCGGCTCAGCAGATGTTGAGGCCCGCTGCCGGCGTTATCTCGCCGCGCTACGCGATCTTCGTTGAACCCATCGAATTCGCCCCCCGATCCCGTACAATTCGCGGCGATCCCGTGGCGACGACGTGCTCCGCACGCCGCCGACGTCTGACTTCGGAGCACTCCCATGACCCAAGGTTCGTCTGCGCTGTTCGAACGCGCGCAGCACCGCATTCCCGGCGGCGTGAACTCGCCGGTGCGCGCCTTTCGCGCCGTCGGCGGCGTTCCGCGCTTCATTGCCAGCGCCAACGGCGCCTGGATGACCGATGCGGACGGCAACCGCTACGTCGACTACGTCGGCTCATGGGGGCCGATGATCCTCGGGCACCAGCAGCCGGCGGTGATGGCTGCGATCGTCGAGCAAGCGGCGATCGGGGTGTCCTACGGTGCGCCGACCGAACTCGAAATCGACATGGCTGACCTGCTGTGCTCGAGGGTCCCCGGGCTGGACATGGTCCGCATGTGCAACAGCGGCACCGAAGCGACGATGTCCGCGCTGCGTCTGGCACGCGGCGCCACCGGACGCGATCACATCCTCAAGTTCGAAGGCTGCTATCACGGCCACGGCGATTCACTGCTGGTGAAAGCCGGTTCCGGGTTGCTGACTTTCGGCGTGCCGACGTCGCCTGGCGTTCCGGCCGATCTGGCCAAGTACACCCTGACGGCGCAGTACAACGATCTGGATTCGGTCGAAGCACTGTTCTCACAGCACGGCAGTGACATTGCGGCCATCATCGTCGAGCCGGTTGCCGGCAACATGAACTGCATTCCGCCGGTCCCGGGATTTCTCGAAGGCCTGCGGGCGATCTGCGACCGCCACGGCAGCGTGCTGATCTTCGACGAGGTCATGACCGGCTTCAGGGTCGGCCCTCGCGGCGCCTCCGGGCGCTACGGTGTAACCGCTGACTTGACCACGCTGGGCAAGATCATCGGCGGCGGCCTTCCTGTCGGCGCCTTCGGTGGCCGCCGCGATCTGATGATGCAGCTGGCACCCGTGGGTCCGGTCTATCAGGCCGGCACCTTGTCGGGCAATCCGCTGGCCATGGCGGCCGGACTGGCACTGCTGCGCCAACTCGACGACGACGCGCTATATGCCCGTCTTGAAGCCAATACCGCAACGCTCCTTGAAGGTCTGCGCGACGCCGCAACCACACAGGGTGTCCCGTTGCGCACCGTGCAGGTCGGCAGCATGTTTGGCCTGTTCTTCACCGAAGCCGAGGCCGTCCGCAGCTTCTCCGAGGTCATGGCCTGCGACGGCGCGCGCTTCAAGCAGTTCTTTCACGCCATGCTTGATCGCGGCGTCTATCTGGCACCGTCCGCATTCGAGGCTGGCTTCGTCTCAGCCGCCCACGGCGACGCCGAAATCGCCCACACGCTTGCTGCCGCCCAAGAGTCCTTCGCCGCAATTGCATGATCGAAGCACTCCAGCATTCCCTGGCGTGGGTAACGGCCCATCCGACCTGGGCGCTGGTGCTGTTTTTTCTGGCTGCACTGCTGGACTCGATCTTTGTCGTTGGCATGTTCGTGCCAGCCGGGATCGCCCTGTTCGCTGGAGGCGCGCTGGTGGCGCTTGGCGCGATCGAGCTGTGGCATGCCGTCACCCTGGCGACGCTGGGCGCGGTCGCCGGCGACGGCTTCAGCTTCTGGCTCGGGCATCGCTATGGCGAGCGTCTGTTTGCGGGCCGCTTTCTGCACCGCCATCCTGAAGTTCTGCAAAACGGCCGTCGCTTTTTCGCGCGCTACGGCGCATACAGCATCGTGCTCGCGCGCTTTCTCGGCCCAATGCGCGCACTCGTTCCGGCGCTGGCAGGGGCTTCGGGCATGCGTCTGCCGATCTTTCTCGGAGCTGACATCGGTTCGGCAACGGTCTGGGCATTCACCTTTGTCCTCCCTGGCGTGGTCTTCGGCGCTTCGCTCGGGCTCGCGGCAGAAGTCGCGGGACGCCTGGCGTTGCTTCTGGTGGGCCTGCTGATCACCTTGAGCGTCTCGGTCTGGCTCACGGTTTTCTCGATCCGGACACTGCAGAATCACGCTGAGAACTGGATTGGCCGCATGCTCGACTGGAGTCGGCGCCACCGCAGACTGGGCAAGTTCGGCGTGGCACTCGCCGATCCCGCGCAACCCGAGACACCGGTACTGCTGCTGCTTGCGACAGTTCTGCTGGTGATCAGCAGCATCTGGATCTGGCTGGTCGCCGGTGCAGGTGTGCACACCTATCCGGTCGCCCTGGACGCCGCGGCCTTCCAGTCGCTGCGCGATCTGCACACCCCCTGGGGGCTGGCGCTGGCCGCCAGAGTGCTGCGGCTGGGCGAGTGGAATGTCTATGCCCCGGTCGCCCTGGTCACGCTGGCCTTGCTGCTGGCATTGCGCAAACCGCGCGCGGCCGCGCATTGGGCGGCGGCCATCGCGCTTGGGGCCCTGCTGTCCGCCGGTGTCTACACCATTCCGACTTTGCCACCGCCCTACATCTACTTCGGCACCGCCGCGCCATCGGATGACGTCGCGCGTGATTTTGTGCTGGCCACCGTGGTCTATGCGTTCCTGCCGGTTCTGCTCGCCACGGGACGTCCAATCGGCACGCGCATCGCACTGTTCGGCAGCAGCACGGTGCTGCTCCTGCTGTTGCTGTGGGCACAGCTTTATCTCGGCGCACAGTGGTACAGCATCGCGGTGTTTTCACTGTTGATCGGCATCGCCTGGGCGGCATTGCTCGGGCTGGGCTACCGCCGCCACCGTCCCGAGCGCCTGGACCCGATGCGCGTGCTCCCGCCGATCACCGTAAGTTTCGTCTTGAGTGCCAGTCTGGCTCTGGGCGGCGCCAGCACGCCAACGCACACAGCCCAACATCCGCTGCAGACAATCTCAGAAGCCCAGTGGCAATCCGAGCTGTGGCGGCAATTTCCGCGTTCGCGGATCGACGTTGCCGGGCGCAGCAAGCAGACCTTGCAGCTGCAGTGGGCGGCGCCACTGGAGCAGATCGACGCGCAACTGCGCAGTGTCGGCTGGCAACCACTGCCGACACTGAATTTTGGCAACAGCCTGCGCTGGCTCACAGCCGAATCCCCGATCGCCGACTTGCCGGTACTGCCACAGGTGCATGCGGGACGGCACCCTGTACTGCAACTCCGCCTGCCGATCGACAATGACCACGAGTATCTGCTGCGCCTATGGCCCTCTGGGCGTCAACTCGAGGATGGCCGCTCGTTGTGGCTGGGGTCGGTACTGTCCCTGCAGGCGCGCGGACTGTATCGACTGATCCGCTATCCCGCCGCGGACCCGCGCCTTGACCCTCCATCAATCGGTTTGCTGGAACAGTGGTTAACTCCGCTGGACTCAACCCTGATCGAGCGGCGCGCTGACTGCCTGCTGTTATCCTCCCGGGCCGGATAGTCCGCTGCTGCGAAAAAACCTCATGTCCGAAACACCCTCAAATAATCCTTCCGGTGACAACGAAGCCGGACTGATCAAGCGACTGCGCGCACGCCTGAACAAAGGCGACTCATGGCTCACGCGCGACATTGGCACGCTGTTCGGGCAAGGAAGCCTTGACGATGACGCCCTGGACGAAATCGAAACCCGCTTGCTGACTGCGGATGCCGGTGTCGAAGCCACCGACTGGTTGATGACACGTCTGCGTAACGAGGTCGGCGCCGGACGCGTGCGCACACCGGATCAGTTGCGTGCGTTCTTGCGCAAATCCCTGGTGGAACTGCTGGAACCGGTATCAAGACCGCTGCAAATTCCGGATTTCATCCGCCCGTATATCGTGTTCGTCGTCGGCGTCAATGGCGCTGGCAAAACCACCACGATCGGCAAACTCGCCATGCGCCTAAAGCGTGAAGGCAAAAGCGTTCTGCTGGCTGCTGGCGACACCTTCCGTGCCGCTGCGGTCAATCAGCTGCTGACCTGGTCACAGCGTGCCGACGTTCCATGCCTGTCGCAGGGCGAAGGCGCCGATTCCGCCAGCGTGATCTTTGACGCGGTGCAGTCGGCAAAGAGCCGCGGCATTGATGTCGTCATCGCCGACACTGCGGGACGCTTGCACACGCAGTCCCATCTGATGGAAGAGCTGCGCAAGATCAAGCGTGTGGTGCAGAAGCACGATCCCTACGCACCGCACGAGGTCCTCCTGGTGGTCGACGGCACCACCGGCGGCAACGCGCTGAACCAGGCGTTGCAGTTCCATGAGGCGATCGGCCTGACCGGAATTGCGATCACCAAGTTGGATGGCACTGCCAAGGGCGGTATCCTGCTGGCCATCGCACGTCGCCTGTCGTTGCCGGTACGGTTCATCGGCGTCGGCGAGGCCGTTGAGGATCTGCAGGTCTTTGATGCGCGCGCGTACGCTGACGCCTTGATCGGGGATTGAATGTCGGGACTGGGGAAGGGCTGGGCGACATTGCAGCGGGAACGTCGCGCACTAGGGCGATGCGAACGGCCGCCACTGTGTCAGGTGCGTCCATGGGCGAACTGATCCGCTTCGATCACGTCAGCTACCACTATCGCGGCGGCCAGGATGTGCTGTCCGAAGTCAGCTTCTCGATTGACCAAGGCGAGATGGTCTATGTCACCGGCCCCAGCGGCGCAGGCAAGACCACGCTGCTGCGTCTGATGGCCGCATTGTGCAGAGCTCACCGCGGACAAGTGCTGGTCATGGGACAGAATCTGTCCGCACTGAAAGCGCGGCGAGTGCCAGCGTTTCGACAGCGCATCGGCATGGTGTTCCAGAATTTCAATCTGTTGTACGACCGTACGGTGTTCGACAATGTCGCCCTGCCGCTGGTGATACGCGGCTATTCGCATGGCGACATCGGCCGACGGGTGCGGGCCGCACTGGACTCGGTAGGCCTGCTCGGCAAGGAGAAAGTGCTCCCGCTGACCTTGTCCGGCGGCGAGCAGCAGCGCATCGGCATCGCGCGCGCTATCGTGACCAAGCCAGCACTGATCCTGGCCGATGAACCGACCGGCAATCTCGATCCGGAAATGGCGATGGAAGTGATGCGCGGCTTCGAACGTTTTAATCAGGCCGGCGTAACGGTGCTGATTGCAACTCATGCGATTGATCTGATCGAGGCGCTGCCGCACCGGAACATTCATCTAGAGCACGGCGTCATTACCGACAAGCGGCCGACGGCTGCTTCCAGCTTCAGAGGGGGCGATACCGATGGCCTTCGTTGAAGTGGGCATGGAGCGCCCTAGCTGGCTTGCAAGGATCGGACACGAACATCTGCGCGTGCTGTTTTTCTCGCTCGGCAAAATCGGCCAAGCGCCACTGGCCGCAGCGCTGACGGCACTGGTGATCGGCATCGCCCTGGCTCTCCCGGCCGGGCTCTACGTCGCCACCCGCAACCTTTCCTCCGTCGGTTACAGCTGGCAGGCCAATCTGCAGATTTCGCTGTTTCTCAAAGACAGCGTCAGCCCTGAGCGTGGGCAGGCGTTGGCGCGCGAGATGGGTAGCGACAAGATCGTCGGCAAAACCCACTACATCTCGCGCGAACAGTCCCTGAAAGACTTCCGCAAGCAATCGGGTTTTGGCGATGCGCTGGATATTCTGGAGAACAATCCGCTTCCGGCGGTGATTGTGGTCACGCCCAGCGCAGGTCAGACACAGGCCGACGTCAGCCAGTTGGCAGACCGTCTGGCCAAATTGCCGGAAGTCGACATCGCCAAGCTTGATCGGCAATGGCTGGAGCGGCTCTACGCCCTGCTGGCCATCGCTGAGCGCTCTGTCGGCATCCTGGCACTGCTGCTGGGGCTGGCTGTCATGGTGATCATCGGCAACACGATCCGACTGGATATCGAGTCGCGACGCGATGAAATCGAGGTCATGAAGCTGATCGGCGCCCCGGATAGTTTTATCCGCCGCCCTTTTCTATACGCCGGCTTCTGGTTCGGGCTCGGCGGCGGCCTACTGGCCTGGGCGCTGGTTGCTGCGGGCACCCATGTCATGGCGGGCCCATCGGCCGAACTCGCCAGCCTGTACGGGAGCGATTTCCGCCTGGCAGGCTTGGCCACCGCAGATGGACTGGCGCTGTCGGCGGCCGGAGTCGTGCTGGGCTGGGCCGCCGCATTTGTCACCGTAAGCCGTCGTCTGGCCTTGATCGAGCCGAAATAGCCCCCAATAAGCGCCTGTAGGGCTCGGCAGGGGAACGGCTGGGAACTTTTTACGCCGTTTAGCACTCTTATTTTGCGAGTGCTAATATTGCCGCCATGGGAGATACATCAATGACGACTGCAACCGCCGTAGGACTGCGCCAGCCAACGATGCTGATGCCGCTGGCCGGCAGTCTCGATTCCTATATTTCGCACGTCAATAGCATCCCGGTGCTGAGTTCGGATGATGAGAAGGCGCTCGCGGAAAAGCTGCGTGACGCCGAGGATCTGAACGCCGCCCAGCAGCTCGTGCTGTCCAATTTGCGCCACGTCGTGCATATCGCGCGCGGCTACCTTGGTTATGGCCTGCCGCTGGCGGACCTGATCCAGGAAGGCAATGTCGGCCTGATGAAAGCGGTCAAGCGCTTCGACCCCGACGTCGGCGTCCGCCTGATTTCATTCGCGGTGCACTGGATCAAGGCTGAAATTCATGAGTTCGTGCTGAAGAACTGGCGCATCGTGAAAATCGCCACGACCAAGGCACAGCGCAAGCTGTTCTTCAATCTGCGCTCGGCCAAGCGGGAACTGGGCTGGCTGAAGCCGGCCGAGGCTGAAGCCATTGCGGCGGACCTCAACGTCAAGCCGGAAGAGGTTTACCAGATGGAGGCGCGGCTGAGCGGCGGAGACGTCGGCTTTAGCGGCGCGACGATCGACGGTGACGAGGTCTACGCGCCGGAAGACTATCTGGCCGACGAACATGACGCGATCAGCGAGATCGAAGAAAGCGAGTGGCAGGACCAGCGCGAGCTGAAGATGGCTCGGGCGCTGGACATCCTGGATGATCGTTCGCGAGACATTCTGCAGCGCCGCTGGCTCAATGAAGACGGCAAGACCGGCTTGCAGGAACTGGCCGACGAGTATGGCGTGTCGGCAGAACGCATCCGCCAGATCGAATCCGCCGCAATGAAGAAGCTGCGCAGCGTGATCGAAGCCTGAATTTTGCCCAGCGCAGAATCAAAAAGGCCCGCTGATGCGGGCCTTTTTTTATGTTCGACTTCGCACTACCGCGCACTCAGACCCCGATCAACGGGGCCACGTAGTGGTCTACCAGCAGCAAGGTGAAAATCCCCATCAGGTAGACGATGGAGTAGCCGAACGTGCGCATCGGCAAACCCGGCTTCGGCGCATACTTGAGACGCAAGGCGTAGCCCAGAAACACGGCATCCAGCGCCAGCGCCCCAGTCAGGTAGAGCAGCCCTGACATCGCGGTTGCGTACGGCAGTACCGTCACCGAGGTCAGCAGAATCGTATACAGCAACACCTGCGTCTGTGTGAAGGCGATGCCATGCGTTACCGGTAGCATCGGGATATCCGCCTTGGCATATTCATCGCGCCGCTCGATCGCCAGCGCCCAGAAATGCGGCGGAGTCCAGATGAAAATGATCGCAAACAGGATCAAGGCGTGGGCGTGGACTTCGCCCGTCACGGCAACCCAGCCCAGTACCGGCGGCGCAGCGCCGGCGGCCCCACCGATGACGATGTTCTGTGGTGTGGCGCGCTTCAGGTAGAGCGTGTACACGCCTGCGTAGCCGATCAGGGTGAACTGGGTCAGGATTGCGGTCAGCGGATTGACCCAGAACCACAGCATGACGAAGCCGACCAAACCCAACACGGTCGCGAAGGCAATCGACTCGGTCATCGTCAGCGCACCGGTCACCAGCGGACGCCCACAGGTCCGGGCCATGCGCGCATCGATGTTTCGATCAATGATCTGGTTGACGGCCGCAGCAGCAGAAGCCTGCAGACCGATGCCCAAAGTCCCCCAGACCAGTGCCGACAAGGGCGGCATCCCCGGTACCGCCAGGAACATACCGACCACCGCCGTGAAGACAATCAGCATCACCACGCGCGGCTTGCACAGCTCGTAGTACTCACGCAGCCGTGATGGTCGCCCCAGCGTATTCACCACGGCCACCTCAGTCATGCTCCGGTGCCCACCAAGCCAGGCGGTTCGCAATCACCATCGCCGCCAGCAGCACTGCGGCACCCGCGTTGTGCGCGTCGGCCAGCCAGAGCGGCAGTTGCAGCACCACCACGCTGATGCCGATCGCGACCTGCAGGCCCAGCGCCACCAGAACCCCTCCGCCCAGCGCGCGCCATCGAGGTGCCGCCGAACGCAGTAGCAGATATAGCCCGAACAATCCCACCACGGTCGTGACAACCAATGCGCCGACGCGATGGAAGAAGTGGATGGTCACGCGCGCGCGCGCATCCAGAATGCCGTACTCATAGTTGATTCCGAGGCCGTGCCACAGCGTGTATGCCGTCGCTACATCCATCTGCGGCCAGTAGCTGCCGTGGCAGGTGGGGAAGTCCGGGCACGCCAACGCGGCGTAGTTGGTGCTGGTCCATCCGCCGAGGAAAATCTGTACCGCGACCACCGCCAGCGCCACGCCCGCGAACAGACGCACTCTGCGAGGGGCCGGGACGACGGTATAGGTCGCCTCGGCAACGACCTCACGCTGCATCGCCCAGGCAGCCTGGCGCTCGTTGCGCATCTCGCGCTCGACGACCTGGACCGCCACCGTCGGCACCGCCCGTCGCGTACCCAGCCACATCCACAGCAGCAATGACATCGTCGTCATTCCACCGAGCAGATGTCCGGTCACCGCCAGCGGCTTCAGCTGCCAGGTCACGGTCCACATGCCCAGCACACCCTGGAATATCACCAGTGCCACCAGGAACCAGGGCAGTACGCGCGGGATGCGTGGATCACGAATCCGCAGCGACATCAGCGCCAGGATCACGATCAGCAAACCCAGCGTCGACGCCAGGTATCGGTGGATCATTTCCTTCCACGCCTTAGGGGTCTCGACCGGGCGCTGCGGATACGCCTGCTCTGCGGCGGCCACTTCGTGCGGCGCGTCCGGCACCGCCAGATGTCCGTAGCATCCCGGCCAGTCCGGACAGCCCAGCCCGGCATCGGACAACCGGACGTAGGCACCGAAGACGATGACGCAGAAGCACAACAGGAGCGTCAGCAGATTGAGACGTTGAAACCAGACCATCGCGATGTGTGCTTCCGAAGAGACTCGTTTACCGAAGGAATATCCGCCCGGCGGGCCGCGCATTTTACCTGAAGGCCCGTGGATGCCCTTGAGCGACCGACCGGGCCGCCGATTCAGCCGATCTGGGACACGCGCAGCAGTTTGCGGATGTCACGCAGGATGTCATTCGAGTCGGCATCGCCGGCATAGCGCATCAGCCAGTTGCCCAACGGGTCGACCAGATACAGCGCCTGCGCATCGCCACCCTCGAAGAAATGGCGGTAGATCGCATCGGGGGTATCGGAGAGAAACTCCAGATCCGGGTGCTCGGCCGCAAGTTGTGCATGGGCGGCAGCAGCGGCCGCAGGGGTCGGCGCCAGATAGACGCGACGGACCCGCAGGCGCTTCTCGTTGAGCAGCGTTCGAATCTGGCGAATCTGGTGCAGCTTGTCCGCGCAAGCCGCATCGCACTGCTCGCCGGCAACGAAGACATACGACCAGCGCCCCCGCAGCACGCGCTCGCCTGCGGGCTGGCCGGACTCATCCAACGCCTCGATGACCGGAATCGGGCGTGCCGGATCAATCAGCTCGCCCTTGTTGACCCGCCCGCTCGGAGTCCACTGCGGAAATACGAAATAGAGCAGAACCGCTGCCAACAGCGGAGCGAAGAACAGAGCGGCCAACAGCAGAAACTGCAGGCGCCCGCGAGGACGAGTCTGGGTCATTGCTTACGTTTTAGATTCATCACGATAAAGATCACGATCAGCGTCAGCGTGAAAGCGAACCACTGCGCCGCGTAACCATAGTGCTTGGTCGGCGACATCTCGGGCGCGGTGGTCCAGTCCCGGGTAAATCCCCCGGCAATGTCGCGATCCATCAACAGAATGCCGCCAGCGACAAACTCCCCATAGATGCAGCGGAATTCGTCAACGGTCGGATACTGCACGATTCGGGGCCAGGGCGTCTCGACGCAGTTGTCGACTTCGAGTCGCATGCCGGGTTGCGGCAACTCACGCCAGTAGCCTGTCACCGCCACCTCGCCACCCGGCGCCGGAATCTCCGGCTTCTGGTTTCGGTCCCCCCCAGCCGGAATCCAGCCGCGATCCACCACGACGATGCCGCCCTGCGGCAGCAGCAGTGGAGTCCAGACCCGATACCCCGGAACGCCGTCATGGCTTTGATTGTCGAGCAAAAGCTGATGATCGACATCGAACTGCCCTGCGGTGCGTCCACGTTCAATCAAACCCGGCTCAGCATAGGCTCCGGATGTGATTTCCCGGGGTGCCTGTGTCGACGCGGCCAGATAGCGCGACATCATCTCGGCCTTGGCCTGGCCCCGATTCACCTGCCAGATACCGAGCGAGATCATCAGCGCACTGAGCGCCACCACCAGCACGACACTCCACCACGGTGGTCTAAAGCTTCGCTTTGCCATTCAGTCTTCTCCCCGTTCCCGTAGCCGGATGCAAGCCATTGCCGACGTCAATCGACCCAGCCGGGTATGATGCCGGGGTTCCACTTGCGCCACTGCCATGCTCGCCAAAATTGTCATCGTTGTCCTGCTACTGGCCATCCTCGGCGCACTGATGACCAGCATGCTGTTCCTGGTGCGCGACGGCAGTGAACGCAAGCGCACACTGACCGGATTGAAGATTCGCGTCGCACTCTCGGTGACGCTGATCCTGTTCCTCATGCTGGCCTATCACCAAGGCTGGATTCATCCGCATGGGATCTATCCTGGCGCGAACGAGCAAACCTCGACCCCGTAAACTGGATCCTTAGGATCTCGACCCCACACGGGTTACAGCCTCCAAAGACACAAACGCAACGGGCGGCACGAGGCCGCCCGTTGTCGTTGCGGTGGTGCGGGATACTGCACCGCGCCAGCCGCTGACGGCCATTCCAGACGCCGCGGTCAGAGCCAGTAGACCACGATGAACAATCCGATCCAGACCACGTCCACGAAGTGCCAATACCAAGCCACCCCTTCAAACCCGAAATGCGAATCCGGCTTGAAGTGCCCCTTCATCAGACGCAACGTGATCACCGTCAGCATGATCGTGCCCAGCGTCACGTGCATGCCGTGAAATCCGGTCAGCATGAAGAAGGTTGAGCCATAAATGCCTGACCCCAGGGTCAGATTCAGTTCATGGTACGCATGCATGTACTCCTCGGCCTGGAAGTACAGGAACGAGCAGCCCAATGCGACCGTCGCCCACATCCAGAGGATGCACAGGCCACGCTTGCCTTCCTTGAGCGCGTGATGCGCCATCGTGATCGTCACACCGGAAGAAATCAGAATCAGCGTGTTCAACAGCGGCACATCAAATGCCGGAATGGTTTTGAACTCGCCACCGACATTGGCGGGGCCGTTGCTCGGCCACACACCTTCGAAGTTCGGCCACAGAGTCAGATGCGTCGAAAGCTTGGCACCCTCGCCCGACAACCACGGCATCACCATGCCACGGGCGTAGAACAGAGCTCCGAAGAAGGCGGCGAAGAACATCACCTCCGAAAAAATGAACCACGACATACCCCAGCGATAGGTGCGATCGACCTGGGCGCTGTAGCGACCCCCTTCACTTTCGCGGGCAATGCCCTGGAACCAGCGAAAAATGATGAAGATCGACAATGCCACGCCGAGCCAGATCGGAAGGGGACCGATATGGTTGTTTTCGAGATAGCCGGACACCCCGACGATCGTAGCCACCAGACCGATGGTCAGTACAAATGGCCAAACGCTCGGATCGGGCACGAAGTAGCGCGATGAATTTTGAGCGGCGGGGCTCCCCATGATCAGCTCCTACGGTTCTTTTGTGGACTTCAGGGCGACGTCAGAGACATCGAAAAAGGTGTACGAAAGGGTAACGCGATCAACATCGGCGGGCAGCTCAGGGTCCAGCATGAACACCACCGGCATATGCTTTTCTTCGCCAGCCTTGAAGGGCTGGTTGTTGAAACAGAAACACTCGGTCTTCTTCAGATGCGCCGCGGCATCCCATGGCGCAATGTTCGGCACTGCCTGCGCCACCAGATCGTGGTCCTCGGTATTCTTGGCGTAAAAGCTCACCGTATACAGCTTGCCGGGATGAACATCGATCGACGGCTGCTCGGCGCGGAATTTCCAGGGACTTCCGCCGTTGACGGTAGTGACAAACTCCACCGTCACCGTTCGGTTGGTATCGACCACGGCTGATGCCACTTTCGCGGCCTGCAGCTCGATCTTGCCATTGATCCCCAGCGAATCGCACAGCATGTTGTACAGCGGCACCATGGCAAAACCAAAGCCGAACATGCCCGCCGTGACGAACAGCAGACGCAACACATGATTGCGACGGACTGTGGACACTATTTGTTGACGACCGAATAGACGAACCAGCCGAGGATGATGGCAGCCAGCGCAACATGCACCCAGAACAGAATGACGTTCTTGCGCTTCTTTTCTGCTGTGCTGCTCATTGCATCACTCGGCTATTTGCCCGACGCGCTTAATGCGCGTGAGCCGGATTGTCGTGAACCGCGGTGATCTCGTCGTCGCCGATGGTCGGCGGATCTTCGAAGGTGTGGTACGGCGCAGGCGACGCGACGGTCCACTCGAGGCCATGCGCGCCTTCCCAGACGCGATTCGGCAGATCCTGCTTGCGGCCGAACCAGCCAAAGCAGCTCGCCAGCATGTTGCCGATGAAGATGAACTGCGCGACGAAGAATCCGAATGCGCCGATCGTCGACATCACGTTCCAGTCCGTGAACTGGACGGCGTAGTCGGGCACTCGGCGCTGCATACCCGCCAGTCCGGCAAAGTGCTGCGGGAAGAAGGTCAGGTTGATGAACACGGCCGACAGCCAGAAATGCGTCTTGCCCCAGAACTCGTTGTACATGCGGCCGGTCCACTTCGGAATCCAGTAGTAGACGGCAGCGATGATCGAGAACACAGCGCCCGGCACCAGCACGTAGTGGAAGTGTGCAACCACGAAGTAGGTATCGTGGTACTGGAAGTCCACCGGCGTCATCGCCAGCATCAGACCGGAGAATCCACCGATCGAGAACAGGAACACGAAGCCGATCGCAAACAGCATCGGGGTTTCGAAAGTCATCGAACCGCGCCACATCGTGGCAACCCAGTTGAACACCTTCACGCCGGTCGGCACCGCGATCAGCATCGTCGCGAACATGAAGAACAGCTCACCGGCCAGCGGCATGCCGACGGTGAACATGTGGTGGGCCCAGACGATGAACGACAGGAACGCGATTGACGCGGTGGCGTAGACCATTGAGTCGTAGCCGAACAGCGTCTTGCGTGCAAAGGTCGGAATGATCGTGCTGACGATACCGAACGCCGGCAGAATCATGATGTAGACCTCGGGATGCCCGAAGAACCAGAAGATGTGCTGGAACATGACCGGGTCGCCACCACCGGCAGCCGCAAAGAAGCTGGTGTGGAAGTACTTGTCGGTCAGCAGCATCGTCACGGCGCCCGCGAGCACAGGCATGACCGCGATCAGCAGGTAGGCGGTGATCAGCCAGGTCCAGACGAACAGCGGCATCTTCAGCAGCGTCATACCGGGCGCACGCATGTTCAGAATCGTCACAACGACGTTGATTGCGCCGGTGATCGACGAGATACCCATCAAGTGCACGGCGAAGATCAGGAACGGGAACGCATTGCCGGTCTGCAGCACCAGCGGCGGATACATGGTCCAGCCACCAGCGGGCGCGCCACCCTCCATGAACAAGGTGCTGATCAGCATCGCGAACGCGAAGGGCAGAATCCAGAAGCCCCAGTTGTTGACGCGCGGCAGCGCCAGATCGGAGCAGCCGATCATCATCGGCACCATCCAGTTGGCAAGGCCGACGAAACCCGGCATGACGCCACCGAAGATCATCACCAGCGCGTGCATCGTCGTCATCTGGTTAAAGAACTCCGGCTGCACGAACTGCAATCCGGGGTGAAACAGCTCGGCGCGGATCACCAGCGACATCAGCCCACCGATGAAGAACATGGTGAACGCGAAGAACAGATAGAGCGTTCCCAGATCCTTGTGATTGGTCGTCTTGATCCACCGCATGATCCCTTTGTCGGGACCATGGTGTTCATCGTGGTGCGCGTGGGCGTCGTGAGCGTGTGCCATGGCGAAACTCCTATCGATCTACTGCTTACTACCGCGCGGTGGCGACGTCTGAGGGCTGAACCATACCGCTATCGTTACCCCAGCTGTTGCGGGTATACGTGATCACGGCGGCGATATCGGCATCGGACAGCTGCTTGAACGGCGGCATCAGGTTCTTACCGTTAATCACCTGTGCAATCTGCGCGGCGGCCGGTCCGCCCACCACCGCACTGCCGACCAGCGTCGGAAAGTTTGGCGGCAAGCCCTGACCATTGGCTTGATGGCAGGCCATGCAATTCGCCTTAAATACTCCCTCTCCCTGCTTGATCAGGGCGTCCTTCGAAAGCTCAGCCGGGGCCGCAACGGCCGGCTCGGCCGCGGCAACTTCGACAGCAGCAGCCGGAGCCACGACGGGCGCGGCAGCGGGGGCGTCAACCACGGCGTCAGTGGCCGCAACCGGCTCCGCCGCCGCAACGACTTCACCGCCCTTCTGCTGCGCCAGCCACGCCTGGTACTCGGCTTCCGGCAGCACCTTGACGACAATCGGCATGAAGCCGTGGTCACGGCCGCACAGCTCCGCGCAAACACCGCGGTAAGTGCCCGGCTGTTCAACCTTCGTCCAGACTTCGTTGATGTAGCCCGGAATCGCGTCCTTTTTCACCGCGAGCTCCGGCACCCACCAAGCGTGGATGACATCATTCGAGGTCAGCAGGAAGCGCACCTTCTTGCCGACAGGAATCACTACGGGATGATCGACATCAACCAGATAATTGTCGACGGTGTTGACGTCGACGCCCGAGCCGAGCTGGCGAGCCTGGTTGGATGCCGGAGCCAGAGTCGAGAAGAAACTGACGTCCTCGCCGAGATACTCGTACTGCCATTTCCACTGGTAGCCGGTGACTTTGATCGTCATGTCGGCATTGCGGGTGTCTTCCATCCTGATCAGCGTGCCGGCCGCGGGAACGGCCAGGGAGATCAGAATGACGAAAGGCAGCGTCGTCCAGATGATTTCGACCAGTGTCGACTCGTGGAAATCGGCCGGCTTCGGATGCTTCGAGCGGCGGTGCATGATGATCGAATAGGTCATCACACCAAACACCACCACGGCGATTGCGACGCAGACCCAGAACACCAACATGTGCAGTCCATGCACTTCACGGCTGATTTCGGTCACGCCAACCGGCATGTTGTAGCCGCCGCTGGTCTCTGTGTAGGCCTGTGCAGTCAGTGCCGCGACAGCCAGTCCGGACCCTGCCGCGATGCGCGCAAGCCATCCCTTCATCGACATCATCTAATCTCCCAAAGGCCACTCTTTCACCGGCGCCGCATCGATCGCACTGCGCGATCCACCCCATGCCGGTGTCAACAATTGCTTGATGCGAACGCACAGGCGTTCGCGCTCCTCATCAGTCAGGCAGCGGGCAATCCGCACACGTTGCCCGGCGCAGCTCAGAATCAACCGGGTCGGCTCATGCCGATTTGCCCCAGCCTCCAACAATGCACGCGTCATCCCCCGCGACAGCTCGACTACGGTCTGCGCTCCGCGTCCCAGGCTGCCAAATTCGACACGCAAGCACTCGGGCGCAAAAACCAACACTTCACGATACGTGTTGCGCCTGACCGAAACGAAGATCGCCGCGCCCAGCGCAGCCAGCTCCAATCCAGTAAACGGCACAACCAGCCAGAAGCCATGCCAAGCCATCCAAGCTGCAATGCCACCGCCCAACGCCACCGTCATCCCCATGAACGTCCAAGCCTGCCGCGCACCCAATGACGCGTTGGGGCCGATCACCAGCCGCACGTCCTCTGGAAGGTCAGGGGGGAGTATCACAGCCTGCAAATTGTAGAGCATGCGAAGCAAATCGCAAAAGCATTGATCCCGATCAATGCGTCGGATCGCCACTCGCCAGCAACTCGGCGCAATCAAATCGAACCTTCCCGCGCAAATCGGCGTCTATATCACTACCTGAGGCGTAACCTCTGTAACACCCCAATCTGGACGACTTGCCATGCCCTCGATGCCCTCCCCCTCGGACACCTGGACCCGCCGCCGCCTCCTGGCCGCCATTGGCGGCGTGGCAGCAGTCTGGCTGACTCCCCACGGAACCGCCCATGCCGCCGAGGACAGCCTTGGCTCGCTGGGCCTTCCTGCCAGCCACTGGAAACCCTTGGTCAGCGCCGCCGCCTACGCAGTCCTGTTCAACGAAGATACCGAGCGCTCTGGCACCAGCCCGTTGAATCATGAGAAGCGTGCTGGCACCTACATCTGCGCAGCGTGCTACCAGCCACTGTTCAGCTCCGAGAAGAAATTCGATAGCGGCACGGGCTGGCCCAGCTTCTGGGCACCGCTCGACGATGCCATCGGCACCAAGCGCGACTTCAAGCTGGTATTCCCGCGCACCGAATATCACTGCGCGCGCTGCGGCGGACATCAGGGCCACGTTTTCGATGACGGCCCCGCTCCCACTGGCCTGCGCTACTGCAATAACGGCGTCGCACTTCGTTTCATCGCCGACGGTGAAGCCCTGCCGCCATTGCGCGGATAGCGGCCACGCGGAGTTCACTCGATGAAAAACTGGATCTGGCTTTTCACACTGATGGTCCCGGCACTGGCGATTTCAGCCACGCCGGCACCGCCGGCCAACACCGTGTCCACCGCGATCTTCGCTGGGGGCTGCTTCTGGTGCTCCGAATCGGATTTTGAAAAAGTCCCTGGCGTGCAGAGCGTCGAATCCGGCTACATCGGCGGCGATGTCGCCAACCCGACCTACCAGCAAGTCTCCGCAGGCGGCACCGGACATGCCGAAGCCATCCGTGTCCGCTATGACGCAAAGCAGGTCAGCTACGCCGACCTGCTGGACGTTTTCTGGCACAGCGTCGACCCCTATACACCCGATGCCCAATTCTGTGACCACGGCCATCAATACCGCAGCGCCATTTTCTTTCTGGACGACGCCCAGCGTCAGGCGGCGGAACGGACCCGCGATGCGTTGAGCAGGAGATATCCCGAGCGCCCACCGATCGTCACCGAAATCGTCACCGCCGGTACATTCTGGCCGGCCGAGGACTACCACCAGGACTATTACAAGAAGAACCCGGTGCGTTACCGGTATTACCGCTACGGCTGCGGTCGCGACGCCCGCCTGGATGACCTCTGGGGCAGCGATCGTCCCCACCACTAGCGCTGGGATTCCGCGGTCATATCGTGATCGCCCCCGCTCCACGCGGCTCCGCCGCCTCCGTGGGGCAATCACACCGCTACGGCTGCGGTCGCGACGCCCGCCTGGATGAACTCTGGGGCAGCGATCGCCCCCATCACTAGCGCTGGGGTTCTGCGGTCATCACGCGATCGCCCCCGCTCCGCGCGGCTCCGCCGCCTCCGCGGGACAATCACACCGCTACGGCTGCGGTCACGATGCCCGTCTGGATGAACTCTGGGGCGGCGATCGCCCCCACCACTAGCACTTGGCTTTCGCGGTCATCCCGAGGCCGCGCCAAGTCACCCCGACCGCTATACCCTGCCGGGTAGAGTCATCGAACTCAGCGCCGCCGCGGCACTTTCGGCCTCGGCCCCTTCGGGCACGACACCCCACAGCGGCGCAGGCAGTCGGGCACGCAGCGATTCGATGTTGTCTTCCAGCATCGGCATCGCGGGCGGCAAGGTATTGGCCACCCAAGCTGCCAGCGCCGTGCGCGCTTCTATCGCGTCCGCACTCAGCAACGCGTGGTTGATGCAGCCGAGTCGCATACCCACCACCAGCAACACCGGCCACTGCCGGCAGGCGACCCAATCGCCAATCGTCTGCGTATCGTTCAGTGGAACCGACCATCCGCCGGCACCCTCGACCACGATCCAGTCGTGATCCGCCTCAAGCTCGGCATGTGCGCGATCCAGCTGATCCAGCCTGATTTCGATACCCGCCTGTCGTGCCGCCAGATGCGGCGCAATGGCTGGCTCCAGCGCCAGCGGATTGATCTGCGCATAGCGGAGTCCGGGTGTCGACGCGGCCTGCAGCGCCAGCGCATCGTCATTGCGCAGTCCGTCCGGCGTACGGATGCAGCCCGAGGCAACCGGCTTGTATCCGCAAGCGCGCAGGCCTCGCTGACGCAATGCCGTGAGCACGGCAACCGCAACGCGGGTCTTGCCGACACCCGTATCCGTGCCGGTTACAAATAGCGTCTGTGCCATGGTCAGACCGTGCTCGCCGCCAGGTCAGCAGGCACTGAGGCCGAGTCCGTCACACGCGCCAACGCATCCAGCAGACGGTCGATGTCTTCGTCCCGGTGCGCAGCTGACAACGTGATGCGCAGCCGTGAAGTCCCCCGCGGCACTGTGGGCGGTCGGATCGCCGCCACCCATAATCCCTGCTCGAATAGACGCTGCGACATCTCCAGCGCACGCGCTGCGTCCCCGACGATCAGTGGCTGAATCGGCGTCTGCGATGCCGCCAGCGGAATCCCAAGCTGGGCCGCACCCGCGCGGAAGCGCTGAAGATTCGCCAGAGCCCGCCGTCGATGCTCGGGCTCCTGATCGATGATCTGCAAGCCACGCCGCGCCGCTGCTGCCAACGCGGGTGGCGGCGCGGTCGAAAAAATCCAGCTGCGTGCGCGCTGAATCAGATACTCGATCAGGGCTTCCGAGCCGGCAACGAAAGCCCCCCCGCATCCAATCGCCTTGCCCAGGGTTGCGACATAGATCTCCGGATCTGGAAACACCGCACCCTGCGCTGTCAGCAGCTCGACCGCGCCACGGCCGCGGGGACCGAGCACCCCGAAGCCATGCGCGTCGTCGATCATCAGCGCAGCGCCGTGCTGCTGGACCAGATTCGCCAGCTGCGGCAACGGCGCCAGATCGCCATCCATGCTGAACACACTGTCGGTCGCGATCATCCGCAACGGCGACGTGTCGCCCGCCCCCTCCGCCAGGGCTGCAGCAAATGCTGCAACGTCGGCATGCGGAATTCGCCGGTAATGCGCGCCGGACAGACGCCCGCCGTCGATCAGCGAAGCGTGATTCAGCTCGTCGGCAAGCAACACATCATCCTTGCCCAGCAAGGCGCGCAGCACCCCGAGATTTGCCGCCCACCCGGTCGAGAACAACAGCGCACGCGGCCGGCCGGTAAACTCAGCCAGTGCCTCTTCCAATGCGCGGTGTTCGTGGTTGTACCCCGACACCAGCGCGGCAGCACCGCTGCCGGTGCCGCAATGACTCAGGGCCGCCCGAGCAGCCTCGGCAATGCGCGGATCCGCCGCCAGCCCCAGATAGTCGTTGCTGCAGAAATTGATGCACTCGCGCCCATCGACACGGATGCGCGCGCCGTGGCCGCCGTCAATGACCCGGCGCGTGCGATACAGATTCTGCGCACGCACCTGTTCCAGCCCGGCCTGCAGCCGGTGTTCGAGTGCAGAACCGGTCATCGCCGCCCCGTTCAGTGGCTGCAGCCGCAGCCCGCCGCAACCGGCGCCGTCGCCGCGGCGGCCCGCTGAGCACAGGTGACTTCCGCCTCAGACGGTACGGGTGACGCTTCCGGACGCATTCCCAGCTGTGCCAGCAAGGCGCGATCGCGGGCATTCTGCGGGTTGTCGGTGGTCAGCAGCCGCTCGCCATAGAAAATCGAATTGGCCCCGGCAAGGAAACACAGCGCCTGGGTCTCGTCGCTCATCTCGGTGCGACCGGCGGAGAGACGCACATAGGACTTCGGCATCAGGATGCGCGCAATCGCAATCGTGCGAACAAACTCGATCGGCGACAGCGCCGCGACGCCGTCCAGCGGCGTGCCGCCGACCTGGACCAGATTGTTGATCGGCACACTTTCAGGATGCGGATTCATGATCGCCAGCTGTCGCAGCAGTTCGGCGCGGTCCTGCGGTTGCTCGCCCATGCCGACAATGCCGCCGCAGCAGACCTTGATTCCGGCCTCGCGTACATTGCCCAGCGTCTCCAGCCGGTCTTCATAGGTGCGCGTGGTGATTATCTTGCCGTAGAACTCCGGCGAGGTATCGAGGTTGTGGTTGTAGTAATCGAGGCCGGCATCCGCCAGCCGGCTCGCCTGATCGGACTTGAGCATGCCCAGGGTCATGCAGGTCTCCAGACCCAGCGCTTTGACCTCGCGCACCATGACCTCGACCTTGTCGATGTCACGATCCTTGGGCGAGCGCCAGGCCGCGCCCATGCAGAAGCGCGTGGCGCCGCCGGCCTTGGCCTCGCGTGCCGCTGCCACCACCGCTTCGACCTCCATCAGCGCTTCTTTCTTCAGTCCGGTGTCGTAGCGCACCGACTGCGGGCAATAGGCGCAATCTTCCGGACAGGCGCCGGTCTTGATCGACAGCAGGGTGGACAGCTGCACGGTATTCGGCTCAAAGTACTTGCGGTGCAGCGCCTGCGCGCGCCAGAGCAGATCGGCAAACGGCAACTCAAACAAGGCCTTGACGTCTTCGGGGGTCCAGTCGTGACGCAGCTCGCTGACAGACATCGGTGTGCTTCCCAAGTCGATGCAGCACCTGTGCTGCACTGTGATAAAAGATGCGCTAATGCGCGAAATATTGCTGATTTAAATCAACTGCCGGGCACTGAATCAGTTTTCGCACCGCAGCAAGCTGGCGCGAGTTTTCGCCAGCCTGCGCAGACTTGTCAACCATAGGGACCCTCACATGGTTGACCTTTCCGGGCCAATCCGTGCGCTGCAGCGCACCGCCGATACCGTACTGCCACGCCACTGCCAGGCCTGCGAGGCGCCGGCGGGGCAACTCGGGCTCTGCGCCGCCTGCATCTGCGCATTGCCGTGGAATGATTGCGCCTGTACCGGTTGCGCGCAGCCGCTGGCCCAGCCCGGGGTGTGCCCGGACTGCGCACGGCGCGCTCCACCGTACGATCACGCCTGGGCCGCGTTTCGGCTGGAAGCGCCGATCCAGCACAGCATTCATGCGCTGAAGTACCACGCGGACTTCACCCAGGCGCAACTGCTGGGCACCTTGATGGCACAGCAGCGGCAGCACCTGGCGCCGCTGCCACAGGTGCTGCTGCCCGTGCCGCTGCACCCCGGACGCCTACGCCGCCGCGGCTATAACCAGGCGCTGGAGCTGGCGCGCGCGATCTCGAAACTGCTGCAACTGCCCGTACTGTCTGACGCGGCGACGCGCCAACGGGCAACCGAAGACCAGATCGGCCAGACCGCGGCAGCCCGCCGCCGCAACATGCGCGGCGCCTTCACGCTACGGCGGCCGCTCACCGGCCTGCACGTAGCCCTGATCGACGACGTCATGACCACGGGCGCAACGCTGGCCGAACTGGCGCGCAGTTGCCGGCGGGCCGGCGCGGCGCAGATCGAGGTCTGGGCTGCGGCGCGCACGCCCTGACTGATTCACGCCGAAACCGCCTGAGGAATGCCCCGCTTGCCGGCCGCACTGTGATCGGCAAGGCTTGCCGGCCGCACCGATCGAATCCCGGCCCGTGAGCGACTCTGCCCTGATCACCAATGACGCTGTCGTCCTCGGCCTGCTGAGCGCCTTGCTCGGGCTGGTGTTCTACACCGCATCCAGCGCACATCCATTCTGGAAGCGTTTCTATGGCGTCGTTCCGGCGCTGTTGCTGTGTTACTTCCTGCCGGCACTGTGCAACACCGTCGGACTGATCGATGGCGAACAGTCCAAGCTGTATTTCGTCGCCTCGCGTTATCTGCTGCCAGCCACGCTGGTGCTGCTGACCTTGTCGATCGATCTGCGCTCGATCCTGCGGCTGGGCCCCAAGGCGCTGATCCTGTTCCTGACCGGAACCATTGGCGTGATCATCGGCGGACCGATCGCCCTGCTGATCTGGCAGCAGCTCAACCCGGCTGCGGTCGACGGTGAAATCTGGCGCGGCATGACGGCGATTGCCGGCAGCTGGATCGGCGGCGGGGCCAATCAGGCGGCGATGAAGGAAGTGTTCGACGTCGGCAACGACCTGTTCGGCACCATGGTCGCAGTCGACGTCATCGTCGCCAACATCTGGATGGCGGTCTTGCTCTATCTGGCAGGGCGCGCCGACGTCATCGACGCACGCCGCGGCGCCGACACCACCGCCTTGCTGGCGCTGCGCAAACGCATGGAACACTTTGAGGCCGAGCACGCCCGCATCCCGCGTCTGCCGGACCTGATGTTCATGCTCGCCATCGCTTTCGGCAGCACCGGCCTGGCACACGCGCTGGCAACGCCGCTATCCGAGTATTTTTCCGCACAGGGCGCCTGGGCCGAACGCCTGAGCCTGTCCAGCAGCTTCTTCTGGATCGTGGTGCTCGCGACCAGCTTCGGACTGGCGCTGTCATTCACGCGCGCCCGGCATCTCGAGGGGGCAGGAGCGTCCAGGATCGGCAGCGCGATGCTTTACATCCTGGTCGCGTCGATCGGCATGCACATGAATCTGCGTTCGATGTTCACCCAGCCCGCACTGTTCGGTGTCGGTCTGACCTGGATTGCGATTCACGCCGGCTTGTTGCTGCTGGTTGCCCGTTGGCTCAAGGCGCCGGTGTTCTATCTGGCAATCGGCAGTCAGGCCAATATCGGCGGCGCAGCCAGTGCGCCGGTGGTGGCCAGCGCCTTCCATCCATCGCTGGCGCCAGTCGGCGTGCTGCTCGCGGTCCTCGGATACGCGCTGGGAACCTACGGCGCCTGGGTCTGTGGCCAACTCATGCGTCTGGCGGCCAACGGTTGAGGCGCCACTCAGGCGGCCAGAAAGCGGTCGAGCACCAGTCCGGCAAGGATCGCGACACCAAACCAGTGGTTCTGCACGAACGCACGGAAACACGCCGCAGCACTGAGATCCCGCGTCATGCGGAAGTGCCACAGGGCAAGTGCCGCCGCAACCAGCAAGCCGGCGTCGTAGGCCAGACCACAGCCGGCCTCAATGCCGACCAGCGCAAGCAACAGCAACGCCAGCGCCTGCAGCCCGATGATGGCCAGGCGGTCATAGCGACCGAACAGGATCGCGGAAGATTTCACACCGATCTTCAGATCGTCCGGCCGATCGACCATCGCATAGTAGGTGTCATAGGCGATCACCCAGCAGGCGTTGGCAGCCATCAGCAGTCCCGCCTGACGCCAGTCAACCGTGTGCTGAACCGCGGCATAGGCCATCGGGATGCCCCAGGAAAAAGCAATGCCGAGCACCGCCTGCGGCATGCTGATGTGACGCTTGGCAAACGGATAGCCCGCGGCCAGTAACGCGGCCGGCACCGCCAATGCAATCGCCAGGGTGTTCTTCAGCGAGGTCAGCAAGCCGAATGCGATCAACGACACGGCGACAAACAGGCGGACCGCCTCTTCCGGAGTGACACGGCCGGACGCCACCGGCCGATGGCGCGTGCGCTCGACATGCGGATCAAATCCGCGATCGGCGAAATCGTTGATCGCGCAGCCGGCCGAGCGCATCAGCACGGTGCCGGCAACGAACACCAGCAGCACATGCAGCGACGGCATGCCGTCGGCCGCGAACCACAGCGCCCACAGGGTCGGCCACAGCAGCAGATAAATCCCGACCGGACGGTCGAGCCGCATCAAGCGGAAATAGTCGGCCAGCTTTGCCCGCAGTGGCATCGGTTCAACGGATGCGTTCATACGCGCAAGCATAGCGCCAGTGAGGCGCGTTCCGATGACATCAGACGCTCAAACCTGCGCATAACGTTCCGGATCGCCGACCCAACGCGCGATCAGCGCGCGTGCCAATGCCGGATGCTCGATCAGCCAACGATCCGCCAGGCTTTGCAGCGGTGGAATCAGTGCGGCGTCGCGCATCGGATCGGCCAGCTTCATGCCGATGTCACCGGTCTGGCGCCGGCCCAGCAGTTCCCCCGGACCCCGCAGCTCCAGATCGCGCTGTGCGATCGCGAAGCCGTCCGTGGTCGAGCGCATGGTTTCCAACCGCGCACGCGCGATGTCCCCCATCGGCGGCTGGTACAGCAGCACACACTGGCTGGCCTGCGCGCCACGACCAACGCGGCCGCGCAACTGATGCAGCTGTGCCAGGCCCAGCCGCTCCGCATTTTCGATCACCATGATGCTGGCGTTCGGCACATCGACGCCGACCTCGATGACCGTGGTCGCCACCAGCAACTGCGAGATACCGTCCTTGAACGCACGCATTTGCGCGTCCTTGTCCGCCGACTTCATGCGGCCATGCACCAGACCGACATGTAACGTCGGCAGTTCGTTGCGCAAGCGCGCCGCGGTCGCTTCGGCCGCTTCCGCATCCAGCTCCTCGGACTCCTCGATCAGCGTGCAGACCCAGTAAACCTGGCGCCCGGCGGCGCAGGCTTCGCCGATACGACGCAACACCTCATCGCGGCGCTCATTCGACAACACCACCGTCACCACCGGCGTGCGCCCCGGCGGCAATTCGTCGATCACCGAAACATCCAGATCGGCGTAAACCGTCTGCGCCAGCGTCCGCGGAATCGGCGTCGCCGACATGATCAGCTGGTGCGGCGCGCGTGTACCGCCCTTGTCACGCAGCGCGATGCGCTGCTGCACGCCGAAGCGATGCTGTTCGTCGACCACCGCCAGTGCCAGACGCGAGAACGTCACCTGCTCCTGGAACACTGCGTGGGTCCCGATCACGATTGCCGGCTGATCCGCCGCCAGCTGCGCCAGTACCGCCGCACGCTCGGCCTTCTTCATGCGGTTGGCGAGGAACAGCGGCGTGATGCCCAAAGCGCCGAACCACTGGCTCAGGTTGCGCAGATGCTGCTCCGCCAGCAGCTCGGTCGGCGCCACCAGCGCCGCCTGCAAACCGCTACGGTAGGCGGCCAGCAGCGCGGCCGCAGCGATCACGGTCTTGCCACTGCCGACGTCGCCCTGCACCAACCGCAGCATCGGGTGCTCGCGCTGCAGATCTGCGGCCGTTTCAGCCAGCACGCGCTGCTGCGCCCCGGTGCAGCTGAACGTCAGCACCGACTGCAGTTCGGCCACCGCATCGCCCGCTGCAAGCAGCCGATGCGCAGGATGCGACTTCAGTCGACTGCGCAACAGGCGCATGCCCAGCTGATGCGCCAGCAACTCCTCACGCACCAATCGGCGCTGTGCAGGATGCCGCTGCTCCAGCAGCTGGCGCGCATCTTCATCGCTGTGCGGACGGTGAATCACTTTCAATGCATCAGGTGTCGGCGGTCCATCCAGACCCGGCAGCGCTTGCGCCAGTTCGGCGTCGGTCGCGGCCAGCCGCAGCGCCTGCTCGATCAGTCCGCGCATGCGCTGCTGGGTGATGCCGGTGGTCAACGGATAGATCGGCGTCAGATCGCGTTCAGGCTGCAGAGCCTCGGCGCTGTCCGCGACGCGATACTGCGGGTGCACCATCTCCGGCCCGGCGGTCCCCGCACGCACCGTGCCGAAGACCTGCATCCAGTGCCCTTCGATCAGGTTCTTGCGCTGCGCTTCATTGAAATGGAAGAAGCGCAGACTGAGGCCACCGGTCCCATCGTCGATCACGACGCGTAACACGCGGCGGCGCGCAATCCTGACGTCGGTCGCAACGATCCGCCCCAGCACCAATGCATCCTCATCCGGCCGCAATCGCGCCACGGACTGATGCTTGCGGCGGTCCTCGTAACGCAACGGCAGATGAAACAGCAGATCGCGCACGCGCAAGATACCGAGGCCGCGCAAGCGTTGCGCAACAGCGGGGCCCGCACCCTTCAGGAAGGTCGCTTCGGTATCGAGCGACAGCGCCGGCCGCGCCGCCGGACTTGCGCCGGAGCGCGAACGGCGAAACTCAGTCAAGCACCAGCACGGCGTCAGCTTCCACCCGCGCCCCCTTGGGCAACGCAGCGACGCCAACCGCGGCGCGCGCCGGATACGGCGCCTGGAAGTACTCCGCCATGACTTCGTTGACGGTGGCAAAAAAGGACAGATCGGTCAGATACAGATTGAGCTTGGCAATCTGGGCCAGCGAGCCGCCCGCGGCCTCAGCCACCGCGCGCAAGTTGCGGAATACCTGATGCACTTCGGCCTCGAAGCTGTCGTTGACCATCTGCATCGTTGCCGGATCCAGCGGAATCTGCCCAGACATGTAAACAGTGTTGCCACACCTGACTGCCTGCGAGTACGTGCCAATCGCCGCTGGCGCCTGATCGGTTTGGATAATCGTTCGGCTCATGCTTGAAATTTTTCAGTAGGAGGGAAAAAGCGGGATCAAATGCGGGAGACGCGCTCGACCCAGTCGATGCGCCGAAGGCGCCGGATGACCCGTGCCAGATGCACGCGGTCCTTCACGGTGATGGTGAAACGGGTTTCGGTCGCCTCACCGCTGCCGCGCTCGGGCATCTGCACGTTTTCGATCGACGACTCCGCTGCCGCAATCTCGGCGGTCACCTTGGCCAGCAGACCGCGTTTGTTGATGGCCTGGATATGAATCTCGGCAAGAAAGTCGCCCTGGACTTTGTCCGACCACGCCAGCGGCACCCAGTCCTGCGGACGCCCCTTGGTGTGACTGCGGCACTCAATGCGGTGCACGACAATGCCGCGGCCGACGCTGACATGCCCGCGGATCTCGTCGCCGGGAATCGGATGACAGCACCGTGCGTAGTCCAGCACCAGGCCTTCGGTGCCTTCGATCGCCAGCGCCGGGGCCTGTCCGCCCTCGCGCGCCGCGTCGGAATCGCTCTGCGGCAGAAAGTGCCGAGCCACCAGCGTCGCCATCCGCTGGCCGACGCCGATATCCGCGTACAACTCTTCGATGTCCGCACATTTGTAAGCTGCGAGCACCGGCGCCAGCGCGTCGTCGTCCTTCAGAACGCTGGCGGGAATCGACAGTCCACGCAGCGCGATCTCCAGCAGGCGTCGACCCAGACGCACCGCCTCATCCTCGCGCTGTGCGCGCAGATAGGTGCGGATCGCTGAGCGCGCCTTCGCGGTTTTGACGAAATTGAGCCATGCGGCATTCGGCCGCGCATGCTTGGCCGTGATGATTTCGACCGTCTGGCCGTTGCCAAGCAGCGAATTCAGCGGCTCCAGCGCGCCATCGAGGCGCGCGGCGACGCAGTGATCGCCCAGTTCCGAGTGCACCGCGTAGGCGAAGTCCACCGGCGTCGCGCCACGCGGCAAGCGGCGGATATCGCCCTTGGGCGTGAATACGTAGACCTCGTCCGGGAACAGGTCGACCTTGACGTTCTCGATGAAGTCCATCGGACTGCTCGAGCCGTAATCGTCGAACAGGCTGGACACCCATTCACGCGCACGCACCTGCGGCGCCACTCCACCGTCGCGTGAGCCGGCCTTGTACTGCCAGTGCGCGGCGATACCGCTTTCAGCGACGTGATGCATGTCGCGGGTGCGGATCTGCACTTCGATCTTGTGGCCCTGCGGGCCGACGCAGGACGTGTGCAGCGACTGGTATCCGTTGGACTTGGCGTTGGCGACGTAGTCGTCGAATTCGCCCGGCACCGGCTTGTAGACGTGATGCACCACACCGAGCGCGCGATAGCAGTCGTCGACCTTGGACACGATCACACGGAAGCCAAGCACGTCCATCACCTTGAGCAGCTTCAGCTTCTTGCGCCGCATCTTCTGGTAGATGCTGTACAGATTCTTCTGCCGTCCGACCACGGAGGCGCCGATGCCCTCCTCGCGCAAGGTCATCGACAGCTTCTGCTCGACCTCGCGAATCAGCTTGCGGGTATCGCCGAGCTGTTCGTCGACTGCCTGCTGCAACACGCGGTGACGCTGCGGGTACAGATAGGCGAAGGCCAGATCCTCCAGCTCGGTGCGGATGATGTAGATCCCCAGGCGCTGTGCGATCGGCGCGTAGATCTCCAGAGTCTCGCGCGCGATGCGGCGGCGCTTGTCCGATGCCATGTGATCGAGCGTCCGCATGTTGTGCAGACGATCCGCCAGCTTGACCAGAATCACGCGCAGATCACGCGTCATCGCCAGCAACAGCTTGCGGAAGCTCTCCGCCTGCATCTCGATGCGCGAACGGCCCTCGATCTTGTCAATCTTGCTGACGCCATCGACCAGCTCGGCGACTTCCCCGCCGAACTCCAGCGCCAGCGATTCCTTGGAAATGCCGGTGTCTTCGATGACGTCGTGCAGGATCGCCGCGATCAGCGTCGTGTGATCCAGCCGCATCTCGGCCAGAGTCCGCGCCACCGCGAGCGGGTGGTAGACATAGGGTTCACCGGACTTGCGGCGCTGCCCGTCATGGACGCTGGTGGCGAACTCGGCGGCCCGCCGGACTTCCGCGACCTGGTTATCCGGCAGATAACTTTCGATCACCCGGCATAAGGCGTCGATGCCAAACGCGCGCTCGACCCGCTGGGTGCGGATCGCGTTGCTCAGGCGCTGAATGACGGACATTTCCATGTCTGAAGTATATGGGGACGATTGCCCGGCGGCGCAGCCCGGCGGCAACAAAATCGGCGGGCACAAAAAAACCCGCCATTCGGCGGGCTTTTTGATGGATTCCGGCGTCTCAGGCGTCGAACGACGGATCCAGCGCTTCGAGTTCCATCTTCGGCTGCTGGATTGCCGGCAGGTCGATCTCTTCAAGCACCGTGCGGCTGACATGGCCTTCAGCGATCTCGCGCAGCGACAGCACCGTTGACTTGTGGTTGCCCCAGGGCAGATGCGCCTCGGCACCACGGGCCAGCTGGCGTGCGCGCTTGGCGGCGACCAGGGTCAGATCGAACTGATTCGGGATCTTGTCGAGGCAGTCTTCAACGGTAATGCGAGCCATGATTCACCACGGGTACGGCAGAAAATGGGTCGGTATTCTAGTGGATTGTCCACTCATGCGCCAGCCGGCCCGAGCAGGGCGTCGATCAGGCCCGCCAGCGCCGCCTGTTGCGGCACGCGTGCCAGTCTTGACGCCACGAATACCGCCGTCAGCTGCTCCAGAGCCCGTTCGAACACATCATTGACGACAACAAAGTCGTATTCGTCGTAGTGCGACATTTCCTGCCGCGCCTCGCGCATCCGCCGGGCGATGGTCTCTTCGTCATCCTGACTGCGACCACGCAGCCTCCGCTCCAGCTCTTCCAGAGACGGCGGCAGGATGAACACCGACCGCACCTCAGGCAGTCGCTGACGCACCTGCCGCGCACCCTGCCAGTCGATATCCAGGATCACGTCCTGGCCCTGTGCCAGAAGTTCCTCGGTACGCTGACGCCCGGTCCCGTAGCGGCGACCGAAAACCTCGGCGTGCTCCAGCAGCTGGCCGGCGTCGATCATGCGCAGAAATTCAGCATCGTCAACAAAGTGATAGTGCGTGCCGTCGGTCTCGCCGCTGCGTGGTGCACGCGTGGTGTAGGACACCGAAATGGTCGCGGCAATCCCGCGCTCGGCCAGACACGGCAGCAGCGCGCGCGTCAGGCTGGTCTTGCCGCCGCCGCTGGGCGCCGAAACGATGATCAGATTGCCGTGTGTCATCTCTGTTCGCTGTTGTACAGTCCGCATTCACAGGGCTGCGTACGCAGACCGTGCGTTCCCACCAGGCGCGCCGACCTACTCGATGTGATGCGCCTGATCGTAGATAGACAGCGAGCGGCCATTATATAAACACACCGGTGTCGCTACACCGTCGACCATGGGCTCCGGGCCAGGGAATGCCCTGCACGGAACGCACGGCGATTGCGAAGACGTTCCCTCTGGCGTCGCCGCATGGCGTGCGCACGCTGAATCACCCTGAAGACCACAGCACCTTTGCGCGGCCGCACCACTCAGATTGAACCCGAGTCCGCGCGGTCGATTTGAAACCCGCGCTGACGAAACAATTTCAAACAGGCATCGGCGACCGCCTCATCAAACAAGGTCCCGCGTCCCTTCTCAATTTCCACAAGCGCTTCGTCAATGCCCTGCGCCGCCCGGTACGGCCGGTGAGACGCCATCGATTCCACTACATCCGCAACTGCGAGTATTTTCGCTTCAAGCAGGATGTCGTCACCGCTCAAGCCCCGCGGATAGCCGCTGCCATCGATCCGCTCATGATGCTGTCGAATAATCTCTGCGATGGGCCAGGGGAAGTCAATCTTGTGCAACAGGCTGAAGCCGGCTTCGGCATGCCCCTTGACCAGTTCATATTCCAGTGGGGTCAGCCGGGCCGGCTTGGCCAGAATTTCGGCGGGAATGCTGATCTTGCCGATGTCATGGATGCTTGCGGCCAGACGCAGGCCCTTGATGCGATCCTCCGACAAACCCAGTTCCGCAGCCACTGCCACCGCGATGTCGGCAACTCTGCGCTGATGCCCGGCCGTGTAGGGATCACGCAATTCGACCGTGTGCGCCAGCGACTCCACGGTGGCATCCAGACTCCGCGCCAGACGCCGCAGCCCCTGTTCGTGAGCCGATTGCGTGCGCAACGAGGCAATGCCGTATGCCAGATCGCCGCACATTTCGATCAATAACGCACGTTCATCGGGATCAAACGCATCGGCTTCAGCGGCGTAAATCATCAGCGCGCCGAAAACCTTCCCATCCGGCATCGTCAGTGGCAATGTCAGGCTGGACCGGTACCCGTGCCTGAGCGCCCGCTCTCGCCACGGGTCCATCGTCGGGTCGCTCGCAATATCCAGAGCCACCTGAGGTTCGCCCGATCGAATGCATCGTCCGGTCGGCCCCCGGCCATTCTCATCGTCCGCCCAGGTGATCTCAGCCCGCTCGACATAGTCGGCACCCTCTCCGGCCCATCCGACTGGCCGTACCGGCTTGCCGGGTGCGTCTTCTGCATAGCCGACCCAGGCCATCCGATAGCCGCCCTTCTCAACCACGACCTCGCACATGCGCTGCACGATGTCTTGCTCGCTCGTCGCATGCACCACCACGGCGTTGCCGGCACTGAGCGTCAGCAGAGCGCGATTCACGCGTTGCAGCCGTGCTTCATGCAGCCTGAGCTCGGTCAAATCGCGCGTCGATACGATGTAGTACTCCCGGTCGAGCGTCACCTTTTTCAGATTGATCTCGACCGGGTAGGACGAGCCATCCTTGCGCAGATGGACCGTCTCGAGCTTGAGGCTTCCCGTCTGCTCAATCGTTGCGACAAATTGACGCTGGGAGGCCTCTGTCAGATTGGGATCAATTTCGAACACCGTCTTGGCCAGCATTTCCTCGCGGCTGTAGCCCAGCGCGCGGCAGGTCGTCTGATTGACGTCCAGAAAACGCATGCTGCCGGGCTCGACCACTTCGATCCCCGTCTCCGCCTGATCGACCAGTGCGCGGAACAACTTGAGATTTTCCTGCCCCCGTTTCTGCTCCGTAACATCCATATAGATGCCGAGCACGCCAGTGACCTGCCCAGCCGCGTCGCGTAGCGGCACCTTGCTGGTCAGCAACGTCATGACGTCGCCTGCGGGTGTCGTTTGTGGCTCCTCAAGCAGCAGCTTGGCCTGTCCGCTGTCAATTACCGCGCGATCGTCGGCGCGATACAGCTCGACTTGGTCATGCCAAGGCATGTCGTCATCGGTCTTGCCCACCAGCTCTTTCGGTTCAGCAAAACCCGCGTCCTGGGCAAATCGGGCGTTGCACCCGAGATAGACGAGCTCCCGATCTTTCCAGAACACCCGCACCGGTATCGCATTCAGGATGCCCTCGAGCAATTGATGCGACTCGCTGAGCTGCTGGTTCGCCCGCTTGCGCTCACTGATATCCATGACCACGCCTTGAAAGAAGACCGGCGCACCCTCCGGATCACGCTCCACAACAGTTCGGTCATCAACCCAGATCACCTCGCCCGAGGCTTTGAGAATGCGATATTCCTGTGCAAACTGCGTCGCTCCGCTGGCCACGTGGCCAGCGACTTCACCCGCGATACGCTCAAGATCTTCCGGGTGAACGAGTTCTGCGAACGGCTTGTCACCAGACAACAGCACATCGGGTTCATAACCCCACTGTCGTACGTTGTCGGAGACATATTCGACCGGCCAACCCTCGATCGCCCGCCACCGGAACAGCACGGTCGAACTGCGTTCGATCACCGCATTGGCTAGTCGCAAATTGTGCTCGGCCTGTTTGCGCCAGGTCACGTCATGCAGCGTGACCACGATGCCGTGGATCCCTGCGGTATCCATCTGGCTACTCGACACCGCTTCCACGGTCAGCCAGGAACCATCCTGATGCCGCAAGCGTTGCTCCTTGCGGATGGTCTTGCCGGGTGCGCCCAGAATTTCAGCGAAATCCGCAGCAACAAACTCACGCTCGTCCGGGTGACTGTAATCGAGGAAATGCGTCCCAACCAATTGTTGTGGCGCATATCCGGCGATCGCCAACACCGCCTGGCTGACGAAACTGATCGTCCCGTCCGCCGTAACGATTGCGATGACATCCGAAGCATTTTCAATCAGCTTGCGCAGCCGCCGCTCGCTGGCTTCCAGCGCCAACGACGCGCGGCGATATTCAGTGATGTCCGCACCCAGACTGGCCTCTCCGACCACGGCGCCATCCAGCCCGCGCAGCACAACGTTGTCCCATCGGATCAAACGCCGCGAGCCGTCGCGCACCAGAATCTCGTTTTCGTGATGCAAGGCATCGGGCTCGCCGGCCAACAGTGAA
This sequence comes from Sinimarinibacterium arenosum, assembly GCF_005047655.1. Lineage (GTDB taxonomy): Bacteria > Pseudomonadota > Gammaproteobacteria > Nevskiales > Nevskiaceae > Solimonas. Next base: position 200,880 of record NZ_SUKF01000007.1, on the reverse strand, counting down.
TTGTGCACGCCGTTCACCTCGCCCCGGGCCTCGGGCGGCACAAACCGATCAAACCAGTTGACCCCGATGACGTCGTCGCGATGCCAGCCTACAAGCTTGAGAAAATAGTCGTTGCAGTAGGTGACGCGACCGGCGACGTCGAGCATCACAGCCGCCAGCTGGACGTTTCCCAACATGCTGGCCTGACGCCGCTCGCTCTCCTGCAAGGCTTTTTTGAGCCGACGAAGCCCGCTGACATCCTGAGCATCGGTCGAAACATCGACTGCATGCCCTGCAGCATCCCGGTCGACGATACGTGCAAGCTGGTCCAGCGCAGCCTCGGCCTGCTTCAACCGGGCGCGCAGAGCGCGCACTTCATCCGTCGCGCGCTCAGGCTCCGACTCGGGCCGTCCCGCTTCTGGCACGCTATCGGTCACGACAGGAAGCGACGCCACGTTCGTAGCGCGGCGATTGCCTAAGTTCAGCTGACATTCGGATCACACCGAAGCCGAGGATGCGAACCGGCCACCGCGCTGCCTCGGGTGATGAAATCAGATCCGGCGAGCCCCCTGGACAGTTGGGCAACTCTGTCACTCGAGGCGGTGTCCTGCGCAATGCGTCCACTCTGCGTTCCTCCCGTTGGCTCCTGCATCTAGGCCAACTCTTGTTGACTCTACAGTAGGCCTGATTCGGGCGGCACGCAAAAGGCGGTGGGCTGCGGCGATTGAGCCACGCTCATTGATCCCCACGTGAAGACGCGGGGCCGCAATGAAAATGAAGTCCCTTCTCCGGACTTCTCGCACGGTCCTGGCATCTTGCCGCGGACCATGATGTCTATGCCGCAATGCGCGCCGGCTAGTAGCTCGTTGCGGTCGGAACAGCCCGCATTCACCGCGGCGGCGCCACACAACCGCATTGATCCGGGGAGGCGATCAACTGCCCCCAATTCGGCCGCGACAACAAGTGTCTGTTCGATATCCGCGAAGCTTCCTGAGCTCTGCTGAAGCCCGCGGAATCGCTACTCGATGTTTTGCACCTGCTCGCGCATCTGTTCGATCAACACCTTCATGTCGACCGCGCAGCGCGTCATGTCGGCGTCCTGTGACTTCGACGAGGTGGTGTTGGCCTCTCGATTCAGCTCCTGCATCAGGAAATCGAGCTTGCGGCCGATCGGTTCCTTGCGCTTGATCGCCTGCGCGACTTCCTGCAAGTGGCTTTCGAGTCGCGACATCTCTTCTTCGACGTCGAGCCGCTGTGCCGCCAGCGCCAGCTCCTGTGCCAGACGTGCGGGTTCAACTTCAACGCCCAGATCGGCACAGCGCTGACGCAACCGCTCCAGCCACTGATCGCGTACCAGCGGATAACGCGTGCGCACGTCGGCCACCAGCACCTGCAAAGTGTCGCAGCGCTCGCGCAGGAACTGCGCCAGCCGTTCGCCTTCGCTGGCGCGGGCGCGATTGAACTCGTCCAGCGCCTGTGCAAACAGCGCCTTCGCCTCACCGATCAGCGGCGCCAGATCGGAACGCTCCTCGCGCACGACGCCGGGAAATCCGAGCACGCGCATCGGCTCCGGCGCGGTGGTGGCACCCAGTTGCTCGGCGACGAAATCCAGCGCGGTGCGCAGCTGCGCCAGACGTTGGGCATCAACAGCGATCTGTTCGCCCACCGCGATCTCACGCTGATAGCGCAAAGTGCATTCGACCTTGCCCCGCGAAACCTGCGCGCCGATCGCAGTACGCAGATCCGGCTCCAGCACGCGGAATTCTTCCGGCAATTTGAACTGCGCATCGAGATAGCGGTGATTGACCGCGCGGATCTCCCAGCTCAGCCGGCCGTTCTCACCGGTGGTTTCCACCCGGGCATACCCGGTCATGCTCTTGATCATCGAACCAGCTCCATAGGGGCGAGCATTGTACTGGCCCCGCCACGATGGCCGCAGGCGCGGACTGGAGCCGTCCCTAGAGCGGCGCTTCAAACCCGCGCTGGAACGTCCGCTGTGGTCGCGCAGTGCCAGCGGCGATTGAATCCGCCAATGCCGCCCAGGGCTGCGCCATCAGGCAGAGGTCCGCCGGGGCACCGACTGCGACACGGCGCGGGAGCCCGGGAGTCTCTGCGCGGCCAAGCCAGCCCTGTACCGCCTGCTGCGCGCTCAGCGCCTCAGCCGACCCCAGCACGTGTCCGGCACGGGTGCGCCGCGCCATTGCGGCGGCCATCGCCGCCCACGGGTCTGGCGCACCGTACGGTGCGTCGCTGCTGGCCGCCAGCGGGACACCGGCATCCAGCCACGCACGCAAGCGGTACAGCCAGGGCTGGTCCTCGGCTGCAACCTCCCGCAGGTAAACGTCTCCCCGTTCTGTCACCAGCAACGGCTGCGTCACCACGGTGAGGCCCAGCGCCGCGATCTGCGCGACCAGCTCCGGCGGCGCGACCGAGGCGTGCTCGATGCGATCACCATCCCTGCTGCCGGCAGCCTGCAGCGCCGCGAGTGCGAAAGTCAGATCGACACGGCTGACACAGTGAAACGCGACGTTGCGCCCTGCTGCGTGGGCTTGCCGGATCTGTGCACACAGCCCGTCGAAATCCGGCAAGGCATGGTCGTGCAGATGAACCTTGTACGCGCCACGCCGCAGCTGGCGCCCGCCGCATTCGGTGTCGCACACACTGTCCAGCCCGACGCCCCCCATCACGCAGACATCCTGCAGCAGCTCGCCTCTGGCCTGCGCCGCGCCGAACGCACGAAAGCTTTCGGCGTCGTTGTCATGGCTGGTGTCGGTCAGCGCGGTCACGCCCAGTACCCACAGCTGGCGGCTCAGCGCGGCGAGGCTCGGCCGCTGCGCCGGCAAGCGCGCACGCAGCCAAGCGTCGGCATCGTAAAGCCGGCCCGTCGCGCGACCGTCGACGCGCTCCAGCGGGTCATCGCCCGCCGTCTCCGGATCGACATCGAGCTGCCGAAGCGCCGCGGTATTCAGCAGCCACAGACGCCCGCTGCGATGCTGGATCCGTGCCGGACGTTGCGGCAACACCTGATCCAGCCAGACGCGATCCAGCACCAGACCGCTCTCGGCCATCACCGCATCATGAAAACCGACACCGCGCAGCCACTCGCCCGTCGCGAGTTCGGCATCGCGGCGGCGCAGCGCTGCAGCCAGTGCTGCGGCATCGGCGCACTCCGGCGGGCCGCAGCGCACCGACGCAACGGCGGCAGCGGTGGCATACAGATGAATGTGGTGATCGTGCAGACTCGGCAGCAGCGTGCAGCCGCCGGCGTCAATCACCGTCTCGCCCGCCTGAGGTGACAGATGCGCAGCCAGTTCAGTAATGCGGCCTGAGGTGATGCGCAGATCGGCGATGCGCGCTCCGAAGTCGAGTTCGGCGGCGCGAATCAGCATGCAACGCCCCAGTCGCGCAACACAGCATCGGTGTCGGCGCCCAGCATTGCAGCCGCACCTTCAGCGACGCGCGCCTGTGGCACAGCGACGGCGACTTCACCCGCCCGCAACAGCGACTGCGCTTCATCGACGCGCTGACGCCAGACCTGCGTGCGTTCACGCAAGCTTGTCCCGGCAACGAGGTCGGCGGCGATGCAATGGCGCACGACGTCTGTCAAAGCGATCGACAACAATCCCGCACCGCCCTGGCGGAAGCCGGCCCAGGCGGCCAGTGCGGCATGCAGGCCCGTGAGCGGATCGGCGATGGCATCGCCAACGATGACGCGCTGACCAAAGACTTCAAACATCATCCGCGACAAACCCGCGGCGACACCCGCGTCATCGCCGTAGGCGATCCACTGCGCCATCGGCTCGGCGCGGCCGTAGCCATTGATCGAAATCCAGCTCAGCGCCGGATGCGCCTGCACCATCGCTTCGGCGTCGATGCCGAGCTGACGCAGCGCCCGCGGCCGCGAGGCTTCAATGACAATGTCGGCCCGCGCCAGCAGCGCCTGCAACTGACGCCGACCCTGCGCAGTGGAAAAATCCAGCGCGACGCTGCGCTTGCCGGCGTTGAGCAGATCGAAGAACGCCGGCGGCCCGCGGCGCGCGCCGTCCGGCCGCGACAGACTTTCAACCTTGACGACGTCAGCGCCACAGCGTTGCAGCAGGTGACTGCATAGTGGGCCAGCCCACAGCGACGACAGATCGACCACGCGCGGCGCACGGCGCGGCAACGCGGCCGCGCCGGAGTAGCCACGCCCCGCCACGCGCTGAACCCACGGCACGGGGCGTGAGCTCGGCGGCGCCATGGGACACACCGCCAGGCCCAGCTCGCGCCCGTCCTCAACCAGCGCCTGCATGGTGCGCCCACGGACATTCGCAGCCAGTGCACCCCAGTTACCTGCGCCAATGTCGGAACCATCCCGCAGCCAGGCGGGCAGCAACTCCCAGTCGTCATCGCGGGTCAGGCTCAGCGCGATCGCACCATCGGCGGTTTGCAGCAGATGACAGCTGCCGCCGGGTGAAACGCTTCCGGCGCGGACATGGCCCGCGATCGCCGCACGCTCGGTGAGCAGATTCGCACCGCGCAGTCCGTCCAACGCCCCCATCGGCGCCAGCGCCGCCAGGGCAGCCAGTGCACCGTCGGCACAGGCGGCCAGCGGCGCCGGACAGGGCAGCGGCGCCCCATCGGCCGGGCCGGTCAGCGCCATCAGACCGCAGCGCGCCGCGCTCAGCGCCGGATGTTCGGCTGCGAGCTCAACGGTGATCGATGGGTATCCGACCGCTTCGAGCAGTCGCCGCGCATACACCGCGCCGATCCCGGCGCGGTCGGGTTCCTGATCGGCAGCGCTCAAGCCGCCGCGCTGGCCTGGCGCTGGGCCCACAGTGATTCGGCACGGTCCTTGATCGCCGCGCTCATGCTGGCGAAGCCGGCTTCCAGCTTGCTGCGAAACAGTCCGAGCACGACAAATTTCATCCAGCCTTTCAGATGAAAGTAGGAGCGATAGCGTGACGTTGCCACACCGGTGGATTCAATCTCGTGCGAGCGGAAACTCGACAGCGCGCCCGCCGGCACCGGCTGCATGCGATACGAGAACCCCCGCCCCGGTTCGCAGCTGATCATCCACTCGCGCTGCTGCTGTGGCTTGACCATCAGCTTGACCTTCATGTCGATCGGGTCACCGGGCACCAGGGTCGAGCGGCATTCCAGGCAGAACGGATTCCACTGCGGGTAGCGCGGCAGATCGGAGATCACTTCCCAGACCACGGCAGCCGGAGCGTTGATATCCAGCGTTTTTTCAATCACGAACGGCATGGCAAGTCATCCGGAGAAGGCTGCGCAGCACGCAGCGATAAGAGAGCTCAGAAACCGATGCAGAACCTAGGTCGCCGCGAATTCCTGGCGCACCACGCGACGCAGCAGCTTGCCGGTCTCGCTGTACGGCAGCGCATCCTTGAACACGATCGCCTGCGGCACACGCGACGATCGCAGCTTTCCCCTCACCAGCGTCTGCAGTTCTTCGACGCTGGCGCTGGCGCCGTCCTTGAGCACCACCGCGGCAGCCACGGCTTCGCCCCACTGCTCGTCCGGCATCGCCACGCAGGCAACGTCGGCAACGGCCGGATGCGTCAGCAGCACGTCCTCGATTTCGCCCGGCGAGATGTTCTCGCCACCACGCACGATGACATCGTCGGCCCGGCCTTCCAGATACAGGTAGCCATCACGGTCGAGCCAGCCGCGATCCCGCGTCGGGAACCAGCCCTCGCTGTCGAGCTGGCTGCCCTGCTGCTTGTACTCACCGGAGACCTGCGGTCCGCGCACGAAAACATAGCCCGGGACGTCGACGCCCACCGGGCGATCGTCGTCGTCGCGGATCTGGATTTCGACCGCGCCGGTCGCACGACCGACCGACCCCAGACGCTTCTGCACATACGGATCGCTGCTCGCCGCGGCCTCGCGGTGATCGTCCGGGCCGAGCACGGCGACGGTCGAGCTGGTCTCGGTCAGACCGTAGGCATTGGTGAAATCTACGTTCGGGAATAGCTGCATCGCGCGCGCGATCGTCGTCTGCGGCATCTTGCCACCGCCATAGGCCAGCGCACGCAAGGCCGGCAGTTCCGGTTTCGTCCCGCTCGCGTCCAGATGCTCCACGATCCGCTGCAGCATCGTCGGAACGAGGAAGGCATTCGACACGCGCTCCTGCGCACACAGCCGCAGCCATTCGGCGGCGTCGAAATTCGGCATCTGCACGACACGGCGGCAGGCGTAGGTCGACGACAGCACCGAGGAGATGCCGGCGATGTGGTACGGCGGCACCGTGACCAGGATCGCGTCGTCCTCGTCGGCGGCGGCGAACTCGACCGTGCCGACGATGTACGACATCAGGTTCTCGTGGCGCAGGATCGCCGCCTTCGGCTTGCCGGTGGTGCCGCTGGTGAACAGCTGCACCGCGACCGCACGCGGATCGTCGCCGACTTCCGGCGGCGGCGCATCTTCAGGGGCCTGTTCGGCCAGCACTTCGCTGCGATCGACCACGGTCATGTCATCCCGCGGCTGGATCTTCGCGCGCAGTTCGGCGCTGGTGATCAGATAGGCCGGCGACGCACGCTCGATCAGCTCGTTGATCTCGGTCGGCGTCAGCCGGTAGTTCAGCGGCACGTAGGGCACGTCGGCATAGGCCGCCGCGAACACGGCGACTGTCGCCGCCGGGCTGTTGACGTCGAGCAGCACCAGATACTGCGCGCCGCTGGCCTTGATCCGCTGCGCCGCGGCATACGCCGTTTCGCGCAATTCGGTGTAGCTCATGCGCTCGTCACCGCAGACGACGCCGATGCGGTCACCGAACGCCTCGGCTGCCATGTCGAGAATGGTGGAAATATTCATGCTGGGTCTCTGGAAGTTCTCACCGCGGGCATGCCCGACACCCGCGGCGAGACGAACGCGGTCTCAGTCCGACGACGGCAGCTGCTTGGCCTGCTTGACCTCAAGCGCGGTGCCGTTCAGCGACAACGTGCCCTTGCCACCCTTCGTGCACAGCAGTTCCAGCGACTCGTCCTCGTTGACGTAGCGCTTGCCGATCAGGGTCTCGCCGCTGTCAGCAGCGTCCATCTGCACGCCTTCGGGCGCGGTCTCGCTGCCGCCAAGCATCGGCACGCCGCCGCAACCGAGCGCGTGTTCACCGGCCGGAGCCTTGATCACCATGATCTGCACGTCGCTGACCGCGCTCTTGAACCGCCCACCCGCCTTGAGTGCTGTGTTTGCCATTGTTTCTCCGCAAGCTCACTTGAATACCGGGCGGACTGTACCGGATTGGCACGGGCGTTCACCCCGTCCACTTGCGTGAGTTCGCCCGGAATCGACGCAAACGGCAGGGTCGCCCGGCAGCCCCGTATCCGTTAGCGCGGCCGCCGCCCGCGCAGACCCATCATCGCGGCATCCTTGATGTCCAGCGCGACGCTGCGATGGATGTGTCCGGTCAGCGCTGCGCGGATGCGCCGTTTCGAGGCCGCATGCGCCGCCATGTCGAGCTTGGCGAACTCGCGCGCACACGCCATTGCCCGCGTCATCAGCGCGTCCGGTGCGACCAGTTCGTCGAAAAAGCCGGCCTGCACAGCGGACTCGGGCGGGAAATACTCCGACAGCGTCACCGCGCGCTGGAACGCCGCCGGCGTCAGCCGGTGCTGCAGCATCGCTGCCGCCACCCGCGGCATGGTCAGACCCAGTGCGACCTCATTGGCCGAGATCCTGAAATCGCCGCGGCTGCCAACGATGTAATCGGACGACAGCATCAGGAAGACGCCCATGGCCAGGACGTGCCCATTGCAGGCCGCGATGACGGGATACGGATGGTTCAGCACCCGTGCCGTGATCGAGTACCCGGCGTGCAGCATGCGCAGCGCGCTGAGCCCACCGGACTTCATCACCTTGAGATCGAAGCCGGCGGAGAACACCTCGTCGCGTCCGGTCAGGATGACGATGGCGCGGTCACGCTCGGCCCGGTCCAGCGCGCCGTTGAGCGCCTTGAACATCGTCGGGGACAGGGCATTGCGCTTGCCGTCGTCCATGCGGATGACGGCGATGCCCTGATCCAGTTCGTACTGCACGGATGAAGCGGTCATGGTGACTTCCCGACACTGACAGGCCGCGAAGCCTAGCAAGGCTGCGCGCGCAATGCGTCAGGTGCAGACACCCCTGCCCCAGTGATCGAGGCGCGCGAACAGGCGCTCGCGCGCCGGGAACAGGAAGTGGCTGTGCCCGGTCTCGGGCAGGATCTGCAAGGTGACGTCGTGGCTGGCCGGGAACGCCGCCGGAATCTGGTGGGTGGGGCCGGCCATGTCGCGCTCGCCCAGACCCAGGAACAGCGGCACGTCGATCTGCGCCGCCTCCGGCGCGACATTGCCCGGCAGCATCGACAGGAACGCCGGTACCGCGAGCACGTGTTCGGTTGCGCGCTTGAGTGCGGCCACGCCGGCCGGCTCGGCCTTGGCGCTGCCGTACAGCTCGGCGCCGTTGCCGGAAGACTTGATCACCGGATACGGCACCGGAAACATCGTCTTGCTCAGCTCGACCAGTTGCGCGCGCACCGCCGGCACGTCCTGCGCCAGCTCGCGCACCTTCGGGCTCAGGTATTCCGGCAGGCCACGCGTGGAGAACCCCAGCAGGGCCAGCGCCGCATACGGTCGCGCCTGCGCCTGCAGCAGCACCGTCATCATCGCGCCCATCGAATGACCGACGCCGATCGCCGGCAGTGCCGGCAGTGCAGGTACACCTTCGATCTGGCCGGCGCGCAGCTGCTGCAGCAGTGCGCCGACCGCCTGCGCATTGGCCGTGGTGAGCCGATCCGGCGTCAGCAGATAGCCGTCTTCCGGCCGCGTGCTGTCGCCGATGCCCAGATAATCGAAGGCCGCGACCAGATCGCCGCGGGCATTCATCTGCCGTGCAAACGAGTAACTGATATCGGTCGCGTCGTCCGGCGGCAGCAGATCGTAGTAGCCGCGATTCATGTTGCCACCCGGCAGGCAGCACCAGATGCGCTGCGCTGCCGCCGGCCGGTCCGGCACCCACAGGCTGGCCGCCATCCGCACCGGGGCGTCGCCGGGCAGGCCGACGGCAATGTCGAACTGCAGATCAATCTGATGCGTCATCGCAGCGGTCGCGAGTCGAGCCGTGCCGTGTCAGGCCTTGCTGAAGATCGCACTGGCCATGCCGGACGACACCAGCACGTTGGTCACATCCTTGACCTGGTTGACCGAGCTGCCGCGCACCTGGCGCACGCCTTCGGCCATGCTGTTCATGCCGTGGATGTAGGCTTCGCCGGCCAGACCGCCATGGGTGTTGATCGGCAGCTGGCCGTCGATCGCGATCGCGCCGCTCTTGATGAATTCCGCTGCCTCGCCCTTGCCGCAGAAGCCGAAGGCTTCGAGCTGCATCAGCACCTGCGGCGAGAAGGCGTCGTAGATCATGGCCGCCTGCATGTCGGTCGGCTTCATGCCGGTCTGCGCGTACAGCCGCTTCGCCGTGCCCCAGGCCTCGGGCATGATCGTCAGGTCGTCGTGGTAGTAGTTGGAAATCACTTCGACGTTGTACGGAATCGACTGGCAGGCGCCGACGATCTTCACCGGCGGCTGCTTCAGATCGCGCGCACGTTCGAGGCTGGTGACCAGGATCGCCACACCGCCGTCGGACTCCTGGCAGCAGTCGAGCAGGCGCAGCCACGGTTCCTGGATCCACTTGGAGTTCTGGTGATCCTCCAGCGTGATCGGGCGCTCGTAGAACCAGGCCTTGGGATTGGTCGCCGCGTAGGCACGCTGCTGCACCGCCAGATAGCCGAGATCGCGATTGCTGATGCCGTAGGTGTGCATGTAGCGCGCGCCCTGCAGCGCGCCCCAGCTCGCCGGCGTCATCGCGCCGTACGGAATACACCACAGCAGCGAACCGGTACCGTGGCCGCCGGTGTAGCCCTGCATGTTGTTCGGGTTCTGGCCAAACCGATATTGGCTGCGCTCGTTCATTGCGCGCCAGATCAGCACGTTGTTGCACAGACCGGCGTTGACCAGCGCCATCGCCTGATAGATCGTCGCCGCCGCGGCGGCGCCGCCGCCCGGAATGCGCGTGGTATACGCCAGATCCTTCACCCCGAGGCAGCGCGCGAGACCGATCTCGTCGCTGTTGTCGATGGTGAAGGTGATCATGCCGTCGATGTCGTGCGGATTGACGCCGGCATCCTCGCAGGCGGCCAGCGAGCATTCGGCGGCCAGCTGCAGTTCGCTGCGGCCGGATTCCTTGGAAAATTCGGTGGCGCCGATGCCGGCGATCGCGGCTTCGGTGAAGGTACGAGCCATGGTGTTCCCCTTACTTCGCGCGGGGCCGGAACACCGGCACCTTGTGGTTATTCATCGTTGCGTCGAAGGTGACTTCGACCGCCATGTCCATCTTCACGTCTTCCGGCGCAATGCCGATGACGTTGGACACCATGCGGATGCCCTCGTCGAGCTGGATCACTGCCACCACCGGCGCTTCCTTGAAGCCGAACGGATGCGGGTGACGCGGGATCGTCCACGAATGCACGGTGCCAAAGCCGCTGAGTTCGACTTCCTCACGCTTGAGGCTGTGGCAGTGCGGGCACATCGGCCGCGGCGGAAACGTGAACTGGCCGCAGTCACCGCACTTCTGCCCGACGAATTTTTCTTCGTCGGCGGCAGCCCAGAACGACTTGGCGTCGGGCGTGACAATCGGCGCGATCCGGGTCGGCTTGGGCGCGGCGGCGGGGCCCGCAGCGGTGTCGGTCGGTGAACTCATTGGGTCTGTCCGTTTGGAAAAGATTTCGAAGCGCTGCGCACAGCACGCACCGCATTGTGTCTCACGATAGACGCCCGGCAACCGGCGGCGCCTGCCACAAACGGGTGAGCCGGATTCCGCATGGGGTCGTGACAAGCCGCCCCCCGGACTTCATCATCGTCGCCGCCGGACACGCGGTGGGGATCGCGACACCGGCCAGAACATCTAGATGAAGTTTCGGGGGAGTCCGATCGATGTACGCAATCCGTCCATGGCCGCTGATCGCGGCGCTTGCCCTTACTGCGCTAGCTGCTGGCTGCGGCTCTTCAACGGTACCGGGCATCGTCGATGGCGCCGGCGCGCTGAAGGCCGAAATCCGGCGCACCGACTACGGCGTGGTCCACGTCAAGGCGGACGATTACGCCGGACTCGGTTACGGCTACGGCTATGCCTTCGCTGAAGACAATCTGTGCACGATTGCCGACAGCTACGTCACCGTCAACGGGGAGCGCAGCAAGTATTTCGGACCCGATGCCAGCTGGGAGTTCACCGGGAACGGCACCACCAACAACAATCTGAACTCCGACTTCTTCTTCAAGTTGCTGATCGCCGAAGGCCGCGTTGAGCATCTGCTGACCTTGCCGCCGCCGCAGGGACCGCTGCCGGAAGTACGCGAACTGGTGCGCGGCTATGTCGCCGGCTACAACCGCTATCTGCGCGACACCGGGATCGAGAATCTGCCGGACCCGACCTGTCGCGGCGCCACGTGGGTGCGCGAGATCACCGAGCAGGACGTCTTCCGTCGCTTCTATCAGCTCGCCCTGCTGGCGTCGTCCGATGTCGCCATCGATGGCATCGGCAGCGCGCAACCTCCGCTGCCGGGAGCCACCGCGAAGGCGGCGCCGGACCCGGCCACGGTCGCACGCGAACTGGGCCTGGCCTGGGACGGCATCAAGATCGGCAGCAACGCGATTGCACTCGGCGGCGATGCCACCGACACCGGCCGCGGCATGCTGCTCGGCAACCCGCATTTTCCCTGGGATGGCTCCGAGCGCTTCCACCAGGTGCACTTCACGATTCCCGGCAAACTCGACGTCAACGGCGCCGCGTTGTTCGGCGCCCCACTGGTGCTGATCGGTCACACGCAGAATCTGGCCTGGAGTCACACGGTCTCCAGCGCGTGGCGCTTCACGCCGTACCAGCTGACGCTGGTGCCGGGTGATCCGACCTCGTATCTGGTCGACGGCGCACCCGAAGCCATGACGCCCTATCCGCTGACGGTCGAGGCCCGGAACGAAGACGGCAGCACCTCGAGCGTCGAGCGCACGCTGTACACCACCCGTTGGGGGCCGGTGTTCACCAGCGTGCTGGGGCTGCCGCTGTTCCCGTGGCTGCCAGCGCAGGCGTATGCACTGGCCGACGCCAATGCACAGAACTTCCGCTTCGTGAATCATTTCGTCGAAGTCGATCGCGCGCAGTCCACTGACGAGCTGCTGGCCGTACTCGAACGCAACCAAGGCATTCCCTGGGTCAACACCATCGCCGCCGACAGCGCCGGCAAGGCGTTCTATGCCGACATTTCGGTCACGCCCAATGTACCCGATGCCAAGGCCATCAGCTGCGCGGGCGTGCTCGGTCTGGCCACTTTCGAACTGCTGGGTCTGCCGGTGCTGGATGGATCGCGCAGCGTCTGCGCCTGGGACCTCGATGGTGACGCGGTGCAGCCCGGCACCATCGGCCCGGCCCGGATGCCGCATCAGTTCCGCAACGACTACGTGACCAATTCCAACGACAGCTACTGGCTGTCGAATCCGGCCGAGCCGCTGGAAGGTTACGCACGCATCATCGGCGACGAGCGCGTCGAACGCCGCATGCGCACACGGCTGGGCCTGGTCATGGTGGAGGAACGTCTGTCCGGCAGTGACGGTCTGCCCGGTACCACGTTCTCGCGTCAGCAGCTGCAGGACCTGCTGTTCAACGACCGCCAGTACGCCGCCGAGCTGTGGCTCGACGCGCTGATTCCGTTCTGCCAGCTGCTGCCGGTTGCGGTCGGCAGTGGCGGCCCGGTGCTCACCGCGGATGCCTGCGCCGCGCTGGCCGGCTGGGACCGCAGCGACCGCCTCGACAGTCCCGGCGCAGTGCTGTTCCGCCGCTTTGCCGAAAACCTGTACCTGACCACCGTGCCGTCGGGCAGCTCGGCAGGGTATGCCGCGTTCGTGGATGTCTGGACCGTGCCGTTCGACGTCAACGATCCGGTGCATACGCCGGCCGGATTGAACACTGCGAACCCGCACGTCGAATATGCACTCGGCAGCGTGATCGCCGATCTGCAGGCCGCGAATCTGCCGCTGGATGCGACGATGCGCGTGGCGCAGACCGAGGCGCGTGGCGACGAGGCGATCCCGATCCATGGCGGCCCCGGCCTGCTTGGCGTGTTCAACGCGATCACCGCGCCGTGGGTCGCCGGCACCGGCTATCCGGACATTGTGCATGGCTCGAGCTTCATCGAGGTCGTGAGCTTCGACGGCGATGACTGCCCGGATGCGCGCACGATCCTGACCTACTCGCAAAGCGCCAATCCCGACTCGCCGCATTTCGCTGACCAGACCCATCTGTACTCGAACAGCGGCTGGGTGCCGGCGCGCTACTGCGAATCGGAGATCGCGCCGAACGTGACGTCGACGCTCAGCCTTTCTGAATAGCTCAAGAGCGAACTTCCCGCGTCTTGAACGCACATCCCTCACCGAGGCCAAATCCGTCGGGGCAGGTAGCGCGCTGCGCCTGCCTCTTTCCATTCAGGCGAACCTGGGCATCCTTGAGCACTGCAACGGCCAGGAACAGGGCACCTGAAGCCGCGAATTCATGACCGCGAAATACGGTCGACACCCTCCGATACAACTCCATCCGGATTCGCTTGAGCTGATTCAGATCAATCCTCGGCGCCCACTTCGTGGTAGTGTCAGTCTCATAAAAAAACCAGGCTGTACTGCTGGAGGAGATAAGGACCATGAGTTCGATCTGGCGAGTTATCGCACGGGCAGTCTTCTCCGTTGTCGTCGCGCTGGGGTTATTGGGTAGCCTCGCTGCCTGCGACGGCGGCAACGATGGCGCACCGGGTACGGCCGGCCCTCCAGGCCCCGGAGTCACCACCGAGGCAACCGCGCTAAAAGTGACGATTACCGGCGTCAGCATCGCCAGCAAGCCGGTGGTCGAGTTCAGTGTGGTCAATGAACGTGACGTTCCGGTCGTGCGCCTCGACGGCGCTCGCATGACGCTGGCCAAATTGATCCCCGGGACAGACGGCAACTCGGATGCCTGGCAGAGCTACATCAACCGGATCGAAGTTGCTGGCAGTGTGGGACCCGGAACACAGGATCAGATTCAGGCGACCACCGACAGCGGCGGCTCGCTGGTGGATCATGGCAATGGCACCTACACCTATACCTTTGGCAGCGATGTCACTGCGATCGCGGCGCCGCTTGCGGTTGCTTACGAACCGGCATTGACGCATCGGATCGGTCTGCAAGTCAGCAGCACGACGCTGCCAGCGGCTAATGCAACGTACACCTGGCGGCCGTCCGATGGCGCGACCAGCGACATTCTCAACAACGACATCGTGCAGACCGCTTCGTGCAACGAATGCCACGGCAAGCTCGCGCTGCACGGGGGCGGTCGCCTCGATACCCAGTACTGCGTTACCTGTCATAACCCAGGATCGCACGATGCCAATAGCGGCAACACGATCGACTTCAAGGTGATGGTCCACAAGATTCATCGCGGCGAAAATCTACCCAGCGTGGAAGCTGGCGGTGAATACGCGATCTGGGGTTTCCGGGATTCAAAGCACGACTATTCGACCGTCGCTTACCCGCAAGACATCCGCAACTGCAGCAAGTGCCACGATGCTGCAGATTCCGGCACGCCGCAGGCCAGCCGGTGGAGCACGCAGCCGACGCGCGAAGCCTGTGGCGCTTGCCACGATAACGTCAACTTCGAAACCGGCGAAGGCCACGGCGAGGATAGCGTCGTTGCTGCCAACGGAGAATGCAGCGTCTGTCACAGCGAGGGCGGTCTTGCCGGCAGCGTGACCGAATCGCATCGCAATCCGCTTCGCGAAGCCTCACAGCGCTATCAACTCAACATCCTTTCGGTCAGCAAGACCGCACCGGGCCAGTTCCCGATTGTAAAGCTGTCGGTCACTGATCCGACCCACAGTGACGCCCCCTACGATCTGCTGAACGACCCGGAATGGACCTCGTCAAGCGCGTCGCTGTCGCTGCTTTTCGGCTGGGATACAAGCGACTATCACAACACCGGCAACGGCAGTTCGACGACTCCTGCGTCGGCAATATCACTCAATGCCAAGACACTGGCCACTGCGAGCGGCAGCGGGACCTTTACAGTGACCTCAACCAGCGCGATTCCCAAGACCGCCACCGGCAGTGCCGCGATCGGACTGTACGGACGCGCGGCAGCCGATGTGGACGGCGATGGTGTCTACAGCGACCGGGTACCGATCAAGAGCGTCGTCAGCTTTGCCCCAATCACGGACACCAAGGCAGTCGCTCGGCGTCAGGTGGTTGATATTGCCAAATGCGATCAATGCCACGACCAGCTGACGATTCACGGCGGGTCACGTACTGATGAGCCGCAACTGTGCGTGATGTGCCACAACGCGAATAACACCGACATTGGCCGCCGACCCTCGTCGGCATCGCTTGCCCTTGATGGCAAGCGGGAGGAAACGGTGGACATGAAGGTCATGATCCATGCGATCCATGGCGCCGGATTCCGCGAGAAGGGCGTGGTCATCTATGGCTTCGGCAACAACGCCAATGATTTCGGCGAGGTCGAGTTCCCTGGCATCGTCAGTAACTGCACCACCTGCCACAGCGGCAGCAGCTACATGCCCCCGCTGGCGTCCACAGTCCTGGCGACGACGGCGGACAGCGGCGGCAGTGTGGCCGACCCGAATGACGATACCAATATCACCGCGACCGCAGCGGCGTGTTCGTCGTGTCATGACGGTGAAACCGCTCAGGCCCATATGGAACAGAATGGCGCTTCGTTCGGCACCCCGCAGTCGATGGTGGACAACGGCAGCATCACCGAGACCTGCGAGGTCTGCCACGCTGCCGGCAGGATTGCGGACGTCGCCGCCGTTCACCACGTTACACAATGAGCCGTCCTCAATTGAGGCACTGGATCGTAGCGGCGTTGATGGCTGCGGCCGCAGTGCTGCTGGCAGGTCCGGCGCACGCAGAAACAGAATCCCAAACTGCGGAGGCACCGGCCGAGGCCGCTTCGGCTCCTGCCTTCACGGCCAAAGGCGCTGATACCTGCCTGAAGTGCCATGACGAGGACACCGCGGTGCCGGTGCTGTCGATCTTCAAAACCGCGCACGCGCGTGCCGCCGATTCACGCACGCCGTTTGCCGGTCACCAGTGTGAAGCCTGCCATGGCGCCGGCGACACGCATGCGCGTGGTGGCAACAAGGACCCGGTTCCGCCGATCCGCAATTTTGGCATCGGCAAGGACACCCCTGTCGCCGAGCAGAACGCTACCTGCATGGCATGCCACCAGGGCGGGCATCGCACGCAGTGGCCGGGAAGCGCGCACGATCGGGCCGATGTTCCCTGCGCGGCCTGTCACCAGGTCCACGCGCCGCGGGACCCGGTCATGACCACCGCGTCGCAGCCTGAAGTCTGCTATTCCTGCCACCGCAAGGAACGGGCGGAATTGATGCGCCCCTCAGCGCATCCGGTAAACCAGGGCAAGCTGGCATGTTCCGACTGCCACGCAGTGCATGGCGCGCCGGGCGAAGCATTGCTCGCAAGCCCGACCGTCAATCAGACCTGCTATCGCTGCCACGCCGAAAAGCGCGGGCCCTTCCTGTGGGAGCACGCGCCGGCATCGGAGGACTGCGGCCTGTGCCATGCGCCGCACGGCTCAAACCAGGCTGCACTGCTGGTGCAGCGCCCACCGTGGTTGTGTCAGAGCTGTCATGCGGCTGAGGGCCATCCCAGTGTGGCGTACACCGGCCGCGGACTCGCGGGCACCACGGCGTCCGCATTTCTGTTGGGCCAGAGTTGCGGGAACTGCCATTCGCAGGTCCATGGAACAAACCATCCCTCCGGAGCAACGCTCACCCGGTGACCGCCATGATCCGCCATCCCGACACGTTCAGCTTGCGATGCATCCGCACTGCGCGGACGGTTCTGCGCGTCATCACCGCCTCCGCAACGCTATTCGCAGGAACGGCGGCGGCGGATACCCCAGAGGAAGCGACTCCACTCGTCCCGCCCTGCAAGCAGTGCCCGTTCGAGCAGGGATTCTCCGGGCAGCTTGACCTTGGTCTGGGCTACCTGTTCGATGACGCCTACCACTTCGGCGATTACACCGGTCTCAGCGATCAGGGTCTGTTTCTGCTGGGGGGCGCCAGCATCGGCTGGCGCGAAGCCGATGGCACTGGCTACTGGGATCTTGAAGCACGTGACCTTGGGCTGGATGCGCGCGCAGTCGAACTGCGCGGCGGTCAGCAGGGCCTGTTCGGCATCCGCCTGAGTTATGACTCGGTACCGAGGCGCATCAACGACACCGCCAGCACTCCGTTTCTGGGCGTCGGCAGCGACACACTTTCGCTTCCCGTGACGTGGACCAGCGCGACATCGACACAGCAAATGCCGGATCTCGCCAGCAGTCTGCAGCCACTCACACTGGCGCAGGACCGCAAGCGCTTCCTCGCTGCATTCAATCTGATCCCGTCCGCGCACTGGACCACCCAGTTGAGCGTGCGTCACGATGAGCGCGATGGCATCAAGCCCGTCGGCGGCAGCTTCATCACACTTGCCAGTCTGCTACCGCAACCAACCAGTGACCAGACCGATCAGGTCGACCTGTCGGCCGGCGTGACCGGCACAAACTGGCAAGCCGGCGCCGCGTACTACGGATCGTTCTACCGCAATGACAACACCGCTCTGACCTGGCAGAACCCCTACGATCCGTTGGTCGATGACGGCGTTTCCGGGCGTCTGGCGTTGGCGCCGGACAATCAGTTTCATCAGCTCAGCGTAACCGCGGGCTATCAGCCGGAGGCACGAGTTCGGCTCTCGACGCACGTTGCGGTTGGGCGCATGCTGCAGAACGCACGCTTCGTTCCCGCATCAGCGACGCCAAGCCTGATGACGCCATTGCCGCGTACCGCGCTCGACGGCCAGATCGACACGCTGTCCGGTCGCCTGCGCGCCAGCGCTGGCCCGTGGGCGGGTCTGCGCTTCAACGCCGAAGCCGCGCTCGACGACCGCGACAATCGAACTCCGCAATCTGCATACACGCAGATCATCACGGATGTCTTTGCTGCCGATGAGCGCGCCAACCAGCCCTACGACTTTACTCGCCGGACACTGAAGCTCGGCAGCGATTATCGGCTCCAGCGCTGGGCCCGCCTTTCGGCCGGATGGGATCAGGAGCGCAAGACCCGCAGCTTCCAGGCACGCCACCGGACTGATGAGTGGAAACTATGGACTCGCATGCGCGTTCAGCCGGCACAACGGCTGAGTACGAACATCGGCTACGTGCACGCCAGCCGCACGGGCTCGACCTATCGGATCACGGCCACTGACGCTGTGAGCGAACAACAGCTGCAGCAAGCCCATCTGGCCGACCGCGTGCGCGACGCAGCGACGCTGAACATCAGCACTACGCCGCTGGATTGGATCAGTGTTGATGTGAACGGCAGCCTGGGTCGCGACCACTACCCGGACACCACCGTGGGATTGCAGCGTCGACGCGCGCAAGGATACGGCGTCGATCTGTCACTACATCCATCAGAGCTGTTCGGCGTCACCGGGTTCTGGTCCCGGGACGCGCTGGAGACCCTGCAGGACGGTAATCAAAGCGCAGCGGACTTCGCCGACTGGCGCGCAGACAACCGCGACGCTGCGACCGTCGCCGGCCTGCGCGCGGAGCGCCGCAAACTCTGGGGTCGTTACGACGCCGGTGCGTCCTACGAATACACTTCAAGCCGGGGTGACACCCGCCTTCTGACGGGCTCCGCCAACACACCGTTCCCCGACCTGCGCACGCGCCGGCACGAAGCACGGATGTATGCGCTGTTTCAGGCCACGCCGCAGCTGGGCATCCGTGTTGAGTACCGCTACGCGCTTTACCACCAGGCCGATTGGGCGCTCGACGGCGTCTCCGCTGATGCGGTTCACAATTTGCTCTCGCTCGACGCTTCGTCACCGAGCTACACCGCCAATCTGATCGGCATTTCGACCCGCTATGAATTCAGATAGTTTTCCGTGACCGACAGACCTGTCCACCAGCTCTGAACACAGCACGCGGCGTGGCCTGATCTCGGTCCAGCCGCATAAAACGAGGATGTGCGCCATGCCATCGAAACTTGTTCTCACCGCACCGACACTTCGGACACTGGCCTTCGCGGCGCTGATGACTTCGGCCGCAGCAACCGCAGCATCACCTTTGATCGACAGCTGTGCCGACTGCCACGGCAAGGACGGCGCCAGCACCGAATCCGACGTTCCAATCATTGCCGGGCTTTCGAACGACTATCTAGTTTCGACAATGGAGGAGTATCGCGACGGCGAACGACCGTGCGCGGAATCCAAGTACCGCTGCGGGGATACCAGCCGCCCGGCGACCGACATGTGCAAGATCGCCAAGTCCATGTCGGGCGCTGAGCTGACCGAGGTCGCCGCACATTTTTCCGCGCTGCCATTTGTCCGCGCCAAGCAGACGGTGGACCCGGCACAGGTCGCGATCGGCAAGAAAGTGCATGAGCTGCACTGCGAGAAATGCCACGCCGATGGTGGCAGCTCGAAGGACGACGACTCAGGCATTCTCGCCGGCCAGTGGATGCCGTACCTGGAGGCAAGCCTCAAGGAATACGCAGAGGGCACGCGGACACCGCCCAAGAAGATGAAACCCAAGATCGATGAATTGAGTGCAGACGATCGCAACGCGCTGCTGCAGTTCTATGGCAGCTTCCAGTGAGCGATGCGCCCAAACCTGATCGCGCCACAGCCGGCCGCTGGGCTCGTCTGTGGCGGGCACCGCGCAGGCGCTGGATGCTGGGCATCCCCCTCGGGGCTTTCATCGCATTTGCTGCGGGCATGGTCAGCGTTATCGGCTTCGTCAGCGCAGTGGAATTGAGCAGCAATGAGGGCATGTGTCTGTCCTGTCACGAGATGAAGGACAACGTCTATGCCGAATACCAGGAGACCAGTCACTACAATAATCGCACCGGCGTACGCGCAACCTGCGCGGACTGCCACGAGCCGCATCCTTGGGGTCCAAAAATCGTGCGCAAGATTCGGGCAACACTCGTTGAAGTGCCCCAGCACATCCTCGGAGAGCTCGACACCGCTGAAAAGTTTGAAGCCCATCGCGCGCGGATGGCGCAGGACGTCTGGGATGAGATGAAGCAGAACGACTCGCGCGAGTGCCGCAGCTGCCACTCGCAGGAGCACATGGATCTTGCCGCACAGGACAAGAGTGCGCGCAAGAAACATGCGTTGGAAGTCTGGCGCGAGCAGGGCAAGACCTGCATCGACTGTCACAAGGGCATCGCCCATCACCTGCCGGATGTTGCGCTCGACTCGACGGTGCCTGATTCCGACTGACGCCCCGTTCAGTTGATCCAGACTCGCTCAAACGACACCGACGCCAGCCGCTATGCTCCGTAGGTGTACATGCATGGCGTGATGTCGCCAAGGGATTGTTGTGATGGAACGCGTTGCTCGCATTAATGAGACCGGCGGCCCGGAGGTGATCGAATTCGTCGCGCTTGAACTGGGCGCACCCGGCCCTGGTGAGGTCCAGGTCAGACACGCAGCCTGCGGGCTCAACTTCATCGACGTCTATTACCGCAGCGGCCTGTATCCGCAGCCGCTGCCTGGCCGCCTCGGGCTCGAAGCCGCCGGTACCATCGAAGCGGTCGGTGCGGGCGTGACCGACCTGCAGGTTGGCGACCGCGTCGCCTACGGCTGGGGACCGCTGGGCGCCTATGCCACCGCGCGCAACTTGCCGGCTTCGACCGTGGTCCGGCTGCCGCGCCGCATCACCTTCGACACCGCTGCAGCCATGATGCTGCAGGGCCTGACTGCGCAGTATCTGCTGCGCCGCACCTACCGCGTGCAGCCCGGGGACACACTGCTGTTTCACGCCGCTGCCGGCGGCGTCGGCCTGATCGTCTGCCAGTGGGCCAAGGCGCTGGGCGCGACGGTCATCGGCACGGTGGGGTCGGAGGACAAGGCCGCGCTGGCGAAAGCACACGGCTGTGATCACGTCATCAACTATCGGCACGAGAACGTCGCCGCGCGCGTGCGCGAGCTGACCGAGGGTCGTGGCGTGCCCGTGGTCTACGACGGCGTCGGCAAGGACACCTTTGAAAGCTCGCTGGACAGCCTCGCGCGCTTCGGCCTGATGGTGTCCTTTGGCAACGCCTCGGGCCCGGTGCCGCCGTTCGCACTGACCGAGCTGACGCGCCGCGGTTCGCTGTACATCACGCGGCCGTCGCTGATGCACTACATCGAGCTGCGCGCCGATCTCGAAGCGATGGCCGCGGAGCTGTTCGAGGTCGTCGGCAGCGGCCAGGTCCGCATCGACGTGCGCCAGCGCTACGCGCTGAGCGACGTTGCCCAGGCGCATCGTGACCTGGAAGCGCGCAGGACCACCGGTTCGACCATCCTGATTCCGTAGACCTGCGTGACCGAGAGTCCCGAACTTTAAGCGCTGACTTGTGGCTGCAATATATTTCCATTATTTTGGAAATATGAAATCTCAAACAGCAGTCATGCGACTCGCCGCACTGGCGCAGGAAACACGGCTGGCGGTGTTCCGGCTGCTGGTCCAGACCGGCCCCGACGGCCTGTGCGCCGGTGACATCCAGGCCCGGCTCAAGCTGGCGCCGGCAACACTGTCGTTTCACCTGAAAGAACTGAGCACCGCTGGCCTGCTGAAGGCGCGCCAGCAGGGCCGCTTCATCTACTACGCGCCGGACTTCAAGGCGATGAACGCCCTGCTCGGCTATCTCACCGAAAACTGCTGCGACGGCGGCGAGTGCGAAGTCGACTGCGCATCGCCTGCAGCATCCACGGAGTGCTGACATGCAACACCCTTACAACGTGCTGTTCCTGTGCACCGGCAATTCGGCGCGCTCGATCCTGGCCGAAGCCCTGATGAACCATCTGGCGATCAGCGCCGGCAAGTTCCGGGCATTCAGCGCCGGCAGCCATCCCAAGGGCGAGGTGCATCCGCTCGCGCTCGAGCTGCTATCACGCAGCCGCCTCTCGACCGAAGGCCTGCGCAGCAAGAGCTGGGACGAGTTCGCGACGCCCGACGCACCGGTGATGGACTTCGTCTTCACCGTCTGCGATCAGGCCGCTGGCGAGCAGTGTCCGTTCTGGCCTGGCCAGCCGATGACCGCGCACTGGGGCGTGCCCGATCCCGCGGCGGTCGAGGGCAGCGAGGAGGCGCAGCGCAAGGCGTTTTCCGACGCGCTGATGGTGCTGCGCCGTCGCATCGAGCTGTTCGCCAGCCTGCCGATGGACAAGCTCGATCGCCTCGCGCTGCAACAGCAGGTTTCCGACATCGGCAAGCAGTGAACCCATACCCCGCGGCCTGCCGCCTCCGTGACACCCCCGTTCTGAATCCCTGATCCGCATGTCCATCTTCGAACGTTATCTGACCGTGTGGGTCGGCCTGTGCATCGTCGTCGGTATCGCGCTGGGGCACTGGCTGCCCGGCGTGTTCCAGACCATCGGTGCGGCCGAAATCGCGAAAGTGAATCTGCCCGTCGCCGCGCTGATCTGGCTGATGATCATCCCGATGCTGATCAAGATCGATTTCGCCGCGCTGAGCCGGGTGCGCGAGCACTGGCGCGGCATCGGCGTGACGCTGTTCATCAACTGGGCGGTAAAGCCGTTCTCGATGGCGGCGCTGGGCTGGCTGTTCATCGGCCATCTGTTCCGGCCGTGGCTGCCGCCGGAACAGATCCAGTCCTACATCGCCGGCCTGATCCTGCTGGCGGCCGCACCGTGCACGGCGATGGTGTTCGTCTGGAGCAATCTGACCAAGGGCGAGCCGCATTTCACGCTGAGCCAGGTCGCGCTCAACGACACCATCATGGTGTTCGCGTTCGCCCCGATCGTCGGACTGCTGCTGGGCCTGTCCGCGATCACCGTGCCCTGGGGCACGCTGCTGCTGTCGGTCGTGCTCTACATCGTGGTGCCGGTGATCGCCGCACAGCTGCTGCGCCGCAGTCTGCTGCGCCGCGGCGGCGATGCGGCGATCACTCGCGTGCTGCAAGTCCTGCAACCCACATCACTGATCGCACTGCTGGCGACGCTGGTCCTGCTGTTCGGCTTCCAGGGTCAGCAGATCCTGCAGCAGCCGATGGTGATCGGCCTGCTCGCGGTGCCGATCCTGATCCAGGTCTATTTCAATTCCGGTCTGGCCTATCTGCTGAACCGCGCCACCGGCGAAGCCCACTGTGTCGCCGGTCCGTCGGCACTGATCGGCGCGAGCAACTTCTTCGAGCTCGCCGTCGCCGCCGCGATCAGCCTGTTCGGTTTCAATTCCGGCGCTGCGCTGGCCACCGTGGTCGGCGTGCTGATCGAAGTTCCGGTGATGCTGTCGGTCGTGAAGATCGTCAATGCCAGCAAGCCCTGGTACGAACGCGGACTGCGCGCATGAGCATCACACGTCTGCGGCCCCTGCCGGATCCCGACACGCTGCCGGCCCTGGACCTGAAGCAGGTCATCGCCCGCCCCGCACTCGGTCTCGATCACGGCGGCCTCACGCATCCGCCGCGCATCCTGCTGCTGTACGGCTCGCTGCGCGAGCGCTCCTATTCGCGCTTCGCGGTCGAGGAAGCGGCGCGCCTTCTGCGCCACTTCGGCGCCGAGCCGCGCATCTTCGATCCCGCCGACCTGCCGTTGCCGGATCAGGTCGCCGGCGACGATCATCCGGCCGTGCGCGAGCTGCGCGAGCTGTCGCTGTGGTCCGAGGGCCAGGTCTGGTGCAGTCCCGAGCGCCACGGCCAGATCACCGGCCTGATGAAGGCGCAGATCGACCATCTGCCGCTGAGCATGGGCTCGGTCCGACCGACCCAGGGGCGCACCTTGGCGGTGATGCAGGTCTCCGGCGGCTCGCAGTCATTCAATGCGGTGAACACGCTGCGCCTGCTCGGACGCTGGATGCGCATGTTCACGATCCCCAACCAGTCCAGTGTCGCCAAGGCCTATCAGGAATTCGACGCCGACGGCCGCATGAAGCCGTCCAGCTACTACGACCGCATCGTCGACGTGATGGAAGAGCTGGTGCGCTTCACCGTGCTGACGCGCCCGCATGTCGCGCAACTGACCGACCGATACTCGGAACGCCGCGAAGCCGCGGCCCAATCCGCCACCACCGTGCACACCCGCTGAACCCATGAGCAAGATCCTGTTCCTGTGCGTCGCCAACTCCGCCCGCAGCCAGATGGCCGAAGGCCTGGCGCGCGACATCCTGGGCGATCGGGCCGAAGTCGCCAGCGCCGGCTCGCAACCGACGCGGGTCAACCCGCTGGCGATCCGCGTGATGCAGGACATCGGCATCGACATCGCGCGGCATCAGTCGAAGTCGGTCGCCGACTTCGATGCCGGCGCCTTCGACTGGGTCATCACGCTGTGCGCCGACGAGGTCTGCCCGGTATTGCCCGGCCCGGTGCGGCGCCTGCACTGGCCGATCGCCGATCCGGCGGCCGTGGATGCCAGCGTCGACGTCGACGCGGCGCTCGCGGCGTTCCGCACCGCACGCGACCAGATCCGCGAACGCATCCGCGTGCTCGCTGCGCTGCTCGACACGCCGCCGGGCCCGGACGCGCAGGAGTTTCACGCCAGCGTGCGCGTCTCCGACCTGCCGCGCGCGGTGCGCTTCTATGCCTGGCTGCTGAACAGCTGGCCGAAGGAATGGACGCATCGCTACGCCACGTTCATCCGTCCGGACCTGAAGCTAAACTTCGTCGTCGTCGTCGCCGACGGCAAGACCCTGCATCACGACACGCTGTATCACCTGGGCATCGATGTCGGCAGCCGTGACGCGGTGGTCGATGCCGCACGCCGCGCACAGGCCTTCGGAGCCGCCATCGAGAAGCCGCCGCGCACGACCTGGAAGGGCACGCCGCTGCACGAGCTGTGGCTGAGCGATCCGGACGGCAATCTGGTCGAGATCTACGCGCGCCTGACGCCGGAGCAGCTGGCCGGAAAGCCCGCGGACGAGCAGCCGGTGTTCCTGAACGCCTGAACGCTCAGGCCAGCAGCGCCTGCACGCGCGCCTGCAACAGCGGCAGCACCTCGATCTCGAACCAGGGATTGCGCTTGAGCCAGCGCTGATTGCGCGGACTCGGATGTGGCATCGGCAGCAGCGCCGGAAAGTACCGTGGCCACGCCGCCACCGCATCGGTCAGCGTCGCGTGTCCGGCGTCCGGCAGATGCCAGTCCAGCGCGTACTGGCCAATGACCAAAGTGAGCTCCAGCGCCGGCAGCTGACGCAGCAGTCGCAAGCGCCACGTCTGCGCGCACTCGACACGTGGCGGCAGGTCGCCGCCGGCACCGGTGCCGGGATAGCAGAAGCCCATCGGCAGAATCGCGAAGCACGCCGGATCGTAGAACTGCTCGCGCCCGACGCCGAGCCAGCGGCGCAAACGCTCCCCGCTGACGTCGTCGAACGGCACGCCGCTTTCATGCACCTTGCGGCCCGGCGCCTGTCCCGCAATCAGGATGCGCGCACGGCGGTCGAGCTGCAGCACCGGGCGCGCGCCCAGCGGCAGCGCCGGCTCGCACAGGCGACAGCGCCGCACCTCGGCCAGCAGCGGCGCCAGCGCCTCAGGCATGGGAACGTCGGACAACCCTGGTGAACGGCATCATCGGCTCCGGATACACGGGCATTCATCCTTGCCAAGCCGCGACCGCAGTACAAGCGCAAAACGATGAATGCAAACGATCGGGCATGAATCCCGGACGATCAGGCCCACCGCCAGGCGGGTTCATGCCCTTGATGCAGATCATTGGAGCCGCGGCGGCGAACATTTAGCGTTGAGGTTCGCACCTTGATCTCACCCATGACCGCACTCGCCCACCGCTGGACCCGCGAACACCCGCAGCTTCTGCTGATTCTCGGTGCCGCGCTGTGGCTGGCGCTGTACCGGACCTTGATTCCGGCGTCCGAAGCGCTGGTGGCACTGCTGCCGGTGGCGCGCGACAGCCATCTGGGCAGCGCCTTGCAGTTCTTTTTCTACGACACGCCCAAGGTGCTGCTGCTGCTGACCGGCATCGTCTTCGTGATGGGCATGGTCAACAGCTACTTCACACCGGAACGCACACGGGCGCTGCTGGCCGGACGCGCCGCCGGTGTAGCCAATGTGATGGCGGCCAGTCTCGGCGTGGTCACGCCGTTTTGTTCCTGCTCGGCGGTGCCGCTGTTCATCGGTTTCGTCCAGGCCGGCGTGCCGCTGGGCGTGACCTTCTCGTTCCTGATCGCCGCACCGATGGTCAACGAGGTCGCACTGACGCTGCTGCTGGCACTGTTCGGCTGGAAGATCGCGCTGCTGTATCTGAGCCTGGGCCTGACGATCGCCATCGTCGCCGGCTGGATCATCGGCCGCCTGCGCCTTGAAGCCTATCTCGAGGACTGGGTGCGCGAACTGCCGCCGGCACAGGTGCTGTCGGACGACGGCACCGTGCATCTGCAGGATCGCATCGAGGCCGGCATCAACAACGTGCGTGATGTGGTCGGACGCGTGTGGCCTTACATCGTCGCCGGCATTGCCATCGGCGCCGCGATTCATGGCTACGTGCCGCAGGACTTCATGGCCTCGATCATGGGCGCGGATCGCTGGTGGTCGGTGCCGCTGGCGGTGCTGATGGGCATCCCGATGTACACCAATGCCGCCGGCGTGATTCCGATCGTGCAGGCCCTGCTCGCCAAGGGCGCGGCGCTCGGCACCGCGCTGGCGTTCATGATGAGCGTGATCGCACTGTCCTTGCCGGAGATGGTGATCCTGCGCAAGGTGCTGAAGCCGCGCCTGATCGCGACCTTCATCGCCGTCGTCGCCAGCGGCATCCTCGTCGTTGGCTACGTTTTCAACGCCGTGCTGTAGCACGCGGTCCAACGTCTTTCGGGAGTGTCTCGCATGAAACAGATCAAGGTACTCGGCCGCGGCTGTGCCAACTGCCGCAACACGATTCAACTGATTCAGGAGGTGGCGACCGCGCACGGCGAGGCGATCGAACTGGAGAAGGTCGAGGACATCCAGGCGATCGCCCGCCACGGCGTGATGTCGACACCGGGCGTGGTCATCGACGGCACCGTCGTTCATGCCGGCGGCATGCCGTCGCGCGACAAGGTCGAAGGCTGGTTCGCTGGCGCGTAGACACCCCGGCGGCTCGCGCCGTTCAGCCGGACGGCGCGCGGGAGCCTGAGCCGGAGACGACCTGCGGCAGTGCGTAGCGATGCTGCATACTGCGCGCCCACCCGAATTGCTCACGTTCCACGATGCGCCTCTGCCTGTTCGTCACCGCAACGCTCTGCTCCAGCCTGGCCTGGGCCGAACCCTCCGCACCTCAGTCGACAGAGAATCCCGTCGTGCTGCCGCCGGTCGAAGTGCTGGCGTCGCCGAGCCCACGCAGCGAACTGCAGACACCAGCCGCGGTCGGCGTGATCGACGCGGACACGCTGCATAGCGCGCAGCCGCAGATCGACCTGGCCGAAACGCTGGCGCGCATTCCCGGCATCGACGTACGCGATCGCCAGAACGATGCGCAGGACCTGCAGGTGCAGAGCCGTGGCTATGGAGCCCGCGCCAGCTTCGGCGTGCGCGGCATCCAGATCCGCGCCGACGGCATTCCGCTGACCGCATCGGATGGTCAGGGCCAGACCTCGAATCTGCTGATCAACAGCCTGGACCGCATCGAGGTGCTGCGTGGTCCGATGGCGTACCAGTACGGCAACGCGGCCGGCGGCGTGATCGCGGCCTACGCCGCAGAGCCACCGCGGGACACCGAACTCGATGCCGCGTTCGGGGCCGGCAGCTATGACACCTGGCGCGCCGCGTTGGGCGCCGGCGGCCGCGCCTTTGACGACGCGCTGGGCTATCGCCTCGACTTCGCGCGCTACGACAGCAACGGCTATCGCGATCACAGCGCCTCGCACCGCAATCAGGCCGCGCTGAATGCACGGTATGCCATTGATGATCGGCGTGAACTGCGCGTGCTCGCCAGTGGCCTGTGGGATGCCTTCGCGCAGGACCCGCTCGGCCTGACCCGTGAACAGTTCGAGCAGAACCCGCAGCAGGCCACCGCGGCCGCCGACACCTACAACACCCGCAAGCGCATCGACGACTGGCGCAGCGGCGTCGGATACACCCAGCGCTGGGGCGGCGACACTGATCTGGACCTGATCGGCTACGTCACCGATCGCGCGATCGTGCAGTTCCTGTCGATTCCCAAGTCCGTGCAGGCCGCGCCGGCACGGGCCGGTGGCGTCATCGACCTTCAGCGCGGCGGCTACGGCAGCGAGGCGCGCGTCAGTCACCGGTTTGCGCACTGGTCGCTGCGTGCCGGCCTGCAATATCAGAGCACCGACGAGCACCGCCGCGGCTACGAGAACTTCATCGGCGATACCCTCGGCGTGCAGGGCGCGTTGCGGCGCGACGAGAACAACCGCATCGACAACTTCGATCAGTACCTGATCGCGGAATATCCGTTCGCACCGCGCTGGAGCCTGAGCGGCGCGGTCCGCCACAGTCAGGTCAATTTCGAATCCGACGATCACTACATCACCGACGGCAATCCCGACGACAGCGGCAGCACCGACTACACCGCGACGGTGCCGGCGCTGAGCCTGGCCTTCGCCCCCGCCGACGATCGCCTGCTGTATCTGAGCGCCGGCGCGGGCTTCGAAACGCCGACGTTCAACGAGCTGTCCTACCGCAGCGACGGCGAGAGCGGCCTGAATCTGGAACTCGACGCTGCGCACAGCCGCAGTGTCGAACTCGGCTGGAAGCAGGCCGTCGCCGCGCGCGGACTGTTGACCTTGGCGCTGTTCCAGATCGACGGCGAAGACGAGATCGTGCCCGCCGGCACCATCGACGGCCGCGCCAGTTTCCAGAATGCCGGCGCCACCCGCCGGCGCGGCGCCGAGTTCGGCCTCAGCCTGCCGCTGCCGGCACAGCTGCAGCTGCAGCTCGCGGCCGACTGGCTCGACGCGCGCTTCGTCGACAGCTACAGCTATCCGGCCGGCGGCGAGACCGTCACCGTCGACGACGGCAACCGCATCCCAGGCGTCGCGCGCAGCAGCGTGTACTCCGAGCTGGCATGGCGGCGTGCGCGTCCGGGCTGGTCAGCCAGCGTCGAGGCCCGCTATTCGGATGAGGTGCCGGTAGACGATCGCAACAGCGATGCCGCGTCGGACTACGTAGTCGTCCATCTCGGCGGCGCCTACCGCTGGCAGGGTTCGCGTGCGCACACCGAAGTGTTCGTGCGGCTCTACAACCTGTTCGACGAGCACTATGTGGGCTCGGTCATCGTCAACGACGGCAACGGCCGTTTCTTTGAGCCGGCTCCCGAACGCAATGTCTACGCCGGCGTATCCATACAGTTCGGCGGCTGAGCGGTCGCGTCGTCGACGGATTCAGCGCCCGGCGCGCGCCGCCGCGTCGGGCGTGAACATCGTCGGCGACATCGGCGTGTTGATGCGCCACCAGTCGTCCTCGTCACGCTCGTTGAGCAGGTTGTTGGCTTCGTAGGCATGCGCGGTGAGGTCGTGAAAGACCTGAACACCGCGATGAAACGCACCGGATGCCTGTGAGTAGAAATACAGGATCATCGGCACGCGCCAGAGCTGGCCGCGATTGTCGTATTCATCAGCGGACACGATCAGCCAGGTGTCTTCGTCGATGTAGACGCGACGTTTGCTGTAGACGTGGCGCATGCCGGGCTTGAGATCCCCCTCGACCACCCAGACGCGATGCGCCTCATACCGCACATGCTCCGGATTGATGCTGTCCGGCTTGATGAGGTCCTTGTAGCGCAGCGCCGGATCGTTGATCCCGAAGTTGTTGTACGGGACCACCAGCGTCTTCTTGCCGATCAGCGTCCAGGTGTAGCGTTCGGGCGAGCCGTTGAAGCCGCTGTCCTCGTCGGAGGTGTGCAGCCCCGCCGGCGGCACCGGATAGTCGAAGCCAACTTCAGGCGCCTGGCGCACGCGCCGCGTGCCGGGCTGGTATTGCCAGGCCTGGGTCGATCCGTCCTTGAAGCTGGACAGCTGGAAGCCGACGGAAACCAGACCGCGATCGCGCTCCGGCAGCAGAGTGCTGTACAGGAAGTAGGCGCTGATCTTCTCGGTGAGCGATGGCCGCTTGTCCCCAGGCGCGTTCATCGGGCTCATCGTCATCAGTTTGTTGCGGCCCCAGGCGATTTCTCCGCCGGAGTAGACCACGGCGATGTCGAGCTCGGCTTTTTCGGTCCAGGAGCGGAACGTCGTCTGCACCGAACGCATCGCTTCGGCACCGGACTGCGGCATCGGAAACGCCGGCCCACCGCCAACCCCGGTGACGCTCAGGCCATCGTCCTTCAATTCGGCATGGGCCGCGTTGTGCCGGGCCGCGTCGCAGGCCCACTGCGGCGGGCGAAAGTCGCGATGACTGGGATAGACATTCATCCAGAAGGTCTGGGGATAGGCTTCGAGCAAGGCCTTGGTCCCGTCACTCAGCATGGCGTCGTATTGCGCCATGTTGTCACGGGTAATCTTGAACAGCGGCTTTTCGGCGGCGTACGGTCCCGGCTCGTAACCCTGCGCCCGGGTCTGCCCAGGCCAGGTCCCCGCCCACTTGCCGGTATAGGCTGCGACACCGTCGGGGCCGCCGGCGCGCTCAGCCCCCATGCAGGTCAGCTCAGGGCCATCCAGGCGTGCAACCTGTTCCTCGGGAACGCTGGACTGCGCCACTGCAGGAGCCGCAAGGATGATCGCCAACAGTCCCTGTCGCATTCCCGGGATCAAATGCATTTGCGCGCTCCTCGTTATGTCGGCGACCTGACCCCGCGCGAGATCCCCGATGCCGGGGGATGCCGCCCGAGTCGGTCAGCCCGCGCTGGCCGCGCAGGTCGCCGGTTCTGTGATGCCGGCATCCTTGCATCCCGCGTGAGGGCCCACCTACCTCAAAACAGGTATTTCGCCGTTCAGCTGGCCTCGCCAAACCGGTCACGACGCCCGCACGGACACTGCCGTTGCCCGGCACGCGGCCGCCTTCAAATTTGAGCGTCCGCGGACGCGGCTACCCGCATCTACCGCAAAGACAGTAGGTCCGCACGCAGCGATCGCCCTACCATCGCGGTGCCACTAGAAAGCGGGAGAAGCCATGGCCAGATACGAATGCACCATTTGCGGCCACGTCTATGACGAGGCCCTGGGCGATCCGGAAAACGACATTGCACCGGGCACACGCTTTGAAGATCTGCCTGACAGCTGGATCTGCCCCGAGTGCAGCGCCGGCAAGGATGCTTACGAGCTGATCGAGTAGGGCTGTCGCCGCAACACCAGCTTGGGGGAGACCTTGGATTCCGATAACAACGCGCCGGCCAGCGAACAGCGGCGCGGCCTGCTGAAGCAGCTCGCGCTGGCGGGCGCCGGCCTTGCCGCCAGCGGCGCCACGGCCGCGGCGCCGGTATCGCGGAGCAGCGTTCGCCACTGGGATCGCGAAACCGACGTGCTGATCATCGGCTCGGGTGCCGCCGGCACCTCGGCCGCGATCGATGCGCGTCGTGCTGGCGCCGAGGCGCTGATGCTGGAACGCGAACACATCCCGGGCGGTTCATCCAGCATCTCCGGCGGCGTCTGCTACCTCGGTGGCGGCACCCCGCTGCAGAAAGCGCTGGGCTTCGACGACACCGTCGAGGCGATGACCACCTACATGCTCGCGGCCAGCGCGCCCTATGCGTCGGAAGACAAGATCCGCCTGTATTGCGAGAGCAGCCTGGAGCATTTCGACTGGCTGATCGCCAACGGCGTCGAATACGCACAGAAGTTTTCGCCGGAAAAGGAAATCTCGATTCCGGACGGCTCGCTGTACTACAGCGGCAGCGAAAAGACCTGGCCCTATCGCAACCTCGCGAAGCCGGCGCCGCGCGGGCATGTGCCGCCGTCGCAACATCTGACCGGCGGACGCGAACTGATGCGGGCGCTGCTGGCGTCAGCCGAGCGCCTCGGGGCACGGCTTGAGGTCCGCGCGACCGGCGAGCGCCTGGTGGTGGAGTCGGATGGCAGCGTTGCTGGTGCCCAGGTGGTTGTCGGCGGCAAAACAGCATTCATACGCGCACGCCGCGGCGTCGTGCTGGCCGCCGGTGGTTTCATTCACAACCCCGAGATGGTCAAGCTGTACGCACCGGAGCTGGCGCGCTGCCAGACACCGTGGGGCCGTGCCGGCGACCTCGGCATCGGCATCCGCATGGGCATGGGCGTCGGCGGTGCGGTACTGCGCATGCACCATGGCTTTGTGATTACGCCGATGTACCCGCCGGAAAGCATCCTGAAGGGCATCGCCGTGAATCAGCGCGGCCAGCGTTTCGTGCCCGAGGACGGCTACTACGGCCTGGTCGGCCACGAGATCGCCTACAAGCAGGACGGCAAGGCCTGGATGATCGTCGATCAGACCCAGGCCTATGCCTGGAAAGATTTCCGGCTGCCGATCGCCGCACAGGCGCCGACGATCGCCGGGATCGAAACCCAGCTTGGCATGCCCGAAGGCGCACTGGTGCAGTCGGTCGACTACTACAACCGCCACGCGGCCAAGGGCAATGATCCGCTGCTGCACAAGGCCAAGGACTATCTGGCACCGATCAAGCAGGCGCCGTTCACCGCTTACGATCTGAGCACCGACCAGGCCTTCACTCCGGTGCACACCTTCGGCGGTCTGCAGACCACGCTCGACGCACAGGTGGTTGACGCCTGGGGCGAGGTGATTCCGGGGCTGTATGCAGCGGGCCGCACGTCGGCGGGGCTGCCGGTCGCCCCGTACATGGGCAGCGGCATTTCGATCGGCGACTGCACGTACTTCGGTCGACGCGCCGGGCGGCATGCCGCGGGACGCAAGGCATGAAGATCACGACCCTGCGCGCACTGTTCTCTGCCGTGCTGCTCGCCGCCAGCAGCGCCACCGCCTTTGCCGAAGCGCCGGCCACCGACCCGATGCCGCAGGGCGACGCCGCGCGCGGACAGATTCTGTTCGGCCAATGCCGCACCTGCCACTACCCCGAAAAAGGCTTCGGCCATCACAACGGCCCGAGCCTGTGGGCCGTGTTCGGGCGCAAGGCCGGCAGCGCCGAAGGCTACGAACATTATTCAGACGAAATGAAGCAGGCCGGATTCGTATGGACACCGGAGCTGCTGGATTTCTGGCTCGGGCACATGGATACCTTCCTGCCCAACAGCACGATGATTGTGTTCCCCCTCGACGCGCAGCAGCGCGCCGACGTCATCGAATACCTGCAGCAATTCCACGATTAACACGACACAAAGCGTCACGAGGTCAACACCATGAGCGCAAGCGACACACTGAGCCAACCTGCCCCTCGCCCCCCGATGGTCAAGGGCCTGCCGCTGATCGGCAGCACGCTGGAAATGGCCAAGAACCCGGCACGCTTCTTCGTGCGCTGCTATCACGACTACGGCCCGGCGTTCCGCGTGCGCGTGTTCGGCAACACGCTGACTGTGATCGCCGGCGCCGAGGCGGCGACGTTCATGGGCACGCGCGAAGGCAAAGAGTCACTGCGTTCAAAGGAGGCCTGGGAACCGCTGATGCAGGAATTCGGCGCATCCAAGATGCTGACCGCCGAAGACGGCGATCTGCACAAGCAACTGCGCACCGTCATGAAGCGCGGCTTTTCAAAGGATTCGATCAAAGGACGCTACAACGAAATCCTCAAGATCACCGAAGAGAGCCTGCTGCGCGACTGGCTGCCGGGTAACGAAGTCGGCGTGGTGCAGGCGATGCAGTATCTGGTTGTCGATCAGCTCGGCAGCGTGCTGACCGGCTCGGTGCCGCGTGCGTACGTCAAGGACATCCGCACCACGATCCTGTACATCCTCAACGTGCTGGTCACGCGCCAGCGGCCGAAGTTCCTGATGCATCTGCCCGAGTACAAGCGCGCGAAGAAGCGCATGTTCGAACTCGGTCGCCAGATGGTCGCCGACTACCATGCACGACCGGGCGATACGCCGGACGAATTCAAGACCCTGATCGACGACGTGATGGAGGCGCATCAGAACGATCCGGCGCTGATCCCGGACAGCGATCTGGTGATGCTGATGACCAGCCCTTACGTCGCCGGTCTCGACACCGTCGCAAACACCACGGCGGCCATCGTCTATACCGTGCTGAAACACCCGGACGTGCTCAAGCGCGTGCACGAAGAGGTCGACGCGCTGTTCGCCAAGGGACCGGTCAACGAAGAAACCTTCATGAAGGATCTGCCGGTGCTCAACGGCGCGATCATGGAAACGATGCGGCTGTATCCGATCGCTGTCGCGCAGATCCGCACGGCCGCGAAGGATTTCGTGTTCCAGGGCTATCAGATCAAGGAAGGCGAGATGATCTATCTCGGCACCAGCGTGCCGCACTTCCTCGAAGAGTTCTATCCGAATCCGGACACCTTCGACGTCGACCGCTACTCCAAGGAACGCGCCGAGCACATGCAGATCGGCTCGTACTCGCCGTACGGCCGTGGCCACCACACCTGCCTCGGCAAGAGTCTGGCCGAAGTACTGCTGGCGATGACGATGGCCGAGGTGTTCTACAAGCTCGATTTCGAGCTGGAGTCGCCGCACTACGTGCTCAAGACCAAGACCGCGCCGACTCCGGGCCCGGCGATGAATTTCAAGGTCCGCGTCAAGGGCTACCGCCACTGATTACCCTTGAAGCGCAAGCCGCATGAGGGCACGTGCGCAGGATCCGGCCAAACCCTTCACGAGCACTTCGTCCATGAAACATGCCCTCATTACCGGTGGAGCCAGCGGTCTCGGCTTCGGTTGCGCGACGCGCTTTGTCCGTCTGGGTTTTGATGTCACGCTCGTCGATATCAATCAGAACACCGGCGCCAGTGCGCTCAGCCAACTCAAGGCGATGGCCGGTAACGGCCAGCGCTGCCGCTTCGAGACGGTGGATCTGGCCGACCCGGACAGCATCGTCGCACTGGCGCAGCGCCTCATCGTCGCAGGCGACCCGATCGATGTGCTGGTCAACAACGCCGGTATCTACCCGCCGTCGATCCGCACGCTGTCGAAGGAAGGCCACGAACTGACCTTCGCCATCGCACATCTGGGCCACTTTCGTCTGACCCATGCGCTGTGGCCGCTGCTGGACAAGGCCGAGGCCGCGCGCGTGATCAGCATCTCGTCGATGGTCCAGCGGCAGGCCAAGAGCAACTTCGATGACATGACGTTCGAAAAGCACTACATGCCGATCCTGGCTTATCAGCAAGCCAAGCTCAGCTGCCTGCTGTTCGCGCTGGAACTGCAGCGCAAGCTCGGTGCCAGTGGTTCGAAGATCGGCAGCTATGCGGCACACCCCGGTGTCTGTCGCACGCAGCTGTCGCACAACCGCAAGCTGTCGGACCAGGACAACGCCTGGCAACGGCTGTCGTCGTTCTTTCTGCGCGGCCTGCGTTATGTCGGGCAGTCTCCGGAAAACGGCGCCGGCTCGGTGGTGATGGCCGCCACCTCGCAGTCGATACCGCGCGGAGCCTTTATCGGCCCCACCGGGCCGCTCGAAGCCTTCGGCAGACCCGGAGTGGTCAAGCCAAGCCCGGTCGCCAGCGATCCGCAGATCGCCGCTGAGCTGTGGCAGCGCACCGAAGCCCTGACCGGTCTGCGCTGGCCGTTCGGGTGACGGGCCGATCCCCGCCGTTCGCGGCGGCGAATGATGACAACCCCCGCGGAAATCACGTGGTCGCCGGTCAGCGGGCGTTCGGACACAATGACGATCCTGGGGCTGATCCCCATCCGATTGAACGCGACGAATGATGATGATGCACCGCACTGTCCGGCACGCACTGTTGGCCGGCCTCCTGGTCCTGACCGCGTGTACCGCCGCTGCCGCCGAACCGGCAGGCAGCAGCGACCCGCTGGTGGGCTATTGGCGCGCCCCCGCTGGCGACGACAGTGGTCGCAGCTCGATCGTCGAACTGTTCGTCCGTGATGGGCACCTGTTCGGCCGCATCGTGCGCACCGAGGCAGCGGACGGCAGTGTGCTGCACCCGGTCTGCGAACGCTGCTCCGAGCCCCTGAAGGGACAGCCGATGCAAGGCATGGAGTTCGTCCGCGATCTGCGCAAGGACGGCGACGCCTGGGTCGACGGCCGCGTCGTCGATCTGCGTCCGGGCTGGACCCAGGGTCTGACCGGCATCTGCGAACTGCGTCTGGTCGACGGAGACCACGCCGAACTGCTCGGCTACCGCGGGCTGCGTGCCTTCGGTGAGACCAGCACCTGGACGCGCGAGCCGGCGCCGGCACCCTCGGCATCTGCCGAGTAAGGCGGCGCAGTGCGGCACTTCATTCGCCCAAGCCGGACACGAAGCGCTGGAATTCGGCGTTGCCGCGCAGCAGCTCGCGGCCGGCGGCAATCAAGGCGTCGACCTGCTCGCGCTCCAGCGAGAAGCTGGTCGGGATCTGATTGAAGAATCCGCGGCGTTTGGCTTCGGCAATGCCGGCGAAGTCGACCTGGACGAAGTACGGCTCGATCGGGCGTTCCGGCGTCGACAGCTGCGCCGACCACCGCTGCATGGCGTCACGCATCTGCTCCAGCGTGGACGCGTTGTAGCGGTGGATCTGCACATCGGTGACGGCGTTGATGGTCTGCTCCAAAGTCGGCGCCTTGGGGCTGTCCTCCATCGTCGCCGACGGCACTGTCGAGGCGTTGACCGAGACGATCGCAAAATGCGTCGCCGGCTGCCGGCCCATGCGCTGCAACATCGCCTGCGGACCCCCACCGACTTCGATGTATTCATAGATCGCGCGCAACCCCAGGTTGTCGCTGACGCCACCGTCGACCAAGTGGATGTAGTGCCGGTGCTGCTTGTCGGCGTAGCTGCGCAGGCCCTCGACGACCTGCAGCAGATCCGGCGAGTCGGCGACGCGCTGCTGCATCCGTTCGAGCCAGTCAAAGGCTTCAGCATGACAGCCGTCGTAGTTTTCCACTGCCACCGGCGTCAGCAGCACCGGCACTGCGGAGGACGCGGTGACCGCACGCGCCACCGGAAAGCTCGACAGGTCCGAACACAGCAGGTCGAAATACTCCTGCATGAACGAGAAGCGCACGCCGCCGCCCAGATCCGTGGCGTTGATGACGATCGTCGGTCCGCCGCGTCGCTGCATGTCGGCAAAGGTGGCGCCCTTGAACACGGCGGATTCAGCAAGCTCCACCGCGAGCTCGCCGCGCCCGCGGCGCGAAAACCAGAATGCCGGATTGAACAGCGCATAGGTCAGCTCGCCGGCAACGTCGCGGCGCAGGAAGTCATGCTCGAAGTTCTTGAAGATGCGGTCGCCGAACAAGCCAAAATAGGCTGCGGTGAAGCTGCCTCCGGATACCGCGGTAATCAGATCGACCTCGTCCAGCAGGCGTCGGGACTGACCCTCGACGACAACCTGCGTGTCGCGCAGTTCCTGCAGCACGCCGTACGCCAGCGCCGAGGCACGCGCACCGCCGCCGGAAAACGCCAGGATCAGCGTGACGTCGCCGGATCGCTGCGTATCCTCGATGCCGCCGAGCGCGTACGGAGCCGACCCCGGCGCCGTCTCCGTCTCCGTCTCCAGCGGCTGATTGCTGATCGTTCCATAGCTCGCACAGCCGCCGAGCAGCGCGACGCACAGGATCAATCCGAACTGCAGTCGCTGCATCCGAAGCCTCACTCGACGGGGCTGCGGCCACACACCGAAGCATCGGTGTTGGAGCTTATGTGCCGGATCAGTTCCAGGCGCAGTGGTTCGAGCGCGTCGTCACCGCGTTCGGCCGGCACGTGGACGGCAGCAGCGTGTTCCATCGCAGACAGCGGTTCGGCCTGTAGCAACTGGCGCTCAAGCACGGCCAGATCTGCTTCCGATGCCCCGGTACCGCGCGCCACGCGGGCGGCGACCCGTGCGCGCAGTACCTCCACCGGTGCGGGTCGCGTCACCAGCACACACGGCAGCGCTTGCGTCGCGGCAGCGTCGAAGAACGCTGCGCGGTCTGCCGCCCGCAGGAACGCCGCATCGATGATCGCGATTTCGCCGGCCTCGACGATCCATCGTGCCAGCTGCATCAGCCTCGCGTAGGTCTGCACCGAACTCGCCGGATCGTAGATTCCTCCCCCAATGGCGGAATCCGTGCGCACGGCGGCGGCCAGACCGTGCAACCGCTTGCGTTCGACGTCCGAGCGCACGCGCACAGCCGGCAGCATCGACATCAGCCGCGTGCTCAACCAGCTCTTGCCGCTGCCGGACAGGCCGTGCATCAGGACCCACCCGGCGGCCTTCGACTGCGCCAGCGCCTTGGCCAGATGCACGTAGGCCACACATTGCGCCCGGTCCGTCAGCCGCTGCGGCCCGTCATGCTGTGCGCTGCGCAGCGCGGCGACCTTGGCCCGCACCAACGCGCGATAGACCTCGTAGTAGCGCAGCAGGCGCAGGCCGGCGTAGTCGCCCGTAGCCTCCAGATAACGATTCAGTACGCGATAGGCCAGATCGGTCCGTCCGCGGAATCCCAGGTCCATCGTCAGGAACGCCAGATCGCTGATGACGTCGTTCCAGCGCAGCGCCGGGCTGAACTCGATGCAGTCGAATGGCACGATGGCTTCTTGCAGCCGCGCCAGGTTGGCCAGATGCAGGTCGCCGTGGACCTCACGCACCCAGCCCTGTTCGCGTCGCTGCTGCAGCAACGGCGTCAGCGCGGTGAACTGCGCCTCGCTCCATTGCTCCAGCATGCCAAGGTCGGCCTGCAGATCGGCATCACCGTCGACGCCGCGCAGCACCGCGAAGTTGTCACGCATCGGCGCCTGCACCTGCTCCGGCCAGCCGTAAGGCAGCTCAGCATCCGCCGGCGGTGCCTGCTGGTGCATCGCCGCCACCGCATCGCCGAGCACGTCCATGTCCTTGAGCGTCAGCGTGCCAGCCTCAAGCTGGCGATCGAGCTGCTGCGCCGAGTCGAACTGGCGCATCTGCACGGCGTACTCGAAAGCCTCGCCGCTGCCATTGACGCATGGCTGCTGCGGCGTGCCGGTGATCGGTACCACCGCGTGATACAGCTGCGGCGCAAAGCGTGCGTTCAGCCGCAATTCGTCCTCGCAGGCGCGCCGGCGCAGGCCCAGCGTCGAATAATTCAGAAAGCCGAGATCCAGCGGCTTCTTGATCTTGTAGACCCACTCGCCGGTCAGCAACACCCAGGAAATATGCGTCTCGATCAACTGCACCTCGCCGACCGGATGCGCGTACGCTGCCGCATTCAGCAGCGCTGCCGGCCATGCAGAATGACCCGCGCCGTCTACAGTCCTGGCTTTCTCCCGTCGGTGCGGCATCGGTCCGGCCCCTGCACGATGAACCGCGATCGTGCCGGATTTGTGCGCGCGGGGCGTTGATCCGTATCAGGCGCGCGCAGCGCGCTGCATTCCGTGGAAGCCGGCTAATCCCGACCGCGACAGCGCCGCAGCGGACGGCCACGGTCGATATCCCGGCGCACAGCACGCTATTCATGCGGGCGTGCTCCAACCGCAATTTGGAAGCACATATCCGCAGCGAGCAGTCGATCAGAGCCTATGCCCACCCTGCGGGCAGACCTGCGCCGTTGACGCGACGCCCTGCGTCGCATCGACGGCGTAATCCGCAATCACATCACGCCTTGATAGCGTGCTTGTCGAGAAACGCGCGCACCTGGATATCGGTCGCTTCGCGGCTGAGATGACAGCGCAGTTGCACAATGCCGGCCAGCCGATTGCGCTCGCCATGAACAGTAGCCAGCTCTTCGGTCGATATCTGCGGCCAGGTCAGCTTGGCGTCGGCGATCAGCGTCTTCCAATGCGCTTTGCCGGCCGCGCGATCGGTCAGCATGCTGGCGCGGATCTGGTTCTGCGTGCGCGGACGCTCAACCGGCGCACGCGACGCGCTGGTTTGGGATTCTGGTGTCGACATGGTGTGGCCTCTAGCCCGGCGGGCTACAACGAAAGTGCTGCAAAGCGCCCCGACGAGAGTGTCCAGTGCCGGTGCGCTGCCACGAATACGAGGGCGGCTGTGACGACAACGTGCAGAGTCCGGTACACGTTCGCAACCACTATGCGCCTTTCGCCGGTCGCACGCTTTGGATTTGCCGGCCTCGCCTTGAGGCCATGCCTCAAGCGGTACCATATGCGGCAAATCCGAAGGCACTCCCCCATGCGACATATCGAGCGTCACAAGACGCACCGGATCGGCTGGCTGCGCGCCGCTGTTCTCGGTGCCAACGATGGCATCGTTTCAACCGCCAGCCTGGTGCTGGGCGTCGCCGCGTCCGGCGCGAGCACGCAGGGCGTTCTCGTGGCCGGCGTCGCCGGACTCGTCGCCGGCGCGATGTCGATGGCCGCAGGCGAATACGTCTCCGTCAGCTCGCAGGCGGATACCGAACGTGCCGACCTGGATCGCGAGCGCAGGGAGCTGGAAGCCAATCCGGTGCACGAACACGAGGAGCTGACCGAGATCTACATGGCGCGCGGGCTCGATGCCGCACTCGCGTCGCAGGTCGCCACCCAGCTGATGCAGCACGATGCGCTCGGCGCACACGCACGCGACGAACTGGGCATCTCCGAGATTCTGACCGCCCGCCCGGTCCAGGCAGCGCTGGCTTCGGCCGGTACGTTTGCCGTCGGCGCCGCGCTGCCGCTGCTGGTGACGGCGGTGATCCCGAGCGCTTTGCTGATGTGGACGGTATCGAGCAGCTCGCTGCTGTTCCTGGCACTGCTGGGCGCACTGGGCGCGCGTGCCGGTGGCGCGCCGGTGGCATCGGCGGCATCCCGCGTGACGTTCTGGGGTGCGCTGGCGATGGCGCTCACCGCAGGGGTCGGCGCACTCTTCGGCGTCGCCGCCTGACGCAACCCAACCACGCCGCACCACGCCGCACCACGCCGGAGGAACGCACATGCTGCCGTTGATCATCGGAATCGTTTCAGGCGTGAGCATGGCACTGGCGGCGCGGCTCATCGCATTTGACCGCGACCGCAGCTATTACCCGACCGTGCTGATCTTCATCGCGGCCTATTACGTGTTCTTCGCCTTCATGGCCGGCGAAGGCATCGTCGCAGAGATCATCGCAGCCTCCCTGTTCACCGCAGTCGCCGTGATCGGGGCCTATACGCGCCTGCTGTGGGTCGGCATCGGCATCGTGCTGCACGGCGTGTTCGACTGGGTCCACCCGCACATCATCACCAACAGCGGCGTGCCCAGCTGGTGGCCGGCGTTCTGCGCCGGGATCGATATCGTGCTCGGCGCCTGGGTCATCCGCATGGCAATGACGCGCAGCGCGGCGCCGGCAACCGCTGCGGTCTGACGCGAGCCCAAATAAAAACCGGCGGCACGCTGGGCGTGCCGCCGGTCGGAACCATCAAAGCGGGATCAGCCGCCGCTGAGGAACGCCGGACTGACCCAGCCTGCGCCGGAATTCTGCGGCACCGCAGGTAGCGGCGTGCCCCCGTAGATCACCGTGCCCGAGGCATCCTGATAGGTCTGCCACGGAATCGCCGCCTGCGTATCAACGGCGGGCTGGGTGTAGTCGCAGACACCGCCTGCAAACACCGCCTGCAGCTGCGCCCACTCGGCATCGGTGAACGGAATCAGGCCGTAGTCGTCGTCACGGTTCAGCGGCTTGAGCACGCACTTCATCGTGTCGGCTTCCTTGACGTCGCCGGCGACGACGCGCGGCGTCTCGAAGCGGAACTGGATCAGTTCCGGACACACCTCATCCAGCAGCTTCACACCGGCACCGTTGCTGCACTGGTCATGCACATCGGCCGGCTTGTTGGCGACGATCTTCTGCGGCAGCGGCGTCGAGCTGGTGTCTGCCTCCACGGCCGACAACCAGTGGTCCATCGCGGTCAGGCCGTCGTAGACATAGTTCACGTCACCGATCAGCGGCGTCGGCCCACCCCACATCACGTGGTTGTCGTGGTTGCCGTGCTGACGATCCAGCCGCCAGCGCGTCCACCAGGCGTGAACGACATCGTGTGCGATGCCCGGATCCGGACCGGTGAAGTTGATGATCGCAACGCGATCCAGGTTGTCGGTGCGATTCACGCCGCCGCTGCGATAGGCATTGGTCAGCGCCGGCTCGTCGGCAATCAGCCGCTCTACCGTCGGCTGGAAGTCGATATCGAGACCCCCGATCTTCACGTTCAGATCGACGAACTGCGCAGGAGTGATCTTGGCTGCACGCAACGCATTGAGCCCGTACTGGATGCCGGTGTTGTCGGCGAAGAAGCCGCCAAAGCCATGCCCCACGGTCTGCTCCTGCGGACCCCAGACTTCCGGCGGACGCGGGCCGAGCACATTGATCAGGTAGTCCAGGATGCCGCAGCGCACGCCGCCGGGATTGGTGACCGGATCGTAGCGCTCCGCATCACTGACACCCGAGCAGGCATTGGTCGGATCGGTCGCACCCTTGAAGAATCCTTCATCCGCAGCGACCGCATTGGCATGCGAGATATGGCCCTCGACATCGGCGTACTGCTGCTCGGTCCAGATCACGCCCGGCGCCCACCGTGACGGATCTTCGAAGTACAGACGCATCATGTGCAGATCGGCGAACTGCGCACCGGTCGTGAGCGCATCCGGATACGCACACATTGTCAGCAGGCCCTGGTAAATGCCGGGGTAGGCATTCGCCACATGCTGCTGCGTGATCGATCCGCCGGAGCAGCCGGTGCCGATCGTGTAGCGCAGCGTGCCGTACTGCTCGATCAGGCGTTCCTTTGCCATCATCAGCGACTCGGCCGCCGTGACCAGATTGCAGTTGTGCCCGAGGTTGTCCAGCGCGGTCGACATCACCGCAAAGCCGCGGCCCAGCGCGACGATGTAGCTCTGCTCCAGCAGCGGGTTCGCCGGGATCGTGCCTGAGTAATCGTCCAGCGGCGCACCACCCACCGAATGATCGACGCCGCAGCTGCCGCCATGGGTGATCAGCAGCTTGTGATTCCACTGCGGCTGCGGGGCCACGGCATTCCAGCTCTGATCCGGTTGAAACAGGGTCAGGATCTTGTACTCGTCGCGTGCCTGGTAGCCGCGCTCCTGCCGCACGATGAAAGGCAGGGTCTGGCCATCGTCGGTTGTCGTCGTCGCCACATCGGACGGCGGCGACGCCGGATCGTAAGGCTGCAGGCCAATCATCAGCGGATTGGTCGACTTGTACAGATAGGTGTACTCGGCCGGCTGATTGCACTGCGCATCAACCGCGCCGTCCTGGCAGACCCAGGGCTGGACCTGCGGCCCTGAGAAAATCGGCCCGCCGTTCGGATGGTTGATGATCGTCGCGCTGCTATCAGTCCCGCCGGACAACGAAGCGGTGAGCTGATTGCTGCCAATCACCATGCCGGTGACCAGGCCGAGAAAACGGCCATCGGCGCTCATGGCAAAACTCGACGTCACATCCTGCCCGTTGAGCTTGACGCTCACCGCAGAGGCATTGGCGCCAGCGGGGAGAACCACCTCGGCCAGCGCGTCGTCGCCACTGATCAGGTCAGAACGATTGGACAGCACCTTGAGCTGCACTGCGCCGCCGTTGCTGCCGCCTCCCGGAGTGCCCGAATGCGAAGGCGCAGAACTCCCGCACGCACTCAATCCAATAGCCACTGACGCAGCCACCAGGGCTGCGGCCATTTTTGTTTTCATGTCCTTCCTCCACGCCGGATATCTTCCGGCTGGAGACAATTGTTCGGGACACAGGCCCACACCGCAAGACGGAAAATTGAATCTGCAGGCGAAAACGTGCGCCGCGCCTGCCGTTCAGGCCATCCTCGGAGACCAGACGCGAACCGACGCGCGAATGCGAACTAAGGGGTGGTCGCAGCGTCCGGTGCCGACGTAGCAGGCGCAGCCGGCACCGAGGACATCGGAGCCTGTACCGCGTTCTGCGCGGCGTCGCCGGATGACGCCGGCACCGCGGGGATTTCATCCGGCGCCGGCGGCAGGACCTGCACGCTCATGCTCACCGGATTGATCACATCAGGATCGTCGCGCAAGCGGATGTAGAACGTACCGGCCTGCGGATGCGGCACCGGCAGACTGGCACCGGGGAAGCCGTCCGAAACCCGCACCGCGGGATCGAAGCCGGCATTGCCGGACACGGCGTCGATCAGGAACAGATCGCTGCCGGAAAGCTTGCAGGCACGCTCGGTGTCCTGCGGACACTCCAGCGCATTGAGTTGCGGCAAGCGCACCAGCGTCGCCAGCGGTTGCCAGTCTCCGGCAACGTCCCCGATCCGCGCGCGAAACTTCAACGGGCCGAACGCCGAAAAACCGAAGGCCTTGGCCGGCTCCAGCGTCACCAGTGCCACACTCTTGTTTTCCAGACGCACGCCGCCGTTGGCGATGCTCAAGGTGGTCGAGAACGCCTCGTCACTCGCGGCAATGTCGATCACTTCAGCGCGCTGATACAGGGCCGGCGCCTGAGCGCGGATCGAGAACACCAGGCGCGCGTTCTGCGGCAGCTGATCCGCGTCGCCGAGCTTGATCGTGCTGGCACCCCCATCCTGGTTCTGTGGCCGGATGATGCTGCGACCGATC
The DNA here is from genome assembly GCF_005047655.1 of Sinimarinibacterium arenosum. Taxonomy (GTDB): domain Bacteria; phylum Pseudomonadota; class Gammaproteobacteria; order Nevskiales; family Nevskiaceae; genus Solimonas. Next base: position 156,366 of record NZ_SUKF01000007.1, on the reverse strand, counting down.
AGAGTCACGCTCGGACGCGGCGGCTCCACGGTGACGGCCACGTCCATGCTGCGCCCGTCGCTCAACTGCGCCCGCGCTGTCAGCGTGCTGCCCGCCACCAGACTCGCAACCGCATCAGCGTTCTGCGCGACCATCGTCAGTACATCGCCGGGACCCTGCGTCGCCAGTGTTCCGGGGACAAACTGGATATCGCCGACGCTGAGGCTCGCCACCTGATCGAGCCGGCTGCCGCGGAGCTGGCCCTCGCTATCGCCCGCGTGAATCGCAAAGCCATCGAGATGCGATGCGCTGGCAAACACACGGATCGGAATCGAATGCGGCTCGCTGACCCCGGACTGTCCGACCAGCACCGTCATCGCACCGGGCTCGGCATGCTGCAACGGCAGGGTCACCTCGACCTCGCCCGGCCGCGACACCTTCCAGTCCACCTTCAATTCCTTGCCGGTGGCGTCGCGCAGCATGATCTCGTCCACGCAGCTGACGCTGTCCGCTCGCAGATGAATCGTGTCGGGGCGTCCGACCACCAGCGCGTCGGTGTCGTCGTCGCCCAGCGCCCAGTTCGTCGCCCGCGCGTTCTTGAGCTGGAAGCGCGGGCCCTGATACAGATCGAAACCCCAGTAGCCCTGCAGCACGCCGGTCAGGGTGTCGCCCAGACCCGCCGACTTCAGCCCGGTCGTGCGCACCACGTAGCCGCCGCGGGTGGCGTCGGCCAGTGCCGGCAGGCGCACGGTCTTGCCGTTGTCACCACTCAGGTTCAGCGTCAGGTCGTGGGCGTAGCGGGTTGAAAACGCCAGCGGCGCGCCTTCCACCGGCAATACCAGCTCGTCGCGATTGGCGCAGTAGATGTCCGCCGGATTGACCGCACGCAGCGGCGGCGGATGCGGTGCTTCGATCGCCGGCAGCCCCACCACCAGCACCGATTTCGGATCACGGAACGACGGCGGCGTGTTCAGCGTCAACGCCAGCTTGTCGTCGCGGAACGAGGTCAGCGCCGGAATGTACTGGTACAGCGCCGTGCCAAACGAATCGAAGATGCGCACGATGTCCAGCACCGAAGCGATATACGGGCTGTAGACGCCGTAACCCAGCTCCGGCGTCGCACTGGCCGCCATCACCAGGTCCGCCACCGGGCCTGACGTCAGCGTCTGCGCGATCGACATGCTGTGGCCGTCGTTGAGAATCAACGCGTCCTGGTTCTCGGTCAGGCACGCCGCCTGCAACTGCGGAATCCGGTCCAGACAGCGCTCGTCCACCTTGATCGCCAGACTGCGCGCCAGCAGCGGTGCCGCCTGCTTCAGCGCTGCGGGATCACCGCGCTCGAAGTGGTGCACCGCCGCCAGATACCGTTCCAGACGCGAGCGATCGAGCTGTGCCTGATTCAGATCCTGCGTCGCCCGCACGAACGCGCCCGGCTTGCCGCGTACCGCGTTCATGATGCCTTTGAAGTCACCGCTGGTTTCAGGCGCCAGAAACACCAGCGCCTGCTGCGCGCCCTTCGGCACCGTGACCGTAAGACCCTCGCTGGCGCAAGGGCCTTTCCAGGTCTTGCACGCAAAGAACCAGTTCTCCGGAGGCGGATTGGTCGGACCACTGAGAAACACCGCGACCATCAGATAGTGCGCCGACTGCGTCTCCGGAAATTCCGGCTTGATCCAGATGCGGTCGCCCACGGCCAGGTGCGGCACCTCCGACGCCGGCAGAATCATCGTGCCGCGCGTGACTACCATGTCGAGCACGGGGCCCGTCAGATCGAACGGCGCCGGTCCGCCGGCACGCGCGTTTGTGCTCAGCAGCAATGCAATCAGCAACAGGCAGCGTCGAAGGTTCATGCGCCACCCCGAGCGGAATCCAGAGCATCCACGGCGGCAGGCGTGTCGTCGCCGAGGTCCGGGGCAGCGCCGCCGGACACGTCGTAAGCCACCACACCGCGCCAGATTTTCTCCGCGTCCGACAGCAGCGCATCGATCGCCAGCTGCTCGGTGTCCAGACGTTTCCGGTCGAGTGAAGTGCCGGTCAGCCACGCCCCGGACAGATCGTCAGTGCGCGCACTCGCCTGCGTGCTGCCGTATCGAAAACCGGTGCGCACATCGATCAGCACCACCGATGCCGCGGACGTGATGGCGGCATTGCCGTCCGGCGCCTTGCCAGTCGGCAGGTCCGCCAGCGGCTCCACCGCACGCCCGTCGAGTTCAAAGCGCGTATCAACCGTATAGACGATCAGCAGATCCGCCAGATTCTTCGCCGCGGCCAGCCGCAGATCGTCCAGCGTATTCAGGCGCTCCGGCAGCAACGCCGGACGCAAGGTCTCGACCTTCTCCACCAGCGGCCAGCGCGCCACCGTCTTCAAGGGCCGCGCCGCACGCTCGGTCGGCATCACCACGCTGAAAGCGCCGGTCGCCACCCGATCCGCCGACAGCGCGGCATAGTCCGCCGCCTGCACCCGCACCAGATTCACGCTGACCGGACGGTTCACGGTCGGCGGCAGCGGCGCCCCATCGGCATTCTCGACCGCAACCAGCGCCGCCATGGGCGCGGGCCCGCCCGGCGCGGCATAGCTGGCGCAACCCGCACAGAAAACCGCCGCCAGAACCATCAGACGATGCACAACGAATTCCTCGAAACGACCTTGATCAGTCTAGAGCAGCGGCGGCGGCGCGGCACCACGCCAACCGCCGTCAATGCAACGGCGCAGCTTACGCCGCGGAACTTGCCGCAGACTGAACCGAAGCTGACCGGTTTTTCCGCCGCGAACACCGGCGCGTGTGTCCGGTTTTTGAGGGGCCATCGCAACACAGCCGGCCCCGTCGCGGAGCCGGCTGTGCGTACCTCAGCAACGGGCAATCAGGCGGCTGCCAGCGCCTGATCCAGATCGGCGATCAGATCGTCGATGTGCTCGATACCGATCGACAGACGCACCGTGTCTTCCGACACGCCGGCCTTGGCCAGTTCTTCCGGCGACAGCTGGCGATGCGTGGTCGACGCCGGATGCGTCGCCAGCGACTTGGCGTCGCCGATGTTCACCAGACGCGTGAACAGCTGCAACGCATCCTGGAAGCGCGCACCGGCTTCGCGACCGCCCTGCAGCCCGAACGTCAGAATGCCCGAGGCACGTCCGCCCATGTACTGCTTGGCGAGCGCGTTCTGCTCATGGTTTTCGAGACCCGCATAGTTCACCCACAACACTTTAGGATGCTGCTGCAGACGCTGCGCGATCTTCAGCGTGTTGTCGCAGATGCGGTCCATGCGCAGTGCCAACGTCTCGATGCCCTGCAGGATCTGGAACGCATTGAACGGCGACAGCGCCGCGCCCATGTTGCGCAACGGCACCACGCGCGCCCGGCCGATGTACGCCGCCGCGCCCAGCGCCTCGGTATAGACCACACCGTGATAGCTCGGGTCCGGCGTGTTCAGACGCGGGAAGCGTGCCTTGTGCTCAGCCCAGGGGAACTTGCCGGAGTCGACGATGACACCGCCCAGGCTGGTGCCGTGTCCGCCCATGTACTTGGTCAACGAGTGGATCACGATGTCCGCACCGTGCTCGAACGGACGCAGCAGGTACGGCGTCGCGACGGTGTTGTCAATGATCACCGGCACACCGACGGCATGCGCGACCTTGGCAATCGCGGCGATGTCGGTGATGTTGCCCAGCGGATTGCCGATGGACTCGGCGAACACCGCCTTGGTGCGGTCGTCGATCAGCTTCTCGAACGAACCCGGCTCGCGCGGATCGGCAAAACGAACCTCGATACCGTACTGCGGCAAGGTGTGTGCGAACAGGTTGTAGGTGCCACCGTACAAAGTGCTGGACGAAACAATGTTGTCGCCCGCACCGGTGATGGTCTGGATCGCGTAGGTCACCGCGGCCTGCCCCGACGCCAGCGCCAGCGCGCCGATGCCGCCTTCAAGCGCGGCGACGCGCTGTTCAAGCACGTCATTGGTCGGATTCATGATGCGCGAGTAGATGTTGCCCGACACCTTCAGATCGAACAGGTCCGCGCCATGCTGCGTGTTGTCGAAGGCATACGCCACGGTCTGATAGATCGGCACCGCGACCGCGCGGGTCACCGGATCCGGGCTGTAGCCGGCATGCACGGCGGTGGTTTCAAAGCGCCAGTTCTTGTCTGTCATTTTCGCTCTGGGGTTTGTGGGTGGGACGGCGAGTTTAGCCGCAGCCGCAGCCGCTGCCTGTCAGTGAAAGTTCCGTCGTCGAACGCGCGAACACCGGGGGTCTCTGGTCGCCCGCGATGGACAGGAATCCGGCGCGACAATGTCCGGATTCAAATTCAGGTCGGGACAATTATCGCGGGTCGTCCACACCAGCGAATCGCCATCGACCTGAAGACTCAGCGCTCCAGATTGACATCCCGGAATTTTTCCATAAGATAGTAATCAATCACTTTCTTCTGGTGGAACCATGCCCGTTCATAGCAAGCACCTGTCAGCCGACGAGCGCCGGGCCGCGACGGTCAGGGCCGTGGTGCAACTGGCGGCGCAGCACAACCCCAGCGAGATCACGACAACCGCAATTGCGCAGCAGATGGGCGTCACCCAGGGCGCGCTGTTCAAGCACTTCCCGACCAAGGAAGCGATTCTCGAAGCCGTCATGGGCTGGGTGGCCGAGCGTCTGCTCGCACGCGTGGACCAGGCCGCGGCCGCGGCGAGCTCGCCTTTGCTTGCGCTTGAGGCGATCTTCATGACGCATGTGGATTTCGTGGCCGAACATCCTGGCGTCCCTCGCGTGATGTTCGGCGAACTGCAGCGGGCCAAGATGAGCGCGCCCAAGCGCATGGCGCAATTGCTCATCCGACGCTATGGCGAGCGCCTGCAGCATTTGATCGATGCAGGAAAAGCATCGGGCGAGCTATCGTCGTCGATCGACACAGCAGCAGCGGCCACGTTGTTTGTCGGCACGATCCAGGGGCTGGTCATGCAATCGATGCTGGCCGGCGATGTCCGGCGAATCCGCAATGAGGCGCCGGGCGTTTTTGTGCTGTACCGGCGCGCAATCGGGAGCAGACCATGAAGATGCCAGTCATGCAGCGGCGCACCCTGACGCTCTTCGCGTTCATGGCGATGCTGCTGGCGCTGTTGGGCTATGTCGCCGTGCGCTCGGGTCCGTTGGCCCCGGTCGCCGTGACCGAAATCGAAGTGGAGTCGCAGGCACTGCGTCCCGCGCTGTTCGGCATCGGCACGATCGAAGCGCGCTACACCTACAAGATTGGCCCCACTTTCGCCGGCCGCGTCGAGCGGCTGGATGTCCAGGTGGGCGACCGGGTGCATGCTGGCCAGCTACTCGGCGAGATGGATCCAGTGGATCTCGATGACCGGCTGCGCGCACAGCAGGCGGCGGTCAAGCGTGCCGACGCGGTAGTGCGGGAAGCCGCCGCCCGGCAGACCTATGCCACAAGCCAGGCTCGACGCTACGAACTGATGTCTGCGGCGCAGATGATCAGCGAGGAAACCGTGGTCACCAAGCGGCAGGAGCTGGCGATTGCAGACGCCGTGCTGCTCGCTGCGCGGGAGGATCTGACACGCACCCAGTCCGATCTCGATGCGCTGCGCGCACAGCGAGGCAATCTGCAGCTCGTCGCTCCGGCCGACGGTATCGTCACCTCGCGCGATGCAGATCCCGGCACCACCGTCGTTGCGGGTCAGGCGGTCGTCGAACTGATTGACACGCCCAGCATCTGGGTCAATGTTCGATTTGACCAGATCAGCGCATCAGGACTGGCCAAGGATCTAGCCGCGAGCATCCAGCTGCGTTCGCGCGTCGGCGAGGCATTTGCTGGCCGCGTCCTGCGAGTCGAGCCCAAGGCGGATGCCGTGACGGAGGAAACGCTGGCCAAGGTAATCTTCGATCAGGTGCCCGCGCAGCCACCACCGCTCGGCGAGCTGGCGGAAGTCACCATCGATCTGCCGGCACTGCCCGCCATGCCGGTCATTCCCAACGCCGCCATCCAGCGGCAGGGCAACAAGATCGGCGTCTGGCAGATCGTGGATGGCGCGCCCCGCTTCGTTGACATCAAATTGGGACGCGCCGACCTTGATGGCCATGTACAGGTGCTGGAGGGGCTGACGCCGGGCGACCGGATTGTGCAATACAGCGAAAAAACGCTCCATTCCTCCAGCCGGATTCGCGTGGTCGGGCACATTCCAGGCGTACCGGAATGATCAGCCTCGCCGGTCGGGACATTCTCCAAAGCTGGGGGAAGTTCGTCTTCACCGGCGTCGGCCTCGGCCTGCTCATCGGCGTGACGCTGGTCATGGCCGGGGTCTACCGGGGCATGGTTGACGATGGCAAAGCGCTGCTCGATAACAGTGGTGCCGACCTCTGGGTCGTCCAGCAGGACACGCTGGGGCCGTACGCAGAATCTTCAAGCGTCGCCGATGACGTGTACCGCGTCCTTCTCGCCATGCCGGGTGTGGCGCAGGCGGCAAATGTCACCTACCTGACGATGCAGGTCCGCAGCGCCGACCGCGACGTTCGCGCGATGGTGGTCGGCATCGTGCCGGGAGAATCCTGGGGCGCTCCCGGGTGGCCGCCTTACCTGGTCGCCGGGCGGCAAATCACACGGGGGCACTACGAAGCGGTAGCCGACGTTTCCACCGGATTCAGCTTGGGCGATGTGCTGACCATTCGCCGCAGCCACTACACGGTGGTCGGCCTGACCCGCCGAATGGTGTCCTCCAGCGGCGATCCAATGGTGTTCATCCCGCTCAAGGACGCTCAGGAGGCCCAGTTCCTCAAGGACAACGATGCCATCTGGCAGAACCGGCGCCGCACTGAAGGCAATCCTGCATTCAATCGACCCGGCGCATCCGAAGTGCTCGACGCAGTCAATGCGTCGCAAGCCAGCAGCACGTCGGTCAATGCGGTGCTCGTCCGCCTCGCGCCCGGGGCCGTCGCACAGGATGTGGCCGATTCCATCCGGCGCTGGAAGCGCCTGACCGTTCACACACGGGCGCAGATGGAGGCGATCCTCGTCGGCAAGCTGATTGCCACCTCGTCGAAACAGATCGGCATGTTCCTGGTCATTCTGGCGGTCGTCAGTGCCGCCATCGTCGCCTTCATCATCTACACACTGACCATGGACAAGATCCGCGAGATTGCAGTGCTCAAGCTCATCGGCACGCGCAATCGCACCATCGCGGCGATGATCATGCAGCAGGCGCTCGCGCTGGGCGTCATCGGATTCGCGGTCGGCAAGATCACCGCAACCTTTGCCGCCCCGTTCTTTCCCAAATATGTGTTGCTGATGCCGCAGGACTCGGTGGCCGGATTCTTCGCCGTGCTGGTGATCTGCGCACTGGCCAGCGTCATCGCGATCCGCGTGGCGCTCAAGGTCGACCCGGCCGAGGCGATCGGAGGCTGACATGGCAGGCAATGGCATCCGTATCGAAGGCTTGAGGAAACGCTATGGCTCCGGCGACACCGCCGTCGACGCCCTCAAGGGCGTGGACATGTACGTCGCCCCCGGCGAGGTCGTGGGTCTGATCGGGCCATCAGGCTCGGGCAAGAGCACGCTGCTCAAATGCCTGGGCGCCGTGATCGACCCCACCGGCGGGCGCATGACCCTCGGCGACGAGGTGATCTACGACGACGGCTGGAAAGTACGCGATCTGCGCGCCCTGCGTCGCGACAAGATCGGCTTCGTATTCCAGGCACCCTATCTGATCCCGTTTCTCGATGTCACCGATAACGTGGCGCTGTTGCCCATGCTTGCCGGAGTGCCGAACGCGGCAGCGCGCGAACGCGCGGTTGAACTGCTGACCGCGCTCGACGTTCAGCACCGCAAGCAGGCCATGCCCGCGCAACTCTCCGGTGGAGAGCAGCAACGCGTCGCGATCGCGCGCGGCCTGGTCAACCACCCCCCGGTCATCCTGGCCGATGAGCCGACCGCGCCGCTGGATTCCCAGCGGGCCATGGCCGTCGTCCAGATCCTCAATGAGATGGCGCGGAAGTACGAGACGGCCATCATCGTCGTCACACACGACGAGAAGATCATTCCGACCTTCAAGCGCATCTATCACATCCGCGACGGCGTCACCCATGAGGAACCCGGGGAAGGGAAGCTGCCGGGAGTTGTTGGTGCCGCCTTCCCCTGAGCGCAGCAGGCCGATAGAAGCTGCGCCTTCTGCAATAAACGCACGCATCGCTCGAAGCGCGCGCCGCTGCCAGCCGCAATAGCCGCCATCTCACCAGCGGCAGGCAGCAGATTCGCCGGGCGCTTCATTTCCAGGCCCGCAATGGCTTAGTCCGGATCAGCCTGCCAATGCCTTCAGCATGTGATCCATGACTGCGGTGTGTTCGTGCTGCGGGCTGAACAGAATCACTTCGGCGTCCTGCACCACGCGCACGCTGTGCCCGGGCGGCCAGTAGAACAGGTCTTTCGCATGGCAGGTGTCGACCGTGCCGTTGGTGTAGGTCACCACCAGTTCGCCGCTGATCATGTAGCCCCAGTGCGGCGCATGGCAGGCGTCGTCGTGCAGGCCCTTCAGCAGCGGCGCGATATCGGTACCGGCTGCGAGCGAGAAGTACTCGCCGCCCATGGTGCTTAGCCCGGTCGCGTCGCCAAAATCGACCTTCTGCCGTGCAACCGCGCCGGGAATGTTGATCTTGGCGGGAATGTCATCGCGTGCAATCCGCATGGTCATCTCTCCTCGTGTGATTGTTTTCCAACGCGCGCCGCTTCAGCGCCGTTGCGCGGACCACGGTCGCAGGATGCCTGCCTGATAGCTAGTCCATAATCTGTATCGCTGAATGACCACTCATTGATTCACCCACCCACTACGGGATACCGCAAGATGAATCATGGATACAGTCAGTTCTGCCCGGTCGCCAAGGCGACCGAACTCCTGTGCGAACGCTGGACGCTGATCGTCATCCGCGAACTGGTCGCCGGCGGTCGCCATTTCAACGAGCTGCGCCGAGGCCTGCCTCGCATGTCGCCGACGCTGCTCGCGCGCCGTCTGCGTCAGCTGGTCGAATACGGCGTCGTCACCAAGCATCCCGAACGGGGCGGACAGCAGGCCTACGCACTGACGCAATCCGGTCTGGAGCTGGCGCCGCTGATCGAAGCGCTGGGCATCTGGGGTCACCGCTGGGTCGGATCGCGACTGCAGGACGGCGATCTCGACGCCGGACTGTTGATGTGGGACATCCGCCGTGGCGTCGACGGCAGCTGCATGCCGGAAGGCCGCATCGTGGTGACGGTCGAACTCCATGACGCACCCGAAGGCATGCGCCAGTGGTGGCTGGTCTGCGACGACGGCGCGGTGGACCTGTGCCTGGAAGATCCCGGCCACGAGGTGGACATCCTGGTCCAGTCTCCGCTGCGGGTGCTGACCGAAGTCTGGGTGTGCCATACCAGCCTGCAATCCGCGCTGGACTCCGGCGCACTGCGGGTCCTGGGCTCGGAAGCCCTCACCCGTGTCTTCTCCCGGTGGTTTGTCGGCAGCTCGATCGCCCGCGCCGGCGCCGCGTCGCTGCTAACGAATCCCATCGCGGCCTGAAGCACGTCGGCAGTTACCCCGCTATACACAGCAAAAAGCCCCTCTGACTCAGAGGGGCTTTCCGGTCACGGCCTGCGCGCCGTCACCGCTCGACTGCTGCCGCTTGAATCGTGACTCAAAGATCCTTGACGGCGCTGTGCTCGATCTTCTGCCACTTGCCTTCGGCCTTCTTGATGTTGCCGGGCACGTCCTTGTTGAACGCGGCAACAATCTCGGGATTCAGGTTCAGGTAAAGACGCTCGTCGCGGATCGTCCACAGCATCGGATCGCCGTCGAACTTCTTGCCGACCGAAACCCCGTAGGCGCAGTAGCCGCCGAACTGCGGGGCGTAGCGCGCCGGGTTGGCCTTGAACAGATCACGGTGCTCGGCGCTGGCGAAGCGATACGCCGCACCATCGTGTACTACCGTTAACTCGTCGCTGCCGCGCATGGGCTTGCCGTCGGTGAAGTAGGACACCGGGTCGTAGCCGTGGACCGCCAGCGGAGCACCGGCCGCCGAATAGCCGAGCGATACATTGTGTTCATCCGCTGCCTGCACCGACAGCGGCGCAGCGATGGCCGAAGCCGCCAGAACGATCGAAGCCAGAATGTTGTGATGACGCATGGGAGTTCTCCAGAAAATCGGGAAAGTGGTTGGTGAATCAGGCGGCAAGCGCCACGTCCACGGTGGGAAAGTCGATCTGCGTGCGTGCAACGTTGTTGACGTAGTTGGTCAGCGTGGTCGCGGCGACGTTGACAATGATCTCCAGCAGATCGGCTTCGCTGAGGCCGTCCGCCTTGAAGCCATCGAGCACGTCGACCGGCACATGACCGCGCGCATCGACCACCGCCTTCGCACAGGCCGCGATGGCCGCTTCGCGCGGCGTCGATCCACGGCCCGCTCGCGCGGTGTAGGTCTGTGCAAGTGACAGGCCCGCGTTCTTGCCGAGCAGCGTGTGCGCGCTGAGGCAGTAGCCGCAGCCGTTGGCCTGCGACGTAGCGAGCGCGACGATCTCGCGTTCCTTCGCGGTCAGAGCGCCGCCGCCGATCGCCTGATTGATCTGCAGCAGACCATTGAGCGCGGCCGGCGCCTTAGCCAGCGTGGCGTACAGATTCGGCACCATGCCGATGGCGGCTTTCACCGCGTTCAGCGTGGCGGCGGTGGTCGCGTCGGCGGCCTGAGGATCGAGGGGGGTGATGTAGGTCATCTGAAACCTCCGGGGTTGGGAGTGTGGGTTGGCGGAAGTGATGCTAGGCCCTACTATCGGACTCCAGTTCAACATTCATCCGCATTTGCTTGCGGATCGTCCGAAATGACCGACGACCCCCTGTCCCCGCTGCTCACCCACTTCAGTGCCCGCGCCCGCGTGTTCTACACCGGCACGCTGTGCGGCCAGGCAAAATTCGACGAGGCCAGCAACACCGGCTTCCTGCACCTGCTCAACGCCGGCAGCCTGCGTCTGCGCGACAAGCACGGCCTGGTGGAAACGCTGTCGCAGCCGACGCTGCTGTTCTACTCACGCCCGCTCACGCACTGGATCGAGACCGATCCGGACAGCGGCGCCGACCTCGCCTGCGCCTCCGTCGCCTTCGATCACCAGGCGTTCAATCCGATCGCGCTGGCCTTGCCGGAACACTTCCAGTGCCGCCTCGATGAACTCGACGACGCCCGCGCGCTGCTCGATCTGCTGTTCGGCGAAGCCTTCGCCCAGCGCCCCGCGCGCAGTGAAGTGCTGAACCGGTTGTTCGAGCTGGTGCTGATCCAGCTGCTGCGCACCACCGTCGCCCGCGGCACCAATGACATCGGCTTCCTGCGCGCGCTCGCACATCCGCAGCTGAGCAAGGCGCTCAACGCCATACACACGCATCCCGATCAGGACTGGTCGCTCGACACGCTCGCGCAGCACGCGGCAATGTCCCGCAGCCACTTCGCCGAAGTGTTCCGTCGTGAAGTCGGGCAGACGCCGGGCGACTACCTCGCGCGCTGGCGCATCACCACCGCGCAGGCGCTGCTGCGCCGAGGCACACCGCTCAAGCTGGTGGGTGAACGGGTAGGCTACGGAAGTCAGGCCGGCTTCCTGCGTGCGTTCAAACAGATCGTCGGAAGTTCACCGAAGCAGTGGCTGAAGGAATGCGGTCCGACAGCGTGAGTGGTGCCACCCAACCGCATCGAGGCGCAAAGCAGCGCTCAGTTCGAGCCACGCGGCAGGCGTCGGAGCGCGCGAACGGACGCGCGCTATTCGGGCAGCGCCTCAAGCATCGACATAAGCGTGGTGACCGTTTTCCAGTTGCGGTCCGTCATGGGACATCCCAACAACTTTTCGCTCCGTGCGGCCAGTTTGCTGCGCCCGACACCCTCAGGGGCCAGCAGGTAGAACACCTGCCCCACCAGCGAAAACTGCTCCGTTGACGCCTTGAGCGCCTCAAGACCCTTAAGGTCGGGTGTCGCAGGCACCGCATCGAGAAATCCGAGATGGAGCGCTTTTGCGTCGGGTGCTTGCGGCCCAAAGGGATTCAGTTTGATCGCATCGGCAAACCGGGATTTGTCCAACACCAGCACGTGCGGCTCGAACCCCCGACGTTTCCCGATAGCGGCAGCGATATCCGCCGCGATCCGGCCTGACGCCTTGTCACACCGGAAGACGGCATTGCCGCTCTGGATGTAGGTCTTGACGTCACGACATCCAAGGTCGTGAAGGATCTCCGACAGCTCGCTCATCGGCAGCATATTTCGGCCGCCGACGTTGATGCCCCGCAGAAGTGCCACAAAGGTTTTCATAGTGCTGAGCTCGACATGCCGTCATGCGTTTCAGAAAAAGCCGACCGCAGGGTTGGAGAACGCAGTCCCTATCAACGTGACGCACCGAGCAACGGGCGGCAGCGGAAAGACTGCGCCGCCAACGATATCACCGTTGAACGCGACGGCCTCGCGCTCGCAGCGGCGGTGAATGCCGCCACGCAAACCGGGCGAAAGCCATGCTGACAAGCGCACGAACCCAGCAGGCGAATCAGTTTGCCGCCTCCGGCGCGCGCAGCTTGGTGGTGTCGTCCCACACGCTGCGCGCCTCGGGAAAGGAAAACGGTTCTGCCCCCTTTTTCTCGGATCAGGACTGGTCGCTCGACACACTGGCTGAGAGCCTGCGGCCTGCCGGAGTGATGCCGCCAGCAGGCCGCACTTCGACGCATCTCTAAAGCAACCTCGTCACACCGTCACTCGCGCGACGAAACGACGCACCCATGGCGCGATCAGGGTCACGGTCGGAAATGCCACCGGCCATGTCGTTGCGCAGCTTCGCAGCCAATGCCGCAGGAAGTTCGGCCCGATGCCCTGACTGATCGCCAGAACGAAAGCCGAGACGATGCACACCATGATCGCGGACAGCACCGCGCCGAAGACGATCGGGGAATACCGTTGGGGGATACGCATGACAGCACCTCACAGGGGTTGGAAAAACACATCGGGTTGAAGACACGTAGGGGAAAGCGGTTCACGTCTCAGGCCGCATACAGCAGGTGTACCGCCCAGCCAGAGACGTACAGGCCGAGGCCGAACAGGCTGTGATTGATCAGGCTGCGTCGACGCGCGGTGACGGGATCAGGTGTTTTTCGGGCCGCGATGCCCGCGCCCATTGCCGGCTGCATCAACAGAAAAGGAGCCGCAACCGACCCCAGCCCAACAATCAACGCGGGCGCGAATGTGGGATTGGCAATCCAAGCGTCACCCCAGATCAGCAGCAGCAGCGCCGCGAAAACCACACCCGTCGTGTAGTGAACGGCCCAACCGATCCAGCGTTCGCCACGCACCGGCGCAGCCGCGGCGATCGCCCGATGGCGAAACCGGCCAGCCGGCATGTGGCCGACCCAACGCCCCACCATTACGTAGTTCGGCATCGGCACGCCAACCAGTTGTTTCAGCAGCACCGACCCCACATCCATTACGGCCGTCGCGAGCACGCCGACCAACACGGCGGTCGCGGAAAGTTGCAGCGCATCCATCGCACAGCTCCAGAAGTTGCCGTTTGGCAACGGGAGCGGCACTCTGCGACTTCAAGTCAACTTGAGGTCAAGCCCATGCGTGATCTGGATATCGCCGAGGTCGCCAAGCAGTCCGGCGTGCCCGCATCGACCTTGCGGTTCTACGAAGACAAAGGGCTGATCGCATCGCACGGTCGGCACGGTTTACGCCGCCAGTATCCAGAGAGCGTGCTGGACCGGCTTTCGCTCATCGCCCTAGGTCGCGCAGCAGGATTCGCGCTGGACGAGATCGGCCTGATGTTCGCGACCGACGGCCGCCCGCAGATCGACCGGAACATGCTCGCATCCCGCGCCGACGAACTGGATCAGACCATCCGTCGCCTGGTCGCCATGCGCAACGGCCTGCGCCACGCCGCGGCATGCCCGGCGCCGAATCACAGTGAATGCCCCACGTTCCAACGCCTGATGCGCGCCGCAGCGACAGGACGGCTGGGCGCGCGTGGGGACACATCCGGCACGCTGACCGCTACACCCTCGCGTGCTCGCAGGAAGTCAGGCTGAGCAGTGCCCATCTCGCCAGGGCGTTTGGAACTCGATCGATCCACGGCTTGAGGCCGCAAGCCTCATTGCATCAGCGGCACCGGGCAGTGAACTGCCTATCACCTGCCGCCGTGTATGGCCCCCAGGCGACCTCGCAACAAGATCAGTCTGCCGCCTCCGGCGCGCGCAGCGCCTTGCTGTAGAAGCCGGACGGATCGAAACAGCACACCCGCTTTTTCCCCGAAGCCAGCATGTCGCAGGCATCCCGAATGCGCTTGGCCCGGGTCTTGGCCTGTTTGGCGGAGGTGATCCAATGAATCCAGTCCACGCGCGCGATCGTCGTGGTGTCGTCCCAGACGCTGCGCGCCTCGGGCGCGGCGGCCAGCGCCTGTTCGAAATCGGACGGAAGCTCCGGCTCCGGCTCGGAGTCGACCGGGGCGATCTCCAGCGTGACGACGTCTCCCGCCGTTGCGCCCGCTACATCCTGAAGCTCGCGGCTGACCCGCAGCCAATGGCTCAACTGTCCATCCGGCTCCAGCGTGGCGATGAAGCGGTGACCATTCATTCGGGCGTCGATGCTGGTCCGCCCGCGTCGCGGCAGCGTCTCGCTCACCGCCTTGGGCAGCAGAACGAAAGCCCAGTCCGCCGCTGCGTCCGGCTGTCGTGGCCGCAGCAGCTTGGCCTTGAATCGAGATTTGCTTTCCGCCGTCGTCATTGCGATGCCGTTCCGAAAGCCTCTGACGATTCTATTGCTGATGCGCAGTGATCAGATCGCTCACATCAGCGCCCTGTCTGCGCATCGCGACTCGGCAAATGTTGTTGCCGGGCGTGGCCTGAGACGACAGCACCACAAACTGCCCGCCTGCTTTCTTCACCACCTCGCGATCAAACTGCATCATCCGGTAACACGCGCCGACATCCCCCGTGCCGCGCAGCGGACACGGCGTATGAATCTCGGCAAACACCGTATCCGCAGTAACGGCCGTGATCGGCACCTGCTTGGCGGACGGAAACCCGCGCTGCCACTGCGTGCCCAGCGCTTCAAGTGTGTCGACTTCACGAATGCGCTTGGACCGGATCGTTGCGCGAGCCAAGGCGTTCATGAACGCTTCGGTCATCGCATTCAGGCGCTCCTGACGGGCCATCCATGCGGACACCGCGAGTACCGACTGGACCGAGTGTTTGATCAGAAGATTCTTGAGCTTCACTGCATCCCACCGCAATCAGATTGGGTCCGCAGTCTTTCCAACAGTGAGAAGTCGTATAAATGCGGTCTGACCCCATTTCTTCTGGTCTGTCCCCTATTGTCTTGCTGGCGAATCACGCTGCGCAAATTCGCCCTAACTCGCGACCAACTCGGAATTTCAATAGCTGCAGTAGCTAGTGCGCTTGGGGTAGATCAGATCCACAGTGCGGACACTGCCGCGCAGCCGGACGCACCAACTCTAGGCAAGTGGGGCATTCCTTGGCAACGCCGGCAGCCAGTTTACGTTCGCGCTGCACCTCCGCGTTGGGCGGCATCGCAATAAGCACCAGCAATGCGATTGGCCCCAGCAGAAAGCCCGCAGCGAGCCACTGCGCCTGATTGAAGCCCTTCCCCCAAGCGGCCGACGCACAGCCCATCATCACGAATACCCATGATGCAAACAGCAGAACCAGTGACACAATTGAAATGACATCCATACGCTTCCCCTTCCCCTGTCAACCTCAAAGCCCTTGACTACGCCGGCCAAAAAATTTCCACGCAGGGAGGAAAATGGGGTCTGACCCCTTTTTCGCTGCGCCCGGCGTCGGAGAAGTCCCCTCATTTCCAGTACGTGAACGTGCCCATGCTTTCCAAACCGAGGAGTTTCTTCATCTCGATTTCAGCTTGGTACCTCATGCCCTTGTGATCGCCTTCATCTTCGGTGAAACCGCTAAGGCGATACGCGTCGCGAAACATGAAGAAGGCGGTCATCTCGTCGCCTCGATCGGCGGCCTTCTTGCCCAAATTGAAGTAGGCCTGATTGCGATACGACTTGAGGCGATTGGAGAGTGTCGCGTACGCATCATGGAACGGGGCGATCTTTTCTTTCACGAAGTCGTATCGGTAGTTCTCGCGGTAGTAGCTCTCGTACTCTTCGAGGATGAAGCCCACGAAGTTGGCGGCCGCGTTTGCTCGCTTCGCAAGCTCGCGTAGTTGGTCTTCAGGCTGCTCCCCCAATGGACGGGCAAGAAGCGCCGTCGCCGTGCCTTCGACGTCACTCGCTTTGATGAGGCCGTCAACACCCCATCTCTTAAGCATCTCGGAGCGTGCTGCCTCAATGTCCTCCGCCTTGGCGTCCTGAGCAGGTGCCGGAAGTGGGGAGAAACCCAGGACGACGACAGCTGCGACGAGGACTGTTCTGAGAATCTGCATGATGTTCTCCGTATGGGTTGCCGGCGATTTGCGGCTCGTGGCCGCATAACTAGATTTATACCGATTTCGGGGAGGGTGCCTCAGCGGTGATAAAAGAACTACCTGCCCGTTTGCACGGAAAAGGGGTCTGACCCCTTTTCTCCCTCGGATTGCACGGCAATTAATCGAATGTGCGTGTCGTTCCGTCTTGGTACAGGATGCTGTCGACACGAAACTTTATTTTCATGTTGTCCTTTTCCGTGTTCCGCACCCACTGGTGGTCGTCCTTGAACTGATTGTATTCAAAGCCGGATCCCCTCTCTGTGTAGCTCGCTCCTGGAGAAATCGGCTTGTCGATTGTCCATTTGAGCGCGAATTTTGGCTCATTGAATAAGTCCATAAATGTAAGCACGCCTTTAATCGCTCTAGCCGGCTTGTCTAGGCCCTTCGCGTTGAAGGTTATGTCGAAAAACACATAGTCTTGATAGTCCTGCTTTGCATACTGTTTCCGCAGAAGGGCGGCCTCCAGAATTTGCTCGCGAACTTGCCGATCCGCGTCCTCGGAGGTCGCGGTGGCGTCGACTCCGCCGGCAGTCTCATCCGCCGCGACGCTCGGAGGCGAGGCGACCGACAGAACAGCCCCTTGTTTGGGGTATGCGAGTCCGTATTTTGCTACCAGATATTGTTGCCTGAGCATCGCCAGAGTGTTCCGCTCCGTGGCGGCCCCCATTACCGCCATCGCACCGACCAGGCCTCCTGAATAAAGGCTTGCCTTCGCATCGGCCTCCGTGACTTTCGCCTCTTGTTTTGCAATATCGTCTTGCAACTGATTCGCGCGCGCCACATCAGGATTAGTGGCAACCGTCTCGATAGTTACTTTTGCGCCGGATTCGATGGCGTGAATACGTTGTTCAATGAGAGCTTCGTTTGTTTTTAGAAGTTCTAGACGCACGGAGAGCAGGGCCTTGACGAGGCCACCGCTGTACTGGGCGTTCTGCGCTTCAGCGCCAGCAACCTCCCTCTTGGTTGCCTCAAGTTCAGTCCTCAATGCTTCAACTCGCGCCTGCTCTTCCGGGCTGAGTGACCGAGTACACGCACCGAGCAGGGCTGTCATGCAGAGTGCGAGTACTACCATTTGCTTTTTCATAATTCCCCCATTTGCTCCCGATTCTGCTTGTGGTGTCGTTCAGATTGCGCTTATGACGCCCAACGTTTGACGTGAGGGGCCGCCGTAGTGGCGAAGCCGCGAAGGGAACCCACAAGCGCAGCTTGTGGGCGGTCCCTCTCGACGGAATTGTTAGCCATTTGCGGCATATTTTTTGACCACTGCTTTCAAGGCACTGTCTATTTCTTCTGAGATCTCTCGCGCCTGTTTAAAAGCGTCTTTTACTTCTTCGCTTTCGTTTGGGTAAAGGCCGTTTCCGAGCCTTGCCAGATCAGCGACTTTGAAACAAAGCTCATAGTACTTTGCTATTTCACTAGACAAGGACTCTTTGACATAGAAGGCAGCATCTCTTGATGGGTAATAAAACTTGGATACTTGCTCCATGTCTGGACGAAACCCTCGCTGCTCCATATGCATTTTCAACTCATAGAATGCATCGTAGATAGCTTTTCTGCGAGCCAATAGCGCTAGCTCATTGGCGCGCTTTGCCTCCTCGGCAGCCCACCTTGCATATAAAGCGGATAGCCCGGCCACTAGTGCGGCCAAGACCGCAATGACATCAGATGCTCCTAGGGAAAGCACGCATTCGGAGGGCACGATCATTTCCTGATGGCTAACTAGATTTATACCAATGTCAGGGAGGGTGCCTCGGCGGTGATAAAAAAACTACCTGCCCGTTTGGACAGGGTCTTAGCAGCGGAAGTCCGATTTATGCTGGATGAATGTTCCCGAATGAGATGCCAAACAACCCTTGGGTCAGGCTGAAATCCGATACTGCACTCCGGTCAGCTTCTCCGAAATTGTCCACAGCCGCTGCGCCGCGTCGATGTCGTTGCCGGCCGGCTTGATCCGGGCCGCCCTCGGCGGCCCTTTCATTTCACCGAAACCGCTCGGGCCGTAGAAGCCGCCGCCCTGCGCGTCTTCCGAGGTTGCGCCATACATAGTGGGCAAGGCACCCGCCGCAGCGGGCTGGCCCAGCAGCGGCATGACCAGACCGAGGATCATCGTGATCAGGTGATCGCCGAGATGGTATTGGCCGAGCTGCTTGCGGTTGGCACCAATGGAGGTGCGGGCGACGCCGGGATGCACGGCGATGCTCTGGAGCTTGCTGCCGACCTGCTCGATGCGGCGTTGCAGTTCGCGTGCGAACAGCAGGTTCGTGGAAGAAATGGGGTCTGACCCCATTTTTCTTTCGTGTGGGAGGAGTCCCTGTAAGCTGGTTAGTGCTCACCGGCACCGTTCGCGGCTTGCTTTGGCCACGTCCAGGCATACCAGATAGTTCCAGCCCCTAGGAGAATCTCGACGACTCCCAGCAAGACGTAGAACGACCATGCACCTGGCATCGTCATTAGCATGACCGCAATGTAGAAGGCACCCAACGCGACATTGCCCCAGCGGCAGAGCGTTGCTGGCAGCACGAGAGACAGGAACACCATGAGGCCCGGTATCGCCAGCAAGATCGAAGTAGCCACCAAGCTACTTTGGCTCACTGCTCCAATTGGACCGTGTCCATCCAACATTCCTTGGAGCTTGCCGGGAACATACAGCCCGAAGTAGTCGCCGTAGATGTAACAAAACATCAGCGCCGCCCACAGGGCCGACAGCTTCAAACGAACAGGTACTCTTGTATCAACGAGCGCGAGCGAGCTCATATCGCAGTTTCCGGTGATGGCTGACTGAAAGCCCAACTAGATTTATGCCGATGTCGGAAAGGGTGCCTCAGTGGCAATCAAAAAACTACCTGCTCGTTTGGGCAAGTTGAGGTCAGTGCGAAATCCGATACACCACGCCTGTCAGCTGCTCCGAGACCGCCCATAACCGTTGCGCCGCGTCCATGTCGTTGCCAGCCGGTTTGATCTTCGCCGCCTTCGGCGGACCCTTCATCTCACCGAAACCGCTGGGGCCGTAGAAGCCGCCGCCCTGCGCGTCTTCTGAGGTTGCACCGTACAGCGTCGGCAAGGCGCCAGCGGCGGCGGGCTGACCCAGCAGCGGCATGACCAGACCGAGGATCATCGTGATCAGGTGATCGACCAGATGGTATGGGCCGAGCTGCTTGCGGTTGGCACCAATGGAGGTGCGGGCGACGCCCGGATGCACGGCGATGCTCTTGAGCTTGCTGCCGGCCTGCTCGATGCGACGTTGCAGTTCGCGTGCGAACAGCAGGTTCGCGAGCTTGGTCTGGTTGTACGGCCGCTGAGAGGAGTAGCCGCGTTCCATCTGCAGATCGTCCCAATCAAAGTAGCCCTGACCGTGGACGATGCTGGAGATGGTGACGACGCGCGGCGCGGGCGCGGCGTGCAGCAGCGGCAACAGTAAGCCTGTCAGCGCGAAGTGGCCCAGATGACCGATGCCGAAGGTCAGCTCGAATCCGTCCGCACTGGTGCGCCGTTCGGTGATCGGCTGGATGCCGGCGTTGTTGATCAGGATGTCCAGTGGCTCGCCACGCGCCAGCAGAGCCTTGGCGAAGTCCTTCACGCCTTGCAGATTGCTCAGGTCCAGCGGCAGGAACTCCACCTGCGCGTCCGCGCGCAGGGCGCGGATGCGTTCCACCGCTGTGTGACCGGCGGCTTCGTTGCGATCCGCGATCAACACCGTCGCGCCATGCTGCGCCAGCGCACGTGCGGCCTCGAAGCCGATGCCGCTGGCAGCGCCGGTGATCAACGCCCGCTTGCCGGTCTGATCCGGAATGTTCTGCTCGCTCCAGTCCGCCATTTGTTCCCCCATCCATTTTTTCCAGTTGCCCGGGACAATGGCATGCAGATGTTGCGGTGACACCGTTCAGAAGGACGATATGCACGAGCGTCTTCAACCGCCCCAAAAGTAAGACCGCGATCTATTCGTTGAATATCACCATGAATAACCTCCATTGGATGGCGGATTTTCATGGTGATGGTCACGCGGAATTGATTGTCCGCAAGGCACTGCTGGAAGAGATCGCTGCAGCCCTGAAGCGCAGCCGCGGGGTCGTGCTCACCGGGGCCACGTCAATGCGGCAAGACCACGCTGGCGGGAGCGCCATTCGGAACAGACCACGAGTTCCCCACCCTGCGCTCGACTTATACGACGCTGACCCGCGCGGTAATGCTGTCACCGTCCGACAGGTTCTCGGCCTTGCGTACGTCGGCCTTGATCGCGAACAGGTAGGTCCCGGATTTCTTGTCGGGGAATAGCGAGGTGCTCCACTCGGTCTTGCCGATGCGTACGCGCACGCGGATCGAGCCCCAGCCTTTTGCGGTGACGCCGTAACGCGATTTGATGTCGGCGGATTGCTCCCCCGACAGGTTGGCGAAGTACCAGGCAGCGGCACCCTTGTAGCGCCAGACCCGGCTTCGGACCGTGTAGTCGCGGCCAGCCGGCGGGTCGTCGGCGGGCAGCAGGGGCGACCAGCGGTCTTCGAATGTCACCGGCTTCTTCTTCACGGCGCTCAGCGTACACTCACCGCATCAAACAGGGAGATCGCCGTGCCCGCACTGACGCTCACGTATTTCGATTTTGACGGCGGCCGCGGCGAGCCCGCGCGCCTGGCGCTGCACATCGGCGGAGTGCCGTTCGAGGATCGGCGCGTTTTATTCAAGGAATGGCAGGCGATGCGCGACGGCATGCCGTTCCGCGCATTGCCGGTGCTCGAGGTGGACGGTCGCCTCGTCGCCCAGTCCAACAGCATCAACCGCTACGTCGGCAAGCTGGCGGGGCTGTATCCGCAAGACAACCTGCAGGCCCTGCTCTGCGACGAGGTCATGGACGCCGTCGAGGACATGGATTTCCAGATCGGCAGCACGATAGGCCTCGATGCCGAAGCGAAGAAGAAGGCACGCGAAGCGCTGACCGCAGGACCGCTCCCGCACTACCTGGAGCAATTCCAGGCGCGGCTCGAGGCCGCCGGCGGTGAGTACTTCGCCGACCGACGCCTGACGGTGGGCGATCTGAAGGTCTGGATGCTGGTGCGCTGGCTGCGGTCCGGCATGCTCGACGACATTCCGAAAGATCTGGTGGACCGGGTGGCGCCGCGGCTGGTCACGCACGCGGAGCGACTCGCGGCGCAGCCGCAGATCGCGGCGTACTACGCTGGACGGAAGAAGGCATAGGCCGACGGCTCGATGGGTTTCGTCGGCGCTCAGCCCACCCATGACAGCGTGCGGCGATGTACTTCCATACGAGAACAACTCGAGGCAGATGTTCTCGCGTTGGAGAACCTCTGCTCCGTGAAACCGGTCAGCGGCTCCGATTGAGCCTGGATTCCGGGTTCTGCCTGCGGTAGTCCGGAATGACGGTCGGGGACGGACATTCGGGCAGGCACACAAAAAGCCCCGCATGACTGCGGGGCTTTGAATACTGATGAAGAAGCCGGCCCATCGTGACGCGAGGAACCCCCGGCGTTGCCGGGGCCCTCTACGCGGCTCAAGGTCTTACTTCTTCGACTCCTGCGCCAGCATGCCGGCCATGCCCTGCTTCGGCGCTTCGGCCTTGGCGGCGGTCGGACGCGGTGGCATGCGCGGCATGCCGGGGAAGCCGATGGCGAACTGTTCTTCCATCGTCTTCATGTCGTCTTCGGAGTAGCCCATCGACGCCATGATTTCCTTGGTGTGTTCGCCAACCAGCAGCGGACGGCCCTGGATCACGCCGGGGGTATCCGACAGGCTCACCAGCAGACCGATCTGGTCCAGCTTGCCGACGACCGGGTGCGGGTAGGACACGACCCACTTGCGCTGCTGGAACTCGGGGTTGTCGTGCAGCTTGCGCGAGAACTCCGGATCGACGATTTCACACGGCACGCCGGCGGCGTCGAGTTCTGCGAACCACTCGGCGGCGGTGTGCGCCTGCATGCGGCCGGCGATGAAGGCGGTCAGCTGCTTGTCGTTGGCCTCACGCGCTTCGTGCGTGGCGAAGTGCTCGTCGATGGTCAGACGCGGCGCACGCAGCACGGCGAACAGTTCATCCCAATGGTTCTGGTTCACGACGACGATGCACAACCAGCCGTCCTTGGTCGGGTAGATGCGATGACCGGCGGAGTAGCCGACCTGATCGCCACCGATGCGCGGACGCGCGAAGCCTTCGCCCTTGGGCGTGGCAACGGCGTAGCTGGTGTTGAGCAGCGCGGCGTTGATGATGGAGGTGTCGACGAACTGGCCTTCACCGGTGCGGTCGCGATGGTAGATCGCGTTGCAGATGGCGACAGCAGAGAGGAAGCCGTTGCCGGTATCGCCGAAGCTGGTGAAGCTCCACAGCGGACGGCCGACTTCGCCATTGCTGCCTTCGCGACCCATGCCGCCGTCCTCGAACTGGATGCCGGACAGGCAGGCGCCGGTCTGGTCGTTGCCGGGCAGGCTGGCGCGCTTGCCGCGTTCGAAGCCGCGGGTGTGGCAGTAGATCAGGTCCGGCTTGATCTGCTTGAGCGACTCGTAGTCGATCTTCAGGCGCTCGGCGGCGTCGTAGCGCATGTTGTGCTGCACGACGTCGGCCTGCTTGACCAGATCGAGCAGGATCTTCATCGCACGCGGATCTTTCAGATTCAGCGTGATGCTCTTCTTGCCGCGGTTGGCCATGTAGGCGATGTGCACGCGGTGCCAGAACAGGTCATACAGACCGTTGATCTTGATGACGGTGGCGCCGAGGTCGCTGAGCAGCTGCGTGCCGAACGGGCCGGCGATGGCCAGACCCAGATCCAGCACGGTGATGCCTTCGAGCGGGGCCTTGAGATCACCCTTCTTCGCGGCAGCGGTGGCGGCCTTGGCCTCGGCGATGATCTGCGCGGCTTCTGCCTTCACTTCATCGGTGTTGGCACCGGGCGCCACCGGCGGCGCGCCGGGCTTGCCCTGCGTCAGGCTCATGTTGAACGCGTTGCCGACGGTGCGGATCGTGCCCAGCTCGGGGTCCTGCGTCTCGGTGGCGCAACCGTCTTCGAGGAACGCGGGATCGGCCAGCGATTCCTCGATGCTGCGCACCGGCTGCATCGTCATCTCGGCAGTGGCGGCGGCCTCGACCCAGTCAGCGACCGGGAACTTGGCAACGGCCTCGGCCATGATCGGCTGGTAGTGCGACATCACCAGGATTTCTTCCGGCCCGGTGCCGAAGCGGTCCGGATCGTTCTGCACGGTGAGGTCCGGCGTAGCGTTTAGGGTGTCGCCCTGCGCGGCCTGCAGGATGAAGCGCGGGTTCGGCACCCAGTTGTGCAGCCACTTGCCGTCCTTGGCCTGGAAGTGACCCTTGGGCGAACGGCTGTTGAGAATCCAGGTATCGAAGCCCGGTGCGTCCGGCTTCTCGGCGCGCTGCCAGACACCGGCGGCGCCGGCCATCGCGCCCTGCAGCAGCGAGGTCTCGACCCACTGGCCCTTGCCGGTGATCTCACGCGCGCGCAGCGCGGCGCTGATGCCGAGGCTGGCGTTGAAGAACGCACCGAGGCTGGGCCAGTACGAGGCGACGAACAGCGGACCTTCGCGGTCGGCGCCCTGCACCCAGTCCGACGGGATTTCGAGATCGGGGAACGGATCCGGCAGGCCGTTCATGTGGTTGAGCGCGCCTTCGGCCCAGCCGCGCTGTTCGAACATCAGGCCGGTGCGGGCCTGTACCAGCGCGTCGTACGCCGGGCGGTTGGACAGGGCGGTGTCACGGCCGTAGCCGGTGATCGAGCAGTAGATCAGGCGTGGGTTCAGCGCGGACAGGGTCTTGAAGTCGATGCCGAGTTTCTCGGCCGTGCCCGGCGCATAGGACTCGACCAGCACGTCGGCCTGGCTCGCCAGCGCGAGGAAGGCCTTCTTGTCGTCCGCGTTCTTGAGGTCGAGAACGGCGCTGCGCTTGCCGCGCTGCCAGACCTTGTAGCCGAGCTGACCGCGGAACGGGTCGCCGCCGGGCGGCTCAATCTTGGTGACCTGAGCGCCGTTGTCGCCGAGCAGCATCGCGGTCATCGGACCGGCGATACCCCAGCTCAGATCCAGCACTTTCAGATTCTTCAGAACTCCTGCCATCGTCGCACCTTCGGTTTCTTCAGTTTCAGATTCATCTTGCCGCCACAGACGCGAAGGCGGCGCCGTCCGTTCGGACGGCACCGCCGGTGTTTTCGACCGCCCGCTTCAGCCCAGCCCGAAGGTCTTCAGCGCGTTGCCGGAGGTGATCTTGACGCGATCCGCCTCCGGAATGCCGGCTTCCTTGAACTGGCTGACCACCTGCGAACGCGAGTTCGGCCAGCACGTTGCGGGATGCGGGAAGTCGGTGGACCAGTACAGGCAGTCCGGGCCGAAGTAGTTGTACGCGGCCTTCAGGCCCGAAGGCTCGTACATGAAGGTGGCCCCGCACTGAGCCTTGAAGGTCTCCGACGGCGGACGCTTCACGCCGGGGAACTCGTAGTGCTGGTGCATGCGCGGATCGAGCAGCGTCTCGAAGAACCACGGCAGCCAGCCCAGGCCCGGCTCGACGAACAGCACCTTCATCTTCGGATACTTTTCCAGCGTGCCGGTGAGGATCCACATGCAGATGGTTTCGGCCAGCGGCGCCCAGGCGAGGCCGGTGAAGATGCCCTTCTGCGGCGTCGGGTCGCGACGGAACACGTCCCACAGGTTCTTGTGCAGGTCGAGGTGATTGAGGATCGTCAGGCCCGATTCCTCGATCAGCGACCACAGCGGCGCGTAGCGCTTGTCGTAGAAGTCCGGCAGGCCGAGGTCGGACGGAAACGGCGTCAGCTGCACGCAGCGCGCCTTCTTGTCGCGGGCCAGACGCTCGACTTCCTTGATCGCGAAGTCGATGTCATACAAGGGCAGCTGGTACGCCGTCATCAGACGCACCGGATCGTAGGCAGCGAAGTCCGCCATCGCGTTGTTGTAGCCCTGGAACACTTCCTTCCAGTTGTCGCCCATCAGATGCGGATTGGCGATCTTGGCGCCGGCGAGTTCGGGGAAGATCACCTCGGCGTAGACGCCGTCCAGGTCCATCGCTTTGAGCTTGCCTTCCGGGTTGAAGTGGCCGGGGTCCTTGGACGCTTCCGGATCGACGAAGTCTTCCAGCTCCAGGTTCGGCTGTCCGCCGCGCAGCACCTTGGCCGCGTACTCCTCGGCCTGCTTGTTGGCGTCATCCCAGACCGCATGCAATTCCTTGCGCAGACGCTCCTTCACCCACTCATCGGTGAAGTGCACGTGGGAATCCACCGATACCAGCTTTTCCTGGGCCAACTCCGTCATTGCACATCCTCCAATCGCGTTCACCCAGCGTCACGCTCAGTTCCGGCAAATCGCAATCCCCGCCGAAACGCCGCTTCTACTGGCATCTGCGTCGACCATACCCGCAGCCTCAGAACGGCCGCTTGCCTCAAACGGGTGAGTTTGTGAACGGGTTTCGCGAAATGCAGCAGGGCTGCATAACCCCGTTGGAGACAGCGCCTGACCTCAGGTCAGGCGGGCGGCTTCAGAACGTGAACTGTGCGCCGAAACTGACGTAACGTCCGGCATGGGCAAGCGCTGCGATCTGCGGATCGCCGGCAGCGCGCCCATAGACGTCGCCCCATTCCCAGAACTGCCGATCGAACGCGTTGAACAGGCCGGCGCGCAGCGCCACGCGCGGAACCGGAAAGTACTCGCCGGTGATGTCGACCACGGCATAGCCTGGCGCCTGGAACTGCGGTGTACCAGCGTCATCGCCACCGTCACGGCGGTCCACTGCGACCAAGCGCAGTCGCAAGACGCTGCGCAGAGTGCGATGGTCGACCCCAAACACCAGCTTCGCAGGCTCGACAGCCGGAAGTGGCTGGTCGGTATCACGGTTCTCGCCACGCAGCCATGCTCCGGCAAGTTCGGCGCTCCAGCCGGGAGCGCCGAAAACCTCCAGATGCTGCCGCCAGTTCAGTTCGATCCCGTGAATCCAGGCGCGCTCGACGTTGCGGGACTGAAACAGGCGGGTGCCCGTATCCGGATCGACGCCGATGAAACTGTTGCTGAGGATGAAATCGCGGTAGTGCGTCTCGAACACGCTCAGTTCGATCTGGGCATGTCCGCTGCGATGGCGCAGGCCAAGCTCGAGGGCGGAACTGTACTCGGGGTCAAGATCGGGATTCGGCAGCGCACGGGCGTTCACAGTGGGCAGATCGAGGCCGAGATTGACATCAAATGCTGGCGGCGCGCGGAAACCTTGCGTGTACTGCGCAAAGCCACGCAGGTCCGCCGTCAGCCGGTAGAGCAGGCCGAGACGCGGCGTCCACGCATCGTTGCTCAGATCAGTGACGCCCACATTCGGTGAGCCGTTCTCGAATCGCGGATCGGAATGCGCATTGAGCTGGTAGTAGTCATAGCGCACCCCCGGCAGGAAGGTGAACGCCGAGCCTGGGGCGCTCACCTCGGCGGTGGCGTAGCTCCCCAGATCGAGTGTGTCGGTACCGGGGAAATCACGACGTGGAAAGGACTCGCCGAGGATCACCGTCGTCTGGCTGCCGTCCTCGAGATCGGTCTGCAGCGCGTCGCGACCCTCCTGCAGAATCCCGGCCGCACCCTCAATGCCATAGCCCAACGTCTGCGTCCATCCATGCCAGTTCAGTGGCTGGCGCACATCAACCCCAAACCCGGCCACGCGCTGGCTGAACTCGAAGACCCGCTGCTGACGCACCGGCGGATCGGCCCGCTGTCGATACTCGTCCGTGCCCTGGGTCAGCCAGGACCGTGTTGCATAGGCACGCCACAGCACGCGACGGCGCCCGGGCGGCATGGACTGCTCGAACTCTGCGCCGACGCGCCAGGCGTCCTGCGCATCGTCCGCAGCCAAGGCCGTGGTATTGATGAATCGTCCCTGGCCGAGGAGCGTTTGCACCTCGGTATCACGCCGGGTCTGACCGTAGTCGGCAAGCAGGCGCAGGGTCCCGGCGCCTGCGACCAAATGGGACTTGAACAACACCGCGTCACGGTGCCAGCGCTGCGGATCGACGGTGTCAGCGCCAGCGGCGTCGAGTTCGTGCCCCTGCCGGCGGGTCAAGGCCAGCAGCGCAGTGCCTTCGGCCCAACCCCAGGCCTGCACCGCGGAGGCGCCGAGCTGCTCCCGATCGCCCGAAAACAAGCCGAGCACACGCCCACCGCGACCGGACGCTCCGAGCAGGTCCTCTGGATCGAGCGTCTCGATAGCCACGACACCGCCAAGCGCGCGACTCCCGTAGAGACTGGATGCAGGCCCCCGCAGCACCTCCACTTCACGCACCAGACCAAGTTCCGCGTAGTCGCGACCGCTGTCGGCATACGAGCCAACACTGAATCGTTCAGCAACAGGGATACCGTCGACGAGGGTCAGCACGCGGTTGTCGCCCAAGCCGCGGATGCGGAAGCCGCTGCCGCCGAATCGTGTACCGCCTCCATCGACTCGGATCGCCGGCTGGTAGCGAAACATGTCGCGAAGGTCCGCCGCCAGCTCGGACTGCGCCGCTTCTGCGCTGAGTACCGAAACCGATGCCGCCACGTCCCAGACTGAGCCAGGGTGACGTGTGGCGACGACGACGATCGGATCAAGGGCTGCCGGTGCACCATCATCCGCAGCATGGACCTCGCACGCAGCCCCCCCTAGCCACGCGGCCGCCAATGCCGCGACAACGCAAGCAACCGGCGGCCGCTGGCTCCGGTCAGTAAACGTCATTTACGGTGTTGTAGACATTGAACTTGCCAGTTGGGGTGACGATGTTCTTGCCCTTGATCACCTTCTTGAGCGTGCGGGTCCTGTCGTCGACGACAACAATCGACGACTCCTCCTCCTTGCCGCTCCACACCGAGAACCAGACCTCGGTTCCGGTGGCATCGTACTCCGGCTGTACAACCCGCTTCGGGCCCGGCCCCAGATTGGCCCACTCCGCGATCGGCAGCACCGTGTAGCCGGCATCAAGACGATCAATGTCGAACACAGCAACCGACTGGGAGATTTTTTCCTCCGGGTTGAGCGGCGAGTCGACCCACAGGTTGCGGGACTTCGGATGCGTCTTGACGAACAGCGAGCCACCGCCCTGCCCCTTGAGCACCCGCACGACCTTCCAGGCCTGCTGCGGATGCTTTTCGGGATCCGTGCCGATGAAGGTGACTTTGTCGTTGCCCAACGCGCTGGTCACCCACACCGGCCCGAATTCCGGGTCGACCAGATTGGCGCCGCGACCCGGATGCGGGATTCGGTCGACATCCACCAGGGCCGCCAGCTTGCGCTCGCGCGAATCAACTACGGCGATCTTGTCGGACTGATTCGCTGCGGTCATGAAATAGCGCTTGGTCGAGTCCCAGCCGCCGTCATGCAGAAAGCGCGCGGCCTCAAGTGTGGTCACCGTCAGCGCATCCAGGTCGCTGTAATCCACCAGCAATATCTTGCCCAGCTCCTTGATGTTGACGATGAAGTCGGGGTGCTCAAGCGAAGCCACGATCGCCGCAACGCGCGGCTCGGGATGGTATTCTTGGGTATCGACAGTGGTCCCACGGGTCGAGACTATCTTCCTGGGTTCCAGCGTTTCGCCATCCATCAACACGAACTGTGGCGGCCAGTACGCCCCGGCGATCGCGATCTTGTCCTCGTAGCCCTTGTACTTGGACGTCTCAACCGAACGGGCTTCGAGACCGATCTTGATCTCGGCAACGCGCTGCGGCGGGTCCATCCACAGATCGGTCAGGTCCACGCGGCCGTCGCGACCGATGGTGTAGACGTAGCGCCCCGAATGCGACAGGCGCGAAATGTGCACCGCGTAACCGGTCGGGATGATCGCCACAGGCTTCTTGGTGTCTCCGTCAATCAACGCGACCTTGCCGGCATCGCGCAACGTCACCGCAAAAATATTGTCGGTGTTGATCTTGTTGAGTTTCTTCTTCGGCCGCTTTTCAGGGGGGATCAGCACCTTCCAGGTCTCCCTCATTTCGGCCATGCCCCACTCCGGCGGCGCAGGCGGCTCATGCTGGAGAAATCGTGCCATCGCGTCGATGTCGGCAGCACTGAGTTCTCCCGACGTCCCCCAGTTCGGCATGCCGGCTGGCGAACCGAAGTTGATCAGCGCCTTCAGATACTCGGTGCCCTTGTCCAAGGTGATATCGGGCGTCAGCGGCTTGCCGGTCGCTCCTTTACGCAGCACGCCGTGGCAACCAGCACAGCGCTCAAAGTAGACCTGTTGTGAGCGATCGAATTCCGCCTCGCTGATGGCGGGTGCCCCGGGAGAACGCACCTGCCGTGCTGCGGAAACCGTCGAAGGCGCCGACTGGTACTCCATTTCTGCCGCCGACGCGCCGGGATGCGGCTGGCCGGACGCCCGGTCACCGGCGCCACTCTGCGCACGGCCGTCGGCGACTTTTTCCGCTGTGAAGTGCGCCTTGCCCGGATTCCCCCAAGCACTGAATACGTAATTCAGGATCTGGGCGAGCTCTGTGTCCGACAGATGCCCCATCGCCGGCATCACGCCGTTGTACGAGGTACCGTTGACCATCAACGGCCCACTCTTGCCCCGCAGAACGGTTTCCAGCGCCCGCGCCGGATCGCCCATCAGCTCCACATTTCCGGCCAGCGGCGGAAATGCACCTGCCAAGCCGACCCCCTCCTTCTGGTGACAAGCGGCACAATGGGTTTCGTAAAGTCCCCCGCCCGCCGGGGCGACCTCGGCCTGATGGACCTGTAGCGCTTTGTCCGCTCCCTGGGACGCAACGGGGAACCCGATCAACACAATCGCACCGAACAAGAACGCATGTTTCATGGCGCACCCCTTACATCCATTGATGAACGTGGGACATCCATTTCAACGCTAGCGTCACGCCCGAAGCGGAGCATTGACCTGCATCAACCGATTGCCCCCCGCACACCGGAGCGCGCGCCCCATGCCGAAGAGCTGAGGGCTATCCGTCGAGCTGATACGATGCGCGTACCGCTGTTGCAACCGCCCGCTTCCGGTAGAACCACGCGCCCAGTGCGGGCAGCATGCAGATCGCGGCGAGCATGTTGACCAGGAACATGAACGACAGCATCACGCCCATGTCGGCCTGGAACTTCAGCGCCGAGAACATCCAGGTTGCGACGCCCACCGACATCGTGATGGCGGTGAACACCGCGGCGCTGCCGCGTTCGACCATCGCGCGCTCGAAGGCTTCACGGAAGTCGGTGCCTTCGATGTCCATGTGGTGCTGGATGCGCTCGAACAGGTACAGACCGTAGTCGACGCCGACACCGACCCCGAGCGCGATCACCGGCAGCGTCGCCACCTTCAGACCGATGCCGAACGTCGCCATCAGCGCGTTGCAGAACACCGTGACCATGATCAGCGGCACCATCACGCAGATCACGCCGACCCACGAGCGGAACGTGGCGTAGCAGAACAGGATCAGCGAACCGAAGATCGCCAGCAGCATCTTCACTTCGGCTTCGCCGACGGCTTCGTTGGTCGCCGCCATCACGCCGACGTTGCCGCTGGCCAGACGCAGGTTGACGCCTTCGACCGGGTTTTCGGCGATGAAGCGTTTGATCTCGGACACGATGTGGGCAACGGTTTCGCCCTCGTGGTTCTTGGTGAAGATCAGCACCTGGATCGCGCGGCAGCTTTCGGTGTTCAGGCCCAGCTTCGGATCGAACGCCTTGGAGCCGGTGGACAGGCCGACTTCGCTGCGCGGCAACGCACGCCAGCGCGGATTGCCTTCGTTGAAGGCCGAGATCACCAGCTTGCCGACGCTGCCGACGCTGATGGCCGACTGCACGCCTTCAACGCCGCGCATGTACGACTCGAAGCGGTCGACGGTGTTGGTCACGTCATAGTGCAGGCAGGAGTCGCCCTGGAAATCCTTGGCCTCGACGATCACCGTCAGCACATCGACGCCGATGTCGTAGCTGCTGGCAATCATGCGGCTGTCCTGGTTGTAGCGCGAGTTCTCGCGCAGCTCCGGCACGCCCTGCCCGGAGTCGCCGATGACCAGATCGCGCGACTTCCAGGTGGTCACCCCGAGCATGATCAGACCGACGACAAACACGATGACGGCGTTACGCGGCTCGGCGCAGGCACCGATGATGCGGATCATCGGATGCCGATCGCCGGTGCGCTGCGCACGCGCACGATTCAGCCCGGCCTCTTCGAGCGTCAGGTAGGTCATGATGATCGGCAGGATCATCTTGTTGGTGATGATCATCAGCAGCACGCCAAGCGAGGCAGTGATGCCGAGTTCATGCACGATCGGGATGTCGATCAGCATGATCACGCCGAAGCCCAGTGCTTCGGTCAGCAGGCCGGCGGCACCGGGGATGAACAGCTTGCAGAACGAGGCATGCGCGGCCTGGACCGAGTTCGCGCCTTCCATGACCTCGATGCGCCACGCGCTGGTCATCTGCACCGCGTGCGACACGCCGATCGAGAAGATCAGGAACGGCACCAGGATCGACATCGGATCGATGCCGTAACCGATCATCGGCAGCACGCCGATCAGCCACAGCACCGGCAGCATTGCGACGACCAGTGCGGTCAGCGTGACCTTGACCGAGCGCGTGTACCAGAACAGCAGCACCACGGTGATCAGGAACGCGACGCCGAAGAAGATGAAGACGCCGAGCAGACCCTTGATGACGTCGCCCAGCAGTCGGGCAAAGCCGATGACGTTGACTTCGATATTCGGGTTGTACGAGGTGTTGTCGACCGACTCGACGCTCAGCTCGCTGCCGGACACGGCGAACGGCTGCTTGCCTTCTACACCCTCCTGCTCGTGCAGGACGTTGAACGTCTGCATGCGCAGCATGTTGCCGTAGTCGACATAGCCCTCGTAGACCGTCTCGCCCTTCTTGAACGGCGGACGATCCTCTTTCATGCGGTAGATGTATTTGTGCTGGCTCTCGAAGCGCTGACGAATTTCCTCGAGCTTGCTCTGCACCGCCCAGTAGTCGACCTTGACGCCGGCGACCGGATCGTACTCGTGCAGGTCGGCGCGGATCATTGCACCCTTCAGATCGTTGGCCACCAGCTGGCCGATCTGGCCGGACAGGCCGACATTCTTGCGTACCGTATCCATCTGCTCCGGCGTGCCGGAGTAGCGTGCTGGCACCACCGGCTCGCCGTTGAAGCCGTACTCGGTGATCTCGATGTAGTAGACGTCTGGCGTGAAGATCGAGGACACCCGCGTGCGGTTGATGCCGGGGATGAAGAACACTTCATCCGTGGTCTCGCGCAGCGCCTCCATGAACTCCTTGTTGTAGATGTCGCCTTCGCCCTTCCAGCGCAGGTTCACCAGGATCGTGTTGGCCCCGGAGAAGTCCTGCATGTACTCCATCATGGTCTTCATGTACGGGTGCTCGATCGGGATCAACTTCAGGAATCCCGGATCCAGCTGTACCCGCGTGGCGCTGACGCCCAGCGCCGTGGTGATCAGCGCAAACACCACCGCCAGAATGCGGCGGCGCCCGATCAGAAAGTCGGCAAAGCGCTCGACGACTTGTTCCGTGCGCGTCATGACCGCTCTCCCCCGATGGCGCGTTGAATCTTCAATCCGCCTTCACCGGCGGTGAGCCAGCCGCCTTCGGGCAGCGGCAACAAATCAGTCAGCCCGTTGCGGTTGTCGGCGGCGGACTGTGTGAACGTGCGGCCGTCATCCTTGGAGACCAGCACGGTGTTGCTGGCACCCACGAGCACGAGCGTGCCGTCCGGAATCACGGCGCCACCGAACAGCGACGTCGCCAGCGGATCGGTACTCTGGGTCCAGCTCAGACCCTGGTCTTCGCTGCGGAAAACGTGTCCGCGCATGCCGTAGACCACCAGCGTGCCGCTCGGCAACGCCTCGATGCCGAAGAACGAGCCGGCGTAAACGTCATCCACCGGTGTCCAGCTCTGGCCGGCATCGGTGGAACGCAGAATCAGGCCGCGCTCGCCGACCAGCACCAGTGTGCCGTCCTTGGCCTGCGTCATCGCATTCAGGTGACGGTCGCCGTGATCGTCGGCCATGCCGCCGGTCGCGAACGGATCATCGTCGGTCGGCACCGCCTCGACGGCCTCTTTCTGCGGCAGGTTGATGTTGAGCGTCGTGCGCTGCCAGGTCTGGCCCAGATCAGTCGAGCTCATCATCAGACCGAATGCGCCGAAGGCATACACGGTGCCGTTGTAGGGACCGGCGAGACCC
The DNA here is from genome assembly GCF_005047655.1 of Sinimarinibacterium arenosum. Taxonomy (GTDB): domain Bacteria; phylum Pseudomonadota; class Gammaproteobacteria; order Nevskiales; family Nevskiaceae; genus Solimonas. Next base: position 122,762 of record NZ_SUKF01000007.1, on the reverse strand, counting down.
AGCAGCGGGTCGCCCCCCTCATCATTGAACGACACTTCGGTCCAGGTCTCACCGGCATCGGTGCTGCGCAGGATCCAGCCGTCGTGCCCCACCGCGATGGCGATGCCGTCACCGACGAATGCCGCCTGGGTCAGCGTCGAGCCGCGTACGGTTTTCTTGGTGGCGCTGCGCCAGGGACCATCCGCAGAATTTGCTAGCAGAATGTCACCCTGCTCACCGACCGCCAGAATGCGACTGCCCTGCTGCGCCAGCGCGTTGACCAGAATCCGGTCCGGGTAGATCTGCGTCGGGGCGAAGTTCGGCGCGGGCCGTGGCGAGAATGAATACACCACCGCGCCGATCACGACGGCCGCCATCAGCAGCGACGGCCAGCCATTGCTCCAGACGCTGCCTGCCGCTTTGGCGGCCGGCGCAGTAGATGCCTCACGCTGTTTATGCACGAATGTCGACCCGGTGTCGTTCATCGCTCTCTCCTCGCCCTCTATCTGTTATTGCCCGGGTCTTGGAGCCCGGCTCTTGTATTGATGCGCCGATGACCGGCTGCGGCGGCAGTGTGAGCCGCAGCCATCGGCACAGCAAGCCGCAAAATCGCCTCAGCCGCCGATTTCGAACAGGCCCGCGGCACCCATGCCGCCGCCGATGCACATCGTCACCACCGCATATTTCACGCCGCGACGACGACCTTCGATCAGGGCATGGCCGACCATGCGCGCACCGGACATGCCGAACGGGTGGCCGATCGAGATGGCGCCGCCATTGACGTTCAGGCGGTCGTTGGCGATGCCCAGGTGATCCCGGCAATACAGCACCTGGCAGGCGAAGGCTTCGTTGAGTTCCCACAGACCGATGTCGTCGACGGTGAGACCGTGACGCGCGAGCAGCTTGGGAATCGCGAACACCGGACCGATGCCCATTTCGTCCGGCTTGCAGCCGGCGACGGCAACGCCGCGATACGTGCCCAGCGGCTTCAGGCCGCGACGCTGCGCCTCGGCCTTGCTCATCAGCACCGACACGGCGGCGCCGTCCGACAGCTGCGAGGCATTGCCGGCGGTGACGAACTGGCCTTCCTTGACCCACTGGCCGTTCTTCCACACCGGATTCAGTGCCGCCAGGCTTTCCAGCGTGGTCGACGGGCGATTGCCTTCGTCACGATCCAGCGTGACGGTCTTGCGGTCGGTCGGATTGCCTTCCTTGTCGAACAGCTGCTGTTCGACCGTGATCGGGGCGATTTCGTCGTTGAAGGCACCGGCGGCCTGCGCCGCCGCGGTGCGCTGCTGGCTCTGCAGCGAGTATTCATCCTGCGCGGCGCGCGAAATGCCGTACCGCTGGGACACCAGCTCGGCAGTTTCGATCATCGGGATGTAGGCGGTCGGCTCGGCTGCGATCGCTGCCTGCGACACCGCGCGATAGCTGTTCTTGTGCTTGTTCTGCACCAGCGAAATCGATTCCAGGCCACCGGCGACGACCACATCCTGCTCGCCGACCATGATGTTCTTGGCGGCGATGGCAATGCTCATCAGGCCCGAAGAGCACTGGCGGTCCAGCGTCATGCCGGACACCGAGTTCGGCAGGCCGGCGGTATAGGCGCAGAGCCGGCCCAGGTTGTAGGCCTGCGTGCCCTGCTGCGCTGCGGCGCCGAGGATGACGTCGTCGACCTCGGCCGGATCGACCCCGGCGCGCTCGACCGCCGCGCGGATCACGTGGCCGCCGAGCACCGGCGCTTCGGTATCGTTGAACGCGCCGCGAAATGCCTTGCCAATGCCGGTCCGTGCGACCGATACGATGACTGCTTCATTCATGCTGTTGTCCTCTCGGCCCCTGCGCCGACCTGTGAGCCGCTGACGAAAGATTCATCGCGACCAAGGCATGCGACGGCCGAGGGGTTCAGACCCTGCCGCTGATGGCGTCTGCCAGCATGGGAATGCGTATGGCGCGAATTCTAGACGCCTACGCTAGCCGAGCTTGGCCCGGCCCACTTCATTCAAAAGTAGTAGCGGCTGATGGTGTCGGCAATGCACGCCGGCTTGGCGCCGCCATCGATTTCCACCGTCACGCGGATCGTGGCCTGCACACCGCCGTCCTTGGTGCGTTCCGCGGCGATCAGATCGCCGCGACCGCGGATGCGGCTGCCGACCGGCACCGGCGCCGGGAAGCGCACCTTCTCGCAGCCGTAGTTCACGCCCATTTTCATCCTGACATCGACGATTTCCGGCAGAAACCGCGACGCCAGCGACAGGGTCAGGTAGCCGTGCGCGATGCAGGCGCCGAAAGGGCCGTCCTTGGCACGCTCGGCGTCGACATGAATCCACTGATGGTCATCGGTGGCGTCAGCGAACTGGTTGATGCGCTCCTGGGTGATCGTGACCCACTGGCTTTCGCCCAGCGGCTGGCCGACGGCGGCCAGGATGGCGTCGGCGGAATCGAACGTCGTGGGCATGTCAGGCTCCGGCAGAGTGCGAAATTGAGGCGATATCTCGATACGCCGCTACGCGGCTACTCAATATGAACGGCAAGGGACATCAGCCTGCGCTTACGAGCGCTGGCTCGACGCCGAAATCACTTCGCCGACCAGATACGAGCTGTAATCCGACGCCAGGAACACCATGATGTTGGCGATTTCCCAGGCTTCGGCGCCACGACCGAAGGCCTCGCGGCTGGCCAGTTCGTTCAGCAGCGCTTCCGGCGCGCTCTTGCGCAGATGATCGTGAAACACGATCGACGGCGACACCGCATTGATGCGGATGCCGAATTCCGCCGCCTCCAGCGCCGAGCAGCGCGTCAGTGCCATCACGCCGGCCTTGGCCGCGGCGTAATGCGCCTGTTCCTTCTGCGCACGCCAGCCGAGCACCGAGGCATTGTTGACGATCGCGCCGCGACCGCGCGGCTGCATCTTCTTCAGCATCGCGCGGGTCATGCGGAACGTGCCATTCAGGGTCACGTCGATGACCTTGAGCCAGTCTTCGTCGCTCATGTCGACGACGCGCTTGCTGCCACCGAGACCGGCATTGTTGATCAGCACGTCGACGCCGCCGAGCTGGTCCTCGGCGGTATCGATCAGATTCTGCACATCGTCCTCCACCGCGACGTTGCCGACACAGCCGAACACCGGCTGCTCGGGAAACTCCTTGCGCAGGGCCTGCACGGCCTCGTCGGTGCGGCGCGGATGGATGTCCGACAGCAGCAGCGCACGGCAGCCTTCTTCGAGGCAGCGCTTGGCGGTGGCGAAGCCGATGCCACCACCGGCGGCGGCGGTGATCAGCACCGACTTGCCCTTGAGCAGGCCGTGTGCGGGAACGTAGTCAGGCGGTGGAATCGTGATCATCGGAAGGTTGTCAGTTCGCGGGGCGCGGTTCGCGCGGCATGCCGAGGCCACGCTCGGCAATCAGGTTCAACTGGATTTCATTGGTGCCGGCGTAGATGGTGTCGGCGCGCGAGAAGAAGAACATCTGCTGCAACGGCCGGATCGCCGGATCGTCGGTGACGATGTCGCCTTCTGCCCCGAGCACGTCCATCGCCAGCTTGCCGAGATCGCGATGCCAGTTGGACCAGTAGTACTTGTAGATCAGCGCTTCGCGCTTGAGCCCGAGCTCGGCGCCGTTCTCTGACGGCGCCAGCATGCGCAACGCGTTGTATCGCATCACGCGCAGACCGGTCCACGCATCGGCGATGCGTGTGCGAATCGCCGGATCGCTGGCGCGGCCGTTGCGCTTGGCCGCGGCGATGATCAGGTCCAGCTCATAGGCGAAGTGCATCTGCTGGCCCAGCGTCGACACGCCACGCTCGACTTCGAGCAGACCCATCGCCACCTTCCAGCCGTCGCCCGGCTCGCCGACGATGTGCTCGGCCTGCGCGACGGCGCCGTCGAAGAACACCTCATTGAATTCGGAACCGCCGCTCATCTGGCGGATCGGGCGGATCTCGATGCCGGGCTGATCCAGCGGCAGCAGCAGGAACGCCAGACCCTTGTTGCCCTTGCTGCCGGGCTCGCAGCGTGCGAGCACGAACACCCAGTCGGATTCATGCGCCAGCGAGGTCCAGATCTTCTGGCCCTGCACGCGCCAGGAACCGTCGGCCTCCTGCCAGCAGCGCGTCTGCACGTTGGCCAGATCGGAACCCGCGTTCGGCTCGGAATAGCCCTGCGCCCAGAACTCGCGCCCGGCGACGATCTCGGGCAGAAAGCGCTGCTTCTGTTCCGCCGTGCCGAACTTGATCAGCGCCGGACCGATCAGGCCCTCGCCGATGTGACCCATGCGGCCGGGGCCGCCGGCGCGCGCGTATTCCTCGTGGAAGATCACCTGCTGTTCGATCGACAGCGCGCGGCCGCCATGCGCTTCGGGCCAGCCGACGCAGGTCCAGTCCCCGGCGGCCAGTTCGCGTTCCCATTCCTTGCGCAGTTCTGGGAAGGCTTCCTCGTCGCCAGGGCCGCCGCGATGCTTGAGTTCGGCGAAGCGCCCGCTCAGATGCTTGCGCATCCAGCTGGCGATTTCCTCGCGGAATGCTTCGTCTTCGGGGGTCGGATCAAGTCGCATGCGAGGTTATCCCAGTAGACGGTCGGCAACAGCGCCGCGCAGCGCATCGGCACTGCCAAACCAGTGGCTCGAGGCCTGGGCGCGCTTGAAGTACAGCTGCGGGTCGTATTCCCAGGTGAAGCCCACGCCGCCGTGCAGCTGGATCGCTTCCTGTGCACAGCTGTAGAAGGTGTCCGACGCCAGCGCCTTGATCGCGGCGCATTCCATGGCCAATGCGGCGGAATCGCCGTCTTCACTGACCGCGAGCGCCGCGGCGCCATAGACCGCAGAGCGCAACGCCTCAATCTTCACCATCATCTCGGCACAGCGATGCTTGACCGCCTGGAACCCGGCAATCACGCGCCCGAACTGCTTGCGTCCGCCAGCGTACTCGACGGTCAGATCCAGGCATTGCTGCGCCGCACCGAGCTGTTCGGCGGCCAGATACAGACGCATCAGCGCAGCGCAGCGTGGCAGGCCGTCGGCAAGACTGTCGGCGGTATCGATACGCACCGCGTCATGCACGCCGCTCAGCTGCACATCGGCAAACTGGCGCGTGGCGTCCCAGGTCTGCCGTGATGTCAGCTTCACGCCCGCGGCAGCGGCGGGCACTGCAAACAGGCCACGACCGCCGGCGGACAGGGTCGCGCAGACCAGAAACCAGTCGGCACCCGCGGCGTCCGGCAGCAGCGCAACGCCGCCGTCCAGCACCCAGTCGTCGCCTTGTGGATGTGCGTGCACCGCGGCAGCGGCGGCATCCCACTGCGCCGACGTGCCGAGCATCGGCAGGCTCATGCGCAGTTCACCAGCCGCGATCTGCGGCAGGAAGCGCGCTTGCGCGACATGGCCGCCCAGCTGCTGCACCGCTGTCGCCGCCATGCACACGGTTGAGAAGAACGGCGCGCACAACAGGCGGCGCCCGGCCTGTTCCTGGATCAGGACCAGCTCGACCGGCCCAAGACCCAACCCGTCGTATTCCTCGGCGATGGCGGTGGCGCACCAGCCCAATTCGCCCGCGAGTCGCTGCCACAGACTCTCGTCGTAGCCCAGCGTGGTCTCCATCGCCGCGCGCACGGCGTCGGAACGGCTGGCGTCGCCCAGAAAATTCTCGGCGGACTCCCGGATCAACACCTGATCTTCGGTGAAGGCGAAGCTCATGGAACGGTCACTCTCTTCATGCCGCCATTATTCGGTCGAAAGCCCCGGACGCTCTTCATCCATAGGGACGATTACGGTCATGACCCCGCATGTCGCGATGCCGACGGCATAACATGGCAACATGGATCCGGAAATCCGCCCACACCCGCGAACTTGAGATGGTCAAACGCCCCGAGAACCTCCAGATCGTCGTGCGCCAGCCGGACATCGACCTGCGACCGCTGATGCGGCGCCAGCGCTACTGGCTCGGGGGCGATCCAGTGCTGACCCATTTCATCAACGCGCTGCAGGCCACGTTTCCCGAAGGCGAGCGTTTCTTCATCGACAGCGCACGTGATGTCAGCGCGACGCTGCCACCGGAGCGCATGACGCCGGCGCTGCAGCAGGATCTGAATGCGTTCATCCAGCAGGAAGCCCGTCACGGTCGCGCCCATGACGCCTGGTGCGACGCGCTGGTCGATATCGGCTACACGCGCATGCCGGAATACGACGCGCAGATGAAGAAACTGCGCCTGTGGTCGCGCAAGCACATCGGCGCCCTGACGCGACTGGCGCTGACCGCGGCGGCGGAACACATGACCGCGTCCATCGCTCTGCTGCTGCTGGAGCGCCGCAGCGATCTGCTCGAAAACGCGGAGCGCCCTGTGCGCGACCTGCTGGCCTGGCATGCGCTGGAGGAATGCGAACACAAAGCGGTGTGCTTCGATCTGTATCAGGCGGCCGGCGGCGGCTATCTGCGCCGGAGCATCGCACTGCTGTTCGAGCTGTTCGACATCTATGTGCATGTGCAGACGCGACTGCGCTATCTGCTGAAGACCGATGGCCTGTGGACCTGGAAGATGCGCTGGCGCGTGTTCCGCGACATCTGGGGTCCGCGTGGCGTGATGGGCAGCATGTACGGCCTGCTGTGGCGCTATCTGAGACCCGGCTTTCACCCCTGGGACAGCGACGAGCGCGCCGCCTTTACCGCACGCTATGGCGATCTGATTCCGCGCTGATCAAGCGATCACTGACAGCACCGGAGCGCTGCGTACGCTCAGGGACGCAACCAGCGCTGCAGCTGCGCACGCTCTTCATCGTTCAGCGGCACCGGCGTGCGTGTCGGCTGGGTCATGCGCACGTGAACGGTGTCGATCGTCGCCGCACAGTGGTCACCGTCGAACAGGCCGACGCCAACCGTGAACGACGTGCGTCCGATCTGTGTCACCCGCACGCCGACGCGGATGTCGCAGGGGTACATCAGTTCGCGTCGATAATTGATCTCGAGCTTGACGATGACGCTGTAGCGCTCGGCGTGTGGCACCCACAGCTCGATCTCGCGCAGAAACGCGGCGCGACCGGTCTCGGCAAAGACGGCAAAGGCCACGTTGTTGACGTGGCCCTGCATGTCCAGGTCGGCGAAGCGGACGTGCTCACGCGTCCAGTAGGGATACGACGCCACCGCAGTGGCATCGTGGATTGCAGTCGAATTCATGCCGGCAAGTTTAAGGCCTGCGCCTGACGTGTGGCGCAGGCTCGCAAGCCTCAGGTTCCGTAGACCTTCTGCGCCTTCGGCGCCTCGGCAATCAGCGCGTCGACCACGTCGGTCAATTCCTCCGGATTCCAGCGCGCTTTCTTGTCGCGGATCTTGCCGGTCTTCCAGCCGGTGGCGATCGACAGTTTGCCGCCCTCGACTTCGAACACCTTGCCGCTGACGTGCGCCGACAGCGGGCTGCACAGCCACACCACCAGCGGTGCGACGTTCTCCGGCGCGTAGTGATCGAAGCTGCCATCTTCCGGCTTCTTCATCATGTCGCCGAACGGGCCTTCGGTCATGCCGGTGCGTGCAGCAGGCGCAAGCGCGTTGGCAGTGATGCCGTAGCGGCCCAGTTCGGCCGCCTGCACCAGCGTCAGCGACGCAATGCCGCCCTTGGCCGCCGAGTAATTGCTCTGGCCGATGTTGCCCTGCAGCCCGGCGCCGGAGCTGGTGTTGATGATGCGGCAGTCGACCTTGCCGCCGGTAGCCTTGACCTGATCGCGCCAGCGCTTGACCAGCGTGTTGGCGATGCAGAAGTGCCCTTTCAGATGCACCTTGACCACCAGGTCCCACTCGTCTTCGCTCATCGACGCGAACATGCGGTCGCGCACGACGCCGGCGTTGTTGACGACGCCATGGACGTCGCCGAATGCGTTGACCGCCGCGCCGACGATCGCTTCGGCACCGGCCATCGAAGTGATGTCGTCGCCGTTGGCCACGGCCTTGCCGCCGGCTGCAACGATTTCGTCAACCACTGCCTGCGCGGCGTCGAGACGGATGTCGTTGACGACAACGCCGGCGCCTGCGGCCGCCAATGCCATGGCGTACCCACGGCCGAGACCGGCGCCCGCGCCGGTGATGATGAAACTGCGTCCTTCGCAGATACCCATATCTGAAATCCTCAATGCATGACGGCGCTCTCCCCGTCCGGGGAGAGCGCCGGAATCAATCCTTACAGCCGCTCGATGATCGTGACGTTGGCGACGCCGCCGCCTTCGCACATGGTCTGCAGGCCGTAGCGACCCTTGGTCCGCTCCAGCTCGTGCAGCAGCGTGGTCATCAGCTTGGTGCCGGTCGCGCCCAGCGGATGCGCCAGCGCGATGCCGCCGCCGTTGACGTTGGTCTTCTGGTGCGGGAAGCCGGTTTCCTTGAACCACGCCAGCACCACCGGCGCGAAGGCTTCGTTGATCTCGACCAGATCGATGTCGTCCAGCTTCATGCCGGCCTTCTTCATCGCGTGATGCGTCGCCGGAATCGGCGCGGTCAGCATGTAGATCGGATCGTCGGCCAGTACGCTCATGTGATGGATGCGCGCACGCGGCGTCAGGTTGTAGCGCTTCAGCGCGGCTTCCGAAACGATCAGCATCGCCGATGCGGCATCGCCGGTCTGGCTCGACACGCCGGCAGTGATGCTGCCGCCCGGCGCCAGCGGTTCGAGCTGCGCCATCTGCTCCAGCGTGGTATCGCGCACCGTCTCGTCCTGGGTCAGACCTTCGGTCGGCAGCAGCTCGCGTGCGAAGCGGCCCTCAGCCTGCGCCCGGCGGGCGCGCTGATGCGACGCCAGCGAGAATTCTTCCATCTCGCGGCGCGAGATTTCCCACTTGTCGGCGATCATCTGCGCGCCGAGGAACTGCGACACCGGCGTGGTGCCGAAACGCTCGACCCAGCCCTTGGAGCCGGAGAACGGATCGGAGAAGCCCAGCGGCTTGGCTGCGAGCATCGCCGAGGTGATCGGGATCTGCGTCATCGTCTGCACGCCACCGGCGACGATGACGTCCTGCGTACCGCTCATCACGGCCTGCGCGGCGAAGTGCACGGCCTGCTGCGAGGAACCGCACTGGCGGTCGATAGTCACACCCGGCACATGCAGCGGCAGCTGTGCGGCCAGCCAGCAGGTGCGCGCGATATTGCCGGCGAGCGGCCCGATCGCGTCGAGACAGCCGAACACGACGTCGTCGTAGTCTTCGGCCGGAATGGCGTTGCGCTCGACCAGCGCCTTGAGTGCGTGCGCACCCAGATCGGCACCGTGCATGTGCGACAGCGAACCCTTGCGCTTGCCGGTGGGCGTACGCAGGGCGTCGACGATATAGGCTTCGGCCATGACTGAACTCTTCCTTAGTTGAACGTGGCGCCCGGACCGATCGCGGCGTCCTCGGCGAGGACGAAACGACTGATGCGGGTCTTATGGAACTTGCGGTCACCCCAGGCGGCATCCAGTGCCCAGGCCCGCTTCATGAACATCTGCAGATCGGCTTCCCAGGTGTAGCCCATCGCGCCGTGCACCTGAATGCTTCTGCGCGCGGCCAGCAGCGCGGCTTCGCCGGCGGCGAGCTTGGCGTGCGAAACCTGCTCACTGGCGTTCGCAGCGCCGTGCGTGATCGCGTAGGCGGCACGGTAGACCACCGGTTCTGCGAACTCGATCTTCACGGCGACGTCGGCCATGTGATGCTTGACCGCCTGGAAGCTGCCGATCGGCTTGCCGAACTGCTTGCGCTGGGCGGCGTGATCGACGCCCAGGTCCATCATGCGATGCGCCAGCCCCAGCAGCTGCGCCGCCAGTGCCAGCGTGGCGCGATCGATCACGCCGTCCCACAGCGCCTTGCCGATCGATGCCTTGCAGATGCGGCTGGTTTCACTCGGCGTCCACTGCAGCTGATACAGGCGCCGCGAGGCGTCGATGCTCGGATTGATCGTCAGCTCGACCTGCTCGCGCGATAGCGCGTGAATCTCGTCGTTGTGCCACAGCAGCAGCAGATCGGCGAGTTCGGCATCGGCAACCAGGGGATTGATCGGATGACCGACGGCGACGCGCGCCTTGCCTTCCGCAATGCGCGGCAGCCACGCCCGCTTCAGCGCCAGATCGGCCGGCAGATGATTCAGCAGATAGACGCCGAGATACGCGGTGTCGGTCAGTGAGTCGGGAATGCCGTGGTAACCGAGTTCCTGATGCACCAGCACCCAGTCCAGATCCGTCTGCCCGATGCCACCGAATTCTTCCGGCACCGACAGCGCGGTCAGACCCTGGTCGGCCAGCTTGCTGCGCAGCTCGGCGGAACGACCGGTCTTGGTCGTCTCCCAGATCTCGCGCAGCATCTCCGGTGCAGCTTCGACCACGAGAAAGCGACGGATCGCGTCGCGGAACGAAACCTGCTGATCGTCAAATGTGAAATCCATTCCTCAATCCTCGAAGCGCATGAAGAAGCCGTAGCGAGCAAGCGTGCCCGCAAGGAGCAGGAGCACAGGAGCCGCAGCGTACGTGTGGGTACGTGAGGACTCCGAGCACCGCACGACGCCGCGGGCGCGCTGCGCAGTAGGCTTATTCATGCGCGGGGCAGGCCGAGCATGCGCTCGGCAATGATGTTGCGTTGAATCTCGTTGGTGCCGGCGTAGATCGGTCCCGCCAGTGAGAACAGGAAGCCGTCCAGCCACTGGCTGAGCCCCTGCGCCGCGGGCGCGTCCGGCATCAGCTCGCCCAGCGGGCCGAGGATGCGCATGGCGGTTTCGTGCATCAGCACGTCCAGCTCGGACCAGAAGATCTTGTTGGTGCTGGCTTCGGCGCCGATCTGTCCGCCCTTGGCCAGACGGCTCGCGGTGCGGTAGGTCGCCAGCGTGTAGGCCTCGGCATCCATGTAGGCCTTGACCACGGCGTCACGGATCGACGGATCGGTGTCGGCCGATTCGCGGTGCGCGTTGTACAGCTTCACTAGATTCCGTGCGGTCTGCTGGAAGCGTGCCGGCGAGCGCAGCATCAGGCCGCGCTCGAAGCCCGCCGTCGCCATCGCGATACTCCAGCCCGCGCCTTCGGCGCCCAACCGGTTCTCGACCGGCACCTTGACGTCGTCAAAGAAGATTTCAGCGAAGCCCGGTAGTCCGTTGAGCTGCTTGATCGGGCGGATCGTGATGCCCGGAGTATTCAGGGGCATCAGGACAAAGGTCAGACCGTGGTGCCGGGTCGAGTCCGGATCGCTGCGGAACAGACCGAACAGCCAGTCGGCCCAGACCGCACGCGTCGACCAGGTCTTCTGTCCGTTGATGACGTAGTGATCGCCGTTGCGCACCGCGCGACTGCGGATCGCTGCCATGTCGGAGCCTGCACCCGGCTCCGACCAGCCCTGCGCCCAGATGTCCTCGCCTGCCGCCATGCGCGGCAGAAAGCGCTGCTTCTGCTCGGCGGTGCCGTATTCCATCAGGGTCGGCGCCAGCAGGAAGATTCCGTTCTGGTTGACGCGCAGCGGTGCCCCGGAGCGCCAGTACTCTTCCTCGAAGATCAGCCACTCGATCAGGTCAGTGCCGCGACCGCCGACGTCCTTGGGCCAGGTCACCGCACTCCAGCGGCCGGAGAACAGCTTCGACTCCCATTGGCGATGCTGCTCGAAGCCTTCCGGCGTATCGAAACTCTGCAGCGAGTTCTGCGGCACGTTGGCCGCGAGCCACTCGCGGATCTCGGCGCGGAACGCCTTCTGTTTTTCGGTGTATTCCAGTCTCATGATCACTCAGTCCCTGGATGCCGCGTCAAAGCGCGCATCTCGTTTTTCGACGAACGCTTTGCGCGTTTCGGCGGAGTCTTTTTCGGAGTACGCCTGCAGCGTGAAGCCCTGCTCCCAGCGGTACTTGTCTTCGAGGTTGCCGTCTTCGATCCCGTTCAGCGATTCCTTGGCGAGCCGGATCATCGCGGTGCTCTTGGTCGCGATCGTGCGTGCAATGCGCAGCGCCGCTTCGCGCAGCTCGTCCTTGCTGACGACCTTCTCGACCGCACCGAGGCGATACGCCTCAGCGGCGTCGATCGGCTCACCGGTGAAATACATCATGCGCACCTTCTGCACCGGGAACAGGCGCTGCAGATGCGCGCCACCGCCCATGGCGCCACGGTCGACCTCGGGCACGCCGAAGGTCGCGCAGTCAGAGGCCACGACGATATCCGCCGCGCCGGCGATGCCAATGCCGCCGCCGAGCACGAATCCATGCACCGCGACAATCACCGGCAGCGCATTGCGATGTACGGCGCGGAAGGTGCGGTAGTTGCCGGCATTGACCGAGACGATCTTCTCCGGATGCAGGTTGAGTTCCTTGATGTCGACGCCAGCGCAGAAACCGCGGCCTTCGGAACGGATCACGATCACGCGCGCGCCCTGAACCGTGCCCAGACGCTCGATCTCGTCGGCCAGCGCGTGCCAGCCCGCGTCGTCCAGCGCGTTGACCGGCGGACGATTCAGCACCAGTTCGGCGATGCCGTCGGCAATGGTGGTGGTAAAACCGTGTTGGCCAAGGCCGGAAGTCATGTCGGTATCCTCAAACCGCAGCGTCTGCGGTGATGGTCTGCAGCGCCAGCAGGCGCTGCTCGGCTTGCGCCACAATGGATTCAATCAATTCGGCAACGCTGGGCAATGCGTCGATCACGGCAGCCACCTGACCGGACGGCAACACGCCCTCATCGGGACGGCCCTCGACCATCGCGCGCTGGATCAGCACCGGCGCATTGGCCGCCATCATCGTCTGGATCGCGCCGTCACCGTCCTTCAGTGCGGCAACGAAGGTTTGCAGCATGTGACCCACGGTCATGCCGGTATGCGCGCGCCAGTGCCAGGCACTGGCCAGCGCCACGAACAGACGATGCAGCAGACCGCCGCTTTCGAGCTTGAGCAGCAGCGGATTGTCAATCATGCGCTGCGGCATGCCGTCGACTGCCGTCGAGGCGCGGATATGCGCCGGCTCCTTCACGTCGATGTACTTCTGCAGCGTGCCGCGCGGCACCGGTGATTCGGTCGTCATCAGGAAGCGCGTGCCCATCGCAATGCCGGCGGCACCGTAGGCCAGCGCACCGGCAAGACCGCGGCCGTTGTGGAATCCGCCCGCGGCCACCACCGGAACGTTCACCGCATCCAGCACCTGCGGCAGCAACAGCGTGGTCGGCACCGAGCCAGTATGCCCGCCGCCTTCGCCACCCTGCACCGTGATGATGTCGGCGCCCAGCTGCACCGCCTTGACCGCGTGCTTGAGCGCACCCACGGTCGGCATGCACAGCACGCCCGCGTCCTTGAAGCGCTTGATCGTCTGCGCGTCGGGGCCGCGACCGTAGGACACGGCACGCACCCTGTCCGCGTTCTTCAGCACCAGCTCGATCACTTCACGCGCGTTGGGCTGGAACATGTGAAAGTTGACACCGAAGTTGGCGCCGGTTGCGGCACGCACGGCAGCAATTTCGGATTCCAGCGTCGCGGTCGACATCGTCGCCGCGGCCAGGAAGCCGAAGCCCCCGGCGTTGCTGGTTGCCGCGACCAGCTTGCTGTCGGCGACCCAGCCCATCGCGGTCTGCACGATCGGATAGCGGCAGCCGAGCTTTTCGGTCAGTGCTGTGTGCAACGCGCTCATGCGTCACCCGCCTTCTGTTTGTTGCTCGCTGCCATGGCCTTGGCATCGAGACCGCCAAGGTTGTTGCTGCTGACCAGCTGGTTGTGCGCGTGTGCGTAGTGATGCATGTGAAAGGCCGCGTCCATTGCGGTGCGCTTGCCGCGCAGATCCTCGACGTGATTGATCGCCTGTTTGGTCAGCATCAGGCCCATCCGCGGCTGCCGCGTCAGGCGCTGTGCCACCGCCATCGTTTCGGTTTCGAGCTGTTCGCGCGCAACGACCTTGTTGACCATGCCCATCTGATACGCGCGCTCCGCTGGCATGCGCTCGCCGAGGAACAGGAACTCCTTGGCAATGCGCGGGTGCAGCTCGAAGGCATGCGCGAAATATTCGACGCCCGGAATGCCCATCTGCACCACCGGATCGGCAAACCAGGCATCGTCCGCCGCGATGATCAGATCGCAGACCCACGCCAGCATCAGACCGCCGGAGACGCAGGCACCCTGCACCATCGCGATGGTCGGCTTCGGAATGTCGCGCCAGCGCCGGCACATGCCCAGATAGACTTCCTGTTCGCGCACGTACTGGAACTCGGCGCCGGGCTTGCCGACGTGATCCGGCCACAGATGCACGCGCTCGAAGCTCTCATGCACGTCGCGTTCCGGCGTGCCGATATCGTGGCCCGCGGAGAAATTCTTGCCGTTGCCGGCCAGCACGATGACCTGCACCGCATCGTCGTCGACCGCGCGACGAAACGCGGCGTCGAGCGCATAGGTCATCTTCGAGTTCTGCGCGTTGTGATAGCGCGGACGATTCATCGTGATGCGCGCGACCCCGTCCTGCACGGCGTACAGCACCGGTGCATCGCTGACTTCGGTGTTCATGCGCTCGCCTAGCATTTGACGATCACCGAGGAGCCATGGCCGAACAGGCCCTGGTTGGCGGTGATGCCGACCCTGGCGCCCGCGACCTGACGCGCACCGGCCTGGCCGCGCAGCTGCCAGGTCAGTTCGCAGACCTGCGCCAGTGCCTGCGCCGGCACCGCTTCGCCGAAGCAGGCCAGACCGCCGGACGGATTCACCGGCAGGCGGCCGCCGACGCTGGTCGCGCCTTCGCGTACCAGGCGTGCGCCTTCGCCACGCGCGCACAGCTGTAAATCCTCGATCCAGTCGAGTTCCAGCGCGGTCGACAGGTCGTAGACCTCGGCGACGCTGATGTCTTCGGGCCCGATGCCGGCTTCCTCGTAGGCCTTCTTCGGCAGCGCGGCGCGGAACGAATGCGCTTCGCAGGCGACCGCGGAGTCGGTGGCGATATCGGGCATCTCCACCAGCGCCGACGCGAAGCTCGGCGTCACCGTCGAGATCGCCGCGACCCGCGGCGCATTGCCCTTGCCGATCTTCCTGGCGTAGTCGACGCTGGACACGATCAGCGCAGCGGCGCCGTCGGACGTGGCGCAGATGTCCATCAGTCGCAGCGGATCGGCCACCATCGCCGAAGCAGCCACATCCTCGGCACTGAACAGCTTGCGATAGCGCGCGTTCGGATTCTCGAAGCCGTGCTTCGCGTTCTTGACCTTGACCCGCGCGAAATCCTCCAGGGTATCGCCGTACATTTCCATGCGGCGCCGCGCGTACAGCGCGAAGTAGGTCGGATTGGTGATGCCCAGCCGGAATCGCACCCAGTCCGGATCGTCCGGACGGTCGCCGGGCTGCGGCTTCAGAAAGCCCTTGGGCGTGGTGTCGGCGCCGATCACCAGGGCGACTTCGCATTCGCCGGACAGGATCTTCGAGCGCGCGGCGGCCAGCGCCTGCGAGCCGGAGGCACAGGCCGCGTAGGATGTGTTCACCTGCGCACCCTGCCAGCCCAGCGCCTGCGCGAAGGTCGCGCCGGCCACCTGGCCCGGATAGCCGTTGCGGATCGTCGCGGCGCCGGAGACGAAGCGCACATCACGCCAGTTCACGCCGGAGTCGGCCAGCGCGTCGCGCGCGGCCTTGACGCCGTACTCGACGAAGTTCTTGCCCCACTTGCCCCAGGGGTGCATGCCGACGCCGAGGATGGCGATCTCGCGATTCGTGCTCATGCGCCGACCACCCGCCACTTCCAGGTCAGCTTGCCGTCGTCCAGCGGCTCCAGCACCAGCTCCATCGGCATCCCGACCTTGAGCGTGCCGAGGTCGGTGCCGGTGGCGAGCTGGCCGAGCACGGTCATGCGTTCCCGCTCCAGCTCCACTGCGGCGATGCCGAACGGCTGGAACGGGGTATTGGCGATGTAGGGTTCCGGCGGCTGGTAGGACGCGCTGGTGTACGACCACAGCGTGCCGGTGCGCGACAGCGCCACTTCTTCGAACGACTCACTGTCGCAATCCGGATTGCGGCAGTAGGTCGTCAGCTTGGGAAAGTAATAGGTGCCACAGGCCGTGCAGCGCGTGCCGAGCAGCTGCGGCTGCTTCACGTCCAGCGTGAACCAGCCGGGCAGCACCGGCTGCGGCGTCGTGGTGTCCTGCTGCTGTGTCGGCGCGTTCATGCGGGCTGACGGATTCCGGGCGGATTGTCCTTGAGCTGCTTGCTGCGCACGTCACGCGGGTCGAGCTGACGGATGATCGCCAGCTGTTCTGCGGTCGGGTGCGTGGTCTCGCCCATGTCCGGCGCCTGGATCAGCGGGAAGCCGGTTGCGGCCTCCACCTGCTCGAAGCTCACGCCCGGATGCAGGCTGACGACACGAATCGCATGATCAGGGCCACCAAAGTCCATCACACACAGGTCGGTGACGATGTGGTGGATGCGCATGTAGTCGTTCTTGACGCCCTGCGGCCAGCGCTCCTTGCGGTAGCCGACCGAGCAGACCAGATCGACTTCCTTCTCGACGAACACGCGCGGACCGTGGTTCGGCACGAACATCGAATTGGTGTGGTTGATGCTGTTACCGGGGAAGCCGCGCAGGCCCAGCATCTGACGCTTAGGCTTGGAGAACTCGCCGATGCACGAGATGTTGGCCTGGCCCCAGCGGTCGACCTGTACCGGCCCGACCAGCGCGTGACGACGGCCATGCCACAGTGCCTCGAACACGCGCGAGTACGGCATGTAGCCGGCATAGCTGCGGCCGTCGTGATTCTTGGCGCCGATCACGACCGGCTCTTCGACCAGGAAAGCTTCGCCATCGGTGATCATCAGACCGGGGCTGTGCGTCAGCTTGGCCAGACCCTGGGCGATGCGCGGGATGATGCCGATGCCGGTGGCGAGGACTTCGCCCTCGTCACGCCAGACATCGGCGCAGGCGCAGATCAGCAGTTCGGCGAGGGTAAATTCAGTGCTTGCCATGATCAGAACACCTGCCGGGGCAACGTAACGATGGCATCCAGCCCACCGACGGCCTGCTGATAGGCGGCTTCGCCACCATTGATGAATTCCTCTGCGTACCGGGCCCAGCCACCGTCCTCATCGGCCGCCGCGCAGTAGCGCTTCAGATGCGCTGCGTCCCAGCCGTAGCTGCCGCCCTTGGCGACCACGGCCACGTTCGACGTCGGATGCGCACCGCCGCGTGCGGCGACGACGCCCGTCACCAGGCTGCGCTCGAATGGGTTGCTCTGGGCATCGGCCTCGTCCGAAGCGATGCGGTCGACCAGTTCCTCGCAACTGACATAGACGCGATCTGCCGCACGCGCGAACAGTTCGTCGAAGAACGGATCGGGCGCGTACAGCCGCGTGTTGCCGAGACGATCCGCCGTGTGCAGATGCAGCAGCGCAACGTCGAGCTTGATCGCCGGCATCGCCAGCAGCACCTCGCCGTCGGCATACGGCGACGTCACCGTGCGCAGATCCGGATTGACCTTGGTGAGCTGGTCGGTGGCCAGGCCGACGCGCGTCGGCAGGAACGGCAGGCGCATCGCCGCCGCACGCAGGCCCCAGTGCAGCTGGCCCTCGTCGAGTTCCATCGCTTCGATCTGCGCAGCCTCGCGCGCCTTGCGGAAGAACGGTTCCAGCGGAATGAAGTCCAGCGAGACAAAGCCGTAGATCAGCTTCTTCACCTTGCCGGCCGCACACAGCATGCCCATGTCCGGGCCGCCGTAACCGACGACGGTCAGATCCTTCAGATCCGAGCGCAGGATCTCGCGCACCAGGCTCATCGGCTTGCGCCGCGGACCCCAGCCGCCGATGCCGATGGTCATGCCGTCGCGCAATTGCGCGACGACGTCAGCGGCCGTCATTTCCTTGTTCAAGCTCACGAAAGAGGTATCCCTGTTGGATTTATTGGAAGCCGACCGAGAAGTCGTGGCCCCAGATGCTGACTTGCTTGGTTTCGGTGGTCTGGAACGTCGCCGGATCGACGATCAGTCCACCCCAGCCGTACTCCATCGCGAAATTCGACGGCGTCAGCATGTAGAACGAGGTCATGCGATCGTTCTCGTGTTCGCCCAGCGTCGCCATCAGCTTGACGCCGTGCTGGACGCGACGGTCGTGGGCACGACCAACATCGGTCATCGAGTTGACCTCGACCATCATGTGCACGCATCCGGCCGGCGCCGGCATCTCCGCCAGCGCGATGCTGTGATGGCGGCCGCTGGCGGCATGCAGGAAGTACAGCCGAATCACCGGCGCGTCCGGGCCGGGCTGGAAATTGAAGACGTCCGACAGGCCGAAGCCGAGCACTTCGCGGAAGAACTTGAGGCTGGCATCGAACTGCAGCGACGGCAGCACCGTATGGCCCACGCCATAAGGGCCGGTCTTGAAGCCGGAGGTCACCAGTTCCGATGCGAACGGCACGCTGCCGCCGGTGTAGCCGTGGCTCAGCTCATGCAGGTTGCCGGAGGGATCGACGAACGTGACCATCGCTGCGACCCGGCGCAGCGCCACGGCGTCGGCCGCCGCGGGGGTGACTTCGACGCCAGAGGCTTTGACTGCGGCAACCGCGGACTCATAAGCGGCCGCGTCGACCGCTTCCCAGCCCGAGGCGACATAGCGATCCTCCGCGCCAGGCAGCACCAGGATGCGGAAGTCGCGCTCGTCGAGCTTGACGAACAGGCCGCCACCCGGCGCAGGCGACGTCATCGCGCCCATCACCTGTTCGGCGAAGGCTTTCCACTTGGAGACGTCGGTGCACTGCGCGACGACATAGGACAGCGCCTTGATAGTAGCCATGCTGGGGATCCGTTCTGAAATGGGTGCAGATTCTGCAGACCTGCATTATCAGAAGCGGACCGCTCAGCATCTTCATCCGTTTTGATGAGTCGTTCTCGTGACGCGGGCCGCGCCAATACGACAACGGCGCACCGGAAGGGGCTCGGGTCGCTGCCTCGCAGTGACCCGACCCTTCCGGCGCGCCGGGATACAGCGGTGACTTCAGTGCTGCGCTTCGGGGGTATGCAGAACCAGGCCGTCGAGTTCGTCCGAGACCGTGATCTGACAGGCAAGGCGCGAATTTTCGTCCGAGCCTTCTGCCAGATCGAGCATCGAGCGTTCGGTGTCGCTCTTGGGCGGAAGCCGGTTCAACCATGAGGCCTCGACATGCACATGGCAGGTGGCGCAGGCGCAGGCGCCGCCGCAGTCCCCATCGATGCCGGGAATGATGTTGTCGACTGCCGCCTGCATCAGCGAGGTACCGTTTTCGGCCTCGATGGTTTTTTCGTTGCCGCTGAAGTCAATAAACGTGATTTTTGCCACGGGATCCTCCTGTGACGCCGTTCTGCGCAGCCTCGCGCAGCCGTGGCGCCAACAATTCGCTAACAATTCATCGGGGTATCCGCAGCACACCGGTTGTCCGGCGCGCTGCGGAATCAGTTCGTGCCGCGCTTCAGGCGTTGATCCGCACTGGAATCGCCTCGAAGCCCTTGACGAAGCTTGAGAACACCCGCTTCGGTTCACCGATGACTTCGATCTGCATCGGATTGGGCCAGCGCTTGAGCACTTCTTCCCACAGGATCCGGAGCTGCAGTTCCGCCAGGCGATTACCAACACAGCGGTGGATGCCGAAGCCGAACGACAGGTGATGGCGCGGGCGCGCACGATCAATGATGAAACTGTCGGCGTTCTCGATGGCATCGCTGTCGCGATTGCCGGAGACGTACCACATCACCACCTTTTCGCCCTTCTTGATCTTCTTGCCGCCCAGCTCGGTGTCCTGCAGCGCGGTGCGCCGCATGTGCGCCAGCGGGGTCTGCCAGCGGATGATCTCCGACACCATCGAACCGATCAGCGACGGGTTCGCGCACAGCTTGCGATATTCGTCGGGGTTCTCGTTCAGCGCCAGCAGGCCGCCGCTCATGGAATTGCGGGTCGTGTCGTTGCCGCCGACGATCAGCAGCAGCATGTTGCCGAGGAACTCCTCGGGGCTCATGTTGCGGGTGTTGTCGGAGTGCGCCAGCATCGACAGCAGGTCGGGACCGGGCTCGGAATTCACGCGCTCGTTCCACAGCTTCATCATGTACGCCGCGCATTCGTGAATTTCCTTCATGCGCGCTTCTTCGGAATCGATACCGAAGGTGCCGATTTCCGCCGTGGCGACGTCGGACCAGCGCGTGAGCTTGGCACGGTCTTCCCACGGGAAGCCAAACAGGGTCGCCAGCATCTGCGTGGTCAGATTGATCGAAACCTTCTCGACCCAGTTGAACGGTTCGTTGACCGGCAGGGAATCCAGCGCAGCCTGTGTGCGTTCACGGATCAGACCTTCGAGCTTGGCCAGATTCTCCGGCGCGACGATCGGGCTGACCGTCTTGCGCTGCTCGTCATGCTTGGGCGGGTCCATGGCAATGAACATCGGCAGGGTCGCTGCCGCGTTGTTGTCCATGATCGTGATGCCGCCGAAGCGCGACTCCGACGAGAACACCTGATGATTGGTGTCGACGCTCATGATGTCGGCAAAGCGTGTCACCGACCAATACGGACCGTGCAGGCTCTTCGCGCAGTAATGCACCGGATCTTCCTTACGCAGACGCGCGAAGTACGCCATCATCGTGTTGTTCTGGAACAACGCGGGATCGGCAACATCAATCTCGTCCAGCGGGATCGAAGCGGCGGCGCGGGCAGCGGCCTCTTGGGTCAGACTCATGCTTGATTCTCCTGTCTCGCGCGGCACCGGGGTCGCGTACCGGGTGCGCACCGGAACCGACTGAAGCCGCAAATGAAACCGCAATGGCCAACATGGAAATGCCCTGCCAGCCTGTATTAGTGCGTAGTACAACTACGCACTTATGAATTTATACGTCGGCGAACCCATCCCCTACGCCTATCTTTAGGTGGGTTTTGCGGCTTGATGCGCGCATTGCGGAGCTCCGCCAGCACGTTCCGAGCCCTTTCTGAAAAAGGTCACGTGGAGCCCGGCGTATCAGATGCGGTCGCCGACTCGCGCGGACGCCTTCCGGCATTGTCGTCACCTTATTAACGTTCGGGATTTACGGCAAGAAAACCGGAATTACTGCGCGCAAGGGCTCCGGACCCCACTTTCATCGAGCGATTCGACTCAGCCCTCCCTCACGGTCGGGCGTTCGGGGGTCATCGCGAGCAGTGCTCGCGAAACATGACCCCCTCACCCCAACGGATGATGAATTGAGGGGGGGGATGTCAATAATGCAGCGACGCACTTTGCGCGCGGCTTTCGCGCCCGTTCCCGCCGATGACACACCCGACTTCTGATCAATCCCAACGCCCCAGTTCCGGCGCCGCCGACGGCACGCTGCCGGTCGATGCGCCACTGCGCGTCGCCGGAGCCGGCGCCATTCAATGGCATCGCCAGTGCGAACTGCTGGTCGTGGGGTATGGCGCGGCCGGTGTTGCCACCGCGATCAGCGCCCATGAATCCGGCACTGACGTGCTGGTGGCCGAACGCTTCGAAGGCGGCGGCGCAACGATCAAGAGCGGCGGGGTCGTCTATCTCGGCGGCGGCACGCGCTATCAGCGCGACGCCGGTTACGAAGACACCCCGGATGAAATGTTCCGGTACCTGCAGCAGGAAACCGGGGACGCCGTCAGTGACGCGGAGCTGCGCCGTTTCTGCGACGGCAGCCTGGAGCTTCTGGAATGGCTTGAAGCCCGTGGCGCGAGATTCCAGTCCTACGCGCATCCGCCGAAGACCTCGTACCCGAAAGACGGTGTCTATCTGTATTACTCCGGCAACGAAAGCGTGCCGGCATTCGCCGAGAAAGCCCGGCCGGCACCGCGCGGACACCGTGTGGTTGCCGCGGGAATCGACGCCGGCCGCGTGCTGTATCAGGCCCTGCGCAGCTATGCGGATCGTCTGAAATTTCCGGTGCTACAGCAGACCAGTGTGCGCCGGCTGATCATCGATGAGCGCAGCGGCGCGGTGCTGGGCGCCGAGGTCGCGCAACTGACGCCCGGCTCGGCAGAGCAGCAGCTGCATCAGAAGCTGATGCGTCGTGCCGAGAAGGTGCACAACTTTGCCGGCGCCTGGGCTGACCGTCTGCGCGCACGCGCGCTGCAGATCGAGCAGCAGCACGCCAAGCGCCTGCACGTGCGGGCGACCCGCGGCGTCGCGCTGTGCACCGGCGGCTTCGTGTTCAATCGCTCGATGGTGGCGCAGTACGCGCCGAAGTACCTGCCAGCGATGCGCCTCGGCGCCACCGGCTGCGACGGCAGTGGCATCCGCCTGGGTGAATCCGCCGGCGGCGCGCCGACGCGGATGGAGAAAGGCTCGGCATGGCGTTTCATCAATCCGCCGACGGCGTGGCCGCTGGGCGTGGTGGTCAATCGTCGCGGCGAACGCTTCTGTAACGAACAGGTTTACGGCGCGCGGCTCGGCGTCGAGATGTGCGAGAACAATGGCGGCAAGGCGTATCTGGTCATTGACCGTGCACTGCGCCGCCGCGCGATTCGCGAAGCGCTGTTCGGCGGCCTGTGGGCATTCCAGGGCATTCCGGCCCTGATCCTGATGCTGTTCGCGCCGCGCGCGAAGACGCCGGAACTGCTGGCGGACAAACTCGGTCTGCCGCGACAGGCGCTGCGCTCGACGATCGACCAGTACAGCGCCGACACCCGCGCCGGTGCGGTCGACGCGCTGGGCAAGGACACGGCGTTCCGTGCGCCGCTCGAAACACCGCCGTACTACGCGATGGACATCTCTGCCGACAGCAAGACCTTCCCGTGCCCGACGATCACGCTCGGCGGCCTGCGCGTCGAGGAAACCAGCGGCGCCGTGCTGGACACTGAAGGCAACCCGATTGCCGGCCTGTTTGCCGCCGGCCGCGCCGCCGTCGGTGTGGCGTCCAATGGCTACGTCAGCGGCCTGTCGATCGCGGACTGTCTGTGGTCGGGCCGCCGCATTGGCCGCCATCTGGCATCGCAACAAGACAAGCAACAAGCCGCCTGAGCGATCACGCCGGACGCGGCCTCACAAAAGATTTATTCGAGGAGTCAACGATGGGACGAGTTCAGGACAAGGTCGCGATCATCACCGGCGCGGCCAGCGGTGTGGGCAAGGAAGATGCACTGCTGCTGGCGCGCGAAGGCGCCAGAGTGGTACTGACCGATATCAGCGAGGACGCCGGACGCGCCGTCGCCAAGGAGATCGGCGCCGACCAGGCCTTGTTCGTCAAGCACGACATCGCCTCCGAAGAAGGCTGGATCAATGTCATCAAGGCAACGCAGGACACCTTTGGCGGCGTCGACATCCTGGTCAACAACGCCGCGATCCTGGCCCAGGCCACGATTGAGGAAACCTCGCTGGAACTGTGGCAGAAAGTCCAGCGCATCAACTCGGACGGCTATTTCCTTGGTTGCAAGTACGGCCTGGAGGCCATGAAGCAGCGCCCGAGTGGCTCGATCGTGAACATGTCGTCGATGGCCGGCATCGGTGGCGTCTCCTCGTTCTGCGCCTACAGCGCGTCCAAGGCCGCGGTCGCCGGTCTGACCCGCACCGTCGCCGCGCATTGCCGCGCACAGCTGTACAAGGTCCGCTGCAATTCGATCCATCCGGACGGCATCGCCACACCGATGGTGTTCAACCTGCACAAGGAGAAGGGTTCCACCAGCTCCTATGTGCGCGAAAAAGATCCCAAGCAGCTGCAGGCGCGCTTTGCGCAGCCGCAGGACATCGCCAATCTGGTGCTGTTCCTGGCCTCCGACGAATCGCGCTTCATCAACGGCGCCGAAATGCGCATCGACAACGGCTATCTGATGTGGGCCGACTGAGCCCCGGCGATTCCCTCGATCGATCCCTTGAGTGCTTCGATGATTGATACCGTTCCTGGCGCATTTGCGGCATCGGTCGCGCGCTACGCCGACCGTCCCGCGCTGATTGGCGAGGACGGCAGCACCCTCAGCTACACGCAGCTGGATGCCGTGCGCTTGCAGGCCACCCGGGCGCTGATTGCGCTCGGCGTGCAGCGCGGCGACTGCGTAGCGATCTGGGCGCCGAATACGGTCGAGTGGGTGATCGCCGCGCTGGCCGTGCATAGCGCCGGCGCGGCACTGGTGCCGATCAACACGCGCATGCGGGGCGAAGAAGCCGCCTACGTGCTGGAGCGCAGCCGCGCGCGCGTATTGTTCTGTATCGGCAATTTTCTGGGTCAGCACTACCCGGCGCTGCTGGCGCCGCACCAACCGCAGACCCTGGAAACCCTCGTCGTGCTCGGCGCAACCGCGCCCGGCGAATGCGACTGGAGCGGGTTCCTGCAGCACGCCGAGCGCGTCGAGCCTGACACCGCACGCGCACGTGCGGCCTCGGTCGAGCCGAGTGATCGCATGGACGTGATGTTCACCTCCGGCACCACCGGCCAACCCAAGGGCGTCATCACCGTGCACGCGCAGAATCTGCGCGTGATCCGCGAATGGTCCGATCGGATGTCCCTGTCGCCCGAGGACCGCTACCTGCTGGTCAATCCGTTCTTTCACGCCTTCGGCTACAAGGTCGGCTGGCTCGCCGGCCTGATCGCCGGCTGTGCGGTGATGCCGCATGCCGTGTTCGACGCTGCTGCGGTGATGCGGCGCATCGACGCGGAAAAGGTCTCGGTGCTGCCGGGACCGCCGACGCTGTTCATCAGCCTGCTGAACGATCCCAAGCGCGCCGACTGCGATCTGTCGTCGCTGCGCGCCACGATCACCGGAGCCGCGGCGGTTGCGCCGGCCCTGGTCGAGCGTATCCGCAGCGAACTGGGCTTCAAGATCGTGCTGACCGGCTACGGCCTGACCGAGACCTGCGGCATCGTGTCGCTGTGCGATCCCGACGACAGCGCCGAGACCATCGTCAGCACCTGTGGCCGGCCGATTCCCGGCATTGAAGTCCAGTGCATTGGCGAGGACGGCGTCGCACTGCCCCCAAACACGCCGGGCGAAGTCGTCGTGCGCGGCTACAACGTGATGCAGGGTTATCTGGATGACGCCGAGGAAACCGCCAAGGCGATCGACGCCGACGGCTGGTTGCACACCGGCGATGTCGGCGTGCTCGACGAACGCGGCTACCTGCGCATCACCGACCGCCTGAAGGACATGTACATCACCGGCGGCTTCAACTGCTATCCCGCCGAGATAGAACGCATGATCGCCGCACATCCCGCGATTGCGCAGGTCGCCGTCGTCGGTGTGCCGGATGAGCGCCTGGGCGAAGTCGGCAAAGCCTACGTCGTGCTGCGTCCCGGACAGACGCTGGACAGCGGCGCATTCATCGCCTGGTGCCGCGACAAGATGGCCAACTACAAGGTACCGCGCAGCGTCGAAGTGCTTGATGCGCTGCCGAGTAACGCATCCGGCAAAGTGCTCAAGTTCGAGCTGCGCAAGCGCTCGGCTTGAGCGCCGCGACCCAATAACGAGGAGAGTCAGACATGAGCGGATCACTCAAGGGCAAGGTCGCCGTCGTCACCGGCGCATCCCGCGGCGCCGGCAAGGGCATTGCCATCGCACTGGGCATGGAAGGCGCCACCGTGTATGTCACCGGTCGTACGCTGACCGAAGGCGCCGCGCCGCTGCCGGGCACGATCACGGCCACCGCCGAAGCGGTGACTGCCGCCGGTGGCAAGGGCATTGCCGTGGCCTGCGACCATGCCAACGATGCCGATGTCAAAGCGCTGTTCGAACGGGTCAAGGATGAGCAGGGCCACCTCGATATCCTGGTCAATAACGCCACGGTGATTCACGATCAATTGATCGAGAAAGGGCCGTTCTGGAAGAAGTCTCTCGATCTGGTCGACATCCTCGACGTCGGCCTGCGCTCCGGTTACATCGCCAGCTGGTACGCCGCGCCGTTGATGGCAGAGCAGAAGGACGGCCTGATCGCCTTCACCTCCAGCTTCGGCGCCAGCTGCTACATGCACGGCCCAGCCTACGGCGCGCAGAAGGTCGGCGTCGACAAGTTTGCCAAGGACATGGCGGTCGACTTCAAGCCGTACAACGTCGCCAGCGTGTCAATCTGGATGGGCATGCTGCGCACCGACCGCACGCGCCGCGTGATGGATTCCGAACCGGAGAAATACGCCGGGTTCTGGGACATTGCCGAAACGCCTGAATTCACCGGCAAGCTGATCGCAGCGCTGTACAACGATCCCAAGCGCCAGGAGAAGTCCGGTCAGGTGCTGATCGGCGCGGAGCTGGCCGAGGAATACGGCATGCCCGATCTCGACGGCAAGCAGCCGCCGTCGCATCGCCCGATGCTGGGCGGGCCGACGCAGGCGCATCCAGCGATCGTCGAGTAATTCGATCGGGAGCCCGGGGGCGTTGCTTCGATGCAGCGTTCACCCGGGCACCACGCGGCGGCGCGCCCTATGGCTGGACTCAGCTGCGCAAGGCCTGCAATCGCAACGCAAATTCGGCAGCGGGCATTGCCTTGCCGAACAGAAACCCCTGACACTGGTCGCAGCCCTCGGCAATCAGAAAGTCGAGCTGAGCCTCGCGCTCGACACCCTCCGCCAACACGCTCATATCCAAGGCCCGCGCAACCGCAATGATGGTGCGCGCAATCGCGGCTTCGTTGGCATCCTGGGGCAAATCCGAAATGAAGCTGCGATCGATCTTCAGCTTGTCCACCGGCATCATCTTCAGATAGCTCAGCGACGAATAGCCTGTGCCGAAATCATCGATCGCAACGCGAACCCCCAGCGCCTTCAGCGCGTTCAGTTTCGCCAGGGTGGTCTCGCCCAGATCCATCAACCCACGTTCGGTGATTTCCAGCTCAAGCACTCCGGCCGGCAAAGCATGCTTGCGAAGCAGATCCGCAACCAGCTGTTCCAGATCGTCGCCTCTGAACTGCTGCGGCGACAGATTCACCGCAACCGTCTCGATACTCAGACCCGCTTCGAGCCAGGCGTGGATATCCGCACAGGCCGTTCTCAGGACCTGAGTGCCCAACTCGGCGATGACACCGCAATCCTCGGCGATCGGAATGAAGATATCCGGGCTGATTTCCGGCATGCCGGGGCGCTGCCAGCGCACCAGGGCCTCAGCGCCCACCAATGCACGATCGGAGACACGGTGTATGGGTTGATAGTGAACGTGGAACTCGCCCGCCGCGAGACCGCGGCGCAGCTGCGTCTCGATCTCCAGCCGTTCGCTGGCGGTCTTGGTCAGCGACTCGGTGTAGAAGCGGAAAGTGTTGCGCCCCTGTTCCTTGGCACGAAACATCGCAGCGTCTGCGTTGCGGATCAGGACCTCACCATCATCTCCGTCGTCAGGAAATAGGCTGATCCCGACACTGGCCTGGATATACAGCTCGTGTCCGCTGTTCAGGCGATACGGCTTCGCCACCGCCGACAGTACGCTCTCGGCGACCTTGGCCGCAGCCATGGAAGTACTCGTGTTCTCCAGCAGGATCAGAAACTCGTCGCCGCCGATACGGCCCAACGTGTCTTCCTCGCGCAGCGCCTTGTGCATGCGCTCCGCAACGGCCACCAGCAGTTGATCGCCGATCGGATGCCCAAGACTATCGTTGACGGTCTTGAAACGATCGAGATCGAGAAAAAGAACCGCCACGCTGGACCCGTTGCGCCGGGCCTGCTCCAGCGCATGCGCCAGCCTCGACCCAATCAGCAATCGGTTGGGCAGCCCGGTCAGGGGATCATGATGTGCGAGGTGCTCAAGCTGCTCCTCACTGCGCTTGAGCTGGCTGATGTCGCTGGCAACGCCCACGTAGTGGGTCGGCCGTCCGGCCGAATCACGCACCACGCTGATATTGAGCCAGCCGGGGTAGATCTCGCCGGACTTGCGCCGGTTCCACACCTGTCCCTGCCAGTGCCCGGAGGCCAGAAGATCGCGCCACATGGCCTGGAAGAAAGACTCGTCATGCCGCCCGGACTTCACGCAGTTGGCGTTGCGCCCGATGACTTCCTCCGCCGCGTATCCGGTGATCTCGGTGAACGCGCGGTTGACCGACACGATGTTCGCATCCAGGTCAGTGATCATGATCGACTCGGCGGTGCTGGAAATCACCGCCGAGTTCAGACGCAGCTGCTCATTGGCAGTTTCACGCTCAGTGATGTCGGTGACGATGCCGTGCCAGACCAGGTCGCCGTTGGCTTCTTCGGTTGCACCAGCTTCGACGCGCAGCCAACGTATTCCATCGGGATGCTCAACGCGCCCATCCCAGTTGATCGCCCGGTGCGAGCGTCGCGCCTCCTTGCGCAAGGTATCGACCAACGGCACATCAACCGCATGAATCCGTGAAAACACAGCCGCGGGATCGCACCGCGCGGCTGCCTCGTCGACCAACAGCAGGTGGCAGAATCGCTCGCTGACGAATTCGAAGCCGCCGCCTCCCGCCTTGATCGACCGGTATCGGAACACGCCGGCCGGAATACGGTTGACCAGCTCGCGGTAGTGGGCTTCAACACGGCGCGCCTGCGTCACGTCGTGAAAGAACGCCGCCAGCTGCGGCGGATCATCGCCGGGGATCACCGAAGCGCGTACTTCAAAGTCGATCAGACGTCCGTCCTTGGCACGATGCTGCGAGTCAAACTGCGCGTGACGCTCCCGGACCGCCAGCGCCACGCGCTGCGCAACCTCGGCTTCGGTTCCAGGGGCTTTCAGGTCCGCAATGTTCTTGCCCAGCAGTTCCGACTTCTTGTAGCCCAGGAGCCGGCAATAGGTCTCGTTGGCGTCGAGGATCTTGCCCTGATGGTCGGCCCGGATATAGCCATCGGTCATCGTATCGAGCATCAGCCGCGTGCTCTCGATCTCCAATGCCAGTTCGTGCTCGATCCGGATGCGTTCGGTAATGTCCTGAACGGTGCCGATCGACTGCAGCGGCGCGCCGTCTTCTGCGTATTCTGTGCTGCCGCGTTCCTCGACAAATCGTATCGCTCCGTCCGAGCCCAGCAGACGATGCGTGACGCGGTAGTCCGAGCGCGTGTGGACCGCGTGACCGAAGACCTGATCGATCTGATCACGATCGTCCGGATGAATCGCCGCCAGAAAAGCCTCGTAAGTCGGCTGGAACGTCTGCGGATCACGGCCGAAGAGCCGGTAGACCTCGTCGGACCAGTGCAATTCACCGCTGGCGTGATCCAGCGCCCAGTGCCCGATCTGGGCCACCCGCTGCGCTTCAGCGTGCATCGCCTCACTACGACGCAGTCTTTCCTCGATGTGTTTGCGCGCAGTGATGTCACGCGCCACGCCGAGCACGCCGAGCACGCGCCCATCGGCATCGCGCAACGGAGTCTTGATCGTTTCCATCAACGCGCGATGCCCGTCATCCGCGAAGGTCAACCACTCCTCATTGACGCTCGGCCCACCGGCCTGCATCGCCTCGCGGTCCTTCCTGACAAAAAACCGCGCCAGTTCGGCGTCGACAAAATCGAAGTCGGTCTTGCCGACGATGTCCTTTTCGGGCGCACCGAAAAACCGGCTAAATTGCGAATTGCAGGTGAGATAGACCCCGTTGATGTCTTTCAACCACACCAAATCGGGGATCGAATCCAATACCGCGCGCAACTTGAGTTCGCTGAGCTGCACCGCCGATTCGGCTCGCTTGCGATCAGTGATGTCCTGGATCACTCCAAACATCCGCAGCGGCGTGCCGTCGCTCGCGAACTCAACCGTCCCCATGCCATGAACCCAGCGCAGCGTGCCGTCCGGACACTGGATCTGATATTCGCGGTCGAAGGCCTCGCCGGTTTCCAGCACTTTGCGGGCGTAGCGTGCCATTGCGGCACGCTGCTCCGGCACGATCAGGCTCTGCCAGCTATCGAATGTGCGCGGAAACTCCGGGCCGATTCCGAAAATGCGGTCCAGCTCTGCCGACGCCTGCCAGCGCTGCGCAACTATGTTCAGTTGGTAACTGCCGACGCGTCCCGCCCGCTGAGCATCGCTGAGTAACCGCTCGCTGTCGATCAACGCGTGGCGGGTGTCTTCCTGCTGATCGGCACGGAACAGCAAGTGCGCGAACGCCCAGGTCGAAACCGTTAGTACGCCGAGATACGGCGCTGCAACCTGTTCAATCACCGCCCAACGCAGCGTCTGCGGGAGCATCAGCATCCACAGAAACGAAAAGACGTGGGTGCACACCCCCAGCAGCAGAAAGATCGCGTCACCAGGCGTCACGCCACGTCGGCGCACGACATGTCTCAGCGCGACGCCGCACACTGCGGAGGTGCAGATCACCGCCACGCCGATTGTCGCGCCGACCCCACCAATCCAGACGCGGTAGGCGGCCGCCATCGCGGCGGCGATCAGCGCAACCAATGGCCCTCCGAAGAAGCCTGCCAGACTCAGCACGACCGAGCGCCCGTCGTAGATCAGGCCCGGCACAAACTGAAACGGAAACCATATGGCGGCTATAGCTGTCAGCCCGAACGCAAGGCCGGCAACGCCTGTTCGCTGGCGCGCGTCACGCAGCCGGACGATCACCGAGCCGTAGAAGATCACCAGCGCAAGCAGCGGCGCCGCATTTTGGATCAGGTCTTTCAGCAGTTCTTGCGCCATCGGCAAGCGGATCCGCCTTGCTCCGTTTGCGCCAGCCTACGCCTCCGTAACGGGCGGTGACCAGAGTGGACGACATGCGGCAGCGCGCGCCGCCCCTGCGGCGCCAGCCCTGCATCTGCATCTTTGCAGTCGCTTCCGATACCCTAGCGGGCACTGCCTGAGACCGCATGATCAATGACCCTCCCGTTCGCCCTGTCCACCCTGATCATTTTTGTCGTCGCATTTGCTGGCGCCTGGCTGGGTGCGTGGCTGACACAGCGGCATCGCGGCAGCGACACCTCCGCAACCGATGCCCTGCTGGAACGCCAGACCCGGCTTGAAACGCTGCTCCGCGAGGAGGGCGCTGCCGGCCGCCGGGAGTCCGCAGAATCCGCTCGCGCCCAGCGCGCAGAGCTGGCCGAACAGCTGAAAAACGTGGCGCAGCAGATGCTCGGACAGCAGGACGTGATGCGCAAAACCCTGGGAGAGCGGCTCGACGCGTTCGCAGTCGAGCTGCGCGCACAAACCCAGCAGCTCGCCGAAGGGCAGCGTCAGTTCATCGAAGACGCCCGCGCTGGACGCAAGGAACAACACGATGCGCTGGCACGCTTTGCCGAAGGCCAGACGCAGCAGGCGACCGCGCTGCGCAGCAGCGTCGAGGAAGGCCTCAAGACGCTGCGCCAGGAAAACACCGAAAAACTGGAGCAGATGCGCAAGACCGTCGACGAGAAGCTGCACGACACGCTGGAGAAACGTCTGGGCGAGTCGTTCAAGCTGGTCAGCGACCGCCTGGAGCAGGTGCACAAGGGTCTGGGCGAGATGCAGAGCCTTGCGTCTGGAGTCGGCGATCTCAAGCGCGTGCTGACCAACGTCAAGTCACGCGGCATCTTTGGTGAAGTACAGCTGGCGGCGCTGCTGGAGCAGGTCCTGACGATCGAGCAGTACGCCGCCAATGTCGCGACCAAGCCGGGCAGCGACGCCCGTGTCGAATTCGCGATCAAACTCCCAGGACGCAGCGACGATGGTGAACCGGTATGGCTGCCGATCGACGCCAAATTCCCGCGCGAGGACTACGAACGCCTGATCGAAGCCCAGGAACGCGCCGATCCCGTCGGCGCCGAAGCCGCCGCACTGGCGCTGGAGAAACGCATCCGTGCCGAGGCACAGACCATTGCCGAAAAATACCTGTCGCCGCCGCATACGACCGACTTCGGCATCCTGTTTGTCCCGACTGAAGGGCTGTACGCCGAGATCCTGCGCCGCCCCGGCCTGTTCGAGGATCTGCAACGCAAACACCGCGTCACCGTGACCGGCCCGACCAATCTGCTGGCATTCCTGAACAGCCTGCAGATGGGCTTCCGCACACTGACGATCGAAAAACGCTCGAGCGAAGTCTGGCAGGTGCTCGGCGCGGTCAAGACCGAGTTCGGCAAGTTCGGCGACGTGCTCGACAAGGTGCGCAAGAAACTCGACGAGGCGACCAACCAGCTCGACGCCACCGGTGTGCGCACACGAGCGATCTCGCGGCGGCTGAAGACGGTGCAGGAATTGCCCGGAAACGAAGCTGAAAAGCTCCTCGGGTCCGGTGAGGACGGTATCGACGACGCGTCGTAACCTCCGGCTACATCAGCGCGAACACGCCCAGCGGCGACTTCAGTCTGGCCACACTGACGATGTACGCCACCGTCAGCAGCGCCGCTGCGAAGGCCACCGCGCGAATCGCGTGCGTGCGGCCGCGCTTGAGTGCGATGCTGCCCAGCACGATGTAGATCACCAGGGCGATCACCTTGGCCGTCAGCCAGCCCTTTACGAACGGATACTGCTGCAGCAGGACCGACAGCAGCAGTGCACTGCTGAGCAACAGCGTATCGACCAGATGCGGTGCGGTGCGCAGCACGATGTGCTGTCGCCAGCGCACATCCGCCAGCATCAGCGCGCCCCGGAACGTGAACAGCGACACGCTGAGGATCACGCAGCCGACATGAAACAGCTTGATGTAGGGGTAGTACGCGATCACGGGGCGGCAGGGGTCTTGCTGGCGACAGCAGTCGCCCGCAGCGCCGCGACGAACTCAGCTTCCGGATGAGACGGATTGCTGGTTGTCGCCAGTACGCGACCGTCCGGCCCCAGCAGGCTGATGATCGTGGCGTGATTGAATCCCCCATCCGGCAGCTTGCGATACTGGATACCCAGCACCGCAGCCAGCTTGCGTACATCGCCCGCTTCGGCGCGCGCCAGCATCCAGCGCGTGTCGTCAATGCCGTGCTTGGCGGATAGCGCCGCCAGCACCTCCGGCGTGTCGTGATCGGGATCGAAACTGACGAGGATGACCCGCAGGTTCCGTCGCACCGCCGCGTCGAGATCCCGGTCGAGTTTCTGCGTGCTGCGAATCAGCAGAGGGCAGACGTATCCGCAGCTGGCGTAGAACATGCTGACCAGCACCGGATGTCCGCGCCAGCGATCGAGCGTCGATGCGGTATCAGCCTGGGTCCGCAGCGGTACCTGCAGCTGGTAGACCGAATCATCCGGAAGATCCTGAGCGGTCACGCTGAAAGTGACCGCCAGGCAGCTTGCGGCCATGGCGCGTAGCAGTCGTCTGATCGACCTCATGGTTCATCTCCGTCACGGGCGCAACGAAAGCCGAGATTGGCCGTCGTATACGCGCCCTGCAGACTGCTGAGCATCGCGATGCGCATCAGCACTGCGTAGTTCTCCTTGTCCTGCATCGTGATCGCCCCGGCGCCGCAGAACTTCAGCAGATCCGGATCCTCACCCTGATCGCGGCTGTCGGTGCTGACCATCAGCGCGTTGAAATCGCTCACCCACTCCCAGACCAGCGCGTGCAGGTCGAAAACGCCGTAGGCATTGACGGGACCCTTGCCGACTGCGGCGGGCGTATCCGCGGTCCGCGCATACCAGCTCAGCATGCGTGCGCGGAAGGCCGGATCGCTGCGGGCATCGGTGCGCGTTTCGTCTGCCGCCGCGGCGTACTCCCATTCGTACCAGGTCGGCAAGCGCGCCTCGACTGATTCGCAGTAGGCACTGGCGGCGAACCAGCTCACCTGCACTACCGGCGCATCCGCAGGCGCGCCCGCTCCAGGCACCACCGGGTTCGCCCAGGACTGCAAGTAACTCTGATCGGCAAACAGGCCAGCGACGCGGTCACGCCGCCACTGCGGATGTTTCTGCACGAACGCCAGAAACTGGGCATTGGTTACCGGGGTCTTCGCCAGCCGGAAGGGGGCAACATCCACCTGCTCGATGCCCGGACCAGCCGGCAGCACGGACCGGAACGTGCCGCCGTCGATGGCGGCGTATCCGTCCGTCGCCGCGGAGCTGCCGGCGCTCAGCGCCAGCAGCCCCGCGGCCAACACGATGGACCTGACCCGCATCGCTTCAGTGCGCCGCACCCTCGGTGCGTTGCGTGTTGCTGCGCACTGCGGAGACATCGGCAGCACTGACGGCTGTAGCCTTGTTGCCCCAGCTGTTCATCACGAAGGTCAGAATATTGGCCACTTCGTCGTCGTTGAGCTGACTCATCGGCGGCATCACCGAATTGAAGCTGACGCCGTTGACGGTGACCGGACCACTGAGGCCGTTCAGCACGATGCCGATGGCACGCTTGGGATCCGCCATCAGGAAATCCGATCCGGCCAGCGGCGGAAAGACATCAGGCAGTCCCGCACCGTTGTCCTGATGACAGACCGAGCAGGTGCCGTTGTACAGCGCGGCGCCAGCCTTGATCTGCTGTTCGAGGGTCATTTCACCGCTGGCGGCGGCCTCGGTCGCCACCGTCACCGCGGCCAGATCGGCCGCCTTGTCGCCCAGATAGACCGAGTCCACTTCCTTGCCGGAGTAGATCGTCTTGTCCTCGGGACCGTCGACCTTGAGAATCGCCAGCGCTCCCTTGTTGAACGCACGGAAGATGGAGTGATCCACCAGCACGTAGCTGCCGGGCACATCGACGTGGAACTCGGTGATCGCGGCACCTCCGGCCGGGATCAGCGTGGTCTGCACGTTTTCCTGATAGTGGGTTCCGCCTTCGTAGCGCACCCTGTCGAATATCTCGCCGATGACGTGGAAGCTCGACACCAGATTCGGTCCGCCGTTACCCACGTACAGCCGCACGGTTTCGCCGACGTTGGCCTTGATCGCGTGATTGCCGACCAATGCGCCTTCGGAGCCGTTGAACAGCACATAGGTCGGGTTTTCGTCGATCGCCTTCTGCATGTCGAAGGGCTGCAGTCCTTTCTCGCGATATTTGCCGACGGTGTAGAAATCGCCCTGGACGACGTAGTACTCCTTGTCGACCGGCTGCATACCCTCCGGCGGCTCGACCAGGATCAGGCCGTACATGCCGTTGGCGATGTGCATGCCCACCGGCGCCGTCGCACAGTGGTAGATGTACAACCCCTGGTTCAGCGCCTTGAAGGTGAACTGCGACGCGTGCCCGGGCGCGGTGAAACTCGACGCCGCGCCGCCGCCCGGTCCGGTCACGCCGTGCAGATCGATGTTGTGCGGCATCTTCGACGACGGATTGTTCTTCAGATGAAACTCCACCGTATCGCCCTGGCGTACGCGAATGAAGCTGCCGGGGACGGTGCCGCCGAAAGTCCAGAAGGTGTATTTGACGCCTTCGGAGATTTCCATCTCCTGCTCGATGACCTCCAGCTCGACGATGACCTTGGCCGGATGATCGCGTCCGGTCGGCGGCGGGACGTTCGGCGGACTGGTCAGCACTGCATGGACCGGCTCACCCTGTGGTGGACCGAAGTCGCCACCGATCGCAGCGGGGTGTTGCTCCGAAGGCCCAGCAGCCGCGATCTTGACCTGCGCAGTATCAGTCTCAGTTCCACCGCAGCCAGCCAGCAGCGCGGCACATAACAAGGACAACGCCAAATGGCGATACAACTTCGACATGATGAACCTCCCGACAGCGCTGCATCATAAAGATGCATTCTAAATGCATCTTTTCAGCTAAAGCCTTAACGGGCATTGATCTGAGTCAGCGTTGCAATCAGCTCATGAAAAGCTAACGTCCCGAGCCGTTCGTTCAAGCGCCAGCAGCGTTTTCATGTTTGCAGCCAGGCGAGGCGAGGCGACCATGTCAGCCAGTGAGTAACGGTCAAGCACGTTCAGAAACGCCTGAGTCGCTTCGTTCAAGACCATTCGCAGACGACATGCCTTCGAAATCGCACAGGTGTCGGTCGCAGGATCAAAGCATTCGACAATGCAAAACGCATCCTCCGTTGCGCGGACGACAGCGCCAAGTGAAACATCCGACGCCAGTCGTGCCAAACGCAAACCGCCGCCACGACCACGTGTGCTACTGACGAATCCAGCCTGAGTCAGACGCAATGCCACCTTCATCAGGTGATTTTTTGATACCCGATGCCGCTGTGCTATTTCCGCAATGGTATGCAGCCGGTCAGGCTCCAACGCCAGCAGCATCAGCAGACGCAGCGCATAGTCGGTGTGGGACGTCAGGTGCATGCAGACTCATCGGGAGTGGTTTTCCGAGGGTTGTACCGGTCCGCCGCTGCCGACACCATGACCTGCGTCAGATTGTCGCGATAGGCATAGCTCTAAAGCACGGGCGGCTGACGCCGCTGCGACGGCGGCAATTTAGGCTCCGGCGGCTCTGGACCAAACCGGTACTTCAGAAAGCCCCACCACAACCGCGGATGCTTCAGCACCGCGCGGATCAGCACCATCTGATCGAAATATACCGCGCGCTCGATGCCCAGGCCGGCTTCCAGACGGAAGCGGTCGACTGCATGGATCACGACTTCGCTTTTGCCGAGCGGTAGCTTCATGCGCCATTCGATGAACAGGCGTCCGTCTTCGCCGCAAGCTGCGTCGACTTCGCCGTGCAGCTTCGGCAGCCACGCCAGCAGCCGGCGAAATTCGGTCAGTGCCGCAGTCGCGCTGCGGATCGGTCGCCGATGCGGCTGATACAGCACGACCGCGGGATGCAACAGTGCGGTCAGTCGCTCCGGGGTCGGGGCCGCCCAGGCCTCGGCGAACGCTTTGGCAAAGCGCTGCTCCTCACTCTCGAACACGGCACGCTCCGCAGAGAATCGAATAAGGTCCATTGTGCCGGGACCGGCGTCAACGCGCAGCAACAGCGTCCAACAGCGGCCCTGTAGTTCGGGCGGTACCTGCCGGTTGACGCACGTCATCGCGGTCCGCGACGCCATCGTCAATGATGCCCCGCAGATCGTTGGCCCTTTACATCACTTTTTTCGCCAACGACGTTCATCTCGGGGAGTCACGCATGGACACCATAAAATCCTATCGCGTGTGGGATGGTCCCACGCGCTGGTTCCACTGGATCAATGTGGTCTGCGTCATCGGCCTGATGGGCGTGGGGCTGGTCATTCTCAATGGCGGGGCACTCGGGGTCAGCACGCCGGGCAAGGTCGCCCTGAAGACCCTGCACGTCTGGCTCGGCTATGGTTTCGCGCTGAACATTGTCTGGCGCATCCTCTGGGCCTTTCTCGGCAACCCCTACGCACGCTGGCGCCAGATGCTGCCGGGCGGCCCGGGCTTCCTGCACAGCGTGCGCAGTTACACGGCCGCATTCATCGCCGGTCATCCGGACCAGTATCTCGGACACAACCCGCTGGGGCGCGTCGGGGTTTCGATCCTGTTCCTGCTGATTATGATTCAGGCGGTAACCGGCCTGGTGCTCGCCGGCACGGATATTTTCTATCCGCCGTTCGGCAACTGGGTCGCACATTCGATTGCGGCACCCGGCGTCGACCCGACCACTCTGCAGCCTTATTCGCCAGACATGTACAACAAAGCGGCATACGACAGCATGCGTGCCGTGCGCAAACCGTTCGCACTGACGCATCTGTACGCGTTCTATGTGCTTGCCGTTGCCGCGGTGCTGCACATCGCCGCAGTGGTGCTGACCGAGCTGCGCGAGGGCGGCAGCATCATTTCGGCGATGTTCACCGGCCGCAAACTGCTGTCCAAGAAGCCCGCCGACGAATAGACCGTTGGCCCACCTGTGACTTCAGGCGGGCCAACCCGTCTCTAGACCCGTCGACGCCGCAGCAGCGCCAGTCCCAGCAGCGGCAGCAGCAGTGGCC
Organism: Sinimarinibacterium arenosum; assembly: GCF_005047655.1. Classification (GTDB taxonomy): domain Bacteria; phylum Pseudomonadota; class Gammaproteobacteria; order Nevskiales; family Nevskiaceae; genus Solimonas. Next base: position 85,303 of record NZ_SUKF01000007.1, on the reverse strand, counting down.
AGCCCAGCGCACCGCCGAAGCGGCCGAGATCCGGCTTGCCGCCATCAGAACCACCGCCGCCGACGTCGCTCTTGTCGCAGACGAACTCGGTGTAGTCCTCGACCACGCCGACCAGATCGGAGCTGGACCGCGACGGCGACACCGCATTCAGACCCATGCCGCGCTTGGCGAAGCCAAGCGAGCACGCGGCGTAGTCGTCGTAGTCCGAAGCCAGCACCACCGACAGGATCGCGTCACGCGCTTCGGTGTAGGTCGCATCGGCCGGCGTCATCTTCATGCCGCCGATGATGTAGTCCTGCATGTGGCTGCGCGCTTCCTCGAAGCTCAGCTCCGGCCGGTTCAGGATGCCGGCATAGCATTCCCACACCGCGTTGGCCCAGATCTCGCCGGCGTTGTGCACTTCCGAGTTGCTGGTGCCGGGGCCGCCGTCCGGGGTCGGTTCGCCATCGGAGATGTGCTTGAACGTGAACGCGTTCTTCTCGAAGTCGGTCGAGTACGGTGCGCGACGGATGCCGGCGAAGAAGTTGTTGCTGACGTACCAGGCCAGACCGTAGGCGCCCTGGAAGGTGTCATTGCCCGGAATTGCGGTGTCGTCCGGTCGCGTCGACAGCATGAAGGCACTGATGTCACCCCAGCCTTCACTCATCGCACCGGCCTGCTGGTTGCTGGAATCGGTCAGGCGATGATGCACGTAGTGGAAGTACTCGTGCGCGATGATCTGGTTGTCCAGCGTGCCATCGATGTCGATCGATTCCTCGCGCTGCATGCGCACGCTCACCGCGTCGCCGTTGGCCAGTTGCGCCTTCAGCGCTTCTCCGTCGGCCTTGGTGATCATGATCGCCGGGATCTGGTACAGCACATCGGTCGGACTGGACCCGGTGCTGATCGGCAGGTCGCCGTTACCCATCGGGATCGGATCGCCGTCGGTGTTGTTGACGACGATCATCGCGACGGCACCGGACAGCTCGGCGAACAGCGCCTTGGTGGTGAAGTTGCAGCTGCCGCGATCGATCAGCGCGATGTTGCCGGCCAGTGAGACCTGCGGTGGCGCCGGAATCGTCGGCAGGGGCACCGGCAGACCCGGATCCGGCAATGGGAAACCGCAGCCGTCACTGGATGAATCTCCGGCACCCTCATCGGCCAGGACGACGGCTCCGGTCAGGTCGTACGCGGTTGCTCCGAACGACGCCGCGGCGAACTTCAGCGGGCCACTCTCGATCGGCGCGGTCTGGCGTACTTCACCCACCAGCAGGCCATCGAACAGATACTGCTGCATTACCGGCGAGCTGCCGTCGGCCGGTGTCGCCATGTTGGCGTTGTTGCGGCCGGAACCGTCCTGGCCCTGCGCCAGGATCGGATCTCCTTCGGATCCGCCACGACCGTAGTTATCGGTCTGCGCGTTGCCGGACACCTCGTCGAAGCCGTGGTTGTACCACCAGTCGTGCAGCCAGTTGTTCATGTAGAACAGGTTGACGACGGCGGCGTTCTTGGCGGCGTCGGTTGACGGATCCTCGTCCGCGACAGCCGGATAGTCGAAGGTGTGATCGCCGGTGGTTTCGGCGCGCAGCTCCAGCTGCGGGATGCAGGAATTGATCGGCGGTGGCAGCGCCAGTCCCACCGACGGCAGATCGATATTGTCGATACAGGCGTCGACATGGTTGCCGGTGGTGATCGTGGCTTCGTCGGCCAGCCACGGATCGCCGGTGACGATGCCGGCATGCTCCAGCGTCACCAGCTTGGCCTCGGCACCGACGCGCGCAATCGGCGCATCCGGGGTCGAGCCAGGGAACGGCGTGTAGCCATTGCCCAGCGGCGCATCGTAGGGCTGATTGATGCCGGCATCATCGGCGAACACACGATAGGTGAACGCCGCATCGGCGACCAGATTCGTGCGATGCAGGATGCTGCGATCGCTGGCCGAGACGATGAAGCTGTAGGCGCTGAGCTGGCCGGTGGCCTTTGCCCGGGAGAACAGCTCGACGTAGTACGCCGGATCCACGCGGCCGTCGGCGCGCTCGTAATAGACCGGCTTGATGCGTGGCGCACGTTCGAACGCGTGACTGCCCTGCAGCACTGGCATCGAGTACAACTCGTAGAGTCCGTTGACCGCGGTGCGGGTCAGCAGTGAAGCGTCGAGCACGCCACCGATGCTGGTCCAGGCACTGGCGATCGCCTGCGGCGCGCTGAACGCAAACGTCGCGGCCTTGGCCACGCTCGGTTCATAGCGTGTGGCGAAGTAACCCGACACCGCGACCGGCGTGTAGCTGCGATCCAGCAGCACATTGAGCGAACGGTGGTAGACCTCCAGGCCATTGATCCGCTGACGGAAGCGCACAACGGCAGGCCCGTTGCCGTTGAACTGCGCATCCACGACCTCGGCCTCGTCGATCATCGTCGGCGTCAGCCCCAGCCGCTTAGCTTCGTCCAGCAGCTGCGCACGCGCACGTGCGATCAGCAGCTCCCGTTCGCTCAGGGCGCCGACCGCGACCGGCTGCGCACTGTCGCGCGCCCACAGGAAGGTCAGCTTGCCCAGATTGCGATCGAACAGCGGCGTCTGCCGCCGGCCCTGCAGGCCGTCCGGGACGTCATACAAGGTGCTCCCGGTGTTGTTGCGGAAGCGGTCGAAATTGATCAGGCGCGAAGCTTCCTGATCCTTCAGGCCGCCGAACGACGAGGTGGCCGTCGAATGCGCCAGCGCCTTGCTCGGCGCCTCGACGCAGGCAGCCGCGGCCTGCAGGGTGATCGTCAGACGGCCGCGATACGCGGTCGGCCCGCTGGCGAAGTATGGACAGGCAATCGCGGTATAGGTGCCGGATTCCGGATTGACCACACTGACGTTTTCTTCCGGCGCGCTGCCGTCGCTGGAGCCCAGCACGGTGCCGTCCCTGGCGACGCTGAGCACCAGATCGGGGTCGGTGACAATGCCAACCGTCGTGCCGGCATCCCATTCGATATGGAAATCCAGATTGATCCGGGCGTCGGCTCCGAGACCTTCGGGCACGGTCAGATTGATGTCGTGACTGTCATCGGGACCGCCGGCAATGCAAGCGTTGGTGATACCGCTCACACCCGGCAGCGCGGTGCCGGTCCATTCGACGACGACGGGCTCGCCGCCGACGCTGGGGACGGTAACGTCCTGCGAGGCAGGATCGGAGGCCAGCACCGGAAAGACCGCCAGGCCCAGAATGGCGCCAAGGACCCGCAGCTGCGGGACAGATAAGTGTTGCATGGTCCAGCTCCCCGAAAAACGGCGCAGCTGGACCCGTGCACTGCGCGCAGGACCGCCAAGCCTATGTCTGAGCGGGCATCTTACATTTCGTAAACATTTTCCGACGAGGGGAAAACCCCCAATAAAAAATGCCCGGTCCGCTGTTCGCAGCGGACCGGGCAGATCAATGCAAAAGGCTTACCAGCGTACCGTTGCGCCGACGCCCAGCATCCGTGGCGGCTCGAAGTTGGCTACCGTCAGGCTGCCAAAGCCGGGGCCGAAGTCGATGAAGTTGTTGGCCGTGTCGTCGTCCAGCGCGTTGCGCACCCAGAACGAGAACTCGCCGGTGGCGCGATCGCCCAGCGGCATGTCGGCCAGCGCCAGACGCAGATTGAGAATGCCGTGGGCATCCACCTCGGTATCGCCCGCCGACTGCTTGGTGCCGTCATAATTGGCGTCGCCCGGCTGCGCCAGCTGGTAAGCGTAGGTGTAGAACGAATCGGTCCACACATAGTCCGCCACCGCACGGATCGCACCCCAGTCGCGTCGCATCAGTTCACTGTCGAGCACGATGTTGTAGGTGCTGTCCGGCGTATGTACAAACGCGCGGTTGTTCGACTGGTCAACGCCGGTGTCGATGAACTTGTCGTACTCGCTGTCCAGATACGCATAGTTCATGCGCAGCTGAGTGCCGTCGACGATCATCCACGCCAGCTCCAGTTCCAGGCCGTTGACGGTGGCCTCACCGGCGTTGCGCACCACGGTCGCGGCGGCGTCGGAGCCGAGGAACACCGACTCCTGCAGGTCTTCCAGCGTGTTGTGGAACAGCGCGGCATTCAGCTGCACGCGGCCGTTGGCCAGACGCGTCTTCGCACCTAACTCAAACGACTTCTGCTTCTCCGGCTTGAACGGCGTGGTGGTCTCGTTCGGATCCGCGCTCTCGCCGTTGAAGCCGCCGCTCTTGAAGCCTTCCGCATAGCGCAGATAGACATTGGCATTGGCATTGATGCGATAGGCAATCGACGCCATCGGCGTGGTATCGGTGAAGGTCGCGTCCGGCTCGGTGCTGCCTTCCGGCATGATGTAGAGATAGCTCTCACCATCCGGCGGCGTGCATCCCGCGGCCGGCGCGTTACAACCAAACACACGCTCCAGCGACTTCTTCTCATGCGTGTAGCGCAGGCCGGCGGTAAACGTCCACGCATCCATCAGGTGATAGTCCACCTGCCCGTATCCGGCCCAGGCCGAAGTCTTGGTGCCGTAGCGGGAGTCGTACTCGGCACCGCCGTTGAAGAAGTGCTGAGGGTTGTTGGTGTAGCCGTCGTCGGCAAAGTAATAGATGCCGCCGACGTAGGTCAGGTTGTCAGTAGCGCCGCTGTACTGCAGATCCTGCGAGTACTGGTCGTAGTCGGTGAAGCGCTGCGTGAACGCCACATCCATCGGCGAGCCGTCCAGATCCAGCGAGTCGTTCCAGTCGAGGCGGCGATAGCCGGTGATCGACTTGATCGTGCCGACACCGCCCAGATCCCAGGTCAGCGTGAACGCATGACCCTCGATGCGTGCGCGCTCGAACGACGGCGCGTCGACCGTGGCCTCGGTCTCGCGGTCCTGCGAGGCATAGGCCGGCAGGTCCGGATAGCCTACGAAGCCGAAGAACGCCGGATCGGCGCGGTACAGCTGGTCGAAATTGTTGGTCTGGTTGTAGCGCGAGCGGTCGTAGCGGTACTCGCCCTGCAGCGCCGAACTGAAATCGAAGTCCGCGGCGAGGCGGAAGCCGTTGCTGTTCTGATTGTTCAACTCCGGCACCGAGCTCAGGCGCGTGGTGTCGACCCAGCCGTCGCGTTGCTCGGTCACCGCCGCAATCGACAGACTGACAATGCCCATGTGCGGCAGATCCAGCGACGCACGCTGGCGAATCGAGTTGTAGTTGCCGACGTCGATCGACGCACTGCCGCCAAACGCACCCGTCGGTGCACGCGTCACCAGATTGACCGTGCCGCCGATGGTGTTGCGGCCGTACAGGGTCCCCTGCGGCCCACGCAGCACTTCGACGCGATTGAGGTCCACCACATCAAAGATCGAGCCCTGGGCCTTGCCGATGTAGACGCCATCGACATAAATGCCGACTGCGGGATCCCAGTAGATCGCCGGGTTGATCTGGCTGGAGCCACGGATCGTGATCTGCGAGATCGTGTTGTTCGACGGCGTCTTGCTTATCTGCAGACCCGGCGCCAATGCGTTCAGATCGCCCAGATCGTTGATGCCGCGCGATTCCAGCTGATCGGTCGGGAACGCAGTGACCGCAATCGGCACATCCTGCAGTTTTTCGACGCGCCGCTGCGCGGTCACCTCGATGTCGCCGAGCGCGGTTTCGCCGGGAGCGGGAGCTGAGCCCTCTGCCTCAGCCGGCGCAGTCGCTTCTTCTGCAGCTTTGGCCTTGGCCGTTGGCGTGGTGTCAGGGGCGGCCGTCGCAATTTGCGCGGTCGCAAGCAAAGGAAGCATCAACGGCAATACCGCAGGCCAGTTTCGCATCACGTTCTCCTCGTGGACGATGAACAACTTCGATTCTTATGACCCGACGGTCCATGAACGTGTCTCATGCCGTCAGCTATCCCCATTGATACGACGCAGCTGCCCGATGGCGCGTCGTCCAATAGGGTGAATTGGAGCCGCGTTCGCTCGTTCGGACGAGGCCGGCGCAACTGCGCGCATGCCAGCATGCATTCCTGCCTGGATCTGGGCCTGCACGCAGGCCCCATAAACGGAGGAGCGAAGCATGGCCCGATTGCAGAACAAGGTGGCAATCGTCACCGGCGGCGCCCGCGGCATGGGTGCTGCCACGGCTCAACTGTTCGTCGAGGAAGGCGCGAAAGTCATGATCGCCGACATCCTCGACAGCGAAGGCGAACAGCTCGCCGCATCGCTGGGCGCGTCTGCACGCTTCATGCACCACGATGTCAGCGACGAAAACAGCTGGACCCAGCTGATCGAGGCCACACAGAGCGCCTTCGGTGCGATCGATGTGCTGGTCAACAACGCCGGCGTACTGATGTTCAAGACCATCCAGACCACGGCCAAGGACGAGTTCGAGCGCGTGATCCGCATCAACCTGATCGGGACCTTCCTCGGCACTCGCATGGTCGGCGCGAAAATGCTGGAGAACGGTCGCGGCTCGATCGTCAACATCTCGTCGGTCGACGGCATGAAGGCCGCGAACGGCCTTGGCGCATACTGCGCGAGCAAATGGGCCGTGCGCGGATTCACCAAGGTCGCGGCAATGGAATACGGCCACCGCGGTGTGCGCGTGAACTCGGTGCATCCGGGCGGCGTCGACACGGCCATGGGCAACCCCTACGGAGAGGAGAAGGACGCGGTGAACAAGCGCTATGCCATGGTCCCGATGCAGCGCGTCGCCGATCCGATCGAAGTCGCGCGAACCTCGCTGTTCCTGGCCAGCGACGAAGCCTCGTACCTGTGCGGCGCCGAGATCGCTGTAGATGGCGGCATGCTCACCGGGCAGTACTACGTCGGCTTCCCCGGCGCGCCCGGCGTTCCGGACTGAGCCGCCCATGTCGGCGAATCGTTCCGAACGCGTCAGCCCCACCGCCTACGCCACCGGCTATCTGTGGTATCGCCATGGCCTGTCCGACAAGGCGCTGGTCACACCGCAGGGCAAGCGCCTGGACCGCGCGTTCCGCGGCTTCATCGCCGCAACCCGGCTGCTGAGCGGCATCTCGCTGGACGCGATGATGCTCGCGCGGCACAAGGGCATCGACGCGGTGCTGATGCGGGCGATTGACGCCGGTGAAGTGACCCAGGTGATCGAGATCGCCGCCGGGCTGTCTGCGCGCGGCTGGCGCATGCGTCAGCGCTACGGTGATCGCATCACCTACATCGAAACCGATCTGCCCGCGATGGCCGCGACCAAGCGCACGCTGCTCGAGAACGCCAGGCTGCTCGGGCCACGGCATCAGGTGCGCGTGCTCGACGCGCTGGCAAATGAAGGCCCGACATCACTGGCCGCGATCGCCGCAACGCTCGATCCCAAACAGGGAACGGCCATCATCACCGAAGGGCTGATGAACTATCTGGCGCCCGCGCAAGCCAACAGCGTGTGGCAGCGCATCGCGCACACCCTGAAGCAGTTTCCGCACGGCGTGTACCTGGCCGACGTGTACTTCGCCCCCGAACAGCGCAGCGCCGCGATGCTCGCCTTCGGCGCGATCCTGCAGGTCTTCGTCCGTGGCCGCATGCACGTTCACTTCGACACCCCCAAGGACGCACGTGAACGCATGACGCACGACGGCTTCAAGAAAGCGCAGGTTCACCGCACGCGGGACATTCCTGCGACACAGGCGATCTCCAAAACTTCAGGCGCAGACCGCGTCAGCGTGCTCGAAGCACGAATGTGAATCTCGCGGGGAGATGCCATCTCTGAGGCCCATGAACCCCGACAAGAAATAGTGCAAACACCAGTCGACACCGCATTCACTCTGAGATCGGACACAGTGATGTAGAAATTTAGAGATCGGATCCAACACGCCGTTTATCAGGGAGGAACTCCAACGATGAATCCGCAGAAGATCACGCCGTTGTGCCCGAGCACCAGCGACGATGTCCACCAGCACCGCAGTCACCTTGCCGCGAACGACAAGAAGAAGGGCCTCATCAGTATCTGCCTGCTGGCACTCATGTTGGCGGTGACAGGATGCGCCGGCACGTCAGTGAAACCTGAAACCATTCACCAGCTGACGTCCGTCAGCGTGAGCCATTCCGTCGAGTTATCGCCAGAAGTCTCCTATCACGGCCCCGAACAATCGCTTGGAGCTGCACTTGGCGGCATATTGGGGGCGCTGATCGCACAGGGTGCGACCTCGTCACCCGATCAGATAAAGACCTATCTTGCAGAGCAGCATATCGACGTCGGAGAAATCGTCCGCCAAGCTTTCGTGGAAGGCCTGCAACACGATTCCAGGTTCGCAAACAAAATCAAGGAGTCGGCGGAAAATCATTTCGAGCTCGAAGTGCCTTTATATGGTCTGGCCCAAAACGGGGGGTTCTCCTCCGAGTACAAAGCCTGGCTCGGCTTTCGCGCCCGTTTGATCGACCCCAGTGGCAATGTCATCTGGGAGAAGTACGATTTCGTGACGCACTTCAACGACGCGGTCCCCGCAGCGAAATACGCCGCTTACTTCGAATCTCCGGAACAATTCCGGATCGGCTTCAAGGCGGCTGCGGCGGAGATCACCAAAATGCTGCTTCAGAAAATGTAGGCGAATCGGCAGGGGCGTTCGTTATCTGATGTGGTGAAACAGATCGATCGCTCCAACTTCGGATTGAACACCGCCTGTACCGTCATCGTGGCGGCAGCTGAGCCCGCACCGCCAGCATGTCGGCGTCACGCCCCGAAGCGGAGCGCGCTGCGGTGATCGTCGCCGTGTCGAACGGCTGATACGTCGACGACGGTGCATTCAGGGATTCCGCCACATAGCGCAACACGGCGACCAGCTCGGGATCCGTCAGGCGCTTCTTGAACGTCCACATCAGCGCATTGTAGGGTTGACCCTCCACCATGATCGGCCCCTTGAGGCCGTTCACAACGACCTGTGACAGATACGCCCGCCCTTCAGCGGACGCGACCCAGTCCTGCAACCCGGTCAAAGGGGGATAACGACCGGCGAGCCCTTCGCCGTGGGGTTGATGGCACAGTGCGCAACGCTTGGCATAGAGCGCGGCGCCGGCATCGTCGGCAAGTGCCGGAAGCTGCGTCATCGCCAGCATCAGTATCAAACCGCTGCCGCAGACGTTTCTGATCGATCCCACGCTGAACTCCGATGGTGCGTTTCCGGCCAGATGCCGGATGCGGCGAAGTCCGGAGCAAGCATCGCGCCAGCGCGATGGATCAGGGGAATGGACGCGGCGCCGGGTCCTGGACGCTGCGGTCGTCGCGGATCACGTAGTTGTGCTCGACCCCGAGGTCACTGAGTTCGCAACGTTCGTACTGGTCGCCATGCACGTCCAGCGCAACCAGTGCCGCGATGAAGGCCAGCGTTTCGGCCAGCCAGCGCCAGGGTTCGCTGGAATTGACCGCCGGCTGCGTGCGGCCATCGGATTCGCAGCGGGATTCGAGTGAGGCCACCGCACGGGGTTGCGTGGCTTTCTCGATGGCGGCGCGCACCTCTTCCTGTGTCGCCGCCTGGGCCATTCCGGCCCACAGACTCGCGACCATCACCAACAGCAGCGTCATACGCATGTCGTTCCCTCCCGATCTTTTGCGTGCGCTGACTTTACCGCCTTCAGGATTGCCCGGCATGTCGAGAAAGTCGCGCCGAGGGTCAACACTTGCCGCGATGCACGGTGCGGACACCGCAATGTTGCGGGACTCGACGTAGAACGCTGGCCGTGTGACGCATTCCGCGTTCGACGGCGACACCCTTACGGTTCGGTGCATCATGCAGTGTGGTTGGGTTGATGCGCAGGGCCGGTCCGATACTCGAAACAGGTATCCCGTGGCCGGTCGCAGCCGTATGATCCGTTTCCCTGCGACGGCGCATGAGCCCGATATCCATCGCGGCCTGCACCCCTGCGCCGACGCACGATGTGAGGAGATCACCCGATGGCCAATCGAACCCAGGAAGTTTCAGCAGTGGTGGAAGCCTTTGCGGCCTGCTGGAATGTTCATGACATGACGGCCTTTGGCGACCTGTTCGCGCCGGACGCCGAATTCGTCAATGTCGTCGGACTGTGGTGGAAGGGGCGAGAGGCGATACGCGAAGCCCATGCGTTCATCCACGCGACAATGTTCAAGCACAGCCGCCTGACGTTCCAGTCCATCGACATCCGCTTTCCCGCCGACACCCTCGCCATCACCCGCGCGCACTGGACGCTGGAAGGTCATGTTTCGCCGCAGGGCGACGCCCTGCCGGCACGCACCGGCCTGATGCTGAACGTGCTGGCGCAGACGCCCTCCGGATGGCAGATCATCGACTCTCAGAATACGGATATCGTCGACGGCGAGCTCTCGCGGCCGCAGTAGTTCTGTCGGGCGCGGTATTTCGCCGAAACCTCACGCGGCCCACAGATAGATCGCCGCCAGCGCGCGATACGGGCGCCACGCCTCCGCACGCTGCAGCAGGGCCTTGGGCGACGCACAGCCCGCCGCACGGATCAGGCCGATGTCGCTGTGCGGAAACGCATCCGGTTCGCGGCCGAGACGGATCGCCAGATAGTGGCGGGTCCACGGGCCGAAGCCCGGCAGCGCCTGCAGCTGCGCGTCGATTACGGACCAGTCCGCCGCCGCCAGATGCAGCCGCCCTTCCACGACGGCGGACGCGAGTTGCCGCAGGGTGTCGACGCGCTTGCCCGGCATGCCGAGCTGATTCAGGTCCGCAGAGAGCAGGCGTGCGGGTGACAGTTCCCCGCTGCAGCGTTCGACCACTCGCGCGGTCAGGGTGCCGGCAGCCGCGACGGTGACCTGCTGGCCGATCACGGTCCGCACGCACAGTTCGAAGGCGTCCCAGCTGCCGAGTGGCCGCAAGCCGGGAAAGCCGGCGATGCGCGGGGCCAGGTCCGGGCATCGCCGGAGATGCCTGCGTGCGGCGCTGAGGTCCTCATGCACCGCAAACAGGTGCGCCACGCGCGGCACGGCCTCATCCGCCGCCGCGGTGGATGGTGCTTCGATCCGCAGGCTGCGTGCGGAGCTTGCCGAGTCCGCCGTCACACGAACCTGCCCTCCATTGCACGCGCGCTGATAGCTGATGTCGTCCACGCGTTCGACCCCGGGGATCAGGCGCGGCTGCAGGTAGCCCAGCAGGCGCGCCCACGGCAGGTCGCCACAGACCGGCAGGTCGACGGTCACGCTCACGGCTTTGCGGATCGGCCGGACCGCTGCGCGCGCTCCTGATCCAGCAGCGCGCGTTTGCGTTCGATGCCCCACTTGTAACCACCGAGGCCGCCATCCCCGCGGATCACGCGATGACATGGCACCAGCAGCGCGACGCGATTGGCGGCGCAGGCGCTGGCGACTGCACGCACGGCGCGGGGATGACCAATGGCTTCGGCCACTTCCGCGTAGGCACGCACCTCGCCGCTGGGGATGCGGCACAGGTAATTCCAGACCTTCATCTGGAACGCGGTGCCGCGCAGGTCCAGCGGCAACACCGATGCTGGCGCGCCGGTCTCCAGGTGCCGGCGCAGCGCCTGCATCCAGTCATCAAACTGTGGTGCGTGCTGCGCGTCCATCGGCGCAAGTTCGGCACCGGGATATTCGGACCGCAGGCGATCGATCAGCTCTAGCTCGTTGTCGGCGAACTGCACGAAGCACAGACCGCGATCGGTCGCGCCGATCATCACCTGACCCAGCGACGTGTCACCACTGGCATAGGAGATCGCCACATCGCGTCCGCCGCTGCGGTACTGCTTCGGCGTCATGCCCAGATGCGTGGCGAGCTTTTCGTAGACCCGGCTGCTCGAGCCATAGCCGGCGTCCTGGATCGCCCGCGTCACCGGCGCACCGTCGCGCAGGCCCTGACGCAACGCGCGCAGCCGCAGCGCATCGACGTACTGTTTGGGACTCAGACCAAGCACGGCCTTGAACTGGCGCTGCAAATGAAACGGACTCAGGTGCACACGCACGGCCAACGCATCGAGATTCGGCGCGTCGTCGAGATGCTGTTCCAGATGACGACACAGGGCTTCGATGCGCTCGACCGTGCGACTGTCGGCACGCTGCTGCAACGGCTTGCAGCGCTTGCATGGCCGCATGCCGTCGGCCTGCGCAGCGGCCGGCGTGTCGAAGAAGCGCACATTCCGGCGTAGCGGCCGACGCGAGGCGCAGGACGGCCGGCAGTACACGCCGGTGGTCACGACGCCATAGTAGAAGCGGCCATCCTGCTGCGCGTCGCGCTCCAGCACGGCCTGCCAGCGAGCCTGTTCGTTCATGGCACTCACACTCACAGTTTAGGTCCCAATTGAGGACTCGATGCGCGTAGTGTGTGTCGTGCGGTGGCGGCGAAAACTCCGATTGTTGCGCTCACGTTCCGAAAAGACGAGCGCCGGCCGGGGACACGCCGTCAATTGATGCCGAAGTGCAGATCAAGGCTTTTGCGCCGCTGTTCTGTCAACGCATCGGCCGACGCGACCCTGTCGATGGGCAGCGTTTCGCTGCTTTCACATCAGAGCCGGGCTCAGAACAGTTCGACGTTGCCATCAAGGCGATCGTTGCGGCGCCCGTCACGTCCCGACTCGTAGAACACCACGCGATTGCGACCGGCATTCTTGGCCTGGTACAGCGCCCGATCGGCACGCTCGATGACCTCGACCATGCTGATGCCAGGTTCGATGGGCGCACAGCCGACGCTGACCGTAACCTGACCCACCTGCGGGAATACATGGGTTGAGATCGCCTGACGCAGCCGCTCCATCGCAATCATCACACCGTCATGATCGCTTCGCGTCAGGATCACCGCAAACTCCTCACCGCCATAGCGGAAACATCGGTCTTCGCCGCGGAACAGCTTGCTGACCATCTGTGCGACCAGCAGCAAGACTTCGTCCCCGTACAGATGGCCGAAGCGATCATTGATGCGTTTGAAGTGGTCGAGGTCGAACAGGGCCAGCCATCCGCTGACAGGGCCGCTGCGCGTGCGTGCCGCATCGCGTGCCACTGGCTCCGGTGCGACCAGCGCTGCTTCGGTCACCCGCGCCAGGTAGCTATCGAAACTGCGGCGGTTCTGCAGCCCGGTCAGCCGATCCTGCTCGGAGTCCCGGATCATCGCGGTGAAATTCCGGTACAGGCGTGCCAGCGCGTCGATGGTGCGCAGCTGATCGGGTGTGCATTCGGCAATATGAACAGCCAGCGCCTCATTGGCGCCGACCGGCATCAGATGAATGCAGCCGCCACCGCCCGCCTTCGGAATCTGGACATCGCTGCCCAGCGCGACGCGCGCCAACAAGTCGGCAGGGATCTCGGCGGCGAACGCCGGCAATTCGTCATTCTCTAGAGGATCGACGTCCACGTGCGCGGACGTGCCAAAGGCGATGAAGCCCGCGGCACGGACCGGCAACAGCTCCTTGAGCGTCTGTAACAGGCTGACGCGCAAGGTCTTTGCATCTCGATGCTCGGCCACGTTGGCAACCGACTCGAGCACGCGTGGCACATCGAGCTGACTCATGGGATTCCGATTTTTCCGTTCTGGTCAGGCCGCGCTGCAAGTCCTGCACCAGACCCGCCTACAATCGCCGCGAATCGAACAGGCCCGAGCACCATGCAGACAATCACCGCGCAGGAGATTCCCGGATTCGAACGCGCCGAACTCGCACCGGTGGGCGCCCCCGCACGGACGGTGTATCGCCGCGGCAGCGGTCCCGCGGTGGTCGTGATGACCGAAGTCCCCGGAATCACGCCGCAGGTCGCACGCTTTGCTACGCGTGTCGCCGACGCCGGGTTCTCGGTCTACCTGCCGCAGCTGATTGGCACCCCAATGCAGCCGCTGACGCCCGTGACTGCGGCACGCTCGATGGCCCGTGCCTGTATCAGCCGAGAGTTCCGCGTGCTGGCCTCGAACCAATCGAGTCCGATCGTTGACTGGCTGCGCGCGCTGGCGCGTCATGCCCACACCGAATGCGGCGGCCCCGGCGTCGGTGCGATCGGCATGTGCCTAACCGGAAATTTTGCGCTGGCGATGATGCTGGATGCGCCGGTGATCGCACCGGTACTGTCGCAGCCGTCGCTGCCGGTCGCGATTACGCCGGCGCGGCGCAGCGGTTTGCATGCGTCGCCCGCCGAGCTGAAGGCCGCGCATGACAAGATCGACCACCACGGCGCGCGCATTCTCGGCCTGCGCTTCAACGAAGATCCGATGTGCCCGCCGCAGCGCTTCGCACGCCTTCGCGCTGAATTTGGCGACGCCTTCGAGGCGATCGAGCTGCCATCGTCCTGCGCCAATCCGGACGCGCTACCGCCGGCGCACAGCGTGCTGACCACACATTTGATCGACGCCGCAGGCGAACCGACCCGCGCCGCACTGGATCGCACGCTGGCGTTTCTGCGGGAGCAACTGCAGCGCTGATCCTCATACAGGCATCGCGAGCCCCTTTTGATGATGGCGGCGGTCCGTGGCGGCCGTTCCGCCACAGCCGCGTGTCTCTGGCGACAATGGCATGTTCAATGAAATGCTTACATTGAACACTGTCACTGTGTGAGGAGACACAGCACCATGAATCCGAACCACGCCAGCCTGCAGCCGCAGGATCTGGAGCGCTTTGCCGCGGTCCAGCGGCTCGCGTACCGCTGCGCCGAAACCGTTGCCGCTGAACTGCAGCCCGGCATGACCGAGCGCGACGCCGCCGCGCGCATGCAGGCGTTCTTTGACGCCGAAGGCGTCGACGACTGCTTCCACCGCCCGTTCGCCTGGTTCGGCGACCGTACCGCGTTTCGCGGCCTGATCGGCGTACGCGCGCTGGGCGGCTTCAACCCGGCGTTCTACCCGGGACTGCGCCGTCTTGAAACCGGGATGCCGTTCATTCTCGACTGCGCACCGAGCGTGCGCGGCTACACCGCCGATATCGGCTACTGCGGTGTGCTGGGTGAGAACCGGTTGCTCGACAAATTGATGGACGACCTGCTCGAGTACCGCATGCTGATCGTGTCGATGGCCAAACAGCGCCGGCCGCTGGCCGAGATCAGTCGCGCGGTCGACCGCCTGTGCGCACGGCACGGCTACGAGCCGCGACACAAGGCCTATCCGTTCGAAACCCTGGCGCATCGCGTCGAGACGCTGCAGGACGACGGCAAGGCGCGGCATCACAGCGTTGCGCGCTTCGGCCTGCGCAATGTCACCGAACTGGCGCGCGACGCGTTCAAGGGCCGGCGCGAGGGCTGGTCGCCGATCTGGAACAGCGGCGCGCGTTCGGAACATCCGCCGACGCCGGGCCTGTGGGCGGTGGAGCCGCATCTGGGCTTTCGCGGCGTCGGCGCCAAATGGGAAGAACTGCTGGTCGTCACCGAAGATGATGCGTTCTGGCTCGACGATGACGTGCCGCATGTCCGCCGCTGGCAGCAGCGCGGCCTGTGGCCGGCCACTCCCGCAGATACGAATCGGAAGGCCGCATGAACGACATGAGCCGCATTCCCTCGGACGGCGTCGAACTGGCGATCCGTCAGTGGGGCGAACAGAACACCGTCACGGTACTGCTGGTACACGGCTACCCGGACTGCAGTCATGTCTGGGACGCCGTCGCCGAGCAACTGTCGGCGGACTTCCACGTCGTCGCCTATGACGTTCGCGGCGCCGGTGCCTCCAGTGCGCCGCGCGCCGTCGCCGACTATGGCCTCGATCATCTGGTGACCGACATGGCGGCGGTCATCGATACCGTCAGCCCCGGCAAGCCGGTGCATCTGGTGGGCCACGACTGGGGCTCGATCCAGTCGTGGGAGGCGGTCACCACCGACCGCCTGCGCGGACGCATCGCGTCGTACACGACCATCTCCGGGCCCTGCCTGGATCATGCGGGCTACTGGATCCTGAACCGGCTGCGCTCGGCCGCACCGGCGGAGCTGGCGCAGCTGCTGCGTCAGACGATGCATTCCTGGTACATCGGCGCATTCCAGCTGCCCGGCGCCGCGCCGACGCTGTGGAAGCTCGGCCTGGATCAACTGTGGCCGAAGATGCTGGCGCAGCTCGAAGGCATTCATGCCGACGCCAATCCGACGCAGACACGTGACGGCGTCAACGGCATCAAGCTGTATCGCGCCAACATGCGCCAGCGCCTGTTCCATCCGTCCGAGCGCCGCACCGACGTTCCGGTGCAGCTGATCGTGCCGACGCAGGATCGCTTCGTCACCACCGACGTGCTGGACGAGCTGCCGAACTGGGTCGAGCGCCTGTGGCGCTTCGACGTCGCCGCGGGTCACTGGCTGCAGCTGAGTCATCCCGACTGGACGGCGCAGCGCATCCGGGACTTCGTGCGCTTCATCGAGTCCGGCGACGAGTCGCCGCGGCTGCAGCGCGCTCGCGTGCGCGGCCCGCGCAAGCAGGACTCCGGCAAGCTGGTGCTCGTCACCGGCGCCGGCTCGGGCATCGGTCGCGAGATGCTGCTGGCGTTCGCCGAACGCGGTGCGGATGTCGTCGCCGTCGATATCAACGCGGAAGCAGCCGAACGCTCGGCCGAGCTGGCGCGCCTGCTCGACGCGCGGGCGTTTGCCTATACCGTCGACGTCGGCGACGCCGCGGCCATGGAGACGCTCGCCGGAGAGATCGCCCAGAACCTGGGCGTTCCGGACATCGTCATCAACAACGCCGGCATCGGCATGGCCGGCGCCTTCCTCGACACCAGCGTGCAGGACTGGCAACAGCTGCTGCACGTGAACCTGTGGGGCGTGATTCACGGCAGCCGCCTGTTCGCGCAGCAGATGGTCGATCGCGGCAACGGCGGCGTGATCGTCAACGTCGCCTCCGGTCTGGCCTACACGCCGACCCGCGCATTGCCGGCCTACGCGACCAGCAAGGCCGCGGTCCGCATGCTGTCCGACTGCCTGCGCGCCGAACTGCACGACGCCCGGGTGCGGGTCGTCAGCGTCTGCCCCGGCATCATCGATACCGGCATCACCGACGCAGTGCGCTTCGTCGGCACCGATGCGGCCGAGCAGGATCGCCGCCGCGCCAGGGCCAAGGCGCTGTACCAGCGCCGCAATCTGAAGCCGCAGGCCGTCGCGCGCGCGGTGCTCGATGCGATCGACCACCAGCGTGACGAAGTCGCCGTCGGCGTCGAAGCCAAGGTCGGCCGCTGGATGAGCCGCCTGTTGCCCGGCGCGCTGCAGCGCCTGGCACGCCTCGATGTCGCCCACTGAACACCAATCCGATACGCACTGCGGAGAACACCCCATGCGCCGTCATCGCAAGAACGCTCGCACCGCTTCGAACTCCGATCACCCGCTGCGTCAGCGCAAGGTCGAGTTCGACTGGACGAAAACACCGCTGGAGTGGATTCCGGGCCAGCCGTACGCCAGCCACTTCATCAACGAAATCAACCTGCTGCTGCCGGCCGGCGAGTTCTGGTTCTGCAAGGTCTACAACAAGGCCCTGCCGCTGATCACCGACGACAAGCTGCGCGAAGACGTCCAGGGCTTCATCCGTCAGGAAGCGATGCACGCGCGTGCGCATGCCGGCGCCACCGCCGAGTACCTGAACGCCCACGGCATCGAAACCGAATCCAACACGCGGCGTGAGGACTGGATGTTCGAAACGCTGCTGTGCGACGCGCCATTCGGTCGTCCGCTGCCGCGCTGGGCCGAGCGGCAATGGCTGGTGTTCCGGCTCGGCATCATTGCCGCGATCGAGCACATGACCTGCGTGCTCGGCAAATACGCACTGGAAAATCGCACCTGGGACCAGGCTGGCGCCGACCCGACCCTGCTCGATCTGGTGCGCTGGCATGGCGCCGAGGAAGTCGAGCATCGTTGCGTGGCGTTCGATCTGTATCGCCATCTCGGCGGGCGCTACCCGTCACGCTACTACCTGGCGCTGATCTCGATGCCGATGATCTTCGGCCTGTGGG
Source organism: Sinimarinibacterium arenosum (assembly GCF_005047655.1). GTDB lineage: Bacteria > Pseudomonadota > Gammaproteobacteria > Nevskiales > Nevskiaceae > Solimonas. The sequence continues at coordinate 67,539 of NZ_SUKF01000007.1, read as the reverse complement.
TTCACGGCGCGGCTCATCTGATGAAGCAGGACCCGCGGTTCAAGGACCAGCGCCCCAGCGTGCTGCGGCCCTGGATCTGGCGCGAATGGATTCGCGTCGCCCGCAGCGGTCACCTGCCGTCGCCGCTATGGCTGGCACGCCAGGAACTCCCGTTCTTCCTGCCCTGGTACGACCCGTTCCGCGAAGCCGATACGCAGCAGGCGCTGAACTATCTCGAACAGTCTCCGGCGGCGCTGCGCGCCGCGGCCTGAATGCGAAGGCGCTGGCGTGCGCACCTCAGTCGGGTGCGCGCGTCGAGCGCCGGTACAGTCCGTCGAAAACGGTCTGCCAAGTCTTGCCGTCATCGAGCGAGGACTGCCAGTGCTGCCGCACCGATCCGTCGGCATTCGGCGTCCAGGTGATACGGTCGCGCACAGGGGCGTTGCGCTCGCGGCTATGCCGCGTACCTTCGAGCACCATCGCGCCGTCCTGCAGTCCGCCTTCGAGCAGCAGCAGCGTCCCACTGCTGTCGACCCAGGTCTGATGCCAGACACTGCGCGAACGATCGTAGAGATTGAAGCTGTGCCCCCGAAAACCACTGCTGCCGGTCCAGCTCTCCTGCAACGCGCAGCCGTCCAGAATGGCGTCAATCCGATTGTGGCCGACCGTCTTGCCGGCGGGATCGGTGACATCCCACTCACCCGCCCAGAAATCGAACTGGCGGAATTCGGGCACAGCGCATGCCGTTGACGGCACGTCAGCAGCATGCGCCTGCGCAACAACACCCAGACACAGAAAAACCAAGGTCAACACCAGTAGTCGCATATCGCCGTTCCCTGCAGTCACGCCGTGCCATCACCGGCCGGGGTATCCAGCGTCCTGCCATCGGTCGGCTTAGGCGGCATTTCTGTCCTGAATCAGGCTACAGTACTCTGCGACATATGCCGATACTCGGCATGACTTAAATGAATATTCGTGGATACAAGCCGGCAATCGATCGGCAACCTGTTGCGGAGGCGAAAACAACAAGATGCGGTGGAAGCCGTTCCATGCAGCCAGAACCCTCTGATCACCTGCAACCGTCACTGCGGGCCCTGGAGCAGGCGATCTACAGCCACGAACTGTGGGTCAAGGATTTGCTGCGCACGATCATCTGCAGATTGCCGGTGGATCGACGCGATCTGGATGCCGATGCGCACCACCATTGCCGCTTTGGACAATGGTTTTATGACGACGCTCCGCGCGAACTACGCCGGCTCGATGGCTTTGCGGCAATGGAAAGCGAGCACGAGCATCTGCATCGACTGGCCGCCAAACTGTTGCATACGGTGATGTCCGACGAGTCGATCCACAGTAACGACTACGACGAATTTGCCAATACGCGCGACCGCCTGCTGCTGCAACTGCAGACGCTGAAACAGCAGATCGAGGAGATGCTGTACAACCGCGATCCGCTGACCGGAGCGGAAACGAGAACGCAGATGCTGCCGGTTCTGCGCGATCTCCACGCCATGGCACAGCGCAAGGTGCTCGACTGCTGTGTTTCCATCATGGATCTGGATCACTTCAAACAGGTCAACGATAACTTCGGCCATCAGGCCGGCGACCGCGTGCTGAGTGCGGCGGTATCTCGCATGCAGGAGGTTCTGCGCTCGTACGACAAGGTGTTCCGTTACGGTGGAGAGGAATTTCTGATCCTGATGCCGAATACCGAGTTGTCGGTCGCTCACACCGTGGTCGAGCGAATTCGGGAACGTCTGGCCGCCGAGCCACTGACGCACCACAACGGCACGCCGGTTTCCATCACCGCATCGTTCGGCATCACCTGGCTCGACTCAGGCTGCGGCGTCGAAGAGTCGATCCATCGGGCTGACATGGCGATGTATGCCGCCAAGAAAGCCGGTCGCAACTGCACCATCGTGTGGTCACCGGAACTCGCCGACCCTCACGCGACCAACGGCGTGCACAGGCGCGATCCCCCGCCCGGCTGAGCGGCTGCCGGTATCCGCCCGAACGTTTTCCGGTCGGCCAGCGCCCCCCACAGTAGCGGGCTCGCTTGGGCTATTTTTCCCAGCAACCGAAGAACGGATGACCGTGACATCTGTGTGACAATTTTGGCTCGCGCCGCTGCACGGGGTACGGCGCGCGGATCGCGTTCGCGGCAACAGCGCCGCGCGGGCGCTGCATTGCGATAGCGGGGAGGCCATGTAGCCCCCCGTAACTGGGGATTACAAATGAAGTGGCTTCATCTTGATCTGCGTGCCGCGCACGCAACCTTGGCGTGCTTGCTGCTGGCGGCCTGCGGCAGTTCCGAGTCGCCGTCCACTTCGAATTCGGTTCCGGCCACGACGGGCTCCGCTCCGGTCACCCGGTACGACCTCGCCAACGGGTGTTACACGCTGCGGACCCAGGACGGCATGGCCTTCGTCGCCAAAACAAATTCCGGCTACGCCATGACCGCCGACGCAGCCGACGCCGAACACTTCTACATGAAACCCACGGCGCTGGGGGAATACCTGTTCTGCGACCGCGACGGCGAACTGCTGGCGGCCGACGGCACGACGCTGGCCCCCGCAGCCGACGCATCCTCGGCCACCAACTGGATCGTCAACTCCCCGAGCAATGGCACATTCACTGCCGCGGTGGAGTCGTCCGGTCAATTTCTGGATATCGATGCCGACGGCAAGCTGGTTCTGTCGGACGGCGGTCGCACGTTCGGCTTCGAGCCGACCAGCAACTGCACCCCGTACCCGGAATTGTCCGATGACGTCATCGGAGCCACTTACAAAGGTCGTGGCGTCAATGAGCCGGTCGTCGGCTTCGCCGAGGTTCACACGCACATGGCGATGGGGCACGAGATGTCCGACGGCCGCAACCCCGTCGGCCCAAGCGCCGGCGGCGTGCTCTATGGACAGATGTTCAACCGCTTCGGCGTCACCCACGCGCTGGAGAATTGCGAGGCCTATCACGGTCCGCAGGGCACACGCGATCCGGAAGCGCTGATTCTCGACATGACGCCGCTGACGCTGCATGACACTCAAGGCTGGCCGACATTCATCGACTGGCCGGCCAACCAGTCGCAGCTGCACCAGGCGATGTACTACAAGTGGGTCGAGCGCGCGTGGAAAGCCGGTCTGCGCATCCTGGTCTCCGAAGGCACGAATATCGAAGCGCTGTGCGACGTGGCAAAGACGTATATGGCCACAGTCCGACCGCTCGACGCGCTCGGTTACGAGTGCAAGGACATGGAACTGGGCATTGCCCAGGTCAAGTACCTGTACCAGCTGCAGGACTATGTCGACGCACAGGAAGGCGGCCCCGGCAAAGGCTGGTTCCGCATCGTCAAGGATCCGACTGAAGCGCGGCAGGTGATCAATGACGGCAAGCTGGCAGTCGTGCCGGGCCTGGAATTCTCCAACCTGTTTCACTGCACGACGCAGTCCGTGGCGGGCGTGACCGGTGAGATTTCAGGATGCACCCGCGAAGACATCGATCGTGAACTCAACGAAGTCTGGGATCTCGGCGTGCGCGAGCTGTTCCCTTACCACGACGTCAACAGCGCGCTGGGCGGCACCGGCATCTTTGACGGCCTCGCGCTCAACCTGGTCGGCTTCTATGGCACCGGATCGTTCTGGGAGACCTACGACTGCCCGAACGGCGGTGAGGGCGACAGCTACTTCTACAACGCCGGCGCCTACATGACCACGGCGATTCCGGGCACCGGCAACGACCCGCTGACGCAGACCGTGCTCAGCCTCACCAACGGGGTTCTGCCGGCGTATCCGGCAGATCGGCGCCAGTGCAACGCCCGCGGCATGACCGAGCTGGGCCAGTACGTCGTGCAGCAGCTGATGGAGAAGAAATTCATCATCGACATCGACCATGCCGAGCTGTCGATCAAGCAGAGCATGATCGACATGGCCAAGGCACAGAACCCGCCCTACCCGCTGATTTCGGCGCATGGCGGTCACGGCGGCATCTCGAACGCACAGGCCAAGGAAATCCTCGAGCTGGGCGGTCTGATCTATCCGTTCAAGCCCAACGGCAAGGGCCACGTTGAATTCATGCAGAAGCTCAAGCCGCTGTGGGATGCGGCACGTCCCGGCGAGCCGATGGCGCTGGGCTACGGCATGGATGCCAATGGCATCGCCGATCGCGCCGGACCGCGCGGCGCCGGCAGCGAACCGGTGCGGTATCCGTTCACCCTGTTCAAGGGCAAGGACTGGGGCCCGCAGTTCAACGGCATTGCTCCAGTGACTTTCGAACTGCAGACGGTGCCGGAAAGCGGCAAGACCTGGAACATCGATGAGGTCGGCACCGCGCATTACGGCATGGTCGCCGACTATGTCGAGGAAATCCGCCTGGAGGGCGGCCGCGAAGCGCTGGATGCGCTATACAACTCGGCCGAAGCTTATCTGCAGATGTGGGAGCAGACCGTCAACCGATGAGACTTACGCTCTTTGTCGCGCTGGCCGCCGTACTGCTCGGCGGTCTCTGGTGGTGGCTGCGGCCGGCGGCCGAACCGGCAGCCGCGATCGTACCGCCAGCTGCAGTGATCGAGGCACCGACGGCAGCGACAGTCACGCCGTCCGGTGCACGCCGCTTCGTGCTCGAAGTGCCGGCGCCCGGCCATCACGCCGCGGCTCAGACGCTGCAGGCGACACAGGGCGACCGTATCGAGCTGACAGTCACCAGCCCGCACGACGATGAGCTGCACCTGCATGGCTACGACCTGTCGCTGGCGCTGCGCGCCAACACGCCGGGCTCGCTGCTGTTCGAGGCCGACCACGCCGGACGCTTCGAGATCGAACTGCATCACAGCCATGTCGAACTCGGTGCATTCGAAATTCTTCCGCGTTAATCCGCGGCACGCGATTGCGCTGATCACGCTGTGCGCCGCGCCGGAACTGGCGCTGGCGCATTCCTTCGGTCGCCTGTACACGCTGCCAGTCCCGTTCTGGCTGTACGCCTACGGCGCCGCTGCTGCTCTGCTGCTGTCGTTTCTGGTGGCCGCCTTCTTCATCAGCACCCCGCGCGCACAGACCCCGCCGTGGAGTCTTGAACTGTCGGGGAGCGCGTGGCTCCAGGCGCTGCGGCGCGTGCACCTCAAGGCGGTGCTGCAGTTCACCGCCGTTGCGCTGCTGCTGCTGTGCATCGCCACCGGCCTGTGGGGCACACGTGACCCCTATCGCAACTTCAACATGACCTTCTTCTGGATCATGTTCCTGCTGTGCTTTGCCTACCTGACGGCCCTATGCGGCAATGTCTACGCCGCGCTCAATCCCTGGCGCAGTCTGGCCGCCGGGCTCGACCGTGTGTGGTCCGGCTTCAGCCGTGGTCGCTGGCGCTACCCGCAACGGCTCGCCTACTGGCCGGCGCTGGCGCTGTACATGGCGTTCATCTGGATCGAGCTGTTTGCCTTTACGCGCCCGCACTCGCTGGCGGTCCTGCTGATCGCCTATACCGCCATCACGCTCGGGGGAATCGCCGTCTTCGGCGCCCACGCCTGGCTGCGCTACGGCGAGTTCTTCGGCGTCATGTTGAGGCTGATCGCGAAGATGGCCCCGCTGGACTACGTCCCGGGCCAGCATCTGCGCCTGCGCGCGCCATTCGCGGGCCTGCTGCAAAGCAGCGCCCACAGCTGGAGCCTGCTGCTGTTCGTGCTGTTCATGCTGTCATCGACCGCGTTCGACGGTCTGCGCGCGACCGTGCCGTGGTTCCTGCTGTTCTGGGGCGACGCGACCGGTCTGCTCGAACGCTGGATCGGCACCCAGCCGATCTATGCCTATGTGTGGTTGCGACCGTACTACCTGGCCTATGAAACGCTGTGGTTGATTGCCTCGCCATTTCTGTATCTGGCGGTGTATCTGCTGTTCGTCGCGGCCAGCAAGGTTCTCGGACGCAGTCCGCTGAGCGTGCGCGAACTGGCGCTGCGCTTTGCTTTCTCGTTGCTGCCGATCGCACTGGTCTACAACATCACGCACTACTACACGCTGATCCTGACGCAGGGCGTGAAGATCATCAGCCTGCTGTCAGACCCGTTCGGCTACGGCTGGAACCTGTTCGGTACCGCCGGCCTGCTGCGCGCACCGATCCTGCCGGATCTGGGAACTGTCTGGCACACCCAGGTCGGACTGATCCTGTTCGGGCACATCGTCAGCGTCTGGCTGGCCCACGTCGAAGCGCTGCGCACCTTTCCGACGCCGCGCCGGGCGCTGCTGAGTCAGCTGCCAATGCTGCTGCTGATGGTCGCGTTCACGACCGCCGGGTTGTGGATCCTGGCGCAGCCGATCCAGAGCGGCCGCGGCTAGTCCAAAAGCAATCCTGCCGGTCAGATTCAGTTCGGGCTCGTCGCGCCCGAGCCGGGCAAAAAAATGTCCCGGGCCCTTGCGAGGTCCGGGACATTGCAGTCCAAAAATGAAGCGCGTTGCAGACTAGTTGCGTTTCATCGAATCGAAGAACGCGGCATTGGTCTTGGTCTGCTTCATGCGATCGAACAGCAGCTCCATCGCGGCGATATCGTCCATGTCGTGCAGCGCCTTGCGCAGAATCCAGATCTTCTGCAGATCGGCGGCGTCGAGCATGAGCTCTTCCTTGCGCGTGCCGGAACGATTGATGTTGATCGCGGGGAACACGCGCTTCTCGGCGATACGGCGCTCAAGGTGCAGTTCCATGTTGCCGGTGCCCTTGAATTCTTCGTAGATGACCTCGTCCATCTTCGAGCCGGTCTCGACCAGCGCGGTGGCGATGATCGTCAGCGAACCGCCCTCTTCGATGTTGCGCGCAGCGCCGAAAAAGCGCTTCGGCTTCTGCAGCGCGTTGGCATCGACACCGCCGGTCAGCACCTTGCCCGATGACGGCGCCACGGTGTTGTAGGCACGCGCCAGACGCGTGATCGAGTCCAGCAGAATCACGACGTCGCGCTTGTGCTCGACCAGGCGCTTGGCCTTCTCGATCACCATCTCGGCAACCTGTACGTGCCGCGTCGCCGGCTCGTCGAAGGTCGACGCCACGACTTCACCGCGCACGGTGCGGGTCATGTCGGTGACTTCCTCCGGACGCTCGTCGATCAGCAGCACGATCAGATAGACGTCCGGATAGTTGGCCGCCAGCGACTGCGCGACGTTCTGCATCAGGATGGTCTTGCCGGCTTTCGGCGGCGACACGATCAAACCGCGCTGGCCCTTACCGAACGGCGCGACCAGATCGATGATGCGCGCGGTGATGTCCTCGGTGGTGCCGTTGCCACGCTCCATCTTGAACTGTTCATCGGCGAACAGCGGCGTCAGGTTCTCGAAGCTGACCTTGCGCTTGGACACTTCCGGCGGCTCAAAGTTGATCGTGTCGACCTTGAGCAGCGCGAAATAGCGCTCGTTTTCCTTCGGCGACCGCACGCGTCCAGCGATGGTGTCGCCGGTGCGCAGGCTGAAGCGCCGGATTTGCGACGGCGAAATGTAGACGTCATCAGGACCCGCCGAATACGAGCTGTCTGCACCGCGCAGAAAGCCATATCCGTCAGACATGATTTCGAGCACGCCTTCGGTATAGATGTGATCACCGCGGCGCGCGGCGGCGCGCAGCAGCGAGAACACCAGGTCATGCTTCTTGGTGCGCGCGATGTTTTCCAGGCCCTGCTCTTCGGCCAGCAACAGCAGCTCGGCAGCGCTGCGCTTCTTCAGATCCGGCACGCGAATGATCTTGGGCGGCTGCGCGGGCGGCAGGATGACGTCCGGCGCGGGCTCTTCGCCCTCGACCACGACGGTCTCGCCGTCGGCCCCCTCGACCGTGACTGCAGCAGCGCGGCGGCGGCGCGGCGGCGCCGGCACCGGCCGGCCTTCGGCCAAGGCCAATGCCTCGGCCTCGGCCTCGGCCATGTCTTCTTCTAGCGCCAGATCATCCGGAAAACCGCCGTTCTGGTTTCCGTTGCCATTACTGTTTCCGCTGCCGTTGCCGCCGCTGGCATTGCCACCACTGCGGTTCTTACCCGGATGAAAGCGCCGACGATGTTTCATAAGCTCAAGCGACGTTCAGGTGAGGAGTGACAAACGCAGCCAGCTGCGCCTTGTGCACGGCGCCGACCTGGGTCGCTGCCGGCTGGCCGTCCTTGAACAGGATCAGCGTCGGAATGCCGCGCACGCCATACGCCGCCGGCGTCTGCGGGTTTTCGTCGACATTGATCTTGACGACCTTGAGCTTGCCGGCATTTTCAGAAGCAACCTGCTCCAGAATCGGCGCAATCATGCGGCAGGGGCCGCACCATTCTGCCCAGAAATCGACCAGCACCGGCTGGGACTGGCTGGCGGTCTTGACGTCCTGGTCGAAGCTGGCGTCGGTGACGGCGGAGATGTTTTCGCTCATTGGATACCTCGGGATAACGGGTTGATGGCTGCGGGATAACCCCGCCCATCCAGACATGGGGGCGGCAAGATTGCGCTCAATCCGCGCAAAAAAAACGTCAGAACGTTATGATTTTTCGGAATCGGGGAATACAGCGGGCTGGGACAGCGGCGCCAGAACCAAATTCGCCGTGTAGCTGTAGATGGCTTATTTGAGCCGATCCTTACGCTGCTTGCAAGAGTACCCGGTCCGCCAATCTGCCGAAAACCCCCTTTCATGCGCCCAGACCATCTATCAGAACTCCGTTTTTCCGACCTCGGCCTGCATCCCTCACTGATGACGGGACTGCAGCAGCTTGGCTTTGATCACTGCACCCCGATCCAGGCTGCCGCGCTGCCGCGCGCCCTGGCCGGAGAGGATCTGGCGGGTCAGGCGCAGACTGGCACCGGCAAGTCCGCCGCGTTCCTGCTTGCGACGATGCAGCATCTGCTGACCGTTCCGCGCAAGCCGGACGACGACGACAAGCAGCCGCGCGCCTTCATTCTTGCGCCAACACGCGAGCTGGCCGTGCAGATTCACAAGGATGCGATGTCGATCGGCGCCACCACCGGTCTGCGCATGACCGTGTGCTACGGCGGCGCCGGTTACGAGCTGCAGCGCAGCAGTATCGAGGCGGGGGTCGACATCCTGATCGGCACGCCGGGGCGCCTGATCGATTATTTCAAGCAAGGCACCTATTCCCTCAAGCAGATCGAGGTTCTGGTCCTGGACGAGGCGGACCGCATGTTCGACCTCGGCTTCATTGCCGACATTCGCTACCTGATCCGCAAGATGCCGCCACCGGCGCAGCGAAAGAACTATCTGTTCTCGGCCACGTTATCGCATCGCGTGCTGGAGCTCGCCTACGAGCATATGAACAGCCCGCAGAAGATCGAGATCGAACCGGAACAGGTCACCGCCGACCGTGTACGCCAGGCGATCATCCACGTCGCCAACGACGAGAAAATGCCGATGCTGGTCGGCCTGCTGCGCAAACAGCAGTCGGCACGCGCCCTGGTCTTCATCAATACCAAGCGCGAAGCCGAGAACGTCGAGCTTGGCCTGCGCGCCAACGGCTTTGAGGCCAGTGTGCTGTCGGGAGACGTATCCCAGGGCACGCGCCTGCGCCTGCTGGAGGATTTCAAGAGCGGCAAGCTACCGGTGCTGGTGGCGACCGATGTCGCCGCGCGCGGCCTGCATATTCCGGGCGTCGATCTGGTCATCAATTACGACCTGCCGCAAGACGCGGAAGACTACGTCCATCGCATCGGCCGCACTGCGCGCGCCGGCGCCACCGGTGATGCCATCTCGCTGTGCTGCGAGTCCTGGGTCTATTCGCTGCCGGAAATCGAGGCCTATATCGGCGCACGCATTCCGCCAATGCCGGGCGGCCACGACCTGATTGCGACCGACTACATTCCCGTGCCGCGCGCGCCACGTCGTCGCAGCGGTCCGCCCAGCGGTCGCCCACGCCGCGGGGGTGGAGGCGGCGGTCGCGGCGGACGGCGCTGATCGCGCCACGCCCGGACCCGATACCGAAACTGCAATCAGGGGCTGATCAAATCCAGGAGTGCTGCTATATTCATGGCCTTACGGGGATTTCTTAAACCATGGGTCAGCATTCTCGGCAGCTTCTGACAGGCATCGACTACGACTTTTCCAGTCGTCGTTCGCGGCGCTATGGTCACGTGCCGCTGTTGGCCGGAGCCGTCGGACTGACGACTGCGTTGCTGGTCTGGGCTTATGACGGCACAGACGACTCCGCCCAGGTCAGCGAATCCTTGCCCGCCGTGCAACAGACTGCTACGGCGCCAAAAGAAGCAGCACCGACACTGCCTGCTGCTGCGTTCATCACCGACGTGCCCGCGACGCAGCCTGCCGTCGTGGTGGCCAGCGCTGAACCCGCGATCTCCATTACCCCTGCGGCCACGGTGATCGAGCCGGCTCCGGATGCCAAGCCGGAAGCAACGACGAAACCGAAGCCACAGACGCCAGCACAGAAGCTGCCGCGAGGGCTGTCGCTCAAATCCAGCGTCGTCCTTGTGGTTGACCAGAACAACAGTCAGATTCTCGCGGCACGTCACGCCGAGAAACAGCAGCCCATCGCTTCGCTGACCAAACTGATGACAGCGCTGGTCGTACTTGAGGCCGGGCTGCCCATGGATGAAGTCATCACGATTTCCCGTGATGACTATGACTCGCTCAAGCACACCTATTCGCGACTGGTGTCGGGCGACAAATTCACCCGTGAACAACTGCTACTGCTTGCATTAATGTCGTCGGAGAACCGTGCTGCAGCCGCACTGGCGCGGACGTTTCCGGGAGGCACGCCTGCGTTTGTCGCCACGATGAACGCCAAGGCGTCGAAGCTGGGCATGACCGATACCCACTTCATCGACTCCAGCGGCCTCAGCGAACAGAACGTCTCGACCGCACAGGATCTGGTCAGGCTGATCAAGGCGGCGTATGCCAAGCCGACGATCCGCAAGTTTTCCACGCAGGTGGAGCAGACAGTCAAACCCGGCAAGCGCAAACTGCACTACGTCAACAGCAACCGACTCGTGCGAGCGCGCAATGACTGGCGCATCGGCCTGCAGAAAACCGGCTATACCAACGAAGCGGGCCGCTGTCTGGTGATGCAGTCGCAGATCGACGGCCGCCCAGTGATCATGGTGCTGCTGGATTCCTACGGCTCCAGCACCCGGTTTGCCGACGCCAAGCGCATTCGCAGCTGGATCGAGCGCACTCATCCGACCGCCCACGCCAAGGCCAAGGCGACCGATACGGCGGATTCCGGCGTTTCCGCGACGTCCTAACCGCTGGACGCAGTGACACCGGGCCTGAGGCCTGGCGTCAATCGATCAATGGTTTCGACCGACGGCAGGGCCTCAATCGGCCGCGCGGGCAGATGACTGTCGGGCTTGCGAATGCCGACCACGTGACCGATTCCAAACGCCTGTGCGCTGGACAGCACCGGCTGCGAATCGTCGACGAACAGGCAGCGCTCCGGGACAAAGCCGTGCGCGTCACGCGCGAGCTCCCAGAAGCGCAGATCCTCCTTGGGAAAGCCGATGTCATGCGAGCAGATCACGCGCTCGAAGTAGCGCCCGAATCCGGTGTACTCCAGTTTCAGCCGCCAGCTGTCCTGATGCGCATTGGTCGCCAGCCAAAGCTTGCGGCCCGAGGCCAGCACCGCCTGCATGAATGCCTCGGCACCCGGCACCGGGCCGATACGCTCGCGAATTTCGTGCTTGAGCGAGGCCATGTCGAGGCCAGTGACTTCGCTCCAGTAGTCGGTGCAGTACCACGGCAGGGTATGTCTCACTGCCAAGAACTTCGGCGCCAGCACCTCACGTGCGTGTTTCAGCGTCAGCCCGTTTTTCTCCGCGTAGCGCAGCGGAACCAGCTCCGACCAGAAATAGTTGTCGAACGACAGATCGAGAATGGTGCCGTCCATATCCAGCAGCACCCAATCGACCGCGTCCCAGTTCACTTTCGCGTCCATAGGCTGAATATCATAAGGGAGCTGCTGCATTGAGCCCCTGCCTACCCGTGACGATGACGCCCACCAAATCTGCCGACACCCTGCTGCACGCGTTGGGTATCGATGCCGCGCAAATCGCTCAGCGCGGCCTGCGTCGCTTCGACGAAGCCCGGCGCCTTGCGCCCGCGGGCGTGGGCCCCGACGGGCGCGACAAATTCCTGACCCCGGCCACGCTTGCTGCCTGGAACGCGATGCACCGCGCCGCCCACGCCGCCGGCATCGAGCTGCTGCTGATCTCGGGCTTTCGCAGTTATGCGTTCCAGGCCGCACTGATCCGCGCCAAGCTCGACCGCGGCATGAGCCTGGACCAGGCACTCGGCGTCAATGCTCCGCCGGGCTACAGCGAGCATCACAGCGGCCGTGCCATCGACATCGGCGTACACGGCTGCGCGGCACTGGACGAGGCCTTCGAGCTCACCTCAGCATTCCGATGGCTGCAGCAGTACGCGGGAACATTCGGCTTTCGTCTGACTTATCCGCGGAACAATCCAGAAGGCTTCGTCTACGAACCCTGGCACTGGTGCTTCCACCGGCACCGCTGACCGGACTTCTCGGCGATCAGACGCGGACGTCGTTGAGGCTGGCGACCTGGGTGTGCGCCGGAGCCGGCACGGTCTTGTCGTCGCGCAGCAGCTGGCAAGTCCGCATGCCGGCCGCAGCTGCGGCATCAAGTTCCTCACCGACGTCCGACAGAAACAGAACCTCCACTCCCGGCAGACCGATCAGTTCGAGGATGTGACGGTACGACGCGATCTCACGCTTGCCGCCGATACGGGTGTCGAAATAGCCCGAGAACAGGGGCGTCAGATCGCCGTAATCGGTATGTCCGAAGATCAGCTGCTGCGCCTCGACCGAACCGGACGAATAGACGTAGAGCTTGCGTCCCTCGGCATGCCAACGGCGCAGTGCCTCGGGCGTGTCGGGGTAGACATGTCCCTTGAGCTCGCCGGCCTGGTAGCCCAGGCGCCAGATCATCCCCTGCAACGCCTTCAGCGGCGTCAGCTTGCGATCCTCGGCGATCCACTGCTCCAGCACATCGGCCGCCTCGTCGATCGACAGGTCGCCGCGGTTGGCGATCTGTTCGACGTCGTCCAGCAGGTGCTGTATGGCGTCGTCGCCTGCATGCTCACGCAGAAATGTCCGCAGGCGAGCTTTGGCATACGGGAACAGCGTCTGATGGACAAAATCGATGGACGAGGTGGTGCCCTCGATGTCGGTCACGATGGCTTTGATCATTGGCGTTTTCTGCGTGTTGTGTTCCGGCCCCGCGCGACCCATGGCCGGGCAGGACCAGCGCCGGGTCAGGCTGCCGGTTCGTATTTGGGAAACTGCGCGGCAATGTCGCTGCCGGTAAAACGGCCGACCCAGCCTTCGGCGATGCGGAAGAACCGGATCGCTTTGAAGGTCGGTTTTGCACCCATATCGAACCAGTGCGTGGTATTCGCCGGCAGGTTGATCAGGTCTCCACGGGTGCAGACCAGCATGAAGACCTTGCCGTCGGCATGAACGTAGAACGCACCGGCGCCGTCGACGAAAAACCGTGTCTCGAAATCGTCGTGGGTGTGCTCGGCGAGAAACTTGCCGCGCGCCTCGGCTGCCGACGGATGGTCCGGATACATGCTGACGACATCGACACTGACGAATCCGTATTTCTGCTTCAGCGTCTCGATCGGCTCGCGATAAGCCTCAAGCACTTCCTCCGGCGTCGCGTTGGCGCGCAGCGGATGGCTTGCCTGCCAACGCTCCAGTTCAATATCCAGCGCTGACAGCTGCGCCCGGATCGTTGCGAAATCCTCGTAGGTCGCCAGCGGGGTGGCGCCATCGCGGTCGGAATAGACGGTCAGTGTCGTCATCACATTACTCCTTCAACAACCGAGCGCGCAGTTCGCACTCGAACATGAATTCCAGTGCTTCAACCCGCCAGCGCGCCTGCGCCACGGTGTCGCCCCAGGCGTAGAGCCCGTGACCGGCAATCAGATATGCCGGCACCGTCGGTTCGGCGCGCATATGAGTGTCAATGGTCGCCGCCAGCCGCGCAATGTCCTGGTCGTTGGCGAATACCGGAATCTCGACCTCGGCATCGTGCGTGGCGATGCCCGGCAACAGCTTGAGCAGTTCGTAACCCGCAAGCCGCACACCCTCATAGCGACGCGAAAGCACCGTATTGGCAACCGAATGCGTATGCAGCACCGCACCGATGCCGGCACCGAAACGATACAGCTGGCAGTGCAGCAAAGTTTCGTAGGAAGCCTTGCGCTGGCTTTCAATCGGCCGGCCATCCAGATCGGCCAGCAGAAAGTCGCCCTCACCCAGTTCGCCCTTGTGACACCCGGAGGCGGTGATCAGCATGCGTGCGTCACCGATTCGCGCGGAAAAATTGCCGCCGGTCGCCGGCACCCAGCCGCGCTGATGGAACAGGCGGCCGGCGTCGATCATTGCCGCGGCAGAGGCGGATTCAGCTGACATGCGTAGGCTGGGTCTGGTCAAAAAATGGGCAGGCACTGTACGGCATGCGCCCGCAGACTCGCAATGTATCGCGTCAACGCGTCGAATCGATGACGTAGCGCATCGATCAGATGCAAATCAGACCAGAAACATCGACGCCAGACCGAGGAAGATGAAGAAACCCATGCTGTCGGTCGTTGCCGTCAGGATGATGCTCGATCCCATCGCCGGATCCCGGCCAAAACGCTGCAGCGCCACCGGCGCAACAACCCCGACCAGTGCCGCGGCCATCATATTCAGCAGCAGCGCGGCACCGATGACGGCGGCCAACCGCGGATCGTGGTAGAGCAGCAGCGTGACCAGTCCCAGCACCGAACCCCAGACCAGGCCATTGACCGCGTTGATCCGCAGTTCGCGCGACAGAATCTGGCGCAGCTGGGTCGGACCGAGCTGATTCAGTGCGATGCTGCGGATCACCAGCGCCACTGACTGGTTGCCGGTATTGCCGCCGATACTGGCGACGATCGGCATCAGTGTCGCCAGCGCCACCAGCATCGCGATGACATCTTCAAACGCGCCAATCACCCTCGATGCAACAAATGCGGTGATCAGATTCAGCACCAGCCACGGCCATCGACGCTGGGCGCTGGCAATCACCGGGGCGAACAGATCCTCGTCCTCCTCCGACAGACCAACCTGACGCAACGACTCGGATTGCGCACGCTCGGTAATCTCGTCGAGCACGGCGTCGACCGTCAGGCGACCAACCACCTGCTTGTGCAGGTTCACCACCGGCGCTGAAATCAGGTCGTATTTTTCGAATGCGACGATGGCATCGCGGGCGTCGTCATCGGTAAAGAAATAGTTCGGCTGCGCGGTCATCACCTCGCGCACTTCGTGATCCGGCTCCTCGAACAGCAGACGATCCAGTTCGAGTACGCCCTTGAGGACGTTGTTGCGGTCCACCACCAGCAGCTGATTGGTATGTGCCGCCAGCACCTTCTTGCGCCGCAGCAGGCGCAGCACGGCCTCCAGGGTGGCATCCTCGCGCACCGCAATGAAATCCAGGTCCATCATTGCGCCGACGGTTCCGTCGGGGAACGACAGCACCGATCGCACTTCAGCCTGATCGGCGCGATCGAGTCGTTCGACCACGGCATAGCGCAAGTCTTCAGGCAGGCTGCTGACCAGGTCGGCAATGTCGTCGGAGTCGAGGGTATGCACCACCGCCGAGATTTCGTCCGGCTTCATACCGA
The DNA here is from genome assembly GCF_005047655.1 of Sinimarinibacterium arenosum. Lineage (GTDB taxonomy): Bacteria > Pseudomonadota > Gammaproteobacteria > Nevskiales > Nevskiaceae > Solimonas. The sequence goes on along the minus strand of NZ_SUKF01000007.1, from coordinate 51,939 downwards.
CGACGATCGACCGGCGCACCGTATCGGAAGCCTCGAGAAGCACGGCCCCGCGTCGGTCCGGCTTGACCAGAGCCCACGCCGCCGAGCGGGCCTCTGGCGGCAGGCTTTCGAGCACAAACGCGATATCCGCAGGGTGAAAGTGCGCCAGCCGCTGCTGCAATGCAGCCTGATGCTGGCGCTCGACCAGTTGCGCAACAACATCGTGCTTGCGGTTCTCGGAGCGTGATACCAGCTCCTTTTCCACGGCCTGCCGCGACAGCAACTCGATCACCTGGGCCCTGGCCTGTTCCAGGTGACGGTGGTGCGGCCGTGCTTCGCTGGCTTCGGTCATGGCACTCCCTCAAGTCCCGGCTATGGTACGCCGCACGAGCATCGCTGAGGTGACAAACAAAAACGCCACCTGATCAGGTGGCGTCTTCGAACAACTGACACGCAACGCGCAGGATCACCAGGATCCGCACGCCCGTCGCGTCACTTGATCTTTGCTTCCTTGAACACGACGTGCTTGCGCACGACCGGGTCGTACTTCTTCATCTCAAACTTGTCCGGCGTGTTCTTGCGGTTCTTCGTCGTGGTGTAGAAGAACCCGGTGTCGGCAGTCGACACCAGACGGATTTTTTCGACGTCTTTCTTCTTGGCCATGGCTTACACCTTCTCGCCGCGCGCACGCAGCTCGGAAATCACAACTTCGACGCCCTTCTTGTCGATGATACGCATGCCCTTGGCGGACACACGCAGGCTGATGAAGCGCTTTTCCGACTCAAGCCAGAAGCGATGCTGGTGCAGATTCGGCTCGAAGCGGCGACGGCGCCGGTTATTGGCGTGCGACACCGTATTACCGGTGATCGGCCGCTTGCCGGTGACCTGACAGACTTTGGACATGACAGCAAACCCCAGGAAAACCTGATAAGAGGATTCGGGCAAGCAGAACCACCCGAAAAAGGGGCGCAATTGTGCCAGCCCCGCTGCGCCAGAGCAAGACCCCCGACAAAGGTGGGCTGTGCAGCGCTTGCGCGCCGCCGTATTCTGCACCTAATGAAAGTCGCGCCGGACGATAACCAGGGAATCGCCGTACGCGCCGCGCTGCTTGCGGCAGGCCTGCGCGTTCTTGCTACGAATCCGCCAGACCAGGTCACACCGGAAAAGGTCGCGCATGAAGCCGGTGTCGAGGTTGCGGCATTCGCCCGCCATTTCAGCTCCATGCCGGATTTTCTGTGCGCAGCGCTGGCGCAGCTGAGTGACCGCGTGCGTGACAAGGTCGCCCGGATCATGACCAACATGTCACCCGGTCTGCCGCGGCTGCAGGTTGCGGTCGAGACGTACCTGGAGGCCAGCCGCCATACGCCGCTGCTGCGCAGCCTGTCGCTGCACCTACGCAGTGATCCGCACTACGTCGAGTTTCTGCGCAGTCGCGTCGCCGGCTTTTCGCTGATGATGGAGCTCGAACTGCGAACGCTGAAACATCCGTTTCCTGCAGAAACCGCTCGCCTGCTGACGGCCGCGGCAATGGAGGTCGGCGCGACCGAGACACTGGCCGGCAAGCGCCAGCCGGCGCTGCGCGAAGCCTGGCTGCGCTTCTGCGAGACCGCTGCGCAATGATGACCGCGCAGAAGCAACGTCTCCTCGAAGCAGCTTCACGCTTATGCAGGACCCTCAGCGTGCATCAGCTCACGGTGGATCGGCTGTGCGCAGCGGCCAACTGCCGCGACTCGGAGTTCAACCGCGAGTTCGGTTCGCTCGATGCCTATTTGGTCGAGCTGCAACGCCGATTCGACCGCCAGATCGTCGACCATGTCGTCGCTGTGACCAGCGGCACCCGCCCGGGGTTGATGCGCATTCAACTTGCAACCGAGACCTTTCTCAGTGCCTGCCTTGAGCACCGCGACCTGCACGGCTGGCTAGTCCAGGCGCGCCACCGCCCGGCGCTGCAGGATCGTCTGCGCAGTCGCAATCGCGGCTATGCGCTGATTTTCGGCGCCGAAATGTCGGCCCTGGGATGGCCAGACCCGGCGGCCGCGGCGCGCCTGTATATGTCCATGGTCAATGAAGCCGCCGTCGTCGAGCACCGGGCGGGCCGCATGCAACCCGCGCTGCGGGAAGCCTTGTGGCGCCTGCTGCGCGGCCCGATCGGCGCATCACGCACAGCCTAGATCCAGCCGCGCTCGGCGAAACTGGTCGGCGGGCCGTCGCCCACCACCAGATGATCCAGTACGCGCACATCGATCGTCGCCAGCGCCTGCTGCAAACGCTGCGTCAGTGCGCGATCCGCCGCACTGGGTTCGGCGACGCCGCTGGGATGGTTATGCGCCAGGATGACGGCAACCGCGTTGTGCCGCAGCGCTGCCTTGACCACTTCGCGCGGATAGACTGCTGCGCCGTCGATGGTGCCCTCGGCCAGCTCCTGATACGCCACAGTCCGGTGCTGACTGTCCAGGAACACCGCAGCAAAGATTTCGCGGTTGCGGTCACGCAGTTGCATCCGCAGGTAGTCTCCGGCGGCCTGCGGGCTCGACAAGGCGTCGCCACGCAGCAGCTGCTCCGAGAAATGGCGGCGCGCCATCTCGAGCACCGCCTGCAGCTGCGCATATTTGGCACCGCCGAGCCCATGGGTTGCACAGAACTCGGTTTGATCGGCCGCCAGAAGGGAGCGCAACCCCCCGAACTGTCGGATCAGGGTTCTCGCCAGATCCACCGCCGTCGAGCCGCGCACGCCAGTGCGAAGAAAAATCGCCAACAGCTCGGCATCGCTCAAGGCCGCTGCGCCGCGCTGCAGCAGCTTCTCACGCGGCCGCTCTGACTCGGGCCAATCGAGAATCGTCATACCACCCTCCCGCGGCGCCTTTATGGTGGAGCGCTGGGTGGCTCCGGCATACCGCCCCCGAAGAATGCGATGTGCGGGAACGATCCGCAAGCGAGCCGGCCCCGACGGCTGCCGATCAAGCTGATGGACGCGGACGCAGCTGCGAAGCAGAAATCCGGCCGTCAGTGACCGACGCCGATCACGGCAGGGGCATACACCGACATGACCGCACTGGGCGCTTCGAGGGTCTCGGCCAGCCCAATGGCGCCCTGCTGAACCCGGACGCCTTGCAAGCCGAGATGCGCACAGACGCTCAGCGTGGCAAACACCGTGCTGGCGAGCATCACGCCCAGAGCGCACCGATTGGCCCCTGCGACGCCACGACTCGGAGAGGCACTCTGGCTTTTGCGGGCGGGGTGGGTCATGGCGGCAGCTCCTTTTAAGGTGAGTGCATTATTAAGGTGATTTCCTTATTTTACAAGGGCGATATATGTCCGCTCGGGTGCTGGCATGCTTAAGGCCTGCTCCTTATGCTCAAATGCGAGCTGAACCATGTCCGTGCGGCCGAACGCGCAGCGCACCCAAGACCTCATGCTCCCAACGCCCTCCGCCGCACCACACGATTCGCGCTCCGCGCGCAGTACCGCAACGCGCTCGAAGCTGATCGCAATCGCCGAGCGCCTGTTCGCGCAACGCGGCATCGAAGGGGTGTCGTTGAATGACATCAACAAGGCGGCCGGACAGCGCAACAAGAACGCCACGCACTACCACTTCGGCAACAAGGACGGCCTGCTGCAGGCGATCCTCGAGAAACATCAACCGCAGATCAGCGCGCGCTGCAATCAGTTGCTCGACGCCATGCAGGCACAGGGCGAAGCCACACTGGCGCAGGTCGTCCACGCGATGACCCAACCCCTGATCGAAAAACTGTTCGATGCGGATGGCGGGCGCCACTTCCTGCGCTTCAACGCGCACTTCGTGTTGCGCTACACGATGGCGGCAATCGAGCCGCAGATCGGTGGCGTGGCGATGCCGGCCGGAAATTTCGGCGGGAACGACCGCTTGACCGGACTGCTGCTGGATGTGGTTCCGCATCTGCCGGCGGCCCTGCTGTATCAGCGCGGCATTCTGGCGGCATCACTTCTGCTGCACGGGCTGGCGGAACACTCACGCGTGCTCGATTCGATCGACGATGCCGATCAGGCGGCTCAGCTCACCGCGCTGTTCGCTGCAAATCTGCAGGATTGCCTGATTGCCCTGCTCTCCGCGCCGGCCTCCGCGCAGACACAGACGCTGGCACTGGCAGCCGCCCAGGTTCGGACGACCGCCTCAGCGACGAAACGCAAACCGCGTGCGCCGCGTCAGCCGGCAGCCGGCTGACGGTTCAGCGCCGGGTCGAATCCCGGGTCATCCGCGGTCTGCAGCACACAGCGCGTGCCGCCCGGCGTATACATCAGCGCGACGCACTCGTTGCAGGCGGTGCAGCCTGATTCCGTCAGCACGCCATCGCGAAATTTGTTGATCAGTTGCGGATCATGGATCAGCGCACGACCCATGACGACGCAGTCAAAGCCGTCGTGCATGGCCTGCTCGACGCCTGCCACCGATTTGGCACCGCCCAGATACGCCAACGGCATCTTCACGGCCGCACGCAAGCGTCGTGAATGTTCGAGGAAGTACAGTTCGCGGAACGGAATCTTCGGCTCCCACAGACGCATCATCCGCGTCGCCAGCTTGATTACCGGATTCTCGATTACGTCGACCGCCGCCGCCGGCATGTTGCTGCCGAAGATCGCCCACGGCGACTCCACATTCATGCCGCCCGACAGCACCAACAGATGCGCGCCGGCGGCCTCGAGCACGCGCGCGACCTCAATCGCGTCGTCCGCAGTCGCCCCGCCCTTGAACCCTTCCGTCACGCAGATCTTGCAGGTCACCGCCAGTTCGCGACCGACCGCATCCAGCACCCGCGACAACACCTCGGCCGGATAGCGCGCGCGCTGCGCGGCGCTGCCGCCATAGGCGTCGCGCCGCCGGTTGTACTTGGGCGAGACAAACTGGCTCAGCAGGTAACCATGCCCCATGTGGATTTCGACCGCATCGAATCCGGCAGCTTGCGCACGCCGCGCGCCGACGACGAACTCGTCGGCGACACGGGCCAGATCTGCAGTCGTCATCTCCGTCTTGAACAAGCGCCCGCTGATAACGCCTGCCGCGTTGAAACCACCGGATGCACTCAGTGGATAGCGCGTCGACAACTGCGGCAGAAACGTAAAGGCTCCGCCGTGGGTGATCTGCGCACAGGCCGCGGCACCTTCCCGATGCACCGCATCGGTCAGTGCACGCAGATGCGGCAGGCTCGGCTCATCCAGCGAAACCTGGTCTTCAAAAGTGCGTCCGTCGGGACTGATGGCGCAGTAGGCGACGGTAGTCATCGCCGCACCCCCCGCCGCCATGCGCCGGTGATGTTCCACCAACAGCTTCGATGGCACCCCGCCCTTGGCCATCCCCTCGTTGGTCGCCGACTTGATAAAGCGATTGCGCAGCGTCAGCGGTCCCAGGGTGATCGGCGTGTAGGCACGGGCAGCATCGGTTGGCAGAGTCATCGGTCTATTTCTTCTTGCTCAGAAACGCATCAACGCGTTCACGGAAATCCGGGGTCTTGGCGCAGCGCAGAAAGGCTGCCTTCTCGGCATCGAGCTGGGCGTGCAGCCCATCGTCAGCAGCCTTCGTGATCAGTCCTTTGAATTCACGCAGCACCTGCTTTGGCGTCGCCGCCATCCGCTCCGCATAGGCCGCCGTTTCGGCTTCCAGCTGCTCCGGCTCGCTGATTTTCGCGACCAGTCCCAGGGCCTGCGCGGCCTGCGCGTCAAGCGCGCCGCGCGAAAGGATGATGTCCATTGCCTGCATCGCTCCGAGGCGACGCGTCAGGGTATGACTCAAGCCGCCATCGCTGGACGTGCCCAGGGCGGGATAACCGACGACAAAGCGCGCATTGGCGGCGCACACGATCAGATCGCAGGCCATCGCCAGCGACATGCCACCGCCCGCTGCGGCGCCGGCAACACTGGCGATCACCGGCTGTGGCATCGCGTGCATGGCACGGATGCAGCGATGAAAGGCCTCGATGATCGCATCCAGATGCCGATCGGGATCAGACAAGCTGTCACGCAGCGCAGCGATATCGCCGCCACCGCAGAAATGACCCCCTTCGCCCTTCAGCACCACAACGCGAACCTGTGCGTCCTGCGCCAGGGACTCGAAGCAGTCAGCCAGTGCGGCTCCTGACTGCAGCGAGATGACCGGCATCCGGCCGGTGGCCTTGAGCGTGACCGTGGCGACACCTGCTTCCGAGCGCTCAAGCGCGACCCATTGTTCCATTGACATCCGTGTAATCCTTTATCCGAGAAATGCCTGACCACCATCGACACCGATGGCTTGGCCGTTAATGTAACGGCATTCTTCGGAACACAGGGTCACCACAAATCGGCCAATATCCCCCTCGCAATCGCCGACCCGCTGTTGCGGGATCGTCGCCACGAACGCAGCCGCCTCTTCAGGCCGTTCACGCGTCCACCATTCCATCGCCGGAGAGCTTGCCAGCGGCAGAATCGCATTGGTGCGGATTCCGTCCTTGGCCCATTCACACGCTGCAGCGCGGGTCAGCTGTCGAATCGCCTCCTTGACGGCGGCGTAAGGTCCGTACCCCGAGGCATCCCAGCGCTTGGCCGCGGACGAACCGAAATTGACGATGCAGCCATCCCCCTTCAGATGCGGGTGGCACAGTTTCATCAGGCGGAATGTCGCCAGCGGACCTGACTCCCAGCCGGCGGCAAAGGCCTCGTCGGTGACGCTGTCCAGCGTGCCCAACGGCACTTCCTGTGCGTTGTTGATCAGAATCTGCAGACCGCCGAAGTGCTGCACGACCGTATCGACACATGTGGCCATCGACTGCGCGTTCCGCACGTTGCACTCGATCGCCAGTGCACGGCCACCACGCTGCTCAATCTGTCCGACGGTGGCATCCAGCTTGGCGCGGGTTCGCCCCGTCACCGCCACGGCGGCGCCGGCCGACGCCAGAGCCAGCGCGATGCCTTGCCCCACGCCCTGTCCCGCACCCGTCACCAGCGCAACTTTTCCTGCAAGCATGCCCATCGATATTCTCCCCCGGAGCGGCTGGGCCGCGTCTTCAATAACGGCAAGTTTGGGGGGCGACCACGGCGCTGTCCTAACCCGGCTGGGGTAGGTCCTGGTGACGCAGCCGTGGCGTGACTGTCGCTGGTCAAGCCGCCGCAACCACTCGGAAGCTGAGCACGGTGCAATGCCAGCAGGAGCGCGGTGCAGCGCTATGATGAGCCTCTGGAGGAAACCATGAAAACAAAAATGCAGATGTGCCTGTCGGCACTGTCGTTGCTGGTGCTCGCAGCGTGCGGTGACGGAAGCAGCAGCGGCAACGCATCCAGGCAAGTCGTCACCGTGGAATCGATTGTCACTAACGCCGCGGCAATACAGGCGGCAGCGCCGGCCACAGTCGGCAAGAGCGCGCCCGGTGATGTCGCCGGATTGCTCGCCTATGTTCCGGGGACCGCGCCGACGCGGCTGGTGGTGTTCTGCCACGGCCTCGGGCACACCGTCGAAGCCTCCTGGTACCCGGCCGTTGTCGACTTTGCCGACGCCGATACCGCGGTGGTGACAACCAACTATCGCGACAACGACCAGCTACCCGTGCTGCGGGCCGCGCACGACACGCTGGCTGCAACGCTGTATGCCAAGCAGCGTTTCCCGAGTGTGCAGACCGTGTACCTGCTGGGCGTTTCTCTGGGCGGCGCGGTATCCGGCACCGCGCTGGTCGAGGCCGCCCATGCCAGCGCGGACGGTCGTGGCCTGTTCGACTACTGGGTCGACGTCGAGGGCCTGTCGAACCTCAGCGAAGCCTGGGCCGAAGGCACCGCGGTGGTGCCGGAATTCGCCGCCTACATTGAAGAGGAAACCGGCGGCACGCCGGTCACCGTGCCGGATGAATATGTCCGGCGCTCACCGGCGCTACGTGCGCAGGAGATGGCATCGCTGGGCCTGCGAGCCGCAGTCGTAGTGCATGACCTCAACGACGGACTGGTCGTCACCAATCAAGGGCACGAAATGGCGCTGGCCCTGCTGACGGCAGGGGTTCCGGTGCAAGTTTTCAACGTCCTGCGGGTTGGCGACGGGCAGGATCCGGGAACGACAGGGACCGGAGCTCTCGCCGGATTTCTCGGCCTCGACGACCCCAACAATCTGATCCGTCTGGCCGGACACGGCAGCGAAGCCGACTACGCCCATCCGGTCATTCGCACTGGATTCGAACAACTGCGAATGATGCTGGATGGCACCTATGACGAAACCACCCCGTACGCAGAGCACGCCGTCGACGACGGCTGAGATCGCAAGTCGGGCGCAAAGAACTCAGCCGTTGCGAATGCGCGCGACCAGAGCCTGCGTGAATGCCTTGGTATTTGCCGTGCCGCCCAGATCTCCGGTACGCACCTGATCAAGGTTATAGGTCTGGTCGATTGCTTTGCGCAGCCGCGTTGCCTGTTCGTACAGCTTGACGTGATCCAGCATCATCGCCGCGGCCAGGATCAAGGCAACCGGATTGGCGATGCCCTTGCCGGCGATATCCGGCGCCGAACCATGGACGGCCTCGAAGATCGCCGCGTCCTTGCCGATGTTGGCGCCCGGCGCCATGCCCAGTCCGCCCACCAGACCGGCCACCAGATCGGACAGGATGTCTCCGAAAAGATTGGTCGTGACCAGGGTGTCGAACTGCCACGGATTGATCACCAGCTTCATTGCGCAGGCGTCGATGATGACTTCATCCATCTCGATACGATCCTGGTAGTGCTCGCGATACAAGTCGCGCGCCTCGTTCAGAAAGATCCCGGTCAGGGTCTTCATGATGTTGGCCTTGTGCACCACCGTGATCTTCTTTCGCCCGTTGGCGACAGCGTGCGCGAACGCATATTCCAGCAAACGACGCGACCCCTGCCGCGTATTCACGCCAGTGGCAATGGCGACTGCGTGCGGATCCCCATCCAGCGGGATGTAATGCTCATAGCCCATGTACAGGCCTTCGAGATTTTCGCGGTAGACGATCAAGTCGATGTCGTCGTAGCGCCCACCGGGAATCAGCGTCTTTGCCGGTCGCACGTTGGCATAGAGCTTGAACGCTTCACGCAGACGCACATTGCTGGAGCGGTAGCCACCGCCCGAGGGCGTTTCCAGCGGCCCCTTCAGTGCCAGTCGCGTGCGGCGGATGCTGTCAAGCACTGCATCCGGCAGCGGATCACCTGCGCTCTTGAGGCCCGCCAGCCCGGCCTGCTGCACATCCCAGTCAAACGACACGCCCAGCGCATCGAGCGCTGCCAGCGTGGCGTCGACGATTTCGGGGCCGATGCCATCACCAGGAATCAGGGTTGCGGGAATGCCGGAAGTCATGATCAACAGTCCATTGAATTGAAGAGGTACGGCGAGTGGTCACGCTGCCGAATCTGCGCCCACAATTACCGCTACAGTATCCGAAGAGTGTATTCCGGTCGTGCCCCAATGAACTACGACAATGGTCTATGTCGCACGTCGCGCGCACCGCGGCGCCCGGCGAACCCGGGTTCAGCGCAATGACCGTGCGCCGCGTGCACCAACTAATGGCGAGCCGCACCGCCCTGGACTCAACGAAATGATTCGCGAAATTCTCCGCATGGGTGATCCGCGCCTACTGCAGATGGCCAGACCAGTTGCAGACTTTGGCACCCCAGAGCTGCATGCGCTGATCGCCGACATGCGCGAAACGATGGCGGCAGCCAACGGCGCCGGACTCGCCGCACCGCAGATCGGCGTTGATCTCCGTGTGGTGATCTTTGGCGTCGGCCACAACCCACGCTATCCGGATGCAGAGACGGTGCCGTTCACCGTCCTGTGCAACCCGCAGCTGACGCCGCTGTCGGACGCGCAGGAAGAAGGATGGGAAGGCTGCCTCAGTGTGCCCGGCATGCGCGGGCTCGTTCCCCGTTATGCGCGGCTACGCTACAGCGGTTTCGATCCGGAGGGCACTCCGATTGAACGCGAGGTCAGCGGGTTTCACGCACGCGTCGTGCAGCACGAATGCGATCATCTGGACGGCGTGCTGTATCCCATGCGCATTCGCGATCTGCGACAGTTCGGATTTACCGAGATCCTGTTTCCGGGCCTCGGCCTCATCGACGATTGAACCCGTCAGCACCGCGCATACATGCGGTGTGATCCCGACAACCCTTTGAGCTGCGCTTCACGCCCGGCATCAAATTTGAATCGCGCGTCGTCTCGCAGCTGCTGGTAAACCTGCGCTGACACCAGGGTCTCACCCCCGTGCGCCTGCGCGGCAATGCGTGCCGCAAGAATGACCGTGATGCCAAAAAAGCGGTCGCCTTCCTTGATTGGCGTGCCGCTGTGCAAGCCTATCCGCACACGGATCGGCGTATCCGGATGCCGCGCGCTGTAGCGGGTCAGCTCACGATGGATCTGGTCGGCGCAGCTGAGTGCTTTTGCCGCATCGGCAAATGCCAGCAGGAACCCGTCACCCTGCAGTTCAACCTCCTGCCCGTCATGGTGAGCGACCGCGCGACGCACGACCCGGTTGTGCTCCTTGATCACGCGATGTGCCTGCTGGTCTCCCAGTCGTTGGGTCATCGCGGTGAAGCCTTCCATGTCGCTGAACATGATGGTGACGGTGCCGTCGGCCGCAGTCGCTGCACTGAAGTCCGGATTGCGCAACTCGACCGCGGCAATGATCGAGTCCAGCGATGATCGAACAACCCGGCGCGCCACGCCTTCGGCTTCCGCCCGAACGGTCTGCGCCAACTCGGTGACGCGGCGCACGCCCAGGCTGCCAGCCGCGCCGACCAGATCGCCGATCAGCTCACCGAGGCTGGCCTGCTCCGCAACGGTCGCCACTGGCGTCGCGCGTCGCGGTTCGACGCGCGCAAAACCCAGCCATCCGGAAATCTCAGGGGCAAACAGCAGCAACAGCAATCCCCCACTCAGCTCGATCAGCAGCCCAAGTCCCTGCGCTGCCAGCATCCAGCCTCGATCTGCAGATGGCCCCGCCATCAGCTCGCCCAGCACCACGATGAAGACATTCGAAGTCGCCACCACCAGCAGCATGACTGCGCCCAGGCGAACGACCGCGGCTGCGTCATTCACCGCCTGGCGGTGTGCCGGCGCTATCCGGCTGGATAACGCTTTTGCCAGCCACGGCGACGCAACCCAGAGCAGCAGCGCGGATAACAGGTCGATCCCGAACCTGGCATGCTGCACGGCCAGCGCCACCAGCGAGCGTGCCTCGGGTGCAACGTATCGCTGCCACAGGTCCGCCATCAGCGGTGGCAGACCCGCCAGCGCTTCCACGCCGAAGTACAGCGCCAACAGGCGACAACACAGATGACTCAGACTGCGAACGTCCACAGCGACTCCCGATCGAGCGGCGACTATACGACGCCGTCACTCAGCGGAGCATGATCCCGATTTGCGCACGCGACACCGCGCTCAGAATATGCGCGGAACGAAGCGTGGGACGCGGCGCTGATAGTCCGCGTAATCCGGATATTTCGACCGGGAAATACGTTCGCCAAGATTGGCGCTGCCCTGGAACAGCAGGATCAGCAGCGCGCAACCGGCGATGCTCCAGTTGAATCGGCCCGTCGCCACGACGCTGAACAGAAAGAACACTACCCAGATCGATTGTTCGGCGAAGTAGTTGGGATGACGTGAGCGTGCCCACAGTCCGGTCTTGATGAAGCCGGACGGCGGAACCTCACCGCGCGCAGCGCGCTGCCGTTTTTCCGCCTGGAAGTTCCACTGCTGCTGGTCCGCCACCATTTCAAATACGACCAGCCCCAGAAACGCCAGCGCCAGCAACAGATCCGGCACACCGAGCGGGCGCATTGCGCCGTGGACCATCAGCGACGGCAACGCGATCAGCAGCAGCAAGGCATTCTGGTACAGGCAAATGAAGAACAGGTTGAACAAGGTCCAACCAAGGCGCGTATTCAAGCCAGGGTTCTGACGTACATGTGCCCAGCGGTAGTCCTCGTGACCCGTCCAGAACTTCCAGCTGTACCCACCATGGCGTGAAAAATTGTAGGTCAGTCGGACACCCCATACGGTGGCCAGCACCGCCATCAGCAGCATGCGCGGATCGATCCCCTCTGCACCTGCACCCGCAATTGCGAGATACCAGGCATAGACCACCGGGGTGATGCTCCAGAGCTTGTCGACCTGGCTGACATTGCCAGTGAGCTCGCCGAGAACGAAACACGCCGCAGCGAAGCACAGCATGATGACGCCAACTGAGTGAAGCAGCTGCCATTGTTCGGCGCTGAGTGGGTGATCGAACTTCAATGCAAGCAGCGGAATCAGGATCAGCGTTGCGATCAACAGCACTGCAGTCTTGCCCATCTCAGCTTCTCCGTAGGACAGCAGGGTGAGGCTGCGATCCAATCATCGACCAGCAAAGAACGTTCACAAACGTCAGCGCGATCAGGCGCTCTATCGCGCCGTCAGTACCAGCTGCACCGAGCTTGCATCCGTACGTGCGCGCAGCTGCAGCACTTCGGCATCCGCGGCGGACACGATATCAGCGCCGTCAACGCTGGCTTCGTAACCATTGGGATAGTGCCGCCGCGGCACCCAGACCTCGGTCAGCGCGCCATGCATGTCGCGGGTGGAGCCATCGGCCGCCTTGATCAGATAGCTCAGTTCGAATTGACGGGTGCCGGCGCTGAACGACCATGCCTCCGGCGTTCCGGCGATTCGCCGTGGGAACGGCCGCACCAGCGCGTCAAGCTTGGCCTGGTCGAGATGCTCCGCGGTCGGAGGATTCGAAGGGTGATCGATGACGCCTTCGTCCGGACGTTCACAGCAGACGTCCTCGTTCCACCATGCCCAGTACTGCCACGACACACGGTTGGCATCGGCCAGATCGACCATCCGTGTGATCGCATCGATATCGTCAGTCGCACCAAATTCGCTGAGCAGCAGCGTCTGCGGATATTTCTGCGCCTGGGCCTCGGCGTTGCCGAAGACGCTCTGCTCGAATAGCGGGCCACACAGCGTGCCCAGGCCCAGTTCCGGCGGAATCCCCACGACGCCGAACGGGCAGGCATAGTTGTGGAAGCTCAGCCCGAAGCCGTTGGCGCCATGCAACTCACCGTGTGCGGTCGGAAAGCCTGCGTTGAAATTGGTCGCGTAGGGTTCGTAGAACAGCACGGTCTGCGGATCCACGATGGTGATCGCATCCACCACGCGCTGATGAAACGCCGTCAGCGCCGTGTCCTGGTCCCCCAGGCACCCCAAGGGATTCAGGCAGGTCAGCGTCGCACTGCCGGGATAAGGTTCGTTCAGCAGGTCATACCCGAACACGCCCGGCATCTTGACGAAGCGTTGCGCCACCTGCGTCCAGGCCTCGGCAAACTCATCCTGCAAGCTCATGCCACGCGCGCTCTGCGCAGGCGTCTCGCCGTTGATCCCCAGAAACCGGTCGAAGGCTTCCCACAAGGCGTCGCAGGTGAAGATGTTGACTGGAAAACCTTGGGCACAGCGCGGCGAATCAGCCGGATCACCGGCAACGCTGTCCTGCGTCGCCCAGTCCGCAAAGCCTTCGCCCTGATAGCGCTCGTTGTAGAGATCCTGATGAAAATCCAGCAGCACGTAGATTCCACGCGCGGTCAGGAGCTCAGCCGTCGCGGCAATGTCATCCAGATAGGCAGCGTCATAGTGACCGGGTTCGGGAACGAAGCCCTTGTGGATCAATCCGAGGCGCACGGTATTGAATCCCTGGCTGGCGATGAAGTCGGCATCGTCGGCACCAAACCCCAGTGCCGATGGCCGATACGGCGGCCGCTTGGCCACCATGTTGAAGCCATGCAGCACGACGACCCGGCCATCGGCATCCATCAGCCATCGCCCGGATTGCGTCAACTTGGCGCGCACAGGCTCGACACCCTTTGCCGTGGACGCGCTGTCCCCGCCACAGGCTGAAAGCAACCCCGCTGTCAGCCCTGCAGCAACCAGCCACCCCCGTGCGGCACGTCGATGCATCATTCGTCTCCCCCTGCTGCCCGCATTCCGCGGGCCATCCCTGCTCAGGCCGCGGCTGCGACCTGGCTCGACGCTACATTGGCGTTCGTGTCTTTTGCGATGTGCTGCGCCGCGGCGTACCCGAACGCCATGGCCGGACCCAGGGTCGAGCCGGCGCCGGCATAGGTCGGTCCCATCACCGGGGCCGAGGTATTGCCGGTGGCATACAGGCCCGGAATCACGCTCCCGTCTTCGCGTAACACGCGTGCGTCTTCGTCGGTTACCAATCCGCCCTTGGTTCCGATTTCACCCGCATCCATGCGCACGGCATAGAACGGCGGCTTGAGGATCGGCCCCAGGCAGGTGTTCGGCTTGACGCTGGGATCGCTGTAATAGCGGTCGATCGCGGTCTCGCCTTTGTGGAATTCGAGATCGATGCCGGTCTTGGCGTACTCGTTCATCTTCGCGACGCTGGCCTTCAGCCCCTGCGCGTCGACGCCAATCTTGCCGGCCAGCGCATCCAGCGTATCGGCCCTGTAATAGACGTTGTCGAGCCAGTCCTTGGGCAGCTTGGAATCCGGTTCGATCTGGCCCGGCAGAAAAATGCCCATCGGGTACTTGTAGCGGAAGGTTGCGTCGAACACGAGCCAGCACGGCACAGTGCCATTACCCTTGGCATCGTCGGCGTACATCGCGTTGCGGAAGTCCGGGTAGGCTGCAGCTTCGTTGACGAAGCGCTGACCCTTCTTGTTGACGGCGACGCAACCCGGCATGCCGCGCTCGACGAACAGGGTGATCTGCTGTGCAGCGCCCGGCCGGCGCACCGTCGGCGAACCCCAAACCAGATCCATATGCTTGAGTGCAGCGCCCAAGGCCTGACCGGCACGAATGCCGTCGCCGTGGTTGATCGGCGGTGCCGCGGTCCATTCGACCTTGGTTGGCTTGGCCAGATACTGTTCCCGCATCTGCGGATTGGATTCGAAACCGCCGCAGGCCAGCACCACGCCGCGACGGGCGCGATACCGTAGCGTGCGTCCGTCACGCTTGACCACGACACCGACGACACGTCCCTGATCGTCGATCAAGGACTCCATCCCGGTCTTCAACTGCAGCGGCACATTGTTCTGCATCATCGCGTAACGCATTGCCGCGACCATGCCCTGCCCCAGCACCTGCCGGCGATCCCGATGCGTGCGCCGACGCCAGCCGAAATCCAGCCAATATTTCAGCAACAGCTTGATCGTCAGCCAGACCCAACCCGGACCGCGCGAGAACAGGGTATGCGCTTCAACCTGGTCCATCGCGATCCGGCCCATCAGCAAGGTGCCCTTGAACGCCTCACGCTGATGATCGAACTCGTCACCCAGCAAGCGTGCGTCAAATTCAGCCGGCTCCATCGAGCGCCAGCCTTCCTTGCCGCCCGGTCTGTTCGGGTAATAGTCAGGATATTTCGGCACGTTGCGGAATCGCACACCGAAAGTCCGCGCCATAAAGCGCACCATCTCCGGCGCCGTTTTCAGATACGCCGCGATGCGAGATTCCGGTACTTCGTCGCCGATCAGACCCTTCAGGTAGGTCATCGCCTCATCAAAGGAATCGGAACCGCCGGTACGCGCGATGTCGTCGTTACAGGGAATCCAGATGCCGCCGCCGGAGACCGCGCTGGTGCCGCCATAGTAGGCGTCCTTCTCGAGCACGACCGCAGACAAACCGTGGCTCTTGGCACACAGCGCCGCAGTCATGCCGCCACCGCCGGAACCCACAACGATGACATCGAATTCCTGATCGAACCCCTGACCTGCCTGATTGCTCACTGATGTCTCCCCCACACGTTCCGGACCTGGATCTGCCTGCACTTACAGGAAGTAGTCCGTGTTTTCCTTGCCCAGCAGCACGCTGCCGTAGTTGCGACCGAACTGTTCCGGATTGTTCGCGTAGTGACCCCGCGCAGCCATCATGTCGGACAGATAGCGGTGCAACGGAAAGTCGAGAAAGATGCCGCGACCGCCGCAGGCCGAGAACAGCTGATAAGTGTGGCGCGCGCACCGCTCCACCACCTGCGCCGCCTGATAGCGGAAATGACTGCGCTGGCGGATGTCATCCAGCGGCTGATGCGCACGGATCTTGTTCATCAGCACGTCGAAATTGCGCTGCAGCACCAGCTTCATCTCGTCGACCGCGAGCGCCGCATCGGACGCGGCCAGCTGTGCTGGCGCCTGCTCCGAGGTCTTGTTGCCCATGTCACCGACGCGCACTTGGGCGAAGTCCAGGAACGTATCCAGCGCACCCTGCAGCCCGCCGATGGCCGCAGTCGACACCGCGCGCACGAAGATCTGCCCGAACGGCAGCTTGTACAGATCGGAGGTGAAGGTCTCGCGTCCCGGATTGGTGCCCATGAAACCGTCCGACGCCTTGTGCGTGCGGTACTCCGGCACGAACACATCCTTGACCACGATGTCTTTCGATCCGGTGCCCTTCAGACCCATCACATGCCAGGTATCGATGACTTCGAAGTCCGAACGCGGCAACAGGAATGTGCGGTACTCCGGTGGCTGGCCTTCGTTGAAAATCAGGCCGCCGAGGAACACCCACTGGCAATGATCGATACCGCTGGAGAAACCCCAGCGTCCGCTGAACTTGAAACCGCCTTCCACCGGCGTGACCTGTCCCTTGGGCATGTAGGTCGAGGCAATTCGCACGTCGGTATCGCCCGCGCCCCAGACATCCTCGGAGGCACGCGGATCGAACAGTGCAATCTGCCAGTTGTGCACACCGATGACGCCGTAGATCCACGCCGTCGACATGCAGCCTTCGGCCAGCGCCATCTGCACGTCGTAGAACACCTGCGGGTCCATCTCGTAGCCGCCGTACTTCTTCGGCTGCAGCACGCGGAAGAATCCGGCTTCCTGCATTTCAGCGACCGTGATGTCCGGCACCTTGCGTTCGGCTTCGCACTGAGCCGCACGTTCTTTGAGTCGCGGAATCATGTCGCGCGCCCGCTGTACCAGCACATCAGGACTGATCGGGGACGTCTTGGATTGGGTTTGCGTCGACACTGCGTTCTCCTTGCCTCTGTCATGTACGGCGTGTCGCGCTGTCGCACGCATGCCTCGTCAAGCCTGCACTTTTTCATACAACGGCCCGATTCAGGATCGTCCGAAGTGACTACTCAGCGTCCACAGTGGGACCCGCGACCATTCACGCTTGCAGGCCATGCGGATACGTCCATGGTTCATCAATGGATGCGATCCCGTAGTCACCGACGGTCCGGTTTGCGCCGTACAACACCGCCCGTCGGCGACACCGGCAGTTCATTCAAACGGGTGATGTCGCGCTGCAGTCGAGTTCCCACACTGGCGCCGTACTTGTGGGCAGGTCGGCCCGCGACTCGACAGATCACAAAGGCAGCCGCCGGGTCTCATCCGCGGCGCGCGGAGCAACACGATGGCAACTACTGCGGAATACGAGCTGGGCGAATTCACGTTCCCTCGCGGATGGTTCATGATCGCCGAGTCGGCGAAGGTGACCGATACACCGCAGGGTGTGAAGTTCTTTGGCCAGGAGTTCGCGCTGTATCGCGGCAAGCAGAGCGGCAAGGTGATTCTGCTCGACGCCTATTGCCCGCACATGGGCACGCACCTCGGACGTAACTCCACCTCATACGTGTCGATGGACGGCGCCGTCGAGGGCGATTCGATCCGCTGCCCGTATCACGCCTGGCGTTTTGGCCCGGATGGCAAGTGCAACCAGATTCCGTACAGCACCGGGCCGATTCCTCCAGCGGCGAAGGTCCGCGCGTGGCAGGTGCAGGAACACATGGGTGCGGTATTCGTCTGGCATGACCCCGAAGGCGGCGAGCCGGACTACGAACTCCCGGTCATTCCGGAATGCGGCGATCCGTCGTGGGTGCCGATCGCGTTCGACGATCTGGGCGTGGTCAACTGCCATACGCAGGAGATCCTCGACAACATCACCGACGTCGCGCATTTCGGACCGATCCACGGCTCGACGACGAAATACTTCGAGAACGAGTTCCGCGGCCAGGTTGCCGTGCAGCGCATGGGCGGTGGCCATCGTACCCTGACGACCGAAGGCGGACCCCTGCTTGAGACCACCGCGACCTACACCGGCCCCAGCCTGCTGATCACCAAGATGACCGGCACGCACGACTCGTACATCTATATCGCACATACCCCGGTTGACGACGGCAGCGCCTACGTCTGGCACGGATTGATGGTGAAGTCGCCCACTGGCCAGCCCGCCTACACCGAGCAGGACGTCGAAATTGCACGCCAGTATCAGGCAATGGCATTGGCCGCGTTCGCGCAGGACTTCGAAGTCTGGAAATACAAGCGCCCGAATATTCGCGGCCTGTATGTTCAAGGCGACGGTCCGTTCCTCAAGCAGCGCGCGTGGTACAGGCAGTTCTACAATCCGCGCTCGATGCGCGACGAGATCCTGAAACCGGTCGAAGGCATTTACCACGCTCGCGGCATGGACGGCGCACCCACCACGCAAGCCGCCTGAATCGATCCTCGAAACACAGACGACAGCGCCCGATTCGTTCGGGCGCTGTCGGTTTAACGCCGGATCAAGGTATCCAGCGTTAGCGCGTCCCCCAGCGGCGTCGCTCCATCCAAAGCGAGTAGCGGTACCTGCAGCCGCTGCAGCACATCACGGCTAACCGCAATCCAGCCGGTATGCGTGCCGCTGATCAGCTGATACGCCGCTTCGGCCATCATTTCGACCGGCTCAACCCAATCGGGATGCGCAGCGGACATCCGCTGCGCGATCTCCGCAGCACTCTCCGAATGCGCGATCTTGTACGGCATCAACGCATTCACCCCGACTCCGCTGCCATGCAGCTCAGCCGCGAGGCCCAGCGTGTACCGCTCCAGCGCAGACTTAGAGCAGCCATACAGCGTCAGCGCGTGAACAAACTTTGCCGGCCCGGGGTAGGGAATGGCCGGCTGCCGCGCCGTCTCGCTGCTGATGTTGAGCACGCGACCCCAGCCGCGCTCCAGCATGCCCGGCACGGCCTGCTGGATCAGATCCACCGGCGCATGAAAATTGATCTCGAACATCGCCTGCCGCGCTGCGGCATCGATGCGGCTCGGCGGCGCATATGCGGTAATCGTGGCAGCGTTATTGACCAGAATGTCGATCGCACCGAACGCGGCTGCAGCCCGACTCACCAGCTCTGCCCGCATTGATGCATCCGCCAGATCGGTGACCACGGCGGCGGCCTGCCCTCCAGCGGCGCTGATCAGCTCGCAGGTCTCGCGCAGACCCGACTCCGAGCGCGGCGAGGCCGAAACCACAACTGAGGCCCCCTGTGCCGCCAAGCGGCGCGCGATCGCTCTTCCGATCCCACGGCTGGCGCCCGTCACCAGCGCCACCCGCTTCGAAAGTGTCTGAATGGCAGTCATGCTCGTCCCCAAGTGCGCTCAGAAGGACCATCATCCCTGACACCGCGCCGGCACGCGACTCCGCGAAGCCGGATCGACGGCACACGGAGGTAGACCATTTTGAAAGTGGTGCGCCCGACAGGATGACTCACTGCGCGCGCCCTGCGGACCGTTCCCGCAAGGCGGGGAGGGTCAAGCCGGCTGACGCCGGCGTGTCGAACCCTGCATGGCTTGTCACAGGTTCGAATCGTCTGCTTCAGACAACTCATCGCTGATGCGACGCGATATCCGATTTGAGAATTTGGTGCGCCCGACAGGATTCGAACCTGTGACCCTTGGTTTCGGAAACCAATACTCTATCCAGCTGAGCTACGGGCGCGTGGGGCGCTCATTCTAGTGAAGTCGGTGGCGATTGTCGTCGCCGAATCCACAGGCGCCAGGCAGCGCCTTGCCTTCCGCGCTTATTCGAACCAGACCTGCACGCGGTTACGGCCTTCGCGCTTGGCCTGATACAGCGCTACATCGGCTTGTCGCAACAGCTCGGCGAAGTCCCGCGTGGTGGGGCGCATCGCTGCGACGCCGATGCTGACGGTGACGCCAATCTCACGCCCACCGCTGGTCGGCACTCGGATTTCGCCGATTGCGCGGCGAAGGCGCTGCGCCATTTCCGTCGCGGGCTGCTTGTTCGCGCGCGGCAGAACCACCGCAAATTCCTCGCCGCCGATGCGGCCGACACTGTCGATCTTGCGGCTGTTATCGACACAGGCCTTGGTCACGGCGATCAGCGTGCGGTCACCGACCTCCTGCCCATAGGTGTCATTGATGCGCTTCAAATGGTCGATGTCGAGCAACAGCACCGACAAAGGTTCTGAGAAGCGTCGGGCACGCTCCAGCTCATTGTCTGCGAGCTCAAGCAGATGTCCGCGCGAGCTGACGCCGGTGAGTGGATCCCGGGTCGCACGCTGATATAACTGCTGCTCGCGCTGACGCGCTTCGGTGACATCCTGAAACACCTCGACGAACCCAAGCAGCTCGCCACTCTCGCTGCGCACCAGATCCAGCGTCGTCTGTGCAATGAATTCGGTGCCATCGCCACGAACACGACGCTGCTCGTCGCTGCAGCGCTGGTGGGCACGGACGAATTCCAGCGTTCGGCGCGGAATGCCTTCGGCAATCGCTGCGGTTGGAAACAGCTGCTCGAAGGGCCGGCCGACGGCCTGATCGCGCTGCAGCCCGGTGATCTTCTCGGCACCGTGATTCCAGCTGCGAATGATTCCGCGCCGATCGATCAAATGAATGCCAAAGGCCGAGATACTGGACACCATCTCGGAATAGCGCTCTGGCGCACGCTGCAGGAGTTGCGCGTGCTGCTGCGGCCAGAACACCGAGGGGGCATCCGCACCCGATCCGCGATAGGGCGGCAGATGATCGAAACCTTGGTCCCAGGCGGATGTCATCTGTGCATTCTACGCCGCGAAAGGGGGGCGTCCTCAAGCCAGACGCCCGGCGCCATGTCAGACGGATCCAGCATGACTATCCGCAGCGCGGCGATGTCAAAAAGTCGGCCGAACCCTGCCGGCGAACGGCATTTCCAGACGAATCGACCGGCCGATCCGCTGGCGGCCGATCGCTCGCCGTCGGGATCACGCGAACCTGACGCAACCCCTGGTCGACCCGCTACACTGCCGGCCCTTTTCCTCTGGATCGGCCATGCGTCAAGGCCTGTTCGCGGCCGCCGGCGCCTACCTGCTGTGGGGACTGTTTCCGATCTACTGGAAACTGCTGCACCACGTCCCGGCTTTGCAGATCATGGCGCACCGCATTGTCTGGTGCGCAGCCTTCGTCGCGGTCTGGCTCAGCCTGCGCGGCGGCTGGTCCTGGCTGCGCGCGCTGTCGCCCAAGCTGATCGGCATGCTGGCCGCCAGCGCCTTGATGGTTTCGATCAACTGGTGGTTGTACATCTGGGCGGTCAACGCCGGCTTCATCGTCGAAACCAGTCTCGGCTATTTCATCAATCCGCTGGTCAGCGTGCTGCTCGGCGTCGTGGTGCTCCATGAGCGCCTGAATCGGGTGCAGTGGGCGGCGGTGAGCGTCGCCGGCCTCGGGGTGCTGTGGCTGACGCTGCAGGCCGGACACCCGCCCTGGATTGCGCTGGCACTGGCGCTTTCATTTGGCGGCTACGGCCTGATCCGCAAACTCGCGGTGGTGCCTGCCGTCCAGGGTCTGATGATCGAAAGCGGTCTGCTGTTTGTGCCGGCCCTGTCGATTCTGCTGTGGCAGGAGGCCCATGGCGGCGGCGGTTTCGGTCATATCGATACGCGGACGGACACACTGCTGGTGCTGGGCGGCCTGGTCACGGCGCTGCCCCTCATTCTGTTCGCCATCGGCGCTCGGCGCATTCCGCTGTCGATGGTCGGCATCCTGCAGTATCTGGCGCCGACGCTGCAGTTGCTGTGCGGAATCTGGCTGTTTCACGAACCGTTTTCATCGATACAGGCAATCGGCTTTGGCTGCATCTGGGCCGCGCTGGGTTTGTACGCCGTCGACGGCCTGTTGCGAAACCGGCGGCGTCCTCCTGCAGTCGCGCAGCAGCAAGGCTAGAATCGCTACCCGATCATTCGCGCGCTGCCGGCCTCCGGCAGTGCCACATTCGATATTTCAGGAGTCAATGGATGCGCAGCCCAGATGCCGCACGCTTCGAGGATGAGGACGAGCGCGAACCAAAACCCGAGGACGCCGCAGCACGCAATCGCGGTCTCGAGGAGCGCCTGTTCAAGGCCCGTACGATTCTGATCTACGGCGGCATCAACCAGAAGCTGGCCGAAGCCGTCACCGCCCGGCTGCTGGCGCTGGACGCCGAGTCCAACGACCGCATCCGCATCTTCATCAACAGCCAGGGTGGTCACGTCGAGTCGGGCGACACGATTTACGACATGATCAAGTTCGTGAAGTCCGAAGTGCAGATCATCGGCACCGGCTGGGTCGCCAGCGCTGGCTCGCTGATCTATTCGGCCGCCAAACCGGAAAACCGCATCAGCCTGCAGAACACCCGCTTCCTGCTGCATCAGCCGTCCGGCGGCGCCGGCGGCACTGCGTCGGACATTGCAATCCACGCCAAGGAAATCGTGCGCATGCGTCAGCGGCTCAACGAGATCTATGCGCGGGAAACCGGACAGCCGGTCGAGCGCATCACGCGCGATACCGAGCGCGACTACTGGATGTCCGCCGAAGAAGCCAAGGAGTACGGCCTGGTGGGGCGCATCGTCAGCAGCGCCGCCGATCTCGACTAGTCTTCGTGCCCGTCGCGTGGTTCACACCACGCGATCCAGCAGACGCTGTAATGCGCCGCGGTTCTGGTCGACCGCGGCGCGCCCTGCATCCCCCATGCGCTGGCGTTGTGCGGGGTCGCTCAACAGCATCTTGAGCAGTGGCCCCAATGTTTCAGCGTCAACCTCCAGGCCGGCGCCAGCCTCCAGCAGCAGGTCGCGCGCAGCGACGAAGTTGTGCATGTGCGGGCCGAACAACACCGGCTGACCCAGCGCCGCGGGCTCCAACACATTGTGCCCCCCGATCGCGACCAGCGAACCGCCAACGAATGCCACATCGCTGGCAGCAAAGTACGCAAACATTTCCCCCATGCTGTCACCCAGCAGCACGGCCGTCGCGTCGGGCGACGGCGGCAGCTTGGCCAGATCCAGCGCACTGCGTCGCGTCAGGCCCAGGCCGGAGCTCTCAACCAGGCGCGCCACCGCATCAAAGCGCTGTGGATGACGCGGCACCAGAATCAGCAACGCATCGGGCAATGCCTCGCGCAGCTGGCGATGTGCCTGAAGCATGAAAGCATCCTCGCCCTCATGGGTGCTGGCGGCGATCCACACCGGACGCTGCCGACCGATCCACTTGCGCAGCATCGCGCCAATCTGAAGCTGCGATTCCGGGATCGTCTGATCGAATTTCAGATTGCCGATCGCCTCGACGCGCTGCGCAGGTGCCCCCAGCGCCCGGAATCGCTCGGCGTCGGCTGCGCTCTGCGCCGCGATCAGGCTGCAATCGCCCAGGGTCGACGCCGCAAAACCCCGCACCCGGCCGTAACCTCGAAACGAGCGCGGCGACAGTCGTGCATTGGCGATCGTCAGCGCCACCCCGCTCCGGCGCAGCGCGCGGAACAGATTCGGCCACAACTCGGTTTCCATGATGATCACGCGCTGCGGACGCACCCGGCGCAGAAAGCGCGCCACCACATGCGGCAGGTCATACGGCGCATAGCTGTGCAGCACTGTGTTGCCCAAAGCCTCCAGCACTCGCGCCGAACCGGTCGGGGTCGTGGTGGTGACCCAGACGCGCCGTTCGCCGTATCGCGCCACCAGCGCGCGGATCAGGGGCAGCGCAGCCAGCGACTCGCCCACTGAAACCGCGTGGACCCACACCGCGACCGGCGCGTCCGGTCCTGGCACATAGCCGAAGCGTTCCGGCATGCGCAGACGGTAGTCGCGCAGCTCGCGCGAACGCCACAGCAGCCGCAGCACCACCAGGGGCGTGAGCAGGTACAACAACAAGGTATAGAGGGTGCGCATCGCGACAGGGTAGCGGGCACGCCGCGCCGGCTACAATTCACCGATGGCCGCTCCACGCTTCCACGCCGCCCTGCTGCACCCGCGCCACTGGCCCACCTGGTCTGGTGTGGGGCTGGTCTGGCTGATCAGCTGGCTGCCCATTGCGTTGCAGATGTTCCTTGGCACGCAGATCGGCTGGCTCGCCGGGCGCCTGCTGAAACGCCGCCGCGACGTCGTGCGGACCAACCTTGGCCTAGCCTTTCCTCAGCTCGACCCCCAACAGCGCGAGCGCATGGTCGATGAACATTTTCGCGCACTCGGCGCCGGGGTGTTCGAAACCGCGCTGGCCTGGTTTGCGCCGGACTGGCGACTGCGCCACCGTGGCGAGGTCGTCGGCCTGGAGCATCTCGACGCCGCGATGGCGGATGGTTCCGGCGTCCTGCTGCTGACCGGGCACTTCACCACGCTGGAAATCGGCGCGCGCTTCCTGTGTCTTGCCGGACGCCCATTTCATGCGATGTACCGGCCCTACAACAACGCGGTCATGGACCACCTGATGCATCACTGGCGTGAGGGTCGCTCCGGCCTGCCAGCGCTGCCGCGCGACGATCTGCGACGCCTGGTCAAGAGCCTGCGTAGCGGACACGCGATCTGGTACGCGCCGGACCAGACCCTCGATATGCGCATGAGCGTCTATGCACCGTTCTTCGGGACGCCGGTACGCACGATCACCGCCACCTCCCGGCTGGCCCAGATGGGCCGCGCCAAGGTGGTGCCGTACTTCCCGCGCCGCGTTGCCGGTCGCTACGTCATCGAATTCCTGCCGGCGCTGACGGAATTTCCTGGCACCGATGAGGTCGCCGACGCCACCCGCGTCAATCAGGTGATCGAGCAGGGCGTGATGCTGGCACCGGCTCAGTATTTCTGGGTCCACAAACGCTACAAGGGTCTGCCGCCGGAATACCCGCCGGTCTACGCGCGTACCCCCAAGCGCCGCCCGTCGTCGGGCTGATCGATCAAGCAGCGAACCGGGCTGGTATAGTGCGCACCGTCAAGCTCAGGGGATTTTTGCGCATGTATCCGTTCTACCGTGCCGTCGCTGTTGCCGCCGCTCTCGCCCTTGCTCCGGCAGCTTTTGCCGCCGACGACAATACGCTCGCCAAAGCACAGACCCTGATGTCGCAGGGCAAAGCTGACGATGCGCTCAAGCTGCTGGACGCGCACGTCAAGAAGAATCCGCAGGACGCCGAAGCGCGCTTCACGCGCGGTCTCGCACTGGCGCGCCTGAATCGCAACAAGGAAGCGATCCAGGTGTTCGCGGACCTGACCCGCGACTATCCGCAACTGCCGGAACCGTTCAACAATCTCGCGGTGCTGTACGCCGCTCAGGGCGATTACGAGAAGGCTCGCGACGCACTGGAAGCTGCACTGGCGACGCACCCGACCTATGCGACCGCACATGAAAATCTCGGGGATATTTACGCCGCGCTGGCCGGCGCCGCGTATAACCGCGCGCTGCAGCTGGATGCCGCAAATCAGGGATTGCGCCGCAAATTGGCGCTGATCAACGATCTGGATTCGACCACGGTCGCGGTACCGCCAGCGCCGGCAGCGGTGGCCATCGCGCCGACCCCGGTTCCAAGTGCCGCACCGCAGACGCCCGCCGCCGAAGCCGTCATGCCGGCTCCCGCCGTAGCTGTCGCCGAGACTCCAGTACCGGCAGCAGTCGAACCTGCGGTCGAGACGCCGGCGGCAGCGGCAGCGCCGGTTGAAGCCGCCGCCCCCACCGCGCCGGCGCTCAGCGATGCCGACAAGGCCGGCCTGCAGTCAGCCGTCGAAGCCTGGGCAGCCGCTTGGTCGTCGCAGGATCTGAACGCCTACTTCGCGGCATATGACGCCGACTTCACGCCGGAAGGCGGCCTGTCGCGCAGTGCTTGGGAAACCCAGCGGCGCGCTCGCATCTCGGCACCCAAGAAGATCAGCGTGAAGGTGGCCGAGACCAGCTTCAGTGCCGGCGCCGACGATCGCGCGAGCGTCAGCTTCCGCCAGAACTATACGTCCGACAACTTCAAGGACAGCGTCGTCAAAGTGCTTGATTTCAAGCGCAACGGCAGCAGCTGGACCATCCTTCGCGAGTACTCGCGCTGATGTCGTCGCTGTCACATCGGATCGCATCCCCCGCTGACTCGGAGTCGTAATCGCCGATGGGTCTCGCCATTCGCTTCCGGCTCGCGGTTGTTGCCGCTGGCATTGCCAGCCTCGCGGCGACACAGCAATCAAGCCCGGAAGAGCAGTTCAACGCGGCCGTCGAGCAGCTGCGCGCCGGGCAATCCGCCGATGCGCTGTCGACTCTGCGCGACCTGACTGCCGCTGCCCCGGAGTTTCATCTGGCGCAACTGGTCTATGGCGAGCTGCTGGCTGCGGTGTCCGGGTCGGGCAACTCGGTCCTGCCCGAAACCAGTCCGGAGAGCGCAGCACGCCTGCGTGATCTGGCGGACGAAGCCAAGGTCCGGTTGGCCAGTGAGAAAGCGGTGCCCCCCGCCGGCGCGGTTCCGAACACCGTCCTGCAGCTTGCCGACAGCTACCGGAATCTGGTGCTGGTCGACCTTCCTCGTGCGCGCCTCTACGTGCTCAAGAATGAGGACGGCAAACTGTCGCTGGTGCAACACAGCTATGCGGCCATGGGAAAGAACGGCGCACGCAAGCAGGTGGCGGGGGACATGCGCACGCCGGTCGGCCTGTACCACGTGACGCGCTGGATTCCTGATGCGGAGCTGCCCGAATTGTATGGCTCCGGCGCGCTGCCGCTGGATTACCCGAATGTCTGGGACCGCGCGCTGCGCCGCACCGGTTCCGGCATCTGGTTGCACGGCGTGCCACGCAACACCTATAGCCGGCCGCCGTTGTCGAGCGAAGGTTGCGTCACCATGGCCAACAACGATCTCCAGGCGCTGCGCCCGTTCGTGCGCTTCGGCCAGACGCCGGTGATCCTCAGCGACGAAGTCGAATGGGTTCCCGCAGCGGCCGTTACAGCACTGCGCGATGAGTTTGCCAGTGCCGTCGAGGACTGGCGCGCCAAATGGGCGGCGAAAGATACCGAAGGTTATCTGTCGTACTACGACGACAGCTTCAGCACCGACGACATGTCACGCGCACGCTTTGCCGCGCACAAGCGCCGCGTCAATGCCAGCAAGAAATTCATCGACATCAAGCTGCGTGACCTCAGCCTGTTCCGTTATCCCGGCGCCGACAAGCCGCTGTTGCTGGCCGAGTTCACGATGGACTATCACTCGGACAACTATTCGGTAACCACGCGCAAGCAGCAATACTGGACGCAGACGGCCTCCGGCGCGTTCAAGATCGTGCGCGAAGACAACCGCTAGACACGCCGCTGCGCCGTACCAGCCCCGCTCAATGCCAGGGCTGTGATTCCCACGGCAGATTCTCCAGCCGGTCGGTTTGCGGCGGGGCCTGCTCCGGCAGCCGCTTTTCCAGCCAGGTCAGCATGTCGGTCCAAATTTTCCGCGACTGCCGCTCGCTCGGCATGATGCCGGCATGCGGCAGCTCCAGCGTGATCACCGGCACGCCGCGATTGACCCCGGCGTAGTTGCCGAGCGACCCGGGATAGGTTCCCAGCTGATGCAGTCGCAGGTAGCCGAATTGCTCCGGCGGCTCGTCCGGACCGTCAAAGTCGAGCACGCCATAGGGCGCATGGATCGACACGATCGCGTCCGGCGAGAATTCCTCGATCTGCGCCACCAGCCAGCGGGTTTCCGGCTCCGACAGCGCGGACGGTCCGGGATAGCGCCGCACATCGCGCCCGGTGCGACGCTGCCAGTAGTCGAGTGCGTCGGTCTGCCAGTCGACCGATGGGAAGTTGCGATTCAGATCAACCCCATTGGCGTTAACCCGCGTCGATGGCTGGCGCAGCAAACCATCGGGGTTGGTCGATGGCAGTACGCGCCACTGAAACGGCTGAAAGCGCTCCGTTTCGATCTGCTTCATCCAGCGAAACACCACGCTGACTGCGGTCAGCTCGTCGCCGTGAATCCCGCCGATCAACAGAATCCTTCGCGGAAACGCGCGTTGCGATGTTGGCGGGTAGTCGCGATACAGCAACGGCAAGCCGTGCACGCTGGCACCGTCACCCACGCGCAGCCCAGCCTGCAGACACTGCTGCACCTCGACGCTCTGCAGACGCCCCCCGATCAGGGCACACATCTGCTCCAGCGAAACCAGCGATACTGCGGACGCCGGCAACGCTGCAGCGCCAATAAAAAGCCCGGCTATCAGCCGGGCTGCAAATTGGGAGGAAAGAACCTTATTTACCCGCACGTTCTTGCCGGATTTTCTCGATCAGAAAATCAATCACCTGAGTCGCCTCAGGAAAACCATTGGCCATCGCCGGACTGGTCATGTACTTGCCACCGACGATGACCGTCGGCACGCCGGTAATACCGTAATCCCGCGCCAGCTGCTCGGCCTTGCGCTGGCGCGAATCGACCGCGAAGCTGTTGAACGTGCTGCTGAATACATCCGGCAGCACCCCGGTCACCTGGTTGAACATCTGGCCGATCTGCGCCTCAGTCTGCAGCATGCTGTGTCCTTCCTGCAGCGCCTGGAACAGGGGCAGATGCATCTGCTCCGCCACGTTCAGCGCTTCGGCCGCGTAGAACGCCTTGGCGTGGACCACGCCGACCGGCCGGCCGAGGGTCGCCGGCACGCGCACGAAGTCGACATCGCCTGGCACTTTCTTGGCCCAGGCCGAGATCGTCGGATCGAAGGCGTAGCAGTGCGGGCACCCGAACCAGAAGAATTCCTCGACGCTGACGCGCTTCGGATCAACCGGCTTCTGCACCTCCCGCACTTGCTTGTACTGCTTGCCCTCGGAAAACTGGGCAGGCGCGTCGCCTGCGGAGCAGGCAAGCGCCATCATCGACAGCGCAGCGACGGTCAGGCCGCGAAAGATCGGGTGCATAGTGGTTCCTTAGGACTTTATTGCAGGCCGTTGACGTACGACGCCAACGCAGCAATGTCGTCATCGGTCAACTTGGCTGCGACCCCGGCCATGACCTTGAAGTTCCCATCCGGGAGGTCGGTCGCCGCAGCGTCACGGTAGGCTTTCAGTCGCACCGCGACATAGTCGGCATGCTGTCCACCGATGCGCGGGTAGGCCGCCGCTTCAACGCCGGTACCGGTCGGCGTGTGGCAGGCTGCACAGGCGGGCACGCCGCGAGCGGCGTCACCGCCGCGATACAGTGGCTGCGCATGCGCGACTGCCGATTCGCTGGCAACACCCGGGCTCGCCGGCTGCGCCGCGAAGTACGCGGCCAGATTGCGCATGTCGTCGTCGCTCAGTGCTGCGACCTGGCCCGCCATCAGCGCGTTGACACGCGCGCCGGACTTGAACTGCTTCAGCTGCGCATAGATGTAGCTGGAACCCTGAGCCGCCAGTTTCGGCCACGCCGGATTGCTGCTGTTGCCTCCCGGACCATGACACGCAGCACAGACCGCCGCCTTGGCTGCGCCGGCTTCGGCACTGCCTTGCGTAAACGGATCCTGACCCGCGGTTTCCGCCCACACCGACAGCGGAGCGAACAGCAGTGCAGCCAGCAATACGCGCTTCATTCCTAGGAACTCCCGAGATTGACCGCAGCGCGCGCGATCCTTCAAACCGGCGCCGCCTGCAGAAATTGTGATGCTTTCGAGCGCGTGATTTTACATGGCCGGACGGCAGATGGCATATCGCGGCGACGGACCGGTATCCTTGATGCCGCCAGATACCTGAAAACATGTCCAAACCAATCCCCAATCCAATCGCCGGCGCCCGCTTTCTGCTGTCCTGCGCACGACTCAACCAGCTGCCCACGGATGCCCGTCCGGAAGTGGCTTTCGTTGGCCGCTCCAACGCCGGCAAGTCCAGCGCACTCAACGCGTTGTGCGGCCAGAAAGCGCTGGCTCGGGTCAGCAAGACACCGGGACGCACTCAGCTGATCAATCTTTTCGAAGCAGCTCAGGGGCGTATCGCCGATCTTCCCGGCTATGGCTATGCGAAGGTCCCCAAGGACATCAGCCGCGACTGGGGCAAGCTGATCGGCGCCTATCTGGAGAACCGTGAAAACCTGCGCGGCCTGGTCCTGATCATGGACGTGCGTCATCCGATGACCCCGTTCGACCAACAGATGATCGACTGGGCTGTATCGCGACAGATTGCCTGTCATATTCTGCTGACCAAGGCCGACAAGCTCAGCTATGGCGCCTCGAAGAACACCCTGCTCAGCGTGCAGCGCGCGATTGGATCGAGCGAATCGCTGACGGCCCAGTTATTCTCGGTACCGGCAGGCTTGGGGGTGGATGCCTGTCGTCAGCGTCTCGGCGACTGGTTGGGGGCCGGACGCGATCCTGCGGAGTTCGAATCGAGTGAGGGAATCGACGAACATGAGTAGCCCGACGCTGCCACGCAGCCTGATTCGGATGCTGGGACGCCGACGCGCGCGCACCCTGGTCGGCTGGTCCTTGCTGACCGTTACCACCGCCGCCATCGCGCTCGTGATCGCACTGTTGTTCGATGTCATCGTCGCCCGGCTCCCAGAGATGGCCGATCTGCCGGTGTCACTGTCCTGGTTGCGCGCGCACTTTCCGATCATCGTGTTCTGGCTGCTGTTCCTCATCTCCGCACGCATCGTCTGGAAGGAATACGAGCAGGAACCGCAAGTTGCCGCACGCGCGTCATTGCGGCGCCACCTCGGTCGTCAGCGCAAACGCAGCGCACTCCACTCTCAGACCGAGCTCACCACCGCAGAGCAGCGAACCCAGCAACTCGGCGCCGTGCTGCAGATGAACCGCAGCCTGCGCGAACGTCTGGCGCGCACGCTCGCCGACCAGCAGGGCGGCATCAAGTTGCGCGACAGTCTGCTGAACATGGCGCAGGAAGCCTTGCTGATGACCGACGCCGCAGGCGTGGTGCTGGGCGCCAGCCCCGCAGCGGCAACCTTGTTGCGCTGCCCACGCGAAAGCCTGATCGGACGGCGCTTTGCCGACAGCGTGCCGCTGTATCAGGATGATCGCGAACAGTTCCGTGACTACCCGCTGGCGAACTTTCTGACGCGGGTGCTGGAGTCGACTTCATCCATTCCGCAGATCCAGCAGGCGCGGCTGTTGAATCATGAAAACGAGCCGGTTCCGGTGATCGTGACCAGTTCGTCCGTGGTCGACGTCAAGAATGCCCCCCTGGGTGCCATCGTGCGCATCAACCGCAGTGACAGCGAGTCAGCACCCGCCTCAGCGCCGCACCCGGGCTTGTCGCTGGCCGATGCTGAAATGGAGAACTGGACCACGACGCTGCTGTCGCGCGAGCCGTTCGAACGCCGTATTGATGAGCTGCTCGCCGAGGCCAAGTCGGCCGGCACCCAGCATGTGGCCTTGTTCCTGCGCATTGACGACCTCGACCACATCAATGACGAGAAGGGTTACTGGGCCGGTGAGCAGGCCTTGTGGCATGCGGCCAAGAACCTCGCGATGTCGATCGTTGAATCCGGAACCGGGTATCGCTACTCGAACGCGCGTTTCGCCGCGCTGTTGATCGGCCACGACGAAGCCCGAGCCGCCGAGGTTGCCGAACGCGTACGGCTTCACGCGGAAAACAATGACCTGATCTGGAACGGCCAGCAGATCCGCTGCACCTTCAGTATCGCGCTGGTGCCGATCACGCGCGAAACCAATGAACGTGCCGAGTTACTCGCTGCGGCCGAAACGCTGCTGTCCGAAGCCAAGAACCGCGGTGGCAATCAGGTTCTGCAGCGGATTCCTGACGAGGCCGCGAAAAACCGTCATCGCGACGACCAGGTCTGGCTGGACTGGTTGCTGCCCCGAATGAAGGACGGCCGCGCCCATCTGATCTCTCAGGAGATGCGCCCGCTGACCGAGCCTGACGGTCTACCGCTGATGGAGTTCTTCATCCGCGTCGAAGACGACGACGGCGTGTGGCTTGAACCCGGGCACTATCTGCCCGCGG
Source organism: Sinimarinibacterium arenosum (assembly GCF_005047655.1). Classification (GTDB taxonomy): domain Bacteria; phylum Pseudomonadota; class Gammaproteobacteria; order Nevskiales; family Nevskiaceae; genus Solimonas. The sequence continues at coordinate 20,076 of NZ_SUKF01000007.1, read as the reverse complement.
TCGAGCGGCTGCGTCAGTCGCATCGGGTGGATCTGTGGACCCTGCAAAGCCTGATCACCGCAGCGGCCAACAATCCGAGAATCCTGGAGTCACACGTCGCCGTCAGCCTCAATCTGGCGCCATCGTCGCTGCTTGAGCCCGAATTCGGCACTTCAGTGTTCGAACTGCTGGCCGCAGCCGATGTCCCTGCGGAGAAGCTGTGCCTCGAGATCGGTGAAGCCTTCGCGATCAACCAGACCTCGGTCGTGCAGCGCTTCATGGAACTGCTGCGCCCCACGGGCGTGCGCTTTGCCCTGGATCGCTGCCACACCACGATGGGCGTGACGCAATTGCGTCATCTGCCGTTCGACTACATGAAGATCCATCCCAGCGTCACCGCCAACATCAGCCACGACGCACTGGATCGCACGCACCTGGAGTGGATCTGCAAGGCGGCGCATCTGCTGAACCGCCGCACTGCGGCGATCAACATCGAATCAACCGACGCGGTCGACTGGCTCAAGAGCGCCGGCGTCGACTACGTCCAGGGCAGCGCAATCAACAAGATGGGATCGGTAATGATCTGAGCGTGGCCTTGCGTCAGGCGCAGACGGACATAAAAAAAGCCCGGTGATTTAGGGGGAAATCACCGGGCCACGCTTTCCGGCTTATGGGGGATGCCGGACCCGCCCAGGGAGTGAGGCGGGGAGCGGGACTAGGGAGAATCGCCGCTCGGAAGATTAGATGGGGTCGCGGCGAAGAAGTTCAAACGCAAAGTTCACGGCCCCGCCGATGCCGGCTGGCTGAACCCGGGCTGAACCTGAAAAATCAAAGACCTAGCGCGCCGGACGGACCGAAAATGCGTCGAGATGCTGGCCGTCAAAAATTTAAATTTCTTTTGTTTTTAACTGCTTGCATGGCCTTCGGCGGAATGTGCGGCATCCCACTGCAACGCGACGCCCCAATCGGCGACCAGCGGTACATCAAGAGCGGAAATACGGCACATGCGCCCGGCAATTTCGGCAGCCCGGGCGCGGATCTCGGCCTCGGGGCCCTCGAACACCAATTCATCGTGGACCTGCATGATCATGCGGATCGCGGGCGCCCGCTCCGCCAGAAACGCGGAAACGTCCAGCATGGCCAGCTTGATCAGGTCGGCCGCCGTACCCTGTAAAGGGGCATTGATAGCGGTACGCTCGGCGTACTGGCGCAGGCCCTGGTTGCGTGAGGCAATGTTCGGCAGATACAGGCGGCGGCCGAACAGGGTCTCGACATAGCCGCGCTCGCGCGCCTGCGTTCGCGTGGTGTCCATGAAGTGCTTGACCCCGGGGTAGCGCCCGAAGAAGCGATCGATGTACTCCTGCGCCTCGCCGCGCGGAATCCCGAGCTGGCGTGCCAGCCCAAATGCGGACATGCCGTAGATCAGCCCGAAGTTGATTGCCTTGGCTGCGCGCCGACGCTCGGTCGGGACCTCGTCCAGCGGCAGACCAAAGACCTCGGCCGCGGTCGCTTGATGGATGTCCTGGCCCTGGGCGAAGGCGTGCTGCAAGCGCGGGTCGCCTGAAAAGTGGGCCATCAGCCGCAGCTCGATCTGCGAATAGTCGATCGCCAGCAGCGCGTTACCGGGCTCGGCAATGAAGGCCTGCCGGATGCGACGCCCCTCCGCCGTACGCACTGGAATGTTCTGCAGGTTCGGATCGGACGACGACAGCCGTCCGGTTGCCGCCACCGCCTGATGGTAGGAGGTATGAATACGGCCGGTACGCGGATTCACGGCCAGCGGCAATTGTTCGGCGTAAGTCGAACGCAGCTTCTGCATCGCTCGCCAGTCCAGGATCAGCCGCGGCAGCGGGTGCTGAGCCGCGAGTTCTTCCAGCACGTCCTCGGCCGTCGAAGGCTCTCCCTTCGGGGTCTTCCCCAACACGGGCAGACCCAGCTGCTCGTACAGGATCACCCCGAGCTGCTTCGGCGAACCCAGATTGAATTCGCCGCCGGCCTCGCGATGCGCTTCGGTCTGCAACTGCGCCATGCGCTCGGCCAGTTCGCTGCTGATCGTGCGCAGCAGTGCGACGTCAACCTTGACCCCGGTCTGCTCGATTCGCGCGAGCACCGGCACCAGCGGTATTTCGATGGTCTCGTAGACCTTCTTCAGCGCCGGTTCTGCCGCGAGCTGCGGATACAGGGTCTGATGCAAGCGCAGCGTGATGTCGGCGTCCTCGGCCGAATAGGGCGCGGCCTTGTCGATCGACACCTGATTGAAGGTGATCTGACCCTTGCCCTTGCCGGCAACGTCCGCAAACTTGATGGTCTGGTGCCCCAGATACTTCAGCGCCAGAGTGTCCATGTCGTGGCGGTTGCCGGCCGCGTCGAGCACATAGCTCTGCAGCATGGTGTCGTGGGCGACGCCACGCACCTGCACGCCATGCGCAGCGAGTACATTGAGGTCGTACTTGAGGTGCTGACCAAGCTTGGGCTTGTTCGGATCCTCAAGAAGCGGACGCAGTGCCTCGAGCACCGCCGTGCGATCGAGCTGGTCCGGCGCGCCCAGATAGTCATGCGCCACCGGCACATACCAGCCGCGACCGGCTTCAACCGCGAACGCCAGGCCGACCAGCTGGGCCTGATTCGCATCAAGGCTGTCGGTCTCAGTGTCAAAGCAGACCAGTTCGGCCGCGTTCAGTGCCGCCAGCATCGCATCGAAGCTCGCCTGATCCAGCACCGTGGTGACCTCGGTCTCAGCCGCATTGACATGCGGCGGCGGTGTTTCAGCCCCCTCGGAAGGCTCCGCCTTCGCGGTAGGGCCGTCGAGTTCGTCAGCGAGCCGGTTGAAACCGAGCTTGCGATACAACGCGCGCAGGCGTTCACGGTCCGGTTCGCGTGGCTGCAGAGAATCCAGCGTCACCGGCAACTCGACGTCGAGCTTGATCGTTGCCAGCTCGCGCGCCAGCGGCAGCTGTGTCAGGTGCGCACGCAGGTTTTCACCGGCCTTGCCCTTGACCTCGTCGGCGCGCGCGATCAGATCGTCCAGCGTGCCGTATTCATTGAGCCATTTTGCCGCGGTCTTGGGACCGACCATCGGCACACCCGGAATGTTATCGCTGGTATCGCCCATCAGCGCGAGGTAGTCGATGATGCGCTCTGGCGATACGCCAAACTTCTCGACCACGCCGCCCGGATCCATGCGCCGGTTCTTCATCGTGTCCAGCAGCGACACGCGCTCATCGACCAGCTGCGCCATGTCCTTGTCGCTGGTGACGATCAGCACGGGCTCACCCTGCGCCGCGGCGGCGCGCGCCAGGGTGCCGATCACGTCGTCCGCCTCGACTCCCGGGACGGTGATCTGCGGAAGCCCCATCGCTTCGATCAGCTCAAGGATCGACGGATACTGCACCGACAGATCTTCCGGCGTCTCCGAGCGATTGGCCTTGTACTCGGCATACAAGGCATTGCGAAAAGTGTCGCCGCTGGGATCGAACACCACGCAGATACGTTCAGGTGTGTAGTCCTTCAGCAACTTGCGCAGCATGTTGCCCATGCCGAACACGGCGCCGGTCGGCATGCCCTCGGCATTGGTCAGCGGCGGCAGCGCGTGATACGCACGAAACAGCCAGCTCGATCCATCAACCAGAATCAATGGTTTTTCGGGCGACGTGCGCGCCTCGTTCATGGCAGCAGACGCTCGCCGCGCACCAGATCCTCGAGCGTCTCGCGCTCACGCACCAGATGCACGAAGTCGTCATCGACCAGCACCTCGGCCGCGCGCGGCCGCGTGTTGTAGTTCGATGCCATCGTGAAACCATAGGCACCGGCCGTGCGCACCGCGAGCAGATCACCTGCCTTGATCGCCAGCGCGCGGTCCTTGCCCAGCCAGTCACCGGTTTCGCAGACCGGGCCGACGACATCGTAGTTGCGCTCGGGCACGTCACTGCGCGGCTTCACCGGCACAATGTTCATCCACGCCTGATACAGGGTCGGGCGCAGCAGATCGTTCATCGCCGCATCGACGATCGCGAAAGACTTTTCGTCAGTACCCTTCAGGCCCAGCACCTTGGTCACCAGAATGCCGGCGTTACCGGCGATCGCACGACCCGGTTCGGTCAGGATGCGCAGCCCGCGGTCGGCCAGCTTCGGCCGGATCGCCAGCGCCCAGTCGCGTGGCTCCGGCGGATTCTCATCCAGGTAACGCACGCCGAGACCGCCACCGACGTCGATGTGACGCAGCTTGATACCCGCCGTCTGCAAGCGGTCGATCAGCGCCAGCACACGATCCAGCGCGTCTAGGAACGGCGACACGTCGAGCAGCTGCGAGCCAATGTGGCTGGCGACGCCGACGATCTCGATCCCGTCGAGTTTCGATGCCTCCAGGTACAGACGTTCGGCGGTCGCGATATCCACACCGAACTTGTTGCTCTTCAGACCCGTCGAGATGTACGGGTGCGTCTTGGCATCGACATCCGGATTGACCCGCAGCGCGATCGGTGCGCGCTGGCCGCGCTGCCGAGCCACCGCATTCAACTGCTGCAGCTCGGCTTCGGATTCGACGTTGAAGCAGTAGATGCCGGCTTCCAGCGCCGAACGCATTTCCGCCTCGGTCTTGCCGACGCCGGAAAACACGATGCGCGACGGCTCGCCACCGGCCTTGAGCACACGGAACAGCTCACCGCCGGAGACAATATCGAAGCCTGCGCCCAGCTTGGCCAGCACTTGCAGTACGGCGAGGTTTGAATTGGCCTTGACCGCGTAGCAAACGAAATGGTCGAGGCCGTGCAGCGCCTCGTCAAACGCCCGAAAATGCCGTTCCAGGGTCGCGCGGGAATAGATGTAACACGGCGTACCGTGTGCCTGCGCGATACGCGCTACCGGAATCTTCTCGGCATACAACTCGGCGTCGCGATACTCGAAATAGTCCACTGCTGTGCTCGTCCTGCGGTAGGCGCGATCGATCTAGCGATCGGTCGGCGCGGTTTGAGCGTCGCTGCGCTCGGGGGTGATGCTGGAATCTGCTGCCGGCACCGGGGTCGGTGCGGGCGTCGGTGCGGGAGCCGGGATCACGGCTTCATCTTCGTCCGGCAGCACCAACGCGCCTGACTGACCACAGGCGGTCAGACACAACAGCAGACTGGCGGCAATCAAGCGGCGGTCGATCATTGTGGGAGCCTGACAAAGAAAATCGTAATGTTGGATCGAGTGCGGCTGTACCTGCGCAATACGCCGTGTGGCATGGCGGATGTCAATCGCCGGACCGGGTGCAAAGCATAGACGAGCGGCGCGCCGAAATCAGTTCACTTCGGGCATCCGCCCACGTTCAAACGCGCTCACCCAGGCCCGACAGCGGCAGATGATGCAGATGAACGCCATGCTTGCCGCTCTGCGCCAGCAGCTGCATGGCCGCAGCCACGTCGTCGGCCGCGACCGCCCGATAACGCGCCAACGGACCGCTCAGCAGGGGCGCCATCAACGGCGCCAGCTTCTGCGCGGCTGCCTCACCCGGCCGGCGCTCACCGCGCTCGCCCAGCAACAGTGACGGGCGCAGGATATGCACCGCCTCGAAATCCAGCGCCGACACCACGCGCTCCATGTGGCCCTTGACCCGCGAATAGAAGGCCATCGCGCGCTCCGACGCGCCAACGGCGGACACCACCAAAAAGCGCTTCGCACCGGCAGCGCGGCATTCCTGCGCCAACTCGACAACCATGCGGTAGTCGACGTCCTCGAACGCCGCGCGTGAACCGGCGGTCATGATCGTGGTCCCCAGGCAGCAGAACACATCATCGACATTCAAGGCTTCGCCCAGCGTGCTCAGGTCGCTGTAGTCACTGAGCAACACGCGCAGCTTGGCATTCGTCACGCTTGGCGGACGACGCGACAGCACACGCACCTCGCCATACACCGGATCGTTCAACAGGCGCTGCAGCAGCAGGTTGCCGATCAGGCCAGTGGCGCCTGCAATGAGGGCAGTACGGGTTTCGGTTCGGGACATGCGTTGCTATCCAGCCTCCTTCAAGGCGCAGCAGTGTAAGGCAAGGCGCTGGACTGCGAACGCAGGTCGGGGCTTGGCGCCGACTTCGGCGGTGGATTGCAGACTTCCGCGCAAGGTCTGTGGCCGTTGCTCCGACCACGCCAGCGCCGCTGGCCCGGCGCCCTGGATGTCGCATTCCTGACGATTTTCCCGTTGTCTCTTCTGGAAGATGAACGTATCCGCCCGGCCAGTGTGCGTGGCACCCGGCTGACATCTGGTTTTCATTTCAAGGAGCAACCCATGCGTACGCTGGTTTATCTGTCCTCACTGGCGCTGCTGGCGTCAGCCGGACTCTCCGGTTGCGGCAACAACAATGCGGGCAGCGATGGCCCGGCGCCCACACCGACGCCATCGGCTTCACCCACGCCGACTCCGAGTCCTACCGCAACACCGACGCCCACACCCACACCTACACCGACTGCTGCGCCAACGCCGACGCCAACGCCAACGCCAACGCCTGCCAGCGGTGGTGCGCTGGCTTGCCTCAACGCCTCACTGCATACGGTCGGCACCCAGGTCGAGCAAGTGATCCGGACTACGGACGGCAGCACCGGCGAACAACTGACCACAAGCTTTGACTCGACGCTCACCCGGCGCACCAGCTTCAAGGGCTACAGCAATGCCTTGGAGTCGGTCTCCGACGTCACGGCCACGTCGACCGATCCGAGCCACAACTCGACGTCGGCGACCAAGAGCTATGGCGACCTCGACGGCAACACCTACAAGACCTACGGCGTCATCACCGAATCAACCGTCAGCGGCACCGCATTCACCATGACGGTCTGGAACGAGCCGCCGCGCGAAACCCGCTACGCGCTCGACCCGGGTCAGAGCTACTCGCAGACGTACACGATCAAGTCAGAAACCCCGCTGTCGCCATTCCCGATCCCGGACCAGTCCGTGACCACCACGACGACGTATGTCGGTCGCGAAACCGTCACGGTGCCGGCCGGAACCTTCGCGACCTGCCGCTTCAGCGAAACGGACGCCACCGTGAGTGGATCCACCACCACAACCAACTGGATAGCTGTGGATAGCGGCCTGTTGATCAAGGCGGTCTCCGAGGGCGACGAATCCGTGCTGATCAGCGCCAAGATCAATGGCGTCGCCGTCACCGCGAAATAGGCGCTCCGGCTCCATCGTTCGAGAGCCCCGCACCGCGGGGCTTCTCTTTTTCGGGACACCCCATGGCATCTGTGGCGGCGAACGCTAACGAGCGCACGGATCCGACATCAGGACATGCGATGCTATCGAACCGCGTACGAGGCGCCGCAATGCAAGGCAAGGCCATGGAATTCGAACTGCATCACCAACTGGCAGCGGACACGCTGATGCTCGGCGACTGGCCACTGTGTCGCGTGCTGCTGATGAACGATGCGCAGTACCCCTGGTGCATCCTGGTCCCCCGGCGCGGCAACATCCGCGAAATCTATGAGCTGCAGGTCGCCGATCAGCAACAGCTGCTGAGCGAGTCGGTGCGCCTGGGACGCATGCTGATGCGACTGTTCAACGGCTATAAACTCAATGTTGCCGCGCTCGGCAACATGGTGCCGCAGCTGCACCTGCATCACGTCGTGCGCGATCCGGCCGACCCGGCATGGCCGGCGCCGGTCTGGGGCAAACACCCGGCTGTGGCCTATACCGACGGCGCCGCAGCCGAGCGCTGCGCCCAGCTGCGACACGCGCTCGACCTGTCCATCGTCGTCTGATCCCCTTTGCCACAGCGCCTCCCGTCCTGGCGGGGCGGCCGCTTGCTGCACACGCGATTCGGGCTAGACTGCCGGCGCGCTTTCATAACGATAACGGGGGAGTCCATGTCCAGAAAGCTCGCATTGCTTGCGCTGTGCGTTCCGCTGTGGAGTTTTGCCGGCGATGCGCCGACCGCGGGCGGCGACTACGCCGCCGACAAGCCGGAGCAGTTCTATCCGGCGTGGGGTCAGTATTCGGTCAGCGATGCCCCGTATCGATCGACCAACCGCTCCGTTTCGCTGGGCGAGCTGGCGCAGCGCGACATGCTCACCGGCATCTGGCACGGCTCACCGCAGGTCCAGGCCAAGCGCCAGTGGTACAGCGACCATTTCTACGACACGCTCGCCGCCAAGAAGGTCTGGCATGCCGGCCACGGCCCCTACAACCATCACTTCCAGGACGCGATCACCTGGGACATCGTGCCGATCCCCCAGGCCGCGCCGCCGTCCTGCGACCAGCCGCAGCCGACCGGATACGACGCCGAGTCCTGCCGCTACGTCAATTCTTTGTTCAAGGATTTGGAACAGACTGACCCGGCCGCCGCACGCGTCGCCCGCGAACAGGTCCGTCGCGGTCGCGACGTCTGGTTCAAGGGCACCTTCGGCGACCAGGACGAGGAATACCTGCACACGGTGCGCACCGTCGGCGAAGGCAACGTCTGGTATCCATGGCTCGACACGCGCACGCGGCCGTACCGTTACAGCAAGTGGGGCATGATCAACGATCCGGACTGCACCCAGGGCGACGCCAGCACGAACTGGTACGACAAATGCCCTGACCCGCACAGCTCCGGTGTGCTCGGCTACCGCAAGTACTACGCCGATCCGACCCAGGACGAATCCGGCAAGGTCGTGTTCGATCCGCGCACCGCGCCGTATCGCGACGACGAGATCAAGAAGAACATGCGCTACGTGCTCGGCGGGCCTTGCGTGCAGTGCCACGTCGCCTTCGATCCGACCCATCCGCCGAAGGATCCGAATCAGCCGAAGTGGGAAAACATCCACGCCACCATCGGCAACCAGTACACGATGCAGCCGATGCAATACGTGATGGGCACGCCGGAAGACAGCCTGTCGCGCCAAGTGCTCGGCCGCGGTCATCGCGTCGGCACGATTGACACCTCTCTGGTGGCCACCGACTTCCAGCACAACCCCGGCACCCAGAACAACATCATGGACTTCTTCAACAAACGCCTGTTTGAAGAAGACATCAAGGATCCGATCACCGGCGAGATCAAGAAGGCCAAGACCCGTCACGTGCTCAAGGGCGGTGAGGACAGCGTCGGCGAACATCTCGCGCTGATCCGCGTCTACGTCAACATCGGCATGTGCACCGAGGAGTGCTGGACGCCGCGCTTCCCGGTGCCAGGGACGTTCTTCGGCGACGAAGCGCGTCAGCACGCGTTCCGCATCGAGCAGTGCGCCAAGGACTGTGAAGCCTGGAACTATGCCGACGCCAAGATGCCGGATCTGGCCGCGTTCCTGATCACCGGCGGCCCGACCTATCTGCTGAATGCCGTCGATGTCGACGGCACGCCGGGCACCCAATTCGTCGATCTGAACAAAGTGCCGCAGGGCCGCAAGGTGTTCGCACGCGAATGCGCCAGCTGCCACAGCTCCAAGTACGCGCCGGACAATATCCGCGCCGACAAGGCCGCTCTGGCGCGCTACTACGAGGGCCACGTGTTCGGCTCCGAGCAGAACTGGCAATACGAATTCACCGAGGCAGAGCGCAACAGCGCAGCGTTCAAGGCCAAGTACCTGGTCGCGGACACCCATGGCACGCTGCGCCCACGCCAGTTTGCCGCGGACGGCATCAATGGCGGCGACATCTTCGGGCAAGACTGGCTCGCCAATGACGAACCGACGCCGTTCAACATCATCGGCACCAACATGTGCCGTGCGCTGCACGACAACCACAACGAAGGCCACATCTGGGAAGAGTTCTCGTCCGAGACCTACAAGCAGCGGCCGTCGCCGGGCAGCGTGCCAAAAGTGGTCAACCGAATGGCGCCGCTGGTTGGCGGCAAACAGTTCGGCGGCGAGAAAGTCATCGAAGGCGGCCCCGGCTACCTGCGCAACTTCTCGCTACTGTCGGTCTGGGCCACCGCGCCATTCCTGCACAACAATGCGATCGGCGAGCTGACCTTCCTGCCGGATGGCGAGACCGTCGACTACACCGTGGCCGGCCGTGTGAAGCAGTTCGAGATGGCCTACGCCGAGCTGATGATGTCGGACAACCCGAACGACACGCCGCATCGTCCGCAGAAGATCAGCGTCACCGATCGCGAGATCAAGCTGGCGCCGCGTGAGGACCAGCAGGGTTTCATCAAACTGCCTGTGCCCGAAGGCACGCCGGTCCAGGCCTTCACCAGCTCTGACCCGCACAACCCGCTGTTCATGAAGTGCGACGACCCGATCGAGAACAAGGGCCACCAGTTCGGCATCTCGCTGTCGGCCGAGGACAAGCTGGCGCTGCGCGAATTCCTGAAGATCCTGTAGGCCGCGCATGTTCGTCGGTCACTACAGCGCGGGGTTCGCGCTCAAGGCGGTCAAGCCGCAGCTGCCGCTGTGGGTGCTGCTGCTGGCGGTGCAGCTGGTCGACGTTGGCTGGAGTCTGCTGATTCTGGCCGGCGTCGAGAAGCTGCGCGTGGTGCCGGGCTTTCTCGCCGGCTCACCGCTGGATCTGTACTACATGCCGTACACGCACAGCCTGGTCGCAACCCTGATCTGGTCCGCCGGCGGGGCGCTCGCGTATTTCCTGTGGCGGCGCGGACAAGGCCTGAACGCCGCACTGATCGTCGGTGCCGCAATCGGTTCACACTGGCTGCTCGATCTGCTGGTGCATGCGCCCGATCTGCCGCTGTACGACAACAGCGCCAAGGTCGGCTTCGGTCTGTGGGCGTACCGCGGACCGGAGCTGGCGCTCGAGCTCGGCCTGCTCGCAGCGTCGGTGTGGATCTACGCGCGCGCCTGCCCGACCTACGCACGTCGCGCATGGCTGCTGTTCGGCGTGCTCACGCTGATGCAGCTCGCCAACACCTTCGGCCCGGTGCCGCCATCCGGCAGCGCTGTCGCCGTCGGCGCGCTGGTGCTGTATCTGCTGTTCACCTGGGCGGCGTCGCGTGTCGAACGCCGGACGGCCTGAATCGATGTCCCGTCACATCAGGGGTCGCGCACGCAGTGCCGTCCTGCTGGCCCTGGTCGTGCTCGGAGCCGGCGCAAGCTACTGGGCACTGCGCCCACAGACGCCGACCGAACCAACCGGCCCCTCGATCCTGGATCGTGCGCAGCAAGCGACGTCGAACGATCCTGCACACCGCTCCGCACACATCATCCCGGACGACGATCTGCCACCGGAAGGTACGCGCTCGCTGTTCGATCACCTGATCGCACAGAACGACGCCCTGCCGTATCCGTTCGAGGCGCTGGTTGATCTGATCGAGAAGCAGTCGGACACACAGCCGCCAGTGCGCCTGATGATTCCCTTCGGGCGCTCGCTGCTGAAAGCCCAGGCCGACTTCAGTCATCCACGGGTGCTGGTCGCGGCCGACTTCCAGGCATCGAACACGCCGGCCAATCTGGGCCTCGTCGGCCGTGGCCAGCTGTTCCTCGGCTTCGTCGAGAACGCACACGAAATTGAAGTCATCAGTTACAACGAAGCGGCCGGTCGCTACGAATTCCAGCTGGTCCAGGACTACGCCGCCGACGGCCAGCGCCGTATCGTCTATGCGCGCCGCGCAGTCTGTCTGACCTGCCACCAGGGCGGCTCGCCGATCTTCCCGCAGCGGCCGTGGAACGAAACCAATGCCCAACCTGAAATTGCCGCGCACATCGTTACGGCGCGCGGTGACGCCGACTATCTCGGCGTTCCCCCGCAAACCGCGCTGGGCATGCCGGAACGCTTCGACGAGCTGACCGACGTCGGCAGTTTTGTTGTCACCACCCAGCGCATCTGGCTTGACGGCTGCGGCGACAACACATCCTGCCGCCGCCAGATCCTGAAGCTGGCCTTGCGCTATGCCTGGGACCCCGGCCGCTTCGACGCCGCCGGTAGCGGCGCCGACGCACTGCGCGCGCTGCAGCGCATGCAGTGGCCCGACGCCGGCATTGCCGTGCCGGAATCCGATCTGCGCAATCGCGATCCACTGGTAACGCAGCGTGGCTGGCGCGGCTTTCTGCACACGCTGTTCGCGCCGGCGCCAATCCCCGGCGCCGGCGCCGGCGCGCGCAACAATGATGACCTCGAAGCATTCGACAAACTGCCGAGGCTACCCGCCACGCTGGATCCGCTGACACCGCGCCCACCCAAACGCTGGCTCGGCGCGGAGGATATCGACGGCGTGTACGGCATCGCCGCACTGTTCAGCACCGACGACGTCGCCACGCTGGAGCGCCGCGCCGGCCATGACTGGGCAGTGGTCGATGCCGCCGTCGATGCGCTGCCCGATGTGCAGCTGTCGGCGCAGCCGTTCTCGCGTGTGCGCATGATGCAGGCGCTTGCCGCTGCGCTGCCGGCACAGGACGACGCATCGACGCCCGGCTACTGCTGTCTGGATGTCAGCGCAATGTCGCCGCCCGTCGCTGCAACCGAGCCACCGCTCGAACTGGCGGCAGATTCGCCGCTGCAGCCGTTCACTCAGTACTGCTTCGCCTGCCATCGCGGCAATCCCAACGCCAAGCTGAACTTCATGGGGGGCGACGACGAAGCGGCCGTGAAGGCGAACATCGAAGCCAAGTCCGAGATCCGCGATGCACTCGACTGGGAGCGCTATCGCAACACCGATAAGGCCGCCAAATTGATGCCGCCAGCTGACTCACCGCAGCACGCGAAGCTGCAGGCAGCACTGACCCAGGACCCGGAACTGTTGACGCGCATGCGCGATCAGGTGCCGGGCCTGTTCGATTTCTGATGGACGTTCGGATGAACGGGGGGAGCCGATGAAGCGCACGGCGCTGATGGTCTGGGCACTCGCTGCCGCGCTGCCGGGCGCGGCCCAGGCGGAGCCGGCGTTCGCACGCATGTACAAACAGCAGTACGGCTACCCGCCGTCGTGCAACGCCTGCCACAAGGACGGCGGCGGCACGCCGTTGAACGCCTTCGGCCAGCAGTTCAAGGATGCCGGCATGACAGCATCCGCGTTCGGCAAGATTTCCGGGCTCGACGCCGACACCGACGGCAGCGCCAACGGTGCCGAAGCCAGCGCCAAGGCCAACCCCGGCGACAAACACTCGACGCCTCAGGACAAGGGCGACTGGCTCGACACCGCCAGCCTGATCCCGCGCGAGGTCCAGGCCGCATTCCCCGGCATCCGCGCCTACCTGCCGAAGGATGCGGTGCTGACCGACGCCGACATCGCCCGTGCCAAGACGCTGGGTGCGACGCTGGGCAAGGACGACGAGAACACCATCTACATTCCGCTGGAAAACCAGCGTCCCGCCGGAACCGCGCTGATCTTTCCCGCCAAGTTCGGCGACAAGACCTTCTTCCTGCTGCTGGTGACCGACCGCAAGCTGACCGTCACCGCAGTCAGCGCGCTGAACACCAACCATGTCCCGGACGCGGCCAAGCGCGCGGTCTACGCCACTTTCGCCGGCACCGCGCTCGACGCACTGCCACAGGCAAAGGGCGAAGACCTGGACGCCGCGATCACCCGTGCGGTGAAGAACGCCGGTACGCTGGTCTATGTACGCCTGAAGGGAGCCTAGCGATGTCCATCCACGATCTGTCGCGTGATCCTCTCTGCCGGTGTCTGACGCTCCACGGCACCACGCCCGCCCGAGCCAGCGACCCGTCCCATGCTTAAGGCCCGCCTGATCGAACTGCTGCTGGCGCTGCTGCTGATCGGCGGTCTGGCCGGCGCACGCGCGCTGGCGCAGAACGCCGCGGAGCTGGAACAGCAGACACAGCAACAGACCGCGACGCCCGCAGGTACCGACGCGGATGACTTCGATTTCTTCAGCGACGCCCCGATCGAGAGCGAGGCGATCATCGAACTGCCGCCGGAGAAGTCGCGCTGGATCACCGTCGGCGGGCCGGTCGCGCTGATCGGCGGGTTTTTCCTGCTGCTGGGATTCTTCTGGTGGATGGTGCCGTTCCAGGCGCACACCGCCGACATCAACCTGCACCACCTGCCCACCGGGGTGAAACGCGGTATCGCGATGGCCACAGTGCTGTTCGGTATCGCCTTCGCGTTCGGGGCTTCGGAGATCGCCTATCAACTGCACCTGCACGGGACCGCCGAGGCTTACTTCGAGCAGATGTCACTGGGCAAGCTGATCGCGTTCACCCACGCGCATCTGTTCGGCTTCACCACCAGCTTCTTCATCATCGGCATCCCGTTCTCGCTGCAGTTCAATCACCTGTGGCCATATCAATGGGTGTTTCCAATTGGGCTGTCCGCCGCGGTGACCGATGTCGCCTCGTGGTGGGGAATCAAGTTCCTCTCGGCCAATTTCGAGTGGGTGTCGATCTTCTGCGGCGTGATGTTTTCGGCCAGCTATCTGTACATGCTGGTCGGCCTGCTGCGCGTCCTGCTGTTTCCTGAAGTGGTCTGGCGCACCGACAAGGACGCACGCGAGCGTCTGTCCGAACGGCGCGAACGCTCGGCCGCGGCCAGGCATCAGGAAGGCGACTATTGAACACTTGTCCGCTGCGCCGCGGTTCGCGGCGGGTTCGCCAAGTCATCTGCCGGGCATGCTCCGGTAATATCCTGTCCCTTCGGGAAGGATCATTGGGAGAAGGGTCGTGAACTATTTCGTCACCGGAGCCACCGGATTCATTGGCAAGTTCCTGCTGGAGCAGCTGTTGCAGCGCGACGGCGCCAAGGTCTACGTGCTCGTGCGCGAATCGTCCAAGGACAAGTTCAAGGCGCTGCAGGCTCGCTACGGTGCCGCGGGCAAGAACCTTCTGCCGGTTTACGGCGACGTCACCACGCCGGGTCTGATTTCGGCCGCCGACTTCAAGAAGCTCGCCGGCAAGGTCAGCCACGTATTCCACCTGGCGGCCGTCTATGACATGAACATGGACGACGCCACCGGCGACCGCATCAACAATGAAGGCACGCGCAATCTCGTCGCCTTCGCCAACGATCTGGGCGGCGACGTGCGGCTGCACCATGTCTCCAGCGTCGCCGTCGCCGGCGGCGACTGGGTCGGCCGCTTCACCGAGGACATGTTCGACGAAGGCCAGCGCCTCGGCCATCCGTACTTCCGGACCAAGTTCCAGTCCGAACAGATCGTCCGCGAAGAGAGCAAGGTGCCGTTCCGGATCTACCGTCCGGGCGCCGTCGTCGGTCACTCCGAGACCGGCGAGATGGACAAGATCGACGGGCCCTACTACTTCTTCAAGACGATCCAGAAAATCAGCCACTCGATGCCGAAATGGTTGCCGCTGCTCGGCATCGAAGGCGGCCGCGTACCGCTGGCGCCGGTGGATTACGTCACCAAGGCGCTTGATTACATCGCGCATCAGGATGGCCTCGACGGCAAGTGCTTCTGCCTGATCCAGACCCAGTCGCCCACCGTCGGTGAGCTGCTGCAGACCATCTTCGAAGCTGCGCACGGCCCCAACTTCGCCAAGAAGTTCGAGGTGCCGTCGGTGCCGGCGCAGGTCAAGCAGCTGTCCGGCCGCGTCGCCGATGCGATTCCCTACGCGCTCAAGCGCCGCGTCTCGAACGCCATCGGCGTGCCGGTTTCCGTGCTCGGCTATGTCAGCAATCTCGCCGTGTTCGACGACAAGCACACCCGCCGCGCGCTCAAGGGCTCCGGCATCCAGTGCCCCAACATCGCCGATTACGCCGAGAAGCTGTGGCAGTACTGGGAGCTGCATCTGGACCTGGAAGTCACGCTGCCGGCCGGCGCGGTGCAGAAGCTCTCCGGCAAGGTCGCCGTGGTCACCGGCGCTTCCTCCGGCATCGGCTTCACCGTGTCGAAGAAGCTCGCCGCCGCCGGCGCCAAGGTGATCCTGGTCGCCCGCACACGTGAGAAGCTGGAGGAAACCCAGCACATCATCGAAAAGGCCGGCGGCGAAGCCCACGTCTATCCGTGCGACCTCAACGACCTCGCCGCGATCGACGCCTGCTCGCAGCAGATCCTCGCCGACTTCGGCCACGTCGACATCCTCGTCAACAACGCTGGTCGCTCGATCCGCCGCGCCGTGTTCGAATCGATGGATCGCTTCCACGACTTCGAACGCACGATGCAGCTGAACTACTTCGGCGCCGTGCGCATGATCATGAATTTCCTGCCGTCGATGGCCAAGCGACGCCGCGGTCAGATCGTGAACATCTCGTCCATCGGCGTCCTTGCCAACGCCGCACGCTTCTCGGCGTATGTCGCGTCCAAGGCCGCGCTCGACGCGTTCTCACGCTGCCTGTCAGCCGAGGTCAAGCATCTGAACATCGACGTCACCGCGATCTACATGCCGCTGGTGCGCACGCCGATGATTGCGCCGACCAAGCTCTACGACTACGTGCCGACCTGGAGCCCCAACAAGGCCGCCGACACCGTGATCCGCGCGCTGATTGATAAACCCAAGTCGATCGCCACGCCGCTGGGCACCGCCGCCGCCGTCAGCTACGCGCTGTGGCCCAAGCTCAACGACTACATCCTCAACAAGGGCTTCAATCTGTTCCCGTCCTCCTCCGCCGCCAAGGGCCGACGTGAAGGCGCCAAGCCCAGCCTCGAACAGGTCGTGTTCGCCAATCTGTTCAAGGGCGAATACTTCTAGAGCCTCACGACACGTCGTTCAAAAAAGCCCCGCAGCCGCGGGGCTTTTGCTTTTCTGCTCCCTCCACTCACACCCCGTTCAGGTCGAGTAGGCCCGCAGGGCCGTATCGAGACCCGCCCGGACCATCACCGTGATCTCAGCGGCGCATCCGAATGCAGCGCGTGCCCGTAATCCTTGAGGCAGCACCCATTTCAACGCATTGCCTCCTGCCGCAGCAGACCTGCGCGCGGTACAGGCGCTGCTGACTCAAGACAACAGGAGAGATCGATGAAACTCAACACACTGGCCGTCGCCGGCCTGGGAATGGCCGCGCTATGGACACAGGCCGCCAACGCGGGGCACCTCAACACCCTGCTCGAAGCCGAACTCAACGGCCGGCAGCAAGTCCCCCCCTCGCAGGTCATGGCCAAGGTCGACCTGCCGCGTTCCGGCGTGCAGAACCCGTTCGTGGGTGATCGCAAGGCCCGCGGCGAAGCCTATGTCTTCGGGATCGACGGCGACCCGCTGACGTTGTGCTACACGATCCGCGTCGATCGCCTGGCCGAAACCGAGTTCGCTCCGGGCAACGGCCGCGCCGCGCACATCCATGAAGGCCAGATTGGCGAGAACGGACCCGTCGTCGCCAACCTCGCCTGGCCGCAGGACGACCAGGCCGCGGACTGCCTGACGGAAGGCGAAACCGGCAAGTTCCCGACCATGGAATCCGGCATCGTCCAGCGCATCCTGCAGAACCCGGAAAACTTCTACATCAACCTGCACAACACCGAGTTCCCCAACGGCGCGATCCGCGGACAGCTCGAAGACACGCAGTACCACAATCAGGTTGACTGACCAGACCCGACTCTCTGACCGCCAGACGTACTGGTGTGCTGCCCCGGCTCCGCTGGGGCTTTTTTTGGTCTGCGTTTTCTGCGGCTGATGGACGTTCGCCGACCTTGTCTGGCCGCACGGCATCAGCCTTGGGTCTGTGGATACAGCATCGTCTCGTCCGGAAATATTTATCCAGCATAAATCGGACTTCCGCTGCTAAGTACCTGACCAAACGGACAGGTAGTTTTTTTATCACCGCTGAGGCACCCTCACTGACATCGGTATAAATCTAGTTAGCCTTCACAAAGCATGATCCAGAACGCACTGTTCTCCGTCCTAGCGCTCGCAGTTGTCATTGCGCTCCATCTCTACATCAATGAATCAGTAGAAGGAGCGTACTGGCTCCTCCTGCTCGGAGCGTCGGCGGGTGTGCTTCTCTCTCTGGCGTGCTTGGGGGTCGTATATGTGATGCGGGGGCAGCTGGCCATCGAGATCGATGGGAAGCGCTGGTCCGATAGGTCATTCTGGTTTCGCGTGTCGCTCGTGTTGTTTGTCGTAGGAAGCATCTCTGTATTTGGCTTCAACGCTGTACATGACCTTCGGCCGTACAAGATCGAGAGCTGGAAGGTCACCTACAACGGGCCAAGGACGATACAGCAGATCAACCCACTAGCCAGCCGCTTCCATCGCGGCATGGACGAGCACGTGCTCCAGCTTTCAAACGGCGAGAGGCGCCTGACGTACTCGTACCTGCCGGGCGTTGCTCTTAAGCTTCCGAACGCCGCTTGCGGTTCCGAAGTGAAGGTCAGGCTACAGATGGGAGGCTTAGGACTCTTCCGAGTAGAGGGGGTTTCCGTCGAATGAAGGCTAACCACTGCATCCAGCCGACGTGCCCGCCTTGTGGCGGTCACGCGGCTGATGCGGGGCGTTGGACGACATGACAAAAGACGAAATCCGCCGAGCATTCGCTGACTTCGCCGGTGACGAGCGGTTTGGAAAGTTCTGCTGCACGACTCAGTGGGTGTCACTCAACGAGTTTAGAACTCGTGCGTGGCAAGAGCTTTTAATGGAGAAGTTTCAAGAGACACACAGCGACCTGAGCACGACCGATATTTTAGCGGCCGTAACCGATGAGACACGGTTTATATATGCGTGTCCAACGCTAGGCTGTTCATATATCGCGGCCTGCGAAGACATATATCCAATCAATTTTGAAAGTGCTGCATGGTCATGTGGTGAGTGCGCTATTCGTTGGGCCAGCACCATAGAGCTTTTCAATGAAATCCGAGCAGCAATTGCGCGCTTTCCTTACCGCGCAGCCTGTTACGAGGAGGATGCTAGTGGCTATATTCCTGCGCCTCGTTCCTCGTGGCCGAAAGACTATGAAGAACGTGTTTCAGCAGAGTTTGGCGCCTAGAATGTCGTCCAACAAGGCACTCCAGCCGACCGCTACGCCTCTGCTCCGCAGAGGCTCCGCGTCGGCTGAGTTTTGGCGTTAGGTTTCATGAGCACTCCGGACGAAGATTTCGTAGCCTGTGCCAACTGTTTCTCTGATCGAGGCTTGCGCCTCGATGCAGAAAAAATCGGCAGAGAAATAGCTGGAGCTTGCCCAAACTGTGGTGCGACTGAGTTTAAAAAGCTCCCAATTTCGGGCGTGGGAGCCTTGGCACACCGCTTCTTTGTCTGGGGATCGATGTGGAGAGCCCGCTACGGCGCGGCGCCACTCATCCAGTTCAATGAGCATCAGCAAACTTCAATAGACATTGCGCCTTGGCTTGTGGATGACGTCAAGCTCATTGAGCGCTTGCTTGGCGTTGGATTCTTTCACTATGGCCCGCGGCTTTGGATGATCGGTGAGATAGAGCCGCTCAAAGAACTTCAACGCCCAACAAAGCGACAAGCAATAGTTGATCGAATCCTCTCGGAATACCCGGAAAGATCACTATTGCCTGACGAGTCGTTCTACCGAGTCCGCGTGAACCCGAGCGCTCCCGGCGACCCAAAGCAATACGACAGCCCGCCTGCGGCAAGCGCAGGTCGAGGTCGCCTCGATCCTGCTGGATGCCCTGTGCTTTATGGTTCACCAGATTTGGAAGTTTGCGTACATGAGTGCCGAGTAAGCGCTGAAGACGATGTATTCGTTGCCACGCTAACAAGTACGAGATCACTTCGACTGCTGGATGTTTCGGTTTTGCTGAAGGAAGAAGACGTAAGCGAGTTTGAGAGCCTCGACATCGCCGTTCACATGCTGTTCTTAGCAGGGCGGCACTCGTACAAGATCACTCGGGCCATTGCTGAGGCAGCTCGTTCGGCTGGGTTTGACGGCCTCATTTACCCCTCGTACTTCAGCCTGTTGCGTATCGGCCAGATGCCATTCCAAACAACGTATGGCATCTCGCATCGTCGAATTCCCCAGTACCAAGACTACGAGCAAGCGAAAGCCATTCCAAACCTCGGTCTGTTTGGTCGGCCCATTGAGGCGGGTGCTGTCTCCGTTCAGTGCATCAATAGGCTTGTTCTTAGCAGAGTTGGCTACGAGTTCCACTTCGGGCCAACTGGTGCGTGAGAATGAAATCTAACCCTTCATTCCAGCAGACCGTCTGCGGCGGCCGCTGAATACCAACGTAAGTAGCAGATTGATTCGGCATCCAATCCCAGCGAGTCGGTTTGAAAGATCCTCGCTGATTCGAGCCAGTTGGAAGTAGAGTTTCCACCGCAAGGAGCTCTACGTGAAGAAGTCGAAGTTTTCTGAAGAACAGATCGTCCGTATCCTCAAGGAAGTCGAGGCC
>NZ_SUKF01000006.1:161387-346433 GCF_005047655.1 Sinimarinibacterium arenosum | reverse complement strand
TTACATCGAGGTCTTCTACAATCGAACCCGACGTCACAGCCATCTCGGCGGCGTCAGTCCCGAGGCCTTTGAACAGGCTGCTTTGTGAGGCGCCGGATTGTCTACTGCTCTGGGGGAAGTCCATAGGCGAAAGCCTAGCTCCTTTTTTGTTGTCTGAGACCAAATTGAGACCATCCTGAGACCGTCTGAGACCACGCATTCCAGGAACTCAGGATTTTTGACCACCGCTCTTGGGACTGGATTTCTGGTCCGGTATGAACTCCAAGAGTTCGCGTGTGCAACCCAGGCAGCCGCACGGCGCCGCAATCGTCTCTGTATTTGTGTTGTATCCAGACACGTCGGCGATTCGAGTGAACCTCGAGCAAGCGATGCCGGTGACGTTCAGGCAGCGGGTGAGGTGGTGAACCTGTTTCAACGAACAGCGCAGTCAGGCGGCGACGGTCTGACGCTGGAATGGGCGCGCGATCCGCAATTCAAGGAGCAACGTTTAGGCAATGCGACAGGTTCCGACTGCGGTGGAACCTCTCGTTACGGGGGCAATCTTGTCGTTGGGCGTTCACTATTCTCCAATCGATTTGATCGAAATCGGCGCGTCGGTGACGTCAGCCGGCCCGTACAATTTTTGATTTCCTTGAGAGTATCGACGGCGATAGACGGAATAGCCCTGGTTTTCCGCTTTCAAAGCGGAAGCGGCGGTCGCCAGCGGTGCCGTGCTGATCGATGTGGAGCCATTTCTGTTGTCTCCGGTCACACCCCCTGAACGGAACAGTCCGTTCCCCTATATGAGCGATAACAAAGTCATCGAAGCTCGGCGATGTTATGCCGCGTAATGGGAGGTGGAAGGTTCTGCGCAATGCCTGCACGGATAAGGCGCTGGTGCCGAAATCGCCACCTATTCCCACGCTCAAGATGACTTGGGTGACAACGCACGGAGGAGTGAAAACTCATGTTGCACAGGGTCACGGTCCGATATTCGGACGGCACCGAGAAGCTGTTGAATATGTCAGAGGAACAAACGATTCTTGACGCTGCGGAGGCGAGCGGTGTTCCGATCGTTAACGAGTGTCAGAGTGGCTTGTGCGGAACCTGCGTCGGTAACTGCACAAGCGGTTCTTACGAACTGGGGCGCACTGAGGGTCTGAGCGAACAGGAGCGTGATGCTCGCAAGATACTTACCTGTCAGGCCAGAGTGCGCTCAGATTGTGTGGTGGAGCTTGAATATCCGGCGAATGCCAATGCAGCGCGCCTTGTTGCCGGAGAAGCCATTGTCCAGTCCGTTGAAATCGTATCGGACTCGACCGCGATTCTGCGAATAGATGCTTCCAGTCTTGGTGAGAAATTAAATTACCATCCCGGACAGTTTGCGCAACTTATGGTGCCCGGCACCAGCCTCTGGAGAAGTTACTCCTACGCGCATGTTGCCAACGACGAAAACAGTCTGGAGTTCATCGTCAGGCTGCTGCCAGAGGGCGCCATGTCGGACTACCTGCGCACGCGCGCGCGCGCCGGAGATCGAATTCAGTTGCGTGGCAGCAAGGGGCGCTTCTACCTGCGCGACGTGACACGTCCGGTCGTTCTAATGGCCGGAGGGACAGGGCTGTCGGCGATCCTCGCAATCGCTGATCATTTGACTCGCCATGAATGTGCGCAGCCGGTTCGCCTGTACTACGGCGTCACCCGCTATGACGACCTCTGCAAGATCGAAGCCTTGAAGGCGCTGAGTGAGTCCTGTGCGACTCTGGACGTGCGCATCATCGTCTCGGAGCCGGACACCCGATGGACCGGGCCGACAGGCCTCATCACAGATCTGCTCGATGAGCGTGATCTCAACGATGGGGATGTGGACGTTTATCTGTGCGGTCCCCCGGCCATGGTCGAGGCGACGCGGCGGTGGTTCGATGCCCACCGGCTACACAATCTCGCACTCTATTACGAGAAGTTCGTTCCAACTGGTACTGGCACGGCAGCAGGCTTGCCGCCGCGCCTTGCTGCAAAGACTCTGGACTACGGTGATCTCCGCAAGCGCGGAAAAGGTACCGCCATCGTCGTGGGCGGTAGCATCATCGGAATGTCTACGGCGAAGGTGCTGCTGCAGAAGTTTGAGCGGGTCATCGTTCTTGAAAAGGACAGCGGCCATCACCGTATGGAAGGTCGTCCAGGCGTCGCTCAGGGCTGGCATCTGCACCACCTGCTGATCGCTGGCCAGCGCATGCTCGAAACAGTGTTCCCGGGCATCATCGATGACATGGTGCGCGCTGGAGCCTTCAAAGTTGATATGGCTGAGCAGTATCGGCTGTACATGGCAGGTGCGTGGAAGAAAGTCTGCAAAAGTGGCATTGAGATCGTTTGCGCTGGTCGTCCGCTGCTCGAGTGGTGTGTCCGGCGTCGCCTTGATGACGAGGCGCGTATAGAGTTCCGATACGACACCGAGGTCCACGACCTTATTTATGACAAGGAATCGAACCGGGTTCTAGGCGTCGGCGCTTCCATTGACGGCCAGCTGCAGCCGATACCGGCAGAATTCGTCGTTGACGCATCGGGCAAGAACACCCCGGTGCCAAAGATTCTTGAGCGCATTGGTATTGGTGCGCCCGAGGCTGAGCGTGACAGCATCAACTGTTTTTACTCGACGATGCGGCATGCGGTTCCACCGGAGCGGCAGTGGCAGGACAAGGTCATGGTCATTTGCTATGCGTACCGCCCGCATCAGGAGCACTACACGGCTCAGTACTACACAGACTCGAGCAGGACAACACTGTCGACGTCTCTGGTTGCGTACAACTGCTATTCACCCCCAAGAAATGACGAGGAGTTCCGTGAATTTGCGAAGCTGATGCCAAATTCGGAAGTGGCCCACAACCTTGAGGGCCTCAAAGCTATTTCACCGGTCTATAACTTCCGTTACCCGGATATGGTGCGGCTTCACTACGAGAGGATGAAGCGCCTTCCTGCCGGTCTCGTCGTAGTTGGCGATGCCTATGCCAGCGCTGATCCGGTATCCGGTGCCGGGATGACCAAGGGATTGCTCGAGCTCAGCGAGCTGAGAGCGCTATTGCAGAGCGACGATTTTGGCAGCGAGGCCTTTGTGCATCGATATAACCGAAAGATCGGCAAGATCGGAGATCTCGTCTGGTTCGTCGTGCGCGAGCAAAATTTGCGCTATCCGTGGATTCATCATGTCGATTCCAAGCGGCCATGGTATTTCGGTGGGCTGACCTGGTACATGGACCGACTCACCGAGCTCTCGCACGACGACATGGACATTTATCGGCAGCTCCTTTCAGTGGTGCACTTCGTTTCTCCGCCGGGCAGTCTCATGACGCCACGCGTGGCAGCAAAAGTGGTGGGCAAGTGGCTGGGAACAAAATTGCGCTTCAAGCGCACGATGATCGATCGCAACTTTCGTGATGGTCGCAATGGCCAATACGACACTCCAGCCCCGGGACTGCCACCACATCACACTTAAGGACTGGCAGTAACGGCAAGGTCTACTTGGCGGAGTCGGACATATTCCATCTGACTCCAGGTACTCAGGACAACAACTGCCAGCGGGCCTGACTCGTCACGAGCGGAGTCACCCATTTGGGTCGGCCGTCTCCCCGAATGGGGGATAGCTGACCGTGCGCCTGAAAGCGAAGCTGGTCTTACAAAATTTGGAGGAGCGAGTTTCCATGACGAAACTGATGACGGACAAGGTGGTGCTGGTCACAGGTGCTGCTATGGGCATCGGAGCAGCGATTGCTCGGGCTGCGGCGAAAGAAGGTGCCGCGCTGGTCTTGGGCGATGTCGCCGCCAGCGAGCTCGAGAAAACAGCGGGTGAATTGATGCAATCGGGCGCTAGGGTCGCCTGGGCCGTATGCGATGTTCGCAGTCAGAGCGACGTCGACGCACTCGTTGCTCTGGCGACGGATCGATTTGGCGCTCCCGATGTTGTCTACGCCAACGCAGGTGTCGAGGGACCGCTGGGGTCCCCGGCGGATTGCACGGAGGAGGCGTTTCTCCGTGTCATTGATATCAATCTCAACGGAATCTTCCGTACCATCAAGGCGGTATTGCCCTCCATGACAGAACGCGGCAGCGGGTCAATTGTGGCCACCGCGTCGGTTGCAGGCCTCGTCGGGGCAGCTGGGTTGCCCGCTTATGTTGCCAGCAAGCATGGCGTCGTTGGTCTGGTGAGGTCGACCGCGATTACGGTTGCCAAGACAGGTGTTCGGGTCAACGCCCTGTGCCCGGGCATGGTCGAAACCGCGTTGCTCGAACGCCTGATCGACGCAGATCCGGCAATACGACAAGGGCTGCTCGCGCTCAAGCCGATGGGCCGATTGGGTACCACCGACGAGATAGCCGAAGCAGCAATCTGGCTTGGTTCTGAAAAATCCAGTTTTGTCACGGGACACGCGCTGGCGGTCGACGGGGGCTATGCGGCGCAGTAGTGGCGACAACGACAAATGGGGCGCAGGCATGGACAGAACAAATGCGGAAGCGAAAAGCTCCGCGGACTTAGTGCGGGCTTTCCTAGGCAGCTGGAACTGCCGTGATCTTGATCACCTGGTCAGCTATTTTTCCGAAGACGCGGTCTATCACAACGTGCCTGTTGCCCCAATCAAGGGAATTGCAGGGATTCGAAAAATATTCGCTCAGTTTCTCGACGTATTTGCGCAGGCGTCGCTGGATGTTGTCAGCATCGCATCATCGACGGATCTTGTGCTCGTTGAGCGCGTCGATCGTTTCGTGATGCACGATGGACGTCGAATAGAACTCCCGGTAACCGGGGTATTCGAGCTTGCAGGAGGGAAGATCGTTCGCTTTAGCGACTACTTCGATCTTGGGGACTTTCAAAGGCAAAGCGGCTTGTCTCTCTGAGCTAGATTGACCTGGCAGGGACTGCAGGCGTTTGGTCGTTCCTCATACTCCTTTGGCGCATCGGATCTGCGTATGCTTACATACGACATGAGAACTCATACTCCCGAAGCCTTGGAGGATTGCTCACCGGAAAGCACTGCGGCTGTGCTTGAAAGTGAGCGATTGCTAACCCATCTGAAGCGCGCAGAACGCGAGATTTTGTGGATCCGCGTTATTGGCATGCTCAGTTGGTTAGTGGTTCTGTACCTGCAGGGGTACGGAGCTGACAGGAACTTGGCATGGGCGATCTTTGTCTGCGGGGTGCTCTACACTACGTGGTCGTACTGGAGTGCTCAGCGTGGGAGCAACATCCAGAGAACCTCCGCAATCACGACGCTTGGTGACCCTCTGGCGGCCTTTGCCATCTGTTATGCAACCGGGGGCATCAACTCCATTTTCTTTGTGTTCTTCTACTTCACCTTGCTGGCGACCGCATTTCGGTTCGGACCAAGCAAGCTGATCGGCATTGCCCTGGTCAATGGTCTGCTGGCAGTGCTGTTATATCTATACGCTCCGGACTCGAACGCAGAGCTGAAGGCACTCCTGATCGCGTTGTACTACCTTGGTGTCATTACTGCGATGGCGGCCATGTTGGCTAACTGGGCGCGACAAAACATCGCTCTCGTGCAGCAGCAATCCCATTCGCTATTCCAAGCCAGCCAGCGACTTCGCTGGCTGCTTCATCGGCTGAT
The DNA here is from genome assembly GCF_005047655.1 of Sinimarinibacterium arenosum. GTDB lineage: Bacteria > Pseudomonadota > Gammaproteobacteria > Nevskiales > Nevskiaceae > Solimonas. The sequence goes on along the minus strand of NZ_SUKF01000006.1, from coordinate 340,839 downwards.
CAACGCCGGTGAGGAGGAGAAAAAGAACATCGCGCACGATCTGCATGATCGAATGAGCGGTCGGATGTTCAACTTGCGCCAAATCTCGGAACGCCTGAGATCGGATGTCGGTCAGCAGCAGAAAGTGCAGTCGCATTTGGATATGCTGGCCAAGGAAATCAGCGAATGTACGCATGATGTACGCAACATCATGAACGAACTGCAGCCGACTGTGCTTGAGGAGCTGGGTTTCTACGAAGCCGCCGTCGAGTACTTGATGAAGTTATCTGACGTTGTTTCCTTTGAGTTGAATGTTCATATCGATCCGTCCTTGCGCGGCTGGCGTTCACGGTACGACGCCGCTCTGTTCAGGATTCTGCAGGAAGCGATGCTGAACCTGCGCAAGCACGCAAATCCAAAGCAAGTAGAAGTCAGATTCGTGCCGGATGGGAGTGACGTATTGCTCACGATAGCGGATGACGGCCCCGGATTCGACGCCGGAAATGTTCCCCTTGGGCATTATGGACTGATGGCGATGCGGGAGCGCGCTGAGGCGCTTGGAGGCTGCCTGAAGATCCTCAGCCAAGGGGACGGCAGCGGAACAAAAATTGTGGTCAGGCTACCAGGGCATACACCCGATGAATAAGATTCGCGCATACCTGATTGACGACCATCGAGCGCTGCGAGAAGCAGTTGCAGCGATGCTCAACGCACAGGCGGACATTGTGGTCGTCGGTCAGAGTGGGGACGCCGCAACTGGCATTGCCGACATCGAAACGCTGTGTCCAGACCTCGTTCTTCTCGATCTCAAGATGCCGGGCCAGAGCGGTATGAGCGCGATTGGGCAGATCTTCGCTGCCAGCGCGTCCAGCAAGGTTATGGTTTTCACGATGTATGACAATCCGGGTTACGTCTGGGCGACGATGAACGCAGGGGCGACCGGCTATGTCATGAAGAGCGCATCAAGTGAAGAATTGTTGCGCGCCGTACGGGCAGTTGCTTCCGGCAGTGGGTTCCTTCAGGCAGAGGTCACGATGCCCCTGCTAAAAAGACTTGCCCGCGAGGCGAAGATTGCCGATGAGAGCAGTGTTCTCAGTGGCAGAGAGATGGATATTCTTGAATCGCTCGCAGCAGGTAAGAGCAACAAGATGATTGCGCGGGACCTCTCATTGAGTGAAGACACTGTCAAGTCCCATCTGCGCAGGGTCTACGAGAAGATCGGAGCGGCTGATCGCGCACACGCTGTAGCGATTGCCTTGCGCATGCAGATCATCGAGTAACGGTCGGCTTGCAGTCGGGCCGCCTCAAGCGATTTCTCCTGCTCACACGATTGCGGTCTGGCAGGCCTGTGGCCTGCAGAGCAAGATCACGCTATCGGATGCGCAGCGTGATGGCCTACGAATTCTAGCTTCTTCCCCCCGTGCCGGCGGCTGTGTATACGCCCGCCGGCTTTTTTTCGTCCGTTGTTCACTTTGCTGCGGTCACCCGAATGGGTGTGAGAGTTCCCCGTATTGCGTGATGGCTTCACCGCGATCGTCGCATCAGCATATTCACTCTCCCCTGACTGCCGTAGTTACGGCCGCCGGCAATTTGATACCAACGAGAACGGAGAGTGCGGACGCGTATGGAAGGAGAAAGGCAGGGCGGCGCCGGTCGATTTGATGAGCAGGCATTTCGGTCAGAGGTGCGCGAGTTTTGTGAGCGCGACATTCCTGATGATCTGTCTGCGAAGATTCGTCGTCACGAGTATTTTTCAAAAGAAGACCGTGTTCAGTGGCAACGCTTGTTGCATCGCCGCGGATGGTTTGTCGGGGACTGGCCGGTGGCATATGGAGGCGCCGGCTGGGGGCCCACGCAGCGACTCGTCCTGATTGAGGAGCTCGAGCGCGCCGGGACTCCATGGCTCACTCATTTCGGTTTTAGCTTCGTCGGTCCGGTGATTTACACCTTCGGTAGCGAAAGTCAGAAAGCGCGGTACTTGCCAGGCATCCGCGAGTCGCAGACCTGGTGGTGTCAGGGATTCTCGGAGCCCGGCGCGGGATCTGATCTGGCGTCGGTTTCGATGTTTGCCGAACGCGTAGGCGATCACTACGTCGTCTCCGGGCAAAAAACGTGGACGACCATGGCGCAATGGGCCGACAAGATTTTCTGTCTGGTCCGAACGCAGCGCTGCGAGCGGCGGCAGCAGGGAATTTCATTTCTGCTGATTGATCTGCGCAGCCCGGGTGTAACGATTCGACCGATACGGACCATCGATGGCATTCATCACGTCAATGAGGTCTTTTTGGACTCGGTGCATGTTCCGGTCGAAGACCGCGTCGGCGAGGAGGGTGAAGGCTGGAACCTGGCTCGCTTCATTGTCGGACGCGAGCGCTTGCTGGTGGCGGAGCTGGGTAAGGCACGCCGTCTGCTCGACCAATTCGCCGAGTTGGGACGCTCATTGAAAGACGGCAGTCGTGCCTTGTGTGACACGGTGCCGTTCCGGCTGAGACTGGCCCAGCTTGAAGTGAAGCTGCATACCCTGCGCACATCGGCCTACTCCATTGCTGCCGATATGGAGCGCGGAAAAGGTGGTGAGAGCGATGCATCGCTACTCAAGATCCGTGGCTCAGAGCTACAGCAGGCCATTCTGGATGCGGTGGTTTCAGTGATTGGGGAATCTGGACTGGCTTTTCAGCCCGAATCGCTCTTGGCCGGTTTCTCAGGTGTCACTCATGGACCGTCCATGGCGCCTGCGCTGGTCTTTGATCACCTGTACAGCCGCGCGACAAGCATCTATGGCGGCAGCAACGAAATCCAGCGCGGCATCGTCGCAAAGGTTCAATTGGGGTTATGACTATGGACGCCGACGTACTTGCCCTGATTGAAGATGGCGTGACCAGGTTCAGCAGGGAACGCTACTCACGAGAACAGTGGCGATCCTACAGCCAGGAGACTGACGGATATTGCCTGTCGGTCTGGCGGGAGATGGCAGACCTCGGCTGGTTCGGGTTGGTGATGCCGGACTCCGATGATGAAAAAGCCCCGCTGGCCAATCTGCTTCCTTTGTTCGTTGGAGCTGGTGCAGCGCTTTGGCGTGAGCCGTTGCTTGGAATTCTCGGCGAGTCGTCAAGTTTGTTGCTGGCTGCCCGGAAGACCGGAGATGACGAGGGATTGCTGGAAGCACTTGTCGAGGGTCGTGCGCGACCGGCGTTTGCGGACCGCGAGGCCAATCCCGTCAGTCGCGACGGTGTTCTTTCAACGGTGGCGACCTTTAACTCCGGGCGCTACCAACTAACTGGCGAAAAATCCTGTGTGCCGGCGGCATGCAGCGGCACTGTGCTGATTGTCAGCGCCCGCATCGTCAGCAGCGGCGAGCCCGCCGCATTTCTGGTTTCAGTCGACGAGCCCGGAGTCAGTCTGAACGCATACCGCACGCTCGACGACCGAGGCGCGGCAACTGTCCGTTTGGAGAACGCCTCTGCACGCCTGCTGGTGAGCGGTGATTCTGCGTTGAAAAGTGCGCGCTTGCGTGGAGGCGCGCTCGCCGCCGTAGAGGCCGCAAGTCTGATGCGTAGCGTGGTGGAGGCTACCGCTGATCATCTACGCCAGCGCAGACAGTTCGGCCGTACGCTGAGCAGTTTTCAGGTTCTTCAACATCGTCTCGTCGACATGTATCTGAACTATCGGGAGTCGTTGGCGCTGGCGCATCGCCTGGTGGATGCCTGCGACCGTGACGAGACTGATCTGGCGCGAAAGGCGCTGCTTGTGCGCGTACAGGTGGCGGCAGCAAGCCGGTTCGTCACTCAGCAGGCGATCCAGCTTCACGGTGGCATGGGCATGACCGACGAGCTGCCAATAGGCGACTACTACAAACGGGTGCTGATGCTGGAGAGCCTGTATGGAAGTGCTGATTGGGCACTTTCGCGATTGGCTGCATGAGCAACGATCAACATTTTTCGGTACACCTTTCGGAGACCATATTGTGAGCAGCCCTTTCGATACATATCAGTGCATCAAATTCAGCCGACGTGGGCGGATCCTGACCGTAACGCTCGATCGCCCGGAAGCACAAAACGCTGTCAATGGCGAGATGCACCATGAACTCGCTAGATTGTTCCATGACATCAACAAGGATCCGGATTCGGATGTCGTCGTGCTTACCGGTAGCGGCCGCGCCTTCTGCGCCGGTGGCGACCTGAAGTGGCTGCAGGCGGCGATTGACGATCCCTCCATTTTTGAGGAGATGACCCGCGAGGCAAAGCGGATTCTCTTCGGCCAGCTAGAGGTCGAGAAGCCGATCATTGCGCGGCTCAACGGTGCAGCAACCGGGCTTGGTGCGTCGCTGGCGCTGCTGTGTGATGTGATCATTGCTGCCGAGGGCGCTGTCATCGGTGATCCGCATGTATCGGTGGGACTCGTTGCAGGAGACGGTGGCGCGATCATCTGGCCGCAGCTGGTCGGTTTCGCCCGTGCCAAACAGTATCTGCTGACAGGGGATCTGCTGGATGCAGCAGAGGCTGAGCGTATCGGTTTGATCAACCGCGTTGTACCGCAAGAGGAACTCGATGATGCGGTATACGGTTTCGCCGAGCGGCTCGCCAAGGGCGCGACGAAGGCAATCCGCTGGACCAAGATCACGACAAATCTAACCCTCAAGGCGATTGCCCACCAGATCTTTGACACGGGCCTGGCTTACGAAGCGCTGTCCAACCTAACGGTGGATCACCAGGAAGGTATCGATGCTTTCCGCGAACGTCGCAAGCCCGTCTACAGCGGCAGGTAGTTCGAGCGAGCTCGAAGAGGAGATCCCCATGGGCGCAAAGAATTGGGACGCGTTGTCGCGACAGATTCCAACCGTGACGGAAGGGCGGGTGATTGCCGACAATGGGACGATCATTGACAGGGCGCGGCGCATGGCCGCGCTCGACCCGCATCGTTGCGCAATCCGGGCCGACGGCGGCGTTCAAATTTCGTATGCAGAACTGCTTGCTGATGCGGAGCGGCTGGCAGCGTCGCTTTGGGCGCTAGGCTTGCGGCCTGGCGATGTGGTGAGCTTCCAGCTCCCCAACTGGCAGGAAGCGGCGGTAATCAACCTCGCGACGTGCCTTGGCGGCTGGATCTGCAATCCCATCGTGCCGATCTACAGGGACGCCGAGCTGGCAATGATGCTGGCGGACTGTCGGAGCCAAATTTGGTTCGTGACTGGAGAATGGCGGCGTTACGACTATGCTGCGATGGCCGAGCGTGTCGCCGCCAATCTGCCTGACTTGCGTGCGATTGTGCGTGTGCGCGATCCCCGGCCGGGTGGTCTGTCCTACGAAAGTCTGCTGGAGCAAGGGGCAGGTCTGACGCCGCCTGCGCCGTCGCTGGATCCGGACGCGGTCAAGCTGATCATGTACACCTCGGGAACGACGGGTCGCGCTAAAGGTGTATTGCATTCGCACCGATCGCTACCTGCGGCGATTCTGCGCGCCGCCGAGCAGTGGGGCCTGCAACAGGGTGACCGCGTACTGATGCCGTCGCCGGTTACACATGTCACCGGTTACTGCTGCGGTCTCGAGATGCCCTTCGATCTGGGAACCCAGACCGTGCTGACGGAACGCTGGGACGCCGCTGAAGCTGTTGCGATGACGTTGGAACTGGGTGTCAACGCCACCGTCGGCGCGACGCCATTCCTGCAGGAGCTCCTGGCGCAGGCGGAAATCGCCAGATCGGACTTGCCATCCCTGCGGGTATTTGCCTGCGGAGGCGCAGCAGTGCCCCCTGAACTCGTTCGACGTGCAAACGCGACCCTGGCCGGGCGGGTGTTCCGGGTTTACGGCATGACGGAAGCGCCGCTGATCACCTACGGCATCTCTGCAGATGACGATACCGAACTCGCAGCTGTGACAGATGGCCGTCTGAATGGGTACTCAGTACGAATTGAAGATCCGCAGTCTGGTGAAGAGGTGCCACGCGGTGCAGAGGGAGAAATCGTGGTGCGTGGCGACGGACTATTTCTAGGCTATGCCGATCCGGCGCAGACCGCGGAGGCTGTCACCGCGGACGACTACTTTCGCACAGGCGATCTCGGCGTCCTAGGGGATTCCGACGCTGTGACTATTACCGGCCGCAAGAAGGATCTGATCATTCGTGGCGGCGAGAACATTTCCGCAAAGGAAATCGAGGATGTTCTGCATCAGCACCCGAGCATACGGGAGGCTGCGGTCGTCTCAATGCCCCATGAACGCCTCGGGGAAACAGTCTGTGCCTATCTGATCGCACGTGAAGACGTGCGACCGACGCTAAGCGACATTTGCGCGACGGTGCTCGGCGCAGGATTGGCGAAGCAAAAATGCCCGGAACGGCTGGAATGGGTTGACGATTTTCCACGGACACCATCAGGCAAGGTTCGCAAAGACATCTTGCGCCGGATGATCACCGAGGCGCCGCCGGGCGATAACTGAGTGGTGTTGTCGTCATATCCCCCGAATGAGGCGACATGCCCCCCGATCTGAGTGATTGGGAGATTTGCCTCCAGGGGTGACAGTAGTTGGGCATCAGAAAAACAACATACAAGCGGGCGTGGTACGTGCGCCTACATCAAGTCGTTGGTGCGGATATCTGGAAGAGAACTTGTGAATTCGATCCGATTCAAGATTGCCGAGTGGGTGATGCGAAACCGTGCGGCCGCCGGGATTTTCTTCTTGGTGGTCACACTTTTCTTTGCCGCGGGCTTACGTAGCGTCGAACTCAAGACAATTTTTTCGGACCTATTGCCGGCCGACGACCCCTATGTTCAGGTCTATCAGGACCATTCCGGATTCGGCAGTCCGCTGACGATGTCGGTGATGGTCAAGCGTACCGACGGCGGCGACATCTACAACGCCGAAACATTGCGTAAGGTCTGGAATCTGACGCGCGACATCGACCTGACGGCGGGCGTCGATCACGACAAGATCATGTCGATTGCCACCACGAAGGCGCGCTATGCCGAGGCGACACCCGCAGGCATCGATACGCAGCCGCTGATGGGCGACAGCGTTCCACAGACAGACGACGAGATTGCCGAATTTAGGCGGCGCGTCGACAAGGCTCCCGGGGCACGAGGATTTCTGATCTCCGCTGACCATACCGCGACCATCATCGAAGCCACGTTCATTGAGCGCATTCTGGACTATGGAGTGGCGTTCAATCACGTCCAGGCGCTTGTCGAAGCTGCGCGCGACGAGAATCACGAGGTTTACCTTGCCGGGCAGCCGGCACTGACTGGCTGGGTTTATCGATACGAGTCGCAGATGCTGGCCATTTTTTCGGTGACAGCATCATTGCTGGTCCTGGTGCTGGTGTTTTATATGCGCAATGTGGTCGGCGTCGTCGTCCCGATTGTGACGAGTGTGGTCGCCGCCACGTGGGGCTTTGGGCTGGTCGGTTGGCTCCGGCTGCCAGTCGAGCCGCTGCTGATGGTCGTGCCGCTGCTGCTTATTGCTCGGTCGTTTTCGCACAGCGTTCAGTTCATTGAGCGCTACTATGAGATCTACGCGCACGTTAAGGATCGCGTAACAGCGGCAAAGCTCACGATGGGTGTGATGTTTGCCCCCAGCGTTCTCGGCATCAGCACTGACGCGGTAGGCATTTTCCTGATTGCACTGGCGCCGATTCCGGCGATGGAACGGTTCGCGTTCTTTGCCGGAATGTGGGCGCTATGGCTGCTGCCGACTGGCGTGTTTCTGATTTCGTTGCTGCTGAGCTGGCTGCCGCCGCCGCGCAACGCGGAGAAACTGACCGCGACGGGGTCGCAAGCCGGCGTTCACGGCCTGATCCGCGGCGTGCTTGGCAGGCTTGCGCGCATCGTTCAGGGACGGCGCGCCTGGATCACTGCGTCGGTTGTTGTTGTTGGCAGTGTGGCCGCTTTCTATCAGGCGGAACAGATCAAGATCGGTAATCCGGTCGAAGGCAGCAACTTGCTGTGGCCGGACTCTGAATACAACACCGCGGTACGTCAGATTAATCAGCACTTTCCCGGAGTGAACACTCTGGAAATTGTGCTCGAATCACGCAATCCGGACGACAACGCCCACCGGACCGCTCAGCAGGCGCATGCAACTCAGACGATGGCCACTCTGCAGGCTCTCATGGAGAGCAGTGCTGCACCGCCAACCGCTACGCGTTCGTACAACGACTACATGATGGGCGCGAACCGCCTTTTCCAGGGCGGAAACACTAAGTGGCTGCCAATTGATCCAACCAATCGCCACTCTCAGGGCGCGTCACGAGCGGCTCTGACGGGCGGCAGCCCGAAAGACTACAGCCAGGTCATCGATTTCAACATTCAGCACAGCACGGTGTCGTTCTGGTATCCAAACAACAAGCAGGAGACAGTCGATGCCGCACTCGCAGCGGCGGAACAGGCTGTTGCCGTTGTCGGCGTCGAACATGACGACTTCGTCGTTCGCATGGGGACGGGGACGATTCCGCTGCAGCAGGCAATGAACCGCGTCGTTGAGCGGCATCATCACATAACGCTGATATGCCTCAACCTGGCGATGTTCCTGCTGTGCGCCTTTGCCTTCAGATCGATCACTGCCGGATTCCTGCTACTGGTACCAGTGAATCTTTCCAACACGATCATGGTCGCGATCATGCATGTGCTGGGTATCGGGCTGGACGTCAACTCCACGTTGGTGACCGTCGTCGGTGTTGGCATCGGTATCGACTACGGCATCTATTTGCTGTCACGAATCTGCGAGGAGTACGACGATGCCTACGGGTGGGGTGCGACTCTGACGAAGGCGCTGACGACGACGGGCAAGGCGATCATGTTCACCGCGTCGATCATGCTGCTCGCGATTCTGCCGTGGTACTTCCTGTCGGGGCTCAAGTTCACTGCCGACATGGGACTGCTTTTGGTCTTTGTCATGTTGATCAACATGGTACTTGCGCTGGTCGTGCTGCCATTGTTGGTCTGGATCGTAAAGCCGAGTTTTGTACGCCGTCGGGATCTGTTGGTCGGTGAAAGCCTCGACCTTTCTCAGTTCGCCCCCCCGCAGGCCGGCTCACGAATGGCACACGCGGCTTTCTGAATGCTGGAACCGCGGGTTTTTCAGAACGGAACACTGCGGTCTTAAAACCAAGATTTGAGAGGAGAGTAGACATGCGCATTCGTAAGTACGATTTCAATTATGGCCGGCGTGAACTGCTGAAGAAGGTCGGACAGGGCGCCGCGTCGGCGGGTGTGCTGTGCAGCATCTGGCCGCTTCTGGCACGCGGCGAGAGCCTCCTCAAGGCTTATCCTGACGAACTGGTCAGTATCGAGGCCAATACCAAGGGAAAGATCAAACCTGGCGACGTCATCAACGCCGACAACGTGGAACACGTCAAGCATCTTCTGACCGAGATTGACTACAAGCAGATCAAGGAAGACGGTCGCAAGATCATCATCAATGACGCGCCAGAGGCTAGGCCTGACTACCTGTTTCCACTTGACTATTATGAAGCCAGTGTTCGCAACGCAGGTCGCGCCGGCTTTGATTCAACTGGCAATCTGATCGATACGAAGACGGGAGGAAAGTGGGTCGGTGGGGCTCCGTTCATGGACCCCAAGGACGCATTGCAGGCATACGCCAACATGACATATAGCTGGGGCCGGCATGACTTTGCCCAGTACGCGATTCGGGACTGGGACATCAATCCCGATGGAAGCGAGGCGTATTCATACGAATTCCTGTGGGTTGAGCTGAACACCACCAATCGCATCAGCAACCCCAAGGTATTCAAGAATTTCGAGAACCTATTGCGCCTGAACACGGTGCTCTTTACGTCCCCTCAGGAACAAGCAGGCAGTTCATTTCTGTCGGAGTGGTACTACGACCAGAGCAAGTTCCCGGAACTGTACGGATACATGCCGCTTTTCCGGCGAGTGCGTCAGTTCCCCACAAATCAGCGGTTCGAACCGCTCGTTCCGGGCATCACGATGTTCCTGTCAGACGCCTGGGGCGCGGGCGATCCGATGTTGACCTGGGGCAACTACAAAATTGTTGATCGGCGTCCGATGCTTGTCGGCGGTAGCGGCAAGAACTTCTTTGAGGGCGTCCAGCCAGACGGAAAGCCGCCCGTGCACGGGGGTCCGAAGGGGCAGAGTTACTGGGATATGTACATGGAGCTGTGCCCAGAAGCGCTGGTGATCGACTCGGAGCCGACCGGGTATCCGCGCGCACCGGTGGGTCGCCGGAGGGTTTATGTCGACGCACGCAACAGCATGCTGATCAATCAGATCACGTATGACCGCCGGGGTGATCTTTGGAAAACGGTCATCGCGACTGCCGGTCCGAAGGACAACGGCACGAAGGCGCACAAAAATAGCCGCGGACAGGTCGAGTGGGGCGTGCAGACATTCATGATCCACGACATTCAGTCGAACCGTTTGAGCCGTTTCTATCTCGCCCCAGAGATCACCGGTGGACACAAGACAGCATTTGAGGCGGACGAAAATGCTGTTTATGACGGGTTCCTGACGAAGCAGGCTCTGACTCGCCTGGGTGCGGTCTGAGGCACGATGATGTTCACGCGTATGAGAAATGCGGAGAGCTTCCGTCCGGTACGTAGGTGCTGCACCGCCGTGGCCATTTTGGTCGCGGCGGTTCACGTCGGCTTTGCTGCAGCAAGTCAGGTCGAGGCTGTGCATACCGGTATTGAACATCAGGCGTACTTTGGAATTGACTTTCGTGGCGAGCGTGGCCTCGCTGTCGGCACCGGCGGGGCGTTGCTCGAGACGGACGACGGAGGTACGAGCTGGCGTTCATTGACGCAGGACGCGACCCGGTTGAGTCTGTTTGATGTGACGATCGGCCCCGAGCGAACCCTGGTTTCGGGGCAGATGGGGACAATACTGGTCGGGCACCTCGACGGGACGTGGCGTGCGGTCAAGGCACCCACCGACATGCGGCTGCTGGCAATAGACCAGAACAGCGGTGGACTGGCGGTTGCTGTTGGCCAGTTTGGTACGATCTTGAGATCCCGCGACGGCGGAGACACCTGGCAGTCGGTTGCGCCGCCGTGGGAGGGCTACACCGAGCACGACTTCGAACCGCAGCTCTACGACGTCGTTGTGGACGAACGTGGACGGGTGACGGTCGTCGGTGAATTCGGCCTCATCCTTCGCTCGGACAATCAGGGCGACGACTGGCGGTTGCTGTGGCGGGCGCAACCACCGGAAGGAGATGTGCCAGCACCTGCGCTGTGGGCATTGACACTCGGTGATGACGGAACGGGCTATGCGGTCGGCCAGGAAGGCGTGATCGTCAAGACCGACGACGATGGACGCACTTGGCGCAAACTGGAGTCAGGCACGGGCGCAAGTCTGCAGGGTGTGCACGTGGAATCTGATGGCCGTGTACTGGCTATCGGCATCCGCGAACTGATCGAGAGCCGCGACAGCGGCACAACGTGGCGGCATATCGACGGCGAAGATATTGCGACAGAGTGGTATCAGGGACTTGCTTCGCCTGCTTCCGGAAGCATGACCTTGGCCGTGGGACATTCCGGTCGCGTTCTGCGCATCCGGCGCTGACGGGAAGGGAGGCATGAAGTCCTGTCGCGGCGTGTTGATCGGACTGCGTGTGTCGGGCGTGTGCCCGTGATCGTCGCGGCGTTGATCGCGCATGGCCTGATCGCTGTAGCGCTACTGGGCGCCATCACGCATCAGGCGTTGGCGGTGTTGCGGCCTGAGCCGCTTTCAGCTCGTGGCACAGCCTTCATTTCGCGCTATGTTGCGGTCGACCCGCGGGTCTTCCGCAACGCCGTCATCGCGATGTATGTAGCCAGCTTTGTCCTTGGCTGTCTGCTCTATCCGGCCTATCGACTTGATGCGCGGATTCCTTTGGAGGAACTGCAATTGGGCTGGGCGGTCGGTCTGTTCGAGCTGAAGGAGCATTTCGGCGGAATCGGGCTTTCGGCGCTGCCGCTCTACCACTACTACTGGTCGACGGCGCGCGCGCCAGGATCGGGAAGGATTGCCATCACGCTGGTGCTGAGCTTCATCATCTGGTTCGACTTCATCTCCGGTCACATCGTCAACAACATTCGGGGCGTGTGATGCCACGCATGTCAGCGGCTTGGTTTACCGTGGTTTTCGGCCTGTCGTACATCGCGATCTTCGCGCTTGATCTGGCGCTATTCCTCTACTACCCGCTGGTTCGGCAATTCAGCTTTGTGCCACTGATCGATGCGTCATCCGGGCCAGCGATGCACTGGTACGGATTGATGGCAAGCGCGGGATGTGCCGGGCTGGCCGCGAGCGTTTGTTTGCGTGACCGCTGGATTCCTGAGGTGCTGCTTCAATGGCTCTGGATTGTGCCAGTGAGCGCGATGTTCGCCAGCGCCTTTCTGCTTCGGCAATTCTTCGCCTGAGCCTGGCATGGCACACCGAAAGTTGACACGCCACAAGTGTAATTGCGGTGCCGGGTGGCTGATCGCTGCAACAGCCTGGGTGGCTGTCGTCGTTACGCCGCAGAGCGCGTGGGCCAGCTGGTATGGATGGGATCCCTCGGTTCCGCGCGAGCATCGTCCCGGCAATATCTACTTCGGGTCAGCTCGCGACGTTGACGGCGGGTACGTGCCTGGAGTGACGATTGTGCTTGTCACACCGGAGGTGGACTTCGTCACTATCACTGGTCCGACTGGGCGGTTCCGGCTGGAGCTGCCACAAGACCTGCGCAGTGAGGAGGTTACCCCGAGGTGCTCGAGGAATGGCTATGCGGTTGGTCGCGTGGTCAAACGCCTGCCGCTGGGTGGCGCACAGACGCCGGTTCAGGTCGATTGCTTGCTGAGCCCGGTTCCTCCGCGTTGACGCACCGGCTCGTGCGCCTCAGTCTGCTTGTCGTTGCAGTCGTGGCCCTGTGCGGGTCTTTGGTGTACGCGGCGGGGTCGAGTCAGGAGCAGTTGCTGGGCGCGATTGCTCATTCGCCTCCGGAATCGCAGCAGCTGAGACGCCGCGGATGGTCACTGATTGCTCCCGTCGCCAAGCTCCCCGATACGGGCGCTGTTTCGGGTTGGTACAACGAGGCAGAGATTTTTGCGCGCGAAGCCGTAGCGGACAACGCCACACGACGGCCATTTCCAGGAAGACCGATCGGTGCGGCTGCCGGGCCGGGCCAGCGGCTGCAGCACATCGCGGATGCGCCCGTCATCACCTTCGTGCACTACAACGGCGACGCTTATGAGCACATCCGGAGGCATCGTCTGTATCGCGACGAACGCCTGGCCGAGCTGGCCCGATCAGGAAGGCCGGATCCGGTGTATGCGGGACTCCGCGAGATTCCGCCGCTGCCGTCTGGGGCCCGCGTGATGATGAGCGCGTGGTGGCCTGTGGCGGCTGGCGGTGGGACGCCGCTGCCGGTATGGGATCCGGAGGATGTGGCCCGGCCTGGCGGCAGCAACGACTACACGAGCTGGCGGCGTGTCGTCGTGGTGGATGGCGGCGATCCTGCGGAGGGAGCGCGCGCGGTGACGTTCGCGGGACGATACTTCGCGACTGCGCGCGGGATCAGTCTGGAGCGTTTTGTCCGTCTCCCCGTGGACAGGGGGCTGGCGGAGGACCTGATGGAGGACTCAGGCGCGCGCAAGGCGGCGTTCCTGGCCCTCGCGCGCCCACTGCAGGCGGGAGACGTCCTGGTTTTGGTCGCATTTCATCTGATGGCGCCGGACGCGGGAGCGGGAACCTGGACCACCGCATGGTGGCATGATCGTCCGGACGATGGGGTGTTCGGCGCGGATCGCCCGCTCGTGGTCTCGGGTGCCTGGCGAAACTACCTGATGGATGTCGCGGTCGATCCCGTCCGGCCGCTGGGGCGTGATGCATCGCCGCACATCTGCTTCAACCCCTGGTTCGAGGCAAAGTTTCCGGATGGCGGTCAGGGAAACGGATTACAGTCCAACTGCGTCAATTGCCACGAACGCGCGAGCTATCCGTTGACTGCCTTTCTGCCGGTGCGCCGCGGCGCAGCCGACCCGGTGAATGATCCCGCCTTCGCTCCCGGTCGGCTACGCACCGGGCGACTCTGGTCGCTGGCCAACCCTCCGGCCGAACTGCGTTGACGCCAAGGCAGCTTCACTCGAATCCGGAAATTTCGCGTGCGCCCAGCTTGTATTCAAGCGGTGGCTGACAGCTCCTCGCTGGCAAGCTCGCGCATGCGGAACTTCTGCACTTTGCCGGTAACGGTGACGGGAAATTCACCCACGAACTTCCAGTGTCGGGGCACCTTGTACCCTGCCAGCCGCTCGCGGCAGAATGCCTCGAGTTCGGCGCTTTCAAGTATCGCGCCGTCTTTCGGGCGCACCCAGGCCATTACTTCCTCGCCATAGCGCTCGGACGGGATGCCGATGACCTGCACGTCTGCGACTTGCGGGTGCTGATACAGACACTCTTCAATCTCTCGCGGGTAGATGTTCTCTCCCCCTCGAATGATCATGTCCTTGATCCTGCCGACGATGGTGACATAGCCGTCGCGATCCATGGTTGCCAAATCGCCGGTGTGCATCCAGCGGCCAGCATCGATCGATTCTGCCGTTGCCTTGGGATTGTTCCAGTATCCACGCATGACGGAGTAGCCGCGTGTGCAGAGCTCGCCAGCCTGACCAATCGGCACAATGCCCCCGTTCTCTGGAGAAATGATCTTGATCTCGAGATGTGGCAGAACCCGACCGACGCTGGCAACGCGCTTGTCGACGGGATCGTCGATCGCGGTCTGCGTCGATACTGGAGAGGTTTCGGTCATGCCGTAGCAGATCGTGACCTCGCTCATGTGCATGCGCTCACGAACCTGTTCCATTACACGTACAGGGCATGTCGCACCGGCCATGACTCCGGTGCGCAACGAACTCAGGTCCAGCTGATCCAGCGCAGGATGACGCAGCATGTCGATGAACATCGTCGGTACGCCGTATAGCGATGTGCAACGTTCTTCGGCGACGGTGCGCAACGTGGCCTCTGCATCGAACGCCTCGCCTGGAATCACCATGGTCGAACCGTGGCTGACACAGTTGAGGTTGCCGATCACCATGCCGAAGCAGTGATAGAAAGGTACCGGGATGCACACGCGGTCGTCGGGCGTGTAGCCCATCGTACGACCGATAAACCAGGCGTTATTGAGGATGTTGTGATGCGTCAGCGTCGCACCCTTTGGCGCGCCGGTTGTTCCGGAGGTGTACTGGATGTTGATGGGGTCGTCGAACTGCAGGGTTGATTCGCGTTCGTACAGCGCCTCAGGCTCGACCTCTGCGCTGCGCCCCAGCAGGCTGTTCCAGTCGTCATCGATCACTACCACGTGGCGCAACTGCGGCAACTCTGTACGGACCTGCGCAAGCGTCTGCCTGTAGTCCGTGGAGCGGAAGCCGTGCGCCATCATTAGAACGCTGACGCCGGACTGATTGAGTGCATAGCTCAACTCGCTGGCACGGTAGGCTGGATTGACATTGACCAGGATGGCGCCAATTCGAGCGGTGGCGAACTGGATCAATACCCACTCGTACCGGTTCGGAGACCACAGCCCGACACGGTCTCCCCGTGCTACGCCGAGTGCCATGAGGGCGCGTGCGAGATTCTCGGTCTGCTCCCAGAGTTCACGGTAGCTTGCCCGGTAGTTCTGCGACCGCACGACAAGTGCTTCGCGGTCAGGCTGTCGCTCGACCGTTCGGCGCAGGTTATCGCCGATGGTCTGGCCCAGCAGCGATTCGTTGCAGGGGCCGCTGGTATAGGACATTTCGGGCATTGTCGTGCTCCTCTCTAATTATCAGTCACGCCATTTCAATGGTGCAGTCATGGTCGCGCACGCAAACACGCAGCCTGTATGCCGTGCCCACCTAGGTTCTGCGCCTGTCGTCGCGGGGAACATCACACGGATCGGGGAATGACGCCACTCATTCAGGCCGGGTCACGGCACATGTGACCGGTGACCACAATGAGGTGGGCGGTTCACTCGACCGGGGGGTGCCTGCATCAGCGAGTTCGCTTCTAGCATGAACCAGCTGACAGACGAGGAGACCGTCCGCATGACACAACGCAAGCACAGACTGTTGCAGGTAAATGGTGCACGCATCCATGCGGTCGAACAGGGCGAGGGTCCTTTGATCGTTCTGGTTCACGGCTTTCCGGAGTCATGGTATTCCTGGCGTGAGCAGATCGACGTACTTGCTGCCGCCGGCTATCGCGTCGTTGCAATTGACCAGCGTGGTTACGGTCGCTCGTCGAAATTCCGCGAGAACAAGGCATACCGGATCAAGACTCTGGCGGCTGACGTGGTCGGAGTCGTGCGCGCACTGGGCGGTGCGCCAGCGGTGGTTATCGGGCATGACTGGGGCGCGCCGGTCGCGTGGACTGCCGCATGGATGTATCCGGAAGTGTTTCGCGGGGTCATGGGATTGAGCGTTCCATTTGCCGGACGCGCTCAGATCGCGCTGCCGGGCAACCCGTTTGGCGAGCAGCGCCCGGACGACTATCACCGAGTTATTGCGGGGCCAGGAAGAACCTTTTATCAGGACTACTTCGGCGCTCAGGACGCCATCATTGATGAAATCGAGAGCGATCTGCGCGGGTGGCTGACCGGACTACTTTTCAGCGTGTCAGGCGATGCGCTGTCGCAGGCCGAAATTCCGGCAGATGCCGATCCCATTTTGGTGCTGCGCAACAGTCCATTGTGCATCCCGGACGGTGCGCGCATGCGCGACGCGTTTGCGATGCCGGATCAGTTGCCAGCATGGCTGAGCGAAGAGGACCTCGATTTCTACGTGGGCGAGTTCGAGCGGTCCGGCTTCGGCGGGCCGCTGGCGTTCTATCACAACGTCGATGCCAATTGGGAAGACCTCGCCGAGCAGGACCGCCTGCCGTTGACGGTGCCGGCCTGCTTCGTCGGCGGCGAGTTCGACGTCGGGACGCAATGGGGGCTTGAGGCAATCGAGCGCGCGGGGGAACGGATGCCAAACCTGGTCAGCAGCCACATCGTCGCCGGGTCCGGACACTGGATTCAGCAGGAACGTCCGGGGGAAATCAATCGGCTGATTCTTGAATTCCTGCGCGCGCTGGGCTGATCGCCATGCACATCCGTCGGTTCGACCGCGGGTACACGCGGCGCAAGTTTCTTGCTGACGCGTCCCGCGGAGTCCTCGCAACTGGCGTACTCGCTCCGCTGTGGGACGTGCTTGCGGCTGAAGGGGAGATGACCTCGGCCTATCCGGATGAACTACTTTCGCTTGATGCGTATACGCAGGGTCGTATCAAGACGGGAGATGAGATCCATGCGGGCAACGTGGAGTTCGTCAAGGATCTGCTCGAACCGATCCGCTACGAGCAGATCCTCAATCAGGGCCGCAGGCTGAAGACGACGCGTACGACCACCGATCTCATGCGGCTTTCGCCGTGGGAATATATCGAGGCCACGCTGAGCAACCGCGGCAAGGCGCGCTTCGACGAGCGAGGAAACGTGGTCACGGCGGATGGTCAGCCCTGGATTGGCGGAAATCCGTTTCCGGATCCCAAGACCGGCTTGGAACTGTTTGCCGCGCAGACGCTGAGCTGGGGACGTCACGACTCATCCTTCTACGCGTTCGAAGTCCAAGATGTCGATGTGTCTGGCAAAGTCAACTTCGACTATGCCGGTGGCTGGGCGGAGCTGCATCCGGTTGCTCGCGTCAGCCTCAGTCCCAAGCCCTACTGGGAAAAGCATAAGGACAAACTCCGATTCCAGTCGGTGTTCTTCCTGGAGCCGCATCAGTATCGGGGCACGTCATTTCTGAATATCTGGCCCTACGATCACAAGACATTTCCGCAACTGTACGGATACATTCCTGAGTTCCGCCGCATACGACAGCATCCGACCGACCAGCGCTTCGAGCCACTGTTGCCGGGAACGACAATGTATCTTTCGGACGCGTGGGCTGCGGGCGATCCTCTGAACACGTGGGGCAACTACCGAATCGTAGGGCGCGGCCCGTTCCTTGCCGCGATCTCTGATGGATGGAACCCGGACGAAGCTGACTGGCGACACGGTACGCATGGCGGACCAAAGGGCGATTCGTTCTGGGATACAACCGTCGAACTCGTGCCGGAAGCCATAGTCGTCGAGGCGGAGCCGACGATGTTTCCTCGCGCGCCGATCTCGAAAAAACGGGTCTGGTTCGACGCCCGCAATCAGGTGGTCATTGGCATGGTGACGTATGACCGTCGGGGTCAGCCGTTTCGCTCGTTTGACGGCGCCTACAGTCTCTATGAGCGCGGCGACAAAAAGGTGATGGACGGCGCGCACCCCTACTGGAGCTGGACGCATGTCATCGCGTCGGACATCCAGAGCGGCGGTATCACGCGCCTGCAGCAGGTTCGGCAACTGGAGAATTCGCACTTCAGTGGCGCCAATCAGGACGATCTGTACGACCGCTATCTGACACAGAGCGCGTTGCTGCGATTGGGCGGCGCCTGAGCGCGGCGGTGAACGACGGCGATCGGGTGTCGCTGCGCGAGCGGATCGCTGTCTGGCTGATCGCGCACCGGTTATCGATCGGGATACTGTTCGCTGCTGCGACGGCCTTCTTTGCCGTTGGCATTCCGCACGTCGAACTTCGGACGGTTTTCTCCGATCTGCTGCCGAGGGACGATCCCTTTGTGCAGGTGTTCAAGGACCATCCGGACTTCGGCAATCCGCTGACCATGCTGGTCATGGTTCGATGCAAGGATGGCTCGATCTACAACCGTGAGACACTGGACAAGGTCTGGCGCCTTACGCGCGATATCGATCTCGCTCCTGCGGTCAATCACGACCAGATTGTGTCAATTGCCTCGTCAAAGGCGCGCTACGCAGAGGCCAAGCCATATGGCATCGATATGCGGCCGCTGATGGGAGACCATCCTCCGCAAACCGATGAGGAAATTGCGCTGTTGCGTGAGCGCACGCGCATGGCCCCCATGGTCGCCCGCTTTCTGGTTTCGGAAGACGAGCGGGCAACGATCCTATCCGCACAGTTCATCGAGCATCGTCTCGAGTATGGTGAGACATTCGAATACATGCAGGCTCTCATCGAGTCTGCGCGCGACGATCGTCACGAGATTCATCTGGCGGGCTATCCGGCGCTAACCGGTTGGGTGTACCGGTACGAAGCGCAAATGCTGGCGATTTTCGCCTTGACGATCGCAGCATTGATCACGGCGCTGGCTCTGCGGATGCGTCACGTCGCCGGCGTCATTGTTCCGATCGCCATCGCGGCGATGGCAGCAGTCTGGGCGGTTGGACTCGTCGGCTGGCTTGGCATCTCCATCGAGCCATTGTTAATGATCGTGCCGCTTCTGTTGATCGCGCGCTCCTTCTCCCATGGCGTCCAGCTAACCGAGCGCTATGTGGATATCTATGCGCAGGTCCGTGACAAGCGCCGCGCTGCAGAGCTCACGATGAGTGTGATGATGGTCCCAGGACTCACGAGCATCCTGACCGACGTCGTCGGCATCATTGTCGTTGCGGTGGCTCCGATCGACGCAATGGTTCGTCATGCAATTTTCTGCGGAATGTGGGCGCTGTGGTTGATTCCGGCGGGTGTTGTATGGGCGCCGATGCTTCTCAGCATATTGCCGACGCCGAAGGTGGCGGTGCACAGGGACATGACGAAAACCCTGCCCAGGTTGCTGCGAGGAGTCGGCGAGCTGGTCACCGGAAGGCGGGTGCGCTGGACAGGAATTGCGGTTGCGGCGGGTGCGGCGCTGGTTGTTCTTTTCGCGCAGAAGATAGAGATAGGAAATCCGGTCGAAGGCAGCAACCTGTTGCACGCCAACAGCGAGTTCAATGTGGCTGTGCGGAAAATCAACAACGACTTTCCGGGCGTCAACACCCTGGAACTGATCCTGGAGGCCAAGCGGCCGGAACTGGCCGACTGGACCGCTCAGCAGGTCGACACTGTCCTCACGATGACGGCGTTGCAGCAGAAGATGGAAGCGAGTGGCGCGCCGCCACGCGCAAGCCTGTCCTACGCGGACTACCTTGCTGAAACCAGTCGAATTTTCAATGGTGGTAATACCCGATGGCTGCCGCTGGATCCGGACCAGCGCGCTATCAGCGCAGCGGCCGTCGGGTCAATGATGGGTACCAGCGCGGCAAACTTCGGCCACGTCATCAGCGACGATTTGCAGCACGCAACCGTCTCACTGTGGTACGCGGACAATCGCCAGAGTACGGTTGATACCGCTCTAGCCGCTGCGCGTGACGCTGTCTTGGCCGTTGGAATCGACCATCCGGAATTCCGAGTTCGTCTGGGAAGCGGCGTCATCGCGTTGCAGGAAGCGGTCAACCGCGTCGTCCAGAGGTATCACTGGATCGTGCTGGCCCTACTGAACTTGGCCATGGTGCTGATGGGCAGTCTCGCGTACCGGTCCTGGGTGGCCGGCTTTCTGTTGCTTGTGCCGGTCAATCTATCGAACTGGGCGCTGCTGTCGACGATGTACGCACTTGGCATCGGCCTTGATGTGAACTCCACGATAGTTGCAGCCATTGGCATAGGCGTCGGCATCGACTACGGGATCTATCTGCTTTCGCGTATCTGCGAAGAGTACGGCGCGACAAACGGCGACTGGAAGGCGGCGATCTGCGCATCGCTGGCAACGACGGGAAGCGCGATTGCGTTTACGGCTACCGTCATGGCGCTGGGCATTCTGCCGTGGTACTTCCTGTCCGGTCTCAAGTTCGTTGCCGACATGGGTTTGCTGCTGGTCGTGATCATGGGCATCAACATGCTGTTGTCCCTAGTCGTGCTTCCACTGCTCGTCTTCCAGCTGAAACCCACTTTCGTGTCGCGCGCGACGGTCATCGACACACCTCGAATGGGCCAGCACGACCCCCGGATCGAGTGATGGGTTTTGCGGTCCGGTCCTGCGCACCATAGACGCACTGCGAGAAATCTGATCAACGGTATCCCGATCCAAAGCCCAAGGCCGGCCAGATCGAGGACACAGATCGGTAATAACTGGAGGATGAAAAATGCGTGCCAACATGCATCGTGCGTGTGTGTGTTTTTTTGGGGTGGCCACCGTGATGTCCGGTGCAGCATGGGGCCAGGCGAAAGGCTCGCTGTTCGGGATTGACTACGCGACCAGCGGATACCTTCGTACCGATATCGCAATCAACACGAATGACGATCCCAATCCCTACAACCAATTTGGCGATCCCTTCAACCAGGTAACGGTCACGCGCACGCCAGGGAATCCCGGTCTGCCGGTAGATGGTCTGCCCATCCTTGCGCCGATTCTTCGGGAGGGCTTGCCGTTCTCGGTTCCGTTGGGCGTGCTCACCGACGAGATCCAGCGACCGCAGAAAACAGTCACGAATCTGTTCAACTACAACGTTCTACGCTGGGAACAGCAGCTTGAATTGAGATTCAGCAGTGCGCTCCGCTTTGTCGGCCAATTGCGCGGCATTTACAACCTGCGTGAATACGACGACGACTTCGATGCGCGCGACTTCAGGAACGATCAGGGGATGATCGAAGGAGGCGTGCCGGAGCTCTATCACGGAAAGCCGAACCATTACGATTACCGCGTTGACGGCGACGATCATCCCCAGATGTTCGAGATCACGGGAAGAGACTACTTTGTCGATTTCCCGGCGCTGCTGCTCGAGTACTCCAAAGGGCCGGTCACCGTGCGTGCGGGCAATCAGCGTATCGCGTGGGGGCAAGCGCTATTCTTCCGTGTGATGGACAAGGTGGACGCACTGGATCTGCGTCGTCACCTGATTCTTGATCGAGCGCTTGAGGAGTATTCGGACGAACGTGTTCCGTCCCTGGGGCTGCGCGTAACCAGCCAGGTTGCCTCAACAGTTGTTGCGGATGCATTCGTAAAGAAGTTTCAGCCGTCGGTACTCCCGAACCCGAATACGCCCTACAACGTTATTCCGACCCAGTTCACCGTCCACGACATGTACGCAGAGGGTGGATATGACGACGAAGTCAACTACGGTCTTCGGTTGAAAGGGGACTACGGCTATTGGGGCTGGCAGGCAATGGCGATACGTCGTTTTAACGACGCCGGCGTCTTCCGCTGGACCGA
This sequence comes from Sinimarinibacterium arenosum, assembly GCF_005047655.1. Lineage (GTDB taxonomy): Bacteria > Pseudomonadota > Gammaproteobacteria > Nevskiales > Nevskiaceae > Solimonas. The sequence goes on along the minus strand of NZ_SUKF01000006.1, from coordinate 318,827 downwards.
GACCGGCGTTGACAAGGACCTGCCAAACGACAATCTGCTTGGCACCATTCTGAATACCTACTGCGCTACAGTTCTGAATGCCGGAACTGGCTGTGGGCCATTGCTGGCGCAGACGGCATTTGAGGTTGCACCCACTCCGGTCTCGGTAGTCAGTGCGGATGAGTGGTTCTGGTATGCCGCAGACGTTCGACTCGGGGGTATTTCCGCACTCAACGCGGCAATCGACGAGTTCCCTGCAGCGCAACAGATTCTTGCACGCTCGGTGGGCGATGATTTCGAGCGTGCGCACCGCGAGCTGAGTGCATTCTTTCAGGCATCTGGAGGTCTGCGTGGACATATCGCTCGCGACTACTACCAAGAAGATGTATTCGGGCTCGGAGCGAGCTACGTGACCGAGACGGATGAACCCGGATCGTTTTTCAATCAGATCATCTTCAACCTTGAAGTCGCCTACACGCCAGATCGCGCCTTTACGCCGCTGAATCTCTCTCAGAGGCCGTTGCGGAGTGACGAGACCGAGATCGCATTCGTTGCAGAGAAGTATCACCGCTTCACGTCCGGATTCCCTGCGACCTATCTGGTTTTTCAGGCGATGCACAAAACAGAGAGTGATCTGTTTGGGCGGCACCTGAGCGGTTACGGTGGCGAAGCGGTCAAGGGGCGCAACACGGAGAAGGCAATCGCATCGGGTGTCGATGGCGGTGCGACCTATGTGGCATTCGCCTTTCTGCAGCCATGGCCAGCATACATATGGGAACTCAGCGCAGCGGTACTTGCCGATGTCCGTGGCGGCGTGCTGGTGCAGCCCGGCCTGAAGTGGAAACCCAGTGGTGCGTTTACGGTTGAAGGTTTCTATAACTATATCGACGGCACGACCTGGAATGACAATCCGAACGACAGCACGCTGTCCACTGCGGATTTCATGAATGAATTCACGATGCGCTTCACATATCAGTTCTGAGGCGGAGTGAGCACATGAACAGATCTCGCGCCGCCCTGTCGTCGACATGGGCCCTGATGGTGCTAATGCTGTCAACAGCCGCTTACGGCGCCGGGGTGTCCGGGCGCGTGGTTTCGTCGGACGATGGCAGCGGTATCGAACAGGCGTCTGTCACGCTGGTGTTTCCAGAAGGGCATTCAGGTCCTGCAGCAATAACGGTGTTCACCGGCCCCGATGGGAAATTCACGTTTGCGGATGAGGTGCTTCCGAAGCGCGAAAAAGTTGTGTTGACAGCGCGCAAGCTTGGCTGGCGCCAGGTCGAACCAGTTGCGGCTGTTAAAGAGCATGAGGCTTCTACGATTTACTTGGCGCGCACCTCAAACATCGCCAAGGAAGCGCCCGCTTCCGCGTGGTTTGCGGACATGCCGGCAGGTGACGCGAGAAACATCACACTTGCCGGCTGTTCGAGTTGCCATCAGATGGCCAGTCCGCGTGTGCGCGAGTACGCAGAGAAGATCGAAGCGGTCAACAATGGTCCGGGTGGTGACCGCAAGGCTCTGGGTGAATGGCGCAAGCTCGTGCGGCATGAGTCATGGCGGGCGGTCGTCAAGTACATGCGTTCCAAGCACTACGCGGTGTTTCCTCAGGAAAGTCCGATGAATCTGGATGCCATCGACTGGCCGACTGCGCAAAATGCTGACTACAACTTCTTCGATGCACGGCAGGGAGAGATAATCGCAAGTTATCTGGCCGAAAATTTTCCGACGAACACGGCGAATTTGTCTGCAGACAATTATCAGTACGGAGCGCCGCTCGGGGTCTCCGCAAAAACGGTGATCCGTGAATATGCGTTTGACGCAGACGCACTGGTCCGCGAAATGGTGCCGACGCCAGACTCGCCATACCTTTGGGGAGCGGACGTGCGTCGCAACCTGATCGTTCGCTTGGACCCGAGGAGTGCTGAGACCAAATGGATCAAGGTTGATTTCAACGGATCTACAGGACCGCACACGATTGTCCCTGACGACGCGGGCATGCTCTGGGTTTCCATGATTGATCATGATCAGTTTGGTCGGTTCGATCCACATACCGGAAAGTGGACGCTGTGGACTTTGCGGCCGACGAATCTTCCAGATACGCAGGCTATCGGTGGTGGAGCAATCGTTCACGACATGTCGATCGACTCTCGCGGCCACCTTGCGCGCGACGCTTTTGGGAAAATCTGGGTCACCCTCGTGGGGTCAAATCAGATGGGGACCCTGGATCCGGACAGTGGTGAGGTCGCGTTTTACGACGTCAACACGCTTGATGGCTTGAGTCCGATCAACCATTTGATCTATTCGACGGTCGTGTCTGCCGACGGGAAGCAGGCATGGTATTCCCAGGTCAACGGGTATGTCGGATGCATCGACACCGCTACGCACAAAGTAGTGAAGGTCATCCCATTTGCAGAAGGCGAGGGGCCTCGCCGGATGGCGCGGGACAATGAGGGTCATTTGTGGGTTGCTCTCTTCGGTAGCGGACGCGTCGCGAAAATCGACATGGCTAAGGGCGAGATCGTCGGTACGTACGAAATGCCGGATACCGCAGCGTCTCCGTATGCGGTGACCTGGGACGAAAGACGCAAAGTCGTTTGGGTGGTCAACGCGAACAGTGACGTGATTTACCGGTTAGATCCCCTGACGGGGAAGAGCACTGTCTATCCGCTGCCGCGGCAGATGGCGTATCTGCGGCAGCTCGCCATCGATCCGCATAGCGGGAAACTGGTGGCTTCGTACGGAAACTATCCGGAAGGTTCCGGGCCATCGATGGGCCTGGTCATCGACGTTGGCGACGATTGAGCCCTTGGATCAGGTCGATTCTGATTCCCCTTTCATTCCGAGTACCGACAGGAGGTCACACATGGCGCGCAGCATTGTTGCTCTGTCGCTGTACGGATGCTTCGCCGCAGCAATGGCGGTTGCACCGCTGCCCGCGGTATCCGCCGAGTTTGATGATGCGTCGGCGAAGAAATTTTTCAACGACAGGGGCTGCAATGCCTGCCATGGCCCCGATGAGCAACGCATTGGCCCGCCGTACAAGGTTGTGTCGATCCGGTATGCGGCGGAGCCGCTAGCCGATCGCGTCGAAAGCCTGTCAATGAAGATCCGCCACGGAGGTTCCGGAGCGTGGGGCATTGTTCCGATGCCAAGCAATCCGAGGGTGACTCCGCAAGAGGCGGAAGCCATTGTTCGATGGATATTGAAGCTGCGCGAATCCAAGCCCGCTGCTACTAACGATTGAGTGTGGCTTGACTGATGCAAAGCCGGTTGATGGAGTCGATACCAACGAGTCCCCCAAGCATATAGCGCAGCTGGAGGCGCAGAGTCTGCGCCGGCCATTGAGGTGGCTTCGCCGGCGACCTCGGTTACACAGCATGACTTCTCCCCCGCGTCCCGGGCTTGCTGCGAGCTAGCTCAGGGACCGCCCCTTGCGAGGCGTTCCACCAGGTTCGCCTCGTTTTCTTGTGGTTGACCGCAGTTGCTTCGTCGGCCCGCTCATCGAGGTGGCCGGCGGCGCTTGCTTCAATCCGTGGAGCTCTACGCACGAGACTTGGTCACAACCGGCTGCGCGGGGGGCGAGGCCAATGGTCGAGCTTGGCAGATGGGATCTCAAGCCCAGCGCAGGGCGACTGACCAGAGGCCGTTATTGCTTTCGAGACAACTCCTGGCGGTAGTCGCATTATGGTCGAACAGTTCCGCGCACCGGGGTCGGAGCGTCGGATCTCAATCCACTATGTGGTGCTCATGACGCCGGTGGTGCACATTCAACGTGTTGCCGTGCAAGTGGCACGAGGGGGGCAGTTGGCCTGAGTCGCCTTGTGGCAACAAACCGCCTCTCCTTCACACGGCTTCAATCTCTGTACTGTCCACCAGAATTCAATCAAGACGCCCTCGGCACATCGCTGTGCCGAGGGCTTTTTGTTTCAGCAGAAGAACCTGACTTTAGCGTCCAATTCGATGTTGGATCGCGGGCCTCTGTCGCCTTTCTGGGAATCCAATCCAAAATCGTTGGTGCCCATTCGGTGCCTAAATTACGCTTGCCACGCTTATCTAGATCGGGTGCGAGTCAGGATGTCGATCGTTTGGGGTTCTATATCGGGGCGACTCTTGCCGCATTCGGAATGGATTGAGGTGGTAATCCCATACCGAAGTCGGGTGTCAGGCGAACGCCGAACCGTCAGGCTGACTCGGTAAGACGGGGTGCAAACCCGCATCCGAAAACGATAGCGAGGTAAATCACCGTCGCTGCCTGTTCGGGGCCATGAGGAGAGCGGTCATGGCTTCAAAGATGTATTCAGGTGCATTCCGCATGCTGTTCCTGTGGGCCTAGGGGTGCCGATGTGGATGCATTCGTGGAATTGAGCTACCTAGCTTTTCGTTCCCATTGGTTCAGACAGAGGCGTGGACGGATTCGTTGTTCGTGCTTCGGATGTGTGTTTCCAGACCCCAGGTCGCGCCCTGACTGAGCCCAAATTACGGTGCCACTCATGACGACAGTAGTTCCAGAGTTTGAGACCTTGAAGATTGAGTGGGTGCCGCCACTGGCGTGGTTGCACCTCAATCGCCCCAGTGCCGCCAATGCCATCGATTTCACGATGTGGGATGAGCTTCCGCGCGCCCTGGCATGGCTGAACTCAGAGTCCAGCGTGCGTGTGGTGATTCTTGGCGGCGCCGGCAAGCATTTCACGGCCGGCATCGACTTTTCGGTGCTCGAGGACTTGCAGCGGAAGGCCAGTGACCCTCAGAGGGAGACGCGCGGTCGCGAGGCCGTGCTTGATTTCATTGAGCGTGCTCAGTCGGCGTTCTCCGCTTTTGAGCGTCTGCGAGTTCCGGTCATTGCCGCAGTCAACGGTGCCTGCATTGGAGGTGGCGTTGATCTGATTGCCGCTTGCGATCTGCGCCTGTGTACGCGTGACGCGCGTTTCTGCGTGAAGGAAGTTGATCTTGCCATCGTCCCCGACGTCGGGACTCTGCAGCGGCTCGGTCACGTGATCGGATATTCGGCTGTGGCTGAGCTGGCCTATACCGGGGAAACTTTCGATGCTGCGCGCGCGCAGGCGCTGGGATTGGTATCGCGAATCTGTGACTCGAATGAAGCGCTGATCGAGGCTGCGACTTCACTTGCACGCAGCATTGCTGGAAAGTCGCCTGCTGCGGTACGCGGTATCAAACGAAATTTATTGTGGGCGCGAGATCACTCGGTGCAGGACGGGCTGGCGTATACCGCCGCGTGGAATGCCGCCATGCTCGTCGGCGAGGATTTGCGCGAGGCTGTCGACGCGTATCGCACAAAGCGCGCCCCAACTTTCAAGGACTAGTGACCCGACCATGTACTGTCGCGCCGAGTGATCGAGGCGCCTCGCGCAGGTCCGACTCCTTTTTTTGCCTGTAGCGATCAGCGCTGATTTCGCCGGGTGCGCCGCCTGTGGCCGCCATGGCGGAAGGCGAGCAATCTGCCGTTCAGCTTGGCGACGATAGATTCCGGGCTCGGGTCCATCGAGTCGGGGATATCGCAATGGAGCAGTACCAACACGTCAGCCAGCTGATCGCGCTGACTATGGGCGTGGCCTGGGCCAGCGGTATCAATCTTTATGCGGCAATGCTGATGCTCGGGTTGATGGGAGCGACCGGCAATATCGAACTGCCGTCGGGTCTGACGGTACTGAGCGATCCGATGGTCATCGGCGCTGCCGGCCTGATGTACTGCGTCGAATTCTTTGCCGACAAGACGCCCGGGGTGGATACGGCCTGGGACGCGTTGCATACCTTTATTCGCTTGCCTGCCGGTGCGGCGCTGGCCGCTGGTGCGGTGGCCGATGTCGGCCCTGCGGCGCAGCTTGCGGCTGCAGTGATCGGCGGGGGGCTGGCGGCTGCGAGTCATGCCACCAAGGCCGGGACCCGGGTTGCTATCAACACGTCGCCGGAGCCTTTTACCAACTGGGCGGCCTCGATCAGCGAGGACTTCATGGTGATTGCCGGTCTGTGGGCGGCCTTGAACCATCCCGTACTCTTTCTCGGTTTGCTGGTGCTGTTCATGTTCATGGTGGCGTGGCTGCTGCCCAGGCTGTGGCGCTTCGCCAAGCGGGTATTCGCTGCGATCGGTCGCTTTTTTGGTTCCAGAAAGCCCCAGAACGCGGACCTGGGCGGCGCGCCCGGGTGAGGGCATCGATCGGTTGATGATGTGTTGCAGGGCGGCGCTTGCGGAGACGCGTCAGCGGCGGTCGTGAGTGACGCAGGGGCCTCGGCCCGTTGACGTTGCGGTCCGGCGCGACACGATTCCAGATGCCACTGCCGCAGAACGTCTGGCCCCGTGGGTGTCGACGATATGCACCGGGATATCGCCACGCGCTTTTGTTCAAAAAACTGATAGCTGAGTGACGGCGCTCGCATTCCGGCCCAATATTTGACAACGTTAAATTAACGCTGTTAATTACGCCGATGACCCGACCCCAGCTGACTGCGGATGACCTTGAGGCAATGCGCCATCGGCTCACGGCCCTGGCTCTGGATATCACGATCCGGGAAGGGGCTGAAGCACTGACATTCCGGCGCCTGGCGGAACTCGCAGGCATCAGTCACACGCTGCCGTACCGCTACTTCGACAACAAGGAAGCCCTGGTGGTGGCGATCCGGGTCGAGTGCACCCAGCATTTTGAGCGTTTCGTCCGGGAGCGGGAGCAGCGCTGTACGCAGCCGCTTGAAAAGATCCGTGCGCTTGCCGAAGCGTACGTCGAGTACGTCAAGACCTTCCCTGGCGAATACCAGATGATCTTCGCAATGCATTCCCCCGCGCCGGACGCCTATACCGATCTGCTGGCGGCGCGGAGAAGTCTGTTCGATCACGCCGTCGACGTCGTGCAGGATGCGATCGACAGCGGTCACCTCCGTGGCGATGCTCGCGCCATTGCGCATCTGTTCTGGGTTTCCCTGCATGGATTGATGACGCTGCATGTGGCCGGCCAACTGGTGCACGGGATGGACCTGGACGCGCTGGCGCAGCCGCTGGTCGAGCAGATTCTGAGTGGGGCGCAAGCGTCGGACCTCAAGAAAAAGAAAATCCGATGAGGAGACTGCGTTGAACACACTGCCAGTTCTTCAAGTTGCCCCACGTGCCGCACGACGCGAAGCAGGAAGACAACTTCACGCGCGCGACTTCGGTGCGGATCGGTCTTGGATGATTGATGAGTCCGGTTCTGCAGTGCCAGAACGACCACTTGATTCATCACCTGTATCCGATGACGCCGTTTGATAACAACCGCAAGGTCTGGCAATTGATCGAACCCGATCTACGCAAGTGTGATCTTGTGGTTCAACACGGTTTTGATATCGAGCCGACGCTTTATCCGGCTTCTGGAAACTGATCGCTGATTGACTGATAACCGAGGAGAACCGATGACAACGCCTTATCAACGCTACCGCTGCCGCTACTGCTCACACGTTTATGACGAGGCGCTGGGTGATCCGGACAGCGGCATCGCGCCTGGGACCCGCTTTGCGGATATCCCGGGCGACTGGGCGTGTCCTGAATGCGGTGCCGGCAAAGATGACTACGATCTGGAGGACTAGAGCATGAACTATCGTGACAAAGTGGCTTTCATTGCAGGCGGCACGACTGGCATCAACTTCGGGATTGCCAATGCTTTTGCCGCGGCGGGAGCCAAGGTCGCCGTGCTGAGCCGCAAACAGGAGAACGTCGATACCGCGGTGGAAGCTCTGAAGGCGCACGGCGGTGAGGTGCTGGGTTTCGCCGCCGATGTCCGTGACGCCGACGCGGTGAGCGCAGCGCTGGCGCAGGCCGCCGAGACATTGGGTCCGATCGACGCGCTGGTGTCCGGTGCTGCGGGCAACTTTCTGGCACCCGCCGACAAGCTGTCTCCCAATGCGTTCAAGACCGTGGTCGATATCGATCTGCTCGGCACGTTCAATGTGCTGCGCAGTGCGCATCCCTATCTGCGCAAGCCGGGTGCGGCGGTGGTCAACATCACCGCCCCGCAGGCGTGGTTGCCGACGGTCTACCAGGTGCATGCTTGCGCGGCCAAGGCGGGCGTCGACCAGGTCACGCGAACCTGCGCACTGGAATGGGGGCCGGTCGGTATCCGGGTCAACGGTATTGCACCGGGTCCGATTGCCGATACCGAAGGCATGCGGCGGCTGGCGCCGACTCCCGAAGCCACGCAGGCACTGGTCGCCAGTGTGCCGGTTCGTCGCTACGGAACGATTCAGGAGATTGCCAAGGCGGCGTTGTGGTTGTGCAGCGAAGACGCCGGGTATGTCACCGGAGTCATTCTGCCGGTGGATGGAGGATGGTCACTGGCCGGATCGGGCGCGATGTCGGCGGCGATGTCCGGCTAGGCAATAGCGGCTCGATCCCGCCGAAGACGCTGAGCAATCTGCTGGCGCGGCGCAACAGGGATAGCGGCGAGACTGACATCCCAGGGCAGGGTCAGTCCGCCGCTTTCTTTTGCTGGGCCTGTGCCTCCTGGCCTGTTTGCGCGCAGTTTCTAATCGAAGCCCAAGAACTGCGCGAACTGATCCAGCGGTAGACGTTCAGATTGCAGGGTGTTGATCGGCGCGTCCGGATCGGCGTAGCCGATCGACATGCCGCAGAACAGCATCGATTCTTCCGGTGGCTGCAGGACTGAGGCAACGGTTCTTGGATAGACCGACCAGCATTCCTGCGGGCAGCTGTCGAGGCCGCGTTCACGCAACAGCAGCATCAGCGTCTGCAGATACATGCCCAGATCCGACCACTGCGGCGGCCCCATGCGGCGGTCGATGTAGCAGAACACCGCAGCGGGTGCGCCGAAGAAGGCAAAGTTGCGCGCGAACTGCTGCAGGCGCCCGATCTTGTCTTCGCGGCCCACGCCGAGCGTGGCGTACATCGCCTCTCCAAGCGCGTAGCGCTGGGTGCGATGGGGTTCCCACAGGTTCGACGGATAGATTTCGTATTCCGGGCGTTCGCTTGGATCGGCGCGCTGCAGACGCTCGGCAACGCGGTCTTTCAGTGTCTGCAGGGGCTCGCCAGCAATGGCGAAGATCTGCCACGGCTGCAGATTGCCGCCGGACGGTGCGCGCGCCGCCAGCTCTATCGCCTCGCGCAACAGCGTGGATGGAACCGGAGTATCCAGAAAGGCGCGCACGCTGCGGCGTGACTGCACGGCTTCGGTGACGTTCATGGGGGACTATCGCGAAAGGATGTTGTCGCGATGTTGTACACCATTCAGCGCCGCCGGAGTGGGCGCGCCTCGAGCCGGGTTACAGCGCGTGGACCAGCGAATAGTCCAGGTGCTGCGGGTCCGCGGCATGAACGACGAAGCGCGCCGCGCGATAACTGCATTCAGCTTCCAGCGCGCAGTGCAGCTCGACTTCGATGCCGGCCTCGGTATCGGGTGTGGTGCCCGGCGCCAGTTCACGATAGATGAACAGCAGGGTGTCGTCGCGCACGCCGGCGTAGCTCAGGGTTGCCGTGGCTTCGTCGCCAACGACGGTCGCCTGCTTGGCAATCGCGTCCGGCAGTTCGGGCGCGTACGCAATGCGGGCGACATACGCGAGCAGCGGATTGCGCACCTCCGACCACAACCAATAGGCCGCCAGCGGTTCCGGCCGGTCGGATGCGACCACAATCCCTCCGTACGCCGGCAGTGCCGCCCCGGCACGCGTGGCCGGAATCGATTCGGCGGCGGCGAAATAGCGGGCGCCATCGGCCTCGGAGACCAGTCGATAGGTGCCGGGTTGCAGACGGACGCTGACGGCGGTGCCGTTCTGTTCGGTGCTCGCGGTCAGTTCCTGCTGCAGCGTCAGGGTCGTATCGATCCGCAGCGGCTGGTCGGCGGTGACGATGTCGCCGGTGCGGATAGTGCGGCGGACGCCTTCGAGCGTGCTGGTTTCCTCCGCCAGCGTCCCGGTCAGCCAGGGCTTGGCGGTCTGCCATTGGCTGCAGCCGGCAACGGACAGGCCTAAGGCCGCGAGGCTCAAGCAGGACATCAGGGGGCGGATCAATGCCGGGGTCACGGACGGGCTCGGTGTTGTTGTCTTGGTGCATCAGCAAGCAGCATCCGTGCCGTTGTCTGGTGCAGCGGCGTCATCGGCGCGTCATCGGCCGGGCCTACGCTGCGCGCTGTTCCCTGTGAAGTCTTTCAGCCATGCCGTGTGTTTATCCGGCGGCGGCAGCCATTGCCGCCGTCTTTCTGTTGTCCGCCTGCGGTGCAACTTCGGTCCCGACCAACGGGACTGGCGCGGGCGAGACGTCATCCGGTCTCAGCCTGGACCAGAACGCCGAGCGATTCAGCATCGGCGACGGTCACTCGAGCGTTGAACTGAACCGCAACCCGCTGAGCCTGCGCTGGCTGACCGTGGATGGCACGGTGGTGCTGCAGTCCGCGGCGGCTGCGGCAGATCCGTCGTCGAATGACGACTACGACAGCAACAACGACAAGCAGGACGGTATCGACCAGGCGTATCCCGGGTTGCCGGATATCAGTTACGCCGCATTCGGCTATCGCACGGGGGACGGCTGGCAGCGTGCGACCACGGCAGAGTCGGTGCAGCTGTCCGGCGATACGGCGACGGTCGCGCTGCGCACCGGCGACGGTGCCGGCGCACAACTGGCACTGCGCTTTGCCGATGACGGCGCGCTGGAACTCCGCTTCACGCCGCAGGCCGCCGAGGTCCAGGCCACCGAGATCGCCTGGAGCAGTCCGGGAGATCAGCACTACTTTGGCGGCGGTCAACGTTTCTCCGGCATCGACATGCGCGGCACCAGTCTGCCGCTCTGGATCAGTCACGGACCGAAGTCGAACCGCGAGACCTCGACCAACGAGATCGCCGCGAGCTTCTTCTGGTGCCCCTGTGGCTGGGGTGCGTGGGGGCCGTCGGACGCGCGTGGTGAGATCAATTTTGCCAATCCGGACGAGCGCGACGATGCGGTCAACCTGATGCAGGAAGCCGCTTCGATGGAGGTGGTGCTGTATCGCGGTACGCCGCAGCAGATGGTCAGCACACACACCGCGCGTGCCGGCCGTCCGCAATGGACGCCGCCGGACTGGATGTTCCGGCCGATGGTCTGGCAGGACTCCGATACCAGCACCGAGACGGTGCGTGCGCTGCTGTACGGCATGCTCGATCGCGACATCCCGCTGGGCGCCGTATGGCTGGACAACCCCTGGGACGCCGGCAAGGGCAGCTTCGATTTCGATCCTGGCCGTTTCGAGGATGCCGACGCGCTGATCGACGAAGTGCATGCTCAGGGTGTGCGTCTGATGGTGTGGCTGTCGCCATTCATGAGTGGTGCGTACGAAAGCGATGCCGCCGAGCGCGGCTGGCTCGTCACCGGCACGCGCGCGGACGGCAATGATGCGACCTACTATCCGACGCGCGGCATCGATCCGCATCTGGACTTCACCAATCCCGACGCCTACGCCTGGTGGCGCGACGGATTGCGCGCGCTGATCCGTCGCGGCATCGACGGCGTCAAAGTCGACCGCGGGGAAGAGGATTTGTCGGATGACTCGGTGTGGAACAACGGACTGCACAACCGCCTCAATCACAACGCCTACGTCGGCCGCTATCACCGGGCAATCTACGAAGCCTTTCGCGCCGAGCGCGGCGACGACTTTGCGATCTTTGCGCGCGGTGGCTGGAATGGTTCTGCGCAGTGGTCCGGGCATTGGGCCGCAGACAACGGCAGCTTCTTTGGTGAACTGGGTTTGACCCAGGCGCTGCGCTCGCTGCTGTCGCTTTCGGTCAGCGGCTTCGTGTTCAACGGAGCCGACATCGGCGGCTATGCCGGTCTGCGTCAGGATGCCGGCGAATCGGTAGGCGGCATTCCGCTGCTGCCGCCGGGAACCAACCTGTTCATCCGCTGGACCCAGCTCGGCGCGCTGTCGCCGATCATGCAGACCGATGTGCCACCGTGGTGGGTCAGTGACCGTGCGGTGCGCGTCTACCGCACCTACGCCACCCTGCATGACCGGCTGGTACCGTACATCGCGCGTCATGCCCGGGCATCGATCGAAACCGGGGTGCCGATTGTGCGGCCGATGGCCTATGCATTCCCCGATGAGCCGATGGCCCTGAACGCCGAGAACCAGTATCTGTTCGGTCCGGATCTGCTGGTCGCGCCGCTGACCGATGCGCTGTCGGGTCTCGAAGTGTTCCCGCGCACGGTATTCATCCCACCGGGGCGCTGGACCTCGTTCTGGACCGGTCAGACTGTCGAGGGCCCGACCCGCATCGCCATCCTTGCGCCGCTGGAGCAGATTCCTCTGTACGTCCGCGAAGGCGCCGTACTCCCTGACGGCGTCAGCGCCGCCGCCCTGCCGTGATGAGTGCCGCCATGATGGATGTCCGATCTTTGCTGTCGTCCGGATTCACCTCACCACGGTCGCTGCGCGGCGCCGGCTGCCTGCTGGCGTTGGGCCTGTCGGCGTGCGGCTCCTCGGTGCCTGCCGATACAGATACACAGACGGCGCCAGTCGGAACCCCGGCGTCGTCCAAATGCGACGCCTATACCGGTACGCCGCTGGATGCACTGAAGCATTACGAAGGCACGATGCATGAGCACGGCGCGTATTCGGACGGGGACATCCACACGATTCCCGCCGACTACTACCGCACGATCCAGCAGGCCGGCTACGACTTCGCGGCCGGCAGCGAGCATTCCGATACGCTGGATACCGGCGTATTCATTTCGGTCGGCTCGGACTGCTTCACTACGCCAGACGGCCTGCTGACCTGCCTGACGCCGACCGCCGACGAACTGGTCAAATGGCAGAGCACGGCCGATCAGGCTGCCGCAGCGAGCACGGGCGACTTTCTTGCCGTGCGTGGCTTCGAGTGGACCTCGGACCGCTTCGGCCATATCAACGTCTACTTCTCGAAGAATTTTTCCAATGCCAAGACCGATCTCGGTTATCTGGTGACAATGGAAACGTTCTGGGACTGGTTCACGCGCGATCCGGACACGGTCGGCCTGGGCGGCAGCGTCACGGCGCCGGTGCCGTTCGGCGGCGGCGGTGATGGCCTGGGGCACTTCAATCATCCGTCGGACAAATGCCTGTTCGACAGCGTCGGCGATCCCGGCTGCAACTGGAACGACTACACGCTGATTCCCGAAGCGGTCGAGCGCATGTTCGGTCAGGAGGTCTACAACGACTCCAACGGCAACGATCGCTACATGGACGAGTACGTGCACGCGCTGGATATTGGCTGGATGCTGTCTCCGATCGGCTCGGAGGACGAGCATCAGCTCAAGTTCGGTTCCGAGGAGCGGCCCAAGACCGTGACCTTGGCGACCGGATTGAATGACGATGCCTTCAAGGAAGCCTGGCTCGCACGGCGCACCTATGCGCTGTCGCCGGGACAGCATCTGCGAGCACAAGTGGTGGTCGATCATCAGGCGCCGATGGGCGCGCGGCTGAGCTGCGACGCAGCCCATGGTCCGGTCGAGCTCAGCGCCAAGCTGACGCGGCGCGACGGCACGCCGTTCATGGGTGACTACCGTCTGTACGGCAGCGGCGGGGAGCTGCTGTCGGCGGTGTACGGCAGCCAGGCACAGTTCAAGCTGCCGGTTGAAGCCGGTGCCCGGCACTGGTACTTCGTACGCGTGCATGATGCCGACGGCACGTCGGTGGCGTACCTGGCACCGGTATGGATTACCGGACGCTGACAACGAATAACACACGGGGACCGGGGATGATCAAGCGGGGGATGATGAAGCGATGGATGCTGTGCACAGTGGCCGCGCTGCTGCTCGCAGGTTGCGGCAGTTCGCAGCCGGTGGGGGATGGATCGTCGGGCGGCACGCCGCCGCCCAGTCCCACGCCGACACCCACACCGCCGCCGGCGTCATTCGTGGCTGTGCCGTTCGTCTCGGCCCATCGCGGTGGCGCGGCCTATGCGCCGGAAAACACGATGATGGCCTACCGCAACGCCGCGCGCCTGGGTGTCGACGACTTCGAGACCGATATGGTGCTGACCAGCGACGGCATCGCCGTGCTGCTGCATGACACGACGCTGGATCGCACCACCGACTGTACCGGCACCGTCAGTGACAAGACCTATGCCGAGATCAGCGCATGCGACGCCGGCTATTGGTGGTCGCCGGGGCAGTCGACCACCTCACCGGACGAGGCGCGCGAGCATCCGCTGCGCGGCTACGGCGTGCGGATTCCGACCGCGGAGGAACTGTTCGCGTTCACGGCGGGCTTCACCGGAACCTACGCACCGACGGTGACGATCGAGATCAAGATCCAGCTCAACGACCCGCTCGGCGTCCAGGCCGCCGGCGTGCTGGTGCCGCTGATCCAGAACAGCGGCATTGCCGAACGCATCATCGTGCAGTCGTTCAATCCGTTCGCGGTGCAGACGATCAAGGCGATGGACCCGACGATCCAGACGCTGTTCCTCAGCTCGACCGGTGCGACGTATGCGCTGACGGTCGCGGTGGCCGGCGGACATGACTACGTCGCGCCAGTGTTCGATTCGCCGGATCTGAATGCGGAATTCGTCACCAGCGCGCACGCCGCGGGAAAACGCGTTGATCCGTGGACACCGGATGCGCAGGACGACATCCAGGCGATGATCGATCTTGGCGTCGACGGCATCATCACCAACTATCCGGGCTGCCTGATGACGCTGCAGGATCGCTTGTATACCGACCGGCTCTATCCGGCCGATGCGCCGGCCGTGGAGCTGTCGCTGTGCAAGTGAATGCGGACCTCGGCCGAGCCTTGCGTGCCCTGGTCGTTGCCACCGGTTGTGCGGTGTTTGCGTGGGCACTGAGCAGCTGTGGGGCAAGCAGTCCGGAGGCGTCCGGCAGCGGTACCGGTGATGCCGTTGCGCTGGAGGAGTATCGGATCGACACCGATCTGATCAACGAATCCTCCGGCCTTGCGCGCTCGCAGGTTGATCCCCAGCTGCTGTGGACGCACAACGACAGCGGCGGTGCCGCGACCGCCTATGCGGTCGATCACGCCGGGCATTACCAGGGCAGTCTCAAGCTCAATCTCGCGGCCAATCTGGACTGGGAGGACATGACCTCGTTCGTCGAGGACGGCCAACCCAGGCTGCTGCTGGCGGATATCGGCGACAACAGCGCGTTCCGGCCGGTCGTGACCCTGTACATCGTCGACGAGCCGGACACCACGCAGCTGTCGCGACCGTTCGAGCTGTCGGCGACGCCAGTGCGCACGATCACGCTGATCTACCCGGACGGTCCGCGCGACGCCGAGAGCATCGCCGTCGATGCCGCCGAAGGCAGCGTTTACCTGCTATCCAAGCGCGATGCGGTGCCGCAGCTGTACCGCGTGCCGCTGGCGCCTACGGTGCCGCTGGTCGTGGCCGAGGCGCTGGGCGAGATTGCAATCCCGCGCGCACCTGACGGCAGTGCCGATCCCGAGCAGATTAACTGGACCACGTCGATGGATATCAACGCCGCCGCCGATGCGCTGGTGGTCGTCAGCCTGAGCCAGGCCCACGTCTATCACCGGGTTGCGGACGAAAGCTGGTTGCAGTCCATGCAGCGCAGCCCGGTCAGTCTCGATTTGCCTGAGTACCCGCAGATCGAGGCGGTGGCCTGGGACGATGCCGGCGAGCTCTGGATCACGTCGGAAGGGGAGCCGGCGCCACTGGCACGGCTGCACCTGCATTGAACGCAATGACGCTTCAGCGTGACGGCGCGCGCTGCGCGCCAAATGCGGTCAGCAATCCAAGCCCGACGTAGACCAGGCAGACCGCATAGCGGCCAAGACTCTGCAGCGGGTTGCGCCGCAGCCAGCGAGCGCCGAGATGCCCGGCGCCGAGGGCGTAGAGGCTGTCGGATGTGGCGGCGATCCCCACGAACACCGCACCGAGCAACAGGCTCTGTGCAACCGGCTCGGCGTCGGTTGACATGAACTGCGGCAGGAATGCAGCAAAAAAGAGCGCGGTCTTCGGATTCAGCAGGGCCACCCAGAAGCCGTCGACAAAGATGCGCCGCAGTGACGTGGCGGGTGGCTGCCGTAGCTCGTTGCCAACGGTGGGTCGACGCAAGGCGCGCAACCCCAGCACGATCAGATACGCCGCCCCCAGCCATTTGATCGCAGTGAACAGTTCGGCCGAAAGCGCCAGCACGGTGGCCAGCCCCAGCGCTGCGAACGTGGCGTTGCCGAAATTGCCGAGAGCAACGCCGGCAACCGAGGCTAAGCCTGCGCTGCGGCCTTGCGTCAGGCTGCGGGTCACGATGTAAAGGACACCGGGGCCTGGCGTGACCGCCAGCACCACGCTGGCAGCGACGAAGGCGGCCCATTGCGTGGGTGCCGGCAGCCACGCGCTCACGGCGTCGGCTCGGGTGTTGGGCTGGGCACCGGTTCGTGCCGGTTGGTCTTGTATTCCGAATACGGCATCCTGGCCTGCTGCAGGCATTCCTCACGATCACGCGGTGCGTATCGATCGCACTGGGTGATGCGCCAGGCTTCGGTGCTGTCGTAGACCTCTTGATTGGTGCAGCCGGAGCCTGCGAGCGTGATCAGGCAAAGTCCGGACAGCAGCGGCAGCGCGCGCTGCCGTGCGTCGCTGCGGCGATGCCCGCGCGGTACCCACCGGATGCCGTCGAGCCCCGCGGAATCTTTCTGATCTCGTTTTGTCATAACGATATGCGCGCATTGCTGCCGTTGGCTGATTAGCATAGCCGGCCGGCGCAATACCGGCGCCGTCTCATTGGATTCGAGTGAACTCACATGGCCGCTATTGGTACCGAACAGATTCTGAGCGTGCAGCACTGGAACGATTCGCTGTTCAGCTTCCGCACCACCCGCGATCCGGCGTTGCGGTTCCGTAACGGCCAGTTCGTGATGATCGGTCTGGAAGTACAGGGACGACCGCTGATGCGCGCCTACAGCATCGCCAGCGCGAATCACGAAGACCACATGGAGTTCTTCAGCATCAAGGTGCCGGGCGGCCCGTTGACCTCGCTGTTGCAGAACGTGCGGCCGGGGCAGGAGATTCTGGTCAGCCGCAAGCCGACCGGGACGCTGCTGCTGGACGACCTGAAGCCCGGCAAGCATCTGTACCTGTTCAGTACCGGTACCGGGCTGGCGCCGTTCCTGAGCCTGGTCAAGGACCCGGACATGTACGAGCGCTTCGAGAAGGTCGTGCTGGTTCACGGCGTGCGCCGGGTCAGCGAGCTGGCCTATGAGGAATACCTGACGCAGACGTTGCCGAATGACGAGCTGTTCGGCGCGATGATGCGGGACAAGTTCATCTACTACCCGACGGTGACGCGCGAACCCTACCGCAACCGTGGGCGCCTGACCGATCTGATCGAGTCCGGCAAGCTGTTCGACGACATCGGGCTGCCGCCGCTGGACCCGGCGGTGGATCGCGCGATGATCTGCGGCAGCCCGACCATGCTCGCCGACACCCAGCGCATGCTCGACGCCCGCGGCTTCGTGATCTCGCCGCATATCGGCACGCCGGGCGACTACGTGATCGAACGCGCCTTCGTCGAGAAGTAGGCGACTTGCCTGATCGGCATTCAGTGAAGGTGCAGGATGCCGATCAGGCCCACCGCGATCAGGTAGATCGCAACGATATAGTTGAGCAATCGCGGCCGCAGCAGGATCGCGATGCCGCCGATCAGGGAAAGTACCGGGATTGGTTCGAATTGCAGCGTTAGGGTCATGGCGTAGGCCTGGATTCGTGAAGACGCGCTATTAGGCCAGTGCTGTATCGCGGCGTCACCCAGGATTCGCCGCACAAGGACCTGCTAGCCGTCGTTTTGCGACAGACTGCGCGGAATCATCGGCACCGGAAGTCAACGATGGACTGGAAGCAGGGGCGTCGCAGCAGCAATGTGCAGGACCGCCGCGGTCGCGGCGGCGGCGGTGTCGGGCGCCTGGGGCTGGGCGGCATCGGGGTGGTGATCGTACTGTCGCTGCTGCTGGGCAAGAATCCGATGGAAATGCTGGGCTTGATCGATCAGATCAGTCAGAGCGCTCCCGCAGCGACGTCCCCGTCCGCGCCGGTCAACGATGAAGCCGGCGACTTCGTCAGTGCGATCCTCGGCGAGACCGAGGACGTCTGGGGCGCGATCTTTCAGCAACGCGGCGAGCGCTACGAGCAACCGCGACTGATCCTGTTTTCCGGCAGCGTGCGGTCCGCATGCGGCGGCGCGACCAGCGCCAGCGGACCGTTCTACTGTCCAGGCGATCATCAGGTCTATCTCGATACCAGCTTCTTCGATGACATGACGCGCAAGCTCGGCGGCGGTGGCGATTTCGCCGACGCCTATGTGATTGCGCACGAAGTCGGTCACCACGTGCAGACCCTGCTCGGGGTTTCAGCCCGGGTCAATCAGGCGCGGCGCAGCGGGCAGACGGTGGAGGGTGACGGCGGTCTGCTGGTGCGCCAGGAACTGCAGGCCGATTGCCTGGCGGGTGTCTGGGCCTATCACGCCCAGCAGCGTCATCAGTGGCTGGAAGCCGGTGATGTCGAGGAAGCGCTGAATACCGCGACCGCGATTGGCGATGACCGCCTGCAGAAGCAGGCGCGCGGACAGGTGGTGCCGGACGCCTTTACGCATGGCACCTCCGCTCAGCGCGTGCGCTGGTTCCAGCGCGGCTTCGCCTCCGGCAGCCTGCAGCAATGCGACACCTTCGCGGCGCAGCCGCTGTAAGTCCGGGGGTGCCTAGGGCACCCAGCGTTTGGCCAGCTTGCGTGCCAGCGTGCGCCGATGCATGCCGAGGCGGCGTGCGGCTTCGGAGATGTTGAAGTCAGTCTCGGCCAGCATCGCGTGGATGCGCTCCATCTCCAGCGTCTTGATCGAGGTTGGACGCGTGCCGGCCTGCGGCAAGGCGGTATCAGCGGGCTCGTTGTTGAACGCGGCCTCGATATCGTCGGTGTTGGATGGCTTGACCAGGTAATTGCAGGCGCCCAGTTTGATCGCCTCGACCGCGGTCGCAATGCTGGCAAACCCCGTGAGCACGACGATCATCATCTCGGCGTCGTGTGCATTGAGCTGCTGCACCACCGACAGGCCGGACGCATTGCCGAGTTTGAGATCGACCACGGCGAATTGCGGCGATGCCTGTTCCAGCAACGACCGCACTTCGTCGGGGCCGTTGGCCAGCAGCACGCGGTAGTCGCGCCGTTCGAACGAGCGTTTCAGTGTGCGCGCAAAAGCTGCGTCGTCCTCGACGATCAACAGCAGGCGTTCAGCTTGCGGATTCATCGTCTCCCTCGATGGACAGTGCCGACACCGGCAGGAACAAGGATACGACGGCGCCGCCTTCAGGGCTGTTGCCTGCGCTGACCCGGCCGCCCAGCTTGCGCAAGACATTGACGACCAGGAACAGGCCGAGCCCGCCACCGGGACGGCCCTTGGTCGACTGGTACGGCTTGCCGATCTGGCCGAGCATTTCCGGCGCGAAGCCCGGACCGCGATCGCGCACGGTCAGTGACAGCGTGCCGTGATCGCAGAAGATCGCCAGGCCGACCCATTGCGGGGATGCTTCCAGCGCGTTGTCGAGCACGGTATGGATGACCTGCTTGAGCGCGGAGTCCGAGACGATCGGAGAGTCCAGACAGGCCTGCTCGTCGTTGGCTTCTTCGAGCGTGTAGTCCAGATCCTCGACGGGCCGCGAACTGCGCCATTCTTCGACCAGCTCATCGAGAAAGTGACGAAGCGTGGTCAGTTCGGTGGTTTCGCCACGCGCTTCGCCGGCCGACATCAGGATGCCGGTTACGATGCTCTTGCAGCGACGCACTTCGGCTTCCATGTCGGCGATTTCGTCAAGCAACTCGGGGTCCGCGCGGAAGACCGGCATGTGGCGCCAGTCGCCCAGGATGACCGACAAGGTCGACAGTGGCGTTCCGAGTTCGTGTGCGGCGCCGGACGCGAGCAGGCCCATGCGCACGATGTGGTCCTCCTCGGCCGCACGCTGGCGCAGGTTCGCCAGTCGCGCATCGCGCCGCCGCAGGTTGGCGTTGATGCGCGTCATGAAGGTCACCAGCAGCGTCACGTCCATGACGAAACAGATCAGCATGCCGATGATGTGCAGCTGGAACAGATCATCCGGCTGCGGATCGGGCAGCGCCAGCGGCACATAGAAGTGGGTGAGGCCGGCGAAGCAGAGACTGGTCACACCGACCAGCGTCCAGGTCGACCACGCTTCGAGCAGCACCGCGCCCAGCGTGACCTGGATCAGGTACAGGAACACGAAGGGATTGGTGGCGCCGCCGCTCAGATACAACAGGGCGGTCAGGGCGGCGACGTCGACCATCAGGCCGGCCATCAGGTCGCCGTTGCGCACCGGGTGGCGCCGCCGCGGGCGGAACAGGCTGAACAGATTCAGGGCGATCAACCCGCTGATCACCAGTGCCATGTCCAGCAGCGGCAGTGGGATCTGCAGCACCAGATCGACGAAGGTGATCGTGGTGATTTGCCCGAACACGGCAATCCAGCGCAGCTGGATCAGCTGCAGCATGTTCTGCGAGGCAGTTGCCTCGCCGCTGGCGCCCGTACGCAGGTGGGCCATGGAGTAAATGGAGGCCATCAGCGCATCGTAGCGGAAGGGCCTTATTGGTGCCGCAGACGCCACTCGCGCCGCGCGATAATCGCCGCGGCCAAGGCCACCATCGCAGCGAGCCCGTACCAGGTCAGCGCATAGCCGAGGTGGTGATTGCGGAAGTGGATCACGGTCAGCCCGCCAACCGGTCCGCCGGCAACGCTGGCCTCGGCATCGATGAAGTAGGGGGCCGCCTGAGCCGGATCGAGACCGCGCGCCGCTGCGATCTGCGCGACATCGCGTGAGTACCAGCGGTTTGCGACCGGATCGTTATCGCGCAGGAAGCCGCCTTTGGGTTCGCTCAGGCGCAGGCGGCCGACGACCGTCACCGGACCGTCGATCTGCCCGCCGGTGCGTGTTGCGGCTTCGCAGTGCTCTTGATCGACGAAGCCGCGATTGATCAGAACGCGCGTTCCGTCCGTCGTCTGTAGCGGGGTGAGAACCCAGTAGCCGGGGCCCTGCACGGTCACGGCCTGAACACAGGTCTCGCGTGCGTGCTCGAACACGCCGCCCAGAGTGATCCGGCGGTACTCGTCGGCCTTGCCGATCTTGGGCCACTGCGCGGGTGGTGGCGCGGCTTCGGGTTCGGCGGTCTGGTAACGCTCAACCTGCTCGATCAGTTCCAGCTTCCAGGCGCGACGCTGCACCTGCCAGTGACCCAGCGCCATGAAGAGCACGAACAACGCCAGCAGCACGCCGCCGAAAGCCAGCAGGCGTGGGATCGATGACGGTCGGGGCGTCGCCGTGCTCATGCACGCGCCTGCTTATGGCAGGTTCTTCGCCTCATGCACGCTGAGCGGCATCATGTTCTCGTTCATGTGATACATGACCCACAGCGAGCCGGCGAAGGTGATCACGACGAGGATCAGCGTGAAGATCAGCGCCAGCATGTTCCAGCCGCCCTCGGACTGCGTGTTCATGTGCAGGAAGTACACCATGTGCACCAGCACCTGCACCAGCGCGAACGCCAGGACGATGACGACGGTGAGCTGCTTGCTCGGCAGCACTTCTTCCATCACCAGCCAGAACGGGATCGCCGTCAGCACCACCGACAGCAGAAAGCCGGTGAGGTAACCCTTGAAGCTGCCGTGCGCTTCGCCGTGTCCGTCACCGTGACCGTCGTCATGACCATGAAAATTGCGCGTGTCTTCGCCATGCGCGTCGAGATGCGGATTGACGGTGCTCATCGCAGCACTCCCATCAGGTAAACGAAGGTGAAGACGCCGATCCAGATGACGTCGAGGAAATGCCAGAACAGGCTCAGGCAGCTCAGGCGACGGCGGTTCTCGGTGGTGAGGCCGTGCTTGCGCACCTGCGTCATCAGCGTGACCAGCCAGATCAGGCCGAAGCTCACATGCAGGCCGTGCGTGCCGACCAGCGTGAAGAACGCCGACAGGAATGCGCTGCGCTGCGGGCCGGCGCCGATGTGGATCAGGTGGTGGAACTCGTACAGTTCGATGCCGATGAAGCACAGGCCGAACACACCGGTGATCGCGAGCCAGATCAGTGTCATCTGGGTGCGCTTGCGCGCCATCTCCAGCATCGCGAAGCCGTAGGTGATCGACGACAGCAGCAGCATCGCGGTGTTGACCGCGACGATGTCGAGGTCGAACAGGTCCGCCGGTGACGGACCGGCGGCGTAGTTGCTGCCGACCACGCCGTAGATTGCGAACAGCACGGCGAAGATGAGGCAGTCGCTCATCAGGTACAGCCAGAAGCCGAGCATCGTCCCGTTTTCGGGATGATGATCCTCACGGACGATGAACTCGTCTGCGTGCGCGCCGGAGGTTGCGGCGTTAGCGGACATTGCGTGTGTGCTCATGGTCATCAAGCCTGCAGCGTGGCGAGCTGTTGCGTGCGCGCCTGTTCGACACGCGTTACTTCGTCCGCGGGGATGTGATAGTCACGGTTGTAGTTGAAGCTGTGCAGGATTGCTCCGAACACCAGCGACAGGAAGGCCAAGCCGGCCAGCCACCAGATGTGCCAGATCAATCCGAATCCGCAGATCATGCTGATGCCCGCGAGCACGATGCCGGCGGCGGTGTTCTTCGGCATGTGCACCGGCACGAAGTCGGTTTCCGGACGCCGGTAGCCGCGCTGCTTCATATCCCACCACGCATCCTGGTCGTGCACGCGCGGAGTGAAGGCGAAGTTGTAGGCCGGCGGCGGCGACGAGGTCGACCATTCCAGCGTGCGGCCGTTCCACGGATCGCCACTTTCGTCGCGCAGTTCATGACGCCGGCGGATGCTGACGACCAGCTGCACGATGAAGGCGAGGATGCCGAGTCCGACCAGGACACCGCCGACCGCGGCGATCTGGAACCAGATCTGCAGACTGGGATCGGTGAAGTGGCTCATGCGGCGGGTCACGCCCATCAGGCCGAGCACGTACAGCGGCATGAAGGCGAGGTAGAAGCCGACGATCCAGAACCAGAACGAGACCTTGCCCCAGAACTCGTCGAGACTGAAGCCGGTGACCTTCGGGAACCAGAAATTGATGCCGGCGAAGGTGCCGAACACGACGCCACCGATGATCACGTGATGGAAATGCGCGATCAGGAACAGGCTGTTGTGCAACACGAAATCCGCCGGCGGCACCGCCAGCAGCACACCGGTCATGCCGCCGCCGACGAAGGTCAGCATGAAGCCCATCGTCCACAGCATCGGCACGTCAAAGCGGATGCGGCCGCGGTACATCGTGAACAGCCAGTTGAACATCTTTGCCCCGGTCGGGATCGAGATGATCATCGTGGTGATGCCGAAGAACGAGTTCACGCTGGCGCCCGAGCCCATCGTGAAGAAGTGATGCAGCCACACCAGATACGACAGGATCGTGATGCAGACGGTGGCGTAGACCATCGAGCTGTAACCGAACAGGCGCTTGCCGCTGAAGGTCGACACGATCTCGGAGAACACGCCGAAGATCGGCAGGATCAGGATGTAGACCTCGGGGTGGCCCCAGATCCAGATCAGGTTCACGTACATCATGGCGTTGCCGCCGAAATCGTTGGTGAAGAAATTGGTGCCGACGTAACGGTCCATCGTCAGCAGGGCCAGCACCGCGGTCAGGATCGGGAACGCGGCGACGATCAGCACGTTGGTGCACAGCGCGGTCCAGGTGAACACCGGCATCTTCATCAGGCTCATGCCGGGCGCGCGCATCTTCACGATCGTCACGATCAGATTGACGCCGGACAGCAGCGTGCCGACACCGGCGATCTGCAGTCCCCAGATGTAGTAGTCAACGCCGACGCCCGGACTGTAGGCAGCGCCCGACAGCGGCGGGTACGCGAGCCATCCGGTCATTGCGAACTCGCCGATGAACAGCGACAGCATCACCAGCAGGGCGCCGGCGGTGGTCATCCAGAAGCTGAAGTTGTTCAGGAACGGGAACGCGACGTCGCGAGCGCCGATCTGCAGCGGCACCACGTAGTTCATCAGGCCGGTCACGAACGGCATCGCGACGAAGAAGATCATGATCACGCCGTGGGCGGTGAAGATCTGGTCGTAGTGATGCGGCGGCAGATAGCCCATCGAATCGCCGAAGGCGAATGCCTGCTGCGCGCGCATCATGATGGCGTCGGCAAAGCCGCGCAGCATCATGATCAGGCCCAGCACGATGTACATCACACCGATCTTCTTGTGATCGATGCTGCAGAACCAGTCGTTCCACAGCGTGCCCCAGGCGCGCTGCTTGGTGATCCAGGCCAGCACCGCCATGCCGAGCGCCGCGGTGCCGACGAAGGTCCAGACGATGATGGGTTCGTGGTAGGGAATCGAATTCCAGCTCAGGCGGCCGAACAGGAATTGCATGAGGTCGGAGCGGTCTTGCATCTGAGTCATCGGCATCAGAGTGGGATCAGGGTTCCAGGCGTGCGGAGCCGTAGCGGGGACCGCTGGCGGCCGGCGACATTGGCGCCTGCGGGTTCACGGCGCACATCGCCAGCACGTAAGAATCGGCGGGGTTCTCGACATCGCGTCGACGGTCGCGGTCGTAGGTCAGCTGTTTGACGTTGTAGATGCCGGCCAGACCCAGGCCGCCCTGCGCATCGATCGCCATCATGTCGTGCATGCACATCTTGTTGGGGTCGGCACAGAGGTTGACGATGGCATTGAACAGGTCCGGCGCGGCGCTGCCGTAGTGGCGCACGGGTTCACGCTCGCTGGGTTTCTCCAGGCGCAGGTATTCTTCGCGGCTCAGTGCCAGATCGCTGGCGCGGACCTGATCGACCCACTGGTCGAAGTCGTTACCGTTCATGCCCGCGAAGCGGAAGCGCATGTGCGAGAAGCCGTGGCCGCTGTAGTTGGCCGAAAAGCCTTCGTAGTCGCCGGGTGCGTTGATGATCGCGTGCAGCTGGGTCTGCATGCCGGGCATTGCGTAGATCTGGCCCGCCAGCGCCGGCACGAAGAACGAGTTCATCACCGTCGAAGCCGTGATTTCGAAATTGATCGGCACGTCCACCGGCGCCGCCATCTCGTTGACCGAGGCGATGCCGTAGTCCGGATAGAAGAACAGCCATTTCCAGTCCAGAGCCACGACCTGTACGCGCAGGGGCTTCACGTCCGCCGGCAGTTCGCGCTGGGCGTCGATGCGTGCCAGCGGGCGGTAGGGGTCGAGCAGATGCGTGCCGATCCAGGTCAGCGCGCCGAGCGCGATGATGATCAGCAGCGGCGCGGTCCAGATCACCAGCTCGAACGGCGTCGAGTGGTTCCATTCCGGGGTGTAAGTCGCTTCCTTGTTGGTGTGGCGGTAGCGCCAGGCGAACCACACCGTCATCACCATCACCGGGACGACGATCAGCAGCATCAGGATCGTTGAGATGACAATCAGATCGCGCTGCTGTGCGGCGACATCGCCGGACGGACTCATGACGACGGCCTTGCAGCCTGACAGAAGGAGCAGAAGCAGGAGCAACGGCGCTTGGCGTAGCGTTCTTACGGACATGACTCGACGCATATGGACAACCGGGGCGCCACTCTAAGCAGCCGGACCCGAGACCGCGATTGGACGTTTTGTCCTATGTCCGCCGCGCGCCGATCGTGCGATCTTTGCCGCCTGCATATCCTAGTATTCTTCTGCCCATCAGCACCGAGAGCGGAATGTCGACACTATCTTCCTCACCGGCCGCAGCGCCCAGCGGTCACGAACGCCAGACCACGTCCCACGGGCCGGTGGCGCCGGGCGAGATCGCCATCGGCGTGATCATCGGCCGTCTGTCGGAGTTTTTTGACTTCTTTGTTTTCGGCATCGCGTCGGCACTGGTGTTTCCACGGGTGTTCTTTCCGTTTGTCGATGAGCAGACCGCGACGATGTACTCGTTTGCGATCTTCTCGCTGGCGTTTATCGCGCGGCCCTTCGGCTCGCTGCTGTTCCGGGTCATCCACAAGCGCTATGGCCGTGGCACCAAGCTGACGGTGGCGCTGTTCATGCTCGGCACCGCGACCGCCGGCATCGCCTTTCTGCCGACTTACGAAACCATCGGCATGGCTGCCGTCGCGGCGCTGGCATTGCTGCGCGTGGCGCAGGGCCTGGGTATCGCGGGGAGCTGGGACGGTCTGCCGTCGCTGCTGGCGCTCAACGCGCCGGCCGGACGCCGCGGCTGGTACGCGATGATTCCGCAGCTCGGCGCACCGCTGGGCTTTCTGATCGCCGCCGCTCTGTTCGCATACCTGACGATGCAGCTGTCGGAGGCGGACTTCCTGTCGTGGGGCTGGCGCTATCCGTTCTACGTGGCGTTTGCGATCAACGTCGTCGCGCTGTTCGCACGTCTGCGGTTGGTCGCCACCCCCGAGTTCACTCATCTGCTGAAGTCGCTGGAACTGGTGCCGTCGCCGTTGGGCGAGCTGGTGCGCACACAGGGCCGGAACATCGTGCTGGGCTCGATCGCGCCGCTGGGCAGCTTTGCCCTGTTTCATCTGGTCACGGTCTTCCCGCTGTCCTGGGCGACGCTGTTCACCAAGGACAATGTCAGCGAATACCTGCTGGTGCAGGCCTGCGGCGCGGTCCTGGGCACGCTGACGATGCTGACCTCCGGCGTCGTCGCCGATCGTATCGGCCGCCGCGCGACGCTCGCGATCGGCGCCGCGCTGATTGCCGTGTTCAGCCTCGCCGGCATGCTGCCAATGTTCCTGCACGGATCCAAGGTCGGTGCCTATCTGTTCATCGTGTTCGGCTTCGCGCTGCTGGGTTTCACGCATGCGCAGGCTGCCGGCGCGATCAACTCCAGCTTTGCCAGCCGCTACCGCTACAGCGGCGCGGTGCTGACCTCCGACTTCGCCTGGTTGCTGGGTGCGGCGTTTGCCCCGTTGGTCGCCTTGAGCATCGCCGCGCATTTCGGCGTCGGCTACGTCGGTCTGTACCTGCTGTCCGGTGCCGTCGGCACGCTGGTGGCGCTGCTGCTCAGCCGCAATCTGGAAATGCGCGACGACTGAGTTGTCCGGCTGCCCCGATCAACGCGCTCAGGCGCTGGCCGGGGCGGCCGCGATTTCCACATCCTCGGTGCCTTCGTCCGCATCGGCGACCTGCTCGCGTTGCTGGATCGCCCACAACAGCGCGTACGCACCGCCTTTTTCCAGCAGCTCCTCATGGTGGCCGCGTTCGACGATGCGTCCGGCCTCCATCACCAGAATCTGGTCGGCGTCCATCACCGTCGACAGCCGGTGCGCGATGATCAAAGCGGTATGGCCGACCTGGATACGCCGCAGCTCGTCCTCGATGGCCTGCTCTGATTGGGAGTCCAGCGCCGAGGTGGCCTCGTCGAAGATCAGGATTGCCGGATTCTTCAGCAGCGCGCGGGCAATGGCGACACGCTGCTTCTCGCCGCCGGAGAGTTTCAGTCCGCGTTCGCCGACCATCGTCTGATAGCCATCCGGCTGACGTTCGATGAACTCGTGAATCTGCGCTGCGCGTGCGGCCGCTTCAACCTCCGCATCCGTCGCGTCGATGCGACCGTAGCGGATGTTGTACGCGATCGTGTCGTTGAACAGCACGGTGTCCTGCGGAACGATGCCGATTGCCTCGCGCAGCGAAGCCTGAGTGACTGAGCGGATGTCGTGCCCGTCGATCGTGATGCTGCCCTTGCTGACGTCATAGAAGCGATAGAGCAGGCGCGCCAGCGTCGACTTGCCGGAGCCGGACTGGCCGACCACCGCGACCTTGGCGCCCGGTTCGATTTCAAAGTCGATTCCGCGCAGGATCGGTCGCCGCGTGTCGTAGGCGAACTTGACGTTCTCGAAGTGGATCCGCGGCAGCCGGGTTTCCAGGGTCACGGCATCGGCAGCGTCGTGCACCTCGAGCGGCTGGTCGAGCAGGGCGAACAGGCGTTCCATGCTCGTCAACGATTGCTTGACCTCGCGGTACATCATCCCGAGCAGGTTCAGCGGCGCGGACAGCTGCAGCAGGAAGGCATTGATGAGGACCAGATCGCCCAGCGTCAGACTGCCGTCGACGACGCCTGCCGCGGCACGCCACATGATCGCGGTGATGCCGAGCGCGATGACCAGGGTTTGACCGAGGTTGAGCACCGCAAGACTCGCGGTTGACTTGACCCGCGCGTCTTCCAGGTGTCGCAGATGGCTGTCGAAGCGTCGCACCTCATGGGATTCGTTATTGAAATACTTGACCGTCTCAAAGTTCAGCAGCGAGTCGACTGCACGTTCGTTGGCGCGCGTATTGGCTTCAACCTCGGCGCGGAAAAATCGCGTACGCCATTCGGTCACTGCCACCGTCCACACGCCATAGGCCGCCAGAATCGCCAGCGTGATCAGCGCGTAGTCCCAGCCGTAGGCCCAGACCAAAGCCGCAGTGACGAGCAGGATCTCGACCGAGGTGGGGACGATCGAATAGAGCGCCCAGTCCAGCAGGTCGGATACGGCCGCGCCGCCGCGTTCGATGTCGCGCGCCACGCCGCCGGTTCTGCGCTGCAAGTGAAAGCGCATCGACAGCGATTGCAGGTGCCGGAACACCCGCAGGGTGATATCGCGCGAAGCCCGTGCCATGACCCGGGCGAAGATCACCTGGCGCAGTTCGGTGAACAGCGAGACACCCACGCGCGC
This sequence comes from Sinimarinibacterium arenosum, assembly GCF_005047655.1. Taxonomy (GTDB): domain Bacteria; phylum Pseudomonadota; class Gammaproteobacteria; order Nevskiales; family Nevskiaceae; genus Solimonas. The sequence goes on along the minus strand of NZ_SUKF01000006.1, from coordinate 290,247 downwards.
CGCGCCGTATGCGAGCAGGATGGACACCGGTATCGCCAGCAAGCCGGATTCGACGTCGAGCCGGTCGACGATCTGTTTCAGCGCGACCGGAACGTACAGATTCGCGAGCTTGGCCAGCAGCACCATCGCCAGTGCGCCCGCGATTCTGCCGCCGTAGGGTTTAAGCCAAGGGATGAATTCGCGCAGGACCTGCCAGTCGCTGCGGGTCGTTGGGGAGTGTTCGGCCAGTACAGCGGGGTCTGGATGAAGGCTGCTCTCGACACTGGAAGTTTGTGTCATGGCTACCGGGCGGCTCGTTCCGCGATAAACCGGCCAAGGATGTTGCTGAGGCCGACGGAAGATTGTAAGGCCGGCACGCTCGGTGTGGGACGTCTGACATCGGGCGCCAGGGGCCGCCCATCGGGCAGGCAATGCCCGCTTCCAAGCGGGCGTCCAGTCCGGCTGGACGGCCATTGACGAGCCGGCCATCCGGTCGCCACGACAGCCCTGAATAGGGCTGACTCGGGTGTGGAGAGAGGCTAGAGCGTGAGCACGATTTTGCCGATATGCGTGCTGCTCTCCATCAGTCGGTGTGCGTCCGCGGCCTGCGCCAGCGGAAAGGTCTGGTGGATCACCGGTTTGATCTTGCCCGCGTCAATCAGCGGCCAGACGCGCTCACGCAACGCGTGGGCAATCTGCGCCTTGTAGGCATCGGATCGCGGGCGCAAGGTCGAGCCGGTCACCGTCAGACGCCGCATCAGGATTTGTGCCAGCGGAATTTGCGCCGTGGTACCGCCCAGCACGCCAATAAGCACGAGCCGGCCGTCGTCGGCCAGACAGGCAATCTCGCGCGCCACGTATTCGCCGCCGACGATGTCGAGGATGACATCCACCCCGCGACCGTCGGTGTATTCGCGCACGGCTTTGGAAAAGTCCGCCTCGCGATAGTTGATCGCGCGCTCGGCGCCGAGCGCTTCGCAGGCCCGCACCTTGTCGTCGCTGCCGGCGGTGGCGAACACGCAATGGCCCAGCGCATGCGCGATCTGGATCGCGGTCACGCCAATGCCACTGCTGCCGCCCTGAACCAGCAGCGTCTCGCCGGCACCCAGCTGTCCGCGTTCGAACACATTGCTCCACACGGTGAAACAGGTTTCCGGCAACGATGCGGCCTCCGCATCGGACCAGTCCTTGGGTGCGGGCAGACAGTTCGAGGCTGGCGCGCAGCAGTACTCGGCATAACCGCCGCCGTGCACCAGCGCACACACCCGCTCGCCGAGCTTGAAGCCGCTGTCGCCGACGTCGCCGCCGACGATCGTGCCTGCCACTTCCAGCCCGGGCAGGTCGGAGGCATCCGCCGGTGCGCGATACAGCCCCATGCGCTGCAGCACGTCCGGGCGATTGATGCCGGCGGCGTGAACCTGAATCAGCACTTCCCCCGGTCCCGGCACCGGCACTGCGCGTTCGCACAGACGCAAGACATCGGCGGCGCCGGGCTGAGAAATCTCAATCGCCTGCATCGTGCTCATTCCGAGGCTCCTGCTCGCAACAACATTAAAGGGGGCGACACGGTACGGTGCCGCATCGTTTTGCGTGAATTAGCGCGGTGGACCATAGCGGAAGCGGCAGCCTGCCGCGACCGCGACCGCGACCGCGACCGCGGCTTACGGCGCAGAGCCGTTGCCGCTCTGCAGTGCCAGCCGGAAGCGCTCGTCCAGCAGATCGATCTCGCGCACCAGCTTGCGCGAGACTTCATCGGAGAGCTGATTGCGGCGCGCCAGATCGAAGATGGTGTCGCGTTCCGCCGCCAGTGCGGCAAGCCGCAGTTCGCGCTCGGCCCGGTCGGCGCGGCGCAGGCGCGCAGCGTCGACACCGGTCGCCGGCTCGGTATCGATCAGCCGCTGATAGCTGGCGATGACCCGCGTCGCCGCGCTGGTGTACAGCTCGGCATCGGAGGCATCCAGTTCCAGCCGCTGGAGCGCGCGCTCCACGGCTTCGACCGCGGCATGCGCGGCGCGTCTGCGTGCATGTTCTTCGTCCGACTCCGCCTCATCGGCCGCCGGGACCGCCAGATGACGCAGCACGCGCGGCAGGCCGAATGCCGCCGTCAGCAGCGAAAACAGGATCACCGCCGCAGCCAGAAACACCGACAGCTCACGCGCCGGGAACGGACTGCCGTCGGGCAGCGCCAGCGGCAGCGTCAGCACACCGGCCAGGGTGAGTGCGCCACGCACGCCGGCCATCGAGATCGCCAGCACCATGCGCCACTGTGGCGCGCGCATGCGCTCACCGCGCAGGCTGGCGCGGAACAAGGTCCAGCGCAGCGACGTCCATACCCAGACGAAGCGCAGCACCGCCAGTCCCAGACTGAGCCCCAGCGCGTAGACCGCCAGCCACGCCGGGTGCGAGCCCATCTCGCGGACGGACGAGATCGCGTCCACCAGAATCCACGGCAGCTGCTCGCCGAGCAGCACGAACACGATGCCGTTCAAGGCGAACTGCGCCGTGTCCCATACGGCTGCGCGTTGCACGCGTGTGGTCGCCAGCGCGCGGCCGGTTAACTCCACATAGCTCATCGTGATGCCAGCGGCGACCGCGGCGAGAATGCCGGACGCACCCAGATGCTCTGCTGCCAGATAAGCGCCGAAAGGCGTCAGCAGATTCAACAGAATCGGCGAGCCGCTTTCCTCTCCGAAGCGTCGCGACAGCCAGCGCTGCGCCAGGCTGATGCCGAAGGTTACGCCGGAGCCGATGGCCAGCCCGCCGATCGCCAGCCACAGAAACGTCAGCGATGCCGCGCCCAGCGAGAAGCCGCCCGTTATCGCCGCCGCCACGGCGAAGCGGAACGCCACCAGGCCGGACGCATCGTTGAGCAGCGACTCGCCTTCGAGGATATGCATCATCCGCTTGGGGATCGGTGTGCGCGCCGCGATCGAACTCACCGCCACCGGATCGGTCGGCGAGACGATCGCTGCCAGCGCAAACGCCACCGGCAGCGGCATGCCCGGAATCAGCCAGTGAATCAGGAAGCCCGCACAGACCACCGTAAACAGCACCAGACCCAGTGCCAGTTCCAGGATCACCGTCCTGTCGCGGAACAACCCGGTCTTGGGAATGCGCCAGCCGTCGAGGAACAACAGCGGCGGCAGAAACAGCAGGAAGAACAGGCCGGGGTCCAGCGCAACGCCGCGTTTGAACCCGCCGGCAATGACTGCCCCGAGCCCGATCTGCACCAACGGTAGCGGAATCGACATCGGCAGGGTCCGCACCAGATAGCCGCTGACCACCACGGCGAGCAGCATCGCCAGAACGACTTCAATCGAGTGCATGCCGGGATGACGCGCGAGGGGAGATCAATAGGGCGGAGAGTGCAGCATCGGGGATTGCTGGGAGGGGCGTCAACATGTAACTGCCGGCCTCCTCAAGGAGTGGAAAGCGATGAGTCTGGAGCGATCAATCGGTTACGCCAAAATCGAAGCGTGCCACTTGGCTTCGTCGTTTAATTGGCGAGCGGCGTTACGAAAGAGCGCAAATTCTCTTCTGGAAGTCGAATGTCTAGAGAGCATTTTCTGCAGAAAAAGTCTTCGAGCTGAGGGGTGATGAACGAGTAGGAAAATGACGATATCGAGCCCTGATTAACATTCCTATAATTTCAACCGCAAATACATAAATACAAAGGGAGGGTCGAGATGCGATCCGGAATATTTGTCTTTGCAATAGTGGGATTGTTTCATCTCGGAACAGCAGTAGCTCTATCGCCGGGAAACTTTCTTGGACCGGCAAAGAGGTTTCATGCTGAAACGGAGTACGACGTTATAAGACCAAACGTCGCGATGTCCTCAACCGGAGATGCCGCGGTCGTTTGGTCCGAATTGCCCCGAAATGGGGCTTCGGGCTTGAGTGGTGCGTATATTCGTTTTTATGCGCCGGGAGGCTCCCCTCGAGGGGATCAGCAAGTGCTTTATTACCCAGCGGCCGGTGCGTACTACTCCGATGTCGATGTTGGCATCGATGACACAGGCACTTCGACTGCTGTGTGGATACAGGAGTCGGGAATCGACGTTTCCTTTACTAGGATTCAGTACCGTCGTTATTCGAAAGACGGGATGTCGCTCGGTCCGGAAATTAGCGTCGATCTTGGAAAATCATATGCCTCTGGCATCAAGATCGCGGTGTCTCCGAATGGGCAAGCGCTTGTTGTTTGGACGAACTCCGGAACGAGTGCGCATATCAGTGCCGTCAGGATACAGGCGGACGGTGCCGTTACGACCGCACCGTTTGACGTCGCCGTCCTCGCACCCGCCGACGGAATCTCTTATTCCTCAGTTGCGATGAACGCAGATGGCACTGCGATCGTTGCATGGGGTGTTGATGGCAATATTTTCTCCAGAACCATCAGCGCAAATGGCGCAATGGGTGCAATCGTTCAAGTCAATCAGACGGCTGCGGTCTATCGCCCCGATGTCGATATCGATGCTAGTGGCCGATACACCGTCACTTGGACCGGAGATTCGAGCAACCACATCATGCGCAGGCGCTACAGCCCAAACGGGACGCCGTTGGAGGATGAATTTGAGGTTTATGCGGGCAGTTCACGGAATCCTTCGATTGGGCTGGACAATGATGGTGATGCTGTGATCGCTTGGGAAGCCGGCAACTACGCAAGGTGTTTTGCACAGTACTTTGATCAAGACGGAGCACCGAGCGCAGCCGGAATTGTTGTTGCTGAGTCGAGCACGCAGGTTGTTGACTCGCCAGAGGTTGCAGTGGACTCTGACGGCGATCCGGTTTTCGTGTGGCAATACACGCTGCTTGACGGCGGCAGCGGTCAGCGTGAGGGATATTTTCGACGGGCTGTCGGCCCTGAGAGCGTCGATCTCCGAATGACCGTTTCAGATGACCTCGTTGAATCGTTGGGTGGCAATAGTTCGTCTTATCTGGTTTCTGTAAGAAACGCACATCCGGTGAGCAGTAGCGGAGTAGGTCAAGCCGCTGGTGTTGTTGCGAACGTGATGCTTCCTGATGGGCACTCCCTTTTCAGCTCGCAAACTACAGGTTGGCAATGTTCGGGGACGCAGGAAATCACATGTAGTCTGAGTGAGCCTCTCTCCGCTGGCGCCTCACAGCAGCTGACTTTTGATGTCATCAGGCCCGATCTCGCTTGCGACAACGTCGAAATGAGTGCCGTGGTTGATAGTGATCAATACGAAACAGACACGGCGAATAACGGCGCTGCTGATTCAACGTTGGTCGCCAAACCGGGCTTGGTAGAATTCGCGCGCCCGACGCAGACGGCTTCGGAAGCAACCTCGCCGTTGATGATCGACCTTGTTCGTTCAAATGGTTGCCTGGGTGGAGTGAGTGTCACGTACAGCTCAAAAGGTATTGATGCCACGCCAGGCATTGATTTTTCTGGGAGTGGGACGGTGACGTTTGCGAGCGGCGTCATGCAGCTCGCTATTCCCGTTCAAATCATCAATGACTCGGAAACCGAGCAGCCGGAAACTTTCTCGGTTGCCCTTGAGTCAACTTCAAACGGAGCTGAAATCGGGAGCCAAGATGGCATCAATGTGCAAATTGCTGACGATGATGGAGGTAGTTCCGGGGGCGGTGCATTCCCTATCGGTTCATTACTGATGCTACTCGCCGCGGCGTTAAGACCCAAACACAGAAAAGGTCCACTGAATTAAATGGCGTTACCGGCTTGTGCAAGAACAACGGGATGAACAGGTGTGGTGCCGGAGGCGGCGTCTCCAGCTCTCCAGAAGGGCAATGACAGTTGATGCATTGACCTGCATCAGTCGGTGTTGTGGGGTGGATTGACTAAGGTCTTCAGGATTCACCGCTGCGGCGGTCAGTTCTCCGTATTCCATTCGAGCCTTGTTCAATGCCCCTGACTGAAGCTGCGCTGTCGTTTTCCGATGTTCCCTTGGGCGTCATCAATGCGCCGGAGCCGACGACCAATGCCGAGGCGGGGCTCGGCAGTCTGGGGCGACACCAGTGGGCGTGGCAGAAGTATCAGGACGGTTGCGCGAATCACTGGATGCCGCAGGAGATCAACATGGCGGCGGACATCGCGCTGTGGAACGATCCCAAGGGTCTGACTGAGGACGAGCGTCGCATCGTCAAGCGCAATCTGGGTTTCTTCTCGACGGCGGATTCGCTGGCGGCGAACAACATCGTGCTCGGCACCTACCGCCACATCACCAGTCCGGAATGCCGGCGCTATCTGTTGCGGCAGGCGTTTGAAGAAGCGCTGCACACGCACGCCTACCAGTACATCATCGAAAGTCTCAGCCTCGACGAGGGTGAGATCTTCAACATGTACAACGAGATTCCGAGCATTCACGACAAGGCGGCGTTCCTGCTGCCGTTCATCCAGACGCTGACGGACCCGACCTTCAAGACCGGAACGCCAGAGAACGACCAGCGGTTGCTGCGTTCGCTGATCGCGTTCGCCTGCATCATGGAAGGCCTGTTCTTCTACGTGGGTTTCGTGCAGATCCTGGCGCTGGGGCGGCGCAACAAGATGGTCGGTGCTGCCGAGCAGTACCAGTACATCCTGCGTGACGAGTCGATGCATCTGAACTTCGGCGTCGATCTGATCAACCAGATCAAGCAGGAGAACCCGCATCTGTGGACGCCGGAATTCCGCGCGGAGATTCGCAGCCTGATGGAACAGGCGGTGGAGCTGGAATACCGCTACGCGATCGACACGATGCCGCGTGGCGTGTTGGGGCTAAATGCGGAGATGTTCTCCGAATATCTGCGCTACATCGCGAACCGCCGCTGCGCGCAGATCGGTCTGGACGAGCCATATCCCGGCGCGGGCAATCCGTTCCCGTGGATGAGCGAGCTGATCGATCTGAAGAAGGAAAAGAACTTCTTCGAAACCCGCGTCACGGAATACCAGACCGGCGGGGCGCTCAGCTGGGACTAGCGCTTCGACATTGGATCGCGGGAAAACGCTCAGCCTTGAGTGCGGCTGAGTCTTCAACGGATCTCAATGTGCCCGCCCCGGTGGTTCCGGAGGATTTGGCTGCGATGACGAGTGCATAAGGTGCGCCGTTTGCAGACGCTCCAGGGCACTCACTTTGAACAACTGGATCGCGTCACGCCGGTGTCCAGTGCCGAGGTTCAATCAAAGCAATCCGCCATTCTCGCAAAGCGCAAATACCTCAACGACGGCAGGATCGGTTCGCAGCCCTGGGGCAGCGAACTCGATCTCCACGTTGTCAAACGGTTGCGTCGCTTCAAAGTAAACGTACGTTTGGGGCAGCGACGAATCGTCGCTGGGCGGCATGTCGGCACGTTTGAGGTCGCCCTCGATCAGCCCAAGTGCCGAGCCAATCTGCGCGCGTTCATCGCCCACCAGGGCGAATGAGCTGTAGGTGCGAATACGCACTGTTGTCCAACTCACGATGCCGCTCGGATCCTGGGGAAGGCGAATAAAGGCCCCAGGTTTGCTGCCGGGCCCGCCACCATAGAAGAACACCGTTGATGAGCGGATCGTCGCTCCGCCCTCATCAGGCGATGCCAGGACCGTTACCGTCGCGGCGCTATGGAAATCACCATCGGCTGCTGCTTCGACATTGTCGATCTTGCAGCCGAAGCAGCTGATGGCGATTTGCGCCGACGCATCGCCCAGAGGATCGCAGTAGACAGGTAATCCGCTCACCTTTCCTCGCTGCGTATCGTCTTCGCAGGCGGCGAGTCCAATCACGGCGCACAGCAGAAACACACGCGTCCATCGCTTCGAATCACATTCAGTGAAGCGCCCGTACCCGAGGCTGGAGTCACCATCTGTTCTTTGCAGTCTCATGATTCGCAACACCCGCATAGCGGGCTCCTCCCTTATTGTCCGTATAAGTCTGTGCCAATTCTGGGGAGCTGCGCAATGGCCGGATCAGGAGTGCAGAGCGATCATCGAGCACCTGGCGATGCTCCGATTTATCGAGCGATGGCTTGTGTCGAGTCGAGGGAGCGGTTGGCCCTCGATTCAAGCTGATGGCGGCGCAGCGGGATGGGTTCGGTCTGATGCGATGCCCAAGCGTGCGAAGGACAAGTGCCGCTAGGCGCCGGCGTGCGCGTCGGCCAGTGCGGGTAGTTCACGTGTGGCGATCTGGCGCGCGTCGTCGGCCGCGACGCCCAGTGCGCGCAGGGTCAGTTCGGCGGCATCCGCGCCGGCATCGCGCCAGGTCCGGACAGCAGCTGGTCGGACTGAATCGTGAATCGGCCGGACTCAACGCCCTGCATCAGAACCCGCATCTGTGGACAGCGGAGTTCCGGGCCGAGATTCGCAGCCTGATGGAACAGGCGGTGGAGCTGGAATACCGCTACGCGATCGACACGATGCCGCGGGCGTGCTGGGCCTGAACGCCGAGATGTTCTCAGAGTACCTGCGCTACATCGCGAACCGCCGCTGTGCGCAGATCGGTTTGGATGAGCCGTATCCCGGTGCGGGCAAGCCGTTCCCGTGGATGAGCGAGCTGATCGATCTGAAGAAGGAAAGGAACTTTTTCGAACCCCGCGTCACGGAATATCAGACCGGCGGTGCGTCGACCTGGGATTGATCTTGCTGATGTCGGTCGTCGTAGGAAAAGAAGACCCAGATTCTTCTGGGTCTTCTTTTTTGAAGGCCAACTCAATGCTGATTTTCACGCTTTGCTGCGACAAGGTTGATGTTCGTCGATTTGAAATGTGTGATAGCGAACAGACGGTCTGCCGCAGCTAGAGGACTCTACTGTGAGGTTGACAGTGGAGTGGTCATGAAAAAAATCAAACTGATGATGGTGGCCACGGCCATCGCATGTCTCGGTGGCTGCGCCGGATATCCTGCTTCGACGAGCAATTCGCAAAGCGGCCCCTATGTGGTCAATCAGCAGCCGGCGTATCGCAGTAACACCTGCGCGGACTGCGGCACGGTCAATTCGGTGACGGCACGCGAGGTCGCAGGCCAGCCGAATATCGCTGGCGCAGTGATAGGCGCGATCATTGGCGGTGTTGCGGGTAACCAGTTCGGCAAGGGCCGCGGCAACACCGCTGCAACGGCAGGCGGTGCAGTTGTTGGTGGCGTTGTCGGCAGCCAGGTTTCCAAGACTGACAGTTCAACCGTCTACGACATCGTCATCCGCATGGACAACGGCACCCTGCAGACGCAGACGGTGGCGGCTACAGGCGGATTGCGTTCGGGAAGCCGCGTGCGTGTCTCGGGTGATCAAATCACCCCGATGTAATCCTTTGGCGGCCAGTAGGAAGGGCCCAAGGGAGCGACCAAAAATCGTGCTCTTGAGGCGTTCCAACCATTCGGCCCTCAATATCCAACGAAGTAGAACGGTTTCCTTTTGCACTGCATTCAATCGAGACGGAGCATTCACTCATGAACAAAGACAAGGTCAAAGGTCAGATCAAGCAAGCGAAAGGCAAGATCAAGGAAGCTGCCGGAAAGATCGTCGGCGACAAGACGATGGAAACCAAGGGCAGGATTCAGAACGCCACCGGCAATATCCAGGAAGGTTACGGCGATCTCAAAGCAGGCATGAAGAAAGATCTCGAGACATAAAAACAGAACCCATCCAGACAGGCTATTCCTCAAGTGCACGCGCACAACCGATTGGCCCGTCTTCAAGTCATCTTACGGAGTACGTAATGAACAAGTTCAAAAATAGCGTTGGCGGAGCAGTCTTTGTGACCGCTGCCACCCTGTGCATAGCCCTGTTCACCGGCGCCGTCAATGCTGCCACGGCGGAAGACCTGAACAAGGATGCCCAGCATTCGCTGGAAGTCCTGTATTCGGGGAGTCCGATCGCGAAGGACATTTCAAAGAGTGCCAAGGCTGTGCTGGTGTTCCCCAATATCGTCAAGGCCGGACTGATTTTCGGTGGCGCTTATGGCGAGGGTGTCTTGCTGAAAGGCTCGACCGCCGTTAACTACTACAACTCGGTATCGGCGTCCTGGGGCCTTCAGGCTGGCGCACAGTCCTATGGCTACGCGGTATTCCTCATGAGTGCGAAGGCTCTCGAGTTTCTCGACAGGTCGGATGGCTGGGAGCTGGGCGTCGGACCCACGGTCGTCGTGGTCAATGAGGGTATGGCCAAGAATCTTTCGACCTCTACGCTAAAAGATGATGCTTACGCGTTCATCTTCGATCAACAAGGTCTGATGGCGAGCCTGAGCATTGAAGGCACGAAAGTATCCCGTATCAAGCGGTGATCTGAAGCCATTCTCGAAACAGCCGCAATGATCGACGCGATCCATGACATTCATCGGTTTGGCCCAATGAATAGAAAAAGCCGCCGGTGACTGTTTGGCTGCCGAACTGTCGTCGTTTGGCCTGCGCGAGCAGGTTATCCAGTGGTGATGTGTCCAATGGATCGAAGTGCCAGATAGCGCAATGAATCAAACCTCTATAGAGGCTTCAGAGCTACGCTACCGGCGGCTGTTCGAGTCGGCGCAGGACGGCATTCTGATTCTGGACGGCAAGACCGGCGCGATTGTCGATGCCAATCCGTTTTTGACTGAAAAAATCGGTTACAGCCGCGAGGAATTGCTCGGAAAGATGCTGTGGCAGATCGGCGCCTTTGTGGATATCGAGGCGGCCAAGAAAGCGTTCGTCGAATTGGAGCATCAGGGTTACATCCGCTACGAGGATCTGCAGCTGCGCAGGAAGGACGGCAGCTTGATGGACGTCGAGTTCGTCAGCAATGCCTACGATGTTGGCGGCGACCGCGTCTACCAGTGCAACATCCGCGATATCACTGAGCAATACATGCTCAGAGAGGCTCTGGCTTCGCAGGAGCTGCGCTACCGCCGGTTGTTTGAGGCGGCTCAGGACGGCATCCTGATTCTGGATGGCAAGACCGGTGCGATTGTCGATGCCAATCCGTTTTTGACTGACAGCATCGGCTATGGCCGCGAGGAATTGATCGGAAAAATGCTGTGGCAGATTGGCGCCTTCGTGGATATCGGAGCCGCCAAGAACGCGTTCTCAGAGCTGGAACGTAAGGGCTACATTCGCTACGAAGATCTACAGCTGCGCAGGAAGGACGGCAGCTTGATGGACGTCGAGTTCATCAGCAATGCCTACGATGTTGGCGGGGTCCGCGTTTATCAGTGCAACATCCGCGATATCACTGCGCGTTGTCAGCTTGAAGGTGCGACCCGAGCGGCAGAGGCACGTTTTCGTGCGCTGATCGAGAATGTGGCGGATCTCATTGCCGTGCTGGCGCCTGACGGCGCGATCCGCTTTATCAGTCCGTCGGTCCGCCAGATTGCTGGCTTCGAGCCGTCGGAATGCATCGGGCGCGGCTTTGCTGATTTTATTGAAGCCAGTGATCTGCCCGCGGCCAAAAGTCTGGTGGACAGGCTGCTGAAAAGCACCGGTGAGCCTGTGCAATATGCGTTGCGCCACCGGCACAAGAGCGGTGTCACCATCGATATGGAAGGTTTGGCGCGCTATCTGCCGAATGAGCCGGGCATCAACGGTATCGTCGTCACGCTCCGTGACGTGACGCTGCGCAACCAGTGGGAAGATGAGCTGCGCGATTCGAAGCGGCTCATCGAAGGGATATTGAACGCCATTCCAGTGAGAGTGTTCTGGAAAGACAGCAATCTTGTATACCTCGGCTGCAACGCGCCGTTTGCACAAGATGCTGTATTTGCCGATCCGCAACAGCTCATTGGCAGGGACGACTACCAGATGGGGTGGCACGAACAGGCAGAGCTGTACCGCAATGATGACCGGGCGGTCATTGAAAGTGGCCTTGCCAAGAATCTCATCGAGGAGCCGCAAACGACGCCGGGCGGTGAGGTCATCACGCTGCTCACAAGCAAGTTACCGCTCCGCGACGAGCAGGGGCGGGTTGTTGGCGTTCTCGGTACCTATATGGACATCACTGAGAGCAAACAGCAGGGCATTGCATTGGCGCGCAAGGTTCGTGCGCTCAAGGCATTGAGTGCAGGCAACAGCGCTCTGGTGCATGCGGAGAATGAAGAGCAGCTTTATGCGGACATGGTACGCGCGGTGGTGGAGAGCGGAGGCTACCGCATGGCCTGGGTTGGCCTGTTGGAGCCGGGCGAGGGTTCTCCAATCCGACCGGTTGGAGTGTTCGGCGACGATACGGGCTACGTGCCCACGATGCAGATCAGCTGGAGCGATTCCTTACTCGGCGGAGGTCCGATGGGGCAGTGCGCGCGCTCAGGTCAGCCGATTGTGAGCCGGGATATCGACTCTGATCCTGCCATGGCGCCGTGGCGAGACAAAGCGCTGGCGGCAGGGTTTGCCGCAGCCGCGGCGTTTCCATTGAAGGACGGCGATCGGGTCTTTGGCGCGCTGGCCATATATGCCACCGACACGTTGGCATTTGATGACGATGAACTCGCGTTGTTGAACGAGATGACGGACGATCTGGCCTATGGCGCGCTGAACCTGAGGGCTGGGGTGCTGCACGCAGAGAATCTACGGCAGCTTGGACGCAGCATGGAGTCGACGGTGGCGGCACTCGCCAGCACGGTCGAGATTCGCGATCCGTATACCGCCGGACATCAACGCCGGGTGGCTGAGATTGCAGTCAGTATTGGAGCGCTGCTTGGACTGCCGGAACATCAGCTGCAGGGGCTCGATTTCGCGGCGACGATCCATGACATTGGCAAACTCAGCATTCCCGCCGAGATATTGTCCAAGCCCAGCAGGCTCACTGCCATTGAATATGCCCTGGTCCAGGGGCACGCAGAAGCTGGCTTCGAGATCGTGAAGGACATCGACTTTCCGTGGCCGGTCGCGGAGATGATCCGCCAGCACCACGAGCGCGAGGACGGCAGCGGCTATCCGCGGGGCCTCAAAGGCGAGCAGATATTGCTCGAAGCAAAGATTCTCGCCGTCGCTGATGTGGTTGAGTCGATCAATTCACACCGACCGTATCGCCCAGCCAGGGGCATCGATGTGGCACTGGATGAAATTTACAGAGGTCGGGGCACACTGTATGACGCTGAGGTCGCGGATGTGTGCCTCAAGCTTTTCAGGGAGCGCGGCTACAAGATCCCGGATTGAGCACTCACACCACCGTCGAGGTGAGCCCTGCATCGGGGGTTTACGGAATGTGGCGTCGGCGACCTTAAGCGGCGGCGGTATGAAGCTCGGGACGTTATCCGCGTTACTGCCGCAAGTCTCGCCATAGTGACTGCCGGCTGTTTCGCATAGGGACGCGATCTGACTGAAACCGGGTGGTTGCGCGTGTGCCCATCCTGACCGCGTGCGCCGGATGGGGGCAATCTTTCCGTTTGATTACGGCGCGACGGGTAGACCGTTCCTATGCCTGCCTCGATGGATCTGTGGCTTAACAAACACGGCTGAGTCAGGGGGCGTCGTTATGTGCCGGCGTGCGCGTCGGCCAGCGCGGGCAGTTCACGTGTGGCGATCTGGCGCGCGTCATCGGCCGCGACGCCCAGTGCGCGCAGGGTCAGTTCGGCGGCATCCGCGCCGGCATCGCGCCAGGTCCGCAGGCCGTCGACAACGCCCATGATTGCGGACAGCGTCATGCCGGTGATCGCGCCCAGTCCGGACAGCAGCTGGTCGGACTGAATCGTGAATCGGCCGGACTCAACGCCCTGCATCAGATCCCGCATCGGCGGGCCGCCCCAGAGTTTGCGCAGGGCATCGTTGGTGTAGCTGAAGTTCAACAGAAAGCGGGCCCAGTGCGGCTCCTCATGCGCGCGACGGATATACAGCCGCATACCGATCGCGATCCGTTCTGCGGGATCGTCAATGCCGACATAGCTGGCGGCGACGCGCTCATCCATGTCCTCCGCCAATTGCGCCGCCACTTGCCGGAACAGGCGCTCCGGTGACTCCAGATTGTTGTAGATCGTGCCGCGCGCAACGCCTGCGGCTGCGGCCAGTTCGCTGACGCTGATGTCCGTTGAGCCTTTGGCTGCGAACAGTCGCAGCGCGGCGTCGTGAATGCGCCGCTGTGCAGCGCTCAAGCGCTTCGGGTTCGTCTTGGCTTTGATCATATTTGGACATATTTGTCCAAATTGAGACGAAATATCAAGGACTTCCGTTTGAAATGCGGGTCGGGAGGCGGCCGAAGGAGATCACTTGGGCGCCGGACTAGAACAGAACGAAAGTTGACATATTTGAACAATAATGTTCAATTAATGTCATTGACGTTCTATTTGGTTGTGTCCATGGACGCGATCGATCTGACCGAGGTTTCGAGTGTCACGCCGGTTTCCCACGCGGTGAGGCGGGCATTCGTGCGTGCGGCTGATGCCGCGCGTGCACAGATCACGCGTCTGCGATCCGATCGCGAACCAGACCGCACTTAGGACGGAAATCTGCTGTGGCGCCGCGGGGCGCCGGGCTGCGCGTAACTGCTGTTCAAACGAATTCGAGGAGAAACCATGAAGCCATCCGTTCCCGAAGGGATGACGTCGCGTCATGTCACCGTCGGCCGCCGCCAGATCTACCTGAGTGAACTGGGGCAGGGGTACCCGGTGCTGATGCTGCACGGCGGCGGACCCGGCGCTTCCGGCCTGTCCAACTACCATCGCAATGTCGAGGCGCTGGCGCAGCACTTTCGCGTACTGGTGCCGGACATGCCGGGCTACGGGCAATCCAGCAAAGGCGTCAATCGCAGCGATCCCTTCGGCGATCTGGCGGAGTCGATGCTCGGCCTGCTGGATGCGCTGAAGATCGACGCGGCGCACGTGGTCGGCAATTCCTACGGTGGTGGGTGCGGCCTGCGCATGGCGCTGGATCAACCGCGGCGTGTGAGCGCGCTGGTGCTGATGGGGCCGGGCGGCATCAACACCACGCGGGGCGTGCCGACCGCGGGACTGAAGCAGCTGCTGAGCTACTACGAGGGCAGCGGTCCTTCGATCGAGAAACTGCGCACGTTCATTCGCGAGTATCTGGTGGCCGACGGGAGCCAGGTGCCGGAGTCGACGATTGAGGCGCGCTTCCAGGCCAGCATCGATCCGGAGGTCATCGCGGCACCGCCGCTGCGCCGGCCGAACAGTCTCAAGGCCGCCCTGCGCATGGACTTCACGCGCGATAAGCGTTTGAGCCGGTGCCAGACGCCGACGCTGGTGCTGTGGGGTACGCGGGACAAGGTCAACCGTCCCAGCGGCGGCGCGACGCTGCAGAAGCGGATGCCCCATTGCGACCTCTATCTGTTCGCGAACACCGGGCACTGGGTGCAGTGGGAACGTGCGGAGGAGTTCAACGCCACGACCACGGGCTTTCTCACGCGGCACACCCCGGACGCGCTGCGTCGCTGAGTCCGGAGTCCACCATGAGTAATTCAATGAACGCCGTGGACATCTTCGGCGCGGTGCGGATGGGCTACATCGTGGTCCAGTCGAGCAAGCTGGGGGACTGGCGACGCTTCCTCAAGCAAGGCCTCGGGCTGCACCTTGAAACCGAGAGCGACACCGCACTGGCGTTTCGCATGGACGCGCACCAGCGCCGGTTCATGGTCGAGGACGGCGCGGCAGAAGACGTCGTTGCGATGGGATGGCAGGTTCGCGATCCGGCCACGCTGGACATCATCCTCAAGCGTCTCGCGGACCGCGACATCGCGGTGGAGGACGGCACGCCGGAGGAAGCTGAACGCCGTGGCGTGAAGTCTTTCAGGCGCCTGCGCGGACCCAAGGACATGCAGCTCGAGCTGTTCGTCGAGGCGGTCACCACCGGCGCGCCGCTGAATATGCTCGCCAGCGGTGGTTTCGTCACCGGGGATAGCGGCATGGGGCATGCGGCGATCACCTCGCGCAAGCCGGAAAAGATGCTGCGCTTCTGGCAGGAGATTTTCGATGCGCGCCTGTCCGACCGGATCTCGCAGCCGCTCGGTGGTGTGATGCTGGATATCAGCTTCCTGCGCGTCAACGAACGCCATCACTCGCTGGCGATCGCCGCGGTGCGCGGTCTGCGCATCGACCCGATCGGAACCCGGGTGCAGCACGTGAACCTGCTGGTGAACCGCATGGAGGATCTGGTGGGGGCCTTCGAGCGCCTGCGCGATCTGGGCTTCGAGATGGCACACGAGATCGGGCAGCACCCGAATGACAAGGAGATGTCGTTCTACGTGCTGTCGCCTTCGGGCTTCGAAGTCGAATTCGGCTGGGATGCGCTGAAGGTCAACGAAGCGAACTGGAAAACCGCGCACTACAACGCGATCAGTCTCTGGGGTCACAAGCCGCCGAAGAATTCTGCGCTGAATTCGCTGCGCTTGAACCTCGGCAATTTCCGTCGCGGGCTGCGGTCGCTGGCTCGTCCCGAATATTCCCCGATCTGATCCGGAGCGCCTTCGATGAGCAAGAACGATATTGCCCAGAGCGACGCGGACGTCGTCATTTCCGGGATGGGCCCGACCGGCCTGGTGCTGGCACACATGCTTGGCATGCGCGGGCACACGGTGATCGTGCTGGAGCGCGAGCCGGTGTTCTATGGCAACGCCCGTGCGGTCTACACCGACGACGAATGCATGCGGGCGCTGCAGCACATCGGTGCCGCGGAGGAAGTGCAGAAGAAGATGCTGCAGGAAACACCGGTGCAGTTCGTGCGCCCGGACGGCAGCGTCATCGGGCAGTACTTCCCGCTGGATCGTCCCTATGGCTGGCCGGTGGTCAACTTCTTCTATCAGCCGTATCTGGAAACGACGCTGACGGAGATGCTTGGCCGTTACCCGAGTGTCGAGATCCGGCGCGGACGCGAGCTGATCGAGTTTCAGCAGGATGCCGAGGGCGTGACCGTCACGCACCAGGCCACCAGGACCTGCCGCTTCAGCGACCAGGATGACTCCCGTGTCGAGTGCAAGGGCGACGCCGACGTGCAGTCGCTGCGTGCGCGTTATCTGGTTGGCGCCGACGGCGGACGCAGCACGGTGCGTGAGCGCCTCGGCATCAGGATGAGCGGCAAGAGCTTTCCCGAGCACTGGCTGGTTGTCGACCTGAAGGAAAAGGACGGCCACGACGCGTTGCGCCACATCCCGTACTTCAACTTCGTGGTCGATCCGAAGTTGCCGGTGGTCAGCTGCGTGCAGCCGGACGGGTTCCACCGCTTCGAGTTCATGATGATGGACGGGCAGACCCGGGACTATCTGGAGCGCCCCGAAACCGTACGCATGCTGCTGTCGAAGTGGGTCGATCCGGATGCCTTCGAGATCAAGCGCAAACTGGTCTACACCTTCAATGCGCTGATTGCCGAGAAGTGGCGCGAAGGACGTGTGCTGCTGGCGGGGGATGCCGCGCACATGACGCCTCAGTTCATGGGGCAAGGCGCCAGCTCCGGCATCCGCGACGCCTACAACCTGGGCTGGAAACTGTCGGCCGTGCTCAAGGGCGACTGTGGTGATCAGATTCTGGAGAGCTACGGGCTCGAACGCCACGATCATGCCAAGGCGATGATCGACGTGTCGGTGATGATGAAGGACGTGGTGTCGATGACGCATCCCATCGGCACCCGACTGCGCGACATCGCATTGAACACCATCGCCGCGATGCCGGTGACCCGGCGCTGGCTGCAGGACGGCGGCTTCAAGCCGACGCCGGTGTACAAGAAGGGACGTTACATCGGCATGCCGCGGCGACGCCGTGGCGCGGAGGGCACGCTGGCGCCGCAACCGGAGGTGCGCTGCATCGACGGGCATCGCGTGCTGCTCGACGATCTACTGGGCGAAGGCTTCGCGGTGATCGGTCTGAACGTGGATCCGCGCGCCCACCTGTCGGCGCCACAGCGGGCGCGATTGGAGGCGCTGGGCGTGCGCTACATCACGCTGTTTCCCTACGGCCGTCGCCCGCAGGGTCTCAGTGGTGTGTCGCGCAGTTCCCCGGAACATCTGATGGAAGTCGAGGATGTCAGTGGGCACATGACGCGCTGGTTCGCCCGCGCCGGGTTTGCCAGACACGGCATCACGCTGCTGCGGCCGGACCGCTTCGTCTTCGGGCTGGTCAAACCCGACGGCATCGACAGCGTCGTCGACGCGCTGCTGTCGCAGCTTCATTGTCCGGCTGCCTGAGGGAGCGCACATGTCTTCACCGGAACACCAGCGCGCAGCGGCTGATGCCCTGCGCACGGCGCGGCAGCAACGCAAGCCGATTCCGCGCATCTCGGAAACCCACGGCATCGCCGGGCTCGACCATGCCTATGCGGTGGCGGCCATCAACACGGCGGCACGCCTTGCCGATGGCGCGCGTATCGTCGGCAAGAAAGTCGGTCTGACCTCCACGGCGGTGCAGCAGCAGCTCGGCGTGGACCAACCGGACTTCGGCGTGTTGTTCGACGACATGGAATATCTCGACGGTGGCGCCGTGCCGATGTCGCGACTGATCCAGCCGAAGGCGGAAGCCGAGATCGCGTTCGTGGTCGCGCGGGATCTGTCTGGCGAGCGCCCGAGCTACAGCGAGTTTCTGTCATCGCTGGCCTATGCATTGCCGGCGATCGAGATCGTTGACAGCGCGATCGAGCACTGGAGGCTGACGCTGGTGGACACCGTCGCGGACAACGCCTCCTGCGGCCTGTACGTGCTCGGCAATCAGCCGGTGGCGATCGGCGACTTCTCGCTGGCGGACATCGGTCTGCAGATGGACATCAACGGCAGCACGGTGTCGGTCGGCAGCGGAGCTGCCTGCCTGGGTCATCCGCTGCGTGCGGCCTACTGGCTGGCACAGATCATGGGGCAGCGTGGTGAAGGCCTGCGCGCGGGTGAGGTGATTCTCTCCGGCGCGCTGGGGCCGATGGCCGCGGTACAGGCCGGCGACCGCGTTCAGGCACGCATCGGCGCACTCGGCAGCGTGTCCTGCCGGATGGTTCAGGAATAGGCAGGACCCAGCATGACGGACAACAAGATCAAGGCCGCGATCATTGGCAGCGGCAATATCGGCACCGATCTGATGATCAAGCTCCTGCGCCAGGGCCAGCATATCGAGATGGCGGCGATGGTCGGCATCGATGCGGAATCCGATGGTCTGGCGCGCGCTCGGCGCATGAAGGTGACGACCACGCATGAAGGCGTTGAAGGACTGACGCGGCTGCCGGACTTCGACCAGATCGATATCGTGTTCGATGCAACGTCGGCCGGGGCCCATGTCCGGAATGACGCATTCCTGCGCACGCTCAAGCCCGGCATCCGCATCGTCGATCTGACGCCGGCGGCGATCGGTCCGTATTGCGTGCCGGTGGTCAATCTCGAGGCGCATCTGGATGCGCCGAACGTCAACATGGTGACTTGCGGCGGCCAGGCGACGATTCCGATGGTGGCCGCGGTGTCGAAGGTCGCGCAGGTGCACTATGCCGAAATCGTCGCGTCGATTTCGAGTCGCTCCGCCGGTCCCGGCACCCGCGCCAACATCGACGAGTTCACCGAGACCACCGCGCGTGCGATCGAAGTCGTCGGCGGTGCGGCCAGAGGTCGGGCGATCATCGTGATGAATCCGGCCGAGCCGCCGCCGCTGATGCGCGACACGATCTATGTGCTGTCGGAAGCCGCGGATGAAGCGGCAGTCGAAGCATCAATCCAGGCCATGGCCGCAGCGGTCAGGGCCTACGTGCCCGGTTACCGGATCAAGCAGAAGCTGCAGTTCGAACGTATTGCTGCCGATGCGCCGATCAGGATTCCCGGCCTCGGCCGCTTTGCGGGTCTCAAGACCACCGTGCTGCTGGAGATCGAGGGCGCTGCGCACTACCTGCCGGCCTACGCCGGCAATCTCGACATCATGACGTCGGCGGCGCTCGCCGCCGGCGAACAGATCGCACGCCGTCTGCTGACGGCCTGAGGGAGACCGACATGAGCGTTGAACCCGGCAGGAAGCCCCAGAGAAAACTGTACATCTCCGA
Source organism: Sinimarinibacterium arenosum (assembly GCF_005047655.1). Classification (GTDB taxonomy): domain Bacteria; phylum Pseudomonadota; class Gammaproteobacteria; order Nevskiales; family Nevskiaceae; genus Solimonas. The sequence goes on along the minus strand of NZ_SUKF01000006.1, from coordinate 270,437 downwards.
CGTGACGCTGCGCGACGGCAGTCATGCGGTGCGTCATCAGTATTCGATCCGGAACGTGCAGGACATCGCGCGTGCGCTGGACGCGGCGCGCGTGGACAGCATCGAAGTCGCGCACGGCGACGGACTGCAGGGCTCCAGCTTCAACTACGGCTTCGGCGCGCATACTGACCTGGAGTGGATTGCGGCGGTGGCCGAAGTCGTCACGCACGCCAGGATCGCGACATTGCTGCTGCCCGGCATCGGCACGATTCATGATCTGAAAGCAGCCTACGATGCCGGCGCGCGGGTCGTGCGCGTGGCGACGCACTGTACCGAGGCGGACATCTCCCGGCAGCACATCGAGTACGCCCGCACGCTCGGCATGGATACCGTCGGCTTTCTGATGATGAGTCACCTGACGACACCCGAGGCGCTGGCGCAGCAGGGCAAGCTGATGGAGAGCTACGGCGCGCAGTGCATCTACGTGGTGGACTCCGGCGGTGCGATGGGCATGGACGACATCCGTGCGCGCTTCCGCGCGATGAAGGCAGTGCTCAGGCTGGAAACACAGACCGGCATTCACGCGCACCACAACCTGAGCCTGGGCGTCGCCAATTCCATCGTCGCGGTCGAGGAAGGCTGCGATCGTATCGATGCCAGTCTCGCCGGCATGGGCGCGGGTGCCGGCAATGCGCCGTTGGAGGTCTTCATCGCCGCAGCGGCACGCCTGGGCTGGAATCACGGCACTGATCTGTACACCCTGATGGATGCCGCCGACGACATCGTGCGTCCGTTGCAGGACCGGCCGGTGCGGGTGGATCGCGAGACCCTGGCGCTGGGGTATGCCGGGGTGTATTCCAGCTTCCTGCGCCATGCCGAAGCCGCTTCACGCAAATACGGCATCAGCACGGTCGACATCCTGGTCGAGCTGGGCCGGCGCCGGATGGTCGGTGGTCAGGAGGACATGATCATCGACGTGGCACTGGATCTGCTCAAGGCACGCGAGCACGACCGTATCCATGCCGAACCTGTGATGAGTGAAGCAGGATAACCATTCGAGACCGTGCGAATCCGGCGTTTCCCGGTTTGCGCCGGCGGTTCGGATTCATTGTGCTGAGCGGTCCGCGGCAGATCACGAGGAGGCGCGGTTCCGCGCCACGTTGGCGTACTACGCGAGCTCGTGACCCAGGCGTTGTGACAGGAACGCCAGCATCACGTCGGCCGAAGCCTTGGTGTACTCCGGCGTGATCTTTCCGTGAAAGAAGTAGCTCATGCGAAAGCTGGCCGTGCCGAATTCAACGGCAAGCGCGGCGACGTCGGGCGGACCTTCGGGAATCACGATGCCGCGCTGGGCGAAAAGGTCACGCGTCAGACGTCCGAGGCGCGCAATCGAGTACTCGAGCGCGCGAAAGCTGGTATCTGAAACCGGGCCCGCGAGCAGCACGGCCTGGGCGGCGGGATTGCTGATATAGAAGTCGCTGGCGGCGTTAACCATCCGCGTGACCATGACTCGCCAGTCCTCGGCTTCAATCAGACTTTCCGCATAACGCCCGAGATGGGCTTCAAGCGCGGCCAGCTGGCGCTCGGCGAGTTCGTTGAGCACGGCATACGGCGTTGGAAAGAACTTGTAGACCGTTGCGCGCGGATAACCCAGGCGCTCCGCCAGTGCGGGGATCGAGAATCCGGCAAATCCGGATTCGACCAGCATGCCCTCGGCTGTGGCCAGAACTTGATCGACGCGATCCTTGGCGCGCTGCTGCTGGGGCTTGCGAGCAAGTGTCCCTTGATTCTGAAGCAGTTTTGCAGATCGGCTCATCGGTTGTGCTTGACCTCAATTGGCAACTAATGTTACCTATTCGGAAAGTAACAAATGCCCCTTTTAAAGAGGGCGGGCGCAGTGAGGAGAGCGTGACATGGGTTCTTGGCTAGAAAAGGCCGCCACGGTTGGGTGCGCGGCAATGCTGTTGGCTGGCTGCGGGGACTACAGCGGCGGGAGCCAACCCATCTCGGGGAGTGGCGGTGGTTCCAGCGCCACGGCTCGGAGCATGGAAGAGCACTTCGCGAGCAAAGTGCAGCCGCAACTCGACTTCTGCCGGAACTGCCATGTGCCTGGCGGTGTGGCGGACGTCGCCGACGGTCGGGATTTCATGCTGTCGGCGCAACAGTCAGAGGATCTGGCGAACCTGAGATCCAGTTGGGAGCTGCTTGGAGGCAACAATCCGACGTCGCGAATCCTGCTGATGGCCTCGGGCGAGGAGACGCCGCATAGCGGCGGGGCGCCGTGGACAAAAGGGAGCGCTCCCTATCGTAACGTCGAGATTCTTCTTGAATGCTTTGAGAATCCTGATCGCTGCCGGGATCTGCTGGCAGGTGGCATTGCGGACGGTAGCGGCGAGTGGCCGCTGCTGGCGGAGGGCCATCGTGGCGGCCACGCCTGGTCGCGCTACTGCGAGGACAAAGACGACTCCGCCGCGCTGCCGGCGAATCCCGTCACCTTGATCCAGCCCGGGGTCAACGCCGGCAAGGCGGTGTACTTCAATGCCTACTACAAGAACTGCCATGTTGATGCGGCGCCCGAGGATGCGGCGCCCACGACCTGCGGTGAGTGGCGCGCGCGCATTGAGCGCGGTGGCGTGATCATGAAGGGCAATGGCGTTCAGGGTGCCGCCGGCAACTTCATCGGCAACTTCCCGGGGGAAACGGTGATGCCGGGCTTTTTCGTCACGGCGGAGGCCTACAACGGCATGTGGCGCTCCTGGGGGCTGAGCAAGCGGCCGGAGAACTACGACCAGCTGGTGTCTTCCCGCTGGGGCGTGGTGCTGGACTCAGAGCGCAATCCGTATCCGTTGCCAGGTGAAGATCCCAACCTGACCAACGGCGGCTCGGGCCAGTTGCCCACGGCGATGACCCAGCTACGGGAGACGGATGGGCGCTGGAGCGGCAAGCTGGCGACCACCTGCCACGCGTGCCATAGCGGGCAGATTGGCCTGCCCGGTGAGCCGGGTCTGCCCGGTGCCGTCTACGGCACCAACAGCCTCAGCGACATTGGCGTGATGGGACGCGACATCCTGTTCGCGGGCTATGCCGTCGGTCCAGTGCTGACGGCGTTCACGCAGGTGCGCGGTCTTGGCAACATCACCAATTTCCAGGTCTTCAACGCCATCTCGGCCTTGGTCACTCCCGGGAACCTGTTGCCCTATCTGCTGATGCAGACCTCCGGCAGCACCGGCAGTGAGGACCCGCCGGTCTGGTGGAACTTCGGGCACCGTCCGCTGAAGTTCTTCGACGGCGGCATGTCCTCCGACGCGCAGCGCATCCTGATCTCCGCCTTCACGCCGGCGGGGTCTGCCAATCCGGTCCCTTTCAACATCAGTGGCGCATTCGAGTGGATCGAGCAGCATGACCAGGACGCGGCGGCCTGGGTGCTGGACCGACGGTCGCCGGCGTACCCGGAGCCGGTGGACACGGCACTTGCGGAGCAGGGGGCGGTGCTGTTCCATGCCAAGGACCTGTTCGCGCTGACGGCGAATGCCGGGCGCGAGCGCCCCAAGGGCGGCAACGGCTCCTGCGCCGGCTGTCACGGCGCTTACTCGCCGCGCTATGTGCATGACACTGCCTACCTGGAGACGGCGGAACTGGAAGGGGTCGCGGGATACATCGTCCCGCGCGACCTGATCGGCACTGATCCGCGCCGCGTCGATGGCAACGACCAGGCAGTGGCGCAGACCTTCGAGAACGACTGGTTCGGCTATCCCGAGCAGCGCGGCACGGAGAACGATTGTGGCGACCAGAACCTGGACCGCATCCGCGGCGATCGCGAGAACGGCTATCTGGCGCCGCCGCTGTATGGCGTCTGGGCGACTGCGCCGTATTTTCACAACGGTTCGGTGCCCAGCGTGTGGGAAGTGCTGAAGTCCTCAGACCGCAAATTGTTCTGGCGAAGGCAGTCGGCGCCGAATGACACCGGCCTGGACGTCGTCATGGGCTTCGACCCCAGCTTTGAGCGCGCATACGACAAGCAGCATCTTGGCTGGAAGTACGAGGAGATACCCTGCGGTGCGGGCGGTGCCATGCCGTACCTGGAATGCGATCCCTCGGACCCGACGAAGAATCCCCTGCTGGAGCAGATCCTGTCAGTGATCTACGCCAACGGGGGGCTGGCCTGGAACATCCCTAACCTGCTGCAGACCCCACTGACCAAAGCACAGGTCGAGGATCGCAAGATCTACAACACTCGGCTCTACAGCCAGGACAACGGAGGTCACACGTTTACGGACGCCCTCACGGATCAGGAGCGCAGAGCGATCATCGAATATCTGAAGACGCTCTGATCGTTACGGGGGAGCTCAGTGTCAAAAAGAGGTCTGCATGCATGCCGATGCGCGTCTGCAGACCTCAGCCTTTGCGATGGATTGTGGTGTCGGGATTGGTGTCAGTCGGTAATCCCGCCGAACCAGACCAACGCGACCGGCACCAGCAGCCACAGCAGGCCCTTGATCAGAAAGAACCAGAAGCTCAGCTGAGCGAGCCGCGACAGGCGCGGATCTCGCAGCAAGCGGGTCCAGCCTTCACTCATGGAGTGTCCGCAGACTCGCTGCGTGCGCGCTGAACCAGTGCAACCATGGCCTGACGCACTTCGATGGCGGACGTCACCGGCTGTTCGAATGGAATGCGCAAAAGACGCTTGCCGAGCATCAGGTCGAAGCCTTCGGCATCGATACCGGTCATGCGCGGGTGCTGCTTCTGCGGGTCGACGCCGAACAGCCGGCAGTAGTCGTGCATTGCATCGACGTGATCGACATTCATGTGGGCAATCATACCGGCCTCGACGTCCTCGTCGAACGGATTGGCCAGGCACAGTTCATTCGCGCTGACCCAGTGAATGCGGCCGAAGCCGCCGATGTAGCGCACGCGCACCGGATCGATGCGGAAGAACGAGAAATCGTGCGCCTTGTGATAGTCGGACGCATGCGGAAAACGCCGGTAGTAGCGCGCGGCGACATCGTCGATTTCGCCGTCCGCTACCGGATGTGCGTTGCCGACGATGGTGACGCGGCCGGTGGACTGCACATCGTCGCCGCCCTCGGTCAGCGTCAACGACACGCGCGCATCGGCCTTGATGTTGTGCGTGTGCTGCGCGATGTCGCTGATCAGGATGATCGGGCGTCCGCCACGATCCGGTGCGAACGTGATGACCGAGCCGAACGGGTAGCCGGGGACTTCCAGCGAAAGGGTCGACAGGATGCCCTGATGGCTGCTGGCGTAGAGTTCACGCGCGCTGCGCGCGACGGTTTGATCTGCAAAGGTCATGGGGCGTCCGTGATGGGGTGTCGTCGGGCTTTGAATATGCGGTGCTGCCGGAGTCCGTCAGCATACGCAGCTTGCAAACGTCGCAGCCGCGTCAGTGCTGCAGTTAGACCCCACCGCACCGGAAAGTGCCGTTGGTCGCCGCATTTTTCCCAAACAGAGAGAGCAAGCCGCCGCATCTGCGTCGAGCAGGCGGCGAAGGTTCGAATGAAAAGATGCCTGTTTCCCGGAACCTGTGGATCAGCCGGGCAAAGCGGCTTGAGCGGCTAGGCCTCGACGACGTGACTGCGATCCAGGAACTTGTCGAAGAAGATGCCTTCTTCTCCAATGCCCGCATCGTTCAGGACCTTGATGCAGGCGTCGATCATCGGCGGTGGACCGCACAGGTAGGCATGATGTTGACCGATGCGGGTGCCGAGCACGGCTTCAAAGTGTTCCGGAATGAAGCCGCGGCGCCCGGTCCAGCCGCTGTCATCCGTCTCGGCCGACAACACCGGCTCGAATGCGAACTTCCCGTGCCAGTTCGCCTTGAGCGCTTCGATGCGATCCAGTGCATAGAGATCACGCTGTGCTCTGGCGCCGAAGAACAGGGTGACGTCCCGCGTGACGCCTTCGATTTGGGCCTGCTCCAGCAGCGCGAGGATCGGTGCCAGCCCACTGCCGCCGGCGATGCACAGCAGCGGCGCATCGCCTGGCCGCAGCCAGAAATCGCCGTACGGGCCATGTCCCTCCAGCACGGTGCCGACCTTGGCCTCGTTGAACAGCCATTCGGTGAAACCGCCGCCGGGAACTCGCCGGATGAAGAACGACACGGTTCCGACCGTGCCCGCCGTTCCCGGCGCACTCGCAAACGAATAGCTTCGCGCTTCTCGTGCCCCGTCCTTGATTACGCCGGGGACATAGATCTCGGCGTACTGGCCGGCGGTGTAGATGGCGGGATCTTCCAGCCTGGCCTGAACCCGCATGATGTCGTGAGTCAGGGGGTCAAGTGCCGTGATTTCCCCGCGCGTATGGATCACCGGGTGCGCAGGTCGACCGCGGGCGTCGATATCGACCTCGACGGTCACGTCCGTCTGGGCCGTGCTCTGGCATGCCAGGATGTAGTTCTGCTTGAGCTCTTCCGCACTGAGGATGTAGCTCTTGTCGGTCAACTCGCGGACTTTCCCACTGACCAGACGGCATTTGCATTTTCCGCAGCCGCCCGCACGGCAGTCGTGGGGAAAGGGAATGGACTGATCGAGCGCCGCTTGCAGCAGCGTCGATTTGGCATTGACCTTCACTTCGCGGCCCGCCGGCACGATCCGCATCGTGCAGTCGACCGCCGAGCGGCGAAACAGGCGTGACAGCATGACGGCTCCTCTCGTACTTATTGGCCCGACCTGCTTCGGCCCGTGCCGCTGGCCGTGACGGTCAGGTTGATCTGAAATCACTGTATCGATCGTGGATCGAGGCGTCTCCTATCGATCGATAGGAGACACGCGAAGATTTCTATCGCAGCGTATCGATGCAGGGTATAGACGCCTCTGGGATAGGGGTCCTGCGCGCTGCCGCCACGGCGGCGGTCAGATCAGTCCTGCACGCTGGGCGGCGTGGACCGCTGCCATGCGGCTGCCGACATCCAGCTTGCCGTAGATGTTGTGCAGATACCATTTGACGGTGCCCTCGCCGAGAAAGCAGCGGTTGGCGATCTCGGCGTTACTCAATCCCTCAGACAGCAACTTGATGATCTGCAGCTCGCGCTCGCTCAACGCGTCCAGCGTGTTTTCGGCATGGCTCGGGGATGCCTTTTCGCGGATTTTCTGCGCGAGCGGACTGCAGCGTCCGCGATATTCGGACTGGTATGTTTCCAGCAGCGGAGCAAGCAGGGTGTATTCGTCGTAGTACACCCGGAAGTAACCCTCCAGTTCTCCCAGCTTGAGCGCCTCGTGAATCTGCTCCAGCGCCCGCGGTGTGTTGCCGAGATCGTAGTTGGCGACGGCCTTCAGCAGCAGGCACTCGCACAGCTTGAACTGCTGTGCCGAGTTGCGGGCATGCGCGACCATGGGTGCTATCAGGCTTGCCGCCTGACGTGCCTCCCCCCGGAGCAGTGCCAGACGCGTGAACAGGCGAACGCCACGGTCCTTTGCGAACGGAGCGTTGCTGTCGGGACGCAGGTCCGCCAGGTGAGCCGTGGACTCGGCCTGGTCGATGGCACCGGCACGCAGCAGACTGAGCACGCGTTCCGAGGCGATGGCCTTGGACAGTCGCGGGAAACCGCGCTGCGCGCCGATATGTTCGCCTTCGGCCAGCAAATCCAGTGCAGTGCCGAGATCGCCCTCGGCGCAGCGCAGGCGCGCCGCGGTGATGTAGCCGCAGATCACCGCATCAGCGAGACCTTGATCGGGCAGCAGCGGCAGACAGTCCTCCAGGGCTGCGCGCGCCTCGGCCAGTTCGTCGCGCTCGTAATGCAGCAGCGCTTGAATGCCGAGGAGCATCGCGCGCTGGCTGGAAGCCCAGTCCTCGCCGGAGATCGATTTGAGGCTGGTAAAGATTTCCGCGCGGGCCTGGCGGTGGCGTCCCGCCTTCAGCAAGGTCAGCAGCGATACCACGTGCGCCCAGGCCAGGCCGTAATCGGAGCGGATGTTGGCGAACAGGCCGCGCGCCAGCGAGAGATTGCGGCTTGCCTCATCGAACTGACACTCACACTTCTGCTCGAAGGCTACGACCACACGGGCCACGCCTTGCTGATAGTCGTCCCCGTGGTGGTTGCGAAGCCACTCGCCAGCGAATGCCGCGGCAGAGCGGTGATCGTCACGCATGCCGGCGATCACCCCCCTTTGCAGAAGAACAACACCGGAGGCCGCTTCCGTCACCGAACGGGTGCGCTTGAGCCTCTGCTCGGCCTCCACGTGGCGGCGCTGAAAGATCAGCGCCCAGACTGCAAGCTCTTCCAGGTGGTCTTTCAAATGGGGCGGCAGCGGCTGGCACAACTCCAGCAGATCGAGATAGGTCTGGTGCCATCCGGCCTGGAACACCATGCGTTCCGAAATTTCCTGCAGCCACTCGGCTGCTTGCAGGCCATCGCCGGCATCGACCATCAATTGCACGGCGCGGCGCACATCGTTGTGCTCGTGCCACCAATGCGCGCCGCTGCGGCGCAGTTGATTGAGTTGCGTCAGGGTTTCGACTGACGCGGATCGCAGGACCGAATCACGTAACACCGGGTGAATGCTGAGCGCCTCTTGACCGGTGTTCATGCGCAGCCGTTGCAGGATGCCCAGCCGTTCCAGACTGTCCAGCGCATCCTTCGGAACGACGATGTCCAGAGTGTTCAGCATCTCGACCGGGATGGCGTCGTCAAATGACATCACCGCGAGCAGTTGATGCTGCGGTCTGGTCAGACCGGAGAGAAAACGGTCCTCGATGTAGCGTCTGACCGGCGCGGCATCGGTCATCGCCAACCGACTTTGATCGAGTGCGGACGGCGCCCCCGATAACGCCAGCTGCAGCAGGACAGGCCAGCCCTGGATGGTCTTCACCAACGTCTGGACCTGCTCAGGTTGCCACCGTACGGCGCGCATCTTGGCCAGATCCAGCGCTTCTCCCTCGGTCATCGCCAGTGCTTCGGGACCGATCCAGCGCACCATGCCTTTGGCAGACAGGTCGGTGATCGCCAGTTGCGGATCGCGGAACTCCCGCGACGTCATGACAAATTGCAGATTGGGACCTGCGCCACCCAGCAGGCGACTGAGATAAGCCATGGCCGGACTGCCGGCCAGATGATGGACGTCGTCGAAAATCAGGCGCAGGCGCTGAGAAGAATTCTCAATCTTCTTCGTGAGGCGCAGGAACAGGTCTGCGGGGTCGCTTGATGCCGCCGTGGGTTTGCCCTTGCCGCGGGACAGGAGATCAATGAGTTCTGCCAGCAGCACGCCGGGATTCCGGTGCTCCGCCTTCAGTGACAGTGCGATCGCTTTGGTTCCGCGCGGCGAGGATTTGAAAATCTGCTGAGCAAGCGTGCTCTTGCCATAGCCAGCAGGCGCTTCGATCAGCAGGATCGGTTCGCGCCACGCCGAATCCGTCAGGCGCGTGCGCACGATCGACACCACCCCCTCGCTCGTCGAGAGGCCGGCTGAGGCATCGCCCTCGGTTCGTTCCATTCTGACCATGCCCTAAGCATCGCAGAAAACAAATCGCAGTTTCCTATCCAACGGTAGGAGACGGCGAAGTCGCCGTGAATAAATCTAGCGACGTCGGCGGAAACGACTGTTTTCCGTCAAGTCGTCAGATAAGTCCAGGCAGGAGAAGGGTCATGATGAAATACATTCGATCGCTAGCGATGCCAGCGATGGTGGTGGGGATAACGTACACCCTCATGTTGGGTGGGTGGTGGATGTGGTTCGGGATTCTTGCGGTGGTCATCGGCTTCGTCGTTTTGGATGCCATTCTTCCGGAAGATCTGTCAGAGCCCGATTTCGGCGCGACTTGGTTGCTCAACCTGACGCTGTATACGGTGTTGCCGTTGCTCGTGGTCATGGATGGCGTATTCATCTGGATGGCCGGGTCCGGTGACCCGATGGGTCTGGGCGCATGGGTACAGCAGAACATGGGCATAGACATGTTTGCGGGCCGCGCCGCGACCGATAGCTGGATCATGTGGATCGGTGGTGTTCTCAGCGTGGGTCTGTTCAATGCGGTCGCAGGAACCAATGTCGGCCATGAGTTGACGCATCGCACGTCCAAGCCGCTCGATATGTTCCTCGGACGCTGGATGCTGGTGTTCAGCAGCGACGTGTCGTTCGCGATCGAGCATGTCTATGGTCACCACGTCAACGTGGGAACGATGACCGATCCGGCAACGGCCAAGCGTGGCGAAAGTCTGTACCCGTTTATCGTTCGCTCGACCATCGGCAGCTATGCCCACGCCTGGAAGATGGAGAAGGCGCGCCTGGCCAAGACCGGAAAGTCTGTTTGGAATCCGATTCACAGCCGCCTGATGCGTGGCAACCTGATGTGCGTGGTTCCCTTTGTCGGGGCCTACTACATTGCGGGCTGGGCAGGTGTCGGTCTGTTTGCGGTGGTGTCGGCGTGGGCCAAGGCGGTTCTGGAAATTGCCAACTACTTCGAGCATTACGGACTGGTGCGGGATCCGAGCACGCCGGTTCAGCCGCGTCACTCCTGGAACTCCAACAAGATGCTCAGCAGCATGACGCTGTTCAGCCTGACCCGTCATTCGCATCATCATGCCGAAGCTGAGGCCGAGTTCTGGAAGCTGCAGGCGATGCCCGATGCCCCGATGCTGCCGCATGGCTACCTGACGATGATTCTGGTCGCGCTGGTGCCGCCGCTGTTCAAGCGTGCGATGGTGCCCCTGCTCAACGACTGGGATAGCCGCCATGCAACTCCGAAGGAACGCGAGCTTGCACGTGAGCAGTCGATTCGCAGCGGCATGCGGGGACTGAGGGTGGCGATGCAAAGCTGATCGGTTCCAGATCAGGTTCTCCCGACCGGACAGTGTGCAAGCACTGTCCGGTTTTTTTGTCGTGCGGACGGCCAATGCATCGTGCGCTTATCGTCGACCAGACTTCTCTGAGAGCACTGCGTCGGACTAACCACCGCCTCACAGCTGCCACCCCAGAGCGACGCCGAGCAGGGACAATGTGCCGAGCGTCCAGACAGGACGATGCATCAGCCCGTAACGTCGTGGCTGGCGCCGTGCCATTAGAATGACGCCGCTTGCCGCGATATGTGACAGCCACAGCAACAAGGATGTGGCGGTCCCGCGCGACGGTAGCCATATCATCAGAGCCGCGGCAGCGAACAGGGGCGCAACCAGCATCCATTCCAATGCCGCGCCGTCACCGCGCTCGTGCGTTTGCGCGAGGTGGCAGCAGATCAGTGCGAGCAGCATCAGCGCGCTGGCGAGTCCATCCATGACGTGTGCTTTCCTGGTCGATTCCGCTTGAGCAGATCGGTGGAGTGGACGTGTCGGGCTGGGCGGGGAATTGACACCTGGCAACACTGGGACTTAAACGATAATTATTCTCATGAGTAAAGGCAATTGTCCCTGGTGGGAAATTTGCTAAGGAATGCTCCCAGACAGGTGCAGGGTGTGGATAATGCGGGCGAGATCAGTGCATTGAAGCGACGGCATGAACGTTCAAGCGGTAGGTTCCAGGGGGCTCGACGCAGTCAACCGGGATGCTGCGCCCGCAAGCCGCTGAGCGTGGGGGCCGACATCAATGACCGCCGCTGAATTACGCCGGTTGCTGTCGAAGGCGGATCTGATCGGGGTGCTGGCTTTGATCGACACCGCGCTGTCGGTTGGTACCGAGGAGCAGTTTCGCGAGCTGATCAAAAGCACGGCTCAGCTGGTGCCGATTGAGTACGCGCATGTCAGTGTCGCCGAGCTCGACAGTGAGGATGCGATCGTCGGCACGACCCGACGCATCAACGTCGACTTCCCGATGGATTGGCTGACGACCTACCGCGATCGACGGCTGATGGACATCGACCCGGCGGCGCGCCTGCTGTTCAAGACCGAGAAACCGTTGATCTGGGCCGACCTGCGCGAACGCTATCAGCGGCGCGGAGATCAAGCGTTCTATCGGCTGGCGCATGAATTCGGTCTCGACAACGGCTTCTCGTTCGGCGCGCGCTTTCTGCGCTCGTCCTCCGGCAGCTTCTTTTCATGTGCCGGTCGCGACCTGACCAGCGAACAACGGCACATCCTGATCATTCGCTACCTGTTGCCGCACCTGAATGCCGCGCTGTCCAAAGTGCATCTCGGACTACTGAAACAGACTCCCGATCTGACCAAGCGCGAGGTCGAAGTCTTGAACTGGGCCAAGTTCGGCAAGACCAACTGGGAAATTTCGCTGCAAATGAGCTGCAGCGAGCGCGCAGTGAAATTCCATCTGCACAACGCGATGCGCAAGCTCAACGCGAGTAACCGCTCGCAAGCCATCGCTGTCGCTCTGTCCCAGGGGCTGATTGAGTGGGGATGAGCACTCTCTGCGTGCATGAGTCCAGTGGGCTCGTGCGCGAGTGCGAACGACGTGGCAGTGGCCGGAGCGCCGTGCCCAAGGTCGAGGCCATGCGCCTTGCGCGAGACCGGTGACCTCGTAAGCGACTGCGAACGCTGCGTGTGTGTGGTTGCCAATACACAGCGCGCGTACAACTGCTGAGTCTCAAAATTCCCAAATTTCCCGCGGCTGGCAAATCCACCAGTAGATGCCGAATCGCCTGGGAGGAGAACCTGTCCGTTCGGACAGGTACACACCGCGGCTGATCGCTCGAATCATGGTTGTCATTCCGGTGCACCGCATCGGTCGGTATGGCAACACGGGGAACGACGATGGGACGATTCGAGCAGGTGGTGGAGGCATGCCGTGAGGACTATGTCCGGCACATCGCCACCAATCCATTGATCCAGATGCTGGGCGAGGGTCGCGTCAGCCGCGAGCACTATGCCGCGTATCTGGTGCAGACCTTTCACCTGGTGCGCCACACCTCGCGCACCCTCGCACTTGGTGCCGCTCGCTGCGATGACCGCAAGCGGGCGCTGCGCGCCTGGTTCATCGAGCAGGCGGGTGAGGAACACGGGCACGAACTGTTCTGCCTGAAGGATCTGCGCAATCTGGGCGTTGATGCTGAGGCCGCAGTCGCGGCGCCGGCCGGGCCGGGCGCCAGTGGTTTGTTCACGCAAAACTACTTCCTCGCCAGTTACGGCAACCCGGTCGCGATCCTTGGCGTCGCCAGCGCGACCGAGGGCATGGGTGCGGAGATCGCTGGCGGATTTGCCCAGATGCTGGTGCAGCGCTATGGCATTCCCGAGGCCGCGGTGACCTTCCTGCGCAGCCATGCCGGCTTCGATCAGAAACATCTGGTGGAGGCGCGTCGCGCGATCGAGGAGTTCGTCACCAGTGACGCCGACTTCGACGATGTCGTCCACGCACGGCGCATGACCTATCACCACTACGGTCAGATGTTCCGCGACGTTGCCGAGGGCCGGGTGCCATTGCCGACGTTGGCGCGGGCGGCGTAAACGATGCAGACCGAACGCTTGCCAACAAGCTCTCTGATGCCCGGCATCGATGCGTGGCGTCCGCAGGCCTACAGCGTGCATCGTCTGGATGGCCGTGCCGAACAGCAACGCTATCTGGCCTTGCTCGAACAGGTCTACGCGCCGCTGGGCTTTCTGTCGCGCGAGATTCTTCCCGGCGAGCAGTCGCGCTGCTTCGGCGTCGAGTATCACGGCACCATCGTCGGCATCTTCCGGCTCAGTGAAGTGACCGAGCGCAGCAGTCCGTATTTCAGTCTGGAGCCGGCGGTCGAACGACCTCAGGCGCGGCTGCTGGAGGTCAACAATGTCGTCATCGCCACGCCGATGCGTGCCACGATCCTGCTCGGGATGATGCTGTATGCCGCAGCGCGTGAAGCGCACGCGCTGGGTTACGACTACATCGTCGGCATGACCCGAGCGCAGACCCTGCGTTTCTTCGTCGACTTCGGTGTGGTGCCGGTGGACCACGCGCCGTTGCACCTGCTCGGACGGCCGGAGCTGCAGGATTTCGTGATCTATTACGACACTGGCGACGCGACATCGATTGCCTACATGCACGAGCGCGCGCGTCGCTGGTTCCATCAGCAGTACGTGATGCGCTGTATCCAGGACAAGTATCTGCGGCCGCAGCGCAAGACCGGACTCACGGCGAGGGCAGCGTGATGCCGGCGCTGATCTATCCCGCCACCGCGGCGCTGGCCTTGTATATGGGCGGCGTATGGCTGTGGTTGCCAGTTGCGCTGAATCTGTTGCTGGTGCCGCTGGCCGATTGGACGGTTTCGCGGGTGGCGCCGGGCTGGCGGGCGAATCCGAAGGTCCTGCGGCATCTGTTTGCGCCGTGGACATTCTGGGTCTATGCCCTGGCTCAGGCTGCGGTGCTGCTGGCGGTCATGCGTGTGGCCGCTGGCGTCACCCCACTGGAGTTCTTTGCGCTGGTGTCGTCGACCGGCATCATGACCGGCACCGCCGGGATCACGGCGGCGCACGAACTGGTGCACCGGCGCGATCCGGCACAGCGCGCGCTGGGGCTGGCGCTGCTGGCAATGACGGGCTACATGCACTTTCGCATCGAGCACGTCTACGGTCATCACCGTAACGTTGCGACCGACGCCGATCCGAGCAGCGCCGCGCTGGGCGAGAGCTTCCCGACGTTTTTCGGTCGCATGCTGTGGCGCGGTCCGCACGATGCCTGGCGCATCGAATGCGCGCGACTGCAGCGCCGGCATCTGCCGCGCTGGAGTCGGCATAACCGCATGTTGCAGTACGCCGTGATCCAGATCGGGCTGTTGGCAGCGATCGCGGCGGTGTTCGGGCCGTTGGCGACGCTGTTCTTCGTATCGCAGTGCCTGATGGCGGTGCATCTGCTCGAAGCGGTCAACTACGTGCAGCACTACGGCCTGCGTAGAGCGATGCGTGATGGCAGGCCCGAGAAAGTGGCCGAGCATCATGCCTGGGACGCCAGCGATCCAATTTCGGCGCTGCTGGTGTTCAACCTCAGCCGCCACGCCGGGCATCACCGCAATCCGGCATTGCCGGCCGCTGTGCTGGTGCCGGCGCCGGGCGCTCCACGGCTGCCGTTGGGTTTCTATTCGATGGTGTTTCTGGCGCTGGTCCCGCCGCTGTGGCACACGCTGATGGACCCGCGAGTGCGTGCGCTGCACGCCGCAAACCGTGACGCCGCACGGTTGGTCGAGCACGACCGACCGCACCTGCAACAGCAAGGAGCGATTTGATGAGCGCAGTGTCCAGTCAGTCCGCTGTCCACACCTCGGCGCCCAGCGCGCTGCATCCGGCGCCGTTACCGCTGCGCTTGATCTTCGGCCTCTGCGGGCGCCTGGCACCGGCCGCGGTCGGTGACTATGTTGCGCGTCGCATGTTGACGCCGGCGCATCGAGCCGCAAAGCCGGTTGATCTTGGCAATGCCGAGATCCTGAGCATCGCCGACTGCGACCGGCAGTTGCATGCGCTGAGCTGGGGCGCAGCTTTACGGCCATGGGTCCTGCTGATGCATGGATGGGAAGGACGCAGCGCAGACATGTCGGCATTCGTCGCACCGCTCACCGCGGCGGGGATGCGCGCGGTCGCACTGGATGCGCCCGCGCACGGCGCATCGCCTGGCACGCAGACCGATGTTCACGACATGGCGCGCGCCATCGCGGCTTGCACGGCGCGTCTAGGTGCGCCGGTCGCGATCATTGCGCACTCTCTGGGGGCGGCCGCCAGCGCGGTGTATCTGTCGGAACACCTGGGCGCGGATCCGCGCGGCCTGACCGAATCGCTGGTGCTGCTCGCACCTGGAGGCGACCTGGGCGACGAGGTTTCCCGCGTGGCTGCCATGCTGGGGCTGCCGCCGCCGGCGACTGCGGCGCTGCGGCGCCGGCTGGAGCGGCACTATCAGCGGCCGCTGGCGGATTGCTCCACGCGCGCCGCGCTGCGCCGATTGCGTCTGCGCGGTCTGGTCGTGCATGACCGCGATGACCGGATTGTTGCCCACGCAGACGGCGTCACCGCATGTGCTGCACTGGCCGGGGCGCGTCTGCTGACGACGCAGGGTCTGGGGCATCGCCGCATCCTGCGCGATCCGCAGGTAGTCACCGAGGTGGTTGCGTTCTGCACCGGAGCCGAAGCGGAGACTCGGCGCAGCGCAGCCTGATCCGGGTCTGGCGGCACGGGATTTGCTGTTTCCTCTGGCGTTGGGTGCTTCGGGCCAGTCCGGAGCGTGGTCATCGCTTGGGGAGCGAGCATGGATCGAGCGACAGTGTTCGCAAAGACGGAGCGTGGGCGTGAGGAAATGCGCACGCGCAGTCGGGGGCTGCCATCGCAGCTGCGGATCGTGCTGATCGCGACCGACGGCGTGCGACGGATGGATGAACTGGGCGCACTCTATGCGCGCGTTGGCGATATTGGTGCGGCGTGCTCGACACTGATGGAGCACGGGCTGATCGAGCCGGTCGGCAACTCCGCTGCTGTAGCGCCTGCGGCGGTTGCTTCGGTCCGTCCGGACCACACGCAGACGCTGGAATTCAGGGCTGCAGATTTCGCGCCGGATCTGGAAGCGATTCCGGACATTGGTGGCGCTGCACTTGAACAGGTCACGCTGTTTCTCGAACAGACTGCGCGCGAGATGATGGGGCGTGATGCGCAGCGCTTCATCATGCGGCTGTCGTTGTGCGTTTCGCTGCGGCATGTGTATTCGCTGCTGCCAGAACTGCGCGCACTGCTGACTAGGCGGCGCGACGCCGCCACAGCCACGCTGATTGAACAACGCCTGCTGACGATGATGTCTCAGACGGGCTCCGCAGTGCCTCTGTCGGCGCCGTAAAAGGCTTCGCCTTCGGCGATTAGTCCGTCGCTGCCGAATCGCCAGGTCTCGACTGCGCGATGTCGCTGTGCATTTAGTTGCGCGACGTACCGCACCGACAGCAGATTCGTTGCGGGATCCCAGCATCGGTCCTCGAACGTGAACTGAAGGTTCTCGATGCGCTGCAACGCCTGCGACCAGTAGCCGCGCAACGCGTCGTTGCCGCTCAGACTCGGTGTGCCCACGAGTGCTTGGGCCTTGGGGCTGGTGAAGCGGACATCGTCGGCAAACATCGCCAGCACCGCGTCCAGATTTCGCGCGTTCCATGCGGAAATCCAAGCGTGTGCGAATTCCGTCGCCGCCGCCGGATTGGCAAAACGCGCGCGTTGCATGCGTAGCGGTGTGGGATCGAAGTACACCTCGTTGTGGGTGATCTGTCTGCCGTCGGTCTCGACGATGTCCAGCCCCGCGAACGACGAGCCACCGGGCAGGCGGGCGCGCCATTTCAACGTGAAGCCTGTGGGCGTCGGTTGAAGGCGTTCGCGGGTCCAGATCCAATCCGGATGACGTGCCAGCAACTTTTCGAAGTAGCTCCGCAGCTGGGTGTGTCCACGCAGTCCGTCTGCGAACGCCGGATCGCAATAGAAAGCGTCTTCGCTATAGAACGCCAGCAGTGTGTCAGGCCGATTGCCGGTCCAGCTTGCCAGCCAGAGATCGCAGAACGCTTCCAGGGATGCAGTGTTCATGCTTCAGCGTCCGTAGCGGACTTCGAACTGGGTCTGCGCAATGGCATTGGCCTTGATCATGAAACCCGCCATCGCCGCGCTGACATCAGCGGTCAGGTCGAGGTGCTCTGTCTTCAGGGCATACAGGGTGACAATGTAGCGGTGCGCCGTGTCGCCCGGCGGTGGGCAAGGGCCGCCATAGCCGGGCACGCCAAAGTCCGTGCGGATCTGCAGTGCGCCATCCGGCAGTCCCGTGCCGGCGGCGTCACCGGCGCCTTGTGGCAGGGCTTGGGTGGTCGCGGGTAGATTAACGACGACCCAGTGCCACCAGCCGCTGCCGGTCGGCGCATCGGGGTCGTATACCGTCAGCGCAAAGCTCCGGGTTTGCGACGGAGCGCCGCTCCAGCGCAGTGCCGGTGAGCGATTGTCGCCGCTACAGCCGAATCCCTGATACACGAAGGTCTGCGCCAACGCGGTTGCGGGATCGATGTCGCTGCTGCCCAACATAAACTCAGCCGCACGGGCTTGTGCCAACGGGGCTAGCACTGCGAGCAGGCCAATGGCGAGAATGCGCATGGATCGTCTCCAGGGTTGAGTCCTGCGCTATTGTCGCGCGCACGCCGCGAGGATGCGCGCCCGATTCGCGCAATCCTGCGCCCGAACCGATCAATCGCGCAGTTCGCTGGGACTCAGTCCGTAGTGATGCCGGAAGCGCGCGCTGAACTTGGAAGCCGATGCATAGCCGCAGCGCGCGGCGATCTGGGTGATGGGTTCGCGGCTACCTTGCAGCAGCGCGAGTGCGACCCCTAGGCGGACCTGATCCAGTTGACTGCGGAAACTGCTGCCGACAGCGCGCAGCCTGCGGCGCAAGGTGGCTTCACTCATGTGCAAGGCTTCGGCGGCCTGCGCAGAGGTCCACGAGTGGTCCGGTGATGCGGACAGTATTCCGCGCAACTGCTCGTCGACCGCAGCATGACGTCCAACCCGCAGCTGAAATCCCTGCGTTGCAATCGCCAGCAGCACCTCGCCCAGCCGGTGGCGCAGCAGCGCTTCGGAAAACTGCTCCGGCTGCAGCAGTCCCTGAATCGCATGTTCGACCGCCGCGTCCAGGCCGCGCCCAGGGAGTAGCCCCGCAAATGCGCGCGGGGGCGTCGGGGCATGCGCCGAATTCGGCAATGCGCGGATCAGTGCCGCATCAAAACTCAGGCAGCTGGCCCGATAGACACCCGAGTCGGGTGCCGGCGTGTTGTCCAGGTCCAGCGTTTCTCCGGCGTTGACGATGATGTAGCTGTCGTCTCCGAAACTCTGCGATCCATAGTGACTGCTGAGGGTCTTGCGCCCGGCATCCACGCGGATCAGGCACGCATCGCTGAAGTGCACCGCGCCGATGCGCTGCTGCCGTCGCACGCTGATTCGCAGATAGCCGCCGATACCCGCGGCACCGGCCAGCGCCGGTCCGGCAGCGGTGTCGAAAGCGATTGGGGGCAGTGAATCATCCATACGGGGGGTCGTCGTCAATCGGGATGATAGACGTTAGCCCGCTGCAAATCTGTGGGTGATTCCCCTCTCCGCGACCATACGTCAGCAGCGGAGTTGAATTTGACTGCCGTTGGGAATAGCCCGGTATGCCAGCAGTCACCGCCTCGGTAGTGCCGCATTCCTCGGATTTCTCACCGACGACTGCGCGACTGATCCGCGCGACGCACACTGAAGTCCGCAAAGATTCCACGACTGGCGCGTTCGCGCGGTGACGGTTCGTACACTGCGACGCCGGTCACAGCGCTCGGGCTGGCCGCAAACAATTCGCGCGCTTCTCCCACAGTTTCCCCACAGTTGCTGCCTACGCTGCCCCGACGCTCAAGCTCGGAGGGGACGGCCATGCGGACAACACTCGAATCTTCACGCGCGACACATTCTGTTGTGCTCCCGGTACTGATGTGCGGACTGCTGCTCAGCGCCTGCGGCGGCGGTGCCAGCGATACCGGTGATCCCGGTGATCCCGGTGTGACGCCAACGACCGTGCCGCCTACCGCTACGGCGACACCGCTGGATCAACAACTGCGCGCGCGGATCGATGCCGTCAATCTCAGCGCCAATCCCGCCAGCGGAGTGGTTGTGCCGGACATCGACACGGCGCTGCCCCAGCTGGGCATGCGCCTGTTTTTCTCGCAGAGTCTGGGCGGTGATCTCGACAGCGCCTGCGTCAGTTGCCATCACCCCGCGCTTGGCGGTGCGGACGAACTGTCGTTGTCGGTCGGCGTGGCGGCGATTGATCCGTCGCTGCTCGGTCAGGGCCGCGCGCCTGTTGACGGCGTCGTCCGCGTGCCGCGCAACGCGCCGTCAAGCTTCAACGTCGCCTTGATGGACCGCGCGCTGTTTGTTGACGGCCGGGTGGAGAGCCTGACTCCGACTGCAGGCGCTAACGGCGCAGGCGGCGCAATCCGCACGCCGGATTCGGCCTTCGGCACACCCGACCCCAACGCCGGTGACACCCTGACAGCGGCACAGGCACGCTTCCCGGTGACATCCACCGACGAAATGCGCGGCGCCTTGCTGCCCGGCGCAGACAACGATGCAGTTCGCGTGCATCTGGCGCAGCGCATCGGCAACTACGGCGCAGGCCAGGGGAAACTGCCGGTCAATCAATGGCTGCCGCTGTTCCAGTCCGCATTCAACACTGCCGCGCCGGCGGACCAGCTCGTCACTGATTCAAACATCGCGACGGCCATCGCGGCGTATGAGCGTTCGCAACTGTTCGTCGACACGCCGTGGAGCCGCTACATCGGTGGTGACCTGACGGCGATCTCCGACCCGGCCAAGCGTGGCGCGCTGTTGTTCTTCACGCGTGCTGACGAAGGGGGTGCTGGTTGCGGCGCATGCCATCGCGGCGATCTGCTGAGCGACCAGAACTTCCATACCGTCGCGTTTCCGCAGATAGGGCCGGGTAAGGGTGACGGTCCCAATGGCACGGACGATTTCGGTCGCGAGCGAGAGAGCGGAAACCCGGCAGACTTTTACGCCTACCGCACGCCGTCGTTACTCAACGTGGCGTTGACGGCGCCCTACGGACACGACGGCGCCTACGCGACGCTGTCCGACGTCGTTCGGCACTACCGCAATCCCAATAGCGAGGTTCGCAACTATCTGGATCGGGAACGCTGGTGCCAGCTGCCGCAGTTCGCCGATCTGCCGCACGACGAATGCGCGGCGTTGTATCCGGACGCACGCGTCAACAGTCAGGCCGCACTGGCCAAGCTGCAGGCTGACCGCGACGCCGGTGTGCTGACGATTCCAAACATTCAGATCAACGACACCCAAGTGGCTGAGCTTGTCGCGTTCCTTGAATCGCTCACCGATGACTGCGCGGGCGATCGCCGCTGCGTGGCACGCTGGATCCCGCCGCGCGATGGTGGGCCGGACCACGAGCAGCTCGACGCGGTTGACGAGCAGGGGCGTCCGCTGTGAGGTGCTGAAACAAAACAAGGCCGTTGGCTGTCGCAGCGGCCTTCTGCTGATCCAGTCCTTCAGCGAAGCGGAACCGGTGTTCGCTCAACAAGAGCTTGTTGCCATTGGCATCGAAATGCGGCTTCCCCTGTTTGCCGGCGCGACGGGGCGGGTCGTGACTGGGCTGATGTCATCCGTCGGAGCGGCGATGTTTGGGTTCGATCAGATGCCTGTCCTTGATTCGTGGAAATTCGGCCGGCGCACGCGCTCGTTTTCAAATGTTCGGATCGAACAGTCACGAGAAATGCGCCGCAGATTTTTTTTATCCTGTTCGGCTAGGATGCGCGGGTTTTTGGTGTCCTCATTCAAGATTCAGGATTTCACGGAGCCTTTATGTCCCTCCATTCGATGCGTGTGATGTTGTTGATGGCTTGCGGTACGTTGGCCGCTGCGCCGGCCTGGGCTGCGCCGACGATCCGACCGGGACTGTGGGAGTTCACGCAGACCGAGAGCGGAGACACGGAGACGGATCAGGACTGTGTAACGGCTGCCGAGGCGGCTGACCTGCAGAGCTTTGCCAAGGAGATGCCGGAGAATTGTGCGCTCAGTTCGGTCCGCAGCACGACGACGGTGTATGCGTTCGACATTGCCTGCAGCAGCCCGACGCAGCAGGGCAAGGGCCACTTCGAGCTGGAGGCACCAAACCCGGATCAGTACACGTTCCGTTACGTCTTCAACGGCGCAGTGACGGTGGCCGGCAATACGGTGCCGATCGACTTTGATCTGCGGGCGACGGGCAAGTGGCTGGATGCGGACTGTGGCGATCTTGCAGACGTCAACGAGTCCGAGGACGATTAAGTTCCGAATGAATCGTTCGCAACGCAGGGTCAATCATTCGCTCTGACAGGGCAAACGATTATCTCCATCGCAGGTGGATGGAATAGGAAAACGTTGGGCAGCTGGCGACGACCTCCGGAGGAAAGCGGATGTCCCGAGTCACCTCTAAGAGGCGCTTTTCGGTGTCGCCGGTAGAAATATTGCGGGCCCAGACGATGGCATCGGCTACGGTGCCGTCGGGATGCAGGGTGAGCACCAGCAAGTAGCCTTGATGCTCGTAGCGAATGGCGCGGATAGCGCGTTTGAAGCGCAAGATGTTGGACTCGAAAGCGGATTGAATCCGTTGCGCCGTCGCCGCATCGGGCGGCAGGCCTTCCAGCGTGTCGTGGCTGGTCAGCGCACTGGCGGTTGGCGTGTTGACGCAGATGGTTTTGAAGACGCTCTCGGCGTCGTCCGTATCTGAGTGCGTGTGCGGTCCGGCGCAGCCCACCAGAGAGGGCAGGCACGCCAACAGAGCAATGCTTGTGATCACGGATTTGCGCGCGTGCATGTTAACGAGCCATCGAGCTGCTTGGATCCTGCTGGACACCCGGTGACCTGGGGACGATTCAACAAGCGGAAGGGTGCCGCAATGCCGAGTGCAGGACTACCTGTCCGTTCGGACAGGTTCATGGCGGTGTGCCGTTTTCAAACGACACCGAGAGCACGGCCGAAGCTGGGCTGATGCCGCGTGGGTGGGATTGAATTCAGCGCGAAGGCAAGGGCGGGACCGAGGCGGCACTGGGGCCAATCCGGCAGGTTTCTTCGAGGTTGTCGGCCGCCCTGATTTCAGAGGCACGCATCATCGCGAGCTCACGCAGGTTGTACCCGACGTGGATGACCGAGCGATAGGACATGGCCAGCTGGTAGCGCACGATGGCGCTGTCGATCTGCCTGGCGCGCCACGGATGCGCAACCGCTGCAATCTGTTTGCAGCGATTGATCAGCACATAGGGATTGGTGACGGGAACACGGGGGCTGGGCGAGGCAGGGGACGCGAGGGTCGTCAGTGAGGCAGTGGCCAACACGGCGGCAAGCAGCTGAGCGAAACCGCCGATCCGCAGTTGGCGCCGGACGCGGCCGGCCATCACGACCTGACCTCGCCATCCACACCCATGACCGACCGAGGTTGTGGTTTTGAATTCACAGACTTCCCCGTGCTGCTCTTGCGTTTTCCATTGGCTACGCCGATGGCAGTCCCGGCGCATGGCTCATGTACGCAGTCCGAACCTAGTGATCGCTGGTCAGCACCAAACGAGGTACTGCTCGCGGTCAAATGCTGCACTGCAAAATACTCTATTGAGACCCATTCGTCTCCCCTGACCTGACCCGGCCCAATGAGCCGCGTCGCGACGCGCTTGAGGTGAGTTAGGGTTCCGCCGCGAGCGCGGCCTGCTCAGGTCGATGCCGGATACAGACTGTGCAGTGCGCTGCCCTTGGCTTTCGCCCGGTTCAAGTCGGGAAAATCCTTGAGCGCTTGCGCCAGTGCGGCGCCTTGCCAGCTGTCGCCAGCGTAGCAGGCGCGATCAAGCTGCTCGAGCAGCTGCTGGGTCCGCACATCGCCCATACGCTGGGCCAGCGCGAGTACGCCCGACGGTGCGTGTTCCGGATCGTGCGCGCGGGCCCATTCCATCAGGTGACGACGTGCAGCGGGCGCGTCGTTGTCACGGCAGGCTTGCTGGAACGCGTTGCGAGCCTGACGCGCGTTGAGCGCGTTGGCTTTAGTGGCGGGGTCGTTGAGCTTCGCTGACGGAATCGGCGCGTGCCGACGGCGCGACAGCGCCCAGGCGGCGAGAGTGATCAGCCACGCGAGCGCGAGGGCAATGCTGGTCCAGAACCACAGCGTGCGCTGGGTCGGTTGTGCGACGAGCGGCGACGCTGGCGTGAGTGTGTCGGCATTGCTGGATGACGGTTGGGTTGAGGGCTCGGCGGGTATCGATGCGGGAGCGAGTGCTGGCGGCGCGGCAACGGGTGCGCTGCCGCCGACGGCCGGCAGAACCTCGATGCTCTGCTGCGGCAGCTCGGCAACGCGGAGCTGCTCGCTGGCGGTGTCCCACCAGGTCACGCGCAGCGACGGCAGCGTGTAGCGGCCGGCGTGGCTGGCGATCACGGCGATGTCCTGCGTACGTGTCGCGAGCAGTTCGCCGTTGGGCACCTCGGTGTTCAGCTGCGCTTGGTCTGGATAGGCCTTGAGTCCGTCCGGCAGTTGCAGCCGCTGGCCGAGGTCGGGCAGCTGTTCTGCAGTGACGCCGGTGGCTTCCAGCTTCAGGCTCAGGGTCAGCGGTTCGCCGGCATGTACCTGCTTGCTGTCAGGCTGCCAGCTGCCGCTCAGCGTCAGCGTACGCACGGGCAGCCAGTCGGCACCGGCCGACGCCGGGCGCGGCTGCACGTCCAGTTCGACGGCGTCGCCGCGCAGGCGCAAGGGGCGCAGCGCGCTCAGGCCGCCGAACGGAGATTGACCGAAGACGTTGTTGAAGAACGGATCGTTGAATCCATCGCGGCTGCGTGTGTCCTGTACCTGAGCATCCAGCACCGGACCGTCAAGGCGGATCGCGCCGCTGTGCTGCGGGAACAGCGCGTAACGTCGTTCGACCACCTGGTAGCGGTGGCCGTTACGCATTTCGGTGGTTTGCACATCCTTGCCGAGCTGTTCGACGACGACGGCATCGCTGGTGGGCAGGTCGAGCGACGCTTGCTGCAACGCGAGGTCGGTATAGAGCTTGACCGTCAGCACGGTCGGCGCCTGCACGTACGGACGCGGTGTGTCGAGCGTGCTGGTCAGAAACACATGCTGCGAGGTATTGCTGTTGGCATCGTCGCCACTGCTGGCGCCACTGTCGGACACAGTGAGTTGCAGCGGTTGCGAGGATTCACCGGCCCAGCTCAGTGCCGGAATCTGCAGCGTGCCCTGGTGCTTGGGTGACAGCGTGACCTGCACCTGTTTGTGTGCGGAGATCGAGCCGTTAATGATCTGGAAGCTGGAGCCGCTGCTGGTTCCGAGAATGTCGAAGTCCTTTTTCAGCGGACTCAGGTCGGGGTCGTCGCTGGTGCGGCCTTCATGCGTCAGGTTCAGCTGCACGGTGTCGCCGGGGCCGATGTAATCGCGGTCCAGCTCGGCGCTGACGTCGGCGAAGGCGCTGGTGCTGAGGCACAGCATCAGCGCGGCGACGATGCCGGTCGACGCGAGCGGCTTCCTGATGGGTACGCGAGACGGGTGCAGTGCGTTCATGGCTGCGCTTCCTGCTGTTGTTTCATCAAGTGCTCGATCATGAACTTGCGTCGCAGCAATCCGCCCGGATCATCCGGGATCCGGCGCAGCCACTGATCCTGCGCGAGCTGTTTTTCGCTGGGCGCCTCGCCGTTGCCAGCGATGGAGGCAGCGTCGTTTTGCGGGGGCTGGGTGTCGTCAGTTTCATCCGTCTGGGCGGCGGCCTGTTGTGAATCCGCAGGCGGATGTTGGTCGCTGTCCTGTTGTTGCGCGGCGAGGCCGGCGCTGGCGTCACGCTTGGCTTGTTCGGCGTCGTTGCTCTTGTCTTCGGTGTCCTGCGTGCCCGTCTGATCCTGGGCCGACTGCGCTTGCGCCTGGTTCTTGTCGCCGGCCTGCTGCGCGTCATCCTGCTTCGAGCTGTCGCCCGATTGTTGTTGCTGCGAGTCGGCGCTCTGTGCGTCGTTCTGTGACGATCCGTCCTTGGATTGATCCTGCTGGTCGCTGCCGGACTGCGATGCGTTCTGATCGCCTTGCTGCGAGTTGTCGGAACCGTCCTTTGATTGTTGGTCGTCTTGCGGCTTGCCGTCGCCGTTTTGCGACTGCTGTTGCTGTTGTTGTTGCTTCTGTTGCTGCAATGCCTGTTCAACCAGCTTGCGATTGCGTTGTGCGTCTTCGAGCGACGGGTCTTTGCTCAGCGCGGCATCGTAGGCGTCGAGCGCGGCCTGCAGATCGCCGCTGCGGGCGAGGGCATTGGCGCGGTTGTACTGCGCCTCGGCGTCGTCAAAGGCGCTCCAGGCTTTGGCCGCTCCGGCGTTGTCACCGGCCTGTGCCTGCGCGTAAGCCTTGTGGCGCGGATCGTTGAAGGCCGCGGCGGCGGATGCGGCATCACCCTGCTGCAACAGCGTCTGTGCGCGCTGGTCCGGCGTGTGCCACAGCTTCGACCACAGGCCCGCTGTTGGCGGCGAGGCGATCGCTGGCACGGGTGTCTTTGCTGCGGTGTCGGCACGGACCGGTGCTGCTATGGCCAGCGCCAACAACAGAATCGCGGGGCTGCTGATGCGCATCACAGCCACCCCCGGCGTGCGAGCAACGCGGCAAACATCAATAGTGCGGGCAACAGCCACGCGCCGGCGTCACGCCAGTGCGTGAGCTGGACGTCCTGCTTGCGTGCGGCCTGCGTGGGATCGCCGCCGTCGTCCTGCAGCTGCGCGACGAGACCGCTGAGTTGAGACAGTTCTACGGCGCGACCGCCGCCGGTTTGAGCGAGGCTGCGCAGCTCGTCCAGATCCAGCTGAGCCAGTTGCGGACGGCCGCTGGCATCTTTGGCAAAGCTGCCATTGCTGCTGGGCATCGGTGCGCCGCTGCGGGTGCCGACGGCGACAATGTCGACGCTGATGCCATCGCTACGCAGGGCTGACGCCGCTTTCTGTGAGGATGCGGGATCATCGCTGCCATCGCTGAACACGATGATGCGGCGTGTGCCCGGAACGTCGTGCAGCAGCGTGCCGGCCTGCTGCAGTGCAGGGGCAAGATTGTTGCCGGAGGTCGGCAGGATGTCCGGCGCCAGTGGCGGCAGCAGACTGCGCACGGTTTCGACATCGTCGGTCAGCGGCGTCACCGTGAAGGCTTCGGCGCCGGCGACGACCAGTCCGACGCGGGCGTCGTGCGCGGCACTGAGCAGATCGTCGATGGCATAGCGCGCACGCGTGACGCGATCCGGGCTGAGGTCGCTGGCAGCCATCGACGGCGACAGATCCAGCACGACGACCCAGGCGGCACTGCCACGTACCGCAGGCGCGCTGTCCTGCTGCCAACTGGGCCCGGCGAGTGCCAGCACCGCGAGCGTCCAGCACAGCGCCAGTGCCAGCCACGGCGAGCTGCCGCCGCTCTGTGCGCTGTCGAGCCGCAGCGCCGGCAACAGGCTGGCGTCAATTACGGGCGCCCAGCCGCTGTCGCCGGAACGGCGCTGACGCAGCCAGAACGCCAATGCCCACAACGGCAGCAGTGCCAGCAGCCACAGCGGGCGCAGGAAGTGGAAGTTGTGCGCGATGTCCTGCAGGGTCTGGGCGAGCGTCATGCGCGCGCCCTCAGCACGACCGCGGGCACGCTCAGCAGCAGCGCCAGGCCCAGCGGCCAGCGGAACCATTCCGTGGTCGGGCGATACCACTGATCGCGACCGGCCGCGGGTTCGAGCTTGTCGATGCTTTCGTAGACTTGTTGCAGCGCCTGCGCGTCGGTGGCGCGGAAGTAGGCGCCGCCGGTGGTCTGCGCAATTGCCTTGAGCGTGTCTTCATCCAGATCGCTGCCGCCGCTGACCAGACCGAAGAAGCCGCGCTGCGGCGCGCCGCCCACCCCGATGGTGTAAATGCGCAGGCCGGCATCGGCGGCAAGCTTGGCCGCCTGCAGCGGCGGCATCGCGCCGGCGGTGTTGCTGCCGTCGGTGAGCAGGATCAATACCGTCTCGCCCGGCTTCGCGTCGCTGTCGCGCAGACGTTTGAGCGCAAGGCCGATGGCGTCGCCGATCGCGGTCTGAGTGCCGGCCATGCCGACCATCGCTTCGCGCAGGAACGTGCTGGCGGTGTTCAGGTCATTGGTCAGCGGCGCCTGCAGATACGGTTGCGTGGCGAACAGAATCAGCCCTACCTGATCGCCCTGGCGGCCCTTGATGAATTCACCGGCAACGGCTTGCACCACCTGCAGCCGTGAGTAGCCGCCGGCCATGTCTTCGGCGGCCATCGAACGTGAGACGTCGACCGCGAGCAACAGACGGCGGCCACTGGTCGGCACCGGCTGCGGATCGCCGAGCCACTGCGGACGGCTGGCGGCGCCGACCAGCAGGACCCAGATCAGCACGAGCGCGAGCGTGCGCAGCCGCGGCGCAGTTGGCGTGCCGACGGCAGCGGATGCGGACAGCCGCGTGGCGAACGGCAGAAAGAGCGCCGTGCCCTGTGGCTTGGCCGGCGGCAGCACGCGTGCGAGCAGCCATGGCAGCGGCAGGCACAACCAGATCCACGGCCACGCCAGCTGGATCATGGCGCGCCCCCTGCACGGCGGCGCGGGTCGCGGCGGCGATGGCGCACGAAGCCGCGTACACCGGCCAGCCACTGCTGGCGATGGCTGTCGCCGCGATGACCGTAGCTGTGCTGCAGCAACGCCAGCCCCGGCGCGCCGGCCCAGGCGTCGCCGCCGCGTGCGCAGACGAAGTCGATCCAGGCCCGACCACTGAGTCGCGCGACCTGCGCGCGGCCGTAGCGCGCAACCGCATAGCGCCGCGCCAGCTGTTCGAGCGCCTGCGCCAGTGCAGTGTCGTCGTCGGTGGATTGCATGGCCTGCAGTTCCTGCAATGCCGCGCGGCGCAGGCGCCGCAGCGGGCTGCGCAGCCACAACACGATCAGCACGACAGCGACGATCAGCAGCGCAGCGAGAATCCACCAGCCCGGCGCTGGCGGCCACCAGCCGATCGGCGGCGGCGCGTGATCCGGCGCCAGCTGCAGCAGCAGATTCGCGGCGCCATTCATGGCGGGTGATGCACGGGTGCTCATGACTACGCAGCCCAGCGCGGTTCGCGCAGCAGCGGGGGCAGCGAGTCGCTGACCGCGTCCGCGGTATCGAGGCGCGTCAACGGCAGGTTCAGACGCTGGGCGACGGCTTGAATGGCCGCGCTGCGCGCCGTCCATGCGGCGTCCCAGTCGCGACGCTGCTGACTGCCGTCCAGCCACCACAGACGTCCGGGTACGCCGACGCGGTAGCGTCCTGACGGCAGGCCCTGCGATTCGAGCGGATCGGTCAGCCACAGCATGCGGCAGTCGCTGCGTGCGGCGATGATCGACAGCGCGGTTTCCGCTGCGCCGGTATCAGCGTTCTGCGTATCGAGGCCGGCAAAATCACTGAGCAGCAGCACCAGACTGCCTGGCTGAACCAGCGGACGCAGCGCCAGCAGGGCATCGGTCAGTGCCCCCGGCTGCGGCAGCGCCGGCGCGCGCGGCTGTGCTTCGACCAGTGCTTCAAGCAGGGGCAGCACGCCGGCCTGGCGCGCACGTGGCGGCAGGATGCGGGGTCGGTCGCCGCCGCTGATGACACCGCCGAGGCGGTCGCCGCCGCTGCTTGCAACCCAGCCCAGTAGTGCAGCAGCGCGCAGCAGCAGTGCGGACTTGAGCTGGCGGCGGCTGCCGAAGTACAGGCCCGGATGCAGATCGGCAACGATCCACACCGGGCGCTCGCGTTCCTCTCGGAACAATTTCGTGTGCGGCTTGCCGCGACGCGCGGTGACACGCCAGTCGATCGTGCGGGCATCGTCTCCGGGCGCGTACAGACGCACTTCTTCGAATTCCAGACCGCGACCGCGCTGTGCACTGCGATGTCCGCCATGCAGTCGCGCCAGCGCCGGCCGATGCGCGTGCAGGCTGAGGCCGTGCGCGGCACCGCGCAGCGCCAGCAGCTCGCTCAGATCGGGATGCAGCGCGGTGGAGGTCACGGTGCCGGAACGTGGTTCAGCAGTTCCTCGACGCAGGCCTGTGCGGTGACGCCGCGTGCCTGGGCGCCGTAGTCGAGCAGCAGACGGTGACGCAGGGCGTCGGGGGCGATGGCTTGCACGTCTTCGGGGCTGACGTAGTCGCGGCCCTGCAGCCAGGCGCGCGCGCGGGCGCAACGTTCGATCGCGATCGCCGCGCGCGGGCTCGCGCCCCAGCGCAGCCATTCGGCCAGGGTTGCGCTGTACAGCGCGGGCTTGTGCGTGGCTTCGATCAGCGCGGCGATGTACTCGGCCACCGCATCGCTCAGGGTCAGATTCAGCACTTCGCGGCGTGCGGCGAAGACCGAGTCCTGCGACACCGGGTGCGGTGGTGGCGGCAGCTCGACGGCGGATGCGGCCTCGCGGCGCGACAACGCCATGATCTGCAAGGTGGTGGCGCGATCGGGATAGTCGACCAGCGTGTGCAGCATGAAGCGGTCGAGCTGGGCTTCCGGCAGCGGATAGGTGCCTTCCTGTTCGATCGGATTCTGCGTTGCCATCACCAGGAACAACTGCGGCAGGCGATAGCTGGCATTGCCGACGCTGATCTGATGCTCGGCCATCGCTTCGAGCAGCGCGGATTGCACCTTGGCCGGTGCGCGATTGATCTCGTCGGCGAGGATCAGGTTGTGGAACAGCGGTCCGCGCTGAAAACGGAACGCGCCGTCTTCAGGGTGATAGATGTCGGAGCCGGTGAGGTCGGACGGCAGCATGTCCGGCGTGAACTGCACGCGCTGGAAATCGCCTTCGAGTCCGTGCGCCAGCGCCTTGATCGCGCGGGTCTTGGCCAGGCCGGGCGGGCCTTCGACCAGAAGATGACCGTCGGCAAGCAGCGCGATCAGCAGGCGCTCCACCAGCAGCGGCTGCCCGAGGATCTGCGTATTGAGGTAGCGGCTGAGCGCATCGAAGGCCGGGCGCAGCGTGGCTGCGGCGACATCAAGACTGCGGCTGTCTTCCATCAACTCTGAATTCCGAACGTGTTGTGGGCGTAGGCGATAGAGGCCTGGATGCCGAAATAGTTCCCGAAATGCGGTGTGCCCCAAGCGGGGCAGATCCGGCAGGAACGGAGCGGGTGGCTTGGGGCAGGACAACAGCTGCCACACCCGCGAAGGCGCAAGTATAGGCGGATGCGCGCCGTACGAGCCTTCCCCCGCGCGCGGCAGGGGAAGACTCGCGCAATTCAGGACAGCGGCCTTACCAGCCGTGCTTGGCCAGCTGCATCTTGATCAGCAGCACCACATAGTTCCAGATCGCCTTGATCTGGTCCCAGGCCGATGGTTCGTAGCGCGCACGTTCGCGGATGTAGTGGCGCAGGCTGTCCAGATCCTCGTCGCTGAGTTCCGGGAATACCGGCATGCCGCGTGAGAGCAGACCGCCGTCATGCACGATCGCCTTGAACGCGTCGGCCGACAGCGGGATGGCGGATGCGCGCAGGTCCGGCGCGTAACCGCCGGCCACGGCGGCGGTGCCGTGGCAGATCACGCAGCGGCTGTAGAGATGCTTGCCCTGTTCGGCCCGCTTCGGATCGACCACGAACGCCGGATCGTCGATCGGCTCGACCTTCGCGATCGGTGCGGGCGAGGGCGGCAAGCGCTCATGACCATCGAGTGCGAACGTCAGCAGGCGCCGCGGATACTGGCGGCCGACCCAGCCGTGCTGAGCCGACAGCGAGCCGAGCAGCGACGGTGCGCCGCCCCAGCCGGCGAGGATCGACACGTACTGCTTGCCGTCGACTTCGAAGGTCATCGGCGGCGCCTGGGTGCCGACGCCCATGTCGTGACTCCACAGTTCGTCGCCGGTCTTGGCATCGTTGACGACGAAGCGGCCGTCGGCGCGGCCCTGGAACACCAGGCCGCCGTGAGTGACGATGACGCCACCGTTGGTCGCGCCCGGCGTGGGCTGTTCCCAGACCTTCTTCTGGTGTACCGGATCCCAGGCCAGCAGCGCACTGGAGCCGGCTTCCTTGGGGATGTCGTCGAAAAAGCCCTTCAGTCCCAGAACATCGCCCGGCACCATCTTCCAGGTCTTGGGGTCGCGGCCTTCGTCGTTGTAGTAACCGGCCAGATTGCGCGTCGGAATGTAGACCAGCCCGGTGTCGGGGCTGAATGCCATCGGGTGCCAGTTGTGCATGCCGCCGGAGCCCGGCCAGATCAGCGCTTCGCCGTCCTCGTAGCGCGCACCGGGGACTTCGACCGGACGGCCGGTGGCCATGTCGATGTGATCGGCCCAGGTGACCTTGCCGAGTTTCTCGGCCGAGATCAGTCTGCCGGTTTCACGGTCGATGACGTAGAAGAAACCGTTCTTCGGCGCATGCATCAGCACCTTGCGCGGCTTGCCGTCGATCTCGAGCGTTGCCAGCACCATGTCCATGGTCGAGTTGAAGTCCCAGCTCTCGCCCGGCGTGGTCTGGTAATGCCAGAGGTATGCGCCGGTGTCAGCGTCGAGCGCGACCACCGAGCACAGGAACAGGTTGTCGCCGCCGTCCGGCGAACGCAGCTTGTGATTCCACGGCGAGCCGTTGCCGGTGCCCAGATAGATGCGATTGAACTCTGGGTCGTAGGTCATCGCGTTCCAGACGGTGCCGCCGCCGCCGAACTTCCACCACTCGCCGGTCCAGGTCTTGGCCGCCATCTCCAGTTCCGGACTTTCGAAACCGTCGGCGGGATTGCCCGGCACGGCGTACCAGCGCCAGTCCTGCTTGCCGGTTTCTGCGTCGTACACGGTGACGTAGCCGCGCACCTGACCGAAGTCGGCGCCACCGTGACCGACGATGATCTTGCCGTTGAACACCCGCGGTGCGCCGGTGATGTAACGGTTGTCGCCCGGTTCGGTGGTCAAGGTTTCCCACAGCAGCGCGCCGGTCTTGGCGTCCAGCGCGTAGAGACGGCCATCCTGCACGCCGGCGTAGACCTTGCCGTTCCAGTAAGCCATGCCACGGCTGCCCCAGGCCATGCGCATCTTCAGCGGATCGACCTTGGGGTCGTATTTCCACAGCAGCTTGCCGGTGAGTGCGTCGACGGCATGAATCACGCTGTAACCGGCGGCGAAGTAGATGGTGCCGTCAACTTCCAGCGGCTGGGTCGAGACGTTCCAGACGTCCGGGACTTCCATCGACCACGCCAGGCCGAGCCGGCCGATGGTCTGGGTGTTGATCTGGTCCAGCGGGCTGAAGCGCTGTTCGCTGAAGGTGCGACCCCATGCGGCCCAGTTGCGGCCGTCCTGCTCGTTGCCCAGCGCGGTATTGTCGATGGTCGTGGCCGACGCCAGACTCGCGCACAGAGTCAGGCCGCAGCCGAGTACCACGGTGGTGAGCGATCGGCCATGGTGGCGCCGCCGAGCCTGGTGTGAGTTGCGCATGCTGTCTCCCCGCTTGTGCACGGATTGGATTGTTATCCGCTTGATTATGAGGGCTTTGCGGCGCACCACCTTCGGCCATATGCAGTATTCCGGCACCGGGCGCTGTCTGGCTTCCGTCGGGGACAGGGCCAGATTACGATGCGCCATGGTCCAGAAATACCCCCCCGCAGCCGGCATTGACGAGGCGACGGCGACCTTTGTCACGTCCGGCGTATCGATCAATGTCGCCTCGCGCGATGCCCAGCTGCGGCCGTCGGTCGCACGCTGCTGTGGCGCCCGCGTCAGCGCTGACCGTGCCGAGATTCGTGTCCTGCTGGTGCGGGCCCAGACCGCCGCATTGCTCGCAGACGTCGAGGCCTGCGGCGAGGTGGCCGCGGTGTTCTCCAACGTCGACAGCCACCGCACGCTGCAGATCAAGGCCAGCGGCGCGCGCGTGGTTGATGCCGATGTCGACGACATCGAGGCCGCGCGCACCTACCTGCGCAAATTCATCGCGTCGCTCGATGCCATCGGGCATGCGCCGGAGTTCACCGAAATATTTCTGGGGATCGACGAGAACGATCTCGTCGCCGTGGTGATGCGGCCGTCAGCGCAGTTCGTGCAGACCCCCGGGCCCGGCGCCGGGCAGCGGCTCGGGAGCGCGGCGTGACACTGAACGTCGACGACATCCGCGGTTGCCTGGAGGGCGGCATCCCGGGCGTGATTGCGACCTGCGCGGTCGATGGCGTGCCGAACATCACGCTGGTGTCCCAGGTGCATCGCGTCGATCGCGATCACATCGCGTTGTCGTTCCAGTTCTTCAACAAGACACGCGAGAACATCCTGGCAAATCCGCAGGCGACGGTGCAGGTGATCGATCCGGAGACCGGCGCCAAGTACCGCCTCAGTGTGTGCTACGAGCGCACCGAATCCGAGGGCGCACTGTTCGAAAGCATGAAGGCGAAGCTGGCCGGCATCGCGTCGCTGACCGGAATGACCGGCGTCTTCATGTTGCGCGGATCGGACATCTACCGTGTGCTGGAAATCCATACGGTGCCGGGACCGACGCTGCCGCGTCCGGGCGGCTGCGTGAATCTGCTGTCGGCGATGCGCCGCGTCAGCGGCAACATCGCGCGGCATCGCGCGCTGGAGCCGCTGCTTGACGATTTCCTGGCCGACCTCGATCGGGAATTCGGCATCACGCATTCGATGCTGCTGCTGTGCGATCAGGCCGGCAACAAACTGTATGCCGTCGCCACACGCGGCTACAGCGATTCCGGTATCGGCGCGGAAATCCCGTTTGGCGCCGGCGTCATCGGTGTCAGCGCACAGCAGCGCACACCGATCGGCATTTCATATATGACCCATGAGTACGCCTACAGCCTCGCGGTGCGCGACGCGGCGCTGGCGCAGGGTGTGATCGATTCGATCGAGACCGAGATTCCGTTTCCGGGACTTCCCTCACCGCACAGCCAGCTCGCCGTGCCGATCGTGGCGGACGACACCGTACTCGGCGTGATCTATGTCGAGTCAGCACAGGATCAGCGCTTCGGCTACGACGAGGAAGATGCGCTGGCGATGCTGGCGAGTCAGCTCGGGACGACGATGGCGGGAATTGCCGCCTGCGCCGACGCCGATGCCGAGCCGCTCGCGGGTGCCGCACCGGATCAGCCGCAGGACGCGCCGACGGTGACGGTACGACGCTATGTTGCGGACAACAGCATCTTCATCGGCGACGACTACCTGATCAAGGGCGTCGCCGGCGCGATCCTGTGGAAGCTGTTGAGCGTGCATCAGGCCGAGCATCGTGACGAGTTCAGCAACCGCGAGCTGCGCCTTGATGCGTCACTGCGGCTGCCGGACATCGTCGACAATCTCGAAGCAAGGCTGATCCTGCTGACCAAGCGACTGGCCGAGCGCTGCGATTTCATCAGGATCGAAAAAACCGGCCGCGGGCGTTTTCGTCTGCGCGTCGGCCGGCCATTGCGACTGGAAGAACAGCGCTAGGGCGCCATCAGGCGAGGGCAGCTTCGAGGCGCACGCGATCGGCCTGCGGCACCAGCGGCAGGATCATCTCGAACAGGCCGCGGAACGCTTCACCCGGCATCGCTGCGCGCATCTGCCCCAGCTTTTCGATACGTTCCGGCTGGCTGATTGCCGGCAGCATGTGGCGCATGACCTCGGCCGCCTGCGGCGGCGGGATCGATGCCACCAGGTTGCGCTCGATCTGCTCGATCTCGGCGTCGGTGTACAGATCCCACAGCACCGCATTGTTGTACGACTCTTCGATCAGCATGTGTTCGAAGTTTTCCGCGACGAAGCCGCTGAGGTGCTGGTACAGCGCAAGCAGTCGCGCGCGCCGTTCGGCACCGCTGCTGGAACGTACACGCCCGATGTCGCGCGTCAGCATGTCGATCGCCGACAGGTGCTGGTCGTGATCCGAAGCGGTCTTGTGCGATGAACCGGGACGGCGCGCATCCATCGCTGCGTGAACGAAAACGTTCTCGTGCTCCAGATGACCGAGGCAGAATTTCAGCAGGTTGTCGACATCCTGCATCGCGGTTTCGACCGACACGTCGCTGGCGGCGTCGACACGGCCGAGGTCGACCAGCGTTTGCGACATCGCAGCGCGCAGCGCGCGGTGGATCTGGCCATAGATGTCATAGCGTTCATGGGGGGTGTGCATGCCTGGTGCTCCTGATTCAAGCGCCCCGGTAAGGGGCAAGAGTGGACGCCAGGAATGCTAGGGGAAGCCGGAACGCGCGCTTGCTAAATGTTCGCTAAGACAACACTAAATCTTGCCTAAGCATCAGGCCGCGGTAGCGCCCAACACCGTGCACAGGACCAGCACGCCCAGTGGAGGCAGCCTGCCGTGGGCCAGAAGTGCGGCACCCAGGGCCGCGATGCCGATATCCGCCACGCTGCGGATCGCGGTGACCCAGACCGGGTCGACCAGGGCGGCGGCGAGGATGCCGACGACTGCGGCGTTGATGCCAAGGAGCGCGGAGCGCATGCCGGAATGACGCGACAGTTGGGACCACATTGAGGCGCCGGCCACCGCGATCAGCAGTCCGGGCAGAAAGATCGCCAGCAGCGCGATGGCTGCCGCCGTCATCGGCATCTGCGGCAGGCTGGCGGCCCCCAGATACGCCGACAGGCTGAACATCGGCCCCGGCACTGCCTGCGCCAGACCGTAGCCGGCGACGAACCGGTCCGCCGAAATCCAGTGCGGCGGCACCAGTGCGTCGCTGAGCAGTGGCAACACCACGTGACCGCCGCCAAAGACCAGCGCGCCGGCGCGATAGAACACGTCCGCCAACGCCCATAGTCCGTGCGGGCTCTGCAGGGCCAGAAGCGGCAGGCTGACGAGCAGCAGTGCAAACACGCCCAGAGCGATCACGGCAGTTCGTACATTGATGCCCATGAGCGGGACGTCAACCGGCGAAAGTGCACTGCGGCCCCAGATCACGCCGCCTATGGCGCCAAGCAGCAAGACCAGCATCTGTGTCAGGGTGCCGCCGGCCACCAGCTGCAGTGTTCCGCCAAGCAGGGCGATCGCGATCATTGCGCGGGTGGTGCACAGCCGTCGCGCCATGCTCCAGACCGCCTGCGCCACCACCGCGACGGCCACCAGCTTGAGTCCATGCAGTACGGCCAGCGCTGTCGCACTGTCGGCTGATACGGCCCCCATCGCGGCTGCGTACATCAGGACCGCGGACGGTGCGGTAAAGCCGAGCCATGCGGCCAGCGCACCGCGCCAGCCGGCACGGCGCCATCCGATCAGAAAGCCAAGCTGGCTGCTCGCGGGTCCAGGCAGCAGCTGGCACAGTGCGACCAGCTGCGTATAGGCATCGACACTGATCCATTGGCGTTCGCGCACATAGATGCGTTCGAAATAACCCAGGTGCGCGACGGGTCCGCCAAAGGACGTCAGTCCCAGGCGCAGCGATGTCCCGAAGACTTCGGCTGCGGTGCCGTGGCGCATCGATGGCGGTGCGTCGGGTTGGGCGTTCGAGATCACTGCTGTTGCAAGCCATTCGGATTCTTGGGGTGCTCCAACGCAGCGGCCGGAGTGTCGGCTGGATTGTATCGGCACACCGCCGCAGAGCATCTGTGCATCACTGTTTCGCGTAATCGAGGAGCGACTGGAAGCGACGGATTGGGCCGCTCGCAGTGCGGCGCTGCGGTAAGCTGTTTCGGACCATCGCCCGCGATCTTCGCCGGACGGTGACGCGATCTCAGTGATTTGGGAGTCAGCTGTGAATCTATTCAGTTCATCACGCGGTCAGGATCATCCGCTGACGCCGGCCGAGTTTCCCGATCCGGCGCAGGATCTCGGGGCCGATCCTTCCGAGCAGAGTGTGGTTCTGGGCGGCGGCTGTTTCTGGTGCGTCGAGGCGGTGTTCCGCGCGCTCGATGGGGTGCGCGATGTGGTGTCCGGCTACGCCGGCGACAGCGCCGACAAGGCGCGCTACGAAACCGTATGCAGCGGGGCCACCAATCACGCGGAAGTGGTCAAGGTGGTCTACGATGCGCGCCGCATCAGTCTTGGTCGCATCCTGAAAGTGTTCTTTTCGGTGGCGCATGATCCGACACAGCTCGACCGCCAGGGGAATGACCGTGGCCGTCAGTACCGCTCGGCGATCTTCTATGCCGATGAGGCGCAGAAGGCCGTCGCCCAGGCCTACATTCGCCAGCTCGATGCCGCGGGCGCCTACAACGCGCCGATCGTGACCGCACTCGAACCCCTGGATGCGTTCTTCGAGGCCGAGGCGTATCACCAGGACTACGCCAAGCGCAATCCGGGCCAGCCATATATCCAGGCGGTGGCTGCGCCCAAAGTCGAGAAGCTGAAGCACTACTACGCGGATCAGCTCAAGCCCGATGCCTGAGACGGCCGATCGGCAGCGACGGCGTGTGCTTGGCGGGCTGGTGCTGGGGGCTGTCACCGCCGCCCTGCCGGCATACGCGGATACGGTGCTGGCACTGGACACGCAGGGCACGCGCTACCGTCCGCCGGCGTTTACGCAGACCACGGCAGCGGGCTGGATCAACGCTGCCCCGCTGCGTTGGGAAGATCTGCGCGGTCGCGTGGTGCTGCTGGATTTCTGGACCTTCGATTGCTGGAACTGCTACCGCTCGTTTCCGTGGCTCAAGTCGATCGAGCAGCGCTATGCCGATCGCGGTCTGCAGATTGTCGGCATCCATACGCCAGAATTCGATCACGAGAAGGATCGTGAGCGCGTCGTCACCAAGGTGACCGAGTTCGGCCTGCAGCATCCGATCATGCTGGACAATGGATTTGTCTATTGGCACGCGATCGGCAACCGCTACTGGCCGGCGTACTACCTTATCGACCGACGCGGCCGCGTGCGCGCGCTATACGTCGGCGAAACCCACGTCGACGACCCGCAGGCGCGGGCCGTCGAACGTGATCTCGAAGTGTTGCTGGCGGAAACGCCGGGCTGAGCGGCCTCAGCGATCAGGGTGTGGTCGGCAGCAGTTCGACGATCACCTTGTCCTTGCCGACGGTATGCAGCACCTTGGCCATGCGGAATTCGCTGGCGTTGTGCGGATCCTGAATCCGCACGGTCTGTCCGGCTTCGAGGCTGACGCCGCCACTGCCCAGATAGAGCCGTTCACCGGGCTCGGCATGGATGATCCCGTCCTTTTCCAGAACCGGCTCATCCGCGGCCTGCGCCGGAAGCAGCCAGACGGCGACCAGCAACAGGCTTGCGATCTGTAATTGTCGGGACATTTTTGGACTCCGTGTGCCGGGGCGGCGTCAGTCTCTGCGCAAGCTACACGCTAAATCAGCCGCCGAACAGCTTGTTCAAAGCCTTGTCCAGCGCCTTGTCGACGGCCTTGTCGGTCGCGTTGTCGATTTCCTGGTCGGTGCGCTGTTCGACGCGATCCTGCTGGCGCTGCGCCTTGCCACCGAGAAAAGCGTCCAGATCGACGGTGCCGCCACCATTGGCGGCCGCGCCTCCGGCATTCGCGTTGCCGGATGCCGAGGCGCCCGCGCCGGCGCCGCCCAGCAGCGCGCCCAGGTTCGGCATCTGCGTCGGGGCCGAGGGCAGGTCAAAGCGGGAACTGGCCGGATCGCTGCCGCTGAGACTGACGACCTGCATCTGCGTGCCATAGCGCAGCACGCCGGCGCGCTTGTTGTTGAAGGTCTCCCACAGTTCGGCTTCGCCGGCACGTTCCTGCACGCCCGCGGAACGCGCCATGCTGCGGCCCATTTTCATCATCGCCTGGCTGAACTCCCAGGCGCGCTTGTCGGTGGACAGCACGACCTCGTCGGCATGTTTCTGCCCGTTTTCGTCGGCATATTCGACGACATAGACATCGCCGCGGATGCCGGCGACCGTCTCGCTGCGGCCGGTTGCGTGCATGCCCATGTAGCGGTCGACGTTGGACGCCATGCTGCCAGGGTTGGCCTGCATCTGGTTGCCCATCATCTTGGCCATGCCGGACAGGTCCATGACCATGCCCTGAGTGACCGCGTAGGCCTTGCCGTCACGCATGACCATATAGGTGTCGCCCTGGCCCTGGACGTTGAAACGGGTGCGATCACCGAGATACTCGACCTGCATTTCCGTGGTGCGGCCCTCGGCACTGCTGCGCAGCACCGCGGTACCGCCGGCCCAGGCCGACAGCGGCAGACTCGACAACATCAGGATTCCAATCACAGCGCGCATGACAACTCTCCTTAGGATTTGTTGAATACCGGGATCGCGCACACTTTAAGGCAGAAGCTTGCGTGCAGATGCGACTTGGCTCACTCCTCTTATAACGGGATTGCGTTGATAATCGCGACATGAGCGATGCAACGATCGAATCCGACGCCGCAGCTGCCGCCGATCTGGTGCCGCTGTATTACGCCGACCTGCATCGCCTGGCACGGCGGGTGCGTTTTGGCGCTCCGGCGGACGATACGCTGCAGACCACCGCCCTGATTCACGAGGCCTACCTGAAGCTGTGCCGGACGCCGCGCTGGAACGATCGCGCCCATTTCCTGCGGGCGTCGGCGCTGGCGATGCGTCAGGTGCTGGTCGATGACGCGCGCTCACGGCTGACCCAGCGCCGCGGTGAAGGTCAGGCGATGCTGTCGCTGGACGATGTCGACGGTGGCGAGCTGGGTGTGGTGCAAAGCGACGATTCGGTGCTGGCTCTGGACGAGGCCCTGCAGCAACTGGCGCAGATCGATCCACGCCTGGCGCAGGTGGTGGAGTGTCGCTACTTCGGTGGTTACACCGACGACGAGACTGCCGGTGCGCTGGGTGTGACCGCACGCACGGTGCAGCGCGACTGGCTGCGTGCCCGCGCCTGGCTTTACCAGCAACTGGGTGGATCGATCTAGTTCGGCGGCGGCTCAGATGC
The DNA here is from genome assembly GCF_005047655.1 of Sinimarinibacterium arenosum. Lineage (GTDB taxonomy): Bacteria > Pseudomonadota > Gammaproteobacteria > Nevskiales > Nevskiaceae > Solimonas. The sequence continues at coordinate 230,324 of NZ_SUKF01000006.1, read as the reverse complement.
CGGCGGCGTCCGGCAGATTCAGACTGCTACGCAGCTGCTGGACCTGCTGAACATACGGCCGGCCGGCCGGACCCAGTGCGGTAAATCCCTGTTCGACCTGATCCAGTCGCGTCGCGGCGGCGGCGGTGTCGCCGCGCGCCGCGTCGAGACGCACTTGTGCGACGCCGACCATCAGCGCCAGGGGATGTGCCGGGCCGGTTGCCGAGAGCGCGAGTTCCTGCGCCCGGTTCAGCGTGGCATTGGCCTGATCGAGCCGGCCGATACGCGTATAGGCATCGCCAAGGCCACTCAGTGCGGCGATCAGATGCGGGCTCTTGTCGCCGGCATAGCGCTGCGCCAGCTCCACGGCCTCTTCGAGCAGTGGCAGCGCGGCACCTGGATCGCCCTTCTGCAGCATCAGTTTGCCGTAGTTGCTCAGCAGCGCCGCTAACGCGGCCGACGGCGCCAGCAGCATGCGGCGGGTTTCCAGCGCCTGGCGGTAGAGCCTCTCGGCATGGTCCAGCTCGCCGCGCCGGCTGGCCACCGCCGCCCAGTTGTTCAGGGTGTTGAGCGCGTCGCCGCCGCGCGTATTGCGGCGCGCTTCCCACACCGACCAGGCGTATGCGAACTCACGATCGGCATCGTCGAGACGTCCGGCATGGAAGTACAGCAGGCCCAGGTTGTTGTGCAGTACGCCGGATTCGAGGTGATCGCGGCCCAGCGTCGCATCGACCTGCGGAGCGGCCGACTCCAGCGTGGCGATCGCACCCTCCAGATCGCCGCGCGCGCGCTGCAGCTGTGCCTGCAGTTGAAAACTGGAGGCGAGCTCGCCGCGGTAGCGCTGCGGGTTCTGGTTCCAGAAAGTCTGCGCTTGCTGCAACAAGGGTTCGGCCGCGTCGGCGTCGCCGCTGCGGTAATACATCTGGCCCAGATCGAGACGCACACGCGCCAGCACGTTCGGATCGGTCTGGTCGTCGGCGAGTTCGAGCATGCGCTGCAACAGCGGAATGCCGCCCTCGTAGTCGTTCATCAGGAAGTACAACTCGCCGAGTGCCTGCATCATGTCGGCCGCGCGCGCGGGCGCGTCAGCGTATTCGGCTTGCAAGCGCTTGGTCGCATCGTCGAGCACGGCCTTGGCCGTGACCGGCTGTTCGGATTCGGACTCACCCGCGGTGCGGAACATGTACACGAGATATTGGCGCACGGCGTCGGCGCGGTCGGCCTCGGCGCGGGCGATATCGCGTTCGAGCCGCGCCTCGCGGGCTTGCCAGGTCACGCCGGCCAGACCGAGTGCGAGGCTGGCGAAGACGGCGCCACCCGCGGTGGCCCACCAGCGATAGCGGCGCAGGGTTCGCAGCATGACGTAGCTGCGCGCATTGCCGCGCGCGCGCACCGGTCGGCCGCAGAGATAGTTCTGCAGATCATCGCTCAAGGCTTCGACGGTTGGGTAACGCGCTGCCGGGTCGGGCCGCATCGCCTTGAGCACGATGGCGTCCAGATCCCCGCGTAGTGCACGGCTCTGCGCTGCCGGGGCGACACGGCTGGGCGCGGGTGCATCGGGTTGGCGCAAGCGTTCGATCGCACGCGTCACCGCAGTGCCGGTCGCCGGCCACGGACGCGTGCCGGTCAACAGTTCGAACAGCATGACGCCGAGCGCGTAGACGTCGGTCGCGGTGGTGATAGGCCCGTTTTCGAGTTGTTCCGGCGCGCAATAGTCCGGCGACAGTGCCAGCACCTGGGTCAGATCGGTGCGGACGTCGACGGCACCGGTGAGCTTGGCGATGCCGAAGTCCAGCAGCTTGATCTGACCTTGCGAGTTGACCAGCACATTGCCGGGCTTCAGATCGCGATGAACGATGAAGCTGCGATGCGCGGCGGCGACGGCGTCGCAGACTTGCAGCAACAGGCCGATGCGCGCCTGCAGATCCAGATGCGCGGCGAATTGCGTGATGCTGACGCCTTCGACGAATTCAAGCACCGCGTACGGGCGCTGCTGATGCACGCCACCGTCGAGCAGGCGCGCGATGCCGGGATGTTCCAGTCGCGCCAGAATCCCGCGCTCGCGTTCAAAGCGGCGTGTGTCCTCGCGGCTGTCGATGCGGGTCAGCAGTTTCAGCGCCGCGCGCTGGGCATAGGCGCCATCGTCGCGCTGAACTGCGTAGACCTCGCCCATGCCGCCGCTGCCGATCAGGCGTTCAACGCGCCAGGCGTCGATGCGCGTCCCAGGCGGTAGCAGCGGATCAGTTGCGGAGGTGTCGGCGCTGCGCTCCTGGTCCGCGCGTTCGGCGGCTTCGTGCCCGCGCAGCAGTTCATGCAGCGAATTCAGCAGCTCCGGGTCGATGGCATGTTGTGCGATCCATGCGTCGCGAATCTCCGCGGGCTGTTCCAACGCGGCATCGAACCAGGGCCAGACACGGTCCCAGGCGGTTGCGGCGGGCGGCGGCGGGGTAGAGCTCGACATGCGGCGCAATCATCGGGTATGGCACCCCAGTGTACTGCAGCGGCCGTGTTCTTCCGTACGCTGCAGTGCCGGACATCGGAGTCCGCGTCAGTCGCGTGCCGCGAGCCAGCGATCGAACTCGGCGGCCGGCATCGCGCGACTGAACAGAAAGCCTTGTGCGGCATCGCAGCCCATCTGCCGCAGTTGCGCCAGGGCTTCGCGGGTTTCGACGCCCTCCGCGGTGACGCGCAGCCCGAGATCGTGTGCGAGCCGGATGGTGTTGCGTACGATCACGGTGTTGGTCGTCGAGGCCAGGTCGATCACGAACGACTTGTCGAGCTTGAGTTCACTGACCGGCAGCCGCATCAGATGGGCCAGGGAGGACTGGCCGATGCCGAAATCATCCAGCGCGACGCCGACGCCGTTGTCCCGCAGCCTCCGCAATGTCTGGTGAACCAGCTCCGGATCCTGCATCACAGCCGATTCGGTCAGCTCTACGGTGATGCTGCCTGCGGGCAGCCCGGCGGCGATGATGCGCTGCGCCAGTTCGTGTGCCATGCCCGGCGTGCGCAGGTTGTGCAGCGAGAGATTGATGCAGACTTCCAGGCGCTGTCCGGCGTTGTGCCATTGCCGGACCTGCGCAATCGCCTGCTCGGCGACCCAGACCGTGATGTCGTCAATCAATGACGTGTTCTCGGCAGCGGCGATGAATTCGTCAGGGCCGATCGGGCCGTTGCGCGGATGCGTCCAGCGTAGCAATGCCTCGGCGCCGAAGACCCGATCCGCGCGCAGATCGATCTTGGGCTGATACCAGACCTGCAGCTCACCGTTGTGCAGTGCGCGTTCGAGATCGTGTACCAGTGACAGGCGTTCCGGTGTGTGTGGATCGATTGCGGCGCTGTATTTCACATAAGCCTGACGTGTCCGGCGCGCATGGCCGAGTGCAACGTCGGCACAGCGCAGCAGCGGCATGGGTGACAGGCCATCCTGAGGGAACAACGCGCATCCCAGCGACGCCTGGGCGGAAATCGGCAGCTCAGCGATCTCGAATCGCTGGCGCAGCGCGTCCTGAAGCTTGCTCGTTACTTTCTCGATTTCATCCGGATGATTCAGGCGCCGGATCAGGATGACGAACTGACTGCCCCCCAGGCGTGCGACCAGATCGTCTTTGAACAGCGCATCACGGATGCGTTGCCCGATCGCACGCAGCATCAGGTTGCCGTTGTCGTGTCCGACGGTGTCATTCAGCGCACGAAAATTTCCGATCCGGACGATCAGTACCGCGACGGTGTGTGAGTGCCGGCGGGCAGCGTCGATCGCGTCGGCCAGGTGCCGTTCGAACGCGCTGAAGTTGGGGAGCCCGGTGGTCAGATCAGTGAAGGCGATCCGCCGGATCATGGCTTCGTCGCGACGCTGGCGGGTGACGTCATGCATGATGTTGACGAAAACCTTTGAAGTCACGCGCCGTCCCGAAATGCGACACAGACGTGTACTGCCGTCCTTGCGCACGACCGGGAAATCCTCCTCGAAATGGCCATCTCGAAGATAGGCGCGGATCTTGGCCGGCAGACGGGTGACGTGGGTCGTCGGGAGGTGCGCCAGCACGTGGGTTCCGCGCAGCTCGTCGATCGACCTCCCCAGGATTTCCGCTGCCGCGGGATTGGCGTCGAGGATCACGAAATCCTCGTCGGTCACGTAGATGCCATCGTTTGCGCCTTCGAAGATGAGGCGTGCCCGATGCTCGGAATCCTGCAATCGCCGCAACAGGTGCTGGTTATGCAGCGCCGTGGTGAGGATGGCGGTCAGGCAGTCCGGGGACAGGGTCGATGAGTCGATGACCGCGTTGATACGGAATCGCTGTATCAGATTCAGCGTATTCGCCTGGGTGTTACGGCCGACGCCGGTGCAGAACAGTGCGATGAACACGTGTTCGTGCTCGGGCGTGCGGCGGAGCTGTTCGAGCAGGCCGGTTCGGTCGAAGCTTTCCGCGTCCGAATTGCTCAGGAGGATCAGCACCGGCTGAGGATGCGTGATCAGCTGCGCTGCGGCCGCGCGTCGGTGCGTAGCGAACACCAGTTGAACGTCAACCGGCAGGGGGGCTGAGCGATCCATCGCATTGCGAATGCATGTGTGCATGCCGGGATCTTCGTGGACCACCAGGACAACCACCGAATCGCCACCTTCGGTGGGGGCATCCACCGAGTCGACTGCGAACACCTTGTCGTCCATGCGCCAGGACCCTCCGGCTGCCTGATGGCCCGATTTTTACACGCCCTGAGGCCGTGTTGGCGAGTCTTTCGAGAACAGAGGGAAAACTGAACGAAAGATGAATCAGTGCCTGCGCGACAGGAGGTTTCCGCTGTTCCGGGCGCACGCGTGCCGGCGTGTCAGCTCTGGTGCCTGCCGTAGGCACCCCCGCCGGGCGTTTCGATCCGCAGGCGGTCGCCGGAATGCGCATCGAAGCGAGCGCACGCAGCAAGACGAGTTTCCTGTCCGTTGCGGATCAGTACATTGCATCCGGGCAGTCCGTCGCCGCCGCCGGCGAGGCCCGGAGCCCCGTGTTCGCGCCGGTTCGACAGGATGCCGACCTGCATCGGTGCCAGAAATGTCAGCTCGCGCACCGCACCGTCACCGCCGGGCCATGCGCCTTGTCCGCCACTGTCATGGCGAAGGGCGAAGCGTTCGAGCCGCACCAGGAAGCGCGATTCCAGGATTTCGACATCGGTGATGCGCGAGTTGGTCATGTGCGTGTGCACCGCGTGGGCGCCGGCATAGCCCGGTCCGGCGCCTGCGCCGCCGCAGATCGTTTCGTAGTACTGATGCGTGGCGTTGCCGAAACTCAGATTGTTCATCGTGCCCTGGCTGGCCGCCTGCGCGCCGAAGGCGCCGAGCAGCGCGTCGACGATGCATTGCGAGGTTTCGACATTGCCGGCCACCACGGCGGCGGGTTCCTGCGGATTCAGCAGGCTGCCGGCAGGGATGTTGAGCGTGACCGGGACCAGGCAGCCGTCGTTCAGCGGAATCTCGCTGGCGAGCAGCAGGCGCAGCACGTACAGCACGGCGGCGCGGGAGACGGCGAGCGGGGTGTTGAAGTTGCCGTCGTCCTGCGCGCTGGTGCCGCTGAAATCGATCGTCAGCTGATTCTCCGCGGGCTCCACGCGGACGGCGATCGTGCGGCCGCCGTCCATCTCGATGCAGCAGTTTCCGTTCTGCAGCGTCGGCAACAGCGCGCGCACTGCCGCCTCGGCGTGATCGAAGATGTGCTGCAGGTAGGCATCAACGACGTCGCTGCCGAATTCGGCATCGAGTCGTGTCAGTTCGTTGATGCCGCTGCGTACGGCGGCGAGCTGCGCCTGCAGGTCGGCGAGGTTGTGGTCGATCTGTCGCGCCGGCCACGGGCCGGTGCCGAACGCGGCGCGGATCGCCGGTTCCAGCAGCTGTCCGCCGGCGACGATGCGCAGCCCGGCAAAGCGGATGCCTTCCTCGTCAATGCGATGGCTGTCCGCCGGCATCGACCCGGGGGAGATGCCGCCGACGTCGGCATGGTGCGCGCGCGCCGCGACCAGCTGGCGCAGACGTCCCTGATCATCGAAGCGCGGTGCGATCACGGTGAGGTCGGGCAGGTGGGTGCCGCCCCGATACGGATCGTTGATCAGCCAGGCATCGCCAAGCGCGAGTTCGTGTCCGTGTTCGCGCAGCAGCGACTGCACCGAAACGCCCATCGAGCCCAGGTGCACCGGAATATGCGGCGCATTGGCGACCAAACGGCCGTGGGCATCGAACACTGCGCAGGAAAAATCCAGGCGCTCACGCACGTTGACCGAACGCGCGGTGCGTCGAAGCGCTTCGCCCATCTGCCCGGCGATCGCCATGAAGCGGTTATGAAAGATTTCCAGATAGACCGGATCGCGTGCGGTGGACACGGCGTGGTGTTGCGGCAAGGCCGTGCGGCGTTCCAGCAGCAGCGCGCCGGCGCTGCGCACGGCCTGCCAGCCGGGCTCGACCACCACACAGCTATGCGGTTCCAGCAGAAGTGCCGGTCCGTCGATGCATTGCGCCGGCGCCAGTGCTTCACGACGGTACAGCGGGGTCGTCACGGGCTGTGGCGTGCCATCGGCACCGGCGAACCACACGCGGACCTGTTCGATCGGTTCGGCCGGGTACTGTGCAGCGGCTTCGGCTTGCGGCATGTCCGCACCGCCGCCGCGGGCATCGACGCTCAGTGACTGCAGGATCACCGGCCGTTGCGGGTCGGTGAAGCCGAACTGCGCGCGGTGCAGGGTCTCGAATGTCTCGCGCATCGTGCCAGCGTCCGCGAGCGGCACGGCGATCGTGGATTCCGCGCTGTCGTAACGCAGCTGGGCACGCACACTCAGTGCAATTGTGTCCGCCGCAACGCCCTGGGCGCGCAGTGCGCTGACGACTTCGACGCGCAGCGCATCGCCCGCGGCGTCGAGCTCCGGAACATCGAGGGCGTCGAGGCGGGTGTCGAAGGCGCGCTCGGCGCGCGCACCGAGATCGGCGATGCCGATGCCCAGTGCCGACAGCAGGCTGGCCTGATCGTGCAGCAGCACGCGGCGCATGCGCAGCGCGTCGGCGACGGCGCAGGCATGCTGGCCGCCGGCACCGCCGAAGGCGCACAGCGTGTACCCGGCCAGATCGATGCCGTGCTGGACGCTGATGCCGCGGATCGCGTTGGCCATGTTCTCGACGCCGATGCGCAGATAGCCCCAGGCGATCTGTTCGGGTGTCGACGCGAGCTCGTCGCTGGTCGCCGCCATCGCGGCAGCACGCGCGGTGAAGGCCTCGCGGACGGCGCCGGCATCGAGCGGCTGGTCGGCGTCGGGGCCGAACACGCGGGGAAAATAGTCGGCCTGCAGCCGGCCGAGCATCAGGTTGGCATCCGTCACCGCCAGCGGTCCGCCATGGCGGTAACACACTGGGCCTGGATCGGCGCCGGCCGATTCGGGGCCGACGCGCAGCCGACCGCCGTCGTAGCCCAGCACCGATCCGCCGCCGGCGGCGACGGTGGCGATCTTCAGCATCGGCGCGCGCAGGCGCTGGCCGGCGAGCCGGCCCTCGTTCAGATGCTCGGTTTCGCCGGCCCAGTGGAAGACGTCGGTCGACGTGCCGCCCATGTCGAAGCCAATGACGCGCTTGATGCCGTGCGCGGCCGCCGCACGCGTGGCGCCGATCACGCCGCCGGCCGGGCCGGACAGCACGGCATTGCGCCCGAACAGGGCATCGACGCCGGTGAGTTCGCCGCTGGACTGCATCAGGCGCAATCTTGTGCCCGGCAGCGCCGCCGCGAGGCGTTCGGTGTAGCGATGCAGCGCTGGTGTGAGATAGGCGTCGACGATCGCGGTTTCGGCCCGCGCCAGCAGTCCCGGCAACGGTGACACTTCATGCGAGCTGGAGACGAACTCGAAGTCCAGGTCACGCGCGATCTGCGCGGCGATGCACTCGTGCGCCGGAAACGCCGCCGCGTGGACGAAGGCGATCGCCACCGCGCGGCAGCCCGCCGCCCGCGCCGCCTGTAGCGCCTGTTCGATCTGCGCGGGATCGGGCGCGCGCAACACGGCGCCATCGGCACCCACCCGCTCGTCGATCTCGAACACCTCAGACGCCAGCGACGCCGTGCGCTGAATGGCCAGGGCGAACAGCTCCGGTCGCGTCTGGTCGCCGATGTCCAGCAGATCGCCGAAGCCGCGCGTGACCAGCAACGCGACCGGCGAGCCCTTGCGCTCCAACAGGGCGTTGGTGGCGACGGTGGTGCCGAGGCGCAACTCCGCCACCGCGCTGCGCGGAATCGGCGAGCCCGATTCCAGCTTCAGCACGCGGCGCACGGCTTCGACGACGGCGTCGGTGTAATGCTCGGGATCTTCGGACAGCAGCTTCAGCGTCTGCACACTGCCGTCCGGCGCGGTGGCGAGCACGTCCGTGAAGGTGCCGCCGCGGTCGACCCAGAAGCGCCAACCCGGTGCTGCAGACGACTGCGAATTCATGAGGATTTCGGGCTGGGGAAATCAGCGTGTTGTTGACGGGCTTTGGCGGCCTGTTTACTTGGACAAAAACCACGTGCCAGCGCAAAAGTGCGGACCGCCAGTCAGATTATAGGGTCCGGATATCGTGTGGCTTCGGGTTTCATCAGTTTATTGACGTGGCATTTACATTCGCGTTCTTAGCCTCTTTTCAATCAGTACCCAAAAAGGGTGCAAGTCGGAGGACAGTGCGCCGCATCCGCCACAAAGAGCGGATGTGCCTCCAGCGGAATGACAAGAGTGTCAGCGGGTTTCCGGCCGCTGGCCAGAATGACGTGCTGACTGGATTCGCAGGAGGAGGCAGAGTGGAGATCGGCGTGCTGGGCTGGCTGGTGTACGGCGTGCCCGCTGCCGCGCTGCTGTTTCTGTACGGCCTGATTTCCCGGCGTCGTGACCGGCGCAACTTGCTGGCACTGGACGCTGCCACCACGGCCGGTCTGACCGAGCCGGCGTCATTGCACCCGGTCATCGACCCGGGCAAGTGTGGTGGCTGTGGTGCCTGCGTGTCCGCCTGCCCCGAGGGCAACGTGCTGGGCATCATCGCGGGACGCGCCCATCTGATCGCGCCGACCAAATGCATCGGACATGGTGCCTGTCGCGCCGCTTGCCCCTACGACGCGATCACCCTGGTGTTCGGCACCGAAAAGCGCGGCGTCGAGATCCCGCTGCTCAGCCCTGACTTCGAAACCAATGTGCCTGGGATCTTTATCGCCGGCGAGCTCGGTGGCATGGGACTGATCCGCAATGCCGTGACGCAGGGTGTGCAGGCGATGCAGGCGATCAAGAAATCCCTGGGAAAGCACGCGCATGCGCTGGATGTTCTGATCGTCGGCGCCGGACCGGCCGGTCTGGCCGCAGCCTTGTATGCCAAGTCCACCGGACTGCGTTATCGCCTGATCGAACAGGACACGCTCGGCGGGACGGTGGCGCATTTTCCGCGCGGAAAGATCGTCATGACCGCTCCGGTCAATCTGCCGATCGTCGGACAGGTGCGGCTGCGGGAAACCACCAAGGAACACCTGATGCGATTCTGGCTGGATGCCTGCGCGACCGCAGGCATCACGATCCAGGAGCAGGAACGCGCAGAGGCGGTGCACAAGCTTGATGATGGATTCCTGGTGAAAACCACGCGCGGTGAACACAAGACGGCTCGGGTATTGCTGGCAATCGGTCGCCGCGGCACGCCGCGTACGCTGGGCGTTCCCGGTGAGAACGCGAGCAAAGTGGTTTACCGCCTGATCGACCCGGCGCAGTACGCCGGCCGTCATGTGCTGGTCGTCGGCGGTGGCGACGCCGCGCTGGAAGCCGCGGTCAGCATCGCGGACCAGCCTGATAGTCAGGTCACGCTGTCGTACCGGGGCGAAGCCTTCGCCCGCGCCAAGCCGAAGAATCGTGAACGCGTCGAAGCCGCGCAGCGCGCGGGACGGTTGCTGGTCATGCTGGGTTCGGAAGTACGCGAGATCATGGAGGACAGCGTACGGTTGGAGACCGGCGGCGTTGAACGTACGCTGCGCAACGACACGGTCATTGTCTGCGCCGGTGGCGTGCTACCGACGCCTTTCCTGAAGCAGATGGGCATCGACGTCGAGACCAAATATGGCACGGCGTGATTTTCATCGGCTGAGATTTGGCGCGGCGGCGCTGCTGCTATGGTCGGGCGGCACTGCGCCGGTGTTCGCGCAGCCGGCCGACGTGGATGCTCGTCTTGAGCAGGCGCGTGATGCTGTCGTCAAGCGCGAGCCGCAACGCGCCATCCAGATCTGGGAATCACTGGCTGCCGCCGGCAATGCCGAGGCGCAGTACCAGCTCGGTGTGCAATACGGCAGTGGTCGCTGGGTCACCCGTGATCCTGCTCTGTCGGTGCGCTGGCTCAGCGCCGCGGCGGCGCAGGGGCACGCTCGCGCGCAATTCAATCTCGCACGTTGCTACGCGGACGGCGATGGTGTCGCGGTCGATCCGGAACAGGCGCGGCGCTGGTATACCGCAGCGGCGGATCAGGGTCTGGAGCCGGCGCGGCAGCAGCTCGCGCGCATGCAGCAGTCTCCGGTCAATGCAATCGATTCGGTGTTCAGCGCGGCGGCGCGCGGCGATGCGGAAAGTCTTGCCGCACTGCTGAAAAAGCTGCCGTCACCGGACCCATATGATGCGCGGCGGCGCACACCCTTGATGGTGGCGGCTGAGCTGGGCCGGGAAACGGTGGTGAGTCAGCTTCTGCAGGCCGGAGCCAATGAAACACTGTCCGATGCGCAGGGCAATACGCCTTTGCTGCTGGCGGTGCGCTCCGGGCATGGCGGCGTGGTGCGTCAGCTGGCCGCCAAAGGGCGGGCCCTCAACCACGTTGATCAGCAAGGCAATACCGCACTATTGATGGCGGTACGTCGTGGCGATGCGGCGATCGTGGATCAGCTTCTCGCACGCGGTGCTGACGCCAACATCGGCAATGTCGATGGCCTGACGCCGCTGCGCATCGCGCAGGATGCAGGGGCCGACGGACTGGCGGAGCGCCTGCGGCGTGCCGGTGCCACGGCGGAAACGCGGGGTGTGGTCCGCAGTGCGGCCGAACGCGTCGATCCGAATATGCATCGCTCCCGAGCCACGGACGCGGAGGCGCAATGGCCGCCACTGACAACGGCTGCCTGGCGCGATCAGGCCGACATGGTCAGGACCCTGCTCGAACGCGGTGCCGATATTGAAGCGGTGGATGCGGAGGGCCAGACCGCATTGATGCGCGCCGGTGCGCGGGGTCACCGCGATATCGTCAAGACCCTGCTGGCGCATGGCGCGCGCGTGAATACGCGCAGCAAGGATGGCCGCAGTGCGTTGCTGTATGCGGCTGCCGGTGGGCATGTCGAAACCGTGGCGGCACTCAGCGAGCGTGGTGCGGATCTGCACGCGCGCGACGCGCAGGGGCGCAATGCCCTGGCGATCGCGATCGACGCCGGACAGCAGCAGGCCGCGATCGATCTTCTGAAGCGCGCGCCGGATCTGGTCGATGCGAAATCGGATCTGCTGGCCCAGGCAATTGATGCCGGCATGACGCGGTTGGCGGCGGCAGTACTGGCTACTGCGACGGTTGATCGCGGCGTGCTTGACCTCGCGTTGCCGGCGGCCGTTCGCCATGGTGACAGCGCCTTTGCCGCCCAGCTGGTGACACGCGGCGCGTCGGCGCACGGCGCTGCGGGGGAGGCCATGTTGCAGAGCGCGATCCGTCAGCGGAGTGCCCCCTTGGTCAAGGTACTGCTGCAGGCCGGTGCGCCGGTCGATGGTGCGTCGGCACCGCCGCTGGTACTTGCGGCGGGGGCGGGTGATACCGAGATTGTGGCGCAGTTGCTTGATGGTGGCGCCAAGATGGATGCCCGAGACGGCGTCAGCCAGACCGCGTTGATGATGGCAGCGGCGCACGGACATCTCGCGGTGGTCGATCATCTGCTCAAGCGCGGCGCCGATCCGGCGATGCGCAACCGTGACGGTGACAATGCCATGGCCCTGGCACGGCGCGGAGGTCACGAAGATGTTGTCGCCCGTCTGCAGCAGGGTCGGCGCTCGGTGCTGGACATGATCAAGGGGAATGCGGGAGGCGGCACATGAACGGCCCCATGCCGCAGGCCCCTGCCTCGACGCAGGGCTGGAGCTACCGCCCGGTCGTGACGCGCGTGACGTCGTTGCTGACGTTCCTGGCGACGGCGTTGCTGTTGTACTGGGGCTGGATGCAGCGCGACCGCTTCTATGTCAGTCCTGCCGATGGTCTGGGCTACGCACTCGGGATCACCGGTGGCTCGCTGATGCTGCTGCTCGGGTTGTACCCGCTGCGCAAGCATCTGCGTTTCATGCATCGCTGGGGAGCGGTGCGGCACTGGTTCCGCATGCACATGGTCTTCGGTGTGGTCGGGCCGACCGCGATCCTGTTTCACAGCAACTTCAGCACCGGGGCGACCAACAGCAACATGGCGCTGTATTCGATGCTGATCGTGGCGTCGAGTGGCCTGATCGGGCGCCACCTGTACTCGAAGATTCATGAGGGGCTGTATGGTCGGCAGCTGGAGCTGAGCGAACTGCGGCGTTCGTGGGTCGAGGCGCGCGCACAGCTTGACCTGCACACGCACAATCTCGACGCGCTGGACGAGGCGCTCGAAGCGTTCGAACGTCCGTTGCAGACCATGAGTGGCAGCCTGCGTCACAGTCTGCTGCGCTTGCCACTCGCGACCTGGCGTCGCCGCCGGATCGTTGCGCGAGCCACGCGCCTGCTGAAGCAGGCACAGGTCCCTCAGGCGCAACGTGCACCCGCGATGCGGTTGCTGCGGCAACGCGTCGCCGCTGCCGCCGCGGTCTATCGGTATACCGCTTTCGAGCGTCTGTTCGGCGTGTGGCATCTGCTGCACCTGCCGCTCTACTTCATGTTGATTGTCACCGGAGTCGTGCATGTGGTCGCCGTTCACATGTATTGATTCCACGCGCCGGCGTGGACGATGGCATCTCGGCTGCCTGATCGGGATGCTGTTGTGCGCGGCATTGCCGGCGCAGGCTGCGCCCCTGGAAAAGCTGTTGATGCCGGGACCGCTGACCGAAGCGCACGCAAAATACGAAGACGACTGCGCGCAATGCCACAAGTCCTTCAGCCGGTCGATCCAGCAGCAACAGTGTCGTGACTGTCACGACAAGGTCAGTGCCGATATCGACAGCAAGCGCGGCTTTCACGGCCTGTCGCCGCAGGTCGCATCGCTGGAATGCCGGCAATGTCATACCGAGCACAAGGGACGCAAGGCCGACATCGTCGGACTGAGCCCTGCGCTGTTCGATCACGCGGTGACGGATTTCGCGCTCGAAGGACTGCACGGCAAGGTGCCGTGCGCGGATTGCCATGTGGCTGGAAAGCCGATGCGCGATGCTCCGCACGCCTGCAACGATTGCCATCAGAAGGACGACGTCCACAAGGGGCAGATGAAGGATCAGTGCCAGGACTGTCACTCTGCCAAGAGCTGGCGCAAGAGCGAGTTTGATCACAGCCAGACTCACTTTCCGCTCAAGGACAGCCATCGAGACGTGGCCTGCGCCAGCTGCCATCCTGACCGTCGCTACAAGGACACGCCCACCGCGTGCGCGTCGTGTCACGGATTGCAGGACCGGCACGGCGGTCTGTTCGGCGATCGCTGCGCGGATTGTCATGGCGCCAAGGACTGGAAGAGTGCGCGCTTCGATCACTCCAAGACGAAGTTCCCGTTACTCGGGCGACATCGCAGTGCGGACTGCCACAGCTGTCACACCGAGCAGACACGGAACAAGACGTTGCCAACGCAGTGCATCGACTGTCATCGCGGAAGCGATGTGCATCAAGGCCGCTTTGGCCGCGCGTGCGACAGCTGCCATAGCGTCGAGAGCTGGAGCAAGAAGAGCTTCGATCACGATCGTGAAACCCAGTTTCCATTGCAGGGGCCGCATCGCACAGTGGGCTGCAGCAGCTGCCACGCGGGTGCGATGAGCATGGCCGGCAAGCAGCCGAAATCGACGCCCGCACGCGCCTGTGTCGACTGTCACCGGGTTGATGATGTGCATCACGGGCAGCAGGGCGATCGCTGCGATGCCTGCCACCAGGTCAAGTCCTGGCGTGAGGGCGTCAAGTTCGATCACGACCTGACCTTGTTCCCCCTGGTCGGACTGCACGCGACCGCATCGTGCAACGAGTGTCATCTCGATTCCAACTATCGGGCAACGGCGACCACCTGCAACAGCTGCCACAAGACCGATGACCCGCATCGGGGCGCGTTCGGCACGCAATGCCAGAGTTGCCACAACCCTGCCGGGTGGCAGCGCTGGACCTTTGATCATGACAAACAGACCGACTTTCCTCTGGAAGGTCGACATCAGCAGGCGCAGTGCGAGTCTTGTCACAAGCCGCCGGTAGCGCATACGGACGGCATCAAGCTGGATCGCAGCTGCAACAGTTGCCACGCCAGTGACGATGCCCACCACGGTGGATTCGGCAAGAACTGTGAGCGCTGCCATCAACCCAGCGCATTTGGCGACGTGCGGATCGGTCCGCGCGCTGCCCGGACCAAGGAGGCGCAGTAGACCATGCGACGCTTAATTTCGATGTTGAGTCTGAAGCGGTTGCGTTGGCTGGCTGCGCTGTTCGGCGGCGGCGCGCTGTTGGCCCTGCTGCTGGGCGCTTCTGCTGGAGGCAGTCCGCCGGCTCCATGGACAAAGTTTGATCACGACCAGACCGGGTTCGAATTGCGCGGGCGGCACCGCACCGTCGACTGCGAGAGTTGTCACGTCAACGGAGTCTTTGTCGGCACGCCGAAGACCTGCGAGTCGTGCCACAACGGCGTTACCGCGCCGGGCAAGTCGTCATCGCATCTGCCGACCACGGACCGTTGTGAATCCTGCCATAGCGACAACTCGTGGCTCAGCGTGCGTCGCATGCAGCACATGGACGTCACCGGCAGTTGTACGAGCTGTCACAACGGCACTCTGGCAATCGGCAAGCCACTGAATCACATTCAGTCGGGCAATGATTGCGAGAGCTGTCACACGACCTCGCTGTGGACCGGGGTTCGCTTCGACCACGCCAATATCACCGGGACCTGCGTCAGCTGTCACGACGGCGGCACGGCGACGGGCAAGGACGCGAAACACATCCTCAGCTCGACCAACTGCTCGGCCTGCCATAGCACGCGTCGCTGGAGTCCAGTGACCCGGGTCGACCATATCGAGCTGAGCGGGACCTGCACCAGCTGTCACAACGGTAGTACGGCAGCCGGCAAGCCGGGCAAGCACGTTGCTACCACCAGCGACTGCAGCATCTGCCATTCGACCATAGCCTGGACGCCGGCCAACTTCGATCACACTGCAGCGACCGGCAACTGCGCCAGCTGCCACAACGGCACCACCGCCACCGGCAAGGACGCCAAACACATTGCCAGCTCCACGCGTTGCGAGGCCTGTCACGGTACGGTCGCATGGTCTCCCGTCACGCGCGTTGACCACATCGAGGTGACCGGCAGCTGTTCCACCTGCCATAACGGCAGTACCGCGACGGGCAAGCCGGCAAATCACATTGCGTCCGGCAACGACTGCGAAAGCTGCCATTCCACCACCACCTGGTCGGGCGCGCGCTTTGATCACAGCAACGTCACCGGCACCTGCACCAGCTGCCACAATGGCAGTACCGCGACCGGCAAGCCGAGCAAGCATGTCGCCACCACCAGCGACTGCAAGGTGTGCCACTCCACGGTGGCGTGGACCCCGGCCAACTTCGATCACGCGAACGCGTCCGGCAACTGTTCGACCTGTCACAACGGCAGCACGGCGACTGGCAAGAATCCGCAGCACATTGCCAGCTCGACTCGATGCGACGCCTGCCACAGCACGGTTGCGTGGACGCCAGTGACGCGAGTCGACCATCTGGAAGTCTCTGGCAGTTGCGTGACATGCCACGATGGGCGTACTGCGACCGGCAAGCCCGGCAATCACATCCCGTCAGGGACAGATTGCGAAAGCTGCCACACGACCAGTAGCTGGGATGGTGCCGTGTTTGATCACAGCAACGTCACAGGCACCTGCTCGAGCTGCCACAACGGCAGCACCGCGACCGGCAAGCCGGGCACGCATGTCGCCACCACCAGCGACTGCAAGGTGTGCCACTCCACGGTAGCGTGGACTCCGGCCAACTTCGATCATGCCAACGCGTCCGGCAACTGTTCGACCTGTCACAACGGCAGCACGGCGACTGGCAAGAATCCGCAGCACATCGCCAGCTCGACTCGATGCGACGCCTGCCACAGCACGACTGCGTGGAGCCCCGTGACGCGAGTTGATCATGTCGAGGTGACAGGTAGTTGCGCGAGTTGTCACGACGGACGTACGGCGACCGGCAAGCCCGGCAATCACATCCCGTCAGGGACAGATTGCGAAAGCTGCCATTCGACCAAGACCTGGTCGGGCGCCGTGTTCGATCATCGCAATGTCACCGGCACTTGCACCAGCTGCCACAACGGCAGTACCGCAACCGGCAAGCCGGGCAATCACATACCGACCACCAGTGACTGCAAGGACTGCCACTCGACGGTGGCATGGATTCCGGCCAGCTTCGATCATTCCGGTGTGACCGGAAACTGTGCCGGCTGTCACAACGGCAGCAAGGCCACCGGCAAGCCGTCGAACCATTTTGTGACGACCGAGGACTGCTCCAGCTGCCATAACACGTCGAACTGGTCGTCGGTCAACTTCAGGCACACCTCGCCGAATTACCCCGGTGATCATCGCGGCAGTCCGCCATGCAGTGCCTGCCATCGAACCAATTCGCAGACAATTCCATGGCCAAATTCGTCTTATGCGCCGGATTGTGCGGGCTGCCACGCCAACGATTTTGATGCCGGAGAGCACGACGGCGAGACGGTCAGCCAGCTGCGTGATTGCGCTGGGTCATGCCACCAGGGTTCCGGCCATCATCGCGTCAGCGATTCCAGCTGGGATTGAGCCATGACCAAGCTGAAATGGTCGGTGGTGACGCTGTGGACCGTGTTGCGGGCCGGGCTGGCGATGGTCGCTGCGACGCTGTCGCTGGATCTGTCTGCTGCCGATGCGACGGATCGTTTGCTGACGCGGGTGGATGCCTATCGACACGACGGGCGCGCCGATATCGTGATCAGCCTGACGCAGGGGCTGCGCTACGTCAGTCACACGCTGGATGCCTCGGGCAATGTGCTGGAAGTGCGCTTGCGCGCGGAAAGCGCAGCCGGCAGCGGGACCGAGGATGGCGCCACGACGCTGCGCTGGGCCGAGTCGAGCGGACCTGACCGGATTCCGCTGGAACTGATCAGTGCCAATCTGAACGGGACGATTCCGTCGGTGATCCTGCGATTTGCGCAGCCGGTCGACGTGCGTGAGGTGACGGCGAATCCGGACGACCGCACATTGACGGTTTCGATCCTGCGACCCAAGGCTGTCGCAGCGCCCACACCGGCGCCGAGCGCACAGGCTGTCGAGCCTCTGCCGCGGGCTGGCATCTTCGTCATCAATCTCACCTCGACCAGCACCGAAACGGTGATTGACCCCAAGCAGCGTACGGCGCTGACGCAGGGCAGGCATCTCTATCAGGTGAAGTCGCGCACCAACGAGGTATTGCGATTCCGTCAGCGATTGGGATTCTTTCCGACCGCGGCCGCTGCGCTGGCCGCGCTGGAGCCGCTCAAACGCGACTATCCCGATGCCTGGGTCAGCGAGATCACGAACGTCGAGCGCGATGCCAGCGTCAATGCCGGGCCGGTGCTCGATCTGTCAGCGGTGATGGTCCGTGCCGACGTCGGCCAGGCGGTAGCGCCGACCGACCTCAATCGCCTGACCGAATTGATGGAGGATGCAAAGTCTGCGGCAACCTCCGGCAATCTGACGCGCGCGGCGACCATCTATGAGCGCGTGTCAGCCTACGCGATCGCGCCGATGCAACAGGACGCGCGCGAACTGCTGGGTGTTGTGCGCGAGAAAGCGGGGCAGCCGGCGCAGGCCAAGGCAGCGTATGAGGCTTATCTGCAGGCGTACCCGAATGGCGACGGTGCAGAGCGTGTGCGCCAGCGTCTGACCGCGCTGGTGGCGCCCCCGATCCGGGTGGACGCCCGAGCTGACCATCCGCTGGCGGAGGGCTCTGCGGCGCAGTGGGACGTGTTCGGCAGTTTCTATCAGTTCTACCGATACGATCAGTTCCAGGTCAACAGCGAAGCGTCGCAGACCACACTGTCGCTGCTGAGTACGGATCTGGACGTCAATGGCCGTCGCCGTTCCGATGCGCTGGATCTGCGCATGCGCCTGTCCGGTCGCTATGACTATGATTTTCTCGACAGTGCGGACAATCAGTTCCGCGCCTCGATGGCGTATATCGATCTGGCCACGCGTGACCAGGTTCACAGCGCCCGTGTCGGTCGGCAGACGCGCACCTCTGGGGGGGCGTTGGGACGTTTCGACGGCTTGTACTACGGCTATCGGACGACCCAGCACAGCCGCGTGAATGTGCTGGCGGGAACGCCGGTGGCGTCGACGGCGGACAGCTTCAGCACGGATCGCGTGCTGTACGGAATGAATGTCGATATCGGGCCGATTGCCGAGCGCTGGAACTTCAACGTCTACGGCGTCAATCAGACAGCCGATTCCAGCGTCGACCGGCGTGCTGTCGGCACCGAATTGCGTTATTTCAATGACGGCGTCTCGCTGTTCGGTCTGTTCGATTACGACGTCTATTTCAGCGAACCCAACATCGCGTATGTGATCGGCAGCGGCAATTTGAGCGATGAGACGACGGTGAGCGTTGTCGCTGACCGACGCCGCAGTCCATTGTTGAGCGTAAGCAACGCGCTGATCGGGCAGACGCAGACCACGCTGTCCGAGATGCGGCAGATGTACTCCGACGCCGAGCTGAAGCAGCTGGCGCTCGACCGCAGCGCGATCAGCACCAGCTACACCGCCAGTCTGTCGCAGGCCATCAGCACCCGGTTCCGCATTTCGGGCGATCTGACTTCTGCGGAACTGACCTCCACACCGGCGTCCGGCGGCGTCGAGGCGATTCCAGGCTCCGGTCCCGATTGGTACTACAACCTGCAATTGATCGGCAGCGACTTCTGGGCCGTCGGCGATCTTGCGATTCTGGGGCTACGCTATACCGACACCACGACCTACCAGGGTATCGCGACCTCGCTGAATTACCGGCGCCGGTTGTTCGATCAGCTGGACATCAATCCGCGCCTTCGGGTTGACCGTCGCAGCACCGATGCCGGCCGCACCCAGTGGATCTACGGGCCGAGCGTACGTGTGGTCTGGACCGGTCGGCGTCCGTGGACGATCGAAGCGGAACTGGCCGCTGAACTCTCCAACGAGAAGTTTCTCGACACGACCGACAAGACCAAGCTGTACTACGGCTATCTCGGCTATCGCTACGACTTCTGAGGCGTGGCCTCAGGTGGGTGTGCCGAGACCGGCGACGAGGACATACTTGATCTCGACATATTCGTCGATGCCGTGGTGTGAGCCTTCGCGTCCGTTGCCGGATTGCTTGACGCCGCCGAACGGCGCCAGCTCGGTGGAGATCAGGCCGGTGTTGAGGCCGACCATGCCGTATTCGAGCGACTCGGAGACCCGGAACGCGCGGCCGAGATCGCGCGTGTAGACATACGAGGCCAGCCCGGCGTCGGTGTTGTTGGCCATCGCGATGACTTCGTCTTCGTGCTCGAAGCGGATCACCGGTGCGACCGGGCCGAAGGTTTCCTCGCGTGTGATCAGGGCGTCCGCCGGCACGTCGACCAACACGGTCGGCTGGAAAAAAGTCTGGCCGAGGGCATCACGTGCGCCGCCGAGCACGATCTTTGCGCCGCGCTGCGTCGCGTCGGCGATATGGCGTTCGACTTTTTCCACTGCCGCCGCATTGATCAGCGGCCCCTGCGTTACGCCGGCTTCGGCGCCATTGCCCAGGCGCAGCGCGCGCGAGGCATCGGTCAGTCTGGCGACGAAGGTGTCGTACACCGCGGACTGCACATAGAAACGATTGGTGCAGACGCAGGTCTGCCCGGCATTGCGGTACTTGGACACCATCGCGCCTTCGACTGCGGCGTCGATATCAGCGTCGTCGAAGACGATGAAGGGTGCATTGCCGCCGAGCTCCAGCGCCACGCGCTTGACCGTATCCGCACATTGCCGCATCAACAGCTTGCCGACTGCGGTCGAGCCGGTGAAGCTCAGAACGCGCACCGCAGGGTGGCTGGTCAGTACGCCGCCAATGGCCTGCGCGTCGCCGGTGACGACGTTGAACACGCCTGGCGGGAAGCCGGCGCGCTGCGCCAGTTCCGCCAGCGCCAGCGCTGACAGCGGGGTTTCCGGGGCCGGTTTGACCACCACGGTGCAGCCGGCCGCCAGCGCCGGTGCGACCTTGCGCGTGATCATCGCGTTGGGGAAGTTCCACGGCGTGATCGCCGCGGCGACGCCGCAGGCCTGGCGCTGCACCAGCATGCGGGCATCGCTGCGGTGACTCGGCAGAATCTCGCCGGCAATGCGCTTGGCTTCTTCGGCGTAGAACTCGACATAGGACGCACCGTAGTCGATCTCGCCGCGCGCCTCGGCCAGCGGCTTGCCCTGTTCAGAGGTCAATAGCAGCGCAAGGTCGTCACGATGCTCGCGCATCAGCTCAAACCAGCGCCGCAGAATCGCACTGCGTTCCTTGGCGGTGCGCCTCGACCAGGGGCCAAAGGCGCGAGACGCCGCGTCTACCGCAGCCCGTGTGTGTTCGCTGCCCAGGTTCGGAACGCGTGCGATCTCATCGCCGGTGGCGGGATTGCGCACGGACAGCTCCGGTGAGCCGACGAAGGCGCCATCAATCAGACATCCGGTCCGCAACAGGCCGGGATCGCTGAGCGCTGGGGGGCGTGCGGTGACGGTCATCAGGGGCTCCAGGCGAATGGCAGTGGGGCGCAGCTTGCTGCGCTGGGGGCGGTTCCAGACGCTCGATTCTACTGATTCATTGACGGGGGTATCGCGGTGCTGTGGCTTCCCTGTCATGGTTTTGCCATCAAGGTTTCACGCAGAATCACTACGGTGAATGGTCCGCTCCGGTTCCGCTTGAGTCGTCCGATGTTCGCTTCATCTGCTGATCGCGCTGCTGTGCTGAATGCGGGTCCGGCCCGTGACGATGCGGCGCTGAGTCTGGAAAATCTGCTCGCATTGCGCCAGCGCGTCGCGGAGTTCGCGGACCATGCGGCTGCCGATCTATCCGGGATCTCACCGCAATACGTCGAGAGCGCGCGCAATCTGTTGCATTACATCGCGCTGCGCCAGCAGGATTTGCGACCGTTGCAGGAACAGCTGGCACAGCAGGGCCTGTCGTCGCTGGGGCGCGCCGAAGCCCACGTTCTGGCGACGCTGGATGCAGTGATTCGTGCAGCGCAGGCGGTGCTTCCGGCCGGCGCGTCCGGAGCCTCGGAGCCGGTGCCGTGCGCGGCAACGGCGCATCGATTCGAGTACGGCGAGCGTCTGTTGCAGCGGCATGCCGAAGATCTCTTCGGCGTGGCGCCGGAGGGCCGCCGGACCCGCATCATGGTGACGATGCCCAGCGAAGCGGCCGATGACGATGCGTTGGTGCTGAATCTTCTGCGCAGCGGCATGGATTGCATGCGGATCAATTGTGCGCACGACGATGCCGACGCGTGGCAACGCATGATCCGGCATCTGCGCCGGGCCGAATCATCCACGCAGAGGCGTTGTCGCGTACTGATGGACCTGGGCGGACCCAAGCTGCGCACCGGATCGATCGAACCGGGGCCAGCGGTCATGCGCGTACGGCCGCAGCGTGACGCATTCGGGCGCGTCATCCGCCCGGCGCGAATCTGGCTGACGGCGTTGGATCGACCGCAGCCGGCGCCGGGTCCTGCGGACGCCGTGTTGCCGATAGCGGCGGACTGGCTGCGTCGCCTGCGGGCCGGAGATCAGATCGAGTTCGACGATGCGCGCGACGCGCATCGTCATTGGCGGGTCGATGACATCGCCGCGGCAGGATGCTGGGTAACCGCGAGCAAGTCCGCGTATCTCGTTCCCGGCTTGCGCCTGCGCCGCAGCAGCGATGGTCCAGTGGCGCACGCCGAGGCGGAGATCGCCGAAGACGCCATTGCGCGTCGCGAACGCCCATTACTGTTGAGGTGCGGTGATCATCTGGTGCTGCACGGGGATGACTCGCCCGGACGACCGGCCCGCCTTGATGGCGAGGGCAACCTGCTTGAACCGGCGACGCTCGGCTGTACCTTGCCCGGGGCCCTGGCGGCGGTGCGTGCCGGCGAGCGCGTCTGGTTTGATGATGGCCGTATCGGCGGGGTGGTGGAGCACGGCGATGGCGATCGAGCCTGGGTTCGTATCACGCAGGCGCCGCCGGACGGCGGCAAGCTGTCGGCGGACAAGGGCATCAATTTTCCCGATACGGCACTGGGAATTCCGGCGCTGACCGACAAGGATTTCGCGGACCTCGAATTTGTCGCCAGGCACGCGGACATGGTGGGCTTGTCGTTCGTCAATCGCGCGGACGATGTGATCCAGCTGCATCAGGCCATCGAACGCCTGGGTCCGGAGCGCCCGGCGATCGTGCTGAAGATCGAGACGCAAACCGGATTCGCGCATCTGCCTGAACTGTTGCTGGCGGCGATGCGCTATGACCGCTGCGGCGTCATGATCGCGCGCGGCGACCTGGCGGTCGAATGCGGCTTCGGTCGTCTGGCTGAAGTCCAGGAGGAGCTGCTGTGGCTGTGCGAGGCGGCACACGTGCCGGTGATCTGGGCGACGCAGGTGCTCGAAAGTCTGGCCAAGCGCGGTATGCGCTCACGCGCCGAAGTCACCGATGCGGCCATGGGCAACCGTGCCGAATGCGTGATGCTGAACAAGGGCCTGCACGTTGCTGATGCTGTGTCCGCACTGGACGAGATCCTCAAGCGCATGCAGGCCCATCAAACCAAGAAGACGCCACGGTTGCGGGCGTTGAAGCTGGCGTCAGCATTTCGCCCGGCGAGGCCATAGCCAGCGGCGTTGAAGGCGGCTTTTGTGGGGCTGCCCAGCGCGCCAGGCGATGCTGTCCGGTGTCTGGCCGGATGTTCAGGCTCCGGCGTGATACGCGAGGATGCGTGACGCCAGCGCAGTGTAGTCGCCGTCGAAGTGATGGCCGCCCTGCAGTTGCTGCACCTGAATCACCGGATTATGTGTCAGCGGGCACGCGCTATCGTGTTCCTCGGTGCCATACAGGCAGAGCGCAGGAATTCGCAGACGCGCCAGTTCCGGATCGGTGGATGGATCGCGCTCCGAGATGTGCCACCAGTTGCCGATATGAAACTCAAACGCTGCGTGTGTCTGCAGTCCCATCAGCACGGTGCTGTCGATCATCTGTGTGGTTGCGGGGGGCAGGCGGTTCAACGCGGCCGGCAATACGTTCGCACCCTGGGAGTAGCCGATGACGATGGCGCGTGTGCGATGCCATTGCTGCGCGTAGCGGTGCAGCAGATGATCCAGATCGCTTGCGATCGAGTCGGGCGTTCTGGCGGTCCAGAAATAGCGCAGGGTGTCCAGGCCAGCGACGGGCACGCCCTGCGCCGCAAGTGCTTCCGCAACACCGCGGTCGAGTCCGGCCCAGCCGCCGTCGCCAGAAAGTAGTAGCGCAAAGCGATCGTCTACGGTCAGGGTGCGGGTGGCGGGCACTTCGGTGACTGGCAGGTCCGGTTCAAGGGTGGCCACCGCGGTGGTGCCGATATCGGGCCAGCCGCTGTGCATCGCATCGAGCAAAGTCTTGCGCCAGGCGGCATCGGAAAATCCGGGATGCGCGGCGGATGGCAGTTCGATCATGCGTGCGCCGGGGACGGCGGCGACAAACTTTTTTGTCGCGGCGGAGGCGGGATCGGTCTGCATTACCGTCCACGCCAGCGCGTCGTCGGCTGGTGGCACCAGGCCCCACTGCGTTCCCTGCGCGACGGTGCGCAGGGCGTTGGCGCTGCATGGCGGATGGTTTCCTTGCAGTTGCGGTTCGAAACCGATCGAGAGCGCACCGGAGAATGTCGTCGGGGGAGCCTGGGCCAGCGTCGCGTAGGCCAGTGCTGCGCCGGCGCCGCGACCCACCAGCAGGGGCGCGTCGTATACCGGACGGTGCAGATACGCCTGAATGAAACGGCTCAGGTTTTCCAGATCACCGTCGGCGAAGTTGCACGGGCTGTCGGCGTCGAGTGCGGAGGTAAGCTGGGCGCTGTCGATGCCGGCGACGTAGGTGCCCGCATCGGCCAGCAGTCGGGCCAGGCGTGTGTCACTGCTGCGCCAGCCGGAAGCGTCCGACAGCAGCAGCACGAATCCCCGATGATCCTGCTGGGGCGAGAAGATCCGGACGGACTTGAGGCGGCCATGATCGAGAACGTCAACGTCGAGGTCCATGCCGATCCGGCTCGTGGCAGCGACCATCACGACGATGATCACCGCAATCAGCGCGAGCATCCGCAACGACAGGCACTGCCGCGCCGTACTCATCGGCGGATCACGCCACGTACGCCACCGCCGATCAGGCTGGCTGTGTCCAGCAGGACGCGGGGCAGGCGCAGGCCGCCGGGGGAAACCAGGTAGCGCGGCTGCCACTGCGGGTCGTACTTGGCCTTGTAGCGCCGCAGGCCGTCGAAGTTGTAGAAGGTCTCGCCCTGCCGATAGATAAAGATGCCGAGCTTGTGCCAGGGTGACGCCAGCGGGTGCGCCTCAAGCCCGGCCAGCGGTGCCACGCCGAGGTTGAACCAGGCATAGCCTTCGGTCTTGCCCCACAGCATCAGTTCGGCGAACAGGAATTCCATCGCGCCTTTGGGCGCGCGCTGGTCGTAGCGCATCAGATCTACCGACAGCTCCTGGCGTTCCTCGGTACACCACAGCGTCGCGAACGCGACAATCTCCCCATTTACGCGGACCACGCCGCAGGGAAACCGCGTGACATAGTCCTGCGTAAATGCGCCGATCGAGAAGCCCTTCTCGGCGCCGCTCTTGTTGCTGAGCCAGCGGTTTGAAACGAGCCGCAGTGCGTTCAGTTGCTCCTGGACCTGCGTGGGCTGCAGCAGCTCGAACTGTGCACCGTCGCGCTGTGCGCGGCGGTGGCTGTGACGGATATCGGCACGACGCGGACCCTCAAGGCTGAAGTCCGCCAGTGCCACACGTGCTTCTTCACCGAGCTTGGCCGGCGACAGTCCTAGGTCCAGATACATTGGCAGCAGTTTGGCGCCAACCTGATAGAACACCGGCCACGCAGCGTGGCGATCACACAGCTCGCGGAAGCGCCACGCCAGCAGATCGAAACGTTGCGGATTGCCTACCGGATCCCCCATCGCGATCCAGCTGCGACCGCTGACCTGGAACATGATGAAGGCGTCGCGCTCGTCACAGAACAGCAGGCGCTTGTCGCCTGTGAAGACGAGATTCGCGGAAGTTTGCGTGCTGCGACGAACGCAGGCCGCAGCGTCTTCGAGATCGCGCGCGTCGGGCAGGCTCAGGCGCGGCCGGGCCGGCGACAACCATAGCCACAGCAGCAATCCTGCTGCGACGGCAACCGCTGTCAGTGCCGCGCGCAGCATGCGTGGCGCGTCGGCGTTCAGGGCAAAGTGCAGCCACAAGGCGTCGTGGTACTGGACGTGGCGGAATGCGAGCAGGCCGATCCAGATGCTGGCCAGCAGGGTGATCGCGATTGCCGCCAGCCAGGGCCCGGAAACGCCGATCGCGCGCAAGGTGGCGTGACGGTCGAAGCGTGGGCGCGCCAGGCGCAGCGCGCTCATGACGGCCAGCAGCAGGCTGGCTTCTTCATAGTCGCCCCCCTTGAGCAGCGACGCTGCAATGCCGGTGGCGAGCAGGACCTGGGTCAGGTAGTAGGCGGCATCGATCCGTTGCAGCAGGCCACGCGCGAGGATCAGCAGTCCCGCTCCTGTCGCGCTGCCGGCCAGATGGGACAGTTCGACCAGCGGCAGCGGAATCAGTCCCATGCGCGAGCCGACGCTGGGCAGGGCGCCGGAGATCAGCAGGACCGTGCCGGCAATGAACACGGCAACGCCCAGTACCTGCGGTGTGACCAGGCCGATCCAGCCGCCAGCCCCGCGGGCCAGACGCCGGACGGTCTTGCCGCGAAGTGCAACTTCCTGCACGACCATCAGCGCCAGTGCCGCTGCGAACGGCAGCAGATAGTAGATCGCCCGATACAGTGCGCAGGCGGCAAGCACGGCACCCGGCGACTGTTGTGGCAGCAGGACCAGCAGGATCGATTCGAAGACCCCGATACCGCCGGGCACGCCACTGGCCAGCGCTGCGACCATGGCGACGACGTACAGACCGGTGAATGCCGGCAGCGACAGGTTCGGGTCCGCCGGCAGCAGGACATAGAACGCGCTGGCGGCGAAGACGATGTCGAGTGCGCCGAGGACAAATTGCAGCACTGTGGTGGTGGCGCCTGGTGTGTTGACGCTCCAGGAGCCGATAGCGAGTGTCCGCTTGCGCCCGGCGATTGCGACATACGCCAGCAGCAGCGCCAGCAGACCCCAGCCGCCGACAGACGCCGTGACGTTGGTGATATGCAACACGCGCGCGGCATCGCCGGCGTCAAGCAGCAGCGACAGGTCCAGTAGCAAGGCCGCACCCATGAAGAAAGTCGCACTGCCGATGGCGACGATGCTGGTGATCTCCAGGGTCGTCAGCCCGACGCTGCCGTACATGCGCAGTCGCATCGCGCCACCCGACAGCGCGGCGAAGCCGACGTTGTGCCCGATGGCATAGGACAGGTACGCCACCCGGGAGACCAGCGAGTACGGCAGCTTTCGCGCGATGGCGCGTAGTGCGATCACGTCATGCAGCGTCAGTACAAAGTAGCTGGCGCCGGTGAGCAGCAGTGCCCATGCGATGGCCTGCGGCGTGACCGCACGCAACTGCGCCGAAAACTGCGATGGATGGAAGTCGCCCAGCTCGCGGTGCAGCATCCACAGCGCCAGTGAAAACAGCAGAATGGTGAGGGCCGCTGCCGGTGCGCCGCCCAGCGGGAATTGCAGCATTTGCCGCCAGCGGCCGAGTGTGCGGGGCGATTCAGACGCGACGTTGCTCATGGCGAAATCAGATGGCCCCGATTCGCCGCGATCGGGTGCAGGCGTGCATACGCCCGCCGCGCCGATGCCCGACGCGTACTGCTGCCGTCAATCACTGCCATGTCTCCTCTGTCGCAGGTCCTGGGGGAAGAACGTGATCGCGACTCCTGCTGGACCTGAAAAGCGCCGCAAAGTTTCACCTGCGGCATCGCTTTTGGTGCGCTCCAAGAGGGACCTGCAAGAGGAAATTGAGCGGCTTGCGTGCATCGGAATCGCATCACCCGTGTCGGCTCGACAACGGGAATCGCAAGCTCTGCCGCGTTGTTTCTGGTTGTGACGCGGGCAGACCACCCTTGCGGCTGATTTCTCTATAGCAGGCCTATGCACCTGCGGGTTTAGAGTCGCGCAGTGCTATGGCAACTGGCGTTGGGTGTTCAGATGCTGCTTCCGATAGGTGGCCGGGGACATGCCGAACCACCGCCTGAATGCCCGGCGAAAGTTGGACGGATGTTCGTATCCGAGATCGTAGGCGATGGCGTCCACAGTCAGGGTCGTTTCCCCCAGTAGGTGCACGGCCAGCGACTTCATGCTCGAGTCAACCATGGCGTGGTAGCTGGTGCCCTCGGCCAACAGTCTGCGATTGAGTGTTCGTGACGAGACGTGAAGCAGTTGTGCGCAGTCTTCCAGCGAAAGAAATGCCGCATGGCCCACCCGAAACAGTGCCTCAACTTTGCCGCGCCATGTCGCTTGTCCGGCAATCTGATCTGCAAGTGTTCGGCATCCCACTTCAGCGCGCTCATGCAGCGCTTCGTTGCGTGTCGGACACGGCATGTTGGCCAGTGCCAGAGGGATCGCGTATTCGCAGAGCGCCGCGTCGGTCCGCGTGACTGCGCAGTGGAAATGCTGCCGGTAAGTCTCCCAGGCCTGTGATGGAGTCAGCGTCAGGAGAAGGGACGCATTTGTGACCTCGTCTTCGACGATGCGCTCCACGATGGTCTGCAGCATTGATGCGAAGGCTTCGATCAGAAAACGACTGACCGGCTCGCTGATGTCATCAACGGTTCCGAAACGGATGATCAGATCGCGATCCGATTGCTCCTGCTGGATGCTCAAAAAAGGGGCGCGTACGGGATGGTACTTGGTGATGATCGACAGGGCTTCGTTGAGCGTTGCCGACGTCATGGCCGCGAGTCCCAGGATGCCATGCGTGGACATCTCGACCTGCTCGCCGACGAGCAGGCCCAGCCCCGGCTGATCTGTAAGTTTCAGGGCGTTTTCGATGATCTGATATTGCTCTGCCCGGGTCAGCTCACGCTTCTCGAATTCGATGTCGGTGGGCGTGACATCCGTGCCTTGCAGTAACGGCTGTACTGCATTGCCTTTAAGTCCCAGGGTTCGCGCCAGAATTCGGGTGTATGTCGTGGCAATTCGGGCTTTGTTCAAGATGCCGGCTCCGACCTCGTCATTCCAGGCACTGTATTCCGAAAAAGGCACGGTTGTCGCTTAATGACACGTTATAGGCGGGTCCGGCGCTGGTCCCGGAGTCGACGCGGCAGGAAGATCTTTCTGCGCGAATCGGTACATCGAACAGAGCCCTGAAGAAGGCAAATCGACTCAATTCTGGAGACCCCTCATGACTGAAGACCTTGGAAAGCCGCTGTCGATACCGGAGTCGAAGCGGGCAGAGTTCAAGCGACTCACTTCGGCGCCCACGCTCTCAATTCCGGTTGTCGGCGTCGTGGCCGGGGGCACCACGGCCGCGGTGGGGCTGATCGTCGCTGCCGTCACTCAAACAATTCCCTTTTGGCTTGCTGCAACGCTGCTGGCGTTCATCTACTACTGGTTTTTCAGCGCAGTCCATGACTCCATCCATGGTGCGGTTGCCAAGAACCGCCGGCTGAATGATGCGCTGGGTCAGCTGGTTATCACCCTGGTCGTTCCCTATGCGAACCTGGGTCTCATGCGCTGGGCGCATATGGAGCACCATCGGTTTACCAATGACGGGACCAAGGATCCGGATTCGTGGAGCCACGGTGCGTGGTACTCGCTTCCATTTCGCTGGTTGCTCATCGATGTCATGTATACGCTGCGTCTGATTCGCAGTGACGCCCCGATCGTGAAGAAAGTCATTCGCGAGCTGATCCCCTATCTGGCGCTGGGTGCTGCCGTGATTGGGGGGCTCATTTCC
The DNA here is from genome assembly GCF_005047655.1 of Sinimarinibacterium arenosum. GTDB lineage: Bacteria > Pseudomonadota > Gammaproteobacteria > Nevskiales > Nevskiaceae > Solimonas. The sequence goes on along the minus strand of NZ_SUKF01000006.1, from coordinate 201,092 downwards.
GCCGGGTATGGCGCCGAGTATTTCTGGCTGTCGTTTCTTCCGTCACGGTTGATGTTCCTGGGAATCGGCTTCACGTTTTTCTGGCTGCCGCATAACCATTGGAACAAAGACAAGATGGACCTACGGCAGTCCGACAACTTCACGCGCGCGACCAGCGTCCGGGAAGGCCGTGAGTGGTTGATGAATCTGTTGCTCCAGTACCAGAACTATCATCTGGTGCACCACATGTGGCCGATGACGCCGTTCTACAACAACGAGCGCGTGTTCCGGTTGCTGGAGCCGGAATTCCGCAAGCGGGATCTGGTGCTGGTGAAGAGCTTCGAGGTGTTTCCGAAGATCGAGTCGCCAGTCCGCCCCGGAAACAAAATGGCCGCATGAAAATTGGGTAATGACATGACTCCCGGAACGCTCTTCCGGGTGTTCCCAATTGACGCGTGATCTGCCGGGTTCACTCGGCCTATACGGGGCAGGAACGGGTTCCACGCTCAGGTTTCTGTGCTCTGTGGCGCGCTGCCTGTGAACCTGGGGGATCAGTCGACGGGCTGTGTCGTGTCGCTCGCGTGCGCTGGAGGGGGAGAGGGGCAGTGTCTAGGTGCACGCTACAGATGTGCGCGCTACAGAATTGATAAAGCCCCGACGGTGCGGGGCTTTATCAAAGAAGGGGTGGTGCGCTTGGACTTGCCTGCGCCTTGGGCGCATCGCGTGCTTCAGCACGCAGCCCCGAAACACACCTCGGCGTGCGTCCGGTTCAGACGGAGTGGATTCGAGGCCGCTGCGGCGGGTATGAAGAAGCCCCGACAGTGCGGGGCTTCTTCACGGAATTGGTAGGCGCGATTGGACTCGCCTGTGCTTCTGGCGCATCGCGTGCTTTGGCACGCAACCCTGCAGCACGTCTCGACGTGCGTCTGATTCAGGCGGAGTTGGTTCGAGTCCCATGCTGCGGACATGAAACAGCCCCGACAGTGCGGGGCTGTTTCACGGAATTGGTAGGCGCGATTGCTCTGCTATAGGGGTCTTATCTCATTGAGTTAAAAGAAAAATGCAACGAGTAAGTTTGTTGGTTACTGCAAAAGTTATGTATCAGGCGCAAAGCGTAGCCAAAGTTCCAGCGATGTCGACCTGAATTCTGCCAAACCCTGCCAGTTGTTTTTCCAAGCTTTCCGACGAGCGGCGAGAACTGGTGCTACTTCGCTTCTGCGAAACGCGCAAATACGAACCTGTTGCTGCCAATCCCGGCTGGTCAGTATCGTGTAGCCAAAGTGGACCAGTTGCCATTTCTCCCGTTTTACCTGCATGGAAACAAGGAGCTTCAATCCGCTCCACCGCGCAATTCCGTAGGTCTACTTATCCTGCGTCCATTTGTTTCTGGATCTAGATCTCCCCCAAACCGCCTTCGACACGACTCTCTCATCATCAGTGCGATCTGATTGGTTCTAGCCTTCGCCACATACTTGTCTAGACACGCCTCATAGGTGTGAGGGCGCTGGAAATACAGCATTGCGCCCAGCGCGACTGCAAGCCCCAAGCAGAGCAGTGCAACGTTCTTTGCAAATTTACTACTAGCCGAAATCCTCACCCATTGCTCAAATTGATTGCGCTTGCTGTCAATATGGTCGAGAAACCAGATATCTGTCGCATTACCCGGTCGTGCGAATTTCGCTGCGACGCCAATTGCCACGACCAGCGCGATGCAGATGATAATGAAATATTCATCTTCGCTCAGCCTATAGCCGACCAGACCGAACTTTGGCATCACCGAATTGACGAAGACCGTAGCTACAAGCCATTCAACCATGCCCACAGAGTAGCCAACTACTGCTCCTACAAATATAAATACGGCTGCGCGTAAGGACTTACGCAAAACTTCTAATATGAGCTGAACTACTCTTGTAGAGAAATCATTTTGCATGGCTTATGGATCTCTTGCGTTGGAGCTAGTTCTTAAGTCGATAGATATGCGCGAGCGGCCTCGCCCTTTCATAGAGAACCCGAGAAGTACATCAAAATACGTGGTTGAGGCCTCAGGAAGGTTCGTCGGTGAGGTGGTTACTACGAGGACATCCTATGCTCCTAGCTGCGCGGGCAGCGACGTCGAGTTCGCGGTGTCATGCATCAGCACTCGGATAGTGTCGTAGCGATCCGGACCGCCTCATCAACGTGCCCAGCATCGTAAGCCTTACACGATCTCTCAATGAAACCGAACTGGCATGCCAATTGCGCTTTGAAACGGCCCTGTTCACCAGATCATTCGATCTCTCCGTTAGCCCCAACAGCTAAAAAGTACGTGGTGGGTCAAACGTCACCTGAAGCCGATTTAATGCAGTTGTAGGCCTCCCTATGACGACGCGAAGTGGTGGCAATGACGTCGGCTGGAAGTGCCTGGTTGGGTGGCATTACTCGCCTATGTGATGCCATTGATTTTCTGCAAGGCTGCAAAGAAACGCATGCACCTCATCAAGGTGCCCATGCGATGCGGCCCACTCAATGTGCTCTTTCAGCCGCAGCATCTTTGGAAGTGCTGGCGTATCCCCCCACGCAGCGAGAATTAGCGGCAATGCCGGCTCCCAGCCCCCACCTTTGCGTAGCTTGTTGGGCAGCAGCTCATAGAGTGCCTGCCATTGCTGAGGCTGTGGGCACACCCGCTGATTCTTCTGTGCTTCGGCCAGCGTAGCTTCCAAGGTAGCCATGCTTTTATGACACCCAACGAGAGTGTAGAAAAAGTCCGGACGTTTCCGAACACCCCTCGGAATCGCTAAAAAGTGCTCGCGTGAGATCGCTCAAAGCACACTCAGAATTTTGAACCGCATTCGACGCAACTGTCGCAGAGAAATTTTTATCGCGGCCATGGGGCGAAACCTTTTTCTACAGCCTCAACGCTTGAGTTCAGCCGACCGCTTTCCGTAGCGAAGCGCAGGCAAGTGGGTCGGTTGGAACGACTGGTTGGGCAAAAGCATTACTCTTTGCTCATGGCACTACCGATGCCAATTATGATCATTGCGGCGATGCCGCCGCCATAATTGAGAATAAGTGGAAACCAATTGCCCCAAGCGAACCCCGCGTAAAGAGGAGCGGCAAGAAAGGTAACTGGGCCGAGAACTAACGCACCGACAATGCCCCAGAAGCCAGCGACCTTAGAAATAATGGCCAAGCACAAGAAGAAGCCCCAGATGCCAGTGCCGAACCAGACGATGTAGCCAATGGTCTTGAAAAATCCACCGATTGCATTTACGCGCTCCCTCCTTCCGTTGCCCAACAGCTAATCACCGGACACTCGTCCGCATATTCATTCTTGGAGCAGGCCATTGGCGAGCTTCGCAACTGATAGAAAACAATGTGCTTGTTCATCGAGCTGTCTGCTAAACAAATTGTTCGTCTGGGCGCCATTTCGAATCCGTCCTTCTCTCGTACTGTAGCTAAGTTTCACTGTCCCGATAGAGGCCGAGCAATCGGTGGCCGATTCGGACGCCTGGGGCTGAATCCGGACGGGCGCGGTGCCGACGGTCTGTCACTAATCAAGGTCAAGGCCAAGCGCCCGCCAGAGCCCTCGACCTAAAGATCGAATTCGTGCCACACCGGCACTTCCGTGTCGACGGCCACGACGTTTCCCTCGACGTGCCGATCTCCCGATAGCAGTCGGACGCTTCTTTCAATGAGTGGCGGAATCCAGCGAAAAGAGATCTTCACTGTGCGGTCCGTTCTCGTAGCGCTTCATACAGCCCGGCCGGCCCCAGCAATACGTCCTTCAGTCCTTCGCGCACCTTCGGTGAATCCAGTGCCTGCTTGCTCATGGTCTGGTGCGCGCCCAGCGCGTCCATGATGGCGTTCAGGATCTCGTTGGCCAAGTCGGGGGAGTTGGCGAATTGCTCTTTGGTATTGCTCCTGGCCTGAGCGGCCAGCACGTCTGATTCCAGCAGCTTCCCCTTGAGCACATTGTTGACGTAGACCAGCTTGTCGTCGTCCGACAGCTCGCCTTCGAACAGCTCATTCAGTTTGGCGATGATCTGGGCGAGGTAGACCTTCTCCGGCTCGCGGACTTCGCCGGCGCCGGCTTCGGTCATAGCTTGCAGCGTTGTGGCCTGACCAGAGTAGAGATCGAGTTTGGTGGCGCCGAGTGATTTCAGCTTGTGATGGGTCAGCACGACTTTCGAAAGATCGACAGTGTCGCGTTCTCTGCCGAACTCCAGTAGCGGCAGCAGGCGCCTGAAGAAGATCGCACGCTTTTCCAGCGACGTGTTTCCGTAGTCGAAGATCTGTGACAGGAAGGCGTAGACGCGGCCGAAGGTGCCGATATCGCGTTTGAACATCGCCAGCGCATTGATCTCGTTCTGTGCTTCCTGCTCGGCGTTGGCGTCCTTGCGTTCTCGTGCCGCGCTCAATGCCCGCTTTGCCGCCGTGTAGGATTTCAGCAGACGGTCAGCGACCGGCTCGATTGCCGCGCTCAATTCCGACTGGCTACCCTTGGGATTCAGCTCGGCCCGGACGACGCGCTCGACCTCGTTGTCATCGTAGTGACCGCTGGCGTCGAGTTTGGCGCGCAGGTCGAAGACGAGATTGGGGTCGGTGACGCCGTCCAGCTCTGCCGTCGTGTGGTAGGTCTTGAACGCCGCCAGAATTTCCTCGGGGTCATTGACGAAGTCGAGGATGTACGTCGTGTCCTTGCCTGGATACGCGCGGTTGAGCCGCGACAGGGTCTGGACGGCCTGGATGCCGGCGAGCCGCTTGTCCACGTACATGCCGCACAGCAGCGGTTGGTCAAAGCCGGTCTGGAATTTATTCGCAACCAGCAGGATCTGATACTCGTCCTGAGCAAACGCCTGCCGGATGTCGCGGCCCTTCAGGTTCGGATTCAGCGACTTTGAGTTTTCGGAGAACGGATCGGGGCCAGACTCCTTGTCATTGACCTCGCCAGAAAACGCGACCAGCGTGCCGATCCGGTAACCCTGGCTCTTGATGTACTTGTCGATCGCGAGCTGCCAGCGCACCGCCTCCTGCCGGCTGCCCACCACCACCATCGCCTTGGCGTAGCCATCGAGCAGCGGCGCCACGTTCTCGCGGAAGTGCTCGACGACGATTTGCACCTTCTGGCTGATGTTGTACGGATGCAGCCGCACCCAGCGCATCAGGCCTTTCATTGCGTCGTCGCGCGCAACCGCCTTGTCGTCCCATTCCTTCCCCTCGCTGGCGAGCTTGAAGGCCAACTTGTAGGGCGTGTAGTTCTTCAGCACGTCGAGGATGAAACCTTCCTCGATCGCCTGCCGCATCGAATAGACGTGGAACGGTGCGGGCAGATTGTCGGGGCCGGCCGGGAGATCGGGCTTCGGCCGCCGGCCGAACAGTTCCAGAGTCTTGGCCTTCGGTGTGGCAGTGAAGGCGACATAGGTGATCCCGGATTCCGCTGCGCGTGCAGTCATCTGTGCTGCCAGGACATCTTCCGTGCTGATCTCGCCGCCGTCGGCCAGTTCCTTCAATTCGTCGGCCGACAGCACCTGCTTGAGCTTGGACGCGGCTTCGCCCGTCTGCGAGCTGTGTGCCTCATCGGCAATCACGGCAAAGCGCTTGCCCTGCGTTGCTGCCAGCTCCTGCACCGCAGCCAATGCATGCGGGAAAGTCTGGATCGTGCAGACCACGATCTTCTTGTTGCCGGACAGAGCCTCGGCGAGCTGGGCGCTCTTCGATCCGCTCTCGTTCTTGATCGTTGCCACCACGCCGGTGGTGCGCTGAAAGTCGAAGATCGCGTCCTGGAGCTGTGAATCGAGCACGTTGCGGTCGCTGACCACCAGCACGGTATCGAACAGCTTGTCGTGCCCGGCGTTATGCAGATCCGCCAGGAAGTGCGCGGTCCACGCAATCGAGTTGGTCTTGCCCGATCCAGCGGAGTGCTGGATCAGATATTTCTGCCCCGGCCCTTCCTCCAGAACCTTTGCCACCAGCGAGCGCGTCGCATCGAGCTGGTGATAGCGCGGAAAGATGATCGCCTTGATCTTCTTCTTGTCGTCGCGTGGCGCGACCAGATAGCGGCCGATGATCTCCAGCCAGCTTGCGCGTGCCCACACCTGTTCCCACAGGTAGGCGGTGCGATGGCCATTGGGGTTCACCGGATTGCCGGCTGCGCCATGGTCCCCCTGATTGAACGGCAGGAACGTCGTCACCGCGCCGGCCAGCTTCGTCGTCATCTTCGCTTCGCTGTTGCTGACGGCGAAATGCACCAGCGCCCCGCGCGGAAAGTCGAGCAGCGGCTCGGCCGCGGACTGGCCCTTGGGGCGTGGGTGACGGTCAAAGCGGTACTGATCGACCGCATCCTCCACGCTCTGCGTGAAATCGGACTTCAGCTCTACCGTCGCAACCGGGATGCCGTTGAGGAACAGCACCAGATCGATGGAGTTCTCGTTGTGCAACGAATACTTCACCTGCCGCACCACGCGCAGGCGATTGGCCTCATAACGCGCGACGATATCCTCATTCATCGCCAGCGCCGGCTTGAACTGCGCCAGTGTCAGTGGTTGCCGCAGCCCCATCATCTCGACGCCATGACGCAGCACGTCCAGCGTGCCGCGGTCGTCGAGCTGCTTGCGGATTCGGTCGAGCAGCACCGCCTCGGTGGCCGCTCCGTGGCTTTTGCTCAGGGCTTCCCAAGCCTGTTGCTGAGAGGCCTGAACCCAGGCGATCACATCCGCCGGAAACAATGCGCGGGCACGGTCATAGTCGGCTGCGTCCTTCTGCGCATACAGCCAACCGTGCGCGGCGAGATGCGCACAGATGTCGTTCTCGAACTCGATTTCCTTGTGCAGGCTCATGCGGCCCCCCCGATCTTGTTTTCGATTCTCTCGCTGTTGCGTTCCAGCGTCGCTGTCAGATGCTGCGCCAGCGGTAACGGTACCTCCAGTGCAGCCATCACCTCATCCTTGTGAGTCAACGCCTTCGCACACAGGTCCCGCGCACGCCGCCGGAGCTGCACGGTATTCAGCCCCAGGCTTTCGCAGAACCGCTGCCAATGGCGTGCCTGTACCCAAGCCGGGCGCCGCTCGCCGCCGATAGCCATCGCCATCCGGTCCGACAGCTCGGACCAATAGCCGGTCGCCAGCAGATCATAAGCAGGCGCCAGACGCAGCCTGCCATCCGCGCCGTAGAGCATGGCCAGATTCTTGGCGTGCGCGTCTGCGTTGCCGATCAGCAGATTGAATAGGGTCCAGTCCACCAGTTGAAGGCGACCGCGTGCGGGCGCTGCGCTGTGCGCGTCGATCAGCTCGAAGCACGTCTTGAAACCCGGCCCGCCATCGACCTCATATTTCTGCGCCGGCAGTACACCCGCGAGCTGGCACAGGTCGAGCTGGTGCAGGCGCTCGATCCGGTCTCTTGCAACGACGCGGTCATAGCGCTCGATCAACAGCACCGGTTCCGGTTCCATCAGGACGGTGACCGCGGCCGCCGGCAGACCCAGTGCTGCGGCCAGGCGCATGCAGAAGGCCTCATTCATCACCGAATCGGGAAACAGCTTCTGCGGGTGCAGGGCAGGTTTCAGGATATGCGTGGACGGTGCATTGCCCTGTGGCAGCCATAACGCGCCTTCCGCGTAGCGCACCGGGATCTTGTCCTGCGCGCCGGCCAATGACAGGCGCAGCTCGGCGTGACCGGCCATCAGTGGAATGTTGTCGCGTAGCCGCGCCAGATCCTCTGCCAGAGTCGCGGGCGGATATTCCCGGTAGTTAGATGTTTTCGATGCCGTGCGTGACACATGTCTGGCTTCGGCTTCCGGCACGATATCGAACGCGCCTGCGCATTCGCGGCCAAAGGCTTCCAGCAGGCGATAGACATTGCCGCGCGGCAGGCGACGCAGCCGGATCAGCGTCTCCAGCACTGCGCCTTCGGGCAGGAGATTGGCGAAGAAGAACAGCACTTCATCGCCGCGCCATGGCGCCTCCCGCAATGCCAGGCGCGGTGAAAGCGGGAATGCGCCGGCGCTTTGCAACCAGTCCGGCGCGTAGCTGAATTCCAGCGCGCCTTCCACGGCACGCAGGCTACCGACCCGGCCCCGACTGTGAATGACTGCGAGCATCAGCGCCTCGGCACTGGCGCCAGGGTCAGGCCCAGCCCCTTCAACACCCGCAGCGCTGAACCCAGCGAGACGCCGGGCCGTCCGTTCTCCAGCGCGATGATGGTGTCGCGTCCCACACCGGACACCAGTGCCAGATCGGCCTGGGTCAGGTTGGCATCCGTGCGTGCTGCACGCACGGTATCCGCCAGCGCCAGCAGGTCAGCGTCATTTCCGCGCTGGGCGTGGCCTCGTGCGATTCTTGAAAAGTTGGTCTTAGGCGACTTCACGGTTCGGCGTTCCCTGAATCCTTGAAAAGTCGGGAACTACCGACTTCCATTGGCGATCAAGGCCTTGTACGCCGAATGTCGGTAATCGTCAACTTTCCACCAATGAACCCTGGGAAGGCCGTCCCCGTGCCGACAGACCGTATCCGGTCATTCGGTTCCCTCCGAGGGGCCAAGTCCGCAGGCTTCACGTAGAGACATGCCTTCGGCATCCTTCCACTCGGTCCAGCCGTTCGCTGCGCGACCGGTTACCGCAACAGCAGCGGCGCTGGGCCGCTTGAAGAGGAAGTCCTGCTCGAAGCGAATGCGGCCGTCGCCCGAATCGACGATGACGCCCTGCTTCAGAAGGGTTGATCTGATGTCGCGATACGTATGCTCTTTCAGAGACTCGGTTGTCTCCGATCGGCCGGTCGACCCCTTCAAGACCCACAGGCCTTCCGCCGTACACCGTGCCGTGGCATCGGCCCCGGATGCCTTGCAGAAAAACAAGCGATCGATGTCGATCAGTTCAGCGCGCTCACGCGGCCCGCTCGACACTTGGGGCCCGCTCACAGGCATGACGCGATCTTCCAGCGCCCAGTGCTTCTCAAGAATCGCCAGCCTTTCGGACTGCCACTTCTCGACGGTTTCGAGATCCCAGTGATCGCCGGCAAGCACCTGTGTCGTCATCGCAAACGGTGATACACCGCCCTTGGCGAAGTACGAGTTCTTCTTGCGGTCGAAGTCGTAGTTGCTGGCCGAGCTGTTCTTCTTGCGTGTCAGCAGCGCGAGATTGCCGAGCCGATGCACCCATTGCTGCCGGATCTCTTCGTCCGGGAACCAGTCCAGCCAGGTGCTGCCCGCCTGCGGGTTCTGCGGCAGCACATGTTCAACGGTGACGACGTTGTAGTTGTACGTCGCGCCGCCGCCGGAAAGGAGGGCATCCAGCCGCAGTAGCAGGAGAGACAGCGCACGCGCGGAATGCGTGCTGTAGAGCGGCCCGTTGAGCGCCTGATACGTCGCGCCCCTCTCGATGTCCGTGAGCAGCAGCGGCGATCCCGGTGCCCACAGATCCTGACCCGATTCGATGGCCTTCGTCAGCGCCGAACACCGCTCGATGCGTTCGTTGATCCCCCAGCGGCCGATCAGCATCGAATACACGAGACGCTCCAGGTCGCGGAAGAACGCCACCATGCGGTCATGGTCATTGCGATGACGCGACATGAAAACCAGCGCCGCCGGCATCCAGTCCTTGAACTCGATCCGATTCAGCCAGTACAGATGCGTGTTGACGGCCTCGGCGTCCTTCGGGCTGGTGTAGGCCGCGTCCGTGATTTCCTCGTAGGCGGCGGCAAGGGGCGCGAGCACCCCGTCCATGAAGGCTTCCGGAGACGCATACACAACATGCTCGCGGAACTCCTTGAGCACCGTGCCCTGCGGCTTGGCCTTGCGGTGGATCATGCGGATATGGCTGAAGAGATTGCCGAAGTCCTCACGGCCCAGATCGTCTTCGATGTTCTCCCAGACTTCCGTGTAGTGATCCCGCTTGCCGGCGCCGATCTTGCCGACAATTTCCGCCTTGAGAATGTCGGTTGCGCTCAGGTCCAGTCCGCGACTGTTGAGCACATTGAAGATGCGGTACGCGGAATCCAGATCCGGTGTGCAGACGGTCACCAGATAGCAGCGCGTGGCGATGAACTGCGCCAGCTTGACCCGCTCACCTTCGTTCAGCTCATCAAGGCGGTTCATGAACAGGCGCGCGTTCTCGCGCAGGTTGTTCTGGCTGTCGGGGAGGTCCTTCGAGAGAACAATCAACTGGTCGATGCCGCCATCGTGCTGCACGTACTCGCGGAAGAAATCACGGTCCCGTTCGCGCAACGTCAGCCGGTAGTGATTCTCGGTGTTGAGAATGACGTCGCCCTGTTCGTAGATCAGCCTGGACAGGCCGCTCTTGGCTTTGTCGTCCGCGGTTTTGGCCCTGATGGCGGACAGCAACAGCGTCAGTGTCGTCAGGCGCTGCTGCCCATCAACGACGGTGGTCGGTGGCTGGGACTCCTGCTTGATCAGGACAATGCTGCCGAGGAAGTAGGGTGGAATGTCCCCCAGCGCCTTGTCCGAACTTTTCATGAAGCCATGAAGGTCGTCGATCAGCTCACGCGCCTGCTCGGTCGTCCACGAGTACGGACGCTGGTAGCCCGGAATCGAGAACACGTAGTCATCGCTGAAGATCTTGGATAGTGGCTGCTCGTGCGCGGTCAGCGTGCTGCTCATGAATCGCTCCCTTGTTCGAGTGTGATTGTTCTGATGATGGCATGACAGCAGTGGAAATCAGCCCGGGTCAACACTCCAGGATCAGAAGCGGAAAGCGCGTTGTGCCGCCAAGAGGTGTTGGATCACGGCGGAGTTCCTGTCCGGAAGATGGGTGGCTCTGCCGGATCATCGGCGTCCTCAGAATCCGGCAGTTTTCGTGAGTAGATTGACCACTGCGCTTTCACCCATCCGGCTCACTGCTTTGCGGACAGCAGAGACCAGATCGGGGCCTGTCGGCTCGTAGGGTAGGTAAAGCGAGCAGCCGGTCTTGAAGGTAAAATGCTGCGACAGGTGGGCCAGCTCCGCTGCGACATCTTTCGCCGGCCGGCCGACGCCGTGAAACTCAACGTACCTGACCACAGCGAGCGTCGCGATGTCGCTGCCGGACACGACCTGTTCACGCTCGGGTACGCCCTGCCATCGCACGCGGATGAAGTCGTTGTCGGGGTCATCGTCTTCGCCGCCCGGCTGGGGAAGCAACAAGGTGCCATCTTCCAGCGAGCGTGCGCACCAGACGCGTTCGTGGTCTTCACCGTCGTACAAGGGCATCAGCTTGGCGATGAAGTCGACGATGGCGGCGCTTTGCTCGCTCATGCGGCTTGGGCCTCGACAGTCCCCCGCACGTCGATCTGGCCCGTGACGGCGGCAGAGATCAGGGCGGAGCGGCGTTCTTTGAGGAGATTGATGGCGCACTCGGCTTCCGAAATCAGCGAATCAATATCAGCCGTTTCACGCGTCAGCCCGTCCGCAATCTCCGCCTGCTCGGCTCGTGGAGGAACTGCGATCCAGAAGTTGATCGCGTGACTGATGTTGAACTGCTCCTGAGCGGCACCGTACTGCACGACTTCCACCTGGAACCGGACCATGCGACTGTTCATCGCGAAGCAAAGCCAACGGGAGTCGAAGGCTCCGCGACGAATCAGCATTACGGATGCGCAGTTTCCGCCCTCGCAGTCAGGACCAACAACAGCCGTGACCCCGGGGGCCCCAACGCGAACTGTGAGCAGATCTCCCGTTTCAAGTCTCGTCTTGGAATTCTTTTCGCTATGTTCCGGAGAGATTCGGCGGGCAGCGTCCGCATCAATACTTCCCTCCGAGATGTCGCCCCCGTAAATAAAAGGCAGTCCGTCCTCAGACACGTAGTCGCTCGGATTCACGACTATGCCCACCGTAATGAAGGGCGACACGTTTTTCAGTCTCGCCATTGTCCAATGCGCTGGCACATCCCCCAGCCATTCGATGCCGGAGGGTTTCATCGGGGCATCGGGGTTGATCCCCTTGGTGACGGCGTGGGAGATGACGGCCTGACGTTTTTCCTTGAGCAGCGCGATCAGCTTTTCCTGCTCCGCCACCAGCGCATCGATCTTGGCGGTTTCGTGGTCAAGGAAGGCGGCGATGGTGGTTTGTTCCAGCTTCTCGGGATAAGCGATTGCGTGCGCGCCAAGCGCGCTCTGGGTCATGCTCGGCAGCGCGGTATTTGTCGAGTAGTAAGCGAATGGAATGGACGCTGCTACGTAATAGCAAAACTTCCCGTTCGCTTCTCGCCTGATTCGTGTCCAATACATCGTGTCGACCGTCCAGAACCTACCGGTCACGTGAAGCGGCTTATCGATGGTGCCTTTCCGACCGAGAAGCACCGACTCGCCGTCGTATAGGTACTGCGACGCTTGGGCGAATACGCCGCCTGAGCCGTAGACAGGATAGCCCTCGTCGACTTCGACGGCCTTGTGGTCCGCACCGTTCTGAAACTCAACGAGGCGTTTGAACGGCGCGACTGTCCAATGGGCGGGGATCTCGCCCAACCACTCCACCCCGCTGTCCTTGTACTCGGGATATCGGGGAAAGCTCATCGGGACGCTCCCGCAGGCCGCGCGAGCATGTTCATGATCAGCCGGATCATGGTGTCCTTGTTCTGCGCCGGCGATTCGGCTACGAGCAGCGCGAGCGCGGCGAGGCCCACGTCGTTGATGACGGGCTGGCCGCTGGCATCGAGCAATCGACCATTGCGGTTCAGGAAATCGACGAACAGGAAGGCGCCGCTGCGCTTGTTGCCGTCCGTGAACGGGTGGTTCTTGATGACGAAGTACAGCAGGTGCGCGGCCTTGGCTTCGATGCTGGGGTAGACGGGTTCACCGAAGGCGGTCTGGTCAAGATTGCCAAGCAGGGCACCGAGGCCGTCGCCGGCGCGTTCCTGCGCAAAGAGCCCCGTGGATTCACCTCGGGCGATGAGGCTGGCCTTGAGCTGGGCCAGCGCAGTGCGGGCTTCGGCGACCGTGGGCAGCCGTCCACCGGGCTGAGCGGGTGGCTCGGTGAGCAGGCCTTCGTCGTAGCCTTGCAGCAAGGCGAAGGTCTGGGCGTAGCGGCTGACAATATCCACCAGCCCGCGGCCGGCCTCTGCTGTGAGTTCCGGGGATGCCGCGACCTTGCGCACCAGTTGCAGGGCGGCGTCCAGCTCGCGGGCGTTGGTTTCCAGCCGCTGGCGGTTGAGGGTGTAGCCGCGCGTGAGGTGTTCGCGCAGGATGCCGGTGGCCCATTGCCGGAAGCGGGTGCCCTGCTGGGACTTGACGCGGTAGCCGGCGGAGATGATCACGTCAAGGTTGTAGAACCGCACCGGCTTGTCTGATCCGGCAATGTGCAAAATTTGCACATTGCTTTCTTCGTCGAGCTCCCCGTCGGCAAAGGCGTTGCGGATGTGGCGGCCGATCACGGTGCGGTCGCGGCCGAACAGCTCGGCCATCTGTTCCTGCCGCAGCCAGACCGTGTCCTTCTCCAGCCTGACCTCGACGGCGCCTGAAGGCGCGGTGTAGATGGCAATGTCGCGCATAGGAGACTTTGGTCAGGGCCAATCGGGCATTACGCGTCGCATGTAGGCATCAAACAGCGGCACGGTAAATCCGGTGTCACCGTGGGCCGGACTGAAGACCATGCCTTTGTCGATCAGCTTGGCGCGCGTGGGCGCAACAGTGGCCACTTCGCGCCCCAAGGTGTGCGCAATATCGCCAGAACGGTGTGGCCCCGGCCCGAGTTCGGCCATTGCGCGCAGGTAGCGCTTCTCCGACGGAGTGAGGCGATCGAGGCGCACGCGAAAGAAGCTGGCATCCAGTTCGGCGAGCGCCTGATCTGTCGCCGCGTGGACATCCGCCAAGGTGATGGGCGATTGCTGGGCGCAGGTCCAAGAGTGCTTGCCCCATTCCTGAAGGAAGTAAGGATAGCCTTCGGTCTGTCGCAGGATTTCGTGGAGCGCGGCTTCTTCGTATAGCACCCCGGCGCGTTGTGCCGGCGCGGCGAGGGCCTGCCGGGCCGCAGCGTCTGGCAGCTTGCCAATGGGAGTGAACTCGAACAGACGTTCGGCATAGGATTTGGCGCGACCCATCTGGCCGAGGAGTTGCGGCAGCCCTGCGCCGATCATGGTGACCGGTAATTGGAGCTGCGCGCAGCGGTGCAGTGCCGTGATAAGGGCGGCGAGCTGGGGTTCCGGCACGTACTGAAGTTCATCAACAAATAGCACCAGCACGGTCTTGCGTTCGCGGGCCGCTTCGCCGACGACCTGGAACAGGGAGATCAGGTCAGCGTCCAGGTCGCCGGTGTCGGCAACGCCAGGTTCCAATCCCAAGTCCAGGCCGAACTCGATATCCCCATACTTCAGTTTCATCGCCTGAACAAAACCGCCCAGGGCTCGCAGAGCACGCTTGGCCAGGTCGCCTCCCGCCGCCATTCGATCCAGCTTGAGCAGTACGGCTCGCATCGACGGCACCAGCAAGGCGGGAAGCGAGCGCTGTTCGGGGGCCTCTAAGACGACTGTAGCGAAGCCGCTGGCCTCTGCATCGTTATGCAGGCGATTGAGGAGAACCGTCTTTCCCACCCCGCGGAGTCCCACGAGCATCAGGCTGCGAGCGACCAGGCCATTACGCATCCTGTCGAGCGCGATTGATGCGGCCTCGATGACCTGGTCACGGCCAGCGAGTTCAGGAGGCGGAGCGCCTGCTCCGGGGGCGTAGGGGTTGATACGCGGGTCCATTTCAACTGACCTTATCAAATGTTATCTATATTTGATAACTTTGGATAAGAAAGGTCAATCATGTGGACAGCCCTTCGATCATTTGCTTGATGCGATCGGTACAGGCTTTCAGCTCGGCATCGATCTCCGCCAGCGGACGCGGCGGCTTGAACACGTAGAAGTGCCGGTTGAACGGGATCTCGTAGCCGACCTTGGTCTTGTCGGGGTCGATCCAGGCGTCCGGCGCGTGCGGCAGCACTTCGCGCTTGAAGTAGGTCTCTACGTCTTCTGAGAGCGGCACGTTCTCGGTGTCACGCAGGTTGCTGTCCGGCTGCGGTTTGCCTTTCTGCTTGCCTTTGGTGCCGATCACGGACTTGCCGTGCTCGTCCTTGAGCGGGCGCTCGACGGTAATGGTGCGGTAGCCGAAGTCCTCGTTCCTGAAGATACGGCTGATGGGCTTGCCGTCGTCCTTGGCCTCGACGAACTCGCCAAACAGGCGGGTGATGCGCTCGATGTGCGCGTCGCTCAGTTCCTTGCGCTTGCTGCCCAGGCTCTTGCGCATCTTCTGCCAGTAGCCGGAGGCATCGATGAGTTGGACCTTGCCCTTGCGCGCGGCCGGCTTGCGGTTGGAGACGATCCACACGTAGGTGGCGATGCCGGTGTTGTAGAACATGTCCGTCGGCAGGCCGATGATCGCCTCCAGCAGGTCGTTCTCCAGCACGTAGCGGCGGATCTCGCTTTCGCCACTGCCGGCGCCGCCGGTGAACAGCGGTGAGCCGTTGAGCACGATGCCGAAGCGGCCACCGCCCTCCTTGGCCGGGCGCATCTTGCTGATCAGATGCAGCAGGAACAGCATGGAGCCGTCGGACACGCGGGGCAGGCCGGGGCCGAAGCGGCCGTTGTAGCCTTCCTGCGCGTGTTCCCGGCGGATTTCCTTTTCGACTTTCTTCCATTCCACGCCGAACGGCGGATTGGACAGCATGTAGTCAAATTGCTTGCCGGGATGGCCGTCGTCCGACAGCGTATTGCCGAAGGCAATGCTGGACACGTCCTGGCCCTTGATCAGCATGTCCGCCTTGCAGATGGCGTAAGACTCGGGGTTCAGCTCCTGGCCGAACACAGTGAGGCGCGCCTGCGGGTTGTGCTCGGCGAGGTATTCGCCGGCGATGCTGAGCATGCCGCCGGTGCCCGCAGTCGGGTCATAGATCGTGCGGACCACGTTGGGTTTGGACAGCACGTCGTCATCCTCGACGAAGATCAGGTTGACCATCAGGCGGATCACTTCGCGCGGGGTGAAGTGCTCACCGGCGGTCTCGTTGGAGATTTCCGCAAACTTGCGGATCAGCTCCTCGAACACGAGCCCCATCTGGTGGTTGTCGACCACCTCCGGGTGCAGATCGATGCCGGCAAATTTCTCGGTGACCTGATACAGCAGGCCGGCCTTGGCCAGCCGCTCGACCTGAGCGTGAAACTCGAAGCGCTCGAACACATCGCGCACCCCGGGCGCGAACGCCTGGATGTAGCTGAACAGGTTCTCGCGGATATGGTCCTGGTCGCCCATGAGTTTCTTCATGTCCAGGGGCGATGTGTTGTACAGGCCACGCTGGCCGCTCTTGCGCTCCAGGAACGGTTCGGCGTTCAGTCCGGATTGGGTCTTGGCCTCAAACTCGGCGAGGACGGCCGCCTTGGTCGGCTCCAGCACGCAGTCCAGGCGTCGCAGCACGGTGAACGGCAGGATGACCTTGCCGTATTCGGACTGCTTGTAGTCCCCTCGCAAAAGGTCGGCGACCGACCAGATGAAGGCGGATAAGGCTTGCTGGTTCATGACCCACCCTTAATTGTTTTTCGGCCACACCACGATCTTCGGGGCGCGGCATGACATTCCAAGGATCGGAAATTACCTCATGCGGCAGTCTGATGGGCAGATGTCTCAGCTTTTGAGCCTGACATTGGGTAATTTCTCCGCATGACCCAGGCCAGCCGCTCCCGATCACCGTGGTTCTTCCGCTTCGCGCTGCTGCTGCTGGCGGTAGCCGCCATGTCCGATCTGTTCGGCGGAGTCTGGCTCGTCCTGCTCAACGGAATGCTGACGCTCATGTTTCTTGGCATGGCCGCGACGATGGCAGTCATCGCCGGGGCCTTTTTCATCGCGCTGCTCGGTTGAACCTGCAAGGAGAGAGGGGATGGGGTGGGAGAGTATCGGCAGCGTCAACACCGGGCAGATGCCCGAAGATGGGGACTGGATCGTCTTTGCGCTCGACATTGCCAGGCTCTATGTCCTGCACGTTGCCGGCAAGCCGCCTCCGGGGCACACGCTCGGGATCTGCTGGAACGACCATGATCTGGGCGAGTACCCGACGCTGGGCGTGTACTGCGAGTTCACGCCGGACATGCGTTACGTCGGCGACTGCGAGCGTGCGCTGGAACGCTTCGACGCGGCGGTTGAATGGTCGGCGATCAAGCCCGACTGGGCGCACGCTGAAGACCTTGTCGGCAATGCGGGTGATGATCCCGGGTGTGGATCGTCCATGGCATCCGATCAGCCTGACTACACCCCTGCGCAGCAGCGCGAGTGGGCTAGGAAGATGCTGCGCAACAAGCAGGCGATAGGGCCCGCTGGCTGTATCACGCTGTTGCTGCGGGATGCGATGAGCGAGACGGAGCGGCGCATGCTCGACGAGGACTACCGGGAGTAACCCGCGCCGATTCGTCGTAGCGGGCAGACGTTCCGCTCAACGGCTGGCAGCGATCGGGAACGCGCGCGTGAGGGTGCGAACTGCGTGCGTACCGCGAATGGTCACTCTCCGAGTGCTTGCTGCACGGCTTACGGGATGAGCTCTTCCTGGGCTAGCTGCATCAATGCAGCTTCGTAGGGGGGAAGGGTGGAGCCCTTGATTGTGGCTTCTGTCGCCTGCAACCGCGGGTGGATGTACGGAGCGGCCGCTTTCGCAGCGTCAAGCCGGATGGACTGCTCCTGAGCCTCGTCACGCATGACGGTGAGCAAATATTCCAGCGGAAGCAACCCGCTCGCAGCGGCCTTGTCGGCAATCTCTCTCGTGCGCTTGTTGGCGGCTCCCTTCTGTCGGCCCCCGGATTTTTGACCTAAAGCCATAGTCTATTTCCGTCTAGTTAGATGCAATCAGCTCAGGTGCTTGGGCTGAGCGAGCGCGGCGTGTTCCCGGTGCATCCTGCGCACCATTCGATCAGTCAGAAGCCGCAGAACCTTTGCTCGCAGCTCCAACGTGCCATCCTTCGCTATGGTTGCCGCCTTCAGCTCGGAGAGCCCTTGCGTGATTGCCAAGTCGTCAGACTCGGTCGATTTATCATCCTTGCTGCTGGTCAAGAGTGATGCGAGCGTTGGATAGCGGTTTCTCCAATCAGGCGGAGTCTCGAGCCAGCCCTCCAGGAAATTCCCGGCATTGTCGAGATCCGGTTCAGCGAATTCAAAATCGTAGTGTTCCATCATGCAGCCTCCATCTCGTTGAGTTTGGTCTGGACGTACTTGCGTGGGCGCTGGCTTGATCGTTCGAGGAACTGATGGCTGGCACGATCGAACCAGAGCGCGATTTTTGGCTCGTCTTCTCCGTTGCGTTGTTTGAAGCAGGTCAGGACTGCGTCCGGGGCAAGTGCATGTTCCGGCGGTGGTGCGACCTGCTGCGTCGCCGCTTTCTCCAAAGCGTCGTGCTTGGGCTTGTTACGCCAGATGCTGAGTACCGAGTCGGCCATGTCGGTGATTGCGCCGGTGCCTTTCACGTCCATCTTCCCCGGCGCCCGGTTCTCATCCTCCACCTTGCGCGGATGGCAGACCAGCAGGACCGTTGCGTCGTACTCCTTGGCGAAGTCGGTCAGCCCATCGATGAAATTCTTCTGCCCGGTGTAGTCGTCCTCGTCGATGCCGCATTTGGCGAGGTTGTCGATCACGAAGAAGCCGATCTGGTAGCGGCGAGCGGCGTAGCGGAAGACCTGAAGCAACCGCTCCGACTTCGCCTTTCCGGTTACATCAAAGACCCAAAGGTTCGACGCCCACCAGTTCGCAATGTCACGGATATAGTGCTCGCTCGGGCGCTCGATGCCCGCTGCCTGCCGCGTCAGCCGCTTGAGCCACTTTGCCGGTTTGAATTCCATGCTGGCGACACAGATGCGAGCACCGTGACCAATGCCGTGCACAACAAAGTTTCCCGCGATCTCGGTTTTGCCGTGGCCGTTGATGCCCTGAAGGACGACCAGTTCCCCAGGCCGAAATCGGAATTTCTCAGTGAACTTCTGCCATGGGGTTTCCAGCGCGATTTCGCAGCCGCCATTGGCGGGATAGAACTCGGCGATGATTGCGTCGGTGTACTCGACCGCGGACTTCAGCTCGTCCGGGTCGAGTGATCGCGCCTTCTTCAGCAGCAGATGAAAGTCTTCACCGGTGCAGCCATCCCGCAGTAGGTCATTGGCGTCCTTGAATGGGGCCGGGATGTTCACGATGCGGCAGCGCTCCGGGCCGATACGCTTCGACAGCTCGTGCGCTGCCTCGCGCCCGGGACCATCGTTGTCCATGGCAAGGTAGATCACGTCAAACCGGGCGAGATGGTCAAAGTCGTTCTCTACCCAGTCCTGCTTGTTGCCGCCACCCCCGCCGAAGGGTACAGACAAGGCGGGGAATCCCATCTGCCACGAACTCATGGCGTCAATCTCGCCCTCGGTGATGACGATTTCGCGTGCCGTTTCGGGTATGGCCTGCCAGCCGAAGGCTGTCTTCTCGCAGTCGGACTCGGTCGGTTTCGGCTTTGCGCCGTCGACAGCCTCTCGTTCCTTGGCCATCAACAGTTCGCCATCGCGCAGGAACGGAAACACAATCGTTCGGCCGCGCTCGCCGATGGCGTACGCCTTGAGTGAGTCGTCGGCCAGGCCGCGGCCGGCAAGGTAGTCGCGCACCGCGCTCTTCGGGGTGGCGCATTGTGGCCGCTTCGGGCGGTTGTAGGCCTTGGCGGTATTGACGAACGCCGGTGCAGCCAAGCCCAGAAATTGGCGAGCCTGTCCCATGGCCTCGCCGAGCGGAACCCGGCGTACCTGCGCCCACAGATCCAGCAAGTCGCCGCTGTCGCCTGAAGCGAAATCACTCCAGACGCCGGCCTTCTCCCCGACGAGGTGAACGCCCATCGATTTGCCGGATTCGCCATGGACGCTGCCCACGCGCCACTCGTGACCTTCACGCTTTCCGGCGGGTAACAACTCGCGACAGACATCCTCGACGCGGCTGGCCAGCAGATAGGCAAGCTGGCGTGGAGTCTCGAGCAAGGCCGTCATGCTGCGCTCCGGGTGGCTGCCAAGATCACATGGGCAACGGATTCGTCGTATGGGATGCCACCGATCTGCACCTTGCCGTTCGGCAACGGGCCGTCAGGTCGCAAGTCCGAGCGGCTCAACTTGCACGCCTCAATCAACCACGGGATCGGGTCGCTGGGCTGGATTTCCTCGGCACGCGCAATTGCTCCCATCACGGCCACATCGCCAAACTCCTTGCGGAGCTTGCCAAGCATTCCACGCGCACTCTTCGTATCGCCGAGCAACGTCACACCGCGGTCAAACAGAGCTTTCAAAGGGTCAGATTTCAAATCCGGAACGGGCGGCGAAGCCGAATGCGGCGCATCGGCGCCCGGAGAAGCGATAGCTTCTTCGGAAAAGACTGGTTCCGGTTCCGGTGGCGTTGCACTGGCGTAGGTCACAGCGGGGTCGCGCGCTACTTCAACGTGAGTCACGTCGGTGTAACGCGTTACACCGGGGGTATCGCCACGCTTTGCGGCGCGATGTCGGTCTACCCGATCGGCAACCTTGCGACGGCGCCCGATCATCTCCAGAACGTGCTCAGTCAACGTCCTGTGGTAGAGCCGACCGTCTGCGGCCTTATGCCAGCCGCGGAGTAGAACTTTCTTGGCGGCGGTGAACGTTTCCAATGGCATTCCGATCCGCACGGCAATCAATTCGTCGTTGTCTGGCAGCGAGCCGCACGGGGTCTGCTCCCATGCAACCATCAAGAGCATCAGCAGCCATGGACGCAGTTCCGGCGGAGCTAGAGCCCAGGTGTCCGACTGGCGGATGCGCTCATAGTCCAGCTCTAGGCGCCAGCCTTTGGCGCGAGTGTCAGACGAATAGGGCGCGTTCATGACATGCGCACCTTGGCCAAGCGCTCGGCGGCGAGGGCGGCGGCAACCTCCGGGCTGCGGAGTTTTTTCAGCGCCAGCCCGATCTCGTATGCCTCCTTGTAACGATCGTCACCGATGCGGATCGCGGCATCGAAAATTTTGTACGCTGCGGCGATCCCTTCGTCGATCGCCGAGTCCAGATCGTTGTAGGTCACACCGTCGCCGCTTACGTGGTTGCCGATTGCGCGCTTGTTCTCGCGGAGCTTGTTGGAGGCGGTCACGCTGCACCCCCTGCGTTCGCCTTGCTGGCAGCGTGCATAGCCTTCTTGCGGCGCTTGCCGTCCAACAGGCGATCGACGACGGCCTTCCGTTTCTCTCCAATTTCAGGCGGCATCGCTCCGCCGCGCCGCTCGTGCAACGTGGTCACCAGCGCGCGCAACTCGTCATCTGTGGCGCCGCGCAGGCGCGCCGCGAGGATATGTTCGATCTCGTGGCTCGGCCATAGGCTCTTGGCGCCGATCTTCACGGGCTGCGTGAACTCGCCGCGTCCGATCGCTGCCCAGCGGGACGATTTGCCCCAGCCGAAGGCGTCGTCGACCTCGGGGCCGGCCATGAAAACGAAGGGCACGCCCGGCGTGAAGTTTTTGATGGGCGTGAGCAGAAGCTGCGCGGCAGCAGCGTGGGGGGCCGATTCTGGCGTCGGCGAAACGCTTGGGTTGGCGGACATGGGCCAGTCTCCATTTAAGGATGAGCTGGCTGCGCCTCGCCGATAGACCGCAGGATTGCGGACTATCTCTTCCCTTGTGAAAGGGGGGCCTTACGGGATTTGAACCCGGCCGTTTTATAAAGGCATTCGGCTAGCCTTGCCTAACGTTGGCGGCCCGGTTCGACCTGTACATAACGCCGAACTGCCGTAGTCGGCGAACCAGTACTGACACTCAGTGCATGCTAATTCTGCTCCTGCCCCCATGCCCCGCACAAGTGCAAATTCGTTCGTAATGCTCAGAACTTAACGATCGAACGTGTGTGCCAATAGCGTCAGGTATGCGTTGTGCCCCAGGGCCGGCGACGTGTTGAGGTAAGCGCCGGTCTGAATCAGATGCCGGTGAATCGCTCTGGTGGAGGTGAGTTGCCGTCGTCTCTCCGCGGTGATTTCGAGGATGGCTCAGTCATACCGTCACCGCTTCGCGCACGATTTTTGGGTGCTTTGCCGCGATCCTCAGTAGGGTCCGTGCGGCGCCGCTCGGCTCGCGCCGGCCTTGCTCCCAGTCCTGGATCGTGCGAACGGAGACGCCCATGCTCGCCGCGAACTGTGACTGTGACAGGCCGGTCTTCAGGCGAGCAGCGGCCGCCGGCGTCAGCTTCACCTCGGCGACACGCTTCACCTTCCCAGCCTTCATCTGGCGCACCGACCGCAGCAGTTCGGCGCCGATATCGCGCTTCGCGTCGCGGGCCAGCAGTTCACGTTCAGTTTTCGGCATTGTCCAGTTCCTCTCGAATTTTCCTCAACACTTCGGTGGGGAAGTTGTCCCGCGCGCTCTTGGCGTAGATCATCAGCAGATACAGCCGGCCCCGTGCGGTCTGCGCGTAGTAAATGACTCGCACGCCACCGCGCTTGCCCATGCCTGCGCGAGCCCACCGCACCTTGCGGCAACCGCCGGAACCGGGGATCACGTCGCCAGCGTCCGGGTGGTTTGCCAGCCAGGTCGCGAACTCTCCGCGCTCGTCCTCCGCCCAGTAGTCCGGCCAGAGCTTGGAAAACAGGGCGGTCTCGACGACGGTCATGCGCGTTGAGTAAATCATACGGCAATGCCGTATGTTGTCAAAGCGGTGGGTGGGTGGATTTTTTGCACTGTCAGGCGGCTCGCAGAGGCATGGCCAAGCTTTCCCCTTGCTTGAGGCCGTCCAGGTACTCTGCCCATGCCTGCATCATCCGGCGGCGCTCCGGAAGTGCACGCAGGTACTGGTCTCGCTTGTACTTGCCCCGCACGCCAGCCACCTTGTGCGAAAGCTGTGCTTCGATAGCTGCGTCCGAAAAACCCAGTTCTTCGAGGCGCGTGCTCGCCATGTGGCGAAAGCCGTGGCCTACCATCTCGCCTTTGAATCCGAGTCGGGCGAGGGCGGCGTTCACGGCGGCTTCGCTCATGCAGCGCTTGGGGTCGCGGGCGCCCGGGAACACGAATTGCCGGCGCCCGGTCAGTGGTTGCAGCTCACGTAGGATGGCCACTGCCTGTTGCGACAGCGGAACAAGGTGGGGTTCGGCGTCCTTGGCGACCTTGTTCGCCTTGCGTAGCTTCCGATTCGCTGGAGGTACGCGGTACTCGGGGTTCTCACCGTCGAGCACGAAATGCGACCACTCAGCCTTGCGCAGCTCGCCGGGGCGGCAGAACAGCATCGGTGCGAGACGTAAGGCGCAGAAGACAGGGAAGGTGCCTTTGAACCCTTCGATCGCACGCAGCAGTTCGCCAATGCCAACGGGATCGACGATGGCGGGAAATCCGCCTTGCTGGCGTGACGGCAGGACCTCGGACAGAGCGTGCGCGGGATCGGTCTTGGCGCGGCCCGTCGCGATCGCGTAGCGGCAGATGCGGCTGATCTGCTCGCGTAGCCGGTGCGCCTGCTCCAGATGACCGGATTCGAATACGCGCCGGATCAGCGGCATCAGATCGTCCACTTCGAGCTCCGCCATAGGCTTGGCGCCAATCCATGGGAACGCGTGCTTTTCGATCCGCAGGGATTCCTTAGCCAGGTGCGCGGGAACCCACTCGTGTGCCTTGACTCCCAACCACTCGCGGGCGACCGCTTCGAAGCTGTTCGCTGCCCGGTCTACGCTTGCCGTTTTGTCCGCTTTGCGCTGCGCTGCCGGATCGACGCCCTGTGCGATGAGTCGGCGGGCGTCATCTCGGCGAAGTCGGGCGTCGGACAGGCCAGTATCAGGGTAGACGCCCAAGCTCAGAGTGTTGCGCTTGCCGGCGATTGAGTAGCGGAAGCGCCACCACTTGCTGCCGTTTGGATTAACCAGAAGGTAAAGGCCGCGGCCATCCTTCATCGTGTAAGTCACATCGTTGGGTCGTGAGCGTTTGATAGCGGTGTCGGTCAGCACTGGTATAACTCCGGTGGCGGATGGTGGGCCGACACCCAAGTTATACCGGGACCTATACCAGTCAAGCACTGGCTGCCGGTGGACAGCCATGGACACTAAAAAACAGAAACCCAACAAAAAACCGCGCATTAGCGCGGTTTTCTGTACGTCCATGTACTGCTTTGGACGGATTCTTGGTAGGCGCGATTGGACTCGAACCAACGACCCCTACCATGTCAAGGTAGTGCTCTAACCAGCTGAGCTACGCGCCTAGGGTCCTACCGAAGGGCGCGAAGTATGCCCGCTGGTCGCGGCGGGTGCAAGCGTTTTCATGCGCCGGTTGCTGCATGCACGAGTTTGAAGCTGTCGCCGTTGACCCAATAGTGGAATGCGATGCTGGCGGCGTAGCCCAGCGCGACCGCCCAGCTCCAGCGCAGATGCGCGAAAAAGGTGTATTTGCCGTGGGCCTGGCCCATGACCGCGACACCCGCGGCTGAGCCGATCGACAGCAGCGAGCCGCCGACACCGGCGGTCAGCGTGACCAGCAGCCAGTGGCCGTCGCTCATGGCAGGATTCATTGTCAGCACGGCGTACATCACCGGGATGTTGTCGATGATGGCGGAGATCACGCCGACCAGGATATTGGCGGGCCAGGGGCCGAGATCGCCATACATGAACTCGGAGCCGAGGGCGAGATACCCGATGGTGCCGAGGCCGCCGACGCACATCATGATGCCGTAGAAGAACAGCAGCGTGTCCCATTCGGCGCGGGCGACCTGATTGAAGACGTTCAGCTCCTGATGGTGGCTGCCGGTCTGCGCCTCAATGCCGCCGCGCGCCATCATCTCGCTTTCCATGCGTCGGTCCATTTGCGCGGTGGAGCGATTCAGGAACCAGCTGTACAGCTTGAGCAGGCCGAGACCGCCCATCATGCCGAGCACCGGAGGCACATGCAGCGTGCTGTGCAGGGTCACGGTCATCGCGATGGTGCCGATGAACATCAGGATGATGACAAAGCCGCCTTTGCGGATGGTGATGGTCTCATCGCCTGCTTCCGGGCAGAGATTGGGAACAGCAAACGACAAGATCGCGGCCGGCACCAGCCAGTTGATCATGGACGGCAGCAGCAGCACGAGGAATTCGGCCGCGTCGAGCTTGCCCTTCTGCCAGACCATCAGTGTGGTGATGTCGCCGAATGGACTCCAGGCACCGCCGGCGTTGGCGGCAACGACGATGCTGATGCACGACACCACGACAAAGCGCGGATGGTCCTTGCCGACAGCCAGTGCCACCGAAGCCATGACCAGTGCTGTGGTCATGTTGTCGGCGACCGGCGAGATGAAGAACGCCAGCACCCCCGTCAGCCAGAAAATGGTTCGCAGGGAAAATCCGCGCGACAGCAGCCACGCGCGCAGGGCGTCGAATACACCACGCTCTTCGAGCGAGTTGATATACGTCATGGCCACCAGCAGGAACAGGAACACCTCGGCGTATTCGAGCAGGCTTTCCCGGATGGTGTGAGCAACGAAGTGCTGATCGCCATGTTGCGCGTACATCGCGCCGATCAGCACCCAGATCGCAAGCGCAGCGACCATGACCGGAATCGACTTGCGCATGCCGCTCCACTCTTCGAGCACCACCATGACATACGCGAGCACGAACAGCACCAGGGTGAGGTATCCGACCCAGGAATGTGCGAGGTCGAGCTGTGACGATCCCTCAGCCGCGAAGGCGGTCAGCGGGGTGAACAGGCAGGTCAGGGTCAACAGCAGGGCGCGCATTTCTGGAGTCTCGGTTGCGGCGGGGGCGCGCGATGATAGCGACCGGGTGCTGCATCGGCAAAGACGACCAAAGTTGAACGACGCCGGCGCACGCCGCAGCGATGCCGTGACGTGCTCAGACGGCGCTGAGCAAGGCCTGTTCGCGCAGCTTGCGGATCTCGTCGCGTTTGGCTGCCGCGGCCTCGAATTCCAGATTCATCGCCAGCTGCTTCATTTCCTTTTCGAGCTTGGCGATCTTCTTTGCCATGACCTCGGGTGAAACCGCTTCGTAGCGTGCTTTGACTTCAGCGGCTTTCAGCGCTGCACCGCTGACATTCTCGTAACCGAAGCGCATGACGTCGGCGACCTTCTTCTGCACGCCCTTGGGGGTGATGCCATGTTCGGTGTTGAACGCGATCTGCTTGTCGCGCCTGCGCGTGGTTTCGTCGATTGCGCGCCGCATCGAATCGGTGATCTTGTCCGCGAACAGGATCGCGCGACCGTTGAGATTGCGTGCGGCGCGGCCGATGGTCTGGATCAGCGAACGATCCGAGCGCAGGAAGCCTTCCTTGTCGGCGTCAAGGATCGCGACCAGCGACACTTCCGGGATGTCGAGGCCTTCACGCAGCAGGTTGATGCCGACCAGCACGTCAAACAGACCCAGGCGCAGATCGCGAATGATCTCCGCGCGTTCGACGGTATCGACGTCGGAGTGCATGTAGCGCACCTTGACGCCGTTCTCGTTCAGGTAGTCGGTCAGATCCTCGGCCATGCGCTTGGTCAGAACCGTGACCAGCACGCGCTCGTGAAGCTCGGCACGGATGCGGATTTCGCCCAGCAGGTCGTCGACCTGGGTCGACGCGGGGCGAATCTCGATTTCGGGATCGACCAGCCCGGTGGGGCGCACCACCTGTTCCACCACGCTGCCGCGCGAGTGCTCGATTTCGTAGGGACCGGGGGTTGCCGACACGAAGATGGTCTGCGGACAGATGCGTTCGAACTCGTCGAAACGCAGCGGCCGGTTGTCCATCGCCGACGGTAGGCGAAAGCCGTATTGCACCAGCGTCTCCTTTCGGCTGCGATCGCCTTTGTACATGGCGCCGATCTGCGGCACGGTGACATGGGACTCGTCCAGCACAACGATCGCATCCGGCGGCAGATAGTCGAGCAGGCAGGGAGGGGGCTCGCCTGGTGCACGGCCGGATAGATAGCGCGAGTAGTTCTCGATGCCGGAGCAGAAGCCGATTTCCTGGATCATCTCCAGGTCGAACGTCGTGCGTTGTTCCAGCCGCTGCGCTTCAAGCAGCTTGTTCTCGGACTTGAAGTAACGCACGCGCTCGCGCATCTCCTCGCGAATGTCGCCGATCACGCTGAGCAATTTGTCGCGCGGCGTCACGTAGTGCGTCTTCGGGAAGACCGTGGCGCGTGGCACCTTTTGCTTGACTTCGCCGGTCAGCGGATCGAACAGGCTCAGTGCCTCGATCTCGTCATCGAACAGCTCCACACGCACCGCATCCTGATCGGATTCGGCCGGATGGATGTCGATCACTTCACCGCGCACACGGTAGGTCCCGCGTTCGATCGCGACCTCGTTGCGGGTGTACTGCATCGCGGTGAGTTGGCGGATCAACTCGCGTTGCTCGATGCGTCCGCCCTTGACCAGGTGCAGCACCATCGAGAAATAGCTTTCAGGATCGCCGAGGCCGTAGATCGCCGACACCGAGGCGACGATGATCGCGTCGCGCCGGGTCATCAGCGCCTTGGTTGCCGACAACCGCATCTGCTCGATGTGCTCGTTGATCGAGCTGTCTTTCTCGATGAAGGTGTCGGTGCTGGGGACGTAGGCTTCCGGCTGGTAGTAGTCGTAGTAGGAGACGAAATATTCGACCGCGTTGTTCGGAAAGAACTCGCGGAACTCTCCATAAAGCTGCGCCGCCAGGGTCTTGTTGTGCGCCATGATCAGCGCCGGCCGCTGCAGCTGCTGGATCACGTTGGCGATCGTGTAGGTCTTGCCGGATCCGGTGACGCCGAGCAGCGTCTGATGCGTCAAGCCGTCCTGCAAACCCTGGGTCAGGCTTTGGATTGCAGTGGGCTGGTCCCCGGCGGGCGCCCATTCGGCCACCATCTTGAACGGGCTGTCGTCGCGGCGCCGCAGGCGCTGGGACTTGGAAGATTCGAGGGGTGCGTCTGACATAGCGGCTAAGCATAGCGCCGGCGCCGGGCCAGCGTCGTGGCGCCGGAGCGGGCGGCGAAGTGTTGGGCGCTGCAACGCGGGTGTCGAACTGGTGGGCGGGTGCACGGAACTCCAGTATCATGCCGCCCCGTTTGTGTTTACCTGCCGGGACCTATCGTGGACTTCACACTTGCCAAGCGCGTTGGCCGCATCAAGCCATCTCCCACCCTCGCCGTGACCGCCAAGGCGGCCGAACTCAAGGCTCAGGGCAAGGATGTCCTGTCGCTCGGAGCCGGAGAGCCCGATTTCGACACGCCGGAGCACATCAAGGAAGCCGCGTACAAGGCGATCCGTGAGGGCAAGACCAAGTACACGCCAGCCGCCGGCACCCCGAGCCTGAAGCAGGCGATCATCGCCAAGATGAAGCGCGACAACGGCCTGGACTACACGCCCAAGCAGGTGATCGCCTCGGTTGGCGGCAAGCAGGCCTGCTACAACCTGTGCCAGGCGCTGTTGAACGAAGGCGACGAAGCCATCATCCCGGCGCCGTACTGGGTCAGCTACCCGGACATGGTGCTGCTGGCCGACGGCACGCCGGTGTTCATCGAGACTACCGCCGAACAGCGCTTCAAGATCACGCCGGCCCAGCTCGAAGCTGCGATCACGCCGCGGACCAAGCTGCTGTGGCTGAACTCGCCGTCCAACCCCTCCGGCATGGCCTACACCGAGGCGGAGCTGGCCGCGTTGGGTGAGGTGCTGCTGAAGCATCCGCAGATCGTCATTGCCTCGGACGACATGTACGAGAAGATTCTGTGGATCGACGAGCCCTATAGCAACATCATCAACGCCTGCCCGGCGCTGTATGACCGCACCGTGATCATTCATGCGGTGTCCAAGACCTATTCGATGACCGGCTGGCGCCTCGGCTGGGCCTGCGGTCCTGCCGACATCATCCGTGCGATGGGCGATATCCAGTCGCAGTCGACGTCCAACCCGACTTCGATCGCGCAGTACGCCGCCGAAGAAGCACTGAACGGCGATCAGACCTGCGTCACCGAGATGGTCAAGGCGTTCAAGGCGCGTCACGACGCGCTGGTCGACGATCTGAACCGCATCCCCGGCGTCAGCTGCCTGAAGGGCGACGGCACCTTTTACGTGTTTCCGAACGTCGAAGGCCTGATGCAGAAACTCGGCTGCAAGACCGACCTCGAACTGTCCGATCTGCTGCTGGACAAGGCGCTGGTCGCCGTTGTGCCGGGTTCCGCGTTCGGTGCGCCGGGACATCTGCGGCTGTCGTTCGCGACCAGTGACAAGGTCCTCAAGGGTAGCGTCGAGCGAATTGCGGCTTTGGTGGCGGGCTAAATCACGGCGATCTGACGCCGATTCGATGTCCTCTCATAATCAATTGCGATTAGGCGTTGCACCGACGGGATCAGATCACTACAATTCGCGTCCTCCTACGCTTCCGCGATAGCTCAGTCGGTAGAGCAGCTGACTGTTAATCAGCGGGTCGTTGGTTCGAGTCCAACTCGCGGAGCCAGTAGGAATAACGATTTAGCCGCCTCCGGGCGGCTATTTTGTTGGCCCAGTTTCCGGCATCAGCGCGTACGCGGAGCGACAGCCGCAGGCTTTTCAGGGGGATCGAGCCGCTTCAGCAGATTCTGTTCCGCGCGTGTCCGGACATCGTCCGGGCCGAGGGCAGCAGCGATGATCGTCGCACCCTCCCGCATCAGCTTCAAACCTGCCTCGCGCTCGCCGTGGTCGTAGCGCCACTGCCCGTCGCGGGCGGCGATATAGCCGAGATACCACTGGCCCTGGGTGAAGCGCCGGCGCGCGTCTTCGAGATTGGCGGCGAGCAGGGTGCCGGCTTCGGCGTCTTTGCCGGTGGCGCGCAGCGTGTCGGCCAGCATCACACGGATACGCAGCGCTTCGATGTCGTCACTGCGTCCGGCGGCGTCGATCCGGGCTGTCGCCGTGCGCAGCAGAACCAGGGCTTCCTGGCTGCGCCCGTTGGCGGACAGGGCCTCGATCAGCGGCACCAGACCCTGCACGGTCGGCAGCGAGGTGGGCCCGTAAAAGCTCACCCGCCAGCGATAGCTGCCGTCCAGCAGGGGAATGGCTTCGTCGTAGCGCCCGAGGAAGGTCAGCGCGCGGCCCAGGTAGACGCGAGCGGTAACGAAGAACGGATGGTCCGCGCCGACGGTTCCCATGAGACTGTCGACAACGCTCTGGAACAGCGCAATGCCGCGCTCGGCCTGTCCGGACTGGGCCAGAGACTGTGCCCACTGCAATCGAGCTTCCGCCAGCCGAGGATTATCCGGCTCGTAGATACGGCGCATCCGCTCCACCGCTTCTGCGGCCAGGGGCTCGGCATCGCCAGCGTTGCCGCTGATGTCTTTCAGCACGCTCGCGACCCAGAGCATGCGTGCGATGGTGGGATCGTCAGGGCCGAGTTCGGTGCGCGCCTGCTGCACCAGCTCGACGATGCGGCCGCTGCAGTCCGTCAGCCACATCGCGCCGGCCTGGGCAATGCAGTCGGCAAAATGCAGGCCCCATTCACCTTCGTACCACATGTCCGGGTTCGGACGGCCTGCAGCAACCTCAGCGTCGCGGATACGGCGGGAGACTTCGCCCATCTTGTCGAAGCGCATCGGAATCCGGTACGCCTCGCGCAGCGCAACGCGCACGTCCTGCGTTTCGCGTGCGGCCGGGCCGAGCAACTGCGCGAACGTCTGCTCGGATTGCAGCAGTTGCGCCTCCGCCTTGTTCATCGCGCCCAGCGTGCCGTAAGCGGAACCGATCACTTTCTGCAGCCGCGCACGCGTCAGCGGTTGTTCGCTGAAGCGTTTGGCCAGCCGCTCGGCGCCCACATCCAGCAGATCGCGGACGCGCAGGTTCGGTGTGCCGGACGCCCGCGGATCGGCCGAAGTCAGCAGGTCATCGATCAGAAAATCCGCCGTCGCCCGCGCGGCTGCGGCCTGGGTCGCCGCGTCCCGGCGTGCGCTCTCCGCTCGCAGATACAGCGCGGCGCTGAGTACGGCGCCCAGGGCAAACGTCGCCGCAAGGCCAAGCAGCAGACTGCGTCGGGCCTGGGCGCGCTCGAGCGCAATCTGCGTGCGTTCTGCCTCGGCAGCACGCTGCTGCTCGCGCGTCCAGTCGACACGTCGCGCATCCAGCCTGCGCAGTCGCACGGCGAGCTGCTTCGCATCCGCCAATCGCGTCAGCGGGTCTCCGGCAGCGGCCAGCGCGATGTCCTCGCGCAGCAGCGGATCGGCCACCTGCTGCTCCCAGCCCGGCGCCGGCACGCGCCGGAAATCGCCGACCACCAGCTGGAACAGCAGAACGCCGAGTGCATAGATGTCCGCCGCGACCGTCGCCGGCTGTCCCGCCATCACTTCGGGGGCCAGATACAGTGGCGTGCCACTGAGCCCTGGTTCGAATGCGGTATGGGTGAAACCGAGCTGCGTGATCCCGAGGTGTTTGAATCGCTCCGGGTCCAGTGCACGGCCGGCTGCGAAATCGCACAGGCAGGCGTTTGGCTGCGCCGCTGCGTCGTTCGCCACCATGATGACATTGGACGGTTTGACGTCCTTGTGCAGCACACCGACCGAATGCGCGGCGGCCAGCGCCGCGGCGCACTGCGCGGCGATTTCGATCCGCGCCTCCAGGGGCACGGCGGCAACGCCGCCCTGCGCGTTGCACCAGTCCTCCAGGTTGCCGAGTGCCGAGTACGCGGTTTCCAGGAAGTACGGCGGCTCTTCGACGTTCCAGTCGAGAATCCGCACGAACTGATCGTGATCGCCGAGCGACTGCATCAGTACCCGGCCCAGCGTGATTTCGCGTTTGAGCGCAGAAAGTCCGTCCACATCGCGCGCGAACTTGATCACGCGCTGCTCGGACGCCGCGTCTCGCACCGCGAGCCAGACCTCCCCATGCGCGCCGGATGAGAGCTGTCGATCCAGGCGCCAGTCGGCGCGGCCCGGCACCGCCGCACCTACCTTGAGCTTCAAGGTGTTCACCGGGACCAGCGAGTTCGACGGCACCAGCCTTTTGACGTCCGCCACCAGGCGATAGCCGAAGCGCGGCACTGTGCGCACGAGGGTCTGATCGTGATCGGCCAGCGCCGTGCGCAGTTTCGCCACGCAGTTGGTGACCACACTGTCGGAGACCACCCGCGTGGGCCACAGGCCCTCGAGGATTTCCTCGCGCGTCACCACCTCGCCGACCCGTCGCAGCAGGAACATCAGCAGTTCCAGCGGTTTCGGCTCCAGGCTCACGGCAGAGCCGTCGACGCGCAGCTCCATCGATGTCTCGTCCAGCACCGCCGCCCCGAACTGCCAACGCAAGCGCCCGGCTGGCTTCGTGGCGTCGGCGGCGATTTCGTTCGCGGCCGCATCGGCAGCGTGATGATGGTGTGCATCGGACATCGTCAAAGACAGCGCCTCCCCGAACGCGGCAGCCTCGCTGGATCAATTGCTGGCTCGCGCGCAAGCCGTCGCACACGGCGGTACACGCTACCCAGCGCCCCGATCGCGTGCCTCGGCGGATTTCTGTCCTCCAGCCGTAGTGCCACCGCGGTGACGCAGCTTACTGGACGTTTTCCCGCAATATCAATTCATTGGCCGTGGTTGCAGGTGCGCCGATAGAAAACCGATAGAAAAAGAACAGCAAGCCGTGAGGACTTGCCGGGCACGGCTTGCGACAGTCCGACGCTGAGGAAAAGGTCCGCGAGGATCAGCGGTTCACCACGGGGGAGTGTCGCAGATGGGCTTGATCGGTTCGGTACGTGCGGTGTGGGTGGCGATGGTTTCTTCGGGGCTCTCCGTGCACAAGGCCCGGCGCCATGCGCGTTCGCGCCTGCTGGCGGCCCTGCTCGGGCTGTTCGTTTCGCTCGCCGCAATCGGTGACAGCAGTTCGATCACGGTCGCCGACGGCGAAGTCACCATCACCGACACCAACCCGCAGACGCTCAACTTCCCCGTCAGCGTCACCGGCGACAGCACTTACGACCGTTACATCAGCTTTGCCACCGCCGATGGCACAGCGGCGGCGGGCACCGACTACACCACCAGCAGTGGTGTGTTCAAGCTCGCGGCGGGGGCCAATAGCGGCAACATCCCGGTTACGGTCGCCGGCAAGAGCGGCAGCGGCACGCTGCCGGACAAGACGTTTGCACTGAATCTGGATGGTGCCGTCGGCACTGCGGCGGCTCCGGCCTTCAGCGTCAACCCCGCCGTCAGCGGCACGCAGGGATCCGCCAGCGTGGTGTCGCTGGACATCAACGGCGACGGCAAGCCCGATCTGGTCAGCAACAACAGCGCTTTCAATGTGATTGCGATGCTCAACACCAGCGCTCCGGGTGCCGCTACGCCCACGTATGCCGCGCCGCAGCAGATTTCCACCATTGATTTCGGCAAGTTTGCCGTGGGCGATGCCGACAACGACGGCAAGCCCGATCTGCTGGTCACCGACACCAGCAACAGCCAACTGGTGCTGCTGCGCAACACCACCGCGACCGGCTCGCCGACTGCCAGCTTTTCCGCGGTGGCCGCCAGCCTGCCCATTGGCACCAGCAGTGGCGCCACGATTCTCGCGCCGCTGCTCACCGACATGGATAACGATGGCCGCCCCGATGCGGTCATGGTCAACCCCAACGACCAGCAGGTGCGCGTGTTCCGCAACACCACCTCGGCGGGCGGCGCCGTCAGCTTTGGCGCGGCGGAGTTGTATGGCATCAGTATCGTAGCGCCGGTCCTGACGGCGGGCGATTTCAACAACGACGGCAAGCTTGATCTTGCTGTCGGCAATGGCGAGCTGTTGAGCACCACCGCCGCGCAGGTGCTGTTCAACCAGGGTGGCGCCACGCTGCTGGGTGCGGCTCAAAACATCAGCTTCGGCAGCGGCAACCACAACGCCGACGGCATCGCCACCGGCGACTTCAACCACGACGGCAAGCTCGATCTGGTGCTGTCGGATCGCGGCAGCGACCTGCCGCAGGTGCTGCTCAACACCACCGCCATTGGCGGCAACAGCTTCAGCTTTACCGCGCATTCGGCGGGTGGCCCCGTCATGAAAAGCCCGGATACGCTGGTGGTGGCGGATTACAACGGCGATGGCCTGCCCGATCTGGCGGTGAGCGACCGCGATGGCCCCAGTAATGGCAATAAGGGTCTCATCGTATTTCAGAACATCACCGCCCCCGGCGCCAGCAGCACCCGCTTCGTGCAACTGGCGGGTGCGGACCTTAGCTTTAGCTTCCCTGGCCCGCTCACGCTCACCGACTTCAACACCGACGGCAAGCCCGATCTGGCGGCGGTGAATAGCACCAGCGTCGGCGGCCCGGCGGTGGACGTGCTGGCCAACATCACGCTCGCGCCAACGGCCACGCTGGCCTTCAGTGCCGTCACCGATTTTTTTTCCACAGTCCGATCCAGAGGCACCACCGCCGCAGATTTCAACCGCGACGGCAAGCCCGACCTGTTGACCGCGGGCTTCGGCTCCAGCGGAGTGAATCTGAACACCACCGCCGTGGGTGCCAGCACACCCAGCTTTGCTGCCCCGCAGACGTTGGGCATCCCCTCATACGACTCTAATTCTAATACTGCGGCGGACATCAATGGCGACGGCGTGGCCGACTTCATTGGGGCCAATTCCCTGGCCAATCAGGTTGCCGTGCAGCTCAATACCACGGCGTCGGGGTCGGGCACGATCAGCACCGGCACGGCGCAAAGTTTTGCCGTCGGCGTCACGCCAAGGGCTCCCGCCGCCGCCGACCTCAACGGTGACGGGCGGCCCGATCTGGTGGTGCCGAACCTATCCAGCAATACGGTTTCGGTGCTACTGAATGCCACGCCGCCGGGGGATGCCGCCAGCACCACGCCCAGCTTTACCGCGCAGCAGACCTATGCCACCGGCACCGCTCCCACGAAAGTCGCGCTGGGCGATGCCAACGGTGACGGCAAGCCTGACCTGATCGTGTTGAACATAGGTGACCACACCGTATCGGTGTTGCTCAACGCCGTCCCTACTGGCGCGGCGACGCTGAATGCCAGCAGCTTTAGTGCGCAACAAGCGTATGCTGTCGGCGTAGATCCAAGGGACGTGACGACCGCCGATGTCAACGGCGACGGCAAGCCCGATCTGATTGTCACCAACTCCAACGATGGCAGCGTTTCGGTGCTGCTCAACGCCCTGACCCCTGGCGACAGCACGCTCAACGGCAACAGTTTCGCTGCGCAGCAGGCCTTTACGGCCAACCCGGGCGCCTTCGGCGTGGTAGCCGCCGACCTCGATGGCGACGGCAAGCCCGATCTGGCGGTGGTCAATGCGGCCAACAACGGCACGTTTTCGATACTGCGCAACACCACGCCGACCGGCAGCGCCGCGCTCGACGCCAACAGTTTTTCTGCCCCATTCACGGTCGCGATGGCTGGCACCGGCGTGTTTCAATCGCTGGCCGCAGCCGATTTCAACCGCGATGGCAAACCCGATCTGGCCGCGGCAGGCGCAAATTTGGAGATTCTTTCGGTGGTGCTGAACACGCAATATGCCGCCAGCCTCAGCTCCACCAGTGCCACCGGCACCATCCACTACGATCTGCCGGTGCCGATCACGGCGAACCCCACCGCGCTGAGTTTTGCCAGCCGGGCAGTCGGCGAGACCAGCGCCACGCAATTTGTGACGCTGACCAACAGCAGCGGCAATCAGCTGGCATTGAGCATTCCGACCGGCGCGGGCGATTTTGCCGTGGACAACACGCCCGCCGACCGCTGCGGCACCGCGCTCAACGGCGGCGGCGCGAGCTGCCGCGTGTACCTACGCTTCACTCCCAGCGCCACCGGCAGCCGCACGGCCACGCTGAGCATCAACAGCGGCGCCATCGATATTGCTCTCTCCGGCGCCGGTGAGGCGCGTAATCCGCAGCTGAGTTTTGTTCCGGATGCCGGTGGATCTGCCAGCGTGCCGTTCGGAAACCAGCCGGTGAATATGCAGTCCACTCCGCAGAGTGTTGAGATTCGCAACAGCGGTAACGTGCCATTGAACCTGAGCACAACGGCGGGCGGCAACGACCCCACCACGTTTACGCTCGATCCCTCGCGCACCTGCGGCGCGACGCTGGCAGTGAATGCAAGTTGCACCTACGCCTGGCGCTTTACGCCGACGGCGGTGCGCGTATTCACCGCTGCGACCACGATCAATGCCAGTGACACCGGCGGCAGCAACGCCGCAGCCCCTCCGCTGACGGCGGACCTGCTTGGCGCCGGCATCGGTGCGATTGCCAGCCTGGCCCCCGCAAGCCTGGACTTCGGCAACATCCCGGTGGGCAACAGCAGCACCAACCAGCTGTTCACGCTCGAAAACACCGGCGATGCAACGCTGACGATTACCTCGATTCTCAGCGACAGCAGCGAATTCGAGATTCTCGGCAATGGCTGCGGGGCGCCGATGTCACTGGGTGGCACCTGCAGCTTTTTCGTCCGCTTCGTGCCCAATGCCACGGGTGCGCGCAGTGGCACGGTCAGCGTGATCAGCAACGGCGGAAACCCCACCTCCGATCTGAGTGGCACCGGCACCGCGACGGATGCGACGATCGTGGACCCACCGCCAGTGACCGATGCCGAGCCGAACCAGAGTTACACCAGCGCTTCGATCACGATCACCGGCATCAACGTGCCGACCGCGATCAGCGTGACGGACGGCGAGTACAGCATCAACGGCGGTGCATTCACTGCGGTCGCCGGCACCGTGCAGCCCGATGATGCCGTGCGCATCCGCCGCAACGCCTCGCCGGACTTTGCCACGCAGGTCTCCGCGACGCTGACGGTGGGTTCGGTTTCGGTGAGCTATCACGTGACCACGCGATCGGCCGGCACACAGGCGGACGCGTTCAGCTTCACGCCCGCGAACGACGTATCGCGCAACACGGTGATTGTCAGCAACGGCATCAGTGTGAGCGGGATAGAGATTGCGGTGCCGATCGGCATTGTCGGCGGCGAGTACAGCGTGAACGGCGGGGCGTACACCAGCGCTGCGGGCACGGTGAACGATGGCGACAGCGTGACGGTTCGGGTCACCTCGTCGGCGAGCTTCGCGACGGCGGTGACGGCGACCCTGACGGTGGGTCAGGGCGGCGACGCGCAGAGCGCGGACTTTGTCGTCACCACCCTGGATGCGATCACCGCCCCCAACCCGTTTGGTTTCGGCAGCCGTAGCGATGTGGCACTGAACTCCGAGCAGACCAGCAACGACGTCAGCATCGACGGCATCAACACCGATGCGCCAGTGAGCGTGACGGGCGGCGAGTACAGCATTGACGGCGGTGCGTTCACGAGCGCGGACGGCACGATCGCGCCGGGCGGACAGGTGCGCGTGCGGGTGACCGCGTCAAGCCAGTTCTCGACCGGCGCCACCGTGACACTGAACGTCGGCGGTGTCGAAGGCAGCTTCGTCGTCACCACGCTGGCGGCGGATACCACGCCGGATGCGTTTGGCTTTGGCAGCATCGACGACATTCCGCTGAACTCGGTGCAGACCAGCAACGAGGTCACCATCACCGGCCTCAACACCGACGCGCCGATTAGCGTCAGCGGCGGCGAGTACAGCATCGACGGCGGCAGCTGGACCAGCGCGGCGAGCACGATCGCAGCCGACGCTTCGGTGCGCGTGCGCGTCACCGCGGCCGGCACGTTCTCGACGCCGGCGACGGCGACGCTGGACATCGGCGGCGTGACGGCGGACTTCACCGTCACCACGCTGGCCGCAGTGACCGACCCGAACGCGTTCAGCTTCGGCAGCGTCAGCGACGTACCGCTGAACTCGGTGCAGACCAGTGCCGCGGTGGCGATCACTGGCATCAACACCGGCAGTCCGGTGAGCATCGTTGGCGGTGAGTACAGCATCGACGATGGACCGTTCACGGCCGTCGACGGGCTGATCAATCCGGATCAGACGGTCGCGGTGCGCACCACCGCCAGCGGCGACTTCAGCACCGCCGTGAGCGTGACACTGACCGTGGGCAGCGTGACCGGCACCTACACGGTGACGACGCTGGCCGAAGACACCACACCGGACGGTTTCAGCTTCAACGGCGTCACCGGCGTGAACCCGTCGACCGAGCAGACCAGCGATCCGGTGACGATCACCGGCATCAACTCGGCGGCCGCGGTGACGGTCACCGGCGGCAGCTACAGCATCGACGGGGGACCGTTCACCAGCGCACCGGGCACGATCACCAGCGGTCAGCAGCTGCGTGCACGAACCAACGCCAGCCCGGGCTTCGACACTACCGTGCAGGCGACCGTGTCGGTGGGCGGTGTTTCTGCGCAGTTCAATGTCACCACGCGCGTTCCCGTGCGCATGCCCGATGCGTTCAGTTTCACGCCACAGACCGATGTGGCACTGGACAGTGACATCGACAGCAACCCGGTGGCGATCAGCGGGATCGAAGTCGCGGTGCCGATCAGCATCGTCGGCGGCCAGTACAGCATCAATGGCGGCGCGTTCACCGCCGTAACCGGCACGATCCTGGCAGGGCAGAGCGTCGTCGTGCGCGTGCATTCAGATACCGCGCTGGCGTCCACGACGACTGCCACTCTGACGGTGGGTGACGGCGGCGATGCGGTTGCAGCGGACTTCAGTGTGACCACACTGACGGCTGACACGGATCCGGATGCTTTCAGCTTCACGCCGGTAACCGGTGCCGAGCCGAACAGTCTGCAGGCCAGTCACGCGGTGACGATCAGTGGAGTCAACACTGCCGTGTCGATCAGCGTCGTCGGTGGCGCCTACAGCATTGATGGCGGAGCGTTCACCGTCGCGGCGGGCACGGTCAATGCCGGCCAGCTGGTACGGGTGCAGCTCACCGCATCCGGCAGCTTCTCCTCCGCTGCGCAGGCAACGCTGACGGTGGGCGGGGTCAGCGCCGACTTCACAGTGACCACGCGTGACGCGAACACCACGCCGGTGTTGTTCAGTTTCACGCCGGTGACGGACGCGGCGCTGGATGCGCTGGTGACTTCGGATGCGATCACCGTGACCGGGATCGAGGCACCGACGGCGATCAGTGTCAGTGGCGATACCGATGCGGCGTTCTGCATCGATGGCAATCCCTGTACGGCCATGATCGGTGCCACGGTCAGCGCCGGACAGAGCGTGCGGCTGCAGGTGCGTTCTTCGCCGGACTTCGGCACGACGACGACGGCAACGGTCGACATCGGCGGCGTTACCGCCGACTTTGATGTCACTACGCTGGCCGAGGATACGAGCCCCGATCCGTTCAGCTTCACCGCGGTGACTGGCGCCGATCCGTCAACGCTTCAGATTTCTGACGCAATCACGGTTGCCGGCATCAATTCGCCGGCCAGCGTCAGCGTCACCGGCGGTCGTTACAGTATCGATGGCGGCGCGTTCACGGCGTCAGTCGGGACAGTGAATGCCGGCAGCAGCGTGCGTGTCGAGAACACCGCTTCGCCGGATTTCGCCACGACGACGACGACGACGCTGGACATTGCTGGCGTGGCAGCGGACTTTGACGTGACCACGCGATCCGCCGACACACAGGCGGACGCGTTCAGCTTTACGCCGGCGAACGACGTATCGCGCAACACAGTGATTGTCAGCAACGGCATCAGCGTGAGTGGGATCGAGATTGCGGTGCCGATCGGCATTGTCGGTGGCGAGTACAGCGTGAACGGCGGGGCCTACACCAGCGCCGCGGGCACGGTAAACGACGGCGACAGCGTGACGGTTCGGGTGACCTCGTCGGAGAGCTTCGCAGCGGCGGTGACGGCGACCCTGACGGTGGGTCAGGGCGGCGAAGCGCGCAGCGCGGATTTTGTCGTCACCACCCTGGATGCGATCACCGCCCCCAACCCGTTTGGTTTCGGCAGCCGTAGCGATGTGGCACTGAACTCCGAGCAGACCAGCAACGACGTCAGCATCGACGGCATCAACACCGATGC
>NZ_SUKF01000006.1:0-161287 GCF_005047655.1 Sinimarinibacterium arenosum | reverse complement strand
CGTCACCACCCTGGATGCGATCACCGCCCCCAACCCGTTTGGTTTCGGCAGCCGTAGCGATGTGGCACTGAACTCCGAGCAGACCAGCAACGACGTCAGCATCGACGGCATCAACACCGATGCACCGGTGAGCGTGACGGGCGGCGAGTACAGCATTGACGGCGGTGCGTTCACGAGCGCGGACGGCACGATCGCGCCGGGCGGACAGGTGCGCGTGCGGGTGATCGCGTCAAGCCAGTTCTCGACCGGTGCCACCGTGACACTGAACGTTGGCGGTGTCGAAGGCAGCTTCGTCGTCACCACGCTGGCGGCGGATACCACGCCGGATGCGTTTACCTTTGGCAGCATCAACGACATTCCGCTCAACTCGGTGCAGACCAGCAACGAGGCCACCATCACCGGCCTCAACACCGACGCGCCGGTCAGCGTCAGCGGCGGCGAGTACAGCATCGACGGCGGCAGCTGGACCAGCGCGGCGGGCACGATCGCAGCCGATGCTGCAGTGCGCGTGCGCGTCACCGCAGCCGGCATGTTCTCGACGCCGGCAACGGCGACGCTGGACATCGGCGGCGTGACGGCGGACTTCACCGTCACCACGCTGGCGGCAGTGACTGATCCGAACGCGTTCAGCTTCGGCAGCGTCAGCGACGTGCCGCTGAACTCGGTGCAGACCAGCGGCGCGGTGACGATCACCGGCATCAACACCGGTAGTCCGGTGAGTGTCGTCGGCGGTGAGTACAGCATCGACAACGGACCGTTCACGGCCGCGGACGGCCTGATCAATCCGGGCCAGATGATCGCGGTGCGCACGACGGCTAGCGGGGATTTCAGCACGGCGGTGACGGTCATTGTGACGATCGGTACCGTGACCGGCACCTATACGGTGACGACGCTGTCCGAGGACCTCACGCCGGACAACTTCAGCTTCAGCGGCGTCACCGGCGTGAACCCGTCGACCGAGCAGACCAGCGATCCGGTGACGATCACCGGCATCAACTCGGCAGCGCCGGTGCTGGTGACGGGGGGCAGCTACAGCATCGACGGCGGCGCGTTCACCAGCGCGCCGGGAACGATCACCAGCGGCCAGCAGCTGCGTGCACGCACCAACGCCAGCCCGGACTACGACACGACGGTGCAGGCGCAGATTGATGTGGGTGGGGTCTCGGCCGGTTTCAGCGTCACCACGCGCAGTGCAGACGGCGCGCCGGACCCGTTCGCCTTTGCGCCGGTGACCAACGCCCAGCTCGGTCGTACCTACACCAGCAACAGCGTGACGATCAGTGGCATCGATCTCCCTGTGGCGATCACCATCGGCGGCGGCAACGGCAGCTACAGCATCAACGGCGGCGCGTTCACGCGCGCGGCCGGCACGGTGCAGGCTGGCGACACGGTACGCGCGCAGGTGCAGGCCGCGACCAGCTACGGCGAAACCCGTCAGGTGGTGGTGACGGTGGGCAATGGTGCCCAGGCGCAGAGCGCGATGTTCCGGGTCAGCACGGCGGATGACGACCTGTCGCCGAACTATCTGAATTTTGGTTCGGTGGCCGACGCTCCGCTGGGCAGTACGCAGACCAGCCGGCGCGTGACGATCAGCGGCATCACCACCGCAGTGCCGATCAGCATCAGCGGCGGGCGTTACAGCATCGACGGCGGTGAGTTCACCACGGGGGCCGGCACGATCAGCGAAGGTCAGACGGTCGTGGTGGAAGCGATCGCTGCGTCGACCTACGCGACCACGGTCACGGTGCAGGTAACGGTGGGGGCCGCGCGTGGCGAGTTCACGGTGACGACACTGGCCGAAGACGCCAATCCGGATGTGCTGGACTTTGATGTCGTGCCGGATGCGCTGCCGGGCAGCGTGCAGACCAGCGTCACGCTGATCGTCAGCGGCATCAACGTGCCGACGGCGATCCGCGTCAGCGGGGGCGAGTACGCGATCGGCGATGGCGAGTTCACTCACGCGGACGGTGAGATCGCTCCGGGTGAGACGCTGACTCTGCGCGGGATCGCGTCGATGCAGTTCGGGGCCACGCAGACGGTGACGCTGACGATCGGCACAATCACGGCCCACTTCACGATCGTGACGGCGGCGGCGGACACCGACCCGGACAGCTTCGTGCTCGGCACGATCTCCGGAGCGGACCCGGACAGCGAGCAGCGCAGCGGCGTGATCACGATCAGGGGCATCAACACTGCGGCGCCGGTCACCATCAGTGGCGGGCGCTACAGCATCAATGGCGGCGCGTTCACCAGCGCGCCCGGCACGGTGGAGGCGGGCGAAGAGATCGTTGTCGCCGTCACTGCGGCCAGCACATCGGACACCACCGTCACGGCGACCCTGAGCATCGGGGCCGTGAATGCGCAGTTTGCGGTGTCGACGTCTACGGTTCTGCCTCCGGTGGAAGTCGAAGGACGCCGTGGCGGCGGTGCGATGGGACCGGGCTGGCTGCTGAGTCTGGCGGCCCTGGCCTTCTGGCGCCGTCGGAGGCCTGCCGGCGTGCTGCGCCGCTCGGGTGACGCCATGCGGTAATGGATGCGACCCGGCGCTGGCTCAGCCTGCTCCCACAGCGCCCGCCGGGTTGCGCTGGCTGGCTCCCGCAAACCGTGACCGGGCGCCTTCGCGGCAGTGCGTGAGCTTGTCGGTGGTTTTGAATCACATTCAAAGTCTTGCGTCTGTGACGCGAGCCGGGCTTGTTTGCCTGGCGTAGCGGATTGCGGCGTGTGGGCGTCCAGCGCGAACGCTCCCGGGGCAAGGTGCTGGCCCCGCGCGCTGCGCCTTTGGGTAGTTCTGGCGCTGACGCTGGTGTTGCTGATCGTGACCGTATGTCGCAACCAGACGGCTTTCGGCTGGAAATACCCGATACTGCGCCCGTGCCCGAGCCAAGATCCGGATTCATGGGGGCAAACCAACTGATGACTGCGGAACCCGAGTCGGGGAAGCCCGGCGCTGTAGTCACGCGTTCGCCCGAAGTGGTTGACGCGTTGCAGCGCAATGCTGCGCGTATCGACGCGGTTTACCAGGCGGCAGAAGTCGTTGGCGACGATGATCCGTCAATGAACCGCCTGCTGCGTATTGCCGTGCAGCTGACCGGTGCCCGCTTCGCTGCTTTTTCTCTGGTGGCTGAAAAGCGTTCCATTGTGAAGGCGTCACTTGGGTT
Source organism: Sinimarinibacterium arenosum (assembly GCF_005047655.1). Classification (GTDB taxonomy): domain Bacteria; phylum Pseudomonadota; class Gammaproteobacteria; order Nevskiales; family Nevskiaceae; genus Solimonas. The sequence continues at coordinate 158,129 of NZ_SUKF01000006.1, read as the reverse complement.
CGCCCCAGACATCGCGGGCCTGATGTGGCCGCTGGATCAGGCGGTGGTTGCCGCCAATCACCTGCTGGCCGGTCCGGAGATCGAGCCCATCGAGTCACCACTGCTGCGTGCATTGGCGCAGCAAGGCATTGCTCCGGCGCACTACGCCGGTATTCCGATCCGGATGCCCAATGGGCTGGTCGTCGGCGTGCTTTCGGTGGTGTGCGCGTCGGATATCGCCATGCATCCGGAATTGCAGAAAGCGCTGGAAGATGTCGGGGCACTCGCGGAGGACTGGATCCTGCTGCGCAGCGCATCGATCGTCGATGTGCTGACCGGCCTGTTCAACCGGCGCTATTTCGAAGAGCTGGTCGCCCGGGAATGGCGCCGCTCACTGCGGCATCTGGCGCCGATTGCGATGCTGATGATCGATATCGATTACTTCAAGGCGCTCAACGACGGTCTGGGGCACGAGGCGGGCGACGCAGCCCTGCGGCAGGTGGCCACCATTCTCAAGGCGCAGTTCCGTCGCGGCGGCGACGTCGTTGCCCGCTACGGCGGTGAGGAGTTTGTGGTGGTGCTGCCAGAGACCACTGCCGAAACCGCCATGGACCTCGCGCGCGCTGCGCTGCGTGCAATTGAGGACGCACAGCTGAAACATCCGGATTCGCCCTACGACGCGCTGACGGTCAGCATCGGCGTGGCGTCTGCAGCGTCTGCGGAGGAGCAACGGCGCGGGCCGATCTGGCTGCTGACGCGTGCGGACCAGGCGCTGTACGAAGCCAAGCGCAAGGGGCGTAATCGCGCTGTGTTCGATCCTGCCAGTGCGTATCGCTGAGTGCCTGAAGCCGGGCGGCTGTTTGGTGACCCGAACAGTTCTGGCCGGTGGGGCTGCGTTTATCGGGGCGGCACGAGCGACTAGACTGAACTGACATGTCGGTCAGAAAAATTCATGCGGCACTGCAATCGATCGCGATCCTGTTGTTCGGCGCGGTGTTGCTGCTGTCTGCGCATTACATGCTGAGCCTCGCGCGTCAGGCGCGTGAATCGAATGTGCGTGACGAGGTGCTCGAAACTGCAGCGGTGGTCCGTGCGCGAATCGAGAGCGAACTGAATGCGACGGTGTTTCTGGCGCAGGGCTTTGCCACCTACGTGACCGCGCTGGGGCCGTTGCCGGATTCGGATGTCGATCAGGCGCTGCGCGCCTTGTACGAATCCGGGCGTCATCTGCGCAATGTCGGTGTCGCGCCGCAGAATGTGATCCGCCACGTTTATCCCCTGGCGGGCAATGAAAAAGCGCTGGGAATGCGCTACGAATCCAATCCGCAGCAGTGGCCTGCGGTGCAACGGGCAATCGAGTCGCGCAGCACGGTGATGGTCGGGCCGATTGATCTGGTTCAGGGTGGCCGCGCGCTGTTGAGCCGAACGCCGATTTTTCTGGCCGATCAGAGCTACTGGGGGATTCTCAGCGTCGCCATCGATATTGATGCGCTGCTCGACGTCGCGGGCATCCAGCGGGCTCCCCACGATCTGGACTTTGCGCTGCGTGGAGTCGACGGGCAGGGGGCGCAGGGCGCCCTGATCTCGGGAGACCCCGGTGTTTTTCAGCACGATCCGGTCCTGATGGAGCTGAAGGTACCGGGCGGGAGCTGGCAATTGGCTGCGATGCCGGCCGATGGCTGGAATCAGCGCCCGGCCGGGGACTGGATCTGGGATCTGCTGGCCTACGGTATTGCCGGGATATTGATCCTGTCCTTGTGGGCCGCGGTGAGGGAGCGGCGGCTGGCGACGCAGGCACGTGATGCGCTCGAGGCCCTGAACCAGCAGTTGTCTGCCGCCAATTACGAACTGGGGCGCTTGTCGGAGACCGATCCGCTGACCGGCGTGCCGAACCGGCGCGGCCTGGATGAGGTGCTGGCGCTGGAATGGCGACGCTGTCGTCGCCACGGCGAGGCGCTGACGCTGATGATGATCGATATTGATCAGTTCAAGGCCTACAACGACGCTTACGGACACATCCAGGGCGACAGTTGCCTGCGCCAGGTGGCCGACGCCTTGCAGGCAACTGCGCAGCGCGCGGGGGAGTTTGTTGCACGCGTCGGCGGCGAGGAGTTTGTGATGGTGTTGCCCGGAATGAATCACGATGGCGCGGTGGCGCAAGCCGAACGCATGCGTGCCGACATCGAAGCGCTGGCAATCCCCAATAGCGGGTCGACGGTGTCCGCCGTCGTGACCATCAGTCTGGGCGTCGCGACGCGGGTGCCCGAATCGACCCTGACCCTAGAAGCGCTGATGGAAGCCGCCGACAGTGCGCTGTATCGCGCCAAGCGCCTGGGCCGCAACCGGGTCGAGATCGCGTCGCTGTAGATAGCGGTCCGGAAGTCCGCCGTCTAATCGATCAGGACTACCTGACGCACGGCTTCGCCGCGCGCGAGGCGGTCGAAGGCGGGATTGAGTTCGTCCAGGGTCAGCGTGTGCGTCAGCAGGCGATCGACCGGCAGGCGGCCGGCGCGGTATAGAGCGATGTAGCGCGGCAGGTCGCGCGACGGCACGGCCGAGCCCATGTACGAGCCTTTGACCGTGCGTTCCTCTGCGACCAGGCTGACCGCCGGGATCGCGAATTGCCTGGACGGATGCGGCAGGCCGGCAGTGATCGTGGTGCCGCCGCGGCGGGTGGCCTGATACGCCTGCAGCAGGGCGATTTCCGAGCCCGCGGTCTCGATCGCATGATCCACGCCGCCACCGGAGTGCTCGCGAATCTGCGCAACACTGTCGCTGCCGGCGAGCACGGTATGGGTGGCACCCAGTGACCGCGCCAGTTCCAGCTTCGACTCCAGCAGATCGACCGCGATCACCGGGTTGGCGCCGGCAGCAACAGCGCCCAGCAGTGCCGCCAGACCGACTCCGCCCATGCCGAAAATGGCAACGCTCTGTCCCGGCGCGACGCCGGCCGTGTTGACCACGCTGCCGACCCCGGTCATCACCGCGCAACCGAATAGTGCGGCGATCTGCGGTGGCAGATCCGGGGCAACGCGGACGGCGGAGCGCGCTGACACCACGGTGTATTCGGCGAAGCCGGAAACGCCCAGGTGATGATGCAGTTCGCTGCCGTTGTCGGTGTGCCAGCGCCGTTGCCCGCTCAGCAGCGTGCCGGCGGTGTTGGCTTCGGCGCCGGGCGCGCACAGTGCCGCGCGGCCTTCGGCGCAGTAGGCGCAGTGCCCGCAGCTCGGCACGAATGCAAAGACGACGGCGTCCCCGCGTGAAAAGCCGTGAGTGTCCGCGCCGCATTCGACGACTTCCCCCGCCGCCTCGTGCCCCAACACCATCGGCATCACCCGGGGGCGCGAGCCGTCAATGACCGACAGGTCGGAATGGCACAGACCCGCCGCGCGGACTTTGACCAGCAGTTCTCCCGGTCCGGGCGGGTCCAGCTCGATCGTTTCGATCGCCAGCGGGCGTGACTCCATATAGGGAGCGGGCAGTCCCATTTCCCGCAATACGGCGGCGCGGACTTTCATGCCTCAGCTCTCCGGTGATTTGATGTGCAGTGCTTCCAGTGCCGTGCGTAACGCCTGCGGCAGCGGGGTGGGGCGGCGCTCGGCGCGATCGACGAACACGTGCACGAACCAGCCTTCGGCGGCGGCCTCGTCGTCGTCCTGCTGGAACAGTGCGATGTCGTAACGGACGCTGGTCCGACCGATTCGCGATACGCGCAGCGCGGCGTCCACCGCATGCGGGAACGCCAGCGCCTTCAGATAGCGGCAATGCGATTCGGCGCAGACGCCGATGACGTCGCCGCGATGAATGTCGAGACCGCCATAGCCGATGAGATAGCTGTTGATCACGGTGTCGAAGTAGCTGTAGTACTCGACATTATTGACGTGCCCGTAGATGTCGTTGTCCTTCCAGCGTGTGCTGATGCGCTGGATATGCGGAAAATTGCTGCGCTGCAAAATATTGGGCACTCGATTCTCCGGCCGATTCATCGGTACGATCCTAACCTTAGTTAGGCATCAAGCCGAGCTGGATTGCGTACGATGGGGCTCGGCAGCTGTTCGCCGTTGTATGCCTGTATGGCCAAAAAATCACGAGGAGATTCGACCATGTCGGTACCGTTGCTGGGACAGATGATGGATGCGCCGCTGCTGCTGTCGGCGTTGTTGACGCATGCCAAGGACTATCACGGCGATACCGAAGTGGTGTCTCGCACGGTTGAAGGCGGCATCCATCGCTACACCTATGCTGATGCCGCGCAGCGCTCGCGCCAGCTGGCCAACGCGCTGAAACGCATCGGTGTGGGTATGGGCGACCGCGTCGGTACCCTGGCCTGGAACGGCTACCGGCATTTCGAGTTGTACTACGCCGTGTCCGGGTCCGGTGCGGTGATGCATACGGTCAATCCGCGCCTGTTTCCGGAACAGGTTGCGTGGATCATCAACGATGCCGAAGACAGCGTGCTGTGCTTCGATCTGACCTTTGCCCCGCTGGTCGAGGCGATTGCGCCGAAATGCCCGACGGTCAAGCACTGGGTGGCGATGACCGACCGTGCGCACATGCCGGCAATCAAGCTGCCGAACCTGCTGTGTTACGAAGACTGGGTCGAGGCGGAATCCGACGAGTACGAGTGGCCGCAGTTCGACGAAAAAGCTGCATGCACCTTGTGCTACACCTCAGGCACGACGGGCAATCCCAAGGGTGTGCTGTATTCGCACCGCTCGATGATGATTCACACGATGTCCGGTGCTGTGCCTGACGTGTTCAATCTGTCGGCGCGCGACTGTGTGTTGCCGGTGGTGCCGATGTTCCACGTCAACGCCTGGGCGGTGCCTTACGCGGCGCCGATGGTCGGGGCCAAGCTGGTGTTTCCGGGGGCGGCGCTGGATGGTGCAAGTCTTCATGAATTATTCGAATCCGAGGGCGTGACCTTCTCCGCCGGTGTGCCCACGGTATGGCAGGGACTGCTGCAGCATCTGCAGGCCAACAAGCTGAAGGTCTCGACGCTGAAGCGCTGTGTGATCGGTGGTTCGGCCTGTCCGCCTGCGCTGATGAAGACCTTCGAGCAGGACTATGGCGTCAAGATCCATCACGCCTGGGGCATGACTGAAATGTCGCCGCTGGGCACGTTCAACCAGCTCAAGAACAAGCACCTGAAGCTGTCGGCCGAGCAGCAGTTCGCGATCGAAACCAAGCAGGGCAGACCGCCGTTCGGTGTGCAGCTGAAGATCGTCGATGCCGACGGCCGTAGTCTGCCGCGCGACGGCCATGCCTTCGGCGATCTGCTGGTCAAGGGCTACTGGATCGTCGACCGTTACTTCAAGGGCGACAAGAGCCCGTTGCAGGATGGCTGGTTCCCGACTGGCGACGTCGGCACGCTGGATTCCGACGGCTATCTGCAGATCACCGATCGCTCCAAGGATGTCATCAAGTCGGGCGGTGAGTGGATCAGCTCGATCGATCTGGAGAACGTGGCCTGTGCGCATCCCGGTGTCGCGCAGGCAGCGGTGATCGGCGTGCATCATCCGAAGTGGGACGAACGTCCGTTGCTGGTGGTGGTGAAGAAACCCGGCGAAGAGGTCGATCGTGACGCGCTGCTGGCGATTTTCCCGGATCGGGTGGCCAAGTGGTGGATTCCGGACGACGTGGTGTTCGTGTCGGAGCTGCCGATGACCGCAACCGGCAAGATCTCCAAGCTGCGCCTGCGAGAGCAGCTCAAGGATCATCGCCTGCCCGGCGTCTAGCACTGCGGAGGTCCGCGGCAGGCGGCAGGCCGAGGAGAATGTCAGGGTTATTTCGGATATCAGGTCGTAATGCTGGCGTGCTAGCGTTACGGCTGCGGTATTCTGGCCGCCTCTCCAAGTTGATCCCTGTTCGACATGATCGGATTCAGACTCCTGTTGCCTGCATGCATGGTGGCGCTGCTTCTTGGTGCGTGCGGGGGAAGCCAGACTTCGTCCGAACCGGGCGGTTCGTCCTCCGGTGGCGGTTCCGTTACGCCGGTCGGTGACGCCGATACGGAGACCTGGCGCGCGTTGCAGAGCTATCTGAAGGTCATCAAGACCTCGTCGGACTTCGACGAATGCTTCACCAACACTCCGCAGACCGAGCCCTGGCAATGCGCACGTGGCCCTCGCACCGGCACCGCCCTGGGCAAGGCGGTGCACACTTGGCTGATGTCGGAGTTCCGTGCAATCCCGGAATTGCGCGCCCTGCAGACCCAGGAGTTCGAACTGCCGATCTTCAAGCCAGTTCGCTATGGTCTGACGGTGGAGACGGCCGACGGCGTCGAATCGATTCCGGCATTCCCCTGGTACTACCGCGGGATCACTACGCGGGATGGCGTGACCGGCGCGCTGGTGGATGTTGGCGACGGCAGCCTGATCCCGCAGCTCACCAGCGGCGATCTGAGCGGCAAGATCGCGATGATGAATATTTCGCTGACCTTGAATTCGGAGGACGGCCAGGCAGCGAATCAGCTGGCGCAGTTGCGCGCCAAGGGGGCGATTGCGGCCATCGTGGGCACCGATGCGCCGGGCAACGAGATCGCAACGCAGAACTACGACATCGCGGACGGACTGCGGGCACTGCCGACGGTCATCGTCGGTCAGCAGGACCTGGCACGTCTTCGCGCGATGGAAGGCAATGCCGCGACACTGACCGTGGCCGCTGGGTATCTTGCCGGGACGAACTCGGTGCCGGCTTCGCTGATCGGTCAAACCGGCTATTCGCGCAATACCATCGCGGTGCTGCCCGGCGCGGACAGCAACAACATCGTCGTGGTTGGCACGCCGTTGAACGGCTGGACCTCGGTGGGCGGTGAGCGCGGACCGGGCGTCGGCATGCTGGTGTATCTGGCCCGCTATTTCGCCGAACGCGCGCGCACCGAAGGGCCGTTGCCGTACACCCTCTGGTTTGTTGGCACGGGCGCCCACGAAATCTACGGGTTCGGCCTGAACCGTTTCCTTTCATGCTTCGACAAGGACCGGATTGTTGCCTACGTGCACCTGGGTTCGGGCTTGGTCTATCCCGGCTATACGGAACCGCTGCTCGGCGACGGACATCCGACGCCGACGGGTGGCATGTCGCAGACGCGAACACTCGCGATCTCGGAGAATTCGATGCTGCAGGCGATCACCGGGCCGGCGTTTTCCGATCCTGTGCTGCAGCCGTATTTCACCATTCCGCCGTCGCTGTTCGTGCCGGGTGAGAACCGTGGTCCGTATGCGCAGGGCATTCCGACCGTTGGCATGAATGGCGCCAATGCCTATTTCCACACGATGCTTGACGACGACACGCAGATCTTTCGTGCTGCCTTGGGGCCAATGGCGCTGGCGTTCCGTCAGACCGTGGATGGACTGCTGAATGTCGATGCGGCGGCGCTGCGGCGTGCCAATTTGCTGGCGTCAACGATCGGAGCGTCGATGCAGGACGTCGCTCGCTATTGGAGCTGTGCGGGCGAAATCAGCGTGCCTTGAGTTGCAAACGGTTTAGCCCTGCGCGATCAGGTAAGTCGCGACCACGCCGCCGAGCAGGGCGGTGAGCCATATCATCGCCGGCGCCAGCGGCAGCCAGTAGTGTGATGGCACGTCGCTGGCGGAGATCGTGCGCAGCAGGCGCTGATGCTGCACCGACGCCAGCACCGCCAGCACGGTCGCAGCGAGGATGAAGCCCAGGCCGATCAGGTGCGCCCACGGGGCTTCGGAGGCGACCGTGGTCTGACCCTGCGCGTGCAGAAATTTCACGAACAGCCCGAAGCGTTCAATCAGAAAGCCAAAACCCATCAAGGTCAGGCAGCTGCGCTGCCATGCCAGCAGAGTGCGCTCGGCGGCAAACAGCACGCGTGGATCAGAGGTCATGGCAAAGGCTCCACTGCCGCAGGGGTATCAGCTCGGGACCGGCTCGGTGCTGGCGCGGCGCTCGGCCTGCAGCCGGTTCAGGTTCAGAAACACCCGCGCGGCGACGCGCGGATACTGGCGGCAGATGCGCTCCTGATCGGCGTCGTCGAAGCGCAGCAGACGCGCATCACTGACGGTATCGACATTGGCCATGCGTTTCTGGCCGAAGTACCCCACCTCACCGACGACGGCTCCGCGTGACAAGGTGTTGAGATGCATTTCCTGGCCGTCGCGTTCAATCCAGACCCGCAGCGAACCATCGATGACGACGTAGATGTCGCCTGCGGGATCGCCGGGGCGACCGTCGCCGCAGTCATCGCCCTCGCTCATCAGCCGGGTGCCGGCCGGTACCGTCTGCAGGTTGGCCATCAGCGCGAACACGCGGGCCTGCCGCGTGCTCAGGCCTGACAGCAGCGGGATCGTTTCCTGGACGTCGGCACCGAGATTCACGCGCAGCGTGTCCCACAAGGTCACGATCCGTACGCCGCTCATGAAGGCCGGAGTGATCAGCACGTCGACCAGCCAGGCCGCGACCAGGGTCAAGGCGGCGAGCCATCCAAACACGACCTGGTTGTGCAGGTCGCCGGTGATCAGCACCAGAAAGCCGAGCGCGAGAACGGCCTTGGTCAACGTGACTGGGCGCAGCACGGCGGCCAGGGCGACAACCGCGCCGCGGGACTCGGAGGCCTTGTCGCGTGCGGCGTTGTTGAAGCGGGCGAGATAGTGAATGGTGTCGTCAACCGCGAGGCCCAGGACCAGGCACTCGACCAGGCTGGTCGTTGCGTTCAAAGTGATTCCGCTCAGGCCCAGACCGCCAAAATAGATCGCGGTTTGCAGCAAGGTTGGCAAGGTGGCCATCAGGCCGATCTTGAACGACGCGAACTGTAACGCCAGACAGGCATAGATCAGCAGCAGCGCGAGCACGATGCTCTGCAACTGGCCGGCGGTGACGACGTCGACCGACTCCGTGACCAGCACCGCTTCGCCGGCGACCTTGGCCACCAGTGGTTGCGGCAATGCCAGCAGCTGGGGCTTCAAGTGTTGCAGGAATGCGTCGACCTCCACGGTTTCATCGACCGTCAGGCGCAGGCGGATCTGTGTGGCGGAGCGGTCCGCATTGACCATCGCGCGCAGCGCGTTGCTGTCGCCGAAGAACAGCAGTTGCTCGATGCGGGTCTGCTGCTCCGGCAGGGTGCCGGTCGGCGCGTTCATCAGCGTCTGATTGAGCACGCGCAAGTGGTCGGGCAAGCCCACCACTGCGCCGACCTCGGGTTGCTTGCGCAGCCAGTCCTGCAGCCGGTCCAGCGCAGCGACCATGTCCGGATCGCTGAGAACATTGCTGGCGTAGCCGTCGATCAGGATATTCATCGGGGTCACGCCGCCGAGTGCGGCATTGGCCGCTTCATAGTCGACGCGCACACGGGCTCCGGGTTCGAAGACGCCGATAAACTGATCGCCGACATGAACACGGCTGCCTGCGGCGAGGGCGGCCACCAGCAGCATGCCGGCGACGGCCAAGATCTGGCGCCGGTAGCGGGTGTCGAAATTGCCGAGCCGGATCGCCAGACGCTCGAACAGATCCGGTCCGGATGTTGGGCGGTGGCGTGGACGCGCGAAGACATGCAGCAACGCCGGCGCCGTGACCAGAGCAAGCACGGCGGAATAGATCACCCCGAGTGCCGACAGCACGGCAAAGTCACGCACCGCGGGTAACGGGCTGATGCACAACGCCAGCAGGCCGATCATCGTGGTAAATGCGGTCAGTGCAACCGGCGACGACATCGACCGCAGCAATTCCAAGGTCTGCTCGGCACGCGTGGTGGGCTTGGTCGTGCGCTGCAAGGCGTCGAATTCGGAGACGATGTGTGCGCAATACGCCAGCCCCATGGTCACGACCAGGGGGGGCACCAGGCAGGTGATCAGGTTCAAGCTCAGGCCGAGAGCCGCCATCGTGCCCAGAGTCCACAGCAGCGCGATCGAGACCACCGTCAGCGGAAGCGCTACGCCGCGGATGCTGCGAAACACCAGCGTCAGGAATGCGGACATCAACACGGCGATCGCGGGAATCACCCATGTCAGCTGATTGATCACGGCGTCGCTGGTCGCGGCACGTAACACTGGCGCGCCGGTCACGTGGACCTGGACCGTCGGTGTCGTGTAGCGCTCAGCGAGATCGAGGATGCGTTGAGGCAGACCCAGCGCGCGCAGTTCGGAATCGTCGTCGCTGCTGAGGTCGGCGACGATCGCGGTGGCGCGGCTGTCGCCGGCGACCAACTGATCCCGGATCAGCGGATTGGCGTGGATCGCGGCGCGTTGTTCCGGCGTCACGGGTGTTTCGCCGACGCGCTCGAAGGTCAGCGTACTGTCGCTGCGTCGGGGCAGCGCGGTGTTGGTCAACGACTGTACCGATTCGATTCCCGGAACTGCATTCAGATCGCGCGTCAGCGCGCGGACAGTGTTCAGGGCCTCCCCGGCGAAGATGTCGGCGGCACGCACCACCACGACCACCTGCTCACGATGGCCGAAGCGGCGCTTGATCTCGTCCTCGGTTGCCTGCGCCGGAATCTCCGGCACCACCAGGGTGCGCACCGAGGAATCAATGCCCAGCCGAAGATGTCCATCGCGTGGATCGACCAGCTGTACCGTTGCCAGCAGCGTCAATGCCGCTGTAGCCAGAAGTGCACCCCATGGATGGCTGACCATCCAGCGCCGTGGATGCCACCGGCGCGGATCAAGCCCCCTCATGCGCGCTGAACCTCAGGTGGCGGCGCGGGTCCGGATCAGTCGTAGGGCTCGAAGAAGCGGCCGGCATCGAACATCCATTCCGGCAGATGCTCCAGCAGCGTGAAGTCGCTGAGTTCGATCACGGTCTTGCTGCCGGCCGCGTGGTTGCTCATCGTGTAGCCGAGTACAACGGAATAATCGTCCAGCGTGATCAGCGAAGTGGCGTCTGCGCTCAGTGTCTTCACCGGAGTACTGCCCTTGGCGAAGAATTCGCTCTTCAGCAGCACGCAGGTCGCTTGATCGACGTAGGAGCGTACCGACTGATAGCCGGAGGCGTCGGCATCCGCGTCGGTATTGAGGACATAGACCGGCCGCTGATCGATCTTGGCGTCATCGACGCGCTCGGTCTTGCCCTGGAATAACAGACCCAGAACCTGCTTGATTTCACCGTAGCTGAAGTCCGTTCCCCACAGCGGCTCGGACATGTTCTTGCCGGTGATCTGTACTGCGTTCTCTACGTTGGGCAGATGGAAGTACACCTCTTCCTGCGCGCCGTCCTGCAGCAGCAGATAGCTCGAACCGCGCATGGCCACCGGTTCCAGCAGTCGCAGCTGTACGCGGGGCTCCTGCGTGGCCGTCGGCTTCCAGTACAGCTTCATGCGCAGGCCGTGGCTGCCTCCTTCGCGATCGGTCACTTTGACGTTGAGGTCGCGCAGCGCGCCGCTCTGAACCAGGTTGTGGCTCATGCATGCCTGGATATCGGTCAGTGTCGCGTCGGCCGGATTCAGGGCCGGCTTCGTTTCGGCCGCGCTGGCTGTGTATGAGGACGCAACACCTGCGGCAGTCAGCAGGCTGAGGGCGAAAGCGCGCCGCATGCCCGCAACGGCGGGGCCAAAAGTCGATGTGCGATTCATGTTGGTTCCCTGGTTGGTGCAACCGGCGCCACGCGAGACGGCGGATCGTTGAGCAGCATCCGGGCCATTGTTCAGGTGCGGCGCAATGGCGTCAACAAAAAAGCCCGCCGGCGAGGCCGGCGGGCTGATATCGGACTGCGAACGGGTTACTCGACCACGCGCAACTCGACGCGACGATTTTCTTCACGGCCGTCTTCGCTGTCGTTGAGAGCGATCGGGCGCGACTCGCCGTAGCCGACCGGGGTCATCCGGCTGGCGTCGACGCCGTGGCTCGACAGATAGAGCTTCACTGCGTTGGCGCGACGTTCCGACAGACCCTGGTTATAGGCGTCGGTGCCGATGTTGTCGGTATGGCCTTCGATTTCCACTGCGATGCCGGCATAGGCATTCAGGGTTTCGGCGACGCTGTTGAGAATCTCGCGCGCCTCCGGCGTCAGGCGATCGGAATCGAACTCGAACTTGACGCCCTTGAGCACGAAAGTCTGCTCGACGGCGCAGCCATTCTCGTCGATCTGCTCACCGGCACGGGGCAGTCGGCAATCTCCGACCAGGGCACAGCCGTTCTGCAGCACCTTGGCGCCAGCCGGGGTGTTGGGGCATTCGTCGATGTCATCCGGGACGCCGTCACCGTCGGCATCGACGGCGCAGCCCTGGGCGTTGACCGTCGTGCCAGCCGGGGTGTCCGGGCACTGGTCGAGCCGATCCACCACACCATCCTTGTCAGCGTCGTTTTCGCATCCGTTTTCGTCGACGATCGCGCCGGCCGGAGTATCCGGGCACTGGTCGCTGACGTCCGGTACGCCGTCGTTGTCGCTGTCGGTGCTGTCCATGGCGACCACTTCGGCGCCGTCCTTTGCGGTCTCCACCGGCGTGACGCCGAGCGGGAATAGCAGGCCGACGTTGAATACGCCGTCGGTAAAGGCGCCGTTGCCCGGATGGACGCCGGCTTCCTTGCGATCATGCTGATCGGTGCGATAGCGCCCTTCGGCGCGGATCATGATGTAGCGGTTCAGTGGCAGCAGATAGCCAGCGCCGATGTCGAAGACAGTCGACTCGAAGTCCGGAATCGCCCCGGGATGATCGTCGGTGCGGCCATACATCAGCGACAGCAGCGTATAGAAGTTGGGGCTGCTGTCGAACAGGAAGATCAGGCTGCTGACGCCGACACCCTTGAATTCGACGCTGTTGTCGGTGCCGTCGGACGGATCGCCCACGGAGCCGAAGGCGGTCAGCTCCAGCGCCATGCCATTGGTGACTTTCTTGCCAAACGACATGACACCGCCGATGGCGTCATCCACGCCGCGATCCTTGTCGGCATAGGTGTACGAGAACATCGGGGATACATAGTAGTGCCGGCCGTTCAGCGCCTGTGCCGCGACTGCATCGTTATCCTGCGCAAGCACAGGAGCTGCGCCGAACAGAGTCACCAGCAACGCAGACACACCCCACCATTGGCGTCGTTTCATCGTTCTCCCCCTAGAGTCTGTTCCACGCCGGGAACGTCAATCGGCGAACTATAACAGCGGCTTGCGTCTTCGTCTCGACTTCGCGCACAGCGGCGTCGGCGGGGCTATAATTCGCGCCCTTCGATTTCATTGAACCGCAATGGAACCCCAGCATATCCGCAATGAGGTGACGGCCCTGCGCGCGCGTTTCGACGCGCTGCGGGGCTATCTTTGACTACGACAACAAGCGTGACCGGCTGGTTGAGGTCAACGCCGAATTAGAAAGCGGTGAGGTCTGGAGCAACCCTGAGCTCGCTCAGAACCTGGGTCGCGAACGCGCGCGGCTCGAAGATGTCGTGCACCCGCTGGAGCGCGCAACCGCCAGCCTGGCCGACGCGCTGGAGCTGCTGGAGCTGGCGGAGGGCGAAAACGACACCGCCACGGTTGACGAGATCGCGCGCGATCTGAAGCAACTCAGCGAGATGGCTGAGACGCTCGAATTCCGCCGCATGTTCAGCGGCGAGCTTGATGCGAGCAATGCCTATCTGGACGTCCAGGCCGGCTCCGGTGGCACCGAGGCGCAGGACTGGGCCGAAATGCTGCTGCGTATGTATATCCGCTGGGCTGAAGGCAAGGGCTTCAAGGTCGAGCTGATGGAACGCTCCGACGGCGAAGTGGCCGGGATCAAGTCGGCAACGATCTTTGTCGAGGGCGACTATGCCTACGGGTGGTTGCGTACCGAAACCGGCGTGCATCGCCTGGTGCGCAAGTCGCCGTTCGATTCCGGCAACCGGCGGCATACATCCTTCGCAGGCGTGTTCGTTTCGCCCGAAGTCGACGACAGCTTTGAGATCGAGATCAATCCGGCGGACCTGGAAGTGGATACCTTCCGTTCCAGCGGCGCCGGCGGGCAGCATGTCAACAAGACCGAGTCGGCGATCCGCATCAAGCACATGCCGACGGGCATCGTGGTCGCGTGCCAGACCGAACGCTCGCAGCATGCCAACCGTGATCGCGCGATGAAAATGCTGAAGGCCAAGATGTACGAGGCCGAAATTCAGAAGCGCAACGCAGTGAAGCAGGCGGTCGAGGATTCCAAGAGCGACATCGAGTGGGGCAACCAGATCCGCTCGTATGTGCTCGACCAGTCGCGCATCAAGGATCTGCGTACCCACGTCGAGATCGCCGACACCCAGAAGGTGCTCGACGGTCATCTGGACCCATTCATCGAAGCGAGCCTGAAACACGGGCTCTGAGGCCCGGAACGGCGGGATCGGCATCAGCATTGCAGTGCGATGCTGCCGATCCGCCTTTCATGCCCTTGGACCCGCGGAGAACACGTAGTGACCGAACAACACCAGCCGCCGCAGCTCGACGAAAACCACATCATCGCGACCCGCCGAGAGAAGCTTGAGCGCATGCGCGCCGAAGGCGGCGCCTATCCGAACGATTTCCGCCGAGACACCCTCGCCGAATTTCTGCACGGCAGCTATGGCGAAGCCGAAGCCGCGGTGCTGGAGGGCGAGACCACGATGTTTGCACTCGCCGGCCGCCTGATGGCCAAGCGTGTGATGGGCAAGGCCAGCTTCGGCCAGCTGCAGGACATGTCCGGCCGCATCCAGATCTTCGTGCAGCAGAACGCGGTTGGCGAGGCGGTCTACGATCAGTTCAAGCATGCTGACGTCGGCGACGTGCTGGGCGTCACCGGCACCGTTTTCAAGACCAAGACCGGCGAGTTGTCGGTCAAGGTTGCGACCTTGCGCGTGCTGGTCAAGGGGCTGCGGCCGTTGCCGGAGAAGTGGGCAGGCCTGACCGATACCGAAGTGCGTTATCGCCAGCGCTATCTGGATCTGATCGTGAATCCGGAGGTGCGCGCCACGTTCGAGAAGCGCGGCAAGGCGGTGCGCTTCATCCGCAATTTCCTCGACACGCTCGGCTTTGTCGAGGTCGAGACGCCGATGCTGCAGCCGATTCCCGGCGGCGCCACCGCGCGTCCGTTTGTGACGCATTACAACGCTCTGGGTCGCGACTTCTACATGCGTATCGCGCCGGAGCTGTATCTGAAGCGGCTGGTCGTCGGCGGCTTCGAGAAGGTGTACGAGATCAACCGCAATTTCCGTAACGAAGGCCTCAGCACCCGGCACAACCCCGAGTTCACCATGCTGGAGTTCTACCAGGCCTATGCGGACTATCAGGACGCGATGGATCTGGTCGAAACGCTGGTGCGCGACGTCGCCATCACCGTCAACGGCGCCGGACAGCTGAGCTATCAGGGTCGCGACTACGACCTCGACAAGCCGTTCAACCGCTGGACCATGAAGGAAGCGGTACTGCGCTACAACCCGGGGCTCGATCCGGCCGTGCTGGAAGATCGGGAGCAGCTGGCGGCTTTCGTCAAGTCGGTGGGCGGCGATGCCAAGCCCTCGTACGGCCTCGGCAAATTGCTGACCGAAGCGTTCGAGCAGACCGCCGAGGAGCAACTGCTGGATCCGACCTTCATTACCGAGTATCCGACCGAGGTGTCGCCGCTGGCGCGCTGCAATGATGCCAATCCGGAAATCACCGACCGCTTCGAGTTGTTCATCGGCGGCCGCGAAACGGCCAACGGTTTCTCCGAGTTGAACGATCCGGACGATCAGGCCGCGCGGTTCCATGCACAGGTTGCGGCCAAGCATGCCGGTGACGACGAGGCCATGGTGTTCGATGCTGACTATATCCGCGCGCTGGAATACGGCCTGCCGCCTGCCGCCGGTGTCGGTCTGGGCATCGACCGGCTCGTGATGTTCCTGACGGATTCGCCCAGCATCCGCGATGTGCTGTTGTTCCCGCAGATGCGACCCGAAGTCTGAACGTGAGTCTGTCTGCGCAGGGCGTTCGGGTGGGGCGACGGTTCCATCCGTTCGCCGGGCCAGCCTGGTCACGGGTACGCGGTGAAGCGCCCGGCGCGCGCCCGCAGATGCGTCCGCAAGTGTGAGCTCTGCCGGGCACAGCGGATCCGCTGGAGCGCATCGCCGCTGGGTGATGATCATGGGCATGATGGTTGCCATCGGCCCGATGACGATCGACATGTACCTGCCGAGTCTGCCTGCGCTGCAGGCGCACTTCGGCGTTGATGCCGGAGCGGCGCAGCTGACCCTGTCGGCGTACTTCCTCGGGCTGGCGATCGGGCAGATCGGCTACGGTCCGGTTGCCGACCGTTTCGGGCGACGTGCGCCACTGCTGTTCGGACTGTGTCTATATACGCTGGCGTCGTTGCTGTGCGCGCTGGCGCCGGACATTCTCTCGCTCAGCCTGCTGCGGTTCATCCAGGCCATCGGCGGCTGCGCCGGCATGATCGTGACCCGCGCGATGCTGCGCGATCGCTTTGAGCAGCAGGAGATGGCGCGCATCCTCTCGGCGATGGTGCTGGTGATGGGGGTGGCCCCGATCCTTGCTCCACTGGCGGGTGGGCAGATTCTGGTCTGGTTCGGCTGGCAGGCGATCTTCCTCGCGCTGGCCGTGTTCGGGGTACTCAGCTGTGTCGCGGCCTACACCGGCTTGCCGGAGACGCTGACCCAGCGCGGCAGGCCGATCGTTGCGCGTGAGGTCATGCACAACTATGCGCGCCTGCTCGCGCACCGCCGCTTCATGGGTTACGCGCTGTCCGGCGGTATCGCCAGCGCCGGTATGTTTGCCTACATCTCCGGCTCAGCGTTCGTCTTCATCGAGGTATTCCATATCACGCCGCAGCGCTTCGGCCTGTTTTTCGGTGCCAATGCCTTCGGTCTGATTGTGGTGTCGCAGCTAAACAGCCGGCTGTTGCTTCGATTTCGTGCGGAGCGTGTTCTGCGTGCGGCGTTGATGTGCTTTGCTGGCAGCGGCGTGGTGCTGGTGGCAACCGCGGCGACGGGTTTTGGCGGGCTGTGGGGCGTGGCGCTGCCTTTATTTGTCTGCATCAGTTCGCTGGGCTGCAGCTTTCCCAACGCCACTGCCGCGGCGATGGCCCCGTTCGGCGACCGCGCCGGTCTGGCCTCCGCGTTGATGGGCACCTTGCAGTTCAGTGTCGCCGCAATCGCCGGCGCGGCGGTCGGCCAACTGCATGACGGCACGGCGATGCCGATGGCGGTGGTGATCGCCGCCTGCGGTCTCACGGCGTTGATCTTGCTGCGAGTCCTCGTGGGCTCGCCCAGCGTTGCCCCGTAAAGCGTCGCGAATCACTACACTGGCGGCTCTCGAATTCGTCGTCCTGACGGGTACACCATGAATCTGATCCGCAACTGGATCGAGCGCCATTTCTCCAATCCGCAGATCGTCGGTCTGTTGTTGCTGTTCGTGAGTCTGTGGCTAGCGCTGGCGCTACTGCCAACCGTATCGCAGCCGCTGCTTGCGGCGGTGGTGATCGCGTACCTGTTGGAGGGGCCGGTTGCGGCGATGGAACGTCGCGGCGTGCGACGGAGTCTGGCCGCGAGCACGGTGTGGTTGCTGTTCTACTTCGGTGTGATGCTGGCCCTGTTCATGCTGCTGCCGCAGTTGCTGCGGCAGATCACCCAGTTCGTGCAGGAAGCGCCGCGTCTGATCGAGGAACTGCAGATCTGGCTGATCTCGCTGTCGCAGCAGTATCCGACCTTCTTCTCCGACCGCCAGATCGAGGAGCTGCTCGGCGGTGGCGGCCTGCACCTCAGCACCGTGCGGGATCAGCTGCTGGTGCGCACGCGGTTGCTGGGTGTGGGGGCGACCTATCTGGTCGTGTATCTGATACTGGTGCCGTTGATCGCGTTCTTCATGCTGAAGGACAAGCGTCAAATGCTGGCTTGGCTGCGTCGTTTTCTGCCCGCCGATATCAGCATGATCCATCAGGTCTGGACTGAAGTGGATGGTCAGCTGGCGAATTACGTTCGTGGCAAGGCCATCGAGATCGTCATTGTCGGCGTCGTGACCTATGCAACCTTCAGCCTGCTCGGACTCGGCTACGCGATCCTGCTCGGTGCACTGACGGGATTTTCCGTGCTGGTGCCGTATCTGGGCGCGACGGTGGTGACCATTCCGGTGGCGGCGGTGGCCTATGCGCAGTTCGGCGTCTCATCCGAGCTGGCGTACGTGGTGCTGGCCTACGGCGTGATCCAGGCCCTGGACGGTAACGTGCTGGTGCCGGTGATCTTTTCCGAGGCCAACAATCTGCACCCGGTGGCGATCATCATCGCAGTGCTGTTCTTCGGCGCCATCAGCGGTTTCTGGGGTGTGTTTTTTGCCATCCCGCTGGCGACCGTGGTCGCCGCCGTGCTGCGCGCTTGGCCCAGCGACGCCGCAATGAACGCGTCGTCGCCGAATGCGGAGTCCCAGCCCTAGCGAGCTGCGCTGTGCCCTACTGGGTGATCAGCAGCCGGTCGATTTCATTCAGATCGGCGACCGTCAACTTGCCGGCCGCAGCTTTCAGCTGCAGCACTGAAATCAGGTAGTCGTAGCGGGACTTCAGGTAGTTGCGCTGCGCTGCGTACAGCTGCTGTTGTGCATTGAGGACATCGACGGCCGTGCGTGCGCCGACTTCGAGGCCGGTTTCGCTGGCTTCCAAAGCGGTGGTGCTGGAGACCACCGCCTGCTTGTAGGCCTTGACCTGTGCCGCGCCGGTGACCACGCCCTGGAATGCGTCCCGTGTGCTGCGTTCGACGCTGCGCTGGGCGCCGTCGAACTCGGCCTTGCGCTGCTCGCGGGTTGCGGTGGCCTGACGTACGCCGGAGCGCACCGCGCCACCGGCCAGAATCGGCACGGTCACGCCGACGCCAACGGAATTCTGCGTCGCGTCGGTCGGGAAGGCGCCGGATTCGCTGGAGCTATCCACGTAACGCGCCGTCAGGTCGATCGTCGGCAGGTGTTTGGAACGGGCAACCTGTACGCCACGTTCGGCGATGTTGAGTCCCAGCTTGGCGGCCATCAAGTCAATGTTGCCGTCGAGGGCCTGGGACACCCATTGATCCGAGTCATTGGGCGTCGGCGTCGGCAATGGAAAATCGTCCTGCAGCGTCGCCACCGACTTTTGCGGTGCATGGGTGATTTCCGTCAGTGCTTCACGTGCCGACGACAGCTGCTGTTGTGCCTGGATTTCCTGTGCGACGGTCAGGTCGTAACGAGCCTGCGCCTCCTGCACGTCGGTGATCGCCGACAGACCCACCTCGAAGCGCTTCTTGGCCTGTTCGAGCTGGCGTTCAACCGCCGCCTTCTCGGCTTGCGCCGAGCGCAGCGTGTCATCCGCCGACAGCACCCCGAAATAGGCATTGGCCACGCGCAACACCAGGTTCTGTTCGGCGTTGCGGTAGGTGGCCTGTGCCAGGGCAACCTGTTCCGACGCTTGCTGCAGGCGGCGCCAGCTTTCCAGGCTGAACAGCGATTGGCTCAGATTGACGCTCAAGGTCTTGTCCGTGCCGTAGTTGTTCGAGGAGCCGAATCCGGCGACGGTGGACTGGGAGTCGGTATAGCCGTAATCGTAACTGCCGTTGATCTGTGGCAGCAGAGCGGCGCGCGCCTGCGGCTTGGATTCGATTGCGGCGTCCCGCTGGTACTGCGCCGCGCGGATCGTGGTGTCGTTCTCCACAGCCAGATCGAAGACGCGGGAAAGATCATTGGCGTGCGCCAGTCCGGGGAGGGCCAGCGCGGCGGTCAGCAGATATGGATGGAGGCGCATGGGATTCCTTGGCAACAGATTCATGGACACGGATTCTTGATTTATTCGGTATTCAGTAACGCGCAACGGCGGGATCGATCCGCAATGACCAGGCATCGATCCCGCCTTCGACATTGGACACGTCCTCGAATCCGGCGCGCAACAGCATCAGTGCCGCCATATGGGAACGCATCCCGTGATGACATAGGACGGCGATCGGGGCCGCAGGGTTTAATTCAGCCATGCGATCCATCAGCTGGTCCAATGGGATATGGCGCGCACCGGGCAACGCCGCGATGGCCAGCTCGTCGGCGTTGCGGACGTCCAGCAGCGTCGTAGCGCCTTCACCCATCTGGCGCTGCAAGGTGCCGACATCAATGGATTTCATAGCGGATTTCATGAGGTGGATCATGAGCGGACCGCAGTCTAGCACCGCCTCGCCAGGCATCCGTTGAGGCAGGTCAGTCGACCCGGAAGCGGACCACGCCAATCAGCTGGTCGCTTTGCGTGGCCACGCGTACTTCCCAGGCGCCGCGAGGATCGTCGCCGAACGATTGCTTGCGTGACCACGCGCGGTAGCCGGCCTCGCGGCCTCCTGCAATGTCCAGTGGAACCACGTCGACCAGCGTGCCGTTATGCAGCCAGCGGTGCTCGATGCGCTCATGCAGTCCGCGCGGCGCGTGAATGCTGCTCCAGACAAAGAGACCGTTGCTCAAGCTCGACACCGGCAGTCGCGTCAGCGCATCTCCGGGTTCCTTCTGCGCCGGATCGACATGGTCGGTGACGACGATACGGGTCACGCGCAGGGTCGACGGCGGGATCGCTGCGCGCAGTTGCCACAGCGCCCACACCAAGGTGACTGCGGCGGCGGCCGTCAGCAGTGCGCGGCGGCCGCTCGGCAGGCGCAGCAGCTGCCACCACACTGGCAGGCTCAAGGTGCCCATCATCGCCAGCGCCATCAGCAGACTTTGCGTGGTGGTCAGCTGCCACAGCATCGGCGCGGCGGTCAGAACCGTGACGAACGCCGCGACTGCATGGAAGCTCCACAACAGTGCGCGACGCGGGAGCACGTGACGGTAGTACAGCGGGTCGATGATCGAAACCAGCGCCAGCGCCGTCATCAGCACGATGAACCCTGTCTGCGATGAATTCCAGGTCACCGTTGCAATGAAGAATGGCAAGGTGAAGAACAGTGACTCCTGATGCAGGGCCTGGGTCAGGTAGCCGGCGAGCAGCGGTGACAGTCGCAGTGCTGCCTTGCGTTCGGCCAGTCGTTGCAGCGCGGGCTCGGCGAAAGCAAGCAGCCACGACAGCGGCAGCAGGAACACCAGGGCCTGTGCCACGCGCTCCTGGCGCTGGATCAGCAGGAAGCTGCCGATGCCGGCGCCAAAGCTCAGCAGCGCTACACCGTGGCGCCAGCGTGCCCACAGTGCCTGCCAGCGCGGAACCTCGACCGTCATGCGCTGCACCGGATGAATCAGTCCGGTGATTGCGGCTGCGGATGCACCAGCGAGGCCAGCTCGGTGCGGCTGTAGACGCCAAGCTTGCGGTAGACGCGATACAGGTGATTCGCCACGGTGGATGGGGCAACGCCGATCTTCTTTGCGGCCTGCTTGAACGAAAGACCCTGGGCCACACAGTTGACGATCTCACGCTCGCGTGCGGTCAGCCGGTCCAGCGGGCCGGCCGGCCAGGCTACCAGCAGAAGCAAGTCGCCCAGCGTGTCACAGCGGATCATCAGATCGCCGCACGCAGCTGTGGTGCCGGGTTCCGGAATCGCAAACGGCAGACCGTTGGCGGGACGCTGCGGGAAGTGTTCCTCCAGCAGGTCGAGAAAACGCACGGTCGCCTCGTGGAAGGCGCCGGTATGGTCGATCACCGCTGCAGCGGCGCCTGCGGGATACTCGGCGCGCGCCTTGGCCAGATGCAGAAAGAATGCGTGCGAGCCGGCCTGAATCAGATGAAAGGTGGCGCGTTGCTGGCGTTCACATTCCAGCGGGGTGAACGGGCGGTTGCGATCCTTGCGATACAGGGTCAGCAGGGAATACATCCCGGTGCGCGGGTCCAGGTGCCCGGTCGAGAGGATGCGGCTGATGCCATAGGGCGCAAACGCTTTGCGATACAGCTCCGAGCCAAAGAACGCTTCGTCCGGCATGACGCTGGTCATGTCCACCGGCGTGTCCAGGCGCTTCAGGATTTCCGGAACGATCGGATTGATCTTGGAAGTGGCTTCCAGCGTTTGCGGAAATTCGGGCGGCAGCCCGGTTACCGTCACCGTGTGAAATTTCAGCTTTGCCGCGCTGCCGCTGCCCCACAGCGCGCCGTCGTGCGGAATCAGCGCTTGCAGCTGCTGCAAGGCCCAGCCGCGATAGTCTTCTGCAGTCACCGATAGCGCAAAGCGGTACAGGCGCGCGATGACAGGATCGAGGGGGTCGAGTGTTTCGGCTGCTTTTGATGTTGGCATCGTGATGGTTTTAAGCGCTTTTTACTATGGGCTCAAGCGCGATCGAGTGTGCATACTGCCAGACGTACGAACCGGTTCCATAAGAATTCGTCGCGCTGGAGGATCATGAAAACGCTCAGGGATTGGCTCAACGAGTATTCGGAAAGCCATCGCAACCCCACCAACAAGCTGTTGCACTGGATCTGCATTCCGCCAATCGTATTCTCGATTGCATGCGCGCTGAAGCTGATTCCGGTGGGGACTGACGTGATCAATGTCACCACGGTCGTCGGGCTCCTGGTGCTGGCTTATTACTTCCGTCTGTCGTGGCAGCTGGGCATTGGCATGGTGCTGATTTTCGGCGTGGCCTACGCCGGGGTTCTGGTCCTGGAGTCCGCGCTTGGAGCGCAGATGATCTTCTGGGCCGGGGGGCTGTTTGTGCTGGCCTGGATTGGGCAGTTCGTTGGTCACTATGTGGAGGGCGCGCGTCCGTCGTTCTTCAAGGATTTGCAGTTTTTGCTGGTCGGACCGTTGTGGCTGTTATCGGATGTCTATCGCCGCATGGCGATTCCGATGGGAGCCGGTGCGGTCGCTGTACGTCAGTCCGGGGGGGCTACGTCGGCATAAGAAGCCAGTGTTGGGGGTAGGGGGTAGGGGGATGGCGGTCCGAGGTCTGGGCCGCTTTTTTTTGTGCCCGGCCGGCCCCAGGACTTCGTGTTGCTGAGCTCATTGTGGGGTGCTGCGCATGCTTCATCGCTCAACAGTGCTCGCTGCTGGGCAGACCGTTGCGACGTAAGGGTCATGGGTTTTCAGTTTCTCGATCACCGCACGAAAGCGTGGTTCGCAACGGATCGGGTCCATCATCGGCAGCATGACCGCCCAGTCCATGACGTTTCCAGGGACGCTGGCGAGGCGTTCGGTGTAGCTCAGCGCCAGCTCCGGTTCGCCGAGCATCATCAGAATCGCGGCGATGACGTGGTCTTCCATCAGATTGGCACTGTCTGCCGACAGATTGCTGCTGGGCGGAAGCGCCGCCATGCGCTCCGCCACGGTGCGCCGATCGGCGCGTCCGGCCAGTGCCTCGACCAGTTCATGCGCACCGCCTGTTCCGGCGGGTTTGAACGTGGCGGCAAGCTGCGCCAGCGTCGCGTCTGCCGCCCCATACTCGCCGAGCAGCAGGTTTCCGAGCGCCACATACTGCAGGCAGCTCGGGTGGTCCGGAATGATGTCCAGCAGCGCCTGGCAACGGGCCCTCGCATCAGCGATGCGTCCTGCGGCCAGCAGGCTATAGGCATGGTTTTCCGCAATCACGCCGGAGCGGGGATCGAGCACCGATGCGCGTTCCAGTTCCGCAAGACCTTCGGCCAGATTGCCCGCGGACGCCAGCGCATTGCCCAGCCAATGATGGGCCGCGGCGGACGAAGGGCGCAGCATCACCGCGCGCCGCAGCAGCGCGATGCTGTTTTCACGTTGCAGGCGCACCGTGGAGGTATTGCCCAGTGCCGCGAAAGGCTCCGGCAGGCTGGGGTCCAGCGCCAGGGCGCGCAATGCGGCTTCGTCCGAATGCTGCAGGCCTTGATCCCAGGAAATTCTGGAGCTGTACGCCGGCAGGATGGTGTAAGCGAGGGCCAAACCGGCGTAGGCCTGCGCAAATACCGGATCAGCGGCGACCGCCTGCTTGAACAGATCGACTGCGGCCCAGAGATTGTCTTCGCCCCGGGTGTGCCACAAGGCCATGCCGCGCAGGAACATATCGTATGCGGCGATGTCTTTGGGAGCGCTGGCATGTGGCTCGGCAGTTGTGGCATTGCCGATGGTGACTTTGAGCGCGGCGCCGATGGCCCGGGCGATCTCGTCCTGGATCGCAAAGATGTCCTCCAGCTTGCGGTCGAAGGTTTGCGACCACAGGTGAAAGCCGGTTTTCGCGTCGATCAGCTGCGCAGTGATGCGGACACTGGTGCTCTGTTTGCGGACGCTGCCTTCCAGCACCATGCGCACATTCAGCGCGCGGGCGATGTCGGGCACTTCCATCGCCTTGCCCTTGAACGAGAAGGATGAGGTTCGCGCCGCGACCTGCAGTTCCGGCGTGCCTGCCAGCACGTTGAGGATTTCCTCACTGATGCCGTCGGAGAAATATTCGTTGTCGACGTCGCCTGACATGTTCACGAAGGGCAGCACGGCGATGGAGTGCGCATCGGTAGTCGATGTGGCCTCGGCCTCCGGCGACGCATCCTGGTGCGGCGTCAGCGCGAATTTGTCGATACAGAAATAGACCAGGGCCAGCGTCAGTGCGGCGATGATCGCCCGATCCATCCGGCGCGCGGTCTGCGGCGCTATGGACTGCGAAGGTGCAACGTCGCTGTCCAGCTTGAAGCCTTCGGGCGTCAACTCGAACAGCCACGAAAAGACCAGAGCCGGAATCAGGCCCAGCGCGAGGACCAGGACCAGGGTCCGCAGGACCCAGTCGGGGGTCTGGAAGATAGGCAGCAGGGTTTCTGCGACCTGCATGATCAGCCACGCGCCGACCAGATACAGGCCCGCCATGCGGATGACGTTGCGGCGGCGCAGTTCGCTGAAGAAGCTCACGGTGCGCGCTCTGTCGTTGTCTGGGCCTGCGAGATCAGTGCTTTGAAGGCGGGGTCATTGCGGACCAGATCCCAGGTCGGATCGAACTGCAACTGCGCGACACCGAGGAAGGCGGCGGGCGTGTTCAGCAAATGGGCGAGCAGCGGCACGCAATCTGCAGCGTTGCCATTCATTGCATAGATCTGCGCCAGATAATATTGCCAGGTCACGGATTCGAGCCGGTCTTCCGACTCGGGCAACATCGCGGCCGCGCGACGGCCTTCCGTAGCGGCGGACTCTGCCTCGCCCAGGCCGGCGAGCGACAAGCCCAAGGCCGCACGCCAGGCGATTTCCACGTAGCGGCTGTTGGTGGTCCTGGCCAGCGCATCGGTCGCAGCAGCGCGGACCTCGACGAAGCTTGCTTGGGCGGCCTCGGCATGGCCGGCGCGCTGCTCAATGACGCCGAGTTGCAGTCGCCAGTCGATAGCGGCCGGAATATAGCCGCTGAAGGACATGTCGGACTGAGTGCCCTGGTCGCTGGCGATAGCGTCGCGCAGCAAACGCGATGCGCCCGAGTAGTCGCGGTGATAGAACGCCTGGATGCCTCTGAGCGCCGAATAAATAGGCAAGTCTTCGGAGGTTTGTGACAGCACGCGGTCGATCTGCGACAGATCGCCCAGTTTCCACAGGCACAACAGCTTGACCGAAAATGCCGACGGATTGTCCGGCTGCAAGGCGATGCTGGCATCGAACTCGGTGATCGCTCCTCTGCAGTCGCCAATGCCCCCCAATGTCACGCCAAGGTGATAAGGCATGTCCGGGTCGTTCGGCGCAATGGCGTGGGCTTGCTTGAAATCCGCGACGGCGGCCTCCCACAGCCCCAGGCGGCGGGCCAGAAAGCCCGAATAGGCCCAGACCTCAACATCTCCGGGCAACGCGGACTTGACGGTATTGATCACGGCGTAGGCCCCGGCAAAGTCGCGTTTGTCGTAGTACAGGTCGATCGCGCGCGTCATTTCGACCTGCGGCGCATTGGGGGCCAGTGTGGTCGCCGTGGCCATGGCCTGCTGTGCTTCCTGCTTCAGAGCGCCGGTGGGATCCACGCCGGTCCATCCGGCGAGAAGGGCGATACGTGCCAACTCGGCCCAGGCGAGTGCGAATCCGGGATCGAGCTGGACCGCTTCCCGGTACGCCGCCAGAGTCTCGTCGAGGTGCGATCGTGAGCCCGCGACCTGGGCCGCAAGCACCCGGGCCTTCAGGTAGGCGGCATAGGCCTGCGGATTCTCGGTGGGTTTTTGCTCCAGTGCGATCAGTTCTCCCTGCGTCAGCGTGGCCGCCAGCGACTGGGCGATTTTCTGAGCCACCTCACTTTCAACGGCGAAGATGTCATCAAGCGTGCGGTCGTAGGTGTCGGCCCATAGGTGGGAATCGCTGGCGGCATCGATCAGCTGCACATTGATCCGAACCCGGTTGCCGGCGCGTTGCACGCTGCCTTCGAGAATGTGGGCCACGCCCAGCTCCCGCGCGATCTGGGACAGATTGTCCGGGCGGCTTGCATAGCGCTGGGTGGAGGTGCGGGAGATCACCTTGAGTGCGCCAATCTTGGCCAGTCCGGTCAGGATCTGGTCCTGCACGCCGTCGGCGAAATAGCCGTTGGCCTTGTCTTCGCTGAGGTTCTCGAACGGCAGGACGGCGATGGACTTGTCCCTGGGCGCGGCAGTTGCGGCTGCCGCTGCTTGGGGGGCAAAGGCCTGCTCATCCGAGGGCATCGACGACAGGGAGGGGCTGAGAACGAACTTGTCGACGCTGAAGTACAGGACCGCCAATGCCAGCAGCGCCAATGTGACTCGTTCCATCCGCCGTGCGGTCTGCGGGCCGATCGATTGCGCCGGATCAACGTCGGCGTCGCGCTTGATCCCCTGCGGCGTCAATTCGAAGACCCAGGCGAACACCAGCGCTGGCACGAAACCGATCGCCATGACCAGGATTACCGCGCGCAGGACCCACTCGGGCACCGCAAATGCCGGCAGTACCGTGTCCGCGACCTGCACCAGCAGCCAGGCCCCCACCAGATACAGCCCGGCCATGCGGATGACGTTACGACGCCGTAGTTCGGCCAGTAAATTCATTGGGCGGGGTGGGCGCTGCGCAGTGAGGCTGCTTTGCGGATTGGCGTGGCGTACCACCCTGCCGGACCCATTACGGGGATGTCCGGTAGCACGACGATCGCTGCGCCGAGGGAGATTTCGGTTGCTTATTCAAGGACTCAGCCGCGTTCGTCGGAAAGCCGGCATCATCGCATGAGTTTCATTCGAAAGGAGCGACAACGGGCGAAGTCAATCGGAATCGGTTGCCACGTCTGTCGTCGTTGGACGTCATTTACAGTGCGTGACAGCCGTCTGGCGCGGCGAGCAGGCCGGTTTCGGGCACCGGATTCGGTGTTTGTCGCTGAATATTCACGCAAACCCCTTGAATCGCGAAACGTCGTCCCCAACAATTAGCAGCCTCTGGTGGAGAGTGCTAACAGTTGCCACGAAGACGACTGGCGCACTCCCAATGGATGAATCTAACTTGTTGACCTATCGGGAGATTTACATATGAAGCTGCGTCCTTTGCACGATCGCGTGATCGTCAAGCGTCTGGAGGAAGAGAAGAAATCAGCCGGTGGCATCATCATTCCGGACGCCGCTGCCGAAAAGCCGGTGCGGGGTGAGGTGATTGCAGTCGGTCAGGGCAAGAAGACCGACGAAGGCAAGTTGATCGCACTGGACGTCAAGAAGGGTGATGTCGTGCTGTTCGGCAAGTACTCGGGTTCTGAAGTGCGGGTTGACGGCGAAGATCTGCTGGTGATGCGTGAAGACGACATCATGGCGGTGTTCACCAAGTAAACCGTGCCCGGGCCGGCGCACCTCGCAGCCGCGAGGATCCCGTTCCGACCCTCCGATGCACGCAAATTTCTGGGTTCCCGCAGTCGCGGGAATGACCAATAAAGATTAACGAGGAATTCAAGATGGCAGCCAAAGAAGTGTTGTTTGGTGATGACGCGCGTACCCGCATGGTGGCCGGCGTCAACATTCTGGCCAATGCAGTCAAGGTCACGCTGGGTCCGAAGGGCCGCAACGTCGTGCTCGACAAGTCGTTCGGCGCTCCGACGGTGACCAAGGACGGTGTGTCCGTCGCCAAGGAAATCGAGCTGAAGGACAAGTTCGAGAACATGGGTGCGCAGCTGGTCAAGGAAGTCGCTTCCAAGACCTCCGACGAAGCCGGTGACGGCACCACGACCGCCACCGTTCTGGCGCAGTCGATCGTCAACGAAGGCCTGAAGTCGGTCGCCGCCGGCCATGACCCGATGGAAATCAAGCGCGGCATCGACAAGGCTGTCGAAGCCGTCGTCGCCGAGATCAAGAAGGTCTCCAAGCCGTGCAAGGACCGCAAGGCGATTGCCCAGGTCGGCACCGTGTCCGCCAACAGCGACGAGTCGATCGGTGAGCGCATTGCCGAGGCGATGGACAAGGTTGGCAAGGAAGGCGTGATCACCGTCGAAGACGGCTCCGGTCTGGCCGACGAGCTGGACGTGGTCGAAGGTATGCAGTTCGACCGCGGCTACCTCAGCCCGTACTTCATCAACAACGCGCAGAGCCAGCAGGTCGAACTCGACAACCCGCTGATCCTGATCACCGAGAAGAAGATCTCGAACATCCGCGAGATGTTGCCGATCCTCGAAGGCGTGGCCAAGCAGGGCAAGCCGCTGCTGATCATTGCCGAAGACGTCGAAGGCGAAGCGCTGGCGACCCTGGTCGTCAACAACCTGCGTGGTATCCTGAAGGTCGCTGCCGTCAAGGCGCCGGGCTTCGGTGACCGCCGCAAGGAAATGCTCAAGGACATCGCGATCCTGACCGGTGGCCAGGTGATCTCCGAAGAGCTCGGCCTGTCGCTCGAAAAGGTTGCCGTGACCGATCTGGGTACCGCCAAGAAGGTGCAGATCGACAAGGAAAACACCACGATCATCGACGGCGCCGGCAAGAAGGACAAGATCCAGTCGCGCGTCAAGGAAATCCGTGCGCAGATCGACGCTTCGACCAGCGACTACGACCGCGAGAAGCTGCAGGAACGTCTGGCCAAGCTGTCGGGCGGCGTTGCCGTGATCAAGGTGGGCGCTGCCACCGAAATCGCCATGAAGGAAAAGAAGGCCCGCGTCGAAGACGCCCTGCACGCAACCCGTGCAGCCGTCGAAGAGGGCATCGTGGCGGGTGGCGGTACCGCGCTGATCCGTGCGCAGAAGGTGCTGGAAAACTTCCAGGCTGCGACGGCTGAGCAGCAGGTTGGCGTCAACATCCTCAAGCGTGCGATCGAAGAGCCGCTGCGCCAGATCGTCAAGAACGCCGGCGAAGAGCCGTCCGTGATCGTCAACAAGGTCAAGGAGTCGAAGGGTTCGATCGGCTACAACGCCGGCACCGGCCAGTTCGTCGACATGATCGAAGCGGGCATCATCGATCCGGCCAAGGTCACGCGTATGGCGCTGCAGAATGCAGCCTCAGTCGCCGGCCTGCTGCTGACCACCGAAGCCATGGTGGCCGAGCTGCCGAAGAAGGACGAGCCGGGCATGCCGGGCGGCATGGGCGGCATGGGCGGCATGGACGGCATGATGTAAGAAGCTGTCTCACACCGTTTCAAGTGTGATCGCCAGGGCCCCGGAAACGGGGCCCTGGTTTTTTATGCCTGGAAAGGAGTGCGGGCGGCCTCAGTCGAGGAACTTGGCCACGCCCAGCTGCAGTCCTTTGCCGGGCAGTGCCATCAGCGTCGAGGTGCCGTGCGCGACCAGCTCGCGCTTCTCGTTGTAGACACTGGTTTCGGCATAGCTGATCTGACGTCCGGGACGCAGGCAGCGGCCCTCGGCCAGCAGCGAGCCACCCGCCACCGCTTTCAGGTAGTTCAGCTTCAGGTCGACGTTCACCAGGCCGGAATCCTCCGGCAGCCGCATGAAGCCGGCCCAGAATGTTGCCGTGTCGATCAAGGTTGCGATTACGCCGCCATGGACGATGCCCAGTGGCTGGAAATGCTTGCGCGCGATTTCCAGTGAGACCGTGCAATGATCCTCGGCGATCGAACGCAGCTTGAAGTCGATGTGCGAAGGGAAGTCGCCGGTGTTGACCACATCGATCAGCTTCGTCACGTATTCGGGGTTGAGTGTTGGCATGGAGTTCTGTCGAAAAGTGCAAGGTGCGTTAGCCTAAGGCCATATGAAATCGTTTGAACACGTCTATCGGCTGCATCGCCTGCTCAAGGCCTCGCGCTATCCGGTGCCGTTCGAACGCGTGCAGGAGGAGCTGGAATGCTCCCGCGCCACCACCAACCGCGTGCTCGCCTACCTGCGCGACATTCTCAATGCCCCGCTGGAAACCTCGCGCGAACCGCGCGGCTATCGCTATACCGACGAAGCCTACGAGCTGCCCGGCTTCTGGTTCAGTGCCGAGGAGCTGCAGAGCCTGCTGACCCTGCAACAGCTGTTGGCCACGTTTCAGCCCGGCCTGCTCGATGATGCGCTGGCGCCCTTGCGGGATCGCCTCAACGAGATCCTGACCTCGCAGGGTCTGTCGGTCGACAATGCCCAGCGCCTGCGGCTGCTGCGTGCCGCCGCGCGTCCGCCGGGCAAGCACTTCGCCACGGTCGCGGCGGCAGTGCTGCAGCGCAAGCGCCTGCAGATCGAGTACCTGTCGCGTGCCAGCGTGCAGAGCAGCACGCGCGAGGTGTCACCGCAGCGGCTCACCCACTACCGCGACAACTGGTATCTGGACGCCTGGTGCCACCGCTCAAACGGCCTGCGCACCTTTGCGCTGGATTGCGTGCAGAGTGCCGAGACGCTGGAGGCCGCGGCACAGGATGTCGATGCCGACCAGCTCAATGATGAACTCGGCGGCTCCTACGGCATCTTCTCCGGAGCGCCTAGTGCGACCGCCGTGCTGCGCTTCACGCCCCAGCGCGCACGCTGGGTTGCGGTCGAGCAATGGCATCCGCACCAGCAGGGCATCTGGCTGCAGAACGGCAGCTACGAACTCTCCGTGCCGTATCACCGCGACGATGAACTGATTCTCGACATCCTGCGCTACGGCCCCGACGTTGAAGTCATGGCGCCCGTCACGTTGCGTATCGCTGTCGCGCGCCGGCTCGAGCAGGCGAGTGCCTTGTACCGGAACATCCCGACAGACTGATTCCGCGAAGTCCGGGAATTTCCGTTCCCATCGAGCAGCGCCGTCAGACTCCCCACCCAAAAAATCCGTTCGCATCGAGTAGCGCCGCCAGGCGCGGATCGAGATGCCGCGGGATACGCCCGTCCCGCAATGTCCCGCTGGCGGCGGAGCAAGTCGGGAGCAGGGATCAAAAAGCTGCGCGCAAGGCTCAGCTTATGAGCCTGTCCCTGTGCACACTGAGCCCATCCAGTTTCCGCCAGGAGCACCGCATGTACGACACCCTGCCGTTCGCCGTCCAGCTCACCGCCGACCGCAAGTATCTGAATGTCAGAATTCCGGTTGAGAGCCTGCCGCCGTCCCTGCGGCGCCAGCCCACAGCCATGAATGTGCGTCTGCTGCCCGAGAGTGAGGAAATCCGACGCCGCCCATGGCAGACCTGGGTGCCGGATTTTCTGCTGGGCTTGGCGGCCAAACGCTGAGGCCTCCGCGTTGATCCATCCCTGCCGGAAGGGGATGGGTTCGCTGTCACCCTTGCAATCCCGGCTGCAGTCGCGACAATTCGCGCACTGGTGAGAGGATTGACGGATGAAACAGGTTTCCTTGGCGCGCTTCCTGATCGAGGCGCAGCGGGCGGGGCAGATCAATGCGGATCTGCGGTTGTTGATCGAGATTGTGGCGCGGGCCTGCAAGGCGATTTCGCATGCGGTCAGCAAGGGTGAGCTGGGTGGGGTTCTGGGCGATGCCGGGACCGGCAACATCCAGGGCGAGGCGCAGAAGAAGCTGGATGTGCTGTCCAACGAAATCCTGATCGAGGCCAATGAATGGGGCGGCCATCTGGCCGGCTGCGCGTCAGAGGAAGAAGAGCATCCGGTGCCGATTCCCAATGCCTTCCCCAAGGGCAACTATCTGCTGCTGTTCGATCCGCTGGATGGATCGAGCAATATTGATGTCAACATCAGCGTCGGCACGATCTTCTCGGTGCTGCGCTGTCCCGAGGGTGTGACCGAGCCAACCGCCGAGCATTATCTGCAGCCGGGTACGGCGCAGCTGGCGGCGGGGTATACGGTGTACGGTCCGAGCACGATGCTGGTGCTGACGGTCGGTCACGGCACCCACGCGTTCACACTGGATCGCGAACTGGGTTCGTTCATCCTGACCGAACGGGATATGCGGATTCCGGAGGACACCAAGGAGTTCGCGATCAACATGTCGAACATGCGGCACTGGTATCCGCCGATGCGCAGCTATATCGAGGAGCTGCTGGCGGGCAAGACCGGACCGCGTGGCAAGGATTTCAACATGCGCTGGGTGGCGTCGATGGTTGCTGACGTTCATCG
Organism: Sinimarinibacterium arenosum; assembly: GCF_005047655.1. Classification (GTDB taxonomy): domain Bacteria; phylum Pseudomonadota; class Gammaproteobacteria; order Nevskiales; family Nevskiaceae; genus Solimonas. Next base: position 126,008 of record NZ_SUKF01000006.1, on the reverse strand, counting down.
CATTCTGTCGCGCGGAGGCATCTTCATTTATCCGCGCGACACCAAGGATGCAAGCAAGCCGGGCAAGCTCCGGCTGATGTACGAGGCCAATCCGATGAGTTTCATCGTCGAGCAGGCGGGTGGGGCTTCGACCAATGGGTTGCAGCGGATCATGGAAATCCAGCCGGAAGAATTGCACCAGCGCGTCCCGGTGTTCCTCGGCTCGAAGAACGAAGTCGAGGTGGCGACCCGCTACCACCGTGAAGCGCAGCGCTAGGCGCAGGCAATGCATGTGACTGCACAGGGCTCCGGGTTGAGGCGTGGAATTGCGCTGTTGGCGATCGCGCTGGGTCTGAGCGGCTGCGACGGCACGGTCGCGGTTGATTTGACGGTGTCCGGTGCAGACGTCTTCGACGTCGCGAGTCTGCCGGTCGACGGCATCGAGTTTCGTAATGTCAGCGGCGGTACTGCGCAGTTGCGGTTCAGCAACTCTCGCAAATTGGATCTGCTCGATGCCCGCGATGGGCAGTCGGTCGCGCTGGTATCGGACGATCGCTTGCCGCAGAACACGTATGACGGTGTGCGCTTGATCCTCAGCAGTAGCGAAGTGGCCAACAACGCGCGCTTCCAGCGCATCAACGGTGAATCGGCGCCGGTGACGCTGGGGACCACGAGTTTTGCGCCGATCGATTTGAAGGTGAGTCAGGACGAAAATTACAGCGTGTTGCTGACGCTGGAGCTGCCGTTTTCGGTATCGCTGGTGCGTGCGGCGGGCGACCAGTTGTTTCGGCCTGCGCTGCGTGCGGCGGAGTCCGATCAGGGAGCTTCGGTTTCGGGCTCAGTTGACGCCAGTCTGGCTGAAGCCAGCGGGTGTTCGGATGATGACGGAGGGCGTGCGGTTTACGCGTTTCCGGAGCAGACCGACGTGTTCGATGACTACAACACCGCCAGCGGCTCGGCGTTCCAGCCGGTGGCGGCTGCTGCAGTCAAGCACAGCGGCTCTGGATACCGGTATGAGCTGCGCGGGCTGGACGGCGGCAAATATGTTTTGGCGCTGACCTGTCAGGCCAATCTGGATAACCCGCTGACGCCGGACGCCTTGAGTTTTGTCGAGCCGACAACGGTGACGCTCAAAGACGGCGAAGACGCCACGCTGGATTTGCCGGAAAACAACTGACCCAGCGCCGCGGCCCGGCGAGAGCTCGCGGCGTTGGGCAAACAGCGCTCAGTGTGGTGTCAGTTCTTCTGTTCGAGCTTGCAGGTGCTGAAGCCAAACAGAGCGTATGGCGGGCAGAAGCGGAACATGCCAGTCATCATCGGCACGATGCCGATCCAAGCCCAGATCGGGCCTCCAGCCAGCGCCCAGATAATCAGTGCCGCGCCCACGCTGACGCGGAGGATGCGATCAATACCGCCTACATTTGCCTTCATTGCGTGATCTCCTGATCTTGGTCGGGCCGGAGCGCAGTATCCGTGCTGCCGCCCCGATCAGGATTGACGTGGATCAAATGCGAAACGTTCGCGCATTTCAGCGTAGAACTTGCGGTCTTCGTCGTTTGCCGGCGGCGGCGTGACGACCTGCAAGGTCACGTACTGGTCGCCAGCGGTATGACCGGGCAGGCCGCGGCCCTTGAGTCGCATCTTGCGACCGCTCTGGCTGCCTTCAGGCAGAGTCAGTTCAACCGAACCCCCCAGAGTCTGCACCGGGACGCGACCGCCCAGCGCGGCCTCCCATGGCGCCACCTTGAGTGTGAAGTAGATGTCGCGACCTTCGACTTCGAAGCGCGGATGCGGTGCGAACTCGACTTCCAGCAGCAGGGCGCCACCGTTCTGGCCTTGCTCGGCCAGTCGGATCGACTTGCCCGCAGTGATGCCCTTGGGAATGCGAACGCTCAGCGTGCGTCCGCCGACGTTGATCTGCTTCTGTGCGCCGTTGAAGGAGTCTTCCAGCGAGATGGCCAGGCGCGCGCGGGTATCCGCGGGCGGCTCATCCATCGTCATGTCGTGGAAGTTGCCGAAATGGGCGCCGCCCATGCGCGCGCCGCCGCCTGGCATGCCACCGCCCATGCCGCCCATGCCGGCGGCGCCGCCAAACAGCTGCGAGAAGAAATCCGAAAATCCGCCACCGCCAAAATCGCTGGCGCCACGGCTGCGGCCCTGACTGAAGCCGGTGTTCCAACCCGGGGGGGGCTGGAAGTTCTGGCCGCTTTTCCAGTTTGCACCCAGGGCGTCGTAGGCCTTGCGCTTCTCGGGATCGCTCAGGACCTCGTTGGCCTCGTTGATCTCCTTGAATTTCGCTTCAGCATCCTTGGCTGCGTTCTTGTCAGGATGGAACTGACGCGCGAGCTTTCGATACGCGCGTTTGATCTCGGCCGCGTCTGCCGAGCGCGGCACACCAAGTACCTTGTAATAGTCTTTGTATTCCAAAGCGACTTACCGTAACCGATTGATTTAAAAAATAACTGCCAGACAAGCTGACCGACAGAGCCGTTCTGTCGCCAGGCTCGGATACTCACGTATCGTCGCGATTGCACTAGCGACCATCATAAATGGGGGCATCGACTGCCGTCGCAAGATGGGGCTGACAGGTCTGAATCCGGCGACAATCGTCGTGCGGTGTCGCTTGCTCGCTACAGCTGCCGCAGACCTTCCTTGCACCCGTCACAGACAGCCCAAGTCCGCTAAGTATGAAGCGTCCGGAAGCCTGACGCCCATGCGGTTGATCCCTGGGGCAAGGGCCCGGAAGCGGTCGGGCTCAAAATCAGTCCAGGCGTGTGCCGGACCGGTGATCCGGTTGGAGCTTTGCGGCAGATTCGCTCACGCGGGGATGTAACAAAACGGGGCGCCAGTTGGCGCCCCGTTTCCGGTAACCATCAGTGATTGACGGTGATCTTGCGGGCCTGCGCCTGTGCACGTTTGGGGATGATGACCTCCAGAACTCCGTGCTTGCCGCTGGCAGTGACTGAATCGCCGTCGACGGTATCCGGCAGGACGAAGCGGCGCAGGAACTTGCCGCTGGCGCGCTCGCTGCGGCGACGTTCGATTCCCGAATTCTCAACCGCCTGCTCACGGCTGCCGCTGAGGGTCAGCACGCCGCGCTCCAGCGTGATCTCGATGCTGGACGGTTCGACGCCGGGAACGTCGGCGAACAGCACGAAACGGTCGGCGTATTCCTCGATGTCGACAGCGGGAATCCAGTCCGCGGTGGCGCCGCTGGAGGCCTCGGCACTGCGCTCGAACAGGCGGCCGACTTCATCCAGCAGATCGCGGCGAAAGCCCCAGGGATCATGGCGAACAATATTCATAACAGCCTCCAGAATCGGTTCAATGTCTCGACACCGTATCTAGGGCCGGAGGTCACCGATTCAAGAGGCATACGAGTTCAGGTGGCGCTGCGCAGCAGCGCCGGCGGCGCAACCTTGAGCACTTCGTCCGGCGTCGTCAGGCCCTGTGCGATCTTCTGCGCGCCGGACAGGCGCAGCGGCAGCATGCCGTCGCGGATCGCGGTTTCACGCAAGCGGGCCGGGTCGGCGGAGTCAGTGATCAAGGTCCTGAATGCTGGGGTCATTGTCAGCATCTCGTAGATGCCGGTGCGTCCCAGGAAACCGGTCTCGCGGCATTCCAGGCAGCCGATGGCGCGGAACATGCGACTCGGTTGTTTCACGCTCCAGCCGCCCGTCAACAGCTTCCACTCCGCGGGGTCGATCGCAACGGCTTCCTTGCAATGCGGACACAGGGTGCGCACCAGACGCTGTGCGACCACGCCGAGCAGTGTCGATTTGATCAGATATGAGGCAACCCCCAGATCGAGCAACCGTGTGATCGCAGACGGCGCGTCGTTCGTGTGCAACGTGGCGAGCACCAGGTGTCCGGTCAGTGCTGCCTGCACGGCAACCTCCGCCGTTTCCAGATCGCGGATCTCGCCGACCATGATGATGTCCGGGTCCTGGCGCATCAGTGCGCGTACGCCGGCAGCAAACGTCAGGTCGATGCCGGGCTGCACCTGGATCTGGTTGAACGCCGGTTCGACCAGCTCAATCGGGTCTTCGATCGTGCAGACGTTGACTCGCGAGGTGGCCAGCTGCTTGAGCGTGGAGTACAACGTTGTGGTCTTGCCGGAGCCGGTTGGTCCGGTGACCAGAATGATGCCGTTGGGTTGCTTGATCAGCTCGCGCCAGCGCGCCGCATCGTGCTCTGAAAAGCCAAGCGCGGCGAAATCCTTGACCAGTACATCCGGATCGAAAATGCGTAGCACCAGCTTTTCACCGAACGCGGTTGGCAGACTGGCAATACGCAATTCGATTTCCTTGCCGCCGGGTGTGCGCGTCTTGATGCGGCCATCCTGCGGCCGGCGTTTCTCGGCGACATCCATGCGCGCGAGAATCTTGATGCGGCTGGAGACCGCGGCATAAATGCCCGCCGGCACTTGGTAGACATCGTGCAGCACGCCATCGATGCGAAAGCGGATCTGCGCAAACTCGCGGCGTGGTTCCAGGTGAATGTCGCTGGCACGCTGCTCGAAGGCGTACTGCAGCAGCCAGTCAACGATCGCGACGATGTGTTGGTCGTCGGCGGTCAGCTTGCCGGAGTGCCCCAGCTGGGTCAGTTGTTCGAGGTTCTGCACGCCGCCGGAACCGGCCTTGTCGCTTTGAGTCTCGGCGGATTTGACCGAGCGAGCCAGGGCATAGAACTCGACCAGATAACGATCGATGTCCTCGGGATTGGCGATAACGCGCCGGATCGGCTGCGAGATCAGTCGTGCCAGATCAGCTTCCCAATCGCGTTTGAAAGGGTCAGCGACAGCAATCACGACTTCATTGGGGCGCACCGCAATCGGCAGAATGCGCGCGCGCGCTGCGTAGGGGTACGGCATGATCGAGGTCACCTGGGTGACGTTCATGTGCAGGGGATCGATGCGCACGTAGGGCAGGCCGCATCGCGCCGCGAACCACTGCGTCAGCGCCTCGATGCTGAGCGTGCGTCCGGCGTTGCGGGCATCTTCGGGCTGCAGCGCCGCGATCGCACTGACGGGATGCTGGTTGGCGATGTTGCGCAGGCCGGACTGTATGCGTTGGCCGGTGGAAGCGCTGATCAGGCCGTCGGCGATCAATGCAGACAGCAGGGTCGCCGCATCCAGCTGCGTTATCGGTATCGTTGGGGCGGCGTGCATTGGGGACTTGTCCATGTTGCTACGTTAGCATTGGCCGAAGCGTGTCTGAATCGGTATGCGCCAGGCGGCGTCGATTCGCGCGGAGTCGGTCAACGGGCACTATCAAGAATGCCGGCAGGGGTCGGTCACGGGAGTTGGGATTTGGAGTTCGATTACGTCGTGGTGGGCGGGGGTTCAGCCGGCTGTGTGCTGGCCAATCGCCTGTCTGCGTCTGGCCGTTATCGCGTGTGTCTGTTGGAGGCCGGCCCGCCGGACCGCAGTCCGATGATCCGCATGCCTTCTGGGCTGGTGGCATTGCTGCGATCGTCGCTCTACAACTGGCAATACTGGACCACGCAGCAGCCACAGATGGGCAATCGCTCGCTGTACTGGCCGCGTGGACGCACGCTGGGCGGCAGTTCGGCAATCAACGCGATGTGTGTCGTGCGCGGCAACGCCTGGGACTACGATCATTGGGCCGCGTTGGGAAATCCGGGCTGGAGCTACCGTGAGGTGCTGCCGTACTTCAAGGCGCTGGAGAACTACGAGGCCGGAGCGGCCGATGCGTTCCATGCGCAGGGCGGACCGCTGAACGTTGCGCAGTTGCGTCATCACAATCCGCTGTCGGATGTCTTCCTGCGTGCAGCACAGGAAGCAGGACACGCACGCAACGACGATTTCAATGGCGCGCAGCAGGACGGTTTCGGTTACTACCACGTCGCACAGATCGATGGTGAACGCTGCAGCAACGCGCGTGCCTATCTGCGCGATGCCGCAGGTCGCGACAATCTGCGGATCCTGACCGAAACGCGAGCGACCCGCGTGCTGTTCGACGGGAAACGCGCGGTGGGTGTGCGCTACTTCGCCAACGGCGTCTATCGTGAGGTGCTGGCACGGCGCGAAGTTCTGTTGTCTGCCGGTGCGGTCAACTCGCCGCAACTGCTGCTGTTGTCCGGAGTCGGACCGGAGGCCGAACTGCGGCGCCACGGCATCCACCCGGTCAAGGTGTTGGCCGGGGTTGGCAGCAACCTGCAGGATCATCTGGATGCACTGGTCAGCGTGCGCTCGCGGCGGCGGCTGCCGTTATCGCTGCATCCCTTGTCGCTACCACGATCGCTGTGGGCCTTGCTCCGTTATCTGTTCGGTCGTCGCGGTGAGCTCACCAGCAATATCGCCGAGTCCGGTGGCTTCATCCGCTCGCAGCCGCAATTGCCGGCGCCGGATCTGCAGATGCACTTTGTTCCGCTGGCCAACGCGCATCATGGGCTCGATCTGCGGCCGCTGCTGAAAACTTATGCTTTCTCGATCCTGAGTTGTGATCTGCGTCCGTACTCGCGTGGCGAGATCCGACTGGCCAGCCCCGATCCGATGGCGCCGCCGGAAATCGATCCGCGCCATTTCGAAGATCCGCGCGATCTGGATCAGCTGCTCGTTGCGATCCGCAAGGCGCGAGAAATTCTGGCGCAGGCGGCATTTGCCGAACATCATGCGGGCGAGCTGGAGCCCGGGGCGCATTTGCAGACCGATGACGAATTGCGGCAGTGGCTGCGCGAGCATACCGAGACGCTTTACCATCCTGTCGGGACCTGCAAGATGGGGCCGGTCGCGGACGCGCAGGCGGTTGTTGATGCGCGACTGTGCGTGCACGGCATGCAAGGTCTGCGCGTGATCGATGCGTCTATCATGCCGACTCTGGTCGGTGGCAATACCAATGTGCCGACGACGATGATCGCCGAGAAAGGCGCTTCGATGGTGCTGGAGGATGCCGACTGATGAACGACAAGGAAACCGGATTGACGATGAAACGAATGGCGATCAGTGCTCTCGCGGTGTTGCTGAGCGGGTGCGGAGCCAGTCAGTGGTTTGCCCGGGGAGAAAGCGTCAGCGTTGACGAGGTGGGCCGGGCGCAGCTGTGCTCGGACGAATCCGATGATGCGGCGTTGCAGGTGTTTGCTTCCGGCAACGCGGTGGCGCAGTGGCAGCAGCGCACCGGCATCGATCTGCATCCGAGCGCGCTGCAGCCGGGGCGCTATGCCCTGATCCAGATGGGGCAGCGCCACACGGGTGGCTACGGCATCGCGGTCAGCGGCGATGCGACCCGCGTCGACAGTGTCCTGAAGCTGTATGCCACCTTCTTTGCGCCGGCCCAGGGGGCGATGACGACGCAGATGATCACCAGCCCCTGCGTGCTGGTGCAGCTGCCGCCCGGAGGCTACGACACCGTCGAAGTCTACGATCAGACCGGAGCGGTGCGCGCCGCGGCCAGTGTCAGTACGTCGCCGTAACGCGCGAGGCCCGTCACCGCTTGGGAACGTCGATACTCCGCGTGCAGATTCCTAGGGGATAAACATGCTGCAATTTCTTCCAGCGCCGTTGATCGGCGTCATCATGCTGTCGCTGTTGATCTGCAACACCGTGTTCTGGTCGATACCGGTCTATGTCTGCATCTTCGTGAAGCTGCTGCTGCCGCGCGGCCCGGTGCGGGACTGGGTCTCTCGCATTGCCGCCTGGCTCGCACAGACCTGGGCGGTGTTCAATTCCATGCTGGTGGATGTCCTGCTTGCGGTGAAGTGGGACATCCGCATTGATGCCGAGCTCGATCCCAAAGGTCAGTATCTGGTCTGCGCCAACCATCAGAGCTGGAATGACATTGTGGTGGTGATGCGTGCGTTCGGCCGTCGCGCACCGTTCTTCAAGTTCTTCATCAAGCAGGAACTGATCTGGGTGCCGATTCTGGGCCCGGTGTGGTGGGGGCTGGACTTCCCGTTCATGAAGCGCCACACCAAGGAACAGATCGCGCGCAATCCTGCGCTCAAGGGCAAGGATCTGGAAACCACGCGCAAGGCCTGCGAAAACTTTCGCAATCAGCCGGCAATGATCCTGAATTTTCTCGAAGGCACGCGCTTTACCCAGGCCAAGCACGCCCGGCAGCAGTCACCCTACAAGCACCTGCTCAAGCCCAAGTCCGGCGGCTTTGCATTCACGATGGGTGCCATGGGCGAGAAGCTGAACTCCCTGCTGGATGTCACCATCGTCTATCCCGGTGGCGCCCAGGGATTCTGGGCTCTGCTGAGCGGGCGCGTGCGGCACGTCATCGTCGAAGTGCGCAAGCTGACGATTCCCCACGCGCTCTATGTCGGGGATTACGAGAACGATCGCGAGTTCCGCGCGCAGTTCCAGACCTGGATCGCGCAGCTCTGGGCCGAAAAGGATCAGCGCATCGAATCGATTCTGGCTGAAGCCGGTTCGGCGACTCAGTCGCGGTAGAACTGCTGCTTGAAGCGGACAGGGATGGTTGCGTTGCTGCCTTGCGGCAACACGTCCGCTTCGATCGTCATGAACTCGCCGTCGAGCGTCGTAAATGTCGCAACGACGTAGTGCACTTCGGCCTCATGGATCGGGCGCAGAGCCAGTGTTTGCTGGTGGCCGAGCAGGGTTGTTGCTGTGCCGCTCGCGGTCGCGGGGATCGGGACATAGCGGTCGTCGATTTTCTGCTGGGCATTGAGCACCAGCAGGATCTCGTTGCGGGTGCGATCGATGCCGAACTGCCGCGCGACCTGCGGCGTCAGCTCGGTGGTGTTGATCGCTGCGTAGTGCACGCGGTAGTCACCCTGATCGACGAACTGTTCGGCATGCACGCCGAAGGCGCAGATCAGCAGCAGCCACGCCCAGCGTGAGATGCGGTTCATCGGGATTCTCCAGCGGCTTGCGGGGCCTGCAGCATGTACAGCGCCACTTCACTGAACAGATTGGGTGCCAGACGAATGCGCAGTCCTTCCTGGTGCGAGCGATCGAGCAGGCGTCTTGCCAGTACACGCCAGCCGCGCTGACTGCACAGCGCTTCGAAGTCGTTGACGGTACACAGGTGGATGTTCGGGGTGTCGTACCACATGTCCGGCAACGCCGGGGTCACCGGCATCTTGCCGGCGGCCAGCGCACTGCGCACGCGCCAGTGTCCGAAGTTCGGGAACGTCACGATGCCGACCTTGCCGACGCGCAGGATTTCGGCAATCGCTTCGTCCGGACGTTGCAGCGCCTGCAGCGCCTGCGTCATCACCACGTAGTCGAACGAGCCGGATTCGAAATCGCGCAGACCGTCATCGATGTCGGCCTGGATCACGTTGACGCCGACATCGATGCAGCGGGCGACTTCATCGTCGTCGATCTCCAGGCCGTAGCCTGTGACCTGCTGGTGTGCGGCGAGGTGTGCGAGCAGGGTGCCTTCACCGCAGGCGAGGTCGAGGATGTGCGAGCCGGGACGTATCCAGTCGCAAATCAGCGCCAGATCGGGCCGCAATGCGGGTGGGGTGGACGGATTCATGCGCCGACCTCGGTGGCAACACGATCCAGGTAGGCGTGCAGCACGCGGTGGTACTGCGGGATCGGCATCAGAAAGTCGTCGTGCCCCAGCTGCGAGTCGATCAGCGCATAGGACGTGCTGCGACGGGCCTTGACCAGTGCGCTGACGATTTCCTTCGAGCGCGCCGGCGAGAAGCGCCAGTCGCTGGAAAACGCGATGACCAGAAAGTGCGCCTGCGCGCGCGCGAATGCGGCGACCAGATCGTCGCCGAACTCGCGTGCCGGATCGAAATAGTCCAGCGCCTTGGTCATCAGCAGGTAGGTATTGGCGTCGAAGCGATCGACGAACGACTGACCCTGGTAGCGCAGGTAGCTCTCGACTTCGAACTCGACGTCAAAGTTGAAGCTGAACTGGTTGGCGCGCTGCAGTCGACCAAACTTGGCGCGCATCGCGTCGTCGGACAGATAGGTGATGTGCCCGAGCATGCGTGCCAGTTTCAGACCATGGGTCGGAATGACGCCATAGTCGTAGAAGTGCCCGCCGTGGAATTCCGGATCGGACAGGATTGCCTGGCGCGCAATTTCGTTGAAGGCGATGTTCTGCGCCGACAGCTTCGGGGCCGAGGCGATCACCAGCGCGTGACGCACTCGCTGCGGCTGATCGATGGCCCACTGCATCACCTGCATGCCGCCAAGGCTGCCGCCGGCGACGGCCGCCCACTGCTCGATGCCCAGTGCATCGGCGAGCATCGCTTGCGAGCGCACCCAGTCACGAACGGTCAGCAGCGGAAATTCCGGCCCGTAGGGTTTGCCGGTGTCGGGATTGAGCGTGCTGGGTCCGGTTGAACCCTTGCAGCCGCCGAGATTGTTCAGCGCGACGACGAAGAAGCGGTTGGTGTCGAACGGCTTGCCGGGGCCCACGCAGTTGTCCCACCAGCCAGGCTTGCGGTCGTCCAGCGAGTGAAAGCCTGCAACGTGATGGTCACCCGACAGCGCGTGACAGATCAGCACGGCGTTGCTGCGGTCGGCATTGAGGGTGCCGTAGGTCTCGATCATCAGATCGTGGCGCGGCAGACTGCGCCCGCAGTCCAGGGTCAGCGCACGTTCGATGCTGACACGCTGGGGGGTGACCAGCCCGACCGAATCGGCAGGCACGTCGGCCGTCCTCATCTCGCGCACTAGCGGAAGATGCCCGGCAGCGGCAGCAGACGGTTCAGCACCTGCAGCAGCAGGATCACCGCCAACGGCGACAGATCCAGCCCCGACAGCGGCGGGATGATCCGCCGCACCGGACGCAGCAGCGGTTCATTGATGCTCCACAGAATGTTGCTGGCCGGATTGTTCACGCCGGGGCCGAGCCACGACATGATGGCCTGCACAAACAGCGTGAAGGTATACAGATTGACCGCCAGTACCCCGGTCTTGAGGATGGCGAACCACACTGCCGACAGCACCGAGACGCCGAAGCCCAGCAAACCGGTCACGCTGTAGACGTAGATCAGGGCAATCGCCAGCACCACCAGGGCAGCGCCGGTGTTGAGCTTGCCGACGGCCGGGATGACGCCGCGCAGCCAGTCGGTCGGATACCGGGTTGCACGCCAGATGCCCTGCGAGATCGGGTTGTAAAAGTCGGCGCGGACCCACTGCAGGATGATGCGCAGCATGAACAGCCACAGCACCAGATCAAACAGCGTGGTCAGCAGAAATAGTGCTGCGTTTGAAGCGTTCGCGCCCATCAGGTCTCCCGACTCAACTGCTCGCCCAGCTCGGCGCCACGGCGGGCGGCGGCGGCAAGCGCTGCTCCGAAGATGGCGTGCAATCCCGAGTTTTCAAGCGAAGCGACAGCGGCTTCGGTGGTGCCGCCCTTGGAGGTGACGCGCGCGCGCAGCTCCGCGACGTCGGTGTCGCCCTCGGCCATGCGCGCCGCACCGATGAAGGTCTGCTTGGCCAGCTGTGCTGCGATATCAGCGCTCAGGCCGAGGGCCTCACCGGCCTCGCGCAGCACTTCGGTCAGCAGGAAGTAGTACGCCGGGCCCGAGCCCGAAACGGCGGTGACCGCATCGATCTGCGCTTCGTTGTCGAGCCAGACGCATTTGCCTGCAGCCTCCAGAACGGCCTGCGCCAGCGCGCGCGCGGTGGCCGGCGTGTCGGCCGCGGTATACAGGCCGGTGATGCCGGCGCGCAGCAGGGCGGGCGTATTCGGCATGCAGCGCACATGGCTGAGGTGTTCGCCGAGCCAGCTGCGCAGGCTGTCGAGGCGGATGCCGGCGGCGATCGAGATGACGACGGTGCCGGCCGCCAGTTGCAGGCCGGTGACGGCCTGGCGCATCTGTTGCGGCTTGACCGCAAGGACTACCGCGTCGGCACCGCGGACGGCGTCGGCGGCCACGGCAAAGGTCTGCACGCCGAAGTCGCGGCTCAGCACGTCGCGGCGTGCCGCGTCGAGTTCCACCACGCGCACGCTGGCTGCGGCATGTCCTGCCGCTAGCCAGCCGCCGATCAGGCTGGCGGCCATGTTGCCGCCGCCGATAAAGGCGATTTCAGGGGCGCTGTCAGCGTCGGTCACAAATCCGGGATCCCAGGCAAGCACAAAGTGCGCGGTATGATATGGCATCGCGTCCTGCGCAACACCCACTGGACAGTTCCTTGAATCCGCCCTCCCGGCCCAAAGCGGCCTCTGATACCTCCCGGCTGCTTGAACAGTATCGCGCCCGCATCGAGCGGGCGCAGGTCTACGACGTTGCGCGCATCAGCGCGCTGGAAGACGCGTCCAAGCTGTCCAAACGTCTCGGAAACCGGATTCTGCTGAAACGCGAGGATACCCAGCCGGTGTACTCGTTCAAGCTGCGCGGTGCGTATAACCGTATCGCCAAGCTCAGCGACGCCGAGCGCGCCCGCGGTGTGATCACCGCGTCGGCCGGCAATCATGCGCAGGGCGTAGCACTTGCGGCGCAGCGGCTCGGTCTGACGGCGTGGATCGTGATGCCGCGGACGACGCCGGCATTGAAGGTCGAGTCGGTGCGCGCGCTGGGAGGCAAGGCAATCCTGCATGGCGACGCCTACGACGACGCCCGCGAGCACGCATTCAAGCTGGCCGAGGAAAAGGGCATGACGATGGTGCATCCCTACGACGATCCTGAGGTGATCGCCGGTCAGGGCACCATCGCGCGCGAGATGCTGGAGCAGTGCGGTGATCTGGATGCGGTGTTTGTCCCGGTCGGCGGCGGCGGTCTGCTGGCGGGAGTTGCGGCATGGATCAAAGCCGTGCGGCCGTCGATCAAAGTGATTGCGGTCGAGCCGGACGATTCCAATTGCTTTGCCGCGGCGATGCAGGCGGGTCGGCGCGTGACTCTGCCGAGCGTGGGTTTGTTTGCCGACGGTGTGGCGGTGCGCCAGATCGGTGAGGAGAACTTCCGTGTGGCGCGGCATCTGGTCGACGACTATCTGCTGGTCAGCGTCGACGAAATCTGCGCTGCGACGCGTGACATCTTTTACGACAACCGCGCGCTGCCGGAACCTGCTGGCGCGCTGGCGGTCGCCGGAATCAAGCGCTGGGTCCATCAGCACGGCGTGCAGGGTCAGACCCTGGCGGCAATCGTCTCCGGGGCCAACGTCAATTTCGACCGCTTGCGTCATATCGCCGAGCGCGCCGAACTGGGTGACGATGCCGAGATGCTGATGGCGGTGACGATCCCCGAGCAGCCGGGCTCGTTCAAGCGGTTTCTGAAGGCGTTGGGTCGGCGCACCATCACCGAATTCAACTACCGCTATGCCTCCGACAGTGCGGCGCATGTGTTCGTCGGCCTCAAGCTCACCGAAGGCGCCGAGCAGCGCGAAGCGGTACTGGCGACATTGCGCGGGGACGGCTACGACGTCGTCGACATGACCAGCAATGAAATGGCCAAGGTCCACGTGCGCTTCATGGTCGGTGGCCGCTGTCCGGGCCTGCAGAACGAGCGCCTGTTCCGCTTCGAGTTTCCTGAACGTCCGGGCGCGGCGCTCGACTTTCTCAGCGCGATCGGCTCGCGCTGGAACATCTCCCTGTTCCACTATCGCAATCATGGCGCCGCTTACGGGCGCGTGCTGTGTGGCTTGCAGGTACCGAAAAAGGAATGGGCTGAATGCCGGCGCTCGCTTGATGCGCTGGGGTACGCTTACGTCGAGGAAAGCGACAATCCGGCCTACACGCAGTTTCTGGGTACCAGCTAGTCGCGGCTCGCTGTTGCGGCTGTCGCAGTGGCGACACAGGAATCAAGGAGTGCAGGCAGATGGCGCAAGATTCGGAGCCGCAGGTCGCAGCCGCGGATGATTCCTGTGTGCAGCGGGTGCGTGACAGTTTCGAGCGTCAGGGGCTGATGCGGCATCTGGGCGCGGAGTTGCTCGAGGTGCGCCGCGGCCGGGTCTGCATCGGCCTGCCGTTCCGTGCCGAGCTGACGCAGCAGCACGGGTACTTCCACGCCGGCGCTACCAGCGCGATCGCGGATTCAGCCGGGGGCTACGCCGGACTCAGCGTGTTTCCCCGCGACAGCTCCGTGCTGACGGTGGAATTCAAGATCAATCTGCTGGCGCCGGCACGAGGCGAACGGCTCGAAGCCGAAGGGCGGGTGTTGCGTGCAGGCCGGACGCTGACGATCTGCCAGCTGGAGGTCTACGGCGTCACGGCCGGGCAGCGCACGCTGGTTGCGGCTGGGCAGCAGACACTGATCTGTCTGCACGATCGCCCGGACGCCTGAGCCGGCTCCGAGTTTCAGTCGCCGGCCAGCTTGAGGATGTAATCCCAGTGCTCGGGCCGCACCGGCGTTACCGACAGGCGCGTGCCCGGCATCAGCAGCGTCAGTCCCTTCAGCTGGGGTTCGTGCTGGCGCAGTGTCGCCAGTGTCACCGGTGATTTCAGCTTGCGCTCAAACTTGACGTCGACCTGCAGCCAGCGCGGTTCTTGCGGTTTGGACTTGGGATCGTAGTGATCCGATGCCGGATCGAACTGGGTCGGATCCGGGTAGGCGTTGGATGCGATCGTCATGATGCCGACGACGCCGGGTTCGGCACAGCTGGAATGGTAGAAGAAGGCCTTGTCGCCCTTCTTCATCGTGTCGCGGAACATGTTGCGCACCTGATAGTTGCGCACGCCGTCCCAGCCTTCGGTTTTCTTCGGACGCGCCGCCAGATCATCGATCGAAAAACAGTCCGGCTCGGACTTCATCAGCCAATAGGCCATCGTCTGACTCCTTGTTCAGTCACTACGCCGTCCATGCGCCGATCCCAGGGGTCGCGCGGTACGGCATCCACTTCCTGTATTGACAGTGCCCAGCCCAGGCACAGCGGCCGGCGCGCGACGCGATGCGCCAGCGTGCGATCGTAAAATCCGCCGCCGGCACCGAGGCGGTAGCCGTGGCGGTCAAAGCCGACCAGCGGCAGCAGCAGCAGATCGACGCGATTGAGCGGCCAGAGCTGCGTATCGACCGGTTCGCCGATGCCATAGCGATTGCGCCGCAGGCGACTGCCGGGTCTGATCTCGACGAAGCGCAGATGTCCGTCATCGGCGATTCGCGGGACCAGGGTGCGCTTGCCTTCGCGCCACGCGCGCTGCAGCAGCGGCACGGTGGGGAGTTCGTTTCCGCTGGCGAGGTAGAGCGCGATGGTTCTTGCGTTGCGCCAGACCGCGCTTCGACTCAGCGTTGCCGTGGCGCGTTGTGCGTGACGCAAGCGCTGACGCGGATCCAGCGCTGCGCGCCGCTGCCGCAGTTCGCGGCGCAGCGCGCGTTTGAATTCAAAGGTGTCTCCCGCCAGTGCCGTCATCGGTCATCGACCTTGAGACAGGGTCTCAAGTGGGTGCTGCGCCATGCCATCGGGCTTCCCACTACGAGGTGGGCCTGCACGCCCGGCACGGTTAGGGCTCCCGGGGGTACAAATTAGGCTCAAGGGGTTCCAGACCAAACATCGAACACCGCAGGAGACACGAGGCAAGCATAGCATCGCGCTGCGGATGAGCGTAGCGCCGTATGACCGGCTGCGCTGCCGCGTTCGTCCTCGGTAATCAATCCAGTGACAGGGTGGAGTCGATGTCCAGCGACATCTGGCGCAGACGCTGAACCGACTCCGGACTCGCGCTGGCGACACCTTCAACACCCTTGTGCTCCAGCAGTTCGCGCGCGATGTTCAATGCGGCCATCACGGCGATTTTCTCGGTGCCCAGCGCTTTGCCGCGCTTGCGGATGCTGGTCATGCGCTCGTTCAAATAATCAGCGGACTTGACCAGTGCCTCATGTTCATCGGGCGGGCACATCACGGAATATTCCTTGCCCATGATGCGCACGGTCACGCTCAGGGGTTCGTCGGCGGGTTTCGAGGTGCTGTTCACGCGTCCTGCTCCGATTCGAGTGAGCGTACCCGTTCCACGATGCCCTCGATACGTCGCCGGAGTTCGGCGTTGAGCGCCAGCAGACGATCACGCTCCTGCAATGCCCGTTTTTGTTCCAGACGCGCCTGACGATAGGACGCAATCAGGCGTTGCATGCGTTCTTCGAGCTGTTCGATTTCGGCGTCGATCATCGGGCAAACAAAAATGGCGGCGGCCCTCAGTATAAGGCCGCCGCCAAAAAGGGGAGAGTGCGGCAGCCGGCCCACAGGTGCCGGCTGCCCGCGTGGGTTATTGCAGCAGCAGGAACAGGCCGGCCTGACCGCGGCGCAAATGCAGCAGCAGCTGACCCTTGCCGCCGGCGAGTTTGCTGAACTCGTCCATGGTTTTGACCGGTTTGCGGTTGACCGAGACGATCACATCGCCAGGGCGCAGGCCAGAGCGTGCGGCCGGCGATCCCTGCTCGACGTTCTGCACCAGGATGCCGGAATCGATTCCGGACTGACGCGAACTGTCATCAACCGGAGCAAACGTTGCACCGGACAGCGACGGATGCAGATTCTCGCCGGTGGTCGCTGCTTCGTCGTCCTTGCCGATCTTGACCTTGAGGGTCTTCGGCTTGCCGTCGCGCAGCACTTTGAGCTCGACACTGTCGCCGACGCGCAGCAGACCGACGATGTTGCGCAGCTCTTCGAAGCTGTGAATGTCCTTGCCGTTGGCCGAGATAATGATGTCTTCGGACGCGACGCCGGCCTTCTCTGCGGGCGAATCGGGGAGCACGCGGGTCACGACGGCGCCGCGGGTTTCCTTCATGCCGAAGGCCTTTGCCAGATCCGGCGTCAGATTCTGGCCGGTGATACCGATGCGGCCACGCTGCACTTCGCCAAACTCGATCAGCTGAGCCATGATCGACTTAGCCATGTTGACCGGAATCGCGAAGCCGATGCCGATATTGCCGCCGGAGCGGGAGAAGATCATGGAGGGTACGCCCACCAGCTCGCCGCGCAGATTGACCAGCGCGCCGCCGGAATTGCCCGGGTTGATCGAGGCGTCGGTCTGAATGAAGTCGCCAAGACCGTCGCTGACTTCGGTGCGGCCAAGTGCGCTGACGATGCCGCTGGTGACGGTCTGACGCAGGTTGAACGGCGAACCGATGGCGACGACGAAATCGCCAACCTCCAGCTTGTCCGAGTCACCGACCGGAACCGCGGTCAGCTTGTCGGCTTCGATCTGCAGGACGGCAAGGTCGGTGTCCGGATCGTGACCGATCAGCTTGGCGTCGAACTCGCGATCATCGCTGAGACGGACCTTGATCTGCTTGGCCTTGTCGATGACATGGTTGTTGGTCAGGACATAACCCTTGGAGGCGTCGACAATGACGCCGGACCCGATTGACTGGAATTCACGTTCCTGCGGCTGATCCGGGACGCCGAAAAAGCGCCGGAAGAACGGGTCATTCATCATCGGGCCGTAGGGGTTTTCAACCTCCATGGCGCCGGTTACCGAGATGTTGACCACCCCAGGCGTGACCTGCTTGAGCATCGGGGCCAGCGAGGGCGTCATCGACGCCATTGCCGGCGCGGTGGCGGTGGCGGTGACGGGAATGTCGGCATGCGCTGCGGGCGGCGCACCGGACATCAGCAGGGCAGCGGCGAGAACCGAGGCCGAAACAGCCACCGGGCCGAATATCTTGACGGCAAATTCTTTGGACATCGGGTTCCTTGTTCATCGGGCTGCCGGCGATGGCAGCGCGGCTAAGACCGCCGATCGGCGGCGGAGTTTCAGGATCTTTCGGTGGAATCGAGTCGACCGGGCTTCAGCGCAGGCGGATGGCCGGGTTGAGGCTGTAGCGTCCGCGCAGGCTCGCACGGGCGAGCACGTGTCCGTCCAGGGCTTGACGCAGGTCGGCCAGAGTGAAGGCTTCGCCGACCGGACAGGCGTCCAGATCGGTTGCCAGAATCTCGAACTGGTAGTGGTGGATGCGTTCGTCGTTCCATGGCGGGCAGGGGCCGTCATAGCCCAGATAGGTGCCACCCATTGCCGCATCGCCGGCAAACCAGCCGGTGTAGTCATTGACGCCCTGACGCGTGCCTTCGGGGCCGGCCGGTGCAGTCTTGCCCTTGGCGGTGACGCCCTCGGAGCAGGCGCCCTCGGCAATTTCAGTGATCTGCGGCGGGATGCCGACCATCAGCCAGTGCACGAACTCTGCGCGTGGCAGTTCGGCCGGGACCGTGCGGCCTTCCTGATTGACGTCGTCCGGCCGGGTCGGTGCGTCGGCGTCGATGCAGGTGAGGACGAAACTGCGGGTGCCAGCCGGCGCGCCGCTCCATTGCAGCTGCGGATTGCGGTTGGCGGCGAGACGGACATGCCCGTGCGGCGCCTGGACGGCAAACGCGCAGCGACCGGGGATGCGTCCATTGGGGCGAAATGTGTTGCTGGTCAGTTGCATCGCAGATCTCCTTCAAAGGTGGGGCTGGCGCCGCGGCTTCAGTTCCAGCGGCGTCCGGCAGTGTCCTGCAGGCCGCGGCGCAGGCCGAGCCCCAGGCGTGCAAAACCACGTGAAAGGCGGTCGGACAGCGACTTGTGCTGATGAAATTCCAGTTTGATCAGGTCGGCCGTTTCGCAATGCTGTAGCAGGTAGTCGTCGCTGGTCTGCAGGGCATCGACCAGTTTGAGTTCCAGCGCCTGTCGCCCGAACCAGTGCTCGCCGGTGGCAACGCGGTCCAGGTCCAGCTGGGGCCGGTGCTCGATGACGAAATCACGGAACAGGGCGTGGGTTTCCTCCAGTTCCTCGCGGAACTTCTGACGCGCGGCTTCGGTGTTTTCGCCGAACAGCGTCAAGGTGCGTTTGAACTGGCCGGCCGTGTGCAGCTCGTAGTCGACGTCGAAGCGTTTGAGCAGGCGACTGAAGTTGGGCAGCTGCCCGACCACACCGATGGACCCGACGATCGCAAACGGCGCCGCAATGATCTTGTTGGCGACGCAGGCCATCATGTAGCCGCCGCTGGCAGCGACCATATCGACGGCGACGGTCAGTGTGATGTCGCGGGCGCGAATGCGGGCCAGCTGCGATGCGGCCAATCCGTAACCATGAACGACACCGCCCTCGCTCTCCAGCCGCAGCAGCACTTCGTCGCCCGGTACGGCGACCTGAAGCACTGCGCTGACCTCCTCTCGCAGATTGTCGACCGCATTCGCGTGCAGATCGCCGTCAAAGTTGATCACATAGATGCGCCGCCGTTCCGCTTCGTCGCTGCGGCCCTTGCGTCGCGCCTTGTCTTCGGCGCGTCGCTGCTTGTGCAGCTTCTTGCGTTCGGCCTGGCTCGAGACCGCGTCGCGGACCGTATCGCCGAGATCGTGAAAGCGGTCGTTGAGGTTGGTGACGTCGAGGCGCTCGTGTCCGCGCAACGCGCCGACCTGCCGCGCTGCATTGACGATAAGCGTCACCAGGGCGCCGATTGCGACGACGACGGTGACTGCCTTGGCCAGGAACAGCAGGTAAGTCTCGATAAACCCGTCCGGCATTTTCGGATGTTCATTACTTTTGGGCCCGTATAATAGCGGCGCATCGTTTCGCAGGTTCCGCCGGCCTTCTTCGGGCTGCTGTATCGGGGGGGGCTATTGCGAATCAGAACAAGGGGAAATATTCGATGAAGCTCCGGTCACTGCTGGCTACCGCGCTGCTATTGGGCGTCGCGACCGGCGTGCATGCGCAGGACGCCGAGGGGTCTTACCTGCCGCTGACGATCGCTGCGGGCCCGGCTTACGTCGTCTCCGACAGTGCCCGCGACAGTCGCAACGGGGTGGGCTATTTCGCGTCGGTGGGGGTTCCTCTGAACCGGTTCTGGTCCATCGAGGCAGCAGTCCAACGGCAGCACTTTGACGCGGATGCTCCGAGCGATCCGAACCAGTGGACCGAGACTGCGTATCAGCTGGATACGCAGTTCTATTACTCGCGCGCGGCCGCATTATCCCGCTACGTCGGCATCGGCCTCGGTTATGCAAACGACAGGCTGGACCATGCAGGCATCGATCGCGAGGGGCCGTTCCTGGCGTTCGGGGTCGGCCTGCAGTCATTCCCCGCGGCGTTCGGGCGCCGCGTCGGTTTCGGCGTCGACGCGCGCTATCGGTGGCTTGACGCTGAAATCGATGGGGACGGCATTATTGGCGAGGTGTTGATGCGCGCCAGCATCATTGTGGCCCTGGGGCGTTCCGGTTCGGTCACGGACGGCGCCGACTGAAGCGCAGTTCCACGTCGCTGCGTCAGGCGTATAGCACCGGGACCGCGGCTGCGGCCTGGGCGTCGCGAAATCCGACGTCTGTTGCAGAGGCTGCATCTCCGGACCAGCCCTGCAGGTGTTGTTGAATCAGGCCCAACAGCGCATCGACATGCGCGGGCTGATCGTTCAGTGCCGGGATGTAGCGCAGCTGCTGACCGCCAGCCTGCTGGAAATCCTGGGCATAGCGCAGTGCAATTTCCTCCAGCGTTTCAAGGCAATCTGCGGCGAAGCCGGGACAGATCACGTCCAGCTTGCGCACGCCGTCGTGGGCGAGTTCGACCACGGTCTTGTCGGTATACGGCTGCAGCCACTTGGCGCGACCCACGCGTGACTGGAAGCTGACCCGGTACTGTTCGGGTTCAAGCGACAGGGCTTCTGCCAGCAGCCGCGCGGTCTTACGGCAGTGGCAGTAGTACGGGTCGCCGAGTTCCAGACAACGCAGTGGGATCGAGTGAAACGACATCATCAGCAGATCGCCGCGACCGTGAGTGTCCCAGTGCTGGCGTACCGAGGCGGCCAGTGCCTCGATGTAGTCCGGACGGTCGTGATAGCTGTTGATCGTGCGCAATTCCGGAGGCCAGCGTTGTTCACGCAGATTGTCGTACACGGCATCGAACACGGATGCCGTGGTGGTCGCCGAATACTGAGGATAGAGCGGCAACACCAGCAGTTTGTCGGCGCCACGTTCGCGCAAGGCGGCGATGCCGGTGTCGATCCCGGGTGAGCCGTAGCGCATCGCGAGTTCGACCGCCGCAGACTCGCCAAGACGTTGCTGCAGCGCATGCTGCAGCGCATGCTGCAGTTGCCGGCCGATGGACAGCAGCGGTGAACCCTGTGCGGTCCAGATCGACGCGTAGCTGTGGACCAGCTTGCGCGGTCGCAGCGGCAGAATGACCAGATTCAGGATCAGCCACCAGATCGGGCGTGGGATCTCGACCACGCGTGGATCCCACAGGAAGCTGCGCAGATAGCGCCGGATTGCGCCTGCCTGCGGTGCGTCCGGCGTGCCGAGGTTGACCAGCAGAACGCCGATGCGATCAGCCGAGCGATGTTGAGGGATTGGGGGTTGCATGCGGCGTCAGTCTACCGGGTGAAGTCGACGCATACGACACAGTCACCCTGTTCGGATTCAGTCCGGTGCA
The DNA here is from genome assembly GCF_005047655.1 of Sinimarinibacterium arenosum. Lineage (GTDB taxonomy): Bacteria > Pseudomonadota > Gammaproteobacteria > Nevskiales > Nevskiaceae > Solimonas. The sequence goes on along the minus strand of NZ_SUKF01000006.1, from coordinate 104,804 downwards.
TCGGCGGGAGAATGCGGATGCCGCGACGAGCCCAGTGTGCCGGCGTCCAGGCGCTGAAAATAGCTCCGGTATGCGTGCATCGCCTTGTAGCCGAGCAGCAGCATTGTTGGCAGGTTGATCGCGAGCATGAAGCCCAGCGCCACCGTCGACACGGTGTCGAGTTCGACGTCCGTGCGGATGAAGCCCAGGCAGGTCACGAAGATCAGCACGCACCAGACCAGGCGATAGGGTTTGACCCAGCGCTCACCGGCCAGATACACGATCCCCTGTTCGCCGTAATAGCTCCAGGTGATCATCGTCGAGATCGCGAACAGCCACACCGCCAGCGTCACCATCCATTGCCCCAGGCCCGGATGCACGCTGTCGAAAGCCTTGGCGGTCAGCGTCGAGCCCGGATAGTCGGCAAAGATGCCGGATTCGATCACCTGGGCGGGTGATTCGAGTCCGCGCCACGCAATGCTTCGCTGGGTCGGTTCGCCGGACACCGTACCGAACAGCTTGGCGCGTGCGCCGCTGTCGTCTTCGACCACCAGAAACACCTGATCGCCGTCGCTCAGCGAAGTGGCCGAGGGTGCGGGCAGGGTCAATCCCTCCGGCAGCCACTGACCCTCGGTCGACTGCACCAGCGCCGGTGGGCTGTCCCAGGTCACGACCGGGCCGCGATTCCATACCCCGGTGATCAGGATCACCAGTGCGGTCATGGTGCAGACGACGATGGTGTCGATGAAGGGTTCAAGGCCGGCAACCACGCCTTCAGTGACCGGCTCAGGTGTTCTGACGGCCGAGTGCGCGATTGGCGCCGAGCCCAGGCCGGCTTCCGACGAGAACAGCGCGCGCTTCATTCCAAAGATGAAGGCGGTTCCGACGCCGGCGCCAACAAAGGCGCCGCCGGCCTCGGACGGCGTGAACGCGCAGCGGAAGATCAACGCGAAAATGCCCGGGATCTCGGACAGGTTGCTTGCTAGCACGTACAGCGACGCGACGACGTAGATGCCGCACATCAGCGGGACCAGCACGCCGGCGAAGTGGCCGATGCGCTTGATGCCGCCGAGGATCACCGCGCCAACAATCACCGCCATGACGAGGCCCGAAATCCACGTCGGCACGCTGAAGTAGGCGCGTGCGATTTCCGCGGCATTCCAGGCCTGGAACATGTTGCCGCCGGTAATGCCGAACAGGATCAGCGGAATTGTGAACGCCGCTCCGGCCAATGCGCCGACCGTTGCGAGCTTCGGCGAAATCTCGGCGAAGCCCTTCTTGGCAACCCACATCGTGCCGCCGTGAGGGTTTTCGACGTCGTGGGTGTTGCGAAACAGCATGGCCAGGGTCACTTCGGTGGTTTTCAGCGCCATGCCGACAATGCCGACCACCCACATCCAGAACACCGCGCCGGGGCCGCCGATCGATACCGCGATCGCCACCCCGCCGATGTTGCCGAGCCCAACGGTCGCTGACAGCGCAGCAGACAGCGCCTGGAAGTGCGTCAATGCGCCTTTGCCGTGGCCGGAAACACCCGGCACCTTGCCGCGCACCAGTTGCACGCCATGGGTCAGCGAGCGCCACTGACCGAATCGGGTCCACACAGTGAAAATGATGCCGACGGTCAGCAGACCGAGCAGCGTCGGCACGCCCAGCATCACGGCATTGATGGCGTCGAGTGCGGCGAAGAATCGTTCCATGGCGTCAGCAGTTCCGTTCGGTGAGGGGACGTCGCGAGGTCAGCCGAACAACGCCGACAGCATGATCCAGAGAATGCCCAGGGGTGCCAGGAAACGCAGTACCAGCAACCACAGTGGTGCCCACCTGAGACTCAGAGCGCCTTGATTGCGCAGTTCCTTGACGGCGTCCTTCCAGACCCAGCCGACGAAGATCGCGGTCAGCAATCCCCCCAGCGGCAGCATGATGTTGTTGGCCAGGAAGTCCATCAGGTCGAACCAGTTCTTGCCGGCGATGGTGAAGCCGGCGGTGAGTCCGAACGACAGCGACGCGGGAATGCCGAGGGCGAAACACACCAGGCTGGCGATGATCACGGTCTTGTGACGGCTCGCGGCATGCTCGTCGACGAAGTAGGACACCATGGGTTCCAGGATCGAGATCGCCGAAGTCAGCGCGGCGATCGCCAGCAGCGAGAAGAACAGCACGCCGAACAGGTCGCCGCCGGGCATCGACGCGAATACCGCCGGCAGTGTCACGAAGGTCAGGCCCGGTCCGGCGCTGGGATTGAATCCGAACGCAAACACCGCGGGCATGATCATCAATCCGGCCAGTACCGCAACGCCGGTATCAATCATCGCGACCGTCAGTGCCGCCTTCGGCAGGTGTTCGTTCTTGGACAGATACGAGCCGTAGGTCAGCAAGGTGCCCATGCCGATCGACAGGGAAAAGAACACTTGCGCGATCGCGTCGTAGAAAGTGTGTGCGGTGACTTTGCTGAAGTCCGGCTTCAGGTAGAACTCGACGCCGGCCATGCCGCCCGGCAGTGTCAACGAGCGTGCGACCAGCACCAGCAAGATGATGAACAGCGAGGGCATCAGCACCTTGTTCCAGCGCTCGATGCCGTGAGCGATACCGCCGGCGACAATCCATGCGGTCAGACCCATGAACAGCGCAGAATAGGCGATGGGGCGGACGGGATCGGCGACGAAGCTGCCGAAAACCTGGTTCAGCTGTTCCGGATCGGTGGTATGCAATTGACCGCTGGCCATCAGCCAGATGTAGGCCAGAGTCCAGCCGGCAACGATGATGTAGAACGACAGGATCACGAAGCCCGTCAGTGCGCCGGCATAGCCGACCAGGGGCCAGCCCTTGCCGCCGAGGATGCGAAAGGCGCCGACCGGATTGCGCTGGGCACTGCGGCCGACCAGCATTTCGGCAGTTGCCAGCGCGATGCCGAAGCCCAGCACCATGGCCAGATAGATCAGCAGGAAGGCGCCGCCACCGTTATTTCCGGTGGTGTAAGGAAAGCGCCAGATATTGCCGATGCCGACCGCTGATCCGGCCGCGGCCATGATGAAGCCGAAACGGCTGCCCCAATGCTCCCGCGCTGCGCTCATCCAGTCCCCCGTTGGCGTTGAGTCGGCCCGATTATGCCCAATTGGTACTCGTGGCTACTGCGGGAAGTTCCTCAGCTGCAAACGAAAAACCCGGCCAGAAGCCGGGTTTTCGTTGATGCGGTGCGGTTCGTCGCGCTGACGATCAGGCCCCTTCGACGATCGCAACCACGCCCTGGCCGCCGGCCGCGCAGATCGAGATCAGTCCGCGGCCGCCGCCGTTGGCCTGGATGATCTTGGCCAGCGAGGCAATGATGCGGCCGCCGGTGGCGGCGAACGGGTGACCTGAAGCCAGGCTGCCGCCCTTGACGTTCATCTTGCTGCGATCGATCGAGCCCAGCGGCGCGTCGAGGCCGAGGCGTTCCTTGCAGAACACCGGGTCTTCCCAGGCCTTCAGGGTGCACAGCACCTGTGCGGCGAAAGCCTCGTGGATTTCATAGAAGTCGAAATCCTGCAGGCTGATGCCGGCGCGCGCGAGCATGCGCGGCACTGCGTAGGCCGGCGCCATCAGCAGGCCTTCCTTCTTCGGGCCGGCGAAGTCGATCGCGGCGGTTTCGACGTGGGTCAGATACGCCATCGGCTTGAAGCCGTGCGCCTTGGCCCAGTCGTCGGATGCAAGCAACACGGCCGAGGCGCCGTCGGTCAGCGGCGTCGAGTTGGCGGCGGTCATCGTGCCGTTGCCGGACTTGCGATCGAACACCGGCGACAGCGAGGCCAGCTTTTCCAGCGAGATATCGGCGCGCAGGTTGTTGTCGCGCTCCAAGCCGCCGAAGGGAATGATCAGGTCGTTGAAGAAGCCCTCTTCATAGGCTTTGGCGGCCTTCTGGTGCGATTCGTAGGCGAGCAGATCCTGGTCTTCGCGGCGGATTTTCCACTCCTTGGCCATGACTTCGCAGTGCTGGCCCATGCTCATGCGCGTGCGCGGCTCGCCATTGGTCGGAATGGCCGGAGACAGCATGGCCGGACGGAATTTCGCAAGCGCCTTCAGGCGCTGGCCGCCCGTCTTGGCGCGGTTCACCTCGAGCAGGATCTTGCGCAGCTTGTCGTTGACCGCGATCGGTGCGTCGGAGGTGGTATCAACGCCGCCAGCGATGCCCGAGTCGATCTGGCCCAGCGCAATCTTGTTGGCGATGCCAATGGCGGCCTGCAGGCCGGTGCCGCAGGCCATCTGGATGTCGCAGGCGGCGGTTTCAGCGGCCAGGCCGCTGGACAGCACCGACTCGCGGCACAGGTTGAAGTCGCGCGAATGTTTCAGCACCGCGCCGGCCTGGACTTCGCCCAGGCGTTCGCCGTGCAGCTGGAACTTGTCGACCACGCCCTTGAATGCCGTGGTCAGCATTTCCTGGTTGGACTTGGTCGAATACGCCGTGTTGGAGCGCGCGAACGGAATGCGCGAACCACCGAGGATTGCGACTTTGCGGCCGATGGGTTTCATGTGTAGCACTCCTGAAAAGAGTTCATTAGAAAGGTCAATTCCGGCGATTATCCGGCGCCGGCGCGGTGCTGGCTATTGCCGCTGCGCCAGATGTTGCAGTGCGGCGGGCGAACCGGCGGGGACGACCTGTTCGGTTCAGGTCGGCGTGGGCGGCTCGGCGTACTCGCGGATCAGGGCCGTGAAGACGTCGCCATATTCGGCCAGTTTGCGGTCGCCGACGCCAGGAATCTGGGCGAATTGTTCCGGCGTGCGTGGCTGCGATTGCACCATGGCTCGCAGACTGGCGTCGGAAAACACGACATACGGCGGAACGTTGCGCTCGACAGCCAGCTGCTTGCGCAGGCTGCGCAACTCTTCGAACAGGGCATCGTTGGCAGGGGAGTCGCCGGACTCCACGGTCTTGCCGCGGCGCCGCTGACCACGTGCCGGGCGTGGTGCCAGTGCCAGCTGCAGCTGGCGTTCACCGCGCAACACGCTGCGGCTGTCGGCATTGAGCTGCAGCACCGGGAAGCCATCATGGGATTCCGTCAGCAGACCTTGATGCAGCAAGGCTCGCAGCACGATGCGCCAGTCGTCCTGCGAGCGGCTGGCGCCGATCCCGTAGGTTGACAGGTCGGTGTGCCCGTTGCGCCGAATCTTGTCGGTGTCGGCGCCGCGCAACAGATCGATGATGTAACTGCCGCCGAAACGTTGCCCGCGCTGTGCCAGGCGGGCGACGCACGACAGCAGCTGCTGTGCTTCCAGCGTGCGGTCTTCGACGGTGCGAGGTTCGCAGCAGTTGTCGCAGGCACCGCAGGGTGGCTGAAAGGTCTCGCCGAAGTAGCGCAGCTGGATGCTGCGGCGGCATTCGGTCGCTTCGGCATAGTCGAGCACCTGCCGCAGCTGCTGGCGTGCGATGCGCTGTTCGGCTTCCAGCGCCTCGCCGGTTTCCGGGTCGCGCTTCTGTGCGATCAGGAATTCAGCGGTGTGGATGTCGCCGGCGCCGAAATACAAGGTGCAGCGGCTGGGCAGATTGTCGCGCCCGGCGCGCCCGGCTTCCTGGTAATAGCCCTCGATCGTGCGCGGCAGGTCGAAATGGGTGACCCAGCGGACGTCCGGCTTGTTGATGCCCATGCCGAAGGCAATCGTCGCCACCATGACCTGGACATCGTCGCGGATGTAGCGATCCTGGTGAATGCGCCGGGTCTCGCCGTCGAGACCGGCGTGATACGGCAAAGCATCGATGCCGTCGGCCTGCAGACGGCCTGCAAGTTCTTCAACGCGCTTGCGCGAAAGGCAGTAGATGATGCCGGAGCCGCCGCTGCGCGCCTGCTGCAGCAGCTCGGGGTAGCTGTGTTTGTCCTTGAACTTGACCGCGTAATACAGGTTGGGGCGGTCGAAGCTGGCGACATGCACTGCAGCGTCGCGCAGTCCGAGTTGCGCCACGATGTCGCCGCGCACACGCTCGGTGGCGGTTGCCGTGAATGCCCAGCACGGCATTTCGGGCAGGTATTCGCGGATGCGCCGGATCTGGCGGTACTCAGGGCGAAAATCGTGTCCCCATTCGGACACGCAATGCGCTTCGTCGATGGTCAGCGCAGAGAGGCCGACACTGCCGGCCAGTTCCGTCAGCAGTCCGTTGACGAACTCCGGCATCAACAGGCGCTCCGGCGCCAGATACAGCAGACGGAACTCCCCCGCCAGCAGTGCGCGTTGGCGCCGCGCGTTCTCGGCGCCGTCCAGGCTGGAGTTCAGGAAGGTTGCCGGAATGCCCATGTCGTCCAGCAGGCGGACCTGATCCTGCATCAGCGCAATCAGTGGTGAAACCACCAGCGTCACGCCGGGGCGCAGCAGGGCCGGCAGCTGGAAGCACAGTGATTTGCCGCCGCCGGTCGGCATGATCGCCAGCAGATCGCGGCCCGCCAGGGCGTCGCGCACCACTGCTTCCTGACCCGGACGAAAGGCGTCAAAACCGAAGCGATGCTTCAGCGTCTCGGCAACATGGTCGGCAGTCATGCGCTGGGGCCGCTGCAAAGACGAAGCCCCGGTTGCGACCGGGGCTTCGGGGTCTGCGTCACTCCGGGCACCGGCTATTCGCTTTCCTGCATCCACTGGCCCAGCAGTGTTTCCAGGTAATGGATGTGGTGCAGGCCGTCGCAGTAAACCTCGTCAGCCATGATGCGGCGCTGCAGGGGGATATTGGTGTTGATGCCTTCGATCACCATTTCGGCCAGCGCCTGGCGCATGCGCGCGATCGCCGATGTACGGTTCGGGCCCCAGGTGATCAGCTTGCCGATCATCGAATCGTAGTGCGGCGGCACCCGGTAACAGGCGTAGCAGTGCGAGTCGAGGCGCACGCCCGGTCCACCGGGGGCGTGATATTTCTTGATCTCGCCCGGCGACGGCACGAAGGTGCGCGAGTGCTCGGCGTTGATGCGGCATTCGATCGAGTGGCCGCGGAATTCTATGTCTTCCTGCTTCAGGGAAAGCGGCTTCCCCTCTGCGATCGAAATCATCTCGCGGATGAGGTCGACGCTGGTCACCATCTCGGTGACCGGATGTTCGACCTGGATGCGGGTGTTCATTTCGATGAAAAAGAATTGGCCGTTCTCGTACAGGAACTCGAAGGTGCCGGCGCCGCGGTAGCCGATGCGTTTGCAGGCGTTGACGCACAGCGCACCGATTTCGGCGCGCTGTGCGTCGGTGACTCCGGGCGCCGGGGATTCCTCGACGACTTTCTGATTCCGGCGCTGCATCGAGCAGTCGCGTTCGCCTAGATGAACAGCATTGCCCTGGCCGTCCGACAGCACCTGGAATTCGACGTGGCGTGGCGTCTCCAGGTACTTCTCCATGAACACGCTGCCGTCACGAAACGCCTGCTGTGCCTCGGTGCGGGCCAGCTGGATTTTCTCGAGCAGCTCATCCTCGGTTCGCACTACATGCATGCCACGACCGCCGCCGCCGGCTGCGGCCTTGATCAGCACCGGATAGCCGACCTGACGTGCGGTGTCGATGCAGACCTGCTCGTCTTCCGGCAGCACGCCCTCAGAGCCGGGGACGCAGGGCACGCCGGCCGCGATCATCTCGGCCTTGGCGTTGGTCTTAGAGCCCATCAGACGGATGGTGTCCGAGCGCGGGCCGATGAAAATGAAGCCGGATTTTTCGACCGATTCCGCAAAGTCGGCGTTCTCGGACAGGAAGCCGTATCCGGGGTGGATCGCGTCGGCCTGGGTGACTTCGGCGGCGGAAATGATGGCGGCCATGTTCAGATAGCTGCGGCCGGCCTGAGGCGGACCGATGCACACCGCCTCGTCGGCCAGCGCCACGTGCTTCTGCTCGCGATCGGCGGTCGAGTACACCGCCACGGTGCGGATGCCGAGTTCTCGGCAGCAGCGCAGGATGCGCAAGGCAATTTCGCCGCGGTTGGCGATCAGAATTTTCTTGATGTGGGTCATACCGTCGTCGCTGCGTAGTCGGGGGCGTGCATGCGTGCGGGCGGGCGCCGGCTATTCGATGGCAAACAGCGGTTGGTCGAATTCCACCGGCTTTTCGTTGTCGACCAGAATTTCGACGACGACGCCGGCCTTGTCGGACTCGATCTGGTTGAGCATCTTCATGGCTTCGATGATGCACAGGACCTGACCGGCCTTGACGGTCTGGCCGACTTCGACGAAGGACTTGGCGCCCGGCGAGGGGGAGCGATAGAACGTTCCGACCATGGGAGCGCGGACCAGATGGCGGTTTGTCGCAGGTTCGGCGGCGGCTGCCGGCGCGGCGGGCGCCGACGCGGGTGCGGCAGCGGCGGGAGCGGGTGCGGCCTGGGCTGCAGGCGGAGCGGTGACGTACTGAATCGGCTGCGCCAGCTGCGCCTGCTGACGGCTGATGCGGACGGACTCTTCGCCTTCGCGGACTTCGAGTTCCGAGATGCCTGACTGTTCGACCAGTTCAATCAGGGTCTTGATCTTGCGTAAATCCATGGACGCGATTCCTTACGAGGCTGAGGTATCAGGGCTGTGCCAGGCGTTCGTGGGCAGCGAGCAGTGCCAGGCGATAGCCCAGCGGCCCGCAGCCGGCGATCACGCCGACGGCGACATCTGACAAATAGGAGTGATGACGAAATGTCTCGCGTGCATGCACGTTCGACAGATGGACTTCGATGAACGGGATGGCAACGCCCAGCAGTGCATCACGCAGGGCGATGCTGGTGTGGGTGTAAGCGCCCGGATTGATCAGAATGAATTCGACGCCGTCAGTGCGAGCCTGATGGATACGGTCCACCAGGGCGCCTTCATGATTGCTTTGATGGCAGCTCAGCACATGGCCCAGACTTGCGGCTTCCTGCGTCAGCGCGGCTTCAATGTCCGACAGCGTCTGATGCCCATAGACCCCGGGCTCCCGGGTGCCCAGGAGGTTCAGATTGGGGCCGTTGATCAGCAGCAGCTGGCTCACGCTCGGACTCAGAAACGAAGTGAGCCCGCATTCTGCCGCAGCGCGCCGAAAGAATGCAAGATAAGCGCAGTTAGATACAGATCGCGACACTTTTGTGTCAGATCTGATTGGCGGCAAATTTAATTTCCGATCCGCTCACGCATCAGCGCGTCGAGATCGCCGGGTTTGAGTGCGCCAAGCATCAGGCGGTCGACGCGACCCTGCGGATCGATCAGTACGGAGTAGGGTAATGCAGATTTTTCATTTCCGAAAGCCTGCATTGCCGCATCGGCGCCGGTGAAGTCTGCGGAGACCGGATAGTTGATGCCAAAGCGCGTGACCACCGGCGCGACAGAATCCGCGTCATCCAAGGCCGGACCGAGAATCTGCAGGCCATGCATACCATACCGTTTTTGTGCTTCGACCAATAGCGGCAGTTCGTCCATGCATGGTGCGCACCATGAGGCCCAGAAATTGATCAACACCCACTTGCCGCGCAGCTCGGACAGGCGGTGTGTGGCGCCCTGAAGATCATGTAACTGAAGGTCGTATGCGGTCTTGCCAATCAGCTCCGACGAGGCTGGCGCGATCAGGCGATAGGCACCGAAGCCGCCGATTCCGGCCAAGACCGCCAACAGCAGCAGCAACAGAAAATTTCGCATCAGTGGGGATCGATCGTGTTGTTTGAGTTTTCGTGGAAGGCCGTTGCGCCGGCGGTCAAGGTGGACACTCGGACCTCAGCTGCAGGCGGAGCGTATCCAGTCCAGATACGGCGTGTGTCCCCAGTCCAGGTTGACCGCAACGATTTCCGGAAGTTCGTAGGGATGCTGCTCCAGGACACAATCGCGCAGGGCGGCAAACCCCGCGCTCGGATGTTTGATCAGCAGCAGCGATTCGGAGTCGTCAACAACGCCATCCTGCCAGCGGTAGATCGAGCGTATGGCCGGCACAATATTGACGCAGGCCGCCACACGGCGCTCAATCAGCGCCCGCGCGAGCGCTTCGGCATGCTCCGGCGGGCAGGTCACCAGTGCGATCGCGGTTCCTGTCGTGCTGACTTCGGTGGACTCCATCGCGCTATTGTGCCGGATCGCCGCGATGCCGCTCGGGAGGCCTGCCGGACTGCGGCGAATCCCTCAGGCTGTGCGTCCGGCGCGGACCTAGAATGCGGACCTTCACTCTTCTGCGAGTTCAGTCATGAGCACGCCCGGTTCGACGTCCACACCTGCTGCATCGGATTCGCTCCATTGGCCCTGGGTGCTGGCACAGGCCGAACCTGAGCGCGACCCTTTGCGCGCGGCGATCTGCGAACACTATCTGGCGGATGAGGCACAGCTGCTGTCGCGGCTGCTGCCCATTGCGGAAATGCCAGAGTCGACGCGACAGCAGATTGCCACCCGCGCAGCCGACTGGGTGACGCTGGTCCGTGGTCGCCGCGATGAACAGTCCGCGCTGGACGCCTTCATGCATCAGTACGACCTGTCATCCGACGAGGGCGTGCTGCTGATGTGTCTGGCCGAAGCGTTACTGCGGATTCCGGACGACGAGACGGCAGAAAAGCTGATCGCGGACAAACTGGCGCATGCGGACTGGGAGGCGCATCTGGGCCAGAGCGATTCGCTGTTCGTCAATGCCTCGACCTGGGGGCTGATGCTGACCGGCCGCATCGTCAAGCTGCCCGCCGATACTACGGTCAATTTTCGCAGTGCGCTGAACCGTCTGGTCAATCAGTCGACCGAGCCGGTGATCCGGATGGCCATCCGTCAGGCCATGCGCATGATGGGTTCGCAATTCGTCATGGGACGTACGATCGCCGAGGCACTGAAACGTGCGCGCGGGCGCGACCATCGAGGCGATCTGCATTCGTTCGACATGCTGGGCGAAGCCGCGTTGACTGCCGAGGATGCGCAACGCTATTTCGAGGCCTATCAGCATGCGATCGGTGTGATTGGATCACACGACGCGACGATGCAGGAGACGGCAGTGTTCCAGCGACCGGGAATCTCGGTGAAGCTGTCGGCGCTGCATCCTCGCTATGAGTTTTCCCAGCGCGAGCGGGTATTGGCCGAATTGGTGCCGAAGCTGTTGCGTCTGGTGCAGCTGGCCAAGGCGAACAATGTCGGATTGACCATCGATGCCGAGGAGGCGGATCGACTGGAGTTGATGCTGGACGTGTTCGAGGCCGTGTTCTGTGACCCGGCAGCCGGTTTGTGGGAAGGCTTGGGATTGGCAGTACAGGCGTTCCAGAAGCGTGGTGTATTCGTGATCGAGTGGCTGGAGCAGCTCGCACGTCGCCACCAGCGTCGTATTCCGCTGCGTCTGGTCAAGGGCGCCTACTGGGATACCGAGATCAAGCGCGCCCAGGAGCTGGGGCTGCCGGGCTATCCGGTGTTCACCCGCAAGCTCAACACGGATGTCGCCTACCTGGCCTGTGCACAGCGCCTGCTTGCTGCGCGCGACGCCTTTTATCCGATGCTGGCAACACACAACGCGCAGACCATTGCGGCGGTGGTGGCGATGGCTGGGGACAACCTGGGTGGCTTTGAATTTCAACGCCTGCACGGCATGGGGCAGGCGCTGTACCAGATCGTGCGCGAATCGGTTCCGGTGGCATGTCGGGTCTATGCACCGGTTGGCGCGCACGCCGATCTGCTGCCGTACCTGGTTCGACGGCTGCTCGAAAACGGGGCCAACACCTCATTCGTCAACCGCATCTATGACGAGCAGATCACGCCGGAAGCACTGGTGGCCGATCCGGTTGCCGCGCTGAAGGCGCTGGAAGTTGTGCCGAACCCGACGCTGCCGACACCTGCGGAGCTGTATGGGGTCGAGCGCCGCAATTCAACCGGTTTGAATCTGGCTGATCCCCTGCTGCGTGAAACCCTGCGGCGTAGTGCGCCGCCACTGGTTACAACTGCGACGTCCGCGCTCGCGGGCGGTGTCGAGAGCAGTGGGCCGCACTGGGCAGTCAAAGATCCTGCCGACCCCCGACGCGTACTGGGGATGTGCGAGTCGATTGAGCCGGCCCGCGTCGCCGCTGTCATCGAGTGCTCTGAGGCTGCGCAGGCTCGCTGGAATGCCCAGGGCGTGGAAGCGCGCGCACTGTTGCTTGAGCGTGCGGCCGATCAGCTCGAACAGCAGCGCGAGGCGTTTCTGTTTCTGCTGGTGCGCGAGGCCGGAAAGACCTTGGCGGATGCTGTTGCCGAAGTGCGCGAGGCAGTCGATTTTCTGCGCTACTACGCCAACGCCGCGCGTCGGCTGATGACGCAAGCGCAGCAGCTGCCAGGGCCGACCGGCGAAAGCAACGTTCTTCAGCTGCACGGGCGCGGCGTGTTTGCATGCATCTCGCCGTGGAATTTCCCTTTGGCGATTTTCACCGGGCAGATTGCGGCGGCGCTGGTCACCGGCAACACCGTGGTGGCCAAGCCGGCGGAACAAACCCCCTTGATCGCAAGGCGCATGGTCGACCTGCTTCACGCTGCGGGAATTGCACCCGAAGTGCTGCAGCTGGTGCTGGGGGCTGGCGACGTCGGCGCTGCGCTGGTTGCCGATCCGCGGATTGCCGGAGTGGTTTTCACCGGGTCCAGCGAAGTTGCGCAGCACATCAATCGCAGTCTGGCGGTGCGGCCCGGCCCGATCGCAACCCTGATTGCCGAGACCGGGGGGCAGAACGCGATGATCGTCGATTCGTCGGCGCTGCCCGAGCAGGTGGTTCGGGATGCGCTGGGCTCCGCCTTCTATTCCGCCGGCCAGAGGTGCTCAGCTTTGCGCGTGCTTTATCTTCAGCACGAAATTGCCGGGCGCACACTGAAGATGCTGTACGGCGCGATGGATGAACTGCGGATGGGTGATCCCGGCTTGCTGGCGACCGACGTGGGGCCGGTCATTGATGCAGATGCGCTGACTGCATTGCAGGCGCATATCGACGACTGCGGCGTGCGGGGCTGGCCTGTCCGGCGGGCGCAGCTTCCCCCAGAGTGTGCGCAGGGAACTTATTGTGCGCCGACGGTGATCGAGATTCCGGGAATCGCTGCGTTGAAGCGTGAGGTGTTCGGGCCGATCCTGCATGTGGTGCGCTATGCGGCAGACCAGATTGACGCTGTGGTCGATGCGATCAACGCCACCGGCTATGGTCTGACGCTGGGCGTACATTCGCGAGTCGAGTCGACCTGGAAGCGCATCCAGTCGCGGGCCCGGGTCGGCAACTGCTACGTCAATCGGGGCATGACCGGCGCAGTCGTGGGTACGCAGCCGTTTGGCGGCGAGGGCTTGTCCGGCACGGGCCCCAAGGCCGGTGGCCCGTTCTATCTGCAACGATTCGTGGTAGAGCGGACCTTGACCGTGAATACGGCGGCGGTCGGCGGCAATGCGCGCCTGTTGTCGCAGTCAGGTTAGCCCAGCGCGGAGCTCAGGGATGTGCCTGGGCGGCAGTTGCGCGCTGCAGTGTGCAATCGAGTTTGAATGTGGCGTGGGCGGGGATGTCGCCGAAGCAGGACGAGGCCGCTGTCACGGGCATTTCGGTCGCAAATGCCGCATCCAGTGCGCGCAGGTTCGGCATCCAGATCGATACGGCGCCTCCGAGCACCAGGCCGAGCATGAAAGTGGTCGCGATTTTCCAGCGTTTGACCCGAAGTTGCTGCTGGATCTGATTTTCGGAAAACACCTGCATGAATACTGCTCCACCCTCAAGCGCGTTCTGACCCCCTGACGGATGCGATGCTCGATGCAAACAGTCCGCGTGGGTTCCCCCGGCTGCCGACCCGCCGGACAGGTCGTCGCGACCGCCCCTTTGGCATCGCTGACCTTCAACATCCGGCCGCAGTCAGCGGCGTGACGGTAGTAGAGGCTGATTGCACACGGGCTTGAGGGATTAACGGATAAACGCGTTGATCGCTCCGACGATCGTCAGGTTCTGGTGTCAGTGCATTCCTGGCGCGGCAGCTGCGGCAGGCCCGCTTCCTGTCGGCCGTCGTGTTGTCAGGCACTTTTCCAGCGTTCGAAACGTGGCGGCATCGGAACGCGGCGTCCATAATCCGCCGCCCATAGTTTGCTTGTCGACGGTATCGCGCCGACCGGCGGTCCGATTCTCATGCACACGCTCAACTTTCAACTGCTTCGCCGCGAGGCGCGGGAAAACCTGCGGCTGGCGTTGCCGATCGTGGCGACGCAGGTCAGCTTCATGAGCATGGGGACGGTCGACACGATCATGGCAGGTCGTTTGGGGGCAGATGAGCTGGCAGCGATCGGCATCGGGTCCAATATCTGGTTTCTGTTCTTTGTCATCTTTATCGGCGTGTTCATGGCGTGCTCACCGATCGTGGCCCAGCGCGTCGGCGCGGGCGCGTCGCCGGTCGAGACCGGTGGGTTCGTTCGCAGTGCGGCGATCCTTGCAATGGGCTGTGGCGTGCTGTGGATGCTGGTGGTGCGAGTATTGGCACAACCGATTCTTTCGCTGCTCGATCTGTCGGAACGCGCAAACGTTTTTGCCAGTGACTATCTCGACGCGCTGTCCTGGGGCGCGATTCCGCTGTGCCTGTGCTTCCTCGGGCGCAATGTCGCCGAGGGGCATGCTATTACCCGGGTGGCGCTCGCCGCCGGCGTCGTCGCCTTCGCCATCAATGCGGCGCTCGACTACGGGCTGATGTATGGCGCCTGGGGTCTGCCGGCGCTGGGGCCTGCCGGGTGTGGATGGGCCAGTAGTGCGGCAAGTATCGCGATGCTGCTGATTTATGCACTGGCCTATGCGCGACTGCGTCGCTTGCGCGCTTTGCAGGTGTTTCGTTCTGGCATTCCGGTGCAAGTGAGCCGTGACGTCGGCGAGATCCTGCGTCTCGGACTGCCGATCGCGTTGATCGTGGCCGCAGAGTCCTGGTTGTTCAATCTGGGCGCGCTGATCATTGCGCGCTTCGGTGGCGATGTCGTCGGTGCGCATCAGATCGCCATCAACTTTGCAGCGCTGTCGTTCATGGTCCCGATGAGCATCGGTTTGGCGACGACCGTGCGAGTGGGACATGCCGCGGGGGCGGGACTTCAGCACGAGGTCCGTGCGCGCGGCCTGGCCGGTGTCGCGCTGGGGGTCACCTTCGCCGCGATGTCTGCTTCTGCCATGGCCTTGGCCCCAGGGTTGATCGTGGCGGCATATACCGATACACCGGATGTTGCCGCAATGGCGGTGCGATTCCTCTACTTTGCAGCGATTTTTCAGCTGTTCGATTGCGTTCAGGCCACGGCCAGCGGCGCGTTGCGAGGAATCAAGGAAACCCGGGTGCCGATGTTGATCACCGTCGCTGCCTATTGGGTGGTCGGGTTGCCGCTGGCAGCAGGGCTGGCGTTTCAGACGGCGGCGGGTCCGTTTGGTGTCTGGCTCGGGTTCATTGCTGCCTTGGCGCTGGCGGCGGTCGGGCTGCTGACCCGCTTCGTGCTGCGCACACGCCAGTGGCAGGTCGGCGCGGCGCCAGCCGGCTGAGCTGCGGGCCCGCCGAATGATTGCTCGTCCCTAGCCATAGGTTAGGGGTCGTGCGCGCCACGGCTGGCTAAGATGCGGGGTCCAATACCGGATTAGGGGAGTCGACCATGCGCCTGTTCGCTCTGGCCGCGTTTGCTTTTACGCAGGCGATGCAGCTGTATTTCATCGCCTTCATTCAGAACTGGACCCCGCGTGGTATCGACGGCGGTGCGCCGCAACATTGGCTGCCAGCGCTGGCGATTGATCTGGGCCTGCTGGCCGCGTTTGGCTTTGCTCATAGTCTGATGGCGCGGCCGGCATTCAAGCGCTGGTGGCTGGGGCTCGTGCCCAAGGCTTTGGAGCGCGTGATCTATGGCCTGGTTTCGGCGCTGCTGCTGCTACTGATCTGTCTGTTCTGGTCGCCGTTGCCGCAGACGGTGTGGGTCGTCGACAGCCCCGTGGGCAAGGCGCTGCTCTACGGCGCCTTGGCGATCGGCGGCGGTCTGATTCTCTGGTCGATCTGGTGCGTTGATCTGCTGCATTTCACTGGGCTGCGCCAGGCGTTCGGCCAGCAGGTGGAATCGCCCTTCGCGTTGCGCGGGCCTTATCGCTGGGTACGTCATCCGATCCAGAGCGGCCTGATGCTGGTGCTATGGTCGACGCCGGTCCTCAGCATTGGGCATGCGCTACTGGCAACGGTGCTGACTGCTTATAGCGTGCTGGCAACTTTGTTGCTGGAAGAACGAGATCTCGACCGCGAGCTGGGCGA
Organism: Sinimarinibacterium arenosum; assembly: GCF_005047655.1. Lineage (GTDB taxonomy): Bacteria > Pseudomonadota > Gammaproteobacteria > Nevskiales > Nevskiaceae > Solimonas. The sequence goes on along the minus strand of NZ_SUKF01000006.1, from coordinate 88,698 downwards.
CGCTTATCGACGCTATCGCGCCGATGTGCCGGCGTTTGTGCCTCGGCTGTTCGGAGGCGCGGCACCGGAGCACAGCGAACGCGTGCAATAGCCCTGATTGGGCGGCGTTGCCTGTCAGCAGTACGGTGGCAGCGGCAGGCCGGCGATCGGCGTCCTTGACGTAACGTTTACCTGCGTTTTTCGATACTGACGGATTAGTTATTAATCTGGCGGGTCGAGTGAATCAGGAAATAGCAAATCAGGCCATCAATTGGCGGGTTGGCCGGTATCGCGTGCTGATCATGCTGCTGGCGGTATATCTGGCGATCGGGACCGGCTTGCGTGTGCTGCTATGGGCCCTGTTTGCGACCGGCGAGGTTCCGGTGTCGCGTCTGCTGGAGTCGCTGCCGCTGGGGCTGGTCAACGATCTGCTTGAGGCGGCTTATCTGTTCCTGCCGATGACGATCGCCCTGTGGCTGTTGCCGCAGCGGATATTCGGCGGCGGTCGGCGCAAGCCGCTGCTGATGCTGACCGTCGGCATCGTGGTTTTCTCGATGCTGTACATCGCCGGACTCGAATATTTCTTTTTCGAAGAGTTCAATGCCCGGTTCAACCTGGTGGCGGTGGATTATCTGATCTACCCGACCGAGGTCATCGGCAATATTCGGGAGACTTATCCAGTCGGACTGATCAGTGCGGGGCTGGTCATGGCGTCGGCGGTGCTGGTCGGAGCGTTGTGGCCCCTGTTGCGCGAAACCGCCCACGCTGAGCCGTCGGCACACCCGTTTCAGCACCGCGGTTTGATCGCCTTGATCCATGTTGCGGTGGTCGTGGTGTTGGCGATTGCAATACCGGTCAACGCGTTGATGCCGTTCGACAACCGGGTGGCCAACGAGCTGGCGTCCAATGGCGTGGCCTCGTTTTTTGTCGCCGCAAGAACCAATCAGCTCGACTACGAGACCTACTATCGCACTGGCGACGATGTTGCCCTGTGGCAGCGCTTGCGTCCGGACCTCGAGCGCTCGGGTGAGACGTTCGTGTCGCCGACGCCGCCAAGTCTGGAGCGCCGCTTTCCGGGCAATGCGCAGGGGCTTGGCAAACGCAACGTTGTGGTCATCGCCGAGGAGTCTTTTGGTGCGGAGTTTGTCGGCGTCCTCGGAAACGAGCGCGGACTGACGCCGGAATTCGATGCCTTGTCGAAGCAGGGCTTGTTGTTCACCCATGCCTACGCCACCGGCACGCGCACGGTGCGTGGACTCGAGGCGATCAGTGCGTCGTTCCCGCCGATCCCGAGCGAGAGCATCGTCAAGCGCCCCGGCAATGAGGGCATCGTGACTTGGGGCGAGGTCATGAGTGGCCTCGGCTATCACGCAAGCTTCCTTTACGGCGGCTACGGCACGTTCGACAACATGAACGCCTACTTCGGGGGCAATGGATTCGCGCTGAGCGATCGGCGTGATATCCCGGACCCGAAATTCGCCAATATCTGGGGCGTCAGCGACGAAGATCTGTTTGCGCATGCAATCGATTACTACGACGCGCGTGCCGCCGAAGGCAAGCCGTTCTTCTCGATCGTGATGAGCACGTCGAATCACAAGCCCTACACCTTTCCCGAGGGCATTCCCGGGATCAAATCCAGCGGTGGCGGGCGCGCCGCGGGTGTGAAGTATGCGGATTATGCGATCGGGCAGTTCTTCAAACAGGCCCAACAGCACGAATGGTTCTCCAATACCGTATTCGTGGTGGTCGCCGATCACGGCGCGCGCGTTTACGGAGCGGCCGACATTCCGCTGCACAGCTACGAGATTCCGCTGTTGATCTATGCCCCTGGACTGATTGCGCCGCAGCAGAACGACGGACTGGTCAGTCAGATCGATATCGCGCCCACTGTCATGGGGCTGCTCGGTCTGGAGTACGAGGCGCCGTTCTTCGGTGTCGATGTGCTGCACGAGAACCAGGAGCCGCGCAATCTGCTGTTCAATCACAACCACGATGTTGCCCTGCTGCGCGATGGTCGCATGGCCATACTGGGGCTGAATCAGCGTGCGGAAGTGACGCGCTATGTACGCAACGATGGCCCGCGCAGTGGCCATGGTGGGGAGGTGTTCGAGCCGCAGCCGCCGGATACCGATCTGTTGGACCTTACCACGGCCTACTTCCAGCTGGCGTATGAACTCTTCAAGCAGGCACCCAATTCCTGAGCGCGCTGGTCCCGGCTTCGTTCTGAAGCTGCTACCGGGACTGAGCCTGCTGACCCTGGCGTTGTTCGCCAAGCTGACGGGCCTGGATCTGTGGGTGGCTGACCGATTTGCCGACGGGGTGCACGGTTTCCCGTGGGCCCATCACTGGCTGACGCAGAAGCTGCTGCACGATGGCGGCGCATGGCTGATCCGGATTTTTGCCATCGCTCTGCTGCTGCTGGCGATCGTGCGCAGTGGGGCTGTGCGGCGCGCTGCGGTCTATTTGCTGGCAGCGCTGGCGCTGACCACGGGCTCCGTGGCAGTGATCAAACAGGCCGTCGACAAGGATTGTCCCTGGAGTCTTGACCGCTATGGTGGGCAGCAGCCGACACTGTTGCTGGTCTACGGCACGGTGAGCGGCAAGAAGCCGGGGCACTGTTTTCCTGGAGGGCATTCCTCCGGTGGATTCAGCCTGCTGGCGTTGTATTTCGTTGCGCGTCGCTGGCGTCCGCGCGATGCCGGCAAAGTGCTGGTAGCCGCTGCGGCGGTTGGGTTCGGATTCGCGCTGACGCAATGGGCGCGCGGTGCGCACTTCGTGTCACATGATCTGACGTCGGCCGCGATCGCCTGGGTCTGTGCGGCGTGGTTGGCGCCATTTCTGCACAGGCCAGCCCGAACGCCCCAACCTCAGGTGGGCGCCGACAGGCCGAAAAACGCTCGTGCGGTGGCCGCCGTGGCCAGCGCGACGTCTTCGACCGAACGCTGAGTCGCCGCGGCGATCGCGCGCGCCACCCAGATCAGATTGCCAGGTTCGTTGCGGCGGTGACTGGCCTTGGGGGCGGTGCGCGGCAGCAGATACGGCGCGTCGGTCTCGATCATCAGACGCGATTCCGGAATGATGCCGACGGCATCGATCAGGTGCTGTCCGCGGCGCTCATCGCAGATCCAGCCGGTGATGCCGATGTGGCAGTCCAGAGCCAGGTAGTCCTCGAGCGCTGCCTGGGTGTCGGTGAAACAGTGCACCACGACATGACTCAGCGCACTGCGATGTTCGCGCAGAATGGCGTGGAAGTCCGCGTGGGCATCGCGCTGATGCAGAAATACCGGCTTGCCCGTCGTGATCGCAATCTGCAGCTGCTCGATGAAGGCACGGCGCTGGTCGCCGCGCGGTGACAGATCGCGGAAATAGTCGAGACCGCATTCACCCAGGGACACCAGCTGCGGATCAGCAGCCAGTTCACGCAGCTGGTCGGCGAGTTCGCGGTCCCAGTCGCTGGCGTGATGGGGATGCAGGCCAGCCGTTGCAAACAGTTGCGCCGGATGCTGCCGCGCGAGTGTCAGCACGCGCCGGTTGCTGTCGGCGCAGCTGCCGGTGATGACGATCTGCGCGACGCCGGCTTGTTGCGCGCGCTCCAGTACCGCATCGCGGTCGGCGTCAAAGCTGTCATGCGCAAGGTTGGCGCCGATGTCGACCATGCCGGAGACATCGTCGCGGTGCGGATCAGGGCTCATGCAGTGCCCGGATCCGCGGCGGGATCGCAGCCCTGACGCCACAGGATCTGCTGCTCGATGCGCGAATTCGAATTGGCGGCGGCCGGGTACTGCAGCATGTAGATCATCTTGATCGAAACCAGACGTTGCGCGCGCTGAGTGGAATTGTCGGCGTCGCTGGACGCGCCGCCATTCCAGCGCGCGCACAGATAGCCTGCGTACAAGGCGCGCTGCGTTGCATGGTCCGGATCGCGCAGGCGGTCGTGGTAGGTGCGCCAGCGCAGATCGGGGGCTGCAAGATCGGAAGCCGGGGGTGGCTCAAAGCTCGGTGCCTCACGCTCGGGATGCAATACATCGACCTCGCGACCATCCGCGCGCCGTCCGCTCACGACCAGCCAGCCGCTGACTTCCGGCGGTGACGGGGCAAACAACGTCCATTCCTGCTCCAGGTGCAGCATCGACAGCGCAGGATTCAGGACTGCCGCGATGGCGGATGGCAGCGCGCCGAAGGTGGTCAGAGCCCCGCCCAGCATCAACACACCGGCTGCCAGGGCCAGACGTTGGCGCAGGATGCCATTGTCCCAGCGGATGCTGCGAGGTGGCAGCAAGGGCAAGGACAGCCCCGCGATCCGCGCGCGCTGTCGTACAACAAAGGCGTAGAGACGATCGCCTGGTGCGTCCAGCGCAGACCATTTCGCGAGTGGCCACAGCCAGCCGAGCAAGGGAGAACGTCGCAACAGGATCGTGAACGCGGCCCATTTCAGATAGGCCTGTTCATCGGCATCAATCACGACCCAGGAATTGTTTGCCTCCATCAGCGTGCGTGCCCGCGCGCTGTCCTGCGCCGGGAGAATGTTTGCCTGCGGCAGGATCAAGAACTCACGCATCAGCAGGCACATGGTTTCGCAGAAACGGCAATCCTTGTCGTAGTAGACAGTCAATGGGCCCGGATTTTTCCGCAGGTGGCGCTGTTGCATCGCGTCCCAGATCCAGCCCTCGACGAAGACGGCGAGGGCGAACAATGCCAACCACGGCAGCATGCCCAGCTGCAGGCAGACGATTGCTCCGAATTGCAGCAACGCCAGCGCGAGGATGCCGGCCAGACGCAAGCCGCGATGCAGGCCTGAGAGCAGGATCAGCAGCGGTGCCAGCAATTGCGCGACGCCGATCGCCTGGCTGAGCAGCGAGTTGAACGTATGCCACTGTGACATCCATGCGCCGAGCGCGGTGACCTGATGATCCAGCGATAGCAGTTGGGTCAGTGCCTGATGCGTGCTCCACACCGAGCCGGTCTGCAACAGTGCCGTGCAGAGATAGACGATCAAAACCTGCAGCAACAGCATTGCCGCGGCAGGTGAGCGATGAATCAGCGCCTGCGGCGGGGGCTCCGATGCCAGCGCAGCGTCAATCGACCAGCGTGCGCTCATCGGCAGAAACATTGACCAGAACAGCAGACAGGCCATCAGCAGTTCGCCGGTGCCGTCGAGCATCGGGTTCCGGTTCAACAGCGATACCCATAGCAGGAATGACAATGCACCGGCGGTTCGCGTGTGCGAACCGAGGGTGAACATCAGCGCGAGCAGGAGCTGCACGGTCAGAAGTGCTGCGATGAACCAGGGCTGGCCATTGGCCAGATGCAGTGAAAACCGGAACGGCGTGGGATCGGCTACCAATGCGGCACGTGGCAATACGCCGGCATCGCTCCACCACACGGCAGCATCGCCGAGTGACGAAAGCAGCGAGAACAGCAGGACCGCTCCCAAGGTCGCGCGCAGCAGCGCCAGCGAGCGGAGATCGACATCAAAGGTTTCGGTCAGGCGCGGGAAGCGGGAGCTCAGGTCCATGATCGGTGGCTTGGGTGGGGCCCAGATGAGGCACACACATAATAAGGGGAGCGCATGGCTCCCCTGAAGTGGAATTGTCCGATCATTGCGCGGCGAATGTGGACCGTGCCACGAATGCGCTCTCGGCTACGCGTCGTAGCCGCATCGAATCAGGGATCAGGCGAAACGTCGTTGCTGTCGGAAACTTCGTAGACGATGTAGCCCAGCCCCGCAATGCCGACTGCCAGCAGACCCCAGTCAATCGCGGTCCAGCGGGTTTCCTCGTAGCCGTCGTTCTGCTGCAGGCTGACGCTGCGGGCAAACGGCATGCCGTTGACGCTCGCCATCGAGAAGCCGCGGATTCCAAAATCCAGCTGTGCGATCGCGGGCATTGGCTGGTCCGAGATCCGGGCGTCGTGGTCGACGCGCAAGCCGTAATGCAGTGAATCCAGCGCAGGTGTTTCTCCGCCGAACTGGAACTGCACATAGCTGCGGAATTCAGGCGAACGGTCCAGCGGATCAGCCGCGGTCGCTGGTTTGGTTGCGGCTGCGACAAATACGGCCAAGCCTGCGGCCAGCGCGATTTTTTTCATGGTGTCCCCCGGTCACGATGGTTTGAGTCCCTCGCGCCGGACTATAGGCAGCAGGCAGGCTGCCCGCAAGCACGCCGCCTGCTGTGCGCGCTTGCGGCACAATGGCTGGTCGTGAACGCATTGAGGAGCGAGCGTGAATTCTCTGCCGCTACCGGGGCAGTCCAAAGAGCTGCTGATCCCGGGGCCTGTGGGCCAAATCGAAGCCATCCTGTCGGCGCCGCGCGAACCGCTGGCGCCCGCGGGCTTCGCGCTGATCTGTCATCCGCATCCGTTATTTGGCGGCGCGCTCAGCAACAAGGTGACCTATACCTTGGCGTCCTGTGCGCAGAAGGCGGGGTTGTATGCGTTGCGTTTCAATTTTCGCGGCGTGGGACGCAGCGAGGGGGCTCACGACAATGGTCGCGGCGAGACCGGCGACGTCGAATTTCTCGTGGATTGGATGCGCCAGCAGTTGCCTGGTGCGCGCGTGGTGCTTGCGGGCTTTTCCTTCGGTGCCTGGGTCAGCGTGCGTGCGGCAGCGACGGTGCGGCCGGTGGCGCAGGTCAGTATCGCGCCTCCCTTTGGCAAGTATTTCGACGATGCGCCGCCGCCGCCGCGACCGGAGTGTCCGTGGCTGGTCGTGCACGGCATCGACGATGAGGTGGTCGACTATCGTCAGACTCACGCCATTCTTGACCGCTATGTCCCGCCGCCGGAGTTGGTGACTCTGGACGGTGTAGGGCACTTCTTTCACGGGCGCCTGGCAGACCTGGGTGGGATTGTGCTGGAGTTTCTGCAACGGAATGTCCACGCGTAGCGCGGTATTCGGACTGCTGCTATCGCTCGCAACCGCGGGCGATGCCGGCCGCGTCGATGATTGGGTGCCGCAGTCCTTCGATGGCAAGGCGCCAACCCGCTATGCCGTCGAAGGAGAAGGGGATGCGCTGGTGATTGATGCGCACTGCCAGGCTTCGGCGTCAGGACTGGTGCGGAGGGTCGGCGTGGATCTGCGTGCAACACCCCGGCTGCGTTGGCGCTGGCGTACCGATCGCGTTTATGTCGCGCGCGATGAGCGCAGTCGTGCTGGTGATGATTTTCCGCTGCGAGTCTACGTAATCCGCGACGGTGGCTGGGCCTGGTGGCGCACGCGATCAGTGGTCTACGTCTGGAGCGCTTCTGAGAGGGTGGGTGCACACTGGCCGAATCCATACACAGATCACGCGCATATATTCGTGGCACATAGTGGCAGCGCTGATGTCGGCCGCTGGGTCGAGCAGACCCGTGATGTGCGAGCGGATTTTCGAATCGCGTTCGGTGAAGATCTGGATCATGCGGATGCTCTCGCGGTGATGACGGATTGCGACGATGTTCCGGGCAGTGCCGAAGCTGGATACGCTGCTTTCGCGTGGTTGCCCCATGTGCCGGCGGCGGCATCGTCTCCCTGATCGGAGGGCGAGTGCGTCTGGTATTCTGCGGCGCACACTACAAAATCTGGAGAACCTCATGCGTCGTCTGCCGACTGCCGTCGCGCTGCTTGCTGCCACCACGTTTGCGCCTGCCGCATTCGCCAGCACTGAGTTCAGTGTGGCGCCAGACTGTGGTGTGACCTGTCAGAGCGCGTTTGAAGGGGCGGTGGAGGACATCAGCGCCGCGCTGAACTACAAGGCGCTTGCGCCTGCGGAGTCGACTGGCCTGCTGGGTTTCGGTATCGGCGCCTTCGTCAATTACACGCCGGTTGAAAACAAGAGCGACTGGAAGCAGCTGACCGGAACGAATGTCGATTTCGTGGGCATGGCCGGGGTGGTCGTCAGCAAAGGACTGCCGTTCGGCTTCGATGTCGGTGCGTTCTACACCGCGGTGCCGGACACCAGCGTCTCGGCCTTCGGTGCCGAACTGCGCTACGCGATTCTCGAAGGGGGCGTTGCCGAGCCCGCGCTGGCGGTACGTGGCGCATATACCGCCACCAGTGGCATCGATGACTTCGACTACGAAGCCTACAGCGTCGATATGGCGCTTTCCAAAGGCTTTACTTTCCTGACGCCATACATCGGCGCCGGTTATGTCTGGTCGACCGCGACACCCCAGGGCACGGTGACCGAGGCGCCGTTCAATCTGCGCAAGGTCGATGTCGATCATGAGCGGATCTATGTCGGATTGCGCGTGACGCTGGCGATTTTGGAACTCACTCCCGAGTATGAGCGTCAAGGAGATAACAACGGTTATTCCCTGAGGCTCGGTTTCTCTTTCTGATGCGCTGATGCTGGATAAACTCTCGCGCTGGTTTCGCACCGAAACAGCCGCACCGGACCGGATGCGGCGGCCGTTGGCGATGGCCGTACTGCTCGCAGAGACCGCACGCGCCGACTTCGATACCCAGTGCGTCGAGCGCGATGCCGTCCGGCAGATGCTGGTGTCCCAGCTGGGACTGAATGATGAGGAAAGTCAGGCGCTGGTCGCGCGTGCATTTGCCGAATCCGAGCGTAGCGTTTCGTTGCACGGGTTCCTGCGGACCCTGAATGACGAGCTGCAGCCGGCGGAGCGACGTGAGCTGATTGAGTGGTTGTGGCGTGTCGCCTACGCTGACGGTAAGCTTGATCCGTACGAAGAGGCGCGCGTGCGCCAGCTTGCCGAGCTGCTGTATATCAGCCATGTCGATTTCGTACAGACGCGCCTGGCCGTCGAGCAGGAGCTCGGCATCTCCGGCTAGTGCCCGTCGACGCGATGGACAGTCACGGTGTTGCTGTCGGAAAGATTGCGCCATCGTTCGGACCTCGGTCGCAAGGACTGCCATCGCATTCCGCACCGGATGTCAGCTGCCGTTCAGCCGCGCCGCGCTACACTGCGCCATTGCCGCTTGCGATGCGCTGATCACCACTGGAGTCCGACGATGCTGAGTCGAGTTGCACTGCTTTCCTGCGTACTGCTGAGCGCCTGCGCACAGCAATTTCAGACGACCTCGCCGAGTCCGGATGCCCCGCGCGCAATCCTGGGCTCCGACCGCAGCACAGCGACGGGCACTGCCGCGCCCGAGACCCAGGCAGTGACGCCGTCCGGCGATCAGCAGCAGACCTACAGCCCTGAAGAAATGTCGCGCGTCGCGTCGGAATTTTTCGGCGAAACCAGCGAGTCCCTGGCCAAGGCGATCGAGCGCACGTTCTCCGACTACGGTCGGCCGACTGCCTACATTCTGGGACGTGAGGGTGGCGGTGCCGCCGTGATTGGCGTGCGCTACGGCGAGGGCACGCTGCAGTACAAGGGAGGTGGCAGCATCCCGGTGTATTGGCAGGGGCCCACGGTGGGTTGGGACTTTGGCGGCAGTGCGTCGAAAGTTTTCACGCTGGTTTACAACCTGAATGACACCTACCAGCTGTTTCAGCGCTTTCCTGCAGTCGACGGCAGTCTCTATGTGATTGCCGGCTTCAGCGTCAACTATCAGCGTAGCGGTGACATCGTACTGGCACCGATCCGCACCGGTGTGGGGCTGCGCGCCGGGGCCAGCCTCGGCTATATCCACTACACCCGCGAGCGCTCGTACATTCCGCTGTAGTTCGGAGTCAGCAAAAGCCGGATTGAACGCACAGGCTCAGAGTGCTTCCAGTCGTCGCATCAGTTCGCGCAGGTCACGATAATCGTGATAGATGCCGAGCCCGATGCGCAGACACTGATCACGCACGTCGCAGATGACGTTGGCAGCTTCCAGCTGAGCGCAAAAGGCTGCGGCATCGGGGTGGCGGAAGCTGAGGAAGTTACCCCGGGGCAGGGACAGCGGCGGTTGCAGCGTGGTGCGATTGAGCACCGGGTGGGCCAGCGTGTCGAGCCCGGCAATCAACTCGCGCTGCAAATCCAGTACATGTGCGCGGATCGCCGTCGGCGTGATCTGTTCCCGACGCGCCCAGTCCATCACCGCATTGAAGCGGTACAGGCCGGTGGGGTCGAAGGTTGCGCCCCAGAAGCGGCCTCCTTCAGGAGCATACTGGATCGCGCTGCTGTTGCTGCTGGCCAGAGCGCCGAAACTTGCTAACCAGCCGGTATCGACGGGACATTCGGCATAACCGGGCGGGCAGTGCATGAAGGCGATGCCTTCGCCAGACATTGCATATTTGTAGCCACCGCCGAGATAGAACGCGCGGCCGGCGATGCGTCCGAGATCGACCGGCAACGCCATGAATGCGTGGTAGCCGTCAATGACGACCAGACTCCGGCGACTGGGAACCATCTCGACCAGACGTTCGGGTTGCTCGATCCAGTAGCCCGAGTTGTAAAAGACCTGGCTGAAGAAGATCAGATGGTGTCCGCCGACACGGATGCGCTCTGCAAAGCGCTGGGTGAAGCTGTGGAACGGTTCGACCGCGACCCGCTCGACTTCGCAGTGCCCGGCTTGCTCGAGGCGTTCGATCTGGCGTGAGAAACTGAGAAACTCGCTGTCGGTGGTCAGCACCCGGAATGGTCTCGCTTCGATGGTCGAGATCAGGCGCATCAACAGCTCATGCGTGTTGGTGCCGAATGCCAGCGAGCGTGGGTCCGGCAGATTCAGCAGTCGCGCCAGATGCTGCTGAGCCGATGGGATGTGTTCGCCAAAGACATGCTCCCATTTGTGATCCATTTCGCTGGCAGCATCCAGCCAGGCCTGTTGCTGAGCGCTGTAGCTGACGTCCGGCCAGGGGTGATGGCTGTGCGCAGCCAGATGCAGGCGCTGTGGCTGCGCATCGAGAAAGCGCGAGAAATGAGCCTTAATGCTCATGCGTTCAAAGCAGCGCTTGCTTGAAGTTGAACGAGGTGATCGTCATCCCTTCGCGGAAATAGAAGCGATGGGCGTCGGCGCGCTGAACGCCGGAATCCAGGGCCAGCGTCGTGCAGCCCTGTGCCTGCGCGGTGTTGCGCAGCCACCCCATCAAGGCATGTCCGATGCCGCGTGAGCGAAGCTGCTGATCGGTTACCAGATCATCCACATACAGGTGCCGGCCTAGATGAGTGTTCACATGAATACGGTAGACCGCAACGCCAACGACGCGCTCGCGATCCAGTGCTGCGACCATCCGCCCGCCACTGGCAAAAACCTGCGCCATGAGGGCGGCATAGGCGTCGGGCAGCTGTGGCCGTAGCTGGCGGTGTACCCCCAATGCGGCCTCAAGGTGGTGTGGGGCGATGATCTGACCCTCCTCGTTCGTGATGTGTACGATCTGGAAGTTCACGCCGAAAAGCGCTCCAAGCTCTTGAATTAACTGAATCATACCCCCACTTATTCGAATGCCGCAGGGTTGCGGGCTGATCCCTGGAGCGAACTCTCGCTGCAGACGCCGGTCCAACCCGGCACAATGCGTCTTCATTGATCGTCAAACATCTGGAGTTGTCGATGAGTTTGAATCCGAATCTGCGTCCCGTTCCTGTCCCGACCGATCGGCGGGAGACGCTGTATCGCGCCGCCGGTGTCAGCGACGCATCGCTGCTGTCGACGCATACGGTGCTGCGCAACACCTATCTGCTGCTGTCGATGACCTTGCTGTTCAGCGCCGCGATGGCCGCGCTGTCGATGGCGATCGCTGTGCCGTACGGGCTCAGCCTGGTCTGCTCACTGGTTGCGATGGGATTGCTGTGGTTTGCGGTGCCGCGCACGGCCAATTCAACCAATGGCATCTACGTAGTCTTCGCCATTACCGGGTTGCTCGGCTTCGGCTTGGGCCCGGTGCTGAACATGTACATCAAGGGTTTTTCTAATGGCCCGCAGATTGTCTCGATGGCTCTGGGCCTGACTGGCGCGACCTTTGTCGGCCTCTCTGCCTACGCAATCCGTACGCGCAAGGACTTCAGCTTCATGCGCGGCATGCTGTTCAGCGGCATCATGCTGGCCTTCGTGCTGAGCATCGGCATGCTGGTGGCATCGATGTTCGGCCTCTACCTGCAGCCGCTGGCGCTGGGCATCTCGGCCATGTTCGCGCTGCTGATGTGTGGTCTCATCCTGTATCAGACCAGTGAGATCATTCACGGCGGCGAGACCAACTACATCCTCGCGACCGTGACGCTGTACGTGTCGATCTACAACCTCTTTACCAGCCTGCTGCATCTGCTGGGCTTCGCCGCTGGCGAAGATTGATCCCGGCGGCGTGCGCCGGTTCTCCGGTCAGCACGCAATAGTATTGGTGTCATCGCCCCGCTTCGGCGGGGCGTTTTTGTGGGAGCAAGCAGATGAATTGGTCGGTGCTCGGGCAGACCGCAGGTCTGCTGGTGTTGTCGAACGTGTTCATGACGCTGGCGTGGTATGCCCATCTGCGCGATCTGCGCGACAAGCCCTGGCTGCTGGCGGCCCTGCTCAGCTGGGGCATCGCGCTGTTCGAGTATCTGTTGCAGGTGCCGGCCAACCGCATCGGCTATACCGCACTGAGCCTGCCGCAGCTGAAAATCCTGCAGGAAGTGATCACTCTGCTGGTATTCGTGCCGTTCGTGCTGCTGTTCATGAAGCAACCACTGAAGTGGGACTATCTGTGGGCAGCGCTATGCCTGATCGGCGCGGTCTATTTCGTGTTCCGCTCGTAATCGATAGAGATCCGACGTCTCAGCGGTCATCCACTTTCAACACGAAAATGCCCTGGTCGGTACGGACCAGAGTGCCGGTCACGGTCACTGTTTTTTTGCTCAGGCCCGGTCGGATATCCAGCAGGCGAACATCCTCGGTGCGTCCGCTGACCCACAGGCAGGTCTCATCGCCGGTCAGCATCCAGTCATTGCGCGACAGCGGATGAACCCCGCTGCAGCGGCCTTCGCTCTGGCGCGGAATGCCCGAAACGCTGATGCGCTGATCAATGTGTTCCGCCAGATGCGGTACCGCCTCATCGACGTCGATTGCGGCGTCTTCGCTCAGCTGAACCGGTCCGCTGCTGCCGCAGGCGGTGAGCAGCCCGCAGAGGGAAAGCAGCGCCGTGGCGGCATGCCGCCAGTAGCTCCGGGTGATTGCGGTCGTGAGGCTGGGGCTGAAAATGTCTTGCGGCATGTCGGAAACAGTAGAAAGAACTGGAGTAATGAACGGGTGTCGCACGCACGGAATCAGTGCAGGCTACCATCTGGCTACTCTATGCCGCACGCTCGAAAATGTGGAGCGGATAGCGCCGCCCCGAATGAAGGACAAGCATGATTTCTGTCGACGAGTATCAGCAGTACGACGCCCTTGGTCTGGCCGATCTGGTGCGCCGCGGAGAGGTTTCGGCGCCGGAACTGCTCAGTGCCGCGCTAAAACGGGCTGAAGCGGTGAATCCCACGATCAACGCGATCGTGGTGCCGATGCATGAGCTGGCGCAGGCGCGGGCGCAAGCCCCGTTGCAGGGACCGTTTGCCGGGGTGCCGTTCCTGGTCAAGGACGTGATTCAGGACTACGCCGGCGTGATGACCACATCCGGCAGCGGCGCGATCCATAACTACATTCCGGAATCGCATGCCGAGATCACCGAGCGTTTTCTGCGCAGCGGCGTGGTGATCTTTGGCAAGACCAATTCTCCGGAACTGGCGCTGAAGGGCGTGACCGAACCGCAACGTTGGGGCGCGACGCGCAATCCGTGGAATCTGCAACACACGCCTGGCGGCTCCAGCGGTGGTGCGGCCGCAGCGGTTGCGGCCGGCATCGTGCCGATGGCCGGGGCCAATGATGGTGGCGGTTCGATTCGGATCCCCGCTGCATGTTGCGGCTTGTTCGGATTGCGGCCCTCACGCGGGCGCGTGCCGCTGGGGCCGCGGATCGGCGAAGCCTGGGAAGGCGCGTCGTCCGATCTGGTGGTCTCGCGCAGCGTGCGCGACAGCGCCGCGATGCTAGACGCGATTCAGGGCGCTGATGTGGGCGCGCCGTTCGAGATCCGTCCGCCGGAACGGCCGTATCTGGACGAGGTCCAGCGCGATCCCGGAAAGCTGCGCATCGCGTTCTGCCTGCAATCGCCTATCGGCACGCCGGTGGATCCGCAATGTGCGCAGGCTGTGATGAACACGGCACGGGTGCTGGAAGGTCTGGGGCATCACGTCGAGGAGTCGGCGCCGCGGATCGACGGGCGTGCTTTGGCGCGCGACTACCTGACCATGTACATGGGCCAGGTGGCTGCGGATATCGCGCACTGGTCCGCCGTTGCCGGCGCGCGGGAGGCGGACTTTGAAATCGAGACCCGCATGCTCGGACTGCTTGGACGCAGCCTGCCGGCCGGTGACTACGTGCTGGCCCGGCGTCGCTGGAATGACTACGCGCGTGCGCTTGGGCAGTTCCATCAGCGCTATGACCTGTACATGACGCCGACGCTGGCAGCCCCTCCGGTGCGTATTGGCGAGCTGGATCCTCCCGCCTGGCAGCAGGCGGCGACCAAGCTGCTGCTGGCACTGCGCGCAGGACGGGTGGTTCACGCCAGCGGCATCGTCGAGCAGCTGGCACTGGAAAGCCTGGCCAAGGTGCCATTCACGCAGCTGGCGAATCTGACCGGTACGCCGGCGATGTCGGTGCCGTTGCACTGGACGACCGAGCAGCTGCCGGTCGGGGTGCAGTTCATTGCGCCGTTCGGTGCCGAGGACCGGTTGCTGCGGGTGGCGTCACAACTTGAGCAGGCACAGCCGTGGGCCCAGCGCCGGGCACCGCTGTGAGCGCGCCCGTGCAGATTGCATCGCGTTACTGCGGTCCGCCGCAGTCCGGTAATGGCGGCTACACCTGCGGCTTGCTGGCGGAAGCCAGCGGTGAGCACGGTGCGGTCGAAGTCACCTTGAAGGCACCACCGCCGCTGGATTGCGAGCTGCAGCTGCGCAGTGAGTCGGGTGTGACGAGCCTGTGGGACGGCGAGCAACTGATTGCCGAAGCCCGTGCGGCCACGTTGCCGCCACCTTCCATCGAGGTGCCGAGCCTGTCCGCGGCCCGTGCGGCGGTGTCGCACTATGGTGGTCGCGAGCAGCATCTGTATCCGAGTTGCTTCACCTGTGGGCCACACCGTGCACCCGGTGACGGCCTGTGTCTCTTCACCGGCACCGTTGCAGACGGTGTTGTTGCAGCACCGTGGTGCCCGAGCGCGGAGGATGCGGCGAACCTGCCAGTGCTGTGGGCGGCGATCGACTGTGCAGGTTATTGGGCCTGCGCCGGCGCGACCCAGGAGTCCATGCTGCTGGGACGGATGACGGCCGTATTCGATCGTCGGCCGCAGGCGGGTCAGGCGCTGATTGTTGTCGGTCGGTCGATGGGGCGCGAAGGCCGCAAGGTGTTTGCGCAGACCGCGCTGTTTACCGAGGACGGTCATTGTCTGGGACACAGTCTGCAGACCTGGATCAGCCTGCAGCGATCCAACAGCTGAATGACGAATTGAACATGGACGAGATTCTTGAGCGCGTGAAGCAATGCTGCCCTGAGCTCGCGCAGCCGCTGGAGCGCCCGCTGCGCGCCAGTCGCTTCCTGCGGACGGCACTGGGCGGAATGCTGCAACAGGGCGACGACTGTGCCGATTTTCTGCGTAGCGTCGCTGCCGCCGAGATCGTCCACGCCGTCGATGCCGCGCTGAGTGCTGATGACAGCAACGAGGCGCAGCAGTGTGCGTTGCGCCAGCTGCGTCGCCGCTACATGGCGCGCATCGCGTTCCGGGATATCGCCGGGCTGGCGCCGCTTGACGAGACCCTGGTTGATCTGTCGAACCTGGCTGACGCTTGTGTCGACTCCGCACTGCGTGCCGTTGCGGGACGATTGCAGCAGCGTTACGGCATCCCACGCGATGCCGAAGGCACGGTGGTCACGCCCGTGGTGCTGGGCATGGGCAAACTCGGCGGTCGCGAGCTGAATTTTTCCTCCGACATCGATCTGATTTTCTGTCATACCGACGGTGGCCAGACGGATGGTGAGCGCCCGATCAGTTGTGACGAGTACTTCGCCAAGCTGGCGCAGGAAACCACGCGGTTGCTGGTGGCCCAGACCGTCGACGGTTTCGTGTTCCGGGTGGATACGATGCTGCGGCCGTTCGGTTCGGTTGGTGCCCTGTCGGCGTCATTCCCTGCGCTGGAGGATTACTACCAGGAGCATGGTCGCGAGTGGGAGCGCTACGCCTTGATCAAGGCACGGCCGATCGCTGGCGATCTTGAGGCGGGAGAGCAGCTGCTGAGCCTGTTGCGTCCTTTCGTCTACCGGCGCTATCTGGACTACAACGCGATCAGCAACCTGCGCGACCTGAAGCGCATGATTGAAGACGATGTCCAGCGCAAGGGCCTGCATGACAACGTCAAACTGGGGTCTGGCGGCATTCGCGAAATCGAGTTCATCGTGCAGTCATTCCAGCTGGTGCGTGGCGGTGCGGAAAGCGAACTTCGCGACAATCGACTGCGTCCGACCCTGCGCTATCTGGGGCAGAGCGGACATCTGGCGGCGGAAGTAGCCGAGCGTCTGGATCAGGCCTACGTGTTCCTGCGACGACTGGAGAACGCGATCCAGATGTATGACGATCGCCAGACCCACGCGATCCCCACCGATGCCGACGCGCAGGCAGCCCTGGTTGCGGCGCTGGACCTCCCTGATTGGTCAACGCTGATCCAGCAGTGGAAGGAGACGCAGCAGTTTGTGCGCGAGCAGTTCGATCATGTGTTCGCCGACGCTGCGGCGCAGCCGCCGGACCCGCATCAGGGGCTGATCGATGCGCTGTGGAATCAGGCGCTGCCGGAGCCGCAGGCCGCGGAGATGTTGCGGGCCTCGGGCTTTGTCGCAGATCCGGAGCAGGTTGCGCGGCACATCGAAGCGTTGCGGCACGTGCGGCTGGTCCGCGCCATGCGCGAGGAAGCGGTGGCCAAGCTGCGCACGCTACTGGCTCGCCTGCTCAGCGAGGCGCTGAGCCTGCGCCATCCCGAGCAGGCCCTGGGGCGCGTGCTGCAGGTTGTGGAAGCCGTGGCCGGGCGCTCGACCTATCTGACGCTGCTGCGTGAGAGTTCCGGCGCACGGAAACAGCTGGTCCGGTTGTGTGCGGCGAGTCCGTGGCTCAGCGAGTTCATTGCGCGCTCGCCGATCGTGCTCGACACCTTGCTGGATCCGCGCAGTCTGTACGAACCGCCCGCGCGGGAGGAAATCGTCAGCGATCTGGCGCGCCGTTGCGATGATCTGGATGTTCCGGAAGACACCGAGCGCGCGATGGAGCTGCTGCGGCAATTCCAGAAGGAAATGACCTTGCGCATCGCTGCGGCAGATCTGGTTGAAGCCTTGCCGCTGGTCCAGGTCAGCGATCGCCTGACTTGGCTGGCGGAGGCGATCGTCGAGCGTGCACTGCATTTCGCCTGGGCTGAAATGCGTCAGCAGTACGGCGAGCCGTTGCGCAGCGATGGTACCGTCGCTGGCCTGAGTGTCATCGCGTACGGCAAGTTCGGCGGGATCGAACTGGGCTACGGCTCGGATCTTGATCTGGTGTTCCTGCACGATTGCGACCAGCTCGGCGCAGACAGCGTCGGCGGCGCGCGCAGCATTGACAACGGCACCTACATGACACGGCTGGCGCAGCGCCTGATCAACTGGCTCAGCACGCAGACTCCGGCCGGGCGTGCCTACGAAGTCGATATGGAGCTGCGGCCCAATGGCCGCTCGGGCCTGCTGGTCAGCAGCGAGAGCAGCTTTGCCGACTACCAGCGCAATGAGGCCTGGACCTGGGAGCATCAGGCATTGACCCGGTCCCGTTTCATCTGCGGCAGCAAAACGATCGGCGAGCGCTTCGCGAAGTTGCGCCACGAAGTCATCACACGCGAACGCGATCCGGAAACGCTGCGCCAGCAGATTGTCGACATGCGCGCGAAGATGCGCCTGAATCTGGACAAGACCTCCGCTGAAGGCTGGGACATCAAGCAGGGCGTTGGCGGTCTGATCGATATCGAGTTCATCACCCAGTTTCTGGTGCTGCGCGATGCGCATCGCAGCCCGCAGATCGCGCAGTGGAGCGACAACTGGCGGCAGCTCGATGCGCTGGCAGAGGCTGGCAGTATCGAGCCCGACGACGCCAAGCAATTGATCCACTGCTATCGGCGCTATCGGGTGTGGGCGCATGCGCGTTCGCTGCAGTCGACCTCGGGCCTGACCCCGGTGGATGCGTTTGCCGAAGAGCGCGCAGTGATCGACACGCTGCGCCGCAAGCTGCTGGGCGCCTGAAGCTCAGCTCGACGGCGTGGTGACGCGTGGTGTCGCCGTGTCGCCGTAGACGCCTCGCCAGTGCGTGAAAGAGCGTCCGGTCAGGTGCGCAAGCTGCTCGGTATCGTCGCGGTACATCTCGACGATGTCGGCATGCCGCACCGGATCGAATGTCGGGCGTGGAATGTCGCGGGTGAATGTTTCGCGCAGCCAGGCATTGCGCCGCATCGGTCGGCGTCCCACCAGCTTGCGCACGATGCGGCCTGCAGGTGTTTCCTGGCGCTTGTCGGCACTGTCATTGTGCGTCTGAGTCCATGATGGATCGCTGAAACCGGCATCGACGCAGAGGAAGCGCAGGATTGCTTGCATCGTCTCGACCGGTTGCGCCACCAGATCCTCGAAGCAGGCGACATGGATCGACTCGGGAGCGAAGTAGCGCAGGTAGGCCTGCAGCTGGTAGTGGTAACGCCCGGTATTCAGCACCAGGTCGCGGTCCGGCGCCGTGAGCACGCCCTCGAAACTGCGGAACTCCTGGTTGTCGTCGACTTCATGCACGTATTGCGAAATCAATCGCCGGATCGGATCGCGCACCAGATAGATCAGTCGTGCATCAGGAAGAAGCTGATGGATGCGCCCCGGGACTTCCGGGAACTTGTCGCGCATCGTATAGCGCGTCGAAGACTCGCCGCGCATCGGGGTGTCTCCGCTCCAATGCGCCTGATACCACGCCAGCCCGCGCGACCCGTTAAAGCTGTCGATGAAGAAATTCACTTCCTTGCGTTTCTGTGACATCTTGATCTGCGGATGCCGATGCAGGTAGTTGTGCAGGCTGTAGGTGCCCGCCTTCATGGCGCCGATAACGAGAAAGGTCGGAAGTGCCGACATCAAAAGATCCACAGGTGCTGTTCGACCGGCATGATAGGCATGGCATCGTCATGCGGCAAAAGGATTAAGCCGTCTGCCGTGCGTCGCTGGGGGCGGGTTAGAATGTGCCGCAAGCGCCATCGGCAGTGTCAGCGGCCGGTTTATTGCGATGGCCAGTATCAAGGGAAGGGAGCCGCCCATGAGGGCAGACAGCGCGGGACGGGGGCCTGCGACGACGCGGGTACTGTTCGTGTCGCCGCCGCGTCGTGCGGTGCAGTTCTTTGCCGAAACCGCGCGGCGGTTTCCGGTCGATTGGCATTTCTTTTCGGTCAAGCCTCCGGTGCGCAGCGTGCTGCACCAGCTTGGACTGCGCTGCCTGCCGGGAGACGGCCGCCTGGTTAAGGCGGATCAGGCGGAGGCCACGGTGCATCTGCCCGGCTACAAACGCGGCGAGCAGCTCAGCGGACGCCTGGCCCGGGTGCAGCAGCGCATCGCGGCGACATTGGAGCGGGCGATCGATCAGCAGGGCATCGATGCCCTGCTGGTGTGGAACGGCGCTGGCTTGATCGGCGCCACCGCGGCGCAAATCGCGCGTAGACGTGGGCTGCCGATCCTGTTCGGCGAGAACGGCTATTTCCCGGACACGCTGCAGTTGGACCCGGCCGGCGTGAATCAGGCGTCATCGGCGACCGAATTCGTCCGTGACCGGCGCTATCTTGGCTACGTGCCACCGAAGCATGAAGCCAATGGCGGCGACGACGACATCTGCGTGCGCCCGGTCAAACCGACGGCCTGGAGTCGTCTGGGGCCGGAGCTGCGACGCCTGCTGACGCCGGCCGCCTGGGCCTGGCTGCGGCCGACACCCCATGCGCGCCTGCCCGAGCAACTGCCGCCGGATCTGCCGCCCTATGTGTTCGTGCCGCTGCAGGTCAGCAAGGACACGCAGCTGAAACAGTATTCACCGCTGGTCGGCAACGACTTCGGCCTGCTGCTGGACCACCTGTCGGCCGCGCTGGCGCAGCTGCGGCCGGACTGGCGCATCGTGGTCAAGCCGCATCCGGCCGAGCATCACCATGTGCAGGTGGGCTACCGCGCCTGGCTGCGGCGCTGGCCGAACGTGGTGTTCGCCACCGCGCCGAGTAGCATTGCACTGATCCAGGGCGCGCAGGCGGTGGTGACGGTGAACTCGACCGTGGGTTTCGAGGGCATCGTGCACAACAAGCCGGTGGTGACGCTCGGCGGCAACTTTTATTGCTTCGTGCCGCTGGTCAATCCGGTCGAGAGGCTCGAAGACCTGCCGGCGGTACTGCAGGCGGCGCTGGAGCAACCGCAGGACGTCGCAGCACGCCAGCAGTTTCTCGACTATGTGCGGCATGAATTCCTGATCGATTGCGGCTATCGCCGCATCACGCCGCGGCAAATGGCGCATCTGGTCGCCGCGATCGAGCAGCGTGTGGCGGCGGCGTCCGCAGCGTCGGTGTCGTCTGCGCTGGACGGATAAACGATAATCGGCGGAACGAACCTTTTCGGCGGGGTGCGCGTGCCGTAGACCGCCTGCCTGATCGAGCGTGCTGACATGCTGCTGTCGAACCGTTACAACTTTCTGTACGTGCACATCGCCAAGACCGGCGGCACCAGTGTGCGCGCGGCGCTGAAGTCGCTGCAGTGGAAAGATCCGTACTACGCGGCGCAGTTCATCTGTTCGCGTCTGTCGCACATGACCGGGCACCGCATCGCCGCCAAGCTGCCGCGCCACGCCAAGATCGTCGGCGCGCAGGAGATGTTGCCGAAGGAATTTTTCGATGGCCTGTTCAAGTTCGCCTTCGTGCGCAATCCCTGGGATCTGCAGGTGTCGAGCTATCACCATCTGAAGCGCGAGCGCCCGCATCTGCTTGAAGGCCACGAGAGCTTCGAGGACTTCACGCGCTGGAAGCTCAATCCCGAGCGGCCATACCAGTACCACCTGGATACCGCGATCACGCCGCAGACCGACTATCTGATCGATCTGCACGGCACCGTGCTGACTAACTTCCTCGGCCGTTACGAGCAGCTGCACGACGATTTTGCGCACATCTGCAAGACCATTGGCGTGACGCCACCGGAGCTGCCGCACAAGCGCCAGGCCACCGATCGCAGCAAGGACTACCGGAGCTACTACAGCGATGATCTGGCCGAGCTGGTCGGACGGTACTTCCGGCGCGATGTCGAAGTGCTGAACTACCGCTTCGATCCGGCCTGAGCGCGCCATGTGTGGCATAGCCGGCATGGTGGTGCGCGATCGCGTGGTGGATCCGGCGGATCTGCAGCGCATGAGCGCGCGGCTGACGCACCGCGGCCCCGAAGACAGCGGCATCTACGTCAGCGATCACGTCGGCATCGCGCACACGCGGCTGGCGATCATTGATCTGGCCGGCGGTCATCAGCCGCTGTGCGATGCACAGGGCCGCTATGCCCTGGTCTGCAATGGCGAGATCTACAACTACGTTGAACTGCGTGCCGAACTCGAGGCGCTGGGTGCCGCGCCGCTGACGCACTCGGATTCCGAAGTCGCGCTGCACGGGTTCGCGCAGTGGGGTGTCGCCGGTCTGAAGCGGTTGCACGGCATGTACGCCTTTGCGCTGTACGACCATCAGCAGCGTGACCTGTGGCTGGTGCGCGATCGCCTCGGCATCAAGCCCCTGTATCTGGCGCGGTTGCCGGACCGCATCGTGTTCGCCTCCGAGTTGAAGGCGCTGCTGCCGCTGCTGCCGCAGCGCAAGGTGCAAGCGGGCGCGCTGGCCGAGTTTTTCCAGAACCAGTTTTCGACCGGCGCCGACACCATCATCGAGGGCGTCGAGCGCATCGCGCCGGGGACGGCGCTGCGCATCACGCCGGACCTCAAAATCGAGACCCATCGCTACTGGTCGGCGCGCGACGTTGCCCCGCGCGGCGCGATGAGCCATGCCGACGCGCTGGCCGAATGGGAACCCCTGTTCGATAAGGTCATGCGCGAGCACATGCGCGCGGATGTGCCGTACGGCGTGTTCCTGTCCGGCGGGGTCGATTCCGCGGTGCTGCTGGCGCAGCTCAAGCGTGCGCATGAGCATCCGATCAAAACCTATTCGATTGGCTGGAGCGATGCGCAGATTCGCGACGAGCTGGACGATGCAGAGCGCATGGCCCACCTGTTGGGGTCGGAGCATCGATCGATCCGGCTCGACGCGCAGGCGGTGTTCCAGCGCCTGCCGCGGTCGGTATGGGCGGCGGACGATCTGATGCGCGACTACGCCTGCCTGCCGACCCTGGCGCTGGCCGAGGCGGCGGCGCAGGACCTGAAAGTCGTATTCAGCGGCGAGGGCGGCGACGAAGTCTTTGCCGGTTACGGGCGCTACCGCCCGGATTTCTTCGAGCGCACGTTCAAGGCCTTGCGCCATCCCGGCAGCGGCGGCTTTCGTGTGCGTCCGGAACTGGACCCGGCATGGGTGCGGCGACTGTTCGTGCCGGCGTTGCAGCCGGCGCTGGCGGGGCATCGCGCGCCGGTGGTGCGGGCCTGGGGCGAGACGCCGGCGGCGTGGTCGGATCTGCAGCGGCGCCAGTACGTTGACCTGCAGACCAATCTGCCGGATGACCTGCTGGTCAAGGCCGACCGCATGCTGATGGCGTTCAGTGTCGAAGGGCGGGTGCCGTTCCTGGACCATCGCGTGGTCGAGTTCGGGCTGTCGTTGCCGGATCAGCTCAAGGTCAGTTCCAAGGGCGGCAAAGTGTTCATCAAGCGCTGGGCTGAATCCTTCCTGCCGGCGGATCACCTGTGGCGACGCAAGCGCGGCTTCCACGTGCCGGTCGGCGAATGGCTGCGCGGCGGTTTTCTGCAGGCGCTGCAGCCGCGCCTGCAGCAGTCCGCGGCCATCCGCGAATACTGCGTGCCGGCGCAGGTCGACGCACTGATCGTGCGCCAGTCCGCTCACGGTGATGTCACGCGCGAGGTCTGGAGCCTGATGCAGTTTGCGATCTGGCACCGCCTGTTCATCACGGGGGACGGCGCGGTGCCGGCCGCTGCGGAAGATCCGCTGGAATGGATCTGAGCGCCGGCGGCGGGTGTTGGCACAACTTTGACGTGCAGACAGGTATGTACTGCGCCACTATTTTGAAAACGCAATCCGGCATTCGGGAGATCTGGGGGCAATGAAGCGCGTAGGGGTCGTGATTTCATTTTCCGGCGACGGGGGCGTCGAGCGCATGGTCAGCAATCTGTGCGCTGAGTTCGTCGAGCATGTGCAGGTCGACCTGCTGGCGATCCGCGCCGAAGGCGGTCACGTGGCGCGGCTCTCGACCAAGGTCAATCTGATGCACCTGCGTGCCAAGCATGCCTGGACCGCAGTGCCGGAAATCGCGGCGTACCTGCGTGTGCAGCGCCCGGACGCGCTGCTGGTGGCAAAGGACCGCGCGGGCCGCGCGGCGCTGCGCGCGCAGAAGAAAGCGGGCACGCAGACACCGATCTGGATCCGCCTGGGGACGAATCTGTCCGCTGCGCTGCAGCGCAAGGATGCCTTCAGCCGCTGGTTGCGGGTGGCGCCCATGCGCCGTCTCTATCCGCGCGCGGCCGGCGTGATCGCGGTGTCTGAAGGCGTCAAGGCCGACACGATGGCGGTGACCGGGTTGCCGGCTGCACGCATCGAGGTCATTCGCAATCCGGTGATCACGCCGACGCTCGCGGAGCAGGCGGCCGACCCGGTGCCGCACGCGTGGCTGTCGGACAAGCTGGTGCCGGTGGTGGTCGGCATGGGCCGTCTGACCCGGCAGAAAGACTTTCCGACCCTGATTCGCGCGTTCGCGAAGATCCAGGACCAGCTGCACTCGCGCCTGATCATTCTCGGCGAGGGCAAGGATCGTGAAGCGCTGCAGGCGATGATCGATGAGCTTGGGTTGAGCGATAACGCGCTGCTCGCCGGGTTCCAGTCCAATCCGTATGCCTGGCTCGCGCACGCCGACCTGTTCGTGCTGTCGTCGGCGTGGGAGGGTTCACCCAATGCCTTGACCGAGGCGCTGGCGCTGGGTGTGCCCTGCGTCTCGGCAGACTGCCCGAGCGGCCCGATCGAGATCCTCGACCGCGGCCGCTACGGACCGCTGGTAAAGGTGGGCGATGTCGACGCGATGGCGGCAGCGATGCTGCAGACCCTGCGCGCGCCGTTGCCGCGGCAGACCTTGCGCGACGCCGTGCGGGAATATCACAGCGACATCAGCGCGCGGCGCTATCTGCAAGTTCTCGGCGTTGCCTGACCCCATGCGCAGTCTGCACCTCATCGCAAGTCTGAACATGGGCGGAGCGGAGAACAGCTTCGTGCGTGCGGTTCGCGCTTTGTCCAACGCGGGTCACATCACGGCAGCGGCGGTGCGCCCGTCATCTGCCCTGGTGGCAGCGCTGGGCACACACACGCCACGCTACGACGTATCGCTGCGCAATTACGCCGACCTGAGCTCGGTGCTGCGGATTCGGCGCCTGCTGCGCGACGAGGATTTTCCCGTCGTGCAGACCTGGGCGAGCCGGGCAACCTGGCTCACACACGCGCCGCGCGGTGTCGCTCACGTTGCCCGCTTGGGTGGACGCTACCGGCTGTTCTACTTCCGGCACGCGCACGCCTGGGTGGTCAACACGCGCGGACTGCGTGAGTGGATGATCAGCCGGGGCTTTCCGGCGCACGCGGTGACGCACATCGACAATTTCGTGCCCTCCGATCCGGCGCCGCCGCCGTTTTCCCGTGCCGACCTGGGCATCCCCGACGATGTACTGCTGACAGTTGCGCTTGGGCGCCTGGTCGTCAAGAAGGGATTCCAGGATCTGCTCGAGGCGATGGCCCAGCTGCCCCGAAGCGTCGGTGGCCGTGAGCATCATCTGCTGCTGATGGGCGACGGCGTACTGCGTGAATCGCTGGTCGAACAGATTACCCGCTTGGGACTGGGCGATCGCGTGCACCTCACCGGCTGGGTCGACCGCGCCGCTGCCGCATTGGCGCTGGGCGACGTGATGGTGTGTCCTTCACGGATCGAGCCTCTGGGCAATGTCATTCTTGAAGCCTGGAACAAGGGATTGCCGGTGGTCAGTACCCGCAGCGATGGCGGCAGCGAGCTGATCGATGATCGAGACAACGGGCTGTTATGCGATGTGGCCGACCCGGCGGCGTTGGCGCGTAGCTGGAGCGAAGCCTTGTCGGATCAGACCTTGCGTGAGCACATCGCAGGCCGCGGACTGGAGCGGTTCCGCGCGCGTTTCAGCGAGCGTGCGACCGTGGACGCTTACGTGAATCTGTATCAGCGCCTGGCGCGCGGTCAGGCGCGTGTACCGGAGTCGAGCAGCGCGCGGTAGATCTGCAGATTGCCCTCGACCATCGTCCCGACCGAAAACTCACGCGCGATTAATGCGCGTCCGCCGTCGGACAGACGCCTGCGCAGACCGGTATCGCTGATCAGGGTCCTGATTGCGCGCGCCAGCGCATCGACGTCACCCGGCGGGACCAGCATGCCATTCTCGCCGTCGCGCACCGCTTCCGGCATGCCGCCGGCGCGGCTGGCGATGACCGGGACGCCCGCGCTGGACGCCTGCAGCAGCGAGACGCCGAGGCCTTCCATCAGTGCCGGATGGATCAGGAAGTCCAGATTGCCCATCCAGCGCGGAAGGTCATCGCGGAAACCGACGAAACGCACGCAATCGCTCAGGTGCAGGCTCGCAGCCTGCTGTTCCAGGGCCGCGCGTTCAGGGCCCTGACCGAAACACAGCACCGTCAGTGCGCCGGGCATCAGCTGATGGTGCTCGATCAGCTGGTGCAGCGCCTGCAACAGCAGGTGGTGTCCCTTGCGTTTGATCAGCTGCGCGACGACGCCGGCAACCAGCGAATTGGGCGGCACGCCGAAGCTGCCGAGAAAACTGGCGCGCGGCTGCGGATGGGTCCACGGCGCGGCGTCGACCGCGCTGCGCACGACGGCGATGCGCGCAGCCTCGACGCCCTCGCTGCGCAAGACGTCGGCGATGCCTTCGGAGATGCAGATCACGCGCGCATAGCGGCGGTATTTCCAGCGCGCCCACCACGGCTTCTCGGGGTTGTCGACGCGCCGCGACAGTACCGCCGGGACGCCTGCGCGCTTGGCGGCGATACCGCCCAGCACATCGGCGCCGCGGCGTGAATGCAGATGCACCAGATCCGGCCGGTGGCGTTCGATCGCGCGACGCAGGCGCCCGATGAAGCCCAGATCCAGATCGCCGCTGCAGGGAATTTCCTCGACCTGAACGGCACTGCCGGCGAAATGCCGGCCGATCGCGGCGCCGGGCGGACACACCAGCACGCACTGCACCCGGCGACGGACCAGCCCGTCGAGCAGATAGGCGACCTGCTGCGCGCCGCCGTACAGATGCATGCCGGTCTCGACGTGCAGGATCTTCATGCGACGGCTCCCAGCAGTTCGCGTGCGGCGGCGATGACGCGCGGCGGCGTCAGCTGGCGCATGCAGATGAACGCACCATCACAGGTCGGGCGGCGTTTGCACGGCGCGCAGGGCAGGGCATCGTAGAGCACCCGCAGCGGCGAATCGGCGCCGCCGGTGTAGGGGCAGGTCGAGCCGAACAAGGCCACGGTCGGGCGCTGTACCGCGATGCCGATGTGGGTCAGGCCGGTATCGACGCCGATCACCAGGCCCGCTCTTTCGAGCCAGGCCGGCAGCTCGTGCAGCGCCGTGTCGCCGGCCAGGCTGAGGCTGCCGGCGGGCATCGCCTCGACCAGGGCCTGGGCGTGCGTGCGGTCAGCCGGACCGCCGAACACCACGCAGCGGCCGAGTCCGGCCTCGGCAATCAGTCCGGCCAGCGTCTGCCAGTGATCGTCGAACCAGTGCTTCTGCGGGCGCGTGGTGAACGGACACAGCGCGACGAATCCGGGTTCCAGGCTCAGCCGCTGCATCTGTGTATCGACGCTGTCGCGGCTTCCCGACGTGATCGGCAGGCGCGGCGCCGCTGCGGGCGCGCCGGTGAGTTGCTCCGCCAGATAGCGGTATTCGGACGCAATGTCGCTGGGTTCGCCGCCCTTGTCATAGGTCTGGTGCAGCAGTCCGGCCAGCGGTTCCTTGGAGCGGAAGCCAACCCGGCGTCGCCCGCCGGCCAGCCACGCCAGGATGCGCGACTTGGCGAGTCCCTGGGCGTCGATAACCCAGTCAAAGCGCTGTGCGCGGAGCTTTCTCCGCAGCCGCCACAACGCTGACAGCGACGACAGATCGGACTTTGGCACGCTGATCAGCTGATCGATGCGCGGGTCTTCGCGCAGGATGCCGGCAAAGCCGCTTTGCGCCAGCCAGCTAATCTGCGCGTCCGGGTAGGCGCGGCGCAGGCCGTCGAGCAGGCTGGTACAGAACACCAGATCACCGAGCGCCGACAGGCGGACGATCAGGATGCGCTGGGGCGACGACGACAGGTCGGTGGACGGTGTGGGCACAGGTTCGGATTGGCTTGAGTCGGATTATGATAGCCGCTGCGATTGCCTATAATTTCGGCCTTCGCCTCCTCAACATCCCCCGGAATTGATCTATGACGTCCTTTGCCGACCGTGACGGCTTCATCTGGTACGACGGTGAACTCAAGCCTTGGCGCGAGTGCACGACCCATGTGCTGACTTACACCTTGCACTACGGCGTCGGTTGTTTTGAAGGCGTTCGCGCGTACAAGACGCCCAAGGGTACGGCGATTTTCCGGCTCGAAGACCATACCAAGCGCCTGTTCAACTCGGCCAAGATCATCGGTATGCCGATGCCGTGGAGTGCCGAGGAGCTCAACGAGGCGCAGAAGGAAGTCCTGCGCGTCAACAAGCTCGAAGAGGCCTACCTGCGCCCGATGGTGTTCTACGGTTCCGAGGGCATGGGCCTGCGCGCAACCGGTCTGAAGACCCATGTGATCGTCGCTGCGTGGCCGTGGGGCGCCTATCTGGGCGCCGACAACATGGAGCGCGGCATTCGCGTCAAGACCAGCTCGTTCTCGCGTCATTACGTGAATTCGTCGCTGTGCCGCGCCAAGGCCAACGCCAACTATCTGAATTCGTCGATGGCGCTGATGGAAGTGCTGCGCGATGGCTACGACGAGGCTGTGATGCTCGATCCGGAAGGCTATGTCGCCGAGGGCAGCGCCGAGAATATCTTTGTGGTGACCGACAAGGTCATCAGCACGCCGGACGTGACCTCGGCGCTGGACGGCATCACGCGCCGTTCCGTGATGCAGCTGGCCAAGGACTTCGGCTACGAAGTGCGCGAGCGCCGTATCACGCGTGACGAGCTGTACGTCTGCGACGAAGTGTTCTTCACTGGCACCGCGGCGGAAGTGACTCCGGTGCGCGAGGTCGACAACCGCCCGGTGGGTATCGGCAGCCGTGGCCCGATTACTGCGCAGCTGCAGAAGGCGTATCTGGATCTGGTCAAGGGCAACAACGAACGCTACGCCGACTGGCTCGCACACATCTAAACGGACCGCGATCGGGGAGGCTGCCATGACCGCTGCACTGCCCGAGTTCCGCTCCGCCCGCGTGCTGGTGGTGGGCGACAGCATGCTGGACCGCTACTGGACCGGCCCGACCCAGCGCATCTCGCCGGAAGCGCCGGTGCCGGTGGTACGGATCCGGCGTGACGAGACGCGCCCGGGCGGCGCCGCCAATGTCGCGCTGAATCTGGCCGGGCTCGGCGTGCAGGTCCACCTGATCGGCGTGATCGGCAGCGACGAGGCCGGCGAGCAGCTGGCGCAGGCCGTGTCACAGCGCGGCATCACTGCCGACTGGGTGCGCACCGCTGAACACCCGACCATCACCAAGCTGCGCGTGCTGTCGCGCAATCAGCAGCTGATCCGGCTCGACTTTGAGGAATCCCTGGACGAGCTTGGAGCGTTCGATCGCGTCGCGCTGCAGCAGTGCTATCAGCAGCGTCTGGCGGAGTGCGATCTGGTCGTGCTGTCGGACTATGGCAAGGGCACGTTGGCCGACGCTGCCGGCCTGATCGCGGCGGCGCGCGCCGCCGGCAAGCCGGTGCTGGTCGACCCCAAGGGTCACGACTACGCACGCTACACCGGCGCCACCTTGCTGACGCCCAACGTGCCGGAGCTGGAAGCGGTTTCCGGGCCGTGTACGGATGACACCACTCTAGAGCGCCACGCGCAGTCGCTGTGTTCGACACTGGGACTGGAGGCGGTGCTGGTCACCCGCAGCGAACGCGGCATGAGCCTGTTCCGCAGTGACGACGCACCGCTGCATCTGCCGGCCTTGGCGCGCGAGGTGTTCGATGTCACTGGCGCCGGCGACACCGTGATCGCCACGCTGGCGGCGGCCCTGGCGGCCAACGCGCCGCTGACGGAAGCCTGTCGTCTGGCCAACATCGCCGCCGGCATCGTCGTCGGCAAACTCGGCACAGCGACTGTATCCGTGCTGGAGCTGGAAGCTGCATTGCATGCCGAGCATGGCGACAGCGCGGTGCTGGACGAGCCGGCGCTGCTGCAGCAGATCACCGCAGCGCGCGCGGCCGGTCGCCGTATCGTCATGACCAACGGCTGTTTCGACATCCTGCACGTCGGTCATGTGCGCTATCTGGAAGCGGCGCAGCGCCTTGGCGATCTGCTGATTGTCGCCGTCAACGACGATGCCTCGGTCTCACGCCTGAAAGGGCCGACGCGGCCGCTGAACGCTTGCGAGGATCGCATGCGCGTGCTCGCTGGTCTGCGCAGCGTCGATTACGTCGTGCCGTTCTCCGAAGATACCCCGGCACGTCTGATTGCCGCCGTCCTGCCGGACGTGCTGGTCAAGGGCGGCGACTATCGCCCCGAACAGATTGCCGGGCACGAGGTCGTCACTGCCAACGGCGGGGAAGTCGTCGTGCTGGATTTCCATCAGGGCTATTCGACGACGTCGCTGATCCAGCGCGCCGCCGGACCTGCCGCATAGTGGTTTTCGGGGGCGTAGGGGAGAACTCATGAGCATCACGCCGCTGTACGCCGGCCTGCTGGCGATCCTGTTTCTGGTGTTGAGCATCCGCGTGATCCAGATGCGCACCAACGTCAGTCTCGGCGACGGCGGCGATCCCAATCTGCTGCGGCGCATCCGCGGGCACGCCAACTTCGCCGAATATGTGCCGCTGATCCTGCTGATGATGGCGATGCTCGAATACGGCGGCATGCGCGGCTGGCTGCTGCATGTCATCGGCGCAACCCTGCTGGTAGCGCGCGTGCTGCATGGCATCGCGCTGTCGTTCACCACCAAATGGAAGTTCGGCCGCTTCTACGGCACCTTGCTGACCTTCATCGTGCTGCTGCTCAGCGCACTGCTGTGCATCTGGCAGGGGCTCAAGACGCTGGTCTGAGCCCGGCAGGGCTCAAGATGCGGGCCTGATCCGCGGCAACACGCTGCGGGCGCTGCCGCGGGTCAGCGTGCCGACGACCGCACGCTTGAACGGCGACAGCCGCTCGGCCACGCGCAGCGCGGTATCGCGGGCGAAGCGCGCCGGCAGACGATCGTCGGTGAACAGCTTGGCGATCGCATTGGTGGTCAGGTACAGCGGCAGGGTCGCGCGCCGGTGGCGGGATTGATAACGCGCCAGTCCCTCGGCGTTGCCGATATCCCGTCCTGTTCTGAGCGAATTGCGGATTTCCTCCGCCAGCAAGGCCTGTCCGCTCAAACCGAAGTTGAAGCCATGCGCAGTCACCGGATGCATGCCGACCGCGGCGTCGCCGATGACGGCATAGCGGCGCGCGACAAAGCGGTCGGCATAGACCGCAACCAGCGGATAGGCGTGGCGCGTGCTGCGTAGCTGCATCGTGCCGAGGCGATGGCGCAGCAGATGCTCGATCGTCCGCGCGAATTCGGTCTCGTCCATCGCCATCAGCCGCGAGATGTCTTCGCCGCGTTGCGTGATCACGACGGATGAGCTGTTGCCGTTGCGCGGCAGCAGCGCCGCGGTGTAACCGAACTCGAAGCACTCACGCGCCACATGCGCGTGGGGTTCGGTGTGTTCCATATTGCAGACCAGCATGGTCTTGCCGAAGTCGACCGAGCGCGCGGGAATACCCAGCATGCGTCGGGTTTCGGAAAAGCGGCTGTCCACCGCGACCACCAGTGCCGCGTCCAGCAGGCGGTTGTCGTCCAGGCGCACGCGTGCCCGCGTCTCGCCGCAGTCCACCGCGCTGACCGCAGCGCCAGTGAACCAGGACACGTTGGTCTGCTCGCGCACCGCGCGATAGGCCGCGCGTCGGATCTGATGGTTCGCGACCAGCATGCCGAGTTCATCGTGCGTGCCCATGCGATGGTCGATCTGCAGCAGGCTGCGGCCACGGCCGTTCTCGACTGCGGCGTCGCGCAGCGGCGAAATCGCATCGGCGTCGATGTGCTTCCAGATGCCGAGCTGGCGCAGATGTTCGATCGAGGTCTGGGTCAGCGCGATCTCGCGACCGTCAAAGGCCGGATCGGCGATGGCAGCTTCGTCCAGGCGTTCGATCAGCGCGATCTGCAGACCCGTATCGGCCATCGAGCGGGCAAAGCTCAGACCGGCCGGTCCTGCGCCGACGATGATCAGGTCGAAGGACACGCGCGTATTGGGGAGATTCATGGGTCCGGGCCCTCGGTGGCGGGCCTGCAGCCGGGCATCGGAGCATCGGCGCGCGGAAGTCAATCGGCGTGCCGCCTACCTCAAGCTGACAAGGCGGAGCGGGGGAGATGCGTTACCCCACCAGCTTGAGGCGGCGACAGGCCTTGAATGCATCATCGCCAATTGCCCCGGCGGCTGGGCTGATCTGGATCAGCGATGCTGCGGCAAATACTCTGATAGGAAAATCGCACGGTGATCGGGGCTTCGTCGGCCGTGAGCGGAGGTCGCAGGCTGATTGCGCAGGTATCATCGCCCGATGATCGAAAAACCGCACGCTCCATCAACCGAACGCAACCGCGAGCCCATCCTCGACGTGTTGCGCCAGTATTTTGCCGATCGCAAACAGGTGCTCGAGATCGGCAGCGGCACCGGGCAACACGCCGTTTACTTCGCACAGGCGCTGCCGCAGCTGCAATGGCAGTGCAGCGAGCGCGCCGATCAGCTCGACGGCATCCGCGCCTGGCTGCACGAGGCCGCGCTGCCGAACACGCCGCCGCCGCTGGAGCTGGACGTCGCGCACGCCCACTGGCCGGAGCAGACCTTCGACGCCGTGTTCAGCGCCAACACCCTGCACATCATGCCGTGGTCCGCCGTGCAGCAACTGTTCGCGCGCCTGCCGCAGGTGCTGGCCGCCGATGCACGCGTGGTCGTCTACGGTCCGTTCAACTATGACGGCAAGTTCACCAGTGACAGCAACGCGCAGTTCGATGTCTGGCTCAAGCAGCAGGAGCCGCATCGCGGCATCCGCGACTTTGAAGCCGTCGATGCACTGGCGCAGCAGGCCGGCCTGAAACTGCTCGAAGATCGCGCGATGCCGTCCAACAACCGCTGCCTGGTCTGGGCCAAAGCCTGAGCGCAACGCATGTCACGCAAGAACGCATCCGCCAGCGAACTCTGCCCCTGCGAATCCGGTCGCCCCTATGAAACCTGCTGCGCGCCGTTGCATCGTGGTGGCGCGGCCGAGAGTGCAGAAGCGTTGATGCGCTCGCGCTACAGCGCTTACGCGCTACGGCTGAAGCTGTACCTGCTCGCCAGCTGGCATCCCAGCACACGTCCCGCAATGGATGATCTGGAACTGGACCCGACAACCAAATGGCTGGGCCTGAAAATCGTCGACCGCACGCAGACGGATGAGGATCACGCCACCGTGGAATTCGTCGCCCGCTACCGTGTCGGCGGTAGCAGCGCCGTGCGCATGCAGGAACGCAGCCGCTTTGTGCGTGAGGGTGGGCGATGGTTTTATCTGGATGCAGAAGGCGTGCGCTAATCGA
This sequence comes from Sinimarinibacterium arenosum, assembly GCF_005047655.1. Lineage (GTDB taxonomy): Bacteria > Pseudomonadota > Gammaproteobacteria > Nevskiales > Nevskiaceae > Solimonas. The sequence continues at coordinate 55,806 of NZ_SUKF01000006.1, read as the reverse complement.
CAAATCCTTGCGTACGAGAAAAGTGGAATCTGTGGTACGCCCAGGGTGTCACGGGTAGACGCAGAATCACGGAGACCGAAGATGACCCTGCCGCAGCCTGACGCCGTGCTTCGTTACTGGTTCGGCGAGACGCCGGGGGATGCTGCAGCGGATGCGCCGTCGAAGCTGTGGTGGGGCAAGGATGCCGCCACGGATCAGGAGATTCGTGAGCGGTTCACCGCGCTGCGCGATGCCGCGGTGAGCGGCGCGCTGTCGGCGTGGGAGGGCGATGCGCACACACGTCTGGCGCTGATCCTGCTGATCGACCAGTTCTCGCGCAATATGTATCGCAACGATCCGCGCGCGTTTGCCGATGACGCACTGGCGCGTCAGTGGTGCAAGGACGGTCTGGCGCTGGGACACGACCGCGTGCTGCTGTCGATCGAACGGGTGTTCTTCTATCTGCCGCTGGAGCACTCGGAGTCAGTGGAGGACCAGCAGCGGTGCGTTGCGCTGTTCGAGGCGCTTGAGCGCGAAGTGGCAGAGGCGCAGCGCAAGAGCTATGCGTTCTATCTCGATTTTGCGCGCCGGCATCTGGCGATTATCGAGCGCTTCGGCCGCTTTCCGCATCGCAATGCGATTCTCGGACGCGCATCGACGCCGGAGGAAGTCGAGTTCCTGCAGCAGCCGGGCTCGTCGTTCTGAGGGCGACGGCTACTCGCCGATGATCTTCACCAGCACGCGCTTCTTGCGACGGCCGTCGAACTCGCCGTAGAAGATCTGCTCCCAGGGACCGAAGTCGAGCTCGCCGTTGGTGATCGCGACGACGACTTCGCGCCCCATGATCTGCCGTTTCAGATGGCTGTCGGCGTTGTCCTCCCCGGTGTCGTTGTGCCGCCACTGCTTCACCGGTTCATGCGGCGCAAGACCTTCGAGCCACCGCGTGAAGTCCTGATGCAGGCCGCGCTCGTCGTCGTTGACGAAGACGCTGGCGGAAATGTGCATGGCGTTGACCAGACACAGACCCTCACGGATGCCGCTTTCGGCCAGCGCCGCCTCCACCTGCGGCGTGATGTTGATGAAGGCGGTGCGGGTGGGCGTTTCAAACCAAAGCTCCTGCCGGTGATGCTTCATCCGTGGCTCCTGTAACCGTGCGGGGTCATGGCAGCAGCCTGTCGCGGATGGCGCAGCGGCGTCAACGTCAGTGGTGCGTGGGATGCGTCTGGGTGAGAATGAAATAAACGCACATTCAATTCCGTGGTGCGGCGCTCACGGCTGTCGGGCTGCAAAGATGGTCCATTGCTTGCTTGTCATGAACGGAAAATAGACTGGCATGCGTTTCAGGAGGGCTGGCCGTGACAACCGAGATGAAGCTGTACACGTTTGCCGCATCGACTTCGAGCGAGAAGATCCGCTGGGTGCTCGACGCCGCCGGACTGCGTTATCACGAGATCCGGCTGACGCCGTTTCTGCATCTGCCGCAGAACCTGAAGCTGTCCGGCGGCTTCACGCCGTCGGTGCCGATCCTCGAAGCGGATGGCGAGACGGTGCAGGACAGCACCGAGATCATCGAGTGGCTGGAGACGCATCGGGCGCCGTTCGCGTTGATCCCGACCGATCCGGAGCAGCGCGCCGCAGTCATGCACCTGGAGGCGCGCTTCGACCATGCGGGTCCGCATGTGGTCCGTGCGATGTACGCGACGCTGCTGGAGCAGCGGCCGGAGTTGGTGCGCGAGATCTGGACCCAGGACGCCGGGCGCTGGACCGGCCGGGCGCTGCGTCTGGGCTTTCGCCCGTTGAGCTATGTGTTCCGTCAGGGCATGGGCCTGTCGCCGGTGGCGGCAACCTACTCGCAGCGCCTGATCGAACGCGCGATGAACGAGATCGAGCGCGCTGCCAGCAAGCAGCAGCGCTATCTGGTCGGCGGCCGATTCAGCGTGGCCGATATCACGGCGGCGGCGCGACTGGCACCGCTGGTGTGTCCGGACGAGCATCCGGTGTTCTCACGCGAGGACTATCGAGACGCCATCGCGCCGATGGTCAGCAAGTGGCAGGGACGGCCGGCATTCGACTGGGTGCGCGGCATTTACCGCCGGCATCGCCGTGTGCATCTGATCCGGTCCGCGATGCCGCCCGTGGCCGGTGCAAAACCCCGTCGCGCGCGCAGCAAGACACCCTAAGTTTGCCGGGCGCAAGCCCGGAGCGGCGGGCTCAGGCCTGCAGCGCTTCGATTTCCTCGGCGGCGGCCAGCCACTGTTCTTCGAGGGTGGCCAGCTCGGTCTTGAGTTCGAACTGTTCGCGGTGCAGATGCGCCGCGTCGGCGTGGCGTGCGGCTTCATACAGCGCCGGGTCCAGCAGTGCGGTGTCGATTTCGGCCAGCCGCTTCTGCAGCCGCGCCATGCGCGTGTCGAGCTTCTTCACGGTTTCGCGCAGCGGTTTGAGACGTTCACGGCGCTCGGCCGCCGACGGCTGTGCCGGCTGCGCGGCAACGGCTGCTTTGCTGGCGGGTGCGGTGCTGGCGGCACGGCTGGGCGCCGGCGTCGTGGCCCCGGCGCTGCTGAGCCAGCGCGCATAGTCCTCAAGGTCGCCGTCGAAGGGCTCGCAGCGGCCCTGGGCGACGCGCCAGAAATCGTCGCAGGTCGCGTTCAGCATGTGGCGATCATGCGAGACCAGGATCACCGCGCCGGCGTAAGTGGCCAGCGCGGTTTCCAGCGCGTGACGCATGTCCAGATCGAGATGGTTGGTCGGCTCGTCGAGCAGCAGCAGGTTGGGGCGCTGGTACACGACCATGGCCAGCGCCAGTCGCGCCTTTTCGCCGCCGGAGAACGGGGCGACCGCTTCGAAGGCGCGGTCGCCGCGGAAATTGAAGCCGCCGAGAAAGTCGCGCAGCTGCTGTTCGGTGGCCTTGGGGTCTATGCGACGCAGATGCAGGATCGGCGAGGCCTTCGGGTCCAGCTGTTCGAGCTGGTGCTGGGCGAAGTAGCCGATTTTCAGGTCCGGTGAGCGCATGACGTCGCCGGACAGCGGCGCCAGCTTGCCGGCAATGGTCTGGACCAGGGTGGACTTGCCGGCACCGTTGGGACCCAGCAGGCCGATGCGTTCGCCCGGCGCGATCAGCACCCGTAGCCCACTGAGGATGGCCTTGTCGCCATAACCGACGGAGACCTTGTCGAAGCGCACCAGCGGCGACGGCAGCTTGTCCGGTTCCGGAAACTCGAACGAGAACTCCGAATCCCAGTGCGCCGGTGCCACCAGCTCCATGCGTTCCAGCGCCTTGACCCGGCTCTGTGCCTGGCGCGCCTTGCTGGCCTTGGCCTTGAACCGGCTGATGAAGCTTTCCAGATGGGCGATGCGCTCCTGCTGCTGCGTGTAGGCGGCAGCCTGCTGGCTCAGCTTTTCGGCGCGCTGGCGTTCGAACTGCGAGTAGTTGCCGGTGTACAGCGTCGCCGTGTTGCGTTCCAGATGCAGCGTATGCGTGCTGACCGCGTCGAGAAATTCGCGGTCATGCGAGATCACCAGCAGGGTGCCGGGGTAGGTCACCAGCCACGACTGCAGCCAGATCACCGTGTCCAGATCGAGATGGTTGGTCGGCTCGTCCAGCAGCAGCAGGTCGGAGCGGCACATCAGCGCGCGAGCCAGATTCAGACGCATGCGCCAGCCGCCGGAGAAACTCGACACCGGTAGTTCCTGCTGTTCCGGCGCAAAGCCGAGACCGTGCAACAGGCGCCCGGCGCGGGCGCGGGCGGCGTAGCCGCCAATCGCATCCAGGCGTTCGTGGATGGCGCCGATCTTGATTGCGTCGTGGGCAGCCTCCGCCTCGGCCAGCCGGCGTTCCAGTTCGCGCAGTTCGGCGTCGCCGTCGAGTACGGACTCGATCGCCGGGTCGGGCAGGGCCGGGGCTTCCTGCGCGACCGAGGCAATGGTCAGGTGGCGCGGCACGTTGACCTCGCCGACGTCCGGCGCGAGCTCGCCCTGCAGCGCGGCGAACAGCGAGGACTTGCCGGTGCCGTTACGGCCGACCACGCCCACCCGCCAGCCGGCGAAGAGCGTGAAGCTGGTGTTTTCGAGGAGGGTACGGGCGCCACGGCGCAGGGTGGCGCGGGAAAGACTGATCATGCGCATAGTGTATCGGTTGCCCGGCTCACGCAGCGGATTGATCTGCAGCAACTGCGCGCGCACATCCGCCCCCTAGAATCGCCGGATGATCATCGCACCCTCCCTGCTGCCGCCTGCTGCCGTGCTGTGGCTGGGGCTGCTGCAGCTGGCGATTCTGGGGGTTTGTATCTGGCGCGCACCCTGGCGCGATCTGATCTCGGTGCCGCGGCGCCAGCATCTGCTGTTTGGCGCGCTGATCGCCATGACCCTGCTGTGGCAGGTCAGCGGACGCATTGCGCCGCAGGTGCATCTGCATCTGCTCGGCATCACCAGTGTGACCCTGATGCTCGGCTTGCCGCTGACGATCCTGGTCGGCAGTGCCGCCTGCGCGATCGATGCCCTGATCGTGCATCGCGACTGGGCGCTGATCGGCGCCAATGCCCTGTTCAACGCCACGGTGCCGGCGCTGGTCAGTGCCGCCGTGCTCACGGCGATCCTGCGCTACGGGCCGCGCAACCTGTTTGCCTACATGCTGGGCGCCGGCTTCGGCGGCGGCGCGTTGTCGATGCTGGCGGTGATGCTGGTGATGCTGGTGATCTTCGCGCTGACCGGCCAGACCCGCGCGTTCGACGACTGGGCTTCGGCGTTGCTGCTGCTGGCGATGTTTCCGGAAGGCTTCATCAACGGGGCGGTGGTGTCGTCGCTGGCGGTATACAAACCGCATTGGCTGCGCAGTTATGACGATCATTACTTTCTTGATGGCGTCTGATCCTGCAGAGCGCGCGAGCTTCGTATACTGCCGCCATCGTCGCTTGCGGAGTCATCCATGAAACTGCCGCGTATCGTCATGCTGCTGGGCTATGCCGGCCTCGTGCCGTTCCTGGCCGTTCCGCTGTGGCTGACGTTCAACGCGGAGACGGCGCCGGCGTGGCTGGACCGGGCCTGGATCAGCTATGTGGCCATGATCGCCGCGTTCATGGCCGGAACGTTCTGGGGCTTTGCCTTGCCGGCCTGCGAAGGTCCGCAAGGAGTGATCGGCCTGATCGCCTCGTCAGTGCTGATGATCGCGGCCTGGTCCGCGATGCTGCTGCCGATGCACGCAGCGCTGCTGGGACTGGTCGCGGTGTTCCTGCTGCAGCTGCTCGGCGACTTCTGGTTCGAACGGACCCTGGGCAGCGTCGAAGGCTACTTTCGCCTGCGCGCGGTGCTGACCGCGGGTGCCTGTATCGCGGTGGGGTGGCGGTTACTGCTTTAATCCCGCGCTCGGCGCTCTTTCACTGACTTTATGCCTCCACGTTCCAGACTCTGGCTTACCCTGCTGTCGGCCGCGTTCATGCTCGCCGGCATGGCCGCGGCAGCAGATCTGCTCACACAGCTGTACCACGGCTCGGCCAGCCACAGCGGCGTCGCGCTGACGGCGCTGATCGCCGTTCTGGCGTGGCTGATGGGCAGCGTGCAACGCAGCCCGGTCTGGGGTGAACACGCGCTGGGCTGGCGTCCGCTTGCTTCCATGCTGGTGCCGGCGTTGCTGCCGATTCCGGCCCTGGTGCTGCTGGCGGCCAGTGTCGATTCCGCGACCAAGGTCTGGCAGGTGCCGTCAGCATGGTCGCAGCTGCTGCAGCTGAGTCCGCTGGGCGCCGCGTTCGGTGCGGGCCTGCTGCTGCTGGCGGTACTGGCCAGTCTGTGGCGCCGTGGTCGTGCGCCGTCGCTGGTGACCGTGCTGTCGCTGCTGGCGACGCCGTATCTGTTCAATCTGTTGCTGGTGCTCGGGGCGTCGAACCTTTCGGCGCAGCTGGGCCGCTGGGTCAGCTTGGGTGTCGTGTCCGGTGATACCGGTGCGGCTTTGCTCGGCCGTGCGCTGGTGCTGGTCACGGTCAACGAGGCGCTGCTGATCGGCGCCGGGCTGCTGCTGGATCGACGCTGGACGCGGCCGTGGCGTGTGCACGGCCTGTTGCTGCTGGCATCGGTTCTGGCGGTGGCGAGTCCGCTGATTGCCGATCTCGGCACCTTGCCGCGGCTGGTGACGGCACCGGCGCCGCTGGCGATTGCGGCGATCGTTTTCACCATTGGTCTGGCGCAGGCGGCGTTGTGGGCGCAGACCTTCCTGATCACTGGCGTGATGCTCGACGCCTTGCATGGCCGCCGGCCGACCTGGCTTGCGGTGTTCGCGCACTGGCGCGGCGGTCTGATGCGCGGCGGCGTCTACGGCGGCCTGTTCATGCTGCTGGTGCATCTGATCGCGCAGGTTGCGTTGCGGCCTGAGCTGGCGGCGTGGTTCGTCGCACACCCGCTGCTGGGGGGGCTGTTGCTGGGTCCCGTGGTGTTCCCGCTGGCGAAGACGGTGGTCGAGAGTTTCGACGGCAGCGCGCCGTTCTTTGTGCGTCTGTTCGCGGCCTACCGCGAGCCGGTCAACTATCTGCGCGGCGTGATCGCCGGCGTCGGACTGGGCCTGGTGTTGTCACGCCAGCTGTCGGCACAGGATGCGCAGACCCGGTTTGCGGCGGGTGTCGCCATTGGCGCCGCAGCCTATGCCGGAGCCGATCTGTTGCATGACCTTTACGCCCGCCTGCGCGGACGGCGGCGTTCGCTGCAGACCTGGCGCGTGTATGTGCTGGGCATGGCGCTGGGCGGATTCGTCGCCGGTGCGCTGGCCTGGTACTTCGACAGCGCGCAGCTCGCCGCGGTCCTCGGCAAGTTCGTCAGCTACGCCGCAATCAACGACGCCGCGCAGGGCCGTACGGTGTCGCAGTACGTGATCTATCCGCTGTTCAGCAAATGGGGCGCGATGGATCTGGGCAGCGTCGGCGGCGGCGCCAAGCTGCTGTACGTCGAATCGCTGTCGGGCGTGATCAACTGGTCGTTGGCGGCACCGCTGTTCGGATTCAATCTGGTGCTGCTGACAGCGCTGTTCAAACGCAGCATCGAGCCGGTGCGCACGCTGTTCAGCGGCGCCGGCATGACCGGCGTGGTCGAGCAGACCGTGCGCGTGCTGCGCTGGGGGCTGTGGATGGCGCCGATCATCTACTCGTTCCTGCGCCTGGCGCCGGAGCCGACCTGGTACAACCAGGACGGCGCGGTGCGCACGATCCTGGCGATCGTGCAGGACCTGCGGCTGTCGCCGGCGGACTTCCGCGACTTCAGCCTGCAACTGTTCCTCGGCCTGCTGGCCTACGACGCCGTGCGCGTGCTGATCTGGTTCGATCACATGGGCCTGCGCGTCGCGACGCTGGTCAATCTGTCCTTCGTTGGTGGCGATGCGCTGGACGAGAAGGCCGCGCGCTTCGTCGGCCACGCCGCACGCACGCGCATCATTCCCGAAGGCATCCGCCGCTTCCTGACCTGGGCGCCGCTGCTGATTCCGTTCTACATCCCGCGCGGTGCGGACTGGGATCTGGTCTGGGGCCGGGCCGAGCAGGTCGCTGTCGCCGGGCCGCCGCTGCTGCCACAAGTGGTCACGCTGTTCGCCGCGTACCAGTTGGCTGGTGTGCTGTTCGCGCTGCTGGCCGTCGGATTGATCGTGTTGATCTGGCGTCGTCGCGGCGCCGCCGCCGCGCATGCACCGATGGTGATCGGCAACGGCCGCTACACTATGGAGCTGGGCGCCGACGGTCGCGGCTACAGCCGCATGCTCAGCGAAGTCCGCGCCGACTTCGTGCTCGATCTGACCAAGCGGCCGGATGACGCGCTGCAGCTGCGCGGCAAGTTCTTCTATCTGCGCGAGCTGGACGCCAGCGGTGCCGCCGCCGCGCCCGCGTGGAGTCTGACGCCCAAGCCCTGCGGCGACGCCGCGGCGTACAAGGTGCTTCGCGCAACGCCGACGACGCTGCAGCTGCGGCGCAGCGCACCCGGCCTGGAGCTGGACGCACACATCAGCATCGACGCAGTCGATCCGACCGAGCGCTGGGCGATCACGCTGCACAACACCGAAGATCGTGAGCGGGTGATCGAGCTGACCAGTTACCAGGAGCTTGCGCTGGGGCCGGTCGACGACTATCGGCGGACACCGCCGTACGCCGGCATGCATGTCGGCACCACCTTCGTACGCACACTCGGCGCCGTCATCGCGCGCAACCGCCTGATGCGCACCGCCGAGCGCGATCCGACCCGGCGCCGCCCCTGCAACGAATGCGTGTTCCATGCGGTGGGCGAGTCGGATGCGGTGGTGCTGACCGGTTATGAGGACAGCCGTTCGCGCTTCCTCGGTCGCGGCACCGCCGCCGCGCCGGCACTGCTGAATGGACGGGCGCCGCGCGCGCTCGATGACGAGGGACTGCTGTACAGCTTCGACCCCGCCGCGAGTCTGCGCGTGCGCGTGACGCTGGCGCCCGGCGCCCGTCAGACCGTGCAGTTTGTCGACGGCTACGCGGCCACTCCGGCGCAGGCGGCCGAACGCATTGCACGTGCGCTCGGGCGCAGCAAGCCGGACGCGGATGCGCTCGCGGCGTTGCACCTGCGCCATCGCGCGCTGCTGTTGCCGGAAGATGAGCATGCTGGTGCCGACCCGTTCTCCGACGACGGCCGCAGTCTCATTGCGCCGATGAATGTCGAACGGCCGTGGACGCATGTCATGGCCAATGCACTGGGGCACGGTCTGGTCGCCGGCAGCGATGGCAGCCTGTTTGCCTTCGCCGGCAACGCGCAGCAGAACGCGCTGACGCCGTTCGATCCGGACAGCGTGCCGACGCAGGCGCCGGGGCAGGTGTTCTACGTGCGTGACGTCGACAGCGACGAGCTGTATGCGCCGACCCAGGTGCCGTTGCGGCGCGCCGATGTGCAGCACAGTGCGCATTTCGGTCTGGGCACGGCGCGCTATCAGGCGCAGGCGGCGGATCTGGCGTTGCAGCTCGACGCCTGGATCGCGCCGGATGCACCGGTGCAGCTGCGCCGGTTCGAGGTCCGCAATACCGGCACCACGCCGCGCAAGCTGCAGCTGGCGAGCTACAGCCAGATCGTGCTGGCGGAAACGCCGGCTGACAGTCGCGGTGCGCTGCAGGTGCTCGATGCAGAGCCAGGCTGCCTGCTGTTCCGTCGCGCCGACAACGACTTTGAACGCGGCTGGGCGTTTGTCGCGACCAGTCTCGACCGGCCACGCGTGCTCAGCGATCGCGGCGCCTTTCTGGGTGCGGCCGGCGATCTGTCGCGGCCGCAGGCCTTGCAGACGACGCCAGCTTCTCACGCGGCGAGCGGCGCCGCAGCGGATGCGTCCGCAGACGGCGACCGTGCGGCCGTGTTCATGCAGGACGTCGTGCTCGCGCCCGGTGAAGCGTTTGTCTACACGCTGGCGTTGGGGCAGTGCGCCGAGCTCAAGGCGGCGCAGCAACTTGCGGCGCGCTATCGCGATATGGCGGCGGTGCAGGCGAGCCTGAGCCAGAGCAGTGAACACTGGGATGCTGTGCTCGGTGGCCTGCGCGTGCAGACCACGCGGCCGGAGATCGATCGTCTGATCAACGACTGGCTGCCGTACCAGATCCTGACCGCGCGGCTGTGGGGGCGGACCGGACCGAACCAGCGCAGCGGCGCCTGGGGTTTCCGTGATCAACTGCAGGATGTGTTGCCGCTGACGCGGTTGGCACCGCAGCTGGCACGCGATCAGATCCTGCTGCACGCCGCGCAGCAGTTCGTCGAAGGCGACGTGCCGAAGTGGTGGCACCGAGCCGCCGCCGGCGACACCGGCATCTGCGTGCGCACCGCCGCGTCGGACCCGCATTTGTGGTTGCCCTACGTGGTGGCGCGCTACATCGAAACCAGCGGCGATGCCGCAGTCCTCGACGAGGATCTGCGCTATCTCGAAGCGCGGCCGTTGCCGGCGGGGCAGGAGGGCGTGTTCTTCGCGCCACGGCCGTCACGCGAACATGGCTCGCTGTACGAGCACTGCCGGCGTGCGCTGGACTGGAGCTGGCAGCGCCGCGGCCACAGCGGTTTGCCGCTGCTGGGCTCGGGCGACTGGAACGACGGTCTCGATGCGCCCGGACTCAAGGGCAAGGCCGAGAGCGTGTGGCTGGGCCTGTTCCTGCATCGCGTGCTGCTGGACTTCGCCGCCGTGGCGAAGCGTCGCGGTGACAGCGCCGAGGCCGAGCAGCGCACCGCGCAGGCCGAGCAGCTGCGCGCGCCGATCGAAGCCATGTGGCAGTCCGATCACTATCTGCGTGCCAGTACCGATGATGGCAGCACGCTCGATTACGCCAGTGCCCTGATGAGCGCGTGGCCGGCACTGTCTGGCGCGGTGCCGTCGGCGCAGGCGCGTGCGGCGCTGGAGTCCGGTCTGACGAAGCTGGAGCGCGATACGCGCGTGCTGCTGCTGGCGCCGCCGTTCGACGAGCACTCGCAGCCGTATCCGGGACGCATCGCCGAGTATCCGCCCGGCGTGCGCGAGAACGGCGGGCAGTACTCGCACGGCGCCTCGTGGCTGGTCGATGCTTATGTGCAGCTGGCACAGCAGGCTGAGACGGCGGGCGATGCCGCCGAGGCGCGGCGCTGCCGCGAACGCGCGCTGGCGCTGTGGCTGAAGATCTCGCCGCTGAGCAAGGCGGACGATCCCGCCTACGGCCTGGCCCCGCACCAGCAGCCGGCCGATGTCTACGACGGTGAAGGTCACGCCGGGCGCGGTGGCTGGAGCTGGTACACCGGCGCCGCTGCACGCATGCTCGATGCGATGCACGCGCTGCTGGGGATCGAGGTGCGTGACGGCGAGCTGCATCTGGCGCCGCATGCCGGACAGGCCATCGGCGAGTTGAAGCTGTTGCGGGTCGAATACCGCGGGGTGGTGCATACGCCTGAAAGCTGAGGCGGCATCTCCGGTGTCGTCATTGGCTGAACGGGTGCAGCACGCTTCGTGGTGGCCTGCCACAATCCGGGCATGTCGATTCCGCTTTCGGTTTTGGATCTCGCGCCGGTTCCCGCCGGCACCCCGTCGTCGCAGGCGATCCGCCGCACGGTGGATCTGGCGCAGCTCGCGGAGCGTCTGGGCTTCGTGCGCTACTGGTTTGCCGAGCATCACGGCATGCCCAGTGTGGCCAGCTCTGCGCCGGAGATTCTCATCGGGCACATCGCCGCCGCCACGCATCGTCTGCGCATCGGTTCCGGCGGCATCATGCTGCCGAACCACACACCGCTGAAGGTTGCGGAAATTTTCCGCACGCTGGCCGCGCTGTATCCGGACCGCATCGATCTCGGTCTGGGCCGCGCGCCCGGCTCGGACCAGAATGCCAGCCGCGCGCTGCGTGCCTCGGATGGCCACGACTTCGCCGCGCAACTGTCAGACCTGCTCGCATTCACCGGCCAGATTCAGTTCTCAGACCGGCATCCGTTCCGCAACGTCGTCGCGGTGCCGGATGACGTGCCGTTGCCGCCGATCTGGATTCTCGGCTCCAGTGGCGCGAGTGCGCGGATGGCGGGTGGTGCCGGCATGGGCTACAGCTTTGCCAGTCATTTCAGCGAAGCGCCGGCCGGGCCGGCGTTCAGGGCCTATCGCGACAGCTTCGAGCCATCACCGCAGTTTCCGGCACCGCATACGATTCTCGGCGTGGCCGTCGTCTGCGCCGACACTGAAGAAGAAGCAAGCCATCTTGCCACCACCATGGACCTGGCCTGGCTGCGCATCGGGCGCGGCGAGTTCCTGCCATTGCCGAGCCCACAGGAGGCGCAGGCGTATCCGTATACCGAGTTCGAGCGTCGCGCAGTGGCCGAGTACCGCCGACGCACCGTGATCGGCACGCCGGGCGTGGTCAGAGCGCGCATCGAAGCGATGGCGCGCGACAGCGGCGCGGATGAAGTGATGGTCGTGAGCAACCTGCACGGGCACGCCGAGCGTCTGCGCAGCTATGAACTATTGGCGCAGGTGTTTTCGTGAGCCCCAGGAAAACCGAAATCGATCACGCCAAGCTCGACCGTGCGGTCTCCGATCAGCTGCGCCACGCCGCCCAGCGCAATCTGGGCTATCGCGAGCAGGCCCTGAAACTGTATCCGTGGATTTGCGGCAGATGCATGCGCGAATTCACGCGCGCCAATCTGAGCGAACTGACGGTTCATCATCGCAATCACAATCACGACGACAACCCGGCCGACGGCAGCAACTGGGAGTTGTTGTGCCTCTATTGCCACGACAATGAGCATTCGCGGCAGCTCGATCATCGCGGTGGCGCTGCGTCGGCAGCGGACCCGCACGCACCGGCGAACGGCAAGCCGTTTGCCAATCTCAAGGCTCTGCTGGCGAAGCCGAAATCCTGAGCGCCCCTGATGAAAAGTGCTGCAGTTACCCCGCGGCTGAAAAGGTCGTGGAATACGGCAGGATGAGTCGAGCTTTGCTTTGCTGGCAACGGCCGATTTGTGAGGGAGGGGCTACATATGAGCAATGACTCAACGTGCAATACAGACGTGCAGGCATTGGAGGCGCAATGACAACAGAGAGCAGTAGCTTCTTTTCGTCTATTCAGGAATACAGAGCTGAGTACCGCGATTTATTTCTTGCTGCATTTAAGGATGGGTTACGCCTTGTCTGTGGAGCAAAGGATTCAGGAAAGTATATTGGCTCTTACTACGATTTCCCTCAGCTTTCCTATGGCAAGAACGGGCTTCCTCAATTGTCGTCGATGCTGGGGGCAGGGCCGGTCGACTACGGACAATGCTTTTATTCTTGGGGTAGCAAGCCGGGGATCGATGAAGACGAGATTGAAAGTTTTTGTGCGCTCGTTCGGTATGTCAGATCACGAGAGCGGCTGCTGAAACGCTTTAGCTCACCTGTAGATCCGTTGCCGATGGAGGCAAAGAAACTTCAAATTGATAAATTTCAAATTCTATCAGCCGTTAAGAATTCAATTAACCAATACATCCATAAGTTCAAATCATTCGAATATCAGAATCAATTCATTGATGAAGTTATTGATCCTGCGATTGCTTATATTTTTGATGAGAGGCTAAGTATTGACATTTTTGTGCCAATACTATTTTTGGATTTTTTAACTGATGAACATGAGCTTGCAAATGGAATTGCAATTGTGCGAATCCCGGACGAACAGCACTTGGCTCGGTACAAGGTTAAGTCATATAACACGAGTGCACATCAATCGGTGATTCAAGCAGCAACTCACGCGTTAGTTCTAAGGGATTGGTATGTACCGAATGCAGAACGCATGTGGGATTTCAATATACTGAATGATGCTAGCGCTTACCCTATTGACGTCATTGATAGATTCTTTGGTGCCATAAGAATTTTCTCAACAAATAAAACTGGCTACGGCCAAATTTATTCTGTATCCAAAGGCTGGGATCAGCATAGCGAAGCGGGTCTGCCCTGCGTTCAGGGTGCAACTTTACGAGCTTACCCATCAGATTTTGAGAATTTCTATTGGAACATGGATCAGGTGCCATCCATATCCAGTGATCAACTCAATCGGATTACAGAAGTTTTTGAGCAACTTTCTGTGGCCCCACAAAACTCGATTAGCTTGTCCCTCAAAAGACTGAATCGGTGTCTTGTCAGAGATGAAGAAGAAGACGCGGTGCTTGACGCCACAATCGCTCTGGAAGCCCTTCTTTCTGATGACGGAATGCAAGAAATGACACACAAATTGGCAATGCGTGTCGGTGCATTGGCCGGGTTCGATGCGTCGTTTGGGCGGAATCCTGTAGAGGCGTTTGGTGATATCAAAAAGATCTATGGATACCGTTCCGCCATCGTTCACGGCAGCAAGAATATTGAGAAAAGCAGGATGGTGAAGTTCGATGAAAATACACAGAAGCCGGCCCACAATCTTTCGGCGGACTATGTGAGGCTGGTTTTGAGAGTGCTTCTCGCCAACGAGCGATTTCGCGATCCGAAGCAGATCGATCAAGAGCTGCTATTGGGGGTGCCAGGGAGTTCCCAACGACACGTTACAGGTAACTAGGCACGCGTACCTTTGCTGCTGCGAGGCTGCACATCCCTTCAAATGAATCTGAACACAGGCGTTCACAATCATTCGCGATTGTTACTTTCGTTTACGAAGCTGATGTACAGCGTGCCCGCAGCGATTCACGACGCACCGCTTATTGCAGCCGTCTGCCCCCGCCGCGTCTGTATCGGAACGCCCGACTTCAAGGTCAACGTCACCGGCGTCTTCTCGGCGATTTCCAGCAGTCGCTGCCACTGCGCCTCGTCGAGCGTCGAGTCCTCGCTGATCAGCTGCCGGTCGATGCGGGTTTCGCCTTCCTTGTTCTTGAACAGTTGTAGCTCCACCCGCAGCGTGCCCAGCGGCCACTGCTTGCGTTCGGCGTACATGCGCAGGGTGATGGCGGTGCAGGCGCCGAGGCTGGACAGCAGCAGGTCGTAGGGCGCCGGGCCGGCATCCGCGCCGCCGGCGTCGGTCGGTTCGTCGGCAACCAGATGATGCGTGCCGGTGACGATGTCATGCCGATAGGCGGTGTCGCCCGAGGTCACGCGGGCGCTGGAAATCTGTTTCATTGAATCGCTCCCCGATGGTGTGGGTGCTGCGTGGATGCAGTGCGATGTGTGCTCAGCTCATCCACGGCGGTGGCGGGGCGGGAAGGCGCTCGCCGTCGTAGCCGTGCACTTCACCGAAGCCGACACCGGCGTTCCAGTCGCGCGTGGCCTGGGTGATTTCTTCCTTGGTGCGGGCGACGAAGTTCCACCACAACAGCGGTTCTTCCGGGAACGGTTCGCCGCCGATCAGCAGCAGGCGCATCGGGCCGATGCTGCGGATGTTGATACGGTCGCGGCCGGCCGGCAGATAGAGCAGCGTGCCGATTGCGAGTGCTTCACCGTCGATCTGCGCGGCGGCGTCGAGCATCAGCACGGCGTGTTCAAAGTCCGGACGCAGCGGCAACTGAATTTCGCCGCCGTCGGTGCTGAGGACTTCCAGCCCGATCGATGGGGTGTACAGGCGCACCGGTGAGCGCTCGCCCAGCAGCTCGCCGGTCATCACGGTCACGCGCATGCCGTCGCGCTCGAAAGTCGGTACTGCCGGATGATGTTCGAACGCCGGTTCGATGTGGCGATGCGATTCCGGCAGGGCGATCCACAGCTGCGCGCCGTGAATCAGCGGCGAGCGTTCGACCGGGGATTCCTCGGAATGCGCGATGCCGCGGCCGGCGGTCATCAGGTTCACCTGTCCGGGACGGATGATCTGTTCGTAGCCGAGGCTGTCGCGATGCAGGATCTCGCCGGCGATCGGCCAGGTGAAGGTCTGCAGGCCGATGTGCGGATGCGGGCCGACGCGCAGGCCTTTGCCTTCCGTCACGTCGAGCGGGCCGAAGTGATCGAGAAAGCACCAGGCGCCGACGGTGCGCTTCTGGCGCGCCGGCAGCGCCCGGCGGATCTGCATGCCTTCGCCCAGCACGCTGTCGCGCGTGGCAATGGTCTGCGGTTCAGCGGGCTGGGTCATGGCGGTCTCCTTCGCGTTGTCGGGCTTCAGGCGGCCAGCGTGCCGTTGCGGTAGTCGTCGAGCGCCTGCTCGATTTCCTCCCGCGTGTTCATCACGAACGGGCCGTACTGCACCACCGGTTCATGCAGCGGACGTGCTGCGATCAACACCGCGCGCACGCCGGCATCACCGGCCGTCACGGCAACGCTGTCACCATCGCTGAGCACACCGGCGCTGTACTGAGGCACCGTCTTGCCTTCAACGCTCACGCTGCCTTCGTAGACATAGATGAAGGCGTTGTAGCCGGCGTGTACCGGATGGGTGAAACCACCGCCGGCCGGAAGGCTGATGTCCAGATACAGCGGGTCGGTCGCCAGCGTATCCGGTGCCGGATTGATCGGGCCGGAGGTCCGTTGCTCGCCGACCTGCAGCGTGCCGGCGATGACCTTGACGCTGCCGCCATCAGGCAGGGCGACCTGCGGAATCTCGGCAGCCGGGATATCCCGGTATGCCGCCGGTTTCATCTTTTCCTTCGCGGGCAGGTTGATCCACAGCTGGAAGCCGCGCATGCGCCCGGACTCCTGCTGCGGCATCTCGGAATGGATGATGCCGCGGGCCGCGGTCATCCACTGCACGCCACCGCTCTTGAGTTCACCGACGTTGCCCATGTGATCCTGATGGCGCATGTGGCCGTCGATCATGTAGGTCACGGTTTCAAAACCGCGATGCGGGTGCGGCGGAAAGCCGGCGATGTAGTCGTCCGGATTCTCGGTGCCGAACTCGTCCAGCATCAGGAACGGGTCCAGACGCAGGCCGGGCTGTGCGCCGATGCTGCGACGCAGTTTCACGCCGGCACCGTCGGAGGTTTCCATGCCGCGAATGATCTGCTGCAACTGACGTGATTTCATGATCCTCGCTCCGGTTGAACGGTGGGTGCAGGGTTGCTGATGGTACTTCGCGTGATTCAGGCGGCCAGTGCCGCCGTCGGGGTGTGACGACGCGAGGCCAGCCAGGCGTCGAGGCTGATGCTGCCGGCACCGTTGGCGACCAGGAACAGGAAGCCGCCGGCCATCGCCAGATTCTTCATGAACAGGATCTGCTGCATCGGATCGCTGCCGGCGTGGAACAGCGCGGCCGAGACGATGCTGAAGCCGGCCAGCGCGATGGCGACGTAGCGCGTCAGCAGGCCGGCGACGATCGCCAGACCGCCGCCGAGCTCGACCAGGATCACCAGCGGCAGCAGCGCGCCGGGCACGCCGGCGGATTCCATATAAGCCTGGGTGCCGGCGTAGCCACCGATCTTGCTCCAGCCGGCGGTGACGAAGATCGCCGCGATCAGAATGCGGCCTGCCAAGGTGGTGACCGGGTTCAGGGTGTCGAGCAGTTTGTTCATGGGTGGACTCCGTTTGATGTGTTGAGTAGCGATTCGGTCTTATGCAGCCAGGACTTCAATGCGTTCGGCTGCGGCGTCGAGCGCGTTCTTGCGTGACGCGTCACCCAGGTTCAGGCCTTCGGCATAGACGAACTCGATGTCGCGGAGGCCAATGAAGTTGAGGAAGTCGATCACGTAGCGCGTCTGCGTATCGCGCGGCGTGCCCTGGTACATGCCGCCTCTTGCGGCGAACACGTAGACCTTGCGGTCGCTGATCAGGCCTTCCGGGCCGTTGGCGGTGTAGCGGAAGGTGACGCCGGCGCGGGCGATATGGTCGAAGTAAGCCTTCAGCGTCGAGGGGATGCCGAAGTTGTACATCGGCAGGCCCAGCACGATGACGTCGGCGGCCTTGAGTTCATTGATCAGTTCGTCGGAGGCGGCGGCGTGGGCCTGCTGCGCCTCGGTGCGCTCTTCGGACGGGGTCAGAAAGGCGCGGAAGCGCTCGGCGCTCAGATGCGGCAGCGGCTCGCTGCCCAGATCGCGCACGACGACCTGGCCGTCGGCATGCTGCTGGCGCCAGGCGTCGACAAACTGGTTCGCGAGCTTGGACGAGGTGCCGCCTTCGGCGAACAGGCTGGTGTTGATCTGTAGCAGGGTGGTCATGGCGAGCTCCGTTGGTGTTTCGGTGTGTCGCCATTAAACGATTGCTGCATTCGATAAAAAAGACGAATATTTCGGCAAATATAATCGAATGGATCGATATGTCTGGTCCCCGCATCACCCTGGAGCAGTGGCGCGCATTGATTGCCGTGGTCGATGCCGGCGGCTATGCGCAGGCGTCCGAAACGCTGCACAAGACGCAATCGACCGTGACCTACGCGGTGCAGAAGATCGAGCAGCTGCTGGACGTGAAGCTGTTCGAGCTGCAGGGACGCAAGGCGCAGCTGACCGCGGCCGGGCAGGTGCTGTACCGCCGTGCCCAGCTGCTGCTGGAGCGTGCCGCCGCACTGGAACGCGGCGCTGCCAGCTTCGCCGATGGCTGGGAGCCGGAAGTGCGCATCGCCGTCGAGATCATCTTTCCGACCTGGCTGCTGCTGCGCTCGCTCGAACGGTTTGCCGCAGAGCGGCCGGAAATTCGGGTGCAGCTATACGAGACCGTGCTCGGCGGCACCGACGAAGTGTTGCTGGAGCGGCGCGTCGATCTGGCGGTGTCCGGCCACGTGCCGCAGGGTTTCGCCGGCGATCCGCTGCTGCCGGTGCGCCTGATCGCCGCGGCGCATCCGCAGCATCCGCTGCATCAGCTCGGCCGCCCGCTGAGCCTGGACGATCTGCGTGAGTACCGTCAGCTGGTCGTGCGCGACACGGCGATCCAGCACGTGCGTGAATCCGGAGGCTGGCTCGGCGCGGAGCAGCGCTGGACCTTCTCGCACAAGGCGACGCAGATCGCTGCCGCCTGCATGGGGCTGGGCTTTGCGTGGTTCTCGGAACACACGATCCGTCGTGAACTCGACGCCGGCGAACTCAAGCCCCTGCCGATGCGCGAGGGCGGCGAGCGCATCGGCCAGATGTATCTGATGTTCGCCGAGCCGGATCAGCCCGGGAAGGCCGCGACGCGGCTGGCGGAGATTCTGCGGGAGGATGTGGCGAATGCCTGTCGAGCGGCCAAGTGACGCCCGGCATTTGTCCGAGGTGCAGTCATTGGATGACGGTGCGTAGGAATATCAGGGCAGAAGTGTGCGGCACGCGATATGCATAATCGAAGCTGCCAGTCATTGCTCAGGGAGCACTTGTGAAAAGAATCTGCCTGCTGCTGAGTGCGGGGTGCCTGTTGGCGGCCTGCGCATCGACGCCTGAAGCGGAGTTGCCGAGCGATGGGGCTGCGGCGGAGGAAACGTCCAACGTCGCAACGTCGAATGTGGCGTCGAGCGAGGGTGTCGGAAGGGATCGAATGGTTTGCACCAAGGAGACGCAGGTGGGGACGCGGTTCCCCCGCACCGTGTGCCTGACTCAAGGTCAGCGCGACGACCTGGCGGTGCAGAACCAGCAGGAAATCAACAAGGTCCGCATGTCCGCACAGCCCAAGGACCTTGGGCGGTAGCCAATCCCGGAAAGAGCTACCAGCGCATCATCGGCATCGGGCTGAATGGATGGGTGCGCAGACGCTGCCATGCGAGCTGGACCAGACGCTTGTGAAAGCCGGCATTCGGAAACGCGGCGGACACCTCGCGCAGGAACGGCCGCGGTAGGCCGAATCTGATCAGTCTCAGGCTGACATCAACCAGATCGGCCTGACGGAACGCCTCGACCAGCGCCGCGGGTTTCTCGCGGTAGCGGCGGATCTTGTGATGCTCCCGGATCATCGCGCGAATTTCAGGCGTCCACGCGGAAGCGTCGACGTCGTCCAGATAGCCTTCGGCCAGCTGCTCTGATGGCGCCAGATAGTCGAAGGTGTGATGTGTCCAGATGCCGAGGTCGTGAAAGGCAGCGGCAATCGAGATCTTGCGGCGGTGCTCCGGCGTGTCCCCACTCAACGCCAAAGCAAAGTTCGCCATGCGCTGGCAGTGGTTGCGATAGGCGAGGTGGTCGCCGCCCAACGGCGCAGCGTAGCGCGCCAGCAGTTCGTCCAGCAGCGGGAATTCGATGACAGGCACACAAGTCTCCGAGTGGTGCGTTCGTGCGCATATCGTGGCCGCCGCGGGGCCTTGGCGGAATCACTAAACTGGAAACCTCGCTTTGCAAATCTGCAAAGCGCGGGGAGCACGAGCCGCATGAGCCATTCTGAGCTGGACTGGAACGACATCCCGCTGCTGCTGGCGCTGGCCCGCAGTGGCAGCATGAGCGCTGCCGCGCGCAGTCTCGGAGTCGACGTCTCCACCATCAGCCGTCGCGTCGCGGCGGCGGAGGCGGCGCTGCAGACGCCGCTGTTCATCCGCAGCCATCGCGGCTATCAGCCGACCGATGCCGGGGCGGTCTTCATTACGCGCGCCGAGCAGGTGCAGGGCGACGTGCGTGCGCTGTTGCTGGAGACGCGCGCCGAGGCCGAGGGTATCCACGGTCCGGTACGGCTCACGGCCGTCGACACGCTGTTCGACCACTGGCTGGTGGAGCGTCTGCCGGCCCTGCTGCAACCGCATCCGGAACTGCAACTGCAGCTGATTGCCGACGACGGCAATCTGTCGTTCACGCGACGCGAAGCGGACCTCGCATTGCGGCTCGCACGCCCGAACGCAGACGCTGCATTGCTGATGCGCAAGCTGGGCGACATCGGTCTGGCCGTCTTCGGCAGCAAGCGCTTCGCGTCAGTGCGTCGTGCGCAATGGGGCACGCAGCCGTGGCTGGCCTATAACGATGAACTGTCCGGCGTGCCGGAAATGCAGTGGCTGGCACAACTCGAGCCGTCGCCGCGCCGGATCGTGAAGGTCAGCAGTGCGACGACTCTGGTCCGCGCCTGCGAGGCGGGCCTGGGCCTTGCGCTGCTGCCCTGTTTTATCGGAGCGCAGCAACGTCTGCAGAGACTCAGCAAAAAGCCGGAACTGCATCGTGAGCTGTGGCTGCTGAGTCACCGCGACGCCGCCAATATCAGACGTTTTCGCGTGGTTGCTGACTGGCTGGCGCAGGTGTTCGAAGCGGACCGCGATGTGCTGTCCGGATAGAGACGATCTTTGTTTGCAGGGCGGCCTTTTGTTGCAATTGCAGGCCGGTTGGCGAGCGGATCGCACATTCCCGTCCTGCGGGGATGATCGGCCTCATGTGTATGATCTGAGGCACTGGCGAGCTCTCGACGGATTCCAGTTCTGCCAGGACCTTCCAAGTTGGTGTTGCCTGCTGTCGAAGTGGCTGACTTGGTCCGTACGTTTCTTTTCGTGCTTTTATGGAAGGTCAGCGCATGCTTCGCATTTCAATCATCGTCTCCGGCCTGCTCGTTGTCTCATTGGCTCACGGTCAGGACGCTACCCTGACCGATGGGGACAAATACAAGGTGATCCTCGAGAACGAATGCGTTCGGGTCCTTGATTATCAGGATTCCCCGGGGGAGCAGACCGGCCAGCACAGCCATCCACCGTTTGTTCTCTACGCATTGAGCCCGTTCAAGCGCACGATCACGCTTGCCGACGGTAAAGTTCTGAAGCGCGAGTTCGCAGCGGGAGACGTGCTGTGGTCGGAAGCACAGACGCATACCGGAAAGAATGTTGGCGAAACGCCGACGCACGTCGTGATGGTGGAGCTCAAGGACCCAGGCGCCAGCAGCCAGAAGTGCCATAGGAATGAATCGTTGCGATGATGGCTGCCACCCGCACTGAAGTCATTTTCTGATGGCAGAATTACCGCAGCATCTGCTAAGCCGCGACACATGAAAACTTCACACGCTGAATTGAACGCACTGGGCTGGAACGACTGGTTCGAGCAGCGGGTGGAGTGTGGGCCGGAGGATGCGATTGCTCGTGTGGCCGCCGTTGATCGCGATCAGGTCTTGCTGGTCGATCAGGTGGGGCAATTCCGGGCCAAGCTGGCGGGCAGTTACCGCTACCACAATCGCCTGCCCCACGAGCGGCCGTGTGTGGGTGACTGGGTCTGTGTGGAGCGAAAGCCGGGCGACGACTTCGGCGTCATTCACGCGGTCGTCGAGCGCAGAACGTCACTGCGCAGAAAGTCGGCGGGCAATGACGTCGAGTACCAGATGATTGGTGCGAACCTGGACTACGTGGTCATTGTTCAATCCTGCCATTTCGACTTCAACGTGAAGCGCCTGGAACGTTATCTGGTGATGGTGAAGGAAGGCGGCGCAGAGCCGTTCATCCTGCTGACCAAGACCGACCTGGTGGATGCGGCAACGCTGGAAGCGCAGTTGGCGGAAATACGCGCTGCCGGGATCACGGCGCCGGTGGTGACCTTGAGCAACGTGACGCGGGAAGGTCTGGACGACTTCATGCGACTGCTGGTGCCTGGCAAGACCTACTGCTTTGTCGGTTCGTCCGGCGTCGGAAAGACCACGATGATCAACCGGCTGCTGGGCCGGGAAAGTCTGGCTACGGGAGCCGTCAGCGAAACCGGTGAAGGACGGCACACGACCGTCCGGCGAGAGCTCGTCCGTCTCGACGGCGGGGCACTGGTGATCGATAACCCGGGGATGCGTGAATTCGGCATGCTCGGTGTTGAAACCGGACTGGAGAAAGGCTACGCAGACATCACGGCTCTCGCGTCTGGCTGCCGGTACAGTGATTGCAGCCATGTCAGTGAACCTGGCTGTGCCGTGCTTGCGGCCGTGCAATCCGGGGAGATGAGCCAGGAGCACCTGGATAACCTGCTCAAACTCAAGGCCGAGTCTGCGTTCAACGACATGTCCTATGTCGCGAAAAGAAAGAAAGATCGCAATTTTGGTCGAATGATCAAGTCGGTCAAGAAGGACTTGAAGGATCACTAGGGGTTGCGGCGACGGCGACGCATCACGATGGCTCACCGATGCGGCAGACCACTTGGGTGACCGAACTCAGACGCTGATGTCGCCGCGCCGTACTGACGCAAACGCGCGGCCTTATGGCTTCGACAGGAACGCGCGCAGCTTCGAGGGGGCGAGCGGCGCAACGCCCGGCGGACGTCCATGGGCATTGAAGGTATGCCAGTACAGTGCGGGGCCGGTGGCGATGCCGGATTCGAGGTCCGCGTACAGGCCCGCCAGAGCCTTGCCGGAGTAGGCGCTGTCGGCGCGTGCGCCGCTGTCACTTTCGAAGCGCTCGATCGCGCGTCGCGTGGCCGTCGTGGGGACCGCGTAGTGTTCGCCAAAGAATTCGGTGCGGATTTCAATCGGGACGACCGCCGAAGGGGCGGCGAGGGCGTCGTAGCGTGAAAGCAGCGCCCGTGTGCGTTCGATCAGTCGATCGAGCTTGGATGGATCGGCAAAAGTGCGGTCGACAACCTGCACTGCGACGATGCGTGAGCGCAGACCCGCCATGGCCAGCCCGATCGCAAGGCCGGCAACGGTGCCCATGCTGCTGAAGGCCACGTAGATGCGCTCAGGCAGCGGCAACAATCCGGCTTCGATCTGGGCTTTGAGTTCGAACGCGGCGTTGACGAAACCGAGGCTGCCGAGTGCGGTCGACCCGCCGGGCGGAATCCAGATGGGCCAGCGGCGCTGCCGCAACAGCAATCGCGTGCTGCGTGCGAGCGCGGCCATGACGACGCCGCGTTCGCTGCTGGCAACCTGGAGTTGGGCGCCGCTATGCAGCGAGGTCGCGATATTGTCGGCGACATACGATGCGTCGGCCTGCGGCAGCAGGAAGCCGTGCGTGGTCATGCCAAGCTTGCGGCCGTGCCAGGCCGTGGCGGCGACAAAGTTGGAGCCGCTGTACCCGAAGCTGACCAGATCAGTCGCGCCGGCGGCGCGTGCCGCAGCCAGCAGCAGATCCAGTTTGCGGATCTTGTTGCCGCCATAGTCGGCTGCGGTCAGGTCGTCCCGTTTGACCCAGACGTCACCGGAATCCCCCAGCGGGACGACCGGCGTTGCGCGCTGCAGCAATCCCGCGCGCGGCAATCGCTGCAATTTCGGAAACGCCTGGAACAGGGGGTAGCTACTCATGACAGCGGCGATCAGCTCGGTTTGAATGCGGGTGTGGAACGGAGTTTACGCGCGATCCTGTTGGTCGCTGCCGGATGCTGGACGGTCCGGCACTGGACGGCAACGGGTGCCGATGCAGGTGAGTGCTTGACTCCAGCATGACCGTAGCACTGAGGAGATCGCAATGCACGATCCGCAGCAGTCGAACAACCGGAGGAGGGACATGCGACGCGTGATTCGCGCGCCGCATGGGGTGGGGCTGCAAGCGCGTTCATGGCTGACCGAAGCGCCGCTGCGCATGCTGATGAACAATCTCGATCCGGACGTGGCCGAGAACCCGGCAGAACTGGTGGTCTACGGCGGCATCGGCCGCGCCGCGCGCGACTGGTCCTGCTATGACGCCATCGTGGCAACGCTCAAGAGCTTGGGCGATGACGAAACCCTGTTGATCCAGTCCGGCAAGCCGGTCGGGGTGTTCCGCACCCACGCCGATGCGCCGCGGGTGTTGATCGCCAATTCCAATCTGGTGCCGCACTGGGCGACCTGGGAGCACTTCAACGAACTCGATCGCAAAGGGCTGATGATGTACGGCCAGATGACGGCGGGATCGTGGATCTATATCGGCAGTCAGGGCATCGTGCAGGGCACCTACGAAACCTTTGCCGAGGCTGGACGTCAGCACTACGGCGGTGACCTGACGGGTCAGTGGATATTGACCGGCGGACTCGGCGGCATGGGCGGTGCACAACCGCTGGCGGCGACGATGGCCGGGGCCTCGATGCTTGCGGTCGAGTGCGATCCGTCACGCATCGACATGCGGTTGCGTACGCGTTACCTCGACCAGCGCGCGGACTCTCTGGAGCAGGCACTGACATTGCTGGACGCCGCTCGTGTCAGCGGGAAGCCGGTGTCGGTCGGACTGCTCGGCAATGCGGCTGAAGTGTTTCCGGAATTGCTGCGCCGGGCGCAGTCGGGCGATGCGCGCGCGCGGCCGGCCATGGTGACTGACCAGACCAGTGCGCACGATCCGCTGAATGGCTATCTGCCCGCCGGCTGGACGCTGGCGCAGGCGGCGCAGCGACGCATTGACGATCCGGCGGGGGTGGTTGCTGCGGCCAAGCATTCGATGGCGCTGCAGGTGCGTGCGATGCTCGGGTTCCAGGCGCTGGGCGTGCCGACCTTCGACTACGGCAACAACATCCGGCAGATGGCACAGGATGTCGGCGTCGACGATGCCTTCGCGTTTCCGGGTTTCGTGCCGGCCTACATCCGTCCGCTGTTCTGCCGCGGCATCGGCCCGTTTCGCTGGGCGGCGCTGTCGGGCGACCCGGAAGATATCTATCGCACCGATGCGGCCGTCAAACGCCTGTTGCCCGATCACGCGGCGTTGCATCGCTGGCTCGACATGGCGCGTGAGCGCATCGCGTTTCAGGGCCTGCCGGCGCGGATCTGCTGGCTGGGCCTGGGCGAGCGCGCGCGCATCGGCCTGGAGTTCAACGCGATGGTTGCGCGTGGCGAACTGAAGGCGCCGATCGTGATCGGCCGGGATCACCTGGACTCCGGCTCGGTCGCCAGCCCGAACCGCGAAACCGAGGCGATGCGGGACGGTTCCGACGCGGTGTCGGACTGGCCGCTGCTGAACGCGCTGCTGAACTGCGCGTCGGGCGCGACCTGGGTCTCGATCCATCACGGCGGCGGCGTCGGCATGGGGTATTCGCAGCACGCCGGGGTGGTGATCGTCTGCGATGGCAGCGACGCCGCCGCGCGGCGGATCGAACGGGTGCTGCATAACGATCCGGCGACGGGTGTGATGCGGCACGCCGATGCGGGCTATGACATCGCCATCGACTGCGCCCGCCAGCACGGCTTGCAGCTGCCGATGCTCGAGATGGTGCACGAACAAGGGGAGGGCAGCTGATGGCGGAATGGCATTTGCGTCCGGGGCAGCTGAGCCTGTCCGAACTGCGCCATCTGCTCGGTGGGCGTGTGCGGCTGTGCATCGACGCGGCGGCGTGGCCGGCAGTCGAAGCCTCCGCAGCGATCGTCGCGCGCGCGGCGGCGGCGGACACCCCGGCCTACGGCATCAATACCGGCTTCGGCAAGCTGGCGAAGACGCACATCGCGCGTACGGATTTGCAGCAACTGCAACTGAATCTGGTGCGCTCGCACTCGGTGGGCACTGGCGTGCTGCTGGACGACGCAACCGTGCGCCTGATCCTGGCGCTGAAGGCGGCAAGTCTGGCGCGCGGCGTCTCCGGTGTGCGGCCGATCGTGATTGAGTCGCTGCTGGCGCTGTACAACACCGGCGTGCTGCCCTGCGTGCCGTCGCAGGGTTCGGTGGGGGCGTCCGGTGATCTCGCGCCGCTGGCGCATCTGACCCTGGCCCTGATTGGCGAGGGTGAGGTGCGTGTCGACGGTGTTGTCATGCCGGCGGCGGAGGGGCTGGCGCGTGCCGGATTGCAGCCGTTGCAGCTTGCGGCCAAGGAAGGTCTGGCACTGCTCAACGGCACCCAGGTGTCGACCGCACTGGCGATCCGTGCGTTGATCGAAGCCGAGGATGTGTTTGCCGCCGCGGTGGTCTGCGGCGCGATGAGTGTCGACGCCGCGCGCGGATCCGATGCGCCATTCGACGCGCGCATACATGCGGTCCGCGGACAACCGGGCCAGATCGACGTCTCCGAGGCGTATCGACGCCTGCTGGAAGGCAGCGAGATTCGCCGCTCGCATCTGCTTAACGATGATCGCGTGCAGGATCCGTACAGTCTGCGCTGTCAGCCGCAGGTGATGGGTGCGTGTCTGGACCTGATCCGCAATGCCGCGCGGACCCTGTTGATCGAAGCCAATGCGGTGACCGACAACCCCCTGGCGTTTGCCGGCGCCGACGTCGACGAAGTGCTGTCCGGTGGCAACTTCCACGCTGAACCCGTGGCGTTCGCGGCGGACACACTGGCGCTGGCCATCGCCGAGATCGGCGCGCTGTCGGAGCGGCGCATCGCGCTGCTGATCGACTCGGCGCTGTCCGGTTTGCCGCCGTTCCTGACCCAGGACGCCGGCCTGCACTCCGGCTTTATGATGGCGCATGTCACCGCTGCGGCGCTGGCCTCCGAAAACAAGTCGATGGCGCATCCGGCCAGCGTCGACAGTCTGCCGACGTCGGCCAATCAGGAGGATCACGTCAGCATGGCGACCTTCGCCGCGCGACGCCTGTTGCCGATGTGCGCCAACACGCGGCGCATCGTGGCGATCGAGTTGCTTACCGCCGCCCAGGGTATCGATTTTCACGCGCCGCTGACCACCGCAGAAGCGCTGCATGCGGTCTATCTGAATCTGCGTGAGCGCGTGAGCTTTCTGCGCGAGGACCGCGTGCTCGCGGTGGACATCGCCGCCGCCGAGCAGTTGTTGGCGAGCGAGGCACTGACACCGATGGTGGCGGAATTACTGCCGTCATGGCGGCCGGAATGAACGCGTCGACACCGCAGCGTTATTTCGCTGCCGATGCCTGGCTGCCGGACGGCTGGGCGCGCAATGTGGTGTTCAATGTCGACGCGGCCGGCATGATCGAAGACGTCGCGTTGGGAGGCGACGCGCTCGGCGCGGAGATCCTGCGCGGGCCGGTGATTCCCGCCATGCCGAATCTGCACTCGCATGCATTCCAGCGTGCGATGGCCGGGCTGACACAGCGCGCGGGCAGCCACGCGGACAGCTTCTGGAGCTGGCGCGAGTGCATGTATCGTTTCGTCGAGCGGCTGACGCCGGATGACATCGAGGTGATCGCCACGCAGCTGTATATCGAGCTGCTACAGCAGGGTTACACCAGTGTCGGCGAGTTTCACTATCTGCATCACGATGCGCGCGGCCGCCGCTATCGCGATCCGGCCGAGACCTCGCGACGCATCATCGGCGCAGCGCAGTGCGCCGGGATAGAGCTGAGCCTGCTGCCGGTGCTGTATCGCCATGCCGGTTTCGGCGGCGAGGCGCCGTCGGAGGCGCAGCGCCGTTTCGTCTGCACACTGGAGGACTATGCGCGCATCGTCGAAGCACTCGGCGGTGAGCGGGCTTACGTACTCGGGTTCGCGCCGCATTCCTTGCGTGCGGTGACGCCGGAGTCGCTGGAGCAACTGCTGGCGCTGCGCGCCGCGGTTGCGCCGCAGGCTCCGCTGCATCTGCACATCGCCGAACAGCAGCGTGAGGTCGAGGATTGTCTGGCCTGGTCCGGCTTGCGTCCGGTCGAATGGCTGCTGCAGAACGTCAGCGTCGACGGCAGTTGGTGTCTGGTGCACGCGACGCACATGCGCGACATCGAAGCGGTGTCGCTGGCGACGCGCGGCGCCGTGGTCGGCCTGTGCCCGAGCACTGAGGCGGATCTCGGTGACGGCATCTTCAACGCCGAAGCCTTTGTGATGGCGGGCGGGCGCATCGGCATCGGCAGTGACAGTCAGGTGGGTGTGTCGCCGTGGGCGGAGCTGCGCGGCTTCGAGTATTCGCAGCGGCTGCAGCGTCGACGCCGCAATGTCTTCGTGCAGCAGGCCGACGTTTCAGTGGGAGCCGAGCTGTATCGCTGCGCCCAGCTTGGCGGTGCGCAGGCACTCGGGCAACCGGTGATGGGGCTGGCGCCGGGGCAGCGCGCGGACTGGGTCGTGCTCAACATGGATGATCCGGCGCTGGTCGAGCAAGCGCCGCAGACGCTGCTCGATGCCGCGGTGTTCGGACCGGCGCAGCGGCCGGTGCGCGATGTCATGGTCGGCGGTCACTGGCGTGTGCGGGATGGGGTGCATCCCGGTGCGGAGGCTGCCCTGCCGGCCTACCGCAAAACGCTGCGGCGGCTGCTGGCGTAAGGCGATGCGCGTCGATGCCGTGTTTCGCGACTTCCGTCTGGCGACGCTGGATCCGGCGATTCCGGGCGATGCCTATGGCGGTATCGAGGACGGCGCGCTGGCGGTGGCGGAGGGACGCATTGCCTGGATTGGAACGGCTGCGACGCTGCCGTCCGGCTGGGACGAGCTGCCGCAGCATTTCGGTGACGGGCGCTGGCTGACGCCGGGGCTGATCGACTGTCATACGCATCTGGTCTGGGCCGGTGATCGCGCACGCGAGTTCGAGCGGCGCCTGCAGGGCGCGAGCTATGCCGAGATCGCACAGGCCGGCGGCGGAATCCGGGCCACGGTCCGGGCGACGCATGCGGCCAGCGCGGACGAATTGTTCGAGCAGGGTGCGCGGCGCCTGCAAGCACTGATGGCCGAGGGCGTGACGACGATCGAGATCAAATCAGGGTACGGGCTCGACCTCGAAAGCGAGATCAAGCTGCTGCGGGTGGCGCGGCGTCTGGGCGAGCGCTTTCCCGTTCGGGTGACGACAACGCTGCTCGCCGCGCATGCGGTGCCGCCGGATTTCGAAGGCCGCGTGGATGACTACATCGACTTCGTGTGCGCGATGCTGCTGCCCGCCGTGCACCAGCGGGGACTGGCCGATGCGGTTGATGCGTTCTGCGAGTCGATCGCCTTCACATCGGTGCAGTGCGGTCGCGTCTTCGAAGCCGCCATTGCACTGGGCCTGCCGGTGAAGCTGCATGCCGACCAGCTCAGCGACGGCGGTGGCGCCGCGCTGGCTGCCGCCTGCGGCGCCTTGTCGGCGGATCATCTGGAATACGCCGCGACCGCCGGCATCAAGGCGATGGCGGCGGCCGGGACCGTGGCGGTGTTGTTGCCGGGCGCGTACTACACCTTGCGTGAAAGCCAGGCGCCGCCGGTGGCGCAACTGCGCGCTGCCGGCGTGCCGATGGCGCTGGCGACCGACTGCAATCCGGGCACATCGCCATGCACTTCGCTGCTGCTGACGATGAACATGGGCTGCACGCTGTTCGGGCTGACGCCGGCCGAGGCGCTGGCCGGTGTGACGCGCAATGCCGCGCGGGCGTTGGGGCTGGCCGAGGATCGCGGTCAGCTGCGGGTTGGTCAGCGTGCCGACTTTGCGATCTGGGACATCGAACATCCGTCGGAACTGGCGTATCGCATTGGCTTCAATCCCTGCAGCGCCCGCGTGATCGGGGGTCAATGGATGAACTGCGGCATGAGCATCGAGCTGGATCACTGGATCGAAGGCAGTACTCCGCTGCTGATCAACGTGCCGCATGCCGGCACACATATTCCGCCGGCAATCGCCGAGGCGATGAACGCCGATGCGCTACGCGTGCCGGACACGGACTGGCATGTCGACACCCTGTACGACTTCGCGGCGTCGCTGGGCGCCAGCCTGATGGTGGCGACGCATTCGCGTTACGTGGTCGACCTGAACCGGGATCCGCAAGGTACGGCGCTGTATCCGGGCGCCGACAACAGCGAGCTGGTGCCATTGAGGCGTTTTGATTGCGAGCCGATTTACCGTGAAGGGAAGGCGCCCGATGCGGACGAGGTGGCGCGGCGTCGTGAGGTGTACTGGCAGCCTTACCACGCGCGTTTGCGCCAGCGGATCGATGACCTGCGTGCGCGTCACGGCCATGTGGTCCTGCTCGACGCGCATTCGATCCGCTCACAGGTGCCGCGTTTCTTTGATGGCAAGCTGCCGGATCTGAATCTGGGCAGCGACAGTGGCCTCAGCTGTGCCGCGCGTCTGGCGGGGCGCGCGATGGACGTGCTGTCGGATACCACCCTGTTCAGTGCGATCCGCGATGGACGCTTCAAGGGCGGCTACATCACGCGGCATTACGCCGATCCTGCGGGCGGCGTGCACTGTCTGCAGCTGGAGATTGCCCAGGCGGCGTACATGAATGAGGATCCGCCATGGGCGTGGTCGGCACAGCGCGCGTCACGCCTGCAGCTGTTGCTGATCCGCCTGATCGAGACCCTGGTGCAGTGGCGTCCGTGAATCGGTGCCGCCAATGAAAAGGGCCGCCCGATGGGCGGCCCTCGATCACTTCTGACTTGCTGCGATCAGGCGACGCCGCACAGGATCGACAGGATCGGGACGTTCATCAGCAGGCATTCGCCGGTGCCGCCGCCCGAACCGCCGCCCACCGCGCCTCCCAGCAGGCCGTCGAGCACGCCGGTGATCAGGTTGGTCACCGCCGCGAGCGGAGTGCCTGCCAGCGGACCGCTGGTATCCGGGTTGGCGCCCATGCCGCCGATGGCGTCGAAGATCGGGCCGAGGATCGCCGGCAGGACCTGGTTCTCGATCGGGTCGAGGACCGGTGCCAGCGCACCGTCAAGCAACTGGGTGAACACCGGATCCAGTGCGGACGAAACCGTGGCGCCGACCAGTGCCGACAGCTGCGCGATGTTGGCCAGCAGCGGGGTGCTGATCGCGCCCGGCTGACCGGCCTGTTCTTCCAGCGTTTCCAGCGGGACGACCTGCGTCAGCAGATTGCCCAGCGTGTTGTTCAGCAGGTTCTGCAGGGCGAGGTTGGTCGCGGCGCTGTCATAGCCGAGGACGGCATTGAGCAGGGCACTGGTGTCGTTGAGCGCGTCCGATACCGTGGTCAGCGCGCCGCCGACCACCGGGGCGTCGTAGGCGGTGCTGGGAATCTGTGCCAATGCCAGCTGTAGTGCGACATTGAGCTGATTGACCAGCGAGGCAATCGTGCTCAGCTGCAGATCCTGATCGACCGGGCCGCTGCCACCCACCATGGCGACGATGCGGGCGAGCACCGGTCCGAGCTGCGTGCTCAGCGGTGCCAGCGGGGTACCGTCGAGCTGCGACAGCACGCCAGCGATCTGCTCGGCACTGACGACGTTGGACAGGCAGGCGCTGCCGGTACCGGCAAGACCCTGAATCATCTGAACCAGATCGGTCACGACCGAGCGCAGGCTGTCCACCAGCGCCTGCGGATCGGGGTTCGGCGCGCCGGCGCCGGCGGCCTGCAGCGACACCAGCACGGTGTCGGCAATATCAATGACATCCTGCGCGACGATGGCGTCCGCGCAATTCACGACATTTTCCAGCGGGGTATCGCCCAGTGCACTGGCCAGCGGTCCGAAGACGTTGGCGCTCAGCTGGGTCTGCAGCGGGTCCAGCGGGCCACTCTTGCTGACTGCGACAGTGCCGGACGCAGCGGTGGGCGTCGGGGGCGTGGTGTCCGTCGGGGACGACGAACCGCCGCCGCCGCCGCAACCGGCCAGAAAGACCAGTCCAGCGAGACTGGCAGTGAGGACGAGTGACTTGCGCATGACCGATGTGCTCCTGATGTAAGCGGTGGACTTGATTCGGGAGCGAGCTTATTCACACGCCGTGTAGGAAATTACCTACTCGGAATAGGCGGCATTGCTGACGGGAATCAAAGGTCGAAAATCCCGACGTCAAGCGCGTTGGTCGGCCCGGAAACGCAGCTGATCGGTACGTTCAGCCGTTGGTCGGCGGCATCCGCGCAAGCGCGGGCCATTCCTGCGTCGTGATCAGCAGCGCGACCTGGGTCGCCGCAGCGGCGACCGCGGGGGTCACCGGAGCCCCGGAATCGAAGCAGTGTCCTTCGATGGCATAGACGATCAGATGCGGCGGCGCGCGTCCGAGCACGCGGGCCAGTTCGATCGTGTCGGCCAGTCCGAGAGCATGGCTGGAGGTCGGCAATGGCGGCTGTGGCAGCGGTTCGATGGCTGGATCGATGCGGTGGATGCGACCGGGCCGCGCTTCGGTGGCCGCCGCGTCGATACAGATCACGGCGTTGAAGCTGGCCCAGTCGTCGAGCAGTGCCAGAGGATCGCCACTGCGCGTGATCAACTGCACGCCCGGTGGATGCCAGCCGCCGAGTTCCTGGATCACCAGCGCGCCGACGCCGTCGTCACCGCGGTCGGGATTGCCAAGGCCGATGATCAGCAGGCGTCCGCTCAGGCTCACGGCCGATGGATCGTCAGGTTCAGGAAGTGCGTTGCACAGGAAATGCACGGATCGTAGTTGCGGATGCTCTGCTCGCAGCGATGCCGGATGACCTCGTCCGGAGCGTCGATGATCGCGTCGGCCACCGCAGCGAGATCGGCTTCGATGCTCGGCTGATTCTGCGACGTCGGCGGTACGATGCGCGCCTCGACCACGCTGCCATCTTGGTCGAACTGATAGCGATGCCAGCAGATCCCCCGCGGGGCCTCGGTGCAGCCGTAGCCGACACCGGCGCGCGGCGCGACGTCGACGGCGGCGTGTTCCGGTTCAACATAGGCGTCAATGATGCGCAGCGCCTCGGTGCAGGCGTACACCAGCTCGACCGCGCGCACGACGATGCTCTGGAACGGATTGCGGCAGACCGGACCGAGGCCGGCGTCGCGCGCCAGCGATTGCAGCTCGGGGGACAGGCGATCGAAGTTCAGCGCATAGCGCGCCAGCGGTCCGACCAGGTAGGCGCCACGCCGGCGCAGCCGGGCCTGGAGCGCCGTCGAGTGCGCGACGTGGCGTTCCTCGAATTCCCGGTCGAAGTCGGCGATGTCGATATCGATGTCGCCGCTGGAGACCAGGCGGCCTTCGTTGAAGGGGTATTCGTCGGGGTGGCGCAGCGCGACGAACTCGTAGTCGCGCTGATAGTCCGGAAACTCGAAGCCGCTGACCCAGCGCAGCAGCTCGATCGCCTGTTCCTGTGCGCGTTTCAGCTCCTCGGCCAACGGCAGCAGCTCGCTGCGGCGCGGAACCCGATGGAAACCTCCGACCTTGACGCTGACCGGATGGATCTCGCGGCCGCCGAGAACCTGAATCAGGTGGTTGCCGGCTTTTTTCAGCGCGATCGCGCCACGCACGCGATCTCCATGTGCGCGCGCCATCTGCACGACATCGTCAAAACCGAGAAAGTCGGGTGCATGCAGCATCGTCACATGCAGCGCGTGGCTTTCAATCCATTCGCCGCAGTACAGCAGCCGGCGCAGTTCGCGCAGCGGGCCGGCGACGTGAATGCCGAAAGCATGCTCGATCGCATGCACGGCGCTCATCTGATAGGCCACCGGGCAGATGCCGCAGATGCGCGCGACGATATCCGGAATCTCGGCGTGACTGCGGCCGCGCAGCAGCGCCTCGAACAGTCGTGGGGGTTCGAAGATGCGCAGCTGGGCGGAGCTGACGCGGCCGTCCCGGATGTGCAGGTCCAGCGCCCCTTCGCCCTCGACGCGCGCCAGATAGTCGACGCGGATGTTGCGGGTTTCAGTGCTCATGGAGATTCGCCACCGGCGGCAGGTTCGTGCTTGCGGCTTTGCGCAGCGAAGGCTTCGGCGCCGGCATTGAATGAGCGGAATGCGTGAAGCAGCTCGCGCTCACTGGCGCCCTGCGATTTCAGCAGCGCCGCGAGTGCTGCGGTGTTGGGAGTCTCCATCGGGCCGTAGCAGCCATAGCAGCCACGACGGTAGGCCGGGCAGATGGCGCCGCAGCCGGCGTGAGTGACCGGCCCGAGGCACGGCGTACCCTGTACCGCGACGCAGACGGTGCCGCGCTGCTTGCACTCGATGCAGACGCTGTGTGCCGCGATCGCCGGTTTGCGTCCGGCCAGATACGCGGTGATGACCTCGAGCAGCTGAAGCTTGTTGATCGGGCAGCCGCGCAGTTCGAAGTCGACGGCAACGTGCGCAGAGATTGGCGTCGATGTTGCCAGGGTCTGGATGTACTGCGGCGAGGCATAGACGGCGGCGACGAAGTCGTTGATGTCGGCGAAATTGCGCAGCGCCTGGATGCCGCCGGCGGTGGCGCAGGCGCCGATCGTGACCAGGAATTTCGACTGCCGCCGCACCTCGCGAATGCGCTCGGCGTCATGTGCGGTCGTGATCGACCCTTCGACCAGCGACAGGTCGTACGGACCTGCGCTGATCGCGCTCGAGGCTTCCGGAAAGTTGGCAATCTCGATGGCGTCGGCCAAGCTGAGCAGCTCGTCCTCGCAGTCCAGCAACGACAGCTGACAGCCGTCGCAGGAGGCGAATTTCCACACGGCGAGTCTCGGGCGCGGCGTCATGTCACAGTTCCCGGACATTGAGGCGATCAGCGATCGTGTCATAGCGCATGACCGGTCCGTCCTTGCAGATGAACGAGGGGCCGAACTGGCAGTGGCCGCACAGGCCGATCGCGCATTTCATGTTGCGCTCCATCGACAGATAGATGCGGTCGTCGGCAACGCCTTCATCGTGCAAGCTGCGTGCACAGAAGCGCATCATCACGTCGGGTCCGCAGACCATCGCAATGCTTTCATGCGGATCGAAGCGGGCGCCGGCAATCAGCGTGGTCACGACGCCGACATGGCCACGCCATTGCGTGTCGGCATGGTCGACGCTGACATCGATGTCGACATCGCGCGCCAGACGCCAGCGTTCCAGCGCCTCCGGAAACAGCAGGTCCTGGGGCCGGCGTGCGCCGACGCGCAGTACCACGCGCCCATAGCGCTCACGCTGTTGAAGTACGGCTTCGATGGCTGGCCGCAGCGGCGCCAGGCCGAGTCCGCCGGCGACAAAAACCACATCAGCCCCTTCCGCAGCGGTGACCGGCCAGGCGCTGCCAAATGGACCACGCAGTCCGATGCTGTCTCCGACCTGCAGTGCGGCAATCGCCCGGCTGACGGCGCCGACGGCGCGCACGGTGTGCTCGAAGCCGTTGTCATCGGCTCCGCTGATGCTTATTGCGGATTCCCCGACGCCGAAGGCGTACAGCATGTTGAACTGCCCTGGCTGCCATGACGGCAGCTCGCCGTCCTGTGGCGTCAGCCGCAGCGAGACGGTGTCGTCCAGCAGCCGCTGCGCGTGGGTCACGCGGTAGCGCTGCGGCAGCATCGGGTCGGCAACGGCGACGGTCATTTCAGGGCTTGCCGTAGACGTCGAGCAGTTGCAGCCGCGTCGCGTGCAGGCGCTGACTCAGGATCGGCACGAAGCGCTTCATCATCGCGTAGCCGAATCCGGAGTCGGCATCGCATTTGCGGCGCAGGCAGGCCGCGTCGATACCGATCGCGCGGGTCAGTTCGACCGCGCGGGCGTCAAAGGTCCAGCGGTACGGCGGCACCAGCCAGGACGCGCCGACGATCTCGCCTTCACCCAGGGTTGAAAACACGATCGGCGCCTTGCCGGGCACGTTGATCTCCAGCGCCACCTTGCCGTGACGGATCAGATAGAACTCGTCGGCTGCAGCGCCCTCGCGCAGGAGATACTCGCCGGCATCGAAGCGCAGATTGCGCGCGCATCCGACCAGCAGTTGAACGTACTCCGGTTCACAGCCACCCAGAAAGGCATGGCTCTGCAGGATCTGCTCAAGGTCTTTCATGGCGTGGCTCCCGGTGTGGGCGGCGTGTCGGCGCAGATTGCTGTGGCCTCAGCGGCGATATCGATGCCGACCGGGCACCAGGCAATGCAGCGACCACAGCCGACGCAGCCTGATGAACCGAACTGGTCGACCCAGCTCGACAGCTTGTGCGTCATCCATTGCCGATAACGTGCGCCGGTGCTCTGGCGCACGCTGCCGCCATGGATGTAGCTGAATTCCATTGTGAAGCACGAGTCCCATTTGCGAACGCGCTCGGCCTGTGCGCCGCTGAGATCGGTGTGGTCTTCAACCGTGGTGCAGAAACAGGTCGGGCAGACCATCGTGCAATTGCCGCAGCTGAGGCAGCGATCGGCGACCTCGGTCCAGCGCGGGTGCTCGGCACGGTCCCGCAGGCGCTCGCGAAAGACCGAGCTGTCGATGGTTCGTCCCATCCGACGCTCGGCCTGCGCGATCACGGCGTCGGCGGCGTCCAGGTCTGCGCGGGTCGCTTCGGCGGCAGCGAGCGAGTCCAGCAGTTCGGCGCCTGCGGGGCTGCCGACCTCGACCAGAAAATCATGCCGCTCGGCGTCGAGCAGTTCGGTCAGCGCAAGGTCAAAGGCGCCGCGTGCTTTCGGTCCCGACTGCATCGAGCTGCAGAAGCAGGTGCTGGCTGGTTGCGCGCAATGGACTGCGACGATCAGGGCATTGTCTCGGCGCGCGGCGTAGGCGGTATCGCGGAAACGGTCGTGCTGGAACACGCGGTCCTGGATCGCGATCGCCTGCAGCTCACAGGCGCGAACACCGAGGAAGGCGTATTTCTCAGTCGGCGATGGCGCGGCACTGAAATCGAAGCCGTCAGCGCTACTGCGTGCGGTCCATAGCGTTTCCATTGGCGGGTGCAGGTAACGCTTCCATGAATGCGGTCCGACGGCGAAGCCGAACAGCGCATCGTCGTCGCGTCGCTGCAGACGGTAGCGTCCGGGTGCCTGCTCGTCGGTCCAGCCGGCCGGCAGCTCTGCCGTGGTGCTGAGTTGATCGTAGACGATCGCGCCGTCGCGGACGGTGGGGCCGATCACGGCGTAGCCCCGCGCGATCAGTGCGTCGATCAGCGCCTGCAACGCCACGCGGGTGATGCGTGCCGCAGCTCGCGGGGTCTCTGTGTCAGAGCGCATGGCCGATACGACGGTCCTGAACGGTTAAGGCTTGCCTGAGACGCAATCTAGCAAAGCCCAGCAACCCTCAAGATGACACAGCTCAATCCGCGGCGTCTGAGGTCGTGCGGATCAGGGTTACGGATCAATCGGTGGTTCAGTGGCTTTCAGGGTTGGCGGCACGAGTTTGTACATCACCGGGGTGACCAGCCGGCCGATCAGCGTCGAGGTGATCAGGCCGCCGATGATGACCCACGCCATCGGCGAATACAGTGCCGACTGCTGCAGCGCCAGCGGCATCAGGCCGCCGATCGCGGTCACCGAAGTCAGCAGGATCGGCAGGAAGCGGATCTCGCCGGCCTCGGCGATCGCCTCGTCCAGCGGCTTGCCCTGCTGCCGCAGCTGATTGGTGAAGTCCACCAGCAGGATCGAGTTCTTGATCTCGATGCCGGTCAGTGCGATGAATCCGATCATTGCGGTGAAGCTGAGCACGCCGCCGGTCGCCATCAGCATCAGGATGCCGCCCATGACCCCCAGCGGCACCACGGTGGCAACGATCAGAGTCGACTTGAAGCTGCCGAACTCCAGCACCAGCACGGCGAGAATGCCGAATACGGCGACGAGGATCGCGGTGCCGAAGCCAGCAAAGCTGTCCTGGCGGCTTTCGACTTCACCGGCGGCGACGTAGCGATAACCGTCTGGCCAGTCGAGCGTCGCCAGCTGCTCCAGCACGCGGTTGGTGACGCGTTCGGTGTTGTAACCGGTTTCGGTATAGGCGGTCAGCAGCACCGCGCGCTCGCGATCGCGGCGGTAGATCATCGTCGGCGATTCGGTCAGTTGTACGCGCGTGAGCTGGTCCAGCGGCACCTGCGCGCCGCCGGCGGTGCCGACGTGCAAGCCCTGCAGCGCGTCGAGACTGGCGCGACCGCTCAGCGGTGCGCGCAGCACAATCGGGTAGCTGTCGCCATCGGTCTCGCGGAACTCGCCGGCGTCGAGCCCGGCGACGGCCAGGCGTACGGTCTGGTCCAGCTCCAGCGGACTGACGCCCAGCAGGCCGGCCTTGGTGGTGTCGACGTTCAGCGCCAGATCGATGCGCGAACGGCGCTGCGGGTTGCTGACGTCGCGGGTGCCGGGTGTTGCCTGCATCAACTGCTCGACCTCTCCGGCCAGATGGCGCAGCACGCCCAGGTCCGGACCGATGATGCGGATCGCGATCGGGGCTTCCAGCGGCGGACCGTTCTCGAATTCCTTGAGCACGATTTCGGCCCCGGGAATCGTATCCAGTTCGCTGCGGATGCGGTCCAGCAGCTTGCGCGTCGCATCGCCCTGGAAGGATTTGAGCTGCACGAACAGGTCGGCGACGTTGGCGGCGTATTCCTTCTGGAACACGTTGTAGTAGATCTGCGGATTGCCGCGGCCGAGGTTGGACATCACATGCTCGACTTCCGGGTGCGTGCTCAGCACCGCTTCGGTTTCACGCAGAATCGTGTCAGTGGCGTCGATACTGCTGCCATTGGGCAGCGTCACGCGGATCATGAACTGCGCGGTATCGGCCTTGGGGAACATGCCGACGCCGATGATGGGAATCAGCGAGAAGCTGGCGACGACCGCCAGGGTCGACAGCAGCACTGTGGTCTTGGGGCGTGCCAGCGCACGCTGCAGCAGCGGCGAGTAGATCGTGTGGATCAGGTGCATCAGGCCGCGCAGGAAGCGGTTGCCTTCAGCAGCTTCCTCGCGCGGCAGTATCCGCGAGGCCAGGAACGGGATGATCGTCAGTGCCACGAACAGCGACGCGGCGACGGTGAACACGACCGAGGCGGGCAGGGAGCGGATGAACTTGCCGGCGTTGCCCGGCAGCTCCAGCAGCGGCAGGAACGCAAACAGCAGGGTTGCGGTGCAGCCGAGCACCGCCAGCGAGATCTGCCGGGTCGCCAGGATCGCCGCCTGATCCCGCCCGTAGCCGAGGCGCAGATGGCGCGCGATGTTTTCGGTGACGACGATCGAGTCGTCGACCAGCAGACCGAGCGCGACGACGAAGCCGGCGATCGACAGCTGGTTCAGCGAGAAGCCGGTGAAATACAGGGCGGCGAGACCACTCATCAACGACAGCGGGATCGACACCATGACGATGCCGGCGGCGCGCAGGCCCAGCGGCAGCAGCGTGATCGAGACCAGAACGATTGCGATCAGGAAGTCGGCGCTGAGGCGGTCCAGGCGCTTGGCGACATTCTTGGACTGATCGAAGGCCTGGACCAGCTTCACGTCCGCCGGCAGCGACGGCTTGAACGCGCCGATGACCTGCTGGATCGCCGCAATCGTGACGAAGATGTTTTCGCCGGTCTTCTGGTTTGCGGTGACCCAGACCGCGCGATGGCCGTCGAGGCGCGCGGTGTAGTCGAGTGGACCATGATCCCATTCCACGCGTGCGACATCGCGCACCCGCACCAGCGCATCGCCGGTGCCGCCGATGACAGTGTCGAGCACTTCGTCGATCGAACGATAGCTGCCGGTGGTCTTCAGGTTGAAGCGGCGCGCGCCGAGTTCGACCGCGCCGCCGGGAACGTTGGTATTGCGGCCGGCGATCGATTGCAGCACCTGCGGCGTGCGCAGGTTCAGCTCGGCCATCCGCGACAGATTCAGCTCGACCCGCAGCTCGCGTTGCGGATACGCCCAGGTTTCGGTCTCGCGGATGCCGGGAATGCGTTCGATGCGATCCTTGAGATCTTCTGCAGTGTCTTCCAGCGTGCGCCACGACGCCGAGTCGGACACCAGTGCAATCTGCACGATGTTGACGTTGCCGGGATTGATCTTGTGCACCTTCAGATCGGCCAGGCCGTCCGGAAAGCTGCGCTCGATCGCGGCGAGTTCGCGCGTGACCTCGTCGTACTTCTTGTCGACGTCGACGTCGCCTTCGAATTCGATGCGGACGATGCCCAGCGAGTCGTCCGAGGTCGAGGTCATATCCTTGACGTCGTCGAGCGTGTTCATCGCATCCTCGATCGGCTCGACGATCTGACGTTCGATCTCGATCGGGTCCGCGCCCGGATAGACCGCGACGATCTGGAACGCCGAGATCGGAAAGTGCGGGTCTTCGGTGCGCGGAATGTTCAGCCACGATGAGACGCCGACCGCGATCATCAGCAGGAACACGACGATCATGAACGGGACGTTGCGTACCGCGAATTCGGAAATGCGCATGGCCGGCGGTCCGCGCTCAGTCGACGACGCGTACGGCGTCGCCGTCGCGCAGGTAGGCGGCGCCTGTGGTCACCACCTGGCTGCCCGGCGGCAGCGTGGTATCGAGGACGGCGTGGGTGTCGGTGACGAAGCGCACCGGGACCTTGCGCTCGGTGACGTGCTGCGTTGCGGGGTCGTAGAGGAACAGCGTGGTGGCCCGGGCGTCGCCCTCGACCAGCGCCGACAGCGGCACATAGTCGGCTGTGGCGTCGCCGCCGATCCGGATCTGCACGCGACCGATCAGGCCGCTGGCCAGCGTGGCGCCGTCGGGGTCGACTTCGAGTTCGACCGGGAAGGTACCGGTGCGCGGATCCGCTGCGCCGCCGAGTTCGCGGACGCGGCCCTCGAATACGCGATCGGGATAGGCGTCGAAGCGAACCTGCGCGGTGTCGCCATCGTGCAATTGCACGAAGCCGCGGTCGGAGACGCCGGCCTTGAGGACCCATCCGCTGTCACCGCGGCTGACCTGCAACACTGGCTGGCCCGCGGCGACCAGTTCGCGCGGTTCGGCCAGGCGCCGCAGGACGATGCCGTCGCCGGGCGCGGTGATATCGGCGTAACGACGGTTGAACTGCGCAGCCTTGAGTTGGGCGCGCGCCACCGCTTCGGCGGTGCCCAGATCGTCGAGCTGCTCGCGCGTGATCACTGCATCGGCGAACAGCTGGCGACCGCGTTCGAGGTCGCGCAGGGCCTTGGCGTGCGCCTCGCGGGCCTGGGATTGCGCGGCGTCGACTTCTGCCGCCTCCAGCGTGGCGAGGCGCTGTCCGGCGCTGACGCGGTCACCGGCGCGTACCGCGATGTCGGAAATGATGCCGCCGACCTTGAAGGCCAGGCGCGCTTCGTCCAGCGGCGCCAGCAATCCGGTCGCCTGCACCGGCGCCTGCGCCGGGCCGTGTTCGACCGCGGCCACGCGCACCGGTTGCGCGGGGCTGGGTGCTTCCGGCGCGGGGGCTGCGTGATCGGCGCCGCAGGCGCCCAGCAGTGGCAGAAGGAGCAGGGTGGTTCGGATCAGGTGCATGGGTTCACTCCGTCGCCGTGCCGGTGGCGCGGTGGTCGTTCAGCCGCGCGGGCAGGGCATAGCTGGCGGTGGCCAGTTCCAGTTCTGCCGCGCGGTCCTGCGCGGTGCAGCGCGCCACCGCGAGATTCAGCCGGGCCTCGGTCAGTGCACGCTCGGCATCGAGAAATTCAACCTGTGACAGGCTCGCCACGGCGCGCTTGCGCTCGGCGATGCGAAACACTTCCTCGGCGGCCACGACGCGCGCCTGCGCAGCGTCGATCGCACGTGTGGCCGTGGCCAGATCGTCGGCGGCACTGCGGCGCGCCAGATCGAGCCGGCGCTCGGCGTCGATGCGTTGTGCGCGCAGTTGCTCGGCGTCGGCGCGGGCGCGGCGGCGGTCGTCGCCACGGGCGCCGAAATCCCACAGGTTCCAGCTCAGCACCAGCGAGGCGGTGCCGAAGTCGTCGTCGCGGCCGAAGCCGTAATCCTCGCCCTGGACGCCGTAGTCCGCAGCCAGGGCCACGGTCGGCAATTTCGATGCGCCAGCGGCCCGCGCGGCGGCGTCTGCAGCGTCGATCGAGTGATCGATCTGACGCAGTTCCGGGCGGGTCTGTGGGCGGGTCTGTGATTTGGGCTGGGCGAGCGTCGGCGCGCTGAGCTGCTCCGGAGACGGGACTTCGACGGGCGTCTCCGTGGTCTGCCCGCGCAGCAGGTTCAGCAGGCGCCGCGCGCGCGCGGCCTGGTCGCGTGCGGCGTCGAGCCGCTGCACGATGGCGAGGCGCTCGGCTTCGGCGCGCAGCACGCGGTCGCGCGTGGCCTTGCCGGCGCGCACCAGCGCTTCGGACACACGCACGTTCTCGGCCAGCAGGCGCTCGCTGGATTCCAGAATTTCGACCGCAGCCTGTGCCTGCGCGGCGCCGTAGTAGGCGCGCTTGAGCTCCCGCACCAGCACGCGGGCGAATGCCTCGCGTTCGGCAAGGCCGGCGCCGAGCAGCGCGTGCTGGGCATCGGCCTGCGCCCACAGTTGCGGTGCGAACAACGGTGCGGTCAGCGACAGCTTGGTTTCCTGTTCCTTCCGGCGCAGCAGCGCGATCGACTGGTTGTCGATCTGCGGAAACTGCGGCGCCTCGCCGTGCTCCTCGAGGTAACGGTTGAGCGTGGCGTAGACGCCGTTGAGCAGATCGCCGGCCGGGAAGTCGATCGTCCGTCCGCCTTCGGCACGGGTGTAGCGCGCATTCAGTGACAGGCTCGGCAGGCGCTGGGCGTCAGCGCTGTCGGCGGCGTAGCCGCGGCTGGCGACCGCCTGATCCTGCGCCTGCAGGGCGGGGTTTTCGGTCAGCGCCTGATCCAGGTAGCGGGCGAGCAGCACGTCGTCCGCACCTGCGACCGACGGCAGCGCTACAGACAGCATCACCAGGACTGCAGCGCGGGAACGGGTTCGAATAAATGTCATGGCGGGCATCGGCGATTCAGGCGTCGGACGGGGCGCGGGTGCCAGCGACAGGTCGCAGACCGCGCATGACCAGGTCGATCGCATAGTCGGTGTACTGCGTCGGCGGAATCCCGACCTGTTCCAGAAAGTGCTGCTTGTTGTGCGCGATCTGGATCAGGCCATGGACGAAGGCCCACAGACTCAGTGCGGCAGACAGCGGTTGCTCCAGATCCGCACGGATACTGCCGTCGCGCATGCCGATCTGCAGGCACTCCACGGTCACGGCGTGCACGGCACTGCCGGCTTCGAAGACGGCGAGCTCGGTTGAACTCGGCTCCAGTGTGTCGAACGGGTGACTTTCGAACCGCGAGAGCACGGCGAAGTAGACCGGAAAATCCTTCGCGAACTGGATATAGGTGTGACCCAGCGATGCGACCTTGGCGTATCCGGTGGCGTGTCGGGCCGCGCTGTCGACGAAATGCTGGCGCAGCGCGCGCAGTGCGCGCACGCAGATCGCCAGATCCAGTTCCTGCTTGTTCTTGAAGTACAGGTAGACCAGTGCGCGCGAGACGCGCGCGACCTTGGCGACCTCTTCCATGCGTGCCGAATCGAAATCCGAGGTCGCAAGGACCTGCTCGGCCGCGTCGATGATGGCTTCCCGACGCTGCTCCTTCTCCTCGTGCCGACGTTGTTGACTGCGTTCCATGGGCGGTGACTCTGACATAGTGTCAGAAACTAGACAAGTGTCTAATTCTGACCTCGAAAGAAGCCCGGCCTGGCAGTTGCCGCGACCGGGCGTCGCCCGAAGAGGTCAGTGCAGCTGGAGGGCGTCGAGCAGGTGGGCGTAGACCAGCGGGTGATTCAGCAGGCGCATGTGGCTCATGCGGAACAGCGTCGCGGTATCGGCGTCGGCCAGATGGTGGGCCTTGGCGCTGGGCAGCAATACCAGTCCGTCTC
The DNA here is from genome assembly GCF_005047655.1 of Sinimarinibacterium arenosum. Taxonomy (GTDB): domain Bacteria; phylum Pseudomonadota; class Gammaproteobacteria; order Nevskiales; family Nevskiaceae; genus Solimonas. The sequence continues at coordinate 12,502 of NZ_SUKF01000006.1, read as the reverse complement.
CGATGACCTGGCTGACCGGGTCCGTCTCGCTGCCGCCCAGGGTGCTGCCGATGAAGTGGTAACGCGCCTGCGGCAGGCGCGCGATGCGGGCCGGCAGTTCGGCGGTCTCCCCGGCAGCCAGCGCGTGGCGGTCGCGCGGGTGGACGCTGCCGTGGCGCAGGTCGCGGATGCCGACCGAGCGCACATCGAGTACGCGCGCCAGGGGACGCGACAGACTGAAGCGGTGCAGCAGCGGAATGCCGGCGTGGACCAGTTTTTCCAGGGGCGCGCCCAGGTGCGGCGAGCCGAGACAGATCACCTGCTGCACCTTGTCGGCCCAGGGTGCGTGACGGGCGTGGCCTTCGGCGGCTGCGGCGCGGACTACCAGCCCGCCCATGCTGTGCCCGATCAGGGTGATGCGTTCGATCGGCACCGGCCACTGCGCGTTCAGTCGCTGCAGCTGGCGCGCCAGCGCGCGGCCGTTGTCGGCGATGCGTTGCCCGCTGTTGTAGCGCAGATACAGGGTGCTGGCTTCGAGATCCGCTTCGAGTCGTTCACCGTAGGGGCGGCTCTGCTCATCGCCCTCACGGACATACAGCCGCCAGCTGTTTTCGTTGCAGCAGAGACCATGTGCAAACACGACGACGTGGGATCGGGCCTGGGGATACGCGGCGGCCAGGGCGTCGCGCTGCAGCGGCAGCGGGGCGCCGCGATGACGAAAGCCGAGGCGCGGCGTCAGCGGATTGCGACTGCGCGCCATGTGGTCACCGACGAGTCCGCTGGCGGCCGAGACCAGATCGTCCCGCACGCGATGCGGAACCGCGGCGCGCCGGGTCACCAGCGGCTCACTTTCGCGCATGACGACCGCGGCGGTCTGGAATACGGCTTTGCCGACGAGGCGGACCGCGGTGTAGACCCCGTCGGTGACGGTATCGTGGACCACGCGTGTGGTCGCAGCGCCTGCGTTCACCGCGGGGATGGGCGCGAGGCTCCTGAACGGAATATCCGAGATCGCACGGTGGAACTCATGGACGCGGGAGGTGATTTCGTCGAATCCCTCGCCGGCCAGCTGCACGGTGCCGCGCCACTGCTGCCATTCGCTGCCATGCTTCTTCATGCGGTGTACTCAGTCACGAATTGAAGTGTCGACGCGGTTCATGCGGCAACGGTTTGTGTAGAAACCTCTGGCTCAGCCTGCCAGCGATTGGCGCGGGCAAAGCTGGCCACGTCGTTAAAGCGTACGCCCATCTCGCGCATCACGCGATGGGCGGCCGGAGCGGTCCATTGGCGGATGTAGAACGGCTCCTTGACCACGAAGTGGTGGATCGCATGGGTCGAACCGAAGTTGAAGCAGAACAGCTGCGCCGGCCACAGCCACCAGGGATTGAGCACCTGGGTCTGCTGGATAACGTTGCCATCCTCGATGTCACCGTAGTAGTGCATGTTGGAGCTGACGAAATGCAGGCAGAAGCTGCGTAGGACATTGGGCGCGATCCAGACCACGACCAGAAGATCAATCAGCGGCAGTGCCTGCAGCAGTCCGGCTGACCAGGCGATCGGACTGCCGTTCAGCGCGGCAATGGCGTTGGCGCCGTGAACGCCGAGGAAGGTGTACCACAGTCCCCAATGCAGCCAGCCCAGCGGGAAGTAGGCGGCCAGACCGCCCAGCAGCAGAAACGCGCGACGCTTCCAGCTGTGCGCCTGCGGCAGGCGGAACAGGATTGCGGCGCTGGCATCCGCCAGCATCAGCAGCCGGCGCAGGCCCCAGCGCTGGCCATTGGTGATGCCCTGTTCCTCGATGTCATGCTCGGTGCCGGAATGCTTGTGGTGGCGGAAGTGCAGGCGGCGGCGGATCCAGGGATTGATCGTGCTCGGGCGCGCCAGCCACACCAGCGTCATCATCGTGTGATGCCAGAACGGCTGCTTGCGGAAGTACATCCAGTGAATCAGGTCGTGCTCCAGCTCGTGCGTGAACGAGGCAAACACCGCAACCAGCGGGATGCACAGCCACCACGCGATCAGACCCTGCGCATACAGCGCGGCAGTGCCGATCATGCCGGCGAGCGAAATCAGCAGGATGCCCATGCCGATCGCGTCCTGGTGCAGCAGCCATGGGTGGCGCTGCCGCAGCTGCACACCGGCGGCGGTGACGACGGCCTTGATCTGCGCGGTTTTCGCCTCGTCGCTGGCGGGGATGGTGGGTGCTGTTCCCTGATTCACTGCGGACTCCGATGGAATGGCATTCGATCTGCGGTAAGTTACGGGGGTGGCGCCAGAAAAACCCGACAACAGCCGCCAAGCATTTGACCGATGACGACACACACCGCGACCGCGCTGACCAGTTGGGCCCGCACGATCCGGCGCAGTCTGGAGGCTGCGCAGGTGGACGCCGCGGCACTGTTTGCACGGGCGGGCCTGGATCTTGCGGCGCTGGATGATCCCAATGCGCGCTATCCGGTTGCGGCAACGGCACGGCTGTGGCGGCTGGCGGTGGACGCGACCGGTGACGACGCCTTCGGCTTGACGGTGGCGCGCAATGTCGGTGCGACGACCTTTCACGCGCTGGGGTATGCGCTGAGCGCCAGCACCACTTTGCGCGAGACGTTCGAGCGCGTGCTGCGCTATTTCCGCGTCGTGAGCGACGGCGCTGATCTGGAGTTCGCGGCGCATGAGCGCGGCTATCGATTCGCCATCCGGGTGCCGGAGGGTGAGGCGGCGCCGGCTGACGAATCCATCGATGCCTTCATGGCGCTGATGGTGCGCCTGTGCCGCGGTCTTTACCGACGCGAGTTCAATCCGAGCCTGGTGCGGCTGCGCCGCGCCGCGCCGCGCAATCGGGCAGCCTTTGAGAAGCTGTTCCGCGCGCCGCTGCAGTTCGAGGCGGACGAGAACGCCGTGTATTTCGATGCCGCCGCGTTCGAGCGCCCGCTCGAGGGCGCCAACCCGGAGCTGGCCCGGCACAATGATGAGATCGTGCAGCGTTATCTGGCGCGTCTGCAGCGCGATGATCTGGTGACGCGTGTGAGAACGGCGTTGACCACGCTGATGCCGCGGGGTGAGGCGCGTGCGGATCATGTGGCCCGGCAACTGCATCTGTCCGAGCGCAGCCTGCAGCGGCGCCTGGCAGAGCTGGACGTGAGCTTCAGCGATCTGTTGCGGGATACCCGGCAGCAACTGGCCGAAAGTTACCTGCGTGATCCGCAGATGAGCATCGGCGAAATTGCCTATCTGCTCGGGTTTTCAGATGCCAGCAGTTTCACTCGGGCGTTCCGGCAATGGACGGGTGCCGCGCCGCGTGAATTCCGTGCGTCGCCAGCGGCATCGCCGTGACAGGCAATCCGGCAGCACAGCGCACAGCCAGCTTCAGAGCCGCGCATAGGGCGGCGTCTCAAGCAGGTTAAGGAGTGGCAGCAAGCGACGTTCGAAAGTCCAGGTAGTCGGCGGCGGCCTGCTTGGGTTTTTCCAGCATCGGCAGGTGACCGGTATCGGGCATCACGATCAGCTGTGAGTCCTTGAGTGCTCGCTGCAGGATGTAGGCGCCGCTGACGTCCAGTACCTGATCCTGCTGGCCCCAGACGATCAGTGACGGCGCAGTGATGTGCGTGGCGATTTGCTCCAGGGGTTCGTCCTTGACGATCTGTTCAAAGATTTCGGTATGCAGTTTGGCGTCCTGGGCCGCTCGAACACCGAGTACGCGCTTGATGCTGTACGGCATGTACGGCGGATCGGCCATGACCAGATTGATGATGCGCTCGAAGTCGTCCGGAGACTGCGCAATCAGTGGCGACACGCCAGTGACGGTATAGGCTTTCTGCATCGGGCTGGGGTCAGCGCCACGAACACCGCCGGGTGCCAGCAGCCAAAGACTGAGGGTCTGCAACGGATAGCGAGCGGCATAGTCGGCGATGATCCAGCCTCCCATCGAACTGCCGCCGAAGTGGGCGGTGTTAATGCCCAGCGCGGCAACGAAGCGGTGCACACGTTCGCTTTGGTCAGGAATGTGAAAGCTTGAGGCAACCGGACGGCTGCTTTCGCCAAATCCAGGAAGATCCGGAATGATGACGCGGTAATGCGAGGTCAGTCCGCGAGCGACGCGAGTGAAGTTGTCCTTGTCGGCGCCAAAGCCGTGAATCAGCACCAAGGGCTCGCCGCTGCCGCCCTCCAGATAGACGACCTCAAGGCCATCAACCATGACGCTCTTGCGTTCCAGCTTGGATAGGGCGTGCTCCAGCTCCGCCGCGAGCTGGGCGCTTTCCTGAGGCGCAAGGTGGTCAAATGCAGTAAAGCCGCCGCCCACCAGCAGCGTCAGGACAAGGGCAACAGAAAGCAGTCTGCGCATGGGGATTAGTGGTCGTCTGAATCGGAAGGGGTGTCACCGGAGGCCGGTAGTGTCATGTCGACGCAGCGCATCAGGCTTTCCTGCGCCACACTGGCGACCAGACGCCCTGAGCGGTCAAATATCTGCCCGCGGGACAAGCCGCGCCCACCTTGCGACGTGGGGGAGTCCATGCTGTAGAGCAGCCAGTCGTCCACACGCAGATCACGATGGAACCACAAGGCGTGGTCAATGCTGGCAACCTTCATGTCGTCCGCAAACCAGGATTTTCCATGGGGACGCAGGGCTGTCGACAGCAGATTGAAGTCTGAGGCGTAGGCCAGGACGCAGCGATGCAGGCCAGGGTCATCCGGCAGTTTGCCGGCAGCGCGGAACCAGATGTTCTGCTGTGGGGGGCGCACTGTCGGGGCTAGCGGGTTCCACGGGTCGACCGGCTTGAACTCGATTGCCATCTCGCGCGTCAATGCGTGGAAGATTCGATCTGGTGCGTCGGGGGCGGCATGCAGCCATTCATCGTGCAGATCGCGCGAGCTCGCCAGCTTTTCCGGCGGCGTAACCTCCGGCATCTGAGGCTGATGTTCCAGACCCGCCTCGGCGCGCTGGAACGAGACAATCATGGTCAGAATCGGATGGCCGTGCTGAACTGCCTGGATCCGGCGGGTGGTGAAGGTGCGGCCGTCACGAACACGGTCGACCTCGTAGACGATCGGGTGATTCATGTCTCCCGGTCGCAGAAAATATGCGTGCAGCGAATGCGGGCACGCTTTCTCGACCGTGCGACCGGCAGCAACCAGGGCTTGACCGATGACCTGTCCGCCGAAAACGCTTTTGCCTCCCAAATCACGGGATTGGCCGCGAAACAGATTGACCTCGAGCGTCTCGAGGTCGAGCAGGCTGACCAGATCCTTCAAAATACGATTCATGCCAATCAAATTCTCAAAAGCCGGGGGGATGGGCTGCGCAAGACCCACAAGGCTAAACGAATCCGGGCGGTCAGGTCACGGCTGTCGTGACACGGCAGGATTCTGCGCGCGTTCGGAGTCTGGCCTGTGATTTGCCGGTCGGGATGCGGTGCCTGCTGCATCGCGCCCTCGATTTCGTCCCCAATGCCGGGCATGCCCGAAGGCAAGCCTGCCGGGATCCGCTGTGTCCACCTGAACGCCGATTTTCAATGCGAACTGTTCGGTGATCCCCGACGCCCGAAAGTCTGCGGAGACCTGCAGCCCCGCGTATCCATGTGTGGCGACACGCGAGAGCAGGCGATGAGATACTTGGACTGGCTCGAGCGTTCAACGTCGCCGTAGCTGTCAGACGGGTTGTGGTCCGGGCATTGCCCCATCTCCTTGTGGGTCGGCTACAATCGCGGCCGCGCCGGCATAGCTCAGTTGGTAGAGCACCTGATTTGTAATCAGGGGGTCCCGAGTTCGAACCTTGGTGCCGGCACCAAATCACCCTCCGTCTTTCCGAGACGGTGCATGCTTGATTGCCCCCGCGAATGCGTCAAACCTCGCAAGGCTGGGCCGAGCTTTTTGTCAGCCCCTGGTTAGCATTGCAGTTGCGATGGATTGCAACTGCAATGCTTGCCCGGCAAGGGGCAAACGCTACGAATCATTCTGACCGGCGTCCAGCTGCGGCGTCTGTTCTGGAAGGACAGACCTTGGGTTGCGCCATGACTTCGCGTTCAGACACTTTCGCTGTCTGAATCCGCCTGCTCCTGCTCGGTCGACAGGTATGACGTCGCAGCACAATCGGCCCTGCCTGCCTTGATGCCGATTGGCAGATGCCTATTCTTTGCGTCGAGCTGATGTTTTCGATTTTTCACTCCCAAGACTAATGATCTGAGCAATTCGACCTTAGTCGAAGACGTGAGAGCGAATGCTGACAAACATGGGTATTTTCCCCAGGCATTTCTGCAGCCTTTCCTGCTGCGCTGCACAAATGCTGATAGGGGGTTTCACCCAATTTGTTACAAATTGTTGACGTCGCTCGCAGGCGAGGTCTAGGCTCGAAAAGTCGTTTAGTTCAGGGATGCCGTGCGCATGAATCCTTCCGGTTTCGTGCGGGCGGGCCATTTAAGTTCTCATGGGAGTGAACTGATGGAAATTTCGTCGAAGCGCAAGCGGTCAGGGGATGTGTTCCTCCGCACCGCGATCGCGGCCGTCGTTGCGAGCAGCTTTTCGTCTGGCGCTGTGTTTGCACAGGAAGAAGCGAAGGAAGGGGACAGCGCCAAGCTGGACACCATTGAGGTCACTGGTTCGCGCTTGACGCGAGCCAACGTCGAGGGGGCGCTTCCGGTTTCCGTCATCGACCGCGCAGACATCGAAGCCAGCGGCTTCACCTCGGTTGGCGAGCTGTTGCGCAACACGGTGTTCAACTCGGCCGGTGCGTTTCGCGCGCAATCGGGCAGCTCTGCCCAGTCGCTGGTTGCGGTTGATCTGCGTGGCCTCGGCTCCGAGCGTACGCTGGTGCTGATCGACGGACGTCGTGCACCGAAAGCGCCATTCGCGCCGACGGCGCAGGATCTCAATGCTGTGCCGATCGCTGCCGTCGAGCGCATCGAAGTGCTGAAGGACGGCGCCTCGGCTATCTACGGCGCCGACGCCATTGGCGGCGTCATCAATATCATTACGCGCAAGGATTTTCAGGGCGTAGAGATCAGCGGCCAGAAGCAGACGACTGCGCGGACGGGCGGTGACGTCGAGCAGAGCTCGATCACGATCGGCATCAACGGCGAGAAGGGCAACCTGGTGATGGGTGCGTCCTACTTCACGCGCGACATCATCTTCGCGCGTGACAGCCTGTACAACACTCCGGGTGCGAGCTTCTTCTCGAACAACCTCATCATTCTGCGCGATGCCAATCGTGACGGTGTGTTCGATCCGACCGATGCGGCTTCCGGCGACGAATACGTGTACGCGGCCGTGCCGGGTGGCTGTCCGAATACGGATCCCGCCTACTACATCACCCCTTCAGGTCTGTGCGGCTACGATTTCACGCTAGTGTCTGCTGACGAAGCCGGGACTGCGAATCAGGGCTTGTTTGCCAAGGGCACCTATGAGATTTCCGATACCTGGGGCGTGACGGTCAATGCCAGCATCAATCGTGCGAAGTCATTCGGGCGCTATGCACCGCCGCTGAACGACACTGCACTGACGATCCCGGCTGACAATCCGTTCTATCAGAACGAGGACATCGTTCCTCTATTTGGCGCCAATAACGGTCAGGTCGGCATCCCGGACGAAGAACTTTACGCGACCTACCTCTACCATCGATTCGCCTCGATCGGAACCCGCGATACGAGCACTGACGCCAATGTCTATGACATTAGCGGTGTCTTCTCGGGCAGCCTCTTTGGTTTCGCCGACGCGACCATCGGTGCGCGCTACAACGAGTACAAGTACTACGAGTTCGGACGCTTCTTCCTGCTGCGGCCGACCGCGCAAGCGGGCCTCGACGATGGCAGCTACGACTTCCGCGATCCGAACGCGACGCCCGATGCCGCGGCGGCATTCAAGGCCACCACTGCGCGTGAGTCGACATGGGTAACACGCGAAGCCTTCGCCGATGTGCAGCGTTCGATGTTTGCGCTGCCGGGTGGCGATGCCAGGCTCCTGTTGGGCTGGGAATACCGTGAGGAGGATTACTCGGACCTCTACGACGCGGCGTCGGAGGCTGGCCAGATCGGCGGCTCGGCCGGCAACTCGTCCGGCCTGGAACGGCGTGTGCGCGCTTACTTCGGCGAGGCGCTGTTCCCCGTACTCGACAACTTGGAGTTCACTGCCGCACTTCGCTACGACAACTACTCCGATTTCGGCACGGCTACTTCGCCAAAGCTGAGTGTGCGTTATCAGCCAATCGCGCCGTTAACGCTTCGGGCGTCCTGGAGTGAGGGCTTCCGCGCGCCGACTCTGGACATTCTGAGCGCGAAGCCGGCTTTCTCAGCTGAGTCCATCACCAACGACCAGCCGAGTTGCGAAATCGGCGGATATATCTGGGACGCGACGCGGAATACCTGCTTCAATGCAGATGGCGACGTTCAGTCGGTGCAGATCAATGCCACGTCGATTTCCAATCCGGATCTGGACGCTGAGGATTCTACGCAGTACTCGGTGGGCTTCGCCTACGATGTGGCCAAGTGGTTCGACTTCTCGCTGGACTACTACAACATCAAGATCGATGGCGTCATCGATCAGTTCACGCCGCAGGAGATTCTTGACGCGATTCGCGTGGGTGATCCGGTGCCGTCGGCCTTCGTCATCACGCGCGGTCCGACCGGTCGCATCACCGATTTCATCTTCGGCTTTGCGAACAATGGCACGCTCGAAACCAGTGGCCTCGATCTGGAGGCGAATTTCCGTTACAACCTCGGCAACCTCGGCAACATCACTTCGCAGCTGCGTTATGTCTACCTGCTGGATTACACCCAGAACAACGGGCGTGACCTGGTTGGCGATCCGGGTATTCCGGACACTCGTGCGCAAGGTACGACCGAGTGGAAGATTTCCGACTTCTCGGTGGGCTGGAACTTCAACATCATCGGCGATCAAGCCGAGACGGTGGACTCGAACGGCGAACGCACCGGCAAGACTCCGACCTATGTGACGCATGACTTCCAGCTGACGTATTCAACGCCTTGGAATGGCATGCTCACGGTTGGTGCAATCAACGCCTTTGATAAGGAGCCGGATGCGCGATCGGCGGGTGCGGACCCGAACGGCCGCAATTTCAACTATTACCTCTACGATCAGTACGGTCGGCAGCCATACATCCGCTACACCCAGCGGTTCTGATTGCGGGGAGTTGGTTTGACGGGGGCCCCTGCGGGGGCCCCTCTTTTTTCAGGCGGTCAGTTCATTCAGACGGATTTCCAGGGTTCCCATGCGTGAGCAGGAAGCAGGGTGCGTGCAGGACGCCTCCGCGCGTGCGCAGGCATGGACTCGGTACTGGGCGAGTGGTGCGCGCCACTCGTGTACAGGTTCTTTCGACGATCACTACGGGACGGCGACTCAGGCGTTCTGGCGCGCGCAGTTTCTCGCGATTAATGCAAAGGAACGTGTACTGGAGCTGGGCTGCGGCAACGGCTCGCTGATCCGCCTGCTGAACGATGCCGATCGCAAGTGCTGGCCGGCACGAATCGATGGCGTCGACCTTGCTCGGCTCGACGCGGGATGGCTTGACCTACTGCAGCCGGACTTGCGCACACGTGTGCAGGTGCACCCGAACACGTCGGCAGCTGCGCTGCCGGTTGCCGATGGCGAGATCAATTGGCTGTTCAGCCAGTTTGCGCTGGAATACTTCGCGTCCGAGCCAGTGTGGCGGGAATTGGCGCGCGTGGCGGCGCCGTCCGCGACGATCGCAGCGATCATGCATCATCGTGGCTCGCACTTATTCCGGCTAGCGCAGGTGGAGCACGCACACTGTGACTGGCTGCTGGCGTCCGGTGGGCCGCTCGATCACGCGAAACGGATGCTGCCACTGCTCGCTGGGGGTAGTGAGGCGCGCCAGGGGGGCAAAGCACTGCGCATGCGTACCGAATTCAACGCGGTGTTTGCGGCTCTGGGCGAGCGGGCGGTTGAACTCGGGTTTGGCGATGTGCTGCACGAGACCGCTGAGAAGGTGATGCGGATTCTGTCCGTGGCGGAGACTCGCGGCGAATCTGAGAGTGCCTCAGCGCTCGACGAGCTGATGTGCAGTGTTCAGGGCAATCGCCTCAGAGTCGCGGAGCTGGCCGCCCATGCGCTGGACGACGATGCTCTTGAGGGGTGGGCGCAACGGCTGCGCTCGATGGGTTTTGCCGATATCGAAATTGGCGAAGTCATCGAGCACGGCCATTTAGTAGGCTGGCGCCTTTGTGCGCGCCGACGCTAGAGGAGCAGTAACGAGATGAGTGAGACCAGCGTGATTGAGCATCGCGAGCGCCTGCAGAAGGCCTTTGACGAACTCGGAGCCGGGCGGCTGGACGTGGCGCGGCGCGAGTTTATGGCGCTCTGCCTCCAGCCGGCATGCAGCGTCGACGCCTATCGCGGCCTGGCAGCGGTGAGCTGGCGTGCGGGCCAGCCGTCTTCTTCCGTCGAGTTTCTGCGCCAGGCGGTCACGATCGACCCTCAGCACCCGGATGCGCGCGCCGACCTCGCGCTGATGCTGTTGATGGCGGGCAGGCTTGCAGACGCGCTGCCAGAGTGGGAGAAAGTCGCCGAGATGCGTCCTGACGACGCCGACGTTTGGCACAACCTCGGCAAGCTGCTGGGGGATCTGGGCCAGCCAGCGCGGGCGAGTGCGGCGTTCGAGCGTTCGCTGGCGCTAAAGCCGGGGCGTGTGCCGACGCTGGTAGCTTATGCTCGCATGCTGGCGAACAGCGGTGACGAGGATGCGGCCGAAGCGATGTGGCTGCGCATCATCGGATTGCAGCCGCAGGCGGCAGACAGCTACCAGGGGCTGGCGGAACTGCAGTTCGCTCGCGGCCAGCTGGCGCAATCTCTTGCGACTTACAGGCGCGGCTGTGAAGCCGTACCCGACTCGCCCGAGATGCACATGGGGCGCGCGCAGCTGCTTGAGGACCTTGGCGATCGCGTGGAAGCCGAAGCGGCGTTCCGTCAGGTGCTGGCTCTGCGACCGGACTGGCCGCTGGCGCTTGAGGCGCTGTTGACGCTGATCCAGGGCAAGGCCGAGGACGCGCTGATCACGCGCGCACGATCCATCGTTACGGATTCCCGACGGCCACCGCCGGACCGGGCAAACGTCGGATTCGGACTGGGCAAGGCGCTCGATGCCAGGGGCGATACCGAGGATGCATTCGCCATCTGGCAGCTCGCCAATGCCGCGCGGCGAGCACAGGTCGGACCCTATGACCACGCGCTGCTGATGGATCGTATCGACCGCACCATTGGCGCCTACACTCCAGAGCGGATTGCCAGCCTGTCCGGACTCGGCGATCCGGACGAGCGGCCGGTGTTCGTTCTGGGCATGCCGCGCAGTGGCACGTCGCTGGTTGAGCAGATCATCGCTGCACATCCGGACGCCGTTGGCTACGGGGAGCTCAAGGACATCTCGCGTCTTGCGCGCGGCATGCCGACACGTGCTGGCTCAATCCAACGCTGGCCGGAGGCACTGTCTGCGGTCGGCGCAACCGAGCTCAAGGCCGCGGCCGCCGACTACCTGGCAGCGCTGCGCCGGCGTGATTCGTCAGCGAGCCGTCGCTGCGTCGACAAGGCGCCGCTGAACTTCTATCACGTCGGACTTATCGCGCTGATGTTTCCGAACGCGCGCATCGTGTGGTGCCGCCGTGATCCGCGCGACATCTGCGTATCAATTTACGCGGAGAACTTTGCGCTCGAGCAGCGCTGGGCGAACGATCTCGCCGATCTCGGGCGCTTCTATCGACAGCATCTGCGACTGATGCGGCACTGGCAGACCTTGTTGCCGGGGCGTCTCCACGAATGTGTTTACGAAGATCTGGTCGCTGATCCGGAATCCCGAGCGCGGGCGTTGATCGACGCGATCGGCCTCCCATGGAACGACGCGTGTCTGCGCTTCCACGAGCAGGATCGGGCCGTGCTGACGCCGAGCCGTTGGCAGGTCCGACAGCCGATGTACTCAAAGTCTGTCGCTCGCTGGAAGCGCTACGAACGCTGGATCGCGCCGCTGGTCGAGGCCCTTGGCGACGAGGTGCAGGCATGAGCGAAAGGACACGACGCGTCGTATCGAGATCGGGCCGGCTTTGCAGGGCGTGTTCGCACACGCAGAACATCTTGATCTCCTTTGGAGCTTCACGAGGTGTTGCGTACGCTGTTCTCGGACTGATAGCGCGAGGGTGAGCGGTATCGCAACAGCGATCCGACAATGAACATCTGTCCTGCTTTCATCGAATGCCGCTTTGACTTGTTCCAGTGGTGTGACGCCCCCCATTTACCTTCTGCGAAGATTGAAGTCTCCATGGGCCATGGCATCGCTCAGCTGTTGTCTGTCGGCTGGGTGGTAGGTGCAGTTTTCGTCATGGGTGATGCGTCAAGGAATGCCTTATCAGGAAAGGGCGAGTGCATCACTCTTCCATCCAGTTCCTGGGCGGGGTTCTACCCCGTGATCTCGGACGGGTTGGAAAGAGCTGAAAACTTCTGATCCTGCTTGGCGACTCTACGCCGCATTCTGGGGTTGTGGAATCGCTCGATGTAGTTGAACAGATCGGCCTTG
>NZ_SUKF01000005.1 GCF_005047655.1 Sinimarinibacterium arenosum | reverse complement strand
AGCTTCATCAAGGAAGCCGGCATCGAAGTGAACCGGCCGGAAGCCACGACGGCGACCAAGCAGGACCAGGCCAACATCCTGATCGCGATCGCCGCGGACGGGCAGATCTGGATCGACCGACGCAGAGTCGACGTACGCAACATCCGCGCGAACATCGAACGGCTGCACGCCGAGAACCCGCAGGGCTCGGTGGTGATCCAGGCCGACAAGCAGTCGACCAACGAGAAGCTGGTGGCGGTGATGGACGCGGCGCGCCAGGCCGGCGTGTTCAACGTCTCGATCGCCGCGAACGAGCCGTAACCATGTCAGCGAGTGCAATCGCCAGTCTGGGACATAAACCGCCGGGTCAGGGTCTGGTGCGGATGGTGCTGGGCGCAATCGTCGCTGCGATCGTCGCGTTTCTGCTGTTCTGGCTGATGGCCGAGCTGGTGGCTTCGGGGCGCGAGGCGATGACCAAGGCGCCGGGCGGACGCATCGTCGACTTCGTGCGGGTCAAGAAGGACCAGAACCTGGACATCGACAAGCCCAAGCCGGAGAAGCCGGACAAGCCGGAAGCACCGCCGCCGGAAGTGGCACCGGAGCAGCAGGATGCCGCCAACCCGGATGCGGGGGCGATCAACATCGGCCCGATGAACGTTGGCAATGATGTGGCAGTGAAGTCCGGTTTTGGACTGTCGGCCAGTGACGGCGAATACCTGCCGATCGTCAAGGTCGCACCGATCTATCCCTCCAGAGCCGCCAGCCGCGGCATCGAAGGCTGGGTGCTGCTGGAGTTCACCGTGACCGAAACCGGGGCGGTGAAGGACCCGGTCGTGCTGGAAGCCGAACCGCAGGGCATGTTCGACAGCGCCGCGCAGAAGGCGGTGCTGAAGTTCAAGTACAAGCCGCGGGTCGACAACGGCAAACCGGTCGAGGTGCCGCATGTGCAGCACCTGATCACGTTCAAGCTGGAGAAGTGATGTGATGCATCGATCACCGCTCCGATCGGTTCTCTTCAAGACCCTGGCCGTCCTCGTCCTGGGCTGCCTGTCCCTGAACGCTCATGCCGAAGACAAGGAAAAGCCGGTCAAGCCGCCGACCAAGCTGACGCAGACGCTGAGCCAGAAGGTCTACAAGCAGCTGGAAGCAGCGCAGCAGGCGTTTGATGCCAAGCAGTATCAGCAGGCGCTGGACCTGATGCAGGGCATGCAGTCGGGGTATGCCAAGTTCAACGACTACGAGAAGGCGACGTACTGGAACTTCATGGCGGCGGTGTACTACGCCATGGACAACACGCCCAAGGCGATCGAGTCCTACAAACAGGTGCTCAAGCAGGAGAACCTGCCGGAAGCGATGCGCAGCACGACCTTGTTTGCACTGGCGCAGCTGCACTTCGTGACTGAAGACTACAAGACTGCGATCCAGATCCTGGGTGAGTGGTTCAAGCAGGCGCAGGACCCGCAGCCGGACGCGTACATGCTGCTGGCGCAGGCGTACTACCAGACCGGCGACTACTCAAAGACTGAAAAAGCGGTGCTGGCGGGTCTGAAGAAGGCCAAGGAACGCCAGGTCCAGCCCAAGGAGAACTGGCTGGCGCTGCTGCGAGCCGCCTACTACGAGCTGGGCAACTATCCCAGAGCCGCCAAGGTGCTGGAACTGCTGGTGGCCTACTACCCCAAGGAGACCTACTGGCTGCAGCTGTCGGGCATGTACGGGCTGATGGGCGATCAGAAGCAGCAGCTGGCGACGCTGCACGCCGCGTATCAGGGCGGCATGGTCAGCAAGCCGCAGGACCAGCTGAATCTGGCGCGGCTGTATCTGGCGCAGGAAGCGCCGTACCCGGCGGTGGAACTGCTGACCAAAGCCTTCAAGCAAAAGGTCATCGAACCGGACGTCGAGAACCTGCAGCTGTATGCGCAGGCCTTGAGCATGGCCAAGGAATACGACCAGCAGATCCCGGTGCTGAAGAAACTGGCCGAGACCAGCGGGCAGTCCAAGCACTATGTGTATCTGGGTCAGGCCTACAACGAGACCGGCGATTACGCCCAGGCCACCGAAGCCTTCGAGCACGCGCTCAAGGCCGACGACATCGACGACAAGGGCTCGATCCGCATGCAGCTGGGTACGGCGCAGTACAACGCCGGCAAGTTGGCTCAGGCCAGGAGTACCTTCATCAGTGCGGCCAGCGATCCGGACGTCGCCGAGCAGGCCAATACCTGGGTCTCCTTCGTCAGCGCAGAGATCCAGCGCAAGCAGGCGCTCAATGGCTCCGGCATGCCCAAGCAGAAGCAGGCTGACGATGCGGATGACAGCGCAGACGCGCCGGCTCAGACCGCAGAGCCTGAAGCCGGTGATGCCGAGGTGGGTGGATCGGCGCAGCTGACGCCCACTGTTCTGCCGGTGGCCTGAGCCAAGTAGCACGCCTCCGTTCCGAGGCTGCCGTTGGCAGCCCGGCATCGATCGCAGTAGTGTCCGGGTTCTGACCAAGCCGACGCTTTGCGGATGAATGATTGAGCCTGGGCAAATCGATATCGAGGTGAGCTGGGACGGCAGCACCGTTCAGGCGGCGTCGATTCGTTCGAGTCGCCCCCGTGCGTCCCGTGTATTGATCGGACGCACGCCCGATCAGATCGGTCCCCTGGTTGGCCTGCTGTTTTCTCTTTGTGGTCGAGCCCAGGGATTGTGCGCAGGACTTGCGGTGGACGCCGCACGTGTTCGCAGCACTGACAGCATGGCCATCGATCTCCACGCCGTGCTGGCCGAGCGTGTGTTCGAGCACCTGTGGCGGATCTGGATCGACTGGCCGCAGGCTCTGGGCGGCCCACCGCGACGACAGGCGTTTGCCGAACTGGCGGCGCCGCTGCGTAATGCGTCCAACGCTGACGAGTTGCAGGCTGCGGCGATCAGGTTGGCCGCTGCGTTGCGGCAACAGAATCACGGGCATGATCTGCATGCACTGCTGGCGTCTGTCGATGCCCTGAGCGACGCTGCGTTCTTCGACGGTTGGCTTGCGGCCTTGATGCAGATCGATCGGGGCGACGCGCCCGCGACACTCACGCCGCTGCCGACCATGCCGCTGCGCTCATGGCTGTCGGCCCTGCCGCCATGGGATGCGAACTTCGCGCAGGCGCCGGTCTTTCGCGGTCAGCCTGCCGAATGCGGTGCCCTGGCAGAACGGGGTGAGGATCCGGTGATTCGCACGCTGCTCGAGAGCGGCAGCGCGGTGACGGCGCGTGTTGTCGCGCGGCTGGCCGCGCTCGAGCAGGATCTGTCGGCGCTGATCGAGGATGCAATGCCACCCGATCAGGTCGATGTCGTTAGCGTACACGACGGGGTCGCGGTCGCGCGTGTCCTGACGGCCCGCGGTCCTTTACTGCATCGCGCCGTCATCGATGGCGATCGCATCGCCGACTACCTGATCGTGGCGCCGACGGAATGGAACTTTCACCCGCGCGGCATCCTGAGTTCCGCGTTCGAAGGTCGGCGCTTTATCGATGCGTCGGCACTGAAAACCTGGGCCGAGGCGCTGGTTCTGGCCCTGGATCCCTGCGTGCCGGCGCGAGTCAGCGTCCGCAGCCACTGATAAGTGCAGCGCTAACGCGGACGCCAAGGCGGTAAGCAGCTTTTCACCCGCCACGATTCCGGCGTTGCCGGAAATTTATATCTCAATGTTTTGTTTGGCTTTTCTTTGACGGGATCAACTGGCACGCAGTTTGTTCGGTAGATGGAAAGAGTCGATGTCCGTACTGCCAGTCCGGTCGGGGAGGAGAGCCAACAATGATTGAGACCTTTTATGACGTCCTGCGGCGCCAGGGTGTAACCCGGCGCAGCTTTCTGAAGTTCTGCAGTCTCACGGCCACTTCACTCGGCCTCGGCACCGCCGCGGTGCCGAAGATTGCCAACGCCCTGGAAACCAAGCCGCGCACACCGGTGCTGTGGCTGCACGGTCTGGAGTGCACCTGCTGTTCGGAGTCGTTCATACGCTCCGCACATCCGCTGGCCAAGGATGTCGTGCTGTCGATGTTGTCGCTGGACTATGACGACACCTTGATGGCCGCCGCAGGGCATCAGGCTGAAGCGATCTTTGAAGAGATCATGACCAAGTACAAGGGCAACTACATTCTCGCGGTTGAGGGTAATCCGCCGCTGAATGAAGACGGCATGTACTGCATTCACGGCGGCAAGCCGTTCATCGACAAGCTCAAATATGTCGCCAAGGACGCCAAGGCGGTCATTGCCTGGGGCGCCTGCGCATCGTGGGGCTGTGTGCAGGCGGCCAAGCCCAATCCCACCCAGGCAACGCCAATTCACAAGGTCATCACCGACAAGCCCATCGTCAAGGTGCCGGGGTGCCCGCCGATTCCGGAAGTGATGACTGGCGTTGTCACCTACATGCTGACGTTCGATCGCATTCCACAGCTTGATCGTCAGGGGCGTCCGAAGATGTTCTACGGACAGCGCATTCACGACAAGTGCTATCGCCGTCCGCACTTCGATGCGGGCCAGTTTGTCGAAGAATGGGATGACGAGGGCGCACGTCGCGGCTACTGCCTCTACAAGATGGGCTGCAAGGGGCCGACCACCTACAACGCTTGCTCGACGGTGCGCTGGAACGAAGGTGTGTCGTTTCCGATCCAGTCCGGCCATGGCTGCATCGGTTGCTCCGAAGATGGGTTCTGGGACAAGGGTTCGTTCTACGACCGCGTCACCGACATCAAGCAGTTCGGTATCGAATCCAATGCCGACAAGGTCGGCGGCACGGTCGCCGGAGTTGCCGGCGCGGCGGTTGCGGCGCACGCGGCGGTGACGGCACTCAAGCGTGCCCGGCATCAGCCCGACGCGAAGAATCAGCATGGGGAGGGCTAACCATGGCTTATGAAACCCAAGGCTTCAATCTCGACAACTCCGGAAAGCGCGTCGTCGTCGATCCGGTCACCCGCATCGAAGGCCATATGCGCGTCGAGGTCAATCTTGACGAGAACAACATCATCCGCAATGCGGTGTCGACCGGCACCATGTGGCGTGGTCTCGAAGTGATTCTGAAGGGGCGCGACCCGCGCGATGCCTGGGCCTTCACCGAGCGCATCTGCGGCGTTTGCACCGGCACGCATGCGTTGACTTCGGTGCGCGCGGTCGAGGATGCCCTGGGCATCCAGATTCCGGAGAACGCCAACAGCATCCGCAACATCATGCAGCTGACCTTGCAGGTGCATGACCATCTGGTCCACTTCTATCACCTGCATGCGCTGGACTGGGTGGATGTGGTGTCGGCGCTGTCAGCTGACCCCAAGGCCACTTCGGCGCTGGCGCAGAGCATCAGCTCCTGGCCGAATTCGTCACCGGGCTATTTCCGCGACGTGCAGAATCGCCTGAAGAAGTTTGTCGAGTCGGGACAGCTTGGGCCGTTCATGAACGGCTACTGGGGCAGTCCGGCGTACAAGCTTCCGCCGGAAGCCAATCTGATGGCAGTGACCCACTATCTGGAAGCGCTGGATTTCCAGAAGGAGATCGTCAAGATCCACACGATCTTCGGCGGCAAGAATCCGCATCCGAACTGGCTGGTCGGCGGCGTGCCGTGCGCGATCAACCTCGACGATGTCGGCGCGGTCGGCGCGATCAACATCGAGCGCCTGAACATGGTCGGCAAGATCATCAATGACTCGATCGAGTTCATCAACAAGGTGTATCTGCCGGACCTGCTGGCGATCGCCAGCTTCTATAAGGACTGGACCTACGGCGGCGGACTGTCGTCGCAGGCAGTGATGTCCTATGGCGACATTCCCGAAAACGCCAACGATCATTCCGCAGCCAATCTGCTGCTGCCGCGCGGGGCGATCATCAATGGCGATTTGTCGAAAGTTCACGAAGTCGATCTGAAGGATCCGGAGCAGATCCAGGAATTCGTCACGCACAGCTGGTACAGCTATGCCGACGAAACCAAGGGGCTGCATCCCTTCGACGGGGTGACCCAGCCGAACTTCACGCTGGGCGCCAAGACCAAGGGCACCAAGACCAACATCGAGGCGATCGACGAGGAAGGAAAGTACTCGTGGATCAAGGCGCCGCGCTGGCGTGGCAATGCGATGGAGGTCGGTCCGCTGGCGCGCTACATCATCGGTTACGCGCAGAACAAGCCGGAGTTCAAGGAGCCGGTCGAAAAGGTGCTGACCGACCTTGGGCTGCCGCTGCCGGCGTTGTTTTCGACGCTGGGTCGCACCGCTGCACGCGGCCTCGAGGCGCAGTGGGCCGCGGACAAGCTCAAGCACTTCTACGACAAGCTGATCGCAAACTGCAAAGCCGGCGACACCGCGACCGCCAATGTCGACAAGTGGGAGCCGTCACGCTGGCCCAAGGAATGTCAGGGTGCCGGCTTCACTGAAGCGCCACGGGGCGCGCTCGCCCACTGGATCAAGATCAAGGACGGCAAGATCGACAATTATCAGGCGGTTGTGCCGACGACCTGGAACGGTTCGCCGCGCGATCACAAGGGTCAGATTGGCGCATTCGAGGCCAGTCTGATGAATACGCCGCTGGTCAAGGCGGACGAGCCGCTGGAGATCCTGCGCACGCTGCATTCGTTCGATCCCTGCCTGGCGTGCTCGACGCATGTGATGTCGGCTGACGGTGTCGAGATGTCCAAGGTACAGGTCCGCTGAAGGCGGCGTTACCGATATCGGGAGAGCGCACGTGTTCACCGAAGAAACCAACCAGCAGTACATGGGCCGGGCCCAGCTGATCAAGGCCGTCTATGTCTATGAAGCACCCTTGCGGCTGTGGCACTGGATCAATGCATTGTCGATCACCGTGCTGGTCGCGACCGGACTGTTGATCGCGTACCCGTTGCCGAGCGTGCCGGGGGAGGCCAGCAACAACTTCCTGATGGGCTACATCCGTTTCGCTCACTTCACCGCTGGGTACGTCATGGCCATCGGTTGGGCCGTTCGCATCTACTGGGCCTTCGTTGGCAACAGTCACTCGCATCAATTATTCATCCTGCCGTTCTGGTCGAAGAAATGGTGGTCCGAGGTACTGTTCGAGCTGCGCTGGTATCTGTTCATCGAGAAGGCGCCGAAGAAATACATCGGACACAACCCGCTGGCGCAACTGGCCATGTTCTTCCTGTTTACGCTCGGGACCTTCTTCATGATCTGTACCGGTTTCGCGCTATACGGTGAGGGCGCGCAGGCGGGTTCGTGGGCCGATCGCTTTTTCGGTTGGGTGATCCCGCTGATCGGCAGCAGCCAGCAAGTGCATTCGCTGCATCACCTGGGCATGTGGGTCCTGGTGACGTTTGTGATCGTGCACATCTACGCTGCGGTCCGCGAGGATATCGTCAGCCGGCAGTCGATCGTTTCCACGATGATCTCCGGCTGGCGCATGTTCAAGGACTAGCGTTGACGGTCGGCTCAGCGTGCCATTGAGCCGGCAACGGCCTCCATGATCGAAGGCTTGCAGCAAGAGCGCCTTGCGCCCCGAATGCAACGTGTACTGCGGCTGCCGCGGCGCACGATGCATCCGGGGCGTTTTCTGTTGACCCGGTTTCTACGGCCCGCGCGGGTGAGTCAGGACGCGCTGGCGCGTGATCTCGGCATATCGCGCCGCCGTCTCAACGAGATCGTCAACGGGCGCCGCGCGATCAGTGCCGACACCGCACTGCGGCTGGCGCTGTACTTCGGAACCGAGACTGAATTCTGGCTGCGCCTGCAGGCGGCCTGGGACATCCATCAGGCCTGGCGTAGCTACGCCGGTGCGGAAAGTCGCTGACCGGACTTGCTTGCAGGGTGGTAAGCGTCTTGTCATCCGGCGCCAGATGTTTACCGGCGGAATTCACAAGCTGCTGATAAACATAAGAAATTAAATCGGCACTGAACTGGCACGCTGCTTGAGTAACGGTAAGCGTTACAACGAGTCCTGGGGGGAATCGTGTCGCACTCCATCTTGATTCTGGGCATCGGCAATCTGCTGTGGGCCGATGAAGGCTTTGGTGTGCGCTGTGTCGAGGCGCTGGACGCGGGTTGGAGTTTCGACGACGACGTTTGCCTGCTCGACGGCGGTACTCAGGGGCTCTATCTGCTGCCCTATGTGGAGCAGGCCCGGAAGATGCTGGTGTTCGATGCGATCGACTGGGGACTGCCGCCGGGCACCTTGCAGCTGATCGAAGGTGCCGAGGTTCCACGCTTCATGGGCGCAAAGAAGATGAGCCTGCATCAGACCGGCTTTCAGGAGGTTCTGGCGTGTGCCGAGTTGTTGGGGCGTTGTCCAGAGCTGGCCCTGGTTGGTGTGCAGCCGGTCGAACTAGACGACTACGGCGGCAGTCTGCGTGAACCGGTCCGCGCACAGATCGCGCCGGCGCTGGAGCTGGCCTTGCAGCGCCTGGCTGTCTGGGGTGTGCAGGGGCGCCCGCGTATGAACGCGGCCGAAGGCCGCTCCGATCATGCCCTCGCGCTCGACCGCTACGAGTCCGGCCGGCCTGACGAGTCCGAGGCCTGGCGTCACGGCGATATGCGCTTCCGGCCACAGTAAGACGATGTGCATCGGCATTCCCATGCAGGTTGAAAAGGTCGAGGGACTGCGCGCCTGGTGCGCGGGCCGCGACGGTCATGCCTGGGTCGACGTGATGCTGGTTGGTCCGGTGAGTCGCGGAGACTGGCTGCTGACGTTTCTGGGGGCCGCGCGCGAAATTCTTGATGCAGAGCGTGCACAGAGTATCGGTGACGCGCTGCAGGCGCTGGATGCCGTGCTGGCCGGCGATCCGTCAGCCGGAGCCAGCGTTGATGCCGCGTTTGCCGACCTGATCGGCCGCGAGCCCCAACTGCCGCCGCATCTGCGCCCGCAGCGCTGATGCCACTGCAGCGCAGACGACATGGAGGAAATGAACATGAACGATGACCCCGTCTCAGACACGCCCCCTGAACTGCAGATGTTCCAGCAGGTTCTGCAGCCGGCCGAATCGACGATGCCGTTGTTGCAGCGGATCGAACAGCTGGTGGCTGAACGCGGTTTCATCCGTGTCGATCCCGGCAATGTTGCCGAATTCGACAACGCCGAAGGCAACAGCGTGCTGCTGCTGACGGCCGATCCGCGCAACAATCCGGAATCATGGGATCTGCTGGTGATCCTGCCGGAGCTGCTCAAGTGCAGCCCGACGCCACTGCAGGTCGGCGTTGCCGATCCGGTGGCTTCGGCCAAGCTGGCGGTGCGTTATGGCGTGCGACGGTATCCCGCACTGGTGTTCCAGCGCGGCGGTGACGCGCAGACCTACGTCGACGCACTTGAGGGATTGTGCGATTGGGATGTCTATCGCCAGACGCTGGTCGACGCCAGCCAGAAGCCGGTCAGCCGCGCGCCCACGGTCGGTATCGCTGTGGTCACTGCAGGTTCCACTGCCTGTCATTGAGGGGACACACGTCATGAAGGAATTCCCGATTCCGGTGGTCACGCTGGGCCCCGGCTCGCAAACAGTCGAGGCCGGTCCGGAGTGTCTGGAGATGCCGACCGACATGAACGTCTACCGCGTGCCGCAACTCGACATCGAGTCTGATGCCGTTTTGTCCAAGGCTGTCTGCGCGCAATTGGGTGAGCTGCTGGAGCGCATGCGTCGGCACGGCTACTCGCGTACGCAAGCGGTACGGCTGGATCTGCTGGGGCTGGAGCTGGAGACGCTGGACGCCCTGTCCGATGCCTTCGGCGAGGGCGAAGTCTCGGTGCTGCTGCAGGATGACGATGGCGAAACCCGCATTCAGGAAACCGCTTTTGCCGGGGTGTGGCGGGTGCTGCGCCAGGACGCCGATGGCACCCGCATCGAGGATGCGATCGAGGCCTGTGCGATCCCGCCGCGGGTGATCCGCATGGCGCGCGCGGGCACAACCGGGGAATTGCCCGAGACGGCGCTGCCGGAGGGCGCGATGAATTCCCCTGCGGTGCTGTCCGAGCTGAAGTCGGCCAGTGCGGCGTCCGCCGACGGTGCTCCGGCGCATGTGATCAACCTGACGCTGCTGCCGCTGACACCGCCGGATCTGCAGTTTCTCGGCGCGTCGCTCGGTGCCGGTACGGCAAAGCTGCTGTCACGCGGCTACGGCAAGTGCCGCATCACGTCCACCGCGCTGCGGGACACGTGGTGGGTGCAGTACTTCAACGGCATGGACAAGCTGATTCTCAATACGCTGGAAGTCGTGGACATCCCGGAAGTGGCGCTGGCGGCAGAAGAGGATTGGCGCGATTCTCTGGAGCGCATGCATGATCTGATCGGTGTGCTTTCGGCCCACTGATGCGGATGCAGGCTTTGGCTGTGCGCTGCGGTGTGCGACGATCGGCACGCCATCCTTTCCATCGGGCCGGCACCGCAAGCAGCCCTTGCTGCGGCGGCCCCAGGACCAGGTGACGGACATGGATCAGAACATCAGCGATCGAACCCGGGAGGCGCCGCCGCAGGCGCGCTTTGAATGCGGCGTCTGCTGGCACGTCTATGATCCGGCCGAGGGCGACCCGGTCTGGCAGATACCGCCGGGCACGCCATTTACCGAGCTGCCGGACTACTGGACCTGCCCCAATTGCGACGCCCCGCAGCACAAATTCATGATGCTGGACGAGGCGGCATGATGGCGTCGACGACGTTGGCTCAGGTCCGCGAGCGGGTCGAGTCGGCGTTTGTCCGCATTGCGCAGACGCGGATGCGCGATTTCCCGCTGTCGAATGCGGCCTTGTCCGTGCAGCTGGTGGGTCTGCGCGACTGGGGCTCGGTCCGCATCGGCGTGCTGATCACGCCGTGGTCGATCAATTTGCTGCTGTTACCCGGCGCCGATACGGTCGGTGCGGATGCGGTGCAGAGCGACGACGGCTTCCGTCGGCTGGGCAGCGATGAGCAACAACACTGGACGCTGCCATCGGCAAGCTATGCGTTCTACGGACTCGAAGATGACGCAATCGGGCCGTATCAGACCTGTTCGCTGTTCTCTCCCGCGCTGGAATTTCCGACGCAGGACGCGGCTGTCGAAACCGCACAGGCGGTGATGCTGGCACTGTTCCAGCCGCCGGATCTGGAGAGCGACGTTGCAACCGGGCCGGTGTCCCGCCGCGAGCTGCTGCATGGTCGATTGTCTGCCGCGTCAACGGCGGACCCATGAGATGCACGAGATGTCGCTGGCCGAAGGGGTGCTGCAGATCGTCGAGGACACCGCGAAGCGTGAGGGTGCGCGGCGCGTGAGTCTGGTCGTGCTGGAGATCGGCAAGCTGTCCACCGTGGTGCCGGAGGCCTTGAGCTTCTGTTTCGAGGCGGTGACTCGCGGCTCGGTCGCCGAAGGTGCGCGGCTGGAATGGGTCGAGTTGCCGGGGCAGGCGTACTGCATGCAATGCGAGCAGGCGGTGCCGCTGGAGGCGGTATACGACCCATGCCCGCAGTGCGGGTCGGGGCAGCTCCAGTTGATCCAGGGCAATGAAATGCGGGTCAAAGAGATGCAAATTGAGCAGTAACTGACCCGTACGAAGGTCAGACATGAAGAAATCACGGAGCGAGACTCATCATGTGCAACGTCTGCGGATGTGGTTCCGGTGAAATCCGGATCGAGGGGGTTGCGGCCGGTCAGGCCGATCTCCGTCCCACGGTTCATCGGCATGCCGACGGCAGCGTGCATGCGCACGATCATTCGCATGACCATGACCATTCCCACGCGCAGATAGCGGGGCGTGACGGCAGCGGCGACCTGCACTTCGGGCACGGGCCGGCACACGCACACGCGCCGGGCCTGAGTCAGGCGCGCATGGTGCAGATCGAACAGGACATCCTGTCCAAGAACGACCGCTATGCGGAAACCAATCGCGGACAGCTGCAGCAGCGCGGCATCTTCGCGATCAATCTGGTCTCGAGTCCGGGATCGGGCAAGACCACCCTGCTGGTGCGCACGATCGAGGCGCTGGGCGGTTCGCTGACCACCACCGTGATCGAGGGCGATCAGCAGACGACCAACGACGCCGAGCGTATCCGCGCCACCGGTGCGCGCGCGATCCAGATCAACACCGGCAAGGGTTGCCATCTCGATGCACAGATGGTCGGCGATGCGATCGAGCGACTGAATCCGCCAGACGATTCGCTGCTGTTGATCGAGAACGTCGGCAATCTGGTGTGTCCGGCGTCGTTCGATCTGGGTGAGGCGCACAAGGTTGCGATCCTGTCGGTGACCGAGGGCGAAGACAAGCCGCTGAAGTACCCCGACATGTTCCGCGCCGCCGATCTGATGCTGCTGAACAAGATCGACCTGTTGCCCTATCTGAGTTTTGATGTCGAGCGTGCGCTGGCGGCGGCCCTGCAGGTCAATCCGCGCCTGCAGGTGATCCAGGTTTCGGCGACGACCGGTGCAGGTTTTGATGAGTGGCTGGCGTGGCTGCGTCAGGGTGCTGCCGCGTCGTGTCGCCAGCGTGCGCAGGCCGACCACGGCTCCACGACATTCAGCGCCGGGCGTGAACCCGCGGTGGCAGCACAGGGCTGAGTCCGCGCGAGCCCGGACCCTTGGACATGACCACGCTGCCGAACGTTGCCGCAGTGCCTGCCGTCACCCGGCAGCGCTTCTGGGTGCGCGGCATCGTTCAGGGCGTCGGCTTTCGTCCCTTCGTATACGCGCTGGCCCAACGTGGCGGTCTGGCCGGCTTTGTGCGCAATGACGGCGCCGGCGTCAGCATCGAGGTGGAAGGTGCGCCCGCCGCAATCCAGGGCTTTCGCGCCGCGCTGCGACATGAGGCACCGCCGCGTGCGCGGATCGACACCATCCGCTCGCGGCGTGTCCGTGTGCGCGGTGGCCATGGTTTTGCGATTGTCGAGAGTCAGGCCGGGGTGGTTGCCACGGCGATCGGACCCGACAGCGGCGTGTGCCCGGCGTGCCTGCAGGAGTTGTTTGATCCGCAGGACCGCCGCTATCGCTATCCCTTCATCAACTGCACCCACTGCGGTCCGCGCTACACGATCACGCGCGCATTGCCCTATGACCGCGCGCAGACGTCGATGGCGCGCTTCACGCTGTGCCCGCCGTGCGCGGTGGAATACGCCGATGTCGGCGACCGCCGCTTTCACGCCGAGCCGACCGCGTGTGCCGATTGCGGTCCGCGCGTCTGGTTCGAGCGCGATGCAGTGCGGTTCGACGCCGATGACGCCATCGCCGAGGCATTGCACAGCCTGCGGGCCGGACAGATTCTCGCGGTCAAGGGACTCGGCGGCTTTCATCTGGTCTGCGACGCCCGTAACGCCGACGCCGTGGCGCGTCTGCGCCGACGCAAGCAGCGCGACGCCAAGCCGTTTGCGCTGATGGCGGCGAATGTCGAGTCGCTGCGCCCGTTTGCCGATGTCGATGTCGCGCAGCAGGCGCTGATGCAAAGTCCGGAGCGACCGATTGTGTTGCTGGACAAGATTGCAGCGACCGACCTGCAGCTGCCCGATGTGGCGCCGGGTCTGGCGCAGATTGGCGTGATGCTGCCGTACACACCGCTGCAGTACCTGTTGTTCCACGAAGCAGCCGGACGCCCTGCCGGCACCGGCTGGCTCGCGCGACCGCAGGACTTGCTGCTGGTGATGACCAGCGCCAACCCCGGTGGCGAACCGCTGGTGCGCGACAACGACGAGGCGCGTGCGAGGCTGGATGACATCGCCGATGGCTGGTTGCTGCACGACCGCGACATCGTGGTGCGCTGCGACGATTCGGTGCTGCGCGCCACCATCGACGGCCCCCGCTTTCTGCGCCGTGCGCGCGGGTACACGCCGCTGGCAATCGCACTGACGCGATCAACGCCCCCGGTGCTGGCCTACGGGGCCTGGTACAAGAACACGGTCTGTGTCACCCGCGGCGCAGAGGCCTTCGTGTCGCAGCACATCGGCGACCTCGACAACGCCGCGACCTGCCGCTTTCTGGATGAGACGGTAACGCATCTGTGTGCGACGCTGGCCGTGCAGCCGGCAGCGATTGCGCACGATCTGCATCCGGACTTCTACTCCTCGCAACTTGCGGTACGGATGGCGCAGACCCTGGGCGTTCCCGCCATCGCGGTCCAGCATCACCATGCGCACATTGCCGCCGTGCTGGCGGAGCATCGGATCGATGCGCCGGTACTGGGGCTGGCACTGGACGGCGTCGGTTTGGGCAACGACGGCAGTGCCTGGGGCGGTGAGCTGATCCGGGTGGACGGCGCACGGATGCAGCGGCTGGGACATCTTCGAGCGCTGGCGTTGCCGGGCGGTGACCGCGCTGCGCGAGAGCCGTGGCGCATGGCGGCCAGCGCGCTCCACGAGCTCGGTCTCGGCGCACTGATTGTTCACCGATTTTCCGGACAGCCGGCCGCGGCAACGCTGACGCAGATGCTGGCGCGTGATATTCACGCGCCGCGCAGTTCGAGTCTGGGGCGCATCTTCGACGCCGCAGCCGGATTACTGGGGCTGTGTCTCCAGGCGAACTACGAAGGGCAGGCCGCGATGATGCTCGAAGCGCTCGCCGCACAGGCGCCGGCTGATGCGTTGCGAACGCCGTTGCCGCAGGCGCGGCGCGGTGACGACGGCACGCTTGATCTGTTGCCGCTGCTGGCCGAGCTGGTCGAAGAAAAAGATCCAGCACGAGGCGCTGCGCGATTCCACGCCGCGCTGGCGGATGCCCTGGCCGACTGGCTGGTGCGGGCGGCACGGCAGCACGGCATCGACCGCGTGGCCGGCGCCGGAGGTTGTTTTCTCAATCTGCGTCTGAGTGCAAGGCTGCATCAGCGTCTGGCCGCAGCCGGTCTGCATCTGTTGCAAGCGCAGCGTGTGCCGCCCAACGACGGGGGGCTGTCGCTGGGGCAGGCGTGGGTCGCGCAGCGCGCCACATTCAAGGACTGAATCCCATGTGTCTGGCCATCCCTGCCCGCATCGTTGAACTGCTTGATGACGCCCAGGGCGTGGTCGACCTTGGCGGTGTGCGCAAACAGATTTCCCTGGAACTGGTCGACGGCGTCGTGATCGGTGACTACGTGATCGTGCACGTCGGGTATGCGCTGTCGCGGCTCGATCCGGTGGAGGCCGAACGCACGCTGGCCCTGTTTGCATCGGTCGAGCTGCCCGGCGGAGCGGCGGCATGAAATACGTCGACGAATACCGCGACGGTAGCGTGGCGACGCAACTGGCCGCGGCAATTGCCGCCGAAGCCGATCCGCAGCGGCGGTACGCCTTCATGGAGTTCTGCGGCGGGCACACGCATGCGATCTCGCGCTACGGGGTCAGTGATCTGCTGCCGCCACAGGTGCGCATGATTCACGGCCCCGGCTGTCCGGTGTGCGTGCTGCCGATCGGCCGTATCGATCAGGCGATCCGCTTGGCTCTGGAGCACAAGGTCACGCTGTGCGCCTACGGCGACACACTGCGGGTTCCGGCTTCGGCCGGCATGTCGCTGCTCAAGGCCAAGGCCCGCGGTGGCGATATCCGTATGGTCTACTCGGCGGCGGACGCGCTGGCACTGGCGCGCGACGAGCCGACCCGCGAGGTGGTGTTTTTCGCGATCGGCTTCGAGACCACGACGCCGCCGACCGCGCTGGTGCTGCGGCAGGCACGCCAGCTCGGGCTGCGCAATTTCTTGGTGCTGTGCTGCCATGTGCTGACGCCGTCGGCGATCGGCACGATTCTCGAGTCGCAGGAGGTACGTCAGCTCGGAACGGTTCCCATCGACGGGTTCATCGGCCCGGCGCATGTGTCGACCGTCATCGGCAGCCGGCCCTACGAGTTCTTTGCGGAGGAATACCGCAAGCCGGTGGTGATCGCCGGCTTCGAACCGCTGGATGTGATGCAGGCGATTCTGATGCTGGTGCGGCAGGTCAACGAAGGTCGTTGCGAGGTCGAGAACGAATTCACCCGTGCGGTGAACCGCGACGGCAATCTGAAAGCACAGCAGCACGTCAGCGAAGTGTTCGAGTTGCGCAAGAGTTTCGAGTGGCGTGGTCTGGGCATGGTGCCGTACTCGGCACTGAAGATCCGCAGCGCCTACGCCGAGTGGGACGCCGAGCGCCGCTACGCCCTGAACTACCAGGGCGTGGCCGACCACAAGGCCTGCGAGTGCGGCGCGATCCTGCGCGGGGTCAAGAAGCCGACCGACTGCAAACTGTTCGCGACGGTATGCACGCCGGACAATCCGATGGGTTCGTGCATGGTGTCCAGCGAGGGCGGCTGCGCCGCGCACTACACCTACGGCCGCTTTCGCGAGCGTGTCGCATGAGTCGGCGTGCCTATGTCCGTCCGCTCGATCTGAAGCACGGCTGCGTCGATCTGTCGCACGGAGCCGGCGGGCGCGCGATGCAGCAGTTGATCGACGAGCTGTTTGCGCCGGCGTTCTCGTCCGCAGGGACGAGCGATGACATCGGCCGCGGCGACGATGGCGCTGTGCTGCCGCCGCTGGCCGCGGGTGAACGCATGGTGATCGCCACCGACAGTCACGTGGTGTCGCCGCTGTTTTTTCCGGGCGGGGATATCGGCAGTCTGGCGGTGCATGGCACCGTCAACGATGTCGCGATGATGGGGGCACGGCCGCTGTATCTGTCGGTGGGCTTCATTCTCGAAGAAGGCTTTGCGCTGGCCGATCTGGCGCGCATCGTGGCCTCGATGGGGGCCGCCGCACGTGCTGCCGGAGTGTGCATCGTGACCGGGGACACCAAGGTGGTCGAGCAGGGCAATGGTGATGGCGTGTTTGTGAATACGACCGGGTTCGGGGCATTGCCGGCGACACGCAGTCTGTCGGGCGCCTACGCGCGGCCGGGCGACAGCATTCTGCTGTCCGGCAGCATTGGCGACCACGGCATGGCGATCATGTCCAAGCGCGAGTCGCTGGCTTTCGACAGCGAGATCGAATCGGATTCGGCCGCACTGCACGAACTGGTCGCGGCGATGCTGGAAGCGGTGCCGTCCAGTGCCGAGTGTGGCGATCCGGACCGTGGCCTTCGACTGCTGCGTGATCCCACGCGCGGTGGACTCGCGAGCACCTTGAACGAGATCGCGCTGCAGTCGGATGTCGGCATCCAGCTGCAGGAGTCGGCACTCAGTGTGAAGCCTCAGGTTGCCGCGGCCTGCGAGTTCCTGGGCCTGGACCCGCTCTATGTGGCCAACGAAGGCAAGCTGCTGGCGGTCTGCGCCAGCGCCGATGCGGCGCGCCTGCTGCAGGCAATGCGCGCACACCCGCTGGGTGCCGAAGCCACAGTGATCGGTGAGGTGGTCGAGGACGCACAGCACTTTGTGCAGATGCATACGCGCTTCGGCGGACGGCGCAATGTCGACTGGCTGTCGGGCGAACAGCTGCCGAGGATCTGCTGATGCGGATTCTGTTCCTGACGCACAGCTTCAACAGTCTGGCCCAGCGCCTGTGGTGCGAATTGTCGGAGCGCGGGCATCAGCTGTCGCTGGAGTACGACATCGGTGATGCGGTGGCCGAGGAGGCCGTTGCGCTGTGGCAGCCCGAGCTGATCATTGCACCCTATCTGAAGCGCGCGATTCCGCAGTCGATCTGGTCGCGGCTGCTATGCCTGATCGTGCATCCCGGCATTGTCGGTGACCGCGGCCCTTCGGCGCTGGACTGGGCGATTCAGGAAGGCGCGACGCGCTGGGGCGTGACGCTGCTGGAGGCGACGGCGGAGATGGACGCCGGGCCGGTATGGTCCTCACGTGAGTTCGCGATGCGCGGTGCCAGCAAGTCCAGTCTGTACCGCAATGAAGTGACTGAAGCGGCTTTGGCCTGTGTGCTCGACGCGTTGCAGCGCTTCCCCGACTACACCGCCGGACGCTGGCAACCGCAGCCGCTATCCGAACTGCGCGACGCGCTCGGCCGCCAGCGACCGTTGATGCGCCAGAGTGATCGTGCGATTGACTGGCAACGTGATGACTGCGCATCGCTGCTGCGCAAGCTGCATGCAGCCGACGGCGCACCAGGACTGCAAGCCAGCCTCATGGGCGTGCCGTGCAAGCTGTATGACGCGCGCCCCGAAAGCTGTGCAGTCGACGCGGCGCCGGGCAGTGTGGTGGCGCGCCGCGACGATGCACTGCTGCTGGCGGCGCGCGACGGCGCGGTGTGGATCGGACAGGTGCAGCGCCTGGATCGGGACGATGCGATCAAGCTGCCGGCGGCTTCGGCGCTGGGCGAGGTCTGCGCCACGCTGCCGCAGTGGCCCTCGGACCAGGGCGACGGTACCGAGTTGCGCTATCGCGAAAGTGCTGACGGTACGGTGGGCCTGCTGTCATTCGATTTCTATGCAGGCGCGATGGGAACGGCGCAATGCCGGCGACTGCAGGCCGCCATCGAAGCCGCCAAGGCGCGACCGACTCGGGTGCTGGTGCTGCTGGGCGGCGAGGACTTCTGGTCCAACGGGATCGATCTGCGCCAGATCGAGAATTCCGACAGTCCGGCCGACGAATCCATGCGCAATATCGAGGCGATGGACGATGTCTGCGCTGCGCTGATCGACACGCCGAATCAATGGGTGGTCGCTGCCTTACAGGGTAATGCCGGTGCTGGCGGAGTGTTCCTGGCGCTGACCGCTGACGAGCTGCATGCGCGTGCCTCCGTGATCCTGAACCCGCACTACAAGAACATGGGCAATCTCTACGGCTCCGAGTACTGGACCTATCTGCTGCCGCGCCGGCTCGGTCCTGATGGTGCCAGCATGATGCAGCAGCGCCTGCCGATCACCGCGGCACAGGCGCGCAGCAAGGGGCTGATCGACCGCGTGGTGTCCGGCGACACTGCGGGTTTCCGAACCGAGGTCGAACGGTATGCCACTGCGCTGGCGCAATCCCCGGATCTTTCGGAACGCCTGCAGGCCAAGCGTGCGCGCCGCAGCGTCGACGAGGCACACAAGCCCCTGGCCGCTTACCGCGCGGAAGAGCTGACGCAGATGCACCGCAACTTCTACGGTTTCGATCCGAGCTATCACGTCGCACGCTGGCATTTCGTGCGCAAGACGCCGGCATCGTGGACCCCGCGCCATCTGGCGCTGCACCGTGATCCGGCGTGCCAGCCGCGGAGCGCAGCATGACGATGCCGGCTGTGCTGGTGGTGGATGACGAGCTGCGCTCGCAGGAGGCATTGCGGCGAACGCTGGATGAGGACTTCGAGGTGTTTTGCGCGTCCAATGTCGATGAGGCGCAGAAGATACTCGAGCGCGAGTTCATCCAGATCGTGCTGTGTGACCAGCGCATGCCGGGCACCTGTGGCATCGATTTTCTGAAGCAGGTGCGCTCGCAGTATCCCGAGGTGATCCGCATCATCATCTCCGGATATACAGACGCGCAGGACATCATCGCAGCGATCAACGACGCCGGCATCTACCTGTATCTGCTCAAACCCTGGCAGCCGGATCAGCTGGTGCTGGCGCTGAAGAATGCCGCGCAGTTGTACGCACTGCAGAATGAAAACCGCCGGCTGGCACTGGACCTGCGGGCTGCCGCGGAGCCGTTGCGCAAACGTGTCGAGGAACGCCGCGCGGTGGCGCGCGAGGCCTTCGACTTCCAGCGCGTCGTGCGAGCCAAGGACAGTGCGCTGAATCCGGTGATCGAGATTCTGCAGCGCGTTGCCCCGTATGACGTGTCGGTGCTGCTGACCGGCGAGTCCGGCACCGGCAAGGAAGTGCTGGCGCGTGCGCTGCACTACGCCAGCGCGCGCGCCGACAAGGCTTTCGTGGTCGAGAACTGCGCGGCCATGCCGGATCAGTTGCTGGAGAGCGAGCTGTTCGGACACAAGCGCGGCTCGTTCACCGGGGCCTTCGAAGACCACATCGGACTGTTCCAGCAGGCCGACGGCGGCACCATCTTTCTCGACGAGATCGGCGACACCTCGCCGCAATTCCAGGTCAAGCTGCTGCGCGCACTGTCCGAAGGCGAGATTCGTCCGGTTGGCAGTCGTCGCACCCTCAGCGTCAACGTGCGTGTCATCGCGGCAACCCATCACGATCTCGAACAGGAAGTGCGTGACGGACGCTTCCGCGAAGATCTCTACTACCGTCTGGCTGCGGTGTGCCTGTATACGCCGCCGCTGCGTGAGCGGCCGAACGACATTCCGCCGCTGGTCGAGCGGTTGGTCGAGCGCGCATCGGGCATGCTGGGGCGCACGGTCGAGCCGGTGAACGGAGAAGTCATGGCGTGCCTGATGCGTCACCGCTGGCCGGGCAACGTGCGCGAGCTGTTCAACGAAGTGCTGCGCATGGTGGCGCTGACGCCGGACGGCCGGCTGACGCCGGATCTGCTGAGTCCGCGGGTGCTGCGCGCGGCCGACGGAGCGGTGCAGGAGCAGGAGCTGTCGTTGCTGGCCGATCTCGAGGGCTCCCTCAAGGAGCGCATGGAACGACTGGAAGCGCGGGTGCTGCACGAGTCGCTGCTACGCAATCGCTGGAACAAGACGCGTGCAGCGCTGGAGCTGGGTCTGTCGCGTGTGGGACTGCGGGCCAAGCTGTCGCGCTATGGTCTGGAGAAAGACGCATGAAGCTGCTGTGGCTGCAGTCCGGAGGCTGCGGCGGCTGCACGCTGTCCCTGTTGTGCCATGACTCCCCGGATCTGTTCGGCCAGCTCGCCGATGCCGGCATCGAAATCGTCTGGCATCCGAGTCTGTCCGAGGCCAGTGCAGACGAAGTGCTGGAGCTGTTGGGAGCCTACGAGCGCGGCGAGCAGGCACTCGATCTGCTGTGTGTCGAGGGCTCGATGCTGCGCGGTCCGCACGGTAGCGGCGGCTACCATCGCATGGCCGGCAGCGGGCGACCGCTGACCGACATCGTGCGCAATCTGGCGCAGCGCGCAAAGTATGTGGTCGCTGTCGGCAGCTGCGCGGCCTATGGCGGCATCACCGCGGCGGGCTCCAATCTCACCGATGCCTGCGGTTTGCAGTACGACGAGAGGCAGCGTGGGGGCTTGCTGGATGCCGGCTTCATCTCGCGGGGCGGCATGCCGGTGATCAACATCGCCGGTTGTCCGACGCACCCGGGATGGGTGGTCGACACCTTGATGAGTCTGGCGATGGGACAGCTCGGCCCGCAGGATCTGGATGGGGTCGGGCGTCCGCGGCTGTATGCCGACCGCCTGGTGCATCATGGATGCACTCGCAACGAGTTCTACGAATTCAAGGCCAGCGCGGTGCAGCCATCGCATCAGGGCTGCCTGATGGAGCACATGGGTTGCAAGGGCACGCGCGCGCATGCCGACTGCAACACGCGGCTGTGGAACGGGCAGGGTTCGTGTCTGCGCGGCGGCTTTCCGTGCATCGCCTGCACCGAGCCGGGCTTTGAAGAACCGGGGCATCCGCTGTCGCAGACACCCAAGATCGCGGGGATACCGATCGGCCTGCCGGCCGACATGCCCAAAGCCTGGTTTGTCGCACTCGGCGCCTTGTCGAAGTCGGCGACGCCGCGGCGCGTGCGTGAGAACGCCGTGTCGTTCCGGGTGGAGGTGCCCCCTGAGGATCACAAGAGCGGATTGAAGTAGCGATGAGCCAGCGCATCGTGGTCGGGCCGTTCAACCGCGTCGAGGGCGATCTCGAGGTGACGCTGGATTTTGCCGACGGGCGGGTCAGTGCGGCCTATGTCAATTCGCCGATGTTCCGCGGCTTCGAACAGATCCTGATCGGCAAGCATCCACTGGATGCCTTGTACTTTGTTCCGCGGATCTGCGGCATCTGTTCGGTGGCGCAATCGGCGGCAGCCAGTACGGCGCTGGCACAGGCGGCGGGTCTGACGCCATGCGAAAACGGGCGCATCAGTGCGGCGCTGACACTGGCGATCGAAAACATCGCGGACCATGTGAGCCATTTCTTCCTGTTCTTCATGCCGGACTTTGCGCGCACGGACTACGCCGGACGCGCCTGGTACGAAGACGCGCACGCACGCTTCAAGGCCATCGATGGCAGCGCGCGGCGCGATGCGTTGCCCGCGCGCGCGCGCCTGCTGGAATCCATGGGCCTGCTTGCGGGGCGCTGGCCGCATACCGGCGCGTTGCAGCCGGGCGGTTCGACGCGACCGATCGATGTGTCCGAGCGTCTGCGCGTCTACGGCGTCCTGCGGCAGTTCCGTACATTCCTGGAATCGAGTCTGTTCGGTGATGCGCTGGAGGTGGTGGCCGCGCTCGACAGCGTCGATGCGTTGCAGACGTGGGCCGACGCCGCGCCACGCGGCGACTTCGGTCGATTCATCCGTATCGCCAACGACCTGGATCTGTGGCGGCTCGGACGCGCCACCGATCGATATCTGAGCTACGGCGCGTACGCGTTGCCGGAGGGGGTGCTGTATCCCGCCGGCGTCTGGCATGGCGCGGCGCAGGCGCTGCGGCTTGAGGCCATCACCGAAGATCACAGTCACGCCTGGATGAGCGGAGACTCGAAGCATCCGCGCGATGGGGTGACGGTGCCGCAACCGGACAAGCCGGGTGCCTACAGCTGGTGCAAGGCGCCGCGACTGGACCGCGAAGTCGTCGAAGTTGGCGCGCTGGCGCGGCAGGTTGTGGCGGGCCACGGTCTCGCACGCGACATGATCAAGCGCGAAGGCGGCAGCGTCGCCGCGCGAGTGGTGGCGCGGCTGCTGGAGATCGCTCGCACGCTGCCGGAGATGGAGCGCTGGGCCATGCGGCTGCAGCCCGATCAGCCGTTCTGCTCCGAGTACGTGGTCCCGAGGGATGGCGACGGGGTTGGGCTGGTGGAGGCGGCGCGTGGTGCGCTCGGTCACTGGGTGAGTGTGCGCAGGGGACTCATCAGTCGCTATCAGATCATTGCGCCGACGACCTGGAATTTTTCCCCGCGCGACGCCGACGGTGTTCCGGGTGCTCTGGAGCAGGCGCTCGCCGGCGTTGCGGCAGGTGACCGGCGCGCACCGGTGGCGATACAGCACATTGTGCGTTCGTTCGATCCGTGCATGGTGTGCACGGTGCATTGAGTCACACGCATGAGTCCGGAACAGTTCAGGAAGAAGTTCACCGCGGCGTTGCCTGACCCGTCGGACAGCATTGCCGGGGATCAGACCTGGATCAGCGTGATCCAGAAAATGGATGAAGTGTTCACCGAGCTGCTGCGTTACGAGGTGGCGCTGGAGGACAAGAACCAGGCGCTGGAGGAAGCGCAGCAGTTCACGCGCTCGGTGCTGGGCTCGATGTCCGACATCGTCATTGCCACCGCCCTGGACGGTACCATCGAGGAGGTCAATCAGGCGCTGGCGCGACTGATTGGTCGTCCCCTCGAAACGCTGCGCGGCGAGGCGGTCGTCGATCTGTTTGCCGACGCGGCGTCGCGCGACAAAGCGCAGCAGATGATCGTGCGCCAGGACGCGGTACACGATTGCGAACTGAATCTGCTGGGAAGTGCCGGACCGATCGAGGTATCGCTGAACTTCACGCCGCGATTGGCGGCGACCGGACGCATTGTCGGCAGTGTCATCACCGGGCGTCCGGTGGGTGAGTTGCGCCGCGCCTATCTCGAGCTGCGGCAGACGCATGAGCAGCTCAAGCGCACGCAGCAGCAACTGCTGCAGGCCGAGAAGATGGCTTCGCTGGGACGGCTGGTCGCGGGGGTCGCCCACGAACTCAACAATCCGATCAGTTTCGTGCTTGGCAACGTGCATGCGCTGAAGCGCTATGTCGCGCGTCTGGATCAATACGTCAACGCCGTCCACGCCGGGCTGTCCAAGGATGATTGTGCGGCGCTGCGCAAGCAGCTGCGGATCGATGCGTTGATTGCCGATCTCGGTCCCTTGATGGACGGCACCGTGGAAGGCGCCGAACGCACGCGGGACATTGTCGACAACCTCAAGCGATTCTCTGCGCTGGATCGGGATGCGGACGATCTGTTCGATCTCGGCGAGGTGGTGGAGCGTGCGGTGCAATGGGTGCGTACGGCGAGTCCGTCAAAGTTCCGCATCGACATCGAGATTCCGCGCGGTCTGATGGTCATCGGTTCGGCTGCCCAGTTGCAGCAGGTGATGATGAATCTGGTGCAGAACGCGCAGGACGCGACCGCGATGCTGGCCGAACCGCGGCTGCGGGTGCGGGTGCAGCGAGCCGAGGACGGCAGCAGCGTCCAGGTGTGCTGCTCGGACAACGGCGTGGGGATCGATCCGGACGTGCTGCCACATATCTTCGATCCGTTCTACACGACCAAACCGGTCGGACAGGGGACCGGCCTGGGCTTGTCGATCAGCTATGGCCTGGTCGAGCGACACGGGGGACATCTGAGCGCGGCCAACAACGCCGATGGCGGTGCGGATTTCATCGTGACCTTGCCGCTGGCACTGGACAAATCCCTTGCAGCGACGCCGTCCAAGTGAAAGAGGCATTGCCATGAGCGTATGCGGGGGCACGGCCAAGTGATTGTTTCGTTTGCGCGCCGAGCCTGGCATGAAACTCGCGCGGAAGATGCGCAACGGTCATCGGGGAGACTACGACTGTGACGATCGCCGAATTGCCGCAGGATTTCACCACACTGGCCGCGGTGGTCCTGCTGCTGGGGATGAAGCACGGCTTTGATGCCGATCATCTGGCAACCATCGACGGCCTGACCCGCTACAACGCCCGCACCCAACCGCAGCTGGCCCGTCTGTGCGGCAGCCTGTTTTCACTGGGGCACGGGCTGGTGGTGGTGATGGTCGCGCTGACGGTGTCGGCGCTGTCGACGCACTGGCAGGTGCCGGTCTGGCTGGAGCTGGTGGGCGCCTGGGTCTCGATCGTCGTGCTGGGCGCCCTCGGTCTGGTCAACCTGCATGCAGTGCTGCACACCGCCGCAGACGAAGTGGTGCGGCCGGTGGGCATCAAGGGAAAGCTGCTCGGCGCGGCATTCCAGCGCCTGTCGACGGTCAGTCATCCGCTGCTGATCATGGCGGTCGGCGCCTTGTTCGCCGTGTCGTTCGATACGCTGAGTCAGGCCGCCCTGTTTGCACTGACGGGATCGCAGTTCGGCGGCTGGCAGCCGGCACTGCTGCTCGGCATGCTGTTCATGCTCGGCATGCTGATTACCGACGGCGTCAATGGTCTGTGGATCTCGCGTCTGATTTCCGGAGCCGATGAGCTGGCGCGGATCGCATCGCGTGTGATGGGACTGGCGGTGGCTTCGGTGTGTCTGTGTGTCGCGACATTCGGCATCTTGCGGCAGCTGTCGCCGCTGATCCGGCAGTGGAGCGAAGGCAAGGAGCTGGTCTTTGGTGCCGCGGTGGTCGGGCTGATTCTGTATAGTTTCTGGCTGGCCCGCCGCCTCGCTGCAGGCGCCTATCGAACCAGCTGAAGCGCGCGCAAATCCGTCTGGATGCCCGGCCTCGCGGATGGATGATCGCGCGCGCAGCGCTTGCCTGCGGCGGCCTCATTGCGGTGTCGCAGCAGGAATGGACCGAGTGAATCTCATCAACGATCGTGACGGCGTCTGTCTTGAACCTGAGGGGGCGGCAGATGCGGCGGTGATCTGGCTGCATGGCCTCGGCGCGGATGGTCATGACTTTGTGCCCGTGGTCGAGGCGCTGCGCCTGCCGCCGACCTTGCGTGCGCGCTTCGTGTTTCCGCACGCGCTGCAGCGACCGGTGACGATCAATGGCGGCTATCCGCTGCGCGCCTGGTACGACATCTACGGCCTGTCCGATGGCAGCCCGGAAGACACTGTGGGCATCCGCGCTTCGGCCGTTCGGGTCTCAGCACTGATCGACGCGCAGTGCGACGCCGGCATCGCCAGCGAGCGCATTGTCGTTGCCGGTTTTTCGCAGGGGGGTGCCATTGCTTTGCACACCGCGCTGCGCTATCCAAAGCGGCTCGCGGGACTGATCGCCTTGTCGACCTATCTGCCGATGCATACGCTGCTGGCGGGCGAGGCGAGTGCGGCCAATCGCAGCATTCCGATTCTGCTGGCGCACGGCAATTTCGATCCGATCGTGCCGTTTCGCTGGGGCGAGAACACCCATGTAGAACTGGCGCGCCTGGGCTATGCGGTGCAGTGGCAGCCCTACCCGATGCAGCACGAAGTCTGTGCCGACGAGATCGACGACATCGCCGCGTTCCTGCTGCGCACGCTGGCGGCGTGAACTGGCGGCGTTCGTTGCGCGCCGCGCTCAGCGTTCGATCGTGTAGAGAATGTCGCCGCCGGATTCCGCTCCGGTTTCGGACGCCAGTTTGAAGCCGTGGCCGATGTCGTACTGCAGGCGGAACGTATGGCCCGGCTGGAACAGTCCGACACCGTAGGCGATGTACAGCTTCGGTGACAGGTACTTGCCGATGGTCAGCTGCGCCTGATCCGACGATTGCCCCGGCTTGGCGCCGAGTGAGAACTCGTCGATGCCGAAACGACCGGTGAATTTCTGCGCCAGCCACTCGCTGCCGGCGAGACCCAGCGACAGCGCCGCGCCGGCAACCAGCGCCTTGTCTTCGCCGCTGGTGCTTTCGTCCAGGCTGCGGCCCAGGACCAGCCACGACAGCTGCCGCTCCTGTGGCATCGCCGGGGTCGAGAACAGACTGAACTCAGGCTTGTCGAGCGTGCCGCGCACCAGCACGCCGACGGTGATGTCCTCGCGTGGCGAGCGCGTCGCCCGCAGCTCCACTGCCGGATCGGTCAATGAGCCGCCGGTGAACAGCAGACGGCCGGTTTCCAGATTCAGGTCCTGCCCGTAGGCCTTGTACTGGCCGCCGATCAGGCGCAGCTCGCCGTGGGCGCGGGTCGGTACGCCGGGGGCCTCGAATACGCGCACGGCGCCTCCGAGACGAGTCTTCAGGCCGAAGCCGTCGAAGCGCACCTTGTCGCCCAGCCGTAGTTGCAGATCGGCAAAGGTCTTCAGGCGTTTGCGATTCTGCGCATCGTCGTCCGCACGAATGATGACTTGATCGGCGTCCGGGCCGGTGCCGCTGTCGAGCGTCTTGGGTGTGATCGTCGCCTCGGGCACATCGACACTGCCGTCGACGTGCAACTCGTTTTTCGCCAGATGCACCTTGACCGCCGGCGACACCCAGACGCGGGCTTCGGGAGTACGCACGGCCTGGAAGTTCTCGCCGTCGATGTTCAGATCCAGCGTTGGCGGTGACGCCCACGGGTCGAGGCGACCACTCAGGCGCAGCTGGCCTTTGTCCGACCAGGCTTCGCCGCTGACGGACAAAGTGCCGCGCTGCAGCGCCGCGAGCTGGGTCTGCACGCGTTCGAGCTTGATCCCCGGCGAACGCAAGCGCAGCGCCCCGTTCTGCAGCGCCAGTGTGCCGGCGAGGCTCGGTGCCTGCAGCGTGCCGCCCAGATCGAAGCGGCCGTGCAGTTCGCCGCTGACGTTCTCCAGCTCGCGGTTCAACAGCGCGACCCAGCCCAGCTCCGGTACGTCGACTGTCAGTGTGCCGCGCAGGGGTCGCTGCAACAGCGCCGTGCCGGTGCCGAGCTGACCCTCGAGCTGCAGTGCGCCCTGCTCCAGGGGTAGCAGGGCGCTCAGCTGCAGACCGCCGTTGCGGTCCTCGATCGCGGCGTGGCCCGGCAGGATCTTCAGCGTTGGCAGGCCTTTCTGTGCCAGCTCGACCGCACTGCTGTCCAGATTCAGGCGCAGGTCGTGCAAGCCGGTGCTGCCGAGATCGGCATAGCCGTGACCGTCGATGCTGCCATCGATGGTGGTCGCAGCCGGCAGCAGCGGATCCAGGGTGGCCAGATCGAAGTGTTCGAGCCGGAATGCCAGGCGCCGAGCCGAGCCTTCGGGGCGCAGCCCAAAGCAGGCTCTGGCAATTTTCGACAACAGGCAGGTTGGTTCCAGCGTGACGTCGGCGCCCTGCACGCTCAGCGCCGACGGGGCTTCCTGGTTCCAGACCGCGAGGCCGGTCGGTTCGATCTGCACTGCGGACAGATTGCCGTCCCAGTGCCAGGTCCGGGTGTCGAGCCCGCCGTTCAGGTTCAGCGATGCGCGACCGTCGGCGCCGCGTGTCGTCAGCGTCAGCATGTGCTGGTCGGCGCGACCGCTCAGGTCCAGGCTCAGCCGATCGATCGTGCGACCGACCTCGACGGTGTCGAGCTGCAGGTTCAGCTGCATCGCCGCGTTCAGATCGACATCTCCGTGCGCACGCACGCGGCCGATGCGGACGTCGCCGTAATGCAGTTTTGCGGCCTCCAGCGTGCCGTCGATCCGCGGGCGCAGCGGATCGCCACGCAGCTGCAGTGCTGCCGTGGCGCTGCCGCCGAGTTGTGGCCACAGGGCGACGAGATCGGGACTGTTGAGTCGGGTCTGCAGGGCCAGTTGCGGCCAGATCTGCCCGTCCGCGTCCAGCCGGGTCTCCGCGCTGTGCAGGATGACGTCCTTCAGCGTCAACGCGTCATTGGAAAAATGCACGCTGCCGGACACCGAAAACGGATAGTCACGCAGAGTCGACGCACGTCCGCTCAGCTGGGCTTCGATGCTCGGTTTGTCGTCAACGAGGCGGGTCTGCAGTGTGAACTGCGTGTTCAGGTCGCCTGGCAGTTCGGCGACCCAGGCCTGCGGATTGAAGTGACTGAGCTCGCCTTCGCCATCGAGTTGCAGTGCCGGCGACCACTGCAATGTGGCGACCGTCCGGATCTGGCCACGATCGCTGTCGATCTTCAGGGTGTCAGCATGAACGGCGCTGAGCGAACCCCGACCCTGCGCTGATACCTGAGCCTTGATGCCGTCGACGTTGAGCGTCGCATCCAGACTGTACTGCCAGTCGTCGAACACGCCCTGCCAGTGCGCGCTGCCGTGGTCGCTGTGTGCCAGCGCGGCATCCTGCGGCGGCCAATGCAGCTGGGTCCATTGCGCCTTCAGATCCGACGGCGTGTTGTAGCCGAGGCGGCCCTGCGCCGTGGCGTCCGCGAAGCCCGAAATCTGCAGCGATTCGAAGTCGACCGCGTCGGGGCGCAAGGTTGCATCGGCACTGACCCCGAGCGCGCCGACCCAGGGCGTGACCGCCGACAGCGACCGCAGCTGGACCTGATCGCCGGACCAGCGTCCGTCGAGTGCCACGGTGTCGAAGACCAGCGGGTCGACGCCGTCAACCTCGATCCGCACCTGACCGGCTTTGATCCGGGCCAGATCGAGCGCAATGGGCAGTCGGGTGATCGCGCCGTCATTCGGTGCGGCATCCTGTGCAGGTTCGTTGTCGGATGGTTTGACCGTGACAACCACCCGGGTCGCGTCCAGCGATTGGACCCGCACGCGCATCCGCAGCAACTGTAGCGGTGACCAATCGAGGGCTGCGTCGTCGACTTCGACCCGGACGGTATCGTCCTCATAGCGGAAGTGGTCCAGGCGCAGCGGCCCCCACAGACGACCGCCGAAGCCTTCGACATGAATCAGCCCCACGCGCGCTTCCACCTCGCGCAGGACCAGGATGCTGCCGGAGGTGGTGAAAAGGCCATAGATCACCGCGCCGCCGCAGACCACGCCGGCGATCCACAGCAATGCGCGCAGCAGGCCGAGGGCGTGTCTCACAGGCCGACCCTCACGCCGAGATGGATGCGGATGCCGGGGCTCGGATCGTCCAGCGGATAGGCCAGGTCGACCTGTACTGAGCCGATCGGTGCGCGATAGCGTGCGCCGATGCCGACGCCGCGGTATAGCTCGGGCGCGACGGTGTCGTCAGCACCGCCGGCATCGAAGAATGTCGCGACACCCCATTGATCCCACAGGCGCCGTTCGACTTCGATGCTGAACGAGGTCAGGTAACGTCCGCCGACGACTTCGCCGTCGGCGTTGCGCGGTCCCAGGCTCTGGTACTTGTAGCCGCGCACGGACTGATCGCCGCCGGCGAAGAAGCGCTGCGATGCCGGCAGTTCACCGAATTCCTCGACGTAGGCGGCGCCAAACT
The DNA here is from genome assembly GCF_005047655.1 of Sinimarinibacterium arenosum. Taxonomy (GTDB): domain Bacteria; phylum Pseudomonadota; class Gammaproteobacteria; order Nevskiales; family Nevskiaceae; genus Solimonas. The sequence continues at coordinate 372,167 of NZ_SUKF01000005.1, read as the reverse complement.
CGTAGCGGCCGAGCAACCGTGCCTTTTCGCCCAATGGCAGTGCGCCGCGCAGAATGAGCAGGCCGCGCACGAAACTGGTATTGGCGACGACATCACGCTTCGCCCCGTGGACATCGGTAAATGCCGACCAGCCGAGGCGGGTGTAGATCGGATTGTCGCTTTCCGAGCGGTTCAGCGACAGGCCCGGCATCAGCAGGTCGGAGGTCTGCGCGGTATCGCCGAGTACCGACTCTTCGTGGGTATAGGCGACGTAGTAGCGGCGCTTCCATTTGCCGGGAATGCGCGAGAGGCTCAGTTCGACGCCGTAGCGGCGGCTGAAACCGGAGTCCAGATTCTCATTGGCGAGTTCACCGGAAAGGCCGATGCTTTCGCCGGGGCGGCTGCCGAGCGGAATGCGGTATTCGCCATTGGCGGTGTTCTTGACCTCGGACAGCCGTGTTTCCAGCGTCAGCCGGTGGCCTTCGCGATTCAACCGCCGCACCTCCGTGCCTGCGGTCAGGCGCGCGCCGGTGTCGGTGCCATAACCGGCGCCGACGTTGTAGCGCGTGCGTTTTCGCGGCGTGGTTTCGATCACGATCGGCACTTCGTGCTCGACTGCGGCGTCCTTTTGCGCGACCACGTTGATCGACTCGAAGTAGCCCAGATCGCCCAGGTAGAACTGCGCGTCGATCAGCTTCTGCGGATCGTAACGGTCACCCTGCCGGATCGGTACATAGCGGGTGACGACGGTGTCGTTGACGACATCCTGATCGACCGTGACCGCACCGAAGCGGTAGCCCGGCCCGGTATCGAAATGCAGCACAATGTCGGCGCGGTTGTCGTCGGCATAGATGCGCAGCTCGGCCTGGATGTACTGGGCGTCGAGATAGCCAAGCGCGTAGGCGGCGCTGGACAGTGTCGCTTTTGCGCGCTGGTAGTCCGAGTGCAGCAGCGGGGTTCCTTCGCGCAGGCGGTCGAGCATCGACAGGCCGACATCGCTGAGCGCATCGGCGCCGTCGCCGCTGATTTCCAGGTCGATCTTGCGCAGGGTCGTGCGCGGGCCGGGATCGATCTGGTAGGTCGCGGTCCAGTTCGGCGCCTCGCCCTTGAGCTCGGACGTGATTGTCGGGTTGTAGTACCCGTAGGGTTGCAACGCATCGCGGATGTCGTCCGGGGCGCCGCGGTGCATCGATTCGACCAGGCCCTGATCGAGATCCTTGGCCTTGGCCTGACTCAGGATGCTCAGGCGCAGCTCGACATTGCTGCGCAGCTCACCGTCCAGCCCCTCAATCCGTACCGCGACCTGCGCCAGTGCCGGACTCAGCGGTAGTCCGCCGGCGATGGCAATCAGCAGGACGGCAAGCAGGCGTGGACGCATGGAGTAATGAGGGAACAGGCCAAATCGGGTGACTGAACGAGGGTAACTGGGGTTATTATCCGGGAACCGACGTGTTCCCCCTACACATCCGGTGTCCTATGTCCACGTTGATCTTATATATCGGCAGCAAGAATCTGTCTTCCTGGTCCTTGCGTCCGTGGTTGTTTCTGCGGCATCACGCGATCCGTTTTGATGAAGTCCTGATTCCGCTGGATCGCGCCGACACGCGCGCTCGAATCTTGGAGCACTCGCCCAGCGGCAAGGTTCCGCTGCTGCAGCATGGCAGCACGCGGGTCTGGGACTCCCTGGCGATCTGCGAGTACCTGGCCGAAACCTTCGCACTCCCTGGCGCCTGGCCGAGCGATCCGGCCGCGCGCGCCTATGCGCGTTCGGTGGCCTGCGAAATGCACGCCGGCTTTGCCGCGCTGCGGCAGGCGCTGCCGTTTGATGCGACTCGCGATCCGGAACCCGTGCCCCTGTCCGCCGCGGTACAGGCGGACATCGAGCGCATTCGTGCGCTCTGGCGCGAGGCGCGCACACGTTACGGACAGGACGGCCCATGGCTGTTCGGCCGCTTCGGCATCGCCGATGCGATGTATGCCCCGGTGGCGCTGCGCATGATTGCCTATGCCGTGCCACTCGATGGCCCCGAGCAGGATTACGCAGCGGCCATGGCAGCGCATCCGGCCGTCGAAAAGTGGATCGAAGCGGCCGCCATGGAGGTTCCGGTGCCTGAGCCGGCCCCGATGCCTGTGCCTGGTCCGTCATCCGTCCCCGACATCACCGAAGACGATTTCACCGACGATGAAGACACGGTCGTTGCAGTCGACTCCGATATTGAAGCGCCGCCGCCAGCCACTGAGCCCAGCGTGGACGATGTCGCTGGATTCGAGATCGAGCCCACGCCGGAGTTGACCTCAGCGAAGCCGAAGGCGGCCGATCAGGAGCAGGAACGGCGCTCCAAGATCCGCTCGTTCATCCTGCCGCCGGATTGAGGCGGAGCCGCGCAGACATCACACCGCTGCGCGGTTGCGGTGCAAGCCATACATCCGATGTACCCAGGCGGTTCCGGGGTGTGAATCCCAGCGCTTGAGCCAGCGCCGCAGACCGGCCGGATACGGCTGTGGCGGGGTCACCGGATATTCGGGGGCGAAGTCGGTCAGGAACAGCACGCTGGCGGCAACCAGGTCGGCGATGCTGAAGCGCTCGCCGACCAGATAATCCCGATCGCGGGTCTGCTCCGCGATGAAATCCAGCGCTGCGCGGGTGATGTCCACGCCATGCTGCGCGCGCGCCGCCGTGATGCCCATGGTCGCGCGCATCGCCGGACGTACCAGCACAGGGAAACTGGCGACGTAGGCGACCCGAGCCCAGGTCGGGAAGGGTTGCGACCACAGGCGCGCCATGTAGCTGGCGTGTGGCAGCAGATCGTGAAAGGCGGCGAGTCGGACCCACGGCCCGTCCTTGTCGGCGAAGCGCCGCGCTATGGCCCAGGCCTGTTCACGCTGCTGCGGTGATTCCGGCAATAGTGGGTGCTGTGGATACTGTGACTCGAGGTACTCGAGCATCGGCAACGTCTGCTTGAACAGCTGATCGCCGTCCTTCATCACCGGGACCGTGCGCTGGCCGTAACGCGGCAATAGCTGCATCACGTGCGGTCCTGGCAGCAGCGTGTGCGTGCTGTAGTCCAGGCCCTTGTGTTCCAGTGCCCAGCGCACGATTTCCGGATACATCGAAAAATTGAACGCCCACAGTTCGATCATGGAGATTGCATCACCGATTGAATTCGAAAATCGCGCCGGGTCAGTTGCGCGACCAGACCCTCATCCCCGCTCAGGTGCGCTGCCCCGACGATCACCAGCGCGGGGGTCGACGCCTCGAACAGCGTGATCAGTTGCGGCAGCCAGGCGCGGTTGCGATCACCGAGCAACCGCGCGTAGGCCTGCGGATGTTCGCGTCGCATCTGTTCGGTCTGTTCACGCATGAACGCAGTGTCGGAGTTCTGCCACGCGCGCAGCAAGGTTGCCGGGTCTGCTTCGTCCTCATTGGCGTTGTCCAGCGTCGCCAACAGGTATGCGGTGCCGGCGGCATCGGGCATCTGCGTCAGCAGTGCCAGATGATCTTCCAGCGGCTCCAGCCAGCGCAGTGGCTTGCCGTCGTTGCGCGCGCGATCAGCGTAATGCTGGTCGATGCCCAGCGCCGGGCTGAAGCCGTTCTGCTGGTACAGCATGACCTCCAGCGTCATTGCGCAGAACCAGGCCTTGACGCGGTCGCACAGCGTTGGCGGCAGGCCGCGTGCTTCAATCAGCTGACCCAGCTGCGCGTAGGCTCTGGCACCCAGCGCTGCCCGCAGGCCGCCGGCAGTGGGATCGATCGCCGCCTGTAAGGTGCGCCGTGCGACATCGGCCGAGCCGATCGCCTCGATGTCGGTTTCCAGCACGACAACATCGCTGGCGGTATAGGCGTGGTCCAGTGCGGACGGTAGCGGATAGATCGACGGTGGCAGCAGATGCACCGAGCCAAGCAGATAGTGCGTGGCCTGGGGACCGTCAATCTTCCACAGAAACGGTGCCGGCGACTGTGCCGCGGCGTTGACGCCTATCAGCCACAGGCACAGCATTGCCGCGATGCGCAGCCTCAATCCATGCGCTCCGGCATCAGCCAGTCGCCCGCGCCGCGGACGTCGCCGCCGAGGCTGGCGAAATCGAACAGCTTCGGGTCGGCCAGTTGCGACGGTGCGACATTGGTCAGCGCGGCGAACACCTGTTCAATCCGAGCCGGATGTTCCTTCTCCCAGGCGTCCATCATCCGACGCACCTGCTTGCGCTGGAGCTGCTCCTGCGAGCCGCACAGATTGCACGGGATGATCGGGAACTGCTTGAGCTCGGCATAGCGCGCGATGTCACGTTCGCGGCAGTAGGCCAGCGGGCGGATCACGACGTTGCGGCCGTCGTCGGATTGCAGTTTCGGCGGCATCGCCGACAGCTTGCCGCCGTGAAACAGGTTCAGGAAAAAGGTGGCGACGATGTCGTCCTTGTGATGGCCGAGCGCGATCTTGTTGTAGCCGTGCTCGTGCGCGTAGGTGTAGAGCGCGCCGCGGCGCATGCGTGAGCACAGCGAGCACATCGTCTTGCCTTCCGGGATCACGCGCTTGACCACCGAATAGGTGTCCTGCTCGATGATGTGGAACGGCACGCCCAAGCCCCGCAGGTACTCGGGCAGGATGTGCTCCGGGAACCCCGGCTGCTTCTGGTCCAGATTGACGGCGAGCAGCTCGAATTTCACGGGCGCCTTGGCCTGCAGCTGCATCAGCACGTCCAGCATTGTGTAGCTGTCCTTGCCGCCGGACAGGCACACCATCACGCGATCGCCGTCGGCGATCATGTTGTAGTCCATGATCGCCTGGCCGACCTGACGGCGCAGGCGCTTGGCGAGCTTGTTGTGTTCGTGGGCGTCGCGGCGGACGTCTTCGGCGGTTACCGACATCGGACAACGGTCAGGGCAAAAGGGCCGCTATTGTCGCACGCTGGCGCGGTTGCCCGAATCCGCGCCCCCTGGATCGAAGCGCTCCCTCAGGGCGGATCGGGCGGCGGCAGTTCCTCGCGCAGGCGCAGGTAACGGGCAAAGCGCGGGAGACCGTTCACGGTCAGGCCGTTGTAGCGATAGGTGACCCAGCTGCCGAGCGGCGGCGGCTGCGCGCGCTCGGCATCGGACAGGCCGCTGCCGAGTTCAAAGCGCAGGCCGTCGACGCGCTCGACAATCAGCGAGCCGACCTGGCCCGCGTATTTGCCGTTGCCAGCCTGGTAACCGACGACGCGGGCTTCGTCATCGTCAAAGGGTTTGAGCTTGAGCAGGTCGTCGCTGCGGCGTGCCTGATACCGCGAGTCGCCCCGGTGCAGCATCAGGCCCTCGCCGCCGGCAGCGACCACCGCGCGCAGACGTGCGTCCAGTGCCGTGGGGGTGTCGATGCGGAACTGCTCGACTGCGCGCAGCCACGCGTTGGAGTTGTCGGCGATGAGGCGGTTCAGGATCTGGAGTCGCTGGTCGAAGGTTCCCGGCGCATGCGGCAGATCAAAGACCATGTAATGAACCTGCCGCCATGCGTCATCATCCGGCGTCTGTGTGCGCACGATGCCGCTGAGTTCGGCGAAGCGTCCGCGGCCGATCCATAGTTCACCGTCCAGCGGCTGCGTCGGCCAGCCAGCGGTGAACCATGCGGGTGTCCTCACGCGGCTGCCGCCACGCGTCCACAGCGCAGTGCCGTCCCAGTAGCCGCGCACGCCGTCGAGTTTCTCGCTGACCCAGTACGCGCCAAGGTCAATGTCGCCGGCGTAACGCTTTGCCAGCATCAGTGCCGGGGGTGTGGTCCGTGCCGCCTCTTCTGCTGTTGCCGGACACGAGACCAGCAGCAGACTCAGCAGTGCGGACAGCGCGCAGGTGCGCATCGGGTGTCGATCCGTCAGCGTCATGATTCCCTCCTGGGCGGACGGCGGTCCATGAAGCGATGGCCGTCGTCTCGATGTGCTGTGCGCCTGAGCGTAGCGCGTCGACCCGCCTAGGTCACCCGGATAGACTCCGGCGATGCACAAGTCCGAGATCAGCTTCCGCGCGATGGCCAGCCCCTGCCGGGTCTGCGTGTTCCATCCGCGGACCGAAGTCGCCGCATCCGCGGCGGCGGCGGCGCGCGACGAGGTACTGCGCATCGAGCACAAATATTCGCGCTATCGCGACGACAGTGTGATGGCGACGATCAATGCCAGCGCCGGCAGCGGGCACGGGATCGACGTCGACGATGAGACAGCGGCTCTGCTCGACTATGCCGCCACAGCGCATGCGCAGAGTGACGGACTGTTCGATATCACTTCGGGTGTGCTGCGCCGCGCCTGGGACTTCCGCAGTGGCGAGCTGCCGTCGCAGGCGCAGATCGATGCACTGCTGGATTGCATCGGCTGGCACAAGCTGGAGTGGCACAGGCCGCGGCTCGGCTTGCCGCTGGCCGGCATGCAGCTCGACTTCGGCGGCTTCGGCAAGGAGTACGCGGCCGATCGTGCGGCGGCCGTTGCCGGTCAGCACGGGATCGCACACGGTCTGGTGGATCTGGGCGGGGACATTCGCGTGATCGGGCCGCAGCCGGATGGCCGTCCATGGCGTGTCGGAGTACGCGATCCGGAGCAGCCGACGCAGGCTGCGGCCAGTGTCGATCTGCATCAGGGCGCGATCGCCAGCAGCGGCGATTACGAGCGCTGCATGGTCGTCGAGGGTCGCCGCTATTCACACCTGCTGGATCCGCGCAGCGGCTGGCCGGTCGTGTCGCCCATCCGCAGTGTGTCGGTGCTCGCGCCGCAGTGCCTGATCGCCGGCACGGCGACCACGGTCGCGTTGCTGCAGGGCGCGGATGCGCGGACCTGGCTACAGGCATTGGGCCTGCCGTGGCTGACGATCGATGCGCAGGGACGCATCGATCGCAGTCATGACACCGCTTAGCCCGGCTGGTGACCGAGGCTGTAGGCGGCGGCGACCAGTGCGGCGATCACCGCCAGCGCCAATGCGATCCAGTCAGCGCCCGCGGGTAAGCCGCCGCGCTCGCTGCGTAGGCGCAATGTACGTTGGCGATGCGCCAGAAACAGCGGGAACGCGAAGCTGATGCCGATGAAGACGCTGGCCAGAAAATAGGCCCAGGCGCCGGACAGTCCGAGCCGGCGGCATTCGCCGAACATCCAGACGAACACTGCTGCGGCCAGCACCAGGATGTCGACGACGATGAAGGTGCTGGCCGGGGTCGCGACCGTGTCCTTCCAGAACGCGAGGTTGGCGTCGATGAAACCGGCGTCGAAATAGCCCAGCACCTGTACGCCGGTGCCGAACAATCCGACCAGCGCGAGTCCGGCATACAGCCATTCGACGCCGCGTCCCGGTGGTTGGGTCGAAAGATCTTCCATGGCGTTCTCGGGTGAATGCCGTCTCAGTGTTCCTCGGCGGCGAGTTCGGACCCGGTCTCGCCGTCGGCGCGGACGAAGGTCTTCTCGCGATAGAAGATCGCTACGAAGACGAAGATGATCGATGCCACCGTCATGACGGCGGCAAAGAACAGGAAGTACATCGGGCCGACCAGCGCGTAGGTTGAGACGGTAGCCTCGGCGGCGTCGAACTGTCCGCTGCTGACGACCGGCTGGCGCGAGATCGCGTCGACCAGCCGTACGCGACTGGCCCCGGCGTCGATGTCGCCGATCAGATAGGTACCGGACAGCGGGTGGCTTTCGCCATCGTCGAGCATCACGTTGACGCCGCTGTTGCCGCCGAAGTCGATCTTCTGGCCGATCTCGAAGGCCTTGGCATCGGCGAGCTGCACCCAGGTCTGCGCGCCGGTCTCGGCGCCGAGCGCGGTGACGGGCTTGACCATGAAGTCGTTGACTGCGGCGGTGAACAGGTTGCCGACGCTGGTCGACAGCAGGAACAGCGCCATGATGAAGCTCTTCATGCGCAGCGGCGCCTGCTTGTAGCTGAACTCCAGCGCGGTGATCGAGACCAGCACCTCGGCCGCGGTCAGGATCGCGTAGGCCATGATCTGCCACCACACCGAGGTGACGATGCCGGATTGGATGCGCTGCTCGATCCACGCCACCAGTACGAAGGAGCTGGCGACCAGGAACATGCCGATGCCCATCTTGCGCAGCGGCGTGACGGTGAAGAAGCGGCCCATCAGCGGGTAGATGCCGTAGGTGAACACCGGCACCAGCAGCAGGATGAACAGCGCGTTCACGACCTGGATCTGCGCCGGCAGGATCACGACGCCCGGGATCAGGGTCTTGTCCATCAGGTCCGACTGCGCCTGCAGCACCCAGGTCTGGCCGTTGGACTGCTCCCACAGCGACCAGAAGAACGCCACGAACAGGTAGATCAGCGCCAGGCGCGCAATCACGCCGAGGCCTTCGCGCGAGAATACGTCGCGCAGCCAGGCCTTGCCGGCGGGCGGCACCACCGCGTACTTGCTGCGTCCCAGCCAGAACACCACGACCGCGGTCGCCATCATCACACCGGGCAGGCCGAAGGCGACCTTGGGGCCGTACTTCGGCAGCAGGATCGGGCACAGCGTGATCGAAATCAGCGAGCCGGCGTTGATCGAGATGTAGAACCACGAGAACGCACGCTCGATCAGATGCGAATTGGCGGCGGTGAACTGGTCGCCGACGTTGGTCGAGACGCAGGGCTTGATGCCGCCGGTGCCCAGTGCGATCAGGAACAGGCCGAGCGCCATCGACATCGGGCTGTCGGAGATCGCCAGAAACGCACAGCCGGCGACGTAGGCGCTGGAGAAGATCATGATCGTGCGGAACTTGCCGAGGAATACATCCGACACGATTGCGCCAAGCACCGGGAAGAAATAGGCGCCGGATTTGAACAGGGATTGCCAGGTGGTCGCCTGCGCATCACCGAAGTGCAGGAAGTTGACCATGTACACCGTCAGGATCGCGTTGATGCCGTAATAGCAGAAGCGCTCCGCGAACTCGTTGATGACGATGTACGGAATGCCTGCCGGCATGCGATTGGCGTTGGTGTTCATACTCTCCCCGGAATGGCGGGCCCGGCCGGACCCCAAACCACCAGTCTACGAAGTTGCCGCGTGCGCCCGCCTGAGGACTTCCCCGTCGTCGAGCCCGTTGATTTCGATCACTTTCTGTGTGCTGGTCTGGCCGCGAACGATGCTGATCGTCGACTTCGGTACGTCCAGGATCTTGGCCATCAGTTCGACCACGGCCTGGTTCGCCTTGCCCTTGTCGGGCGCCGCCGTGACCGAGACTTTCAGCTGTCCGTCGTGCCAGCCGGTCACCGCATTGCGCCCGGCCTTGGGTGCGACCTTCAACGTCAGGCGTCCGCTCATCGAGCGGCGCTGCTGTTGGTGATGACCTGGCGATAGAAACGAACCATGTTGGCGTAGTCGGCGACGCCGATGCGCTCATCGGTGCCGTGAATGCGCGTCTGGTCGTCGGGCCGATAGAAGAACGGTGCGAAGTAGTAGGCCTGATCCCGAAGCGCCGCATAGTGGCGATTGTCGGTGGTGGCCATGATGATGCCGCTGGAGATCAGAGCCTGCGGAAACACCTGGGCGACGCTGCGCGCGATGACGTCGAACTGTGGCGCGCTCGGGTCCGACAGCGGCGGCGCCTCATTGCCGAACTCCGCGGTCGGCGCGACTTCCACTGCATCGTCGTCGATCGCTTCAACGATGTGCTGGCGGACCCTTTCGATGGTGTCGCCGGGCAGCAGGCGATAGTTGACCAGCGCGTAGGCTTCAGACGGCAACACATTGTCCTTGACGCCACCGCGGAACACCGTGATCGCCTGGGTCGTGTGAATCAGCGCGCTGGTGATTGGCGTATCCGAAAGCACCTGTAGCAGCAGTGGCTCGAACACCGCGCGGTTGGCGATCATCAGGCGTGCGGCAAACGGCATCTCCGGTGCGAGGCGTTCGAGCATCGTTGCCACCGGAGGCGTCAGGCGGGGCGGCAGCGGATGCGCGTCGAGCCGCGTGATCGCCCGCGCCAACCGCGGGACCACCATGTCCTTGCCCGGCATCGACGAATGACCGCCGTGACCCTTCAGGCCGAGTTTGAAGGTGATGTAGCCCTTCTCGCCGGCCATGATCGCCGCGACTGGCGGCTCGATGCCGGCAATGATGCCCTGCATGATCGCGCTGCCTTCGTCGAGCGTGAATTCCAGATGCACGCCGCGCTTCTGCAGCGTCGCCGCAATCTGTGTCGCACCGTTCTTGCCGCCGATTTCCTCGTCATGGCCGAATGCCAGATAGATCGTGCGCTGGGGCTCAAAGCCTTCCGAGCTCAGCTTTTCAACGGCCTCCATGATGCCCATCAGGCAGGACTTGTCGTCCAGCGTGCCACGTCCCCAGATGTAGCCGTCAGCGATGACGCCGTCAAATGGCGGGTGGCTCCATTGGGTTTCGGTGCCGGGTTCGATCGGGACCACGTCCATGTGCGCCGCCAGCAAGACCGGCGGCAACGACGGATCCGCTCCTTTCCAGGTGTAGAGCAGGCTGTAGTTGTTGACCTGCTCGACCTGCAGCTTGGCGTGCACGTTGGGGAACAGCGTGCGCAACAGCTGATGGAACCTCAGCAGGGTCGGGCCGGCGTCGGGGGCGCCTTCCGGGTCGGACACGGTCGCAACCCGCAGACCCTGCGCGAGACGCTGCGCCAGTTCATCCTCGTCCAGCGGCACGGGCTCGATTGCCGCAGCGAGCGGTGGCGGAGACTGCAGGCGTGTCGCGCGCAACACCATCACTGCAGCCAGAACAATCAAGAGGAGAACTGTGCCGATGATCCATTTTTTCATCGGCGTAGCGTAACGGCTCGTTACCGTTGTTGCAGCTCCGGATCAGGCAAACAGGCCGCCGATCATCGCGCCGATCAGCAAGGTGCCGATCTGCATCATGGCCAGCATCGCGACGCCCATGCCGGCGACCATGGCAATCATCGGCATGCCGGTGAACAACGTGGTCAGCGCGAAGATCGAAATGCCCAGCAGCAGCGCGGGCAGCGCCGCGGCGGTCAAGGCTTTGCCAACGCCGCCGGCGATCCAGCCGCCGACCACGCCGGCCGTCAGGGTGCCGACGACCGGTAGCCAGAACAGCAGCAGGTTCAGCAGCAGCATGACGATGCATCCCAGGAGGACACTGCCATCGCGGCGGGGTTGGTAGACGGCTTCCATTAGAGGTCTCCGGTCGAGGCGTGTGGAGTTGAAGTCATGCGGGTTCGCGCCGCTGCCGCGCCAGGCGGGCGCGGCCACCAGTGGCGTGCGCGGTGCAGCGTGCGGCGCCCCCAGTGACCCATGTCCTCCAACGCCAGATAAATCGTCGGCAGCACCAGCAGCGAGATGAAGGTTGCGAACACCAGGCCGCCGATGATCGCGCGCGCCATCGGGAAGTAGGCCGGACCGTTGCCGCCCAGGGTGGTGTCGTTCAGCGCCAGCGGCACCATGCCGAGCACCGTGGTGGCGGCGGTCATCAGGATCGGACGCAGGCGGTCGCGCGAGCCGTGCAGCACCGCTTCGCGGCGGTCGATGCCGCGTTCACGCAGCTGGTTGATGTGGTCGATCAGCACGATGCCGTTGTTGACCACGACGCCCATCAACACCAGCATGCCGATCATCGCCATGAACGAGAAGTCGGTGCCGGTGGCGAGGAAGAACCAGAACACGCCGATGAAGGAAAACAGGATGCTGCTGATGATCGCAGTCGGTGCCAGCACCGATTCGAACAGAGCAGCCATCACGATGTAGATGCAGGCGATCGCCAGCAACATGTTCTGCACCATCGTCTGCATGCTTTCCTGGTCGTCGTCGAAGGCGCGACCGTAGCCCCAGGAATACCCGGGCGGAAACTGCATCTGGTCTAGCGTCTCGCGCACATGCTTGCGCGCATCCTCCGCGGTGGTGCCTTCGGCTGTGCCGAAGTCGATGGTCAGCGCGGTGTGGCGATCGTCGCGCTCGATCTTGCCGGGCACATCGCCGATCGACAGTTCGGCCAGGGTTGACAGGGTCACACGCTCGCCCTTGGGTGTGACCACCGGCAGTGCACGCAGCGCGTCGAGGTTGAGGCGGTCCTCACGGCGGAACTGCAGCACCATCTCGACTTCGCCGGTCGGTGTGCGATAAGGACGCAGCTGCACGCCGCGCATTGCACCGGCAACCACCTCGGCAACGTCCTGGCTCGACAGTTCGTACAGCCGTGCCTTGTCGCGATCGACACGGACGCGGACCTCCCAGTCCTCGGCGGTGGTGTTCAGGCGCACGTCGGTGAGGCCCGGAATCTGGCGCATCACGCGCTCGGCCTCGCGGGCGACGTCGCGCAGGTATTCGCTGGACTCGCCGAAAATCTGTACCGAGAGTTTTTCTCCCGAGCCCTGCCGGTTTTCTTCAAAGCTCGGATCGCCGATTGCAATCTTCGGCAGTCCTTTGCGGATCTCGTCGCGGATCTGCTTCGGTTTCTGGCTCAGTTGATCAGGGTCTTTGAGGATGATGCTGGACTCGGCGCGACCCAGGTCGAAATAGGTATAGACCGATTCGATCTCGAAGCGCTCCTTGTTCTTGAACAGATAGGCCTCAACGGTGTTCACCGCTTCTTCGACTTTGGACAGACTGTAGACACTGTTGACGTTGTAGCGCAGAAACAGGCGCTTGCCGGAGTCCTCGGGGAACATGTCCTGCTTCACCAGCGCGGCCGGGACTGCGACGCTCGCCAGCGTCAGCACAATGAACAGACCCGTCCAGGCCGGATGTCGAAGAGTCCAGCCGAGCACGCGTGCGTAGGCGTGAGCCAGACGCTCGATCCAGCGCCCGCCGCTGTTGTTTGATTCGCTGCGAAAGCGCGTGGTCAGCTGTGGGATCAAGGTCAGCGCGATCAATAGCGACGCCGCCAGCGACACGCAGATCGTCACCGCCACGTGCGAGAGATAAATCGTGATCTCGTTCTGCACGCCGAACACGTTGGGCAGGAACACGATGGCCGTGGTCAGTGTGCCGAGCGCGACTGCCAGCGCGACGCCGCGCACGCCGTTGAGTGTTGCCGACACTGGATCGGCATTGCGGCTGCGTTCGGAAAAGATCGACTCGGTGACCACCACGGAGTTGTCGACCAGCATGCCGACCGACAGCATCAGACCCATCAGGGTCAGGATGTTCAGCGAGAAGCCGAGGAAGTACATCGCTGCGAGGGTGATCATCAGCGACAGCGGCACCGCACTGGTGACGATCGCGGTCATCTTCCAGTCGCGCAGGAATGCGTACAGCACGATGATCGACAGCAGGGCGCCGATCAGGCCGGCCTGCACCAGATCGTCCAGTGACTTGCGCACAGCGTCGGCGGTGTTATCCATCACGTACAGCGAAATTCCCGCCATCTCCGGCAGCGCGCGGACGGCGTCGAGTTCGGCCATCGCACGGTCGGCGACTTCAACCATGTTGGCGCCGGTTTCCTTGAAGATATTCAGGCCGATTGCGTAGTGACCATCGAGGTGACGGCCGTAGGTGCGTACCGGGTCTGTGTACTCGACGTCGGCGATGTCACCGAGGCGCAGGCCGCGACGGTCGATGACGACGGCGCGGATCGCGTCCAGCGACTCGAAACGGCCTTCCGGTTTGACGTAGTAGCGCTTGCCGGCTTCGACATAGTCGCCGGCAGTCAGCGCGAAATTGGCCTTTTGCAGGGTTTTGCCCAGCTCGCGCAGATCAATGCCGTGTGCGGCGACACGGTCGGCGGCCAGTTCGATGCGGACTTCCTTGGGCTCAACCCCGTAGAGCTCGACCTTGGATATGCCGGGCAGGCGTTCGAGCCGGCGCTTGAGATTGCGCTCGAGCATGTCGTAGGCATTCGACAGGTCGCGTTCAGCCGACACGCGCAAGGTCAGCACCGGAATGCTGCCGGCCTCGAACTTGTGCACCTGAATGCGTTCCAGCTCCTGCGGCAGGCTGTTGCGGACCGAGTCGATCTTGTCGCGCGCCTCGACGCCCTTGATTGCCAGGTCCTGCCCCCAGTCGAACTGCAGAAAGACGTTGGCGCCGCTGTCGGTGGATTCCGAATGCATGCGTTCGATGCCGGGCAGGGTGGCCAACGCTTCCTCGATCGGTCGCGTGATGCGGCGCTCGACTTCCTCCGGTGTCGAGTTGCGATACGGCACCTCGACGAACAGGCCGGGGAACTCGATATCCGGCAGGAACTCCAGCGGCAGCCGTTGTCCGGCGATCATGCCGATCACCGTCATGCAGACGAAGAACATCGCCACCGTGACCGGCCGCTTCAGTGACAGCTGTGTCAGGTTCATCACGCGAGGTTCTCCGGATTTTCCGGCGCGCTGCCACGCTCCATCAGCGTGTACATCACCGGGATCACCACCAGCGTGAGCAAGGTCGAGACGGTCAGGCCGCCGATGACCGTGATCGCCATTGGCTGGCGCACTTCAGCGCCTTCACCGGCCCCGATTGCCATCGGCAGCAGGCCCAGCACCGTGGTCAGGGTGGTCATCAGAATCGGCCGCAGGCGCGAGCGCCCGGCTTCGATGATCGCGGTGTGCGCGTCGTGTCCTTCGTGGCGCAGGCGATTTGCCAGATCGATCAGCACGATGCCGTTCTTCACCACGATCCCGGCCAGCACGATCATGCCGATCAGCGCGACAACGTTGATGACCGAACCGGTGATGTACAGCGACAGAATCGCACCGATTGCGGCGAGCGGGATCGTGAACAGGATCACGAAGGGATGCACCAGCGATTCGAACTGCGAGGCCATCACCAGATAGACCAGAAACACCGCCAGAGCCAATGCCATCTGCAGCGAGCGGAACGACACGTTCATCTCCTCGCTCTGACCGGCGACATCGGCGCTGATGGTCTCTGGCAGGCGCAGGTCCGCGATCATGTGCTCCAGCTCTGTGACGCCGTCACCCAGATCGCCGTATGCGAGATTGGCCGACACCATGATCACGCGCTGCTGATCGACGCGGCGGATTTCGCTGGGGCCGCTTTTCAGGCGCACTTCGGCGACCGACGACAGGCGCACCGGCTGTTCGGCTTCCGGGTTCACCAGCAGATTGCGCACGGCATCCAGACTGGTACGGCTGTCTTCACTGCCGCGAACCAGCACGTCGATCTCGCGATCACCGATGCGATAGCGCGTGGCGATGTTGCCGCGCACCGCGCGTGAGACGCGGTCGGCCAGCACGGCAGTATCGAGGCCGAGATTGGCTGCGCGTTCCTGGTCGAACAGCACCTGGATTTCCGGATGGCCGGGGATCAGCGTGGTATCGACCTCGGTGAAGCGGTCGGATGCCAGCATGCGGTTGCGCAGTGCCTCGGAATAGCGCTGAAGGGCGTCGAGATCGTAGCCGGCAAGTTCCACTTCCAGCGGCGTCTTCAGCGTGAACAGCGTCGGGCGCGTGTATTTGAAACTCGCTCCCGGCACCTTGGCGATGCGCGGAGACAGCGCGTCGATCACCTCGCCCTCGCGGGAGAACGCTGAGGGCTCGAGCACGATGTTGACGGTGCCGGAGTTTTCGCCGCCGGTTTCGGGATTGGCGTCCAGGCGGTTGCCGGTGCCGGCCACGGTGTACGCGGCCTTGATCACCGGTTTGATCGACTCGACGCTGTCCAGCGAACGATTCACGCCCTGAAGTACCGCATCAGTGCGATCCAGCGGGGTTCCCGGCGGCAGCTGGATTTCTGCGCGGAATTCACCCTGGTTGAACGGCGGTATCAGCTCGACGCCGATGCGGGGAAGTAATGCCAGGGTCAGCGCCAGCAGCAGGCCGGCGACGCCGAGCACGACGACACGATGCTGCAGCGACCATTGCAATACGGGCACGTAACGCATTTCCAGCCAGCCAAACAGGTGCTGCCATACGGCTGCAATCGGGCGCAGGATCAGGCCGAGCATCAGGCCCAGCAGGCGGAACACTTGCACGAACGGCCACAGCAGCAGGGCCGGAAATCCCTCCAGCGCCCCATAGCGAAGCTTCGACACGCCGGTGCGGATGCGTCCACGTCCCTCGACGATCGGTGTCGCTGGAATGACCGGCTTCGAACGCGCTGCGCGCGATGCCATGGTCGGAATCAGGGTCAGTGACACGATCAGCGAAAACGCCAGTGCGCCACTGACCACCAAGGCCTGATCGCTGAACAGCTGCCCGGCAATGCCTTGCACGAACACCATCGGGAAGAACACCGCGACAGTTGTCAGGGTCGAAGCGGTGACCGCGCCGGCCACTTCGGACGCGCCGATCACCGAGGCCTCGTGCAGTTCCAGTCCGCGTTCGTGGTGGCGGTGGATGTTTTCCAGCACGACGATGGCGTCGTCAACCAGCATGCCGATTGCCAGGGCGATGCCGCCCAGGGACATGATGTTCAGCGACATGCCGCTGGCGTACATCACGTTGAAGGTGGCGATCACGGAGATCGGAATCGCGATAGCAACGATCGAGGTGGTCCACGCGTTGCGCAGGAACAGGAACAGCACCAGGATTGCGAGCAGGCCACCTTCCAGTCCGGCGCTCTTGACCTGGTCGATCGCCTGCTTGATGAAGACCGACTGATCGTACAGAGGCCGCAATTCAATGTCTGGCGGCAGCTGTTTCTGCAGCTGCTCGACGCGGCTGCGGATGCGTTCGGCGACCGACACGGTATTGCCGTCACCTTCCTTGTACATGGAGATTTCGACCGCTTCGGCGCCATCGATACGGATGATCGCCTCGCGCTCCTTGAAGCCTGCACGCACTTCGGCGACGTCTTTCAGGTAGACCGAGCGATCGCTGCGGGTCAGCAGAATCGTGTCCCGCATTTCATCCAGCGACTTGAACTGGTTCAGCGTGCGCACCAGATAACTCGCAGCACCCTGTTCGACGCGGCCGCCGGAGATGTTGGCGTTCTCTGCGCTGAGGCGATTGGCGACCTGCTCCAGCGTCAGATTGAACTGTGCGAGCTTGCCGACGTCGACCAGCACCTGGACTTCGTCTTCGAGGCCGCCGCTGATCTTGACCGCGGCGACGCCTTCGACGCCCTCCATCGGCTTCTGCACCACGTCTTCGGCGACGCGACGCAGATGTTTCAGTGCGGTTTCGTCCGCCGGCCTCTGCGCGCCGTCCTTGGTCGGCTTCAAGGCCAGCGCATAGCGCATGATCGGATCCTGCGTCGGATCGAAGCGCAGCACGATCGGACGGCCGGCTTCCTTCGGCAGATCCAGCGCGTCGATCTTCTCGCGAACGTCGAGCACCGCGAAGTCCATCTGCGTGCCCCAGTTGAACTCCAGGGTGACGTCGCTGCGCTCGGCCAACGATGTGGACCGTACCTGGCGCACGTTGCGGATCACGCCGACCGCTTCTTCGAGCGGCTTGGACAGCAGCGTCTCGACTTCCTCCGGGGCCGCGCCGGGCAGCTCGGTGCGGATGGTCAGCGTCGGATATGACAGATCCGGCAGCAGGGTCACTTCCAGGCGCGACTGCGCGACCATGCCGAACAGCAGCACGGCAAACGTCAGCATGCTGATGGCAACCGGACGGCGTGTGCAGAATTCGATGAATTTCATATTCGCTGCCGTCACCGCGCGTCACTGCGTGCGGATGGCGGCATTCCCCCTGTGCGATGCCTGATCGGTGAACGGGCTGAAGGCGCTACGTGGACGGCGTTAGCCGGCGTCGCCGGCGGTTGCCGCCACTGATGGCGCCTTCTCCGGCGGAACCGCTTCGGGCGCGTTGACGATTTCAATCTTGCTGTCGTCCTTCAGGCTCGCCTGTCCGGTGACCACCAGCTGATCGCCCACCTTGAGTCCATCGACGACTTCGTAGTGCTCCGCATCGCTGTAGCCGACCTTGATGGTGCGACGGTGGGCGCGCCCCTCGGTTACGACGAACACGCTTTGCTGGGCGTCCTCGGTCAACACGGCGTCCTTGGGAATCAGCAGGGCATTTTCACGGCGGTCGTACAGAATCTCGACGCGGCCGAACATGCCGGGTTTGAGCTCGGGCTGTTCGGGTGCCATCGCCACGGTGACCTTGACCGTGCCCGTGCTGGCGTCGACCACCGGATTGACGCGCAGGATCGAGCCCTTGAAGGTCTTCTGTGGCCAAGCGTCGACGGTCAGCGTGGTCGACTGGCCAGCGGCGAGTTTGTAGATGTCACGTTCGGGTACGTAGATCTGTGCCTGCAGGCTGTCCATCTTGGTCACCCGAAATGCCGGGCTGCCGGCCTGAATCATGTTGCCAACCTTGATGTAGCGCAGCGACACCACGCCTGAAAACGGCGACTTGATCTCGGATTCATCCAGCGCCAGACGTGCCAGATCGTAGGCGGCGCGTGCGCCATCCAGCTCGAACTTCGAGCGTTCGTAGGCTTCGCGTGACACCAGATTGCGCTGGTACACCGAGGCGTTGCGCTTGAAGTCCTGCTCCAGCTGGTCAAGGCTTGCCTTGGAGCGTGCGACTTCAAGCCGCAGGCGCTCGGTTTCCAGACGCGCAAGCACCTGTCCGGCGCTGACCCGCTGGCCCTCTTCGACCTGGATCGACTCGATCACGCCGCTGGTTTTTGAATTGACGATCGCTTCGGCTTCCGCCTCCAGGGTTGCCGTGCCGCGATATGCGGCTTCGATGGCGCCCTGGGTTGCCGTCGCAATCTCGACCGGGATCGATGCCTCTTCTTTGGCATCTTTGTCCTTGGATTCGCCCTGACTGCATCCCGATATGACGCCGGCCAGACTGATGGCTGCCAGCGTCCACGCGATTTGCGCCTTCATGCATCGCTCCCGATTCTTGATTTGTGTGCAAATAGACCAAGACTTGTGCCAGCCTTTGATCATTGAGTAAAGCTTTGAAAAAAATAAACTTTATTCTGTCAGTCAAATCGAAGGATGGGCCGCGTTAGCCGAGGCGGCGCATTTTTGGTCGATTCAACCACTCTATGGCGGAATACGATCAGCATTCGGAGCGTTATTATTTATCGACTAATAATTCATTTGGCGATACATAAGCTGACCCGCCCCTGGGCGACACTGGAATTTGGATGCGATTGCATGCCGAAAGGTTGCATCGGGCGGGTCTGACCTCATCTGCTAGCATGAACGGCCGCCGACGACGTCAATCGGGTCGGCGGCTTCAATTTACGCTGTTTCCATCAGGATGCTTCTCATGCAAGTTGCCGATCGGCACGTGGTCTACATTCATTACACCCTCACCAATGACGGCGGCGAAGTGCTCGACAGTTCGCAGGGTGGTGATCCGCTGGCATTCGTTTTCGGTGCGGGCAACATCATCCGCGGCTTGGAAAAGGCGCTCGACGGTAAGGCTGTGGGCGACAAGCTGAATGTCCGCGTTGCGCCGGCAGAAGCCTATGGCGAGCGCGATGATCGTCTGATCCAGGAAGTGCCGCGCGAGGCATTTCAGGGCGTCGACGAAATCCAGCCGGGCATGGCGTTCAATGCCCAGAGCAGCCAGGGTCCGATGCGCGTGGTTGTGACCGCAGTGACGGACGAGCTGGTCACGGTTGACGGCAACCACCCGCTGGCCGGCGAGCATCTGACGTTTGACGTCGAGATCACCGAAGTGCGTGAAGCCACCACCGAAGAGCTGGAGCACGGTCACGTGCACGGCCCGGGTGGACATCACCACTGAGGCCTGTGCCGGGAACCCCGGCACTGCTGACGGGGTCGCAAGTCGACCCCGGTATTTGACAGTGGAGCTGCCGATGCGCCTGCCGTTTCGTTTGCTTCTGGTTGCAACCCTTGGGCTGGCCGCGGCTGCTCCGGTTTGGTCGGCCCCAGCCGATACCGCGTTGACGCTGGCGGTGGCCGGAGAACATCGCGATCCCAAGCATGTCGCGCGCGACGTCTGGCGGCATCCGGCGGAGACGCTGACTTTCTTCGGCGTCAGGCCCGACATGACGGTGGTCGAGGTCTGGCCGGGCGGCGGGTGGTATACCGAAATCCTGGCGCCGTATTTGCGGCAGACCGGAAAACTGTATGTCGCCGATTTTGTCGTCGATACCGACAAGGCTTCGGACTACGTCAAGCGCTCACATGCGCGCTTGATGGACAAGTTTGCCGCGCTGCCCGGCATTTATGACCGCGTCGAGATCACCGCTGCGGGACAGCCGGACCGCTGGGCGATTGCCCCCGCCGGCACCGCCGATCTCGTACTGACGTTCCGCAATGTGCATAACTGGCTGGCGGCGGGCTACGACACGCGCATGTTCCAGGCGTTTTATGACGCACTCAAGCCAGGCGGAACGCTGGGTGTGGTCGAGCACCGGGCGCGGCCCGGTACGGATCTCGACACGATGAAGCGCAGCGGCTATGTCACCGAGGCGTATGTGATCCAGCTGGCGGAAGCCGCGGGCTTCAAGCGCGCCGACAGCAGCGAGATCAATGCCAACCCGGCGGACGACACCAACCATCCGGAAGGGGTCTGGACCTTGCCGCCGAGTCTGCGCCTGGGCGACAAGGACCGCGAAAAGTACACCGCGATTGGCGAGTCCGATCGCATGACCCTGAAGTTCGTCAAGCCGGCCCTGTAGCGGGGGAAAGCTCAGCGGGTGACGGCTTCCAGCGCATAGCGCTGATCCCATTCCTCGCGTTGCTGTACCAGCCGCAGGTCCTGCCATAGCAGGAACGCGCGACTGCGCAGTTTTGCCCCGACCTCGCTGACCGCCAGATCCAGACTGCTGGCGATGCGCAGGTGTCCACGAGTCATTTCAGAGCGCCCTGAACGTTCACGGGGCAACTCGGGCAGGTACTTGCGCTGCTGTGCCCGGTATGACGCGGCATCTTCGGGTTCGAATTCGGTCTGGTACAGGCGATCATTGAAGAAGGTCATCTCCAGACGGCCGCTCTGATCCCAATGCTTGTATTCACGCACGGTGATGATGTCGACATCGTGAGGCGGTACGTCATCGCTCACCGGTTGATGACTCGATTCCAGTGCCGGCAGATAACCGCCCTGTTGCAGATCGCTCATCACCGCATCAACGCGCATGTAACTGCGAAAGGGTGAGAGAAGGTCCACCGGCGGTGCCAGCGCAGTGAACTTCGTCGCTGGCGGGGTCGGCTCGGCGGCTGATGCAGAAGCCGGCTGCGCGGGCGGAAGCGGAACCCCTGGGGGTGACTCGGTGGAATCGGTTTCCGTTTCTGCGCGGGCTGCCTTGGTCTCAGCCACTGGTGTGGGCTGGGCTGTGCTCGCGGGCGTCGGCATCACCGTGGGCTCGGGTTCGTGTTCGGCTGCCACTGCCACCACTGGTTCAGGGGGCGGCGCCGTAGCTTCCGATGGCACTTTCTGCTCATTGTGCGTGTCAGTAGCAGCAACCGGGGTTGGTTTCGGCGCACGCTCCTGGCGGACGTACTGGGCGTCCGGATCGAGCAGCGGGCGGATCACGATGACAAAGCAGATCAGCAGCGTGCCCATCAGCACCAAGCGCAGTGGACGCCATTTTTTCCACCACGCCGGTGGCTCGAGCCAGTCGCGTTTCGCTTGCGCCATTTCAAACACTCTCCAGAAGCCTGCCGCGGATCCGCAGCGCTCCGAACTGTAGCGAAACCTGCGACGGATAGCAGGATTTTATTTCGGTTCTCATCAATTCAATCGGACATCGGTGCGCCAGCGCCGATATGTTCACGCAGGAAGGCCAGCATCTTCGTATACAGCTCTTCGCGATGGTCCTCGTTCCAGAAGCCGTGTCCTTCGTTGGATTTGACCATCCACTCGTACGGGAGCTTGCGCTTGTCCATCGCCTTGCGCAGGAGTTTGGCTTGATCGAATGGTGCACGCTCGTCGAGTTCACCGTGGACGATGAAGACCGGGGCCTTCAGCGCCTCCAGATGGTTGATCGGAGATTGCGCCTCCAGTTCATCGGGATCGTCACCGATGTACTGGTTCATATAGTTGCGCCCCATTTTCGATCGGCGAATATCCGAGTTTCGTTTTAGGGCTGGCAGATCGTAAACCCCGGCATAGCCGATGACACATCGGTAGAGGTCCGGTTCGCGCACCGCGCTCATCAGGGATGCGTAACCGCCGTAGCTACCGCCATAGATGCAGATACGCGACCCGTCGACTACGCCGGACTCGGTCAGGTAATGCACGCCGTCGGTGATGTCGTCGATCATGGTCGTGCCCCAGTGCCCGCGACCATCTTCGTAGTGCTTGCTGCCGTAGCCGGCCGATCCGCGAAAGTTGACCTGCAGCACGGCATAGCCCTGAGTGGCCAGGAATTGCGGGTCACTTTCCCACTGCCATCCGTCACGAATGCCGAAAGGTCCGCCGTGCGGATTGACCACCAACGGAAGCTGCTTTTCCGTACGCCCCGGCGGCAGCGTCAGATAGCCGTGGATTGTGGCGCCGTCCCGCGACTTGAATGAAATGGGTCGACGTTCGCCCATCTGCGACGGATTGATCCAGCTTCGATATGCGTAGACGAACTGTGCCTTGTTGACCTTGCGGTCGTAGAGGTACAGCTCGCCCGGATTGCGGTCGCTGTCGACCAGAAACAACAGCCGGTCTGCGTTGCGGCTCCACGATACTGGCGATACCTCCTGGTCAGGGAAGCTCTGCGCCAGCGCGCGGATCAGTTCCGCGTCGGCGTGCTCAGGATTGATCCAGTCAGTTACCGGCTTGCCGGGTTCATAGCGTGCCGCCAAGGGCTGCTTGCGATCGGCCGAAAGCAGAACGCTGTCGAGATCGGCGACGTTGTCACAGGAGAGTGGGGACAGTTCTCCGGATTGCGAGTTCATCGACTCCAGGCAGTAGCGGTTGCTGCGATCACGCGCCTTGAAGTAGGCGGCGCCGGTCACGGAATCTGCTGCAATCGGGATCAGCGAACGCCCCTTGCGTGGGGTGCCGATTTCCCGCCATTTGCGCTCCACGGACTCGTACGCGAAGGTGCGGTCAAAAAGTGTCTTCTCGTCGCCGATCACTGCGAATTTCAGGGTGCCGGCGTCGTCGACCAGAAAGTCGGCCGATCCGGGAAGTGGCGCGGCGACGCCATTGTCCCGGCGGCTGGTGTAGACGTTGAGTCGGTGGGCGTAGCTCAGTGTGCCGCCCAGATACGGGTTGGTTGAACGGACTGTTTTGATCCAGATATCGTCCTTGTTATCGATCATAGGGTGCAGCATCCAGCCCCAGCCGTACTCGATCGAACCAGAGCCGGCGCCCGTCGCCGATTGTCCTCGATAGCCATACAGATAACGTTTGGCTGAGCCGTCAGCGTTGGAGGCAACCAGTTCGCCGGTCAGGCCCGGTTGTTCCAGCGGGCCGGCGCTGGAGCCAATGGCGATCACGATACGTTCGTCGCTGACCCACCACAGATCGGCCGCATGCTCATGATCCGGCGCGCGCAGACTGCCGATGATTTTCATGTCGGCGAGGCGAATCACCGCGACATGGGTTTCATCGCCGCGCGGCACGGTGGCAGCGAGCAGCGTGCCGTCAGGAGAGAGCTTGGCCTTGCCGAACTCGGCGTGACGGGCAAAGTCGCGCACCGATGGCGGCGCGGCCAGACAGGGGGTGAGGCAGACGGCTACACAGAAGGCGATGGCCAGTTTCATGCGCAGGCTGATTGCGATAGACAGCCGCAGTGTGCCAGCCGATCACGCAGGGCCCAACTCCCGAGTTACGAGCGCAACGATTCGCCGCTCGAGCGGCGGACTCCATCCTTCGGCGTGCCGGAAGCATTAGGAGGTTCAGTCTTCGGGTTCGTAGCCCAGATTCGGGGCGAGCCATTTTTCGGCTTCTGCCTGGGTCCAGCCCTTGCGTTCGGCGTAGTCCGAAACCTGTTCGCGATTGATGCGGCCGACGACGAAATACTGTGACTGCGGATGCGAGAAATACCAGCCGCTGACGGCGGCGCCGGGCCACATCGCGTAGCTCTCGGTCAGCTGGATGTCCGCATTTTTCTGAACGTCGAGTAGCTGCCACAGCGTGGCTTTTTCGCTGTGCTCGGGGCAGGCGGGATAGCCCGGGGCCGGACGAATGCCGCCGCCAGCGGCGATATAGCGCTCGGCGATCAGTGCGTCATTGTCGAGATGCTCGTCCGGGGCATAGCCCCAGAATTCCTTGCGAACCCGCTGGTGCAGGCGTTCGGCGAAGGCCTCGGCCAGGCGGTCGGCGAGTGACTCCAGCAGGATCGCGTTGTAGTCGTCGTTGTCCTGCTTGAAAGCAGCGACGCGTTCGGCGCAACCGAGTCCGGTGGTCACAGCAAAGGCGCCGATGTAGTCGGGAACGCCGCTGCCCTTGGGGGCGATGTAATCGGACAAACAGCGGTTGGGCACGCCGGCTCGGTGCTCACTTTGCTGCCGCAGGCCGTGGAGGCGTGTCAGCACCTGCGAGCGGGTTTCGTCGGCATAGATTTCGATGTCGTCATCGTTGACCTGCGCTGCGGGGAACAGGCCGATCACGCCATTGGCGCTGAGCCACTTCTCCTCGATGATGCGATCCAGCATGGCCTGCGCGTCAGCGAACAGCTTGCGCGCGGCCTCGCCTGTGGTGGGACTGTTCAACAGGTCCGGATAACGACCCTTGAGCTCCCACGCAATGAAGAACGGTTGCCAGTCGATGTAGTCGCGCAGTTCTGACAGTGGGTAGTCTTTGAATGTGCGCACATACTGCACCGCCTGCCGGTGGTGCTGATGGTCGCAGTTCGGACCCTCGCAGACATCCCGGGTCTGCTGCAGCAGCATGTGCGGGCGCGGAGGGCGGTATCCGCTCCAGTCGATCGGCGTCTTGTTGGCGCGCGCGGCGGCCATAGGCAGGTATTTCTCCTGCCGATCCTTGGACGCATGACGCTCACGAATGCCGTCGTACTCTTCCTTGATATCGGCCATCAGCTTCGGGCGTTGTTCGTCCGACAGCAGCGCGGAGGCGACCGGCACCGAACGTGAGGCGTCCTTGACCCAGACCACCGGGCCCGCATACGCCGGGTCGACCTTGACCGCGGTGTGCGCGCGAGAAGTCGTTGCGCCGCCGATCAGCAGGGGAATCGTGAATCCCTGGCGCTGCATTTCCTTGGCCAGATTCACCATCTCGTCCAGCGACGGCGTGATCAGGCCGGACAGCCCGATGATGTCGGCTTTCTCGGCGATGGCGGTGTCGAGGATCTTCTGCGCAGGCACCATCACGCCGAGGTCGACGACATCGTAGTTGTTGCACTGGAGCACGACGCCGACGATGTTCTTGCCGATGTCGTGCACGTCGCCCTTGACCGTGGCCATGACGATCTTGCCCTTGGCCTGCTGCACGTCACCGGGCTTCTTCTCAGCCTCGATGAACGGAATCAGGTAGGCGACGGCCTTCTTCATCACGCGCGCGGACTTGACCACCTGCGGCAGGAACATCTTGCCGGCCCCGAACAGGTCGCCGACGACGTTCATGCCGTCCATCAGCGGACCTTCGATGACTTCAATCGGGCGCTTGCCTTCAGCTGAAAGCTCGGCGCGCAGCTCCTCGGTGTCCGCCTCGACATGCGCGTCGAGGCCTTTGACCAGTGCGTGCTTGATGCGCTCGCGCACCGGCAGCCCGCGCCAGGCTTCGTCCTCGACCGCTTGCTTCTGGCCGTCGCCGCGGAAGCGCTCGGCGATTTCGAGCAGGCGCTCGGTGCCGTCTTCGCGGCGATTCAGAATCACGTCTTCAATACGTTCGCGCAGTTCCGGATCGAGTTCGTCGTAGACCACCAGCGCGCCGGCGTTGACGATGCCCATGTCCATGCCGGCCTTGATCGCGTGATACAGAAACACCGAGTGGATCGCCTCGCGCACGGCGTTGTTGCCGCGGAACGAGAAGCTGACGTTGGATACGCCCCCGGAGACTTTGGCGCCCGGAAGGTTCTGCTTGATCCAGCGCGTGGCCTCGATGAAGTCCACGCCATAGTTGTTGTGTTCGGCGATGCCGGTGGCGACGGCGAAGATGTTCGGGTCGAAGATGATGTCTTCGGCCGGAAAGCCGACGTCCTCGGTCAGGATTCTGTAGGCGCGTCCACAGATGTCCTTGCGTCGCTGCAGGTTGTCGGCCTGGCCGTCTTCGTCGAAGGCCATGACGACGACCGCGGCGCCGTACTGGCGGCACAGCCGGGCCTGCTCGACGAACTTGTCGATGCCTTCCTTCATCGAAATCGAATTCACCACCGGCTTGCCCTGCACGCACTTCAGGCCGGCTTCGATCACTTCCCATTTTGAAGAGTCGATCATCAGTGGTACGCGGCTGATATCGGGCTCGGACGCGATGAGGTTGAGGAAGCGCGTCATCGCGGCGACGCCGTCGAGCATGCCCTCGTCCATGTTGACGTCGATGATTTGCGCGCCGGAATCGACCTGCTGTCGCGCGATGGCGAGTGCCGAGGCGTAGTCGCCGTCCTTGATCAGATTGCGGAACTTTGCCGAGCCGGTGACGTTGGTGCGCTCGCCGACGTTGACGAAGTTCAACTCCGGCGTCAGGTTCAGCGGTTCCAGCCCGGACAGGCGGCAGACCGGTGCCAGCTGCGGCGGCGTACGCGGCGCCTGATCGGCCACGGCTCCGGCAATCGCGGCAATGTGAGGCGGTGTAGTGCCGCAGCAGCCGCCAACGATATTGACCAGGCCCGATGCGGCGAACTCCCGCAGGATTGCCCCGGTGTCCTGTGGGCGTTCGTCGTATTCGCCGAAAGCATTCGGCAGGCCGGCATTGGGGTAACACGAGATGAAGCAGTCGGCGATGCGTGATAGCTCGGCAATGTAGGGCCGCATGTCTTTGCCGCCGAGCGCGCAGTTCAGTCCCACCGCCAGTGGTTGCGCGTGACGGATCGAGTTCCAGAACGCTTCGGTGACCTGGCCTGAAAGCGTGCGCCCGGAAGCGTCGGTGATCGTGCCGGACAGGATCAGCGGCCAGCGTTGTCCGCGCTGCTCGAACACGGTTTCGCAGGCAAAAATTGCGGCCTTGGCGTTGAGCGTGTCAAAGATGGTTTCGATCAGCAGCAGGTCGGCGCCGCCATCGAGCAGGCCGTTGGTCTGCTCGACGTACGCTGACACCAGGGCGTCGTAGCTGATGTTGCGGGCGCCGGGATCGTTGACGTCCGGACTGATGCTGCAGGTGCGACTCGTTGGTCCCAGTGCGCCGGCGACAAAGCGGGGGCGGTCTGGTGTTCTGGTGGTCCACTCATCGGCCGCGGCGCGAGCACACTGTGCGGCCGCTACGTTCAGCTCATAGGCCAGCGACTGCATGCCATAGTCCGCCAGCGATACCACCTGCGCATTGAAGCTGTTGGTCTCGATGATGTCCGCGCCGGCTTCCAGATACTTGCTGTGGATCTCGCGGATGATTTCCGGTTGCGTCAGTGCCAGCAGATCATTGTTGCCTTTGAGGTCCGAGGGCCAATCGGCAAAGCGCGTGCCGCGGTAGTCCGCTTCTTCCAGCCGGTAGCCCTGAATCATCGTGCCCATGGCGCCGTCGATGACCAGAATGCGTTGGCGCAGCAGCGTTTCGAGTTGGGCGTGAGACGGGTGCAGTTTCATCGGGCGGGCGGGTGCATGAATAGGAGAGCAAGATTATATCTGCTTATGCGGATGAGCGGATACTGCAGGCTCTGTGCGGGGGATTCACCGCTTGTCCGCCGAAACCTGCCTCGCATCCCCATGCCGTACTTCTGGCCGCGTGACTTTCGTACCGTATGTCCAACGGCACTGCAACGCGAGATTTCCCCGGTTTCACGACGCAGAGCCCAGTACTCTCTCCCCCCAACCCGGAACCCCCAACCTCCGGGTTTCTAAGGCCAGACCTCTCCGTCTGGCCTTTTTTTATGGTTTTTTCAGGCGAAAATTCTTAAAAAACACATAAAAATCAATCGTATAAAGATTTCCGCATGTTCTGCTGCATATCCATTCGCTGCGTCGCAGCAAAACATTATTGACAGTCACAAATACATTGACTAATGTAATTGAACGATTGGTTTGCCATGACCAGTCGTTCCCGATTCGAGACTGTTGGAGAACTGATCATGAGTGCAGTGATGACGGCGCCCCGCTGGCGCGACCGCAAACGTTACCTCTGGCTGCTGGGCGCGCCGGTGATGTTGATTCCGATCATGGGCGGGTTGCTGGTGGAAGCGACAGGGTGGTCGCTGTTCTGGTGGTTCATGCCGCTGGTGGTTTACATCGTCGTGCCGATTGCCGACGCGCTGGTTGGGGAGGACCGTAACAACCCGCCGGAAAGCGCAGTGGCCGATCTGGAAAAGGACCGCTATTACCGCTGGGCGGTGTATTCGGCCGTGCCGATGGAATATGCGACCCTGATCTGGGGCGCGTGGGTGGCCGGCACTGCGTCACTGGCCTGGTGGGAATACCTGGGTCTGGCGATCTCGGTCGGCATGGTCACGGGCATCTCGATCGCGGTCGCCCATGAACTCGGACACAAGACCGATCCCTTCGAGCAGTGGCTATCCAAGATCGCCCTGGCGCCGACGGGCTACGGCCACTTCTATACGGAGCACAATCGTGGGCACCACGTGCGTGTTGCCACGCCGGAAGATCCAGCCTCGTCGCGCTACGGCGAATCGTTCTACGCATTCCTGCCGCGCACTATCGCCGGCGCCATGCGCTCCGCATGGAAGATCGAAAAGGCACGGATGCAGCGTCGTGGGCTGCCGACTTGGCACTGGCGCAATGACGCCATCAATGCCTGGGCAATGACGCCGATCCTGTTCGGCGCGCTGATTGTGGCGTTTGGGTGGATTGTGCTGCCGTATCTGCTGATCCAGGCGGTTTATGGCTTCAGCTTGCTGGAAGTGGTGAATTACCTTGAACACTACGGCCTGTGCCGCAAGAAGCTGCCGAGCGGACGTTATGAGCGCTGCCAGCCGACACACTCCTGGAACAGCAATCATGTCTTCAGCAATGTGCTGCTCTATGGTCTTGAACGGCATTCGGACCACCACGCCAACCCGCTGCGCGGGTATGAAGCCCTGCGTCACTTCGAAGACAGCCCGCAGTTGCCCAACGGTTACGCCGGCATGATTCTGCTGGCGTACTGTCCGCCGCTATGGTTCGCGGTCATGAACCGCAAGGTGCGTGCCCATTACGGTGGCGACCTGACCAAGGCCAACGTCGTCCCGCGACTGCGCAACAAGCTCGCCGTCCCGGCGACAGCCTGAACCACGGCGAAATTCTGGAGAACCCTGACATGCGCAAATGGCGTTGTGTGATCTGCGACTTTGAATACGACGAAGCGCTCGGCATGCCGGACGACGGTATTGCCCCAGGCACTCGCTGGGAGGACGTGCCGGAGGACTGGAGCTGTTCGGACTGTGGTGCGCCGAAAGCCGAGTTCCACATGGTGGTCGTCGAGGCCGCCTGAGGGATTGAGCGCGGTCAGAACCCCGGCGATCGAATGGGTCGCCGGGGTTTTTTTGACGTCTATTCAAGGGTGACATGCGCAAGGCCAATATCAAGCCGTCGATCCGCGACGAGATCGTGGCGCGCTACAGCCCGTCGACCAGGGTCTGAATCGCGTCGGATAGATGGAGATGCCGGAGGCGCATGGGGTAACATGCGCCGCCTTTTTATTTCGGAATCGGGAACGAGTCGATGCAGTACAAGAAGTGGCGCTGTCTGATCTGTGACTACGAATATGATGAAGCTGTCGGCGCGCCCGATGACGGCATCCCCGCTGGAACGCGCTGGGACGACGTGCCCGATGACTGGACCTGCCCGGATTGCGGTGCGTCCAAGGACGATTTCCAGATGGTCGAGGTCGACTGATCCGTTTCGCGCAGCTTCGGATGCGCGGTTCAGCTGATTCCGCGCGCAGATGATCTCGCTGCGCGACCCTGTTTCGTCTGAAGGTGAGCCATGAGCCAATTCGACAACGTCAGTGTCATCAAGAAGGCCAACGTCTACTTTGACGGTCGTTGCGTCAGTCACACGGTGCTGCTCGCTGACGGCGTGCGCAAGACGATCGGTGTAATCTTTCCGTCGACGCTGACGTTCAACACCGGCGCGCCGGAACGGATGGAAGTCCTCGGTGGTCGTTGTCGCGTGCGTCTGGCCGGAACCGACGGCTGGGTCGAATACACCGCAGGGCAGGCGTTCTCGGTGCCGGGTCAGTCGAGCTTCGACATCGAAACGCTGGAAACTCTTGACTACGTATGCCACTTCGAGTGACCTGAATCGCCGCCGCCGCTCCGCGCAGGAGACCGGCGGCGGTCGCGACGTTCTGCGGTGACGTTCGCCAAATCCAGATCGGTACTGAAGCAGCGCTGGCGACAGCTGAATCTCGCATGGCGCCGCTGGCGCCCGCGTGTGGCGTATTGGAGCGCCGCTGCCGCGATCGGACTGGCTGCATCCGCTTTTGCCTGGTCCAGCGAATTTGTCCAACAGCAGTTCGCGCGCGGTGTTGCGCATTGGCCCTGGATCGCAGTGTTGCTGACGCCGCTGGGCATGGTTGCGGTGTGGTGGGTCACCGTCCGCGTCGCGCCCGAAGCCGCGGGCAGCGGCATCCCGCAGGTGCTCGCAGCGCTGCGCAATGAAGGCAAGGCATTGCGCGAACGCCTGCTGTCGGTGCAGACCGCCGGGGCCAAGATGCTGCTGACGCTTGTGGGTCTGGCGTGCGGGGCCTCGGTAGGTCGCGAAGGGCCCACCGTGCAGATCGGTGCCGCCATCGCCAACGTCGTTGGGGTTCGCAGCAATGCGACCACTCAGCGCAGTCTGATTCTCGCCGGCGGCGCCGCCGGTGTTGCCGCCGCCTTCAATACGCCCATCGCCGGCATCGTGTTCGCGTTCGAGGAGCTCGCCAGCAGCCTCGAGGAGCAGACCAGCGGCACTTTGCTGGTACTCGTGTTCATCGCGGCCGTGGTGGCGATGTCGATACTCGGACACCGGGTCTATCTCGGCGTGGTCGACGTGCACCTCGTGTTGTGGAGCGAATGGCGCGCGGTACTGATCTGTGGACTGGTCGGTGGTCTGGCGGGGGGGCTGTTCAGTCGCACCCTGTTTGCAGGCACACGACTGGTGCGTCGGCTCACCGGGGTGCATGGCTGGCGCATCCCGGCATTGTGCGGTCTGGCGGTGGCGATACTGGGGTTGATCAGTCTGGGCTCGACTTACGGCAGCGGGTACGAGGAAACCCGACTGGCGCTGGAGGAACCGCAGATGCTGTCGTGGTTTTTCCCGCTGCTGAAAGCGCTGGCGACCTTGCTGTCCTATCTCAGCGGCATTCCCGGCGGCGTGTTTTCTCCATCGCTGGCGGTCGGTGCGGGTCTCGGAGCTGACCTCTCCCGGCTGATCGATTTTGCTCCCGCCGCCGCGGTAACCCTGTTGGCGATGTCGGCGTATTTCGCGGGAGTCACCCAGACGCCGCTGACTGCCGCGGTAATTGTGTCGGAAATGACCCTGGATCAACGCATGATCCTGCCGCTGATGGCGTCGAGCCTGCTGGCAGCTGCGGTCGCGCGCCTGATCTGGCGTGACTCGCTGTACCGCGCCATGATGCGTGACATCCTGGCGCCGCCAATCGACTTGGCACCCCCGGCGAAAACCGACGACGCAGTCGCGGTGCCGATCGAGCCGGCGCCGGTACTTGAACCGCTCGAGGCGGTGGCTGCCCCCGCGCACATCGCGGACGCCCCAGACGCGGCCATCGGGGCTGAACCACAGTCGTCAGAACATCAATCGAATCCAGATTCGAATCTGCCGCCGCAACAGCAGTAGTTCGTTCCTCTGCGCAGTGGTTGTTTGTTCGCGGAGAGACTGCCTCGGTCCAGGTGCTGGGCAACTGATCAGACCTGAATTGTTGCGGTCTCAGGTTTTGAGCCCGCAGGGGCGTAAAACAGATTCCGTGATCACGGATTGCGGAACCTTTGACATGTCCATTCGCCCTGAAGCTGGAGTGCAGACCGACGAGACCAAGTCGGCGGCGCTGAATCTGTGCTTGGCCCTTTGTGAGCGCCTTGGCGACGGCTACACCCTTGATTCCTGTTCCAGCGGCGGACGCCGCGCCACGATGGGCAGCGAGGCTCAGCGCCTGTCGCTGCAGCCGGTATGGCTGATCCGCTGTCCGGATGGAGGGTGTGTCGAAATTCGATCTGGCGAGCGCGAGTGGCTGTGCCGTGCAGCGGCGTGGCCCAACGTCGAGCGCATCGGACTGCGCCGGACGTTTCAGCAGGTGCTTGAGGTTCGAGTGTCGCCGCAGCGGGATGCCGATGCGCTGGCTGCCGATCTGCGCCGGCGCTTGTTTCTGCCGTATGCCAAAGCCTTGAGTGCCGCGCGTGCCAGTGCGCGCCAGTACCGTTCCGCGTGGCAGGCATTGAGCGAGCAGCTGAATGATGCGGGTCTGAATCTGCAGGAGGCGCAACCAGTTGGACGCACCCTTCAGTTGCAGCGGCCGTATGCGCCGTTGGAAGCCGATGGCCTGCGGCTGCCGTCAGTCAGCACCACTATTGTGGGGATGCAGGATCTGACGCCGGTGGTCGGGGTGGATGTGCGCAATCTGTCCGCGCAGGAAGCCGCCGAGTTGCATCGCTTTCTTGAAGCCATGCTGGCCCGCCGCAACCAGGGCCAGCTGCGATTGTGCGCCTGAAACCGCCGCTTGCTCGGTAGCTTCAAGCGAGACTGCAGTCGACTGGGTGGCCACCGCTTCGGGGCCGTGTGCTGAGTCGAAGTGGGTGCCAGCCATAGCCGGTCAGGACGCGGCGCAACCTTGCATCTGCTGTGCGCGCGGTGGCGCGTAAATGCCTTCGCGAATCGCGGCGGCGCTGACGTCGTCGAGGTCGTTGACGATGTCGATCACCGCACGTGTCAGCGGCAGCAGCGAGTCCTCATGCACCATGTTCAGACGATCCGCCGGATCGAACAGATACATCGGTGCGGTCAGGAAGCTGACGATCGGCGTCAGTGGGTGAAAGAACGCGGCGTCGGTTGGCGGGTGCTTGCTTTCCGGTGACGGAAAGCCCTCGACCGGCATGATCAGTGAGCGTTCCAGATTCTCCTTGCAGATTGCTCGCGCGACGCTCTGCTCGAGTCGTGGAATGAAGCTGGTGAACCACCAGCGCACTTCGGGTTTGTCCGTCGGCACCAGCTTGCCATCGGCCGCGCGCGCCTCGCGTGCAGCGTGCTCCAGGTGAATTTCGGTGACAACGCGCTGTTGCAGGAAGTCCTTGCGTGAGTCGGCCATGTGAAGCAGGCCGGCGCCGCCGGACATGTGTCCGCCGTTGAGCAGGAACAGCATATTGTGAGGGCGCATTTCACGTGGCAGCTGCGACCAGTAATAGGCCTGGGCCAGCACCAGTGCTGTGCCGCTGGCGTCCTCGACCGCCGAGTTCCAGGGGCCGTCGTGATGTGAGCCGATCACGACCCAGTCATCGGAGCGGCCGGGCAGCGAGCCCGTTACATTGTGGGAGGTCGCAGAAGTCTGTTTTCGCTGCAGACTGATGCGCGCACGCGTCGGTGCTTCGGCCATGAAGGCCTTCAGTCGCTCGCCGTTCGTGTGGCTCAGGTAGAGGCCCGGAATCGAACGCGACTGCGCGTCGTAGGGGTTGTAGTAGCGATCGGTCTCCCACGGGAAGTCGAGAATCCCGATGAAGCCGATGGCGCCGGCAGCGATCTCCGGATCCATGATCTTCTGGAAGCGCACGCTCATCGGCAGCACCTGCGTCAGCGTGTCGAACTCACCGGCGGGGTCATAGGCCCAGGTCGCGACCGTGTCGCGGATGCGGCGTTGTGGCCAGGACAACAGTTCGAGGCCGACCACCGCGATCTTGCCGGCGGTGTGCGGGCCGGGCCCCTGGGAGAGCAGCAGTTCACCTTCCAGCGCCTCCGCGTTCGCCGACAGCGGCACCGGCCAGGACGCGAGTTCCAGCACGTGATCGGCATCGTTCTCATGCCAGACCTGCAGCGACCACTGCTGTGGCTCCCAGCGGACAACATCGATGGGATCCAGCTGCACGTCCTGCAGGCCGAATTCGTTGAATCGATCGCGCAGCCAGTGCTCAGTCCACTCATCCGCCGAGTACCCCGGTCGACGATGGCCTTGCTTCTCGATCTGTTCGATCCAGTCCATCACCACCTCGGACGGCGCAAGCTGCGGCGATGCCGTTGTGATCTCGGCGATCGCGTGTTGCGCATGTGCGGCCCCGGCACAGATCAGGGCCGACGCGAATAGCGGTCCGAGTTTGATGAATGGAGTCGGCATGATCAGCTGCCGAAGGTGTAGCGGAACGATCCGTAGATCATCCGTGGTGCGTCGACACCTTCGGCATCGATTCCCGGAATGAGCTGTCCATGGCGAATCGTGATGCGCTCGTCCGTGAGATTTTCGCCCTGAAGACGGAAGGCCCAACCTTGGAAAACGTTGCCGAAGCCAATCGTTGCGCGCCAGCGTAGGACGTTGCCTTGCACAAAGCGGTCGTCGAGCGAGGTGTCGGTAAACTGTTGCGACTGATAGTCGAAGCCTCCGCCGATCTGAATCCCCAAACCACTGGATGACAACGGAAGCGTCACCATGCCGAGCATGGTCGCCGTATATTTCGGCGTCAGTGGGAAGGGCTTTCCAGTCACATCACAGAGTGGATCCGCGTCGCCGTCGGTGTTCTTGTTGTCGGGCGCGCAGGCATTGTTGGTGAAGTCGAGATACTCGGTGTCGTTCAAGCCAAAGGTGGAGAACAACGTGAACCACTCCGTCGGCAGCCAGGTCATGTCGGCTTCGATACCTTGTGAACGTGCCTTGGCCGCGTTCTGCACCATGGTGGTCCCGAGGCCGATTCCGGTGCTGGTGGATTCGCTGACCAGGACCTGGAAATCATTCACATCCAGACGGAACAGGGAAACGTTGAAGCGCATGCTTCCATCCAGCAACGTGGACTTGAAGTCCAGTCCCCAGTCGATCGCCGTCTCGGGTTCAAAGTCGAGCGTTCCGGGGGAGCCGTCAAAGGAAAATGCATTGAAGCCGCCGCCACGGAAGCCCTTGGCCCAGTGAAGAAAGATGCCAAAGTCTTCACCAGGTTCGAAGTTCAATGACACCCGGTGCGCAACGTTATCCTCGGAGCGACTCAAGTCATGCTGGTATTCGGTGACCCCCAGAAGCGGAAGAAGGATCGAGGGGCTTGAGGAGTAATACTGATTGAGCTGCGCTTTCTTGGTTTCGTGATTGAACCGGATGCCGTATTCGACGCCCCACACCGGATTCAGCTGCCACTTGAACTGTGAGAATGCTGCGCTGGCCTCGGCCTGTTGGTCGAAATCCTGAGTGACTTCCTCGGTGTAATCGGAGTTGGTGTTCTGGAATATCGCGGGAATCAACGGATAAATCAGACTGAGCAACGTCTGTGCCGGACTGGGTACCGGACTGCCGTTCTGCGATGCCTGCGAAGCGATCAGTAGATCAAG
The DNA here is from genome assembly GCF_005047655.1 of Sinimarinibacterium arenosum. GTDB lineage: Bacteria > Pseudomonadota > Gammaproteobacteria > Nevskiales > Nevskiaceae > Solimonas. Next base: position 336,936 of record NZ_SUKF01000005.1, on the reverse strand, counting down.
GTAGGACAGGCCGAAGCGGAACACGATGCCGTCGCCTTTGATATCCCGACCCTGGTAGTAGAGACCGCCCAGGACTTCGCTGGTGCCCAGGTCCAAGCCAAACACGTTATTGAGTCCGAGCAATCCATCGAGTTGAGGTGACTGGAGGCGTAGTTCTCCAGTCACCGTCGGTGACGTGTCCTTGTCTGCGGCAAAGATCGCGGGTGCCGGCGTTGCATCGGTATCCAGTGCTGCGTCGTCGCGCAGTACCGAATAACCGCCCAATGCGGTCAGGCTCCATTCGCCGATTTCGTACTGCCACTCGGCGTTGTAGGTGTCGATTGCGACGTTACGGAAATCTTTGTCGTCAATGGTGTTGACGTTGTTGCCTCGAATGAAGTCCGTGTTGGGTTCATAACGTCGGATGGCGGCGGCCAGCGTGTCCGTTGGGTTGTACATCTCGAGGCCAGCCCCGCTCAACTCGACTTTGACCGTCTCTGCCGACAGCTTCAGCCGAGATCCCGCCAGATCGACGAAGTCGAGTTTGAGGCGAAGCCCTTTGCGGTTTGTGCCGCGACCGTAGGGGTCCGCCCCGTGCAGCGATTGATCCGTGGCGCTGTTGCGGATGAAACCGGTACGGTCATCGGACAGACCGGCGATGCGAAAATTCAGGAATCCTTCCACCATTGGCCCGCCAACCGCGGCTTCGATACGGTGGCGGTCATAGTTGCCGTACTGCACATCAAAAAAGCCTTCTGTCTCTTCGCTTGGAGAGTTCGTGATCAGGTGAATCAATCCGGCGGTCGTGTTCTTCCCAAACGCTGTGCCCTGCGGTCCGCGGTAAACCTCCATGCGCGCGAGATCAAACGTTGCCGCGGTGAAGTACTCCAGTCGGGTGTAGGGGACGCCGTCGAGTGCAACGCCCGCCGGGGGTTCAAAGGCCTTGTTGTTCTGATCGGTGCCGAATCCGCGAATACGCGGCAGGATGAAGTAACCCGCGTCGGCAACCTTCACGTTAGGCGTATACAGGGCAGCGGTATTGAGATCGGTGATCGACCAGTCATTGATGAATTTCTCGTCGATCACTGAAATCGAGATCGGCACATCCTGAATCAGCTCTGCTTTCTTCTGCGCGACCACCACAATTTCCTCGAGTCGCCGTGACGACGGCTTCGGCGTGGTCGGTTGCGGTTCCTGCGGCGAGAGCGCATCGACAGGAATGGTGTCGAGGGTTTCTGTGTCCGTTGCTGCCGGTTCGTCGGATGCTGCAGCAACACTGTCGGTGGTTTGCGCGGGCGTGCTGTCGGAAGTCGCCGCCTCGCCGGTGTTGCGATCGGCGGCGTTGTCGCCGGACTCCGCGAACAGGGATTCAAAATCAAAATCGCCCGATTCGGACTGGGCCAATGACGGCGAGACGGGGCCCAGGCCGCCAAACGCCATCAGCGCGATGCCGATCGCGGAAAATCGAAAGTTCATTTGGCGCATCTTCACGGCCTCCACCATGAGTACGTTGTTATTCACCGAATCACCGTCATCTCATGTGACGCATCCCACAGCGGCCACTTCATCTGCGAGGGATATCGGTTGGGATCTCCGCTCTCGACAAAACCCTTGAGGGCTTTGGCCATGGCGGAATGAATGGCTTCGCGCGCTTCGACGGTTTCGGGCGTCCATGAAAAGCGTCCGAAGTTCGGTTCGCTGTCGCGGAAGTTTCCGAAGACAAATGGAACGTCCAGGCCGTGGTACGAACCCAGCACGCTTCTCCAGGGCTGCGGCTGATCGTTCCAGTCAAAGTAGTAGCGATAGACCGGCGCCCCTGCCTGGGTGAGGCGGTTGGCGGCATCGGTGACTTTGTGTCGAAGGTAGATATTGGTGATCGACGTGCTGAGCCGAAAGCGCCAGTCACCAAACCAGGTGAACAGATCGCGGCGTGTGGGTTCAGCGTCGACCTGATTGGCGACATCCCAGAATTGCAGCGGGGTGAGCTTGCTGAATCCCTCCAGCAGGAACAGCATCGATGCTTCGTTGTCGACCATGCCGATGAGCATCGGCACTGGATTCGGGAAATCCTGGTGGGGGTCTGTCTTCGGCGCGCGCAACACGGCGTCATCGCCGCCGCCGACCACGGCGCGGATGCCGCGTGACGCTTCGATCAGGTCAGACGCTGGCTTGGCATAGAGGTACGTGCGCAAGCCCTCGTCGCCCAGGCGCTTGAGGTGTTTCTGGAGCTCTTTTTCGTCTGCAAGCGTCCCGTCCCGACGCATCACCTGGGTCAGGAACGTGGTGCTGCGCTGTTGTCTTTCTTCGGGCTCGGTGTACGCCGGGAATGCCGACAGCACGACGGCCTTGCTGAACTTTCCAGTCGCCAGGGGGGATCGCAGCATGGCCAGGACGCTGACGCCGCCGGCGGAATGGCCCATGACGGTGACGTTGCCGGGATCGCCGCCAAACGCGGCAATGTTGTGCGCGACCCACTCGAGCGCCTTGATTTGATCCAGCAGCCAGAGGCTGCCGGAGTCGCTGAGCGGGTCTCCCGACCGCAATGCATCGACTTCGATGCCGCCGAAGATGCCGAGGCGATAGTTGGTGGAGACCACGACGGCATCGAGTTCGCGGGCGAGACGGCGTCCGTCATAGGCACCATAGGATCCTGCGCCGAAGACGCCGCCGCCGCCGTGGATGAAGACCAGAACGGGACGCTGATGCGCCTCGGCCGGGGCCCAGATGTTCAGATAGAGGCAGTCCTCAGAGCCGAACGGTTTGTCGAAGTCAGCTGTGTTGTCGGTGGTGTAGAAATTGCCGATCTGTGCGCAGGCGTTACCGAAGTGGCTGGCGTCCCTGACGCCATCCCAGGGTGCTGCGTCTTGAGGCGCGCGCCAGCGCAAGGCGCCGACCGGAGGTTTCGCAAACGGGATGCCCAATGCTTGAAGAACGCCGTCTTGCTGCGTGGGCAGAACCTGACCGGTTTGCACCTGGATCGTCGGCGCTGAAGCGTCAGCAGTGGGGGGCGCGGACGGCTGCGCGATCGTGAATCCGCTGACAAGCAGTGTGATGACGCCGACGCCGACGCGGTGGCGGCTCAGCATGGCGCGGCTCCGGCGGTTTCGCTTTGAAAGTCATTTTGGGCGGGCATCATTTTCTCTCTCCAGACTTCTATTTCTTATGGAACTTGCTCAGCGGATCAGCGTGTAGGGCGCCCCTTCATCCCAGCGTTGCCAATGGATGGTGCTTGCGTACTGATTGGGATCAGCGGTCTCGATGAAGCCGCGAAATGAATCCACGAACGCCTGATGCATCTTCGCGCGGACCTCACCGGTTTCCGGCGTCCACGAGAAGCGGGTGAAGTTCGGTTCGTCGGCGGGAAAGTTGCCGAAGATGAAAGGGACGTCGAGACCGTGGTAGGCGCCAAAGGCCTTGCGCCACGGTTGCGGAATGGCGTCCCAATCAAACGCGTAGCGATACACCGGTACGTGTTCGGCGGCGACACGGTCAGCACCTGCGTTCACCAACGCATGCAGCTTCCGGTTGACGAAGAAGCTGGCGATGCGAAATTTGAGATACGACCAGGGTGTGAAGAAATCCGTGGCACCCAGGTCGTTGCGGCTGCTGTTGATCAGGGCCCAGATCTGACGCGCGTCCAAGGTGCTGTATCGCTTGACCAGCAACATGCTGGCTTCATTGGCCACCGATCCAAAGAGCGTTGGCACCTTGTTGATGATCTGGACATCAGTATCCGGTTCAGCCGGAGACGGTCCGAGTGTGCGTCCGGCTTCAATCAGATCCGCGGAACTCCGGGTCGCCAGAAATTCATCAATGCCGTCGTTTCCGAGAGCGGCAAGCTGCGCAGGAGCGGCATCAATCGTGTCGATGCGGCCATCACGCAGCAACAGCTGCGCCAGCCAGGACTCGACGTACGCGCGCGCCTTGTCCGGCGGCGTGCGCAGTGGGATGCCGGACAGGATCATGGCCTTTTGAAAGAGGCCGCTGGCCTCGGCCGAAGTCAGCATGGCCCAGATCGACACGGCGCCCGCGGAGTACCCCATGACGGTTACATTGCTCGGGTCGCCGTCGAACCCCGAGATGTTGTCCTTGACCCAGCGTAGGGCCTGGAGCTGGTCGAGCAGCGCGAGGCTCGGTGCGTCGTCGCCGTGCAGTCGCGCCAGTGGATCGTTGCCGAGGACGCCAAGTCGGTAGTTCAGACTGACGACAACGGCATTGAGGCCTTCCGCCAGTCGGGTTGCTTCGTACAACGGCAGCGAGGCGGTGCCATAGATGCCCGAGCCACCGTGGATGTAGATCAGAACCGGTCGCGGCTTTGCGGCGTTTGTCGGCGCCCAGACATTCAGATAGAGACAGTCCTCGTCGCCGTAGGGTTTGTCGAAGGTCTGTTCGTCGTTGCTGGCGAAGTAACCCCCGATCTGTGCGCACGCGGATCCGTAGTGATCGGCGACACGCACGCCGGTCCAGGGCGTCGGTAGCTGTGGCGGGTGCCAGCGCAGCGCACCGGTTGGAGGTGCCGCAAAGGGGATGCCCAGGTAGCGGGTGACAGCGCCTGACGCATGGCCCTGGATGTCGCCGCTCCGTGTCGTGATCGGTCCGGAGGGTGGTGTCGCCGGAGTGGCAGTGCCACTCCAGGTCGCAAGGGTCAGCAGCACCGTGGCTAGCGTGGCTCGGCGTGATCTCATGCGTTCTCTCCAGCGGTCTTCGTCGAGCGTCCGGCACGCTTGCCTTTCAGGAATTCGCCGAGCTCGCAGTTGAAGGCGTCGGGTCGCTCGGCGGTCACGGCGTGATGCGCGTTGGCGATGACGGCCAGGCGTGCCTGCGGAATCTGATCGACGTAGGCCTGCTTGTCTGCAACCGGGGTGTAGTCCTGGTCGGCGCTGACCACCAGTGTCGGGCAGGTGATGTCCGGCAGGCGTTCGGCCACGCTCCAGCCGACCAGTGCCTTCAGTGTCGCCAGATAGTCCGACTTCCTGTTCTGCGCATACTGTTCGACGAACAGATCCCGCAGGGCGGCGTTGTCCGGGAACAGCCGTGGGGCGAGGATCTGGCCCATGCGCCGCATGCCCAGCAGTCGGATGACCAGGAGCCGCTGCAGCACCATCAGATGTTCGCGCCGTGTCCTGGGAACGAAGCTCGGGCTGCTGTTGACGATCGTCAGGGAGCGGACCCGCTCGGGATAGTCGACGGCGAGCTGGAACGCGACCGCGCCGCCCAGCGACAGGCCAACCACGTCGGCGTCGGCAAAGCCGGCATCGGCCATGATTGCCGCGACGTCTTCGGCAAAGCCGCGCAGGGAAAAGCGACCGCGGGCACCAGGGGTGCGGCCGTGACCGCGCAGGTCGGGCGCAATGACGGTGTGGTTGGCAGAAAAGGCTTCGAGCTGCGGCGCCCAGTCGCGACTGCTGCTGCCCAGCCCATGGATCAGCAGCAGCGCCGGCCCCGAGCCAGCCCGCTCGTAGTGCAGCTCGCCGTGATCCGCTTTCAATACTGGCATTGCAGCCCCCGGACAGAAGCGCGACCGCGCCGGCCGCGACAGAAAATATAACAAACGTTTGTTGTGATTTTCATGGAATATAAATTGATTTGAAGGAATGGACAATAGAGAATTGGGCCGGAACCCAATCAAACGATTGTTGGCAAATGACCAAAGCCGCTGCATCGCGCGAGAACCACCGCCGGATCGCGACCGTCGAAACCGCCCTGCCGCCCGGCGTCACACCCAAGGGTGCGCGTGGGCGCATCCTGAGCGCTGCCCTGCGCCTGTTTGCCGACCGCGGTTACGGCGGCACCTCGGTGCGGGACATCTGTTCCGAGGCCAAGGCCCAGGCAACGACGCTGTACGCGCACTACCCCTCGAAGGAGCACGTGCTGGCCGAGATCATCCAGCTCGCGCATGACGATCATTACCGTCGCCTGCGTGACGCGCTGATGACGGCGCAGCCGGATCCGCGCGAACAGCTCAGCGCGCTGGTGCGGGCGCATGTGGTCTCACATTGCGATTATTCGATGCTCGCGGTGGTCGCCACCGCCGAGCTGCATGCGCTGTCGGAGGCGATGGCCGCGCCGATTCTGGCTTTGCGCGCGCAGTCGGAACGCTTGCTGGTCGACGTCATCGAACGCGGCATCCAGCAAGGTGTGTTTGATGTGCCGGATACCTATCTGGCGTTACGCGCCATCGGCGGTATGGGTCTGCGCGTGTCGTACTGGTATACGCCGGACCTGGGTCGCACCCCGGAGCAGGTGGGCGAAGTGTTTGCCGAGTACGCGCGGCGTATTGTCGGCGTGATGCCAGCCCACTAGTTTTTTGCGGGGTGCGGCCAGCTGCTTGCGGGCCGGCCAGTGGCACGTGTCATCGCCTGATACAGCTTGCATCAAGCGGGCGGGGCGTTGTGCACCCAGCCGAATTCCTGCACACGCTCGAAGATGCGCCAGCCCTGCGCTGTCCTGCGCAGACGGTCGCGATACCACAGTCCCACGAACAGCACATGGCTGCCGCAACCCTCGGTGGCACTGATCATCATGACCTGTGCGGCGGTGCGCGCAGTCGCGGTGTCGCCGGCCAGCTCGACCAGCGAGGTCGAGATCGTGTGCTGCGTGCCCTGCATTGTCGCGATGACGGACTCCAGATAGCGGGCCATCTCGCTGCGATTCCCGCGCGGCCCGCCAAATGCGGTGAAATCGAGCAGCGCGTCGTCCGTGAACACGGCTTCGAATGCAGGCCAGTCGCGTCGGTCCACCGCGTGGCAATAGCGTACCAGGGTGTCCTGGATCTCCAAGCGATCGGAAAGTTGTTGCGGCGTCATGCGTGCCTCTCAGTCTCAATGTCTGAGTCCTTAAGGTGCAGTCTCACTGCGCTGCTGACCTGATCCGGATGCATGAAAGTTTGAGCTGGACCGACTACGGAGCCCGTCGCGTGCCCCCGAAGCGACGTGCCGCCCTGGGCAGTGCAGCTCTCAGATCCAGTGTTGCTTCAGAACTCCGGTTCGGTCGGTTCCGTTGTCGCAAAGACAGGTGAAAGCGCATCAGCCAGGATCGTGCAATTGCGACCGTTGGCCTTGGCGCGATACAGCGCTGCATCGGCGCGGCCGATGAGGGTATCCAGGGAGTCTGACGCCTGTCTCTCCGCCACGCCGATACTGACGGTGATGCGAATCGCTTGCTTTGCCGCGGGAATCTCGGCCGCCTCGATCTGCGTCCGCAGGCGGTCCAGTTGATGCATCGCATCGCGCGCATCGGTATTGCGCAGCAGCACAATGAACTCTTCACCGCCAAAACGTGCGGAAAGATCGGATTGACGTATCTCGCGACGCAGGATGGCCGCCATCCGTTTCAGGACCTGATCGCCCTGCTGGTGCCCATAGAGATCGTTGACTCGCTTGAATCGGTCGATATCGAGGAGCGCGATCGACAAGGTTTGCTGGTAACGCTCTGCGGCAGCAAATTCCAGCCGGGCCAGCTCCATGAAGTAACGCCGATTCTGAAGCTCGGTCAGTGCATCCGTCCGTGCGAGCAGGGTTTCACGCTCAAGTGCGTGCGACAGCAGGCGATTGGTCTGCTCAAGCTCCTGCTTGGCCGCGTGCAAGCCGATCTCGGCCTGCTTGCGCGCAGTGATGTTTTCATGGGCGACGACTACAAACCGATGCTCGTTCCAGGTGAATGCCGATGCGCGAACAATGAACCAGCGCTTTTCGGCGGGTGAGTGACAGGGATATTCCAGCAAGAATTCGTCGTCGGCGCCCTCCAGCAGGGCGCGGATGCCCGCAGCGGTGCGCTTCGCGGTGTCGTCCTCCTCGCGGTGCGATGCCGAACAGCAGGCCTGGACATAGTCGGTGCCGATGAAGAAATCTGCGCTGACACCGTCATTGCTCCGAGCAAAAGCGCGCCACGCCTCGTTAACGGCAATGATGCAGCCGCTGGCATCCAGTACCGCAATATGCGCACTGAGAGCGTCCAGCACTTCGACTGCAAAATTTTTGCCCTTTGTCTTCAAGGCGAATGCTCTCCAGCTTGGCATGGCTGACGATCCTGAGCCCGGAAGAGCCAATGGGCTCATCTTCCACAAGCTGAGCAGCCGGCATGTCCAAAATAGTAAGGCGCACTTCCTTCAGTTGAGCGGCATGCGCCGTCCAGCGGCGCGCCCCGGAGTGCTGAGTGGTGTCGGGGAGGCCCAAGGACGTCAGGGGCATGGGGCAAGCCGCTTACGCATCGCAAATCGCGGCAAGACAACCCCACGACAGTTGATTCGCTGCGCCTCTACAACTTCAAAGCCCTGGCGCAGGAAGAACGGATGGGCGACCAGGCTGGCTTCGGTAAACAATTCATTAAGCCCTTGCGCCGCCAAGGCCGACTCCGCAGCGCAATAGAGCGCCGATGCGACCCCGCGACGGGCACACCCCGGCGCCGTGAACAGCAGGTCGATGTGGCCATTGTCTTCATAACCGAGCATGCCGCAAAGCCGTCCGTCTTCCTCGGCGAGCAGCATCTGCAATGTCGCCATGCGCCGACGCCAGATGTCCAGATCGGGTGGGCGCGGGGCCCAGGCTCCGCGTTGCGCGACGTCGTAGTGTGACGCTGCATTCGTGTGGATCGATTCGGTATACAGCTGCGCGACCGCTTCAAGGTCATCGTTTTTATAGCGGCGAAGGTTCATGGCTGAAATATGGACTGGACTGCTGCAAATTTTGTACACGCATGGTGCGTGGAATGACCTGAAGCGATCGCATCAAGATCGATAGAAGTACGGAATCGCCATCAAGGTAGCGCCAACGGCGACCATCCAGTAGGGGTTCGACACGCCGAACGGAAACACCATCAACAGCAGGCCGCACACCAGCGGAACCATCGCAGCCTGCTTCTTGCCGTACAGGAAATAGCCGAACCCGATCGATCCGAACAGCACGCTCCACAGCATCGACGCAACGCTCATTACACAGGCTCCAGCGGTACGGGCGGCATGGGGTTACGCATTGACGGCGGCCCGGACGATATCGCATAACAGCACAAACCAGGCGTGAGGAGACGCCATGACACTATCGTCACCAGAACCGCAGCAGCGGACAGGCGATTCGACAGCGCAGAGCGACGAGCCGCTGCCGTTTGTGGCGCCCTGTCGCCAGCTTCCGCTCAACGCCGCGTTTGGCTGGATCAAGCTCGGATGGCGCGATCTGCGCGCAGCGCCGCGGCAAAGTCTCACTTTCGGCGTGATCATGTTCGTGCTGAGTGTCGGCATCACCGCAATGACGTGGTCCTGGGGCGAACTGGGTCTGTATCTGGGCCTGATTACTGGCTTCGTATTCATGGGGCCATGGCTGGCGCTGACGCTGTATTCGATCAGCATGCAGGTGGAGCGTGGACGGGACGTCAGCGTGCGCCAGAGTCTGATCGACGCCAAACGGCAGATCGGCAATGCGATGGTCTTTGCCGTGATCCTGACTGTGGTGTTTCTGGTCTGGGCACGCGCCGCGACCATCATTCACGTGTTCTTTCCGGAAACCGGCAAGCCGGCGCTGAAGGACATGCTCTGGTTTCTGGGCATCGGCAGCAGTGTCGGCGCCTTGTTCTGCGCCATCGTGTTTGCCGTCAGTGCGTTCTCACTGCCGATGCTGATGTGCCGCAAGGTCGACACCGTGACCGCCGTTGTGACCAGCGTCAACGCGGTGTTGCGCAACAAGCCGGCGATGGTGGTCTGGGCGGGAGTGATTGTCGGGTGCGTGCTGCTCGGCATGCTGACCGGTTATCTCGGCTTCATCGTGTTGCTGCCGCTGCTCGGGCACGCGACCTGGCATGCGTATCGGCAGACCATCGATTCCTCGCGCTGGCCGCGGGTGGACGAAGCGTGATGTTTCGCGCTGCGGGCGTGGCGCCGGCCTACTCGCAGCTCACGAGCGTGACGAACTTGGGATCGATGACTGACGACGGGTTCATGCCGAACACCTGATTGAATGCGCGGTCGGCATGCGCCAGATCGTGAAAGCCGGCTTCCTCGGCAACCCGCGTGATCGTCAGGCCCCGCTGCCACAGCAGCGCCGCACGCCAGACGGCACGCCAGCGTGCGTAGTCTCCGATGGTGAAGCCGGTCTGTTGTTTGAACAGATCGCGCAGACGCGACGACGACAGATGAACCTGGCGAGCAACAGCTTCGAGGCTGACATCGCGCAGCGGCATCTCATCGAGCACCCTGCAGGCTTTCAGCACGCGCTCGTCCTGTTGCGCCGGGGCGGTGCGGGTCGCGGGTGCGTAGCGCGTCATCGCAGCGACGACCTGCGCGACGATATCCTTGATCTCCTGCGGCGACACCACTTCCCGCATCGCGCGCTGCAGGCGCGGAATGAACGGCTCGAAAATCTCGATCGGCAATTCCACCAGCGACGCGTCGCCCAGCACCGCGCGCACACCGGCATATTCGGGCATGTCCAGCGGCAGGTAGAACAGCGCCACTTCACTGTCGACCGCGAAGATGCGCTTGCGCTCGGCCTTGGGCGCGACCAGCGACGCGCGCGTCTGTAATTGCTGTCCGTTCACCTCGATGAAATAGGGCTTCGCACAGGCGATGCGCAGCGTTGCCGACAGGGGGCCGGTTGGCCGGTCCAGCAGCAGCGAACGTGCGAGCAGCACCAGGCTGCACGGCCAGTAATAGATCGTGACGCCCTGCGGTGCGGGGTGTTCCTCGGCGTCGTTCTTGCGGGTGGACATGGGCGTGATGGGGGTCGGCTGCGTGTGCGGTGCCACCGTCATATGACAGGCAGATGATACAAACCCGCGCCGCAGGAGTCCCATAAATTTGCGCCGACCAGATCACAGGAATCGGTGCTGCAGCGCACAAGATTCCCATATGCGGGGGAGAAGCGGTGGACTTGAAAACGGTTTGGGCGGCGCTCGCAGCGAGCGCCCTGATGGTGGGCTGTGGCAGCGGGCAGCCAGTCGATACGCAGCCGGGTTCGGGCAACGGCGGTGCCGGCAAGGCTTGCAGTCCGACTACAGATCCGTCGCATCAGGGCATGCCGAGCGAGGCGCGGATCTTTTCGTGGATCGAGGATCTCGTCGGCATCGGCTATCGCCGTACCGGCACGCCGGAGGGCTATGCCGCCGCGGCCTACGTCAAGTGTCAGTTCGAAAGCCTGGGCCTGACCGACGTTCACTACGAAGTCGCGACCTCCTGGAAGTGGGAGGCAACCCGGGGCAGTGTCGAGATCGCGGGACAGCCCGTGGATGCGTTTCCCTCGGCCTTCTCCTTCGTCACCCCCGACGAACCCTCGGTGTTCAGCACCGGGCCGGGAGGATTGCAGACCGAGGTGGTGAACGTTGGCCTCGGGACGCCGCTCGAGATGGCGCTGAAGGACGTCAAGGGCAAGATCGTGCTGTTCGATCTGAAGTTCATCCTGCCGTCGGCAGGGCTGACGCCGCTGATCGAGTTTTTCTGGGATCCGGGCCTGACTGTGGTCGAGCCGTCGCTGCTGATTGCCAATCCCTACCTGACCACGTATTCGGATGTGCTGAATGCGGCCATGGACGCTGGCGCTGCCGGGTTCATCGGCGTGCTCGCGGATTACTTCGAGTCCAACAAGTACTACAACGAGTTCTATCGCCGCACGAGTGTGACGATTCCCGGGTTCTGGGTGTCACCGTCCGAAGGCGAGCGCATCAAGCAGCTGATCGCCGACAACGGCGGCAGTGCGACGGCGACGATGGTGATGGAGGGGAGTCGGGAGGCTGTCGAATCACGCTCCGTCGTCGGCTTTCTGGAAGGTCTGAGCAAGGACACGATCATGGTGCAGTCGCATCACGACTCGGTGTTCTACGGTGCGGTCGAGGATGGCAGCGGCACCGCGTCGGTGCTGGCACAGGCGCAGTACTTTGCGTCGAAGCCGCCCGAATCGCGTGAGAAGACGCTGATGTTCGCAACCTTCGATACGCACTTCACCGGCTATCAGGGGCACCAGGCGTTTACCGAAAAGTACATCGTCAAAAAGGAAACGCCCTACAACATCGTTGCTAATGTCACGCTCGAGCACATCGCGAAGCAGGGCCTGAAAGGGGACAACGGCGAACTGGTGATCACCGATCAGCCGGAACTGCGCGCGATCATGAACACCTTCGGCCTGGGCCTGAAGACCGCGATGATCAACGCCATCGTCAAGCACGATCTGCGTCGCACGGTGCTGTTGTCCGCACATGCACTGTGCGCGACGGCGGGCGTGCCCACGGATGCATCCTTCGTCTGTCTCAACGGCGTGCCGACGGCGAGCTTCATCGCCGGACCGAATTACCTCTACGACGCGGCCGATACCTTGGACAAAGTTGACCGTGCCCAGCTGGTGCCAGTGGCTGAAGCCTTCGCGGAAATCATTGAGGCCATCGATGCGACGCCTTCGGCGCTGATTGGTCTGCCGATCCCTGCGCTCGGACCGGAGCTGGGGTTATGAGCCGGCGCTGGATTGCGGACTGAAACCGGTTTCGTCGCGGCGCGCTCGGATGCGGCATGAAAGGCATCTCATACAAATCTGCCGCAGTGGCATGCGCCACCATGCAGGCTGAGCGAGAGTCGCCCCATTCACAGAACTCAAGGGCACGAGAATGTTTTCCTTTCAAGCCATCACGGCCAGGCCGGCGGCACGGGCCGGTGTGCGTCCGCGCAGCGGTGTGTCGTTCTTCACATCCCGAACGAAGGTGTCGGTGCTCGTCGTGGCGCTGCTGCTCGGCGCGTGTGCGCCCGGTGACGATGCGCAGCTGACAGCCGGTGGACAGTCGTCGGCACTGGACACGGCATGGCGATCGCGTCCCGCCGGAACGATCGTCGAGGTCGGCCCGGCTGGAGAAACCAGTCAGCTTGAAGGCGCCGGAAGCGCCCTGTTCGTGCGCTATACCACGGTGAACGTGCAGGGTGAGCCGGCGCTGGCCTCCGGACTGGTGCTGATTCCCGAGACCGAGATGTTTGCCGAGGGGCAGTGGCCCCTGGTGGTCTACGGGCACATGACCACGGGCGCCGCGGACGACTGTGCCCCGACGCATGGCACGCCGGATTCGACTGAGCTGCGGCGCATGCAGCAGGGTGACGAAGTTGCACGGCAGCTGCTCAGTCGCGGCGTTGTGGTCGCACGGCCGGACTACGAAGGCTTGGGCGAGGCTGGGCCGCATCCGTATCTGCGCGGGGACTCGCTGGCCCAGGCGATGCGGGACATGGCGTCCGCGGTGGCCGGTCATTGGCCGCAGATCGGCGATCGCTGGGTCGTCGTCGGGCATTCCGAAGGCGGCGTTGCGGCGCTCAACACCGCCAGCAGCGAGCATCCGGACGCACGCGGTCTGCATCTGATCGGTGTCGCTGCGATTACGCCGGTGACGCAACTCGAAAAGCTGGTGACATTGGTCGAACCCTTGCCGGTCACTGCCAATGGCATCAACGGCGTGGTGGCACTTGCGGGACTGGTGCTCAAGGGCATCGCGAGCATCGATCCGACCTTCGAAAAGCTCATGCTGGAAGAAGGTGGATTGTCTCCGCGCGCGGTTGAGCTGTGGCCCGATCTCGAACGCCTGTGCCTGGAAGACTTGAGCGGCCCCGATTCCTGGGGCGGCATGAGTCCGGATGCCGTGCAGGGTCCACGCGGTGACGAAGGTGTCGCAGAGATGAAGCGTCGACTGGAAGAAGACGATATTCGTCTGCTGCCGATGAGGCGTGACGTTCCGATCCGCATCGACGCCGGCACGCTCGATCTGGTCGCGCTGCTGCCGTTCACCGAGCAGCTGGTCCAGGACTATCGCGATCGCGGCAACGATGTGACGTATGCGCGCTGGCCCGCGGGACATTCGCCGACAGCGGATATGGCCGCGCCCTCAATTGCAGACTGGATCATGGAGAGATTTTCGGAATGAGCGCACCTCGCCTCGTGGCCGCCCCACAAAAAGACAACGTCCTTGAGCTGTTCGAGGGTCGCAGTGCCCCGCTGGTCAGTCGTCGCGCCTTTCTCGGGCGCGCCGCGATGGCGACAGGTGCGCTGGCCCTGCCGTCATTCATCATCGCCTGCGGCGGCAGCGAGCCGGCGGCGATGATCGACAGCGGTGTCGCAGTGGGCAAGGCCGATCCGATGGCGCCGGAGCGCCTGTTCGGCTGGGTCAAGGAGCTGTGCGCGTTCCAGCCGCGCTGGGCGGGCTATCCGGAAGAACGTCGCGCTGGCGAATGGCTGGCCCAGCGTCTGAGCAACGCCGGACTGCAGACGCAGATCGAACCCTACGGCTTCCGCAAATGGGAGTTGATCGACTGGGAAACGTTCCTGACCGATGGCAGCGGCATGCGCGCCGTCAACAGTTTCCCGATGTGGTCCACGCACGCCGGGCAGGGCACGGCTGAGCTGGTCGACGTTGGGTTCGGCACCGAAGTTGAACTGCTCGCGCAAGATCTTCAGGGCAAAGCGGTTGTCGTCACCGGCAAAGCGTTGTTGAACGTGTTCGCGACTTACCCGGATACCTATCAGCGCGCTGCCGAGCTGGGCGCGGCGGCCATGTTCGTGACCTCGGATGCGCCGGACAATCTGATCCGGCCCACCAGTTCCAGTCAGAACTATCTCGACGACAATCCGATCCCCGCGTTTCAGATGGGTGCGCGCGATATCGCAGAGATGCGCGCTGCGGCGCGCAACGGCGGCACGGCGACCTGGCGGCTGAACGCGCAACACGTTGATGGCACCACGCGCGATGTCGTCGGCTTTCTGCCGGGGTCGGGTGAGCTCGACGGCACCCTCCTGATCTGTGCGCACTACGATGCCTGGTTCACCGGTGCGTTGGACAATGCCACTGGCGTCGCCGGTCTGATCGGACTGGCCGAACACTTCGGGTCATTGCCAATCGAGCAACGCCCGCGCGACATGATCTTCGTCGGCGTCACCGGGCATGACACCGGATTTCCCTACGGTGGCATCGCCAACTGGTTGTCGAAGAATCAGGACCTGGTACCGAACCTTGATCTGTTCGTGAATCTCGACCATCTGGCCGCTTATGGCGAAGAACACATTTCCGGCGCCGGCATCATCGACATGCTGGGTCTGATGATCGAACGTCCCGGCGATGAAGAGCGCGCGCTGTTCACCACCAAGCACCCGGCGCTGCAGCGCACGTTTCTGCCGTACCTGCTGCAATATGGTCTGCTGGCCGTGCCGTTGCCGACCGTGCCCGAGGTCAACGCCAACCGGGATCTGGAAGGATCGATGGGTGCGCTCGATGTGCCCAGCGTGAACCTGACCATGGCGACGCCGCACTATCACACCGTGGAAGATACGCCGGACCGAATTCCGCCGGAACAGCTGTCACGCGCGGTTCGAGCCCATCGCGATTTTCTGACCGACATCATCGGCATGAGCCGCCAGCAGATTCGATCGCCGCTGTGAGTCGGTGCAGATCGAAGGCATGATCACCGCTGACGTTGTTCGAAATTGAGTGGCACTGTGGATTGGAGTCCGACTCATGACTTGACCCTGTACCCGTCCTTATAGAGGCGAATTGCCGGTCAATGATGTCGTGGCGGGCGGGGCATCGAGACGGGAATCAGGACTCTACGCGGTTTCGCCCATTCTGCTTGGCGCGATACAGCGCTGCGTCCGCGCGGCACAGCAGAGCGTTTCCATCCACATCCGTTGGCTCGATCTGCGCAACGCCGATGCTGATGGTCACGCGGATTTCGAGCTGCTTTTCGCCGACGACGGAAAGAGGATGCGTTGCCACGAATTTGCGTATTCGCTCCGCAAGTTCCACTGCATTTGCTGCGGACGTACTTGGCGCAATGACCGCGAACTCCTCACCGCCAAAGCGTGCGGCAATGTCCGAAGTGCGAATGGCCTCCAGGATCAGCCTTCCCAAATGGTGCAGGACCAAATCACCTGCCTGATGGCCGTGCGTGTCATTCACGTGCTTGAAATGATCGATGTCCAGCATCAGGACTGACAGCGGAGCGGCATAGCGCCTAGCCCGCTGAAATTCCTCATCGAGTCTGCGATCCAGATAGCGACGGTTATAGATGCCGATCAGCGGATCGGTAATGGTCTGCTGCTCCAGCAACGCCACGCGGCGCATATCCATGATGGTCTGGTGCGCGTTGGACGTGCTGAGCCAGACAAAGACCGCACCAAAGAAGAAAATTGCTGGAACCATCAGGTCGTTCCAGCCCGCGCTCTCTGACAAGAACGCAACGGCATACCCGAGATAGCCGAAGATAAACAGGCTGACCAACACGAACATGGCGGTCCAGCGCCTGCGCAATACGCCGTGCGGAACCTGTGCGATCAGCTTCTGAACAGGAACCAATGCTCCGGTCAGCAGAGCAACCCCTGAAAGCACCAATCCATAGGCAAGCCAATTGAACATAGATTTCCTCGCTGCTTCGGATTGAAGTAGATGCAGGTATGCGACTCAAAGGGGCCGATCAGGGCGAGTTGTGCGTCGAGCGAGACAGATACGATTCAACACTATTCCGAACGGGATCACGGTCGGGCTGCGACTAATGCCCCTGAACCTGGATGTAGCCGCGATTCTCGATGGTGTCGAACGTGCGCATGCCCTTGATCATCACGGGCATCGGCACCCAGACCCAGCCTGCCGCGCTGGGGTTCACGTCGAGAACCAGCACGGAGTCGGATTCCGCGTCGTAGGCGCCCAGCGGAGAGATGTGTGCGCCGCCCGGTTGTCCGATCGCCTTGCGTTGATAGTTGACGATCACAAAGTCGCCGGCGTGCTGCAGGTTGGCGACGAGGTCAGCGCGGATGTCGGCTTCCGGCTTGTCGTCATCAACAACAACGAGCTTCGTGGGCAGGCCGTTGGCGCGGAGCAGTTCGTCGATCTGCCGCAGCTGGAAGCCATAGTCGCTTGTCGGCTTGCCATTGATCGTGACCGGTTCGCCGAAGACCTGGGCGCGGGTCTTTCCGGCTTTGTCGAAGACGTTTTCCTGAGTGAATCGCGGCACCGTCAGGTCGAATCCCTTCGGCGCATATTTGAGATCTTCCGGTCGCAGCCGGCTGCTGTCGCGCGGCGCGTCGGTGCTGCCTGCGTGGACCGCATTGAGCACGATGGTCGCGGTGGTCGGTCCGCAAAAGCCCCGATTCGACTGCGCTTCAAACTGATTGGCCAGTGCGGAGAAATCCGCATGGCCGGAAGCGCGGGTGAGGCGCGCAAAGCCTTCGTCGGACGCAAAGGCGATCAGTGCGTTGGACTGGATCGCAGGTGCTTCGTCGCGAGCCATCGCCGGCGCGAGAAATGCGGCGGCCAGCAAAGGCATACAGACCCAACGCGCGCGGAATGACATCGATCGTTTCTCCCAATGTGTTGCACACCGTAGCACGATCATCGGAGCCCACCCTCTGGGCTGCACAACAGCCCTTGAGCCGGCGCAATTATTCAAGCTAGGTGTTGCCGGCTTCCAGCTTCGCGTCCACGATCGAATGCCATTGGCTCAACGCACCTTCAAAGCGCGCAAAGCGGAAGTGCGTATTGGCGCCGGTGTTGACGCCGCGCTGGATCTGCTCGGCAATCTCGAAGTCCTCGTGAAGCGTCTTCTTCGTGAATGCGTGGTTCGCCGACCAGTAGTTCCGCGCTTTCTCGGAAAAGCCTGCCGCACCGGGGGAGGGCACCAGCGTGATGATGTCGACCAAGGTGCGATCGATTGCGAGCGGCATCATGCGGATCAGGTCGGCGTGTCCTTCCTGCACCAGCACGGACGCATTCGGGAACAGCGAGTACAGCAGGTGTGTGCATTCGCGGATTGACCATTCGCTGCGTGGGCGCTGTGCGTAATCCACGATGCCTGCGCGCGGCAGCACGGTGCGGATGTGATCGCCGAAGAATGCATAGGGCGTGATCGTGTCCGCGAAGAATGGCGCCACCGTATTCCGGTGCGCGACGCGGAAGTGATACGACTCCAGCCCGCCGTCGACCAGGATTTTCCAGTTCGCATTCCAAATGCGGTGTTCGCTGTCGAAGATCGTGTAGTCGCCGATGCCCAGGCCTTCCAGCTCGGTGAAGAATGCATCGGCTGCGGTCGACTGGAACGCAGTCAGCGCCGCTTCCGCAGTATCGGCACGCGGACAGACCCAGATGAAGCCGCCGCGCTCCCGACACGCCAGCTCGCGCAACTGCGTGGACTCCCGCTCCAGGCTGGGAAAGCCCTCCGCGTGACGCGCCGTAACAAGAGTCCCGCGCGTGTCGTAGGTCCACGCGTGATACGGGCAGACAAATCGCTTCGTATTACCCTGAGGGCGCAGTTCCACCGTCGCACCGCGATGCCGGCAGACATTCAGAAACGCGCGGGCTTTGCCGTCACTGTCGCGTGTCAGCAACACCGGCGTATCCATCAGGTCCAGCGTCAGAAAGTCTCCAGGTGCCGCGAGCTGGCTGGCATGGGCCGCTACGATCAGGGTGCGCCCCAGAAGATCGCGCTGCTCCCGCATGAAGCGGTCCGCATCGGTGTACTCGTCGACCGGAATCAGCACTTCATCATTGCCCGACAGCGGCCGGTTTGCCTTCACCAGTTCGACACAGGATGCGGTGAGCTGCAGTTCGGTATCGCGGTGCATGCCGTCTCCTCGGAATTCAGCGGTGTATTGATCGCGGTCGGCAGGGCGGGGCTGGGGGGATGACCTAGCTGTTCTGTATTTCCGGGGCAGGTGCTTCGTGCGTGCCGGTGCTTCCAGTGCGGTCCTTCTGCTCGCTCCAGTGCAGCAGTGCATCCAGCGCGGGACACAGGGCCTGCCCCCACTCGGTCAGTCGATATTCCACCTTGGGCGGCACTTCCGGGTAGACCTTTCTCGCGACGATGCCGTCGGCTTCCAGCTGACGTAGTTGCTGGGCCAGCATCTTTTGCGAAATGCCCGCAATGAGTTTCTCAAGGTCCGAGTACCGCTGGACCTTGCCGTCGAACAGATGGAACAGGATCAACAGTTTCCAGCGCCCGTCGAGCAGTTTCAGCGCAGCCTCTGCGTCGCTGGCTGCTGTCTCCGGGGTGTGGGCCTTACGCATGGGTGAGCCGCTTACTTTTCAGTGCGTTCTTGATGAGGCGAGAGTATGAAACGACGATGTCCGCATCACAAACGACCCTGCGAGAACCCACGGTATGTCGAACAAACTCCCCACCGCAGTTGCCCGGTATCTGGACATCTGCAACGGCAAGCATGCCTCCGGTCTGGACCAGTGCTTCACCGAGTCGGCAACGGTACGGGACGAGGGCCAGACGCACAGGGGGCCTGAGGCGATTGACGCGTGGCTGCGGGAGGCGCAGCGCAAGTTCGCCTATACCGTGGAGCCGATCGACGTGACGCAGCGGGATTCGACCTTGATGGTGCTGGCCAGGGTGTCCGGTGATTTTCCCGGAAGCCCGGTCGAGCTCACGCATGTCTTCCGCATGCGAGGGGATCGCATCGATGCACTGGAGATCGGAGGATGAACTTCGATCTGGGACTGTCCGGGTGTCGGGTGCTGGTGACGGCGGGAACACAGGGGGTCGGCCACGCTGTCGTCAGTCTGTTTCGTCAGCTCGGCGCGCGTGTGCTCGCAACGGCGCGGCGACCACCGGAGCACCTGCCGGATGAATGCTTCGTCGCAGCGGACCTGACAACGCCGGAAGGGTGTGCGAGCGTCGCGAAGGCAGTTGCCGGGCGGCTTGGCGGCGTTGACGTGATCGTTCACGTTCTGGGCGGCTCATCGTCACCGGCCGGGGGATTTGCAGTGCTGGGCGATGCCGAGTGGCATCAGGAGCTGCAGCGCAATCTGTTTCCCGCGGTGCGCCTGGACCGCGCCCTGCTGCCCGGCATGATTGCGCAAGGCGCCGGCGTCATCATCCACGTCACGTCGATTCAGGATCGCCTTCCGCTGCCGGAATCCACGACCGCCTATGCGGCGGCAAAGGCAGCGTTGTCCACCTACAGCAAGAGCCTGTCCAAGGAAGTCACCCCCAAGGGCGTGCGCGTCGTGCGGGTATCGCCGGGTTGGATCGAGACCGATGCCTCCGTCGCTTTGGCGCAGAGACTGGCCGAGAAAGCCGGCACGGACTACGAGGGAGGCAAGCAGATCATCATGGATTCGCTCGGCGGCATTCCGCTCGGGCGACCGTCGAAGCCAGCTGAAATCGCCAACCTGATCGCGTTTCTTGCGTCACCGCTGGCGGCGACGATCACCGGAACCGAATACGTCATCGACGGCGGCACGGTCCCGGTGGCATAGCGCGTGATCTGCAGTGCAGCGGAAAGGCACGCGTGCCGGGTGGATCGCGGTGATTGCCGCAGGGCGGGTTGGGGCAACGGTTCACGCGGCCACGCGGGGCATGGGCGCTTCAATGCCGTCAAACGGCAACAGAACCGCGGGAGGCAGCGTGTAAGCAGATCGCCTTTATCCGCCGAACGGTTTGAGCAGCGTGCCGATCACCTTCTGTACGACATTGAGCGGCGTAACAATGACCTTGCCGGTGACGATTTCCTGCGGCTTGTCTCCAGCCTGTTGCAGCGCCTGGTTCAACGCCGACAGGTCATCGACGTGCAGCTGCAGGCTCGCTTCCTGCGGCTGATAGGTTGCGCCGAGCGGGAATAGCGTTCCATCGCTGGCCATCTCGATATGGCTGCCGAGCACGGCCGAAACGGGATGTGTCTCAGCGAAAGCGGCCAACCGCGCGATGCTGGACCGATACTCGCTCCATTTCTTCACATAGACCCGACCTGGGTACACGGTGTCGCCGGTCAGCAGCCAGCCGGTTCTTTCATCGTAGAGCGCAATGTCCTGCCCTTGGTGGCCGGGAACGGGCAGGGCCTCCAACGTGCGGCCGCCCAGGTCAATGTGCGCGAGGCCAGAAGGCCAATCTGAAAATCCGAAGTATTGGCGTACCGCTTTGTCGGTCGGCTTCACCAGCGTCACGCCGGGCTTCCCCTGAAATTGCGCGTCCGCCGCTTTGTGATCCCGGTGGCCGTGAGAGTGAATCACGGTAATCTGCAGATTCTGGCTTTGCGTGCCCGAAACGCGCTCGGCGATCAGCGTCTGCACCGTGTCGTAGAGCGGAAAGCTTTTGGCATCGCGGGTCGCGCCGGTATCCAGGACCAAGGCAGTCTGCGTTCCGAACAGCACATAGATGAACGGTGCCTCGAAGTTCACGCACTTGTTCTGACGCAGGATGGTGGTGTCCGGATCGAACTTGAATATGTCGATCGGCGGATCGCGGTTGAGCGCGCACTCTTCGCTGCCGTGTATCCAGACCTTTTCCGCCAGGTCCGGGGACGCCATGGCTGGAATTGAGATTGCAATGGCAGCAGCGAAAAGCAGAGCTTGCATGGTGATGTCCGCGCCGGAGCGTACCTGTCGGAAAGTGACTATACGGTGGGGGACTCTGAAACGCCCAGCGACCCTCTTCGCCCTGGGCTGTGCGCTCGCACTGGGCTCGGGTTCTGAAATTACTTCTTGAATTTGTCCGCCGCGTCACTGAACGCGGACTTCATCGAATCCCAGGCGGATTCCACGCCTTCCTTGATCGACTCCCAGGCTTCTTCGCTGGCATGTTTCATTTCAGCAAGCTTGGTCTTGCCATGGTCAATCTTGCCTTGGAGTGCATCGATCTGCCTGTTCAAGGCCAGCTGTGCATCGGCACTGGCGCCGGAAGCCTTGGCCTTGAGTCTATCCAGTTCCGCTTTCCACTCGTCCAGCTGAGCCTGCTTCTTCTGCTGATACAGTTCCTTGTCGTTCATGAGCCGTCTCCGGTTGGCTGTCTTCAGTATGCGCCCGTCGTTGTCCGAAGCGCAGCTTCATTGCCATGGCGATGATGTGGTGGCCGTATACCAACGCGCTCGAACGCTCGATGCGGTGGGTTGTGGTGATCCCGCTGATGCTGAATGCCGAAGTACCCGACAATTCAGCATGCTGTCAGATGTGGGCGTCGCGGATGACGTTCTCCGCCGCAAGACGCACCTTTACGTCGGCATACGCGGCACGGATCAACGCAGACAGTGCTGCATCATGGACAGCTGCCGCTGGCCTGAGCTTGACGTGACGCATGAACTTTCCGCTGCCTTCAAGCAGTCCGTCCGGGTCCGGCAGCTCAGCCCCCTGAAAAAAGCCGACATTGACGTGCGACGTGAAGACCGCGACGTACGCAAACGCGGCATCGTCAACGCACGCCGTGGGCTGGCCGTCATGCAAAACCTCCGAGACCTCATCGCCGCAGCGGCGCATGACGTCAAGCCAGCGACGTGCGATTGCGCCGAGCGGGCCGGGGTGGCTGTCGAGCCAGCGGCCCACCGCCCGGTGATGCTTGATTGCGCCAGTCAGGCGAAAGAGTGGCCTCATATCAAATGTTCATGGTCGCGAGGCTTGCTCCACATAGTCATTCCGCGGATCAACCGTGGTCTGTCCCCTAATATCGCACTGCTTTCGCCATCGACCCCTCATTTTCAGTTAGGCCACAGGCTCTACTTTATCGGGTCAACTGCTCACGTCGCCTTGAAGCTGTTGTTAGGCGCTTTATGGCCAGCCATAGAATTTCATCAGGGCTGTTGAGAGCACATTGCTGGCAACGCCAAGTTCGACCTGCCACGACGTGTCTACGGCCTTAGCAAGCATCTTGGTCATCCACCCTCGAACGCGCGGACCTAGTCTTTTCTCGGTATTGTCAGGCGTTCCTCTATCCTCGTCGATGGCAGTCTTAAGATCAGAAATATCAGTTTCTGGAACATTCCAGCGCTTGAGTTCCTTGGCAAGACCAAGAATGTCGCCGGATGCGTTCTGGCCTTGAACATTCTGGACGTTATGACTGCCGACGACGATTGTCGTGTTGTGCCCGAAAATGGCGTTGTTGAATAAGCCAGGAGCGTCTAATGCCTCTTTCTTCTGCTCCGTTAGCGTCTCAGCATCATCTCCAACCTTTTCACGTAGCTCAAGGACAAAATCCAGAAGGCGAGACCTGACTTGGATGAGAATCTGAACGACATCAGCCTTACTTATCTGCGACCACGCTCTTTGAATCATGAACCCGTTTGACAGCGACTCTCCGAGCATGTGGTTGGCTTCCATAGGGATGGCGCTTTCAAGATGCCCGCCCTTACTGCTCGAGAATGTCTCCAGGACAGCTAGCGACTGACGCATTTCCGCCCTCTGGAGCCTGTTCCTGTAGCCCTCCTCTAGATGAAGCAGTGGGATTGGGTGGGCGTTAACCTGATACGCCATGTTTGCGAGATTGGCGAGCACCTGTGCCGGTAGAAGTCGATATGGCGGAAGCTCCTGGTCCTCAGGATATCCGTTGAGCTCATGGTTCACCCATTCGACGAGCTCCTTGTGCCCCAGCTTGTGCAGCAGGATCTTAGTCTTCAGCAGCGCTGCGCTAAGGCTGGCGCTCTGATCGCTCAGGAGGTCCACGATTTCATCTAGAAGCTTCATCAAATCGCTCCCAAAGAGCCTAACGCTCAGCTTCAGCCGCGAACTCGCCGAAGGCGAGGATGTCGGCTAGAAGCTCTGGTTATGCGTCCGTTAGCGAAATGCTTGAGAGACGCTTGTTTAGATCATGAAATGTTTTCATTGAATCGACTTTCCATGGAATATAGTGCTCAAGGACAGAAGACGACATTCGAAGCTGAGATTGTGGCAGACGATTTAGCCAGTATAGGAAGACGGCGAGCGTGTTGGCTTCTGTTTCCACGAAGCATATGCCTTCGGTTCCAGAATTGACCTGAAAATACGAGTTCTTGCGCGAGTTGAACAAAACGATCTGGCGGTCAACCACAATAAAATCAAACTGCTCGTGTGACGGAACTTTGTTTTGCTCGTAGTGCGTTACGATTTTCTCGACGAGTAAACGTATATCTTTGTAGGTGTCTACTGCGAAAATGAATGACGGTATCCGCTTGAAAGCCTCGCGTTCTTCTGCAGATATCGATGCGTCGATTACGCCAGTGCGGACACGCTTTAGTTTTTTGAGTGATTGGATTTGCTTCAATCCTCGGGAAATTTCTACGTCTGAATTCAAGTGCGGCTTGACCTCGATCGCGGCGTCGACGCCGTCTGCAAAAATCATGGAGTACTTGCTGTCGTCTCCAATGGTATGGGGGTGAGATGGATTCAGGAGTAAGCAATCTATCGACGCACTCCGTGCGCCAAAGCTATCAACGACGTTTCCTTTTGCGACCTGATAAGGAAAAGGGAAAAACTTTCTGAGGAACTTCGTTACGGCGATTTCTCGCCGGTCGGAGACCTCCTGGGGTGTTCCTTTACCCTCTAGAGACGCCTTCTCAAAGAAGTGCGCGATTTCTCTAGATTCCAGCTCAAGAAGCTTGAATACGTCATTCATGTTTCATAGACGCATAACGTCCGGGCTAAGCCGCGGGCTCGCCGAAGGCGAGACCGTCGGCTCGAGCTCCTGGTTGGGCATCAGCCTCGGCGACCTCTGGCCATTCTGGTTCGCTAACTTCAAAGCTATCTGGATCGAACGCCAAGAACTTATTCCTCTCGTATGGAAGTAATTGCCGACCGCCAAATGACATTGTCCTCGCTGCCCGAGATGGCCAGTACACGTTGTAAGGAAGGGTGTTTAGGTGCTTGTATATCTTGTACACCTGTGGAGCCCCACCAATGTACGGCTTGGCCTCGTCCCGTATGAACTCAGTAAGCACTTCAAACGGCTCCATCTGTAGGCCTGCGCTTTTGATTCGATTTCTTTCTCTGAGAAGTTCATAAACGCGCTCATTGGCCAGATTGGCGTCATCTCCTATGAATGCGAAGTACTTGTTGCCGCCGCCTTTCTTCCGATGCGAGGACGCTTCTCTAAATTTGAACTCATTCGTCTCTTTATGAAAATAGATGGTCCATATTTTGAAGGACTCATAGCGCCACGAATACCCAGCAAGAACAAAACGCGCTTCAGCAGGATCGGGGATGTCCTGGCCGCGTGGAAGCGCGGAAATGCTTTTCCACATTGCGTTGAAGATGCGGAGAACGTGTCCTTTAAGATGGGCTAGATCGTATGCTCTGGATGCAATCTTCGGGTGCATCTTCACGGCTGACTGCAGCTGCAGCATCAACGGATACGCGTCAGCGGTATGGCCTGCGAAAGCAATAACCGAGTCACCTCGGCCGAGATCAAGCACTTTGGTTCCGATGTCCCAGGCTCGTCCGCCATTGAGCCTAGAGTCACTGGCGACATATAGCTCTGAGGTCGTTTGGTGACGCCTAACCCAAGCTGCTACCAGTGTCATGCCAAACGTCTCGCTTCTGATGCCCAACGCCAATTCAACGACAAAAATGACGCATAACCTGGTGGCAAAGTCAGATTCACATCAGTAAGCCCATGTTGGATAAAAAATTAAGAAGGGGCCACATGGAATCACGCTTGGAAAGTGCGTCATCGTCCCCCCCTCGCGTGAGGGAGGTCGTCGAGCCCAATTTGGGACGTTCCGCAATCAATCCAGGGTGTGTCAACCACATTTGGAGTAGCCGCAATCCAGGCAGGTTGGGCAGCCGTCTTTCATGATCATCTCGCCGCGGCAGTCCGGGTCGGGGCAGACGCCGACGATGGCGAGGGTGTTTTCGTCATCGACCGTTGCAGGTTCGCTGGGGCGTGATTCGACATGCGGGTTGTCGACGGGAATTCGGTCGCGGTAGCCGCGGGTGCGTTCGTAGTGTTCGGCCAGTGCTTCGACCGGGCGCTCGTTGCCGCGCTCGGTGAGGAAGCCGCGCTTGTGCAGTTCCTGCTGGATGGCCCAGGCGATGGCGGCGACTTCGGAGTCGTGCACCATGCCTTTGCCGGACTTGGTCTTGCCGTACCAGACCGGGCCGCGATCCCAGGACACCTTGCGCAGGTCCGCCAGTGCCTTGATCAGGAAGCCACCGCGTGCGGCGAGTGACAGTGTGCGCATGGTGGCGGACACCCACTGGTGTTCGGCGGAGGTCTGCCCCGCTGGGATGAAGAACTCCAGCGGTCGCTCGATGCAGACGGACTTGCCGTTCATGCGCCCGCAGACGACGCCGAAGCCGATGACGAAGTAGATCGTCTTGCGCCCACCGGCCGAGGTCAGGTTGATCTTGGTGGTGGTGGATTCCCAGCTGCCTTCTTCGCGCCGGTCGATGCGCACGGTCAGCGGGTTGATCTCGGGTTCGCTGTTGGCGGCGTGGCCGTCGCGCAGCACATTCCAGCCGACGATGCGTTTGTCGAGTCTGGTGATCTTCTTGGATTCGGACATGCGTGTCTCCGGGCGCGGGCTTAGAGCCGGCCGTAAAAGCCTTCCTTGAGCGCGTCGTACAGATTGGCGGCGGTGTAGGTGCCGCCGTCGTATTCGATCTGGGCGTTGCCGGGCACCTGCACGCGCGAGCCGTCGGCGAGCTGGAACTCATAGACGGTGTTGGCGAGATCGGCTTCGGATACGAGTACGCCCTGATGCACTTCCGGATTGAAGCGGAAAGTGGTGCAGCCCTTGAGTCCGTTGTCGACCGCGTACAGATAGATGTCCTTGAAGTCCTCGAACGCGATGTCGGACGGCACGTTGATGGTCTTTGAGATCGAGGAGTCGATCCAGCGCTGGGCAGCGGCCTGCACGTCGATGTGTTCGCGCGGGTCGGTGCCGGCCGCGGTACCGCGGAAGGCGTCGGGCAGGTTGTCCGGGTCGACGTTTGCATCGGCCCACTGCCGGTACGCCAGCAGCTCGTACGAGTCCATGCGGATCGCGCGCTTGGCCTTCTCGCCGGGCACGATCATGTTGCGGATGTAGGAATGCGCGAAGCTCGGCTCGATGCCGTTGGAGGCGTTGTTGCCGACTGACGCGGCCATGGTGCCGGTGGGCGCGATCGAGGTGGCGTGCGTGAAGCGCGCGCCGACTTCGGCCAGCTCGGCAACCAGCTGCGGTTCCACTTCGGCAATGCGTTGCAGATGACGCGAGTAGCGCGCGTGCAGCACGCGCCCCGGCACGCGGTCGCCGACGGCATAGCCGTCATGCGCCAGCTCAGGGCGCAGTGCGAGCAGCGCGGGGGTGATCTCGAACTCTTCAGTGAGGATGGGTGCCGGGCCTTTTTCCTTGGCCAGCTCCAGACCCGCACGCCAGTTCTCGACCGCAAGGCGCTGGGTGACTTTGTCGGTGAAGGCGACGGACTCGGGTGAGCCGTAGCGCAGGCCGAGCATCGTCATCGCCGAGCCCAGGCCCAGATAGCCCATGCCGTGACGGCGCTTGCGCATGATCTCTTCACGCTGCTGCGGCAGCGGCAGGCCGTTGATCTCGACCACGTTGTCGAGCATGCGCGCGAAAGTGCGCACGACTTCACCGTAGGCTTCGAAGTCGAACTGCGCCTGCGGGGTGAATGGATTCTTCACCAGCGAGGCGAGGTTGACCGAGCCGAGCAGGCAGGCGCCGTACGGGGGCAGGGGTTGCTCGCCGCAGGGATTGCTCGCGCGGATGTGTTCGGTGAACCACAGCGGGTTCATGCGGTTCATCTCGTCGACCAGCAGGAAGCCGGGATCGGAGAACTCGTAGGTCGAGTGCATGATCAGATCCCACAGGTCGCGTGCGCGGACGGTGCGATACACGCGGCACGCGGTCTGCCCGCGTTCGTTGACGGTGTAGTCGGTGTCATGCAGCGGCCAGCGGCGCCAGACCAGCTGCGACGACTCCATCTCATCCGGGAACGCGGGGAACACCAGCGACCATTCGGCGTCGTTGCGCACGGCCTGCATGAAATCGTCGGTGATCAGGCAGGACAGGTTGAACGCGCGCAGGCGGCCGTCTTGGCGCTTGGCCAGGATGAAGGCCTCGATGTCGGGATGGCCGATCTCCAGACAGCCCATCTGTGCGCCGCGACGCCCGCCGGCACTGGAGACGGTCTTGCACACAGCGTCGAACACGTCCATGAACGGCAGCGGCCCGCTGGTGGTGGCGCCGGCGCCGGAGACCTGCGCGCCGCGCGGGCGCAGCGTCGAGAAGTCATAACCGATGCCGCAGCCGGCCTTGAGCGTCAGTGCGGCCTCGGAGGCGGCGCCCATGATCCCGGCCATGGAGTCTTCGATCGTGCGCGATACCGTGCAGTTGATCGTCGACACATTCGGCTTGAACGACTCCGCGCCGGCGTTGGCCATAATGCGGCCGGCCGGAAAGGCGTAGTGCAGCGTGTGATAGAAGCGTTCCTCCCATGCGCCCGGGTCGGCTTCGCAGCGGGCGAGCGCCTGCGCGAGGCGTCGACGCATGCTGTCGAGATCCTCGCCGGGGAGAAAGTACTTGCTCAGGGCGATCAGCTCTGAGGCTTGCTGCAGCGGCAGCGGAGGAAGATCGCGGAGCGGAGTCGGCTGTTTCATAATCCTTCCGGCGGCAAGAACCGTCGCATGATCATACGCCCGGAATGCGCGCAAAGCTGACCTTGATCATTGTCGGATTTAGTCGCTGGCGCGGAGCCTCTCTGCTGCTGCTTTGCGGGCTGCTGAGCGCCTGCAGCACGACCTCCCTGGTGTACAACCGGCTGGACTTCATCGCGCGCTGGGAGGCGGGCAAGTACGTTTCGATGACGGATGCGCAGAAGGCGCAGTTTGATGCGCAGTTCCAGACCTTCTGGGGCTGGCACCGCCGCGAGGAGCTGCCGCGCTGGGTGGCCGAGCTGCGCGGCATGGCGGATGCGCTGGATCAACCGCTGAGCCGGGAGGCGCTGGGCCGGACTGCGGAGCACTACGGCGAGGCCTGGGACCGGATCATGGCGCATCTGGTGCCGCTGGCCTGCGCGCTGGGGCCGGGGCTCAGTGCGGATCAGGTCGACGAGCTGCTGGCGGAGGCGGACGAGGACATCGCCGAGCTGGTGCGTGAGCAGATCGAGCCGCCGCCCGACGAGGTGCTGCACGACACCGAACGCGAGCTGGACAAGGCGTTGCGGCGCTGGTTTGGCTCGCTGGACGACGCGCAGCGAGGGGTGATCGCGGAGTGGAACCGGGCGCGGCCGTCAGTGGCGCCGGCCTGGGTGGCCTACCGCCGCAGCTGGCGTGAGGCGCTGGGCGAGACCTTGCAGCAGCGCCAGACGCCGGCGTTCTGTCCTGAAATGACGACGTTGCTGACGGAGGGCTCCAGTCTGTGGACACCCGATCAGCAGGCGATCTTTGCTGAAAATCAGGTCCAGTGGCTGAACCTGTTCGAGCGCCTGTTGCCCTCCCTGAGTCCGAAACAGCGGGAACACGCCCAGCGACGGCTGCGCGACCTCGCCGACGCATTTGCCGCGCTGGCGGTGGAGCCGCGGTAAGCGCCTGATCCGATTGAGTTGGACGATAAACTGGGGCTATCGCCCGGATCGTCCAAATTTGGGTGTTATTCCCCAGATCATCCGCTAGACTTGCACCCCGTTTGCGTCCGTAAGGCCTGCTGCAGCGAGGCCGGATGCGGTTGGTTGGGACTTCAAAAGCGATTTCAGAGGGGAGCCGTTCATGCCGGTCAAGATTGCCGTGCTCAAGGAAACCCGCCCGAATGAAAAGCGGGTGGCGATGGTACCTGCGGTAGCTGACAAGCTGGTGAAACTGGGCTGCGAGATTCACATGCAGACCGACGCCGGTGCCGCAAGCCGTATTCCTGACAGTGCATTCAAGAATGTCACTTTCGCGGCCAACCCCCAGGGGCTGGTATCGGATGCCGATATCGTCGTCTCGGTGCAGCCGCCGGCGGCCGACGTCGTCGATGCGATGAAGGACGGCGCGGTACTGCTGACCTTTGTTTATGCGCATCGCGAGATCGAGCTGGTCAAGCTGCTGCGTGACAAGAAGATCACCTGCTTCGCGATGGAGCTGGTGCCGCGCATCACCCGTGCGCAGGCGATGGACGCGCTGTCGTCGCAGGCCGCGCTGTCGGGTTACTACGCGGCGCTGCTGGGTTCGACCAACCTCGCGCGCATCCTGCCGATGATGACCACCGCCGTGGGCTCGATCCGTCCGGCCAAGTGCCTGGTGATGGGTCTGGGCGTGGCCGGTCTGCAGGCGCTGGCGACGGCTCGCCGTCTCGGCGCGATGACCGAAGGCTACGACGTGCGTCCGGAAACCAAGGAACAGGCCGAGTCGCTGGGCGCCAAGTTCGTCGACACCGGTGTCGATGCGCGTGGCGAAGGCGGTTATGCGCGTGAGCTGACGCAGGAAGAAAAGGACAAGATCGCCGCGGTTGTGACCAAGCACATCCAGCAGGCGGATCTGATCATCACCACCGCCGCGATTCCGGGCCGTCCGTCGCCGAAGCTGATCAGCAAGGCACAGGTCGACGGCATGAAGAACGGTGCGGTGATCGTGGACCTCGCTGCGGAAGGCGGCGGCAACTGCGAGTACACCGAGCCGGGCAAGACCATCCAGGTCGGCCAGGTCACCATCGTCGCGCCGCTGAACGTGCCGTCGATGCTGGCCGAGCATGCGTCCGAGCTGTACGCCAAGAACCAGTACAACCTGATCGAGCTGATGTTCGACGCCGAGAAGAAGTTTGTACTGAACTGGGAAGACGAGGTGCTCGCCAAGGCCTGCCTGACGCACGCCGGCGAGATCAAGAACGAAGCGGCCCAGAAGGCCGTGGAAGCTTAAGGGGATAACGTTCCATGGAATACGCAACCACGGTACTGACGGGCTTCGTGGCCCTGTACATCTTCATGCTGGCCGCGTTCACCGGCTTCGAGATCATCGGCCGCGTGCCGTCGATTCTGCACACGCCGCTGATGTCCGGCTCCAACTTCGTGCACGGCATCGTCGTGGTCGGCGCGCTGTGGGCGCTGCTCAACGCATCGAGCACCTTGCAGCAGGCGATCGGCTTCTTCGGTGTGCTGCTGGGCGCGGGCAACGCGGCCGGTGGCTACGTCGTGACCGAACGCATGCTTGAAATGTTCAAGCCTTCCGACAAGAAGAAGGGCTAAGGGGAACGTCATGAATGCAGCACTGATCATTGACGCGGCTTACTTCGCCGCGGCGTTTCTGTTCATCTACGGTCTGAAGCGCATGTCGTCGCCAGTGACGG
This sequence comes from Sinimarinibacterium arenosum, assembly GCF_005047655.1. Classification (GTDB taxonomy): domain Bacteria; phylum Pseudomonadota; class Gammaproteobacteria; order Nevskiales; family Nevskiaceae; genus Solimonas. The sequence goes on along the minus strand of NZ_SUKF01000005.1, from coordinate 306,022 downwards.
CGCGCTCCGGCATCGTCGTCGCCGGCTGGGGCATGGTCGTTGCCGTGCTCGCCAGCTTCCTCTACACGCTGGACGTGGAAGAGGCGGCCAAGCCGCATCTGACGACCAACATCATCCTCGCCGCGGTCGCGCTGACGCTCGGCCTGGGTTGGGCCTGGTGGAGCGGCAAGAAGGTCGCGATGACCGCGATGCCGCAGATGGTCGCGCTCTACAACGGCATGGGCGGTGGCGCGGCGGCGGCGATCGCCGCGATCGAACTGTTCGGTCACAAGACGCACGGCAGCGTCGGCCTGTCGCTGGCGGTGCTCGGCGGTCTGATCGGTTCGGTCTCGCTGTCCGGCTCGCTGATCGCGTGGGCCAAGCTCGACGGCCGCATCAACAAGACCCTGCGTCTGTCCGGCCTGCAGGCCATCAACGGAAGCCTGCTGGTCGTGCTGCTCGGCATTGGCGCCTACACCGTGTATCTGCACGGCGGCGTGACGATGCCGGTGCTCGGCCTGTTCTTTGCGCTGGCGCTGGTCTACGGCGTGATGATGACGATGCCGATCGGCGGCGCCGACATGCCGGTGGTGATCTCGCTGTACAACGCGTTCACCGGTCTGGCCGTGGGCTTCGAAGGCTACGTGCTGAACAACCCGGCGCTGATGATCGCGGGCATGGTGGTGGGTTCGGCCGGTACGCTGCTGACTCTGCTGATGGCCAAGGCGATGAACCGCAGCGTGTCGAACGTGCTGTTCTCCAACTTTGGCGCCACCGGCGACGAAGAACAGGGTGAAATCCAGGGCAGCATGAGGCCGGTCGATGCAGGCGATGCCGGCATCAACATGCGCTATGCGTCCAAGGTCATCATTGCTCCGGGCTATGGTCTGGCGGTGGCGCAGGCGCAGCACAAGCTCTATGAGTTCGTGAAGCTGCTGCAGGACAATGACGTCGATGTGAAGTTCGCGATCCATCCGGTCGCGGGCCGCATGCCCGGTCACATGAACGTGTTGCTCGCCGAAGCTGGCGTGCCGTACGACATCATCTATGACATGGAAGACATCAACGGCGAGTTCAAGGAAGCCGACGTCGCCATCGTCATCGGCGCCAACGACACCGTGAACCCTGCGGCACGCACCAACAAGTCCTCGCCAATCTACGGCATGCCGATTCTCAACGTCGACCAGGCCAAGCAGGTCTATGTGGTCAAGCGCGGCCAGGGCAAGGGCTACTCGGGCGTCGAGAACGAGCTGTTCTTCCGCGACAACACCAACATGGTCTACGGCGATGCCCAGAAGGTCATGGTGGCGATGATCCAGGCGGTCAAGTCGCTGGACGGCGGCGGCCACTGAGTCTTTTTGCAGCGATTTCAAAAAGGCCCCGGAAACGGGGCCTTTTTTCATGGATGCGGCGCAAACCTCCGCCGCCGCGACTCAGCGCACCGTTGTTGCTGTTCGGCCGTAAATCGTCACAACTCTGACGGGCGGTGGTCAGGACTTGGCGACGTCCCTTTTCTAGTGTCTCAGGGCCGGCATTCCGCCGGCCTCGACGACAGGGGAGATGGTGATGTTCAAATCTGCTTTGATAGGCGGCGCCGTACTTGCCGCGACGCTCGCATCCGCACCTGCTTCGGCAGCCCTACCCACGATCAAGCTCGGCAAGGCGCAGGTGACGGCCGAGGTTGCGACGGCAACGTCCGAGGAATACGCCATTGTGCCCGGCGTGACCTCGCATCTGTGCTATCCCGACGGCGAACCAGTGCCGGGCCGGGTCTGCGCCGCAGAAGACCAGGTGCGTACCGATCAGCCCGGCACGCTGATCGCGGCGCACAGCGACATCCAGCCACCGGTCTACAACGGCACGACGCTGGTGGAATCGGACAGCACCGCGTTCCAGGATCTGCAGACCAATTGTCTGGGGTATCTGACGCACGCCGGGATCTCTGTTCAGGGCCTGAGTCACGTGGCCGGACCCAACAGCGGAACGATCCGTGACACCCATTCGGGACTGATTGCTGTCGATTTCAATACGCTGAATGTTCTGAGCCCGACGGTTGTGCGCATCACCGGCAACTTGCGTGTACGCGCAACCGATCCGGTCAATCCCTATTTCACACCGCCCTACAAGCCAGCGAGCGCCAGCGTCGTGATCGAACTGAAGCGGATCGCTGTGGTCGGCAATCCGGATGAAGTGATCTTCACTCGGACGGTTTCCACGGAAGCGTCAGGCGGCGTCTTCATTGACGTTCCGCTGCAAGAGGTGCTGTCGATCGCCAATGGCAACTATCGGCTGACGATCCGGAGCAGCGGCAGTGTGTTCCATAACGGCGCTGCCTATGCCGCGATTGGCTACAACCAGCATTCGGCGGCAGAAACCGATGTCGATCTGGATCTGAGTCTGGAGAACCGGCTGCTGGGCCTGGTTCCATGATGGCGTGCAGATGAGCGAAAGCCAGCCCCGAAAAGGCCCCGGAAACGGGGCCTTTTTTGGGTGCCGGGGCTTGCCGGATGTGCGCGCCGTCACAATGCGGGCCCCGGCAATGGCGGCGGACGTAAATCGTCGGGGCTTCGGCGGGGTTTGGTCAGGATTCGGTGGAACGGTCTGCTTACTGTTGGGCTGCGCGCAATCGATGCCGCACCCGACTGAAGGAGAGACCTGTCATGAATACCGAAGAAACCGCCGCGCCGCTGTTGCGCGGCCTGGCCGCCGCGACGCTGTTGAGCCTGGTGCTGGCAGGGCCCGCCCAGGCTGGCGACAAGGATCTGGCCACCAGCCAGAAGAAGGCCCCCAAGCCGGCCGTGTCGGCACAGACGAAGCTCAAGGCCGATGTGAAGCTCCAGGATCCCAAGGACGGACCGGATCAGAAGAAGGACGTTAACGAGGAAGCCCCTGGCGGCCCGCAGCCGAGCCTGCCCGGCCTGAGCCGGGACGACCGCAGCGGTGTCAAGACCAGCTCGGGATCGAAGTCGTCCGATCCGGCGCAAGCGTTGAAGGACGCCGGCAATATTCGTGATGGTTCGGCCAACACGCTGCTGATCAACGAAACCGCGGACAAGGCGTCGCAACGCCCGAAGTTCGACAACGGTTTCGGGGAGCGGCCGCAGATCGATGACAAAGCAGTCTCGGACGCCGCCATTTCGGCCGGCGCGCGCAATCCCGTGAAGGGCCTGACCGGCGGCAGCATGGGTGGCCCGCTGGGTGAGGCGGCCGCGGCCAGCGATTCTCGCTCGCGCGGAATCGACAAGGGCGCGATCGCTGACGGTGAAGGCCTCACCAGTCCGACCGGCTCGTTCCAGGACGGAGAGCTGAAGAACCGGGGCAAGGGCACGCTGGCGAAGGACCTCGGCCTGAACGAGCGCAGGGTTACCGGCCTGGTGATGGGCGGCAAGCGCTTCGAGGAGATCGATGCGATTTCCAAGGGCGAGACGCCGGGCGCTGGCAAGCCCGCGGGCGGTGGCGACGAGGCCAAGCCGCCCAAGGACGACAAGCTGATCTGTCACAACGATGCCTGCAGCCATTCGGCGACGGTGCATCCGGACGGCTCGGTCGACGTCAGAAAGCCGGACGGTACGCGCGAAACCATTCAGCCGGACGGCAGCTCGGTGACGCACGACAAGGACGGCAAGGTGATCGACCAGCAGGAGGCCGCGGGCCGGCCCGACCCGGACAAGGACCACGGCAACGTCAGCAAGGAAGAGTTTCTCCGTCAGAAGCTGGGCGACAAGAACTTCCAGATCAAGGAGGCGGCCAAGGCGGGTGGCACGGTGAATCCGGATCGCGGCGAGACCGGCAGCGGCGTCGCCCGCTCGGGCGCGGTGCCGTCGCAGCAGTCGATGGGGCACAGCCTGTTCGGACAGCCGGTGGGTTCGGGCATCCGCGAAAGCGGCTCGGTTTCGGGACCCAAGTTCAATGGCAGTCTGGGCGCGGTCGATCCGGGTCCGGACGAAACGGTCAATACCGGTCCCGGACGCGAACAGGATCGTGTCGGTGACACGCTGGGCAGAGTCGGATCGCAGACGGATCTGAACGGCGGGCGTTCGGCGGACGAGGGCGATGACGACGACTCCGACGACACGCAGTCGTCCAAGGACAAGTAGCGCGTGCCGCGGTCGTGACGGCATGGCGCCGTCGAATTGCAGCGAACCTGGCCGGAGCTCCACTCGAGCTCCGGTTTTTTTGTGGGCCGTCAGTGCCCTGAATCAGATGTGGCGCAGACGTTCCTCGGCGCGCTGGGTCTGCGGATGGGCGGCGCCGAGTGCGGTGACATAGATGGCATGCGCGGCGGTCAACTCGCGCTTCGCGTCCTCCGTTCGGTGTTGTTGCGCGCGCAGTTCACCCAGGCTCTGGCGAAGGTAGGCGATGCGCAGATTGTCGGACGGTAGCGACTGCTGACTGTCGGCCAGCGCACGCAGCAGCAGCGATTCGGCCTCTTCGTTGTGGCCGGCAGCGATCAATGCATCGGCGTAGCTGTGGACAATCAGCAGTACATTGGGATGCGCCGGCCCCTGTGCTGCGACAGCGGCGGCGTAGGTCTTCTGCAGCAACGGCAGCGCCTCGGACACCAGGCCCAGCTGGATCAGCGCTTCGCCGACACGGTTGGCGGAGAACCGCGTCCAGACATGGTCCTCACCGTGGATGCCGGCCCGATTCTCGTAGGCGCGACGCAGCAGCGGTAGCGCCGCCACCGGATCACCGCGTTCGAGCTGCAGCACCCCGCGAAAATGCAGCGCGGTCAGTGTGTAGGGATGGGTTTCGCCCACCGTTGCGACCAGCCCCGTGTAAGCCTGATCAAAGATCTGCGCCGCCTCGTCATAGCGACCCTGCGTCATCAGCACGTCGCCCAGCGTGGTCATCTGCCACAGCACGCGTGGGTGGTGCGCGCCCTGCAGGGCAGTGGAGTTGGCGATCACCATACGCATCAGCTGCTCGGCTTTGGCGCTGCGGTTGAGTTCCAGATCGCAGTCAGCGAGGCTCCAGCGCACGCTGGTCAGGCCCTCCGGATCGGTGTCGCCGTAGTCCTTGATCAGCGCTTCATAGCGCTGCGCGGCGTCGGCATAGTGTCCGCGCTCGTATTCCAGCCACGCCATGCCGTCACGGGTGGCCAGCGTATCCGGATGGTGTTCCCCGAAACGCGCGCTGCGGATCCTGTAGACCTTCTCGAACAAACGCTCGGATTCGTCGTAGCGGCTCTGCAACAGGCTGACATAGGCCAGGCGATCGGCGATCGCCAGGCTCAAGTCAGCTTCTTCGCCCAGCGCGCCGACTGCTTCCTTGAGCGCGGTTTCCAGCCGTTGTCGCGCGCCGCTCCAGTCGCCCAGACCTTCGTAGGCGCGGCCCATGGCCAGGCCGATCTGCGCGCGCGCGACCGGGAAGCGGTCGAGTTGTTGGACAAGTTTGGGAGCCGCTTCGTCGAGCAGTCCATGCAGGCTCAGGCGCGGTCGCCCGCCCCCGAACGGATCGGTTGCGGCCAGTACGTCATCGCTGAGAAAGCGCACGGCGGCGCTCGCTTCCTCGCGCGCTGCAATGGCTTGCCGTCTTTCTTCGCGTGCGCGCCACAGACCGAAACTGGTTGCACAGATGCCGACGATCAGCACCGCAACCAGTGCACGGGTGAAGCCCCTGCGTTGACGACTGCGGTCCAGTGCGCTGCGCAGACGTTCGGCTTCAAGCTGTTGCGCGGTTTCATGTTCGCGCCGTTGGTGGCGTTCGCGCATGTGGCGCAGGTTCCACGCCAGCTCGGCAGCATCACCGATGCGTTCCTCGGCGCGACCGGCGGCAGCTGCGGCGATGTCGTCGCGCAGCAGAGGATCGTCAATGTCGCGTTCCCAGCCGGGCGCCAGCGGTCGGCGCCAGTCCGCCGCCAGCACCTGATACAGCATGACGCCCAGCGCATAGATGTCGGATTTGGCGGTGGGCGGCTGACCCGCCAGCCGTTCCGGCGAGAGGTACAGCGGCGTACCTTCGGTCGATCCGTCAAGGGCCTGGGTGAAGCCCATGCGCGTGATCGACAGCTGATGCAGCTGATGGGCATCCAGCGCCTGTCCGCAGCCGAGATCGCCGAGCTTGACCTGCGGGCGCTCGGCAGAGGTGTCGATAAGCAGGTTCGCCGGCTTCAGATCGCGGTGCAGGATGCCGGCGGTGTGTGCCGCGGCCAGCGCCTCGGCGGCCTGGGCGATCAGTTCCAGTCGCGTCGCCGTGGGCACTGTCGCAATCCCGCCCTGGGCCTCGCACCAGTCCGGCAGGGTGCCGCCGGCGACGAGTTCGGTTTCGATGAAGTACGGCGGATCGTCGAGATTCCAGTCCAGCAGCCTGACGACGTCACGGCGCTCGCCGTAGGTCTGCTGCAACAGGCGGAACAGCGTGATCTCCCGTTTGAGCGCGGACAGCTGGTCCGGCCCCAGGGCGAACTTGAACACGCGCTGCTCGCGCGTCTTGCTGTGCTCGGCGAGCCAGACTTCGCTGCTGCCGCCGTGACCCAGCGGCCGGAGCAGGCGCCACAGCGGGCGCAGCGGTGGCGCATCGCCGGCCTGCAGCCCTAGTGCCGGGGCCGGCGCCTCCGGTGTGGCGGTCTCGACGCTCAACTCCGCGGCGAAGCGGTAGCCATAGCCGTGCACGGTCCGGATCATCGACTGGTCGGCGTCCCCGATCGCGCTGCGCAGCCGCGCGACGCATTTGGTCAACACCGATTCGGACAGCACCCGGCCCGGCCAGATGTTTTCGTGTAACTCCTCTTTAGTGACGACTTCGCCGGCGTGCAGCAGCAGGAACATCAGCAGTTCGAGCGGCTTGGGTTCCAGCGGCACGATCTGATCGTCGACGCTCAGGCTCAGGCTGGAGCCGTCGAAGCCGCAACGCCCGAAACGCCAGCGCATGCCGCGCACGGCGCTGGTCGTGGTCGCGCCGGGTTCAGTGGTGTGCGGCATGAATGCTTCGGGTGCTGTTGGCGCTCATCGAATCCCCTCATTCGATTCCACGGACAGATGCGTCGTCGCCGGGATTGTAGTCCGGCTTTGCCGTGTTTCCGCGGGCCGGAAGGGCATGGACGCAAATCGTCGGAAATTCGTCGGCGATTGGTCAGGATTTCGAACCGGCACGGGATCAGTCTGCGGCCCATCGACCAGGAGGAGCCATGTTCCGCCACGCTGTCCGATCCCCATTGCATCTGTACCGCGCCGCGCGAACGGCGGGCGCCCGGGTGCGATCTTGAAGCGGCTGGCGGCCCTGTGCCGGGGCGTCCGCGGGCTGTCCGGCGGCATCGTCGCGGTGCTGCTGCTGGCCGCGATCAGCGTGCCGTCGCAATCGCAGATGACCCCGCCTGGTGTGCCGGCTGCGGCGCGGGTTTCGCCGTATTGCTTCGGCGCCACCGGGGACGGCTGCAGCCAGTTGGGCGGACCCGCCGGCCGGGTCGCGTACTGCCGGCCGGCGCTCGGCACCAGCGAGCTGGAGTGCATGGTCAGCGCCGGCAGCATCGAACACGACAGTTGCTGCTTCCTGCATCCGCAGGGGCGCGGATGTTCGAATTCCGCAGCCGGCGGTGCCGGCAACGGCGCGTTCTGCGCCGTTGAATGGGACAAGGCGCAGGACCGCTTGCGCCGCGGCCTGTACTGGACCCGCCGCTTCTCGCCGCAGGCGCGCAACACCAGCGGAGTCGTCGATTTCAACACGGTCTGCGCGCCGGCCGGAACCATCGTCGCCGCCGGCGACCAGGCCTATTGCTGCGGCCGCCAGGCGGTGCCGACCAGTGAAACCGATCTCAACGGCATACAGCGGCTGCGCTGCCGCTAGCGCGACCATTTCCAGGGGGATGACATGATGCAAAGACTTTCGACCGTCCGCATGTTCTCAGTCGCGGCGCTGACGCTGGGGCTGGGCGCCTGTGCGATGCAACCGCAGCGTGATGTCGCGACGGGCGCCCCGGCCGATGATTGGTCGGTAGCCGCCGCGGCCTTGCGTGGCGGCGCGTGGGCGGACGCGGAGCCGCCCTTGGCGCGGCTGGTGCAGCAGGACCTGCGTAACGGTCATCTGCAGTTCCTGTACGCGCTGGCGCAGGAGAACAGTGCGCGCAAGACCGACCGCGCCAGGCTGCAGCTGGCCGAAGTCGGTTATGCCAATGCGGCCCGCTTTGCCAGCGGCAATTACTGGGCCCTGCTGCGACTGGGCGCGCTCGAGCTGGAGCGGGGCGACTGGGCGGCGGCGCAGTCGCGCTTTGCCGAGGCGGCGCTGGATCAGCCGCAGCGCTGGGAGGCGTTCTACGGTCTGGGCGTCGCGTCCTACCACCGGCAGGACACGCCGCTGCTGTACCTCGCGGCCAAGCGTACGGTCCAGCTCGCTTCGGAACGGGAGGACGCACAGCGTCTGGCGGCGTTGGCGCTGGCGGTGCAGGGAGAACCGGAAGCGATGACGATGGCGCGCCGTGCCGCGCGACTCAACGACGACCCGGCCGAGGACGCCTACTTCGAGCGCCGCGTGGCGGAGTATCTCGAACTGGCGCAGGCCGATACCGGGACGGCATCGGATGCCGGCATCGACGACACCGCTGCGGCGCCGGTACGCGCGGCCAGGCCCGAGCCGGCGCCGACGCAGGTCGTGGTCGAGGTCACGATCCTGCTCAGCTCGATGCTGAACAATAAGAACCGCGGCGTGAATCTGTTCGACGGCCTGCGCGTGCTGTACGGCTACTCGAACGTGCTGCAGCAGTTCAGCGAGGGACTCACGCGACAGAGCACGCGCACGATCACCTCACAGATCTCCAGTCCGCAACTCGACTACAGCCTCAATCTGTTCAACGACTCGGGGCAGTACTACAACGTGGTGGCGCGACCGTCGATCACGGCCCACCTTGGGCGCGAGTCGCAGTTCTTCGCCGGGCGCACGATCAACGTCGAAGTCAGCGGCGTCAATCTCGGCAGTCTGCAGCCGATTGATGTGGGGGTGCAGCTGGTGGTGACACCGGAATACATCGACAACCGGCGGGTGACGTTCCGGCTCGACGCCTCGCGCTCGTTCCTGACCCAGGAGCAGATCGGCACGTTCGAGAATTCGCTGGCGCTGTTCCGCCAGTCGGTCGGCGCGACCGCCGATGTCGAGTTCGGTCAGACCCTGGTGCTCAGCGCACTGTCCGAGCAAGTGCAGGACAAGTCGTTCTCCAAGGTGCCGGTGGTCGGCGACGTTCCGGTCGCCAACTGGCTGACCAGTCACAGCGTCGATTCGCAGCGCCAGGAATCGCTGCTGATTCTGGTGACGCCGTCGCTGCCGCTGAGTTACGACACGCCGGATTCACCCGGTCGCCGCTCGAAGACGGTGGAGTCGCTGCTGGAGCTGTGGCACCAGCGCGTCGACCCCAACAGCGACGTCAACGCGATCATCAAACGCCTGGAACGCTCGCACTGGCTGCGCACGCCCAAGCGCGGCGACCTGAAGCTGCGCGTTGGCAACGAGCCGGCGGATCAGCGTGAAGCCATCGAGGAAAGCCTGATGCTCGGGCGTGTGTGACGTGATCGAACTCAGGAGACCGGCATCATGAACACAAAGCGATGGCTCGGATTGCGGCAATTGGCGATGACGGTATTGGTAGTCATCGGATTGAGTGCTGCCACAATGGCAACGGCCCAGTTCGATCCCCGCTTCTCGACCGATCGGAGCGCGCAGAAGCTGGCGTGTCCGAACGCCGGGGAGGTGCGGGCGTTAATCGACGGCAAGCTGATCTGTGTGCGTCCCGTCGTGGGACTCGACGCGGACGAGAGTCGGCGCGTGCCGAACTGCAACGGCGCACAGACGCTCGTACGCAGCGCGGATGGACGTTTCTTCTGTGTCGACGGCGATCTGGGCGAAAGCGCGAAACCGGTCTGTTTCAACGGCGGCTCGCCGATCCGCAAAACGGACGGAAGTTTCGTTTGCCGTCGCGCGGCGACCGACGCCGGCAAGCCGGATCTCGAGGTGACCTTGATCGAGGCGCACGGCTGCACCGACGGGGTGTCCTCCGGCTGTTCCGGCAGCAGCACGCTGAATGTGCCGCTGGGGCCGCAGGCGGCGTCAATCCGCGTGCGTGTCCGCAATATCGGCACGCGCGACTCCGAAGCGACACAGCTCATCTTCGGCTTTCCGCCGAACGCACCGTTCAAGGGCGATTTCACGTTCCTCGATCCGCGCGAGTTCTGTGTCGGCCGTCTAGCGTCCACGCCAGACCTGGCTCCGGTGTGTGCTGACACGCACGGCGAGTACGCGTTTCCGATCTCCAGCTCGCTCGATCTGAACGCGGGCATCGACGTCCCGCGACTGGCGCCGCGTGCGGAGTTCGTTGCTTACGCGATCGTTCGCCGGAAGACGCCGATGGCGTCGTTTCCGAAAACCGATCTGGTCGACCGCACGCAGCTGTTCGCGCGGGTCAACGACGGACGCAGGTTCGACGAACTGCGCTTCGAAAACAATCAGGTCGTGGTGGATGTCCGGCTGCGGGACTGAACGTGCCGGCGCATCGCAATCGCCCAGCCGTCGGCGCGACCCGGATTCAGTCCGCGATGCGTTCGCCGGATGGGCCGGTGATCGATCGCGCCAGCCGTGCGGGGAACCGCGTCGAGCTCAACGTGCCGGCCGGAGTGGCACGCTGTAGCGCGCTGGCGTCGACCAGCGTTTCGGCAATCTCGGCGAACGACGGGTTCGACGCGTCCGGTGTGGCGCAGGTCGATCGTCTGCGCGGCCGTGTCGAGATCGACCGATGAAATCCAGGCTGCATCGCTGGTTGATCGCGCTGGTCGTGAGCGTGCTGTGTTCCGCGGCGGCGGATGCGGCGACCGTTTCCATGGGCCGGTATGTCGCCGTCGTCGACGGCATTGCCTCCGTGATGGACCTGCAGCAGACCGATGCCGTCATCAACGGCGAACTGAACGAAGGTGCGATCCGTCTGCTGCTGCGCGGCCCGGCGCAACTCGAACCGCTGGTGCTGCAGATCAGCGATGCGGAGTACGGCATTGCACTGGGCACGATCGTCGGGCGTCTCGATGCGGATGCATTCGATGCCACGGTGAAGATCACCAATCCGTTCAGCGGGCAGAGCAGCGAACGGCAGGTGCGTTTCGTCCGCGAGACCGCGAGCGCGCGGGACGAGGCTGCGTCTGGTGCACCCGGTGTCGGCAGTGACGGCGCCTTGGACGCGCGCCTGATCGGCGTGTGGATCCACGAGGAGGTCATCAACAGCCCCGGCGGTTCGGGCATTGCCTCGTTTGCCACACGCCGCACGATGCAACTGGACGCGGATGGCCGTGTCCTGCAATGGGTCGAGTCCGCTGGCGGGGGCAGCGGCTGGAGCCACGATGGCGGCCGCACGATCGAATTCAGCGGCCAGTGGCAGGGGCGCGACGGCACCCTGTATCTGCGCGCCGACGGGCAGCCGGCGTTCGCCCCGGCCACCGCGTATCGATTCTCCGGCGCCTATCTGGTGCTGGAGGGCAACGGCCGCAAGATCATTCTGCAGCGCCGCTGATCCTTCTCTCGAAGGCAAAGAAACGGCGGCGGACTCAAAGGCTTGGGTCGTTCCAGCTTGCATCGGAGGGACGCTGCGGCCACAATGCTTTGAGTTCAAAGCATCTGCCATGTCCTCTCACGTTCTGCCATTGCTGGGTGCCCTGCGCCGTATCGCGCAGTCGCTCGATTCCTACTCCAAGGCAATCGAGCACAGTGCTGGGCTGACCCTGCCGCAACTGCTGCTGCTTGAAGCGTTGCGCAATGAAACCGCGCCGATCACGGCCGGGCGCCTGGCCGACCGCGTCAGCCTGACCCAGGGCACCGTGACCTCCATTCTTGATCGCCTCGAAGACCGCGGCCTGATCGCGCGCATGCGTGCGATCGAGGATCGGCGCCGCGTGCTGGTGACGCTGACGCCGCAGGGACGTGATCGCCTTAATGTGGCGCCAGCCTTGATGCGCGACGACTTCGTGCGTGGTTTTGCGGCGTTGCCGGAGGCCGAGCGCGAGGCACTGCTGGCTGCGGTCGAGCGCATCGGCAGTTTGATGCGAACCGAACCCCACTCTGAGGCACGCGGCGTGTCTGTGCCGCAGGCCAGTGAACTGATGGATCAACCAAACTAGGAGTTGCGATGTGTGGTTTCGCCGGCGAGCGCCGATACGATGGACAGCTCGCCGATATCGGTGCAGTTGCGAAGATGACCGACGCGCAGGCGCGTCGGGGCCCCGATGGTGCGGGTCTGTTCCAGATGGGTCCGCTGGCGGTCGGACAACGACGGCTGCGCATCATGGATCTGTCGGAGCATGCGCAGCAGCCGATGATCGACAACACGCTGGGGCTCGGCATCGTCTTCAACGGTGCGGTCTATAACCATCCCGAGCTGCGCGCTGAGCTGAAGGGCCTGGGGTATTCGTTCTGGTCCGAAGGCGATACCGAGGTTCTGCTGAAGGCCTACCACTGCTGGGGCGCGCAGTTCGTCCAGCGCCTGCACGGCATGTTCGCTTTCGCAATCTGGGAGCGCGATTCGGGCCGCATGCTGTTGGCGCGCGACCGTCTCGGCATCAAGCCCCTGTACTGGACACGCAAGGGCGCACGACTGCGTTTCGCCTCGACCTTGCCGGCGTTACTGCAGGCCGGTGACGTCGACCGCGACATTGACCCGGTCGCGCTGCATCACTATCTGCACTTCCACGCCGTGGTGCCGGCGCCGCATACGATCCTGCAGGGCGTGCGCAAGCTGGCGCCGGCGACGCTGATGTTCGTCGAAGCCGATGGAAAGACGCGCGAGGAAACCTACTGGTCGCCCTCGTTCGAGCGCGACGCCGACGACGAGGCGCGCAGCTTCGAGGACTGGCGCGATCTGACGCTGGATGCGCTGCGTCTGGCGGTGAAGCGACGGCTGGTGTCGGACGAACCGGTCGGCGCGCTGTTGTCGGGTGGCGTCGACTCCAGCCTGATCGTTGGCCTGATGGCGGAAGCAGGGTCGAACCTGCGCACGTATTCGATCGGCTTCGAGGATGTCGGCACCGAAGCTGGCAACGAGTTCCAGTACTCGGACATCGTCGCCGAGCATTTCGCCACCGATCACGAAAAGATCTTCATCGACAGCCGCACCTTGCTGCCGCGGCTGCCCGAGGCGATCGCCGCGATGAGCGAACCGATGGTGTCGCACGACTGCGTCGCGTTCTATCTGCTGTCCGAGGCGGTGTCCAGGCACAGCAAGGTGGTGCAGAGCGGACAGGGCGCGGACGAAGTCTTCGGCGGCTATCACTGGTATCCGCCGATGATGCAGACCGACGACCCACTGGACACCTACCGGCAGGCGTTCTTCGATCGTACGCAAGCGGAGTATGCGCAGGTGGTCGATCCGCGTTTTCTCGGCAGCGACCATTCGCTGGAGTTCGTGCGCGCACACTTTGCGCAGGCGCACGCGCCGGATGCGATCGACAAGGCGCTGCGGCTGGATACCAACATCATGCTGGTCGACGACCCGGTCAAGCGCGTCGACAACATGACGATGGCGTGGGGTCTGGAAGCCCGCGTGCCGTTTCTCGACCACGAGATGGTGGAGCTGGCCGCACGTACGCCAGGGCGATACAAGATCGCGCCGGATCAACCGGAGATGGGCGGCAAATACGTGCTCAAGGAAGCCGCGCGCAAGGTGATTCCGGCGGCGGTGATCGACCGGCCCAAGGGATATTTCCCGGTGCCGGCGCTGAAGTATCTGCAGGGGGATTTTCTCGACTACGCGCGTTCGCTGCTGGATGCGCCGGTCGCGCGTGAGCGCCAGCTGTTTCAACGCAGCTACATCGACATGCTGTATCGGGACCCCGAGGCGCACATCACGCCGCTGCGTGGATCCAAGCTGTGGCAACTGGCTGCGCTGGAAGGCTGGTTGCAGGCACATAAAGTCTAGGAGTGCCGACATGACATCGAAAAAACCCCGGGCGGGCTCACGTAGCCGCGTGAAGGATCGCGATGCGGTGATCGGTCCTTCGAGTCTGGCGCATCACCGGCCGGCGTTTGCCGATGAGGCGGATCAGCCGAACCGGCAGGATGTGGCACTGGAATGCGGCTGGGGCAAGCTGATCCTGGCGCATACCTACGCGCAGCCGGAAGACGTTGCACGAGAGGTCCAGGGCGAGCGTGCGGGCGCGCGCAACATCGCGATTTATGTGCGGGACCCGCATGTGATCCTGGCGCAGGCACCGCAGCAGCTGTTTCTCGATCCATCACATACGTTCCGTCTGGCGCTGCAGTCCTTCGCGATGCCCGATGATGTCGCGGTCGCATACCGCATCCGTCGCCTGAATTCGATGGAAGATGCCGAGGCGATCAACCGCATCTACCTTGCACGCCAGATGGTGCCGGCTGATCCCGGGTTCCTGTGGACGCATCGTGACTCGCCCAACATCACGTATCTGGTTGCCGAAGATCCGTTCAGCGGCGCGATTCTGGGAACGGTGACCGGCGTCGATCACGTGCATGCGTTCGGCGATCCAGAAGGAGGCTCCAGTCTCTGGTGTCTGGCGGTTGACCCGGGCGCGACGATGCCGGGAATCGGTCAGGCGCTGGTGTGCCATCTGGCCGAGCATTTCCGTCTGCGTGATCGTGCGTTCATGGATCTGTCGGTGATGCACGACAACGAGCAGGCGATCGCACTGTATGAAAAGCTGGGTTTCGAGCGCGTGCCGGTGTTTTCGATCAAGCGCAAGAACGCGATCAACGAACGTCTGTTCACCAGTCCGGCGCCAGATGACGCGGCGCTCAATATCTACGCGCGGATCATCGTCAATGCCGCACGACGCCGCGGCGTCGACGTCGAAATTCTGGATGCGTCCGCGGGCTATTTCCGGCTCACTCTCGGTGGGCGTTCCGTCACCTGCCGCGAGTCGTTGTCGGAGCTGACGACGGCGATAGCGATGTCGCGCTGCCAGGACAAGCGCGTGACCCAGCGCATTCTTTCGGCAGCGGGTCTGGCGGTGCCGGAGCAGCGCGAGGCCGATGGCAGCGATGATGATGTCGCCTTTCTTCAGCAGCACGGAGCGGTTGTGGTCAAACCGTCCGACGGTGAGCAGGGCCAGGGCATCAGCGTGGATCTGCGTGATGCCGGCGAGATGCGCGAGGCCATCGAGCGGGCACGCCAGTTCGATAGCACGGTGCTGATTGAACGCTACTGCCCGGGGCAGGATCTGCGCATTGTGGTGATCGGCTACAAGGTGGTCGCTGCGGCTTTGCGCAAGCCACCGGTCGTCACCGGCGACGGTCAGCACAGTATCGCTGAGCTGATCGCCAAGCTGTCGCGCCGTCGTGCTGCCGCAACCGGAGGGGAGTCAACGATTCCGATGGATGCGGAGACCGAGCGCTGCGTGCGCCTGGCCGGATACGCGATGGATGCCGTGCTCGACGAAGGTGTCGAGCTGGCGGTACGCAAGACCGCCAATCTGCATACCGGCGGGACGCTGCACGATGTCACCCACTTTTTGCATCCGCGCTTGTGCGCGGCGGCAGTGGATGCCGCCAAGGCGCTGGAGATTCCGGTCACCGGTCTGGATTTTCTGGTGCGCTCGCCGGCGCTGTCCGACTACGTCATTGTCGAGGCCAATGAGCGCCCCGGGCTGGCCAATCACGAGCCGCAACCGACCGCCGAGCGCTTTCTCGATTTCATGTTCCCATTCAGCATCACGCGCGAGACGACCTATGCCCAAGACGCAGAAACTACCCATTGATGCGCAGTACCTGCGACAGACAATGCTGGAGCTGCTGGCGATTCCCAGCCCGGTCGGGCTGACCGACGAAGTGGTGCACTACACCTGCGGCAAGCTCGACGAGTTGGGCGTGCCGTACGAGATCACCCGGCGTGGTGCGATCCGCGCGACGATCAAGGGTGAGACTGATCGTCCCGCCTGTGCCGTCGTTGCGCATCTGGATACGCTGGGGGCGACGGTGCGCTCGCTCAAGCCCAATGGTCGATTGTCGATGCTGCCGCTGGGTACCTGGTCGAGCCGCTTCGCCGAGGGCGCACGGGTCACGCTGTTCTGTGATCACAACTCTTACCGTGGCACGGTGCTGCCGCTGATGGCCTCGGGTCATGCGTTCAATGACGGTGTCGATACCCAGCCGATCTCCTGGGACCATGTCGAGCTACGCATCGACGAGTACGCTCAGAGCACTGAAGCGTTGCGGAAGCTCGGCATCAACGTTGGCGATTTCATCGCGATCGATCCACAGCCCGAGATTCACGAGAACGGGTACATCTCGTCGCGGCATCTCGACGACAAGGCCGGCGTTGCGGCGTTGCTGGCCGCGGTCAAGGCCATCGTCGAATCCGGCGTGACGCTGCCGGTGTATTTTCATCCGATGTTTACCGTCACCGAGGAAGTCGGTTTCGGCGCCTCCGCGATTCTCGATGACAAGATCAGCGAGATGATCGGCATCGACATCGCGATTCCGGCGCCAGGCCAGAATTCGCGCGAGCACGGGGTGACGATTGCGATCTGCGATTCCAGCGGTCCATTCGACTATCACTTGACGCGCGAGCTGATCGGTCTGTGCCAGAAGCACGGCGTCGATCACCAGCGCGATGTGTTTCCGTACTACTTCTCCGACTCGGCTGCGGCGCTGCGCGCGGGCTTCGACATCCGTCATGCGCTGATCGGCTTTGGCGCGGATTCGTCGCATGGCTACGAGCGTACGCACATGTCGGCTTTGGTCTCGATTGCCGAACTGCTTTCGCTGTACGCCCAGAATGGTCCGGTGATTGCCCGTGATCGCAAGGTGGTGGGTTCGATCGAGGGCTTTCCACATCAGTGGAAGCCGGAAGACCTGGAGGCGCCAGAGCCGCTGCCGCATCCGAAGGAATTCCTGTAGGCGCAGCGCTTTGCCCGCCGCACGTATTCCCGAGCGGCGGGCGATCGGTTAGCTTGGGCGCATCGAGCCACGAGGAGCGCCATGCAGCGCGCGTTTCGGTATTACGACTTTCTGGTCGCGGGCATGGTGGCGGTGCTGCTGTGCTCGAACCTGATCGGGCCAGGCAAGGTCTGCACGGTCGACCTGCCGCTGTTCGGACCGCTGAGCTTCGGCGCCGGCAATCTGTTCTTTCCGGTTGCCTATATCTTCGGCGACGTGCTGACCGAGGTGTACGGCTACGCCCGCGCGCGGCGGGCGATCTGGGCCGGCTTTGGCGCGATGATTTTCGCCACGATCATGTCGACCATCGTCGTCGGCATGACACCAAGCCCGGACGAACCGTGGAACCAGACCCTGCAGCCGGCGCTGGAGATCGTCTTCGGCAGCACACCACGCATCGTTGCCGCCAGCATTCTCGCGTACTGGGTCGGTGACTTCGTCAATTCCTACGTGATGGCGAAGATGAAGCTGTGGACGCAAGGGCGGTTTCTGTGGACGCGCACGATCGGTTCGACGATCGCCGGACAGGGCGCCGACTCGCTGCTGTTCTATCCGATCGCGTTCTTCGGCGTCTGGACCAACGACGCGCTGATCGCGGTGGTGATCTTCAACTTCCTGATGAAGCTGTCGGTCGAAGTGGTGTTCACGCCGGTGACTTACTTCGTTGTCGGTCGTCTCAAGCACGCCGAGGGCGTGGACATCTACGATGACGGTACCCACTTCACACCGTTCTCGCTGAAGGATGAAGGTCACCGGCACAAGGTTCAGGAATAAGCGCGCAGGAGCATCCGATGTGGAATGAACGATACGCCGCCAAGGAATACATTTACGGCACCGAGCCCAATACGTTTCTGGCCGAGAACGCCGGGATGCTGCACGGTCCGGTGCTGTCACTGGCCGAAGGCGAGGGTCGCAACAGTGTGTACCTGGCGTCGCTGGGTCTGAAGGTGCTCGGCGTCGACAGTTCCGAGGTGGGCCTGGCCAAGGCGCAGGCGCTGGCCCAGTCCAAGGGCGTCGAGATTCAGACATTGGTGGCGGATCTCGCCGAGTTCGAACCGGAGCCCGGCGCCTACGGCGCGGTGATCTCCATTTTTGCGCACCTGCCGAGTGTGATCCGCAACCGCCTCTATCCGCTGGTTGAGCGATCGTTGAAGCCCGGCGGACTGATCCTGCTGGAGGCGTATTCGGAGGATCAGCTGGGCCGCGATACCGGCGGTCCCAAGGATCTGGATCTGCTGATGACGCCGGCCAAGATCACGCAGGGCTTCCCGAACTGCGAACCGGTGCTGCTGCGCGAGCAGGTCCGCGAGGTGCGTGAAGGCAGCTACCACACCGGCGAGGCCGCCGTGGTCCAGTTCATCAGGCGCAAGAAGATCTAGGCACTGCCGTCGGGCGGCATGACGCCGCACTTCCGGCACGAACATAGTCAAAAACAATCAAACAATTACCAACAATCAATTTTATTAAATATCTCGCAATCGGTACTGTCATCGCCGTAGCAAGCCCACCCGACGATTTGAGGAGCGCGCGATGTCTTCCGAAAGCAAGTGTCCCGTTGTGCATGGCGGTAGCGGTAATGCAGTGGCAGGTTCGCAGACGAATGCGGACTGGTGGCCGAACCAGCTGAACCTGAAGGTGCTGCACCAGCATTCGTCCAAGTCCGATCCGATGGATTCGTCGTTCGACTATCGCGAGGCGTTCAAGACGCTCGATCTGGATGCGGTGGTCAAGGATCTGCACGCGCTGATGACCGATTCGCAGGACTGGTGGCCGGCCGATTACGGGCACTACGGTCCGTTCTTCATCCGCATGGCCTGGCATAGCGCGGGGACCTACCGTACGTCCGACGGGCGCGGCGGCGCCGGTTCCGGCGAGCAGCGCTTCGCACCGCTGAACAGCTGGCCGGACAACGCCAATCTCGACAAGGCGCGCCGCCTGTTGTGGCCGATCAAGCAGAAGTACGGAAAGAAGATTTCCTGGGCCGATCTGATGATCCTGGCCGGCACGGTCGCTCTCGAATCGATGGGCCTGAAGACCTTCGGCTTCGCCGGCGGCCGCCCGGATGTATGGGAGCCGAGCGAGGACATCAACTGGGGCCCCGAGTCCGAGTGGCTGGGTGACAAGCGCTACACCGGTGATCGCCATCTGGACGATCCGCTGGGTGCAGTGCAGATGGGGCTGATCTATGTGAACCCGGAAGGCCCCAACGGCAATCCGGATCCGATCGGCTCCGGCCGAGACGTGCGCGAGACCTTCGCGCGCATGGCAATGAACGATGAGGAAACCGTTGCGCTGACCGCCGGCGGGCACACTTTCGGCAAATGCCACGGTGCCGGCGACGCCGCGCTGCTGGGACCGGAGCCGGAAGGCGCGGACGTTGAGGCGCAGGGCCTGGGCTGGGTCAGCCGGTACCGCAGCGGCAAGGGTGACGACACCATCACCAGCGGCATCGAAGGCTCGTGGACGCCGAACCCGACCCAATGGGACTCCGGCTATTTCGACGTGCTGTTCGGCAACGAGTGGGAGCTGGTGAAGAGCCCGGCCGGCGCGCACCAGTGGACGCCGAAGACGGCGAACGACACGAACATGGCACCAGCCGCGCACGATGCGTCCAAGCGCGTGCCGATCATCATGACCACGGCCGACATGTCGATGCGCATGGACCCGGCCTACGAGAAGATCTCGCGCCGCTTCAAGGACGATCCGGACGCCTTTGCCGATGCTTTCGCCCGCGCCTGGTTCAAGCTGACGCATCGCGACATGGGGCCGGTCTCGCGCTATCTCGGCCCGCTGGTGCCGAAGGAAGAACTGATCTGGCAGGACCCGGTGCCGGCGGTCGATCACCCGTTGATCGACGACAAGGACATCGCGACGCTGAAGGCCAAAATCCTGGCGTCGGGGCTGACCGTTCCGCAGCTGGTAGCGACGGCTTGGGCGTCGGCTTCGACCTTCCGCGGTTCGGACAAGCGCGGCGGTGCCAATGGCGCACGCATTCGTCTGGCGCCGCAGAAGGACTGGGCGGTCAATCAGCCGGAACAACTGGCCAAAGTGCTGGCCGAACTGGAGACCCTCCGCAGCACGTTCAACGCCGGTGGCAAAACCGTGTCACTGGCCGATCTGATCGTGCTGGGCGGTTGCGCAGCGATCGAGACAGCGGCGAAGCAGGCCGGGTATGACGTGAAGGTGCCGTTCTCGCCGGGTCGCACCGACGCGTCGCAGGCGCAGACCGACGTCGAGTCGTTCGCGCCGCTGGAGCCGAAGGCCGACGGCTTCCGCAACTACCTGGCGCCTGGCTATCCGGTGCGCGCAGAGGCTGCACTGATCGATCGCGCGCAGTTGCTCACGCTGACGGCGCCGGAGATGACGGTGCTGGTTGGCGGCCTGCGGGTACTGGGCGCGAATACCGGGCAATCGCCGCACGGTGTGTTGACGCAGCGTCCGGGTGTGCTGAGCAACGATTTCTTCGTCAAGCTGCTCGACATGGGGGCCGAGTGGATGCCGTCATCGACCGCGGGTGTCTACGAGATTCGCGACCGCGCGACGGGCAAGGTTCGGTGGACCGCGACCCGTGTCGATCTGGTGTTCGGCTCCAATTCACAGTTGCGTGCCTTGGCCGAGGTCTACGCCGCCGATGATGCGAAGGAAAAGTTCGTGCAGGACTTCGCCGCCGCCTGGGGCAAGGTCATGAACCTGGATCGTTTCGACCTTACCTGAGCGTCTGACGAAGAGGGTCACGTCAACGAGGGCTGTCCCGCAGTCTTGAGTGAGTGGGGCTTTAATAGGGCCGGTCCGGGGTCTCCCGGGCCGGCCTTTGCCGTTCCAGGGCTATGGCAGGGCTGGCGGCTCAGGCACAATGCGCGCCTTCACCCGGAGCCTTGCCGCAGATGTCGGCACCGATGCCCGGGCAGGGCGCGTGCGCCGCCTTGAACCCTGATACTCATTAGAGAGGATCGCCGGATGATTCCGTTCTCGCTGCAAGTCGTGTTCTTTCGTGTGCTGATGTTCGTGCTCAAGATCAGCACCCTGTTCCTGCCGATCTTCGGCAAACCGCAGATCGTCAGCGGCCCCGGTTCGTCGTTGAAGCTGTGCGAGATGATCGCGGCCAACGGCGTCAAGAAGCTGCTGATCGTCACCGACGCAATGCTGGTCAAGCTCGGACTGCTCGAAGCGATGCAGAAAAGGCTGAGCGAGCTGGGCGTGCAATGGTCCGTTTATGACGGCGTGCAGCCGGACCCCACGATCGCACAGATCGAAACCGGTCTGGAGATGCTGCGCAGCGAAGGCAGCCAGGCGATCCTCGCGGTTGGCGGCGGTTCGTCGATCGACGCTGCCAAGGTCATCGCCGCGCGCGCGACCAACAACAAGCCGATCGCGAAGATGGCCGGCCTGTTCCGTGTCTGGCGCAGGATTCTGCCGCTGTATGCGGTGCCGACCACGGCCGGCACCGGCTCCGAAATCACGATTGCCGCGGTGGTGTCCGATCCCGCGCAGCACCGCAAGTTCGCGATCATGGATCCGCGCCTGCTGCCGACCGCCGCCGCGCTCGACGGCTCGCTGATGAAGGGACTGCCGCCGCCGATCACCGCCGCCACTGGCATGGATGCGCTGACTCATGCGGTGGAAGCGTATATCTCGCGTAACGCGATGGCCGATACCGACCGTGAGGCGCTCGATGCGACGCGGCTGATCGTGCAGAACCTGCCCAAGGTCATGGCCAGCGGGGCCGACGAGGAAGCGCGCCAGAACATGTCGCTGGCCTCCTACAAGGCCGGCGTGGCCTTCACCAAGGCCGGCGTCGGCTACGTGCACGCGATCGCACACAACTTCGGTGCGCGTTATCACGTCCCGCATGGCCTGGCCAACGCGATCATCATGCCGTACGTGCTCGATTTCTCGAAACCGGCCTGTGCACAGCGCCTGGCGGATCTGGCCAAGGCCGGCGGCCTGGCCAAGGGCGGCGAAACCCCGGAACAACTGGCCGATGCCTTCATCGCGTGGATCCGCGAAAAGAACCAGCAGTTCGGCATTCCGACCAAGGTCGAGAAGCTCAAGCGCGAAGACATTCCGGCCATTGCCACCGCCGCTCTGAAGGAAGCGCATTACACCTACGCGGTGCCGCGCTACATGGATCAGCCGGACTGCGAACGCTTCATCGCGCAGATGCTGGCCTGAGGCAGGCCGCGGACCGATCATCCTGCTGCCACGAGGAAACGCCCTGGAGACTTGATCGACGATGTTGCGGTTGGGGCATTTCGAGCGGGTGGTTGTGTTCACGGGGGCCGGCATGTCCGCGGAAAGCGGCGTGCCGACCTACCGCGGTCGTGGTGGCATCTGGAACGAGTACAACTACGAGGATTACGCCTGCGAGCTGGCATTCCAGCATGATCCGGACAGCGTGCTGGACTTCCATGAACTGCGCCGCTCGCATGTGTTGACGTGCGTGCCGCACGCCGGTCACCTGCATCTGGCGGCACTGCAGCGCGTGCATCCATCGCTGAACATCATCACGCAGAACATCGACGGCATGCATCAGCGTGTCGGGACGAGCGTGGCCGCCGAACTGCACGGCAGCCTGTGGCGTCAGCGCTGCGCGCAGCACGGCCGCCTGACCGATACCGCGGGCGGGCGTTACCGCGTTCGCGTGTGTCCGCGCTGTGGCCAGACGCTGCGCCCCGACATCACCTGGTTTGGCGACGGTATCGATCAGGCCGTGTTCGCGACCGCGCAGGCGTTGATCGACGAATGTGATCTGTTCATCGCCATCGGCACCGCTGCGATTGTCTGGCCGGCTGCCGGTCTGATCCCGTTCCAGCGCAAGCCGCGCCCGTGGCTGGTGGAGATCAATCCGGAAGAGACCGAGGTGTCGGATGGCTTCGACGACGAGATCCGCCAGCCGGCATCTAAGCTGTCGCAGCTGCTGAAGATGTAACGTTGCTGCGACCGAACTCAATTCCCCGGGATATCCATGTCTGAGCCGCTGCAGCTGTCTGCCACCGCACTGGCCCGTGCGATCCGTGCGCGTCACTTGCGCAGCCTCGACATCGTCGAGGCGCACATCGCCCGCATCGAGCGGGTCAATCCCACTATCAATGCGGTGGTCCAGCAGCGCTTCGACGCCGCCCGTGACGAAGCGCGCGCTGCCGATGCCGCGATCGACCAGGGGCGGGACGATCTGCCGCCGTTGCACGGCGTGCCGTGCACGATCAAGGAGAACTTCGCCTTCGCCGGTTTTCCGCAGGTGTCCGGCCTGGTCGCGCGGCGCGATGCGATTGCCAACGCCGACGCCCCGACCGTCGCGCGTCTGCGTCGCGCCGGCGCGATCGTGCTGGGCTTCACCAACACTTCCGAGCTGTGCATGTGGCTGGAGTCGAACAACCGCGTCTACGGCCGCACCAACAATCCCTACGATCCGCGCTGCATGGTCGGTGGTTCCAGTGGCGGCGAGGGCGCCATCATCGGCGCCGGCGCGTCGCCGTTCGGACTGGGCGCGGATGTCGGCGGGTCGATCCGCTTTCCGGCGTTCTTCAACGGCGTGTTCGGGCACAAACCGACACCGGGCATCGTCCCGAATACCGGCCAGTACCCGCTTCCGGAAGGGCGGATGAACTTCAACTGTGTGACCGGCCCGCTGGCGCGGCGAGCCGAAGATCTGTGGCCGCTGCTGCAGATCCTGGCTGGCGCGGATGGCGTTGATCCCGAAGCGCGTGATGGCGCGCTCAGCGGCGATCCGGCGGCGGTGGACGTCAGCGCCCTCCGGGTGCTGTCGATCGAGCACAACGGTCGTCATCCGGTCGCGGCGGATCTGCGCGCAGCGCAACGCGGCGCGGCGGACTGGCTGGGGTCTCAGGGCCGTGGGTTGAGCACGCCTGTGTTCCCGGCGATGAAACGCTCGTTCGAGATCTGGTCGGCGCTGATGCAGCAGGCGCAGCCGCAGCCATTTGCAGAACAGCTCGGCCAGGGGCGGCGCATCTCCGTGGCGCGCGAGCTGCTCAAGCTGAGCGTCGGGCGTTCAGACCACACCGTCCCCGCGCTGGTGCTGGCACGCACTGGAAAGCGTGCCGATGCCGGTCGAGCGGTATGCGCGCCTCGGCGCCGCGCTGCGTGCGGAACTGATCGATGCGATCGGACCGGACGGCGTGCTGCTGATGCCGCCGTATTCCAGCGCCGCGCCACGGCACAACGTGCCGCTGCTGCGGCCGTTCCACTTCGCCTACTGCGGCCTGTTCAACGTGCTTGGCTTTCCGGTCACGCAGGTGCCGCTGGGTCTGAATCGCGATGGCCTGCCGCTGGGCGTCCAGGTGGTCGGCATTCCGGGCAACGATGCGGTCACGATCGCCGTCGCCCAGGCGCTGGAGCAGCGCTTCGGCGGCTGGGTGCCGCCGGCAACCGCCGCTCGCGGCGTGGCCTGAAAATAAGGCGGCTCAGCCGCCACTGTTGCAGCTGTTGATCGGACCGGTGGTGCCGCAGGGGATTGCGCAGACTCCGTTGATGCACAGGATGCCGCCGCCACCGGTGTCACTGCCCGATCCGGTATCGCTGTTGCTGTTGCTGGAATCACCCGCAAAGTGTTCGTCGATGGATTTGTCGAGGCCGTCCTCTGCGGCATTGCCGAGCGCATTGAGCATCACAGCCGTTGCCGCACCGGCCGCTAGCACGATCGCGCCGACGCGCAGCCCCCAGTTGCCGTGACTGGCGCCGTCCCCTTCGGTCGCGCCCAGGGATTGCAGCCGGGCATCCAGCGGCAGGCCCATCAAGTGCACGCCGTGATCGTCGCCGAATCGCAGATCGAGGACTGCCGGTTTATCGACCACCGCAGACATCTCATTGGCGCCCGAGGCCAGCCACAGGCGGCGCCAGCCCAGATCGCTGGGATACAGACCGAGACGCAGGCTTGTGCGGTGGTCTGCGTGGGCCGCGCCGAAATCCCAGTTGAATTTGAGTCCCGGTTCCAGCAGGTCGGGCGTAGCGTCGTTATTGCCGGCAATGACCGGTGCAGAAACGCAGCAGGCCAGCAAGGCTGCAACGAAGTAGTGCTTCATGGTCTCCCTCCCAGGATGACATTCCGGCGTTATTCATCGTGTCGGTCCGCTCTGTGTCGGACTGAAGTCAAGAGTATGCGTGAGGCCGGCCCGTTGGCAACGGGGCGGGTTTCAGCTGGGGCGCGCAGGAACCGGCTGCAACAGGGCCAGCCGGCACAGCACGATGCCGCTGAGAACCACGACGCCGCCAATGGCCTGCTGGGCGCCGAAGCGCTCCGATAGCAGCACCCAGGCGAACAGGCTGGCGGCGACAGGCTGCACCAGCAGGCTGACCGACGAGAACGAGGCCGGCAGGTGCGCCAGGGCGTAGGCGATCAGGCCTTGGCCACCGACGTGGGACAGCACTGCCAGTCCGAACAGCAGACTCCAGGCGCGCAGATCGGGAGGCCACAGGGTCTCGCCCATCGCCAGCGTCAGCGGCAGCGTCAGCAGCGCCCCGGCCGCAGTGGTCCAGAACATCACCTGCAGGGTATTGAACTGTCTGCGCTGGCGACTGACGCCGAGCAGGTAGCCTGCATAGAACACCGCTGCGGCAATGCCGAGCAGGTCGCCAAACGCCGTTTCAGGCCCGATCTGCAGGCTGTCTGCCATCAAGGTTGCGGCGCCGACTAGTGCCAGTGCCAGGCCGATGATGTAACGGCCGCTGACACGCTCCCCATACAGGCGCCACGCGGCCAGGGTCACGAACACCGGCGCCATGTTGGCCAGCAAGGTGGCGTTGGCGACCGAGGTCCAGCGGATCGATTGGTGCCACAGCGCCAGGTCGGCGGCAAAGAACACACCGGCCAGCCACAGCCAGCGCAGTGGTCGCGGGGTATCGCTGGCAGCGGGTGGTTGCGGCAGGCGCCACAGCAACAGGCCCAACAGCGGCAACGCCAGCGCCAGCCGCCAGAACGCGGCGGCGCTGGGGCCGACACCGGCCGTGCGGACGAAAATCGGCGCCAGTCCGATCAGCACGGCGCCGAGAACCAGCGCCGGCAGCGCGCGGCGCTCGTGGGGATGACTCATGCGGGATCGGCGTCGGGTCGATGCGTCCAGCGCTCCACCGCCTGGTCGTAGTCTTTGGCCAGCGTGCCGAAGACACGGTCCCAGATCGGCAGGAAGCCGCCGTAGTTGCCGCGCACGCGGGCGTGGTGATAGTCGTGATGCAGCGCGCCGTCGGACCCCGGCAGCCAGTGGGTCGGCGACCAGCGGAAGGCGTAGCCGGCGTGACCCTCAGCCGCTTCCCACTGGCGGATGATGATCCAGACCCACAGCAGCGCCACGTGGGATCCCAGCAGTGCCGGGCCGATGAAGGCCAGCGAGCCGGTCAGCACATACTCGAGCGGGTGCATGTAATGCCCGCTGATCGCCCAGGGTGCGAGCACGCGGTGGTGCAGACCGTGAACGTGCTTGAGCAGGAAGCGCTGGTGCATCGAGCGATGCAGCCAGTAATACAGAAAGTCGTCCAGGTAGATGCAGAACAGCAGCTGCAGCAGCAGCACCCACCAGGCCGGCAGTGGGCCGGTGTGGATGCCGGCCAGACGCATCAGCGGCCAGGCGGCAACCGCCGCCGCAAACATCCAGAGGTTGTTGATCAGCCACTGGCGCAGTGACAGTCGCACCATCCGCGATCCCTGGATCAGGATGTTGCGACGCTCAGCTTCTTCGGCACTGAGTTCGGCCCCGCGAGTGTTGGGAATCTTGTAGTGCCGGGCCCAGCTCGGCTGGCGGGCTGCGATCCACGTCAGCGGACCGGCAAAGCTGATGAAGGCCCCCATGCTCAGCAGGACGGTGCCAATCGGCACCCACCAGAACATGGGGTCTTGATAGATCGAAATCAGGGCGTTCACGCGCGCAAGATTAGCAGTCCGCCCCGGCTTCCGCGTGCGCTCACCCTGTGCATCGCAGCGGTATCATCTGGCGCGTCGGTGCATCAAAACGCAGCGTGCGCACGGCCCTTATACACAATGATGGCTATGCACGGTTGCCTGTCACAATCAAGTGGTTCCACTGTCAAGATGTCGTCACATTCGTGCAGTTTGTTAATTCGTAAGGATTTATTTCTGGAACTTTAGCTGCGCGGCGAGTTGGATGCTTGACAGCGCCGATATTCGAATCTAGGCCGATGCCCTCAATCCACAAACTTATCCACAGGCTGCCGCGATGCTGTTGACGACGGTTGCCGTCCCGGTGCCGCTGTCGCGCGCGTTCGACTACAGCGTGCCCGAGGCGATGGCCGCGCAGGTGCGTCGCGGCGTGCGTGTGCGGGTGCCGTTCGGGCGTCGCGAGCTGGTCGGCGTGGTGCTGCGCTCACCGGTCGAGCAGGCCGCTGGCGATACCGGGCTGCGATCGCTGAGCGAAGTTCTGGACGCTGCGCCGCTGCTGCCTCCGGAACTGCTGACGCTGTGCGAATGGGCAGCCGACTACTACCGGCACCCGCTGGGCGAGGTGTTGTCGGCGATGCTGCCGGGGCGTCTGCGCAAAGGCGCGGATGCGGTGTTGCAGCGACCGGCCGGATATCAGCTGCGCGCTGCCGGCCGGGAAGCCCTGGCGCAGCTGCCGGGACGCAACCGCGCGCAGCGCCAGCTGTTGACGCAGTTGCAGGACGGCCCCCTCAGCCGCGCGGCTCTGGGCGCGTCGATCGCGACGATCAAGGCGGCACTGGATCAGGGCTGGATCGAGGCGGTCGAGCTGCCGCCCGCGGCGCCGATGGTCACTGCGGCGTTGCCGACGCCCACTCCAGAACAGGCGACCGCGCTGGCCGAGATGGCGGCAGCGCCTGACGGCTTCAGCGTCACCCTGCTCGACGGGGTGACCGGCAGCGGCAAGACCGAGTTGTATCTGCGGCGCATCGCCGAGATGCTGGCGCAGGGCCGGCAGGCATTGGTGCTGGCGCCGGAGATCAGCCTGACGCCGCAGCTGGTGGAGCGCTTCGCCGCACGCTTCGGCGATGGGGTGCTGAGTTTCCACTCCGGCCTCGGTGATCGGGAGCGTGAGCAGGCCTGGTTGCGCGCCCGAGCCGGCGACGCGCGGGTCGTGATTGGTACGCGCTCGGCGGTGTGGCTGCCGTTTGCGCGACTCGGCCTGATCGTGGTCGACGAGGAGCACGACGCGTCGTACAAGCAGCAGGAGGGCTTCCGCTATTCGGCGCGGGATGTCGCGATCCTGCGCGCGCAGAAGCTGGGGTTGCCGGTGTTGCTCGGCAGCGCGACGCCGTCACTGGAGACTCTGCACAACGCGCAGCAGGGGCGTTACCAACATTTGCGTCTGCAACGCCGGGTGCACAGTGCGGCACCGCCGACCGTGCGCATTCTCGACGTGCGCAATCTGCCGCTGGATCACGGTCTGTCACAGCCTCTGCTGCAGGCGGCCGAGCGCCACCTGGAGGCCGGGGGGCAGGTGCTGTTGTTCCTGAATCGCCGCGGCTATGCGCCGGTGTTGTTGTGCCACGCCTGCGGCTGGAACGCGCCGTGCCCGCACTGCGACGCACACCTGACGCTGCATCGCGGCCGCGGTCTGTTGATCTGTCACCACTGTGGCGCACAGCAGCCGGCGCCGCATCGCTGCCCGGCCTGCGGTGCGCGCGAACTGATCGGCATCGGTGCCGGCACCGAGCGCATCGAACAGGCGCTGGCGAACCACTTTCCGCGCTACCGCGTCGCGCGGCTGGACTCGGACCGCATCACCAGTCCGAGCGCGTTGCAGGCGCAGCTCGATGCGGTGCGCGACGGCACTGTACAGATTCTGGTCGGCACCCAGATCATGGCCAAGGGCCACGATTTTCCCGGTCTGTCGCTGGTCGGCATCGTGTCGGCCGATCAGGCGCTTTACGGCAGCGATTTTCGCGCGATCGAGCGCATGGGCCAGCTGGTCACGCAGGTGTCCGGGCGTGCCGGGCGCACCGGGCAGACCGGGGAAGTGTGGTTGCAGACGCATCACCCGGAACACCCGCAGTTGCGGATGCTGGCCGAGCAGGGCTACGCGGCGCTGTGCGAACAGCTGCTGAAGGAGCGCAGCGACGCCGGGCTGCCACCGTATTCGCATCTGGCACTGCTGCGCGCCGAATCGCGCGAGGCCGATGTCGCACTGGCCTGGCTGGATCGGGCGCGGCCCCTGTTCGAGAACCCGCACGGGGTCATCGTGACCGATCCGGTGCCGTCGGGGATGGAGCGCCGCGGCGGCTATTGGCGCGCGCAGCTGTTGTTGATCGCGTCGCAGCGTGCGGCCTTGCAGCGCGTGCTTGCGGTGGCCCTGCCGCAGCTGGACGCCGTGCCCGGTGCACGCAAGCTGCGCTGGTCGATTGATGTCGACCCGTACGATTTGATGTAGCGCGGCGATCAGTGCAACGCCCACAAAAAAGCCCGCAGATGTGCGGGCTTTTTGTTTCCTGCGGGTCGCTCAGGCGCTGCGTGCCAGTCGCAGCCGGCGCTGTTCCACGGCACCCGCCAGATGGCGCAGCAGCTCGGTGGTGTCGTCCCAGTGGATGCAGGCATCGGTGACCGACTGGCCGTAGGTCATCTGATCACGCGGCCCGATTTCCTGCCGGCCTTCCTCGATATGCGATTCGATCATCACGCCCATGATGCGATCGTCGCCGCCGGAGATCTGATGCGCAACGTCCTGGCCAACGGTGATCTGGCGCTTGTGCTGCTTGTTCGAGTTGGCGTGCGAGAAGTCGATCATCACCTGCGGGCGCAGGCCGCCCTTGGTCAAGGCCGCGCAGGCCGCGTCGACGCTCTTGGCGTCGTAGTTGGTGCCGGCGCTGCCGCCGCGCAGGATGATGTGGCAATCCGGGTTGCCGTTGGTCTCGAAGATGGCCAGATGGCCGTCCCCTGTCATCGACAGGAAGCGGTGCGGATTGGCTGCAGACAGCGCTGCGTCGACGGCAACCTTGACGCTGCCCTCGGTGCCGTTCTTGAAGCCGACCGGACACGACAGGCCGGACGCCATCTCGCGATGCAACTGCGATTCGGTGGTGCGTGCGCCGATGGCGCCCCAGGCGACCAGATCGGTCAGGTACTGCGGGGTCAGGATGTCGAGGTATTCGACGCCCGCCGGCATGCCCTGTTCGTTGAGCTGCTGCAGCAACTTGCGGCCGACGCGCAGGCCGGTGTTGATGTCGAAGCTGTCATCCAGATGCGGATCGTTGATCAGACCCTTCCAGCCGACCGTGGTGCGCGGCTTCTCGAAATACACGCGCATGACGATCAGCAGGTTCTTGGCCAGCTGCTGCTTCAGCGGGGCCAGGCGCGCGGCATAGTCAAGCGCGGCATCGACGTCGTGGATCGAGCACGGGCCGACCACCACCAGCAGGCGGTCATCGCGTCCGTAGAGGATGTCCTGGATCTCGCGGCGGGCATCGAAGGTGGTCTTCAAGGCCGCTTCGGAAGCCGGAATCTCGGCCTGGATCTGCGCCGGCGTGGCGACTTCGCGGATCGACTTGATTCGCGTGTTTTCAGTGACAAAACGCATTGGAATAGCCCGTGCAGCAACAAAAAATTGGGCGCCGATGCTAACAGATCGGGCAGTTGACAACACGCAAGGAAGCGCTATCGCTGTGATAGCCGTCGCCTGGGGTGGCAAAACGGGCACAATGCCGCGGGTTCCCGAACACGAACAATGAACGCGATGACCCGACTGTCCCGATCCGCTGTGCTGACCCCTGTCGCGGTCATTCTGTTGCTGGCGTGCAGTGTCGGCCGCGCCGCGGCGGCGCCCCCGTTTGTATTCTCGACCTTCAACCAGGGCGCGCTGGCGCGGTTTGCCCCGCTGCCGGTGCCGGAGGCTGCGACCCCCGGTCCGGGCGCGCGCATCGCGCTGGACTGGACCAGCGAGAATCTGCTGAGCCAATCCGCCAGCGAGCAGATCCGCCTCGACGGCGAGACCGTGCGCCTGGGGCTGCAGTACCGCACGCAGTGGGCGGGGACGCTGTGGTCGCTTGAGCTGCCGCTGATGCTGACCGGCGGCGGTGTCCTGGATTCCAGCATCGAAACCTGGCATCGCTGGTTCGGCCTGCCCAATGGCGGCCGTGAACAGATTCCGCGCAACGAGTACCGCTACGTCTACGTTCGCGATGGTCGGACCGTGTTCGACATCAACGGCAGCGACGCCACCCTCGGCGACCTGCGCCTGGGTGCCGCGCGCTGCGCGGCCGACAGCTGTCTGCGGGCAATGCTGCAGCTGCCGAGTGGCGATGCTGATCGCCTGCTCGGCGGCGGCCTCGGGGCTTCGCTGTGGTACGAGCGGGGGTTTGCGCTGGATACGGCACAGCGCTGGACCGGGGCCATTGCGGGCGGCGCCGGCGTGGTCCGGGCCGAGGGTCCGCTGCAGGATCAGCAACGCTCCCTTCTGCCGTTCGGTTGGGCATCACTGGGCTATGCGCTGACGGCCCGTATCGATGCCGGCGCGCAGTTCTATCTGCACGCGCCGCTATATAGCGACAGCGATCTCGATGGGCTCAGTAGCCCCGGCGGACAGCTCGTTTTCGGATTCCGCTATCGCAGTGACAGCGGCGCGCAGTGGCGGGCCGGGATCCAGGAAGACGTGATCACCGAGTCTTCGCCGGACTTCGTGATTCACCTGAGTGCGGACTGGGGCGCTTAGGCGTCTGGCTCAGGCCAGATCGAACAGCAGCAGCTCGGCCGCGTCCCGCGTTTCGATTCCGAGCGCGGCTTCAGACTGCAGCATCAGTGCGTCACCGGCACCCATGGCCTGTCCGTTGGCGGTGATGCTGCCGCGCGCCACGTGCAGGTAGTAACGACGCGCCGGATCCAGCGGCTGCGTCAGCGCACGGCCGGCTGCGGGCCAGGCCAGCAGCACGCGCGCATCCTGCCGCAGATGCAGCGGCGCGCAACCGGGAGCACCCGCCGCGACCGGAATGAACCCGTCACCCAATGCCCCTGAGTCGAGCTGGAGTTGCTGATATCCGGGCTCTGTATTGCGCTCGTTGGGGGTAATCCAGATCTGCAGGAAGTGCACCGGGGTGTGGGCGCTGCCGTTCATTTCACTGTGCGTGATGCCGCTGCCGGCACTCATCAGCTGCAGCTCTCCAGGGCGCAGCGTGCCCATGCCGCCGGTAGAGTCACGGTGGCGGAGTTCGCCGTCGAGTACGTAGGTCAGAATCTCCATGCCCTGATGGGCATGGGGAGCGAAGCCCGCCCCCGCGACCACGCGGTCCTCGTTGATCACGCGCAGTGCGCCGAAATCCTCGTAGCGCGGATCGTAGTAGTCGCCGAACGAAAAACTGTGATCGCTGATCAGCCAGCCGTGCTCGGCATGACCGCGATCGGCCGTAGTGCGGAGTGTTTGCATGTCGGAGCGCCGGGCAGCGATGGAATTCTGCGAAAGCGGAGTCTGTAAGATGCGATCCACTGTAGAGGTCCGGTGGTGCGTATGAAAGCTCAATGTTTTGAGGCAAGCTTTCAAACCAGTTGAATCGAGCGGGCCCGGGAGGGGGAGATGCGGCTGAGTCTGGATGCCCTGGAGACACTCGACGCCATTGCGGAGCAGGGCAGCTTCGCGGCCGCCGCCGAGGTC
Organism: Sinimarinibacterium arenosum; assembly: GCF_005047655.1. Taxonomy (GTDB): domain Bacteria; phylum Pseudomonadota; class Gammaproteobacteria; order Nevskiales; family Nevskiaceae; genus Solimonas. The sequence goes on along the minus strand of NZ_SUKF01000005.1, from coordinate 273,617 downwards.
CTGCATCGTGTGCCGTCCGCAGTGACCTACACCGTGCGCAAGCTTGAATCCGATCTGGGCGTGGCCCTGTTCGATCGCAGTGGCCGGCGTCCGGTATTGACGCCCGCGGGGCAGACGCTGCTGGAGCGCGGGCGTGAACTGTTGCGTCAGGCGGAGAGTCTGGAGAACCGTGTCAAGCAGGCCGCCCATGGCTGGGAAACCCAGCTGAGCATTGCCGTCGACGAGCTTGTGCCGGTGTCGCTGCTGTTTCCGTTGATCGCCGAGTTTGATTCGATGATCTGCGGCACGCGCCTGCGTCTGAGCACCGAGATTCTCGGGGGTGCCTGGGACGCGCTGGCTGACCGTCGTGCGGATCTGTCGGTGGCGGCGCCGGGGGAAGTGCCGCCGGGCTTGGGCCTGTCGACCGAGCGCATTGGCTACATGCACTTCGTGTTTGTCTGCGCGCCATTTCATCCGCTGGCCGAAGCGGCCGAACCGATTCCGGGATCGGTGCTGCAGCACTACCGCGCGGTGGTGGTGGCGGACTCGTCGCGACGCCTGACGCCGCGCAGTGCCGGCGTCGAAACCGGACAGGACACGCTGGTCATGTCGTCGCTTTCCGCCAAGCTCCAAGCCCAGATTGCCGGGCTCGGCGTCGGCTTTCTGCCGGCATATCTTGCAGCCCCGGATATTGCCGCCGGACGACTGGTCGTCCGTCAGGTTCAGAACGCCCGCGATCCGATTCCATTGCATCTGGCGTGGCGCTCCGGGGAGGATGGCCGGGCGTTGCGCTGGTTCAGGCAGCGCCTGCTCGATCACGCGGCTTTGCAGCGCTTGCTGACGCCGGACCACACCACTGCGGGAGTGAATTCATGATGTGCAATCGACACGCGCTGCTGTTCGTCGTGGCGCTGACAGTGCCCGGCTTCGCCGCTGCGCAGGACGACGCCCTGTCCGAGATTCCGGTGGCTTCGCTGTCGCCGGAGGCTGCCGCGGAAGCTCCGAGTGCGCAGCCGGGGCGACTCGCGCTGGGCCTGCGTGCCGGCAGTTCCGGGCTTGGTCTGGAGCTGGCGATGGCGCTGTCCCCGCGTCTGGATCTGCGTGCCGGCTACTACGGCGGCACTTACCGCGGCAGCGTCAACTATGACGGCATCGACTATGACGGCGATCTGACGGTTCAGGCTGGCGCTGCGATGCTGGATTTCCGCCCCTTCGGCGGCGGCTTTCGACTGACCGCCGGGGTCTATTCGGCGCCGCCGGACATCTCGTTCAGTCACACGGCCAACAACGAGACTTATCAGATCGGTGGTGCCGAATACACCGCTGATGGCCGCCTGGACGGCGACATCGACCTGGGCAGCGTGACGCCTTACGCCGGTATTGGCTGGGGTGGCGGCAGTGGTGCGCCGGGTTTTGCGATGAGTCTGGACGTCGGCGTGATGTTCGCGCAGTCGCCGTCGATCTCGTTGCAGGCGACGGGCCGTGCCTGCAATTCCAGCGTGCTGGCCTGTGATCCGAATGGACTCGCCGGTTTTGACGTCAATGACCCGAGCGATCCGCGCGCGCAGACCTTTCGCGACGAGCTGGAGCAGGAACGCCAGAATGTCGAAGACGATGTATCGAGCTACAACCTGTGGCCGGTCGTCAGCCTGGGGCTGCACTATCGCTTCTGAGTTACTCGCCGCGTGCGCGGCGGGGGCTCAACTCTGCATGGCGATGAAGCCGGGCTGACGCTCGACCCGGCGCAGCCAGGCTTCGATCTGCGGAAACTCACTGAGCTGATAGCCGCCCTGATGCGCGACGTGAGTGTAGGCGTACAGCGCGATGTCGGCGATGGTGTAGTCGTTGCCGGCGAGGAAGGCGGTCTTGCCGAGCTGCTGTTCCATCACGCCGAGCGCGGCATAGCCCTTGGGTCGTGTCTCGCGGATTCTGTCGCGCAGCGCTTCGCCTTTTCCGAGGTAGTGGACCCAGAAGCGCACGGTGGCGATCGCCGGTTCATGGCTGTACTGCTCGAAGAACAACCACTGCATGACTTGTGCGCGCTGCCAGCGTTCGCTGGGCAGTAGGGGACTGCCGTCAGCCAGATAGCACAGCATCGCGTTGGACTCCGCGAGCAGTCGGCCGTCCTCCAGTTCCAGCAGCGGCACCTTGCCATTGGGGTTCTTTGCCAGGAATTCCGGCGTGCGCGTCGCGCCGTGAATCAGGTCGACCTCGACCCAGCGATACGCAATGCCGAGCTGCCGCATCAGCAGCGCTGGCTTGTAGCAGTTGCCGCTGCCGGACATGCCGTAGAGCGTGTACATCGTCCGTCTCCCCGCTGTATCGCTCAGAAATAGTGGGTGTACTCGAGCTGCAGATAATCGTCGTCGCGCAGCAGATACAAAGGGTCCTGGGACTGGGCGTCCGCGAAGATGCGCAACTCGAGCGCCAGCTTGCCTGCTGAACCCAGCCGCCGGCTGGTCTCGACGCTGGCAAACAGGCCGCCATGATCGAGATCGACGACGACTCCAGCAAGGAACTCGGTGCTGGCAACGTCGTTGGGCGTGAGTCGTGTGCCGACGAACAGATCATTCTGGAACAGCGGTGGAATCTGCTGCGGTGGCAGCATGTTGCCCTGCAGGTCTTCCGCTGTCGGCAATGGCGCGGTGTCGTCGCCGCGGCTGTCCCACAGGTACTCCATCAGCAGGCTGGCGTCCCATGCGCTGTTGAACGCGCCGGCGTAGGTGTATTCGAAGCCGCCGGCTGCGGCGCCATAGTCGCGTGCGCGGCTGTCCTGGTAGATCGCTTCAAGTTTCCAGATCCAGTTGCCCGATACCAGATTCAGATCCAGCCCGGTCTGTTCGATCTGATCGTAGACCGGCACCAGATCGACACTGACGTCGTCGACCTGACCCTGCGCCAGTTGGCCGAGCAGGCCAGCGAGGCCGAGCTGGTCGAGCAACTGCGCCAGTGCACCGGGATCGCTGGTGGTCACGCGCGGTGCAAAGCGCGGCGAGCGGCCGGTGCCGTTGAAATACGACAGGCCCAGATCGAACAGGCTGGTCGACAGACTCCAGCGCAGCGCGCCGTCGACATGATGTTCCTCATCGGAGGATTCGTAGATCGCGTCGTTCTGCGCATAGGTGAATTCGGAGCGGAAGCGACCGTCGGGTCCGGGCAGGGTGCGTTCGCGGAAGTACGGCAGCACGAATCCGGTGAAGACGCCGGCATCGGTGGTCCATGACAGCATCGCCATCGGTTGTCCGAGCTTGTCCTCCCCATCGATGTTCTCGACCTGATCGGTCTGGTTGATGATGTCGACCAGATGCACCGATTCGGTCACGCCCCAGAACACGCGGCTGACACCCAGGCGCAGATCGAAGTTGCCGAAACGCTGCTGCAGCGCCAGCTCGCGCAGGTCGATGTGGCTGCGCTCCTCGTCGATCGAATCCCAGCGTGCAAACGGTGTGATGGTGGCGCTGGTGTTGCGGCTCCACTCGACATACAGCTCCGGTTCCAATGACAGCGATGCACTGGCCGCTGCGCCATTCTGTCCGGCATATGCCGGATCATGCAGATAGCCGCGGCCCTCAGCGGACAGAGCGGCGCTGAACTTTGTGCGTGACTCGTCGGCGGCGACGCTGGCGGATGCCAGCAGCAGTGCGCTGCCGAGTGCTACGGCCCGGGCTGGATTCATCGGCTGCAGTCCCTGGTTCAGCGTGCGTTATTCAGGCTCGCCTGGTCGAAGTCGCGTTCGCTCAGGCCGCTGCCGAAAACATAGTTCTTGAACAGCAGAGTGGTCGACTTGCCGGTCTGGTGATTGACCATATCCATGCGGCCCGGGCGCCAATGCTTGTTCTGATACTGCTGGTAGTCCTTCGCCGTCAGCGTCTTCAGCAGACTTTGCTTGCGATCGTAGAACTCGACTTTCTGCACGCGGTACTCGGCCTGGTCGATCCACGCCACCTGCCGTGTGTAGCCAGAGTCCGGATCAGCCGGAACGCGTTCGATCACGAAGCAGTTCACGCCGTCGACGGCCTCGTCGCGCAGCCAGGTGTAGCTGTACTTCTCGATCTCCTGCGAACCCATGTCCTCGTAGGCGAACTCGCTGCCCATGAATGGGCCCGACTTGTTCTTGCCGGCGATGCGCTTGACCCGCTTCAGCGCCGGCAGATACAGCCAGCGGTCGTCGTCGCCGGTCTTGTGCGAGAACGTCAGCAGCGCGGTGCCTTCGACGTCCTTCGGCTGATCGAAGATGATCAGCGACTTGTCGCCGTCGCCTTCCACTTCCAGCGACTTCACGCGAATCTCGCGCGCCGCTTCGTCGCCGGCCCGATTGCGCAGGATCATCTCCATCGTCGCTGAACTGTCGCCATAGCCCAGGTCGCGGTGGTCGGCTTCGGTCGCGATCGCCAGGCCTTTCTCGGCTGGCGTCTCGGCGTGGGCCGGCAGCGCGACGCTGAAGCTTGCGGCGAGCGCCAGCGAGGGCAGCAGTGCAGAAATACGCATGTATCTTCTCCTCGAATCAATACGGACAGTGCGGCCAGTGTGGCCGTGGTTATGGGGCGGCGCGTAGTGGGCGCAGCGATTCCAGATAGGCCTCAAGCCCGCGCATCGCGGCGTCAAAAAATGCGGGTGACTGTTTGGCCTTGGCCAGGCCGACAGAGCCTTCGGCAGTGCTGATGATGAGCGCCGAAACCTGTTCAGCATCAACGTCCTTGCGGACTGAGCCGTTGGCCTGTCCCCGGCGTATGCCGACGATGACGCCTTCGTGCCAGTCGTGCAGGATGTGCTGCAGACGCTCGCGAAAACCGCGGTCGAGCGGCGACATTTCATTGATCAGGTTGTTGAACGGGCAGCCGTACTGCAGCGCCTGTTCGGAGCGTGCACGGGCGAGTTCCCGACACAGCGCGAGCGCCGCATCAATGACATTCCCGGCTTCCAGAATCGGTTTCCACAGGGCTTCAACCCACGGCCGCACGACCTCGTCGACCACCGCATAGCCGAGCGCGGTCTTGCTGCCGAAGTGGTGATACAGCGCGCCCTTGGTGACGCCGCTGGATTCGAGAATGGCGTCGAGGCTGGCGGCGCGAAAGCCCGAACGATGAATCTCGTCGAATGCGCACTGCAGCAGCTGCTGCCGCGTCAGATCGGGCTGACGCCGCACGCCGGCCTTGGTGGGCGCCCTGGCCTGTTGCGGTGACATTGAGTGATTTGCGGCGCTGGCCTTCATTGGGCGCTCCGATTACATACCGCCTAGTATGTCGTTGTGCCCTCCGCTGTCAAACCCTATCTGCAGGGGGAACGGATTGCGTTGTCGCGACGCAGCTGTGTACATAATGCGGCATCCGTCGGGAGCCTGGATTCATGGATGCGCAGCAACGGATTATTGAACTGGTGCGTGCCGTCGAAGCGCGCGGACCGCTGGACGCCGCAGCGGTGCTCAGTCGCGAATCGGTCGAGCGGGTCGCCGCGGTGCTGCAGGCGCTGCCGCCGATGCGCGCGCGTGACATCGCCTCGCATTTGCCGGAGTCGTTGCGCGATCGCGTGACGCCGGCGTCAGCCGCCGGCTTGAGAGTGGCGATTCCCAATACCGTTGGCGAGCTGATGGAGCCGGCGCTGGGCGTGCTGCCGGACAGTGTCAGTGTGCAGGACGCGATCGCGTTTCTGCGCGCATCCGATCAGGCGCGGCGCATCACCTATCTGTATGCGGTTGACGCTGATGAGCGCCTCAGCGGGGTGGTGGTCATCCGCGACCTGCTGTTGTCGCGGCCCGAGCAGCCGCTGTCCGAAGTGATGCTGGCAGAGCCGTTTTCGTTGACTGCCGCAACCGAAATCGGCGACGCGATCGATGCCGCGCTGCACCGACACTATCCGGTGTATCCGGTGGTGGATGCTGCGGGGCGGCTGCAAGGCGTGATTCGCGGATGGCAATTGTTCGAGCAGCAGGCGGTCGAGATTACTGCGCAGAGCGGGCGCATGGTCGGTATCGACGGGGCCGAGCGCGTCTACACGGGGTTTTGGGAGGCGCTGCGGCGGCGGCATCCGTGGCTGCAGGTGAATCTGCTGACCGCATTCATGGCCGCGTTCGTCGTCGGAGCGTTCGCTGACACGATCTCACGCGTGGTGGCGCTGGCGGCGTTTCTGCCGGTGCTGGCGGGCCAGAGTGGCAACACCGGCTCCCAGGCGATGGCGATTACGCTGCGCGGTTTGACCCTGGGTGATCTGGAAGCGCTCTCGATTCCTGCGCTGGTGCGCAAGGAAGCCTTGCTCGGCGCCTGCAACGGAGCGCTGGTCGGACTGGTGGCCGCCGCCGCCATGTGGGCGTACGCAATGATGTCGGGCTTCCCCGACGCGCCGCAGCTGGCCGTGGTGATTTGGCTGGCGATGGTCGGTTCCTGTGTCGCCAGCGGTATCTTCGGTGTGCTGGTGCCGGTGACCCTGCGCCGCATCGGTGCCGATCCTGCAACCGCCAGCAGCATTTTCCTGACGACGTTCACCGACATTTTCGGCATGGGCCTGATGTTGCTGCTGGCGGTGTGGCTGGTTCACTAGGCAAGCGGCAGCAGTGTCGCCGTAGATTGGGCACACTATGCGGCACTTATGCGCGCACTCATTCTGATCACGTTGACGCTGCTGGTTGCGGCCTGCGGCAACCCTGGACCGCGGCGCGGTGCCCCGCCTGGATCGATGGACGCTCTGGGTCCTTACAAGGCGAAGTTCGAAACAGCCGATGCCAATGGCGACGAGCGGCTGAGCCGTGATGAGGTTGAGGCCGGTCTGCCGGAATTGCTGCCGCGCTTCGAAACCGTTGATACCGATCACAACAACCTGATCTCGAGCGCCGAGCTGTCGAGCTATCTGGAGTGGCAGCGCATCGTCAAGGCGCCGCCGCAGAAAGCTCAACGCACTCAATGACGCTGATCGACGTCGCAATTGTCGGCGTCGGCTTTGCTTCTGCGACGCTGTCCGGCGTCGCCGGTCTGGGCGGCGGGACCATCCTGATCGGCGTGTTCTACGCCGTGGGGATGGCGCCGGCAGAGGCGGTGCCGCTGTTTGCCGCGGTGCAGTTCGTTTCCAACAGCTCACGCACCCTGGCCTATGTCAGACATGTCGAGTGGCATGCGGCCGGCTGGTTTCTGCTGGCGGCTTTGCCCGCGACCTTCATGGTTGCGCCGTTCGTTGCCAACATCGACGTTGCCTGGGTGCGCCTGATCCTGGCTGGGCTGATTCTGGCCTCGCTGGTGCCGACGCATGCCGTGCGCAAACCGCTGGGCGCGCGCCCAGCGTTTGTCATGGCTGGCTTACTCAATGGTTCGGTCGGCATGTTTGTCGGTGCCACCGGACTGATTGTCGGCCGGCTGTTCTTTCGCCCCGAGTGGCGCAAGGAAACCACCATCGGCACCTTGGCACTGACCCAGATGCTCGGCCACGGTCTGCGTGTGATCGCCTATGGTTGGGTGGGGTTCAATGCTTTCGCGCGGCCGCTGCTGTTGCTGCTGTTGTGCGCGGCGGTGATCGGCGGCACGGCACTGGGCAAGCGCCTCAACGGCCGGGTCAGCGAACAGCAGTTCGCGCGTCTGTTCAGGGTGATCCTGGTCGTTCTGTCACTGAAGCTGGCGTACGACGGTTTCATCGGCCTATGGGAGCAATGAAAGGATGAGCCTAAAACTGGATGCGGCCCAGGTCGAATCCGCAATTCGTGGCGGTTTACGTGTGGCTGATCGCAGCGGGCTGCGCGTCGAGGTGGTTAGTGAGGGGTACGCGCGGGTGCGGGTGCCGTTCGACGACAGCATGCTGCGGCCGGGTGACGTGATTTCCGGGCCGACGTTGTTCATGGTGGCGGACTCGGCGATGTACGCCTTGGTGCTTGCGCATATCGGGCCGCAGCTGATGGCGGTGACGGCCAACTTCAACATGAATTTTCTGAACAAGGCGCGCCCGGGCGATGTGATTGGCGAGGCGCGTCTGCTGAAACTGGGCCGGCGGCTGGTGGTGATGGAGGTCGCGCTGAAGATCGACGACGACCCGACCGTGGTTGCACACGTCACCGGCAGCTACGCCCTCCCACCGGCCTGACGCCGCATTGCCACGTTAGGCGGCTCCAAAAAAAAACCGCACCGGCCTGCGCCGATGCGGTGTGATGGATCCGCAGGTGCCTTACTCGATAACCTTCAGCACCACGCGACGGTTTTCCGCACGGCCGGCTTCGTCGTCGTTGGAGACGATGGGCCGTGATTCACCGTAGCCGACGGGCTGCATGCGATCGCCATCGACGCCTTGACCTGCCAGGTAGGTCTTGACCGCGTTGGCGCGGCGCTCGGACAAGCCGAGGTTATACGCGTCCGAGCCGATGTTGTCGGTGTGGCCTTCAACGTCGACCTTCACCCCCTTGTAGGCGTTCAGCGTGGCGCCGACCTGATTCAGGATCACGCGCGCTTCCGGGGTCAGACGGTCGGAGTCGAATTCGAAATTGACGCCGCGCAGGATGAAGCTCTGATCGACCGCGCAGCCGTTTTCGTCGACCTGTTCGCCGGGGCGCGGACGACGGCAGTCGCCGGTCAGGGCGCATCCGTTGGGCAGCACCTTGGCGCCCGGCGGTGACTTCGGGCATTCGTCCATGTGGTCCGGCACGCCGTCACCGTCGGAATCCAGCGGGCAACCATCGGCGCCGACCGCCACACCCTGCGGCGTGTTCGGGCACTTGTCCTTGTAGTCGGGTACACCATCGCCGTCGGTATCGGTCAGCGGGCAGCCATCCGGACCGACCTGGGTCCCGGCCGGAGTGCCGGCGCACTGGTCGAGGCTGTCGGGCACGCCGTCGCCGTCGGAATCCAGCGGGCAGCCATTGGCGCCGACTGCGACACCCTTGGGCGTATTCGGGCACTCATCCTTGTAGTCGGGGACGCCGTCACTGTCGGTATCCAGCGGGCAGCCGCGGCTGTCGACCGCCGCACCCTGCGGGGTGTTCGGACACTTGTCGTTGCGATCCCGCACTCCATCGCCATCGCTGTCGAGGCCGGCGCCGCCAAAGAAGTAGCGCAGACCGAGACCGACGTTGTGCGACTGGTATTCGGTGCTGACGTTGCCGCCGTCCGAGGTCTCGAACGTCGGATCGTCTGCGGTGACGAAGCGGTAGTCCAGCGACAACATCATGTGCTCATTGATGTTGACGCCGACACCGGCGCCGAGCTGGTAGGTCAGGCCGCCGTCGTTCTCGTCGAGATCACCGGAAACCTGCGTGTTCTGATACCCCAGTCCGGCACCGACGTATGGAATCACCGGGCCGCCGAAGTCGAGGTCGTACCAGAGGTTGCCCATGAAGCGCAGGGCGCGCAGGCTGTTGCTGCTGCTGTTGGTCTGCGAGGCACCGGCCAGCTCCAGCGTGACCGTATCCCAGTCACTCTCGGTGTAGGCCAGACTAAATTCAGGACGCAGACCGCCTTCGAACAGATAGCCGACCGTCATCTCGCCGGTAAAGCCGTCCTTGAACCTGACCAGCGTGCGGAAGTTCTGGTCGGCGGTTGGGTCGATGGCCTCGCTGCCCGGAATGTCCGGGCCCAGCAGACCCAGCAGGCAGCCGTCGGGTCCGGTGCCGCCGAGTGACCCGATCAGACTGCCGAGGCCGAGCAGATCGCCGAGCAGGCAGTTGCGGGAAGGGTCGGTGGCCGGCGTGCCGGCCGTGCCGGGCACGAAGGTGTTGCCGTCGGAGTCCGACGTCATCGTGTAGTACGCGTCGAAGCCGTAATACCAGCCGGCCTCGTAGGCGGAAGCGGGATGAGTGAACAGTGCGCCCAGTACGGCGGCGGAGGCAAAAGCGAAGGACTTGGCGGTGTGGCCAATCACTTTGCGGGAAGGCATGTGAACCATCCTATTCAGCGTGGAACGAGGTGGGGAGGAGTGCGCTTTTCCCGCGAGCAGGCGCGGGGCGGCGGCTAGCCTACAGGGAAGGTCATGCCGCCGCTATATGGCAATGGTTCGCTATCTGCGAAGTCCTACACGTTCGGGGATCACCCCGGAATTCGCTGTGCGAATCAGTCGGCCAGCAGGCGTCCGCGCGTCTCAATCACCCAGGGTGTCAGCAACACGCCAACGGCAGGAATGACGCCGACCCAGAACAGGATCTGCACCGCACTGCTCGCGCCCTGCGAGGCGATCACGCCGACCAGAAACGGTCCGCCGGCCGCGATCACGCGGCCGACGTTGTAGCAGAAGCCCGATCCGGTCGCGCGCAGACGCGTCGGGAACAGTTCGGGCAGGTAGTAGGTGAAGCTGCCGAATACGCCGAACACCGAGATGCCGATCGCGGCGTACATGTACAGCCGTGCCACTGCCGGCAGCGCGTCGCTGAAGGTGACGAAGATCGACAATGCCGATGCGGCGAAGTAGATCCCGAACATCGGGCGTCGCCCCATGTGGGTTGCGATCGGAATCGTCAGCAAGGTGCCGACCAGACCGCCGAGATTGAAGCAGGCCGTGGCGGTGTACTTCCAGTTCTCGACCAGCGCCAGCGTCGCGCTGCGATCCAGTCCGCGACTGGCGGCTTCGGTCTGGGCCAGATGTGACACCACGACTGGAATGAAGGCGTTGCAGCTCCACCAGGTCAGCAAGGCGACCACGGCCATCATCACGCCGCTGATGGTGATTCGGCGATATTCGGGGCCGAACAACTCGACCAGCCGCGGCGGCGCGGCCGCCGCCGCAACCTGCTTCCAGCGCTCCGGCTCCTTCAGGAACACGCGCACCACCGACGCTGCGGCGACCGGAATCAGACCGAATAGGAACACGTAGCGCCACGACACTTCCGGCTGGTCGGCCAGCCAGTGGCCGGCCACCTGCAGGTTGACGAAGGTGGCCAGGAACAGGCCCATCGGAGCCGAGGTATACAGCAGCGCGCCAGCAGTCACTCGCTTGTTCTCGGGGACAACCTCGGCCACCATCGACGCGCCCGCAGCCCACTCGCCGCCGATGCCCAGTGACGCGATGATGCGGAATACCAGCAGCACCCAGATGTTCGGCGCGAACGCGCAGGCGGCGGTGCCGACGGCGTACATCGTCATCGTCAGCAACAGCGTGCGTCTGCGTCCGATGCGGTCGCAGACCAGACCGAACAGAATGCCGCCGACAGCCCAGCCGAGAAGCAACACCGAGGTCAGCAGCCCAGTCCAGAACAGTGTGGCCTGCTTGGCTTCCGGTGAACCGATCGGGAGGTTCAGCAGGGTCGGCACGCAGTTGGGCGCGACGTAGTTGAATAGCAGTCCGTCGAATACATCGAAGCCCCAGCCGAGCCAAGCGGCAAACAATACGGTCCACTGGTAGCGGCTCAAGCCCAGCATGGTGATCCCCCGAAACAGAATGTGTGCGTCCCCGGCCGGGATTGTAGCGGCAGCAAACACAATGCGGCGATCAGCGTCGCGGACGCATACACTGCGCTCATGCAATGGAGAGTCGAGATGAAATACGTGATCGGACTGTGTGTGGCATTGCTCATCGGTGGTTGCGATGGTGCGGATCGCGGCAATCGGCCGGTACCGAAAGCGGAGCAGGGACGCGAGGAGACGCAGGGCATCCGCAATACCGAAGCGGTCGGCTACGCTGGCGATGCGATTGCGGACAAGGTCGACGCGGCGCTCGACGCCAACGATGAACGCAAGCAGCAGCTCGACGCCGAGATCGACGAACAGACGAAATAGACCAGGGTCGGGGCGCGGCGTATCCGTCGCAAGCCACGAGCTATGACCTTGCGGTGAGAGCGTGCTCCCGCTCGGAGTGACGCGGGAATCAGAACGGCGGGGGTGCGTGTTCGCGGTGATGCATCAGGATGCGGCGATAGGCGTCCGGATCCTTGATGTGAACGACGTCGCCTTCACGCGGGAAGGTCCAGTCGTACAGGCGTGACAGCCAGAAGCGCAGCGCGGCCGCGCGCAGCACCAGTGGCCAGGCGGCACGCTCGGCATCGTCCAGCTCGCGCCGGGCGCAATAGGCCGACACCAGTGCGCGCCAGCGCGCCGGATTGAGCTGACCGTCGGCATCAAAGCACCAGTCGTTCGCCGTGATGGCGAGGTCGTACAGCAGTGCGTCGTTGCAGGCGTAGTAGAAGTCGATCACGCCGGTCAGCCGGTCCTCGACAAACAGCACGTTGTCGCGGAACAGGTCGGCGTGAATCACGCCCTGTGGCAGTGCCGCCAGATCAAAGCGTGCCTGGGTTTCGAGCTCGTCGATGATCAGGTCGCGGATCGCCGCATCAGACGTCTTGCTGGCGAGCAGTTGGCCGGTCTGCTGGCGCCACGCAGCGCCGCGCGAATTGGCGCAGAAGCCGGGATACGATCGTCCAATCACATGCAGATCACCGAGTGCGCGACCGACTTGTTCGCATTGTTCCAGGCTCGGGAACAGCACGCTCTGCCCGGTCAGCCGTCGCACCAGCGCTGCCGGCTTGCCGTTCAGTGTGGTCAGCGTCTGCCCGCCGCGCGTGTGCAGCGGCATCGCACTGGCCAGTCCGTGCGCGGCCAGGTGTTCCATCAGTCCGAGAAAGTACGGCAGGTCATCGTAGTTCAGCCGTTCGAACAAGGTCAGAACCCAGCGGCCGTCTTCGGTATCGACGAAGTAATTGGTGTTCTCGACGCCTTCGCCAATGCCCTGAAAGCCGATCAGCTTGCCGAGCGGGTACTGCTTCAGAAAGGTGCCAAGTTCGGCATGGCTGACTTTGGTGAAGACGGACATGGTGCGGATGAGGCGTCGAAAAGGGGCGCTTATCGTCTCATACCGCAGCGGCTCGCGGTTTCAGCGCCGCCAGAATCCCGGGGTGAAGATGATCAGCACGGTGAAGATTTCCAGGCGTCCGATCAGCATCGTCAGGATCAGTACCCATTTTCCGAAATCGCTGACGCTGGCCATGGTCGCGTTGAGCGGACCCAGGCCCGGGCCTTCGTTGTTGATGCATGCGGCGACCGCGGACAGCGCAGTCACCGGATCCAGACCGGTGCCGATCATCACCAGAGTCAACAGGATCGTCAGTCCAACATAGACCGAGAAAAACGCAGCGACGGCGTAGACGATTTCATCCGGAACCGATTTGCCGCCAAGCTTCAGTGGAATCGTTGCGCTCGGGTGCAGCAGGCGCTGCATTTCGCGACTGATCTGTTTGACGACCATGACCACGCGCGTGACCTTGATGCCGCCGGAGGTGGATCCCGCACAACCGACCAGGAAGCCGGACAACAGCACCAGCAGGGGCACAAAGCCCGGCCATGGCGTCGGGTCGGCGGTGGCGAAACCGGCGGTGGTGCCGAAGGAAATCACCTGGAACAGGCCAATGCGGATGGCTGTTCCCAGCGAGTCATAGGTGCCGGACCACCACAGCGGAATGCTGACCAGCAGACCGAACACGGCGACGATGATCAGAAACGCACGAAACTCGGTATCACGGAAATACGTCAGGATCGAGCGACTGCGAAACGCCATGAAATGGAGCGCAAAGTTCATCGCTCCGGCGAGCATGAAGACCATGACTGCAATTTCGATCGGCAGGCTCTGGTAATGGCCGATGCTGGCGTCATGAGTGGAGAAGCCACCGGTAGAGATGGTCGACATCGCATGACAGACCGCGTCGAAAAACGTCATGCCGAGCAGCCAGTAGGTCAGCCCGCAGACTACCGTCAAGGTCAGGTAGATGATCCACAGTGCACGCGCGGTACTGGCGATGCGCGGGGTCAGTTTTGAATCCTTCATTGGCCCCGGCGTTTCGGCACGGTACAGCTGCATGCCGCCGATGCCGAGCATCGGCAGCAGCGCGACCGCCAACACGATCACACCCATGCCGCCGAGCCAGTGCAGCTGCACGCGATAGAACAGGATTGCCTTGGGCATGCTGTCGAGCCCGCTGGCGACGGTGGCACCGGTGGTCGTCAGGCCGGAAGCCGATTCGAACATCGCATCGACGAAGCTGACCCAGCCGGTATGGGTAACGTACAGCGGGATCGCACCGAAGATCGACAGCACCAGCCAGAACAGCACCACCACCAGAAAGCCGTCGCGTGTTTTCAGCTCGACGTTGAGACGGCGCACCGGCCACCACACCAGTGCTCCTGCGGTCAGCGTGATCCAGCTGGCATCGAGAAAGGCGTCGGACACGCCCTCTTCCAGGATGCTGCTGATCAGCAGCGGCGGCAGCATCGTGATGGAGAACAGCATCAGCAGCATGCCGCTGACTTTCTGCACCGCTGCGTAGCGGTGCGCGGACGACGCTCTTGGAATGGCGGCGACGCGTGCCATGGTTGCTAGAAGAAGTTCAGGCCGACCTGAAACAGCTTCTCGACGTCCTTCACGCGCTTCTTGTCGACGATGAACAGGATCACGTGGTCTTCAGCCTCGATCAGGGTGTCATGGTGCGCAATGATGACCTGTTCGCCGCGCACGATCGCGCCGATCGTCGTGCCGGGCGGCAATTTGATCTCCTCGAGTCGTCGACCGACGACCCGCGAGTTGTGGCGATCGCCGTGCGCGACCGCTTCGATCGCCTCGGCGGCACCGCGGCGCAGCGCATGGACCTTGACCACGTCGCCGCGGCGCACGCGCGACAGCAGCGCCGAGACCGTCGATTGCTGCGGCGAGATGGCGATGTCGATGCTGCCGCCTTCGACCAGGTCCACGTAGGACACGCGGTTGATCAGGCACAGCGCCTTGCGCGCGCCGAGGCGCTTGGCCAGCATCGCGGACAGGATGTTGGCTTCGTCGTCGTTGGTGATCGCGCAGAACACGTCGACGTCTTCGATGTTCTCTTCGCGCAGCAACGCCTCGTTGGCCGCGTCGCCTGCGAGCACGATCGTGTGTTCGAGCTGCTCCGAAAGGAACTTCGCGCGATCACGGAATTTCTCGATGATCTTGACCTGGATCTTGCTCGACTCCAGCGCGCGGGCCAGACGCAGGCCGATGTTGCCGCCGCCGGCGAGCATCACGCGCTTGACCGGTTTGTCCAGGCGCCGCAGCTCGGCGATGATCTTGGGTGCGTGTTCGCGCGCGGCGACGAAGAACACCTCGTCCTCGGCCTCGATCACGGTATCGCCTTCGGGGATGATCGGACGGCCGCGGCGATAGATCGCGGCGACGCGCGCATCGATGTCCTGCAGATGCTGCGGCAGTTCGCGCAACTGGCGCGATACCAGGGGGCCGCCGTAGTAGGCCTTGACGCCGACCAGTCGCACCTTGCTGTCGGCAAAGTCGACGACCTGCAGTGCACCGGGGTATTCGATCAGACGCTGGATCAGCTCGGTGACCAGCTGCTCGGGAGAAATGTGCAGATCGACCGGCAGCGCGTCCGGACCGAACAGCTTCTCTTCCTTCAGGTAATCAGTGGCGCGCACACGCGCGATCTTGGTCGGCGTATTGAACAGGGTGTTGGCGATCTTGCACGCCAGCATGTTGGTTTCATCGCTGTCGGTCACTGCGATGATCATGTCCGCATCGTCGGCGCCAGCCTGACGCAGCACACTGGGGTGCGAGGCATGACCCAGCACCGTACGGATATCCAGGCGTTCCTGGAGCTCGTTGAGCGCGGTCGCTTTGGTGTCGACCACGGTCACATCGTTCTGTTCGCTGGCGAGGTTTTCCGCCAGCGTCGAGCCCACCTGGCCGGCCCCAAGAATGATGATCTTCATGCGGCGCGCACCTTACGCCTGCTGATGTTGCGGTGCAAGATAACCGTAAGTCGCAGGCTGCAGCGGGGTTTTCCGGTGCGGACGGCAACATCGGGCGGTCGAGCGTCGGTTTCTGAACGAAGCGCTGCAAGATGGTCCCACATCTAAGTTGCGGATCGCTGACGCCGGCGGAACGCACCCGGGGAGCAGTGCGTCCAGCGGCGGAATGCATTGTGAAACGTGCTTTGCTCGGTATAGCCCAGCAGGAACGCGATCTGCGTCAGCGACACCGTCGGGTCGCGTAACAGGGCTTCGGCACGGGCCTGGCGGACCTGATCCAGCGCGGTCTGGAACGACAGATTGCTTTCGGACAGACGCCGCTGCAAGGTTCTGGCGGATGTCCCCAGCGCTTGTGCCGACAGCTCTAGCGAGACCCGGCCATTGGCGAGGTTGCGGGCCAGAAAGCTGCGCAGTTCGCGCAGCAGCGGCGGTTCACCGGACAGCTGCTGCAGCAGCGATTGCGCCTGCGCCTCGACCTGCTGCCGCAGCTCCTCGTCAGCCGAGACCACCGGCAGCGTCAGGTAGTCGCGGGAGAACACCATCTTGCTGTGCGGCTGCGAAAAATGCAGTGCGCCGCCAAAGATTTGTTCGTATGCGCGCGTGTCCCGCGGACGCGGAAAATGAAAATAGGCGTCGTAGCGCAGGTCCGGGCGGTTGGTGAGCCAGCGCATGAACATCGCCCGCGCGCCGAGCATGAACTGCGCGACCGCATCCGCCGGCGGCGAATCGTAGGGCCAGCTCCACAGCAGATGCGCCTCGTCGCCATGCAGGCTCAGCGCCGGCTGGCCGATCTGACCCAGCAGACGGATGTAGCGCGCCAGCTGCAGGTACACCTCTTCAAGCGTGGCGCAGTTCATCAGCACGTGGCCGAGCACGCCCAGATGACGCAAATGCAGGCTGCCGCCGGCCTTCAGCGGCAGGTCGGGTTCGCCGAGGGCGTCGACCGCGGTGTCGAACATCGCGATCCATTCAGCGAGCGGAATCTCGACATGCCCGCCGACGCGCTGGAAGTGCGCGACACGATCGGGCGCATACAGCTGCGTCGGGTCGACTCCGCGGGCGCGCAGATAGTCGAGCAGGCCGCGCGCATAGAGCGCAGCGATGACGCCAGTGTGGGGAATGTTGCGGTTTGACGACACGTTGGCGTGATTTCCTAATAAAACGGCGGCATTCGTCAAGACCCCGCTTTGGCGGATACCCATGATGAGCCGATCGACGGGCCCGCATGAGGTACCGCGAAGAGAGAGAGCCGACGCGACACAGAGCGCGCCGGAGTGCGAGAACGGAGGAGTGGATGCAGATCGGGGGCGGTGTGGCCCGCGGCGCTGTTGTGGCGTCGCTGGTGCTGTTGGCGGCGTGCGGCAGCAGCCGCCCGGTCGACGGCGATGGTGCGGTAGTGAGCGCTGCCGGTGCAGCCTGTGTGGAGGATGATTTCTGCGCCGGTGCGGCCGAGCGCGTGATCACGCCGACGCAGGCGCAGATTGACGGCATCGACGAGGAACGTCTGTTTCTCGGCAACAAGACGCAGAAGTTCAATCTTGGCGGCTACGGCATCAATCCACTGCAGAACCTGCCGGATCCGTTTGCGCCGCTGGGCGAGAACCTGACGGTGCCGGCGCAGGAACGCGTGCACCATGCCGGTCGCACCCGAGACGATGAAAACACCTCTTTGCGATTGCTGCTGCTGGCGCTCGGTGACACCCGCGTGGCGTTCGTTACGGTCGATGCGATCGGCGCCGGCAATGTCATCCAGCAGCGTCTGACCCAAGCCATCGTCGACGCCAGCTGCGCGCTCGATTTCTGCGTACCGGCTGACGGCGTCTTGTTCGGACAGACCCACTCGCACGCCGGTGCCGACTTGCAGGGCTTGTGGGGCGGCGTGCCGCAGGACTGGATCGACAATACGCTGCTGGCGTCCGCGGCCGATGCGGTCAGCGAGGCGATCACCTCGCGCAGCCGCGCGAGCCTGCGTGTCAGCCAGGGCGAGACGCTGGACTTCAACAACTACCGCCGCCCGCATGTCGACCCGGCGGCCGATGCCGACCCGCATGTGACCCTGCTCCGTGTCGAGCAGAGCAGCGGCCGGCGCACGATCGCGCAGTTGCTGCAGTACAACGCGCACCCGACCTCAATCGACGAGGATCCGCGCGTTCCGCATGCCGACTACATCTATGGCGCAATGCGCTATCTGGAGCAGCAGCATGGCGGGGTTGCGCTGTACTACAACGGCGTCATCGCCGACGCCTCGCCCTCTGGCGGGCAGTGCGACTTCGACGAGCCGGATGCCTACGAGCGTGTGCGCTGCCGAGGCCACGACCTCGCCGCATTCGCCGACGCGCAGCCGCTGCGCAAGTTGGCGCCGCAGCTGGAGCACCGTGTGGTCACCGCAACGCTGCCGGTGACCAACCCGCTGTTTGTCGCGGCAGGCGGCATTGGCGCGTTCAACCGCTACTACGACTTCACTGCGACCGCGCTGACCGATATTCCTGTGCTTGGTGCCATTCTCGGGACCACCACGACCGACATCGGTCAGGTCGCGACAACGGCGACGACCCGGGTTTCGCGCGTCAGCCTCGGCGGTCAGGGCGGACTGGAAATCGTCACGATCCCCGGCGAAACCACCCACACCTTCGGCCAGTTCATCCGGCGCGTCGCCGCGTATGCGAATCCCGACGCCACCGTGATGACGCTGGGCCTGACGCACAACTCCTTCGGCTACATCATTCCGGAAGAGGAGTTCAGCTACGTCGATCCGACCGGCGATACCGGCTTCCTGATTCCGTTCACCGGCTACGAGGAGTTCGTCTCGCTCGGACCGCTGACCGCGCCACTGCTGCGCATGCAGGCCTACATCCCGCTGTTCGACGCACCGGCCATCGAGTACCTGCCGGAATACCTGCGTGGTTGCGTCGATCCGGCGTCGCCGGACTGCCTGCTCACGGACATCGCCAATAACCTCGAGCGCATCCAGTCAGCGTACGCACAGCAGTGCCTCGACGCCGGCGCGCCGGAAGCGCTGTGCAGCTTGCTTGATCCGCAAACGCCGCTCGCGGGGGTCTGTCTCGGTGCGGGCCTGCCGGTCGCGGTCTGCGGCCTGCTGGGTGACGGAGCCTGAGCATGCGCATGGACAAGATGGCGGTCGCGCTGATGGCCAGTGCCCTGATGGTTGGTGCCCTGATGCTGGGGGGCTGTCGCAGCAGCACCGCGCCTGAAGACACCGCGACACCGGGCGAAGAAGGTCCGACGGACGGGCAGACGCCGGACGGCTACGGCGGCGGCGTGCTCGGCGCCATCGCACAGTTCAGTGCTGACGCCAACACGGTGACCGCGGCACTGCTCGACGGCGACGTCGCCGCCGGTGGCGCGGCGCTGCAGACGGCGCTCGGTAATCTGGCGTCGAATCTCGCGGCGCTGCCGGAAGCGCAGAGCCCGGAGGATCTGCTGGGTCTGGCGCAGGATCTGCCGTCAACTCTGCAGCAGGCGCTGGCGGCGCGGCGCGAGGTCGAGGCGGTCGTCGTGCCCGGGGCACTGCTGCCGGGCTGGAGCGCGCCGGCGGCGTTCGGCATTGCCAACGTCTATCCGTCCGGTGCGTACCTGGATCAGTGTCCGGCACCGCTGGATCAGGTCTGTGCGCCGATACTCGAACTGCTGCGTTCGCTGGTGCCCAACAGCGCGCCGGTGCGCGACGCGCACAACGGCACCTTGATCTATCCGGTGCAGGGCGAGACGGTTGTCGGCGGCGTGCCGGTCGAGCAGATTGCGGCGTACGCCTGGCGCGACGGCGCCTGGGTCGAGATTCCGGTGCAGGTCGACGAGCGCATGCCGTACTTCCTCGCCAACGGCAACAGCACGTTCTCGATCTACTCCGGCACCGATCCGGAAACCAGCTACGTCTGGGACACCGAAGCCTGGGCGATGACGCAGGGCGATTGCAGCAAGGCCTACGACGCCGATCCCGACAACAACGGTGTCAACGAAGGCCTCGCCGGGCCGACGCCGGACCCCGTGCCCGGTCTGGATAACGACGACGAGATCGTGTTCATGGCCGCCGATGCCGGCGAGATGGCGCCGGGCGACAGCCGGCCCGAGGGCGTCGACGGCGCGGCACAGCAGATCGCGCTGATCGATCCGCTCGCGCCGCAGACGCAGCGCTATGTCTACCTGTTCCAGGTCGAGGGTGGCTCGCGGTTCAAGGACGAGCACTACGTGCACTACGCCCGCGGCGCCGACGCCGACCAGTGGATCGATCGCTACCGCTTCGCCGATGACGATCCGGAGAAGCTCGGCACCAGCAACACCAACTATGGCGCCAACCTGAGCGGCGCGATCTGCGTCGCCAGCCTCGACGACTACTTCGGCGATCCGGAGCAGTGCAGCGCGGTCGACGGCGGCTACCGCTGCGCCTCGACCGACCGCTTCCCGCGCGACGATGTCACCGTCACCACGGCCAACTACCGCTGGCAGTCCAGTGGCCGCTGGATGGTGCGCGACCTGCGCATCCGCGCGCCGGAGGATGTCGTCGATTCCGACGTCTACTGGGACACGCGTCCCGACCTGATCGACCGCTGGAAGGGACGCGCATTCCAGCAGTCGCCGGACTCGACGATCTCGCTGGTCGGATTCGAGGACGAGCAGGTCAACTGGGAAGGCAACGCCAGCCTGCTCGGCGAGCGCTGCGGACCGGTGCGCTGCATCCGCGAAGTCTGGGGCGCGGATTCCGGCACCAACGTCACCAAGACCGAAACCTTCTATCGCGACGCGGTGGCCTACCGCTATCGCATCCGCGTGCATCCGATTCCGCCGGATGGTCTCTACACCTCCTGGGACTACAACCGTTCGGCAATGGTGCCGACCGCCGAGGAAGCCGCTGCGGGCGTGCCGGGCGGGCGCTACTACACGATCCTGCGGCCGCAGGGCGTGCCGATCGATGGTGTCAACGACGAGATCGGCAACGTCGACGGCTTCACGCCGCTGTTCGGCTTCTGTCCGTCGCTCGACGACGGCATCACCTCACCGAACGCCGACGGCCGCTGCCCCGCGTTTCTCGACGTGCCGGACCCGACCTTCAATCTGCCGCTGGCCTTCGACAACTGGGAACAGATCGCGGCCAAGGGCGACGGCGGTTCGCTGGTCTATACCTTCCTGCTGCGCGGCGCGACTTCCTTGCTGAATCCGCTGGTCGTGCCGTACTACCGCGACGACGCCTGCCTCGACGACGGCACCGGCGACGACCCGGTGTCGCGGCCGTTCCCGGGCGACAACTCCGGTGACGACAAGGTGCGCGAGGCCTACGTCGCCGCCGCACGCGCGGCGAGCGGCAACGACGCGCTGACGTATGAGGATCTCGACTGCACGCAGCGCCAGGGCGCGCATGCCGCGCACGGACTGCACTTCTTCGTCACGCACGACACCGACAACCTGTTCTCGCCGTTGACGACGACCGAGGTCGACGGCGAGCAGTGGCAGTTCATCGTGCCAAGCGCGCAGCCGCAGAATCTTGCCGAGCCCTACGCCAATGTCGCGCGCTTTGCACTGCAGTCGGTCGCGGTGCCGCTGCCGTGATGCGCAAGGGCCTCATCATCGTTGTTGCACTGTCGTTGCTGCTGATCGGCTGCGGCAGCTCAACCGTACCGCAGCTTGAGGGCGGTGGTGATGGCGCCGGCGTCGAACCGCCGCCGACCAGCCGCGTACGCGTCGGTGTCGGCGTTGTCGACATGACGCCGGACGTCGGCTACTGCGCCGGTCAATACTGCGACTACGCCACCGACACGTTTGGCGCCGTCGCCGGCAACGACGTCGATCCCTTCCTGACGCACAAGCTCAAGCACGCCAGCTACGGCGTGCAGTCGCGCCTGACCGCGCGCGCGATCGTCATCGAAGGTAATAACGGAAAGCGCGTCGCGCTGCTGAAGACCGACAACTATCTGGCGCAGGACATGCTGCTGCGCCGCGTCGGCCAGCTGCTGGACCAGGGTGACTCCGGCGTCGGCTACGAACAGATCCTGTATCACGTCACGCACAACCACAGCTCGGCCTACGCAGCGACTCTGGCGGTCGGCCTGTTCCTGTTCCAGGACGTGTTCGACGCGCGCTTCTTCGAGAACCAGGCGCGCAAGATGGCCGAGGCGATCGAGACCGCAGCGGCGAACCTCAAGCCAGCGCGCATGGGCGCGACGCAGATCCAGCACCGCGTCTACAAGGGCAACATCGTGCGCACCGCGACTGCGGACGACGGCACGCCGGCGGGCTACCCGCTCGAATACAACGACCACGGTCTGGTCGTGCTGCGCTTTGACGACCTCAGTGATCCAGCGCACCCGCGTCCGCTGGCGACCTGGATCAACTGGGGCGAGCATCCGGAGAGTCTCGATCCGCACGATCTGCACAGCGCCGATTTCCTCGGCCCGCTGGAGCGCATGGTCGAACGTGAGACCGGCGCGCCGCTGGTGTTCAGTCAGGGCGACGTCGGCAGCGCCGAGAGCAGTGGCGACGATGCCGAGTTGCTGGCCGACGATGCCTCCGTCTGCGGGCGCTGGTCGTCCGACGCCGAAACGCCGGAATCCGACGACTGCGCCTTCGGCGAAGGCGTGCTACGCGACTGGGCGCACGAGGGCTATGTGCAGACCGAGCGCAACGTGCGCTTTCTGGCCGACGACATCGTCAGGGCCTGGACCGCGATCGGCACTGGGGTTGCGCTGATCCCGTACACCGCGGACTTCGACGTCGACATGCTGACGGTGTGGACGCCGGGACCGGTCTCGCACCCGTATCCGAGTGTCTCCAACTGCGTCACCGAAACCACGGTCGCCGGCGATCCCGGCGTGCCGGCGCTGGGGCTGCCGGACTGCTATCGGCTCGGCTTCCCCGGCGACAACGAACTGACCGGCGTCACCGCGCGGCTGTTCACGACCCTGCAGGCCGAGGGCATTCCGCTGCCGGATCACTACGACGCGCCGGCGGTTGGCCTGGTCGAGGAAAACCTGCGGCTCAAGCTGCAGGTACTGCGCATCGGCGACATCCTGTTGGCGTCCTGCGCCTGCGAGGCGCAGTCGGATCTGATCCTGAATCTGGAATCGCGATTGAACCAGACGCAGGGCGATATCTACGACGGCTTCGACTGGGCCTGCCTGCTGCCCGAGTATCGTGACGATCCCGCCTACGCGCAGGCCTGCGTGTTGCAGGCGCAGTATTTCGACCCGACTGACCCGGAGAACAATGCAGAGCGCATTCCCGGCGACAACTTGGAACCGGATGCGATCGCGCACATGCGCGCGCAGGTGCATAACGACGCCCGCGGCTGGGACGCACCGGAGAATGCGCTGGTCGCCAACACCGAAAGCGACGACCTTGCGGCGCTGTGGGGCAACTTCACCAAGGAGGAAATCCAGGACCTCGGCGTGCTGGGCTACAAGCTTGTGGTCGGCGTTGGCCACGCTGGCGACTACAACGGCTACACCGTCAGCTATCGCGAGTACATGAGCCGCGACAGCTACCGCAAGGCGCTGACCAGCTACGGCGCTCACACCGCGGACTACATGGTCACGCGGCTGGTGCGCATGGCGGCGCGGTTGCAGGGTGGTCCGGAACTGTCCGGTGAACTTCTCGATCCGCTGGCGCAAGTCGACGAGTTGCGCCAGCAGACGCTGTCGATGACTGTCGGTGCTGCTAGCGGCGCGGCTTACGAACTGTGGCAGTCGGCGATGCCCAATGACGCCGGCGATGCCGAGCCGATCACGCAGCCGCAGGACATTACGCGCTTCGCGGCCGCGCATTTCGTCTGGCGCGGCGGTTCGACCGCGGCTGACAACCCGCGCGTGCGCGTCGAGCGCCAGGATGAAGCCGGGCAGTGGCAGCCCTACGCAGACCAGACCGGCGAAGTGCCGGTGCGGGTGGAATTCCCGGACGG
This sequence comes from Sinimarinibacterium arenosum, assembly GCF_005047655.1. GTDB lineage: Bacteria > Pseudomonadota > Gammaproteobacteria > Nevskiales > Nevskiaceae > Solimonas. Next base: position 250,058 of record NZ_SUKF01000005.1, on the reverse strand, counting down.
TGTGCCCGGCGTGCTGCGCACCTATGTTGGTCTGCAGGAATGGTTCTGGACGGCGCGCTTCGAAGCCTACAGCGCGTTTCCGTTGCGCCTCGACAGCACGCCGCCGGGCACGTATCGATTCTGTGTGGACGGCCGCATCCGCCAGTCCTTCGACTTCACGCCGTATGCGTTCTGCTCCGATCCATTCGAGGTGTCGGTGTGGGACGGCATTGCGATTAATGACGCCAGTGTCAGCGGCGACATGGTGAATTTCACGGTGCCGGCGATCGTCTATCCGCGCAGCGAGGACGACAGTCCGTTCCCGTTCGTGTCCGACAACAACGATCCGCGCATCTGCGACACCTGCAGCTTCCGGCCGTGGGCACAGCACGGGCGTCTGGCGCGCGCCGAAGTCGTCGTCACCGATGCCAGCGGCAATACGCACGCCGTTGCCGCGCAATGCACGGAAGACGGCAGCGCCTGCAGTGCGAACCTGAATGCAGGCAATCAGAACCTGGGGGCGGGGGAGACCGCCGAAATCCGCGTCTATGACCACGACGACAACTGGGGTCGGATTTCGGTGCAGCGGTAGGCAGTCCCTCCGGGTGCGCGCAGTGCCCGGAGGGATCTGTTTTATAAGAATTTGGAGGGGAGCTTTGAATCACCACGACGACGCGATCTGCGCGGTACCGCCGCGCGCATGCACTTTCCGGGCGATTGCCGCTGGCATCTTTGGAATCCTGTCACTGGCACTGCTGAGCGCCTGCGGCAGCAGCGAACCGGTGGCGCCGGGAATGGCTGCCGGCATCGAGATCGCGCCGGGCGAAGCGAGCATCGGTGTCGGTCAGACACTGGCGTATGCGGCGCGGGCGCGCGACGATCGCGGCCACAGCGAAACGCTCGACACGTCCACTTTGAATTGGGACAGCTCGGACGACAGCGTTGCGACGATCGATGCGCAGGGCGTGGCGACGGCGCTGGCCGCCGGCCGCACCGAGATCCGCGGTTATCTGGGCGACGATGAGGCCGTGGCGTTTCTGACCGTGCAGGCCGGGTCGACCGCGGCGCTGGCGATCGAGCCGGCATCGGCCACGCTCGCGGCCGGACGCCAGCAGACCTTGCGGGTGTTCGCGACCGATGACACCGGCGCGCGCCGTGACGTCAGCGATCAGGCCGAGTGGAGCAGTGCGGCGACGAACGTGGCTACGGTCGATGACGCCGGCACCGTGACGGCGCAGGCGCCGGGCGGCACGCAGATCAGCGCGCGCTATGACGAGCAGACCGCGAACGCGACGGTCAATGTGACCGCTGCCGAGTTCGAGGCGTTGCAGGTGCAGCCGGCGGCCTTGTCGCTGGCGCCGGGAGAAGTGCAGCAGCTCAGCGCGATCGAGACCTACAGCAACGGCACACGCATCGACCGCAGTGCCGAGGCGCAGTGGGCCAGCGACGATGCGGCAATTGCGCAGGTCGATGCCGGCGGGGTGCTGACCGCGCTCGCCAGCGGCAGCACGCAGGTGCATGCGCAGGTCGGCGGGTACGAGGGTTCGGCGACGGTCGAGGTGATCGACGGCGGCGCGCTGCCGTTCAAGGTCGGCGCGGCCGAGACCTCGGCGTCGTTCCTGCCCGAGCCGGGGTCGGTGTGTCTCGGTGGCTACGACACCTTCTGCGGACGCGACGCGCAGGCCGAACACGATCCGCTGCGCACCGGTGCGATCGCGATCACGGGCGACGGCGAGTCGAGCTTTATCCTGGTCAAGACCAGCAACATCGGCTACTTCGCCGCGTACAAGGCCGGCAACGGACCGAACGGCCTGTACGACATCCGTCAGCGCATCGCACAGCGTCTCGCAGAACGCTACGGCGCAGCGGTGGTGCCGGCGGATCACATCGTCGTCACCTCGGATCATTCGCATCACGCGCCGGACACCATCGGCATCTGGGGCGGTCTGTCCTCGTTCTACATGGCACTGCTGGCCGAGTCCGCCGTCGACGCCGGCGTGCAGGCCTATGTGCAGCGCGTGCCGGCACGGCTGTATGCGTCGAGCATCCAGGGGCCGCCGACCGCCGGTTCGTATTCCGGTCCGCCGACCGACGATCCGGATCGCGAATTCCGTGTGCTGTTTGCCGAGGATCGTGGCGGTCGCCGCATCGCCACTTTGATGAACTACGCGCCGCACGCGACCGTGCTACCGAGTAGCAACGTCGATGCGACCGGCGACTGGACTGCCTGGGCCGCGCAGATCGCCGCGGAAACCAGCGGCGGTGTCGGCATCGGACTGGTCGGTGCGCTCGGCGCGATGGACTGGAACAAGACCGGCGACGCTGCCGAGCGCGAAGCTGAAGCGCGTGCGAGTCTGCGCAGTCTGCTGGACGCGTCGTTCAGCGCGCGCAGCGAAGTCGACGGCGACACCGTGGCGGTGAAGACGGTGTTCGTGCGCGAGCCGCTGGCGCAGCCGATCCTGCTGGCGAACTACGCGCCGCGGGTGACGCTGCCCGGTGTCGGCGCGAGTCTGAGCATCGAGCGCGCCGAGGCGCCGCCTTGGAGCACCGGCGCGGTGATCGGCACCTACGCGTCGGCGGTGCGACTCGGCGACGCCTTCATAGGTACGATGCCGGGCGAGCCGTTCCCGCAGCTGCATTACGCCTTGCGCGACTGCGACACCTTGCCCGAAGGCATCGAGCCCGATACCGATTGCGGCGGCATCACCGGCGCACGCGTGAACTTCCTGCTCGGGGCGGCCAACGATTTTCTCGGCTACATGCTGTACACGCCGGAACAGTATCTGCAGGCCTTCCAGGAGGGCGCGCTGTACTTCGGCGGTTGCCCCGAAGAACAGTTGCTCGACGCGCTGGGCCTGACGCCCGACAGTGCCTGCCCGGATCACTGGGCACTGATGGTGTCGCCGACGATCGGCCGCCACATGGTCTGCACCGTGCAGAACGCGGCCGAGGAACTCGGCTTCGAAATGGGGCCGCAGAACGCGGAGTGCCCGCTGCTGACGGCGCTGGACGGTATCGCCGCGCCGGCCGAATACCCGGCCACATCGCTGCTGCCGGCAACGCCGGCGGAATTCCTCGACAGTCCCGCCGCCGGTCTGGTCGCGGCCTGTCGCGACACCGGCGCGCCCGAGGCGGTCTGCGCCGGACTGGACTCTGTATCCGAAGCGATCGGCGATCAGCTCGCCGGCCTGATCGGCGACGATGCGCCGGTGCCGCAACCGACCGGTGTTTCGCGCGCCGGTGTCGCGGTGCGCGACGCCAGCTGGCACCTCGGCGCGTCGGCCGGCCAGTTCGCCGACACCGGCGTCGGCATCGCGCACGATCGCGGCTTCGATCCCTACGTGCATTCGGTCAAGAAGGTCGGCTCGGATCTGCTCGGTACGCGGGTGACCACGCGCGCGCTGGTGATCGAGGACGGCAACGGCCACCGCGTCGGCGTCGCCGCCAACGACCTGTATCTGCCGAACGACTTCCTGCACCGGCGCACTGTGCAGCTGCTGGCCGAACACGACCGTCAGGTGCTACTCGGCGTCGAGCCCGGTCCGGTCAGTGGCCTGACCGACGGCAATCTGGCGACCACGTCCTCGCACAGCCACACCTCGCCGTTCTACTCGACGCCGGGTTGGGGCACCTGGATCTTCCAGGACGTGATGGACCTGCGCTTCTACGAATACATGGCGCAGCAGATGGCCGATGCGGTGATGGATGCGGTGCGTGCGCTGCGTCCGGTGCGCATGGGCGGTATCACGATGCACGCCAACGACACGCGTTCGCACACCTACGGTCCCAAGACCGCCTACGACGGCACACCGGCCGGCCAGCCCTACGACTACACCACGCAGCAGATCAGCGTGCTGCGCTTCGACGACATCAGCGAGCCGGGCAATCCGAAGCCCTACGCGAACTGGGTGATCTTCGGCGTGCATCCGGAATGGGTCTGGGGCGAGGAGATCGTCAACGGCGATATCACGCATGCGCTGATGCGCGTGCTCGACCGCGAAACCGGTGCGACCACGGTGATGAGCCAGCGCGAAACCGGCGCTTCCGGTCCGCACAAGGACACGCGCGTGCATCAGCCGGCCGAGCGCCGCGAGTTCCAGGAGTCGAACTTCTCGGGCTACGACCGCGCAGCGCGCCTGCTGGCCGACACCGTGCTCGACGGCCTCAAGCGCATCGAGGACGGCCGGACGCAGGACCCGACGCAGTTTGCCGCGTTTAGCTCGCAGTTCGCGGTGGCCTACACCTCGGAGCGTTTCGCCCCGCCGTTGTCGCAGCCGGTGCCGACGATCTCGAACTGTCTCAGCGATCCGCTGTTCGCGGAGCTGCATCCGGGCCTGCCGCTGCTCGGCTTCCCGGATTGCTTCTATGACGTCGCCGACGCTACCGCGCCGCTGATCGATCCGTTGCTGGAGGTGCTGCCGATCGATCCGGCCGGGGTGCGCGACCAGCTGCTCGCCGCGGGCGTGCCGGTGCCGGCGACTTATGGCTTCCCTTCGCTGACGGCGATCCAGGAAACCGCCGCCGTCCACCTGCAGGTGTTCAAGCTCGGCACTGTCGTCGCGACGATGTGTCCCTGCGAGCAGTTCACTTCGCAAGCCTTGAACATCGCTTCGCGGCTGGATCGCGTCGCCGGCAATGTCTGGGACGGCTTCGACTGGGCCTGCGTCGCCGAGGCGCGTGGCGAGCGCGAAGTCGATGCACGTTTTGCCGAACACTGCGCACGCCAGAACGCGCGCTATCCGGAAGCCGGCGTCGAGATCCCCGGCAGCTTCGACAACGCCGACGATGTCGAGCGTCTGCGCGCACAGATCCACAACGATGCCGTCGGCTGGGAAGACCCGGCGTATGCGTTGTGGGCGCAGTCCGAGCCGCCGGCGACGTCCGAGATCAAAGGCAATTTCACTCACGAGGAATTCCCGGCGCAGGGCTACGACCTTGTGCTCAGCGTCGGCATGGCCAACGACTACTGGGGCTACATGCCCGAGTACCGCGAGATGCGTGCGCATGATCACTACCGCAAGGCGCTCAATGCGCTGGGCCAGCATGGTGCGGACTTCCTGGCGACACGGCTGTCGCGCATGGCGGCCAAGCTCAACGGTGCCGACACCGACACGCCGTACAACCCGCTAGATGCGCTGTATCAGGTCGAAAGCCTGCGGGCGGAAGCCTTCGCCGAAACGCTCGGTGTGCTCGCACGCAGCTACACGGCCGCTTTCGATCTGACCGTGCCGGCCGACGGCGGCGAGGCGCGCGTGATCCAGCAGCCGGAACCTTTGTTGCCGCGCTTCGGCGCCGCCACCGTGCGTTTCGTCGGCGGCTCCAACTACAGCGGTTCGCCGGACGTCCGCGTGGAGCGATTGGTCAGCGGCAGCGCGGAGGACGGCCAGTGGGAAACCTGGGGCACGCAGGAGGGCGAGGTGCAGTTGCAGCTGCGCTTCCTGCCGAGCCTGGGTGGCGCGGAGATCCCCGCCAATCCGGTGACCGACACGCTGGATGCCGGCGGCAGTGCCGCGATCCCCGATCCGGTCGCCCTGGTGCAATGGCGTGCCGGTCTGTTCGAGTGGGAATGGACCGCGAGCTTCGAAGCCTTCGTGTCGGAGCTGCCGACCGTTGCGGCACGTCCGGCGGTGACGCCGGAAGGTGTCTATCGCTTCGTCATCGACGGCCAGAGGCGCGGCGTGATTGGTCTGGAGGACTATCACCTCGAAAGCGCGCCGTTCACGGTCGTGCCCTGGGGCGGCATCAGCGTCGACGATCTGCGCGTCGAGGCCGATGGTCGCGTGAGCTTCACGGTCGGTCCGGTGCATGAAGTCCGTGAGTTCCGCGACAGCATGGCGACCGACGCCGGCACCTACACGGTGCCCGAGGATGAGCCCGGCTATGTCGTCGGGCCGATCGACTATCCCGACAGTTACGAAGGCGGGCTGAGCTGGATCGACCCGCGCCGCAACATCAAGCGCTACAACAGCGAGGACCGTGCGCAGCATCAGCAGTACTGCAACCGCTGCAGCTTCCGGCCGTGGGCGGATACCGCGGACGTCGCCAGCGCGACGATCACCGTGCGCCATGCCGGCGGCACGACCAGCACCTTGAGTGCGCAGCGCGACGGCGAGCGCTGGGTCAGCGCCGGACCGATCACCGCCGGCGACACCGCCTACGTCGACACGCGCGGCATCGTCGACCAGTACGGCGAGTTCAACGGTGCGCCATCGCAGCGCGTGACGCGGTGATGGGGACGCTCCGGCTGCGGGTGCCGGGATCGATGCCGTGACAGCGGCGCGGATGACGCCGTGCCTTCATCACGGCGTCATTGCCGCGCCGCATGATCGCGCGCTTTTCGCGGCGGTCGCACAGGTGTGGCCGTCGGCGATGTCATCGATCTGGAGAGTTGAATCATGGGAGTCTGGCCAACGACGCGTGTTCTGCTGTTGACCGGTGCGGCGCTGGTGGTGTCGGCCTGCGGTGACAGCGCTCCGGTTGAGTCTGGAGCGGGCCCCGTCGTGTCAGGGCCCACGCCGACACCGGCGCCCACACCGCTGCCGACGCACGTAGTGCCCAAAGGCGAATGGATCATCGGCGATGCCCATGTACACGACGATCACTCGGCGGACGGCAGCTTCTTCCGTCAGGCGATCGACCAGGGGGCCATTGGCAACGTTTCGGTCGCCGACCAGATCGCGCAGGGTGAGCGCATGGGGCTGCAGTGGATGCCGCTGACCGATCACCGCACCTACGACCAGCACTACGACCCGTTGTGGACCTCCGACCAGCTGCTGCTGATCCCGGGGGAGGAGGCCAATGGTTCGCCGCACTCGACCGTGCACGGTGCGATCGACACGATCGTGCAGGGGGCGAATCCGGAAGGCGCACCAGAGTTCCAGCGCCTGCAGTGGTCGGTGTGGGATGCGCATTCGCAGGATGCGAGCTGGACGATCGCGCATCCGGAGGAAGGTTCCTACGATGAGGATCACCATCCAACGGTGCTGGCCAGCGTCGTCGGCATCGACAACGTCGAAACCTGGAACCGTGGCAGCGATCCGGAAGGCGAGATCGACTACGCGGAAAATCGCTGGAACGCCGGTTTCCGCTTCGGCATCGTCGGTGGCGGCGACAATCACTTTCGCGAGCTGTGGCTGGTTGCCGGTCCCGGCATGCCGTACACCGGGGTGCTGGCGGAGGACCTCAGCGAACGCGCGCTGCTGGACGGGATGCGCAGCGGGCGCACGCGCATCAACACGTCGGAGCTGCGGGCGCTGTCACCGACGGTGACTTTGCAGGCGGATTTCCAGAACGATGGCGAATACGAAGCCATCAACGGCGACGAGGTGTTCGTGCCGGCCGGTACGCCAGGGCGTCTGCGGATCCGCATCGAGCACGGCACCGGCACGCAGCTGCTGCTGTACAAGTCGCCGGGCCGCATTGCGGGTGCCTACAAGACCTATGTGCCGCTGGGTCCGGACATGGTCTACCAGGAAGACATCGTCGCTGAGGCCGAGCCGACCTGGTATCGCCTCGAGGCGCGGGGACCCGGTGGCATTGCCGCCATCAACACCAACGACCTGCCGGTTTCACTGCTCACCCTGCTGGAGCAGGTGCCGAATCAGCTGCGCGCCGTCTCGGCGCCGATCTTCATCTCCACAGGGCCGGCAGATCCGCAGGCCGAGGTGCCGATTCCGGCGGATCAGGGCGGCGACGATGGCGCGGAGATCGCCCTGGGTGAGATTGGACACTACAGCGGCTTCCCGGCGGTGGCGGTGGCCGATGGCGTGACGCATCTGGTCGCCGAGGCGCACAGGCCCGCGTGCACGCAGGTCGTCTATCGACGCATGGGTGAGGGGGGTGAGCCGGTCGATCTGGCGCCGGCGTCCTGCTCTGCGCGCTTTCCGAAGATCGCCGCACGCAACAACGATGTCTGGGTCGCCTGGCAGGACGAGCGCGCCAGCCAGATCCCGCGGCGTCCGGCGATCTACCTGCGCCATTCCAGTGACGGTGGACGCAGCTGGGGCGGCGAGATCGCGCTGCGCGTGATCGAGGGCCGCGCCGAACGGCCGGACATCGCGATCACCGCCAGCGGTCGTCCGGTCGTGGTCTGGCAGGAGATCGGCGCGGGCAAGGCCTTCGATGTTTTCGCGCAGGTCGTCGGCGAGGACGCCGAGCCGGCGAATCTCTCGGCCGAGGGCAAGACGGTGCAGGCGCCGATGCTCTTCGACACACGTTCCGCGCTGTATCCGGCGTCGGTGTGGCCGCGCGTGGCGGTGTCCGCCGACGGACGCATTGCGGTGGCCTTCCAGGACAACCGCGACGACATCGATCCGCTGTGGACCGGCTCCACCGCGGGGCGCGGGACCGATCCGGACGACTGGCAGATCCGCGTGATGCGTCGCGGTGATGATGGCGCATGGCTTGCCGCCGGGGTCGTCGGCGACGCGGCGCGCGCAGATCGGCATCCGGCATTGGCGTGGAGCGGCGACGGGAAAATGGTGCTGGCCTGGGACAGCAAGGAGATGGAATCGTCCGGCCGCAATCTGTCGATTCAGTCCGCGGTGTCCGGCGACGACGGCGTGAGCTGGTCGATACCGGAGCCCGTCGCGCTGGCGCCGGAGGCGATGAGCCAGTATCCGAGTCTGGCGGCGCAGTCTGACGGCAGTGTCGTGTCGGCGTGGTACGACACGCGCAGCGCCGACTGGCGCTGGCGTATCGTCACCGCGCGTTACGCTGTGGACATCGGCTGGAGTACCGGCGATCTGATCGAAAGTCGCGGCATCAATACCTGGCCCGCACTGGCCGACGGGATGATCGCTTTCGCCACGACGCGCAACGCAGTGCGCCTGCAACGGGACCGGACACAGCAGATTGCCGTGATGCGGTTGGGTGACTAGTCGTGCGTCCGTTCAGATCAGCTTGCCTGTCACGGACAGACTTTGGAGCCCTGGTATGAACGGACGTGTGTACGCCATCCTCCGTGAGCATTCGCTGATCGCCATCGAGACCGAGCTGCATGGTTTCACGATCGTGGAACTGCTCGGAGCAGTCGATGTTGAGATGGGTGACGAGGTGAGCTGGGACAGCGAGCTGGACCTTGGGAGACAGGTTTATCGGAATCTCAGCACCCAACGCACATTCGAGGTCATGGTCCGATCGCACATGGTGAGTCGAGGCGCAGTCCGGCAATACTTGCAGCCTCTGTGAATCGTCGGCACTGTGCGGGTTGTGACCGCAGTCGGCTGGCCAGGCTGCTGTTGTCCCGATCCTCGACCCGGAGGTCCAACGCCATGCGTCGATCACTCATGCTCTCCCTGGCACTGCTGACGCTCGGGATCTGGCAGTCGGCGACCGGCCAGACCTCGCCAACTTTTGCGGACATGTCCGCGGTCACACAGCGTGCGGCGGAGGCCTATTTCTCTGCCTACATTGCGCGTGACTGGGATGCCCTGGCGCCCCATCTGGCAGACTCGGGCAGCTTTACCGATCCCACCGCAGAGCCGGTGTTCGGACTGGTTGCAGTCAGCGGAAAGATTGCGACGCTCAAGTACTTCCGTCAGAACTACGCCGCGATCAAGGCCATGCAGTTCAATCGGACACGGGCCTACTTTTCCGGAGCGCATGCAGTGTTCGAAGGGACCCTGGACTGGACGCTGACGCTGGACAGCGGCAAGGACGTCGAGACCCGCGGCATGCCGTTTGTCACGATTCTTCGCCTCGACGGAGATCAAGTCGTCGACCACCGCGATTTCGCCGACTATCAGCCTTTCATCGAGGCTTACCGGCAGGTCAACGTGGTCGAGCCGTCCTCGGACGGCGAGACGGATCCCGCAGATCGATGATCATTGGGAAGGGATGAGTGCTGTTGAACAGAATGGGGGATGAATGAACGAGCGTGTGTATGTGGTGCTGCTGATGTTTCTGGCCGGCGGCTTTGCCGCGGCGTTCGCGGTCCTGTGCGTGCCCCCATTGATTGAAAACCCGGATATCGTCGGTGCGGCGATGGCGGGCTTCGTCAATCCGTTCGCCTCCGGGTACGCGCTGGACGCGATCTTCTGCTGGTGCGTGCTGACCGTCTGGGTCATTCATGAGGCATGCACCCGCCAGATTCGCCACGGCTGGATCGCGGTGCTGCTGGGATTGGTCCCTGGCGTGGCGACCGGCTTTGCGGTCTATCTGTTGATGCGCTTGCGGCAAGAGCGTACGGCAGCGTGAACGCACGAGCCGGCAGGCGATCCACTGATGCGCATCTTCTTTGGCGTGGTGCTGCCGCTGCTGGTGCAGACGCTGATCGTCTGGGTCGTTATTGAGCTGAACACCGGCAACGGCTCGTTCGTCGGGCTCGGCGCGATGCTGATCGGAATGGTGGCGATTCCATTGACTGCGATCGTGAACGTTCTGCTAATTCGATCGAGTCGCGAGCGTCCGGTGGCGGATGTCCTCGTGCGCTGCTATGGCTTCGCCGCCATAGCGCCGGCATTGACGATATTGATGATGCTGTTCTGAACGGGATCCGACGCTTGATCGGATGAGGTAGAAAAGAATGCGATTGCAGGGACGCATCGTGTCGTGGAACGACAGCCGCGGATTTGGCTTCATTGAATGGAACGGCGGCGCCGAACGCGTGTTTGCCCATATCAGTGCGTTCAACCCGCGACGACGGACACCGGCGGTTGGCGACGTGGTGACGTATGAGGTGCAGAACGATGCATCCGGGCGCAGGCAAGCCATCAAGATTGCGTATGTCGGGGCAGACTCCGCGCAACCGGTGCGGTCTGAACGGCGAGCACCTTCTTCGTCAAGGAGGATCAGGTTGGGGAAACTGGTGACGCCGTTGGTGCTTGTAACCTTGGGCGCGACTGCTTATCACCGGTATGAAAACGCGCTTCCTCGCGCCGAGGATCTGCAGACGGTGGTCGAAAGGTCACCCCCCGAAAAGGTGCTGGAGCCGCCCCGGTTTGAATGCGATGGCCGCATCCATTGTTCCGAAATGAAGTCATGCGAGGAGGCCACTTTCTTCGTGCGCCATTGCCCCGGGACAAAGATGGATGGAGACGGTGACGGCATTCCGTGCGAAAGACAGTGTGGTTATTGATCAGGAGTGCCGTCAGGGGTGCTCGAATTGTCGATGTGCGTGTAACGGGCGACCGGCAATCAGCAGCGGCGCGGCGCCGCGCATCCACGATCCAAGAACGCCATGCTCAAGTTGCAGCGTATGCCCCTTGGGGAGAGTGCTTGATGCAGACGGTACAGTAGATGGGGAAGATCGATATTGCGGTGTTGCAGTAGGCCCACGATGGTTAGCGCGATACCGGGCGCGACACCTTCAATGGTCGCGGGCACAATGCGCGCCGGCATTCACTGTGGCGGAGCACATCGATGGACCCGATCAGTTGGGACGATTTCATGCGGGTCGAGCTGCGGGTCGGACGCGTGATCGACGCGCGTGTGTTTGCGGAGGCGCGCAAGCCGGCGTATGTGCTGCAGGTGGATTTCGGGCCGGAGCTTGGCGTTCGAAAGTCCAGCGTGCAGATCACGCAGCACTACACCCCGGAGCAACTGATCGGCCGTCAGGTGGTTGCGGTGGTGAATTTTCCGAAGAAGCAGATCGGCCCGCTGATGTCGGAGTGCCTGGTCACCGGCTTTCACGACGCGGATGGGCATGTCGTCCTGTGCGTGCCCGACGCCGAGGTGCCAGTGGGTACGCGTCTGGCTTAGCACTGCGAAGCGCAGGCGCAAATTCAACCGCTCGCGTTTGCTTATGCAGGGGTAGGCGCCCATGATGGCCTGTTATCGGCGCGGTTCTGCGCGGATTTCCCTTCCGCCGGAGCCTCGAAAATGAATACCGTCATGGTTTGTGCCGCGCGCACGCTGCGCCGATGTGCCACGCCTGCGCTGTGCCTATATGCAGTCTGTATGGTTATGCCTGCGGCGGCCGGCGAACGCGAATTCATTCTGCACAACGATACGGGGGGCTCTATCAACGCCCTGTACATCTCGCCGGCGAGCATGAATACCTGGGCGGACGACATGCTGGGCGTCGAGACGCTGGTCGGCGGTGAGAGCGTCACCATCCCATTCGGGCGCAGTGGCGAAGCGGCATTGTGGGACGTGAAAGTTTCGGACGCCGAAGGTGTGGATCAAACCTGGAGCCGCATCAATCTCGGCCAATTGTCGACCTTGACCCTTCAGCGTGAGGACGGCGGCGTCGCTGCCTTGGCTGAATAGCGCCTCACGAGGCAGATGAATGCCGGCTGCGGGCAGCAACTGCCCGCAGCCGTTGCCCCTTAGGCCGCGGGTGTTGCGGTCGGCGTCGAGCCGCCAAACTTGCTCTTGGCAAAGGCCATTGCCTTGTCGCCCAGCTCCTTGAACTTGCCGGACGCCGAGTTCAGCTTGTCGGCCCAGTCCTGGCGCGGCTCCTGGCCTTCGATCGCTTTGAAGTAGGCCTGCATCAGGCAGGTCATCGCGATCGGGTCGATCAGCGCTGCCTTGAATGCGTACGCGGTGATGCCCGTGATCGCGAAGGTCCAGAATCCGGCGACGCCAGGGAACAGCGCAATCATCGCGGCGACCGGGGCGAAGATCAGAATGAAGATCAGCAGCGTCAGCAGCCAGACGAACACCGTCAGCCACAGCGCGTTCTTCAGCAGATTCTTGTAGTTCTGTGCGTAGAGAACGACACCGTCGCGCGCGCCGGCCCATGGATTCTCCTGCTGCGTGCGGATGTTGTAGGCGAGGATCACTTCGTCGACGTAGGTCAGCGACATGTTGATCACCGCCGTGACGAACTTCATCACGTTCTGCAGTGCCGGGATCGGCAGGAAGCTGCTGATCGTCAGCACCGTGCGGTTGAAAGCGCGCAGGATCCCCTTGATCAACTGGTCGACGCCGAACAGCACGGATGATTCGACGAAGCGCGTTTTCACCACCTGCGTCGCATGCGTGATCTGGTTCCTGCCTTCGGGAATCTCCTGGCCGTCGATCAGCGGCACCAGCACGGCGATGTGTCCTGCCTTGACCATGTACAGCAGGTATTCGCGCATGAAGTACAGCACGCCCGAGACCAGTGCAAAGCCGGTGCTCGCGCCCCAGAACGCGCCATTGGCGGCCGCTTCGGCATCGCCGGTGCTGCCGATCAGGTAGCCGATCCCGCCGCCACCGCCGGTGACGATCACATAGGCCAAGGTGATGCCGAAATAAATGGCGAGCCGCAGGCCGATGAACGGCATCGTGCGGAACATCAGGCCGATGGCCTTGCTCAGATCAAAATCCCACATCGTCGTCTTCCTTGTTCAAACGAGTGAATGGTCGTACTCGCCGGCCGCGACACACAACATGCCGGTCGTCAGCACCGCATGAAGCAACGCCAGTACTTGCCGGATCGCCTCATGGCTTCGGTGCGCGGATGCCGGCAAGGCCCTGCTGACTGACCTCGATGGCGCCGCAGGGTTTGCCGGCAAATGCGCATTTGAGTTTTTCGAACCCGACATCGACGAACTCGCAGGCGGCGCCCTGGACGTTCAGGGGCCAGGGCTTGCTGGTGGCGCCAACGTCCAGCGTGTCTCCGACGATACCCACCCGGGGCAGGCTGACCGTTTTCAACGCCGCGCCGGTGCGGGTATCGGACGCGACCAGATTGGTGGCGAAGACTGCGAGCTTGAGTTCGCCGCGGTTCTCGACCTGAAACACGATCTTGCACGCGGGCTCGCCGATGAATTCACCGGTGGTGCCTTGGGCGCTCAGCCGCAAGGTCGCCGGACCCGTGGCTGCGGAGGACTGAGACTCGCTGCCGGCTGGATCGGCACTGCTGTTGCCGCAGGCGCACAGCAGCATCGTCAAGAGTGCTGCGAAAATGCTTCGCTTCATCGGTGCAGCTCCTTCAAAGGACATCAGAAATACGGGACGAGACGGGTTAGTTGAGGCGCATGCGTCTACGGGGAGACACCGGCGGAGACCTGCACCGGTGTACGCGAGATCACCATACTGTCGACGACAAAAACCAGATCCCAGCTGCCGGCGTCGTCGGGTGCGCGCAGTTCCACCACGTCACCCTGCGCGGGCACATAGCTCCAGCCTGCGTATTCGCTGCCGTCGCCGCCCCGCGGGACGAAGCCGATCCAGTTGCTGGTGTTGCGCGGCCCGCGGAACGGAACGTTCAGCGCGGTGGAAGCGGTGACGTTTGCGGCAATCGACATCTCGGCGGTTGCGGCAGTGACAGTCACCGCTTGCGATGCCGCGATCGCCTCGCCTTCGTCGAGCACGTAGCGGTACTCGTAAGCGCCCGGTTCCAGCGGTGTATTGATCGTCAACTCCGATTTCGACCCCTGAGGGCGATCGTAGGCGCCGCCGACGTACGCGCCGGCGCCGCTGCCGGCCGGGGCAAAGCCGATCCAGTGACGGTTGCTGGACGGACCGCTGGCACTGACCTTGACCCGGTCCCCCGCCATCACCGTGGCGGGGCCGCTGACCGATGTCTTTGCCGCGACGACTGTGATCGGCTTGCTGCCGAGCACGCGCTCACCTTCGTTCAGCACATAGCGGATTTCATAGGCGCCGGGTTCGGCGGGGACGTTCAGTTTCAGCGTACTGACATCGCCGGTCGGGCGCTCGTAGTAATTCTTGAGGTAGGTGCTGACGTCGCTGCCGGCGGGTGCAAAGCCGACCCAGTGGCGGGGATCCGCCGGGCCGCGCGCCACCACGGTGATGCTGCCACCGGCTTCGGCGGTATCCGGCGCCTCGATCACCGAGACGGCGTCGCTCACCTCGACCACGGTCTTGGCCAGGACTGGCGGTTCCCGCGTATCACTGACGTAGCGCAGCTCGTAGCGCCCCGGATGTGCCGGCGCATCCAGTTTCAGCACGCCGCTGCTGACGCCCTCAGCAGAGCTCCCGTTCTGTGTGGGAATACGCAGCATTGTCTCGCCCCAGGCATTCGCGCTTTCCTTGGTGGGGTCGACGAAGGCAAGGTAGTCGCCCTTTTCACCGGGGCCGGTCCAGTGCACCTCGACCGGCTGGGTGATGATGGCCGGGCCTTCGGCACGCACGCTGGCCGGCGCCGGTCCCAGTACCGGTTCCGGGGTCGTGCTGGCGCTGACCGCCTCGCTGATCGCCTTGGTCAGCTCGCCCGCATCGCGGGCCTCGAAGTATTCGCCACCGGTGTTCTTCGCGAGGCACTGCAGCTGTTCGCGCGCCTTACCTTCGGGCAGGTCGAAGCCGATCACATGCGCGGTGAAATCCACGCCGAGCTTTTCCAGCTCGGTGCCCAGCGCGCAGGGGTCGGCGTTGCAGGTTTCCTCGCCGTCGCTGACGAGGATGACCGTCGCCTTGTGTTCGGTGAACTTGAGCTGTTCGGCCGCCATCCGGACCGAGGCGCTGATCGGTGTCATGCCCTTGGGGGTCAGCGCATTGACCTGGCTGCGGATCGCCGCGGCGTCGAAGCCTTGGGCCGGGCGCAGCACCTCGATGTCCTCGCAGTCGCCCTTGCGGCGATGGCCGTAGGCGATCAGGCCGAGCGACTGGTCGGCCGGCCACTGCTTGAGCATGCCGTCCACGGCGTCGCGCGCCAGTTCGATCTTGGTCCTGCCCTGAAGCTGGCCCCACATTGAACCGGAGGCGTCCAGCACCAGAATGGCGGACTCGCCGTCACCGGCAGCCCTGGCAGCGGGCACGAGCAACGGCAGACAGGACAATGCGGACGCCAGTACAGACGCCCGTGCGAAAAATTTCATCACGGTATGAGCTCCAGAAATCAGGACGCGTGCCGGACCCCCGATGCACGCCCCAGTTAATCTATAAAACGGTGTCAGCGGCAAAAGTGCGACACGTCACGTCTGAGGCGATGATGGGCGTCCAGTGGTGGCTCATTTCCAAACACGCATGATCACTCTGAAAATTTTGACCGTCTTGCTGCAGCCGCTGGGAGCGGCGCTGCTGGCCCTGTTGTTTGCGCTGCTGCTGTGGCGGCGACGTGTGGGCTTGGCGCGCGGCCTGACCGGGGCGGCACTGGTCTGGCTGTGGCTGTGGTCGATGCCGTGGGCCTCGGAGGCGCTGCGTGCGAGTCTGGAACAGCGCTATCCGATGCGCGCCCCGGATGATTTGCCACAGGCCGATGCCATCGTGCTGCTCGGTGGCGGGATTGAACCGGCGGCCCCGCCGCGGCGGCTGGACGTGGACGTCAATTCTGGCGGCGACCGCATGATCTACACGGCGGCGCTGTATCACGCTGGCAAGGCGCCGCTGATCATCGTCAGCGGCGGGCGCCTGCCGTGGACGCCGGGCACGCAGTCGGAAGCTGATGCGATGGCCGCACTGCTGCAACAGCTCGGGGTACCGGATGCAGCGGTGCTGCGCGAGGGCCGCAGCCGCACCACGCGTGAGAACGCACGCTACACGCGGGACCTGCTGGCTACGCGCGGGATCCATCGGGTGTTGCTGGTGACTTCTGCACTGCACATGCCGCGCTCGATGCGGAACTTCGAGACGCCGGGTGTGGAATTCATTGCGGCGCCGACCGATGTTGAGGTGGTCGAGCGTGCGCACGGCGTGCTGGATCTGCTGCCGGATACGCGCGCGCTCGATGGCAGTGCGCGCGCCTTCAAGGAGTATCTCGGATTGCTGCACCAGGCCGTGCTCGGCGCCGATTGAGCGCCGCCGGATTCAGCGCTTGCTCAGAACCGCGTAATAGAAGCCGTCGTGCGCGCCGCCCGGCGCGATGCGGCGACCGAACTCGGTGGCCTCGCCCCAGCTGGTATCGATTTTCTGCAGCTGCGCGTCCGCGTGCAGCAGCTTGAAGCGTTTGATGACTTCGTCGCCCTCGTCCCGCAACACCGAGCAGGTGGCATAGACCAGGCGGCCACCGGATTTCAGCAACGGCCAGAGTGCCTTGAGCAGGCGCAGCTGCTGTTGCTGCAGCGCCGGGATGTCGGTGTCGCGGCGCAGCCACTTGATGTCCGGATGGCGCCGGATCACGCCGGTGCCGGAGCAGGGTGCGTCGAGCAGGATGCGATCGAACTTGTATTTGTCCCACCAGCGCGCCGGTTCGCCAGCGTCGCCTGCCACGATCTGTGCTTTCAGCTTGAGCCGCTGAAGGTTCTCGTCAACGCGCAACAGGCGCGTGCCGTCGGAATCGAGCGCGACAACGTCCACCTCCGCGCGCTCCAGCATGTGGGCGGTCTTGCCGCCTGGCGCGGCGCAGGCATCGAGCACGCGCTGGCCATCCTTCAGGTCCATCAGCTCGACCGCAAGCTGTGCCGAGGCATCCTGGACCGAGACCTGGCCGCTGTTGAAGCCGGGGACGCGTTCCACCGAACGTGCCTCGGCCAGTACCACGGCGTCGGGAGCACCTTCCGCTGTGGTAGCGGCGATGTTCATTTCGCCCAGACGCTTCAGGTACTCGTCGCGTGGCATGCGCCGGCGATTGACGCGCAGGCTCATCGGCCCCTGTTGATTGTTGGCCTGCAGCACCGCTTCCCATTGCTGTGGCCAGTCGGTCTTGATGCGGTCAACCAGCCATTGCGGATGCGAGGTGCGGGTTGCCGGCGCGCGCGGCAGCTCGGCTTCGAGCTTGGCTGCTTCGCGGGTGTAGCGGCGCAGCACGGCGTTGACGACACCGCGCATCTGCGGCTTGCGCAAGGCCTGCAACGCGTCGACGGTCTCATTGATCGCGGCGTGTGGCGGGGTTTTCAGGGTGCGCAGCTGATACAGGCCCACCAGGATCAGCGTCAGTACGTTGTCCGTCGCCGTCAGCGGTTTGTCCATCAGGCGCGACGCAATCCACTGCAGTGCGGTCAACTCGCGCAGTACGCCGTAGGCCATCAGACGCACCATTGCGGCATCGGCCGGCAGCGCCAGCTTCTCGGCTGGGCGCAGCGCGTCATCCAGATTGCTGCCGCGCAGGACATGGCTGACGCTAGTGGCAGCGACTGCGCGGACGTTGGCGGGATGCTGTTTGGGTGTCGATGTTGTCATGCTGATCCTCCCATCGCAGTGTGAATCCGACGCGCGAAGGGCGCGCATCATCGCAGGGCGGGCAGCCACTGGCTAGCCGTGCCGCTGCAGGCATGCGCGATGGATCCGGCCCCGCGCGGTCTGGCGATGGCGGCGTGCATGCCCGCGTCTAGGAGAGCGACCTGCGCCCCCTGCACACGCTATGAAGGAGTATGGGAGGCAAGCGGAAGGCGGATGCGGAAATGCGTGCCGGCGGTTGATTCCAGCAATTCGATCTCGCCATGGTGCGCGTGCAGCAAGGTGCGGATGATCGCCAATCCCATGCCGGTGCTGCCACGCGCGCGGGCGGTGGTGAAGAAGGGCTCGAATACTTTTTCCCGATTGGCGGCAGAGATGCCGCTGCCGTCGTCCTGCACATGCAGTTCCGCACGGCCCGAGTGAGCGGCGCTGAGGCGCCACCACAGCCGCACGCTGACGCCGTCGCCGCCGTGCTGGCGCACATTGTCGAGCAGGCTGCTGAGCATCGAATCGAGAACGTCGCCGGCGATCTCGACTTCAATGCCCGGATCGCCGGCGGCCTGGACCGCGAGTCCGCTATCCAGATAGCGCTGCGCGACCGCGCCGGTGACGACGCCCAGATCGGCATGTTCGGCGCCCGCCTGCATCATGTCGGCCCGCGCCAGTTCCAGCAGGCGCCGCACCAGGCGTTCGAGTCGGGCGGTGTCGGCCGAGAGGATGTCGAGAAAGCGCGTGCGCTCTTCGGTCGACATGCCGTCGCCATGGTCGCGCAGCAGCTCCACCGAACCCTGGATCGCGGTCAGCGGTGTCTTGAATTCGTGCGAGACGTGCGCGGCGAAATCGCGAATGTAGGCGCTGCGGGTCTCCAGCGCCTCGGCCATGGCCGCGACGTTCTCGGACAGCTCGGCGATCTCGCGTGTGCCCGGATGTTCCAGCGGTGTGATGGCGCCGCGTTCGCCGCGGGCAGCGCGCCGGGTCTGCCTGATCAGCTGATGCACTGGTCGGCTGATCGTCAGCGAACTGAGCAGCGTCAGCAGCACGACCAGCGCCAGCAGGCCAAGGCCGGCGCGCATCAGCGGGATCCGTTTGCCGTAGATCGCCTGTTTGATGTTGGCTGGCGTGCGGATCAGCAGGATCGCGCCGAGCACACGACCGTCGTGTTCAATCGGTTCAGCGACGTAGACGCGGATGCGGGTGCCGCGCGAGATCGACTCCAGCGGTGGTGGCGGCGAATCCGAGTTGCGCCAGCGCATGCGGCTGACCGAGGCGCCGGTGAGTGCTTCGCGCACTTCCTCCAGCGCTGTCAGCGACTGCCCCGTGTCGTCGCCGGCGCCGTCGCCGGTCGAGGCAACGATGACGCCGCGATAGTCGACCACGCGCATGCCAGCCAGGGTGATGTGCTGCGCCTCGCGCAACATCGGCGTCAGTTCTCGCCCGATCTGCACCGCGAGAGGATCGGCACTTTGTGCCGTCGGTTCGGGATCGGGCGGCCGCGGCCACACTCGATCACTGGCCAGATCCAGTTCGGCCCAGCGCGGGCGCCAGCGACCTTCGGGATCGCGCGGCGGCGGCGGTGCGGTGACCGGCGCCCCGTAGGTTTCCGGTTTGATCGCACGGCGGGTGTTGTGACGATCGGTCCGGAGGCGTTCGAACGCACTGACATAGGCGGCTTCAATGAATGCGGTCTGCGCGATCAGCTCGGATTCGGTCTGGCGGATCAGTGCGCTTTCATACAGCCGCAGCCAGGTAATGCCGCCCAGCGGCAGAAGCAGGATCACCAGATTGATCAGCAGCAGGATTGTGCGCAGGCGCACCCGCGGCAGTTTCACGTGCACGGCCCCAGTTTGTAGCCGATGCCGTGCACGGTTTCGATGGCCTCGCCGGCCGCAGCGCCGCCGGCGTCGGCCAGCTTGGCGCGCACGCGGCGCAGGTGACTGTCGATGGTACGGTCGCTGACGATGCGGTTGAGCTCGTAAGCCTCGTTCATCAGATGATCGCGGGTGCAGACCTTGCCGGGGCGGCTGAGCAAGGTGCGCAGGATGCCGAACTCGGTCGGGGTGAGGTCGAGTTCGTGCGTGTTCCACCAGGCCTTGTACTGTTCGGTGTCGAGCGCGAGGCGGCCATGCTGCAGGCGCGTTGCCGGCGGCTGCACGGCTGCCTGCAGCGCGCGCAGCCGTGCGCGGACCCGAGCGACCAGTTCACGCGGGGAGAACGGTTTGGACACGTAGTCGTCACCGCCGAGTTCGAGCCCGACGACGCGATCGATTTCATCATCTTTCGAGCTGAGGAAGATGATCGGCAGCGCGGCGTGGCGTGGGTCGGCGCGCAGCCGGCGGCAGACTTCAGTGCCGTCGAGTTCCGGCATCAGGATGTCGAGCACGACTAGGTCCGGCGCCTCGCTGGCGACGCGCTGCAGCGCCTGCTCACCGTTGTCGGCCACACAGGTTTGATAGCCGGCCTTGTGCAACGCGAAGCACACCACTTCGCGGATGTTGGCATCGTCGTCCACCACCAGAATCTTCGCCACGCAGCGTTCCTCATGAATGCCGGTGCAGCTTAGCAGTGCGTTCGCCTGCAAAAAGGCGCTCCGGTCCGCTTGCACAGAATCTGCACCAAGTTCCGCGAAACCTGCACCGCGATGGCGTCGGCACTGCACGCGCGCTGGACAGACTCGTCTCCCATCGAGGGTCACCGCACACAGGGAGACGCAGATGCGGAGTTTCGGGCACCAGGTCATCAACCATCTTCCTCTCGCCTTGCTGGCGCTGGGCGCGGGCGTGCTGGCGGTATCACCACTGCTGTGGCTGCTCGCCAGCTGGCGCGAGCCGGCCTACAACCCGCAGGGCCTGTGGGTCGCGCTGGCGGTGCTGGCGTTGGGGTTGTGGTCATACAGCAGCGAACAGCGGCCGGGCAGTGATCAGAACCGGCGCTACGCCTATGCGTTGCTGACGCTGAGCGCGCTGGTGCGTCTGGTCGGACAGGTGCTGCGGGTCAATGTCATTGGCGCGCTGACCCTGGCGGTGGACGTCTACGCACTGGCGACGCTGGCCGGACTGCGCCAGCGCCAGCGCGCGGTGTCGCCGCTGTGGCTGTCGCTGCTGTTTGCGTTCTCGCTGCCGCTGGAGCGCGTGGTGCAGCGCCTGATCGGTTTCGGCCTGCAGCAGCTGTCCGCTGACGGTGCCTGTCTGCTGCTGGGCCAGATCGCGGGTGAGGTGCACTGCGTCGGCACGCGCATCCTGATCGCCGGGCAGGACGTGCTGGTCGATCTTCCGTGTTCCGGTGCGCGGGGTCTGACCCTGGTACTGACGGTGTTCGTTGGTCTGGCGGCAGTGGTGCGGCCGAACGGGCGACAGGCGGTGACGGGTTTTGCGCTGGCGTTGTCGGCCGCGTTGCTCGGCAACATTCTGCGCATCGCGCTGCTGGCACTGGGCCTGGCGTACTGGCCACAGATCGACTGGATGGATGGTTTCTGGCACGCGCTGCCGGGGCTGGCGGCGCTGACCCTCGCGTTGCTGCCGTTGCTGCCGTTGCTCGCCTGGGCGCGGCGGGTGCCGCCGCAGATGCCGCGCATCATCGTGCCGGCGCCGAGTTCGAGTGCCGCGGCCATGACCGGACCACGCGGTCGGCCGACGGTATTCACTGCGATCGGCTTCCTGTTGGTCGCACTCGGCTCGGTGTCGGCACCGGCGCGACCGCTCGACGTTTCGCATGCCGCCGTGGCTGCCGAGCTGCCGGCTCGCATCGGCGGATATGCAGCGCAGACGCAGTCGCTGTCGGCGATGGAACGCAGCTACTTCGCACAGTACGGCGGCGCCGCGGCCAAGGCCGGCTACGGTCCGTTCGGTTTGCTGACGGTGACGACGACGGCGCCGCTGCGGCATCTGCATGCGCCGGACGAATGTTTGCGCGGGGCTGGGCATCGCGTCGACTACCTCGGGCTCGACTACCGCCGTGCAGGCAGTGTGGTGCTGCCAAGTGCGCTGTACCGCAGCGTCGATCCGGACGGTCGGGTCTGGCGGGTCGCCGTGTCCTACGTCTCTGATCGCGGCGAAGTCGCCGGCAGCGTCGCCGAAGCGGTATGGCGCTGGCTGCAGGCGCCTGGCAGCACCTGGACCCAGCTGCAGCGGGTGACGCCGTGGTCGCTGGACCCGGCGGCGCGCGCGGATTGGGACGCCGCGCTGCTGCGCGCCTATGACCTGCCCGGCGCCGAGCCGGCGCAGACCGGTTATCGCGTGGCCGACGCGCGTTGAACTTCCTTGATCGCCTTCCTCTTTCCACTGCCTGGAGATTCCGATGACGCATAGCCTGCTCAATCGCACACTGGTGTTCGGTCTGTTCGTGCTGTTGCTGTTCCTGTTGCCGCTGGCGGTTTCGCGAGCGGCGGAACCTCCGGCACTGGCCGGCACGATCGAGGCCGAGATCGATGGCCGGCCGGTGGCGCTGCCAAGCCTCAAAACTGACGTGCGTGCGGAGATTCAGGGCGATCTGGCGACGGTCACGGTGGTGCAGACCTTTGCCAATCCGGCAACGCAGCCCTTGCATGCGCGCTATCTGTTTCCGCTGAATGCCGGTGCCGCGGTCTACGAGATGTGGATGGACGTCGGCGCCGAGCGCGTGCGTGCGCAAGTGCAGGAAGTGCAGCAGGCCGAGAAGACCTTTGCCAAAGCGAAGTCCGAAGGTCGCGCGGCGGCGTTGCTGAAGCAGCAGCGGCCGAACATGTTCACCCAGCAGATCGCCAATCTGATGCCGGGCCTGCCGATTACGGTGACCTTGCGTTACGTGCAGACGGTGCCCAAGGTCGATGGCGAATACGAGCTGGTGGTGCCGCTGGTGGTCGGGCCGCACTTCCAGCCGCCCGGCGCGGATCAGCCGCCGGTAATCGAGGACGCTGACAGCGCGGCATCGGACGTCGCCTCCGAATCCGGGCGCTGGACTCTGGCTGAACTGCCGGAATACCCGCCGGTGTTCGGGCTGAGTCTGCCGCCGCAGATCGACGAGGACCGCGTGTCGCTTCAGATCGATCTGCAGTCGGCGCTGCCGATCCAGTCGGTGTCCAGCCGCACGCATCGGCTGGCGACGCGCGCGGACAGCGCCACGCAGTGGCACGTCGGGCTGGAACACGGGCGCACCATCGACAACCGCGACTTCGTGCTGCGCTACAGCCTTGCCGGTGCGGCCAATACGGCCGGTCTGCTGGTACAGCGTGACCAACGCGGCGGCTATTTTTCCCTGCTGATCGAGCCGCCAGCGGCTCCGGAGGATGCCGACATCACGCCACGCGAGATGGTGTTTCTGCTGGACTGTTCGGGTTCGATGTACGGACTGCCGATGGACGCAAGCAAGGCCTTCATGCGCCAGGCCCTGCGCAAGCTGCGGCCGACCGACAGTTTTCGCATCATTCGTTTCAGCGACAGCGCCACGGAGTTCAGCCGCGAGCCGCTGGCGGCGACCCCGCAGAACATCGCCTCCGGTCTGCGCTATGTCGACGCGCTGCAGGGCATGGGCGGCACGATGATGTCGTCCGGCATTCATCAGGCCTTGGACACGCCGCCGGCGCCCGGGGTCAAGCGCATCGTCACCTTTCTGACCGACGGCTACATCGGCAACGACTACGAGATCCTCAAGCTGGTCGGTGAGCGTCTGGGCGACGCCCGGCTCTACGCCTTCGGTGTCGGCACCGGCGTCAACCGCTTCCTGCTGGATGAGATCGGCCGGGTCGGCCGCGGCTTCACGCGCTACATGGATCCGACCGAGGATGTGGCGGGCGTCGCCAATGAGCTGACCGACCGGCTGCAATCACCGGTGCTGACCGATATCGAGATCGACTGGGGCGGGCTGCCGGTCGAGGCAATGCTGCCGCAGCAACTTCCCGACCTGTTTGCCGGGCAGTCGATCCGCGTGCAGGGGCGGTATCGCGGCGCGGCGGAGGGCGTGATCCGTATCCACGGTCGTGCACGGGGTCGTGCCGCGACCTTGATGCTGCCAGTGTCACTCCCGGAACAGCGCGACGGCGATGCCGTGGGCTTGATCTGGGCGCGCTCGGCGATTGCCGAGCAGATGCGCAGTCTGTCATTGCCGCCGAACTGGTTCGAGCAGCGCGGCGAGCCGGTGCCGCAGCTCGACGACGTGCGCGCACAGGTGACCCAACTGGGGCTGGCGTTCTCATTGGTCACGCGCTGGACCGCGTTCGTGGCGGTGTCCGAGCAGATCGTCAACGCGACGCCGGGCGCTGTGAAGACGGCGGATGTACCGTTGCCGCCGGTGGCCGGAGTGAGTCCGGCAGCCTATGGCGGTTCGGCGCCTGCCTTCGTCGGTGCAGCCGGGCCGGAGCCGGCGACCTGGGCTTCGCTGTTGGTGATCCTGAGTCTGCTGGCGTGGACGGCGTGGGCTCGGCAACGACCACGTCTGCAGCAGGCATCGTCCGGGCAGGCTGACGGTCTGGGTCGGTTGATGTGAGGACGTAGTCAACGGCTTACAGATGCCGTCGCAAGCTTCTAAGGTCGTTGGTCGCTACGGCCAATGGGGGTGCCCGGAGCCAGGTGCTAGTGTTCGTCGCCTTTTTGTTTTTTGCGATTCTGGAGAGAGAAGCATGACGACAGCGCGAAAGTCGCTGGCTGGGGCCGTGATGGCCGCGATTTGTGTGTTGAGCGTGACCGCCTGCGGCAGCAGCGATCCGGGGGCCGACAGCGGCAGCAGCGATGGTAGAGGCGGCAGTTCGGCGGCAGCCAAATGGACCGACTATCAGCGTGTTGAGGACTATCCCAACACCGTCCGGATGCCGGCTGAGTACATCACCATGAGCGACGGCACCCTGCTTTCGGCGCAGGTGATGTTGCCGGCCGATGCCGATGGCACTGTGGTCGACGGACCGCTGCCGGTGATTCTGACCCAGACCGGTTACAACAAGAGCGCGTCCGGCTACGTCGATGGTTTTGCGTTCAATTCCATGCTGGTCAAGCATGGCTACGCGCATGTCGCTGTCGACGTGCGCGGTACCGGCACTTCGCAGGGCACCTGGGAAATCTTCAGCGAGCGCGAACAGCTCGATTACAAGGAAGTGATGGACTGGGTGGCGACGCAGCCGTGGAGCAACGGCAAGGTTGGCACCTGGGGGCCGTCGTTCATGGGGATCACCCAGATCTTCACCGGTGCCTGGCGTCATCCGGCACACAAGGCGATCTTCGCGCTGGTGCCGATGGGCGACGCCTATCGCGACATCGTGTTCACCGGCGGACAGGTCAACGTCGGCTTCATCCCGCTGTGGATCGGTCTGGTCACCGGACTGGGTCTGGTTCCGGCGCAAGCTTCGCCTGAAGCGATTCCGGCCTTGCTGGACCATGTGCTGGGTACCGCCACTTACGACCTGCCGATTATTGCGCAGGCGGTCCTGGGGAGCGGTGGTCAGAACTATGACAGTGAGTTCTGGCGCACGCGGTCGCCGATCGAGGTTGCGGATCGGGTGCGCGTGCCCACCTTCATCGTTGGCGGGCTGCATGACCTGTTCCAGCGCGGCGAGCCGATGCTGTACGAGACGATCAAGAAGAACGCGACGACCAAGCTGCTGATCGGACCGTGGACCCATCTGGATGCCTCGTCTGGCGCCGGCTTGCCGGCGGACGGCGTGCCGGACGTCAATCAGATTGCGCTGATGTGGTTCGATCGCTATCTGCGCGGCATCAACAACGGTGCTGAGTCGGTGCCCAATGTCACACAGTATGTCTACGGCGAGGAGCGTTATGTGGTGTCGCCGGACTGGCCGCATCCGCAGGCGCGTGCCGAGCGCTGGTATCTGCGTGGCGACCGTACCTTGAGCGCCGAGCTGCCGGCGGCCGACGAAGCGTCGCGTTACACCTTGCAGATCCCGGTCGAGGGTCTGTGCTCGGTCAGCTCTGCGCAGTGGACTGCCGGTGTGCTGGGGCTGCTGCCGTTGCCGTGCTTCAGCGGCAGCAACAACATCAACGAACTCCCATTGCTGGGCGCAGTGACCTACACCACAGCGCCGATGGATCAGGACTACTACGTCAACGGTCCGATCGAAGCAGACCTGTGGGTTTCACGTGCGCTGGGAACGGATGCGAGCGTCGCGGTCCGTATCACCGATGTCGATCCCAATGGCGGTTCAACCGAGTTGACCAATGGAACCTTGACGGTGTCGCTGCGCGCGGTCGATTCCAGCCGTTCGCGCTATCTCGATGGTGAAATGATCCAGCCGTGGCATCCGTATACCGAGGCGTCGAAGGCGCCCCTCGTTGCCGGTGAGCCGGCGCTGGCGAACGTTGAAGTGTTTCCGAGCAGTTTCGTGATCAAGGCCGGGCACAGCCTGCGCATCGCGGTCAGCACCAGTGACTTTCCGCATGGACTGCCGCCGGTGACCGATTTGCTGGATCAGGTGCTGGGCGTGCTGCGCATCGACAGCAATGCCGACCATCCGTCCAGCGTGGTGGTTCCGGTCGTGCCGGTCTCTGCGCTGCGCAGTCCGAGCTGATCCGACGGCGCTACCCTCCATCCTCGGCGAGGATGGAGGGAGCACGGGTCGTGAGGCAGAAGCCGGGCCGTGTCGCGCTTACTTCGCGTCTTTCTGCATCTTCTGTTGCATCATCATCGGCATGCATTGCTGCTGATGCGCCTTGAATTCATCAGGGCTGATGCAGCCGTTGCCATCAGTGTCGAGGTCCTCGAACTTCGGCGGGCGCGGGCAGTCGTCACTCTGCATCATGCCTTGACCCTGGCCACCTTTCATGCCCATGCCTTGGCCTGAGCCCATGCCAGGGGTCATCCCGGGGCGTTTTTGCATCTGCGCCTGCTGGCCTTTGGTGAGTTCTTCGGGGCTGAGTTTTCCGTCACCGTTGGCATCAAAGTCGGCAAAGCTCGGCGCATTGGCCATTCCGCGCATCGGCCGGCCTTCCTCGGCCCGTGCCGCCATGCGTTTGGCGCGGGCTTCATTGAATTCCTGTTCGCTGATCGCGCCATCGCCGTTGACGTCGTAGTCGGCGAACGCCATCGGGCCGCGCATCGGCGCCGGTGCGCTGGTGTCCTCGGCATAAGCGCTCATTGCAAGCAAACACAGCGACAGTGCGCCAACTGTTGTCAGTTTCATCAAGCAGTCTCCATCGGTGTTCCGGGCGGCAAGCCTGCGCGTTGCGAATAAAGCTGTCATTGCCACAGATCAATGGACCGGTGACGGGGCGCAAACGATGGATGCGGACCTGCGGCGACGGCCGAAGCACGTTCAATGCCGCTGATCAGCCGGCAACGGCCTTCAGCACGAGCGCATTGCCGCGACGTTGGCGCAGGCGCTAGCCTGCCGCGATGGAGACCCGTCCAGCCGTTGCGCTTGGCCCGGCCGCGCGCGCGCGGCGGAGCGGTCGCGCCCAGGCCTGGCGTCTGGCCGCGCCGGCGCAATCGTCGATGGAATGGTTAGGCAAAGCATCGATATTGGCGGTTCTCTACTTCAGCACGGGGTGGCTGGGCCTGCATCTGGCCCCGCCACCGGGATTCGCGACCGCGATCTGGCCGCCGTCGGGGCTGATGCTGGCAGCGCTGCTGCTGTGGTCGCGCACGGTGTGGCCGGGCGTGTGGCTGGGGTCTTTTCTGCTCAACCTGTGGGTCAGCTACGACCACACCGGATCGCTGACCACGATCGATGCTTTGATCGCAGCCGTGCTGGCGTCCGGTTCGACGTTGCAGGGATTGCTTGGCGCGAGTCTGGTACGCCGGTTTGTCGGCGTGTCGACGGCGCTGGAATCGGGGCCGCAGATCATCCGTTTCATTCTGCTCGGTGGGCCGCTGGCTTGCGTGATTGCGGCGACCGTCGGCATCGGGACGCTTTACCTGTCGGGCCGCATCCCGGCGCAGCAATTCGCCTATAGCTGGATAACCTGGTGGGTGGGTGATTCCATGGGCGTGTTTCTGGTTGCGCCCTTGGCTTTGCTGGCGCTGACCGAGCGCCGCGCCTCGTGGCGTCCGCGCGTCCGGGTGATCGCCGTCTCTGTTGCCTGCTGTCTGGTGGTGGGGGCGCTGGTCGTGGCGGGAACCAATCGCACCGAGCGTCAGCATGCGGTGACCGCATTCGAACAGCACGCCGCCGAGATTGATCGATTGTTGATGGATCGTTTGAACGATGCGCAGGCTTCGGTGCGCGTCATCGGTGAGTACATTCGCTCGGACGAGGAGGTCGATCCGGTCGAGTTTGCCCGACTTGCCAGTGCATTGACCGAGAATCGGCCGGAAATCCGTTCACTGAGCTGGCTTGAAATGTACGAGGTCGAGGCTGGGCAGGGAGTGAAGACTGCAGCTCGGGTGATCTTTGCTTATCCGGCGGATAACAGCGCATCCGGTGTCGGCGAAAATGTCGACGTACCTGGCGTGTTGTGGAACGCGCACCGGCGACTCTCCGAACATTTCTTCTCCCGAACGTCCATCGGTTCGTTCAACGGACATGCCGGGTTTGATCTTTATGGCGTCGTAATCGGTATCAACCGTCACTCCAGCTTGCCGATCTCAGGCTATGTCGTTGCGCGCATCGATCTCGATGCGCTTCTTGCCGATGTCGTCAGTTCCGAGGGGTTCGACACGCTTGCTGTCCATCTGCGCGACGATGTGTCGTCGCAGCATGCGATCGAGAGCGGAGCCAAAGACCTGCGGTGGGCGACACGACATCTGCTGGCGGGACGCGGGCTGCTGGTCGATGTGACGATCAGCGACCAGTACGTGCTGTCGAATCTGTCGCAGCAGGCGTGGCTGACGCAGCTGTCAGTGCTGTTGTTTTCCGCATTGTTGAGCGGATTTCTGATGGCACTGACCGGGCGCTCTGCACGGATCGAACAACTGGTGGAGGAACGTACGCACCAGTTGGAGTACAAGAACGAAGCCTTGCAGCTTGAGATCATGCAGCGCCAGCGCGGTGAGACGGCATTGGCGCACAGCGAGGAACGATTCCGGACCGTATTTGACAGTGCCGGAACTGCCATTGCGTTTGCGGACGCCAGCGGCAATCTGCTCAGTGCCAATGACGCGTTCGCAAAATTGGTGGGCTATGACAGCGGTGAGCTGATCGGCATGCATTTCGGTCAGTTCACGCATCCGGACGATCTGGCTCAGGAAGTCCAGCGAGTGGCTGATATCGCCTCGGGCCGATGCGATCACTATCGGATCGAGAAGCGCTACATCCGGCATGACGGACGCGAGTTCTGGGTGGATGTCACCGTGTCTGCGACACGGAACCCTGACGGCACCGCCGCGTATCTGGTTGCCGTGGTCAACGATATCGACGAGCGAAAACAAGCGGAGCGACATCTGCGCCTGTCGGCGGAGGTATTCGAGCATCTGGGTGAGGCCATCATGATCACCGATGCGGAAAACCGCATCGTGTCGGTCAATCGGGCATTCACGAGTATTACTGGCTATGCGCCGGACGAAGTGATCGGGAGCAACCCGAAAGTGCTGTCGTCGGGGAGGCAGGCACGCGCGTTCTATCAGGAGCTCTGGACCGAGCTGCTCGAGAAAGGCGTGTGGCAGGGCGAAGTCTGGGATCGACGCAAGAACGGTGAGTTGTACCCGCAGTGGCTGAACATCTCCGTTGTGCGGGATGCGGACGGCCGCAGCACGCATCATGTGGCCGTGTTTTCGGACATTTCCGAACGCAAGGCGGTCGAGGAACGCATCCGCTATCTGGCCGAAGTCGACGCACTGACCAACCTGCCCAACCGCGTCGTGCTGTCGGACCGGCTCGAGCAGACGCTGGAGCTGTCACGCCGCGCCGAACAGCAGTTCGCCGTGCTGTTTCTGGATATTGATCGATTCAAGAACATCAACGATTCGCTTGGGCATAGCGTCGGTGACGCCTTGCTGCGCGAAACTGCGATGCGTCTTCGTGCCGCACTGAGAGTAACCGACACCGTGACCCGACAGGGCGGTGACGAATTCGTCATCCTGCTGCCGGATGTTCATGACGAAGATCAGGTTGCGCACCTGGCAAGCAAGATCCTGGAAACGGTGTCACGGCCGTTGAACGTCGAGCAGCACGTGCTCAGCACCACTGCAAGCATTGGTGTGGCGATGTTTCCGTCCGACGGCAACGACGTTGAAACGCTGCTGAAGAATGCCGACGCCGCGATGTACGTCGCCAAAAGTTCAGGGCGCAACAGCGTTCGTTTCTTCACGCGCGACATGAATGCGCGGGTTCAGGAATTCCTGCGTACTGAAACCGACTTGCGTCGTGCGCTCGCCGACGGCGAACTGCGGTTGCACTATCAACCGCAAATCGATGTGCAGAGCGGGGAGGTGGTGGCAGCCGAGGCGCTGGTGCGCTGGCAGCACCCCGAGCGGGGTCTGATCTTGCCGGGTCAGTTCATTCATGTGGCCGAGGAAAGTGGCCTGATCTCGGAAATCGGTGAGTGGGTCATGTACGAGGCTTGCCGCCAGAACCGTGAATGGCAGGAGCGAGGGCTGCGCCGCATCCCGGTGTCGGTCAACCTGTCGGCCATGGAATTGCACCGCGGCGGCGTGGTTGAGCAGGTCGACCGCGTATTGCAGCGCACAGGACTGGGTCCCGGATGGCTGGAAGTGGAAGTCACCGAATCGATGCTGATGCGTGATGTCGAGCAGGTCATCGACGTCCTGCAGCAGCTTCGCGACAGGGGCGTGCTGATTGCGCTGGATGATTTCGGTACCGGCTATTCGTCGCTGGCGTATCTGCAGCGCTTCCCGTTGAGCACGCTGAAAGTCGATCGCAGCTTTGTCCGCGACATCTTCTATGACCGCAACGATGCCGCAATCTGTCGCGCGATCATTGCGCTGGGACGCACCTTGGGGCTCAAGGTGGTTGCCGAAGGCGTCGAGACGCAGGAGCAGATGAATTTTCTGCGCCAGAACCATTGCGATAGCGCACAGGGTTCGCTGTTCAGCTGGGGCGTCCCGGCTGAGCAGATGGAGGTGTTCCTCCGCGTCAAATCAGCGGGTCTGGCCAGTACGGCGTGAAGGATCAGCGAAAGCTTCGGCCGAGCAGCATGCGCCCGCGCTGTGCGTCACCGGCGCGTAGCGGACGGCCGCCCGGCCACTGCAGCAGTTCAATGTGGACGCAGCCGTCACCGCAGGCCACTTCGATGGCGTCATCGCGGCAGGCCAGAATCTGGCCGGGGGCAGCTTGATGCGGCCGAGCCTCGGCGGTGGCAAACAGGATGCGGACGCGCTCGTTGTCCAGCTCAGTCCAGGCGCCGGGAGCAGGATTGAATGCGCGGATGCGCTGCGCCACGACGGTGGCGGGCGCACTCCAGTCGATACGCGCTTCATCTTTGCTCAGCTTGCGCGCGTAGGTCGCGCCCTCGGCCGGCTGTGCGTGTTCGTCCAGCGTGCCCTGCTGCAGTCGGCTCAGAGCGTCGACAATCAGTTTCGCGCCGAGGGCGGCGAGCTGGTCATGCAGCACGGCCGCGGTGCTGCGCTCGGTCAGTGGCACAGTGTCCCAGAGCAGCATCGGCCCGGTGTCGAGTCCGGCATCCATGCGCATGATGGTGACGCCGGTTTCATGGTCGCCGGCTTCGATTGCGCGCTGGATCGGCGCCGCGCCGCGCCAGCGCGGAAGCAGCGAGGCGTGAATATTGATGCAGCCATGTTCGGGGATGTCCAGCGCTGCCTGCGGCAGAATCAGGCCGTAGGCAACGACCACCATAACCTCTGGGCGCAGTGCGCCGAGTTGCTCGCGTGCGGTCGCGTCAAGCTTCTCCGGTTTGAACACCGGCAGGCTCAGCTCGACGGCGCGAGTGGCGACGGGCGAAGGACTGAGTTTGCGGCCGCGCCCGGCCGGTCGGTCTGGCTGGGTATAGACGCCGACAATGTCGTGTCCCGCCGCGTGCAGCGCATCGAGTGCCGAGACAGCGAATTCCGGCGTACCGGCAAATACAACGCGCATAGGCTTGTCAGCTTTCAATGGGGGACTTCCGTCCGGCGACGACGCTGCCGGAACACGGGAGCGGGAAACACAATGCTGCCGGCTCAGGCCGCCTGCTGCTTGCGCAGCTTTTTCAGTAGCCGGTCGCGCTTGATCGTCGACAGCCGGTCGATGTACAGCGTGCCGTCAAGGTGGTCGATCTCATGCTGAATCGCTTGTGCCAGAAGGTCTTCGGCGACCAGTTCGAACGGCTTGCCGTCCCGGTCCAGCGCGCGCATTTTCAAAGAGGTAAAGCGCTGAATCTTGTCCGCCACGCCCGGGACCGACAGACAGCCTTCTTCCATCAATTCGGGATCGGACGTTTCCACGATTTCCGGATTGATGATCACCATCGGTTGCGGCGAAGCTTTGTCCTCGCTGCAGTCCATCACCGCCAGTCGCAATGCGACGCCAACCTGGGTCGCAGCAAGGCCAACGCCCGGCGCGTCGTACATGGTTTCGAACATGTCGTCGATCAGGGTCTGCAGCGCTGCGTCAAAACGCTCGACCAGCTGCGCTTTCTCGCGCAACCGTGGATCGGGGTGGTGGAGGATAGTCAACAGCGCCATGATGTCGGAGTTCTAGACAATGATTCCTTTAGAAACAACTAACAAAGTTGACGGCAACCAATTGAACCGTCTAGAGTTTGCCATTCCGGCGCAACCCGCGGAAAAGGTGCGGCCAATGTCCAAGTATAACGACTCGGCAACGATTTCAGACAGCGCGGCGCCCAGCGTTTGCAAGCTCGCATTTGCGGCGGTCACGCTGCTGGCAGGCTGTGCGCAAACGCCGGAGCGTACGGTTTCCGAGGCGAGTGCTCCGGTTGAGGCGGCTCAATTCGAGCCCGCCGCGGCGCCAGTCGCGCCAGCGGAAGCCGCACCGGTGTCGGTGCGTGCGGATGCGCCATTGCGCTACATCGTCAAGAAAGGCGACACGCTGTGGGACATCGCGGCGTATTTCCTCAATGAGCCTTGGCAGTGGCCCGAGATCTGGTACGCAAATGATCAGATCGCCAACCCGCATCTGATCTATCCGGGCGACGTGCTGACCCTGGTCTGGCGCGATGGCCGGCCGATGCTGACGCGCGATCAGCCGCTGCGGGTTGACCGCGTGAGTCCGCAGGTGCGCGAGTTGCCGCTGGACGAGGCGATTCCGACGATTCCGATTGAAAAGATCCGCGACTTTCTGCGCGGGCCGCGCGTGGTCGGCGCCAAAGCGCTCGACAATGTGCCTTACGTTCTCGCATTTGGTGAAGCGCATCTGGTTGAGGGGGAGGGCAGCCTGGTCTACCTCAAGCGCATGCCGAAGGAGCCCGCCGCCATGTATCAGGGCGTGCGTCAGGGCAAGAAATACATTGATCCGGTTACGCGCCGCTTTCTCGGCTGGGAAGTGGTGCCGGTTGCCGATATCCAGATCCAGATGCCGGGCGACGTTGCGACAGGTCTGATCACCCGCAGCTATCGGGAGACGCGTCCGGGCGATCTGCTGATCGAACCGCCGATGGAGCATTTCGAGTCAAATTTCTTTCCGCACCCCGCGCCGCAAACAGCGGATGTTTACATCATCTCGGTGTTCGAGGGGGTTTCGCAGATCGGTCAGTACAACGTCGTCACGCTGAATCGTGGCGCAGAAGATGGGATCGAAGTGGGTCACGTCTTTGACGTGATGCAGGCGGGGCGCAAGGCGCAGGATCCATACACCGGGCGCCAGGTCGTATTGCCTGAACGCTACGCGGGCGAGTTGATGGTATTCAGGGTTGAGGACCGCGTCAGTTACGCGCTCGTCATGCGTGCGGAGCACGAAATGCATGTGCTCGACCGCGCCAGAGCGCCTGATCCGTATCGCTGAGCGCGGCGCTCGACTTGCGGTGGCCCCCCGCTTCGGGCGAATCTAGCGGGGTGGACACAGCGTCAGCCAGAGCGTGGTTGCTACTGTGCCGTGCGCCGGGCATCGGCAGCGCGAGCGTCCGCAGACTCCTTGAAGAATTTCCTGACGCGGAAGCGGCTGTCGCCGCCTCTGCGTCCGCTTTACGCGCGGCTGGGCTCAGTGCGGCGCAGATCGATGCTCTGCGCAAACCGGACGAAGCCGCCATCGCGTCCGATCTGAAGTGGCTGGCGCAACGCCGCTGTCATCTGATCGCTTGTACCGATCCGGCGTTTCCCTCGCGTCTGAACGAGATCCCGCAGGCGCCGGCAATGCTGTTCGTGCAGGGTGACCCCGAGGTTCTGGCGATGCCGCAGATTGCCATCGTCGGCGCCCGGAATGCGTCGCCGCAGGGGCTGGAAAATGCCCAGGCCTTTGCCGCCGAACTCGCGCGTGGCGGTTTCATCGTCACCAGCGGGCTGGCCCTGGGGATCGACGGTGCGGCCCATCGGGGCGCGCTGTCGGCTGGATACACAATTGCGGTCTGCGGGACGGGCCTGGATCGGGTCTATCCCGCGCGGCACCGCAATCTGGCGCACCAGATTGTCGACGGCGGAGGGGCCTTGGTTTCCGAGTATCCTTGCGGCGTTGCAGCGCTCGCTGAGAACTTTCCGCGGCGTAATCGCATCATCAGTGGCCTGACCCTGGGGGTTCTGGTGGTCGAAGCCGCGCGCGAGTCGGGCTCATTGATCACTGCGCGATACGCGCTGGAGCAGGGTCGCGAAGTGTTCGCAATTCCTGGATCGATTCATAATCCGATGGCGCGGGGTTGCCATGCTCTGATTCGTCAGGGCGCCAAGCTGGTTGAAACCGTGCAGGATTTGTTCGAGGAACTGGCGCCAGCGCTTGGCACGCAGCGTGCTAATGACAAGAGACAAGTGAACGGTGCCGGGTCGAAGGCGGCCGAAGTGACAGACGTTGGGGTGCTGGGCGCATTGAACGACGCGCCGCAGACCGTTGATCAGCTCGCGGACCGGGTCGGTCAACCGGTTGGAGAACTTCAGGTCGTATTGACGACACTGGAGCTGCAGGGACAGGTTGCGATGACCGCCGATGGGCGGTATCAGCGCCTGCGGCGTAATTGAAGACATGCGTCATGTGGTCGACATGTTGCTGTTCTTGAATGACAGATAGCCGATTGAAGGCAAGGAGCCGGGAAGATGAAAGAGACAGCCCTGGACGTGCTGATGTACCTGTTCGAGAACTACCAGGAGGGCGAGTTTTCAGACGCGGACAACCAAGACACCCTGCACGAGGAGCTGGTTGCCGCCGGCTTTCCCGACGAAGAGGTCAGTCACGCCTTTGGCTGGCTGGATGGCCTTGCGGAGCAGCGACAGCTGCCCATCCTGTTTGGACCCAGCGGGGCGCTGCGTATCTATGCGCGCCAGGAACAATCGCGCATCTCGACCGAGTGCCGTGGCTTCATCATGTACTTGGAGCAGCTCGGTATTCTGGACGGCAACTTGCGCGAGTTGGTGATTGACCGTCTGATGGCGCTGACTGAGGAAGTCGATCTCGAGCGCGTCAAATGGGTCTGCCTGCTGGTACTGATGAACCAGCCGGACGCCGAGGAGGCCTTCGGGCATCTCGAAGAAATGGTCTATTACCAGGGCGAATTCAAGCACTGAGCGCTCAGCCCCGGCTGCCTGCGGGCAGTCGGGGCGTCCAGTGGCGCTCATCGCCTGCCACCAGATCCCAGTCTCCGCGCCGAGTTCGCGCAAATGCCGCTGATCGGAGGCGGTTGGAGCGACCTCGTTTCCCATTACGAAAGCCGGTCGGTGTCGGCGCAGATGCCCGCCAGTCGGGCTCCGGCGAGTCCCGCGCGCGCGTACGCGCGCGCGCAGTTGGCCTAGACAGTGCCGCTGGCTTCCGCTTATAAGGCGCGCAGCCGTGACCATTCGGGCAGCGGCCATAAACGTCATGCCGAGCTACATGAGCAAAAACCTGGTTATCGTCGAATCGCCCGCCAAGGCCAAGACGATCAAGAAGTATCTGGGCAAGGATTTCGAAGTCCTGGCCTCCTACGGTCACGTGCGCGATCTGGTGCCCAAGGATGGCGCGGTCGACGTCGCCAATGGCTTCGAAATGAAGTACCAGGTGATCGAGAAGAATGAAAAGCACGTTCGCGCGATCATCTCGGCGCTCAAGGACTCTGATGAATTGTGGCTCGCGACCGACCCTGATCGCGAGGGAGAGGCGATTTCCTGGCATCTGGCCGAGCTGCTGCGGGAAAAAAACCTGCTGAAAAACAAGCCGGTACGGCGCGTGGTGTTCTACGAGATCACTCAGCGCGAGGTGCAGAACGCGATTCAGCACCCGCGCGATATTTCCGACGACCTGGTTAACGCGCAGCAGGCGCGACGCGCCTTGGACTATCTGGTCGGCTTCAACCTGTCCCCGCTGCTGTGGCGCAAAGTGCAGCCGGGCCTGTCTGCCGGTCGCGTCCAGTCGCCGGCACTGCGACTGATCTGCGAGCGCGAAGAAGAGATCAAGGCCTTCATTCCGCGCGAGTACTGGACGCTGGAAGCGCAGGCCGAGAAGGCCGGGCAGGGTTTCAGTGCCAAGCTGATCGAGCTGGCCGGGCGCAAGGCCGAGCAGTTCACGCTGAACAACACCGTCGGCGCGCTGACTGCGAAGAACATGGTCATGAAGGCCGCGCAGGGCGAGCTGTTGGTCGCCGCGGTCGACAAGAAGCAGCGTCGCCGCAACCCGGCCCCCCCGTTCACGACGTCTACCCTGCAGCAGGAAGCCAACCGCAAGCTCGGATTCACCGCCAGCCGCACGATGCGCACCGCGCAGCAGCTGTATGAAGGCGTCGATCTGGGCGGCGAGACCCTGGGTCTGATCACCTATATGCGTACCGACTCGGTCAATCTGGCGCAGGATGCGCTGGCCGACGTGCGCCAGACCATTGCGGACCAGTTCGGTGCCAGCTCGGTGCCACCGGAACCGCGTTTCTTCAAGACCAAATCCAAGAATGCTCAGGAAGCGCATGAAGCCGTGCGCCCGACCTCGGCGGCGCGACTGCCCAGGGAAGTCGGCAAGTACCTGACGCCGGACCAGGCCAAGCTCTATGAACTGATCTGGAAGCGCACGGTGGCCTGCCAGATGACCCAGGCGGTGTTCGACACGGTGGCGGTGGAGCTGCGCGCCGGGACGGATCATGCATTCCGTGCCAATGGCTCGGTGCTGATCGAACCGGGCTTCATCGCCGTCTACAACCAGAGCTACGACACCCCGACCGGCAAGAGCGACGAAGACGACGAAAAGCGTCTGCCGGCAATGGAAGTCGGCGATCGCATCAAGCTGGTTGATCTGGTCGCCGACCAGCACGTCACCGAGCCGCCACCGCGCTACACCGAAGCGAGCCTGGTGAAGACGCTGGAGGAATACGACATCGGCCGGCCGTCGACCTATGCCAGCATCATTTCGACGCTGCAGGCGCGCGACTACGTGCGCCTGGACGGCAAGGCCTTCACACCGACTGACGTCGGCATGATCGTCAACCGCTTCCTGACCGAGCACTTCGGCCAGTACGTCGACTACGAATTCACCGCGCATCTGGAAGACGATCTCGATGCGGTGTCGCGCGGAGAAAAGCAGTGGCGTCCGCTGCTGGCCGAGTTCTGGCAGCAGTTCAAGCCGCGCATCGACGAGAAGATGGAGCTGTCACGTTCCGAAGTCTCCGAAGCGCGTCAGATCGGGATCGATCCGGTATCCGGCAAGCCGATCTCGGCGCGGCTCGGCCGCTTTGGGCCCTTCGTGCAGATCGGCACCAAGGAAGACGAGGATAAGCCGCGTTTTGCCTCGTTGCGTGCTAACCAGCGCATCGACACCATCACGCTGGAGCAGGCGCTGGCGCTGTTCACATTGCCGCGCTCCCTTGGCACTCTGCCGTCGGGCGAGGAAGTCCAGGTCAATATCGGGCGCTTCGGGCCTTATGTGCGTCACGGCTCGAGCTTCGTTTCTCTGAAGAAGGACGACGATCCGTACACGATCGAGCTGCCGCGTGCGATTGAGTTGATCGAGCAGAAGAAGGAAGCCGTTGAGGCGGCGACGATCAAGATTTTCGACGGTACCGAAATCCGCATCATCAAGGGCCGCTTCGGGCCGTACATTTCCGACGGCAAGCGCCGTGCGCGGATTCCCAAGGGACGCGAGGCGGAAACCCTGAGCGTATTCGAGTGCGAGGCGTATCTGGCCGAGGCTGAAGCTGCGGCTCCGAAGAAGGGCGGCAAGCGCGGCAAGGCGACGACCAAGGCCGCGACCAAGACCGCAGCCAAGAAGGCGACCAAGACCGTAGCGAAAAAGGCCACCAAGAAGGCAGCCAAGAGGGCGGCTCCGCGCAAGGCGACCAAGACTTCGGCGAAGACGGCGGGCGAATCCGATGGTGGTGCCGGCTGATCGCACGGATTCGCGTCGCATGAGCTTCGATATTGCTCCCTGGCATTTGCACAAGGCCGGCGCGGCACTGGCCGCAGGCGGCGTTATCGCCTGTCCGACCGAAGCGGTCTGGGGACTGTCCTGCGATCCGATGAATCGTGCGGCGTGCATGCGCTTGCTGGAAATCAAGCAGCGCGACTGGCGCAAGGGACTGATCCTGGTGGCAGCCGCGTTCGAGCAACTGCCGCTGTTTGTGGATCTGCCGTCGAACAACGCGATGCGTCGCGCGACCGCGACCTGGCCCGGTCCCGCGACCTGGATCTTCCCGGCGGCGGCGGATGCGCCGCCGTGGCTGACCGGTGATCACGACGGCATCGCCGTGCGGGTGACTGCGCATCCGCTGATGCGTTCGCTGTGCCGACGCTTTGGGGCATTGGTGTCGACCAGTGCCAATCGCAGCGGACGGCCGGCTGCACGCAGCATCACCGAGGTGCGTCTGCAACTCGGTGGCGAAGTCGACATGATCATTCCGGGGGCTTTGGGCGGCTTGGCCAAGCCGACGACCATCCGAGATGTGATGACCGGACACATTCTGAGGCGTTGATGGATATCCAGGCGGTTGAAACCTATTTGCGTGATCTGCAGAACCGCCTGTGTGCCGGGTTCGAGCAGGCCGATGGCCAGGTGCAGTTTCGTGCTGACGTCTGGACCCGACCGGATGGGGGTGGCGGTGAATCCCGCGTGCTGAGCGGCGGCGCCGTGTTCGAGCAGGCCGGCGTGAATTTCTCGCTGGTGCATGGAGATCGTCTGCCGCCGAGCGCCAGTGCGCATCGGCCGCAACTGGCCGGGCGCCATTGGCGCGCGATGGGTGTTTCGGTGGTGTTGCACCCGCTGAATCCCTATGTGCCGACCTGCCACGCCAATGTGCGTTTCTTCGTCGCCGAGAAGGAGGGCGAAGCGCCGATGTGGTGGTTCGGTGGCGGCTTCGATCTGACGCCGTATTACGGCTTCGAAGACGATGCTCGGCATTTCCACCGCACCGCACGCGACGCCTGCGCGCCGTTCGGCGAGGATCTGTATCCGCGACTGAAGCGCTGGTGCGACGAATACTTTTTCCTGAAGCATCGGCAGGAACCACGCGGCATCGGCGGCCTCTTTTTCGACGACTGGAGCGAGGGTGGCTTCGACACGTCGTTTGCGCTGATGCGCAGTGTCGGTGATCACTATGCCAAGGCCTATCTGCCGATCGTCGAACGGCGCAGGCAGACGCCGTACGGCCAGCGTGAGCGCGACTGGCAGTTGATTCGCCGCGGACGCTATGTCGAATTCAATCTGGTCTGGGATCGTGGCACCCTGTTCGGGCTGCAGTCCGGTGGTCGCACTGAATCGATCCTGATGTCGATGCCGCCGCTGGCGGCATGGCGCTACGACTATGCGCCAGAGCCGGGCACGCCGGAAGCGGAGTTGCTGCAGCACTATCTGGTGCCGCGCGACTGGGTCTGAAGCGGTCCCGCGTTCGGCATCGGCTATGCTAGACCCATGACGCTGACCGAACTGCGATATCTGGTGAATCTCGACAAGGAACGCCACTTCGGTCGCGCGGCCGAGCGTTCCTTCGTCTCGCAGCCGACCCTGTCGGTGGCGCTGAAGAAGCTCGAAGACGAACTCGGCGTGATTCTGTTCGAGCGCAATCGCGGTGAAGCGCGGCCGACGCCCGTTGGCGAGCACATCATCGCGCAGGCGCGTCGGGTGCTGTCCGAAGCGCACCTGATCGAGGATCTGGCGCGCAGCGGACGTGACGAACTGTCGGGACCGCTGCGCTTCGGCGCGATCTACACGGTGGGGCCGTATCTGCTGCCCGGCCTGGTGCCGGTGCTGCGCAAGACCGCGCCGCTGATGCCGCTGATGATCGAGGAAAACTTCACCGCCAAGCTGCTTGAGCAGCTGCGCGACAACGAGCTGGATGTGGTGGCGGTAGCGTTGCCGGTGGACATGAACGGACTGCAGGCCTGGCCGGTCTACGACGAGGATTTCGTTGTGCTGATGCCGCCTGAACATCCCTGGGCCGGCGCCGAGCAGATTCCGGCCAAGCAGCTGGCCGGTGAGAAACTGTTGCTGCTCGGGCCGGGGCACTGCTTCCGCGAGCAAGTGATCGAAGCCTGCCCGAAGTGTGTCGACGCCGACGGCGACGGGCCCAAGCCGCAGAACGGCAGTTCTCTGGAGACCATCCGGCACATGGTCGTCAGCGGTCTCGGGATTACGGTGCTGCCGCGTTCGTCGGTGGAGAACCGTCCGGATGACAGCCTTTTGCTGGCCAAGCCGTTCGTGCCGCCGGCACCACATCGGCGTATCGCGCTGGTCTGGCGCAAGACTTTCCCCAGGCGAAAGGCAGTCAGCGTATTGCGCGAGGCGATCCTTGCCTCCGGCATGAAGGGCGTCAGCTATCTGCCGGACGCGGCCGAAATGCCGGACTGAGCCCGGTTGAGCGCGGCTCAGCTCAGCAGCATTCGCAGTCCGATCACCACTAGCAGCAGCGCGAAGGCGCGTTTGAGCCAATGCGGCGGCAGGCCGTGCGCCAGCCGTACCCCCAGCGGCGCGCAGCTGACGCTCGCGGCCGCGATGGCCGCCAACGCGCTCAGGCTGATGTAGCCCAGATGCGGATCGGGTACGCCGGAGGCATTCCATCCCGCGATCACGAAGCCGACCGCACCGGCCCATGCGATGGGCATCCCGCAGGCCGCGGCGGTGCCGACCGCCTGGTGCATCGACAGGCCACGCGCACTCAGATACGGCACAGTGAGGGAGCCGCCGCCGATGCCGACGACCGAGGATAGAAGGCCGATCACGCCGCCGGCGCCAAACAGTTCGGCCCCGTTCGGGGTTGACGGGGCTTTGGTTACCGCAGCCGCGGTCGCGAAACTTTTCACGATCATCTGCGTCGCCACTAGCAGTGCGCCGACGGCGACGATGCGTTTCAGCAGCGCTCCGCTGAGGGCATCGGCAACGAAAGCGCCTGCGATAGCGCCGGCCGCCAGCCCTGGTGCAATGCGCCAGAACACCGTCCATTGCACCCCGTCGCGGCGGTGGTGCGCCAGTGTCGATGACAGCGAGGTTGCGGAGATCACAGCCAGCGAGGTGCCGATCGCGACCTGCATGTACACCGCATCGGGCACGCCCTGGTGCGGCAGGACGAGCGCCAATGCCGGCACCATGATCAGGCCGCCGCCGACGCCGAACAGGCCGGCCAGAACGCCGGCAACGGCCCCGGTGAAGATGAAAATCAGCAGTTGTTCCATGGGCTATCGAAGGGCCTGGAGCGTGAGCATCAGCCGGCCCCGCAGCGGTCTGCACTAGAATGGATCGCGAGCATGCTACAGGAACGTAATTGCGGATGAGGACGATGCTTCATGCTGGACGAGGTCTGCTGGCCACCGTGCTGATGGCGGTGCCGTGCTTGGTTCTCGCGACACCCTCGGCAGCGGTGCGTGCCGAATTCGGCAGTGCTTATGAGCGTGCACAGACGTCGCCCGACGCCACTGGCGACAGCGCCGCGTTGCGCGCCTATGTGCTGTATCCGTATCTGAATGCGCAGCGCTTGATCACCGCGCTGGCAAAACGTGCGGCCGAATCTGATGTGGCCGCACTGGATGCCGAGGTCGCTAGCTTCATCGAGGCGCAGTCCGACTTGCCGATTACCCGGGTGCTGCGGCGTGACTGGCTGCTCGATCTGGCCGAGCATCAGCGGTGGGATCTTTTTGATCGCTATTACGTGGCAGATGCGGGCGAGCAGGCACTGACCTGCGCCGGGTTTCAGGCGAAGCTGCAGGGTGAGGTTACCGCGGCGCTGAGGACCGAGCTGGCTGAATTCTGGGCACAGGCGCCGCAAATGCCGCAGGCCTGTGTCGCGCCGTTCGAATGGTTGCGCACGCACGGCGAGTTGACGCCAGAGCGGATTGAAAGACGTGCCCGCAAGGCGCTGGATGAGCGCAATCTGGAACTGGCGGAGTGGTTGTCAAAGATGCTGCCGGAAACGGACGGCGCCGCAATCCGGCGCTGGGCGGCGTTGCTGCGCA
The DNA here is from genome assembly GCF_005047655.1 of Sinimarinibacterium arenosum. Taxonomy (GTDB): domain Bacteria; phylum Pseudomonadota; class Gammaproteobacteria; order Nevskiales; family Nevskiaceae; genus Solimonas. The sequence continues at coordinate 207,830 of NZ_SUKF01000005.1, read as the reverse complement.
ATCCAGCGCGCGAGCTGGATGCAGTTGCCGCCAAGGGAGGCGCCGGGGTGGAGTGGGATGCCCTGCTGGCGGGCTTCTCCAGGCTGGCGCCGCGCGATCCTGACCAAGCCAAACGCGTCTATGCCACGCTGGCCAAAGCCGGTCGTTTTGATGCCGCGCAGCTCTCTTCACTGCGCCGCTGGGTTGCCCTGGGTCTGGCCTGGGATCGTCGTGATGATGCGGTCGCGTGGTTCAAGCAGCTGCCCCCGGCCGAGGTTGATGACCAGGTGCTGGAGTGGCGCGTGCGTGCCGCGTTGTGGAATCGCGATTTCACCAGTGCCGCGGCGTGGCTGGAGGCGATGCCTGCGCCAATGCGCGACACCTCGGAATGGCAGTACTGGCGCGCACGCACGCTGGAGTTGCTGGGCAGCCGGCAGCAGGCTGAACCGCTGCTGGCAGCGCTGGCGCAGCGCAATGGCTACTACAGCATTCTGGCGGCATGGCGCCTGGGACAGACCTACAAGCCCACACCGCGTCCGTTCATCGAGGATCTGATCGAACAGAGCCGTCTGCTCGAGCGACCGGGCATCGAGCGTGCGCACGAGTTGTATCTGGCCGAGCAACCGCGTTGGGCCGGCGCCGAATGGCGCGTCGCAACGGCCGATCTGAATCCGGAGCAGCAGTTGCAGGCCGCGCGGTTGGCGTCGCACTGGGGCTGGCACCTGCAGGCGGTGACAATGCTCAACGCCATCGATTCGCTGGATGTATTCGAGATCAGCTATCCCGATCCGTTTGCGAAACAGATTCGAAACACTGCGAGCGAGATCGGTCTGCCGTCGGAATGGGTCTATGCGCTGATGCGGCAGGAGAGCCTGTTCAATCCGCGCGCGGTTTCGCCATCCAATGCCTACGGCCTGCTGCAGCTGCTGTTGCCGACCGCGCGTGATGTCGCGCGCAAGCGCGGTGAGCCCAGGCCGCAGGTCGCCGATCTGCTGACGCCGGAAGTGAACATTCCGTTGGGTGCGAGCTATTTGAATCAGATGCGCGAGCGGTTTGACGGCCAGTTCGCGCCCGCGGTTGCGGCCTACAACGCTGGGCCGAATGCGGTCGCCCGCTGGTTGCCGCAGAAACCTCTGGAGGCCGATTTCTGGATCGAGAACGTGCCTTACGATCAGACTCGGGGCTACGTGAAGAAAGTGCTGTGGCATATCGCCGCGCATACCTGGAACACGCAGGAGCAGGGGCAGAACCCGGCTGAATTTCTGCAGCCGGTGCGTCAGCCGTCGGATGCGAAGTGATCCGCCTGTAATGAAACGCTATCTGGTCGGAGGGGCGGTACGTGATCGCCTGCTGGGTCTCGCACTTGGCGATCGCGACTGGGTTGTGGTCGGCGTGACACCGGAACAGATGCTTGCGGCCGGCTATCGCCCGGTCGGCAAGGATTTTCCGGTGTTTCTTGACGTGAAAACCGGCGAAGAACACGCACTGGCACGGACCGAGCGCAAGTCCGGACATGGTTATCGCGGGTTCACCTTCCATACCGGCCCCGAGGTCACGCTGGAAGATGATCTGCGCCGGCGCGATCTCACGGTCAATGCAATAGCACAGGACGACGAGGGACGCCTGATCGATCCTTATGGCGGCCAGGCTGATCTGCGGGCGCGGCTGCTGCGACATGTGTCGCCGGCGTTCGCCGAGGATCCCCTGCGCGTGCTGCGGGTGGCGCGGTTCCACGCGCGATTTGCCACTCTGGGGTTTCGTGTGGCCGATGAGACCCTGGCCCTGATGCGACAGATGGTCGATGACGGCGAAGTCGATCACCTGGTGCCGGAACGCGTGTGGAAGGAAATGAGCCGGGCACTGATGCATGCGCGGCCCAGTGTGTTCTTCCAGACGCTGCGCGATTGCGGCGCGCTGGCGCGCATCCTGCCCGAGGTCGATGCGCTGTTCGGCGTGCCACAACGCGCCGACTACCATCCAGAAATCGACACCGGGATACACACGCTGATGTGCGTCGATGCGGCGGCTCGTGCCGGCGCGGCGCTGCCGGTGCGCTTCGCCGCGCTGGTCCACGACCTGGGCAAGGCGCGGACGCCGCCGGACGAATGGCCGCAGCACCGGCAGCACGAGCAGCGCGGTGTGGCGCCGGTGCGAGCGGTGTGCGAGCGGCTGCGAGTGCCGAACGACTGCAGGGATCTGGCGATCGACGTGACGCGTGAGCACTTGAACGTGCACCGCGCATTCGAGCTGCGGCCGACCACCCTGCATGACCTGATCGAACGGCTCGGCGGGTTGCGCCGTCCCGAGCGCTTCGAGCAGGCGCTACAGGCCTGTGAGGCGGATGCGCGCGGCCGCCTTGGGCATGAAAGCAGCGCGTATCCGCAAACCGATCATCTGCGCGCCGCGCGCGAAATTGCGATCGCGATCCAGGCCGCTGACGTGATGCATGAGGGTGTGCAGGGTGCTGAGATCGGGCGGCGGCTGCGCGAGGCGCGAGTCGCCGCACTGAAGCGCGGCCTCTCCCGGTGCTCGACCGGAGACCCCGAAGGCTGATCTCTGCCGGGAAAGTGTATGCATGAGCAAACACTGTCTGAGCAAATCGGGTGGCCGCGCCCAGCGACCTGGCTTGCGGTGGTCTGGTTCACGCAGCGCCCCGGTGGCGGGCGTGGACCAGTGGCAGCGGACTGATTCGTCAGATGATGCGGATCGACCGTTACACGAACATCCACAGCAGTACCGCACCGAGTGCGATCCGGTACCAGGCGAAGGCGTTGAAGTTGTGCGTCGAGATGAAGCGCAGCAGCCATTTGACCGAGGCGAAGCCGACGATCGCCGAGACCGCGAAGGCGATGCCCAGCTCGGTCCACGATTCGTGAGCCCAGGCGCTGGCATCGCCGGCGGTCTTGTACAGCTCGTAGGCACTGGCGGCGAACATCGTGGGAATACCGACAATGAACGCGAACTCGGCGGCGCGCGCGCGGTGCGTCATGCCGAACAGCAGCGCCGCGAAGATTGCCGCGCCGGAGCGGGAGGTGCCGGGGAACACGCCGGCGATGACCTGGGCGACGCCGACCGCGATGGCGACGCGCCAGCTCAGGTGATCGTTGAGGGGCTCGCTTTTGGCCCAATGCTCGACCGCAAAGATCACCAAACCGCCGATGATCAGTGCCAGCGCCACCGGGATCACGGTTTCCGGCAGTTCGACGCCGGCCTTCTTTGCGGCCAGGCCGAGGACGCCGGTGATGAAGAACGCGAATGTGGTCTTGATCAGCTCATCGCGGGTGGCGGCGTCGTGCGTCCAGTCGAACAGCAGACGCATGATGCGCTGGCGGTAGACCAGCGTGACCGCCAGAATGGCGCCGACCTGGATCACGATGTTGAACAGATCGGAGCGACGTTCGAGCCACGCCTGTGCAATCAGCAGATGTCCCGTACTGGAGATCGGCAGGAATTCGGTCAGGCCTTCGATGATGCCGAGTACGATCGCTTGCAGCAGGCTGTCCACGCGGGAATCCAGATCGAAAAATGACGCGCAAGGATAAAGGACGTGCCGTGACTCTGCCTCCCGTTGTCTTGATCACCGGCGCCGCACGGCGCATCGGCGCGGCGACAGCGCGTTGTCTGCACGCGGCGGGCTGGAACGTGGTCATCCACGCGCATCGCTCGATGGATGCCGCGACGGCGCTGACTGCGGAGCTGTGTGCGCAGCGCGCCGATTCGGCGGTGGCGCTGCCGGCTGATCTCAGCGATGCTGCCGCGATCGACTCGCTGGCGCAGCGCGCGGCCGGGCAGTGGTCGCGCTTGGACGCGCTGGTCAACAACGCGTCGAGCTACTACCCGACGCCCGTGGGTCAGATCAACGCACTACAGATCGACGATCTGGTCTCTAGCAATCTGCGCGCGCCGTTGCTGCTGACGCAGGCCTGCGTGCCGCACATGGGCGACGGCGGGGCCATCGTCAACATTGTCGATACGCAGGTGCCGCACCCGCAGTCCGGCTATGCGCCGTATTTCGCCGCGAAGGCGGGGTTGTGGTCGCTCACCGAAACCCTGGCGCTGGAGCTGGCGCCGCGTTTTCGTGTCAACGCGATCGCGCCGGGGCACATGATCTGGGCCAGCAACGGTGTGATCAGCGACGCGGAGCAGCGGGCCGAACTGGCGCGCATTCCATTGGCGCGTCTGGGCGGTGGCGATGAAATCGCGCGCGCAGTGCGCTTTCTGCTGTCTGCGGACGCAGCCTACATCACCGGTGCAATTCTGCCGGTCGACGGCGGTTTGCGTCTGCGCTGAGTCGCGCTGGATTCAGAGCAGACTTCGCTGCGCCGATTCCAGCGTCAGCAGATGCTGTTTGCGCCAGAGTCCGCCGCCATAACCGCCAAGGCTGCCGTTCTTGTTCACCACGCGATGGCAGGGGATCAGGATCGCCAAGCGGTTGCTGCCGTTGGCGGTACCGACTGCACGTGCGGCGCTGACCGCGCCCAGTTCTGCGGCGAGATCTTCGTAGGCGCGAGTCTCGCCGTATGGAATCGTCAGCAATTGTTGCCAGACGCGACGCTGGAACGGCGTGCCCGGAAAGCTCAGGGGGACATCGAAGCGGGTTCGCGTGCCGTCGAAATACTGCTGCAGCTCGCGTTTCAGCTGGCCCAACAGAGGTGAATCCCGGAGCGAGGCTGCCATCGGGAAATGCAGGCGCAGGCGCTGCAGCTGACGATCCAGTCGCGCCGGTTCGGCAAACTCCAGCAACACTACGGCCGCATGATCGGTAGCCGCCAGTAGTGGACCCAGCGGCGAGTCCAGAATGCCCAGGCTCAAGCCGTCGGGGTGAGCGGCAGCGATCGCAAAATGCCGTCGTACTGCGTCGTCCAGCGCGGCGGCGTCCACGCTTCAGACCTTGAGCTGCAGGCGTTCTACGGTTTCACCCTGCGGCGCAGCCAGCGGACCGTAGCGGCGTTCATGAAATCGCACCTGACCGTCGCGCGTTACCGCCAGCACGGTGCAGGCGCGGGTGCCGTAACGTTCGCTGACGATGAACGGCGACGACAGCAGGCGCTCCATTTCCAGGCCGACGCCGGTATCCGGCAGCTCGGCGTCGGCGGGCTGACGCCGGTCCTGCAGGGACGCGAACAGCGGCTCCAGATCGTCGTCACCGTGCGTGCACCACTGCGCCAGCTGGTCGCGCAGGCGTACCAGCTTGGGCCACGGTGTGTCGAGGCTGGCGTTGCTGACCGCATGCACGCCGGCGTTGAGCGCCTCGCTGCGATAGTGATCGTGCTGATTGCTGGCGTAGTGCACCGAGCGATGATCGCCCAGCAGCAGATTGAATCCGGCGTAGCGTGGGGCGTCAGGCGCCAGACGCTCCGCATAGGCGGCGGGCGATTCGTCGCTGCGCAGAAACTCGGCGACCAGCGCCCCGCGTGACGGTGCTCGGGGGTCCGGGGGGACCATGCGTCGCACATTGGTCACGGCCGACCAGCGTCCGTCCGTGGTCAGAGCGAACCAGCTGCCGTGCTGCTGCAGGTCACGCCCGCCGAAGATCTTCGGGGCGTCGTCCCAGTAGCTGGCGGGCGCCGCCGGGCGCTGATGGAATTCGTCGCGGTTGGCGGCGACGACCAGGGAATAACGGGGGTGCGCATCGAGCGCCAGGGCAATCAGACACATCGCGCTAGTGTAGTGCGGGAGGCCGTATTTCTGCCCGGAGCGGCCGAGGGCTCCGGGGCGCCGCTGGTCGACGCTCCGGCGGACTACACTGGAGGCCGGAGTCTCTTACACAATAATATTTCGTGATGAGTCAGCTTCCCGTTCAAGCCGCGTCAGCGGTGGTAGTGCCCTTGGCCCACCTGACCCCGTACGAGCAGCAGCGTCTGGCCGAAATCCGCAGCTGGCATGCCGCTCCCCCGGATTGGGGTACGCGGGTGATGTCGCGGCCGAGTCGCGTTGCCGCGTTCGCCGCGCAACGTCTGGTGCCGGTTGAAGCGCTGCGTGCGTCGCTGCGCACCCTGGATCGCCTGGCCGGGCGCGTGTCCGGCCGTCGCGACGTGCTGCGCGCGGCCGGGGCCGAGACCCTGGAGCAGCTGGCGCAGCGCTCGCTGGAGCAGTGCGATCAGCTGGCGCGACGGATCGAGCGGCGCGCGATGCTGATGGCCGGTGCAGGCGGTGCCGCGCTGGGTGTCGGCGGTGCCGTCGGCATGGTGGCCGACGTGCCGAGCCTGCTGACCCTCGCATTGCGCACGATCCATCGCAGCGCCTATTGCTACGGCGAAGACTGGTGCGAGAGTGATGATCGCGCGCTGTCGATCGGCGTGTTCGCACTGGCGTCGGCCAACAGCATGGAGGAGAAGCAGGCGGCATTCGCGGCGCTGCGCGGCAATCATGCCTTGCTGGACGCGGCGTGGCGCGACGGCGTGGAGCGCGTCGCCGAGCGCGAAATGGCCAAGGATGCCGCGCAGTTCAGCATGCAGGCGCTGGCGGCGCGGATCGGGACGCATGTGGGGACGCGCAAGGCCAAGGGCGCGGTGCCCGTGATCGGCGCGGTCATCGGCGGCGCGGTCAATGCCGGCTACATTCACGACATCGCCCAGGTCGCGCGCTATGTGCTGCAGGAGCGCTGGCTGCGCCGGCGCTACGCCCGCGAGGCGCTGGAGATCTGAGTCGCTGGCGGGTTCGCTGACGGTGGCGCGCAGTGTCGCCGCAGACGCTTCGCGAACCGCGCCTTCCGATCAATGTGTCGCGCGGGCATGACGCGCCGGGTTCAGGCGCGCGTGGCGCTGGATATGCGGTCTGTTTCCAGCCTGCCTAACAGCCCCCTGTGATTGTGCTGTGCTGAGCCAGCCGCTAGGCTTTTACGCTGCAGTGCAGCATTTTTTCAGGAATTTCCGGGATATCTGTGGAAAATCAACATCATGTCGTGATCGTTGGGGGCGGCTTCGGCGGTCTTCACGCAGCGCAGGCGCTGCGTCGCAGCGGCTGTCGCGTGACCTTGCTGGACAAGCGCAACTTCCAGCTGTTCCAGCCGCTGCTGTACCAGGTGGCGACCGGAGCAATCCCGCCGGGCGATATCGCGATTCCGCATCGCGTGGTGCTGCGCAAGTACCGCAACGTCGAATGTCTGGCATCGACGGCCTATGAACTCGATCCGGAGCAGCGCCTGCTGCGGCACGAGCATGGCAGCGTGCACTACGACACCCTGATCGTCTCGACCGGCGTCAAGCATCATTATTTCGGACGCGACAGCTGGCGCCAGTACGCGCCCGGGCTGAAGACTGTCGAGCATGCACTGGAGATTCGCCGTCGTCTGTTCCAGGCCTTCGAGCTGGCAGAGGCGACCAAAGATCCTGAGGAACGTGCGCGCCTGCTGACCTTCGTCATCGTCGGTGCGGGCCCCACCGGCGTCGAACTGGCTGGAGCGATCGGCGAGCTGGCGCACAAGACGATGGTTGACGATTTCCGCAATATCGATCCTCGTAGTGCACGCATCCTGCTGGTCGAAGGCGCGCCGGAAGTGTTGCCGGTCTACGCCGATTCTTTGCGCAAGGCCGCGCGGCGTCATCTCGAAGAACTGGGGGTGACGGTGCTGACGCAGACCCTGGTTGAGGACATCGGACCGGAATATGTCCGTATGCGTTGCGGCAACGAGGTGCAGACGGTCGAGACGCATACGGTGCTGTGGGCAGCCGGCGTTCGGGCCTCATATTTCGGCGAGATCCTGGCCGAGCGCGTCGGCGTGCTGCTGGATCGCGGCGGTCGCGTTGCCGTCAACGGCGACTGTTCGCTGCCGGGGCATCCGGAAATCTTTGTGATCGGCGATCTGGCACGGCTGACCGATGCCAAGGGGCGCGATGTGCCGGGGCTGGCGCAGGCGGCGATCCAGCAGGGCCGCTATGTTGCCAACGTGATCCGTCGTCGCCTTGCCGGCAAGCCGGCCCCCAAGCCATTCCGCTATCGCGATTACGGCAGCATGGCGGTCATCGGCATGAACAAGGCGGTCGGCGATCTGCGGATTTTCCGCACCAGCGGGACGTTCGCCTGGTTGGTCTGGGCATTCATCCATGTGATGTCGCTGATCGACGCAGAGCAACGCGTGCGGGTGTTTCTGCAGTGGAGCTGGAAGTACTTCACGCGCAAGGAAGGGGATCGCCTGATCACCGGTGCGCCGCCGCAGACGCGGGTGCTGCGCCAGCAGCGCGCCGCGCCGCCGGTCGAGCCGGTGCCCACCGTTGGCGAGGCTGTAACGCAAGCGACAACGGCCTGACATATGCTGTCAGGACGACCTCAATCGTCCTGACAATTTATGAGTAACAAGCCCCCGGAGCTGGAACTCTCGGCCAACGACCTGTTTCTGAATCGTGAGCTGTCGCTGCTGGAGTTCAACCGGCGCGTCATGGAACAGGCCAAGGACGAGGCGATTCCGCTGCTGGAGCGTCTGAAGTTCCTGTGCATCTCGAGCTCGAATCTCGACGAGTTCTTCGAAGTGCGCGTGGCCGGCCTGCAGCAGATGGCCGAGCTCAACCCGGCACAGCGCGGTGCCGATGGCATGACGCCGGGCGAAACGCTGGCGGCGATCAGCAAGCGCGCGCATGAGCTGGTCGACGAGCAGTACCGCGTGTTCAACGAGATCGTGATCCCGGCACTGGATCAGGCGCAGATCCGCTTCCTGCGCCGCTCCGAGTGGTCACAGGATCAGGATGCCTGGCTCAAGAGCTACTTCCAGAATGAGTTGATGCCGGTGCTGTCACCGCTCGGTCTGGATCCGGCCCACCCGTTTCCCCGCATCCTGAACAAGTCGCTGAACTTCATCGTGCAGCTGTCGGGCAAGGACGCCTTCGGCCGCAATACCGGCTTCGCCATCGTGCAGGCACCGCGCGCACTGCCGCGTGTGATCCAGTTGCCGCAGAGCCTGGACGGCTCCGGGCCGCATGATTTCGTGTTTCTGTCATCGGTGATCCACGCCTATGTCGATGACCTGTTCCCCGGCATGGAAGCCACGGGCTGCTATCAGTTCCGGTTGACGCGGAACTCCGATCTGCTGGTCGACGAGGAGGAGGTCAAGGATCTGATGGAGGCGCTCGAAGGCGAGTTGTCGCAGCGCCAGTGGGGTGACATCGTGCGGCTCGAAGTCGCGCACAACTGCCCGGAGCAGATGTGGCAGTACCTCATGGACGTCGCCCAGCTCACCCCGGCCGACGTCTACCAGGTCAATGGTCCGGTCAATCTGCATCGTCTGATGACAATTCCCGACCTGATCGACCGGCAGGAGCTGAAGTACGCGCCGTTCACACCGCGCGTGCCGAAGGGGCTGGCGGGGCCGGACGTGTTTGCTGCGATCCGCGAACGCGACCAACTGTTGCAGCATCCCTACGATTCGTTCATGCCGGTGGTCGATTTCCTGCGTCACGCGGCGCGCGATCCGAGAGTGCTGGCGATCAAGCAGACCCTGTATCGAACTGGAGACAAATCGGCGGTGGTCGAGGCCCTGATCGAGGCGGCGCGCAACGGCAAGGAAGTGACGGTCGTTGTCGAGCTGCGTGCACGCTTCGACGAAGAGGCCAACATCGATCTGGCCGAACAGCTGCAGGAGGTTGGCGCACACGTGGTCTATGGCGTGGTCGGGTACAAGACCCACGCCAAGATGTGCCTGGTGGTGCGGCGTGAGGAGTCGGCGTCGGGTGGAGCGGCATTACGCCATTACGCGCATCTGGGCACCGGCAACTACCACCCGCGCACTGCACGTATCTATACCGATTACGGCCTGTTTACCTCGGATCCGCAGATCTGCAAGGACGTGCATGCGGTTTTCCTGCAGCTGACCAGCCTGGGTAAGGTGATCAAGCTGCATCGCCTGCTGCAGTCGCCGTTCACATTGGCCAAGCAGGTGCATGCCAAGATCGAACGCGAGACGGTCAATGCCAAGGCCGGCAAGCCGGCACGTATCGTCGCCAAGATGAATTCACTGGTCGAGCCGGAGATCATCCAGGCGTTGTACCGCGCTTCTCAGGCCGGGGTGAAGATCGATCTGATCGTGCGTGGCATGTGCAGCGTGCGGCCCGGCGTGCCCGGTCTATCCGACAACATCCACGTGCGCTCAATCGTCGGACGCTTTCTTGAACATCACCGTGCGTACTATTTCGAAAACGATGGCGATGCCGAGCTGTATCTGTCGAGCGCCGACTGGATGGAACGCAATCTGTTCCGCCGCGTCGAAGTCGCGTTCCCGATTCTCGACAAGAAGCTGCGTGACCGCGTGGTCGGACATCTGGAAGCCTATCTGCAGGACACCGCGCAAAGCTGGGTGTTGCAGGCGGATGGCTCGTACCGACGCCCGGATTCGGACGGCGGCAAGCCGATTCAGTGGCGCATGATGGACGAAAGCTGAGCCGGCCTTCGAGGCGGATTGCCGTTCAGTCGACCAGCTTCAGGCGGATCTGCGCAGGTGCCAGGTTTTCCGCCTCGCGCTCAAGGTCGGCTCGGGTCAGTGGATGGCGCTCGAGCCAACGCTTCTGCGTGAACGCGACGTCGTAACCGCGGCGGTTGGCACTCAAACGCACCGGCGGCCTCGCCTTGGGCGTGCGTGAGCGGTGCAGCAGATACGCTAGCCGCAGAATCATCGCCAGCCGTTTGATCGGCTCGACCCAGATCGTCGGCACGTCGTCGAATGCATCCAGCGCAAAGCGACCACGATGCAAGCGGACCAACGCTGCCAGCAGTTTCTGGTCGGTCTGCGAAAAGCCCTGCAGGTCGCTGTTACGCACGATATAGCCGCTGTGCTTGTGGTAACCGTTGTGCGTGATGACCAGGCCCACTTCATGCAGCTTGACCGCCCAGCGCAGTAACCGCTTTGAATTGGCCAGGTCCAGATTCCAGGGTTTGGCCGCCTGCTCCAGCAGCTTCAGCGCGGTTCGCGTGAGGTCGTCGGCGTGTCCGGCGTCGACACCGTAGCGGTGGGCCATGGCTTCGACCGCCTCATCGCGTACGTCGTGATTGGACAGACGTCCCAGCAGATCGTAGATCAGGCCTTCGCGCAGGGCTCGATCGGAGGTGCGCAGTTCATTCAGGCCGAGAGAATCGAAGATGCCGGCCAGTACCGCAAGGCCGCCAATGAAGACGGGGCGGCGATCCTCGCGCAGACCGGCAAAATCAATGCGATCGACGTGATCGCGGCTCAGTGCCAGTTCGATGACTTTCTCAAGGCCGGCGCGTGTGATGTGCTGATCGGTCCAGCGCTGCGCCAGCATCACGCGCCAGATGCCGCGAATGGTTCCGGACGAACCCATCGCCACATCCCAGCCGGCCTTGCGGTAGCGGCGTTCGAGGAATTCCAGTTCCACCCGCGCGGCCAGACGCGCGCGCTTGAAGCGCGCCGGCGTGATCTCGCCGTCGTCGAAGAAGCGCTGGGTATGCACGACGCAACCAAGCGAGACCGATTCCATCACGCGTGGCGTCGCACGTCTCCCGATGATCAATTCGGTACTGCCGCCGCCGATATCGACCACCAGTCGGCGTGGCAGCTGATCGCCCATGCCGTGGGTGACGCCGCCATAGACCAGGCGCGCCTCTTCAAGGCCGGAAATGACTTCGATGTTGTGGCCCAGCGCGGCTTCGGCAGCCGCGTGGAAATCACCGCTGCGGCGGACCTTGCGCATGGTGTTGGTGCCGACCGCTCGGACCTGGTGGGCGGGAATGCCGCGCAGGCGTTGACCGAATCGCTGCAGGCACGCCAATGCCCGCGCTGCGGCTTCGGGTTGCAGTCGCTTGTCGGCGTCCAGCCCCGCGGCTAGCCGTACCGGTTCGCGCAGCCGATCGATCACCTGGACAGCGCCGTTTTCGACGCGTGCCACCAGCATGTGAAAACTGTTCGAGCCCAGGTCGACCGCGGCGAACTCCTGGCTCTCCGGGGGCGGGGCGTGCTGAAGGATGGTGCTCACCGCTTCAATTCGGCGGTTCGGGGCGGGCAGGCTTGGAGCATAGGGCTGGCGGGATAGGGAAGGGCGCGCGACCACGCGCGAAGGTGACGCGGCCGGACTATCGGATGGCGCGAGAGTAGCAGTTCGCCAGTGTTTCGCTCCACCGCGCGGGGTAGAGTTCGGAGTTGATTATCGGCTGCGTTGACCCAAGCGGCCGTTTCCTTGAACATAACGCCCCTGATCAAGCGTTAAATCCGAGGGGAGTCCATTTATGAAGTATGCGCGTTGGGGCATCGTCGCCCTTGCCGCCGCGTTGACTGCGCCTGCTGCATTCGCTCAGGGCGATGCGGAGGCGGGTCGCGTCAAGGCCAATACCTGCATGGGTTGCCACGGCATTCCGAAGTACAACAACGCGTATCCGACCTACCGCGTGCCGAAAGTCGGCGGTCAGCCCACCGGCTATCTGGAAGCGGCACTCAAGGCATATCGCTCGGGTGAGCGTGCACACGGCACCATGCATGCGCAGGCAGCGAGCATGTCGGATGCCGATATCGCCGATATCTCGGCGTTCCTGTCCACTGCTCCGGCGCGTTGAGGTCATCATGAAGCGTACGATCATTACGACCCTGCTCGTCTTGGCGCCTGTGACGAGTTTTGCGGCCGAAGCCGTGGTGCCGGAAAAGGCAGCACTCTGCACGGCATGTCACGGTGAAGCGGGTGCCAAGCCGATTGCGCCGACCTACCCGGTCCTGGCGGGCCAGTACGGCGACTACCTCGCGCAGGCCCTGCATGAATACAAGGCGGGCACGCGCAAGAATGCGGTGATGGGCGCGCAGGCGGCGATGCTGTCTGACGACGAGATCAAGGCCTTGGCCGATTACTTCTCGCTGCAGGACGGCCCGCTGTATACGCCGAGCGTCGGAGACGCTGCGGCAAAGTAATCGCCGGTTGTGGCGTCAGTTTTTCGGGCGCGGTCAATGACCGCGCCTTTTTTGTATTGAGCTCGACGCACGGACTGGATGTTGCCTTACGTTACCCAGAGCGCTTTGAGGTCTCGGTACGGCTCTGACCTCGCTATACTTCGCCTAGGTCTGGGGGAGTCCGGGCCGAGGTTAACCAGAAGAATCCCGGAGGACATCAGATATGAATTCGTTGCGCTTTGCGCTTGTGAGCCTGCTGCTGACATCGCCGTTGGTGGCGCAGGCAGGCGCGTTCGACGCGTTCGACATCTATGCGGTACCAGATTCGGGTCTTGAGATTGATGGGCCTCTCGGCACGATCGAGTCCGAGGAAGGCGACGCATTCGGTGTGCGTCTGTTGAACAGCTTTGGCGAGCATGTATTTGCCGCCGGGCAGTATCAGTCGTCGACCTACCAGGGCGTTGGTGATCCGGATCTTGACCAGTTGCGCGCGGGTCTGGGTTACAGCATCGGCACCCTGCCGGTCTATGTGCTGGCTGAGTACGTCCGCTACGAACTGGGCCTCGTCAACAGCAACGGTGACGACAACGGCTTCGGTGTGCATCTGGGCGGCAAGTTCGACCTGTTCAAGTACTTCAGCGTCGAGGCTCGTGTCGGGTATCTCGATGTGGGCGACGCAGGCAACGGTTTTGAGTATGTCGCTGGCGCCGCGCTCAACCTGGACGCCAATTTCAGTGTGTTTGCCGAATATCAGGAAACGCGCCTGAACAACGATGCTGACCAGGATGTCATCGTTGCCGATATTCGCACCGGCTTGCGATTCCGGTTCTGATCGTCGCCTGAAAATTCCGTCGGCACTGCAGCGTCCGGTGAGTTAGCGCGACGCCTGCCGACTCGTGATTCCCCCCAAAGTTGCCTGGCCCTGTCCGGGCGACAGCATTGTTCAAGGAGATGAAGGATGCGCACAATAAAATCCCTGGTTGGAGCGTCGATACTCGCGTTAACGCCTGCCTTGGCGAGCGCCGGTGGTGTTGCTGTTGATGCCTACTACGTTGCCGTTGCTGATCTGGAAGTCGATGGCAACGCTTACGACAGCGGCGACGGTTTCGGTGGTCGCGCGCAGATGCAGTTCTCGGATCTCGGCTTCATCACCGCCGAATACCAGGCCAATGACTACAGCAGCCTGGAAGGTACGTCGATTGACGGCGAGCTGACGGCAATCCGCGCCGGCCTCGGATTCGATCTGGGCGCGAACAACCCGTTCTATGTGCGCGGCGAATATGTCGATTTCAAATTTGAAAGCTCGCCGACGATTCTGAACGCGGATCGCGACGACTCAGGCTACGGCATCCATGTCGGTGCCGCCGGGGCGCTCAGCGAGGCGCTGGGCGTTTATGCCGAAATTGGCTATATCGACATCGGCGATTTCGGCGACGGCATGGAATACATGGTCGGCGCCCTGCTGACTGTCAGCGGTGGTTCGGGCATTTTCGTGGACTATCGTTATTCGAGCCTGACCGGTGACCGCGATATCGATCAGAAGCTCGGCGACATCCGCACCGGTGTGCGCATCGCGTTCTGATCCTGATAAAGGCGTACGGGGCGTTGTCGCTGTCGCGACGCCCCCCAACAAAAAGCCCCGCTTCGAGCGGGGCTCTTTGTTGCAGTGCGCAGGCTATTCGTCGAGGAAGCTGCGCAGATAGTTGGCACGGCTCGGATGGCGCAGCTTGCGCAGCGCTTTGGCCTCGATCTGACGGATGCGCTCGCGGGTCACGTCGAACTGCTTGCCGACTTCTTCCAGCGTGTGATCCGTGGTCATGTCGATGCCGAAGCGCATCCGCAGCACCTTGGCCTCCCGCGGGGTCAGGCTGGCGAGAATCTGGTGCGTGGCCTCGGCCAGTGACTGCGAAGTTGCTGACTCGACCGGAGACACCGCCGCGGTGTCTTCGATGAAGTCGCCCAGATGCGAATCCTCGTCGTCGCCGATCGGGGTTTCCATCGAGATCGGTTCCTTGGCGATCTTGAGCACCTTGCGGATCTTGTCCTCGGGCATCTCCATCTTCGTCGCCAGCTCTTCCGGAGTCGGCTCGCGACCCATTTCCTGCAGCATCTGCCGACTGATACGGTTGAGCTTGTTGATCGTCTCGATCATGTGCACCGGGATACGGATGGTGCGTGCCTGATCGGCGATCGAGCGGGTGATGGCCTGGCGGATCCACCACGTCGCATAGGTCGAGAACTTGTAGCCGCGGCGGTACTCGAACTTGTCGACCGCCTTCATCAGGCCGATGTTGCCTTCCTGGATCAGGTCAAGGAACTGCAGGCCGCGGTTCGTGTACTTCTTGGCAATCGAGATCACCAGACGCAGGTTGGCCTCGACCATTTCCTTCTTGGCGCGGCGGGCCTTGGCCTCGCCGACGTTCATGCGCCGGTTGATGTCCTTGATCTCGTCCAGCGACAACAGATTGTCGCCTTCCATCTTCTTCAGGGTTTCCTGCAGCGCAACGATTTCGTCCTTGCGTGCATTCAGCTCGGAGGAATACTTGCGCTTGGCGCGGATCGCCTTGTTGATCCACTCGTCGCTGGTGGCGCCACCGCCCTCGCGATACAGCTTGAGGAACTCGTCACGACCCATGCCGGCATCGGATACGCAGATGCGCATGATCATGCGCTCGGTGCGACGCACCGTGTCGATCTTGCGGCGCAGGTTCTGTGCGACCTCATCAACGATCTTGGGCGACAGCTTGAAGCCCATGATGTGTTCGGCCACAGCCTCGCGCTTCTCCTGGGTTTTCGGATGGCCGCTGCCCATCTTCAACAGGGCGTCCCAGGCTTTGTCGTAGAGTTTCTGCAGGTCGGCGAACTTCTCGGCCGTCAGGACCGGATCGGGGCCGGTGTCCTGCGCTTCTTCTTCCTCGTCTCCGTCTTCATCCTCGTCATCGCTGTCATCGTCAGCGGCGGCGGACGCAGGCGGTGCCGGCGGCGGAATCACATCTTCGGCGTTCGGATCGAAGAATCCCGACACGATATCGGCCAAGCGCTTGTTGCCCTGCTTGTACATCTCGAAAGACTCGAGCAGGATCGCGACCGTTTCGGGGTACTGCGCCATCGCGAACATGGCCTCGTTGAGGCCTTCCTCGATGCGCTTGGCGATGCGGATTTCGCCTTCGCGGTCGAGCAGTTCAACCGAGCCCATCTCGCGCATGTACATGCGCACGGGGTCGGTGGTGCGGCCAAACTGATCGTCCAGTGCGGCAATCGCGGCAGCGGCTTCCTCAGCGGCCTCTTCCTCTTCCTCGTTGGTCGCAACGGCCGCGGGTTCGGAGAACAGCTGCTGATCTTCCTCGGGGGCTTCCTCGTGAACCGGGATGCCCATCGCCTGGATCATGCTGATGATGTCTTCGATCTGCTCGGTATCGACAATCTCGGGCAGATGGTCAGCAACTTCGGCGTAGGTCAGGTAGGCCTTTTCCTTGCCGAGTGCGATTAGGACCTTGATCTGGGATTGCTTCTGGGCCTGCCTTTCCAAGGCGGAGACCGGGTCTGCTTTCTCAGTTTTGCTCATGTGGCGGTGACTCAATCAGATGAACCCGGGAATGGGTCGCAGAACTGCGCATTATACATCACGGTCAATGCGCTTGCGCGATTGGACCAGCATTTTCCACTCGCGGATCTCGGTTTCGCTAAGGTCCTGCGCGTGGTTCATAAAGTAATTGATTCGTTGATCAATGCCGCGTTCACGCAGCTGCAGCGCCAGACTGCCAAACTCCTGGACGAGACCCTCATCGCCAACCCGTTCCGACAACGGCATGCCGTAGTCGGGGTGCTCGGTATCGCTCATCAGCAGCTTCTGCAGATAGGCGCCCTTGGCGCCGCCCAGTTGCTGGATCAGAGTGGCAGCCGTGGCGTCCGGATGGCTGTGCAGATAATCGATGGTCTCGACCAACAGGGAAACACCGGCGACTTCAGACTGCTCCAGCAGGTGAACATCGCCGACCTGTTCCGCAAGATCAGGGCGGTGCAGCAGAATTTCAAGGCTGCGGCGAACCAGTCGTGACACTTTCTGTGTGCTCGCGGGTTTCGCGACGGCGGGTTCGGCTTGCGGAGTGCGCCCGGCCAGGCTGGCTTCAATATCGGCGCGTTCCAGTCGGGCCAGCCGCGCCAGCTGGTCGCTCATCAGCGTGCGCAAGGTGCCTTCCCGCAGTTTTTCCAGATAGGGCTTGCACAGTGCCACCAGGCGTGCGCGGCCTTCGAGGCTGCCCAGATTGACCTGGCGTGATAGCTCGCCGAGCAGAAACTCGGATAGCGGTGAGGCCTGCTCGATGCGTGCGCGAAAGGCGTCGGCGCCGATTTCCTGCACCAGCGTGTCGGGGTCATGGCCATCCGGCAGGAACATGAACACGCACTCGCGGCCTTCAAACAGCTCGGGCAGGACCTGATCCAGTGCGCGCCAGGCCGCTGCACGGCCGGCGCGGTCGCCGTCGAAGCAGAACACCACCTTGCTGGTCTGCTTGAACAGCAGCTGCAGATGCTCGCGCGTCGTTGCAGTGCCCAGCGTCGCGACGGCCTCGGTGATGCCGTGCTGCGACAGCATCACCACATCCATGTAGCCTTCGACCACGATCAGATACGGCAGTGCACTGGTCGTCGCCTGACGCGCCTCGTACAGGCCGTAGAGGTTGCGTCCTTTGTGGAAAAGCGGCGTTTCGGGTGAATTCAGGTATTTGGCCGGATCGTTGCCGAGTGTCCGGCCGCCGAAACCGATGACGCGGCCGCGGCCATCGCGAATCGGAAACATCACGCGGTTGCGAAAGCGGTCATAGGGCCGCCCGCCGCCTTCCTTTTCGATCAGCAGGCCGGCGTCGATCGCATGCCGGGTCTCCTTCAAAAAATCTGTCAGCGCGTTCCACGATTCGGGGGCAAAGCCGATGCCGAAGCGTTTGGCGGTCTCGCCGGTGACGCCGCGCTTCTTCAGATAGGCGACCGCTTCGCTGTGCTTGCGCAGCTGTTCGGAGAAGAAGCGCTGCGCGGCGGCCAGTGCGTCGAGGGGGCCATCCATGACCACATGCGGTTGGTGGCCGCCTTCGTGCGGAACCTCGACGCCGGCGCGGCGTGCCAGCTCCTCGACCGCCTCGACGAACGACAGGCGATCGAATTCCATCAGAAAGCCGATGGCGTTGCCGTTCTTGCCGGAGCTGAAGTCAAAGAACATCTGCTTGACCGGCGAGACGAAGAACGACGGGCTCTTCTCGCTGGTAAACGGCGACAGGCCGCGCAATTCCCTGCCCGCGCGCTTGAGTTCCACGCGCGAGCCGATCAGCTCGACGATATCGGTTCGTGCGAGCAGATCATGAATGAAGGAATCGGGGATGCGTCCGGCCATGAACGGCAGTGTCCAGTGTCCAGTGCGCAGTTTCCAGTGCGCCGCTGCAGGAGGTTGCCCCTGAGGCGGAAATCGCCCTGAACGATCGGAAAACAGTCCGGGTCTGGATTAGCCCAGACGTGCCTTGATCAGGCCGGACAGCTTGCCCATATCGGTGCGGCCTTGGGCCTTGGGTTTGATCCAGCCCATGACTTTGCCCATGTCTTTGCCGCCGCTGGCGCCAGTCTCTGCAATCGCCTGGTCGAGCAGGGCGGCCACTTCGGCGTCGCTCAGCTGCTGCGGCAGGTAGCCGATCAACACCTCGATTTCCGAGGCTTCCTTGTCGGCGAGGTCGGGGCGGTTGCCGTTGCGGAACTGGTTTTCTGAATCGCGACGCTGCTTGACCATTTTTTCGACTGCGGCCTGGACCACGGCGTCGGTCAGCTGCGTGGATTCGACCACTTCACGCTGCTTGAGCTCGGCTTGCAGCATGCGCAGCACCGAGAGGCGCGCCTTGTCGCCGGCGCGCATGGCACCTTTGACGTCTTCAGTAATGCGGGTGGCGAGTTCGGACATTTTGGAAATTCTCAGAAATGCAAAAAGCGGCCTTGGGCCGCAGTCTGCTTACCGCCAAACGAAACCGCCGAATTAGAACAGGCGGATACGGCGATTCGATTCGCGCTGGACCTTCTTGGCCTGGCGCTTGACCGCAGCAGCGCGCTTGCGCTTGCGTTCCTGGCTCGGCTTTTCGAAATACTCGTGCTTGCGCAGATCGGTCAGGACGCCAGCTTTCTCGCAGGTGCGCTTGAAGCGGCGGACCGCAACTTCAAAAGGCTCGTTGTCACGAACGCGTACAGAAGGCATACAAACTCACTCTCTATAATATTCACTGAAGAGGCGCCCTAAGGGCCTCGAAAAGGGCCGCGATTCTATCCGGACTGCTGCCGGGACGCAAATGTCGCCCACCGGCGCCGGATACACTATGCGGATGCCGAATACCGCGTTGTGCCCGGGCCCGATTCTGGGCATTGAAACCTCATGTGACGAAACTGCCGCCGCGCTCTACGACGGCGGGGCCGGTTTGCGTGCGCATACGCTTTACAGCCAGATCAGGCTGCACGCCGAATATGGCGGAGTGGTGCCGGAACTGGCCTCGCGCGATCACGTGCGCCGGATCAACGGCCTGATCCGGGCTGCCATGACCGAAGCGGGCGTGAAGATGTCGGATCTTGGCGGGGTGGCGTACACCGCAGGACCCGGTCTGATCGGTGCGCTGATGGTGGGTGCCTCGGTCGCCGCAGGCTTGGCGGCAGCGCTGGGCATTCCCCTGATTCCGGTTCACCACATGGAAGCCCACTTGCTGGCGCCGATGCTGGAAACTCCGGCGCCCGCATTCCCGTTTGTCGCGCTGCTGGTTTCCGGTGGGCACACCTTGCTGGTCGAAGTGCGTGGATTGGGGCAATACACCCTGCTCGGGCAGAGCCTGGACGATGCGGTCGGTGAGGCCTTCGACAAGACGGCCAAGTTGCTCGGCCTGCCGTATCCAGGCGGCCCCGAGCTGGCGCGGCTGGCGCAGCGCGGCCAGCAGCCATCGCAGTACCGTTTCCCACGGCCGATGACCGACCGGCCGGGGCTGGATTTCAGCTTCAGCGGACTGAAGACTGCGGTGTTGACCGCGCTGAAGCCCGACGCATCGGAGCAGGACAAGGCGGATCTGGCCTGGGCCTTCCAGGAAGCGGTCACCGATACGCTGACGATCAAGGCAACGCGCGCGCTCGACGCCAGTGGGGCGCAGCGACTGGTGGTCGCCGGGGGAGTCGGCGCCAATCTGCGCCTGCGCGAAAAACTCGGCGAGCTTGCGCGGCACCGTGACGTCGAGGTGTACTTTCCTCGCCAGGCGTTCTGTACCGACAATGCCGCGATGGTGGCGTACACCGGCTGGCTGCGGCGCGGCGAGGGACAGCGCGCCGACCAGCGCCTGTTCACAACGCCGCGCTGGCCGTTGTCGGATTTGAAACCACCCCAGCTGCAGGCGCTTCAAGGGATTGAGTAATGGATACGGTATTTCTGCAGGGTCTCGAGGTTGAGGCGATCATCGGTGTGTACGGATGGGAACGGCAGCTGCCGCGTCCACTGATTTTTGATCTGGCGCTGGGCGTGAATACGCGTGAAGCGGCCAGCAGTGATCACGTGCGTGATGCCGTCGATTACGCCGCGGTGGCCGAGCGTGTCAGTGCGATCACTCGGGAGCTGCAGCCCGCATTGCTGGAAACGCTGGTGGAAACGATCGCGCGGCGCTTGTTCGACGAATTTCCGATCCAGCAGCTGCAGATCAGCGTCAACAAGCCGGGTGCCGTCGCCAAGGTCAAGGCCGTCGGCGTTCGGATCGAGCGTCGGCGCGAGGACTACGCGGCCTGCGGACGATGAATACGCTGCGCGTCAGCACCGATCCGGCCGAACTGGATGTGGCGCTGATCCATCAGTTTCTGAGCGAGCAATCCGGCTGGGCTCGCGGGATCGATCGCCAGCGCGTCGAGCGCTCGCTGCAGCATTCACTGTGCTTCGGCGGCTATCTGGGCGCGCGCCAGATCGCTTTTGCCCGGGTGATTTCGGATTACGCGACCTTTGCCAATCTGGTGGATGTGTTCGTGTTGCCGGAGCAGCGGGGGCAGGGCCATGCCAAGACGTTGATGCAGGCGGTGATGGCGCATCCACAATTGCAGGGCTTGCGTCGCTTCACCCTGGCCACGGCAGATGCGCATGGGCTCTACGCGCAGTTCGGTTTCACCGCGCCGTTGCGTCCGCAGACGCTGATGGAACGCTACGTGCCGGATTTGTATCTGCGCCCGTAGTGCGCCAAATCCAGTTGCCGGCTCGATCCGCTCAGGCCGGAATCGGCGGCAAGGCTTGCTGTGCCGCCACCAGCGCTGCGGCGAATGCCGCCAGATCGTCGTAGACGACCACGTCGCGTAGTGCGTCGGCATGCGTGGCTTCGGTTCTGCGGCCATTGCCCGTGCGCACCAGCACCGGGCGGGCACCGGCGGCACGCGCGGCTTCGATATCGCGCCACGAGTCGCCGACAACGGGAATCAGCTCGGCGCTCAGGTTCAGCCGACGCGTCAGGTCGGTGATCATGCCGGGCGACGGCTTGCGTTTGTGGCCAGGCTTGTCCGGGTGATCCGGAGCGAACTCGATGCCATCGATGCGTCCGCCCAGCTCGGCCAGTTGCTGCTGCATGCGGTCGTTCATGGCCGCAAAGGCGTCGTAGTTGAACAGGCCCTGGCCGATGCCGGACTGATTGGAAGCCACAAAGACGCGGAAGCCAGCCTGGCACAGGCGCGCAATCGCTTCGAGACTGCCGGGGATCGGAATCCACTCAGCGGCGGACTTGATGTAATCGGGCGAGTCCTGGTTGATCACGCCGTCGCGGTCGAGAATGACGATCTTCATGGGATCCGAAATACGGTGCGGGCAGGCCGACAGTATGCCGCTTCGATCGAATTCAGGCCGTGTTGATCACGCGACCGGCGAAGAACTCGCGAATGTTTTCCACGGTGGTGTCGACAATGCGCTGCACCGCCTCGCGCGTGTTGAACGCCGAATGCGGCGTGACCAGCACATTGGGCATGTGCATCAGCACCTGTTCGGCGGCGAGCACGGCCAGGGCCTGCGGTGCCGGTGAGGCGGCGCAGACCAATTCCGCTTCCTCACGAATTTCCGGTTCACCCGGCAGCACATCGAGCCCGGCCGCAGCGAGATGACCGCTGCGCAGCGCGCGAATCAGCGCCAGCACGTCGACGACGCTGCCGCGTGCAGTGTTGATCAGGACCGAGCCGGGCTTCATTCGCGCCAGTGCGGCGTCATCGATCAGGTTATGGGTCTGCGCGGTGGCGGGGACATGCAGTGAAACCACGTCCGCCTCGGAAAGTAGAGCGTCCAGCGCGCAGTATTCGATCCCGGCCTCCGCGGCATAAACCGGGTCGGGCATCGGATCGTAGGCCAGAACCGGCATGCCGAAGCCCTGCGCGATGCGGATCACATGGCGACCGATGCGGCCGGTGCCGACCACGCCCAGGGTGCGGCCGCTGAGATCGAAGCCCTGCAGATCTTCGCACTCAAAGCCGCCGGCACGTGTACGTGCGACGCCTTCGACAATGCGATGACTGATCGCCAGCAGCAGTGCGAAGACATGCTCGGCAACCGTGTTCTCGCCATAGGCGGGGACGTTGCAGACCGTGATGCCGCGTGCGCGGCAGGCGTCGAGATCAATGTGATCGGTGCCGGTGGATCGGGTCGCGATCAGGCGCAGCTGTGGCAGCTGTTCAATCATTGTGCGATCGATGCGCGAATGAATGAACACACTGATCACATCGGCGTCGGTCGCCGCAGCGAGGCTGGCCGGATTGAGTGCGACGGTTTCGAAGTGCAGCGATTCGGCGCCCAGCGCTTCAAACGCCACGCGCTCGCGCGGTTCGGTTTCGAACACGACCAGTTTCATGGGTGATTCTCGTATGCGCCTTTGTGACCTCCAGTCTAGGCGGCATGCGAAGACGTCACGTTGACAGGTGTCAGTCGACCGCTGCAGCCATCGTCTGAATCAGCCGGGCAAACAGGACAGATCGGCGACTGAACGACACAGGCGGTCGAGTTGCGCCAGCAGTGCCAGTCGATTGCCGCGCACGGCTGGATCGTCCGCGTTCACCATGACGGCTTCAAAGAAGGCGTCGACCGGTTCGCGCAGCGAGGACAGATTCACCAGTTGCGTGTGGTAGTCGGCGGCGGCTGCGTTGAGCGTCTCCAAGCGTCCCAGCTCGGCGAACAGCGTGCGCTCCTCGTCGTGTTCGAAACGCGCCGGATCCACCGCTGGAGTGGCGGTGTCCAGTTCCGCGGCGCGCAGGATGTTGCGGATACGCTTGTTGGCTGCGGCAAGATTGCCGGCCGCTGCCTCGCGGGTGAATGCGTGTACTGCACGCAGGCGCCGCAGAAAGTCGAGCGGCTGCGTGATCTGCATCGCGGCGACAGATTCGAACATCTCTGCGCTGATGGCGCCGCCGTCGAACGTCTGTCCGACCAGATACGCGCGCAGACGCTCGCCGACGAAGTCGAGCAGCTCACGCAACATCGAGTCGTCGCGCACGCCGGCGGTGTGTTGTTCCAGTGCGGTCTGCAGCAGATCGCGCAGATCCAGCGGCAATTCGGCTTCGAGACAGATGCGCAACGCGCCCAGTGCGGCGCGACGCAGCGCGTACGGATCCTTGCTGGCGCTGGGTTTCTGGCCGATCGCGAAGATGCCGGTCAGGGTGTCGAGCTTGTCGCACAGCGCTACCAGACGGCCTTCGATCGTCGAAGGAATCGGCGTGCCGTGCTGAGTTGGCAGGTAGTGTTCGCGGATTGCCGTCGCCACCGCATCGGGTTCGCCGCACTGGCTGGCGTAGTAGCCGCCCATCAGGCCCTGCAGTTCCGGAAACTCGAACACCATACGGGTGACCAGATCGCATTTGCACAGCGCGGCTGCGCGCTCGGCCAGATCCGGCGACACATTGAGACCGCTCGCGAGATGTGCCGCCAGCTTGCGGATGCGCCCGACCTTGTCGGCGATGCTGCCAAGGTCTTTCTGGAACGTCACCGTTTGCAGACGCACGCCGTAGGCTTCCAGCGGCTGCTTCAGGTCCTGCTCCCAGAAGAACAGCGCGTCACTCAGGCGCGGCCGCACCACGCGCTCGTTGCCGGCGATCACTTGTGACGGATCGTTTGATTCGATGTTTGCGATCGTGATGAACCACGGCAGCAGCTGGCGGTAGCTGTTGTCGGTGAACACCGTGAAGTAGCGCTGATTGGTTTCGACCGTGGAGACGATAACTTCCGGCGGCAACTGCATGAAGCGATCTTCCATGCGTCCGGTAATTGGTGCGGGCCATTCCACCAGTGCCGTGACTTCGTCGAGCAGATCGGCATTGATGCGGGCAACGCCCCCGATCCGCGCAGCCTCGGTTTGTACCAGCTCGCGGATCGCATCGCGGCGGCTGCCGGCGTCGGCCCAGACTTTTGCCTGCTTCAACGAAGCGGTGTAGTTCGCCGGAGATGCCAGTTCAATGGCGGCCGGTGCGTGAAAGCGGTGCCCATATGTGACGCGGCCGGCGCTCTGGCCGAACGCTTCCAGCGGCACCACATCCGCACCGAACAGGCAGGTCAGCCACTGCACCGGACGCACGAAGGTGGCGTCGCCGGCGCCCCAGCGCATGCGCTTGGGGACCAGCGTGTCCATCTGCTGGAAGGTCTCGATCAGGATTTCCGGTAACAGCTCGACGGTTTGCCGCCCCGGCGAGGTCTGCACGAAGTGGAGCTTGCCGTCCTTCTCGCCCAGCACGGCGAAGTCGACGCCGCAGCTCCGGGCGAAGCCGAGGCCGGCCGGTGTCGGCTGGCCGTCTTTCATTGCCGCTTTCAGCGCCGGGCCGGTGCGCTCCAGTGTCTGTTCCGGCTGCTGTGCATTGACCGATTCAATAAGCACCGCGATACGCCGGGGCGTCGAAAACTGCTGGACTGCCCCTGGCTCGACGCCGCGTTTGCGCAGGCCGTTGCACAGGCCCTCGGCGAGCGCCTCGGACAGGGGTGCAACGTAGCGTGCAGGCAGGTCTTCGGTGCCGATTTCAAGCAGTAGATCGCGGGTCATGCGTACATCAGTGGGGTCAAAAGGACGCGTAGTGTCCGGGATCGCTCGGGATTCGCCAACTCGGATGGGTCTGGAGATGAAGTCCAAAGCGCTGGTGCATTCTTATTAACTATCGTTAATAGAAAAACAATCAATTTCAATAATAATTCGTTGCGCCGTATTGTTGCCTCACGAGGCCGATGTGCCGGCCCAAACGCCCAAGGAGACGACGATGAG
Source organism: Sinimarinibacterium arenosum (assembly GCF_005047655.1). GTDB lineage: Bacteria > Pseudomonadota > Gammaproteobacteria > Nevskiales > Nevskiaceae > Solimonas. Next base: position 182,786 of record NZ_SUKF01000005.1, on the reverse strand, counting down.
CTACCTGAACAAATTGCCGACGCCGCGCCGCATCACGGCGCCGCTGGTGGCCGTGCTGGCTGTGGTGGCGGTTGCCGATACGACGACCGGCAGCCTGCAGCACTGGCTGGCCGCCTATGCTGCGGTCCATTGAAGGCACCGCCGATGATGATCCGGCGTCAGGGTGCGGAGGGATGGTGAAGATACTGGGACTCGATCATCTGGTGCTGCGTGTAAGCGATCTGCCGCGCGCGCTGGCGTTCTATGTGGATGTGCTCGGCTGCCCGATCGAACGCCGGCAGGCCGCGATCGGACTGGTGCAGTTGCGCGCCGGCAGTGCCTTGATCGATCTGGTGCCGGTGGACAGTCAGCTGGGCCGTGCGGGCGGCGCGGCGCCGGGGCGCGAGGGTCGCAACGTCGACCACTTCTGCCTGCGTGTCGAGCCGTTTGATGCCGCGGAGATCCACGCGCATCTGGCCGCTCACGGCGTGACCGCTGGACCGGTGGAGGCCCGCTACGGTGCCGAGGGCCAGGGTCCATCGATCTACATCGAGGATCCCGACGGCAACGTCGTCGAGCTCAAGGGGCCGCCACAATCCTGAGGCTTGGCTTCAGGCGGCTTTGCGTGCAGAGCCGAGCATCGGAAAGCCCAGCGCTTCACGGGCCTTGAAATAGGCCTCTGCGCAGCCGCGTGCCATCGCGCGCACGCGCAGGATGTAGGCCTGACGCTCGGTCACCGAGATTGCGCCGCGGGCATCGAGCAGATTGAACGCATGCGAAGCCTGGATCGTGCGCTCGTAAGCCGGCAGCGGCAGCGGCCGTTCCAGGCCCAGCAGATGCTGGCACTCGGCTTCAGCCTTGTTGAAGCGCTCGAACAGCGCGGCAGTGTCGGCGTGCTCGAAGTTGTAGGTGCTCTGCTCGACTTCGTTCTGATGGTAGACGTCACCGTAGGTGACGATGCGCCCGCCGGCGTCGCTCCACACCAGGTCGTAAACGCTCTCGACACCCTGGATGTACATCGCCAGACGTTCGAGGCCGTAGGTGATTTCGCCGGCCACTGGCCGGCATTCGAGTCCGCCGACCTGCTGGAAGTAGGTGAACTGGGTCACTTCCATGCCGTTGAGCCAGACTTCCCAGCCCAGGCCCCAGGCCCCGAGCGTCGGTGATTCCCAGTTGTCCTCGACGAAGCGGATATCGTGCACCAGCGGGTCAAAGCCAAGCATCTTCAGTGAGTCCAGATACAGCTGCTGGATGTTCGGAGGGCTTGGCTTCATCAGCACCTGGAACTGGTAGTAATGCTGCAGACGGTTGGGATTCTCGCCGTAGCGGCCGTCGGTCGGGCGCCGCGAGGGCTGCACATAGGCGGTATTCCACGGTTCCGGGCCGACCGCGCGCAGAAAGGTTGACCAGTGAAAAGTGCCGGCACCCATTTCCATATCCATCGGCTGCACCAGCACGCAGCCGTGCCCGGCCCAGAAAGTCTGGAGTTTGAGAATCAGGTCCTGGAAAGTCATCACGCGCCACCACCACGGGTCTGGGGGCGCGAGTATACCCAAGGCCTTGTGCGCGGACTTTCGGCGTCGCGACAGCCTCGCTATAGTCGGTCCCCGATGAAAACCCTACAAATGCTGTTTGATCACAATGCCGCTTGGGCTGAGGCGCAGATCCAGGCCGACCCGCAGTATTTCGAGCGTCTGGCGAAAGGGCAGAAGCCGGACTATCTGTGGATCGGCTGTGCCGATTCGCGGGTGCCCGCCAATCAGATCCTCGGCTTGCCACCCGGTGAGGTCTTCGTCCATCGCAATATTGCCAACGTGGTGGTGCACACCGATTTCAACTGTCTGTCGGTGATGCAGTTTGCGGTGGATCTGCTCAAGGTCCGCCACATCATGGTCGTCGGTCATCTCGGATGTTCCGGCGTGCATGCGGCGATGAACGACGCCCGTCTGGGGATTGCCGACAACTGGCTGCGTCATATCCGCGACGTCTATGACCTGCATGCGACGCAGCTGGACCGTATCGACGACGACTGCACGCGTCACGATCGTCTGTGCGAGCTCAACGTCATCGAGCAGGCCGCCAATGTCTGCCAGTCCACTGTGGTGGAGGAGGCATGGCAGCGCGGTCAGGAGCTGAGCGTTCACGGCTGGGTCTACGGCCTCAACAATGGCCGCCTGCGGGACCTGAATTTCACTGTCACCGGTCGGGCGCAGGTTGCAGACACCTACCGCGCAGCGGTTAAAGCTGTTTTTGCAAATTAGTGCGCCGGGGGATTCCCGGTGCGCTGCCGTTGGGGCTAGGATGAGCGCCCCCAAGTCTGTCGAACGCTGCAATGAATGGCATGGTTCATGCTTCATTTTGGCGCAAACGATGAGCGGGATTCCCGCAGTCCACCCAGTCAACGTCCCTCAAGGAGAAACCCATGTCGGGTAGTGATGTGCTCAAGATGATCAAGGAGCAGGAGGTCAAGTTCGTCGACTTCCGCTTCTGCGACACGCGCGGTAAGGAACAGCATGTAACCGTGCCGTCGCATACCGTCGATGCAGACCTGTTCAGCGAAGGCAAGATGTTCGACGGTTCGTCGATCGCCGGCTGGAAGGGCATCAACGAGTCCGACATGATCCTGATGCCGGAACCGGCCACGGCGTTCATCGATCCGTTCTTCGAGGACAGCACGCTGGTGCTGACCTGCAACGTCATCGAACCGGCAACCGGCGAAGGCTACAGCCGCGATCCGCGCTCGCTCGCCGGTCGCGCCGAGGCCTACCTGAAGTCGACCGGCATCGCCGACACCGCCTTCTTCGGCCCGGAAAACGAATTCTTCGTCTTCGACAGCGTCCGCTGGGATGCCGGCATGAAGGGCTGCTTCGTCGAGATCGACGCTGAAAATGCGGCGTGGAACTCGGGCAAGCACTACGACACCGGCAACATCGGTCATCGTCCGGGCGTCAAGGGCGGTTACTTCCCGGTGCCGCCGGTCGACAGCCTGCAGGACGTGCGTTCGGCCATGTGCTCGACGCTGGAAGCCTGCGGCATGCCGACCGAAGTGCATCATCACGAAGTCGCCACCGCCGGTCAGTGCGAAATCGGTGTCAAGTTCGGCACGCTGACCAAGAAGGCCGACGAAGTCCTGAAGCTGAAGTACGTGGTGCAGAACGTTGCCCACTCCTACGGCAAGACTGCGACCTTCATGCCGAAGCCGATCGTCGGCGACAACGGCAGCGGCATGCACGTGCATCAGTCGCTGGCCAAGGACGGCGTCAACCTGTTCGCGGGTGACAAGTACGGCGGCCTGTCCGAGACCGCTCTGTACTACATCGGCGGCATCATCAAGCACGCCAAGACCATCAACGCTTTCACCAACCCGTCGACCAACAGCTACAAGCGTCTGGTCCCGGGTTTTGAAGCGCCGGTGCTGCTGGCCTATTCGGCCCGCAACCGCTCCGCCTCGATCCGCATTCCGTACGTTGCCAGCCCGAAGGGCCGTCGTATCGAAGTGCGCTTCCCGGACTCGACCGCCAACCCGTACCTGGCGTTCGCAGCGATGATGATGGCCGGCCTCGACGGCATCCAGAACAAGATCCACCCCGGCGATCCGGGCGACAAGGATCTCTACCATCTGCCGCCGGAAGAGGACGCCAAGATCCCGCGCGTCTGCCACAGCCTCGACATGGCGCTGGAAAGCCTCGACAAGAATCGCGAGTTCCTGACCCGCGGCGGCGTCTTCACGGACGACATGATCGATGCCTACATCGCGCTGAAGATGGAAGAGGTCACGCGTTTCCGCATGACCACGCATCCGATCGAGTTCGACATGTACTACAGCCTGTAAAAGCGTTCTGCAGGACGGGCACTTGCTCGTCCGGGCGCGCTGTGCGGACGCTTGAGCGTACCGCTTGCTGGACTGGAAACCCCCGCAAATGCGGGGGTTTCTTTCATTTCGCGGGTCAAGCGCCTAGCTTAGGCTTGTCCGCTGCATTCCCGTCACCGCCCGACTCTGCATGAAATCTCTGTTGACGCTGCTGTTGCTGCTTCCAGCGCTGGCCTGCGCGGACGAGGTGTACCGGTATGTTGCTCCAGATGGTTCGGTGCACTACACCGACAAACCGCCGACCAAGCACGCCAGGCCGCTCAAGTTCGAGACCCCGTCGGGGACCACTCCGCCGTCATCGGGTCCGTCGGCGCGACGTCCACAGTCCAAGTTCTATTCGATGGCAGCGCTGCAAGCGGCAGCGCGCTTTGCCGTGAGTGTGGAGTCGCCAACGCCAGGCGAAATGGTTGCAGCCGGCGATCACCCCATTGTGGGGGCGGCCAGCGTGATGCCCGGATTGGTTTCCGGGTTCCATTTGCAGTTTCTGATCGACGGCAAGCCCGCAACCAGCGAGCCTGTGGATGCGCTGAGCGTGCTGCTGCCAGAGCTGCCGCCAGGTTCGCACACGCTGACGGTGCAGCTAATCGATCCGCAGGGTCTGATCAAGGCTGCGTCGGAGGCAACCGCCTTCACGGTGGTGACGGGGACGCCTTGAGGCACTAAATTGGTGCATTGGTGCACCAGAAACGCAACACCAAATTGGTGCAATGCCGCACAGATATCTTAGGCTCTCGGTCCTGCGGTTTGGCCTGACTCTTGCGTTGGCGACATTATGAAACTGGTTCCGAGAAGTCGAGTCACTGGGGAGGATGTGCTCGATGGCATGACGACGGCCGTCATTTCCGTCGATGATGCGCTCCGCGTGACCAGCCTGAATTCGGCCTGTGAGGGTCTGTTCGGTGTCTCGCGCCGAATGGCCATCGGCGCTCCAGTGGGAGATGCCGTGCCCCATCTCAAGCCGCATGAGCCGCGACTGCGCACCTCTCTGGCCACCGTCAGCGGGTTCATCGAGCGCGAAATCGAGCTGCGCCGCAACGGCGATCCGCCGGTGACCGTGGACTGGACCGTGACCCCGTTCCTTTCGGGGAACAAGAAGCCGGGCCTGCTGATGGAGTTGTTGCCGCTGAACCGGCACATCCGCATTTCCCGTGACGAGCAGCTGCAGGCGCATTTCGACGCCAGCCGCGAGCTGATCCGTGGGCTTGCGCACGAGATCAAGAATCCGCTCGGAGGTATTCGTGGCGCCGCGCAGTTGCTTGAGCGCGAGTATCCGGACGACGACCATCGCGAATACACCCGCGTGATCATTCGTGAGGCTGACCGCTTGCAGAATCTGGTCAACCGCATGCTCGGGCCCAACCGTGTTCCCGAGAAATCCCTGCTCAACATCCATGAAGTGCTGGAGCATGTGCGGCGCTTGGTGCAGGCCGAAGCGCCGCCTGGCGTCGAACTGCTGCGCGACTATGACCCCAGCATTCCAGAGCTTGAGGCCGATCGCGAACAGATGGTGCAGGCGGTACTCAACCTGTTGCGCAACGCCCTGCAGGCAACCGGCAGCACCGGCACCATCATTCTGCGCACCCGCACCCGCCGGCAGTTCACGATCGGCACGCAGCGGCATCGCCTCGTCGCGCAGATCGATATCGAAGACAGTGGCCCAGGCATTCCGGCATCGATGCTGGAGAAGATCTTCTTTCCGATGGTGACAACGCGCGCCGAAGGCACCGGGCTTGGCCTGCCTATTGCACAGTACTTGGTGCACAGCCACGGGGGACTGATCGAGTGCCGGAGTCGGCCGGGCTGCACCGTATTCACCATCCTATTACCGCTGGAAATGACATGAGCGCGCTCAAGGTCTGGATCGTGGACGACGATGAGTCGATCCGCTGGGTACTCGAAAAATCGTTGGCGCGCGAAGGCATGCAGGTCAGCAGCTTTCCTGGAGCCGCCGAGTTGCTGGACGCGATCGGTGACATTGATCCCGGCAGCAAGGATGCACCGGATGTTCTGATCTCCGATATCCGCATGCCCGGAGTCGATGGTCTGACCCTGATGGGGCGAGTGCGTTCCAACTGGCCGGATCTGCCGGTCATCATCATGACCGCGCACTCGGATCTCGATGCAGCGGTCGCGGCGTACAAGGGCGGTGCGTTCGAGTACCTGCCTAAGCCGTTCGACGTCGATGGCGTCGCCGAATTGGTGCGTCGTGCAGCGAAGAAGCGCGAAGCCTCGGACGAGCTGCCGACCGAACAGACCACGGCCATGATCGGCGAAGCGCCGGCGATGCAGGATGTGTTTCGCGCCATTGGTCGCCTTTCGCAATCGCACATCACCGTATTGATCACCGGCGAGTCCGGAACCGGCAAGGAGCTGGTGGCGCGCGCACTGCACGTCAACAGCCCGCGTTCGAACAAGCCCTTCATCGCGATCAATACTGCGGCCATTCCCAAGGACCTGCTCGAAAGCGAGTTCTTCGGACACGAGCGCGGTTCGTTTACCGGCGCTGCGACGCAGCGCAAGGGTCGCTTCGAGCAGGCTGATGGTGGCACGCTGTTCCTGGACGAAATCGGCGACATGCCCTCCGATCTGCAGACGCGCTTGCTGCGCGTGTTGCAGAACGGCGAGTTCTATCGCGTGGGTGGCGTTGCACCGATCAAGGTTGATGTGCGCGTGATCGCAGCGACGCATCAGGAGCTTGAGAATCTGGTTCGCGAGGGACGCTTCCGCGAGGACTTGTACCACCGCCTGAACGTCATCCGTATTCGCATTCCGGCACTGCGCGAACGCCCGGAAGACATTCCACAGCTGGCGCGATACTTTCTGGCGCGGGCGGGCGAGGAGCTGCAGTCCGAACCCAAGCGCCTGCTGCCTGAAGTAGTTGAGCGTTTCCGCAGCTTTACCTGGCCGGGCAACGTGCGTCAGATGGAAAACATCTGTCGCTGGCTGACTGTCATGGCGCCGGGCCAGGACGTCCATCTGCAGGATCTGCCGCCGGAGCTGCAGAGCGGCCCGGCCCCGGTCGAGCGCGCAACACTACCTGCGGCGGAGGCGGCGGCACAGCATCATGCTGTACCTGCAGCCCCGACTGTGGCAGCGAGCGCCGCACCGGTCGTCTCGTCAGAGCCGGGGCGAAGCTGGAGCGATCTGTTGCGTCAATGGGCCTCGGCTGAACTTGCGGCTGGGCGCAGCGGATTGCTGGACACGGCGGTGCCGCTGTTTGAACGCACCATGATTGAGACTGCGCTCACGGCAACGCGCGGCCAGCGGCAGGAGGCGGCCAAGCGACTGGGTTGGGGCCGCAATACGCTGACGCGCAAGATCAAAGAACTCGGCATGGACGACTGACAACAGTCTGATCTGTGCGCAGCAGTGCGAGGTCAGGGCGTCAGCGTATTCGACTGTTGTGACCGCATCGCGAAGCGATGCGGCGGGCTGACGCGCAAGATCAAAGAACTCGGCGCGGACGACTGACAACAGTCTGACCTGTGCACAGCAGTGCGAGGTCGGGTGTCAGCGTATTCGACTGTTGTGACCGCATCGCCAGGCGATGCAGCGGGCTGACGCGCAAGATCAAAGAACTCGGCATGGACGACTGACGCCGCGCCTGTCTGCGTACAGCAGCTTTAGCTTTACGGCGTCAGCGTATTCGGCAGGCTGATCAGCATCGCGTGCGAAGAGGGTGGATTTTGCGGCTACAGCGCCGTTTGCACGAGCACTACGCAGATGCCGATCAGCGCGCCGATGCCGACCATATAACTCAACGTGCGCCACGGTTGTAACCCGAGCAGATAGCAGATCGAGTGGGCGACGCGTCCAAGCGTGAAAATGCCGAACAGCCAAGGGGCCGTCTCCGCGGGTGCACCGACCATCACATAAGCTGCCCCCAGCGCGAAAAACGCGGGGATGCTTTCCAGATCGTTGCGCCAGGCCTGCTGCGCGCGCTGGACTTGCGGCAAATCGGCGGCAGCGGGCGCCCGTCCGAACAGCTGCGCATCTTCCGGAACCTGAAAGTGCCGGCGGCTGATCCGGTAGTAACCCTGGACCAGCGACAGTGCAAACATCTTGGCAAACAGTGCGACGCAAAAAATCGCGTACCACTCCGCGGTGTTCATAGCGGACTCCGTCGAATCAACGTCATTCGTCATTCACTGGTGGACAGGCCGCGCAGCAGTGCGGCACTTTCCGCGTTGGCCGGAAAGAAGCTCTCAACGCGCAGTTCGTCGGTGGTCAGATCCTGCGGTGTGCCGAAAGTCGTGACCATTGAGAACAGATGCAGATCGACATCACGTACGCGAAAGTGCGTCGGCAGCACGGGCGGAGCACGATGTTCCAGGTCGATCTGGTGCAGCCCGGCGGGCAGGTTCGGATAACGCAGGATTTCATCAAGAACCTGCTCGACCTGTGGATGCTGCTGCGCCTCGCGTGCGGTGTGCGCGAGCAAAGCCTTGGCCACTTCCTCAAAGTTGACGATGTACGGACGCATGCCGTGTTCGTGAAACGTCAGCTTCAGCAGATTGCGCGGTGCATCGCCGCAGACCGCTTGCCAGATTTCATCGAGATTGCCGAGCAGGCTGAAGACCTTGCCGACCGCCGCATTGGCCATGAACAGATTCCAGGCGCGATCGCAGACCACCGCCGGCAGCGGTTCGTGATGCTTCAGCAGCAGTTCGAGTGCTTCGCGCACCGGTTGCATCTCGCTGGTATCGAGCGCGCGTTGCGGATAGATGCCGGCGTAACCCGCACTCTGCAGCCAGCGGTTGCGATCGCGAAGCGGCAGGTCCAGCGTCGCGGCCAGTTGCAGCACCATCTCGCGGCTCGGTTTCGCGCGGCCGGATTCGAGGAAGCTCAGATGCCGCTGTGACACGTCGGCCTGCAGCGCCAGATCAAGCTGCGACAGCCGCTTCGAGCGGCGCGTGCCGCGAAGCAGATCACCGAACGGTGGATGGTCTGAGTGCGTTTGCATGCGGCCATTGTGGCACGCCTCTGGCGCAGGTCGATTACCTGCGGCGTAATTGAATCGTCGCTGCCGCAGCGCGAATCTGCGACCGCCGCGATCCCTCGGATGCGTGGCCGAAATCAATCTCTAGGAGGTTCGCATGAACTGGAAAACTCTCGTGCTCGGCTTGGTTCTCGCCGACTTTGCCGTCCTGACCGGCTACGCCGTGATGGATGCCGGCTACGTCGGGATTTTTGAACATCTGCTGATCAGCAGCGCCGGTTGGCAGGTCGGTGCCGATCTGGTGATCGTGTGTTCGCTGGCGATGATCTGGATGTTCAACGACGCCCGGCGTACCGGCCGCAACGTCTGGCCGTATCTGCTGTTGACCCTGACGCTGGGATCGTTCGGTCCGCTGCTGTACCTGTTTGTTGGCAGCCTCGGCCTGATGCCGCGGCGCGCGGCGCTGGCCTGAATCGAATGGACCACTTCGCGGGGATCGTGCTGGTGCTCGCCGGATTCGTGCATCTGCTGCCCGCCGTGGGCGTTGCCGGGAGGGAACGGTTGCGCAGCTTGTACGGCGTCGAGCTGGACGACCCCGCGGTGCTTCTGCTGATGCGTCATCGCGCGGCGATGTTCGCGGCGATTGGCCTGCTGATGCTGATCGCTGCGTTGGTGCCGTCGTGGCGGTTGCCGGCTTCGCTGGTCGGGCTGATCAGCACGGCCGGCTATTGCCTGTTGGCCGGGGCACCCGGCGCATGGACTGCGCCGCTACGTCGCCTCTGGTGGATCGATCTGCCGCTCGCGGCAGGGCTGGCTGTGGTCGTTGCCGAACGCCTGCTACGGGGTCCCTGAGGAAGCGGAGCGGTGAATCGCTAGGGCGTTCCGACGCAGCGGCACGGTTTCGGTTGTTTGATTCGCTCGATGCAGTGTTCGGTCGTTTCGGTGGCGCCGCCGGGCCGGTGCGGATTCCGGCATTGCAACAGCGCGTTTCGCGCATAGCGCATGGTCAGACCGCTACAGCGCTCGGCAGCCTCCGGGCAGCTTGGCAACGACGCAGCGAGCGGTGTTGTTTCAGGTGTCAGCGCAAGCGGCTGTGCGACAAAGCAAGCCACGCTGCAGGGCAGGATTGTCAGCGTCAGGCACAGACGCGCGCAGCGGTGCACTGCGTAATCAGCCACCCTGTTCGCAGTGGATCACGGGCGTGGCGGCTGGCTCGCCGTCGACTTGCAGCGTGCCCCTACCTTCCAGCGCTTTGCACCGTTCGAAACTGTCGCGGTCCTCGCAGACGAAATGACCTGAGGGGGCTTCGGGCATTGGAGTGCAGCTCAGTTCCGTTGCGGCCTGATCGCTCTCGGTCGGTGCGTCGGCGGCAAGCGCTGGAAGCGAAAAACCGGCGGCCAATAGCAAGGCTGCAATGGTGTGTGTGCGCATCGAGTGACTCCGGTGGAACAAAGGATCAGATGCTGTAGCGGGCGAGCATGAACTGGTAATAGATGAAGCCGTACCGGTTGTACCAATCGTCGTTCTTGTAGAACTTCGCTTCGCAGGATGCGATCTCCTGCAGGTTGCCTTGCAGCTTCGCCAGCAGCTCTTCGTTTTTTCGCCGAACCTGGCTGTCGAAGTCGCTCAGCGCACCATCCACTTTCTGATTCTCGATGGACGCCTGTAGCGCCACCGGGGCCCCGGCCATCGAGCCGATGCTGCTGAGAAAGCCCTGGCCGTTCTTGGCGAAGCGATGGGTGTAGTCATAGATGCCGCGAACCTTTTCCAGATTCTTGCGCGAGGTGTTGAGGTTCTGCTGCGCCTGCTCGAAGCACGGGCGGCACGTCGCATCCTCCATGCACTTCGACGGCACCTGCGGCGCACCGGGCGGCTGAAAATCGGGATTCATGCGTTTGTCGGTCGACGTCAATGCCGTGTAGTAGCTGTAGGCGGCCGCGGCGGCGCCCGGACTTTTGCTGGCGACGCCCTTCGCATCCTTCAGACGCTCCGTCAGCTCCGCATCGGCTTTGCGGTTGGCCGCCAGTTCGCCATCGGCGCCGGCCTTCTGCACTTCGGCGCGCAGCTGGGGATTGTCATCCTGAAAAGGTTTCCACGGCGGCAACATCGCGGGTACGAACAACGGCGGACTGCCGGTCGGCGCGGCCAGCGCATTGGCAGTGAGCAGCAGCAGACTGATGGCAAGGAATCGATTGTTCATCGGCGTCTCTCAGTTCGATTTGCGTCGCGTGACGAGCAATGCGACGAACGCGCCGCCCAGCGCGAGCACTGCCAGCATCAGACCGAGTTCCAGCCAGCTCAGCGCGATGCCGCCACGGCTGCTTCCGCCATCGTCCCCCGAAGCAGTCGGCACTTCAGTCGTCGAGGTGGCTGCGGCGCCCTGGAACGCACTCGCCGGCACCGCAATGCTCGGGATCTCAACCGGCAAGGGTTCGCCGACCCAGACGATCAGCTGGTAGTCAGTCGGCGTGTCGGATGAGAGACCGATCTTGAATCCGTCGTAGGTCCGGAACCGGAAGTCCACGCGGCCTGATTCCGCCGTGGTGCCTTCGCGCTCCGGTGCGTCCCAGTTGTCCTTGACGATGACGGCCTTGATCGCCTCGCCGGAATTTTGCGTCAGCACGGTGACGGCGATCGGCTCTTCGAGCTGGGTCCCTTCGACGATGAAGCGATAGCCGGTGGCATCGGCGGCGCCGTGAATGAATGCGGACTTTCCACCGGGGAAGCGCGGATCGTCCTTGAACTCGACCGGATAGATCGGTCGCTCTACCTCGCCGCTATCCTGCGCGCGAGCTTCCGTGTTCAGTCCGCAGGCGAAGAACGCCGCGGCGGCAAGGAGGTATTGCCACTGCCGATCGGTCATGACGCGCTCCCCGGCATCAGATGAAGATTGACATAGGCGCGCTGGATCAGTGCGCGGATGTCGTCCAGACTCAGCTTCGAGTGTCGCAGTGAGATCTGCACATCGTTGCGCACGCTGTTGAACTGGATCGAGGAGTTCTGCGCGGCGTCCCAGGGCCCGTCAATACTGTCGGCATGGGTCAGCACCTTGGCACCGCCCAGCTCGCGCGCCAGGTTTGCAGCGAAGCCGCCGAGCATGGCGTTCTCCTGCCGATAGTTGCGGTAGCCGTTGCGCCACACCACGGTGCTCATGAACATCTGTTGACGGTTGCGCTCGTCGAGGTAGACGTAAGTGCAGCTGTCGCCACTGCGTTCGGGTGTGCCCTGCGGCTCGCCCAGCAGTTCGCTGATGTCGGACGCGCTCCACAGGCTGCAGGCGTCGCCGGCCGGCGCACGGCGCGCCAATCGCTGGCGTGCGGCAGCGACGCCGGCGTTGCCATTGATCGGCAGCAGTGTGTCCAGACGGCGCAGCGCGGTGTCGGCCAGCGGACCGATCTGTTCGGCGCTGGCCGTGCTGGCACCGAAGTCGATCTCGACCACGCTGTCGCCACGCAGCGCCATGAAATCGCAGCAGCCCAGCATGCGCACTTCGTCCCACTCGCCGGTCAGTTCGCTGCCGTCCTGCAGGGTCACGAGGCCGCCGGAGCCTTGGTCCGCTTTTGCCAGATAGCCACCGATGCCGGCGACAACGCGGCCGGCGTCAGTCCAGATCACCTGCACCGCGAGACTGCGAAAGCCCGCGGTTTCGTACCAGCAGACGCCGCCGTCGATCGCCGGCTCACCGGCCTGATCGCCCTGCACGCTGACCGCGCGAAACGGCGGACCGGCCAGCGGCGCGCCGAGTACCGCTTCAACGTCTGCAGGTTCCAGCAGGCGGCAGGGATCCTGAGGGTCCGCGACGGCGGACGCTTCGGTCGCGGCAGCGGACGTCGGCTGCGCATCGCTGTCGGCCGTCGACCGATTGCACGCGCCCAGCGACAGGCCCAGCACGATGAGCAGGGCCGGCAGCAGTTTGAAGGGTGCGGGCATCGGAGTGTCCTGTAATCGGATCATGGGCATTGACGGTGCAACTCGACACGGCGGTTGGCGGCGCGGCCTTCGAGCGTGTCGTTGGTGTCGACCGGGCGGCTGGTGCCGAAGCCCTGCGCGGGCAGGCGCGCGGCATTGATGTCGAAGCGGGCGGACAGGGCATCCCGTACCGTGCTCGCGCGGCGCTTGGACAGATCGAGGTTGTAGGCATCACCGCCGATGTTGTCGGTGTGTCCCTCGACCCCAACGGTCCAGTCAGGGTTGGCTTTGAGCACGGCGCCGATGGCGTTCAGTGCGGCATCCGACTGCTTCAGCAACTCGGCGCTGCCGGTGTTGAAGTAGATGCCGTGCAGCACGGCGCGGCAGTCGCCGTCACTGAGCGAGCGTTCCAGGCTGTCGTGTTCAGGCTCGGCGTCGGGATAGTCGACGCGCACCAGCTGCGTGTTGCGGGGGCCGCTCAGCGTGCGCAGGCTCAACGCGTTGTCGGCATCGTCCAGCCACCAGCCGTCGATCTCCTCGACATCGCCGCCGACGCTGTAGCGGCCATGCGCCTGGATCGCCGGCAGGGCGACCGGCGTGCCATTGACCCGCACGGTGATTGGCGTGGCTGGCGCTGTCGCGCGCACCAGCGGGCCGCGATAGTACTTGCGTCCGGCGGCGACGATTGACAGCAGCGCGTTGTCTTCGCCGTAGTGCGGCACCGACGCCACCACGATCTCACTGCGGCCCTGCGTCTTCAGCTCCGCCAGTACCGCCGCGGACATCTGCAGAAAGCTGGACCCGGCAAACAGCGCGGGGTCGCCTTCCTGCAGGACGGCATTGAAGCGGTGCGTGCTGACCAGATCCTGCCTGCGGACGCGTCGCGTCCAGCTGCTGGCCTGACGTTCGCCCCCTTTCAGCACGCGCTGCGCGATCACGCGGTACTCGATCTCCTGCTCGTCAGCGCTGGCGATCGTGATCAGGAACTCCTCGTCGAAGCTGCGTGTCTGCTGGGCATAGGTCAGCACCAGCCCCGGCACCAGCGGGATCCGCGTGTCGTCGGCCCGCGCCGGCTTTGGCGCGAACGCGCCCAGGACGAACGGGGTGAGCAGTACGGTCAGCAGCGTAGGGCGCATCGTCGTGCTACTGCGGATAGTCGATGCTGAGTACGCGCACCGTTTCCGGCCCGATCCGCGAAACCAGCAGCAGCGGATTGCCCGGATCGTCGAGGATCGTCAGCTCGACCGGATACGACTCGTCGTCGCTGCGCAGCTCACCGGTCGCAACCACCGCCGGCAGCGTTCGATTCTTGCCGTTGACCTGCACGCTGATCTGATCCTTGCGCAGCAGACGCAGCGTGCCGGACAGCATTTGCAGCGCGTCGATCTGCCCCAGCGTGGCGGCGCCTTCGGCGCGGTCCTGTTCGCTGATGGCGCCGCTGGCGGCCTGGCGCTCAAGCGCGTCGGCAATGCCGGCGAAACCGCCGAGGTCACCGAGCATGCCATCGAGTTCGCGTGCCAGGCCCGCGCTCTGCACGCCCGCGCCGTTGCCGATGCCGCCGGCGTCGATCGTCAGCTCGCTGCGGCCTGACGCCTTGAGATCGTTCAGCACGCGGGTCGAAGTCCCAAAGGCGGTACTGCCGCTGAAGAACTCGTTGGCGCCGTCGACATAGTTGGGGCGGATGCTCGCGGCGGTCTGGAGATCTTCGATGCGCACCGAGCGCGATGCGTTGACCGCGCTGCCGTCCGGACGCTTTGCGGTGTAACTGAGCTTGACCGCGCGCGGAGTCACTGCAGTGACGCGCTGCGTTGCCTTGAACTCGCCGGCACGGCCACTGCTGAGCGAGACGATGCTGAGATTCGCCGTCAGCGGAATCGCCGCCCCGGCATTCGCTTTGGCCGGAGATTCTGCGACGAGCTTGTCGATCCCCATCAGCTGCAGCAAGGGATTGTCGGCGCCGGCGGACTGCGCCGATGCCGGCAGTCCGGTCGTCAGCAGCAATCCGGCAATCAATGCGTTGAGCGGGATGTGAGCAAAGCGATGCATGGAATTCTCCGCAATCAGAACGGCACCAGCTCGACGCGGCGGTTCTTGGCACGCCCTGCGTCGGTCTGGTTGGTGGCGATGGGTGCCAGCGACGACACACCGTTCGCGGTCAGGCGTTTGGCGTCGATGGCGTAAGTGGTGATCAGCGCCGACTTGACCGCCTCTGCGCGGCGCTTCGACAGATCGAAGTTCGCCTGCAACTGGCCCTCGCTGTCGGTGTGTCCGACCACGTGCAGGCTCAGCGTCGGATCGGACTTCAGCAGCTTCGCGATCTCGTCCAGCGCCGGTTTGGACTCCGGTTTGATTTCGGCTTTGGCGGTGTCGAACAGGATGCCGTACAGCGCCACCCTTCCGGTCTCCGCAATCGACGTGCGCATCTCGTCAGCGCCGACGGAGACCATCGCCTGCTCGATTGGCTTGGGCTTGATCAGCACCACCGTCGCGATCATGCGTGCGGCCCAGCCGGGCTCGTCGCAGTACACCGACATGATTGCCGGGTTATGCAAGAAGATCGCGACAACATCGCCGCTCTGCGGATTCTTCAGCACCGCGTAGCGCACGCTCTTGATCGTCAGGCCTGCGGCGCAGCCCTGCGGTGACGATTCGGCGGCGCGCCACTGATCCTGCGGATACAGAAAATTAGCGAAGGTGGACGAACTCTCCGACGCATACGCATCGATGCCGTCGCCGCAGGCCTCGGCCGCGCATTCGAACAGCGGCTCATAGCCTTCTGCGCTCAACTGCGTCTGATAGTTGCGGATGACTTCGAGCCCGGAGCGCTGCGCCGGAATGGCGTACATCAGCCGGCTGCGTTGTCCTGAAGCGAGCACGAACGACGCCGGGTTCAGCGCCAGCAGATCGACGAAGTCATCCGGCGTGCGTCCATTCTTGGCCGGACCGGTGGGCAGGCGCAGTTCGTCGAATTCGACATCCTCGCGCAGGAACAGCGTCGCGCCCTTGTAGCGTTGCAGTCCGGGCGGATCGCTGAGGCCCGGGAGATCCTGTGCCGGGACCGGCGTGCCGTCGGCCCAGGCCGCAGGGATCGATAACGTCAACAGCAACGCCAGCAGCGTACCGGCCTGGACCCGTTTATTCGGCTTGATCGCGCGTGCGGCCGTAGCCAATGACGGGCGGGTGCTGGAACTCTGGAACACGGGTGCGCCTCCGACAATGCTGTCTGTTGTCTGGATAGACGCGGTTGGTGCGAAGAACACGACACCGATGTCGACATTCAAGATTCGAGCGTCGCGTGCGGCGCTTCAGTCCCGGTGATTCGGCGTGGGTTTGCCCGCTCGACCTCAGATCAGGCCGAACCAGAACGGCGACAGCGGCAGTGTCGGGGCCAGCCCGAACGAGGCCTGCAAGGCGGCCAGCGCCGCCGCTCGCGCGGCGGCATCGCCGTCGATCAGGGCGGCGACATAGTTCAAGCTCAGGGCAATCGGATGCGTCGCCGGCAGATGTTCAGCGGCGGTGCTGCGCGCCGCAGCCAGCTGCGTCCGTGCAGCGGGCAGGTCGCCGGCCAGCGCCAGCAGGTACGCGTGGTAGGCCAGTGGCGTCAGCGTCTGCATCGGCGCGGGGGCGCGGGTCCGGGCTGATTCATACTCGCGCAGTGCGGTCGCGGGGGCGCCAAGTCGCAGTTGCTGATAGGCGTGCAGCACGGCGGACCAGACCATGTCATCGCGGGTTTCCAGATGCAGCGCAGCCAGCAGACGGTCGATCCGTTCCAGCAGCGGCAGGCCGACCTGCGGATTGCCGTCGTCCAGAGCCAGCGACGCCAGCGTTGAGCTGATGCGCAGTACCGTGCGTTGCGGCGGATCGTCGCTGACCGGCAGGGCGGCCAGTGCGCGCTGTGCCCAGGCCCGGCTCTGATCACGGTGCCCCAGCAGACGCTCGCACATCGCCACCTTGGAGATCACGTCGACGGTCAGCGGATGGGTCTCGCCGGAGATGCGCTGGCGGGCTTCGGCCAAGGCTTTGTACTCATCGGCGCAGGCGGCGTACTGGCCGGTGCGCTTGAGCGTGTCGGCGAGAAACCAGCGTGCGACCAGGGTCTGATTGGCGTCGGCGCTGAGCAGGTCGGTGTAGTCGCGTACCACCGGGCCGAGCATCGCCAGGGAGGCATCGAGACTGCCGGTGCGCGCCAGGATGTTGGCCAGATTCAGGCGCATCGTCAGGGCGTCCTGGCGGTGGCCAACCGGCGGCGTCAGCATCAGCGTGCTGATCGATTCCAGCTGGGTACGGGCCGTGCTCCAGTCGCCGCGGATCGTCGCCAGGGTCGCGGTATCGTTGACGGTCTCGACGTACAGCCAGTGCGTGTCGCCATACACCGACAGCACGCGCGCACGCGTCTCGGCAATGATGCGGTCGGCACGCTCAAAGTCGCCCTGTTTGGCCAGTGCGTAGGCCCACAGGTTGCGGCCGAGTATGACGTCTTCGCTGGCGCCCAGGCCGGCGGTTTCGAGCACCGGGACCGCGCGGTCATAGCGTGACGCTGCGGTGGTGTATTGCTCGTCCTGGAATTCCGCTTTTGCCAGCAGCAGTTCCAGATGCGCACTGTCCGGCGCGTTTGCGCCGTGCGCCAGGACGGCGTTGGCGAGCGCATCGCTCAGTACGGGAATCGCCTGATCGGGGCGGCTCAGCGAAACGTAAGTGCTGCCCAGCGCGGCGCCGAGTTGGGCGCGGATTTCCGGGTCGTTGATATCGCTGCCGATCAGGCGCTGTGCGCCGGCATCAACCAGTTCGCGCGCGGTCAGCTGCTCGCCCCGTGTGCGTTCGGGGTCGGCGGCGACGAACAGGTCTGACATGAAGCGGCTCACCGCCTGCGCGCGGGCGGTCTGCGCACGCGCCGCGTGCCACTGACTCAGCGCCACGCTCAAGCCCGCCGACAGTGACACGATGACCGCCGCGGCCAGTGTCGCCAGCAGGCGGTTACGACGCAGCCACAGCCGCGAGCGATAGCGCCAGGCGCCGGGCCGTGCCGACACCGGGCGGTGCGCCCGCCAGTTCTCAAGATCGGCGACCAGCGCCGCGATCGTCGGATAGCGGTCCTCCGGCGCCTTGCGCAGTGCTTGCGCAACGATCGCTTCCAGATCGCCCGAAACCAGATGGGCATCGCTTGGCGCCATCGCCTTGTCTGCAGGCGTGGCACCGGAAACAGCGCGGGACAACCGCGGCGCCTCCTGATGCAGCACGGCGTATTCGAGCGCGGCGCGTCCGGGACGCTCGCCGCGAAAGGGCCGGCTGCCGGACAGCAGTTCGAACAGCAGCACGCCAAGAGAATAGACATCGCATCCGACGCCGGTGGCTTCACCGGCGATCTGTTCGGGTGCGGCGTAGTCCAAGGTCAGGCCGCGGCCGTACTGCCGTGTCAGTCCGGTGGATTCGTCGTCATCCATCAAGGCCGCGATGCCAAAGTCCAGCAGCTTCACCTGGCCGTCGGCGGTCACCAGCACGTTGGACGGTTTCAGGTCGCGATGCACGATCAGATGACTGTGCGCGTGCTCGACCGCGCGGCCGATCGCGATCGCCAGCCGCACCCGCTCGGCCACGCTCGGCGCATGCTGTCGCGCATAGTCGAGCAGCGTCGAACCGTCGATATATTCGAGCACCAGATACGGCTGGTCGTCGCTGACGCCGGCGTCGAGCAGGCGCACGATGCCGGGATGGTTCAGCCGCGCGAGCAGGCTGCGCTCGCGGGCAAAGCGTGCATTGAGTCGGCGGGTATCGCCGCTGGCGGACAGCAGTTTGATCGCCGCCTGACCTTGATACAGCGCGTCGTTGCGCTGCGCCATCCAGACGTCGCCCATGCCGCCGCTGCCCAGACGCCGGATCAGTTGCCAGGGACCGAAAGTCTGGCCGGCGACGGCGGCCTGCTCGGGGTCGCCGGCACTCAACAGCGCACCCAGCGCGCGGTCGTAGTCGGCGCGTGCGGTGCCCGGCGCAGGCGACTGCAGCAGCTCGGCGGCAGCGTCCGTCAGCCCGTTCTCGCGTTGCAGTAGCCGCGACAGTGCGTCGGCGGCGCTCGCGTCGCGCAGCCGCAGCGCAGCGAGCCACGCGGGTCGTGCCGCAGCATCAAGCTCCAGCGCTTCGTCGAGCAGCACCGACCACTTTGCCCAGTCCTCAGGCTTGATCACGACCCTGGATTCCCTGATTCGTTGCTGGGGCATCGGACGCCACCCGTATCTGCAGGAATAGACGGCATTACGCGGGAAATGACGACAGCATTGCGACGCGCGAGTGGGGCGGGCCGCACTGGAGTTAATGCGCCAGCAGCTCAGCCAGCAGCAGACGCGCCTTCTTCAGATCGCGATCCACGGTCCGGGTTGACACCTCCCGGGCCTGTGCAATTTCCACGATGGTCATGCCGGCGAAGAAGTGCATCTCGACGGTCTGACTCAGCGGCTCGTCCAGGCCGCGCATCTGTTCCAGCGCGCCATCCAGTGCGGCCAGATCGTGGCCCAGCGGCGAGGCCTCCGGGGCTTCGTCTGCATGTGACAAGGTCACCATCTGCACACCGCCGCCACGCTTTTCGGCAGCGCGTGCGCGCAGATGATCCAGCACGACCGAGCGCAATGCGCGCCCCACGTAGGCGAAGAACTGAATCCGCTCGACGCCGCGCAAGCCCTCGTTCTCCGCCATGCGCAGAAAGCCTTCGTGCACCAGCGCCGTGGTATTCAGATCGGTGACGCCATTGGCTTCCGCCAGCCGCGCGCGGGCGATGCGACGGATGTCGGGATACAGCGCTGCATACACCTGCTGGACTGCATGGGCATCGCCGCCGGACGCCCGCGCCAGCAACTGCGTGATGGCGCTCATGCGGCCCACCTGTGGCCAAGCCTCGACGGCACAAAACGCGGTGTCGTGCGCGGATGCGGTTCAGACATTGCGGAACGCTCGGAAAGACCTCGTCAGGGCGAGGCGACCCTCACAGCAGACTGCAGCAGCAAACGCGATCGAATCCTGTCGGCGCAGCTGGGCTCAGCGCTGCAGCATCGTCTGCGCCATCTTGACCACGTCGGGCGCTGGCACATCGCCGGGCACGGCCAGTCCGCGCTGAACCGCGGGGCGCTCACGGATGCGGTCGCGCCACGCTGACAGGTTCGGCAGGTCGTCGATGGCGACGCCAGCCCAGGCGTGGATGTTGACCCAGGTGAAGTTGGCGATATCGGCGATCGAATACTCGTCGCAGAGGTATTCGCGATCCTTCAGCTGCGTGTCGAGCACCGTGTACAGCCGATGGGTCTCGTGCTGGTAGCGGTCGATCACCGGCTGGATCTTTTCCGGGAAGTAGCGGAAGAACACATTGGCCTGCCCCTGCATCGGGCCGACGCCGCCCATCTGGAACATCAGCCACTGAATCACGCGCGAGCGCGCCTTGGTCTCGGTCGGCAGCAACTGGCCGTACTTCTCGGCCAGATAGATCAGGATCGCGCCGGACTCGAACACGGGGAAATTGTCCGCGGTGAGGTCGACGATGGTGGGGATGCGTCCGTTGGGATTCAGCGCAACGTATTCCGGCTTCTTCTGGTCGCCACGGCCAAGATTCACCGGGATCACCTGATACGGCACGTTCAGCTCTTCGAGCATGATCGAGGCCTTGTGGCCGTTGGGCGTGGGCGAAGTGTACAGCGCGATCTGCGGGGCCGACATGGTGGACGTCTCAGGCAAGGGAGCAGGGTTCAGAGTACATCGTACAGGCGCAGGCGGAAGTCGCGCGTGCGCTCATCCGCGGAGCCGAGCCAGTCGAACAGATCCACCAGCGCCTTGCGCGCGGCGTCTTCCTCGAACTTGCGATCGAGCCGCACCGCTTCGATCAGCTGCGTCATCGCGCCTTCGATATCGCCGCCGCTGAGCAGCCGGGCGCCTTCGAGGTAGGGCGCGCGTGCCGGTGATTCCGCCAGCGCGGCGGCGCGTTCACCGCTGCGTGCAAACTTCAGCACGCGCAGCATCGCCTGCGCAGCATCATTTTCGGGCGCGTCGGCCGGAATGCGTTGCAGGTACTGCTGCGCGCTGGCCGGATTTTCGAACAACAGCAGCCGTGCCAGACGCAGCCAGGCTCCGGGCGGTGCCTGCGGATGCTCGGCGATCTGCGTCAGCAGCGCCCGTGCGTCGGCCACATGGCCTTCCGCGAGCAGCGCGTCGATGTCGGCCATGACATCGGCTTCGGATTGCGGCAGGCGCTGTTGCAGCCACTGTTCGATCTGCGACTGCGGCACCGCACCCGAGAACTCGTCGACGATGCCGCCGTCGATGATCAGCTTGACGTTGGGAATGCCGCGAATGCCGCAGCGCTGCGCCCATTCCTGCTGCTCGTCGGTATTGAGCTTGGCCAGCACCACGCGACCCTTGAACTTGCGCACGGCGGCTTCGATCGCCGGGCCCAGGGCCTTGCACGGGCCGCACCATGGCGCCCAGAAATCGACCAGCACGGGAATCTGCCGCGAGCGCTCAAGCACCTCGCGTTCGAAATCCCGCACGTCATAAATATCCGGCGTTTCCGCCTGCGGCTGGGTACTCGGAATCATCGTCGGCCAATCCGTCGAAACGGTTCAAAGGGTCAGCCGACATTGCAGCACGAAAGCGCCCGCGAATCACCCCCGGCGCGCACGTCCTCCGAGCTGATCCAGCGGCAGCTTCAGATAGCGGATACCGTTGGCCGCGGGCTCCGGCAGACGCCCGGCGCGGATGTTGACCTGCAGTGACGGCAGGATCAGCACCGGTGCAGGCAGCTTGCGGTCGCGTTCGCTGCGCACGGCGGCAAAGGCATCCTCGTCGACGCCCTCGTGCACGAGGACGTTGCCGCTGCGTTCGGCCGCCACCGTGGTTTCCCACTGCGGCGCGCGTCCGCCCGGCTGATAGTCGTGGCACATGAACAGGCGCGTTTCTGGAGGCAGCTCCAGGATGCGGCGAATCGAGCGGTACAGCACGCGCACGTCGGCGCCGGGGAAGTCCGCACGCGCGGTGCCGTAGTCCGGCATGAACAGCGTGTCGCCGACGAACACCGCGTCGCCGATCACGTAGGTCACGCAGGCCGGAGTATGGCCCGGCGTATGCAGCACCCTGGCCTCAACCGCGCCGACCTTGAAGGTGTCGTTGTCGGCAAACAGCTGATCGAACTGCGAGCCATCGGTGGGGAAGTCCGCGCCCAGATCAAACAGCGGCGCGAACGCCTTCTGCACGGTGCGGATGTGCTCGCCGATGGCAATGCGTCCGCCAAGCCGTTCCTTCAGAACCTGTGCGCCGGTCAGGTGATCGGCGTGCGCATGCGTTTCCAGAATCCATTCCACCTGCAGGCCGTTGCCCTCGACGAACTCGATGATGGCGTCGGCGGATCCGGTGGAGGTGCGGGCAGCCTTGGGGTCGTAGTCGAGCACCGGATCGACGATGGCGCAGGCTTTGCCATTGGGTTCACGCACGACATAGCTGATCGTGAATGTGGCGGGGTCGTAAAACGCGGTCACCTCGGGTTTCATCTTTGAATCCTCCGACAGATGGAATGCTCGATTGCGCCCGCTGTTATTGTTTCCGTATGGGGCAACCACTATATTAGATACATCTAAATAATCGAATCCGGACCGTTTGCCATTGATATGCATCAACGGCGCAGCAAAACGACGCACCGGTGGGTTGGAGTCGCAAGGTGATCGAATCCGCAATCGCGGTCGTGCTCGGAAGCGTGGTGGGCCTGGTGCTCGGACTCACCGGCGCGGGTGGTTCCGTGCTCGCAGTCCCGCTATTGATGTGGGGCCTGAACTGGACCCTGCCGCAGGCCGCACCGGTGGCGCTGCTGGCGGTGGCGATGTCGGCCGGTATTGGGACCGTCACCGCCTGGGATGTCGCCGTCGTGCGCTATCGCGCCGCAATGCTGATGTCCGTGGTCGGTCTGCTGTTCGCGCCGCTGGGGCTGGCGGCGGCGGATCGCCTGCCGGTGCAGTGGCTCAGCGGCATCTTTGCCGCGGTCCTGGTGATCGTTGCGCTGCGCATGTTTCTGCGCGCGCGGCAGAACCCGGCTGAAGCGTCGGTCGTGCGCGCCGATGTCGGCGGCAGCGCAGCCGGGGACGCTGGCGCGGTCTGCAAGATTCGGGAAGAAACCGGCCGGATCTCGTGGACGCGCAGCTGCTTCGCCGCCGTCAGTGGGACCGGCGGCATGACCGGCTTTCTGTCCGGCATGCTCGGCGTCGGTGGCGGCTTCGTCATCGTGCCGGCGCTGCGCGCGATCAGTGACATGAGCATGCACGCCGCCGTTGCCACTTCCTTGATGACCATCAGCCTGACCAGCGCCGGCACCGTGCTGATTGCGCTGCTGCACGGCCGCGAGCTGCCGGTGATGGTGGCACTGCCGTTCGTGATCGGCGCCGTGATCGGCATGCTCGCCGGGCGGCGCTTCGCCAAGCGTGTTGCGGGTGCGAGATTGCAGCAGGGTTTTGCCGTGATCATGGGCATCGTCGCCGTACTGATGCTCGGTCAGGTGCTGTGGGAAACCTTCGCCCCGCGCGCATGAACGCGGGCATGCAGCAGCCAGTGCGGCGCAAGCTGCCGCCGCAGTATTTTCATCTGGTGTTTTCCGCGCTAATGGCGGCGCTGATGGCGTTTTTCATGACCGGCGTGGTCACCTACGTCAACGTCGGGCTGACGGAAGACTTCACGACACAGTGGCGTCACGCGTTTGCCGTCGCGTATTGCATCGCCGCGCCGATGATCTTCGTTCTCGTTCCGCGGGTGCGAAGGTTCGTTTCGCGTTGGGTCGAGATGCCCTGAGCCGACCGTCGGGCTGGTGACAGCAGATCAGGTGAGGGCGGCAAAGATTCCCGATCCACGGTGGCTGCTAATGAGGGTCAATGCCGAGTGCATGGGTGCGTATAGGCTGGCACTGATGAGGCCGCCTTTCCCGCGAAACGTTTCAGTCGTCCGCGGAGCGTCGCTATCAAGATTGCCGTCACCAGTCAGAACCGCCGTGAAGTCACCGACCAGGCCCGCCGCTGTCGTCGCTTCTGGACTTGCGACATCGGCAGCGATGGCACGGTCACCGGCAAGACGCTACTGGACCTGCCCAAGGAACAGTGCATGCACGAAACCGCGGCGACTAATCCCCATCCACTGGATGCAGTCGATGTGCTCATCAGCGGCAGCATGGGAGACGGCGTGCGTCGCCAGCTGAGCGTCCGTGGCGTCGAGGCCGTCGTGAATGGCTTCGCGGATCCGGATGCCGCGGTGGCGGCGTCGCTTGATGGGACGCTGGCGCCGCCGGAGCCGGTAGCTTTCCGAAGACGAGTGCGGCTGTTCCTGCGGGTCCTGACGTAATCGCTGGATTCTGCGTCCTATCGTGCGTGCGGTGAGGTATGGAGCACGGAGCCGGTACCGGAGAAAGCCGGTATCCGAGATCAGCAGTTCACCATCGGGGTAGAACCTCTTGCATGCCGAAGCGAACAACAGCCGACTGATTTTTCGCGGCAGGCGGATCAGTGATCCGCCCTACGCGTGCTACTCGGGCTACCGTTGCTCCACCCACTGCTGCAGGGTGTGGTCGTAGTTCCACGCTTGACTCGGCGCTGGTGCTACATGGCTTTCGATCTTCAAAGGAACACCAGCGGGCAGATAAGCGGCTGCCTGTTCCTTCGCCTCTTTCAGGGTTGGGCTGACTTTCGTGGGTTTGCCTTCCACATAGAGCATGAATCCGGTTGTAACTCTCATCAGTTCATCTCACTTGCAATTCGTTTGCACCGTATTGCCGACAGAATATGACCTGCAACGCATCGGGGCGTCTGCTTGCTGAGCAGCTGAGAATGCTCCAATAAGGGCAGCGGCCGCGGCATCCTGCGCAGCCTGTGCCTGTTGCTGCTGGGTAAGCAGAGTTTGAATCTGCAAAGCGAACTGCAAATCTTTGTCTAGGCCTGGATCATCGGAGTTTCGGGTTATGGTCCAAATGTAGTTATTCGTTGTGCCTTTGCAGAGGCGAATCGCCTCTGTGCTTGCAGCTCTTGCACCGCTTACCCACTGTGCCTCGAAGCCCTTTATCAGATAGCAGCCCTGTGCATCAGAGCGATTGGCTCGCAAGGCCGACTCGTTGTAGTAAGAGACAACCGGGGCAATTCCAAGCGCCATTTCAGTGCCAATCTCGGTAATGTATGCACCAGGGGGCTGGGAGTAGATGGTCATCGTCGCTTGTGTCGCGCAGCTTGAGAAAAGAAGGCCGAGAACTGCCACCAGCACGTATCGCATTACTATCCCCATTTCTCTGAGACGCCCAACCAGCCTGTAGAGAAACCCACACGCACGAACGCGCAGGATCATCGGCTGATGGTTTTCATTTTTCCAGCGCGTGTTCGCGCTGTTTCTGATCTTGAGTCTTGAAGCACACCCTTTCGTCTCTCCACGAGTTGGAGTCTTGATGGCGTTTCCGTCAGCGGTTGCATCGTCGGGGTTCCCTACCTTTGCGATGTGTTGGTGGGCGCGGTCCGTTGCGGAGCGAACGCTCTTTGCTTGATCGCATTGAACACCCGCTTTATCAGGTGCGCAAGATCAGAACGAAAACGCCCCGCGGTGCGGGGCGTTTGTTTGAAGCAAGACAGTTCGGATCAGACTCAGCTGCGGCGCGTTAGCCGGTAGCCGAGTTCGGTGCCGCCGTTGGGATGTTTGATCGTCAGTCGGTCATCTTTTTCAGGCCATTCCCAGAGCTCGGGATCAAACAGTTCGTGCATGCGCGGCAGGGCACAGTGAAACGGCGGGCCGCCGTCACGGCCGGTTTGCATGAACAGGATGGCGAGCGTGCCGCCGGGGCGGACCCACAGTGCGAGCCGTGCGGCGTAGGCCGGCCACAGGCTGGGCGTCAGCGCACACAGACAGGTCTGTTCGTAGACGGCATCGAAGGCTTGCTCCGGCGTCCATTGCAGCAGGTCGGCGTGGATCAGCTGTGCCTGCGTGCCGGCTTGGCGCAGTTTTTCAGCGACGGCTTCGATTGCACTGGGTGCGAGGTCAACCGCTGTGACGACGTAGCCGGCTTGCGCGAGGGCGACGACTTCATGGCCACGACCGCAGCCGGGAACGAGCACGCGTCCTGGCGGCAGCGCGTCCGCGGCGAGCCATTGCTGCAGCGCCGGACTGGCGTCGCCGCGATCCCAGCCGGTCTGCTGACTCTGATAGCGCTGTTCCCAGAAATCGGCGTCAAGGGGTGCCGGTGCGACGGGCTGCGTCATGGGGTGTTGATCTCATTTCACCAGGGGATAGCCCGCGCGCGCCAGCGAACCGATACCACCGCGCATCGCTACGGCCTGGGTGTAGCCGAGTTTTTGCAGGATGTGTTCAGCGCTGACGGACCGCGAGCCGGACTGGCAGTAGATCACGATCGGCTGATCGCGGTCGGGGAGGACGCGTGCGGCGTTGGCGCTGATCTGGTCCAGCGGCAGATGCACGGCGCCGCGCAGATGGCCGGCCTGCCATTCGCCACGGCTGCGTACGTCAACGAAAACGGTGCCTTGTTCGTACTGCGCTTTGACTGCGGCGGCGGTCGGGCGATCACTGAAGACGCCGCTCTTCCAGACGAAGAAGGCGATGACGGCGAACGTGATGAGGCCGTACTGCAGCAGGGGTGAGCTCATGGAAAATTTACGCTGTGTGTTCAAAGGAGGAGGGGATCAGGCGGCCTGACGAACCTTGCCGCAGGCGAGGTTGGCCGGCACGGCGATGTCCATCAGTTTGGGGTTGGGCAGGTTCAGGTTCTGCATGATCTGCACGTATTCCTCGCGCGTCTTGCCGGCGAGGCGCGGGTTGTACTGACGTTCTTCGCCGATCGACGAGACGGTCCAGCCTTTGTAGTCGTGGCCCGGATAAACCAGGGTGTCGTCCGGCAGCTTGAACAGCTTGTTGACGATCGAGTCCCAGGATTTTTCCGGATCACCTGCCTGGAAGTCGGTGCGGCCGGTGCCGCGGATCAGCAGGACGTCGCCGGTGAACACGGCTTCGGGCCGGTCCGGGTTCAGCACGAAGCTGAAGGATTCGTCGGTGTGGCCCGGCGTATACAGGGCGCCGAGGCGCAGGCCGTCGACGTCGATCACTTCGCCGTCGCGCACGCGTGCGGATACGCACTCGGCCTTGGTGTATTCGCCCATCAGGGTTACGCACTGGGTCTGTTCGCGCAGGTCGCCAAGTGCGGTGACGTGATCGGCATGCGTATGCGTGTCGATGGCCTTGACCAGCTTGACCTTGAGTTGCTGGATCAGCTGCAGATACTCGGGCAGCTTTTCCTTGACCGGATCGATGATCAGCGCTTCGCCGCCGTGGCGTCGTGCCAGCAGATAGGTGTAGGTGCTCGACGTGTGGTCGTACAGCTGTCGGAAGATCATGTTTCGGGCTCCTTGAACTCAAGAGTTTGGGGGATGGCCCGGTGTGATGGTGAATCGCACCGGGCGTCCCTGTTGCGCCTGATGTCGGGCATCAGCGTTGTTGTTGCGGGGTTACAGCGACTTCTTGCAGAAGTACCAGTCGACGCACTCGTAGCCTTCGTTCATGCGCTTCTCGGCTTCTGCGACGGTCTTCGGCGGCGGCACGATGACCTTGTCGCCCGGCTGCCAGCCTTCCGGCGTGGCAATGCCGTTGGCGTCCGAGGTCTGCAATGCCTTGACCAGACGCAGCACCTCGTCAATCGAGCGTCCGTTGGACATCGGGTAGTAGATCATCGCCCGCAGAATGCCCTTGTCGTCAATGAGGAAGGTCGCCCGGACTGCGGACGTGTCGGACGCGCCCGGCTGGATCATGCCGTAGGCCGTGGCGACATTCATCGACAGGTCGGCGATGATCGGGAAGCCGATTTCGACGCCGAACTTCTCCTTGATGTTGCGCGTCCAGGCAACGTGCGAATGGGTGGAGTCGATCGACAGGCCGAGCAGTTCGCAGTTGATCTTGGCGAACTCGCCCTGGCGCTGCGCGAAGGCCATGAATTCGGTGGTGCACACCGGTGTGAAGTCGGCCGGATGCGAGAACAGGACCAGCCACTTGCCCTTGTAGTCGGCCAGCGTCTTTTCGCCGTGGGTGGTCGGTGCTTTGAAGTCGGGGGCCGGCTGGTTCAGGCCGGGCATGCGGGGTGCGGTTGCGTCGTTCATCGGGGTAGCTCCTTCGTTCGGGTTGATGCCTCTGTGGCATGTGAGAACGATACGCAACAGCTCCTGTACATGTCTAATGACTAATTTAGCATATTCTAATTTATAAAAACTATTGATTGTTCTCTGGGCTGGTGTGCGCCCGGCAGCGCTCGGCGTGGCCGTGCGTGCGCCGTCCCTGGCCCCTGCCGGCACCTTCGCCGCCGCGGCGTTCGGCGCATCGCTGGAATGCGGGCAGATGGCGTTCCTGAGATGCATCGCGCAGCCGTGCGAAGACGTCAAGAATGTCCGGGCGGGTAGTGGCGGCATTCAGACGGTCGTACAGCGCTGCATTTTCGATTTCGGCGGTGACCCCGGCCGCGCAGGCGCTCTGCAGATCGGGGTAGTGGGGAAGCTTTCCCCGCCACGGATTGTTCGGGACCGGAATGCCGTAGCGTTCGAACAGGGGTAGCAGCGCTTGAATATGCCGCGCTTCGGCATCGCGAATGTTGATGAAGGGGCGTTCGGGGCCGAAGTCGGCGATGACCTGGTCGTAGGTCGCCCAAGCGCGATATTCGTCGTCCAGCGCTTCGAGCAGGGCGCCAACCTCGGCGGCTGAGAGTAGGGATGTGGGGGAATTCGCGGTCACGAGGAGCTCCAGATGAAAGGGAGCGAGTCGACCACGGCGAAGGTGTCGCGATCAGCCAGATCGGCTGCTCGATAGTAAAGATGACGCCCGGGAATCGCGGCTTGCCCGCGCCCGCGGGGCCGAACAGCCCGGCCTCTCCGCTGAACGGAAGGGCCGGGCAACTGCATTATCTTTGGCGCTGCGCGGACTGCGCATCGGCATTCAACGCAGCGTTCTCATCCTGACAGGCCTGCACTTCCAGCCACATCGCGTTGAGGATGGCGAAGGTGGCGGCCAGCCCAAGCCCCAGTATCCAAGCGAAATACCACATGGTGTGCGCCTCCTTCAGTAGTGGTTGCTGTTGCGGATGTGTTCGAGCGTGACGCGGCCGCGCAGCACCCGGAACACCCACGTCGTGTATGCGAGGATGATCGGCACGAAGATCAGTGTCATCACCAGCATGATGCCCAAGGTCAGGCGGCTGCTCGATGCATCCCAGATCGTGAGGCCATGTCCCGGATCGGTGGATGACGGCATAAGGAACGGGAACAGGCCGAGCCCGCCGGTCAGTACCACCGCGGAGACTGCCAGCGCGCTGGTGATGAAGGCCAGGCCGTCGCGTTGTGCCCGCAGCAAGACGATGGTCAGCAGGGCGCCGGCATAGGCGGCGATCGGGGCCAGCCACGCCAGTGGGTAGTCGGACATCAGCTGCATCCAGCCCCCGGAAACCAGCTCCACCGACTTGCGCAGCGGATTGGACGGCCCGCGAGGATCGATGGTGCTGACGATGTGATGTCCGTCGATGCCGAATGCCAGCCACAGACCCGCGGCACTGAAGCTGACGATCAGCAGTACGGCGAACAGCTGCGCCGCGGTGCGTGCACGTTGGGCCATGGGTTCGCCGGCCTTGAGCGCGGCATAGCTGCCGCCGTGCATCAGCAGCATCGACAGGCTGACCACGCCGACCAGCAGGGCGAAGGGATGCAGCAGGCCCCAGAACGAACCGGTGTAGACCGGGCGTGCGATGTCGTCGATGTGAAATGGCAGGCCGAGGAACAGGTTGCCGAAGGCGACGCCGAACAGCAGTGACGGCAGCGCGCCGCTGATGCACAGCGCCCAGTCCCAAACATTGCGCCAGCGCGGGTCGGTCAGCTTGTTGCGGAACACGAAGCCGACGGGCCGCAGAATCAGTGCGATCAGCACCAGCAGCATCGCGAAATACAGCCCGGAGAACGACGCGGCGTACAGCAACGGCCACGCGGCGAATACGGCGCCGCCACCGAGGATGAACCAGACCTGGTTGCCTTCCCACACCGGTTCGATCGTTTCCAGAAACGCGCGGCGTTCGTCGTCGGTCTTGCCGACGAAGCGGAACAGTGCGCCGACACCCAGATCAAAGCCGTCCATCACGGCGAAACCGATCAGCAGCACGCCGAGCAGCAGCCACCAGATCACCCGTAGAAATTCGTAGTCGAACATCGATCGATCTCCGTTCAGTGCGCCGGGACGGCAGTCGGGGTGGTGGGGTCGGCTCCAGCGGGCCAATGGCCGAGACCGTCCGGTCCTTTGCGGATCGAACGCGTCATCAGAAACACATCGACGATCGCCAGCGTGGTGTAGAACAGCACGAAGCCAGCGAGACTGAGTGCGACGTTAGTGGCCGTTCCCGGTGAGACGCCGAGGAAGGTCGGCAGCACGCCTTCGATCGACCATGGCTGACGCCCGTACTCGGCGACGATCCAGCCCAGCTCGGCCGCGATCCACGGCAGCGGCAGGGTCAGCAGCGCCGCCTTCAGGAACCAGCGATGGCGTTGCAGGCGGTGGGTCGAGGCGAACCAGAATGCGACGGCGAACAGCGCGATGAAGTAGAAGCCCAGGGCGACCATCAGGCGGAATACCCAGAACAGCACCGGCACGTTGGGCACGGTCGACCACGCAGCCTGATCAATCTGTTCCTGCGTCGCGGTGGCCGGGTTGTCGGTATAGCGCAGCAGCAGCAGGCCGTAGCCGAGATCGTCCTTGTGCTGGTCGAAGGTGGCCCGCGCCTGCGCGTCGTCCGGATTTCTGCGCAGCTCCTGCAGGGACTCGTGCGCGACGATGCCGGACGCGATGCGCTTCTCGGCGTGTCCGACCAGTTCCAGAATGCCGGGGACTTCCTTGTCGATCGAACGTGTCGCGATCAGGCCCAGAGCGTACGGAATCTTGACCTCGTAATGCGTCTTGCGGTCTTCGAGACTCGGGATGCCAACCAGCGTGAAGTCCGCCGGAGGTGGCTCGGTTTCCCACGCGGCCTCGATGGCGGCGATCTTCATCTTCTGGTTTTCGCTCGCGGTGTAGCCGGACTCATCGCCCAGCACCACGACCGACAGGGCCGAGGCCAGACCGAACGAAGCCGCCACGGTCATCGAGCGCTTGGCGAACTCGATGTTGCGGCCCTTGAGCAGATACCACGCGCTGACGGCGAGCACGAAGACCGAGCCGGTGACATAGCCGGCCGACACCGTATGCACGAACTTGGACTGCGCGACTGGATTGAAGATGACCTCGCCGAAGGAGGTCAGCTCCATGCGCATGGTCTCGAAGTTGAACTCCGAGCCGACCGGGTTCTGCATCCAGGCGTTGGCAATCAGAATCCACAGCGCGGACAGATTGGAGCCGATCGCCACCAGCCAGGTCACGACCAAATGGCCGACGCGCGACAGGCGGTCCCAGCCGAAGAAGAACAGGCCGACGAAGGTCGATTCGAGGAAGAATGCCATCAGGCCTTCGATCGCCAGCGGTGCGCCGAAGATGTCGCCGACGTAGTGCGAGTAGTAGGCCCAGTTGGTGCCGAACTGGAACTCCATCGTGATGCCGGTGGCCACGCCCATCGCGAAGTTGATGCCGAACAGCACGCCCCAGAATTTGGTCATCTGGCGCCAGATGTCGCGGCCGGTCATGACGTAGACGCTTTCCATGATCGCCAGCAGCAGCGACAGACCCAACGTCAAGGGCACAAACAGGAAGTGGTACAGCGCGGTCAGCGCAAACTGCAGTCGTGACAGGTCGACCACGGTCATGTCAGTCATCGGACACTCCGGGTGAAGGGGCGGGGGAAGGAGCAGCGGGGATCAGCAGGCTCTGTACGCTGTCGTCAGAAACAGCGACGCGGTGCTCGGGCGAAAAGAACAGAGCCCACAGCGCGATCAGTGCCATCAACTTGATCAGCAAAGTCCAGCCGATCTGTTGACGCAGCTGAGCCCGCCATTTGGTTTGGCGTGCAGTACTCATGAAGCGGACCTCAACCGTGGTCTATTGCGAAGACGACCACTCGACAACAAATGCGCCGCGCAGACTGCCCGGCGCGAAGCCGACCGCTGCGTCGTTTGGATAGCGCTGCGTAATGGCCGCAGCAATTTCAGGGGGTAATTCGGTGCCGTGGCAGGTGGTGCACAACGGCTGTGTGACGATCGCCTTCATGTAGCGCGCGCTGCCGTCGTCGGCGCTGTCGAACTGCTCGATCGTCTCGGCGGACTCGCCTGCGCTGAGTCGGCGCTCGAAGTCCTGCAGGATCTTGATCTGCGCCGGGTCCGGCGCGTTGTTGGAATTGCGCACACGCAAGGCAGTGCGACCGACGTGGATGCCGGGCGTCGCAATGGTTGCGGCAATCGCCGGTGCCTGCAGCTGACAGACGTCGATCGCGGCGACCGGTCCACCGTCGGCCATGGCCGACTGCAAGGTCTGTTTGAGTTGCTTGCCGAGCTGAGCCGACAGCTCGCTTCCCTGAGACGGCCGTGTATCGGCAGGCGCGGTGGGTGCCGACGTCATGGCAGCGACGCTGGCAGAGGTTGCTGCGTCAGGCTCCGCGCCTGTTGCATTCACTGGACTCGTGCACAGTGCCAGCAGCAGAAATACCGCGCCGGTATGGCGCCGCCCCAGAGCATCACTCCACATCCGGCCGGTGCCGAAATTGCGTGGAGCGAGGCTGTCTGGGGAGGCAGGCATACCGGTAGTGTGCCTCGCTAGTGCTTGCCCGTCAGTCGGACAATGCCCATCGCTTTGAGGATGTATTTCTCATAGAACGGCTCGGTGTTGCCCGACTTCATCTTGCTGATGAAGTACTTCTCGAATCCGACCTTGGCCCAATGCACCCACTTGCCGCTCTTGGCCCAGGTGGTGTTGCGCGGCGGGATCTGCGGCAGTGCGATGAAGGCCATGCCGGTGTCACCCATGTCGGCGAGGCACAGCGCGTTCCAGGTGGCGGTGGCGGTGGCTGGTTTCTTTTCGATGTCGGCTTTGATGTTCTCGACGATCGCGGTGACCATCGATTCGATCATGTAGCCGGTCTTCGGCGCGCCGGTGGGGACCGGCGTGGCTTCCACCGGCGGAATCGCGACGCAGACGCCAGCCGAGAAGATGTTCGGATACTTCGGATTGCGCTGATGCTGATCGATCATCACAAAGCCGCGCGGATTGCACATTTCTTTCACGGCGGCGACCGGATCGACGCCCTTGAACGCCGGAATGATCATGCTGTAGGCGAACGGCAGCGCATGCGTTTCGGTCTGCTGGCCCTTGGCGTCGTGCTCGGCGACGTTCATGGTGCCGGCCTCGACACCGAGAATCTTCGCGTTGGTGATGAACTTGATATGGCGCTGGCGCAGCTCGGATTCCAGCATGCCTTTGGAGTCGCCGACGCCGCCCAGCCCCATGTGACCGACATACGGCTCGCTGGTCACGAAGGTCATCGGTACCTTGTGCCGCAGTTTGCGCTTGCGCAGGTCGGCATCAATGATCATCACGGTTTCGTAAGCGGGGCCGAAGCAGCTTGCACCCTGTGCAGCGCCGACAATGACCGGCCCCGGATTGTCGAGAAACTTCTGGTACGCGACCCAGGCCTCTTCGGCGTGGGGGGTGGTGCAGACTGACTGCGTGAAGCCGCCGTGCGGTCCGAGCCCCGGAATTTCCTCGAATGCGAGCTTGGGGCCCGTGGTGATGAGCAGATAGTCGTAATTCAGGGTGGCGCCGTCGGCCAGCGTCAGCTTGTTGCCTTCGGGGTCGATGCTGGTGACTGCCTGGGCGATGAAGTCGATACCCTTGCGCTTGAACGGTTCGGCCAGCGGCACGATGATCTGGGGGCCGGTACGCCAGCCCACGGCAACCCAGGGATTCGAAGGGGTGAACTGGAAGTGATCCTGACTGTTGACCACGGTGACCTTGTGCTCAGGCCCCAGTTCGCGGCGCAGATCGTACGCGGCGGGAGTGCCGCCGAGTCCTGCACCCATGATGACGATATGTGCCATTTGTTGTTGCTCCTCTGTCGTGTGCCGAACCTGACGCGGCGCGCAGCAGAGCATGTGGTGACGGCGACTCCGGCGCGATGACGTACGTCAGTCGCATCGGCAGCCGGATCGCTCATGCTTGCATCCGTTACTGCAAACCCTATATATTAGGCAAAGCTAATTTAGCAAATGGTGATTCAAAATGACGATGGTGTCAAGGCGATCACAGCAGGCGGAGCAGTCGTCGTCGCTTGATCCGGACGAGATGGCCCAGCATGCCGGGCGTGCGGCGCATCTGCTCAAGACCTTGGGCAATGAACACCGCCTGATGATCCTGTGCGCGCTGTCGGAAGGCGAAACATCGGTGCGCGTGCTGAACGAGCGCGTGCCGTTGTCGCAGTCGGCGCTGTCGCAGCATCTGGCGGTACTGCGCGAGGACGGATTGGTACAGACGCGCCGTGAGGCGCAAACGATTTATTACAGCGTGATCGATGGTCCTGCACTGCAGGTCGTCCGGCTGGTTCACGATCTTTATTGCTGCGGCGCGCGGCGCTAGTTCAGTTTCACTAACAACGATCAGGAGCACATCGACATGAGCACTTCCCAGGAAATCTGGCTCGACATTCCCAACTTCTGCACGCCGGGGACCGGTCTGTGCACCGGCGGGCACCCGAAGCCTGAGCAGTTGATGGAAGCCAAGGAAAAGGGCGTGCGCAAGATCGTCAATCTGTGCCCGCCGGGCGAGACCCCCGGATACAACGAGGGCGAGATCGTCAAACAGCTGGGCATGGACTACATCAACATTCCGATCGCCGGCGCCGCCGACCTGTCGGTGGAAAATGCGAAGGCGCTGGCTGCTGCCGTTGCTGACACCTGCTGCGGGCCGATTCTGGTGCATTGCGCCAGCGGTAACCGCGTTGGTGCGCTGTTCGCCCTGAAGGCGCACTTCGTCGAAGGCAAGTCCGTTGAAGCCGCCATCGAGGATGGTCGCGCGCACGGCCTCAAGGCGATGGAGCCGGTGGTCCGCCAGCTTCTCGGCGGCTGAACCTCCGTGTTGCGGTGACGGTAGCCCCGACGATGCGGCTGCCGTCACCGTGCCCAAATTCTCATTTTCTGATCGAGGAATTGTCATGAACCTCAATATCGACAAGCTGGTGTTCCGCGTCGCGGGCCTGTTCATTCTGGTGTCGGTGGCGCTGTCGCAGATTCACAGCGTCAACTGGCTGTGGTTCACGGCCTTTGTCGGTGCCAACCTGCTGCAGTCTTCGTTCACCGGCTTCTGCCCGATGGCATCGATTCTGGCCAAGCTCGGCGTGAAGTCCGGGGCGGCGTTTTGCCCCACGGCAAAAGCAGGCTGAGCGATCGCCATGAACAAGCCCCCGATGGATCATGCTGCGATCCGGAATCGTCGGCTGCGTATTGCTGCGGTCGCGGCCTGGGTCGCGATGCTTTCGGCATGTTCGTCGTCCGAAGCGCCCGCGCCGACAGCGGCGACCGACACGGCCGACAGCGCGCTGAGCAGTGCCGTCGTCAAACGCGAGGCTGTTGCCGACGAGGCGCGGTTCGACGCGACACTCGAAGCCGTGTTCCAGGCAACGGTGGCAGCGCAGACCAACGCGCGGGTCGAGGAAATTGCCGTCGACGTGGGCGACTACGTCGAGAAGGGGCAGGTGATCGCACGGCTGCGTGCGACCGAACAGCAGGCTCGCACATCAAGCGCGGAAGCCTCCGTGCGCGAAGCCGAGGCGCGTCTGGCCGATGCGCAGTCCGAATACCAGCGGGTCAAGGATCTGACTGCGCGCGGCGTTCTGTCGAAGGCGGCGCTCGACAAGGCCACGGCGGCCTTGAAGTCGGTGCGTGCACAGGTTGAGTCGGCCCGCGCGGCGTTGAACGAGTCGGCCGAGCAGCTAACCCATACGGTGGTGCGTGCGCCGTACTCCGGTATCGTCGTCGCGCGACACATCGAGGTCGGCGAAACTGCGACGGTCGGTAGTCCGATCATGACCGGCCTGTCACTGGAGCATCTGCGTGCAGTGGTTGAAGTGCCGCAGCAGGAAATCGGCGCGGTGCATGCGCGCAAGCAGGCGCGGGTGATTCTGCCCGACGGCAGCAGTGTCGAGGCCGCTGAACTGCGGATCCCGCCGGCGGCGGATGCGGATACGCATACCTTCCGTGTGCTGGTGACCTTGCCCGAAGGCGACTACGGCGCCAAGCAGGCGGTGTTTCCCGGGACCCTGGTGAAGGTTGCCTTCGTGCGTGACGAACGTCAGGCGCTTTTGCTGCCGCCGTCGGCCCTGGTGCGGCGCAGTGAGCTGACGGCGGTCTATGTGCTGGCCGACGGTCAGCCGCCGTCGCTGCGCTATGTGCGCGTCGGCAGTCCGTCGGTCGACGGACGCATCCCGGTACTGGCCGGCCTCACCGAGGGCGAGCGTGTCGCGCTCGATCCGGTTGCTGCGGCGCAGCGTCTGAAGAACGGCGCGTGAGCGACATGGATCAGAAGCCGGACTTGAATCAGGACGACCGCCCGCTGGGCGTGTCGGGCGGCATCGCCAAGCGCTTCCTCACCACCGAGATCACGCCTTTGCTGGCGCTGGTCGCGTTGCTGATGGGGCTGTTCGCGGTTCTGGTGACGCCGCGGGAAGAAGAGCCGCAGATCGACGTCACCTTCGCCAACGTATTCATTCCGTTTCCCGGCGCAACCGCGAAGGAAGTCGAGACGCTGGTGTCGTCGCGGGCGGAACAGATCTTTGCCGAAATCGAAGGTGTAGAGCACATCTATTCGGCGTCGCGTCCCGGCATGAGCGTGTTGACCGTGCAGTTCAAGGTCGGCCAGCCGCGCACCGAAGCGATCGTGCGTCTGTACAACGCGATGTATTCGAATCAGGACTGGCTGCCGGCGAATCTCGGTGTCGGTCAGGCGCTGATCAAGCCCAAGGGCATCGATGATGTGCCGATCGTCTCGCTGACCCTGTGGAGCGAGGATGACGCGATTGCCGGCAATGAGTTGCTGCGGATTGCTCACTCGCTGGAAACCGAATTGCAGCGCGTGCCGGGCACGCGTGATATCGAGACCCTCGGTGGTCCGGACCGGGTCGTGCATGTGCTGCTCGACCCGCAGCGTCTGGCCGGCTACGGACTCGACACCAACGATCTCAGTTCGGCATTGGCCGCGTCCAACGATTCGCGTGACGCCGGCAGCTACTCCGCCGACAACCGCGAGATTCTGGTGCAGGCCGGTGATTTCATGACGCGGCCGGAAGAAGTTGCGGATATGGTCGTCGGCATGCGCAACGGCGCACCGGTGTATCTGCGTGACGTCGCTGATGTCCGTGTTGGTGCCGACGATCCGAAGCAGTACGTGCGCATGGGCGTGACCGCGGTCGGTGCGACGTCGGGGCTGGGCCCCGCGGGTCAGTATCCGGCGGTGACGGTTGCGATCTCGAAGAAGCCCGGGACCAATGCGGTCAAGGTGGCCGATCAGGTGATGCAGCGGGTGCAGGCGCTCGAAGGCGTTGCGATTCCCGCCGGCGTGCACGTGACCGAAACGCGTAACTACGGCCAGACCGCCAACGACAAGGCG
Organism: Sinimarinibacterium arenosum; assembly: GCF_005047655.1. Lineage (GTDB taxonomy): Bacteria > Pseudomonadota > Gammaproteobacteria > Nevskiales > Nevskiaceae > Solimonas. The sequence goes on along the minus strand of NZ_SUKF01000005.1, from coordinate 145,503 downwards.
CAGACGCTGATCAAGAAATTGATCTTCGCCACCGCATCGGTGGTTCTGCTGGTGTGGCTGACGCTGGGGCGGCGTGAATCCTTCGTCGTCGGTGCGGCGGTGGTGGTGACGCTGGCGGCGACGCTGTTCGCATCATGGGCCTGGGGATTCACGCTGAACCGTGTGTCCTTGTTCGCACTGATTTTCTCGATCGGCATTCTGGTCGACGACGCCATCGTCGTGGTCGAGAACATTCATCGCCACATGCAGCTTGGCGGCAAGTCCTTGACCGAGGCGATTCCGCCGGCGGTTGATGAAGTCGGCGGGCCGACGATCCTGGCCACGTTCACGGTCATCGCAGCGCTGCTGCCGATGGCATTTGTCAGCGGGCTGATGGGTCCGTACATGGCGCCGATTCCGATCAACGCCAGCATGGGTATGGTGATCTCGCTGGCGGTGGCGTTCGTGTTCACGCCGTGGCTGTATCGCCGCGTGTTCCTCAAGCTCAGCCATGCCGACGCGCACGGCCATGCCGAAGCCGAGGAGAACGACGGTCGTCTGATGCAGCTGTTCCGCCGTGCGATGACGCCGTTTCTTAACGGCGCGCAGGGCCGAGGCAAGCGCGTTGCGCTGCTGGCGTCGATCCTGCTGCTGATCAGCGCCTCGATGGGGCTGGCCGCGGTCAAGCTGGTGGTGCTGAAGATGCTGCCGCTGGACAACAAGTCCGAGTTCCAGGTGGTGGTCGACATGCCCGAAGGCACGACCCTCGAGCAGACCCAGGCGGTGCTGGATGCACTGGGTGTGGAACTGGACCGTGTGCCGGAAGTGTTGCACTGGCAGAGCTATGCCGGCGCGGCGAGTCCGATCAACTTCAACGGACTGGTGCGGCAGTATTACCTGCGCTCCGAGCCCTATCAGGGCGATCTGCAGGTCACCCTGCTGGACAAGCATGAGCGCTCGCGCAAGTCGCACGAGATCGCGCTGGCGGTGCGCGGTCCTCTGCAGAAGATCGGGCAGGCCATGGGCGCTAACGTCAAGATCGTCGAAGTGCCGCCGGGACCGCCGGTGCTCTCTCCGATCGTGGCAGAGATCTATGGTCTGGATCATGCGCGTCAGGCCGATGTTGCGCGCCAGGTGCGTGCAGTGTTCGAGTCGACGCCGGACATTGTCGACATCGACGATACGCTGGAAGCGCCGCAGCAGAAGTGGATAGTCGTGGTTGACCGTTCGCGTGCGGCCCAGCTGGGGGTTGCACAGACCACCGTGGCAGACGCACTGGCTGCGGTGCTCGGTGGGGCCGATGTGTCTTATCTGCATGACGACAACAGCCGCTATCCGGTGCCGGTGCGCTTGGAGTTCACCCCGGGCGACAAGGCCGATCTGAACGCTCTGAAGAGCCTGCGCGTGCGCTCCAGCAGCGGCAGTCTGGTGCCGATCTCCGAGGTCGCGCGCTTTGTGCCTTCGACGCGCGAAACCACGATCTATCACAAGGATCTGCTGCCGATGGTGATGGTGACCGGCGATCTGGCCGGCGCACTCGACTCACCGCTGTACGGCATGGCCGACATCGCCTCGCGCTTGTCCGAGACGCCGATCGACGGTCGTCGCATCGACACCTATCTGACCCAGCAGCCGGAGTTGCCGGTCAACTGGAGTCTGAAGTGGGACGGCGAGTGGCAGATCACCTATGAAACCTTCCGTGACATGGGCGCGGCCTACGCGGTCGGGCTGGTGCTGATCTATCTGCTGGTCGTCGCGCAGTTCCGGTCGTATTCGATCCCGCTGATCATCATGGCGCCGATTCCGTTGACGATGATCGGCATCATGCCGGGGCACGCCTTGCTGGGTAAGCAGTTCACCGCGACGTCGATGATCGGCATGATCGCGCTGGCGGGCATCATCGTGCGCAACTCGATCCTGCTGGTCGATTTCATCCAGCAGGAAGTCGCGCAGGGGCGCAGCCTGCAGGATGCGGTGATCCGTGCCGGCGCGATCCGCGCACGGCCCATTGCCCTGACCGGACTGGCGGCAATGCTGGGCGCGATGTTCATTCTCGACGACCCCATCTTCAGCGGACTGGCGGTGTCGCTGATCTTCGGCATCTTCGTGTCGACGATCCTGACCTTGTTCGTGATTCCGGTCGTCTATTACGCGTATCGCTATCAGGCAGCGCCGGAGACAGAGCCCGGATAGGCTCTGCTCCGGAGTCCAGGTTTTCGGATTCGTCCCGGTCTCTCCCCCGTTCCCCGGGATCCCGAAAGTACGAGCCCGCGTCGGTAACGACGCGGGCTTTTTTGTGGGACCGGACTACCAGACGTAGCGCAGTCGGGCATAGGCGTTACGGCCATAGCCGGGAATGCGGTCGCCCAGCGCGACATCACTGTCGAGTGCGCGATTGATTCCCGCTGTGTGTTCGCGATACAGCGTGTCGAACAGATTGGCCACGCCTGCGGCCAGCGTGATCCGGGAACCCAGCTTGACGTCGCCGAAGACGTTGAACACGGCATAGCCCGCCGTTTCGGTTTCGCTATTGGTGCTCGACACCTTGTCCTGGCGAGCGGCGAATTCGCTTTGACCACTCAGTGACCAGCGGTCGCGTGCGTACTTCACCGCCAGCGTGCCACTGAGGGGATAGACCCGATACAGGTTGTCGCTGACGTCGTCCCGCTCGCCACGGACATAGCTGAGGACACCGTCGATCGACCAGTAGGTGCCGAAGTGGACGCCTGCCGTGGTATCGATGCCGTACAGGGTTGCGTCGACGTTGCTGAACTGCAGCGGGGTGGCGTCGCCGTTGCCGCTTGAAACCATGATCACCGTGGGGTCGGTCGCAGGTGTGCCCTGGATGTAGTTGGAGACATCACGATAGAACGCACGCGGCGAGACGTAGGCATGCGTGCCGCGCCAGTCGACGCCCAGTTCCACCTGATGCGAAACCTCCGGATCGAGGCCGATGTCACCCACGTAATTGTTGCCGTCCGCGAGACCGGCCGTGGCTTCCATCGGCAGCCACAAATAGCGCTCCTGGTAGGACGGCGAACGCACCTTGCGTGCAACACCGCCGACCAGGCTGGTCTGTTCGCCGAGCGCGTGGCTCAGCTGTGCAACCCAGTCGATGTTGTTGTCATTGCGAGCACGATCCGCATTGTTGAAGCGGTCCTCCAGCGTGGTGACGCCGGCGTTCATGCCGTACATCGAATGGTCGACCGCGCCCGCGTTCATCTCGACCCGGGTATAGCGCAGGCCCAGATCCAGACCCCAGCCCGCCGGCAACGCGCCATTCCATTCGCCGAACGCGCCGTAGCGGTCGCGTTGCACGTCATTGAAGCTGACGACCCGCAGGTTCGGATTGTTCACCGGGTCGCGCACGACGGCGTTGTGGTCGGCCATGTGCCCGTCAAGACCCAGGGTCAGGGTGCCGGAGGCAACGCCGAATCCGGCGTCGACGCGATACCCCACACCGCTGGCGTCGGTGATTGCGCGACGGGTGTTGCCGCCGGGCGGTGTGCGCAGGCTGTAGTTGTCCATCGTGTGATCGCTCTGTGCGTCACTGAGCTGCGCATGCAGCGTGGTGCCGCTCCAGGTGCCGCGCCAGTCGAGCTTCGCGGTATCGGTGGTCGAGGTGACGATGTCCATCGGCAGCGATGGCGTGCCCGAGTCGTTGGCTTCGTTGCGCGCCAGATCCAGTGCCAGCGTCTGTGTGCCGAAGCGCATGCCGTAGCCGAGCGCGTAGTGCGTGCGTTCGTACGAGGTCGGACGGATGGTACCGTCGGCGAAGTCTGCATCGTTGCCGGTTTCGCGGCTCGCGGCGGCATACAGCTTGTGCTGCTGGTTGCTCAGCCAGCCGAGCCCGGACAGTGCATAGCTGTCGTTGACGCTGGCGCCGCTGCTGCTGAGGTCGCCATGCGTCTCGAAGCGTGGGTCGGTGCCGAAGGTGCCGATGCTGGACTCGGCCATGATGGTGCCGCCGAGCGTCTCAAGACCGGAGCTGACCGGGGCAATGCCGCGGATCACCGTCAGTGATTCGAGCTGGGCACTGGGGATATGCGACAGCGGCGGGTCCATGGCGTTGGTGCAGCTGGCTTCGATATTGATGCCGTCGACCAGGACATTGACGCGGTCACCGTAGAGGCCGCGGTATTGGGCGATACCGGTTAGCGCACCATTGCGGTTGACCTGTGCGCCCGGCGCCTGCTTCAGCAGTGCGCCGATATCCGGCGCGGTGCCGGCGTGTGCGGCCGGATCGATGACATGTGCATCGGCGGCATCGCCTTCGACCGTGACGTCCGGCAGCGGAGTGGGGGATTCGGCAAATGCCGGTGCGGTGATCAGACCGAGGGGCAGCAGGGCCCGCGCGAAGCGGTTCAGGTACAGCGTGGTCATGAAGCGGTCTCCAGAGAGGAAGTCGCGTGATCCGGATGCAATCCGGAATCAGGCTGCGGACGCGATGGCGGCGACGTAACACGTCACTGTCGCCGGATGCGCAGGCGCATCGACGAACGCGTCGGGAACGACGGACTTCAGCTCTGGAGAGGAGGGGCTCGCACCGGCGGACGCAGTGAATGCTGCGGTGCGGGTGTCAGCGGCGCTGAGGTGATGACAGCTGCGGCGTGTGTGAACCGGGTCAGATCCAGCGCGATGGCCGTGGACGGCAACGCCGGACTGCTCAGGGGTGCGCACAGCTTGCAGTCAACCCCGCTGGTGGCGGCACCGCGGTCGGCGGTCAGGAGGCGCAGCTCGGGCGGCAGTTGCGCCATCAACGCGGCGCTGCGGCCGACATTGCCGTCGCCGCAGTACAGACCAGCGATCATGCTGCCGTGCACGGCGCCCAGCCACAGCTGCATCAGCGCTGCAAGCAGCGCCAGCATCGGGGCAAGACGGGTGGATCGGCGACCGGACATGACCGGAATTATCGCCGATGCGCGATCCCGGTGCGTCTGATTTGCGTCAACTACAACGCCAGCGCGCGATCAGGGTAGTCGGTGAACACGCCGTCGACGCCGAGCGCACGCATCAGTTTCAGGTCTTCCGGATCGTTGACGGTGTAGACGTTCAGTTTCAGACCGCGTGCATGGGCGTCCGCGATCAGCTTGGTGTCGACGAACTCGGCCGAGATGTTCAGGACGCGAGCGCCGAGCTCTCCGGCCAGTCCGGCCCAGTCCAGCGGTACGCCGCAGTACAGCACGCCCAGCGGCACCTCCGGCAGCAGCTGCTTGAATTCCCACAGTTCCGGCAGGTGGAAAGAGGACACCATCAGTTTCGATGCGGGCCAGCCCTCGGCCAGATAATCGCGCAGGCAGGCGGCGACCGCCGCCGCGCAGCCGTTCCAGGACTTCAGCTCGATATTGACGCCGACGCGCTGTTCGATCAGGTCGAGCGCGTCCCTGAGCGTGGGGATCGGTTCGCCGTTGCCGGCGTCGAGGCGACGCAGCGTCTCGGCATCGCAATCCGTCAACAGGCCGCGGCCGTTGGTGGTGCGGTCGAGTCGCAGGTCATGCATCAGCCACAGCTCGTCCGCATGGTGCTGCACGTCGAACTCGACCCAGTGCGCGCCAAGTCCGATCGCGGTGTCGATCGACAGCAGCGTGTTTTCAGGCGCGTGGCCGCGTGCGCCACGGTGGCCGATCACGGTGAAGGTGGGTGTGCTGCTCATCGTGCACCTCCTTGAGAGCTGACTCAGTGATCGCCGACGCGGACGATCTTCATCGAATTGGTGCCGCCGGAGCCGGTGCCGTCGCCCTTTGTCAGCAGCACGCGATCACCGTCGTTCAGCGCATGGCGGTAGCGCAGGCACTCGATCGCCTCATGCACTTGCGACAGGCTGGAAGTATCGGTCGGATCGAAGGACACCGGATAGACGCCGCGGCACAGTGCCATCAGGCGGCGGGTCTTTTCATGACGGGTCAGCGCGTAGACCGGGATCTGCGTCACCGTGCGCGACATCATTCGCGCGGTGGAGCCGGATTCGGTCAGTGCAACGATGGCGTTGGCGTGCATGTGGCGCGCGGTCCATGCGGTTGCCATCGCGATGGCTTCGTCGGTGCGCTCGAAGTGCGCGTCCAGCGGGCGCAGGCCGCGCGGCGCGCGTTCGAGCATGCTGCTCTCCGCGCCGGCACACACCCGCGCCATGGCCTCGACTACCTTGACCGGATACTTGCCCGCTGCGGTCTCGGCCGAGAGCATCACCGCATCGGTGCCGTCCATGACCGCGTTGGCAACGTCGAGGACTTCGGCGCGTGTCGGGATCGGGCTGACAATCATCGACTCCATCATCTGCGTTGCAGTGATCACCATCTTGTTCTGGTCCAGCGACTCGGCAATGATCCGCTTCTGCCAGCCCGGGAGCTCGGCATCGCCGATCTCGACGCCGAGATCTCCGCGCGCGACCATCACCACGTCGCTGGCACTCACCAGTTCGCGCAGCGCACCCAGCGCTTCGGCGCGTTCGATCTTGGCCACCAGTGCGGCGTTACTACCAGCGTCGCGGACCAGGCTACGGGCCAGCTCCATGTCGCGCGCGCAACGCGGGAACGAGACGGCGACAAAATCGACATCGATCGCCGCTGCAGTACGGATGTCTTCGCGGTCCTTGTCGGTCAGTGCTTCTGCTGACAGTCCGCCGCCCTGTTTGTTGATGCCCTTGCGATCGGACAGGATGCCGCCGACCAGCACGGTGCAGACGATGCGTGTGTTCTCGACGCGCTCGACCCGCATCGTGATCGCGCCGTCATTGAGCAGCAGCACATTTCCGGCTTCGACGTCCTTGGGCAGCTCGGTATAGGCGCAGCCCACCACGCTGTCGTCACCGGCGCGGGTTCCCAGCGCGGTGTCCAGGGTGAAGGTCTGACCTTCCTTCAGATCGACCGGGCCGTTGGCGAAGGATTCGATGCGGATCTTCGGACCCTGCAGATCGGCGAGGATGCCGACGTCACGGCCAAGCATCAGGGCGACGCCTCGCACCATCTCTGCCCGGCGGGTGTGGTCGGCAGCGCTGCCGTGCGAGAAATTCAGCCGCACCACGTCGACACCGGCGGCGATCACACGCCGCAGAATTTCAGGGTCGTCGGTAGCGGGGCCTAGAGTGGCAACAATCTTGGTACGGCGTGTGGGATGGCCTGACATGCGCGATGGCTTCGATTTTTCTTCAATTACAATGCAGGGGGCCGTCGCTACGGCACGGCCGCGACCCTAAGCTTACTCCCGTCAGCGTGTCGTTGGCGCGAGCAGGAATCTTTGCAGCCACAGACCTCAAGCTTCGGCGCAGGGCGCCGATGACAATGCGCGGAATGGGCTGATGGCGCAGGCAGAATTTCAGCAAACAACCGGAAATCTCACGTATGACCACGATTGGAACGCCCCTTGCGGCCAACGCCACCCGGATCCTGTTGCTTGGCAGTGGTGAGCTCGGCAAGGAGGTCGCGATCGAAGCGCAGCGTCTGGGTGTCGAGTGCATCGCAGTCGACCGTTATGCCGACGCACCGGCGATGCAGGTGGCGCACCGGTCACATGTGATCAGCATGCTGGACGGTGCCGAGCTGCGTCGCATTGTCGAACTGGAGCGGCCGCATCTGATCGTTCCGGAAATCGAGGCGATTCATACGCCGACGCTGCAGCAGCTGGAGCGCGAGGGCTACACGGTGATCCCGACCGCGCGCGCCGCGCGGCTGACGATGGACCGTGAGGGTATCCGTCGCCTGGCCGCCGAGGAGCTGGGCCTGCCGACCTCGCCGTATCGCTTTGCCGGCACGCTGGAGGAGTACCGTGCAGCCGTGGCGGAAATCGGATTGCCCTGCGTGGTCAAGCCGGTGATGTCCTCGTCCGGCAAGGGGCAGTCGGTGGTCAAGACGTCGGCCGACGTACAGTACGCGTGGGACTATGCGCAGTCGGGCGGCCGTGCCGGCGCCGGCCGCGTGATCGTCGAAGGCTTTGTCGAATTCGACTACGAGATCACCTTGCTGACGGTACGCCACGCCGCACCCTCCGGAGCCGATGTCACGTCGTTCTGTGCGCCGATCGGTCATCTGCAGATCGACGGCGACTATCGCGAGTCGTGGCAGCCGCAGCCCATGAGCCCGGTGGCGCTGGAGCATGCGCAGAAGATCGCCGCCGCCGTCACGGGCGCCCTGGGTGGCCGGGGCCTGTTCGGGGTCGAGTTTTTTGTGCGCGGCGATCAGGCCATTTTTTCGGAAGTCTCGCCGCGCCCGCATGACACCGGATTGGTCACGCTGATCTCGCAGGACTTGTCCGAATTTGCGCTGCACCTGCGTGCGATTCTCGGACTGCCAATTCCCGCGATCCGCCAGCATGGTCCGGCGGCATCCTGCGCGCTGCTGTTTGAGGGCGATCGCACGGCGCCGGTCTTTTCCGGCACGGCCGCGGCGCTGGCGCAGCCGGACACGCAGCTGCGCCTGTTCGGCAAACCGGAAATTGTTGGCCGCCGCCGCATGGGAGTGACCCTGGCGCTGGGCTCGGATATCGAAAACGCGCGCGAGAAGGCGCGCAACGCCGCGTCAAAGGTTGTGATCGGCTGAAGCCCGAATGGGGACGGGCCGGCGCTGGAGAGGGGTTGAGCGCCGATGCCGCTGATCGCCGTGGATCAGGACACATAACGACATCGCCGGCTCGGCGCAGCCCCTTCTTCGAAGGCGGCGCGCCGAGCCGGCGGGGTGTACGACCTGCCTAGAACGCGAAGTTAAATTCCAGCTCGGTCTGATACATCTTCAGGTCGATGGTCTGTGCCGGGTCCAGCGGATTGGTGCCGCTGACGGTCTTTTCCGGCGCATACATCAGCGAGGCGGAGACCTCGTGCCCGAACAGCGTGCTGACCAGGCCGACGGTGAAGTGCTGCTCGATCACTCCGGGCGCGAGCACATTGAACAGGACTTCGCTGTCTGGGATCGGCTGTTCGCCATAGCTGTAGCCGGCCATCCAGCTCAGGTCGTCGCTGGCCTTCCAGCGTGCGCCGAGCTTGTAGATGGTCATGTCGTCCCAGCCGAAGCCGGCGCCGTTGTCGTCGCCCATCTGCGCGGTTGCCAGGTTCGGCAGCATCGAATTGCCCACCGCCTTGATTTCGCTGTAGGCAATGTACTGGACATCGAACGCCACGGTCAGCGCTGGCGTCGCATCCAGCGCCAGGCCAAGGGTCGCATTGGACGGGATATCCATGTCCCCCTGTTCGGCGAACAGGCCGGCATAGTCCTTGAACTCGGTCATGTAGATCCGGCTCTGGTAGGACGCACCGACGCGCAGCTGGTCGGTCACGGCCGCCTGAATCCCGATCCGCACGCCGCCGCCATAGGCGTCGTCATGGCCGTTGTCGCTCAGATGTTGGGGGTCGCTGGAAAAGGGCGCGAAATTGCCGAGCCCGCGGGCCTCGAAGCGCTGGTAGGCGAAAATCGGTGCAATGCCCCACGACGCGCCGGGTGCGAACTCGCGGGCGTAGGTGGTCGCGATGAACAGCTGGATCAGATCGACGCCGGCCGTGCCGTCACCGAAGGTGCCCGGCGCTGTGACCGAGCTGCCAGGAGGGACCGGCGGAGTCGGCGCGCCGAAGGTGGCAGTGCCGCCCTTGTAGCGGGTGTTCATGCCGCCGTTGCCGTAGATCGCCATGCCCCACGCGGAATGTTCGTCGATCTTCCGCGTCAGGCCCAGATGCGGGATCGGGAAGTACTCGGCATCGCTTTCGATGCTTTGCGGGCCGATGCCGAAGGTGCACTGGGTTTGCGAGGCGCAGGCGCCGCTGGGCTGCCCGCTGACCTCATAGCTGCGGACCGGAGAGAACAGACCGAGGCCGATATCGTTGCGGTCTCCGGTGAATGCAATCGCCGCCGGATTGGTGGCCGGAGCCAGCGCATCCAGCGACAGGGCCACGCCGGTGCCGGCCATGGCTTTGCTCTGGGTGCCGTATCCGTGTGAAAAGTAGCCGTTGGTGGCATGCGCGGGCACCGCTGCCGCAAGGGCCAAACCGGCCAGCAGCCGGGCTTCAATCTTGTTCATTTCATCTCCTCGTCATTATTCCTGTCCGCGTGTGCGGACAGGTTTTCCGCCTGGCTACGCTGTAGTGATGTGGTGCGCAGTCAGCTCAGAGTAAATGCTCCGGACCGGATCGGAAAGGGGTACCCCCGGGGGCACCTCGCGCGGCCTCAGGCGTCAACGCCGGCCACCACGCGCAGCTGAGCGGGAGCGCGCACCTTGGGACGGTCCGCTTCGTTCTGTTCGTGCAGGGTTTCGAGCTGCCGGCGCTGGCGTTCGCAGGTGTCGATCAGGGTGCGCAGGTCGGCCAGCATCGCCCCCGCGTCACCGTCGAGGTCGATCGGGAGGTAGGCGCTGCCGAGTTGGTGGCGCTGGATGCGCAGTGCCGACTGCGCCAAGCGGATCGGCGCCATCAGCTTGGATACCAGCCACATCGCGCCGCCGAGCGCGATCAAGGTGCCGGCCAGGACGGTGGCACCCAGTGCGCCGAATCCCCAGTCGCTGGGGCTGAAAATCAGGAATCCGGACAGGGCGATCAGGGGCAGGCTGATGGAGCACACCAGGACGCCATGCAGGCGGTCTTCCAGATGATAGAACGGCAGCCAGCGGCTGACGCGGCGGTACCAGGGGTCGAGCGATGCGGACATCTGAGGCTCCGTGAATCGAGGCGCCAAAAATAGCGTTTCGGGTCGAAATCGCGGCCGTTCCGGCGCCAAACGGTGCGCCCTGAGCCGACCAGTGCAGGATTAGCCTTCATGCGCCGTCATGGCCGCTCGCGTACAATCGCGCGCCCGCTCACCGCCCCTTGGGGGGTCGCGGCGACCGGAGCCCGGTCTCGATGTCCTCTTTGCGGCGGGAGTTTTCGCCGCTCATTTGCCTTTTTTTGGTATCCCTTGTGATTGAGAATCTCCGCAACATCGCCATCATCGCCCACGTCGACCACGGCAAGACCACGCTCGTCGACAAGCTGCTGCGCCAGTCCAACACGCTCGACAAGCGTGAGGATCTGGGCGAACGCATCATGGACTCCAACGATCTGGAGCGTGAGCGCGGCATCACGATTCTGTCGAAGAACACGGCGATTCGCTGGACCGACAAGCGCAACGGCAACGAATACCGCATCAATATCGTCGACACCCCGGGACATGCGGACTTCGGCGGCGAAGTCGAGCGCGTGCTGTCGATGGTCGACTCGGTGCTGCTGCTGGTTGACGCGGTCGATGGCCCGATGCCGCAGACCCGCTTCGTCACGCAGAAGGCGTTCGCGATGGGTCTGAAGCCGATCGTCGTCGTCAACAAGATCGACCGCCCGGGCTCACGTGCGGACTGGGTCATCGATCAGGTGTTCGATCTGTTCGACAAGCTCGGCGCCACCGACGAGCAGCTCGACTTTCCCTTTATTTATGCCAGCGCGCTGAACGGCTATGCCGGCAACAGTCCGGATATTCGCGAAGGCACGATGGATCCGCTGTTCGAGGCCATCGTCGACAAAGTGTCGGTGCCGGACGTGGATGTCAACGGTCCGTTCCAGATGCAGGTGATCTCGCTGGCCTACTCCAGCTATGTCGGCGTCATCGGGACCGGTCGCATCAAGCGCGGTACGGTCAAGACCAACACTCCGGTCACCGTGATCGACCGCGAAGGCAAGACCCGCCAGGGACGCGTGCTGCAGGTGCTCGGCTTCATGGGCCTGGACAAGGTTGAAGTGCCTTCGGCGCAGGCTGGCGACATCATCGCCGTCACCGGCATTGAAGATCTGGGTATTTCCGAGACGATCTGCGACGCCAAGTCGCCGGAGGCTCTGCCGAGCCTGACCGTCGACGAACCGACGATGAGCATGATCTTCGAGGTCAACAAGTCGCCGTTCGCGGGCAAGGAAGGCAAGTTCGTTACCTCGCGCCAGATCGGTGACCGCCTGCAGCGCGAGCTGAAGACCAACGTCGCCCTGCGCGTCGAGCCGATGGAAAGCGGCGACCAGTTCCGGGTGTCCGGCCGTGGCCTGCTGCATCTGGGCATCCTGCTGGAAACCATGCGTCGTGAAGGCTACGAAGTGGCCGTATCGCGTCCGCAGGTGATTCTGAAAGAGATCGACGGCGAGATCTGCGAGCCCTACGAAACCCTGATTGCCGACGTTGAAGAGGCCAACCAGGGCGGAACGATTCAGGGGCTGGCCGAACGTGGTGGCAAGATGCAGAACATGGTGCCGGATGGCCGCGGTCGCGTGCGTCTGGAATACATCGTTCCGTCGCGCGGACTGATCGGCTTCCAGACCCAGTTCATGACGATGACGTCGGGTACCGGTCTGCTGTTCCACAACTTCGACCATTTCGGGCCGAAGGCCGACGCTGCCGATATCGGCGAACGTCGCAATGGTGTGCTGGTCTCGAACGAGCAGGGCAAGGTGTTGGCCTATGCGCTGTTCAATCTGCAGGACCGCGGCCGCATGATGGCAGAGCCCGGCGACGAGGTTTACGAAGGCCAGATCGTCGGTATCCATTCGCGCGACAATGACCTCGTCGTCAACGTGCTGAAGGGCAAGAAGCTGACCAACATGCGTGCGTCCGGCTCGGACGAAAACGTGATCCTGGTTCCGGCCGTCAAGTTCTCGCTGGAGCAGGCGCTGGAATTCATCAACAACGACGAACTGGTCGAGCTGACTCCAGAGTCCATTCGCATCCGCAAGAAGTTCCTGAAGGAACACGAGCGCAAGCGCAGCAGCAAGGCGGACTGATACTCCGGCAGGACGGATCGGGCTTGCCAGTGCGCAGCCCGATCCGTGACAGTTCGGACATGGACGAACCCAATCTGTTCCAGCGGCGGATCGCCGTTCCGGAAACCCGCGAGCTCGACGTGTTTGCGTCGCTGCTCGAACGCCGTGGCGCCCAGGTTCTGCGCTGCCCGCTGGTGGCCATTCTCGATGCGCCCGATCCGCAGCCGGTCCTGGCGTGGATCCGCGCGTTCAACAGCGGCGCCTGTGACGACCTGATCCTGTTGACGGGCGAAGGCCTGCGTCGCCTGCTGGCCTGCATCGACACGCACGCGCCGGACCTGCGCGAACCTTTCATCCAGCGGCTCTCCGCGGTTCGTACGCTCGTGCGTGGTCCCAAGCCCGGTCGCGTGCTGCGCCAGATCGGGCTCAAGCCCGACATCATCGCGACCGAACCCACCAGCGCTGGCATCATTTCGACGCTGCAGAACCTGGACATGAGCGGGCGCCGGGTTGGCGTGCAGCTCTATGGTGTCGAGCCGAACCTGCCACTGCAGGAAGCGCTGCGCGCGGCCGGCGCCACGGTGCTGGCGGTGGCCCCCTATGTCTACGCCGACGCGGCTGACACCCAGCGCGTTATTGATCTGATCGATACCTTGGCGGCCGGCCAGCTGGATGCGATCGCGTTTACCAGCATGGCGCAGGTCGAGCGTCTGTTCCGCGTCGCACGCAGCAGTGAACGCGAAGCCGACTTGCTGGTGGGCCTGCAGCGCAGTCTGGTCGCAGCGGTCGGCCCAGTCGTCGCCGAAACGCTCAGTGCCCGTGGCGTCGTCGTGCAGGCGATGCCGGCCGAAGACTATTTCATGAAGCCGTTGATGCGCGCGTTGGGCGAAGCGCTGGGGTGAAGCGGGCATAGCAGTGACCGGTGCGCTTGTTGCAACAGCGTCGTCATTCAGCAGCAGCCCGCGGGGCGTGAGCCCGTAAGTCGCACTCGACGGGTTTCACACCGACGACAACTGAATCCGGAAACGACCGTTCTGGTCGCGCGTAGCCGTTGCGGCGCTCCCCAGACGGCGGTTTGACAGGTCTGATGGCGATCGAAGACATTTGCCGCAATTGTCGCGACAGCCTGATCCGCGGCACACAGTTGAAACATCACCCTGGGGAGGGAACAGCACATGCGCAAGATGGCTCATCGCGGTATCTCGGTGGCTGGCTGGATCGTGGCCGCAGGTCTGACGGCATGCAGTGGCGGCGGTAGCGGTGACGGCCTGAGTCTGACGTCCAAATCGGATGTATTGCGGGAACTGGGCGTGCTGGATGGGGCGACCGATTTCGTCGCCAGCACGACCGATGTCCAGCATGCCAAGCGTGGCGTCGCGCGCCCGGTGGCCATCGCGCAGTTCAAGCGTGTGTCGGCCAAGGATGCACAGGCTTGCGCCGATGGAGGAAGCATCGATGAAAGCAGCGGGACGCGTGCGCGCCGCTTCCAGTACATCGACACGCTGCAACGGGACGTCAATTACGAGCGCAGGCTGGCGAATGCCTGTCGTCAGTCGGACACCAGCAGCGGCGTGACCACCAGCACCTACGGTGATGGCCTTGTTGAGACAGGGGAGACCGCAGACGGTAGCGTCAGCTATGCCGAAGCCGGACAGGGCGGGCCCAAGTATGAAGTTGTGATCGAGCAAGCACAGGGCGGGGTCGTGATCAGCCGCACGAAATTTTCGTTGAAGGGCGCCGTCGAGACCCATACGACGGGAGCGGTCGAGGAAAGCTTTTCCGCAATCGGCAGCGAATCCGAGAACCTCGAAAATGGGGTCACGAGCAGCGGCATGTTCGCGTTTGGTTCCTCGTCAGAGGCGTTCCGCACGGTGCAGAACTTTGCGACCCGCGAGCTGAGTCTCGATGGCACCTATCGTTACAGGACCACGGCGTGCAATGGCGGCGCTGTCGAGATCACGACACTGATGCCGATGACCGGCAACTATGATGACGCGGGTTACTACATGACCGGCGGCAGTCTCCGTCTGGATGCAGGCAGCGGCGGGGCCTCCGTGACGTTCAACAATGACGGCAGCGCAAGCTATCAACTGGGTGACGGCAGTGTCGGCACCCTGACTCGCGCCGAGATCGATCAGCAGCTGCTGCATCCCTGCGACTGACGGGCCCGGTTGCACATCGACCTGTGTGGTTGTCAAAGGCCTTGAGGCAGCGCGGCCTGCCGCTGGGCTTGCGCGCGTTGCCACCTGTCGTGAGGTTCAGCTGCGGACCTGATCTGGTCGCTAGGGTGGCGATAGCCCATATTCCGGTGCTGCGGCTATTCATTCATGCCGCTCTCTTGATCGGATCGATATGCCAGCAACCGTGCGGACAGTTGACAGCTCAAGCCAGGCGGCGCCCTCCAGGCGAGCTGCGTCGCCGCGTGGCGCAGTGGCGCTGGCGCGAAACTCCGTAGTCGCGGTTGGTGACGAGTTCGCCCCTTCGGAGGACGAGCGGGCATCACCCGAAAGGGCGCGCAAGCCAAGGAACAACGGCGCCGCCGAGCTGCATCGGATCGTGCGCGTCAATGAACAGATCAAGGACGTCGTTCGCCCTGCATTTCGCATCAGCATCATGGCCCTGAACGCGATTCTGCTTGCGCGCAGGGCCGGCGATGCAGCGCGCGGATTCGGCGTGCTGTCCGGTGAGCTGCGTCGCTTTGCCGGGGAGCTTTCGCAGAACATGGAGGCGTTGCGTCAGCTGACCGCGACATCGGTGATCGCAGTGACGGCGCTGGTGAAGGACGGACGCTATCTCGCCATCATCGATCGCGTGGGGCAGCCCGACGGCGCGATTGGCGAGCAGGTCGAGCAGGTGCGGTTGCGGCAGCAGCGCGCCAACGAGCGCCGGCTCGGCGAACTCAAGCAGATGCGGTCTGCATTGGCGCAGCTGGTGGGCGATCTGCGTCCGCTGGTCCAGCTCGGCATCGTGCTGGCGCGACTGGCGAGAGTCGAGGCGGCCTATGGCGGCGCGTTCGCGCAATCCCTGACTCAGGTATCGGCGGAATTCAGCCGCACGATCGAGCAGATCGAAGCAGCACTGGTCGGGCTGACCAAGGCGACGGAGGGCGCTCGCGGATGAAGCGTGCACAGAAGATTTTCGAGTTGGGCGATCGACGCTGGTATGCCATCGCCCGCGATCCTGACAAGCCGGACTATGTGATCGACACCAACGAATATCTGGTCGTCGATGGCAATGACGCACTGTTGTGCGATCCGGGCGGAATGGAGATCTTTCCGGCAGTGTTCTCGGCGATCAGCGCCGAATATGACCCCGCGCATATCGGGGGGATCTTCGCGTCGCACCAGGATCCGGACATTGTCTCGTCCTTGAGTCTCTGGCTGGAATTCAATCCGGCGATGAAGTGCTATTGCAGCTGGCTGTGGACCGGCTTCATTCCGCACTTTGGCGGCGATGCCAGCACTTTTGTAGCCATTCCCGACGAGGGCATGGATATCGTTCAGGGACGACTGAACCTGCGCGCGGTGCCGGCGCACTATCTTCATTCGTCGGGCAATTTCCATCTGTATGACCCGGTGGCCAAGCTGCTGTTCTCGGGCGATGTCGGCGCGGCATTGTTGCCCCCCGGCGAGAGCGGATTGTTCGTGGAGAACTTTGACGCGCACATCCGGCATGCCGAGGGTTTTCACCGGCGCTGGATGGGTTCTGACGTCGCCAAGCTGGACTGGTGTGAGCGCGTATCCAAGATGGAACTGGATCTGCTGTGCCCGCAGCATGGTGCGATCTATCGCGGCGCGGATATCCAGCGCTTCATCAACTGGTTCGCGGAACTCAAGGTCGGCGTGCTGCGCGTCTAGTCTGCCGCTACGTTGGAGCCGGTTGCGGCCGGAGTGTGTCCGCGCGCAGGAATTCCAGCATCACCTCGGCACTGGCTTCCGGCTGCAGGGACAGGAACAGGTGCCCGCCGCCGCGCATCACGTGCAAACGTCCGCGGGGCAGCAGGCCGGCGAGGATGTACGCGTTGATGGGACGCACCAACGGATCGTCGTCGCCGGTCATGACCAGCGCCGGGCAGTCGATCCGGTGCAGCCAGGGCAGACTGGAGAACGTCGCAATCGCGGTGAGCTGTTGCAGATAGGTCCGCGTGCTTGGCGCCCGCGTCATGCCGGCAAACTCGATCGCATGATCCGGACGCCCGCGCATTTCGCCGCCGTAGATCGTCGCGGCATGCCGCGCCATGTAGGTTCGCGACAGATAGCGTTGCGGTGTGGTCATCCGCACCAGCGCAGACATCTTGCCGGGCACCATCACGGCGCCGGCGCTGGTGGCCATCAGGATCAGCCGGCGTACGCGATAGGGGTGGTCATAGGCCACACGCTGAGCCAGGCCTCCGCCCCAGGACACGCCGGCAACGTCGAACTTGCCGTGCTGTCCGATCGCATCAAGCAGGCCGACGGCGAGATGCGCGTAACGCTTCAGGCTGGGCCAGAACCACGCCGGCGGAGACCCGCCGGTGCCGGGTACGTCGAACAGCAGCACCGGAACGTCGTGCAGCGAACGCACCAGCGGCAGCACCAGCTCGAAATTGGCGCCGATGCCGTTGCAGAACAGCAGTGGTGTCCCGCTGCCGGGGCGCCATGCGTAGCGCAGGCGGATGCCGTGCACATCGGCATGCCCGACTTCCACGCCGGCCTCAGCCAGTGCGATGCGCTGGCGTTCGCGGGCTGACCCCCACGCACGGGCTTCGCCGAGACGACGACTGAAATTCATCGGTCAGCGGATCATTCGAGCACGTACTGCCCGGGCGCTGCGGCCAGCACCGGATAATCCTTGCTGCCGAGTTTCTTCGGCGCTGCCTTCAGGGCGCCCCCACGCTTCTGCAGCCAGGCGTGCCAGTGAGGCCACCAGCTGCCGGCTTGACGCCTGGCCGACTTCCGCCAGGCGTCGGGGTCGGCGCCGACACGACCGCCACTCCAGAACTCCGATTTCTTGTTGCCCGGTGGATTGAGGATGGTCTGCACGTGGCCGCTGTTGGCCAGCACGAACGTGCTGCGGCCGCCAAACAGCTGGGTGCTGCGGTAGCAGGTTTGCCACGGCGTGATGTGATCGTTGAGGCCGGAGATCAGGTAGTTGTCGCACTTGATGCGACTCAAGTCGACCGGAACGCCATGCAGTCGCAAGGTGCCGGGATTGGCCAGCGCATTGCCACGATAGATGTCGAGAAATTCGCCATGCAGACGCGAGGGCAGGCGGGTGCTGTCATTGTTCCAGTACAGCACATCGAACGCCGGCGGCTTGCGTCCGAGCAGGACGTTGTTGACCCAGTAGTTCCAGATCAGGTCATTGGGACGCAACCACGCAAACGCACTGCTCATGTCCTTGCCGTCGAGCACGCCCTTGGCTTGAGAGTACTGCTTTGCGGCACGAATGGCCGTGGGTGTCGCGAACAGGCCCAGGGGTGTATCACCAGTGCTGGACAGGTCCAGTGCGTTGACCATCAATGTCAGCGAGTTGACGCGCGGATCGCCAGCGGCTGCACGCGTTGCCACATAGCTCGACAGTGTGACGCCGCCCGCGCAGGCGCCAACCAGATTGATGTGGGCTGTTGCCGTGAGCGTGCAGATGGCCGACACCGCCATGTCGATGCCGGCGGCGTATTCGGCAAGGCCCCAGTCACGCTGCTCGGCCTGCGGGTTGCGCCAGCTGATCACGAACACCTGCAGCCCCTGCTCGAGCAACGCCTTGACCACACTCTTTTCCGGCGACAGATCGAACACGTAGAACTTGTTGATCTGCGGCGGCACGATCAGCACCGGAAACTCATGGACCTGTGCAGTCACCGGGGTGTACTGGATCAACTCGATCAGTTCGGTGCGCAGGACCACTGCACCTTCGGTGTTGGCAAGATTTCGACCAACCTCGAACTGGGTCTTGTCGACCTGGGCGGGCAGCCCGCGGTTCTCGCGCACATCGCGGATCAGGTTGTTCAGGCCGTCGAGCGCACTGCGTCCGTGGGTCTCGCGGAAACGCTTGACGGCCTCCGGCTGTAACGGTGAGTTCGACGGAGCCAAGGCATCCAGCAGCAAAGTGGTCATGAACTGCAGGCGAGCGCGGCTGTGCGGTGCCAGTTGCTGCGACTCGACCCAGTCACGACTGGTCTGATCCAGCGCCATCCACGCTTGCAGCCATTTTTTGTAACGCGGGTTCTGCATCCATGCTTCATCGGCGAAGCGACGGTCGCGAGGTGCGGGTGCCAGTTCGGAGCGATCGCTCAACACGCGGCGCAGCTCACGGCCGAGTTTCAGTGCGGTTCTGGAGGTCAGCCGTGGCTGCGACACTGAAAGCTTGGCTGCGCGCACCGCTTCGCGCGCGATGTCGCGTGCACGGAAGCCGATGAAGGGATTGGGTCCGAGAATGACTTCGGCACTGTGATCGGCAATCTTGTCGTCGGGCGTTCTGGCCATGTGCGCGCTCTCAGCGGAACAACATCAGAGTGATCTGGGCGGCCAGTGCGGGGTCGTCTTCCCCCTCGACTTCCAGAGCGGCTGACGTCACCAGCAGTGCGCGCGCGTCGCCTTTGGTCCGTGCTGATTCAATCGTGGCGCGGGCCCGGACGCGCGACCCTGCGCGCACCGGCGCCTTGAAGCGCACGCCGTCCACGCCCGCATTGATCGCCCGCGAGACGCCGGTCGGGACAACGCCCAGGTCCATCAGCAGTTTGGCCAGCAGCGACAACGTGGGAAAGCCGTGTGCTACGGGTGCGCCAAACGGACTCTCACTGGCGCAGCGCACCGCATCGACATGAATCCACTGGTGGTCGCCCGTGCAGTCCGCGAACTGCTGGATCTGTTCCTGCGTGACGTCGTGCCATTGCGTGAGGCCCAGCGGCTTGCCGACGAAATCCGTCAACGTTTCGAATCGGTATCCCTGCAACATCCGTCTCTCGAGTGTGCGGCGCCGGCGTGTTCGGCAGCCGACATCTTCCCGGTGCGAGCGTCCAGGTGCGCCCACCTGAAGTTCGGGATTACACGGCGGAGGCGCGGCAGGGTGGGGTCGCAGGTTGGGTTCGGGGTTGGGGTTTGTGGTGACTCAATGGACCGTGACGGCCGGGGGCAGGGTGCGATAATGCGGGCCGGTTTGAATCCAGCATGGTCCCGATGCGTGATCTGATTTTGCACAACCCCCGTTGTTCCAAGAGCCGCGAAACGTTGAAACTGCTGACCGATCGAGGCGTCGAACTCGAGGTGGTCGAGTATCTGCAGCAGCCCTTGTCGAAGGTTCAGCTACGTGAGGTGTGTGCCCTGCTGGGCAAGAAGCCGCTGGAGATCATGCGCACCAAGGAAGCGTTGTTCGCCGAGCTGGGATTGTCCAAGGACAACGGCTACAGCGACGAGCAATGGATCGACGTGCTGGCCAGTCATCCCAAGCTGCTGGAGCGGCCGATCGTGATCTATCGCGGGCGTGCCGCGATCGGGCGGCCGCCTGAGAACGTGCTGACGCTGTTGTGAATGCCGGCGTTGCGATATCGGCGTCTGATCGGGATGTACGCAGTTCGCGTGCAGAGGTCGAACCGGATGTGCGGCCGGCCTAGTCTGCCGAAACGCGCGCCAGACGCAGGATCAGTGGTCGCAGCGACAGGTACAGCAGCAGGCTGACGATCGGCGCGGTCAGCGCCCACACAGTGACGCCGTACAGCCCGACCATGCCGTAGTCGGCGAAGAACTGCAGCGGACCTTCGCGAAAGCGTTCGATCAGATCGGTGATCGAGAAGATCGGCACATGCGGCTGGCCAAACAGGGTTTCACCGGCACGGTAGAACGGCAGCAGCAGTGCGACGTGCAGCGGCGTCAGCAGATAGTTCAGGCTCTGAATCAGTGCCTGGTTGAGACGCAGCCAGACTCCGAGAATGCCGCACAGCACGGTTGTCATGCCAAGGATCGGGAACACGCTGCAGACCGCGCCCAGTGCCAGGGTCAGCGCAATCTTTTCCGGTGTGATGCCCTGGCGCAGCTGGTTCAGGACCGGCGTCAGCAGGTAGCGCTGTATCAGATTGCCACTGGGAGTTTCGACGACGGCGTTCATGCTTGACGCAACAGCAGGTGTTCGGCTTTCGCGCCCTGGGGCAGGCGCCACAGTTGCCACAGCACGTAAACGGCCATTGCCATGTTGCCAGTCAGGCAGATCAGGGCCAGCCAGACCAGCCGGGCGGTCCACGACGTTTCCTTATATGCCACCCACAGCCAGAACGTCAGGAACGCCAGGTAGGTATCGGTCAGCGTGGCGATGAACCACGGATGGGTCACGACCTCGCGCGGGGTGTCCCAGATCGCGACCTGCGCGCCGGCCCAGCTGGTCGCGGCGACAATGGTCAGCAGAAACAGCGAAAACACGATCTTCAGGGACGAGGTCATCATCGGGGCGCCATTTTAGCCGTCGGCGCGGAATGGCGTGGTCCGTGCCGACGGGTGGAGGTTGAAAGCGGCTGGACGCTTAGCGCACCGGATCGCGTCGCAGCGTGATCTGCATCAGGTCGATGCTGCCGGTGCGGAAGCCACACTCACAGTACGCAAGGTAATAGCGCCACATGCGCAGGAAGCGTTCGTCGAACTGCTTCACGATCGCATCGCGCTGGGTCATGACGTTGCGGTGCCAGTGTGCCAGCGTGTCGGCATAGTCCCCGGCGTAGAACAGTGCGCCTTCCGGCTGCAGACCCGCGCGGAGCGCAATGTCCTGGAACAGGCCCGGTGGGCACAGCATGCCGCCCGGAAAAATGTACTTCTGAATGAAGTCGCGCTTGCCGCGGTACTGATCGAAGATCGCCGGATTGATCGTGATGCCCTGGATGGCGGCACGGCCGCCGGGCTTGAGCGCGCGATGGATCGCCTCGAAATAGCCGCGCCAGTATTCCTCGCCGACGGCTTCGTACATCTCGATCGACACCACGCGGTCGTAGGTCTGGTCGACGTCGCGATAGTCGCGCAGTTCGAACTGCACGCGATCGGCGACGCCGGCGGCTTTCGCGCGAATGCGGGCTTCCGCCAGCTGCTCGCTGCTCAGGGTGATGCTGGTGACGCGGCAGCCACTGTTCTGTGCGGCGTAGATGGCGAAGCCGCCCCAACCGGAACCGATTTCCAGCAGATGGTGCTCCGGCTTCAGTTCCAGCCGCTCGAACATGCGGCGGAACTTGGCCAGCTGCGAGTCTTCAAGCGAATCCTTCGGTTGCTCGAACACGCCCGACGAGTAGGCCATGGTGTCGTCGAGCCACAGCTTGTAGAAAGCATTGCCCAGATCGTAATGATGCTCGATGTTCTCGCGCGCCTGACGCTTGGTGTTGGCGCGACGCTGGTGCTGCAGCCAGCCCCAGAAGCGACCGAGCAGGTTCTTCTCGTAGGGGCCCTGCAGATACGGCTCGTTGCGATACAGCACCATCAGTAGCCGGGTCAGGTCCGGCGTATCCCAGCAGCCGTCCATGTAGGCCTCGCCGAAGCCGACTTCGCCGTTGCGCAGCACATGCCCGATCAGCGACGCGTTGCGGATGATCAGCACACCGTGCGGGCCGGGCTCGCTGCCGCGAAACTGGCGCGACTGGCCATTGGGAAGCATCACGTCGAGGCTGCCGATGCGCAGGCCCTTGAGCATGTACAGCATCAGCCGCAGCTTCCAGCCAAGACCGGCGGTCGGCGTCAGTGCGGCGGGAAGGTCTGGCGAGAAGCCGTCGCGGGTCAGGATGCGGTCGACGTCGGGTTTGCGCTGCAGATCGTTTTCGCTCATTGCATGCTCGGCAGTCTGGTCGGTGCGGGATTGCGCCTGACCGGGTGGTGTGTTCAGCGGGCCGACGCGTTTCAGCTGACGTCGGGTGACAGCGGTTCGGGCTTTCGGAACAGTCGCGCGCCGCGAATCCAGATCTTCAGGGCCTGCCAGTGAATTGCCGCGACGACTTTCAGCGTCATCCACGGCATCCGCAGGACCTGTCCCAGCACGGCGCGGTCGTTCAGTGCCTGGCGGTAGCCGCTGAGCGTCGCGTCGAGGATCGCTTGGCCTTCGCCGCTTTCATCCAGGCCGTATTCGTGAATCGCCACCCGAATCTTTTCGGCCGGCTCGCCCAGAACGAAACGGTAGCGGCCGCGGCGATCCAGAAAGGGCGATACATGAAAGCGCTTGTCCTTCTCGATCACTTGTCCATACGGCAGTGCCGCGCCATCGGATGCGAGCACGTAGCAATGTTTCTCGCCGAAGGTGTTGTTGACCTCGGCAATCACCGCCCGCAGCACGCCGCCGCGTCCGTCGCAGTACCAGAGATTGATCGGATTGAAGGCATGGCCGAGTACGCGCGGCATCGTCAGCAGGCGGATGCGGCCGCCGTCCAGATCGATCGCCTGCGTGGCCAGCACCGACTCGGCCCAGCCGCGCAGACCCTGGCTGCCGCCGTAGTCGCGTGTTCGCAGCGACAGCAGATTGAAGCGGTCCAGCGACAGCCAGCGCAGACCGCGGGCGAGTTCGTCGAGTCGATCGACATCGACCAGCAGATAGAACACGCGATAGACAAAACGGTACAGCGGCGCGATGCGGCGCCGGTGCATCACTGTGGCCGGATACAGGCAACCCGGCGCGTTTCGCTCCGAGATCGCAGTCATGGCTAGAGCCTGGCCCAGGACGGCAGCGCTTGCGGATCGATGCCCGCCACACAGCGCAGACCGGACTTGAGACCGTCTTCGTGAAAGCCGTAGCCGGTCCACGCGCCGGCCCACCAGATGCGGTTGCGGCCCTGAATTTCGGCCAATGCGGTCTGTGCGCGGATCGTCGCCGGCGTGTACTGCGGATGCTGATAGGTGGTGGTGTAGAGAATCGTCTCGGCCCGCGGCGGCTGCGCCGGATTCAGCGTGACGATGTACTGCGTCTCCAGATCCAGCTTCTGCAGTTTGTTCATCCAGTAGCTGACCCCGATCGGATCGTCGCTGAGCGCGTCCCGGGTCAGCAACGCATTCCAGCTCGACCATGCCGCGCGCCGTTTCGGCATCAGGCTGGGATCGGTGTGCAGGAACGCCACGTTCTCGGCGTACGGCACGTTGCCGAGAACATCGGCCTCGGCTTCCGAGGCATCGCCGAGCATGTGTAGCGCCTGGTCCGAATGGGCGGCGCAGACCACGGCGTCAAAGCGCTCCTGTTCGCCCGCGGTGGTGATCTCGACGCCATCGGCGTTGCGGCGCAGGGTGTCGACGCCGACGCCCAGGCGCAGGTTCCCAGCGAAGCGCGACAGCAGCGCCTCGACGTAAGTCTGCGAGCCGCCGGTGACGGTTTGCCATTGCGGTCGCTCATAGACATTGAGCAGGCCGTGCGACTCGAAGAAGCGCGCAAAGGCCGGAAACGGGAACTCCATCACGCCGCGGGTCGAGCTGCTCCAGATCGGGCCGGCCATGGCCGCGACGTAACGCAGCCGCAGACTCATCGGATAGTGATTCAGCTCCAGGAATTCGCCGAGCGTGATGTTCGGCAGGCGGTCTTCGGCCAGCAGCTGCTTGACCTGCTTGTTGAAGCGCATCACCGCCAGCAGCATGCCGATGTGCGTCGGTGAGAACATCAGGGATGGCTGTGCGAAAACCTTGAATAATTGTTCGTCGCCGGCCCACTCGATGCGGCCGTTCTCGACCGACACCCCGAGTGACATGTCGGTGTCCTGACGCGCAACGCCGAGGTCGTCGAGAAACGGGTAGAAGTTCGGATAGTTGACCGGATTGCAGACGATGAATCCGGTATCGATGGCCAGCGGACCGTTGGCGGAATCGATAGTGACGGTATTGGTATGGCCGCCGGCGCGGCTGTCGCGCTCGAACAACACGACTTCGTGGCGCTGCGCCAGGTAATACGCGGCGGATAGCCCGGAAATGCCCGAGCCGATGACGGCAATCTTCATGTGATCCCTCGTTCAAGAGTGACCGGACGTCGCCGGTCTTACCGCTCTATACGAGGGCCGCGCCCATCAGGATGCAGTGAACAGTGTGCCGCATAGCTGCAGCCGGAAACTCAGGGTTTCAGCAGCGGCTCCAGCGTCGGCCACACCGCATCCAGCAGCTTGGGCTGGGACTGCAGATTCGGGTGGATGCCGTCGTCCTGGAACGCCGAGGGGTCGGTGGCGATCGCACCGAGGAAGAACGGCACCAGCGGCAATTTCATCTCGCCGGCAACCTGATGGAAGCTGGCGCGGAATCCATCTGCATAGTCCACACCGTAATTGGTGGGTATGTACATCTCGAACACTATGGGCTGGGCCCCGGCGTTTGTCGCGGCCGTGGCCATCTGGCGCAGATTGGCCTGCAGTTGTGGCAACGGCAGGCCGCGCAGACCGTCATTCGCGCCCAGCTCGATCAGAACGAATTGGGGATGGTGACGGTCCAACAGCTCAGGCAACCGACGCAGCCCGCCGGCGCTGGTCTCGCCGCTGACGCTGGCGTTGACGACACGGTCCGGATAGCCTCGTTGTTCCAGACGCTGCTGCAGCAGGGCGACCCAACCCTGCGACAGCGGCACCCCGTAAGCCGCACTGAGACTGTCGCCAAGGACCAGGATGACCGGCGCATTGGCGGCAGCAGGATTTTTCTGAGCGGCAAAGTCGCGCAGGTCACCGTCTGCCAGGGCCGGCAGGGCGATGGCGCAGACCGCCAGCATCAATACACGTAAGCAGGATCGGATCATGAGTCAGGTGAGTGCAGTCAGTGCGCGCGCAGTGCGCAAGGACGTCAGCAGTGGTGGTGCGATGTTAGGCATTTTGACCGGCGTTGATCTGGAAGTTCCAGCCGGGCAGACGCTGGCCATCGTTGGCGCCAGCGGTTCGGGCAAGACAACGCTGCTGTCGCTGCTGGCCGGACTCGACCTGCCGAGCGCCGGTGAAGTGTGGCTGGACGGAAAGAGTCTCAATGGTCTGGACGAGGACGCGCGCGCGGGTTTGCGCGCCGGCCGCGTCGGTTTCGTGTTCCAGTCGTTTCAGCTGCTGGCCGGCTTCACCGCGCTGGAAAACGTGATGCTGCCGGCTGAGCTGGCAGGGCTGTCCGACCCGCAGGGGCGTGCACGTCAGGCACTGGATCAGGTCGGTCTGGCCGAACGCATGACGCACTATCCGCATCAGCTGTCTGGCGGCGAACAGCAGCGCGTGGCAATTGCCCGTGCGTTCTGCGGACAGCCCAGCATCCTGTTTGCTGATGAGCCCACCGGCAATCTCGACACTGCGACCGGCTCACGCATCATCGATCTGCTGTTCAACATGAATCTCGCACAGTCCACCACGCTGATTCTGGTGACCCACGACGTCAGTCTGGCACAGCGCTGCGACCGCACCGTTACATTGCGCGAGGGCACACTGCATGACTGCTAGCGCGCTGGGTTACGCCAGCCGCCGCCTGCGCCGCGGTTGGCGCTCGGGCGAACTGTTCATCCTGAGTCTGGCACTGGCGATCGCGGTGGCCGCGGTGGGTTCGGTGGATCTGTTTACCGAGCGCGTGCGTAATGCGTTGTCGCAGCAGACCGGCGACATGTTGGGTGCCGATCTGCTCTACGTCAGCCGGGCGCCGTTGCCGCCGGAACTGACCGCGCAGCTCGATGCAGCCGGCGTGAAGCAGCTGCCGCTGGTGCAGTTTGCCAGCGTCGCCTTCGTCGGCGAAGCCAGTGCGCTGGCTTCGGTCAAGGCGGTGGCGCCGGGCTATCCGCTGCGCGGGCAGCTGCGTGTCTCGCCGCAGTTGTTCGAGCCGGCAACGCCCACCGACACCGTGCCGGCACCGGGCCACGCCTGGGCCGATGCGCGGCTGTGGCAGGAACTGCGGCTGCAGCCCGGTACCGCGGTGAAGATCGGCCGCATTGAAGTCAGTGTGGATGCCGTGATTGCCGACGAGCCGGATCGCGGCAATGGCTTTGCCGATCTGGCGCCGCGCCTGATGATCAACTCGGCGGATCTGGCGGCTTCCGGCTTGATCGGGCCGGGCAGCCGCGTGCAGTACACCACGATGGTCGCGGGCCCGCCCGACACGATTGCCGCGCTGAGCACGCAGGAGATGGGTGAGAACGTCCGTCGCATTGCGCCCACCGACGCGCGCCGCGAAGTGCGCAACGCGCTGCAGCGCTCGGGGCAGTTCCTCGACGTTGCCGTACTCGCGGTGACCCTGTTGGCCGCCGCCGCGGTGGCGCTGTCCGCGCGCCAGTACGGCGAGAAGCTCAAGGACGAAATCGCGCTGCTCAAATGCATGGGGGCGCGCCAGGGCTTTCTGGCCCGGGCGCTGTTGCTGCAGCTGGGCCTGCTCGGGGTGGCAGGCTCCGCCGTCGGCGGCGTGGTGGGCTATGGCGCGCAGGCACTGCTTGCGAATCTGCTGGGTGAACTGCTGCAGTTGGCTTTGCCGCCGCCGCCGTTGTGGCCGCTGGCTGCGGCAGCGGCGCTGGGCTGCCTGATGTTGCTGGGCTTTGCCGCGCCACCGATGCTGGTGGCACGGCGCACACCGCCGCTGCGCGTGTTCCAGCGCAGTGAGGATGTCACCGGGGCCTCGCGCGGGGTCTGGCTCGCGGGCGTTGCTGCCGGCGGTGCGCTGCTGTGGCTGGCAACGGGCGATGCCAAATTGGCCGTGATCGTCCTGGTCGGTGCCGCTCTGACCCTGGCGAGTCTGGCCTTGCTGGCGACATTGCTGGTACAGGCGCTGACGCCGCTGCGTCGCAGTGTCGGCATGAGCTGGCGCTTCGGCATCGGCAACGTCGCGCGCCGCCGCGCCTCGACCGTGGCCCAGGTCACTGCACTCGGTCTGGCACTGCTGGCGTTGCTGCTGATTTCGGTTGTGCGGCAGGACCTGCTGCTGAGCTGGCAGAAGAAGCTGCCGCCGGATACGCCGAACCAGTTTCTGATCAACATCCAGGCTGATCAGGTCGAGCCGCTGCGCGCGTTCTTTGCCGAACGCGGCTACCCGGACCTTGAGCTGTGGCCGATGGCGCGCGGGCGCCTGGTTGCACTCAATGGCGACGCGGTCACAGCGGATTCGTTCCCCGATCCGGAAACCCAGCGCTGGATCAACCGCGACTTCAATCTGTCGTGGAGCGCGCAGCTGAATCCCGACAACCGCATCACCCAGGGCGAATGGTGGGGCGAGGCCGGGCGCGGCCAGCGTCTGCTGTCCGCCGACGAATACGCGATCGAACGCCTGAAGCTGAAGCTGGGCGACACCCTGACCCTGGATTTCGCTGGCGAGCAGTACACCTTCACGGTCAGCAACTTCCGTACGGTGGAATGGGACAGCTTCCGTCCCAATTTCTTTCTGCTGGCACCGCCCGGCGCCGTGCCGGACAGCGTGCCGGCGCAGTGGCTGACCAGCTTCTACCTGCCGAAGGACAACCGTGCGTTGCTGCGGGCGCTGGTCGACCGCTTCCCCAACATCACTGCGCTGGATATCGAGGCGATGATGGACCAGGTGCGCGGCATCGTCGATCGGATCATCAAGGCGGTGGAATTCATTTTCCTGTTCACGCTGGCGGCCGGACTCACCGTGTTGCTGGCGGCGATCGAGGGGACCCGTACCGAGCGTGAGCGCGAGACCGCGCTGCTGCGTGCGCTGGGTGCGCGCTCGGGTCTGATCCTGCGCGGTCTGATCGCCGAGTACGCCGTGCTCGGTGGCCTCGCCGGGCTGGTCGCGGCGATTGCCGCGCAGACCGTGGCCTGGGTGCTGGCAGAGCAGGTTTTTCGCATTCCCTACGGTCCGCGGCCGTTGTTGTGGGTGGGCGGCACCCTGGCGGGCGCGGTCATCGTCGCGGCGCTGGGAACATGGTCGCTGCGCCGTGTGATGCGCACACCGCCGCGGCAGGTGTTGCAGTAACGGAGGCAAGCGGTGCCCGATCGGCGTGGTTCAGGCCGCGCGGGTTTCGACTTTTGGGGGGAAACCCGCAATTTCGGCCTGAAATGGTTAAAATTGCGCCCCCTTAATCCCGCTTGACCGTCTTTTGGGAGCTCGTCCGTTATGAAACAGCCCGTCAAGGTCGCCATCACCGGTGCCGCCGGCCAGATCGCCTATTCGCTCATTTTCCGTGTTGCCAGCGGCTCGATGCTGGGCCCTGACCAGCCGGTCATCCTGCAGCTGCTCGAAGTGCCGGTGCCGGAAGTGCAGGAAAAGTTGAAAGGCACCGTGATGGAGATCGACGACTGCGCGTTCCCGCTGGTCGCCGGTATCGAGATGCACTCCGACCCGATGGAAGGCTTCGCCGGCACCGACTACGCCCTGCTCGTTGGCGCGCGCCCGCGCGGCCCCGGCATGGAGCGCAAGGACCTGCTGACCGCCAATGGCGGCATCTTTGGACCGCAGGGCAAGGCCATCGCCGCCAAGGCGTCGAAGGACGTGCGCGTGCTCGTCGTCGGCAACCCGGCCAACACCAATGCGCTGATCGCCGCGACCGCCGCCAAGGGCCTCGACCCCAAGCAGTTCCACGCCATGGTGCGTCTGGATCACAACCGTGCGCTGTCGCAGCTCGGCGCCAAGACCGGTGCGCATCACACCGAAATCGACAACATGATCATCTGGGGCAACCACAGCTCCACGCAGTACCCGGACATCAGCCACTGCACCGTGCAGGGCAAGCCGGCCAAGAGCCTGGTCGACCAGAACTGGATCGAGAACGACTTCATCCCGACCGTGCAGCAGCGCGGCGCCGCCATCATCAAGGCGCGTGGCCTGTCGTCGGCGGCTTCGGCCGCATCGGCTGCGGTGGACCACATGCGCAACTGGGCGCTGGGCAGCAACGGCAAGTGGGTGTCGATGGGCGTTCCGTCCGACGGCAGCTACGGCATCGCCCCCGGCATCGTTTATGGCTATCCCTGCATCTGCAAGGACGGCCAGTACGAGATCGTGCAGGGCCTCAGCGTTGACGAGTTCTCGCGTAGCCGCATGACCGCGACCGAGACCGAGCTGCGTGAAGAGCGCGCCGCGATCGAGGAGCTGCTGCAGGGCTGAGCCCGGCTGCAATGCCTGTATCGAAAAAACCCGCCGGCGGTAGCCGGCGGGTTTTTTGTTGGTTCAGCAGAAGAATTTGAGGCTAGTCTGACGCGAGCCACGCGGCGATACGTGGCCAGATCTCGGTGGGGGCGTTGCTGCCGCTGACGATGCTCACGTGTCCGCCCGGTACTTCGATCATCTCGCAATCGGCGTGATCCATCAGCTCGATCAGGCGGCGGCTTGCCAGCGGCGTGATGATCGGATCCTTGTCGCCGATCACCATCAGCACCTTGGCCCGGATGTCGGCCAGCCGTGCCTGGCAGCCGCGGATCGGCAGGCGGCCGTGCGCGAGCACGTTGTCGGTGACCAGAAACTGCACGATGTCCTGCATGACGCCGCCGGGGTAGGCAACCATGTCGTCAAGGAAGGCGGCATTGGTGGCGTGCGCGGCAACGAAATCGCGATCGTCCAGACGTCGCAGCAGCTGCGTGTAGCCGCGCAGCGTCGTGCCCGGACTCATCAATTTGAACCCCAGTGCGTTGGCCCAGCCCGGGACGTGCCACAGCACCTGCGGCGAGCGATGCACGCCCCAGCCGGTGGTGTTCTGCAGTGCCTTCAGCGGCGCGGCGAGGCGGCGGTTCTGCATGCCCTTGGCGTGGTAGTCGCAGGGCGGCCCGACCAGCACCAGGCGTTCGATGTCCGGATCGCCCAGCGCCGCATAGGCGTAGCTCAGCATCGCGCCGATGCTCCAGCCGTGCAGGGTCAGGCGCTGCTGGCCGCTGTGTGCCCGCACGCGGTTCAGCATCGCCGGCATGAAGCGGGTCAGGTAGGTTGCGAGCCGATAGTCTGACTGCTGACGCGTCGGCCGGCCCCAGTCGATCAGATACAGCGGATGCCCCAGATCGCGCAGGAACGCGACCAGGCTGCGCTCCGGGAACAGGTCGTAGATCAGCATGTTCACCGCCAGCGGCGGCACGATCACGATCGGCTGTCGGTCGGCGCGTGCCGGTCCGGTCGGCGGGTAGTGACGCAGGCTGACGATCTCGTCTTCGGCGATCACGTCGAACGGGGTCTGTCCGGCGCGGCTCAGGCTGTGCGGTTTGCGGATGCGGTCGTGCAGGTTGCGCAGCACGCGTCCGGGCACGTGCCGGCGGGAGAGGGTGGTCATTGGAACGAACTTGCAGGGTCACGCGCGAAGGCGCGCTCAATGGCCGGCGATTATCCCGGCGCTGATGCGGTGGCGCATTCGCAGGTCCGCCACTGCGGCAGTGGCGGACCTGTCTGACGGTGGAGCGGGCAAATCCGGGATTCCTCAGACCGGCGCCACTGGGCGTCCGCGCCAGTGTTCGTGCATGGCGCCGATCAGGAACAGACCGAGCAGCAGCGCGAGCAGCAGCCAGTGCCGCGGCTCCGGCTCGGTCTCGGTCGATGCGGTGCGTTCCAGTCGGATGCCCTCGACTGTTTGAGTCGACTCGGGCGCCGCTTCGGCGCTGGACTGTGGATCGCGCCGGGCGGGGCCGGGGTCGAGGCCGAAGCCCGCGGCGGTGGCGGCGACGTAGTCCTTGAACACCTGATTCTCGGTATAGAGGTCGCGGTTCTCGGCGATCTCCAGCCAGACCTCGGTCAGGCGCCGGACGACTGCGTCCGGGGCATCCCAGTAGCCTTTGCGCACGGCCTCGAGCATGCGTTCGGCGATCTGTGCGCGGGCTGCAGGATGCACCTGCTTGAACCATTCGTCGACGCCGAGCTCGAGCCGGTCCTCGACGTAGATCTCGTAGAGCGCCTGCCACTGGTCGGCGCGCACGCTGTCACGATCCATGACGTTCCAGCCCCAGAAGTTGTTGACCACGTCGAGGATCTCGTTGGCGCCGGAGTAGCCGTCGGCCATCATCTCGGCAACCCAGCGTGGATGGTAGTAGCGGGTGCGCAGTTCCTTGCTGATGAAGTCGGCGACGGTGTCGTTGCGGAAGTCGCGGCTGTTGCGCAGGTCGGAGATGTACATGTCCGGAGTGCTGCCGTCGAGGTGGCGGACTGCGAGGCCGATGCCCCCGAGATACTCGAAGGGATGGTCGATCGACAGGATGCCGTGCAGGTTGGACGAGCGCGAGAACACCGCGGCCTTGGTACCGCGCAGGTTCTCGGCATACAGGTCGATGTCGTCGAGCTTGACGTTGCGGGTGCCGTCCTCGGCGCCGTACAGGTAGCCCATGCGCGACAGGTAGGTCTGCGCCAGCGGCGTTTCGTCCTCCCAGGTGTCGGACGCCAGGGTCGCGTCGGGCAGCTGGGTGCCGTAGACCCCGGACTGATTGGCAAACATGCGCACGCGCGACAGGCGCTCGGCCTGTTCGGGCGCGAGCCCCCGTTCGATCAGCTGCCGGCGCAGGGCTTCGGCGTTGGCGTGCAGGGGATTGTCCGGCTCGGCCAGCGCGGCGACCTTGAGCACCGCGCGCGACAACCGGTCCATCACCGGCGAGAGATTGTCCCGATAGAGGCCGGTGGCCGACAGCACCACATCGACGCGCGGCCGTTTGAGCTCGCTCATCGGAATGACCTCGACGTCGACCACGTCGTCGCGCCGGTTCCACACCGGGCGCACGCCGAGCAGGTACAGAACCTCGGCTTCGAGCACGCCGTAGTGCTTCAGCGTCTCGGTGGACCACAGCGAAAACGCGAGCTTGTCCGGATAGACGCCGTGCTTGGCCTTGTAGGTATCGATCAGATCCTGCGCCAGCGTCTGGCCGGCGTTCCACGCGGCCCGGGTCGGGATCTTGTCGGGATCGAACGCGAAAACGTTGCGTCCGGTCGGAACCGCGTCGGGATTGCGCAGCGGGTCGTTTCCGGTGCCGGTGGGGATGTAACGCGCTTCGAGTGCCGCCAGCAGATGCTCCATCTCGCGTTCGCCGAGGAAGTTGGCGTAATGGCGCCGCCCCTCAGCGAGCTGATCGCGGATCGCCGGATCGAAGGCATCCAGCGATTCATCGCCGGTCAGTGCGCGCTTGAGCAACCGGAAGCTCGCGGTTTCCAGGATCTCGGCATACGGGCGTGTGAAGAAGCCGTCGCTGCCGGCGGAGACGCCAGCGCTGCGCTCGGCGGCGGCGATGTAGTCGGGGCCCAGGATCTGCAGGATTGTCAGCAGGACGTGGTCGGTCTCAGCGACCTCGCCATAGGTATGCATGCCCAGCGGCTGCGCCATGCCGGCGATCTGCTCCAGGTAGGCGTGCACGCGCTCGAACACCGGCTGGAAATCGGCCAGCAGTGCCTCGCGCTCGCGTGCGACGTCCAGCGCCAGATCCTGGTCCAGTTCGAGCTCGACCAGCTTGTCGAGGATCTCGCCGGCGGTGTTCTGCCGGACCTGGCCGTCTTCGAGCAGACGGTAGTTGTGGGTCAGTTCGTGCAGCACGGTGAGCTCGTCGTAGAGACCGGCCGGCGCGAACGGCGGGGTGTTGTGCGAGATCACGACCGCGCGGCCGCGGCGCTTGGCGATCTGGGCCTCGCCGACGTTCTGCACGTTGTACGGGTAGATCACCGGGACGTTGCCAACCGTGGTCTGCGTGTCGTCGTACTTCCAGGTCCCGAGCTCCTTGCCGGGCAGCCACTCCTGGGTGCCGTGCGTGCCGAGGTGAATGATCGCGTCGGCGCGGTAGTGGTGGACCAGATAGTGATAGACCGCGCGGTAGGCGTGGTGCACCGGCACACGCTTGTCGTGGAGGATGTCCTTCTCGCGGTCGCGCTTGTCGCCGCGCAGCGGCTGCGGCAGCAGCAGCAGATTGCCGAGTTTCAGTCGTGGGATCACGAACACCCGCTTGCCGTCGAGATCGAGGTTCAGATACGTCTGCGCCGGGTCGCCCCAGGCGGCCATGGTTTCGCTGCGGACCGATTCGGGCAGCGACTCGAACCATGCCCGGTATTCGGCGACCGGCACGGCCTCGGCCAGATCCTGCGCCAGCAGTTCGCGCATCGCGGTCTCGCTGTGCACGCGGTAGTACGGCCGCATCATCGACTGCAGGGCCTGGACGATCTGCTCGCCGTCGCGCGGTTCGATGCGGTAGCCGGCCTGCTGCAGTGCGGTCTCGATGCCGACGATCGACTCCGGCAGGTTGAGGAACGAGGCGCTGAAGTTCTCCTCGCCCTCCGGGGAGTTCCATACCAGCATCGCCAGGCGCTTGTCGGCATTGGGCGTGCGCCGCAGCTTGATGTAGTTGAGGCTGCGCTGTACCAGCGACTCGAGATGTCCGGGCACCAGTACATGGCCGTCGTCGAGGGTGCGGGTCGAGATCACCGTCGGGTCGATCATGCCGGCCATCTCGGCCTGGACGAACCAGGGCCCCATCGCGAACATGGGGAAGCCCTGATCGTCCGCCATCCACTGCTCCAGCGAATCCATGCGCACGTCCAGGGCATCGAGCATCGGCACGTCGAGTTCGGCGAGTTCGGCGGCGCGCAGGTCCGGGCTGGTCATGATGCCGCGGAAGCTGATCAGCAGGTCGGGAAAGACGGCGCCGTCGCGCCGCATCATCGGCGCCATCGGCTGGGTGGTGTCGTGGTAGTAGCCGAAGGCATAGACACCGCTGGCTTCGAGCCCGTGGATCACGGCATCGACGCTCATCGTGGTGTCGGCCGCCAGCACCGTGCGGTGCAGGCCGACGCCGATCACCGGCTGGCCGCCGGCGGGCGCGCGCCACGCCAGCAGTGCCTCCAGACTCGCGAAGACGCGCTGCGGATAGTCCGGGTGGTAGTAGCCGGCGTCCGGATAGACGATCGGCGGCGCCGCCGCGTCCCCCTGTCCGAGCAGCGTGTGCCGCATCCAGGCATACATGCGGCGGTAGTTTTCGCGGCCGCCGTTGTCGTAGTACGCGAACAGCGTCCGTGCCTGCTCCGGCGACAGTCCGCGGACCAGGCTGGGGTCACGCCACATCAGGCCGGGAAAGACTATGCCGGGATGCCGCGCCAGCACGCCGCGATAGCTGTTGATCACCGGCATCAGCGCGCCCATGTAGACGTAATCCAGCAGCACGGCGTCGTAGCCGAGCATGCGCTGGCCGAGACGTTCGGGATCCTGGCCGGCGGTGTTGACGGTGTCGACCCGCAGGCCGGCGTCGCGGCCCAGCTCGAGCAGCATGCGCAGCTTCGCCGGCTCGCTGGCCGACCCGGCGACGATCAGCACGCTGGGTGGTTCGGCGCCCCAGGTGAGCAGTGGCAGGCACAGGCAGGCCAGGGCGATCAGAAGACGCATGGAAGAACCTCGATATCGGTCAATGTTCAAACGACTGCGTCCGGCCCGTCCGTGGGCCGGACGGGCCGGATGGCTCATTGCTCCGGAACGTAGATGAAGGACCCGTCCTTCAGCCGGTAGGCGACGCCGGCCCGGCTGCCCTCGCCCTGGCCGATCGCCTCGCTGGCGGTATAGCGCTCGATCTTCTCGCCCTTCTTGACCAGCATCTCCATCTGCGGGGTGTTCGGGTTCTTGATCACCGTCACGTCGTCGCTGCTGAAGGGGTTCAGCGGATTGCGGGCGATAATGATCAGCAGTGCCGCCACCAGCACCAGAAAGACATCGATGAGATTGACCACCGAGAGAATCGGATTGAGCTCCTCGTCCTCGTCGAGAATGCGCAGGGTCATCAGGCGGCCTCCCTGTGCGGGTGCCGCCCTTCGGTTGCGGTCCTTGCGGGCGTGTCCCCGGTGCGTTTGAGCAGCGGCTCCAGCGCGACGATCTCCTCGGCGTACCAGCGCTTGCGCACGCTGGCGATCCAGAAGGTGATCACCGACGTGGCCAGCCCCAGGATCACCGCGGTGAACGCGGTGCGCATGTGTTCGCCCATCGCATAGACGTTGTTCTCGCTCAGCGCGATCAGCGCGGGGCCCATCGGGATCAGCGTGGCGACCAGCCCGAGCATCGGCGTGACGCGGGTGACGACGCGGACCGCTTCGAGTCGCTTGAGCGCGAAGACCTCGGCCTGGTGCAGGCGCAGGCCGGTGTCGGATGCGAACAGGGCCGCAACGGGATAGCCGCGGATCGGAATCGCGCCGGGGCCGCCGGTGTCGACGAAGCGCTGCCAGTCGGCGCGGGCGCGACGGCGTTGGACGCTCTGCACGGCGAAGCGTCCCGCCTCGACCAGGGCGTACGCGAACAGCACGTCGATCGCCAGCAGCGTCGGCCACAGCAGAATCTGCGCGGTTTGGTGAGCCAACTCGAACATGACCGGCCTCAGAACTGGTAGCGGTAGCTGATCAGGAGCGAGCGTGGCGCTCCCGGGGTGTACGCGAGCTCGCGCGACTTGGTGACGCGGACCGCGTAGCGCTCGTCGAACAGGTTCTGCGCATGCGCCGACACCTTGTGCGGTCCGGTCTCGTAGGCCAGGTCCAGACTGGTGACCCAGTCGTAGCCGTCGAAGGTCTCGCTGTTGGCGTTGTCGACTTCGTACTCGCCCCAGGTATCAGTCTGGACGCGCGCGCTGACGCCGATCGGGTGCCGGTAGCTGGCGAACACGCTGTACTGGTGGCGCGGAATCTGCGGCAGGCGGTTGCCGGAGCGGTCGAACTCGGTGCCGCTGACGACTTCGACGAAATCGTCGTAGCGGAAGTCGCTGTAGGTGTAGTTGAACCCGGCCCAGAGTCCGTCGGTCAGTTCGAAGTTGCTGGCCAGCTCGACGCCGGATTTGTCGGTGCGTCCTGCGTTCTGAAAGCTGGTGTCGTTGACGTCCTCGAGGACCTGGATGATCTCGTCCTCGACCTTCATCTGGAACATCGAGATGTCGAAGGCCCAGTGTCGGGCGCGCCCCTTTAGACCGATCTCGACGTTGCGCACGGTGGCCGGGTTGAGCGCCGGGTTGTCCGCCAGTTCGCTGGAGTACGGCACCTGCTCTCCCTGGGCGACGACACCGAACAGATTGAGCGTCTCGCTCAATGCGTAGTTCGCGCCGAGGCGGGCGTTGAACAGGTCGAAGGCCTGATTCAGCCGGGTGGTGCCGGCGCCGTCGACATAGGTTCCGGATACGAAGTCGTAGGTCGAGCGCTCGTCGGCGTCCTCGTTGATGCTGATACGGTCCAGCCGGAAGCCTAGGTCGATCAGCCAGCCGTCGGCGGGGCGTACCGTTTCCTGGGCAAAGATGCCGCGAACGTCGTTGGTGGTCTGGCTGGTGCCGGCGAGATCGCCCCTGCGGTCGGAGCGCGTCGCGATGATGCGGCCCGACGGGATGGTCTGGACGTCACCGTACTCGTAGCTGCGGCTGTCACCGTCATCGCGCCGCAGCGTGACGCCGGCGACGAGTTCGGACAGGCCGAGGAGCTGGTGACGGTGTGCGAATTCCAGATCGGTGCCGAGCATCAGGTTGCGCGGCACCTCGCTGATCTGGCCGGTGATCGGATGCAGATGCTGCCAATAGGCGGCGTACACGCGCGGTCTGAACACGAGCGCCGCGCCGACGGGCTTCAGGTAACGGCTGTTGAACGACCACGTCTCCGAATAGCGACCGCTGTCGTCGAACGCGGTGTTGTTGTCGGTCTGCTCGCCGGTGCGACGATACTCGTCGTACTGGGCCTGGTTCATCGAGCCGGGCAGTTCGAGGCTGGCGTCGTTGTAAGCGAGTTCGGATTCGAGCACGGCGCCGTCGTCGAACGTGATTCCGTGCTTGAGTGCGGCATTGACGGTCTCGAACGCATTCTGCGGGCGCCAGTCGTTGTTCTTCTCGCGATAGGACAGCGTGAGCGACATCGCCTGCCGCGATCCGATATCGCGACCGATACGCGCGTGCAGGTTGCGCGCGCCGTAGTCGCCGATGCCGAGCTTGATCTGGTCAGCACCGCGGTCGAAGACGGAGCGGCTGATCAGGTGAATGACACCGCCGGCCGAGCCGGTGGCGTAGATGTTGCCCGGCCCCTTGACCACCTCGATCCGCTGGATGTCCTGGGTGTCGACGAAGTCGAGCCGAGTGAAGCTGTCGGGATCGGTCACCGGTACGCCGTCGCGCAGCAGCATCAGTTCGCGCACGCCGTAGTTCGCCTTGAGGCCGGCACCGCGGATGAAGATGCGCGCGTCGTAGCCGCCGTTCATCGATTCGATCAGCACTCCGGGGGTGCCGCGCAATGCGTCGGAGACGTTGAACATCGGGGCCGCCTCTATGCGCGCTTCGTCGATCACCGCAATCGACTCGGTGACCTCGCGGCTGTAGCGCTCGCTGCGCGTGGCGGTGACGGTGACGGTGTCGAGGGACGTGGCCGGCGTCTCCGCTGCCGCCTCGGTGTCGGCGGGCAGTTCCTGACCATGCGCCAGACCGGCGATGAGCGTGAGCGCGGCCGCGCCCATCCAGGGCGAGCGCCGAGAGATGCCGGCGCGCCGGGGGTGCCCGGCGCGGCGTTTGGAAGATTCGATGTTCACTGGGTTGTTGAGCGTCGGATTGATCAGTGGGCCAAAAGCTGCTGGCACCGGTGCCCATTCGAGCTCCCCAACATCCGGCCGCCGCAGTCCCGGTGCGCAACAGCGCACCCTGTTTCGGAATGGCGGACCGTTTCCCCCGCGACGCATGCGCGGACCGCTGTCGAAATCGCGGGCGTATGCTGGCAGTCCGGGTTCCCGTTCGGAATGCGACAAATTGTCGCAGCGCCGTGACGGCGCTAGCGCTGGACCGGGCGCTTGGCCAGCCGGCGTTGCAGGCTGCGGCGGTGCATGCCCATCGCGCGCGCCGCTGCGGAGATGTTGCCGTCGTGTTCGGCGAGCACGCGCTGGATGTGCTCCCACATCAGGCGGCGCGGCGACAGAGCGCTCTGTTCGTCTGGCTCGGGCTCGGTTCGCTCAGTGCCGGTGAGCGCGGCAATCACCGCGTCGGCGCCGGCCGGTTTCGGCAGGTAGTCGAATGCCCCTTTCTTGATCGCACTGACGGCGGTCGCGATGCTGGCATAGCCGGTCAGCATCAGGATGCGGGTCTGCGGTGCGAGTGCCTGCAGCTGCGGAATCAGTGCGAGCCCGGAGTCCTCGCCGAGTTTCAGGTCAACGACCGCCGAACGCGGTGACGTCTCACGCATGATCACCAGGGCCTGTGCAACATCGGTGGCGATGCTGACGGTGTAGCCGCGGCGACGCAGTGCGCGCGCAAGTACCGATGCGAACACCGGGTCGTCCTCGACCAGCAGAATGGGATCGATCTGCGGCTTCATCCCTGCGTCTGCTGCAATGCCGACAGCGGAACCCGGACCTGTGTGCGCAGGCCGCCCTCCGGCCGGGTGAACAACTGCACCTCGCCGCCGAGCCGGGCGATGCTGGTATTGGACAGCACCAGGCCGAGCCCGAAACCCTCCGGTTTGGTTGATGCCAGTCCCCGCGCTGCGGACTCGAGTTGATGCTCCGGAAGGCCGGGGCCATCGTCGTCGATGGTCACGCTCAGCCAGTCCCGGCTCGCCCGGCAACGCACGCCGACGTGGTTGCTGCCGCGAGCGGCCGATGCATCGGCCGCGTTGTTGAGCAGGTTCGTCAGTGCCTGCGCCAGCGTCGGCTGCGGGATCACGCGCGGATCGTGGAAGTCATCCTCGAAGATCACGTCGACGTCCGGCTCGGGCCGAATCAGGCGCCAGCGATCGAAGGTCGCGCGCAGAAACTCGCGCAGGGATTTCGCCGCTTCCGGGCCATGCCGCGCCGGATCTGCGGCGGACAGCATGTTGCGCAGGCTGCGCCGGCAATGCTCGATCTGATCGGCAAGCAGCCCGAGGTCGTCCTGCAGGTCGGCGTCCTGCGGCTGGGTCTGCCGCAGCTCCTCGATCAGGACCGCCATCGTCGACAGCGGCGTGTTGAGCTCGTGAGCCGTTCCCGCGGCCAGAGCGCCGGTGGCGAGAATGCGTTCGTCCTGGAGGGCGGATTCGCGTGCGGTGGCCAGATCGGCCTCGCGCCGCCGCAGTGCTGCTGCGAGCGCGCCCAGCGTGCCGGTCAGCAGCGCTGCTCCCAGCACGAAATTGACCCACATACCTACAACATGCCAGTGGAAGAATTCACCCCCCGGCAGATCCATCGGGTGAATATGGGCCCACAGCATGCCCGTGTAGGCGCCGGTGCACAGCGCCATGACGGTCCACGCATAGGGCGCCGACAGACTGGCTGCTGCCAGTGCGATTGGCAGGAGGTACAGCGAAACGAAGGGGTTGCCGGGCCCGCCGGACAGCCACAGCAGCGCCGTCAGTGCGGCGATGTCCACTGCGAGATGGGCCACGACCTCGATCTGCGCAGCGTAGCGCCAACGTCCCAGACGCCACCACACCAGCACATTCCATCCGAGCAGGCTCGCCGGGATCGACAGCATGGCCGTCACCGGAATATCACCGGTGAAGTAGCGGCCGACCGCCACCACCGTTGCGGCCTGGAGCAGTACGACTGCGAGGCGCAGCCGCGCTAGGACGCGGAGGATGCGGTAACTGTTCGGTTCGCTGTTGCCAAACATGGGTGCGACATCGGCGGCGCGGCGGGCGCGCGGTGTAGGGCTTGGTCGCGAAGCATACGTCGGTCCGTGTGCATGGCACATCAACGCGCGGGCGCACCGCCCTCGTCCGCCGAGTCGCCAGCAACGGGCGGGCTCGCGGGCCTTGGTCGAACTCATCCGCGAAGTCATGGAGCCGACGGGGTAAGACGCCGGTCCGGACCGCATCCGACACGTCCGAGCGTGACGGCAATGCTGGCCACATGGCGACGGAGCGACTGGATCAGACGCCATGTGGCTGTTGCTTTGGGGGCGTTTCAAGCGACTGCGTGCGCGTTCTGCGCTGGCGCGGATGACGCCGCCTTCGGCCTGATCATTGATCAGGCCCAATTGCCTGCATGAATGCGTAGTGCAGTGGCAGGAAAGGTGTTCCGGCTACCCGTGCCGAGCAGACCGTCGGCAGGCGTCTGAGCGGAGCATTTTTTCATTCGCTGTTGGGGTGTGTCGTGCCGGCAATCCGCCGCCGAATCGAAGGCGCCCGCTGCGAGAATGAACCTACGGTGCCGGCAGCGACGCCATGTCGATCACGAAGCGGTAGCGCACATCCGCGAGTTCCATGCGCTCAAAGGCGTCGTTGATCTGTTCGATGCGGATCATCTCGCAGTCCGGGAGAATGTTTTTCTTCGCGCAAAAGTCGAGCATTTCCTGCGTCTCGGCGATGCCGCCAATCGGCGATCCGGCGATGCGGCGGCGCCCCATGATCAGCGGCACCGTGGTCGGCTCCGCCAGCGGCCCGATCTGCCCGACCAGCACCAGAGTGCCATCCACATCCAGCAGCGACAGGTAGGGATTCAGGTCGTGCTTGACCGGCACCGTGTCGACGATCAGATCGAAGCTCGACCGTGCCTGCTTTATGGCTTCCTTGTCCGTCGACACCAGCAAGCGATCGGCCCCGAGCGCCAGCGTGTCGGCTTGCTTGTCCGCAGTGCGACTCAGCACCGTGACGTGCGCGCCAAGGCCGGCAGCCAGCTTCACGGCCATGTGGCCGAGACCGCCGAGGCCGATAACGCCGACGCGGCTTCCGGGCCCGACGTTCCAGGTGCGGAGCGGTGAGTAGGTCGTGATGCCTGCACACAGCAGCGGGGCTGCGCGAGACAGGTCCAGACCGTCTGGCACACGCAATACGAACTCTTCGCGCACGACCAGATGTTTGGAGTAGCCGCCGTAGGTGATCTCGCCGGTGACGCGATCTTTGCTGTTATAGGTCTGCGTGTTGCCCTGCCGGCATAACTGTTCCTCGCCTTTACGGCACTGATCGCACTGCTGACAGGAGTCCACCATGCAGCCGACCGCGACCGCGTCACCAGGCTTGTACCGCGCGACTGCGCTGCCGACCTCAGTCACGCGACCGACGATTTCATGCCCGGGAACGATCGGGTAAACCGTCCAGCCCCAGTCATTGCGCGCCTGATGCAGGTCAGAATGGCAGATGCCGCAATAGAGGATTTCCATCGCAACATCGTTCGGGCGCAGCGCACGTCGCTCGAATGCGAACGGAGCGAGCGGGGTGTCGGCGGATTGCGCCGCGTAGCCCATGGTCTTCATATGCAGATTCCTGGATTCAATGAATTGCGCACGGCAGATGCGTTTGCACGATGTGGCATCTGCGTGGAGGCCATGCGCCGCAAAATTGCTGACGGCACAGCCGCAGGGGCAGTGTCGTCAGCCGTCATCCTGGACGATGCGAATGGCGGTGCTCCGCCGCGCCCGCACGCCCCTTTCCCGTTGCAGCTGGCGGGATGAAAGGCCGGACAATTCGCGCGGACGCTGTCGGCGACTCAGAACTTGTAGTAGTTCTTGTTGAGAAAGGAGGCCACAGCGTCGACGTCCTGTTCGGACCAGGCCAGGCTGTTGGCCTGCTCGCAGTGCAGCACCTGCTTGTGCAATCCGTCGAGATCTTTCACGCGGCGGTTGTCGCGCGTGTAGACACTGGTGTCATGACAGGACGTGCAGTTGGTGTCATGCAATTCCTGGCCGTTGTTTGCCGCGGCGGGAACGGAAGTCACCATTATCGGCAGGGCGACCAGCAGGGTACGAAGTGGGAATTTGCAGTTCATGTTCGAGCTCGTTCCGGGGTCAGGTCGGATCTCAGTGTAAGTCGAACTTCAGGGCGCTGTGTCGAAAAGTCGATGGACGATCATGTGAACCGTCCGTCGCTCAATGCGGGTGCGGTGCAAACGGCTTGCGGCTGCGGATGCTGGCGCGTCAGGGATGGATCTGCCGATGCGTGGTCTTGCGTAGCGGAATTCGCTCCATCGCCGCGATCAACGCTCGACGAATTGCCGCGCCCAATGGCTCTGCCTGGTCACTGCAGAACGCGTGGCCGCCGGGGGTTAAGATGCGCCGATCATGATTGCGCGCACATCCATCCTTGCTGCTCTCGCCGCTGCGTTGCTGTTCGGCGGCAGCACCCCGTTTGCCAAGGCCCTGGCGGGCGATGTGTCGCCGATCCTGCTGGCCGGTTTGCTGTACCTGGGCAGCGGGATCGGGCTGTGGGTGATCCGGCTGATCCGCGACCGGGGTTTCGCCTGGGTGAAACTGCCGAAAGGCGAGTGGCCGTGGCTGCTCGGCGCCATCGCATCGGGTGGTGTGCTCGGGCCGGTTCTGTTGATGTACGGCTTGACCCGGACTTCTGCGGGGAGTGCCTCGCTGCTGCTCAATCTGGAAGCGGTGTTCACCGCGACGATGGCCTGGGTGGTCTTTCGGGAGAATGCGGATCGACGTGTGGTGCTCGGCATGGCGCTCATCGTCGCCGGGGGGGCGGTGCTGGCGTGGCCGCAGGATCATCTGAGTCTGAGTGGCCTGATGGGGCCGCTGGCCATCGCGGCGGCGTGCCTGTGCTGGGCGCTCGATAACAATCTGACCCGCAAGGTTTCGGCCTCGGATGCGGTGTTCATCGCCGGAACCAAGGGCCTGGTTGCAGGGGGTACGAACTGTGCGCTGGCGCTGGTACTGGGCGCTCATTGGCCGGCCCCCGGTATTTTTGCTGGCGCGATGATGGTTGGTCTGGCGGGATACGGCCTGAGTCTGGTGCTGTTTGTCCTGGCCTTGCGTGGCTTGGGGGCGGCGCGCACAGGGGCCTATTTTTCGACGGCTCCGTTCATGGGCGCGGTCATCGCGGTGCTGGGATTCCACGAGCCGACCACGCCGATGTTCTGGTGGGCGTCCGGGCTGATGGCACTGGGTGTTGCGCTGCATCTGATGGAGCGGCACGCGCATCAACACACGCACGAGCCGACCGAGCACGAACACGTACATGTGCATGACGAACATCACCAGCACACGCATGACTTCCAGTGGGATGGTTCAGAGCCGCATACGCACCCGCACCGGCACGAACCCCTGACCCACAGTCATGCGCATTATCCCGACGTCCATCACCGGCATGCGCACTAAGCATGTCAGAGCCTGAGCCGACTGCTATCGTTGCCGCATGAATCTCTACCACTTCAACGAACGCCAGCGCCCGTGTCTGATCGATGCGACTGCGGAGCTGCCGCATACCGGTTTTCTGTGGGCGGACTTCGAGCGCGGGGAGGCGGCGGACTGGCCGTGCTGGGTGGAGCCGAAGGTGGGCGCGGCGATCGATTCCCAGCATGTGGAGGACAGCCTGAATGCGCAGCATCCGTCGTTCTTCGATGGAACCTCGGACTACGACATGATGATCTTCCAGGGGCTGGGTCCGAAGCCGGCACCGTTGCCGCTGGAAACGCGCAGTTCGGCGTTCTTC
This sequence comes from Sinimarinibacterium arenosum, assembly GCF_005047655.1. Classification (GTDB taxonomy): domain Bacteria; phylum Pseudomonadota; class Gammaproteobacteria; order Nevskiales; family Nevskiaceae; genus Solimonas. The sequence continues at coordinate 101,706 of NZ_SUKF01000005.1, read as the reverse complement.
GCGTTCGACCGCATGCTGGTGACGGTGCGGTCCGCCGACAGTCTCAGTATCGAACGGGTGCGGCAGCGGTTGCTCGATGGCCGTGCCAAACCGCCGACCTCACCGATGCGGCTGATGTATCTGTTTCTCGACACCATGGTGGACCGCTTTCTGGCGATCCGCGAGCCGATGGATCAGCAGCTGACGGCGTTGCAGGACGACTTGATCGATCCCCATGAGCCGCTGGATGACTGGCGTGAGCTGCTGAGCGCGCGGCGCCAGATGCGGCGGTTGCAGGGGTTGTGCGAATCCCAGCTCGACGCACTGGAGCTGTGGCGGCGCAACAGTCGCTACGACTGGAAGCAGGTGGATGAGGTGCGCTACCGCGATCTGTCCGGGCACGTCGGACGGGTGTTGAATCATGCGGTCAGTCTGGAGCACGACATCGAGTCGGCGGTGCAGTTGCACTTTGCCGCAGTGTCGCACCGGACCAACCAGGTCATGCAAACACTGACCGTGCTGTCAGCCATCTTCTTCCCGTTGACCCTGGTCGTTGGCATCTACGGCATGAACTTCGACAATATGCCCGAGCTGCACTGGCGTTACGGCTACTTCGTGGCGCTGGGTCTGCTGGTTGTGATCGCGGCCAGTCTCTGGCGTTACTTCAAGCGCAGACACCTGATCTAGGCGGAGCAGTGAATCGCCGTCCGAGGGTGCCGTGCGCAAATCGAGGGCGGTATGACGAATTCGAAGGCGTGGCTGGCGGTGTGCTGTGCGCTGTTGTTGCTGAGTGGATGTGGCCGCGTACGCGAGGTCAACTCGATGCCGCTGCAGCAGGGGCTGGTGGTCAAGTCGGTGGAGCTGAAGCCTGCGACCATCACATCACTGGAAGACAATGCGGATGCCGATGCCTACGACCGTGAGCTCAAGGCGCTGTCGCAGCAGGAACTGACCAAGGTCCTGAAAGCGCATTCGATCAATATCGCCGCCGGATCGCCGCTGATCGTTGAGACTCGCATCGATGTAATTTACGGCAAGCGTGCGCTGCGCCTGTTCTTCGGAATGTTCGGTGCGGGGTCGGGCAAGGCGACGGTGGACATGACCTTGCGTGACCGTCGCAGCGGTCAGGTGGTGTATGCCACGCACGGCGAGGGCAAGCTTCGTCGCGGGCTATTCATTGGTAGCGACATGATGGTGGTGGCGCGCAGGACCGTGCAGGAGGCTGCGGTGGAATTCGGCACCAAGCTTGATACGCACTGAACCCTGCGAGCACTGTTTTTCACTGCGCGACTTCTCTTGCGGATCACGATTGGGCCTACATCGCTGGCTTCAGTGATCGCCGTCGGAATGTGCGGCTTCCTGTGCGGCCGATCGCGCATCCGGCGACAGTTTTTGCAGGCCTCGGTATCACGAACAACGGGAACTAGTGACGCAGCATCCGGAGCGCGACCTGCGGCACCGCACGGCTGGTGGTGTCACCGTTCGTGGTCTGCCACGGCGCGTATTCCACGGTAATCTCGGTACGCATCGGCAGATGAACCCAGCGGTCGGCGCGCAGGCGCAGCTGCGGCACCAGCGCGATGCCGTGCGAACCGTCGTAGCGTTCAATCGGCGCCGCGTAAAGTCCCAGCGACCAGCGGTTGTCTTCAAATGCCGGGTTCGAGCCCTGCAGGTGGTATCGCCGACCCTCGTTCAGGCGGCTGCTGCGGGTATAGAGCGTGGCGTGCAACTGGCCCGAGCCGGGCAGGTCCAGGTCGAAGCCGAGGCCGTAGCGCCATTGGCGCAGCGCGCGTTCCGTATCCAGGCGCTGATCGATCTGGATCTGCAGGGTGCCATTGGTCGGGCGCGACCAGTCCAGCAGCGGGACCCGGGATTGCAGCATGACCGGCGCCCCCAGAACCTGCGGTGGTGAAAGGGTCAGTTTGGGCAGCAGGGGGGCGTGTGGGCTGAGGCTCAGGCATTCGACGCTGTCGCAGGCGGCACGCAGCGGCGACGCCAGCATCAGCAGGCAGGCACAGAGCAGGCAGGGTCCGAACCCGGGTCCGGGCCGGTTCGAGCGCTGTGTCGGCTGTCTCCGCATGGCGTCCTCCTGCCACGGCGCTGCCACCTCGGTAGCGCCTCAGTCCGATCATCGGCACTTGCGGGGGCGGCGGGAATACCGTCGATCCGTTCGTCACAGCCGCCGACGCGCCCTGTTGCGTTGCACCAGGATCGAAGGCTGCGCGCGGCAGACAGCCGGCGCCGGGGCGCCAGAGAAAGGCAGGCTCAAAGGCCGCGTTGCAGCGGCAGGAGACCGAAAAACCACCCTGCAATCAGCAGACCGGTGATGGCATCTGCCGGAGGATGATTGATCAGCGGTGCGATGTAGCGGTCGAAAGCGTGCAGCCGGGGCGTGCGGCCGTCGTCGCGACGCAGATCCAGGGCGTAGGCCAGTTGCCAGGCATTGCGCCGGGTAAAGCGACCACAGCGGTAGATCACCGCAATGGCGCCCGCGGCGCCGCGGGCGCGCAGCAGCTGCAGGATCAGGCGGCGGAACGGAGTGAGGTCAAGGGTCCGGGCGTGGCGCTGCTGGGCGTAGACCTCCGGCGCTGCGCTGAAGAACTCGAGCAGTCCGGCGTCGTGCAGCGCCATCATGACCGCCATCAGCTGGTAGCGCGGGACGTGACCTTCGCTTTCAAAGCGACGGGCCGAGGTGTGCAAGACGCCGGGCAGCAGCAGCCAGCGGCCCCGCTCGAAGATTCGCGCGGCGATGCGCTGGTCTTCAAGGATGCTCAGGCTTTCGTCAAAACCGCCCAGATCGACGAAGTGCTGCCGACTGATCAGCAGGCCCTGATCGCCGTTGATGGTGTAGCGGCGGTTGCTCGCGGTTTTGCCCTGCATGAAGCGGTACAGCGACTCGTGGCCCGGCTGGCTGCGCTCGAACTGCAGCGCGAAGTGGCCGGCGATCGGGCCGTCCCCGGTGTCGGCGGTGACGACCGCGTCGAGCGCCTGTCGCAGCTGTTCGTCGTGATCCAGTCGCGAATCGGCATGCAGGAACAGCAGATGCCCGGCATCGGCGCTGTAGGCGGCGGCATTCATCTGGCGGCCGCGACCGCGTACGCTGTGCACGACAACGGCACCGTGCGCGACGGCGATGTCCGCGGTGGCGTCATCGGAACCGCCGTCGGCGACGATCAGCTCCAGTTCGATGCCCCGTTGCCGGCGCAGCTGCGCCAGCAACGAAGGCAAGGCCGCGGCCTCGTTCAGCGTCGGAATGATGACCGACAGCTGCGCCGCCGGGGTCACGGCGTGGCGACGATCCAGGCACCCTGCAGATCGCGACGTGCACGCACTGCTGGCAGCATGGCGTCAGCTTCGTCCTTGGTCGCGAAATGGCCGCTGACGATGCGGTAGGTGGTGCCGCCGCCGAGCTTGGCCGGAACGACACGCGCCTGCAGTCCCTCCGCACTGAAACGCTCGGCTTCGGCGGCGGCACGCTGGGCATCACTGACCGAGCCCAATACGATGCCCCAGCCGCCTCCGGTCTGCGCTGCAGCCGCGGTGTTCGGTGTTGCAGCGGCGACGGGCGCGGCTGCGGCAGGCTTGGGCGGCGCGGGCTCAGTCTGCGGCGCGACCGGGAACGCCGGCTGCGGCCGGGCCTGGGCCTGGGCGCGTTGCAGAATCTCGTCGCGCAGGGCGTCGTCGTTCGGGAAGGCGGTCAGTTGCAGGCGGGCGGCAAGCGAGCCGACCTGACGGGCAGAACTGAGTGCTGTGCCGGCGCCGCTGGCGAGCAGGCAGCTGCCGGGCTCATCCAGCCGCTGCGGGCCATCCGGAGTACCGACTTCAATTGCGCCGTGGAGCAGGCACACCTCGTCGGCCGCATCGTCGTGACGAATCCACGCGGCAGCGCCGAAGATGCGCAGCTTCAGCACGCCCGCATTCAGACGGACATCCGACGGGGGTTGCGAGGCGTCCTTGGGGCGGGTGTCGATGTTGATGCTGCCCTGTTCGAGCACCAGTTTCGACAATTGCATCCGCGTGGGCGGCTCCGGCGGAAACAGGCTGTGGATGCGCAGGGTCGAGTCCGGTCCCAATGTCGCCAGTCCGGTGCGGCCGACCTGCAGCGCGACGTGCGAGGCACGACCGGTATGGACACGATCGCCGGAATTGAGCGGTTCCGGAACCTCAAGTGCGCGCGCCACGCTGGCCTGTTCGCGCAGCACGTCCCCGCTGAGCCGCACGATATCGAGGCGGGTGCCGCTGGCGGCGTGCGCTGAACCGGCCATGCCGGCGAATACGGCCAGCGCCAACACGCCCCGCCCGCACTTCGCGAATCCCATCATCTATGTTCTCCCGTCGACCGGTGGCGTCGTTGCCACTGTCGTGATTGCCCGGTGCAAAGGGTAGGGGTTCAGCGCCGCGATGTCGAAGAAAACGACACCCCTCGTGGACTTGCGGGCCCGGTGCTACGATGCCGCCGCGGTACTCCAAACCACTATCGCCGCCCCTATGCCCGAACCTCCCCAAGCCGCCCGGTGCGGCATGTGTACTGTTGATTGTGCCCATTGCAGTGGCCGCGGGATTGCGGCCGTCGGGCACCCATGAGCGGCATCGTCGTTGTCGATCAGCGTGCCGACTGGCCGGTGGACATTCCCGGGCTGGAGGTGGTTACCGCGTGGGAATACCTGACGCAGGAACTGCACACTCGCGCGCGTCGCCTGCGTGTCTATAACCTGTGCCGCTCGTTTGCGTACCAGTCGATCGGGTATTACGTATCGCTGCTCGCCGGTGCCCGCGGGCACAAGGCGTTGCCCGAAATCACCACGATCCAGGATCTGAAGCTGGCGGAATCGCCGAGCATCATCAACGACGAGATCGAGGCGCTGATCGAGCGCTCGTTGGGGCGGATCGAGTCGTCGCAGTATGTAATGAACATCTACTTCGGCGAGAACCTGGCGCGCCGGCATGAGCGTCTGGCGCGGGCTTTGTTCAATCTGTTCCCGGCGCCGTTGCTGCAGGTCAAGTTTGCGTACAAGGGCGACGAATGGCGGGTCGAGTCACTGGGTCCGATCGCCCTGGGTGAAGTGCCGGCGTCGCACATGGAGTTCCTGTTCGAGGCCGCGCGCGACTATTTCGAGCTGCGGCGCAGCCCGCGCACGCGGCGCGAGTCGGCGCGCTATGACCTGGCGATTCTGGTCAACGAAAATGAAAAGGATCCGCCGTCGAATCCGCGCGCGCTGAAGATGTTCGAGAAGGCCGCCGAGGATCTGGGTTTCGACGTCGAATTCCTCGACAAGAGTGACTACGGTCACGTCGCCGAGTTTGACGCGCTGTTCATCCGTGAAACCACCGCGGTCAATCATCACACCTATCGCTTTGCGCGCCGCGCCGCGCGTGAGGGGCTGATCGTGGTCGACGATCCGCTGTCGATCCTGCGTGCGGCGAACAAGGTCTTTCTCGCGCAGTTGATGGAACGCCACCGGATTCCGCAGCCGAAGACGCTGCTGATCCACTCGCGCAACGTGCGCGAGGTCGCCGATGTGCTCGGCTTCCCCTTTGTGCTGAAGCAACCGGACTCGCAGTTCTCCAAGGGCGTGATCAAGGTGGATACGCCCGCTGAACTCAAGCGTGTGGCCGGGGACATGCTGGAGCGCTCGGATCTGATCATCGGGCAGAGCTTCGAGCCGACCGAATACGACTGGCGCATTGGCGTGCTCGACGGACAGCCGCTGTACGCCTGCCGGTACTTCATGGCCAAGGATCACTGGCAGGTGGTCAAGCACGGCGAGTCCGGTGGCAAGATCGAGGGCAACCACGAGACCCTTGCGGTCGAGGATGTGCCGCAAAAGGTTCTGAGCATCGCGCTGCAGGCGGCGCGCGCGATCGGGACCGGACTGTATGGCGTCGACCTGAAACAGTTCGGCAAGGTGGTCAAGGTCATCGAGGTCAACGACAACCCGAATATCGACCACGGCGTTGAGGATCTGGTCCTCAAGGCCGAGCTCTACAAGAAGATCATGGCGTACTTCCTCAAGCGGCTCGAAGCGCGTACACGCACATGAGTGCATCGCAGCCGCTGCGTGTCCGGGCCGGGCGCTCCGGCGATGTCGAAGATCTGCTGGCACTGGAAGCGAATTTCCCCGGTGACCGCATGTCGCGGCGTAGCCTGCGCCATCTGCTGAGTGCGCCAACCGCACGCGTGTGGGTGATCGCACAGCAGCGGCAGGTGGTGGCAGCAGCGATCGTGCTGCTGCGCCGAGGCAGCTATTACGGCCGCATCTACTCAGTCGTGGTTGCGCCGCAGTGTCGCGGGCGGGGTCTGGCGCGGCAGTTGCTGCGATATGCCGAGCGCGATGCGCGTTCGCTCAAGCTGCGTGGCCTGAGTCTGGAAGTGCGCGTCGACAATACAGCGGCGCGGACGCTGTACCGAGATCTGGGCTACGTGGAAACACAAGTCCTGGAGCACTACTACGAGGACGGCTGCGACGGCGTGCGATTGCGTCGGGAGTTCGCAACCGACTGATTGGGTGCCGGCGTCGCGAGCCGGGCGCTGCGCTATAGTCTCGGCCCGATGCGAGGAGCTGACGGATGGGCCACGAGAGCTCGGTCGTCGCACGCGGTGTGACGGACGTTTACGAACACAAGTTTTTCCCGCCTCCGGTTTACGAAGGCGCGATCCAGCGCAGCGCGTTGATGGCGCAGCTGCAGCAGGAGTCGACGCTGCGCCTGATCGTGGTGCAGGCGCCGGCCGGGCATGGCAAATCCACCTTGCTGCAGCAGATGAAGTCGGCTGCAGAATCCCAGATGGCGCTGACTGCGTGGTTGACCCTGGACGAGGCCGACAACGACATGCGGCGTCTGGCCGGGCATCTGCAGGGATTGATCCTGCGGCTCGGTGGCAGCGATGAACTGGCCAGCTCCGGGGATGTGGACGGCGACATCGGGCGGCGCCGGCTGAATGACTGGCTGATCCGTCGGCTGGTGCAGCTGGAGCGCCGGGTCGATCTGTTTATCGACGAATTCCAGACCCTGAACCGCAAGCCGGTGCTGGCGGTGTTCCGCGACCTGCTGCAGCACCTGCCGGAAACGGTGACGATCTATATCGGTTCGCGCGCGATGCCGGAGATCGGGCTGGCGCGGCTGGTCGTCAATCATCAGGCGCTGGTGCTACGCGCACAGGATCTGCGCTTCACCGCAACCGAGGTGCAGCAGTTCTTCGCCGAATCCAAGGATCTGCAAGTCAGCGCGGATGAGATCGATGCGATCTTTCGCCGCACGGAAGGCTGGCCGGCCGCGGTGCAGCTGTTCCGATTGGGGCTGGGCAGCACTTCGGTGCGACGCTCGCTGGCCGATCTCAACGCTGGGCGGCCCGGCGAACTCGCCGAATACCTGGCCGACAATGTGCTGGCGCTGCAGCCGCCACGGATTCAGGAATTTCTGCTGCGTACATCCATGCTGAGCCGGCTGTCGGCCGAGCTGTGCGATCACGTCACCGGTTGGCAGGACTCGCAGAGCATCCTGCTGTATCTGGAGCGATCGGGGCTGTTTCTGCGCAGCCTCGATTCGGATCTGCGCTGGTTCAAGTACCACACGCTGTTCTCATCATTCATGACGGAGCAGCTCCGCGAGCAGGATGCCGAAGCGGTGATCGCGATCCACCGTGCTGCGGCGCAATGGTTTTACGCGCACGAGCAGTTCGAGGAGGCGATGCATCACGCCGTTGCGGCACGCGACCACAGCTTCGCCGCCGACATTCTCAACCAGTGGGCCAACAGCCTGATCCCGGACGCTCTGCTGACCACGGTCGAACGCTGGTCGGATCGTCTGCCACTGGAGCAGATCGAACGGCGGCCCGATCTGGCGGTCAAGATCGCCTGGGCGCTGACCTTCATGCGCCGCAATCAGAAGCTGCGGCCGATCATCGATATTCCGATGCGCCTGGGTGCCGAAGCCGATATCCGCAAAACCACCAGCGGCGATGTCGTCAATGTGATGCTGGCGGTGGCGCATGACGATTTGCGCCTGTCGTTCGACATTCTCGATCGGATCCCGGTCTCCGATCAGTCGCCGGAAGGGTTCTGGGCGTTCGAGCTCGGTGCCGCGGCCAACGTCGCGGCGTATCGTGCGCAGATTGCCGGCAACTACGACGCTGCGCGCGAATTCCTGGGGTTGGCGCGGGCGTATGGCACCACCGGCAGCTCAGCGTTCAGCGGGGGCTATACGGTGGCGCTGGCAGGTATCAATTGCCTGGCGCAGGGCCGCCTGGCAGAGGCGCTCGAACGCTTTCGCAGTGGCTTTTCCGAACAGCGGCCAGACCTGGATGAGTCCATGGCGTCCGGTTCGCTGGTGTCGTGTTACATCTGGACGCTGTATGAGGCGAACCGGCTCGACGCGGCCGAGTCGATGTTCAAGCAGTTTCACGATGTCATCAGCGATGCCGTGCTGCTGGATTTTCTCGCGGTCGCCTATATCGCCATGGCGCGGATTCAGATTGCCCAGGGACGCACCGCGGTGGCGCTGCAGGTCCTGGATGAATGCGAGGACATCGGGCATGGCGCCGGCTGGCCGCGGCTGGTGCGTATTGGCGGTTGGGAGCGGGTACGGCTGGCCTTGCTGGACGGTGACATCGAGCGAGCCAAAACGCTGGCCAGCCGGCTGCCACAGGGTGGCCAGCCGGATTTCGCCGAGGGCTGGATGACGTTCTCCGAAAGCCAGGAGGCGCACGGCATCGGTGCGCTGCGGCTGGCGATTCACGACGGCCAGGCGGTCGAGGCGCTCGAGCGGATCGGCGTTGAGCTGAGCCGCGCGCACGCCGATGGCCGTGTGCACCGGGAGATCAAACTGCTGGTGCTGGAAGCCTGCGCGCATGCGAGCCGGAATTCGGACAATCTGGCGCTGCGCAGTCTGCATCGCGCACTGCAGCTGGCGCGGCCGGGCGGCTACGTGCGCAGCATCATCGACGAGGGGGACGTGGTGGTGCGGCTGCTGCAGCAGATCCACGCCACGGTGCAGGATGCCGATCCTGCCGCGCAGCAGCAACGGACTTTTGTCGAGACCCTGTTGCGTGCCGCAGGGGCGGGCATCGAACCAGGAACACGTGGCGCGTTCGGTGATGGTGGTTTCCAGCCGCTGGAGCCACTGACCGAGCGCGAAAAAGAGATGCTGGTCTATCTCGGCAACGGGGTTTCCAACAAGGAAATGGCGGCCAAGCTGTTCGTTTCCGAAAACACCGTCAAGTTTCACCTGAAAAACATCTACTCCAAGCTGGCGGTCAACAGCCGGCTGCAGGCGATCAACGCCGCGCGCCAGATGGGTCTGCTATAGGGCCCGGAATTCGAGCGCCGCTGCAGTGCGTGAATCGCACTGCAGCATCGACAAAAACTACCCGCAAGGGTAGCGGCAGCCACCCACTGGCACGCCTAACCTGACTCCAGTTTGAGACCTGATCCAACGCGGGCACAGACCGTCACCGGAACACTCCGGGGCGGCTCGATCCGCAGCGCCGTTGCAGTGCCCGATGCCACGGCGACAAGACCGAACAGGAGGAGCTGGGATGTCTGCAGTCCGCGCCGATGCGCTGCGCTGTCGTCGCCGTGTCTGCGGCGCAAGCCGCGATGTCTGTGCCCGATTTTCTTTGTCACCCCATCGCCCTGATGCGCGCTGCGCGGCTGTGCCGCGCGCAGTGTCGGGCGGTCCCATTCAGTAGGGAGAGTCACCATGTCTGTACCTGCACCCTGTGTGGACACCGCGGCAGTGCCGGCCACCTCATCCGGCAAGCTGATCAACATCGACAACGGCGGCACCTTGACCGACATCTGCGTGATCGATGGAGCGCAGGTCTACCGCACCAAGACCGTGACCACGCCGTACGATCTGTCGAAGTGTCTGTTCGACGGACTGAAGAAGGCCTCCCGGCTGATCTATGGCGACGACGACGTGCAGCAGCTGCTGCTGTCGACCGAGTACATCCGTTACTCCACCACGCAGGGCACCAATGCCCTGGTGGAGCGCAAGGGCCCGCGTCTGGGGCTGATTGCCGGCGGCGGCCTGACCGTCGATGCGCTGCGGCGCGACGCCGATGCCTCCGGGCTGCTGGACGCGCTGGTCGGCACACGCGTACAGGCTTTGCCCGGCGGTCTCGAAGGCGAAGCGCTGGATGCGGCGGTGACCCACGCCGTGACCAGTCTCGCCTCCGCCGGCGCCAATCGCGTCGTCGTCGTGTTCGGCGGCGATGCCCGCGTCGACGGTGAAACCCAGGTCAAGAAGATCCTGCTGCGCCGCTTTCCACCGCACCTGCTCGGCGCGTTGCCGATCCTGTACTCGCACGAACTGGTCGACGATGCGGATGACGCTCGCCGTACGTGGACGGCATTGTTCAATGCATTCCTGCATCCGGCGATGGAACGCTTTCTGTACACCGCCGAGCATCGCTTGCGCGAGTACAAGACGCGCAACCCGCTGCTGATTTTCCGCAATGACGGCAATGCCGCGCGCGTGGCACGGACCGTCGCGATCAAGACGTACAGCTCCGGGCCGCGTGGCGGAGCCGAAGGCGTCAAGGCGCTGGCGGCGCATTACGGCTTCAAGCATCTGCTGTCGATGGATGTCGGCGGCACCACCACCGACATCGGCGTCGTCGACGACGGCCATGTGCGGCTGGATCCGCGTGGACGTGTCGAAGGCGTTGAAACCTCGTTCCCGCTGTGCGACGTGATCAGTGTCGGCGTCGGCGGCAGCTCCATCATCAAGGCCGACGGCAAGCGGATTCAGGTCGGTCCGGAAAGCGTCGGTGGTGCGCCGGGGCCGGCGTGCTTCGGTCTCGGCGGCACACTGGCCACGATCACCGACGCGTTTCTGCAGATGGGTCTGCTCGATCCGGTGTCCTACTTCGGCGGCGAGCTGAAGATCGATGTCGAACGCGCGCGTTCTGCCATTGCCGAGCACGTCGGGCGTCCGCTGGGTGTAAGCGCGGACGAGGCGGCTCAGGACATGGAAGCCGCATGGGTGTCGAAGATCGCCGACAGCCTGAAGAAGTTCAGCAAGATCACGCCTGAGACCACGCTGGCGGCGTTCGGCGGCGCCGGACCGTTTGTGGCGTGCAAGGTTGCCGAGGCTGCGGGGATCTCGCGCGTGATCGTGCCGGGTCTTGCGGCCGTGTTTTCGGCGTTCGGCATCGGCTTTTCGGATATCGGGCATACCTTCGAGCAGGCGCTCGATGGCACTGATGCGGCGGCGATGGCGGCAGCGCGCGAGGTGCTGCTGCTGCAAGCACAGCGCGGCATGTTTGCCGAGGCCGCGCGACTTGAAGAGTGCGCGCAGCGGTTCAGCGTGCTGGTCAGCGATGCGGACGGCGAGCGCGTGATGCCCTGCGACGGCGTGACGCCGCCGGCCGGCCTGGCTGCGGACGCGCGTCTGGTGTTGCAGCTGGAAGTGGTGAAGCCCATTGCACACGCCCGGATCACGGGCCGCTTCGGCAGCGCCGACAAGCCCGCGGCGCGCGACGGCAGCCGACGCACGCTCTGCGGTGGCAAGTGGCAGGAGCTGCCGCTGTACCGGATCGAGGCGCAGAGCGGCGGCTGTCAGGCGCAGGGGCCCTGCGTGCTGGAGGAAGCCTTTTTCACCTGTCGCGTCGAGGCCGGCTGGCGTTTCGAAATCAATGAAGCCGGCGACATTCTGCTGTCGCGCGCCGGCTGAGCCTACCCATCGAGTTTGCGTCGAGATCTGTTTCGAGGATGTCGTCAATGAAAGTACTGATTACTGAATACCTGCGCATCAATCTGGATACTGAGATGTGGGAATGCCGCCGCTGCGGTCACGAGCACATCTCGGCGCGCGAGAACTACAAACGCGGTCTGCTGGTGTATGACCGCGATCCGCGCGAGATCCACAAGCCGCTGCTGGATACCACGCTCTACGAGCGCACCTATTCGCCTGACCCGCAGTGGTGCCGGATTCTGGAGTACTACTGCTCCAAGTGCGGAACGCTGGTCGAGGCCGAATACCTGCCGCCTGGCCATCCGCCAGTGCATGACATCGAACTCGACATCGACGCGCTGAAGGCTCAGTGGGTCGATCGCGAAGAGGTGCTCGAGCCGGTGATCGGACCCGATCTGGCGCTGGAAAAGGTCAAGCATGGGCGTGCGCTGCATGCGCAGGCGCATGGCCACGACCATCAGCACTGAGCCGAGGAACGAACGATGAGACGAGTATCGGTCGATATCGGCGGGACCTTCACCGACTGCTTCGTGGTCTGGGACGAACGCAGCATCGAAGGCAAGGCACTGACCACGCATCACAACCTGGCGCTGGGCTTCAACGAGGCGCTGAGCAACGCCTGCGAACAGCTGGCGCTGGATGTCCACACCCTGCTGTCCGGCGTCGATTCGGTGCGCTATGCCACGACGCTGGGAACCAACGCGCTGATCGAGCGCAAGGGTCCGCGCATCGGCGTACTGGTCACCGCGGGCTTCAAGAGCACGATTCCGCTGTCGCGTGCGCGCGGCTATGGCGAGGGACTGCCGGAAGAACGGCAGATGGATATTCCCAACGCACAGCGTCCGGAACCGATCGTGCCGATCCCGATGATTCGCGAAATTCGCGAGCGCGTGGACTATCTGGGCGCCGAGTTCCTGCGTCTGGACGAGGACGATGTGCGCCTGCGCATTCGCGAACTGGTCGACGCCGGCGCCGAGGCGCTGGTGGTGCTGTTCACCAACAGTGTGGTCAATCCGGCACACGAGCTGCGCGTGCGCGAGATCTTCCTGGAGGAGTATCCGGGTCATCTGCTCGGCGCGATTCCGATGCTGCTGTCGCACCAGGTCGCCGGGCGCAAGGGTGAGTATGCGCGCGGCATGTCGGCGATCATGGACGCCTTCCTGCACCAGACCATGTATCACGGACTCGGCACGCTGGAACTGAACCTGCGAGGCCAGGGGTACGAGCGGCCGATGCTGGTCAATCACAACTCCGGTGGCATGGCGCAGCTGAACTCCACCGACGCGCTGCAGACGGTGCACTCGGGACCGGTATCCGGCATCGCCGCCAGCGAACATCTGATGCAGCAGACCGGCCTGGGCAACGTCGTCGCCACCGACATGGGCGGTACCAGTTTCGACATCGGCATCGTCGATCAGGGCGGGGTCAAGCACTACGACTTCAATCCGGTGATCGACCGCTGGCTGGTGTCGATCCCGATGGTGCATCTGGTCACGCTCGGCGCCGGCGGCGGTTCGATCTGCAGTTACGACCGCATGTTCCGCACGGTCAAATGCGGACCGGCCTCAGCCGGTTCCGATCCGGGACCGGCGTGTTACGACCGCGGCGGCCTGAACCCGACCGTGACCGACGCCGATCTGCTGCTGGGATATCTGGACCCGGCGAACTACGCCGCCGGCCACATCAAGCTGAACCCGAAGCGCGCGCGCCAGGCGATGGAAGACCTGTGCGACGAGCTGGATGTCGACACCATCGAAGCGGCCAAACTGATCAAACGCACGGTCGATGCCAACATGGCGAACGGTATCGCGACCGAGCTGCGTACGCGTGGCTATGAACCCAGTGACTTCACGGTGCTGGCCTATGGCGGCAACGGTCCGCTGCATGCCTGCGGTATCGCCGAGGTGCTCGGTGTGGATCGGGTGCTGGCGCCACCGTTCTCGTCGGTGTTCTCGGCCGTCGGTGCCGGCAACATGAATCAGATGCACATTCACGAGACCAGCACCTGGACCGTGCTGTTCGACGCCAACCTCAAGCGCTTCTACGCCGACTACAACGCGTTCAATGCTCATGTCGAGGCACTGGAGTCGCGCGGGCGCGAGGATTTGCTGCGCCAGGGCTTTGCGGCCGAGGACATCCGCTACCGCCTGGAGCTGGACATGCGCTACGGCAATCAGCGCGTGCAGACCGCTGTGGTGGCCGATCAGACCCGGCTGCAGTCGCAGGCCGACGTGATCAAGCTGATCAACCAGTTCCACACCCGCTATGGCGAGCGCTTCGGCAAGGGCAGTCAGTCGCCGGAAACCGGCGTGCGCATCAATACCATCCGCGTGTGTTCCTACGTCGAGCAGTCGACGGTGCGCTTCGCCGGCATCGAGGACGATGGCCGCGAGGGCCACAGCGTCGAACCGGTCGGCACGCGCGAGTGCCACTTCCCCGGGTATGACGGCGCGATCGAAACCCGCATCTACGACGACCGCGCGCTGGCAGAAGGCACCCGCATCGAAGGGCCTGCGCTGGTGACCACGCGCGCAACCACCTACCTCGTCAATCCCGGCTGGCGCTACTACGCGGCAGCACAGAACGCCGTCTGGTTCACCCGCGGCGGACACTGATCGGAGACAGCCATGAATGATATGACCCAGCTTTCTGCAGAAGACAAAGTCCTGCTCGATCAGTTTCTGGCCGAGAACAAACTGTTTCTCGGACCTGATCCGGAGATCATGCGCGACCACACACTGGCGCCGCGCACGCCGTTCGAGAATGAAGTCCTGACGAAGGGACTCGACCCGCATCAGACCCACCATATCCGGGGCCTGATCAACGCGGCCCTGTCCGAAGCCTTCGAAATGGTTAATCAGATGGGTGCGGCTCCCGGTGCCAAGTGGGGGGATCTGGTCACAGGGGTCTACACCAACAGCGGCGACCTGGCGATGATCGCGCCGCACGGCATCATCGCGTTCGCGGCGTGCTGCTTCTATCCGATCAAGTTCATCATCAAGAACTGGGTCAACGACCCGACCGTCGGCGTCAACGACGGCGACGGCTTCATTCACAACGACGCGCGCTATGGCGGCATCCACAACACCGACCAGTCGATGATGATGCCGCTGTTCTACAAGGGCGAGCTGGTGTGCTGGCTGTCGTCGACGATTCACGAAGGCGAGAACGGCGCCTGCGAGCCGGGCGGCATGCCGGCCGCAGCGGAGAGCAAGTACGACGAAGGCATCAAGATGTCGCCGTTCAAGGTCGTCGAGAACTTCCAGCTCAAGCGCGATCTGGTGACCTTCCTGCAGAACTCGGTACGCGATCCGAAGCTGCAGCTGGAAGACATGAAGGTCAAGCTGCACGCGGTCATGCGGCTGCGCGAGCGCATGATTTCGATCCTCGACCAGTTCGGCAAGGAAGCCGTCTTGGGAACCTTGCGTTCGCATCTGGAAGACGTCGAGACCGAGATGCGGCGCCGCATTCGCGAAATGCCGGACGGCACCACCCGCGTACTGCAGTTCATGGATTCATCCCTGCGCGAGAACTGCCTGCAGAAAATATCGCTGGCGATCACGATCAAGGGCGACCGTCTGATTATGGATTTCCGCGGCACCGCGCCGCAGTTCATGAACCGTTCGGTCAACACCAACATCGCCTCATTCAAGGCGGCCCTGTGTACCGGACTGCTGCAGAACATCTGGCCGGATCTGCCGCACACGATGGCCGTGCTGTCTCCGATCGAGGTCATCACCGACCGCAATTCGATCATCGATGCCGAAGGCGAAATGCCGCAGGCCATGAGTCTGATGCCGCTGTTCAAGGGCTGCGTGGTCTGGACCATTCCGATGAACAAGTTCAGCTACAGCCTGCCGCACAAGTATTCGGCGGTGATCGCGTCGCAATATGACCAGGCGGCGACCCTGATCTACGGCGGTCTGACCCAGCATGGCGATGTCACCGGCAATTTCTGCGCGGATATCAACGGCAACGGTCAGGGCGCGCGTTCGCACGCTGACGGTGAGCATTCGGTGTCGCCGGTATTCGGTTTCATGTGCGACTCCGGCGAACATGAGATCAACGAAGAGGACACGCCGATCATCCGTCTCGGCGCGCAGCGGCTGGCCAAGGACCGCGTCGGTTGGGGCAAGTACCGCGGTGGCATGGGTTACGAGCAGATCGCGACGATGCGCGGTTCGCTGATGTGGGGCTTCATGACCGGCTGTGAGGGGTCGAAGTTTCCATCGGCGCAGGGTCTGTTCGGCGGCTATTCGTGTCCGTCGTACCAGTTGTGCAAGATCAAGGGCATCAATGTCTTCGACGTGCTGCGTGAAACGCCCAAGGCGATCGAGGAATTCGACATCGTGCGTCTGATGAACGAACGCCCGATTCCTGGCGGCAAGTACACCTCGCAGGACATGGGCATGACCTTCGAGCTGTGCAACGAAGGCGAGCTCTACATGATCTGTCAGGGCTCCGGTGGCGGCTATGGCGATGTGCTGGAGCGCGAGCCGGCGCTGGTGATGAAGGATCTGGCCGAGGATCTGATTTCTCACGAGAACGCGCGCGACATCTACAAAGTCGTCTACGACGAGAAAACCCTGATTGTCGACGCCGAGGCGACGGCGGAACTGCGTGCAGCCTATCGACTGGAGCGCATCAGGCGCGGCAAGCCGTTTGACCAGTTCTGCAAGGAGTGGGTCACCCCTGAACCGCCGAGGAACCTGCCGTACTTCGGCAGCTGGGACGACACCACGGTGATCTACGCCACCAGCGCCGGTCAGCGCATCACGATGCCGGCCGATCAGTTGCAGGGTGTGTTCATGCCCAATCCCAAGGACGTGCGTATCGCCGAGCTTGAAGCGCAGCTGGAAGCGTGCATGGCGAAGACCGCGGCGTAGCTGCGGTACGCCTGGCCCATCGGGTTCAAGGCGCGGGATGTACGGATAACCGTGGGACGCGGTCTGGGCGCAGCAGGTCAAGAGGAGAGCGGTGCATGGATTACACGAAGGTTTTCAGACTTGACGGCAAGGCCGCGCTGGTCAGCGGTGCTGCAAGGGGCATTGGCGCCGAGATCGCGATGGCGCTCGCGCAGTCCGGCGCCGCGGTGCTGGTCACCGATGTGAACGATGGTGCGGGTAGGGAAACCGTGGCGCGTGTTCGTGCCGCTGGTGGGCGCGCCGAGTTTCAGCATCACGACGTCACGGATGAAGCCGGGTGGGCCATGGCCAGCGCTGCGATGCTGCAGCACTTCGGGCGTTACGACATTCTGGTGAACAACGCCGGAATTGAAACCGCAGCGTTGTTCGCACAGTGCGAGGTCGCGGATTTTCGCAAGGTGCTCGATGTCAACGTGACGGGAGTGTTTCTCGGGATCAAGCATGCGCTGCGCACGATGGGGGAGGCGGGTGGCGCCATCGTCAATCTGTCGTCGGTCGCCGGCCTGATCGGCACCACGGCGCATGCCGCATATCACAGCTCCAAGGGCGCGGTACGTTCGATGACCAAGGCAGCGGCCATCGAGTGCGCGCAGCTGAAGAACGGTGTGCGCGTCAACTCGATACACCCGGCGATCGTGCAGACCGACATGGGTGACAAGTTCGTGCAGGACTTTGTTGATCTGGGCCTGGTTCCTGACGCCGCGACAGCGCATGCGGCATTCGAGGCCGCACATCCGCTTGGCTTTGGCCGTGTCGAGGATGTGGCCTGCGCGGTGCTGTATCTGGCCTCCGATGCGGCGCGCTGGGTGACCGGTGCCGAGCTGGTGGTCGACGGCGGTTATACGGCGGCGTGAGGAAGGATCGAGCATGAGCGGATTCCTCGACGGTGTACGCCAGCGACCCGGGCAACTGCTGTGGCTGGACAGCGACGCGTATGCATGGCGGCTGTTCGGCGGCGATGCGCGGCAACTGCTGCAGGCGGCGGAATACGTCGCAATGCAGCGCAAGGCGCAGGGTCTGCTGCGCTCTGATGTGGTGGCGCTGGACGTGGCAACGATGGTGGGTGCAGTGCTCGATGCGCGGCCGGCACTGCGCGCTGCCATGACGCAGAAACGGCGTGCGGTCGCGCCGCTGAAGACATTGGTAGCCGATGCCGGCCTGCGCCAGGGGCTTGATGAGCTGCTGTCGGGCCTGCGCGGCAGTTTTGCCTCGACGCCGCTGGCACTGGTGATGCCATCGCCGCGGCGCTGGTTGCGTGAAAGCTATGCACAGGCCTTCGGCGCCGATGCCGGGATCGAGATCGGTGAGGACGAAATCGATTCCGCCGCCGTGCAGCTGGCGGACTTTCTACGGCATTTTGGCGAGTCTGGCATTGATGTCCTGCTGATGAGCGAAGACGCGGGCGATCTGCCGGCGGCTGCCGGCGAGCTGGAATGGTATCGGCCGGTGCTGAACGTCGCTGCGCACTACCGCTGGGACCTGGGCCTGCGTCTGGATGCGGCGCCGGCGGCCCCTCTGGATGCCGACGGCATCGGCTTCGTCATTGCGCCGTCTTCCGCACTGCCAGCTCAGGCCGGGCTGCACGGACGGCTCATCGAGCCGGCGTTCTGGTCCGCGGACACTGCCGCAGTGCCGGGCGCCGCGGACTTTCGCTATGCGGCTATTCCGGCGGACGCGCAGCCCGAGACGGTGCTCGCGCGGCTGGCTGCGTTACGCGCCTGATCTGGAGAACGCCGATGTTGCCGTACCAACTCGACTATCTGTGCTCGTACCGGGCGCAATTGCAGGCGCCGCCGGAAGTGATCGGGCCCGTGCCCGGCGGGGCGCGCGTGAATTTCTATGTCACCGGTGGCGAGGTCGAGGGGCCGCGTCTGCGCGGAAGGCTGCGTGCGGTCGGCGGCGACTGGATGACGGTGCGCGAAGACGGCGTCGGCATCCTCGATGTCCGCGCGACCATCGAGACCCACGACGATGCGCTGATCGAAATCGCCTACCAGGGTGTCGGTGATCTCGGTGAGGACGGCTATGCAGGCTTTCTGCGCGGAGAACTGCCGCCAAAGCTGAGCTTGCGAACAGTGCCGCGGGTGCGCACGGCGCACCCGGACTATCTCTGGATGAACCGCCTGCAGCTGCTCGGCGTTGGCGAGGCAGATCTGCAAACTTTCGAGGTGCGTTATGACGTCTATGCGGTCCGCTGAAACCGTCGAAAGCGTGCGCGAGGGCGAACGCCTGTGGACCCCGCGGCCCGAATTCGCCGCAAAGTCGCAGGTCGAGCGCTATCGCCGCTGGCTGGTCGACTCACGCGGCGTCGGGGTCAGCGACTATTCCGAACTGTGGCAATGGTCGGTGGCCGAGCCGGAAGCGTTCTGGGCCACGATCTGGGACTACTTCGACGTACTCTCGGATGCGCCTTACAGCCGCGTGCTCGACCGGCGTGAGATGCCGGGCTGCGAGTGGTTTGCAGGCTCGCGAGTGAACTACGCCGAGCACCTGCTGCGTCACGAGCCCGAGGGCGGCAACGCGGCGGTGTTCCATCACCTCAGCGAGAACCGCGAGCTGGCGGCGATGAGCTGGAACGAACTCGGACGTCAGGTGCGCATCGTCGCGACGCAGCTGCGTGCGCTGGGGGTGAAGCCGGGCGATCGGGTGGTGTCGTACATGCCCAATGTGCCGGAAACGGCAATCGCGATGATCGCGACCACGGCGATCGGCGCGGTGTGGTCGTCGGCGGCGCCGGAGTTCGGTGTCAAGACCGTGATCGATCGCTATGCGCAGATCGAGCCGAAGGTGCTGTTCGCGGCGGACGGTTATCGCTTCGGAGGCAAGGACTTTGCCCGCGGTGCCGAAGTCGAACAGATTGCCGCAGCCTTGCCGAGTCTGCAGCACGTGATCTGGTTGCCATATCTGCACGCAGGACCGCCGCCGCCTTCGCTGCCGGGCCTGATGACCTGGGCGCAGCTGCTGGACCATGCGGACGTATCGCGGGACGCATTCGAGTTCACACGCGTGGCGCACGATCATCCGCTGTGGATCGTGTTTTCGTCCGGGACCACCGGACTGCCCAAGGCGATTGTCCACAGCCACATCGGCGCGTTGATCGAACATCTGAAGCTGATGCACTTTCATCTGAATCTGAGTCCGGATTCGGTGATGTTCTTCTACAGCACGACCGGCTGGATGATGTGGAATCTGCTGTTGGCGGCGCTGGTCACCGGCAGTGCGATCGTGCTCTATGACGGCAACCCGGTCCACCCGCAGCCGGATTTTCTGTGGCAGCTGGCGGCGCGCACCCGCGCGACCAATTTCGGCGCCAGTCCGACCTTCGTGCAGATGATGGAAAAGGCCGGCCTCAAGCCGGGAGAGCAGTACGATCTGGCCGCACTGGAGTCGATTCTGGTTGCCGGGGCGCCGTCGACGCCGGAAACCTTTGCCTGGTTCTATCGCTGCGTGAAGCCGGATCTGTGGGTGACCTCGCAGTCCGGCGGCACCGAGTTGTGCAGCGGCTTTGTCGGCGCTTCGCCGACGCTGCCGGTGCATGCGGGCGAAATCCAGGCCCGCATGCTCGGTATGGATGTCCACGCCTGGAGCGACGATGGCGAGGAGCTGGTCGATGCCGTCGGCGAGCTGGTGGTGACGACACCATTTCCGTCGATGCCGATCCGCTTCTGGAACGACGCCGGTGACAAGCGCTATCGCGAGTCCTATTTCGATGTGTTCCAGCACGCGGATGGCACGCCGGTGTGGCGCCATGGTGACTTCATCAAGATCAACGCGCGCGGCGGCTGCTACATCTACGGCCGCTCGGATTCGACCTTGAACCGCTACGGTGTGCGCATCGGCACCGCCGAGATCTATCGCGCGGTCGAACAGGTCGAGGGGGTGGCCGACAGTCTGATCGTCTGCTGCGAACTGCCCGGCGGAAACTACTTCATGCCCCTGTTCGTGACGCTGAAGCCGGGTATCGCGCTCGACGACGACTTGCTGGCGCGCATCAGGCGCAAGCTGCGCGACGACTGCAGCCCGCGGCACGTTCCGGATCAGATTTATGCCGTGCCGGCGATTCCGTACACCTTGACCGGCAAGAAGATGGAGATCCCGGTGCGCAAGCTGCTGATGGGTCTGCCGCTGGAGAAGGCCGCGAGCCGCGACGCGATGATGAATCCGGATTCGATCGACTGGTTCGTGCGCTTCGCGCAGGAATCAACGGACTATCAGTGGCGCGCGGCCTGACGCGTGAGTCTTGAGGAGAGACGGCGATGAATCGAGTGAAGGACAAGGTCTGTCTGGTGACCGGAGCCGCGCGCGGTCTGGGTCTGGCCGCGGTGCAGGCGCTGCTGGCCGAGGGCGCGAAAGTGATGCTGACCGACCGCGACAGTGCGACCGGTGAAACCGAAGCGGCACGTTTGCGCAGCGAGGGTCACGACGCCTGCTTCATGCCGCAGGACGTCACCGAGGAGGGGCAGTGGACCGAGGTGCTCGACGCCGTCATCAAGGCCTGGGGCAGGATCGATGTCGTCGTCAACAATGCCGGAGTGGCAACCTTGTCGGATGTCGAAGCCACTCGTCTGGCGCAGTGGAAGTCGACGCTGGCCGTGAACCTGGACGGCGTGTTTCTCGGCACGCAGGCGGCGATTGCGCGCATGAAGGCGGGCGGGGGGTCGATCGTCAACATTGCCTCGATCGAAGGCCTGATCGGGGAGCCGCTGATTCCGGCCTACAACGCCAGCAAGGGCGGTGTGCGCCTGTTCAGCAAGTCCGCCGCGATCCACTGCGCCCGCGCCGGTTACGGCATCCGCGTCAACTGCGTCTGCCCCGGCTTTGCCGAGACGCAGATGGTGGCAGCGGCAGTAGCGACACTGCCGCCGGATCAGGCCCAGGCTTTTGTCGAGCGCACCCTGGCGCGCATTCCATTGGGACGATTTGCGCGGCCCGACGAGATTGCCAGCGCGGTGCTGTTTCTGGCCTCTGATGAATCCAGCTACGTCACCGGCTCCGATCTGGTCGTCGATGGCGGCATGACTGCATAACGAAAAAATACCGAACAACGAGGAGAGCTGGAATGAGCAAGAAGCCTGTTGTGGTCTACGGTGTCACCGGATACACCGGGCGCCTGGTGGCGGAATATCTTCGCGAACACCGCGTGCCGTTCACGGCGGCGGGGCGCGATGCCAAGCGCATCGCCGAAGTGCTGTCGAAAGTGCCCGGGATCGAGAACGCCGACTACGACATCGCCGAGGTGGAGCACAGCACCGAGGCACTGACTCGGCTGATGAAGGGCAGTCAGGTCATGTGCAACATGGTCGGTCCGTTCATGAAGTACGGTGGTGAAGCGGTTGAGGCCTGCCTTGCCGCCGGTGCGCACTACACCGACACCAACGGTGAGCAGAACTGGATGATGCATGCGGAGGCGACCTGGGGCGCGCGCTTCGCCGAGCGCAAACTGCTGCTGGCGCCCGGCATTGCGCAGATGTACACCACGGGAGAAATCGCGGCCAATCTGTGCCTGGAAACGCCGGGGCTGGACACGCTCGACATTCTGGTGCTGTGGCGCGGGTTTCCGACCTATGCGTCGACGCAGACGATCTTCAGCATCCTCACCGCCGAGTTCTTCCATCTGGAGCAGAACCAGTACGTGAAGTGGGCGCCGACCGCCAAGGCCGAGGTCATGGTGCCCGGTCAGCACGAGACGGCGATGGCGCTGCCCTGGGGCGGGACTGCGCATCCGGTGTGGTTCAAGAACGATCCGCGCGTGGCCACCTGCAAGGCCATGGGCGGTGTGTTCGAACGCAGCGTGATGGAGGGCGTGGTGCAGATCGCAGCGGTGGTCGAGGAAAAGATCAAACCGTTGCCGAAGGACGAGCAGGAAAAACAGCTGTCCGAGATGGCGGCGAGTCTGCAGGCCGGCATGCCGCCGCGCGAGAATCCGCGCATCAACACCTCGATCGATTCGGTGCACGCGAGTGGTCCGCTCGGGCGTGCGCATTGCGTGATTCACGGCAACTGCAACTACAAGCAGACCGGCCTGCTGCAGGCCTACGCGGCCTACCATCTGTTGCAGGCGCCGCCGCTGCGCTATGGCTTTGCATCCGGATGTCAGGCGTTTGGACACCGGCCGCTGCTGGGGGTGCTGCAGTCATTCGGACTGGTCAGTGCTCCGCAGCTGACGGTGCATGCGGCTACAGCGGTTCGCTGCTAGCGGAACGGAGCCGGGGGCGTGGCCTCGTTGGGCTCACTCAGAGTGCCGGTGGTGACGCCTCCGGCGATCGCCGAGGGCCAGTGGCTGTGGTCGCCGCATGACGCGTTCGTCGCTGACGCGCCGGTGGAGCATTTCCGCCGTTGGCTGAATGCGCGCCGTGGCATGGATCTGCCGGACTATGACGCGTTATGGGCCTGGTCGGTGGCCGATCTCGAAGGCTTCTGGGCCGCGATCTGGGACTATTTCGAGGTGCGGTCGGAGACACCCTACCGGTGCGTGCTGGATCGTCGCGTCATGCCGGGAGCGCTCTGGTTCGAAGGTGCGCGGGTCAACTACGCCGAACATCTGCTGCGTCACGCCACGCTCGCACCGGATGCACCGGCCCTGATGTTTGCGTCCGAGCGCGGGGTGCTGGGTCGGCTGTCGTGGCGCGAACTCGACCGTCAGGTGCGCCAGCTGGCAACGCAGCTTCGTGCGCTCGGAATCGGTCCTGGAGACCACGTCGCTGCCTTCATGCCGAACATTCCGCAGACTGCGATTGCGATGATGGCGACCGTGGCCGTCGGTGCCATCTGGTCGACGGCTTCGCCGGAGTTCGGCGCCAGTGCCGTGATCGACCGCCTGCGGCAGGTCCGGCCAAAGCTGCTGTTTGCGGTCGATGGCTATCGCTTTGCGGGGCAGGACTATTCGCGGGTCGAGGAGGTGCGGCGGATCTGCGCACAGCTGGACAGCATCGAACAGCTGGTCTGGCTGCCCTATCTCGACGCTGATGCGATCCCACCGCCGGTGCATGCGCAGGTGCGGTTATGGACGACGCTGCTGCGCAGCCCCGACGGCCCGGTAGAGGATTTCCGCTTCGAGCGGGTTGCACACGATCACCCGCTCTGGGTGTTGTTCTCATCCGGGACCACCGGGCCGCCGAAAGCCATCGTGCACAGTCATGTCGGTGTGCTGGTGGAGCATCTGAAACTGACGGCGTTTCACGTCGGACTGCGTCAGGGTTCGCGGGTGCTGTATCACTCGACCACCGGCTGGATGATGTGGAACGTGCTGATCGCGTCGCTGCTGCAGGGCGCGACGGCGGTGCTGTATGACGGCAGTCCGATCGAGCCCGACCCGCTGGTTTTGTGGCGCATAGCGGACCAGGCGGGGGTCGATGTGCTGGGGGTCAGCCCGGCTTACGTGCAGATCCAGCAGCGCGGTGGCGTGCGGCCGTGCAAGCAGTTCGCGCTGGAACGCCTGAATACAGTGCTGCTGGCCGGTGCGCCATCCATGCCGGAAACCTTTGCGTGGTTCTACCAGGCAGTCAAAGCGGACCTCTGGGTGACCTCGCAGAGCGGAGGTACTGAAGTGGCGTCGGCGCTGGCGGCGGCGACACCGACGCACCCGGTCTATGCCGGCGAGATCCAGACCCGCGCGCTCGGGGTCGACGCGGAAGTCTGGGACGATCAGGGCAGAGCCCAGATCGATCGCGTGGGTGAACTGGTGATCCGCAGTCCGATGCCGTCGATGCCTTTGCGTTTTGCCGATGACGCGGACGGACGACGCTACCGCGATGCCTATTTCACCGGGTACCCGCAGCATCCGGGGGTATGGCGGCATGGCGACTACATGAAGCTCAATGCCCGGGGTGGTTGTTACATCTACGGCCGCTCCGATGCGATGTTGAATCGCTACGGGGTCTGCATCGGTACGTCCGAGATCTATCGCAGCGTTGAGCGTGTGCCTGAAGTGCTCGACAGCCTGGTCGTATGTTGCGAGATGGCCGGCGGTCGCGTGTTCATCCCGATGTTCGTCAAATTACGTGCGGGTTGCTCGCTGGATGTCACGCTGCGTGAGCGCATTGCCGCGCAGCTGCGCAGCGATTGCAGCCCGCGGCACGTGCCGGATCAGATCTATGCGGTCGACGAGATTCCCTACACCTTGACCGGAAAAAAGATGGAGGTTCCGGTGCGGCGCCTGCTGATGGGCGCAACGCCTGCGCAGGCCATGAGCCGTGACTCAACGATGAATCCGGCGGCGATCGACTGGTTCGTGCGATTTCGCGAACGGCATCTGGCCATGCTCAGCGGTTGAGACAGCAGAATAATGGTTCGTCCCGTCCCGTCCCGTCCCGTCCCGTCCCGTCCCGTCCCGACTGGTCTGGCGCGCGCATCTGAACTATCGTAAGGCGCTGACTCGTGAGGAGAGGGGATAACAATGAAAAGCGCATCGTGTATCGCGCTGCTGATGGCGTTCGTGGCGCTTCCGGTACTGGCCAAGATCAGTCCGGAAGAAGCTGAAAAGCTGAAGTCCGGTCTGACGCCGGTGGGCGCAGAGCGCGCTGGCAACAAGGACGGAACCATTCCGGCATGGGACGGCGGACTGAGCACCGCGCCAGCGTGTTTCAAGGGCGAAGGCAGTCGCTACTGCGATCCGTTTCCGGATGACAAGCCCGAATTCACCATCACCGCGCAGAACATGGCGCAGTACAAGGCCAAGCTGAGCGAAGGTCAGCTGGCGATGCTGGAGAAGTTTCCCGGCACCTACAAGATGAACGTGTACCCGACGCGGCGTACCGCTGCGTATCCGCAGTTCTACTACGATGCAACCTACAAGAATGCGCTCGAAGCCGAACTTGGCGGCAATGGCGAGGCTCTGATCAATGCAATCGTTGGTGTGCCGTTTCCCGTCCCGAAGTCGGGTGTGGAGCCGGTTTGGAACCACAAGGTGCGTTATCGCGGTCAGGGTACACGTCGCTGGAACAACCAGGCTGCAGTGACTGCATCGGGCAACTACAACCTGGTCAAGATCCGCGAAGACGTCACCTTTACCTATAGCAAGCAGGGTGCGACGCCGGCGTCGCTGGACAACGTCATCATCTATTTCCTGCAGCTGGTGACCGCACCGCCGCGTCTTGCGGGCACCATCACGCTGGTCCATGAAACGATGGATCAGGTCAAGGAACCGCGCCGCGCCTGGCAGTACAACCCGGGCCAGCGGCGGCTGCGCCGAGCGCCCAATGTCGGTTACGACAATCCCGGTACCGGCGCTGACGGTCTGCGCACCAACGACCAGACCGATACCTTCAACGGCGCGACCGATCGTTACACCTGGAAGATCGTAGGCAAGAAGGAGATGTACATCCCTTACAACGCGTACGTGATCCACAGTGACAAGTACAAGTACAGCGACATCATCCAGAAAGGGCACATTGACCAGAATCTGGCGCGTTACGAGCTGCATCGCGTCTGGATTGTCGAAGGTGAGGTCAAGCCGACGACAACGCACATCTATGCCAAGCGTCGTTTCTATTTCGACGAAGACAGCTGGCAGATCGCGCTGGTCGATATTTACGACCGTCGCGGGCAACTGTGGCGCTGGCAGGAAGCGCATGTCGCCCAGGCTTACGACAAGCCGTATCTGGCGCCGGTAATCGAGACGATCTACGACATGCAGAACAATCGCTATCTGGTGCAGGCGATGAATAACGAGGATGAGGAATCCGCCGAGCGCGTGTTCGAGCCGTCGTACTTCGATCCCAGCAACGTGCAGAAACAGGCGACCAAGTAAGTCGTTGCAGCATTTGAGTGATTCAGGGCGCCTGCGGGCGCCCTTTTTCATGCGTGCCGGTCGGGCGCGACGAGGATGCTGCTGCGCTCGGGTGCCAGATTCGCGAGCCCGCAGTCGGACAGACCCAGACAACAGCATCCACGGCCAAGTGTGGTCCGATGGCTATGGCGCGCCGCAACCGGGTCATCACCTGTCGTTACGGACGACACACGCAAAACGGCCGGCTTGCGCCGGCCGTTTTGAACCTGGGATCCACCCCGCGAACGGGGCCGGAGGAGGCTTACTTGGCGTCGCCTTCCGCCTTCGGCGCTTCGAACGACAGCAGTTCGACTTCGAAGATCAGCGTTTCGTTGGGGCCGATCTTGACGCCGGCGCCACGCTCGCCATAGCCGAGCTTGGCCGGGATGTAGAACTTGTACTTGGCGCCGGTGCTCATCAGCTGTACGCCCTCGGTCCAGCCCGGGATCACGTTCTTCAGCGGGAACGTCACCGGCTGGCCGCGCGAGTACGAGCTGTCGAATTCCTCGCCGTTGATCAGTGTGCCCTTGTAGTGCACGGTCACGGTGTCTTCGGCCGTCGGGTGCTTGCCGTCGCCTTCGGTCAGGACTTCATACTGCAGGCCCGAATCGGTGGTCTTGACGCCTTCGCGCTTGCCGTTATCGGCCAGGAACTTCTCGCCCTCGGCACCGGCCTTGGCGGCCTGGTCGGCGCGCAGCTTGACCTGACGCTCCTGCATCTTGCGCGAGATGGTGTTCTTGATCTCTTCACGTGCGGCGTCGTCCATCTTCGGCTCGCCGTCGGCGAACGCGTCATCCAGGCCCGCCTTCAGCGCGGTGATGTCGACGTCTTCCTTGACCGGCTGCAGGGACTTGCCCAGATCGATGCCGATGGCATAGCCGAACTTCTGCGCGTCAGATTCCAGCGTTGCATTAGTGCTGGCCTGGTCGGTCGAAGCGGTTTCCTGCTTGGCGCACGCCGCCACCAGCGTCAGCGCGCAGGCGACGGCCAGATAACGAATTGATGTGTTCATGATTCCCCGGGATACAAAAAATGGGGCGAAGTGCCCCGGCGGCAGATTATAGCGCGGTGCCCGGAATCTGCCGGGCACCGCGCACGAGTCAATGGACCGCGGTTTGGGCGGCGGGTTCCGTGTGTTTGCGCCGGGTCAGCAGCTGCAACAGCATCTGCCGGCTTTCGTCCGACAGCAGCTCCTGCGAGCGCTCGGCGATACGTTCGATCCGCGCGTCCACGACCAGACCCTGTTCGCCGGAATCGGTCACCAACCCGATCTCGATCAGCGTGTTCAGGTAGCTCTTGAATAGCGCCTTGTCGAAGAATTCAGGGGCATCGCGTCCGGTCAGGATTGCCATGCGCTCGGCCAACAGGCGGCAGTCTTCCTCAAAACGCACCCGTTGCAGCGGGCCGGCGGTCCTGCGTTCTTCTGCCAGCAGCAGCGCGGTCATGCAGTAACGCTCCAGGGTTTCGCCAAGGACGCGGCCCAGCATCGCCAGGGTCGAGTAGGCGGCAGCACTGGCGTCCGGGCGGCGCAGATGTTCGCCCTCGCGCGACAGCAGTCCCAGCTGCACCATGACCGTGATCCACTCGCGGGCGACGCCCTCGATTTCGTCGACGCCGGGGCGCAGGAAGAACTCGCGCCGCAGGAACGGGTACAAGGCGCGCACCCCGGTCAGGATGGCCTCGTCGCTGAGCAGCAGCCGGGTCCGGAACAGGTTGGCGATCAGCGACGGAATCGCGAACAGATGCTGGATGTTGTTGCGGTTGTAGGTCAAAGCGACGGCGTCGCGCGCGCTGATGCCGTAGAGGTTGCCCCAGGGGTGAGACACCTTGGACATGCGGGCGATCGGTGCGCTGGACTCGACCACCGCTTGCGGCGCGGGTTCGGGAATGTAGCGATCCGGGCTGTCGGGACTGCCCTTGAGCAGCCAGATCAGGTGTCCGATCTGCTCGATCAGTTCGTCGTGCGAGACCACGCGTTCCGGCGACGACAGCAGCGCAACTGCAGCCAGGCCGGTCGGGTTGGCGACGGCCGCACGATTGATCCGGCGTGAATTTTCGAGGGCGATATCGGCCACGAAAGCCTTGAAGCCCTCGGGCGTCTGGTCAGCGGCGAAGCGCGAACGCCAGTCCGGCAGACGCTCGTCGGCGAATTCCTGCAGCGGCAGCGGTTCGCCGAAGTTGATGTAGGCCTTGCCATAGGATTTGCCAAGGATCTTGCCGGCCTTGAGCAGGCCTTCGGCGGACTCCTTCTGCTTCTTGGCGCCACGCAGTTCCTTCGAATAGCTGCCGACTTCCCAGCAGCGGTCGTAACCGATATAGACCGGCACCAGCATGACCTTGCGCGTGCGCTGCTTCAGGCCGGCCTCGACCACCATCGACAGCAATCCGGTTTTCGGTTCGAGCAGGCGGCCGGTGCGGCTGCGGCCGCCTTCGGGGAAGAATTCGATTGAATAGCCGCGCTGGATCAGCGAGTCGACATAGGCACGGAACACGGCGGTATAGATGCGATCGCCCGAGAAACTGCGGCGCATGTAGAACGCGCCGCAGCGGCGCAGCAGTCCGCCGATAGGCCAGAAGTTCAGATTGACGCCGGCAGCGATATGCGGCGGAACCAGCCCGGCGCGGTACAACGAGTACGACAGCAGCAGGTAATCCGCATGCGAGCGATGGGCCGGCATGTAGATCAGCTCGTATTGCTGGGCCCAGTCCCGCACGCGGTCGAGGCCGCGTACGTCAATGCCGGAAAACACGCGCTTGAATACAACGACGCTGAGGAACCGCTCGAGGAAACTGATGCTCGCGGTGGCGTAGTCCGCGGCAATCTCCTCGGCGCACTTGCGTGCATAGGCGCGCATTTTCAGTTGCGCCGATCCGGCGTCAGCTTCCTGCTGGATCGCCTTGAGCACGCCCGGTGCATTGAGCAGCGAATCGATCACAACGTGCCGCGACAGCAGCGTGGGGCCCAGAGCCGCGGTGCGCGCGCGCAGGAAGTGGAAGTGCAGGCCGCGGACCAGCTTGCGGATCGACGTGGTCGCGTCCGCGCCCTTGTCCATCTGTTCGCGGAAGTTCAGCGGCAGGCCGAAGTTGGCGAAGATGTTGCGGCCATTGGCCAGCATGATGAACAGCTTCTGCACGCGACCGGCCTGGACGTTGTCGGCGAAAATCAGCTTGAACCAGCTGGTCTCCTTGCCCGGATCGCGTCCCCAGAAGATCGAAACCGGTACGATTTGCGCGTCGAAGCTTTGCGTGGCGACGCCGGTCTCGATCAGGCGCAACAGATCGGTGTTGCGCACGCGGGTTTCGAGCAGTGCCGGCATATAGACCACGCCAGCCCGATTGGGCGTCGGAAAATTGGATCCCGTGCGGCTGGGGGCCGGCAGGTCCAGATCCTTGCAGATGCGATCCAGCACGAACAGATCGGCCCAGGAACGATTGGCCAGTACAAAGACGACCGGCTTTTCCGGATCCAGGCCAATACCCTCGATCAGAGGATGCGGCGCGGTGGAATACCGCAACGAACGCGAAAAGGGTCGGAACAGCCACCACACCAGAGAATAAGTGATGCGATTGATCAGATCACGCATGAGTCGAGCACGTCCGTTGATCCCCCCGGGGACGATCGGCGAGTTTTCGCCGTATCTTGTTGTATTGAATCGCAGCCAGTGTACCGCAGGACCTTTGACCGAATGACGTCATCCAGCACTCCTTCCGCTTCACCTCCGACGCACCATTTGGAGGCGCATGCCCTGCGTGCGCGCTTGCACAAAGTGGCGCGAATCCTTGACAGCGGCATCGGTGTTCCGGGCACTCGCTGGCGTTTCGGCGTGGACGGGCTGATCGGTCTGGTGCCAGTGGTTGGGGACCTGTTCGGCCTGTTGATGGGCGCCTATTTCTTGTTCGAAGGCGCGCGTATCGGTGCACCAACGCGGTTGCAGCTGCGGATGCTGGGCAATGTCCTGTTTGATGTGCTGATCGGCCTGGTGCCGGTGATCGGCGATCTGGCTGATTTCGCGTTCAAATCCAATCAGCGCAATGCGCAATTGCTCGACCAGCACCTGGACCGGGTGCTGACGCCGCAGACACCGACGCCCCGTTCGCGCCGTGGCGGGATCTGGGTGGCCGGCGCCCTGTTGCTGCTGGCGGCAGTGCTGATCGCCGTATGGCGATATGCCTGATTCAGGCCCACGTTCAGCGAACGGGCGGGGGTTTTTCCCCATGGTCGTGTTGCGCCAACGGCGGCATAGTGCAGCGCACGATTGACCCACTGGAGCTCGCGCGGCATGGTGGGCACGGGTGGACCCACCAGATACCGAGTTCGCAGCCATAGATGACCGATAAGACCTGGGCCGGACATCCGAGCGGCCTATCCACGCTGTTTTTCACCGAGATGTGGGAGCGCTTCAGCTACTACGGCATGCGCGCCATCCTGGTGCTGGCGATGGTGGCCGCCGTCGAAAGCGGCGGCATGGGCATGGACGATCGCACTGCGACCGCGGTCTACGGCATCTACACCGCCGGGGTCTATCTGTTATCGCTGCCGGGAGGATGGATCGCCGACCGATTGCTGGGTCAACGCCAGGCCGTGTGGTATGGCGGCATCCTGATTGCCTCCGGGCACTTCACCATGGCCTTGCCGCTGGAGCCGACCTTCTTCGTCGGCATGCTGCTGATCGTGCTCGGCACGGGTCTGCTCAAGCCCAACATCAGCGCGATGGTGGGCCAGCTCTATGCAGGCGACATGGGTGCGCGGCGCGACGCCGGTTTTTCACTGTTCTACATGGGCATCAATATCGGCTCATTCTTCGGGCAGCTGATCTGCGGCTTTCTCGGAGAAAAAGTCGGCTGGCACTACGGCTTCGGTGCGGCCGGCGTGTTCATGGCGCTGGGCTTGGTGCAATACCGCCGCACCGGCATGCGTCTCGGAGACGTCGGTCTGCATGTCGCCAGTTCCGGCGACGCCAGCCGCGACGCACGTGAACGCCAGCGTGGCTGGACCATCGTCTGGATCGGAATGACGCTGCTGCTTGCGGTGATGCTGGCGGCGCTCAGCGGCACGATGGCGCTGGATGCGATCGCGATCGCATCGGCTGGCGTTTACGTCATCGTTGGCGGTGCCGGCATGTTCTTTCTGTACGTGATCCTGTTCGGGGGGCTCGACCTCGCCGAGCGCAAGCGCGTCGGCGTGATTGCCGTGTTCTTCGTTGCGGCGGCGGTGTTCTGGTCCGGTTTCGAACAGGCGGGGTCGAGCTTCAACCTGTTTGCCGACCGCTATACCGATCGCATGATCTTCGGCTGGGAGATGCCGGCGTCATGGCTGCAGTCGGTCAATCCCATGTTCATCATTCTGCTCGCGCCCTTGTTTGCGACGCTGTGGGTGCAACTCGGCAAGCGCAACATGGATCCGTCGATCCCGGCCAAGTTCAGCCTCGGCCTGGTGCAAATGGGACTCGGCTTTCTGGTGCTGTATTTCGCTTCGATCTATGTCGTTCAGGGTGAAAAGGTTTTGCCGACCTGGCTGTGTCTGACCTATCTGCTGCACACCACGGGAGAGCTGTGCCTGTCACCGGTGGGCCTTTCGGCGGTCACCAAGCTGGCGCCAAAACGCTACGTTGGCCAGATGATGGGCACCTGGTTCATGGGTGCATCGCTGGGCAATCTGATCGGCGGCCTGATCGCCGGTCATTTCGGCGAGGACAACGTTGCCGAAATGCCGGCACGTTTCATGACGGTATTCCTGACCACCGCCGGTTTCGGCGTGCTGCTGGCGCTGTTCATCGCGCCGATCAGGAATCTTGCAGGTAAAACCGAGGCGCCGGGACCGTGACTTGCGGACCGTTCTGGGCAGAAGCAATGCCGCGCGCCCTGTCGATGATGAGAACCGGAGAATTTGATGCGTAAACTGACCGATTCGCGAACGCTGCTCGCCGCGGCGGCGACTCTTGCGTTGGCGGCCTGTGGCAAGCAGGAAGCGCCGCCGCCCGCACCCGCCGCGGCAGCGCAGCCGACCGCAGCAGAAGCTGACGCTTTTGTTGCCGGCGTCAATGACGACTACCGCAAGCTGTTGCCGTATCTGAATGCGGCGCAATGGGCGCAGTCGACCTACATCACCGATGACACCCAGCTGCTGGCGTCGCGCGCCAATGAGGAGTGGCTGGAATACCTCAGCGGCAAGGTGCAGGAGGCCAAGCGCTTCAATGGGGTCGAGATGTCGCCGGATACGCAGCGCGGCATGATGCAGCTGAAGCTTTCGACCGCCAATCCGGCACCCAGCGACCCTACCAAGCGCGCCGAGCTGGCCAAGATCCTGTCGAAGATGGAAGCCAATTACGGTTCCGGCAAGTGGTGCCGCAGCGAAGGCGATTGCCTGACCCTTCCGGAAATCGAGAAGATCATCAACGATCCGAATGCGACGCCGGAAGCGCGTGAACAGGCCTGGGCCGGCTGGCACGCGACCTCGAAGCCGATCAAGGCGGACTATCAGCGCTTTGTCGAACTCGGCAACGAAGGCGCCAAGGAACTCGGGTTTGCCGATCTCGGTGAGATGTGGCGTGCCGGTTACGACATGACTCCCGCCGAATTCGATACCGAAGTCGAGCGTTTGTGGACGCAGGTGCGGCCGTTGTACGAAGCGCTGCACTGCAATGTGCGCGCAAAGCTCAATGCCAAGTACGGCGACGACGTTGTGCCCAAGGACGGCCTGATTCCGGCGCATCTGCTCGGCAACATGTGGGCACAGCAGTGGGGCAATATCTATCCGCTGGTCGAACCGTATGCCGGTGTCGGCAGCCTCGATGTAGACAGTGCACTGCGGGCGCGGCGCGATGACGAATATAAGAAGCTGGTCGGCGAGTTCAAGGGGCGGCCGACCTCGGTGGACCTGGCCGAGCTGGAACACAAAGCCGATGCCGCAATGGCCGTGAAGATGTCCAAGATTTCCGAGGACTTCTACACCTCGCTGGGCTTCCCGGCGCTGCCGGAGTCGTTCTACGAGAAGTCCCTGCTGGTACAGCCACGCGATCGCGACGTGGTCTGCCACGCCAGCGCCTGGGACATGAACATGCAGGGCGATGTGCGGATCAAGGAATGCATCGAGCCGACATCCGAGCATCTGGAAACCATCCACCACGAAATGGGGCACATCTATTACTACCTGATGTACAACGGCCTGCCGCCGCTGTTCCAGACCGGCGCGCATGACGGCTTCCACGAAGCCATCGGCGACACCATGACGCTGTCGCTGACGCCGGCGCACCTGAACAAGATTGGCCTGGTGCCGGAGCAGACGCTCGACGAAAAGTCGGTGATCAACGCGCAGATGAAGCTGGCACTGGACAAGATCGTGTTCCTGCCCTGGGGCAAGCTGGTCGATCAGTGGCGCTGGAAGGTGTTCTCCGGTGAGATCACGCCGGATCACTACAACGAAGGCTGGTGGAAGCTGCGTGAGGCTTACCAGGGCGTGGCTGCGCCGCTGGCGCGCAGCGAGGATGATTTCGATCCGGGTGCCAAGTACCACATTCCTGGCAATACGCCGTACACGCGCTACTTCCTGTCGTTCGTGATCCAGTTCCAGTTCCAGAAGGCGCTGTGCGAGGCTGCCGGCTTTGACGGCCCGCTGAACGAGTGTGACATCTACAGCAACAAGGAAGCCGGCAAGAAGTTCATGGACATGCTGGCACAGGGCGCCAGCAAGCCGTGGCAGGACACGTTGGAGAAGCTCACGGGCTCGCGCGAGATGGACGGCAGTGCGTTGATTGAATACTTCGCGCCACTGATGAGCTATCTGGCCGAGCAGAACAAGGGCTTGTCCTGCGGTTGGGACGGCGAGAAGTAAAGGGGCGCAGCCGGGGCGGCTGCAATGTTGGGGGGAGTCCGGGCGGCACGCGCGAGCGTGCCGCCTTTTTTGTCCAATCTGCCGTTACTTGTCCCGGCCGGCGGAGCGCTCTGGCTTTTCGGCGGGCGACGGTTAATCAACGCGCTCCGCGCTTACTTCTGCTTCCACGCCCCGCCGGCGTCCTGATACCACCAGCCTGCAGCGGCCTTGGCGATCCAGCGTCCGGCGAACACCTCACGGATCTGCGCTTCCCATTGTGGCTGACCGTTGACCGTGGCGATCTCGCGATACAGCGCAGCGCGATCGGCGTTCTCGTTGGCGACCATCGTGCGCACCGCGTTGCGGCTGGCCAGCGGCACGGCGGCGGGATCGCGCACGGCGATATAGCCGTCGGCACCCAGACCGATCACGCCGGCGTCGAGCTGCGGTTTGAGCTCGGCGAAACGGCGCTCCATCTGGGTCTTGATTCGCGTGATTTCGGGCGACGAGGCATCGATATTCGGTTCGCCCGCTGCGGCCGGCGGAATCAGCAGATCCAGCAGCGCGACCGCGACTTGCTGCGCGTCGAGGCGCTGCAGTGACGAGGTTGGCGGGGGCGAGGCCGGTGCGCTGGGTGGAGGCGTGCCGCCCCAGACGTCATCGATGATGCGGTCGGCCGCTTTCTCGGCGGCGGCGGCCGGGAAATAGACATTGATCGTGACGCAGGCTGCGGTCACCAGTGCCGTGGTTGCCAGCAGCGGACCAAACAAACCGTGTCTGAAATTGCGCATGTGAAAGGCTCCGGAACAGCACCAGAATAGAGCGCCAGTATAGGCCGGCGTTCTGAATACGGTGTGAACCGGCGCGCCCTCAGCGCACCTGGGCCGGGCCGCTGCTGCCCAGGCCCTTCAGCTGTGCCATGAACGTGCGCCAGTTGACCTGGGTTGAATAGCCGACGACGTCGATACGCGGCAAACCCTTGCCCTTGACCAGCACATAGCCGCGCCCGTCGGGGCCGGGCTTGATCCCGCTCATGCGGCACACACCATTGTCGAGTGCGCAGCGCCAGCCGATGCGATCGTAGGCGAAGTCCTCGAAGAAGCTCATGAATCCGCGCGACAGCAGCCCGGTGGGGCCGCCACCGATTGACGAGATGCTGTCGATTGCGCGTTGTGAAATGCGGTGACGCGAGCGGTCGTCGGGGCTGCTGTACAGACGCGCATTCATGGCCACGGGCTCCCAGCCGACCACTCGCAGCCCTTCAATGTCACCGTCGAGTCGGCCTTCGATGCGGCCGAAGTCGAACGCGCCGGTGACCGCGGCAAGATCGAGCCGACGCAGCTCGATGTCGGCGGCGATCCGAGGCAGCACGCTGAATGGTTCAATCACCTGCAGCTTGCGCACTTCGATGTGGCCGTCGAAGGCGGTTGCCGACAAGGTGCCGTCGACATCGATCCGGCGGTTGCGCAGTTTGAGTCCGGGCAACTCACCGGACAGCTGGCCGCTGAACTCCGGCCAGCCCAGGGCACGGCACAGTTCCGGCAGTTCGATCGGCTCGATGGCCGCCGCGAAGTTGGCCTGCACCTCGGGAGACCCGAGGGCATCGAGTGCGAGGGTGTCGATACGCAATGCGCCATCGAGAACCGGGATGCGGCTGGGTGCAAGCAGGCGCAGGGCGCGACCACCGAGTTGCAGGTCCAGCTGGCTTTCACCTACTGGCACCCGGCCCAGCCGGGCGGATTGCCACGACAGCCTCGTCGGCGGCGTGGCTGTCGCTGTGTCGGTTGCCCAGTGGGCGTCAGCGCGCAGTCCGGTCAGTTCGGTATTGAAGCCGGGCAGCTGCAGTTGCCGGGCATGCAGCTGCAGCGCGGCTTTTTCGACTGTTCCATTGAGCAACGTCAGGTCCAGAGCGGCGTCGCCGCCGGCCGTCAGGCCTTGAATCGGGGTGCCGGCCAAGGCGGGCTGCACGTAGCTCGCCAGCAGTGCGTCCAGGTGATTGCTGCGCAGCTGCAGCGTCAGCTGGTGGCGCTGCGACGCGGCGGTCGTGTCGAGCTTGCCGTCGAGATGCAGCTGACCGATGCCGTCCTGCTCCCAATCGACGCTGTCGAGCTGCAGCGCGCCGGTGCTGCGGTATTGCCCGCGGGCCTTCAAGGTCGCCGGCTGGACGCCGAAGTCGACAAACACCGGCTCGACATAGGCCTGTCCGGCGGGCAGTTGCAGCGTGGCGTCAAAGCGTGTGCGGCGACCGTTCTGCGACAGCGTTGCTCTGAGCGTCGCCTTCAGCTGATCGGTGGCAATGCGACCGTCGGTGGCGTTGTAGCTGAGGGTGGCACGGGCATCATTGAGCTGCAGTTGCCAGCGGTCAATGCGTTCCAGCTGCAGGTCAAAGCGCGCCGTCAGCTCGCCCAGAGCCGCGTCGGCTGCGTGCAGGCGACCGCCGCTGCAACGGGGGGCTGCGGCGGTGTCCAGCCGTGCGCAATGGCCATCGACACGCAGTGAAGTGCCCGGCAGTTGCGGCAGCTGCACGCGGTCGGCGCTGACGCTGGTGCCGCCGCGCGCCTGCCAGTCCAGCGTGACGTCTCTCGCCTCGACCGCAGCCGATTGCAGGCGACCGATCGTCAGTTGTATCCGCTCGACCGCGCTGGCGGTAGCGCAGTTCAACAGCAATCCGACGATCAGCAAGGCACGCATACCGGCTATCATCGCAGCGCCTGAAGCGGCGTGCAGCCGCTTCGACGTTGTTGACTCATTGTCCGGATACACCTTCAAGATGAATACGCGCGAACGCCTGCGTCAGGCTGCCCTCGAATATCACGAGTTTCCGACGCCGGGAAAGCTGGAGGTCACTGCGACCAAACAGCTGGTCAATCAGAACGATCTGGCCCTGGCGTATTCGCCCGGCGTCGCAGCCGCCTGCGAAGAAATCGTGGCCGATCCGGCCAACGCCTTCCGCTACACCGCGCGCGGCAACCTGGTGGCAGTGATTACGAACGGCACCGCGGTGCTCGGCCTGGGCAATATCGGTCCACTGGCGGCCAAGCCGGTGATGGAGGGCAAGGCGGTCCTGTTCAAGAAGTTTGCCGGCATCGACGTCTTCGACATCGAGATCAATCAGCCCGATCCGGACAAGCTGATCGAGACCATCGCCGCGCTGGAACCGACCTTCGGCGGCATCAATCTGGAAGACATCAAGGCGCCGGAATGCTTCCACGTCGAGGAGCAGCTGCGCAGCCGGATGAAGATTCCGGTGTTTCACGACGATCAGCACGGCACCGCGATCATCGTTGGCGCCGCGGTCACCAACGGCTTGCAGGTGGTCGGTAAGTCCTGGGAACAGGTCAAGCTGGTGGTCAGCGGCGCCGGCGCTGCGGCGCTGGCCTGCGTCGATCTGCTGGTCGATCTCGGTATCCGTCGCGAAAACGTCTGGTTGACCGACCTCGCCGGCGTGGTCTGGGACGGGCGCACCGAGCTGATGGATCCGCGCAAGGCGCGCTATGCGCAGCCGACCACCGCCCGCAGTCTGGGTGAGGTCATCGGCGACGCCGATATCTTTCTCGGTCTTTCGGCGGGCGGGGTTCTGAAGCCGGATATGGTGGCGAAGATGGCGCCGCGGCCGCTGATTCTGGCGCTGGCGAATCCGACGCCGGAGATCACGCCGGACGAGGTGCGCAGCGTGCGCGACGATGCGGTCATCGCGACCGGGCGCACGGACTATCCGAATCAGGTCAACAACGTGCTGTGCTTCCCGTTCATCTTTCGCGGTGCGCTCGATGCCGGCGCGACGACGATCACGCGTGAGATGGAGATTGCCGTCGTCGATGCCATTGCGGATCTGGCGCGACAGGAGCAGAGCGACGTGGTGGCGACCGCTTACGGCGTACAGGATCTGACGTTCGGTCCTGAATACCTGATTCCGAAACCATTCGATCCACGTCTGATCGTGCAGATCGCGCCAGCGGTGGCGCGCGCGGCGATGGACTGCGGCGTGGCGACGCGTCCGATTACAGACTTCGACGCTTACCGCGAGCGCCTGCAGCAGTTCGTGCATCACAGCGGCACGATGATGAAGCCGATCATCGCTGCGGCGCGCAAGGTCGAGCCTGAGCGCAAGCGCATCATTTTCGCCGAGGGCGAGGAGGAGCGCGTGCTGCGCGCGGTGCAGGTGCTGGTCGACGAGCGCATCGCCAATCCGATTCTGGTCGGGCGTCCGGCGGTGATCCAGAAGCGCATTCACCAGGCGGGCCTGCGCCTGCGCGAGGATGTCGACTATCGCATCGTCAATGTCGAGGACGATCCGCGCTATCGCGAGTACTGGCAGGACTATCACCGGCTGATGGCACGCCGTGGCGTGACCGCACAGTTCGCGCGGCTGGAGCTGCGGCGGCGCACGACCCTGATCGCCGCGATGCTGCTGGCCAAGGGCGAGGGCGACGGCATGATCTGCGGGACCGTCAGCACGACCGACCGCCATCTGCGTTACATCGATCGCATCATTGGCAAGCGCCCCGGGTGCAAGGTCTACGCCGCGATGAACGGCCTGATTCTGCCGGGGCGCCAGGTGTTCATTGTCGATACCCATGTCAATGTCGACCCCAATGCCGCGGAGATCGCCGAGATCACGCGCATGGCCGCAGAGGAAATCCGCCGCTTCGGCATCGAGCCGCGCGCGGCCCTGTTGTCGCATTCGAACTTCGGCAGCAGCGATTCGGCCTCGGCGCAGAAGATGCGTGACGCGTTGGCGCTGCTGGCCGAACAGGCGCCGGAGCTCGAAGTCGACGGCGAAATGCATGGCGACTGTGCGCTCGACGAGACCTTGCGCAAGGCCATTCTCCCGGACAGCCGACTGCAGGGCGCCGCCAATCTGCTGGTGTGCCCGAACATCGACGCAGCGAATATCGCCTACAACCTGCTGAAGACCGCGGCCGGCAACAATGTCGCGATCGGGCCGATCCTGCTCGGATGTGCTGCCGCAACGAATATCCTGACGCCGTCGGCGACGGTGCGCCGCATCGTCAATGTGGCGGCACTGACGGTGGTGGAAGCCAATGCCGCACGCGCGTCCGGCTGACGATCATCCGACACTTGCCGCCGCCACCGGTCCGGCGCAAGACTGACGCCAATGTCCACCGCATCGACGTCGACCCTGACCCCGCGCGCCGTGCTGGCCGAGTGCCCGTTGTTCGCACGGCTCAACGCGGCAGCGCTCGATGCACTCGCGGAGCAGGCGGAGCTGATCGAGATCCCCAGCGGCCGCGCACTGTTTTCGGCGGGCGGACCCTCCGACAACATCTACATCGTCGCAACCGGACGCCTGTGTGCCGTGCTGCAGGACGGCACCATCGCCGGCTGGATCAGCCCGCTGGAACCGATCGGTGAAATCGGTGCGCTGGTCGAGGAAGCCCGCAGCGCCAGCGTTCATGCGGTGCGCGACAGCGTTCTGGTCCGCATACCCAGCCAGCATCTGTATGCAGTGGTCGGGCAGTTTCCGGGCGCGCTGATCGAAATCACGCGAGTGGTGATTCATCGGTTGCGAGCCAATCAGCGCGTGCAGCGGCTGGATGCCCAGCGCCGGACCCGCAACTTTGCGGTGATCCCCGCGTTACCGGACGCCGATGCGGTCATGGTTGCACATGAGCTCGCGCAGACCTTGTCGGCAAACTGCAATACGCTGTTGATGGATGCGGCTACAGTTGATTCCGCACTGGGTGGCGGCACGTCGGACACGCGTATCGACGGCGGGGCAGCGAACACCCGGCTGGTTGAGTATCTGAATCGTGCCGAGCTGCAGAACGATCACCTGCTGTATCTCGCAAATCCCAATCCGGACGCGTGGGCACGGCGCTGCATGCGTCAGGCGGATCGCATTCTGCTGGTGGTTGATGCAAAGACGCCGGCTTATGTCACCGCAATGATCGACGAGCTGCGCCGCAGCGGTACGCGTGCGCCGGTGGATCTGGTCGTGATCCGGCCCGAGGGCAGCGGTCCGGGGCCGGTGCTGAACTGGATGGAGTTTGCCGGTGCACGCGCGCACTATTTCGTGCGCCGGGACAGCGCCGATGATTTCGCCAGTCTGACGCGGCAGCTGATCGGCCGCGGCATCGGCCTCGTGCTAGGGGGTGGCGGCGCGCGCGGCTTCGCCCATATCGGTCTGTTGCGGGCGATGCGCGAGCTCGGTATTCCGGTCGACGCCACTGGCGGCTCCAGCATGGGAGCGTTCTTCGCGGCGCTGGCGGCATGCGGCTATGACCACCATGAGATGCTGCACATCGCGCGCGAGACCTACGTCAACAACAATTACCTGAACGACTATCTGTTTCCGACCATTGCGCTGATCCGTGGGCGCAAGTTCGTGAAACGCCTGCACTCGATCTTCGACGAGCGCGTGATTGAAGGCCTGCGCAAGCCGTTCTTCTGCGTCTCGACCAATCTGACGCGGGGCCGGCAGATGGTGCATGACCGCGGTCCACTGTTCATGTGGGTCGCGGCCAGCATGGCGGTGCCCGGGGTTGCGCCACCGGTGGTGTATCGCGGCGAACTGCTGTCCGACGGCGGCGTCATCAACAATCTGCCGACCGACGTGATGCAGGCGCAGGAGCGTGGGCCGATCGTGGCCTCGGATGTCAGCAATGAAGGCGGACTGGGGGCGCCCGGCATCGAAGGCCCGGATCCCGAAGGCTTGTTCCAGCTCAAGGGTGATGCCGAGCGTCCGCGGCTGTTCTCGATCATCTTCCGCACCGCAACGCTGACCAGCGAAAGCGGCACCGCGCAGCGTGCAGCACGCGCCGATGTCTATGTGCGCATGCCGGTCAACGGTATCGGCATGTTCGACTGGAAGCGACTCGACGAGGTCGTCGAGCGCGGCTATCGCCACGCGATCGAGCAATTGGCGGCACAACGCGACAAGCTGCTGCCCGGCTAAGCGCCGCGCGACCGAGCGGCGGTCCGAGTCCGCACTTCCAAAACGCCTGCACTGACTCACCGTTCCGGGTCGATTGGCCGTAGCGACATTGGTGAACGTCTGTTTACTCTTGCGCCATACGCAAGCGTATGGATACACTGCAGCGCGTCAATACGCTTCCGTATTGTTCCGACCGACACCACGATGGGCTGCCCGCTGCGCCATGAAAACTGCCGGATCCGCTGCCGAAACGAAACAGAATCTGACCGCCGAGGACTGGGCGCGTGCGGCGCTGGATGCCATCGCCAACGGTGGCATCGAAGCCATTGCGGTCGAGCCCCTGGCTCGGCAGCTCGGCGTGACCAAGGGCAGTTTCTACTGGCATTTCGCCAATCGCGAGGCGCTGCTGCGCGCAGCGCTGGAGCTGTGGGAACGCCGTGAGACCGAAGAAGTGATGGCGCGTGTCGGCGACGAGGCAGATCCCTATGCGCGCATCGTCAAGGTGTTCAAGGAGGCCAACGCCGGCTATCGCTCGGGACGTCTGTATCTGGCGATTGCGGCGGCCGAGGATCACCCGGTCGTCAACGAATTCGTGCGGCGGGTGTCCGAGCGGCGCATGGGCTATCTGGTCGAGTGCTACGAAGCGCTCGGCTTCACACCGGCCCGCGCGCAGCACTGGGCGCGGTTCGCTTACGCCACCTTCATGGGCAATCTGCAGATTCGCCGCGATACACCGGATCTGATGCCGACCGATGCCGCGTTCAACGAATACCTGAAATTGATGATCAAGACGCTCATCCCGCGGGAGGTGGCGGCGACGAGCGCGGACGACCACCCCCACGTCGTGCCCCTGCATGGCGCGGACGGTCGCTAGTTTCCATTCACACATTCAAACCTCCCGGAGATTCCAATGACAGGACTGACCCTGACTCTGCTGACTCTCGCTGCGGCGTGGGCGCTGGCGTTTGTTGGCGCGCCGTTGCTGATCTGGACCGCCGCCGTCGGCGCAGTGTTGCTCTCGGTGTATGCCGCGGGTTTGATCGGCAGCATCGGCCTCGGTGTCGCTGCTGTGATCTATGTGCCGCTGGCGCTGTTGCTGAACCTGCGGCCGCTGCGTCGCGCGGTGGTGACCAAACCCATCTTTGGCGCGTTCAAGGCGGTATTGCCGGAGATGTCCTCGACCGAGCGCGAAGCGCTGGAGGCCGGCGACACCTGGTGGGAGGCCGAGATGTTTCGCGGCCGGCCCGACTGGAACAAGTTGCTGGACTTCAAGTACACCGAGCTGACGGCCGAGGAACAGTCCTTCCTCGACAACGAATGCGAGGAACTGTGCAAGCTCTGCGACGACTGGAAGATCGAGTTCGAGCACAAGGATCTGCCGGAGGAAGTCTGGGCCTAC
Organism: Sinimarinibacterium arenosum; assembly: GCF_005047655.1. Lineage (GTDB taxonomy): Bacteria > Pseudomonadota > Gammaproteobacteria > Nevskiales > Nevskiaceae > Solimonas. Next base: position 59,235 of record NZ_SUKF01000005.1, on the reverse strand, counting down.
ATCCGCGAGCACAAGTTCCTCGCGATGCTGATCAAGAAGGAATTCGGCGGTCTCGGCTTCTCGGCCAACGCGCAGTCGGCCGTCGTCACCAAACTCGCGACGAAGTCGATCGCGATGGCAGTCACGGTGATGGTGCCCAACTCGCTGGGCCCGGGCGAACTGCTGATGCACTACGGCACCAAGGGCCAGCAGGACCAATGGCTGCCGGGGCTGGTGTCGGGCAAGGAGATTCCCTGCTTTGGCCTGACCGGTCCCGAGGTGGGCTCGGACGCGACTGCGATGCCGGATCTGGGCGTCGTCTGCTACGGCGAGCACGACGGCAAGAAGGTGCTCGGCATCAAGCTGAATTTCTCCAAGCGCTACATCACGCTCGCCCCGGTGGCGACCGTCGTGGGTCTCGCGTTCAAGCTGCGCGATCCGGACGGACTGCTCGGTGACAAGAGCAAATCCGAATACGGCATCACCTGTGCGCTGATCCCGGCGAAGCATCGGGGCGTGTCGATCGGCCGTCGCCACTATCCGGGCGCCGCGTTCATGAACGGCACGATCCACGGTCGCGATGTGTTCATCCCGGTCGACTGGATCATCGGAGGGCCGGCCATGGCCGGCAAGGGCTGGCGCATGCTGGTCGAATGTCTGTCGGCGGGGCGCGGCATCTCGTTGCCGGCGCTGGCGACCGCGGCCGGCCAGACCGCGTATCGCATGACCAGCGTCTACGGTCGCTTCCGTCGCCAGTTCAAGGTGTCGATCGGCAAGTTCGAAGGCGTGCAGGAAGCCACTGGTCGCATCGCGGGGTATGCGTACACACTCGAAGCGATGCGCGTGATGACGGCCTCGGCGGTCGATCACTGCGCGCCGTCGGTGGTGACGGCAATCGCCAAGTACCACATGACCGAGCTGATGCGGAAGATCGTCACCGACAGCATGGACGTGATGGCGGGCAAGGCGATCCAGCAGGGTCCGCGCAACTTCATGGCCACGGCCTACAAAGCCACGCCGGTGGCGATTACTGTCGAAGGCGCGAACATCCTGACACGCAACCTGATGATCTTTGGCCAGGGTGCGATCCGTTGCCACGAATACGTGTTCCCGGAGATGGAAGCAGCGCGCGAAAACGACCTGAAAGCCTTCGACAAGCTGCTGTTCGGCCACATCGGCTTTTCAATCAACCGTGCGGTGCGCGCGTTCACGCTGGGCCTGACCGGCGCCCGTCTGGCACGGGCTCCGGTGGCGGGCGAGCTGGCGCCGTATTTCCGCAACATGGAGCGCTTCTCCGCGGCGCTGGCGTTCTGCTCCGATCTGACCATGGGCGTGCTGGGTGGCAAGCTCAAATTCATGGAGCGGCTGTCGGCGCGGCTGGGGGATGCGCTGTCACAGCTGTACATCGCCTCGACGGTCGCCAAGTTCTACCTGGAAGGTTCGAAATCGCCCGAGGAACTGGCGCATGCGCGCTGGGCGCTGGACAACTGCCTGTACGAAATCAGCAAGGCCTTCGATGAGTTCCTGCGCAACTTCCCGGTGGCCTGGGCACGCGTTGCGATGCGTGCTGTGGTGTTCCCGCTGGGCAATCGCTTCCGTGCGGTCAGCGATCGCGACAACGCAGCGGTGGCCGACATGATTCTGGAACCCAGCGACGTGCGCGAACGGGTGTCGTGGCTGGTGTTCAAGAATGGCGGCGTGCATGACCCGATCGGGCGCATGGAACAGGCCTGGCAGGTGTCGCAGGACTGCGAGGCCGGCTATCTCAAGTTCTACAAACTGGCGTCCAAGGGCGAGTTGGCGGGCGACAGTATCGCCGAGCGTCTGTCGGATGCGGTGAACCGCAATCTGATGACGCGCTCGGAGGCCGATCAAGCCGACGAATACGATCGGGTGCGTTACGACGTGATTCTGACCGACGACTTCAGTCAGGAGTACATCGCCGGCAACTACGCAGCTGAGCGCGCCGAAGTGATCGAAATGTCTGCGGCACGTGCTCGCGTCGCCTGAGGCGGCGCCGATGCGATGACTGCGGGCCGGACGCTCAGCGTCCGGCCCGTTCTTGTTCCTGTGGTCTGCAGCTTGCACTGGCCGGCAGTGCGGGCGACCATCGATTCAACCCGAGCGCGAGTCTCGGGTATCACGGGGATGACCATGAAACAACGATGGATGACCAGCGTCGCAGCGCTGCTGCTGTGCGCCTGCGCCGGCGCGCCACCGCCGGAGCCGCCGCGTCTGGCGCAGGAGGCGCCCAGCGGCGCACGTGGCACCGCATGCAGCATTCACTGCGACGACCGCGACTACTCCGCACGGTGCCCGCGCAATGCCGCGCCCGTGTGCCAGTGCGAATCGAAGCCTTACGCCTACTGCATGCTGGTCGACGCGCCGCAGTGAGCGGCGCTATCCACGCTTAGTTGAAGTTGCGTCCCTCGTCGGCCAGGCGCTGCAGCAGCGGCGCCGGCGTCCAGAACGCGGCATCAGCACCCGGCATCGCGGCGAATTCAAGCATGCGCTGAGCCACTTTGGGCAGTCTCATCATGTCCGCGTACAGCATCGGGCCACCGCGATGCGACGGAAAGCCGTATCCGTTCAGATAGACCATGTCGATGTCGGAGGCGCGTTGCGCAATGCCTTCTTCGAGGATGCGCGCACCTTCGTTGACGAGCGCGTAGATCAGGCGCTCGACGATTTCGTTGTCGGAGATCGCGCGCGGCGTAATGCCGGCCTCCTTGCGGTACTCGACGATCAGCTGCTCGACCTCTGCGTCCGGATGCGCCTTGCGGTCGCCAGACTCGTAGCGGTACCAGCCCTTGCCGGTCTTCTGACCGTAACGGCCGGCTTCGCACAGACGGTCGGCAATCACCGAGCGCGGCATCTCCGGATGTTCTGCGTAGTGGCGCTTGCGCACGTACCAGCTGACATCGTTGCCGGCCAGATCGCTCATGCGGAACGGTCCCATCGCCATGCCCCAGCGTTCCAGCGCGACGTCGACCTGCTGCGGTAACGCGCCCTCGGCCAGCAGTTGCAGCGCCTGCGCGCTGTACCGGTGAATCATGCGGTTGCCAATGAAGCCGTCGCAGACACCGGCGACCACGGGCAGCTTGCGGATGCGCGTCGCCAATTGCATCACCGTCGCCAGCACGTCCTTGGCGGTTTTCTCGCCGCGTACGACTTCGAGCAGACGCATGACATTGGCCGGCGAGAAGAAATGCGTGCCGATCACATCCTGCGGGCGACGGGTGAATGCGGCGATCCGGTTGACGTCCAGCGTCGAGGTATTGGTGGCGAGGATCGCGCCGGGTTTCATGACCCGGTCCAGCGCCTCGAACACGGTCTTCTTCACGTCCATGTCCTCGAACACCGCTTCGATCACGATGTCGGCGTCGCCGATCTCGGCATAGTCGAGCGTGGGCTGGATCAGCGCCATGCGTGCGTCGAGCTTGTCCTGCGTCAGCTTGCCGCGAGTCAGTGCACGCTCGTAGTTCTTGCGAATGACCGCGAGCCCGCGCTCCAGAGCGTCCTGCTGCAGCTCCAGAATCTTGACCGGAATGCCGGCGTTGGCGAAGTTCATCGCGATTCCACCGCCCATGGTGCCGGCGCCGATCACCGCTGCCGAGCGGATTTCGCGCAGTGGCGTGTCGGCCGGGACGTCGGCGATCTTGGTCGCCGTGCGTTCGCCGAAAAACGCGTGACGCAGTGCGCGCGATTCCGGTGTCCGCACCAGCGCCGCGAAGGCGGAAAGTTCGACGGCGAGTCCCTTGTCGAACGGCATCGACACCGCGGCGGCAATCGCATCGATGCATTTCATCGGCGCCGGGAGCGGGCTGGCATTGTTGAAGACCTGCGCGCGCGCGGCTTCGATTTTTTCCATCGCTTTCGGATCGTCAACCGCGCGATCGCGAACCCGGGGCAGTGGCCGCGGGCCGGCGGCCAGCTGCGCGGCCCGAGTCAGTGCATGCTGCAGCAGATCGCTGTCGACGACCGCATCGAACAGCGCGCCTCCGGCCATCCGCTGGGCCGGCACGATGGCGCCGGTCACAATCATGTTCAAGGCAGTTTCGATTTTGACGACACGCGGCAATCGCTGCGTGCCGCCTGCGCCCGGCAACAGTCCCAGACGCACCTCGGGCAGCGCAATCATGGCGTTGCCGAGCGCAACGCGGCCATGGCAGCCCAGTGCCAGTTCGAGGCCGCCGCCCATGCACGCGCCCGAAATTGCGGCGACGACCGGTTTGGGTGCGCGCTCGATCGTGGCGATCACCGTGTGCAGGTTCGGCTCGGCCAGCATTTTCGGCGTGCCGAACTCGCGGATGTCGGCGCCGCCTGAGAACGCCTGGGGTGTGCCGATCAATACCACCGCGTCGATGGCGGTGTCGGCCATGGCGCGGTTGATCCCTTCGATCAGATCGCTGCGCAGATCCTGGCCCAGACCGTTGACCGGGGGATTGTTCATCGTGATCACGGCGGTACGGTTCTGAACGTCGTAGCGGCTCACGCGCATGTCGGCACATCCTCTGGAAGCGGGTCGAAGGGCTGCGAGCCTAGTGCGGTAGCGACGCGGGAGGCAAATGAAATCGGCGCATTTCGCTGCATTCGATTCGGTAATTTGAATAACCGCAACGCATGAGGGCGGCAAATGTCTGCCGATGCGGCAGCTGCATTTGTCGACGGCGTCCGAGGCCCCTAAGCTCGACGCCCAGATGGTGGCTATGGCCACGCCCTATGCGGAGTGCGGTATGGATCTGAATTTCACGCCGGACGAACAGCGCTTTCGCGCCGATGTCCGTGCATTCATCGACGCGAACCTGCCCACGGCGATTCGCGACAAGGTACTGAACGGCAAGCGACTGAGTAAGGATGATTTCCTGACCTGGCACAAGATCCTGTACCGCCAGGGCTGGGTTGCCGCGAACTGGCCGGTGGAATTTGGCGGCACCGGCTGGACCGCGGTGCAGCAGCACATCTTCAGCGAAGAGGCTGCCGATGCGGGTGCGCCGGGGCTGATGCCGTTCGGTCTGGTGATGGTCGCACCGGTGATCATGGCATTCGGCAATCGCGCGCAGCAGGAGTACTTCCTGCCGCGCATCCTGTCCGGTGAGGACTGGTGGTGTCAGGGCTACTCGGAGCCGGGCTCGGGTTCGGATCTGGCATCGCTGAAGACGCGCGCCGAGCGCGTCGGCGACAAATACATTGTCAATGGCCAGAAGACCTGGACCACGCTGGGACAATACGCCGACTGGATTTTCTGCCTGGTCCGCACCTCGGTGGATGCGCGCAAGCAGGAAGGCATTTCGTTCCTGCTGATCGACATGAAGACGCCCGGCATCCAGGTGCGGCCGATCATCATGCTCGACGGCGAGCACGAGGTGAACGAAGTCTGGTTCGACAATGTTGAAGTGCCGGTGCAGAACCTTGTTGGCGAAGAGAACAAGGGCTGGACCTACGCCAAGTTCCTGCTTGGGCACGAGCGCACCGGCATCGCCGAAGTCGGGCGCTCCAAGCGCCGGCTCAAACGCCTGAAGGATATCGCCGCGCGCCAATGCGGAACCGACGGCCGCCCGCTGATCGAGGATCTGCGCTTCCGCGATCGCATTGCGCAGGTCGAGATCGAGTTGATGGCGCTGGAGATCACCAATCTGCGCGTGATCGCGGCCGAGATGGAGAAGAAAGCGCCCGGACCGGAGGCCTCGCTGCTGAAGATTCGCGGCTCGGAAATTCAGCAGACGCTGAGCGAGCTGCTGATGCTGGCGCTGGGTAGCGATGCGCTGCCGTATCAGGAGGCCGCACTTGATGCCGGCTACGACGGACCGCTGGCCGGTCCGGACTACGCCGCGCCGCTGGCCGGCCAGTATTTCAACACGCGGAAAACGACGATTTACGGCGGATCCAACGAGATCCAGAAGAACATCATCTCCAAGATGATTCTCGGATTCTGAGGAGCAGACCCTTCATGGATTTCACATTTACCGAAGAGCAGCACCAGTTCCAGGACAGCCTGCAGCGTTTCGTGCGCAAGGACTACGATTTCGAGCGACGCCGCGCGATCATCGCCAGCGACGCCGGATGGAGTCGCGAGGTGTGGCAGCAGCTGGCGGAGATGGGCGTGATGGCGCTGGCACTGCCCGAGGCTTACGACGGTTTTGGCGGTGGCGGCTTCGATACCTTGCTGGTGATGGAAGCACTGGGACGCGGCATGGTGGTCGAGCCTTATCTGGCGACGGTCGTGCTCGGGGCTGGCGTGCTGATCGACGCGGGCAGTGCGGCGCAACGCCAGGCAGTGCTGCCGGCGGTGGCCGCTGGCGAACGACTGCTGGCACTGGCACATGACGAGCCCGGCCAGCGTTATGCATCGTCGACGATTGCGACTACGGCGCAGGCGGTCGACGGCGGTTATCGTATCGATGGGCAGAAGTCTGTGGTGCTGCATGGCGCCGAGGCGGACCAGCTGATCGTGTCGGCACGAACCGCGGGCGACGTTCGCGATGCGCAGGGCATCTCGCTGTTTCTGGTGGATGCGACAGCGCCGGGCGTCGAGCGTTTCGGCTATCCGACCCAGGACGGCCTGCGCGCCGCCAGCATCCGCTTCAACAACGTTCGCGTCGGCGCGGATGCACTCATCGGCACGGAACATGAAGCGCTGGCGGTGATCGAGAAGGCACTGGATCGCGGCATTGCTGCACTGTGTGCCGAGGCGGTCGGCAACATGACGGCGACGATCGAAGCGACTGTCGGCTATCTGAAGACGCGCAAGCAGTTCGGCGTGCCGATCGGCACCTTCCAGGCGCTGCAGCATCGTGCCGTCGACATGTACCTGCATGCTGAACAGGCGCGCTCGATGGCCTATCTGGCCGCAGCCAAGCTGGAAGCGCCCTCCGGCGAGCGACGGCAGGCGGTTTCGGCGGCCAAGGTGCTGGTGTCGCAGAGCGCACACTTTGTCGGACAGCAGGCGGTGCAGTTGCACGGCGGCATCGGGGTCACCGACGAACTCGCGGTCAGTCACTACTTCAAGCGCCTGACGATGATCTCGATGCTGTTCGGCGACGCCGATTTTCACCTCGATCGCTTCGGGCAGCACCTCGCCGCCTGAATGTGACGGACTGCATTGAGCGCGACACGCGGCACGACTAAGCTGGGGACGGCGGTCCGCTGACGACACAGTCTGTTGCTGTGCGTCGCTCAGCGGGTGGAGTCCTGCAGGTTCTGGAGCCGAACGATGGAACGTGATCGAGTCCTGGCGCGTGTGCGCGAAGTACTGCTGAATCCTGCGGCCGAATGGTCGGTGATTGCAGCCGAGCCCGATACCGTCGCCGGACTGTACCGGCGCTACATCCTGTGGCTCGCCGCATTGCCGGCGATTGCCGGCTTCCTGAAGATCAGCGTGTTCGGCATCGGCATGCCGATGTTCGGCTCGGTACGCATCGGCTTTGGTTCCGGGCTGATCAATGCGGTACTGCAGTACGGCGTCGGCCTGGTCGTGGTTTACCTGCTGGCCTTGCTGGTGAATGCGCTGGCACCCAGCTTCGGTGCGCAGAAGGACATGACCCAGGCGCTGAAGACCACCGCCTATGCATCGACGGCCAGCTGGATCGGCGGTGCGCTGGTGCTGGTGCCCTGGCTGGGCGCATTGCTGGCGCTCTGCGGCGGTCTGTATGCGATCTATCTGCTGTATCTCGGACTGCCGAAGGTGATGGGCTGCGCCCCCGAACGGGCGCTGCCGTATACCGCGGTGACGGTGCTGTGCGCGGTGATCCTGTCGCTGGTTCTGGGTTCGGTTGTGGCTCGACTCAGTGGCATCCACATGCCCGCACATCATCGCGGTGGCAATGTCGAGATCAGTGCCGGCGGCAAGACCCTGAAGATCGATGCCGACCGTATCGATGCCTGGTCGAAGAAAGTCGAAGCGGCGGGCAAGCAGCTCGAGGCTGCGCAAGAAAGCGGCGACAGCGCCGCGCGGCAGAAAGCGACGGGGGAGATGATGACCGCGCTGCTGGGTGGGCAGGCAGTCGAAGCGCTGAGCACGGAACAGCTCAAGCCGTTTGTGCCGGAGACGCTGGGTGACTTGAAGCGGATCAGCTATTCGGTCAAGCGCAGCGTGGTGCTCGGCGTGCAGACTGCGACGGCCGAAGCGCGCTACGCCGATGCCGACGCCAAGCGCTCACTGGATCTGCAGATCACCGATACCGGGGGCGCCAAGGCGCTGGCGGCACTGGCGGGCTGGGCGATCCAGGCCATCGACAGCGAATCGGATACCGGTTACGAACGCGTCTATCGCGAGGGCGAGCGTTCAGTGCGCGAGCAGTGGCACGCCGATACCCGGTCCGGCACCTACAGCCTGCTGCTGGGCGAACGGTTCACCGTGGTGCTCGAGGGTCAGGATATCGGAATGGACGCACTCAAGCGCTATGCCGGTGCGCTGGATCTGGATGCGCTGGAAGCGCTGAAGACACAGGGCGTCGCTCCCGGCTGAGCCGGGAGCGATTCAGTGCGGAACGGACTATTCCAGCGGCCCCATCTGCGCGGCCAGATCGGTCAACACTTCGGTATAGGCTTCCATCACGATCTTGCCGAAGTCAGGATTCTTGACCGCAACCTGTTTCAGGACTTCAACGGTCTGCGCGTCGAACATCTCGAACAGATCGGCGATCTGCTCGGCATGGGGTGAAGTGCGGATCAGGGCGGCAACGGCCACGCGGATGGCGGCGCCTTCACCGACCAGTTCGGCAATGGTTTCTTGCAGGTCATTCATGGCAATCGTCGCATCCATGGCATTGAGGGGTGCGCAGACTAGCACCATCTGCGTGCGCCCGAACTGATCACCGTCAGCGTGCCCGTGATCGCTCCAGTCGCCGTATCATCTGGCGCTCTGCGCAGAGCGCGAACTATCGGAAGCCATGAGCTATCAAGTCGTCGATGCGGTGATTTCGCCGGAAGGCAGCCTTGCCGTGCTGTCGCGCAGCGAAGCCGCCAAATTGCTGGATGCCAGTCATGGCGGGCTGTATCACCTGTTCCGGCAGTGCGCGCTCGCAGTCCTCAACTGCGGCAGCCCGATCGACGACGGCCGCGAGCTGCTGCAGCGCTATCCGGATTTTGAGATTCGCGTGGTGCCGGAAGAGCGCGGCATCAAGCTGGCGCTGCGCAGTGCGCCAGCCGAAGCCTTCGTCGACGGCAAGATGATCCGCGGCATCAGCGAACATCTGTTTTCGGTCCTGCGGGATCTGCTGTTCGTCGGCAACGACGTGCTGAACAACCCGAATTTCGACCTCGACAGCGCCGATGGCACCACCGACGCCGTATTCCACATCCTGCGCAACGCCGGAGTATTGCGCCAGAACCTGGAACCGCGACTGGTGGTGTGCTGGGGCGGGCATTCGATCTCGCGCCACGAGTATGACTACAGCAAGGTCGTGGGCTATCAGCTTGGCCTGCGGGGAATCGATATCGGCACGGGTTGCGGCCCGGGGGCAATGAAAGGCCCGATGAAGGGCGCGGCCGTGGCGCACGCCAAGCAGCGCATCGTCGGTGGCCAGTATCTGGGCATCACCGAGCCCGGCATCATCGCCGCCGAAGCGCCGAACCCCATCGTCAATTCGCTGGTGATCCTGCCCGATATCGAGAAGCGGCTTGAGGCCTTTGTGCGCACCGCGCACGGCATCGTCGTACTGCCGGGGGGCGCGGGGACGGCCGAGGAAATCCTGTATCTGCTCGGCATCCTGCTGCATCCGGACAACGCCGGCCTGCCGTTTCCGCTGATCTTCACCGGTCCGGCCTCTGCGGCCGAGTATTTCCGCCAGATCGACGCCTTCATTGGCGCGACGCTGGGCGAGCCTGCGCGCCAGCTGTACCAGATCATCGTCGATGATCCGGCGCGTGTGGCTCGCGAGATGCACGCCGGGATCCAGCGCGTGCGCGACTTCCGCGCGGAGCACGATGACGCGTTCTACTTCAACTGGCTGTTGAAGATTGCGCCAGCGTTCCAACGCCCGTTCGTGCCGACCCACGACGCCATGCGAGCGCTCGACCTGCATCGTGATCAGGCGCCGCATGAACTCGCAGGTCATCTGCGCCGCGCGTTCTCCGGTATCGTCGCCGGCAACGTCAAGGCCGACGGCATTCGCGAAGTTGAAGCCAAGGGCCCGTTCGAACTCGACGGCGATGCCGACATCCTGGATCCGCTGGACGCCTTGCTGACCGCCTTCGTTGCGCAGCAGCGGATGAAGCTGCCGGGCACCCAGTACGTACCGTGCTATCGCATCGTACGCTGAGGGAGCCGTCCACTGCGGGTGACGCACTGAGTCGCTGTGAAGCAGCGCAACGTCGAGTTCGACCGCCGCGGACCGTGATGTCCCGGTGGTTGTGATCCTGCGTACCCGAACCTGAAGCCGGTCGCGGTTCGTATCACCGCGCGCGGTTCGGACTCAGGTCTCCAGCTGCTGGACAACGGGTGCGGTGTGTCCCATCGAAGCGAGTCTGCGCGACAGCCGGAACGCATAGGTCTCGACCACGCGCCAGTCCCAGTCGGATACGGCGCCAAGCTCGGGATAACGTGCTTCGCGCGAGCGGGCGCGCGCTTCGGAGTTGACGACCACCCGGCACTGCAACGTGTTGGGCCAGGTGAAATATTGATGCAGGCGAATGATGCCCCAGCCGCTCAGTGAGTAGCGGAACGACTTGCCGTCGCGCGGAGGATCAATCGCCACCTTGCGTTCGAAGATGTGACCCTTCATCGAGGGATACCACAGGCCAAACGAATAGTTGTGTACACCCGCCTTGGCGCAGGCCGCGGCCTTGGCGCGAACCTCTGCCGGCGTGGTGAAGTGTTCCAGCGGCTCCCCGAGTTCGGACTCGGACGCCGCGACCACGGGGACCTCCGGGTGAAACGCGGCTTCTACCAGGGCACCGAAGTCGGCGGCGGTAATCACGGTGGCCAGGGTCACGGAACGTCCTATGCGAGTAAGGGTGAGGCCCCGCGCAGACGTCGGATTGAGCGCCTGTCGTGGAGTATCGGATATCGAAAAGCGCCAGAATCTCCCGGCGCGCAGTGCGCACGGTAGCACCGCTTGGCCCGACCCCCAACATGAATGGCGCGCGACCAAAGGCCACGACGGTGCAGGCCCTCAGCGGCTGGTCAGCAGGTAGCGATCCAGATTGCTGCGTGCCTGCGCGCGGACCTTGCCGCGCAGCATCGGGGTCCAGCCGAGCAATACACCGGCCGGGCCGAGTGCCTGGCGCGACCAGCGCCACAGACCGAAGCGATCGTGGTGCTCGACGATCAGGCCGTCGGTGAAGCGGAATTCGGCGTCGATGATGTTGTGCACCATGCGACCGGTCGCGCTGAAGCGGTAATGCGCCTCCCAGTGCGCGCGGCCGCCGCGGTCGTCGGCGCTGACGTCACGGAACTGCAGCTGCCAGACATCGCGGCCGTTGGCGGTGATGGCATCGCACAGCATGTGCCACATGCCGGAGATCTCGTTGCTTCCGTCGAGTGTGAACACGGGGTCGTCGAAGCACGCGTTTTCCGCGTAGCAGGCGGCCATCGCATCGGCGTCCAGACGCACGAAGGCCCGATAGAACGTGTCGATCAGCTGTGCGTTCGGATGCATTTCAGTGCTCCCTGTGAGCCAGACACCGGAGGCATTCGCAGCACCGCCGGTGCCGGGTGGACATCAATGCGTGCTGTCGAGTTTCAGGCCGCGGCGTTCGAGCAGGGGTTCGATCGACGGTTCGGCGCCACGGAAGTCGCGGAACAGTTCCATCGGGTCCACGCTTTCGCCGCGTGACAGCAGCTTGGCACGGAACCAGTCGCCGTTGGCGCGCTCCAGACCGCCATGCAGCTTGAACCATTCGACCGTGTCGGCGTCGAGCACTTCGCTCCAGATGTAGGCGTAGTAGCCGGCCGAGTAGCCGCCGGAGAACACGTGGGCGAAGTAGGTGCTGCGATAGCGCGGCGGCACCGGCGCGAAGTCGACGCCGGCCTTCTTCAGCGCGGCGGCTTCAAAGTCCATGACCTTGGCGGCGGCGGGCGCCTGCTCCGGCGTGATGCGATGCCAGGCCATGTCGAGCAGCGCGGCGGCGAGATATTCGGTGGTCGCGAAGCCCTGGTTGAACTTCTGCGTGGCCAGCACCTTGTCGACCAGTTCCTGCGGCATGGCCTCGCCGGTCTGGTAGTGGCGTGCGTAGTTCTTCAGCACTTCCGGCCAGGTCGCCCACATCTCGTTGACCTGGGACGGATATTCGACGAAGTCACGCGGCACGTTGGTGCCGGCGAAGGTCGGGTACTTCACGTTCGAGAACAGCCCGTGCAGTGCATGGCCGAACTCGTGGAACATCGTCGTGACCTCATCGAAGGTCATCAGTGTTGGCTCGCCTTCCGGCGGCTTCGGGATGTTGAGGTTGTTGACGACAACCGGCACCGCGCCGAACAGACCGGACTGCGGCACGAACTCGTTCATCCAGGCGCCGCCGCGCTTGCTGTCGCGCGCGTAGACGTCGGTCAGGAACAGGCCCAGCGGCGAGCCATCGGCATTGAACACCTCGAACACGCGCACGTCGGCCTGATAGACCGGCAGATCGTGACGCTCCTTGAACGTCAGACCGTACAGCCGGTTCGCGGCATAGAACACGCCGTCCTGCAGTACATGGTTGAGTTCCAGATAGGGGCGCATCTGCGACTCGTCGAATTCGTAGCGCGCTTTGCGAACCTTCTCCGCGTAGTACGCCCAGTCCCAGGGCTGCAGCTTGAATCCGCCTTTCTCCTGATCGATCAGCTTCTGCATGTCAGCGGCTTCGACGTGCGCATTGGCAACGGCGGCGGGTGCCAGCTTCTCAAGCATCGCCACCGCGGCTTCCGGCGTCTTGGCGGTCTGCGTCTCCAGACGATACGCCGCATGGGTCGGGTAGCCGAGCAGCTGCGCCCGTTCTGCACGCAGACGCGCGATCTCGGTGGTGATCTCGCGATTGTCGAACTCGCCGCCGCTGTTGCCGCGGCCGATCGAGGTCTTGAAGATGCGCTCGCGCAGCGCGCGGTTCTGCAGGTTGGTCAGCGGCGGCTGACCGGTGGTGTTCTGCAGCGGCAGCACATACTGGCCTTCGAGATCGCGGGCCTTGGCGGCGGCAGCGGCGGCGGCAATGTCGTCGTCCGACAGTCCGGCCAGTTCCGCCTTGTCCTTGACGATCACGGCCTTGGCGTTGGTTTCCTTCAGCAGGTTCTGTTCGAACTGCGTGGTCAGCGACGACAGCTTTTCGTTGATCGCGCGCAGGCGGGTCTTGTCATCCTCGCCGAGCTGGGCGCCGGCGCGCACGAAGTCGCGGTGATAGCGCTCGAGCAGGCGCAGCGATTCGGCATCCAGCCCCAGGGTGTCGCGGGCCTCGTACAGTTTGGTTACGCGCGCATACAGCGCCGCGTTCAGATAGATCGTGTCCGAATGCGCGGACAGCTTCGGCGCCAGCTCCGCTTCCAGCGCCTGGATCTGCGGATTGGTGTGCGACGAGGACAGATTGAAGAACACCAGTTGCACGCGCTCCAGCAGGCGGCCCGATCGTTCCATCGCGAGGATCGTATTGTCGAAGCTCGGCGCGTCCGGACTGGCGGCGATGGCATCAATCTCGCGCAGCTGTTCGGCCATGCCGGCCTCGAACGCTGGTGCGTAGTGCGCGTCCTGAATGCGGTCGAACGGCGGCAGCTGATACGGCAGCGTGCTGGCTTCGAAGAACGGATTGTCGCCAGCGCTGTTGCCGGTCTGGCTTGGGAGCTGAGCGCAGGCGCTGAGCAGAACGCTGCCGGCAACGGCCATCTTCAGAGAGGTGTGCATGGGGTCTTCCGGTGAGGCACCGCGCGCTGACGCCGGCTGCGCGCCGTCGGCGGGCAGATTCGTTTTCGGGTCGGTCATCGCAAGGCTGAAGTCATGGGTAGGTCTGTGGGCCCGTCGCGGCATCTCCGCTCCAGAGCCATGTGCCACCGCCCAGGATGAACTTCGCTCACGCGGGTCCCGAAAGTCTGGCGGCTGTCCCGAGCCTACACGGAGAAACGGGGGGCGGGTACCGGGGCAACCCCCAGCCTGACGGCGTGCGGATGCCACGCGCTCGACGCCATGCCCTTCCAAGGCTGGGTCTTGCACGGCGGATGCGCCAACGGCACGATTTGGTGACAACAGGGGAGGTCAAACGATGAAATCAACAATCCTGGCGCTAACAGCGCTGGTCATGATCGCAGGTTGTGCAGGCGTTTCGCAGAGCGTGGGTCCGTATGGTGTCGAGCAGCATGCAGGTCCGTTTCATCAGAGTGTCGGCCCCGGCGGGGTCAAGCAGGGCGTCGGCAGTTCCGGCCCACAGCAGTCAGTCGGGCCGGGCGGGGTCTACCAGGGCTTTGGCGGCTATGGCGGCGCGGGCGCTCCGCAGTCTGCAGGCAGCAGCTGCAGCATCGACTGCGCCGGTCGTTCGCACGCAGTCAGTTGCCCCGGTAGCGCGACACCGGTTTGCCAGTGCGGGCATGAACCATTTGCCGCCTGCATGGTGCCGGGTCGTCCTTCGAGCGGCGGTTGAAACGAAAACGGGCGGGACTCGCGTAAGTCCCGCCCGTTGATTCATGCGCGGTGGGGCGTTCTACAGTCCGAGAACGGACGCGCCCTGCTCGAAGCGGATGTCGACCGGAATCTTCGCCTGACTGAGGCGCTTCAGATCGCCGGCCAGTGAGTCATCCACGATGCCGAGCGTGTCGGTCATCTGCTTGGCGGCGTCGAAGTCGCCGTCGCCCTGGATCGTCAGCAGCCTGGCGGACAGATCCTTCATCGCCAGCTGCATCTTCTCGAAGTTGACACGGTAGCGGCCGGTCTCGGCATCGCGCTCGAAGGCGCCATGCTCGCGGAAGAAGTTGAAGCGCAGCATGTTGGCCTTGCCGTGGGCGTCGCTGGCGCCGAAGCGCACCGAGCGGAAGATGCCGGCCATGAAGGTGACGTAGTTGTCCATCAGCTTGTCGGCGTCCAGTTCGCCCTTCTGCGCGAGCTTGGTCACCATGTACAAGCCGAGAATGTCGGCCTTGCCTTCCTCGAAGCTGGACGCGTATTCCTTCAGCGCCTCGCGCACGGTGCCGCGGTCGTTGAGCGTGTTCTTGATGCCCAGACCATGCGCGACTTCGTGGAACATCGTGTTCTGGAAGAAGGCGTCGAAGCTCAGATGCTTGAGCTGATCGTCGGCGATCAGTTCGCGCGCGATCGGCATCAGGATGCGGTCGAACTTGGCCTGCATCACGTTTTCCAGCTGCAGCCGGCGCGAGCCCTTTTCGAGCTGCACCACTTCGTCGTTCGGCAGATTGATGGCGATGGTCTTGGCGCCGACGTTGGCATCGCCGGCGTAGTAGACCGCTTCGTAGGCATTCAGATCGGCGTCGCTGCCCGGCGTTTCCTGCTTGTAGGCGTCCGGCACCGGCAAGCCGCGCTGCAGTTCCGGCAGGTACTGCGCAAAGCGGGCCAGGCGCTCGCTCCAGGCCACGTCCTTGACCAGCACATAGGCTTCGTACGCGGCCTTGTAGCCGTAGAGCTGGTCCTCGTAGGTTTCGATCGGGCCGATCACCAGATCCAGGCGATTGGTCTTCATGTCCATCCACGCCATGTCGCTGGGGCGATAGTCGTCCGACAGCAACGCGTCGGCGCGCAGTTCCAGATAGCGCTTGAAGCCGGCGTCCTCAGCCAGCGCCGCGGCCTGCCGCAGCAGATCGGCCGCCTGCTTGATCGGTGCGGCGTAGGCCTCGTGGTACGGCACGGTGATCAGCTTGCCGTCGGCGTCACGCCGCAGCAGCGTGTACAGCCCGGTCTTGTCCGCCAGATCGGCGGCTTCGAACTCGGCCTTGCTCATGTCCTGCGGATACAGCTGCGCCGCGGGCGGGCGCGGGCCGACGCCGTCGATGAACGGGTGATCCTCGTTCAGGCGGTCCCAGGGGCCGTAGTTGATGTCGGCCAGTTCGCGCAGCGCAGGGTCCTTGATCGTGCCCAGCAGCGCATCGCGCTCACCCCAGGCCTGCAGCCAGAAGATCTCGTCCATCGTCTGCGCCGCTTGGATCAGCAACGGCAGCATCTTGCGTTGGTTGTCGCTGAGACCGTCGAGCTTCGCGGTGAGCTGTACGGTGGCGTAGTCGCCGGCATGCTGCTGCGCATAGTTCGGCGCCGCAGCCGGGGTCGCTTCCGTCGCGGGCGGCTGGGCCGTCTGCGCATTGGAGTCGGCCTTGTCGCGGGAGTTGCATGCGCTCAACGCCAGGGCGGACGTGGCGAGTGCGGCGACGAGGAGAGGGCGCATGGCGGCTCCGGATGCGTTCGATGGGAGCAGCAGGCTACACAGGCTGCCCCTAGCTTGAAAGCGGGAAGCTACCCAAGCCCAGGTTTGAGTATCAGACGGCGGGCGCCGCGCGCAGGCGTTCCAGCATCTGGCTGTAGGGCTTCATGCCGGCGGTCAGGAACAGGAGCGAGGCGAGGCTCGCCAGGCTGCCGACGATCAGCATCGACCAGCGCAGCGCGTAATCGTCCGCGAACAGGTAGTCGGTAAACAGCGCGATGGCGGTCGGGCCGAGCCCCAGCCCGATCATGTTGGTCATGAACAGGTAGACCGCCGTGGTCTGTCCGCGCATGCGGTTGGGGACGATCTCCTGCAGCGCCGCCGGCGCCGCGCCGAAGGGCATTGCCAGCGCGAACACCGGCGGCACCAGTGCAATGGCGGCCAATGTACCGGTGGGCGCGATCAGATACAGCGCGCCGCCGCCGATGGACACGACGGCGGCCAGCACGCCGATGCGCAGCGCCGCGTCGGTCTTGCCCTGGCGAATCCAGCGGTCCGCCAGACGCCCGCCGAGGATGATGCCGGCCGAGGCGAACACCATCACGATCAGGCCGAAGACGATGCCGATCTGCGGCGCCGTCCAGCCATGCGTGCGCACAAAGTAGGTCGGTATCCACGCGGTGGTGCCGTAGGAGCACATCGCCAGCAGCGCGAAGCCGATGTTGTGATTGAGCACGGCGCGGCGGTTGGCCCACAGATAGCCGGCGACTTCCGACAGCGGCAGGCTGTCCTGACCCGCGACCGTGCCGTGGCGCGCCGGCTCGCGGACAAGGAAGAACGCAAGACTGAAGACGATGCCGGTCGCGCCGAGGATCAGGAATACGAGCTGCCACGGATGCACGTCGCCAATCACCGGCACGCTCACGGCGCCCTGCGCGGCCGCGTACTGCACGACCAGCCCGCCGACCAGAAAGGCGATGCCCGAGCCCAGGAAGATACCCATTGAGTACACGCTCATCGCGCTCGACCGGCGTTCCGGCGGGAAGTAGTCCGCGATCATCGAATACGCGGCCGGTGACAGCGCGGCCTCGCCGACGCCGACACCGATGCGGAACATCAGCAACTGCCAGTAGTGCCGCGCGATGCCGCACATCGCCGTCATCGCGCTCCAGACCAGAATGCCCGCGACGATCAGGCCGCGGCGGCTCTTGCTGTCCGCGATGCGCGCCAGCGGAATGCCGAGGATCGTGTAGAACAGCGCAAACGAAAAGCCCATCAGCAGGCTCATCTGCGTGTCGCTGATGCCGAGGTCGCGGCGGATCGGCCCGACCAGCAGATTGAGAATCTGGCGATCCACGAACGAAATGACGTAGGTGATCATCAGGATCACAACCACGAACCATGGGTACGCCAGCGACGCCGGTGTCCGGCTGTTCTGCAGCATGCGCCTTTCTCCTCGTATGGCGTGACGCACCCACAGGTGTGTCCGCTGGTTATGTCCGGATTGTACGCAGGAGTGTTGTACTCAGGGGCGGTGGGCTTCGGTATCGGATGGGAGCTGATTGCCGGCGGCTATGCGTCAGCGCAGGGGGATGTGCCGAATGTGTCGGTGCCAAATAGCGGCAGGATTCGCAGGGCTGCACCATCAAATGGTTGCAATGGATTGACGCAGGTGGTGCGAGATCAGGCGGGCAGTGGTTTGATTTTTAAGCCAAGCGGGTGGTTGGGGAGAAACTGCAAGGCACGATCCAAAGTGTCTTTTGTAGCCACTGCGAACGGCCGCGATCAGCCCGAAGGTGACGGTGAATCCACCCTCCTAGTTGCCACGAAGCGGATGTTGGCCGCCGGCCCAACGACAGCGCGCGGCTGTTGCTCACGGGTCTCTCGTGCCAGAAGTGACTTAACACACTTTACACAGTTGTGACGGTGATAAGCGGTTTCTAACCTGCAAGTGCCTAACAGCTTTGGGCATTCCCACAGACGGAGACTGCAATGACAGAAGCAAACACTGATCACGCGCTGATTGCGAGCCCTCAGCGGCGCGCGCTGCTCGCGCGCACGGCGATGCTGTCCACGACGGCAATGGCGCTACTGAGTGGCGTCTCGCTGCGCAGCCTTGCGGCGACGCCGCGCGACGAGCAGACCGGCAGCGATGTCGCCATCCTCAACGTTGCGCTCGGCCTCGAGCACGAGGGCATCGCTGCGTACGAGATCGGCGCCGGAACCGGTCTGCTGAGCAAGCCACTGCTCTCGGTGGCGGTGCTGTTCAAGGGCCATCACGAGGGCCACCGCGAGGTACTCGCCGGCGCAATCGAAAAGCTGGGTGGCACGCCGGTCCAGCCCCGGAGCCTCGCCGAGTACAAGGCCAGCTCGAAGCTGGACATCGGATCCATCGCCACCGCCGAGGATATCCTGCGGCTCGCACAGCGACTGGAGCTCGGCGCCATCAATGCCTACCTGGGCGTGATGCCGAGCTTCGCCGATCGCTCGCTATCCAAGGTGGCGGGTCGCCTGATCGCCGACGAGACGCTGCACTACACGGTGCTGTCGCAGTCGCTCGGGCAACCACTGCCGCAGAACACGCTGAGCTTCGGAGCCTGAGCCCATGCGGTTGTCGTTGCTGGCCGCCGTGATCGCTCTTGCGTGCGTCACGGCGGCCCCCGGCGCAGATCCCGCGCGCGGCAAAGCGCTGTACGACGCGCGCTGCGGGGGCTGCCACACCATCGCCGAGAACGGGCCTGGCCCTCGTCATCAGGGGCTCTTCGGATGCCGGGCCGGAACGCAACCGGGATACGCCTACTCCGAGGCACTGAGGGTTTCCGGGATTGTCTGGAACGACGCGATGCTCGACCGCTGGCTGGCCGACCCCAACGCGCTGGTTCCCGGAAATGCGATGGTCGTCCAGTTGGCGCCGCTCGCGACGGAACGCGTCGATCTGATCGCCTTCCTGAGAACGGCGGCGCAGGGACCGCGCACTTGCCGGCGATCCAATGCGCCGACGCCGTAGGTAGAATCGAAGAGGACATCAAAGATATGGACATAATGGAACGGGCGCACGCGATCGAGCCCGCACTCCCGGACACGCAATCCGCCCGCGATCGGCGTGGCCTAGCGGTTACCCGCGCCGGCATCCGCGGCCTGCGGCTGCCATGCACAATCACGGACGTCGATGAATCCAGCCATGACAGCGTCTGTACCTTCGATCTGGGCGTGCGCGTGGTGGCTTCGCAGCGCGGCACGCATATGTCGCGACTCGTGCAGTGCGCGCACGAACTGGCGCCGCGGATTCGCACGGCCGATCTGGAATCCAGCCTCAAGGCGATCCTCAAGCGCCTGGATGCGCGCGGCGGAACGCTCGCCCTTCGCTTTCCGTGGTTCGTCGAGAAGAAGGCGCCCGTCTCCGGCTACGGCTCGCTGCTCGATCTCGAGGTTTCGTACGACATCCAACTCGAACCGTGGGAGCGCCGGCCGTCGCGGCAGATGTCCGTGCGGATCCCGGTCACGACACTGTGCCCGTGCTCCAAGGCCATCTCGCGATACGGCGCACACAATCAGCGATCGACGGTCTCGGTCATGCTCCGGAGCCGTCGCCCGATCGGCATCAACGAATTGGTCGCGCTGGCGGAGCGTGCGGCGTCGTGCCCGGTCTATGCGGTGCTCAAGCGGGAGGACGAGCGGTATGTCACCGAAACTGCGTACGAGAATCCCAAGTTCGCTGAGGATCTCGTGCGCGACCTGCATGCAGCGATCTCAAGGGAACTGCAGCCTACGATGCTGCACGTGGAGACAGAGAACCACGAATCCATCCACAATCATGCGGCGTACGCGCTGATCACCGGATCGACATAGCTGCCATGTACGAGGCCTCGCGTCTGGAGCGATACGGACCAACCCAGCGCCGCTTGCTGGAGGTTCTGCTGCACACGCCGGGCGGCGTATCGGTCGAGCATCTGACCCGCGAACTCGGCATCACCCACAACGCGGTGCGCACGCACCTGATCGCCCTGCAGCGCGATGGAGCGGTCAAGCGCCTGGGGCAGCAACGTACGGGCGGACGACCCGAGCATCTCTTCGTCCTCACCTCGGCAGGACGCGAAACCTTTCCACGGCGCTATCGCGAAATCGCCGAGAGCCTGATCGCCGCAGTCGAACGCACCCTTGGCTACGGTGCGCTGGACAAGGTCATGCACGGGATGGGCACCGAAGCCGGTCGGCGGCTTGTGCCGGCTAGGAGCCCGAAAGCATCCGTGAGCCAGACTGCGGCCGCGATGAAGGATCTGGGTTACGAGGCCAGCTTGAGCGTGAGCGACAAGCGTGGCGAAGAGATCGTCGCGCGCAACTGCGTGTTCCATGAACTCGCTGCGAAATATCCAGCAGTGTGCCAGTTCGACCTAGCGTTCCTGGAAGCAACGGTGGGCCGGGCAGTGGAACATCGGGAGTGCATGCTTCGCGGCGGGCGGGTCTGTCGCTTCGGCTTCAAGTCGAAATGATGAGAGGGGCCCCAAGGGTCGGGGTGGCGTGACTTTCGCGGGAGGATCGGCCCACTGATGACTGGCAGCCCGAAGCAGGCTTACGTACGGCTAATCGGGGCGCCCGATCACGCGCGTCGGTCGCTTGCGAACGGCGTCCAGATCGGCAAGGTCCTATGTCGAGGGATCTGCCAGCGAATCCCCCGCCACTTCGCATCTGTCTTCGCTGCACTCCCCTTGGCTCGGAGAATCAGATTTGGAAAGAGCCAGTGATGGCGCGACCTCAGCTGCCAGTCGCATCACTTTGCGCCCAAGAGTGAGGTCGTCGATCCGCCCAAACTCCCGCAGGCGTAGCCGACCCTGGCGATCGATCAGCATGATCGACGGCGTGCCCTGAAGGGCATAGGCACGCATGGTGAGCGGAACTGGGTCGCTCGCCTCATGCATATCCACGCCGATCGGATGTGTGATTCGATACTCGTAGAGGAAGGCGGCGAGCGAGAGCGGCGTCATCGCGGCGTGGTGCTCGAAAACCGCGTGCAGACCAACCACCGCTACGCCGTCAGCGGCAAATAGGCGATGCACGCGCTCGGCCTGCGGAACGCCATGTGAGACGCAGCCCGGGCACAGCATTTGAAACGCGTGCAGGACCACGACCCGGCCGCGCAAGGCGGCCAGGTCGAGGGGACGGTTCGAGTTCAACCACTGGTCCACCTGCCAGGCAGGAGCCAGAGGAAAATCCGTTGCCATTGCGTCCTAATCCCGCAGACTGCTGAATACAAAATCACTGTCCTTCTGCGGCGCATGGCAGCCGAAACATGCGGTCGCTGCATCGGACCCGACGACGCGCTTGTCCCGCGCGCCGGCGCCGAACCCCTCAAAACCCCAACCGCCGGTCGCCGCGTACTTCTTGGCGTCCTTGTGCATCACGCCCGCAACCTTGCGAGCGCCCTCGTTGAGAGCGTTATCGCTACGGTTGGCTTCCAGGAGGTCGAAGACAATGACCGAGCCGTCGCCAAACTTGCCCGTCTTGTACCCCTCCAGCGCCTTCGGGTTCGCGTAGATGTGATGAATTCCGCCGAACGCGCCGAAAAGCGGATGTCCCTCTTCGATCACCATGCTCTTCACGTGGTGCCAGTTACGGTAATTGTCCGGGTAGGGAACGGCAGCATCGCCAGCCAGCGTCGGAGCGGCGGATGTGAGAAATACTGCAGCGAGAAGAAGTCTCATGAAAACATCTCCTAGGGATAGCCTGAGTTGTCCGGGTCGTGCGTAGCGGCCGCCACGCCCGTCCGATTCCTTACTTCAGATCAGCCAGCGCGGCGCCGAAGTTGATGTGAAACGTCGCGCCGGCGATGACCATCGCGGGTACGGACTTCACACCGGCGGCCTCGGCTTCGGCCAGGCGCGAGCGCTGCTCGCCCAGGTGAACGATCTCGACGTCATAGCGGGACGGGTCGAGTGCCTTGGCAAACTGCTGTTCGGCGGAGACGCACACGGGACATCCCGCGTGGAAAAAGATGGCTTTGGTCATCGCTTGCTCCTGTGTCTATATGTATCGACTCGATACACAATGACACTATCCGGGCCGGATCGCCGGTTGTCAAGACATGCTTCGTGACGATACATTGACGATATGAGCTCGACCCCCTTTCTACTTGAGCGTCTGGGCGCGCTGGTTCATCAAAGCCTGCGCGAGGACGCAGCTCGCCACGGCCTGCTGCCCATTCACATCCAGGTCTTGGAGTACTTGTCTCAGGCGAACCGATACAGCGATATTCCAATCGCGGTGTCGGAGTACTTCGGCATCACACGGGGCACGGTTTCGCAGACCCTTGCCCTGCTTGAGCGCAACGGGTTGTTGATCAAGGAGCCAGACGCACGCCACGGGAAGCGGGTGCATTTGCGGCTGACAGCGGCCGGACGCGCGATCCTGAGGGATAGCTGGACGCGGCGTCTGGAGGCAGCTTTCCCGTCATTCGAGAGTGTCGATCGGAACGCTCTCGATGCCGCCTTGTGCAAGTTGCTGACGACGCTGCAGCGGCAGAACAACCAGCGAGCCTTCGGAATTTGCCGGCAGTGCACGCACTTTCTCTCCGAAGCACGTGGCTCGCGCTGTGGCCTCACAGGAGAACCGCTGGCAAAGGATCAGACGGTGCGCATCTGCCGCGAATGGACTGCACCGGCACCGACGGGCAGTGCATTACAGGTCACTTGAGACGCCCGATTGCAGACATTCGCCACTGACTGGAACTGGCACTTCTTTGTCAGTCGTAGTTCGAGTCAAGCGTTGCGACGGTTCTACATGATGCCAAATACGATCAGGCCCGGACTCGCCAGAGTCGGGGCCTGATGTTGTCCGTATGGCATGGCGCCGACTGGAATGCCGGCGTGTGCGTTGCTCAGATCTTGAGCACGAGCTTGCCGGTGTTCTCACCCTTGAACAGCCGCTGCAGGGTTTCAGGAAAATGCTCCAGCCCTTCGGCGATGTCCTCGCGCGTCTTCAGCTTGCCGCTTGCGAGCCAGCCGCCCATCTCGCGCATGGCTTCGCCATAGCGGTCGGCCCAATCGAACACGACCATGCCTTGCATCGTCGCGCGGTTGACCAGCAGTGACAGGTAGTTGCTTGGTCCTTTGACTGGCGTGGTGTTGTTGTACTGCGAGATGGCGCCGCAGATGACGATGCGCGCGTGCATCGCCAGTTGCGTCAGCACCGCGTCGAGGATGTCGCCGCCGACGTTGTCGAAGTAGACGTTGACGCCTTTCGGGCAGTGCTGCTTCAGCGCCTTCTTGAGGTCGTCCTGCTTGTAGTCGATGCAGGCGTCGAAGCCGAGTTCTTCGACCACGTAGCGGCACTTGTCCGCACCGCCGGCGATGCCGACCACACGACAGCCCTTGAGCTTGGCGATCTGGCCGACGATCTGGCCGACCGCACCGGCGGCGCCGGAGACGACGACGGTATCGCCGGGCTGCGGCTTGCCGACTTCCAGCAGGCCGAAGTAGGCGGTCATGCCGGGCATGCCCAGGGTGCCGAGGTAGACCGGCAGCGGCGCGAGCTTGGGATCGACTGCGTGGGCGCCCTTGCCGTCAGACACGGCGTAGTCCTGCACGCCGAACATGCCGACGACCTTCTGGCCGACGGCGAACTTCGGATGATTGGAGGCGATGACCTCACCGACCGCGCCGGCGCGCATGACCTCGTCGATGCCGACCGGCGGCACATAGGACTTGCCTTCGTTCATCCAGCCGCGCATCGCCGGGTCCAGCGACAGGTACTCGTTGCGCACCAGAAACTCGCCGTCGCCCGGTGTCGGCACCGGCGCTTCGACGTAGCGGAAATCCTCGCGCGAGACCATGCCGACCGGGCGGCGGGCGAGCTGGAACTGTCGATTGCTGGAAGTCATGGCGGTTCCTTATGAGCGTGAGACGCGGCTGCTGGCGACGTAGGCCTGCAGCTGATCGCGGGCGACGTACTTGGACAGTTCCATCTTGCCGATGGCGTTGCGATGCACTTCGTCCGGGCCGTCGGCGAGGCGCAGGGTGCGCGCCTGGGCGTAGGCGTAGGACAGGCCGAAGTCGTCGGTGACGCCGCCGCCGCCGTGGGCCTGGATCGCCCAGTCGATGACCTGGCAGGCCATGTTCGGCGCGGCGACCTTGATCATCGCGATTTCCTTGGCGGCGATCTTGTTGCCGACGGTGTCCATCATGAACGCGGCCTTCAGGGTCAGCAGGCGCGCCTGGTCGATCAGGATGCGCGATTCGGCGATGCGCTCCAGCGTGACCGTCTGCGCGGCGACCGGCTTGCCGAAGGCGACGCGCGACAGCGTCCGCTTGCACATCTTTTCCAGCGCGCGTTCGGCGAGGCCGATCAGGCGCATGCAGTGATGGATGCGGCCGGGGCCGAGGCGGCCCTGCGCGATCTCGAAGCCGCGGCCTTCGCCGAGCAGCATGTTGGTCACCGGCACGCGGGCGTTGTCGAACACGATCTCGGCGTGGCCGTGTGGTGCGTCGTCGTAGCCGAACACCGGCAAGTGGCGCAGCACTGTCACTCCGGGGGTGTCGCGCGGGACCAGGATCATCGACTGCTGGCTGTGCCGGCTCGGATTGTCCGGGTCGGTCTTGCCCATGAAGATGAAGATCTTGCAGCGCGGATCGTTGGCGCCGGACGACCACCATTTGCGGCCGTTGATGACGTACTCGTCACCGTCGCGCACGATCGAGCTGGCGATGTTGGTGGCGTCGGACGAGGCGACCTCCGGTTCGGTCATCGCGAAGCACGAACGGATCTCGCCGTTGAGCAGCGGCTTGAGCCATTTCTCCTTCTGCGCCTCGGTGCCGTAGCGCGCCAGCACTTCCATGTTGCCGGTGTCCGGTGCGGAGCAGTTGAACACTTCCGGCGCCCACAGCACGCGGCCCATGATCTCGCACAGCGGCGCGTATTCCAGATTGGTCAGGCCGGCGCCGTGTTCGGACTCCGGCAGAAACAGATTCCACAAGCCGGCGGCCTTGGCCTTGTCCTTCATCGTCTCGATGATCTGCGTCGGCTGCCAGCGGTCGCCCTCGGCCACCTCGGCGAGGAAGCGGCCTTCGTTGGGATAGATGTGCTCGTCCATGAACGCGTTCAGGCGCGCCATCAGGTCGAGGGTCTTTTGCGAGTATTCGAAGCTCATGGGGGTTCGTCCGGTAGGTGACGGCGCGCGTGCTCAGCGCCGCTTGAGGATTTTTTCGACCTGCGTCCATGCAAGGTCGGCCAAGGGTCGCGCCGCCTGGCCCATCTGCTGTGCCTGCGCGCTGGCGGCAGTGCCGTCTTTCACGCGTCCGGCGATGCCTTGCAGGATCGCCGCGAGCCGGAACAGGTTGTAGGCCATGTAGAAATCCCAGTGATCGGGGTCGATGCCGTCGCGCCCGGTGCGTTCGCAGTACATGCGCACGTACTCCGGCTCTTCGGGAATGTTGAGGTCCTTGAGCTTGGCGCCGCCCAGCCCACGGAACACGCCCTGCGGGATGTGCCAGGTCATGCAGTGGTAGGCGAAGTCCGCCAGCGGATGCCCCAGCGTCGACAGCTCCCAGTCCAGCACCGCGAGGATGCGCGGTTCGCTGGGGTGGAAGATCACGTTGTCGAGGCGATAGTCGCCGTGGACGATGCTGGTTTCGTCGCCCGGCGGGATGTGCTCCGGCAGCCACGCGATCAGGCGGTCCATCGCGTCGATGCTCTGCGTTTCCGAGGCGCGGTACTGCTTGGACCAGCGGCCGATCTGGCGCGCGAAGTAGTTGCCGGGCTTGCCGTAGTCGGCGAGCCCGATCGCCGCGTAGTCGACCTGATGCAGCGCGGCGATGACGTGGTTCATCTCCTCGAACATCGCGCGGCGCGTGGCGGTGTCGACTTCCGGCAGCGTCGGGTCCCACAGGATGCGGCCTTCGACGCAGTCCATGATGTAGAACGCGGTGCCGATGACCGAGTCGTCCTCGCACAGGCAGTAAGTCTTCGCCACCGGCACATCGGTCTGTGCCAGCGCGGTGATGACCTGGTACTCGCGGTCGACCGCGTGCGCCGAGGCCAGCAGCTTGCCGGGCGGCTTGCGCCGCAGTACGTAGGACTTGCCGCCGGCGGTGAGCTTGTACGTCGGGTTGGACTGGCCGCCCTTGAACTGGCTGACGTCGAGCGTGCCGGAAAAACCCTCGACGTGCTGCTGCATGTAGCGCTGCAGCGCGTCGACATCGAAGCGATGCTTGTCGCGAACCTCGGTGGTGCCATTGAAGGCCTGACTCATGGTGTCTTCCTCAAACCGTCGGCGTGATGACGACCTTGCCGGAGACCTTGCGGTCCATCAGCAGGCGGATGGCCTCGGCACCGCGTTCCAGCGGATAGGTGCCGGCGATGTGCGGCTTGAGCTTGCCGTCCTTGAGCCAGCCGACCAGCGTGCGCAGGTCCATCAGGTTGTTCATCGGTTCGCGCTTGGCGTAGTCGCCCCAGAACACGCCGACGATCGAGCAGCCCTTCAGCAGGGTCAGGTTCAGCGGAATCTTCGGAATCTCGCCGTTGGCGAAGCCGATCACCAGGAAGCGGCCGCGCCAGGCCATGCTGCGCAGCGCCGGTTCGCTGTAGCCGCCGCCGACCGGGTCGTAGACCACGTCCACGCCCTTGCCGCCAGTGAGTTCCTTCAGGCGTGCCTTGAGGTCTTCGCTGTCGTAGTTGATCAGTTCGTCGGCGCCGTGCTCCTTGCACACCGCCAGCTTCTCGGCGGTCGACGCCGCGGCGATGACTTTGGCGCCCAGCGCCTTGCCGATCTCGATCGCCGCCAGACCCACACCGCCGGACGCGCCGAGCACCAGCAGGGTCTCGCCGGCCTTCAGCGCGGCGCGATCCTTCAGCGCGTGGTAGGAGGTGGCGTAGGTCATCACGAACGAGGCCGCGGTGACGAAGTCCAGATCGTCCGGCATCGGGATCAGCGCGCGCGCATCGGCCAGCACTTGCTCGGCGAAGGCGCCCCAGCCGGTGAAGGCGATGACCTTGTCACCGGGCTTGACGTGCTTGACCTGTGCGCCGACCGCTTCGACCACGCCGGAACATTCGCCGCCCGCCGCGAACGGCAGCTCGGGCTTGAACTGGTACTTGTTCTGGATGATCAGCGTGTCCGGAAAATTCACACCGGCGGCGTGTACGCGCACCAGCGCTTGCTGATCGCCGGGCACGAGGTCGGGCACGGTGTCGACGACCAGTGTTTCCGGCGGGCCGAAGGTCTTGCAGAGCAGGGCTTTCATTGCGAACTCTTCTCCATGTGCCGTTTGTCCCGGGGACTCGGGATTGAGGCTGCAGTGTCTCGATACGCGCCGCCATGCGGCGCTACTCGACATGAGCGGGATGTGATGTCCGATGTGAAGTCCGTTGTCACGGCATCGGGTTGGTGGGCTGGCGTTCTTCGAGGATGTCGCGCATCCGCGTCTCGATCGCCGGTTTGATGTTGCTGTGCGTCAGGATGTAGAAGCGGCCGGCCTTGACTGCGTCCATCGTCATCTGTGCGACTTCGGTCGCGCTGATCTTTCCGGACTGCACCGCTTTCTTCACGCGCGCCTCGAACGGCGCCGCGAGCGGATTGGCGTCGGCCAGTTCGCTCGGACGATGGCGCGCCGCATCGGCAATGCCGGTGTTGACGAACGCCGGGCACAGCACCGAGACGCCGACCTTGCCGCCGGCGACCTGCAGCTCGTGGTGCAAACACTCGGACAGCGTGACGACGCCGTGCTTGCTGACGCAGTAGACGCTCGATGCCGGCACCGACAGCAGGCCGGCGACCGAGGCGGTGTTGACGACGTGACACGCGTCGCCCTGTTCGAGCATGCGCGGCACGAAGGACTGCACGCCGTGCACGACGCCCATCAGGTTCACGCCGAGCACCCACTGCCAGTCCTGCACCGTCGTGGTCCAGGTCGGCCCGGCGACGGCGACGCCGGCGTTGTTGAACAGCAGGTGTGCGGCGCCGTAGCGTTCGTAAGTCGCATCGGCCAGTGCCGCGACGTCGCCGGCCTTGGAGACGTCACAGTGCTGCTTCAGCACCTCGGTGGTTTCGGGCAGCAGGGCCTGCGTGGCGTCGAGGCCGGCGGCGTCGATGTCCGCCAGCACCAGACGCATGCCTTCGGCGGCGCAGAGAATTGCCAGTTCGCGGCCGAAGCCGCTGCCGGCGCCGGTGATGACGGCGACTTTGTTGTTGAGATCCTTCATCGCTCAGGCCGTCAGGTAGCCGCCGTCGACGTTCAGACTGACGCCGGTGGTGTAGCTCGCTGCCGGCGACACCAGATACAGCACGGCGCCGGCCATCTCGTTCGGATGCGCGACGCGGTCCATCGGCACGTGGCTGCCCATCAGCTTCATCATCTGCGGGTTGTGCACCAGCGCCGAGGCGAATTTGGTGTCGGTGATGCCCGGCAGCAGCGCGTTGACGCGGATGCCGTCCTTCGCGTGTTCCTTGGCGAAGGCCTGCGTCATCGAGATCACCGCGGCTTTCGTAATCGAGTAGATGCCCTGGTAGGGGCCGGGGATCACGCCGTTGACCGAAGCGGTGTTGACGATGGCGCCGCCGCCATTCTTGAGCATCAGCTTGACGCCGCGCGCGGACATGAAGAAATAGCCGCGGATGTTCACGTCCAGCGTTTTCTGGAACGCGCCGAGATCGGTGTCGGCGATCGGGCCGAAGTACGGGTTGGCCGCGGCGTTGTTGACCAGGATGTCGAGCCGGCCGTAGGTCTGCTCGATGTGCGCGAACACCGTGTCGATCTGCTCCATCTCGCCGATATGGCAGGCAAAGGCCTCGGCCTTGCCGCCGGCGGCGCGGATTTCAGCGGCGACGCGCTCGCAGCCGTCGATCTTGCGGCTGGAGACGATCACGCTGGCGCCGGCGGCGGCCAGCGTCTTGGCGATCGACTCGCCGATGCCACGACTGGCCCCGGTGACCAGTGCGATCTTGCCGCTGAGGTCGAACAAGGCTTGGGGGGATAGGCTGGCGCTCACTGGGGTCTCCGATCGCACATTGGGTGGAATGCCTGTCAGACAGCAGGCTTGCCGCAGCCTAGGTGGGCCACTAGGATCAGTCCAATGAATAATGTGAATCCCGATGAATTATCCAGGCGCATAGATCAATGCATCTGCACCGGATCGATCTGAACCTGCTGGTGGTGCTGGATGCCATCTTCTCTGAAGGCGGCATCACCAAGGCCGGCGACAAGCTGCACCTGACGCAGCCGGCGATCAGCCATGCGCTGGCACGCCTGCGCGACCTGTTCGATGACCCGCTGTTCGTGCGGGAAGGCCGCGCGATGGTGCCGACGCCGCTGGCGCGGTCGCTGGAACAACCGATCCGGCGCACCTTGCGCGCGCTGGAGGTCACCTTGAACGAGGTGCAGCAGTTCGACGCGGCCAGCACCCAGCGCCATTTCAGCGTCGCCGTGCGCGATGTGCTGGAGGCGACCGTGCTGCCGCCGCTGCTGGCGCGCGTCGCCGCGGCGGCGCCGTCGATCGACATCAGCGCGATCCGCGCCGACCGCCGCACCCTCGAAACCGAACTGGCGGCGGGAACCCTGGATGCGGCGCTGGACGTGCTGCTGCCCTTGTCGGACGACATCCGTCATCAGCGGGTGTCCAGCGATCATCAGGTGGTGGTGTTGCGCCGTGATCATCCGCTGCTGCAGGAGGCCTTCGACCTGGCGGCCTATCTGCGCCAGCATCACGTGCTGGTCAGCTCGCGGCGCAGCGGGCCGACGCTGGAAGATATCGAGCTGAGCCGCCACGGACTGAAGCGACGCATCCGCCTGCGCTGTCAGCACTACTTCGCCGCCTGCCGCGTCGTCAGCCAGACCGACCTGCTGTTGACGATGCCGGCGCACTACGCTGAGCTGGCCAATCAGCAATTCGGCAATGTGGTGCTGCCGTTTCCGATGGAAATGCCGTCGCTCGACGTCTATCTGTACTGGCACGCCAGTGTCGACAAGGAACCCGCGAGCCGCTGGTTGCGCGAGCAGGTGATCGCAACGCTGGCGCCGTACGCCTAGAGCCTCAGCCCTGGAGTTTCAGCCTGGCGGGCGCCGCCAGAACGGCGACGCCCACCGGGCCGTTCCACTTAATGCGTCAGCGCGGCCTGCTGCTGCGGCAGGTTCTTCGGGGTGAACTCGATGTACGGCGTGGTGACCTGCACGCCCGGCGCCGCGGCGGTCGGTGCCGGCTCGCCGCTTGCGCCCAGCGAGCGGATGAATGCGTAGATCGCCAGCAGATCGTCATCGGTCATCGCCTTCAGGCTCGGGGCCGGCATCGGCGGCAGCATCGGTGACCGTGCGCGGCTCAACCATTGCTGCTCGTCGAGCCGCGACAGGCTCAGGCGCAGGTTGCTCGGATAGCTGGTGCCCCAGGGACCCTGGAAGCCGACGACGTCGCCGGTGAGCCATTGCTGATCCGGCACCTGGCCGCCGCTGGGCGCGTAGCCCGGGGTATGGCAGTCGTTGCAGCCGGCGGCGACGATCAGATAGCGGCCGCGTGCAAGGCGTTCGGCGTCGGTGTGC
Source organism: Sinimarinibacterium arenosum (assembly GCF_005047655.1). GTDB lineage: Bacteria > Pseudomonadota > Gammaproteobacteria > Nevskiales > Nevskiaceae > Solimonas. Next base: position 28,480 of record NZ_SUKF01000005.1, on the reverse strand, counting down.
TGCGGTGCGGCGTGCGCGCCGGTGGCGAGCGCGGATGCCGCGAGGCCGAGTATGCCGAACAGGGTGCGGATGGGGGTTTTCATTGCAGTCTCCGGAAGGGGAAGTTCGATTCGCCGCCACGATAGGGCGCCCCCGTTGTGCCGGTTGCTAAAACATCGCTAGCCGATTGCTAAATTCTTGCTAAGCCCTAATGGCCGCGTGACCGGTGTCGCAGTTTCCGGGCGTTGCGGTGCTGCGGACTTGCCCGACGTCGCGCGCGTGACGATGATGGCCGCGCATTTCAGGGAGCACGCGATGGATCCGTCGATATTGCTGGGCAAGGGCGAAACGCCGCAGCTGTTGCTGGGCCGCTACGCCAACCGACATGGCCTGGTGGCCGGCGCCACCGGTACCGGCAAGACGATCACGCTGCAGATCCTAGCCGAAGGCTTTTCCGAGATGGGCGTGCCGGTGTTCGCGGCGGACATCAAGGGTGATCTGGCGGGGATTTCACAGCCGGGCGAATTCAAGCCGAAGCTGGCCGAGCGCGCTGCCGCGGTCGGCGTCGAGGGCTATGCGCCCGCGGCGTGTCCGACGGTGTTCTGGGATGTCTTTGGCGTTTCAGGTCATCCGGTGCGTGCGACCGTATCCGATATGGGGCCGGTGCTGTTGTCGCGGTTGCTCGACCTGTCCGACGTGCAGGAAGCGGTGTTGTCGCTGGTGTTCAGGTACGCCGACGATCAGGGTCTGCTGCTGCTGGATCTGAAGGACCTGCGCTCGACCTTGAATCATGTTGCCGACAACGCGAAGGCTCTGGGTTCCGAATATGGACTGGTCAGCAAGGCCTCGGTCGGGGCGATCCAGCGTTCGCTGATCCAGCTGGAGCAGGAAGGCGCCGAGGCCTTCTTCGGCGAGCCGGCGCTGGACCTCAACGACTTCATGCGGACCGATCTGACCGGGCGCGGCATCGTCAATGTGCTCGCCGCCGATCAGCTGTACCTGCGTCCGCGCGTCTATGCGACCTTCCTGTTGTGGCTGCTGTCGGAGTTGTTCGAGAACCTGCCGGAGCAGGGTGACGCCGATCGCCCGCGCCTGGTGTTCTTCTTCGACGAGGCGCATCTGCTGTTCCGCGACGCGCCCAAGGCGCTGGTCGAGAAAGTCGAGCAGGTGGTGCGGCTGATCCGCTCCAAGGGCGTCGGCGTTTATTTCGTCACGCAGAATCCGCTGGATCTGCCCGATGCCGTGCTGGGCCAGCTGGGCAACCGGGTGCAGCATGCGCTGCGTGCGTTCACGCCGCGGGACCAGAAAGCCGTGCGTGCCGCGGCCGAGACTTTCCGCGCCAATCCCGCATTCAGCGTCGAACAGGCCATCACCGAGCTTGGCGTCGGCGAGGCGCTGGTGTCGACGCTGCAGGACAAGGGCGTTCCCAGTGTGGTCGAGCGCACCAGGATCCGGCCACCGAAATCGCGCATGGGCACGATCACGCCGGAGGAGCGCAAGACCACGATGTCGCGCAGTCCGGTGTCGGGCCGCTACGACGCCATGGTTGATCGCGAGTCGGCTTACGAAAAGCTGGCGGCCCGCTCCGCCCAGACCGCTGAGGCAGCGAATTCGCCGCCGGCAGCAGCGCCGCCGTCCGGCGACACCGGCTGGTGGGAACGGGGCGCCGACGCACCGCAAACCCGCGCGCCGTCGGTGCGGCAGACGCGTCCGGCCAGCGGACGTCGTGGCGATACCGTGGTCGAGGCGGCGATCAAGTCCGCCACGCGTAGCGCAGCGTCTTCGGTGGGGCGGGAAATCGGCCGTCAGTTGCTGCGCGGAATCCTCGGATCGCTGACACGCCGCTGAGTTTTCGCGGCGTATCATCCGGCGCATAACGACCGACGTCGGAGGAGACGCGAATGAAGACCGGACGGGAGTTAGTCGGCCTGGGCGGACTGGTGATGGCGCTGCTGCTGGCGGCCTGCGGCAGTGGCTCGGACTCCGGCAGTGGCGGGGGCAGCGTCGCCGCGAGCAGCACAACAATTCCGGTGACACGCGAGGCCTGCACGCCGTTCGGGGCGCCGCCGCGCCCGCTGCTGGCGCCACTCGACAGCGTGCTCAACCCGAGCTGTGTGCCGGGCGGCGAGAAGCTCGAACGCTGGGCCGACAGCGAAGGCACGCTACGGGATGCCTGTCTGTACACCCCGGATGCGGCATCGCCCGAGCACAAGCTGCCGCTGGTGATCTATCTGCATCCGTCGCTGGTCGGCAGCGATCTGACGCTGGCGGCGAACTTCCTGCGTTCGACGCTGGATACCGAGGATCTGACGGGGGATCCGGAGCGGCCGGGGTTCATCCTGCTGGCGCCCTATGGCCGCGTGACCGCGCGCTACTACCCGTTTCCGGACGATAACGCGTCGCCGGGCTGGGACAACTGGTACCGGCAGATGGCGCCAAACGGGCAGGCGCGCACGGTCAACGGCGAGTCGTTTCCGGCCAACGTCGAGGCCGCCACGATCGACCACTACCTGGATGAAGTGATTGCCCGCGGCATCGTCGACGAGAAGCGGATCTACCTGATGGGCTGGTCCAACGGTTCGGCGATGGCGATGCTGTACGCCTTGAACCGCCCGCGCATCGCCGCGGCCGCGGTGTATTCGGCGCCGGATCCGTTCGAGGCCTTCAACGACCCCTGCGTGCAGCAGCCAGTGACGACCAAAGCCCTGAATGACACCCAGCTGCAGCTGACGAATCCGCAGGTGCCGATCTTCCACTATCACAACGACTGCGATATCGCCGGCCTGTGCCCGAACGGTCAGTATCTGCGGCAGAGCCTGATCGACGGCGGCGCGACCACGATCGACGATGTCATCGTCGACACGCTGCTGCAGCCGGTTGATCAGTGCCTCGATATCTGCGGCACCGATCCGCTGGCGTATTACGGCGGTCTCGACGATCCGTCCGGCTATCTGCAGGACCTGCCCGGCTACAGCCTGGGCCTGGCCAATCATCTGCGCTGGCCGTACGGACAGACCTCGCAGTTCTTCGAATTCCTGCGCGATCACCCGCACCGCTGAGGCGTTTCCCCTCCGGCGTCGCGGATCACGCGGCGTATACTGCGCGGCCGCGGGCAGGGGTCCATACGGTTGGGGGCAGGGCGTTGCAGCAGGTCAATCACGCACAGGCACAGGCGTCGCCAGAGAATCTGCTGGCGGATGGCGTGCGCGCGCTGGGTCTGCAGTTGCCGCCGGGCGCGGCCGAACAGCTGATGGCCTACCTTGCCGAGCTGGAGAAGTGGAACAGCGCGTATAACCTGACCGCGATCCGCGATCCGCGCGATATGGTGGTACGCCATCTGCTCGATTCGCTGGCGGTGCTGCCGTATGTCCGCGGCCGCGTGCTCGATGTCGGCGCCGGCGCCGGCATTCCCGGGATCATTCTGGCGATCGCTCAGCCTGATCTGACGGTGACGGTGCTGGACAGCAACGGCAAGAAGACCCGCTTCATGCGCCATGTCGTGCGGGTCCTGAAGCTCGGCAACGTCACGGTGGCGGAGTCCCGGGTCGAGGCCTTGCCGTCGCCGGAGCCTGACGCAGGTTTTGACACCGTGATCAGCCGGGCATTTGCCTCGCTGACCGAATTCTTTGATATGACCGCCCATCTGCTGGCGCCGGGTGGTCAATGGGTGGCCATGAAAGGCAAACTAGACCGCTTGGAGCTGGCGCCCGCGGAAGGGCGAGCCGAGATCCGGCAGACCTGCCGCCTGAATGTGCCCGGCCTCGACGAGGACCGGCACGTCGTCATCGCACAGTTGAAGCCATGAGCTACGTCATCGCAGTTGCCAATCAGAAGGGCGGAGTGGGTAAGACCACCACGTCGATCAATCTTGCCGCGTCGCTGGCAGCGACCAAGCGGCGCGTGCTGCTGGTGGATCTGGATGCCCAGGGCAACGCGACCATGGGGGTCGGCGTCGACAAGAGCGCGCTGAGGCTGACCACGCGTGACGTGCTGCTGGAACAGGCGCCGATCGGCGAGGTGATCGTCGATCTGGACAATCTGGGCTTTTCGGTGCTGCCGGCCAACGCCGACATGACCGAGGCCGAGATCAAGCTGCGTGACGTTGCGGTCGGTGACTTCGCGCTGAAGACGGCACTGGCGGATGTCTCCGAAGATTTTGACTATGTGGTGCTGGACTGCCCTCCGGCACTGTCCAAGCTGACCGTCAACGCGCTGGTCGCGGCCGACGGCGTGCTGATTCCGATGCAGTGCGAGTATTACGCGCTCGAAGGTCTGAGCGCCCTGATGGATACGATCCAGAAAATCCGCCGGGTGATCAATCCGCGGCTGGAAGTCGAAGGCCTGCTGCGGACCATGTTCGATCCGCGCAACAATCTCGCCAACGACGTCTCCAATCAGCTGCTCCAGCATTTCGGCGACAAGGTCTATCGGACCCTGGTGCCGCGCAATGTGCGTCTGGCGGAGGCGCCAAGCCATGGCCTGCCGGCGATGGTCTACGACCCGACCTCGTCGGGCGCCAAGGCCTATCTGGCTTTGGCCGGTGAGATGCTGCGCCGCCACGATGGCGGGCAGATGCGTCTGCCGGCATGAACAGAAACAGTTTCCAGTCTGAAGCACGCACTGGGCTGACTGTGCTTTTAATGGAAGCGGGCAACAGGAAACCGGAAACTGCGTTCCGATGAGTACAAAAAAAAGAGGCTTGGGTCGTGGTCTGGATGTGCTGCTCAGCAGCGCCTCCACGGTCAACGAAGAGGCAGGGGATGCGCTGCGCGAGCTGGCCATTGACGCCCTGCAGCCGGGCAAGCACCAGCCGCGCCGCCATTTCGAAGCGGCCGCGCTGGAGTCGCTGACCGAATCGATCCGTGCCCAGGGCGTGGTGCAGCCGATCATCGTGCGCGCCGCGGGTGGCGACCGGTATGAAATCGTTGCCGGCGAGCGTCGCTGGCGCGCGGCACGCGCCGCCGGCCTCAAGACCGTCCCGGTCGTGATCAAGACGCTGGACGAGCGTGGCGCGATGGCGGTGGCGCTGGTCGAAAACATCCAGCGCGCCGACCTGAATCCGCTGGAAGAGGCGGAAGCGCTGCACAAGCTGATCAAGGATTGCGGCCTGACGCATGAAAAGACCGCTGAAGCCATTGGCCGTTCACGTGCCCACGTCAGCAATCTGCTGCGTCTGATCGAACTCAATGACGACGTACAGCAACTGGTGCGCAACGGTCACCTGAGCCTGGGCCACGCCAAGGTGCTGCTCGGTGTCAGCGGACCGCGACAGTCGGCACTGGCGAAGATGGTCGTGGAGCGACAGTTGTCGGTCCGTCAGACCGAGGCACTGGTCCAGGCGGATGTGACGCCACGGCGTGCGCCGGCATCGGCCGCGCCGGCGCTGGACAAGACCCTGAGCGAACGCATTGGCTTGCCGGTGCGGGTGCAGCAGACCGAGGCCGGCAAGGGGCGTCTGACCGTATCGTTCCGCAACGAGGACGAGCTGAAGCGCTTGCTCAGCCGCTTCGAATAAGGCGGTTCAGCGCCCTGGCGTGGTGTTGCACCAGTTTGGTTGCTGCGATGCACAACTTTAGGCGAAAGTCTGATTGACCTGCCCCGGCGCAGCCCTTAGAATCGCGCCCCGTTGAACGAGCCCGCAGGCGTGACGAGTTCTGTCGTCACAGCATGTCGCGATGCATAAACAATCCAGCAGCACATCGATGGCGCGGACAGTGTGCCTGGTGCAGCTTGGCATCGCCGGCGCCATGGCGCTGATGATTGGCTTGGTTTGGGGACGGCAGTACGCGGTTGCAGCGCTGTTCGGTGGTTTGACGGCGGTACTGCCCACGGTTTATTTCGCCATTCGCTTGTTTGCGCGCCGCCCTCAAGCAGCGCCTGAAGAAGTGGTCGGCGCAGCGTTTCGGGGTGAGATTGGTAAGTTGGCGTTGACGGCCGTGCTCTTCTGGTTGGGCGTGGCACTGTTCGCACCACAATTTCTCGCTCTTTTGGCGACCTACGCAGCCTGTCTGCTGGCCTATTGGGCAGCATTGGCGCGGGTCGGGTTCGATGACAAAAACTGACGGTCACTGACACAGCTTATGGCAGCCGAAGAAGGTCACCACGATTCGGGCAGTTACGTTCTGCACCACTTGACCAACCTCAAGCTGGATTTGCAGACCATGTCGATCAATCCGGAGGCTACGGGCTTCTGGGTTCTGAACCTGGACAGCGCGATCTTCTCGTTCGTTCTCGGTCTGGCGTTCGTGCTGCTGTTCCACAAGGTGGCCAAGCACGCGAGCTCGGATACGCCGTCGGGTCTGCAGAACTTCGTCGAGATGATCGTCGAGTTCGTCCAGAACCAGGTCAAGGAAATCTTCCCGCACGCGAATTCGCTGGTCGCCCCGCTGGCGCTGACGATTTTTGTCTGGGTCTTCCTGATGAATTTCATGGACCTGGTGCCGGTCGACTGGCTACCGGGTGCGGCGGGTGCGCTGGGTGTGCCGTATCTGAAGGTCGTGCCCAGCACTGACGTCAACATCACCTTTGGCATGTCGCTGTCGGTGTTCGTGTTGATGTACATCTTCAACTTCAAGTTCAAAGGCGTCGGCGGTTTCACCAAGGAAGTGCTGACCCATCCGTTTCCGTGGTTCCTGGCGCCAATCAATCTGGTGCTGCGTATCGTCGAGGACGTGGCCAAGCCCGTCTCGCTGGCGCTGCGACTGTTCGGCAACCTGTTCGCGGGCGAGCTGATCTTCATCCTCATTGCATTGATGCTTGCGCAGGCCTTCAACGGCATTGCCGGAGCCGTGCTCGCGGGCGCCGGAGTTCTGCTGCACATCGGCTGGGCGATCTTCCACATTCTGGTGATCACCCTCCAAGCTTTCGTGTTCATGGTACTGACGGTGGTTTACCTCGGTGCCGCGGCCGAGACCCACGCTGATCACTAATCACGATCACTGATCCTTTCAACCCCACGCTAGTTTCAAGAGACTTACGGAGACCCTCATGGATATCGCAACTCTGCTCGCCCAGATCAACGGTTCGACCGTCATCGCGGTAGGCTTGATTCTGGGCCTCGGCGGCGCCGGCACGGCCATCGGCTTCGGCCTGCTGGGCGGCAAGCTGCTCGAAGGCGTTGCGCGTCAGCCGGAAATGGCTGGCATGCTCACCGGTCGTATGTTCCTCGTCGCCGGTCTGCTCGACGCCGTGACGTTCGTTGGTATCGGTATCGGCATGTACTTCACGTTCGCCAATCCGTTCCACGCTGCGATCCAGGCCGCCATCGGCCACTAAGGTTCGCTGCGCGCAGTTTTTGACGGATAACCCGCAAGGGATTTGAACGATGAACATAAACGCAACTCTGCTGTTCCAGAGCATCGCGTTCCTGCTGTTCGTTGCGTTCACCTGGAAGTACGTCTGGCCGCCGATTCTCAAGGCCATGAACGAACGCCAGTTGCGCATCGCTGACGGACTGGCTGCCGCTGAAAAGGGCGCCCGTTCGTTGCAGGACGCATCGGCCAAGAGCGAAGAAGCGCTCAAGGAAGCCCGCGTTCAGGCCCAGGACATCCTGGCTGCCGCGAACAAGCAGGCGACCCAGATGGTCGAGCAGGCCAAGACGCATGCCCAGCAAGAGGGTGACCGCATCATCGCCAAGGCGCATGAAGAGGTTTCCAACGAGGTCGAGCGTGCACGTCAGGAGCTGCGCAAGCAGGTCGGCGAGCTTGCCGTCATCGGTGCTGCCAAGATCCTCAAGCGCGAAATCGACGCGAAGGCGCATGCCGACGTGCTCGACGAGCTGGCAGCCAGGGTCTGACGATCGATATGGCCGACTTCAGCACGATTGCGCGTCCTTACGCCAAAGCGGTGTTCAAGCTGGCGCGTGAGCAGGACGCATTCAAGTCTTGGGGCGACGCGCTGGACGCGATCGCGGGCCTGGTGGCCGATCCTCAGGTCGCAGCGCTGATCACGCATCCGTCGCTGACCCGCACGCAGCTGGCGGATGTGATCGCCGGGGCGCTGTCGGGTCAGGCGTCGGCCGAAGCGGTCGCCTTCGCGCGACTGCTGGTCGACAACGGGCGCCTGATTGCGGCTCCGGCGATTGCAGCGCAGTACGAGACTTTGCGGTCCGAGGCTGAGTCGCGTGTCGATGTGGAAATCACATCGGCAGTCGCAGTCGATCCGGCACAGCAGACGCGACTGGCGTCAGCGATCAGCCAGCGGCTTGCACGTCAGGTTGCCATCGAGTGGAAAACCGATGCGGCGTTGATCGCCGGAGCGGTGATCCGCGCGGGCGATATGGTCATTGATGGTTCGGTGCAGGGTGAGCTGGAGCGTCTCCAGACCACGCTGTTGCGCTAATTCATGGCTTCGGTCAGCCACTTTCATTGGTCTGGCTGCTGAAGCGTCGCTTCATCCAGGCGAAATTTTCAGGACACGGTTCGTATGCAACTCAATCCTTCCGAAATCAGCGACCTCATCAAGGCGCGCATCCAGAACTTCGATGCGACCACCGAGGCCCGCAACACTGGCACCATCGTCTCGCTGCAGGACGGCATCGTGCGTATTCACGGCCTGTCCGACGCGCTGCAGGGTGAAATGCTCGAGTTCCCGGGGAATACCTTCGGCCTCGCACTGAACCTTGAGCGCGACTCCGTCGGCGCGGTCATTCTCGGCGACTATAAGCATCTGGCAGAAGGCGACACGGTCAAGACGACCGGCCGCATTCTCGAAGTGCCGGTGGGTGAAGGTTTGCTCGGCCGCGTCGTCGACGCGCTCGGCAATCCGATCGACGGCAAGGGCCCGATCGAAGCGGCCGGCACGGCGCCGATCGAAAAGGTGGCCCCGGGCGTCATCACCCGTAAGTCGGTCAGCCAGCCGGTGCAGACCGGCTACAAGGCGGTCGACTCGATGGTGCCGATCGGCCGTGGTCAGCGTGAGCTGATCATCGGCGACCGTCAGACCGGCAAGACCGCGCTGGCGATCGACACGATCATCAATCAGAAGGGCTCGGGCATTAAGTGCATCTACGTGGCCATCGGGCAGAAGAACAGCTCGATCGCGAACGTCGTGCGCAAGCTCGAAGAGCATGGCGCGATGGCGCACACCATCGTTGTCGCTGCCGCCGCCGCTGAGTCGCCAGCACTGCAGTTCATCGCGCCGTACTCCGGCTGCTCGATGGGCGAGTACTTCCGCGACAAGGGTGAAGACGCGCTGATCATCTATGACGATCTGTCCAAGCAGGCCGTCGCTTATCGTCAGGTTTCTCTGTTGCTGCGCCGCCCGCCGGGTCGCGAAGCGTTCCCTGGCGACGTGTTCTATCTCCACTCCCGCCTGCTGGAACGCGCTGCGCGCATCAACGAGGATTACGTTGAGAAGCTCACCAACGGTGCGGTCAAGGGCAAGACCGGTTCGCTGACGGCGCTGCCGATCATCGAAACCCAGGCCGGTGACGTTTCGGCGTTCGTTCCGACCAACGTGATTTCGATCACCGACGGTCAGATCTTCCTCGAAACCGACATGTTCAATGCCGGTATCCGTCCCGCCATGAACGCCGGTATCTCGGTGTCGCGCGTCGGTGGTGCGGCCCAGACCAAGGTCATCAAGAAGCTGGCCGGTGGTATTCGTACCAACCTGGCGCAGTACCGTGAACTCGCGGCGTTCGCGCAGTTCGCCTCGGACCTCGATGAAGCCACCCGCAAGCAGCTTGAGCGCGGTCAGCGCGTGACCGAGCTGATGAAGCAGAAGCAGTACGAGCCGCTGTCCGTCGGCCAGATGGCTGCGTCGCTGTACTCGGTGGAAAAGGGTTACATCGACGCCGTTCCGGTGTCGAAGGTGCTGGCCTGGGAATCGGGACTGCATCAGTACCTCGCAACGAATCAGGCTGACCTGCTGGGCAAGCTCGATTCCGGCGACTGGAACGGGGATCTCGAAAGCGCGCTGAAGTCGGCGATGGACGCCTACATCAAGCAGGCTGCGGTCTGATCCGCTCCCACACTATTTAGCGAGGCAAGCACGTGGCTGGCGCCAAGGAAATTCGCACCAAGATCAAAAGCGTTAAGAACACGCAGAAGATCACGCGGGCGATGGAAAAGGTCGCCATGTCGAAAATGCGCAAGGCGCAGGATCGCATGTCGGCGGCTCGTCCCTACGCTGAGAAGATCCGCCGTACGCTGGGTCATCTGGCGCAGGCGAATCTGGAATACAAGCATCCGTTCACGGTAGAGCGCGAGGTCAAGCGCGTGGTCTACCTGATCGTGTCGTCTGATCGCGGCCTCTGCGGCGGTCTGAACATGAACGCCTTCCGCACCACGGTGCGCGAAGTGCGTGAATGGCGCGCGAAGGGTGTGGAAGTCGACTTTGCGCTGATTGGCGGCAAGGCGATTTCGTTCTTCCGGCGCATGGGCGGCAAGGTTCTGGCGACCAGTTCGCAGCTGGGCGACCGGCCGCATCTGGAGCAGCTGCTCGGTGTGATCAAGGTCATGACCGACGCCTATCGTGACGGCAGCGTTGACCGCGTCTTGATCGTGTCGAACCAGTTCGTCAACACGATGACCCAGAAGGCAACGCCGATGCAGTTGCTGCCGCTGGAGCCGGTCAAGAGCGAAGGCCTGCTTGAGCATTGGGACTACATCTACGAGCCGGCGTCCAACGAGCTGATGGACTCGGTGCTGATGCGCTACATCGAGTCGCAGGTGTATCAGGCCGTGATCGAGAACGCAGCCTGCGAGCAGTCCGCGCGCATGGTCGCGATGAAGTCTGCGAGCGACAACGCGGGCAAGATCATCGGCCAGCTTGAACTCGCCTATAACAAGGCGCGTCAGGCCAACATCACCAAAGAACTGGCAGAAATCGTGGGCGGCGCGGCCGCGGTCGGATAAACACGTATCGAGTCGGCGGCGACTCGCGGCGGATGCCCGCCGGATCGCCTCACACGGATACGGAAACCGGATTCACTAGGAAGCAGACAACATGAGCACTGGCAAGATCGTCCAAGTTATCGGCGCCGTCGTCGACGTGGAATTTCCGCGCGACGCGATTCCAAAAATTTATGACGCGCTCAAGATCGATGGCACTGATCTGACGCTGGAAGTCCAGCAGCAGCTCGGCGACGGCGTGGTGCGCACGATTGCGCTCGGCGCGTCGGAAGGCCTCAAGCGCGGTCTGACCGCGCAGAACACCGGAGCGCCGATCTCGGTGCCGGTGGGCCCGGGAACCCTGGGCCGCATCATGAACGTGCTCGGCGAGCCGATCGACGAAGTCGGTCCGGTCGCGACGGAAGAGCGCTGGGCGATCCATCGCGCAGCTCCGAGCTACGAAGATCAGGCCGGTTCGACCGAGCTGCTGGAAACCGGCATCAAGGTCATCGACTTGCTGTGCCCGTTCGCCAAGGGCGGCAAGGTCGGTCTGTTCGGCGGTGCCGGCGTCGGCAAGACCGTCAACATGATGGAGCTGATCAACAACATCGCGAAGGCGCACTCGGGTCTGTCCGTGTTCGCCGGCGTCGGTGAGCGTACCCGTGAAGGTAACGACTTCTATCACGAGATGATGGAGTCGGGCGTCGTCAACGAGAAGAATCTCGGCGAGTCCAAGGTTGCGATGGTGTACGGCCAGATGAACGAGCCGCCCGGCAACCGTCTGCGCGTGGCGCTGACCGGTCTGACCATGGCCGAGTACTTCCGCGACGAAGGCCGCGACGTTCTGCTGTTCGTCGACAACATCTACCGTTACACGCTGGCCGGTACCGAAGTGTCGGCACTGCTGGGCCGTATGCCGTCGGCGGTGGGTTACCAGCCGACTCTGGCCGAGGAAATGGGCGTTCTGCAGGAGCGCATCACCTCGACCAAGAAGGGCTCGATCACCTCGATCCAGGCCGTCTACGTGCCCGCGGACGATCTTACCGATCCGTCGCCGGCCACGACCTTCGCGCATCTGGATTCCACCGTCGTTTTGTCGCGTGACATCGCCTCGCTGGGTATCTATCCGGCAGTTGATCCGCTCGACTCGACCTCGCGTCAGCTGGATCCGAACGTCGTCGGCGCCGAGCACTACCAGTGCGCGCGCGACGTGCAGGGCGTGCTGCAGCGCTACAAGGAACTGAAGGACATCATCGCGATCCTCGGCATGGACGAGCTGTCGGAAGAAGACAAGCAGGTCGTGTCGCGTGCGCGCAAGATCCAGCGCTTCCTGTCGCAGCCGTTCCACGTTGCTGAAATCTTCACTGGTTCGCCGGGCAAGTACGTGTCGCTGGCGGAAACCATCCGTGGGTTCCAGGGCATCGTTTCGGGCGAGTACGACCACCTGCCGGAGCAGGCGTTCTACATGGTCGGCACGATTGACGAAGCGATCGAAAAGGCGAAGAAGGTCTAATCGACTGAATCGCCAGAGAGGAACCTGATGGCCAATATCCACGTAGACATCGTTTCCGCCGAAGGGCACATCCATTCGGGCGAAGCCCAGATGGTGTTCGCGCCGGCGGAGATGGGTGAAGTCGGTATCGCGCCGCGCCACGCACCGCTGCTGACCCGGATGAAGCCGGGCACCGTGCGCGTGCAGACGCCGGACGGCGAGATACTGCCGTTCTTCGTCGGCGGCGGCATTCTCGAAGTGCAGCCGTATCTGGTCACTGTGCTGGCTGATACAGCACTGCGCGCCAAGGATGCTGACGAAGCTGCTGCACTGGCTGCCAAGCAGCAGGCCGAGGAGAAGCTCGCCGGCGCCAATTCGGATATCGATCTGGCCCGTGCGCAGGCCGAGCTGATCGAGGCCGCGGCGCGGCTGCAGTTCGTCCAGAACCTGAAGAAGATCGGCCGCTAGGCTACGCATGCCGGGCTGCGGCTCGGCACGAAGACAATCCCGCACATGACGCCCTGAAGCGATTTCGGGCAGCATGGGCGGGATTTTCGTTTGTGAGGACTCCGGATTGAGCAAGACTGCACCCCTGCATTGCATCGTGCTGGCGGCTGGCAAGGGCACGCGTATGAAAAGCGATCTGCCCAAAGTGCTGCAGCCGCTGGCGGGGCAACCGCTGTTGGCTCATGTGCTGCAGTCGGCGTCGAAGCTTGCGCCCGCCGCGATCCATGTTGTCTACGGTCACGGCGCCGAGCGTGTCCAGCAGTGGGCCCAGCATGCTTTTGCCGGTGCGCCGCTGAGCTGGGTATTGCAGGCGCAGCAGCAAGGCACGGCGCACGCGGTCCAGCAGGCGATGCCGGCAGTGCCGGATGATGCGGTCGTGCTGGTGCTGTATGGCGACGTACCGCTGACGCCACCGGAAACCCTGACAAGCCTGGTGCAGGCCGGCCGGCGCGGCCTGGCGCTGCTGACCGTCGAGCTTGACGATCCCAGCGGCTACGGTCGCATCCTGCGTGATCGTGCACGGCAGGTGAAGGGCATCGTCGAACACAAGGATGCGAAGCCGGCGCAGCAGCGCATCCGCGAGGTCAATACCGGTCTGATGGCGATGCCAGCCAAGCGCTTGCGGCGTTGGCTCAGCAAGATCGGCAACGACAATGCCAGCGGCGAGTTCTATCTGACCGATATCGTCGCCCTGGCCGTGCGCGACAAGCTCAAGGTCACGGCCGTATCCGCCGCCTGTGCTGCCGATGTGGCCGGAGTCAACGACAAGATCCAGCTGGCGGGGCTGGAGCGCGAACTGCAGCGTCGCCACGCCGATGCGCTGATGCGAGCCGGGGTGACTCTGGCCGATCCGGCGCGCTTCGATCTGCGCGGCGAACTCGTCTGCGGTGCCGATGTTGCCATCGATGTCGGCTGTGTCTTCGAAGGCCGCGTCGAACTGGGCAACGGTGTGCAGATCGGACCGCACTGCGTATTGCGCAATGTCCGCCTCGGCGCCGGTACGCGTGTCGATGCCCATTCCGTGCTGGAAGACTGCAGTGCCGGTGCCGACGTGCGCATCGGTCCATTTGCGCGCCTGCGTCCTGGCGCGCAGCTGGCGGATGAAGTTCACGTCGGCAACTTCGTCGAGGTCAAGAACACCCGGATCGGCCACGGCAGCAAGGCCAATCATCTGGCGTATCTGGGTGACGGTAGCGTCGGGCGCGGCGTCAACATCGGTGCGGGCACGATTTTCTGCAACTACGACGGCGCCAACAAACATCAGACCACGATCGAGGACGACGCCTTCATTGGCTCGGATACCCAGTTGGTGGCACCGGTGACGGTGGGTCGAGGCGCGACCATTGCGGCGGGATCGACCATTACCAAGGACGTGCCGGCAGGCGGCCTGACCCTGTGCCGCGCGCGCGAGCAGAAGACCTATCCCAGCTGGCAGCGCCCGCAGAAGAAAGGAAAGAAGAAGTAGGGCGGTGTTGTTAGGGCGTCACCGCCCGATCATGTGAGATCTGGCTGTGAATCCAAATCAATCCCTCGCGCGGCATTTCTCCGAGCATCTGCCCGAGTACTGTGCACGCGACGCGAGGCGGATGGTCTGCTCCCCCAGCGCAGCTTGCGTCAGTGAATTTCGACGGAGCAACTCGCTGTAATGCGCAGCCGACGGATTCATTGATGCCGAGCTGTCTGTCCAGCCGGATGGCCCGATTTTGGGTATCGTCGCCGCGCAACGCTTAGAATGCCCGTTAATACAGCAACATCAGACAGCGGACCATGTGCGGAATTGTCGGCGCCATCGCGCCCCGTGACGTCACCCCCATCCTGATCGAAGGACTGCGGCGCCTCGAGTACCGCGGCTACGATTCGACCGGCGTTGCGCTGGTCGATGGCAACGGCCAACTGGCGCTGCGGCGCGCGGTGGGCAAGGTCGCGCGTCTGGAAGAGAAGCTGACGGCGGCGCCGTGCTCCGGCGCGATCGGCATCGCGCATTCGCGCTGGGCCACGCATGGCGGCGTGACCGAAGCCAACGCCCATCCGCATGTGTCCGGTGGCCGCATTGCGGTGATCCACAACGGCATCATCGAGAACTACGAGCCCCTGCGGGCCGAACTGCTCGAACGCGGCTATGTGTTCCAATCCGAGACCGATACAGAAGTCATCGCGCATCTGATCCACGACTGTGCCAAGACGGCCGGCGATCTGACCCGCGCGGTACAGCAGGCCGTGGCGCGCCTGACGGGTGCCTACGCCATTGTCGTGTTCGACGCGCAGGTGCCTGACCGCATCGTCGTTGCGCGCATCGCCAGCCCCTTGGTGATCGGCCTGGGCGAGGGCGAGAACTTCGTCGCGTCCGACGTGCAGGCACTGTTGCCGGAAACGCGCCGCTTCATTTTCCTCGAAGAAGGTGACGTCGCCGATATCCGCCGCGACACCGTCGAGATCTTCAATCAGCAGGGCGAGGCCGTGACGCGGCCGGAGCATGTATCGAGCCTGTCCGCCGATGCGGTCGAGCGCGGCGAATACGCGCACTACATGCTCAAGGAAATCTACGAGCAACCGCGCGCGATCGCGGACACCCTGTCCGAGCGCATCGTCGGTGATCACGTGCTCGAAGCGGCGTTCGGCCCCAAGGCCGCAACCATCCTGCCGCAGGTCATGCAGGTGCATATCGTCGCCTGCGGGACCAGCTATCACGCCGGTCTGGTTGCACGGTATTACCTGGAGCAGGGTGCACGCATTCCCTGCACGGTCGAAGTTGCCAGCGAGTATCGTTACCGCAATCCGGTGGTCAGTCCCAACACCCTGTTCCTGGCAATCTCCCAGTCCGGCGAAACCGCGGACACGCTGGCCGCGCTGCGTGAAGCGAAAAAGCTCGGCTACGTCGCCACCGCTGCAATCTGCAACGTGCCCGAATCCTCGCTGGTGCGCGAAGCCGATCTGTCGCTGATGACCCGCGCCGGTCCGGAAGTCGGTGTTGCCAGTACCAAGGCCTTCACCACGCAGCTCGCCGCTTTGTCACTGCTCGGTCTGGCTGTGGCGCAGCGTCGCGGCATCGATCGCCGTATCACCGCGCTGTACGCGCGGCAGATCCGCAGCCTGCCAGAAATGGTCGAGCACACGCTCAAGCTCGATGCGCAGATCAAAGTCTGGGCCGAACAGTTCGCGGACAAGCATCACGCACTGTTCCTCGGCCGCGGCCCGAGCTACCCGATCGCACTCGAGGGCGCGCTCAAGCTCAAGGAAATCTCGTACATCCACGCCGAAGCCTATCCGGCCGGCGAACTCAAGCACGGTCCGCTGGCGCTGGTCGACGACGACATGCCGGTGATCGCCGTCGCTCCGAACGACCGCCTGCTGGAAAAGCTCAAATCAAATCTGCAGGAAGTCCGCGCCCGCGGCGCACGCCTGTTCGTGTTCGCCGATCCCAACACCGGCTTCGAGCCCGGTGACGGCATCGAGATCATGACCATGCCGGACCACATCGAGCCGCTGCAGTCGCCGCTGCTGTACACCATTCCGTTGCAGCTGCTCGCGTATCACGTCGCTGTGCTGCGTGGCACCGATGTGGATCAGCCGCGCAACCTCGCCAAGTCGGTCACAGTCGAGTAGCACTTTAGAAGGTGCCAAGTGAGGTGTTAGATTGAAAATAGCCTGTCACTAGTCACATTGATTAAAAAGGAATTCTTTGTCCGCTTCAGTCAAGGAATAAACTTTGTCCCTTGGGAGGCGCCCAAGCTGGGTGACGCCACCAGTGATCGTTTGGACCAATTCCAGCGTGTCGACAGGTATGGCACACTGCAGAGGCCCACAACCATTCGTTCGAACCAAGGGCAGTGATGCTCATTTCGTTCGAAACTCTAGAATTGCGCTCAGTCTGTGAGGACGAAGCCGCCGGCACTGGAGCACTAGGTGACGATCGGGACGCGATATTTGCCTGCTTGGCAGATCGCGTCTTTTGTTACTGGCGCAAGTGGAGCGCGCTGTTCGGTGGAATTCTCCCACTCCACGGATGGGCCATCTCCAGCTGGGAGGCAAGCCTTAGCAGGGTCGCTTCGTCGCCCATCCGAGTCACTACCTGGATGCCTACCGGTAGTCCGTTGCTACCCTGAATCAGTGGCACGGATGCCGCTGGATGCCCGGTGATGTTCTGCAGTGGTGTGAACGCAGAATAGTCATTGAGAGAGCGCCACCCATAGTCAAGATTGCTCTCAGTCCCAGGCGCACTAGGGTCGAATTGCCCAATGAGTGGTGCTTGTGACACGCCACTTGGCATTATCCAAGCGTCGTACTTCTGAAAAAACACATCTACCGAACGCCTGACCTCCTGGAAACAAGCATCTGCGCGGAAAAGATCCTCTGGCTTCAGTTGCTTGGCCAGCTCGTAGGCCTCGAGGGTTTTGATCTCGAGCGTATCCGGACTTAGAGGACGTCCGGTCAACTTGCTCAGGGTTTCCAGCGCAGATGGGAGGACGCAAATCCACGACGGGATAAATGCGCCCATGACCTTTGACCAGTCGACGATTGGGGCTCCCTCTTCAACGTGATGCCCCAGTTGCTCGCAGAGCTTCGCGGCGTCTGAAATTCCTTTGAGGCACTCGGGGGAGAGGGCTGTCGGCGACGGGGACGTGACCGTGACTGCAATGCGAAGCTTCCCTGTTGGTGCGCCGACCTCCTCAAGGAATGGTCGAGCAGGTGGCGGAACGCTATAGCGCGAGCCGAGGACTGGTCCATGCAGCGAGTCCAAGAAGGCAGCCGAGTCGCGAACGCTTCGACTTGTCACGTGAAAATGGGCGAAGGGGAAGAGCCCCCCGTCTCCGTTGGAGGTGGGATTTCGCCCGCGCGAGGGCTTCAGTCCAAATGTCCCGGTGCAATGTGCTGGCCCTCTGATCGACCCTCCCCCGTCACTCGACGAGGCCACGGGCACAACACCGGCCGAGACGGCTACGCTCGAGCCGCCGCTCGACCCACCGGGCGAGTGGTCCAAGTTCCATGGGTTTCGGGTAGCTCCATGTAGCTTGGACTCTGTGACGTTGTAGATCCCGAACTCCGGAGCGGTCGTTGAGCCGAGAATCCTGACACCAGTCGCCTTCAATCTCCTGACGAACTCGCTGTCCTGCGGTGCCTTCAAACCTGCCGTCAACCTCGATCCTTGAGCCAAAGGAAGTCCCGCGCATGCGTGACCCTCCTTCAGCAGGATCGGAACTCCTGAAAATGGCCCGGTGACGGCATTGATCGGCATCGGCACAGGAGCGCCCGACATGAAGTTGAGTGTCGGGTTCATGGCCTCTATAGCTTTGAGTGCACAGCTCTGCAGTTCGTCGGCCGTGACATCGCCACGCCGGAGGATCTGAGCGAGGCCCACCGCATCATGCCGAGAATACTCGTACACCTTCATCTTGATCGCCTCACTTGACTCTGAATACGAACACTGTTCTTATAGATTAACACGAACATCGTTCGTAATGAGTGTGGCCACGCCGACAAGGCAACAAATGCGCTTACTTCTTCCTGCCATCGTTTCCTTGCTCCGCGCGATTCTCGCGATTGCGGGAGTTTTGATACGGGTGTCGCCTGCGCGGGCGTTATCGATGGCCCCTTGGCCAAAGCCCAGCGGACCTTACCCTGTTGGGAGGTGCGACCTCGTACTCGAATCGACACCACGTCTGGCAGCTCGAGTGTGGTACCCGAGAGCAGAGCCGGGCGGCAATCGCGCAATGCTGTACTCAGAAGCGGATGTGCGTGCGATTCGAGCCGGACAATCGATTCTCCCGACTGCGGTTCTCGAGCATTTTGGGCGGACAAAGACCAGCGCGTTCGAAGACAACGCGCCGGAAGGCATCAATCCGAGCTGTCCGCTAGTCATTTTCTCGCATGGGCTTGGCGGTCATGTGGCGCAGAACACAGTCCTCGCAGAAGAGCTCTCGAGCCATGGCTTCCTAGTTGTCTCGATTGCTCATCCCGGCGGCGCTGCTGCTATCGCCTGGCCCGGCGGTAAGGTCGAAGTACTGAGCTCGGAACAACGCCGGAAACTGCTTCTAAATCCAGACGCAATCAAATCGGCCCGTACTGTCCGTCACGCGAGGTCACCTAGCGATCTGCGTGTCGCCAGTCTGAAACACGCAATGATCGAGCCGCTGGCGAGTGAATGTCATCGCTGGGCGGGCCACATAACTGCCGCTATATCGGCCGTGTTGAAGGACCCTCGGCTCGGCCCCTATATCGATCTCAGAAAAGTTGCGGCGATAGGGATGTCCTTCGGAGGCGCGGCCAGCGCCGTGGCTGGCGAATGCGACGAACGGATCCACGCCGTCGCCAATCTCGATGGGGGGCAGTTCTGCGCCGACCTGTTTGAGCGTGAATCGCGCACGCCGTTGTTGCTGCTGCAGTCCGAAGCAGCTCAATTGCCAAAAGGGCGAGCTTGGAACGACTTCTTTTATGAGCGTCCGGACAAGCAAAGAATCCAGCCGCTCGCGCGCTACTGGGCTGTAGGCGCAGGTCACTTGGATTTCACCGACCTAACCCTTGTCGGCCGGCCAGCGATCAGGTCACTGCTGGGTCTACGCGCCCCTCAAGGTCCGGCAATGGCGAAGGACCTCTCTGCCATCGTTCTCGCCTTCTTACAAGGGGCTCTCTGCCAGCGTCACTTCGAGATGCCGCAGAGCACCGCAAAGGCGTTCAAACCACACGTGCCAAATCTCGTGGCTCATTAGGAGCAGTTCTTGAACACAATCGAAACAGAGCGCAACCCGATCGAGAAACCGAGAGGCGGAAAGGCGCGGCTATTTGATCGGGCCGAGATCGTGTCAGCCGCGCTCTCGATCCTCGACGAAGAGGGACACGAGGCGCTGAGCCTTCGGGCAATCGCTCGGAAGCTCGGAACTGGTCCGGCGACCATCTACAACTACTTCAAGTCACTGATGGACGTCGAGGATGCAATCGTCAGCCATCTGATGTCCAGCGTGCGTGCCCCGGAACCAACGCGAAACGTGCCGCTGCGTGAGCAGTTAGTCGACATGGCCGTTTCGTACCACAAGGTCGTTCTACAGCACCCGAATCTCGAATCTGTATCAGGGCCAACGGCCGAACGGTCTCGAGTTCTCCTCATTAACTCGACGCTTCGGACACTTGTAGACGCAGGCGTATCGATTGAGGTCGCGGCTCTGTGTGTGTCGCTCCTGCGCGGTTTCGCTTACAACCAAGCGATCGCGCTTCGAGGTTCCGAGAAGGGACTTTCCGTCAAGGCGCGTAGGGCTTGGGTAAAGACAATGGCTCCTGGGGAGATAGACATGATCGTCGCCCTTCGGCAGTCGGACATGTTCAAGGGGTCGCAGCAAGAGGCCTTTCGGAAGGGAGTCGAGACCACGATCGATCGCATGATGCCCGAGCTGTCAAAGCCGGAGCCGGGGGCTCGCAAAGGGCAGAAGCAATGAGCCGGGCAGCACCTGAGGGAAACGCTGAGGCACGCCGCCGCCTTCAGCAGTTTCTCAATGAACAACTCGTTCGCCACTCAGTTGTGGGTGCAAGTGTCGCTGTCCTTGATCGAGGCACCACGCTACAGGCGGCAAGTGGCGTCCTGAACATAGAAACAGACGTCAGTGTTCGCGAGGACTCTGTATTCCAAATCGGATCCATCGGGAAGGTCTTTACCGCCACGCTCATTGCACAGCTTGTCGACGAAGAAGTCCTAGATCTAGACGCGCCTGTCCTGAGCTATCTGCCGGACTTTCATATCGCCGACAAAGATGTGAGAAAGCGTGTAACGGTAAGGCATCTATTGACTCATACGAGTGGAATGGATGGAGACTTCTATCCGCCAGACGACGCATGGTGCGCGTCGGTTGAGAGCTACGTTCATAAGCTTGCTCTTCTTCCACAGCTTCACCCTCTAGGGGCCGCGATCAGCTATTGCAATAGCGGTTACGTAGTGGCGGGACGCATCGTCGAAGTCATGAGACGAATGCCGTGGCATCGCGCGGTCATGAAGTACATCTGCGAGCCGCTGGGCATGCAAAACGCGTTCGCCGACCCACGTGAAGCTCTACGACATCTGTGCGCCATGGGGCATGTCGCCGATGCGCATGGTCGCGCTAGAACAAGGCATTCACCGATAACCCATCTTCCGCTGAACATCGCACCTGCGGGATCGGTGCTCAGCATGTCGGCGCGAGATTTACTTCTCTTCGCGAGCATGCATATGCGAGGGGGCGAATCCGAGAAAGGCGCTCGCATTCTATCCGCGCATATGGTGGATCAGATGCAGAAAGCTCAGATGCCCCTGTATCCGCATAGTCGAATCGGATTCACGGCGATGGGCCTTTCGTGGTTTCTGGCCGATGATGAATTCGGAAAGGTTATCGGCCACGACGGCGCGACTGCCGGTCAATGGGCGTACATGCAGTGCATTCCAAACGCCAAACAGGCGTTTGTCCTCCTAACAAATAGTCCAAGCACTCCTCTATCCGAAGCAGTGCGCGACTACTTCTTCAGCGAGATCGCGCAAAGGCCAGTTCCCTCCGATCAAGGTGCAAATCCAGGCCGGGCCGAGCTTTCGGACTATGTGGGCACGTATGAGAACGTCGCTACGCGAGTTCACATCGGCCTCAAGGACTCTGGGCTGTCGATCAGCATCACATCTCGCCGAGATGAGTCCGCAGTACGGAGGCACGCCGAGCTATCCGCCATTTCTGCGGACTGCTTTCAGATTGAATCAGAAGATCCTGCTTTGCGCGGGCGTATTGGATTCATTGGTGCTGAAGCAGGCGCAGCTCGTTACGTACGACTAGGCGTTCGACTAGCTCGTCGAGTGGGACAGGACAACGTCTGAGAAATCTGAGAGAGATATGTATACAAAATCCATCGGCGTGATCGCCGCCACCGTGATGTGTCTTGCCGCTAATGCCGC
Source organism: Sinimarinibacterium arenosum (assembly GCF_005047655.1). Lineage (GTDB taxonomy): Bacteria > Pseudomonadota > Gammaproteobacteria > Nevskiales > Nevskiaceae > Solimonas. Next base: position 6,771 of record NZ_SUKF01000005.1, on the reverse strand, counting down.
CAACGCTCAGATTGATGATCTGATTGAGGAAGCAGATGGATCCGACGTGAGCGAGGAACAGGACTACGAAACGATCCCAGTAGAGCCCGTAAAAGCGCGCGAGAAGCCCGAGACACTCGATGAGTCTGGGTCACAGCGCCTCGAAGAGATTGTCGTCACTGCCCAGAAGCGCGAGCAGTACATCTATGACGTCCCCATGTCCATCACTGCTCTTTCCGGGGATGCGTTGGAAAAGATGGGCATGGACAACCTTCGCGACATCGCTGCCGCAACGCCCTCCTTCTCGGTTATGGAGTCAGGTCCTGGCATCCAACATCTGCAGATTCGCGGCATCTCGTCGGCACACGGTCAGGCAACAGTTGGCTACCAGTTGGACAACGTATCGCTATCGACGTTCTCGCTGGCCCAGCCTGACGCTGCAACGTTTGATCTGGCTTCGGTAGAAATTCTTCGTGGCCCGCAGGGCACCCTCTATGGCGAAGGGTCCATGGGTGGGACCGTTAAGCTGATTACCCAGAAGCCCCGAATCGGAGAGTGGGAGTTTGTTGCAAAGTCGGATGGATTCATCACCGACGGTGCCGATCCGGGGCTTGAGGCGAATGCGGCAGTCAATGTGCCCCTATGGGATAGCGCCGCATTGAGAATAGTAGGCGGCGTGGCAGACCTGGGGGGGTACATTGATCAGGTCGAGCTCGGCCAGGACAACTATAACGAGGCGCAGAAAAAGAATGCGCGAGCTCGCTTCCAGTGGGAGCCTGGAGAGCGATGGACCATAGGCCTCACTGGGCTGACGCAGTCGATTGAAGCAGGCAGCGTCAACGCGGCAGATGAGAACTACCAACGCTTTGACGGAAACGAAATCGGCATCTGGGACGACGGAAACATTGCAAGCGTCGATATCAATTGGACGCCAGATTGGGCGGACGTTCTGTTGACAGCGTCGCGCTTTAGCCGGGAGAACACCGTCATCTTCGATGCCCGCGACTCGATTACAGCAGAGCTTACGACCGGCGCAATCCCAATTGTGGGGGCGATCGAATCCATCGATGAGCTCTTGCAGGGTTTTGCAGAGGAGATAATCCGTGGGTCGCCTGGCGGATACGATGTTGCAAGCGAGTCAGAATCTGCCGAACTTCGACTAAATTCGATCGGCGGGAGTGCCTTGAACTGGACGGTGGGCGCCTACGCCCGCCGGTTTGACCAATCGCTCAACCTCAACGCCAAGATAAATCTGGCGGCAGACGTCCAGCTGCCAATAGTCGGTGGCCCCCCTGGGTTGCCGTCTATTCCGTTGATCGATGTGACGACAGATAGCAAGTCGACAGCGAAGTCGCTATTTGGACAGCTCGAGTATGACTGGACGAGCTGGCTGAACACCGCCGCCGGCGTTCGCTACTACAAGGAAGATCTGCAGGCTGATAGTAGTGGACGTGCCGTTACGTTTGATGCAGCGAGCTCTGATTCTCTGTCGTACAGCGCGGTGACGAAGCGATTCGCGCTTTCGATGCGCGCACCAGACAACGTCTTCGAGTTCCTCGATCGCGCGATGCTGTACGCAACCTATGCAGAAGGATTCCGGTCTGGAGGAGCAAACATTCAAGCAAGCCCCGAGATTCCTCCCACCTACGACCCAGACCATCTGAAGTCATTCGAGGTAGGAGGAAAGTTCGAGATGTGGGGAGGGGTACTCGTCGCTGAAATGGCCGTGTACCTAAACCAATGGACTGACGTGCAAGTAGTGGTTGTACCCGAGGGTGGGACGGGCAACTTCACTGCGATATCGAACCAGGGGGACGTCGAGGGCAGAGGCATCGATTGGAATCTGATCTACAAGCCAGCGCCACGAATCAGTCTGTACCTTGCGGGAGGGCTAATCGACACATCGTTCGTCACAGACGCCGACTCGAAGAAAAAGGGCGATCCTGTCGATTTCGTATCGCCGTTCACGGGCTCTGCTGGGTTTTCCATCGGTTTCAACTGGCCTTCCGGATACCTCGGCGCTTTCCGGCTGGACTATAGCTACTCTGACGTTGCCCGATACCAGCGGGACGGGTCGTACGACTACTACTCTGACCCCGTAAACATGCTCAACGGAAGATTGAGTGTCGAGCTGGAGGCCGTGCAGTTCGCGTTGTACGGTAGAAATCTTCTCGACAACGAGGGTGCGCTCGACGCGAATCAGCCTGAGAGGCAGTCGAGAGCTCGTCCCCCCAGCTACGGGATCGAAGCGAAGATCACCTTCTGAGTCCCCACGCGATGGCCACCTCCAACTCTTCATCCTCAGTCCCAGGGCGGTGGATCCTTGCTGTGTTCGCGCTGCCGGCCCTCCTTCAGGGGTTTACGCACACTGCGGCGTCGCAGGTTCTGACGGGCATATATGCCAAGTATCTCGGGCTGTCTCTGGCCGCGCTGGGTTCGGCAGTTCTCATCTCGAAGATCTTCGATGCCGTTACCGATCCACTGATTGGGGCGTGGTCCGATAGCCTCCGTCGGCGAGGAGTATCGAGAAAGCCTTGGATCGCTGTCGGGACGATCGTAATGACGGTCGCGCTCTACTGCTTGTTCATGCCGCCAGAGGGTGTGAGCGTTTTCTACTTCACGCTCTGGTACCTAGTTCTTTACACCGGGTGGACCGTTACCGAGATCCCATACAAGGCCTGGAGCATCGAGCTGACAAGTGACTATCGAGCCCGTACGCGGATCGCCGTAATCCTTCTGGTTACGTCGCTTCTCGGCGCCCTCTTGGTCTTCGTTGTCCCTTTTGTGGGTCCAACACTTGGATTCGCGCCGACGAAGGAGTTCACGCCGGGAACGCTCGCTGTGTTCGCGTTGATCGTCGTTCTAGGCGCTCCAATCCTGACCTGGCCAGCTCTCCGGCTGGCCCCGACGGGATATGCCGAGGAATCCAGGAAAAAACTTCGGCGCAGCGAGATGGTAGCGGCGATCCTCGGAAACAGGCCGCTGCTGTACGTGGCTGGCGTATTTCTGCTCTATAGCTTTGCCTCAGGTATGACCAAGGGGGTGACCTTCCTGTTTCTGGACGTCTATCTGGGCTTGGGAGAACAGATCGCCCCGCTTCTCGTGGTCACCGTGCCCATGGCGATTCTGGCCGCCCCCGCATGGGGGTGGATCTGCAATCGCATGGAGCGCCATCGGGCTTGGGCGCTTGGGGCCTTCGGCGGAGCCATCGCAACAGGCCTGATGGGCTTCGTCAGCCCGGGCGAAGCAGCTTTCGCGACGCTGGCCATCCTGATGACACTCAACTTCTTCTTTGACGCTGCTGCACCCGTCGCGATGCCGTCCATGCTCGGAGACGTCGTGGACTACGGACGAGTCAGGTTCGGGCAAGACCATGCTGGTCTGTACTACTCGTTCTACACCTTCATTCAGAAGTCTGTAACCGGAGCAGGCATGGCGAGCGGGATGATCCTCGCCGAGGTCTTGGGCTTTGACGCAACGGCAGATATCCAGAGCACGTCAGGCGTGTTCGGGCTAAAGGCTGCGTACTGCTATCTGCCCGCAATCATCACGATATCAGTTGTTCCACTTCTTCTCCGATTTCCGATCACCCGCGCACGGCAGGAAGAGATCAGCCGCCAACTTGCCCAAGCTGAACAGCACAATGAAAAGAAGACTTAAAGCTAAAATCGAAAGCAGGCCCCTGAAAACGCCACTGCGAATTACGGGCCATTCGTTCGACACGTACGAACTGCTGAGCGTTGAGATTGAGGAAGGCAGCGTAACGGGACGAGGAGAAGCTTGGGGCGTCTACTTTAAAGGGGAGACGGCAGCCGACCTATTGAGTCAGGTGGAGGCAGTCTCATCGGAACTGTGCAGCGGTGCGAGTCGGGAAGACCTCATTCGAATTCTGCCAGCAGGCGGCGCTAGAAACGCATTGGACTGCGCGCTATGGGAGCTCGAATCAAAGCTGAAGCGAGTTCCTGTTGCATCACTCGTTGGCCTGAATGGAACTCGGCCGCTTCAGACGATGTACACGCTGAGCGCAGATACGCCGAGCGAAATGGCAAAGATGGCGCTGGACTTCGGCCCCGCGAGAATCATCAAGCTCAAGCTAACCGGCGACCCGGAGGATTCGGAGCGCGTACGTGCAGTTGGCAATGCGCGACCCGAGGTGGCGTTGGTGGTCGATGCCAACCAAGGGTTCACGCCAGACAGCTTAGATGCTCTGATTCCAGTGCTGGTGTCGTCCCGCGTGGAGCTGATTGAGCAGCCGTTCCCAGTCGGCCATGAGGAAGGCCTCTCGCTGATTCGTAGCCCGATTCCTATCGTCGCCGACGAATCTGTTTGCGACATTGAAGACTTGGAGCGTCTAAGGGGACGCGTGCAGGCAATCAACATCAAGCTCGACAAATGTGGTGGCCTGACTCGCGGACTGCAACTAGCGCACGAAGCTAGGGGAATGGGATTTGATTTGATGGTCGGTTGCATGCTCGGAACATCACTGGCAGCTGCGCCTGGTTTCGTCATCGGTCAAATATGCCGTTACGTAGATCTGGATCTCGTGCTCCGATGCGTGACCGACCGAGTACCCGGCGTTCAATATGATCAGGGGTGGATCAAATGCGGGCCGGCAGTATGGGGATTTGATCCCTCGGGCGAGAGTACAAGTTAGGCTCCGATTGCAGCTCACCACATCAAGCTCCGACCACCTATTTGAGTCCAGTGTTTACCGAGGGCAGGCCACTAGATTTCTAGTGACATGACGAATCTTTGTCGTCAAAAAAAATACACGCGGAGCGAGACCCTTGGGGCCTCAAAACTGACGCTCAGTACGAGCCCTTCATCGATGTGTTCGAGACAAACTCTGTAGGTGAGAGACATCGGGTTCGAAGCAGACTGACCGGGCGTACACATCATTACCTGTCGCGTGGAGAGGTTGCGTATCACTACGTCGCCGAATTGGCCCCTCGCGTCTTGGACATTAGGGAGCAGTACCCCATCATTCCAGTCAAGGAAACGCTCAAGATCGCCAAGGCGCTGAAGGTCCGGCACCCGTATCGGGGATCGGAGCCATTCGAAGTAACGATCGACTTGATGCTTTCCGTCGACGATCAAAATGGTGGGGTTCTCTACGTAGCAAGAAGCGTTAAGCCATCGGCGGAGCTTGAGAAGCCCGACGTGCAGGCGAGATTGGCGCTGGAGTGTGCGGCATGTCGATCCCGCGGCATTCCGTGGAAGCTGGTCACGGAATCACTTGCCAATTCCGAAGTCCGATCGAGGGGGCGATGGCTATTCAAGGTGTTCAAGGACTTCCCTGATTACACCTGCGATGAGAAAGTAGCCGCTGCGTTTATCGACGCTTTATCCACGCGGCAGCTTACAGAGCCGCTGAGGGCGGTGATCGTTGGGGCGGGAAAAGCATGTGGCCTCCCATACGAGGAGGCGGTCAATCTATTCAAGTTTCTGGTTTGCACCCGCAGGGTGCGAGTCGATCTGTCGGCGTCGCTCGCGCTCAAGGACCCGCACCCGGCTTTGGCTGAGAACTTCTGGTGAGGGTGACCAGCTACGTTGTTCGTAGATGGGATGTTCTAGAGATCTCTGGAGACGAAGACCTGCCGCACGGGCATTTCCGCGTTGTGCATGCCCTAGTCGCAAAGAATGCTTTATTCCTGTTCAAGCTGGACACAGACAATCTCATGTCTCCGCCAGCGTCGGGTGTTCCAGTCCGCACGTCGTACTCAAGCGTCATTGCGGGCCTCAAGGCGGGGTATATAAGCCCGGTCGACGTTGCTCTCCCCTTCGTAATGACCATGCCGGAGTCGAGCATCCCGAAGTCGGCTAAGGACACTCGCGACTCGTCCTGGGCGTTGATCGAACCGCTGGTTTCGAAATCCCAGTACCCCGCGCTGGTCTCCGATGCGGAGATGCGGCAGAGGGCGATAGCGGTTCGAGCAGAGGCTCTCGAAATGCAGCCACGCGCTTTGAGGCGCCTTCTTGCGCGGTACTGGCACTTCGGCGGGAAGAGAGGCCTCCTGGGGCTGCAGGATCGATGTGGTGCGCCGGGTAAAGCTCGGGAGGCCGGCGAGGTGAAGCGAGGACGGCCGAAGATTTCGGTTGCAACCGGCCACGACACCGAACTGATAGGCGTGAATGCTACGCCGGAAGACATTCGACTGATCGAGGACGTATCTAGGACCAAGATCATCCAGTCTGGATGGACTATTCAGCGCGCATATGAGCACTTGAAGGACGATGTCCTTGTAGATATCGAAATCGGTCGGGACGGGCAGATCAACAAGAGCCCTCGGCCCGTCAACCGGATCATCTCAAGCGGTCAGTTCCACTACTACTACGCTCGCTTCAGACGGCGACTGGACGTTCAGCGCGCTCTGGCGGGAAAGCACTGGGATCTAAAGCTCAGGGCGCTAAAGTCGTCTGCTCGGCATGGAATCTACGGGCCGACAGACCGCTTCGAGATCGACGCAACGGTGGCCAACATCTGGTTGGTGAGCAAGTTCGATCGGACTAAGCTCATTGGAAGGCCTGTGGTCTATCTGATCTGCGACACCTGGTCGAGATACATCGTTGGTCTGCACGTAGCCTTGGAAGGGCCGAGTTGGGATACCGCGCGCCTTGCCATCTGCAATGCACTGACGGACAAAAGCGCATTTCTTACCGCGATCGGGATGGACTTCCCCCAGAGCAGTAGACAATCCGGCGCCTCACAAAGCAGCCTGTTCAAAGGCCTCGGGACTGACGCCGCCGAGATGGCTGTGACGTCGGGTTCGATTGTAGAAGACCTCGATGTAA
>NZ_SUKF01000004.1 GCF_005047655.1 Sinimarinibacterium arenosum | reverse complement strand
GCCATGCCAGCAATGTGGACGTCGATATCCTGCGGACCAGGCGCCTTTGCCCAATCCCGCAAACTTGTTTCGGATCACCCAAGCAACCCGTCACCTCACCATCGCAAACGCCGTGCCAAGGTCGTCTGCATGCACTTCATTCGCTGTTGCGATCCTTCGATACGTACACGCACACAGCTTCATTGCATCGCGGCCGCCCCAGGCGCGATGGCTGAGCGCTCGAGCAGCAACGCAGCCCGGGCCGATCCACGCTGGGGCAGTCGTTGTGCAAACGTGCAGGGTCTGCGCAATCCCGGTGCGTGGACATGCGCGGATAGTCTGTGTCAGCGACTGCGCTGCAGACGTTCACGGCGATACGCCAGCCGTGCGTCGTCGTAATCGACCAGGCGCTGGAATTCCATCGGGTCCAACTGCGCCAGCGGCGGTGCGTACAGTCCCGGTGGACGGTCAACATCTGATGCGGTTTCGTCCTGCCATGGCGTCAGGTACAGACCGACTGCCGTGTCCTGCTCGCCGACGATCGTCGTTCCGGGCGCGGTAGCGCTGTCCTGCGCGGCTGCGGGCTGCCATCCAGAGATCAGAGCGAGCGCAAAAAGAGCGAGTCGAGCGGTCATTTTCCAGCCCCGGTGCTGCTGGCCACCGCAGTGCCGACTTGCATCTCAAGCTCCTTGACCCAGGCGGTGACGATCAGATCGTCTCCGTGATCGTGTTCGAGGTAGGCGCGATAGTGCGTCAGGGCGTCGACCGGGCGTCGCAGCGAGACCTCGTACAGAATGCCGAGATTCAGATGCGCGTCAGCCTGCGAGGGCTGAGTCTTCAGTGCTTGCAGGTAGGCTTGTTCCGCCCGTCTGAAGTCGCCGGTTTCCCGATAGAGAATGCCCAGCCAGTTCAGTGCGACAGCATTGCCCGGATTGGCTGCAACCGCTTTCGAGAAATTCGCGACCGCCTGCTCCCGATCATGGCCCTGGGCGTACAGGATGCCCAGATTGGTCAAGGGGCCGGACATGTTGGGAAATGCCTGCGCCAGCGCCTCGAACGCCTGGCGCGCCTCATCCGGTTGCATGTCCTTCATCAAGGCCAATGCGGCCTTGAAACGCTGGTCGGCTTCGTCTGCCGATGCAGCGGGGAGCGTGGGGCTCTGCTTCGGCGGTTGCGGTCGCGGCGTCGAGCCCTGGCGCACGCCGGGGCCACTGCAGGCGCTGATTCCCAACGCGAGGCTCACGGCGACGATCAGTTCAAGCCGGCGATTCATAGATCATCTCCCGATGTTCGTTCTTGCCATACTTCGCCGGCACCAGCTCGGATAGCGCTGAGACGCTGCGGCGAATCCAGGGGTCCCACAGACCCTGACCAATGCGTTTGAGGTTGGCCTCATGCGCCTTGATTGCCTTCTCCTCGAACGGGTAGGCCTGTTCCTCAAGCAGTAGGTCGTACTGTTCGCGTTCCAGATCCGACAGATTGCGCGGTCGCTCGGATTGCATCAGTGCCTTGCCGAATTCGCGATACACCGTTCCGAGCTCGAAGGTTGCGGCCGTGGTGACGTCGGCGAACCCGAATGCCGCAGCCTGATCCAGCAGCGCGATGGCGGTTTCGGTCTCAGCCTTGCGCCGCGGAAGGCTGGCATCGATCGGTGCGCTCAGCCGGATCGCCTGTGCATCGCTGGCATGCATGCGGCCCAGGGCGAGTAGTGACGTCGCCGCCATCTCACGCGAGTGTTCGCTGCGCTCGGTGCCGGCGCCACGGTCGGCATCGACGATCGCTTGCAGCCAGCGCGTCTGTCGTGTGCGGTCGTGCTGATCGTCGCGTGCCATGTCAGCAAGGCGCTGCAACGCGTCCAGAGTCGGTGCCAGCGGGCGCGGGAACGTGATGACGTAGTACTCGAAGGCGTTGATCGCCTGCGCAACAGCGCCAGAGGCATCGAACTGCTGTGCGGCCAGCCATGCGGCGCTGCGTCGGGTGTCTGCGGTTTCGCTGGTGCGCTGGGCAATGCGCAGGAAGGCTTCGGCAGAGCGCGCCGGCTTGTTGTCCTTCTGGTAGGCCACGGCAAGCTTCTTGTCGACGTCAGCGATCAGCTCATGCTGGGGATTGCGCTGACGGAAGCCTTCAAGCGTCTGTTCGACAGCCGGCCAGTCTTCCAGGGTGACCAGTGCGGCGGCCGCGTCGTAGTCCGCGGTCGCACGGATCGGTGCGAACGGCACCAGGCGTCCGATGCGCAGGAAGGTGTCGGCAGCGGTGCGCTGGTCGCCTGCGGCGCGCGCGACTTCTGCCTGCCGATAGATCGAGGTGGCCAATCGCTCAGACATTGCGGGGCGCAGCGGGTCGTCCACGTCGACCTGCTGCAGTAGTGCCAGATAGGCGGTTTCGGCTTCCGGATACTGTTGCAGCGCATAGCGTGCGTCGGCGATGACGCTGAGCGCGCTGCGCTGCGACGCGGGGGAAGGCTGTGCCTGCAATACCTGTTCGGCGATTTCGATTGCGCGTTCGTAATCCTGCAGCTCGAACAGATTCTCGGCCGTGCGCGCCAGTGTCGCGGCGCGCTGCGCGTGTTCCGGGAAGTGCTCGGCAAAGCGCAGGCCCGCATCGATGGCCTGGTGCAGCGCCGGCTGACGCTTGCTGCTGCCCGCCTGCCGATCGGCCTCGGCGATCAGGCGCTGATAGGTCTGCACCGACGCATACCCGGCGTCCGCTGCGCCGCTGTAGTCGGGATAACCATACGCTGTCTGCGCGTACTGCTCTGCCGCATGCAGGATCTGGCCGCTGTCGAGCAATGTGTCTGCGTAGAGCAGATTGATCGATGCGATCTGCGGATCCTGCGGGAACCACTGCAGCAGGCGACGGTACGCTTCTGCAGCGCGTGCAAACTGCGTCTTGCGAGCGGCATCGTCTGTGGATGCCAGCTGTTGCGCCTGCGCCTGATAGTGTTTGCCCAGCGTTTCAAGGTCGATGCGTACGTGCGTCAGTACGTCTTCCGACGGTGTCCTTTCATGCCAGTAGGCTGCGCCCGGCGCATAGTCGTCAACATAGCGCTCGGTTGCCGCGATCACGCGCTCGGTGAACCCGCCGTCGGCGTAGGCGTCGATTGCGCGTCGCTGAAATGCGGGTGACAGTGCATGCTGCGGATGCTGGTCGATGAATGCTGTGAAGGTTTCGGCCGCATCGCTGTAGCGCTGTTTATCCAGCATCAGTCGGCCGAGCGCGTCATACAGCAGAACGGTGTAGCGTGGCTCGCTGCCCACTTGTTTCAGATAGTCATTGATCGCCACGCCGCCGCCGAGCGACGCGAACGACAGGCTCACGACCCGCAGCGTGTCGCTGGCGAAGCCGCCATCGGCTTGGCTCAGCGCCGTGGCGGTATCGTCGAGCTTGCCCTTGGGCAGTTCGCGATCGAGTACCGCCATGAACACCGGTAATGCGTCGCTGTACTTGCCCTGCTGGAACAATGCCCAGCCATATTTGTACTGCGCGATGTCGTGGAAGTGGTTGTCCGGGCCGAATGCGACCACCGTGGCGTAGGCCGTGGCCGCGTCCGCGTAGTTGCCTTTCGTGTACAGCAGCTCGGCGGCGCGGAACATGCCGTCGGCGGTACGCTCGGAATCGGGATAGCTCTGGCCCAGTTCGCGGAGCTGTGCCGTCGCGCGATCGTTGTCGCCCGACAGCTGATAGGCGCGCGCGAGCTGGTACATCACGCGATCGTTGTGAGGGTAGGTGGGAACGTCTTTGAGAATGCGCTGATATGCGGCGATGGCCTTGTTCAGCTCCACGCCGTCGGTATCGTCTCCGGCATCGGCAATCTGTACCCGCAGATCGGCAGAGCGCCGCAGCGCTTCGGCCAGGGTCATGGGATCCGGTGCGAGTTGCAGAAGCTCGTCGTACTGCGCCAGCGCAAGACGCGTGTCCGGAGTGACCGGATCGGAGGTCTGGACATTGACCATGCTGGGCGTCTTGGCGACCAGATACTTCAAGCCGAATGTCGACGTCAAATCCTTGTGGGCTGCAATCGAGCCCGCAGTCGACGGCGGCGTCTCCTTGATGGACAGCGTCTGACAGGCGCTCAGTCCGATGACGCAGAGTAGCGCTGCTGACCCTTCACGTAGCCGATTGTGTTTCATTGGTCGCCCCTCGTCGACAGAGGGCTCTCGTCGTCAAGATTCCGATCGTGTATGCGTGCCAAGGTGAACCGTGCCTCGATCTGGTACCGGCCGGTGTGCTGCTTGAGCTGGTCAAGTTGCGCAATCGCAACGCTCTCAAGCTGGCTGCGCTGCGTAACAGTGTCCTGATTGACCGTGGTGAGCAGCGCAGCAACGCGTGACTGCAATGCGGCAAGGTCAGGGGCATTGCGGGAGCCGGTTTCTTGCAGGAGGGAATGCAGGCGCCCTGCATGCAGATTCAGCAGCGCATCCGCTTCGCGCAGATGTCGATAGCGTTCGAAGGCATCGATGAACGAGCGCCGCGAGATCAGATGACGTACGTATGCGCTGTCGTCCGCGTACGAGAGATCCGCAAGGGACCAGCGCCAGCCGTTGTCGGCGTCGGAGACGCCGGCGTCGATCGCCTGTACCAGTGCACCGCTGCGCACATGCTCAATCGCGGTATCCAGCTCGGTACGTGCGGCGTCGAGCTGCTGGATAGCACGTTGCAGATAGTGTTCGGATTGTTCGTGCGCACCGAGATGTCCGAGTGCGTAGGGCACCACCAACAGGCCCTCCTGAACCGCTGGATCGATTGGGTCACGGCCGATCAATTCGGTCCACGTCGCCAGCGCGTCCTTCAGATCCTCGCCGCGGCTGCCCATGGCGACCGCCCAGGCGTTGCGGAACGGGGTAGTGCGCCTTGCTTCCGGCGTGTCTTCGACCAGAGACGGGAACAGTTGATCGCCGGGTTGAGTCGGAGGGGCGTTTGTGCCGGGGCTGGCTTTTGCAGTTGGTGCGATGTAGGCCCAACCCAGTCCAAGCAGCGCCTGATTGCCGTAGGGGCCGGGACTGCGCACCCGCGACAGCACCGGGATCGCGGCCTTTCCGCTGCGCTGCCGCAGCAATTCGTAGCCCAGCGTCAGATTGGCAAGGTCGCGCAGTCGTAGCGACGTTGAGTCGTTCTGCGTACTTTGACCGATGGCGTCCAGGGCGGCGCGTCCCTGCTCGGCGTCGCCCTGACGCATCTGTTCCACCGCTTGGTTGAAGCGAGTGATCTGCGATGGCGTGACGGTTTCTGGGGTTATTACCGCTGCGGCGGATGTTTCGAGGGGCGGAAGTCCGTCGAGTTCGATGCTGGCCGTCAGCGTGCGACCGATTGACTGCAGCAGGTGTGCCGCGCGCTGCTGCAGCGGGCCGCGATCCTGGATCTCGCGCACGCGGATCTGCGGGGGTTTGCGGAATCCTCCCTCGGTCAGGGTCAGTTCCAGCGTCAGCGGATCCGCTGATTTCTGGATGAATTGATCAACGCTCGTGACGATGCGAGGCGTCGTCGGGCGCGCATCCACTTTGCGTGAAATCAGAACAGCGCGCAGGCGATGCTGTCCGGGCGACAGCGCCGTCATCAGTGCGTGGTGCAGGTCCCGTGATGCGAGTGCATCCGACTCGGCGGCGCTGTATTCATAGGTCGTTGCGGGCAGATCGTCGATGCGAAGCTCAATCTTGCGCAGGAGAAGATCTTCGACTTCTGTTCCGACATATAGATTGAGGCCGACGACCTCGGCCTGATCCATGCGGCGTTCAAGTGCCAGAGCATCGCGAGTCACCGAGTTCACCGCCGCGTCGAGCGCACCCGGTTCCGCGGCGACAGCGAGCAGCGGAATGCCCAGCACCAGTGCGGAAGCGAGCAACATGCTTGCGCAACGCCGTGCCGGGCCAACCTGAATGTGTCTGAGCTGTTTTGCGTACACCATTGAACTCGTCGTACAAAAAAAATCCACCTGCGCCCGTCGGGGCCAAGGTGGACGTCCTTATCCGTTGCGGGCCGCCGTTGGCCTGCGGACTGCGTCGATCAATAGATGCCGCAGTCGCTGAAACGGTACATCGCAACCATCATGCCAGCCGCTCCAGGCTCGGCTCGCGAGCGGCAGCGTGACAAGGTCATCACACATGTGTGCCACGGCTTGGTGCCGAGGGGTGCGATGCGTACGCACCAAGATCGCGCGCAGTGCGGCTTTGCAGTGCTCTTCCTAAGGTGGTCGTGGCACTCGGATGGCTGCGCATGTGCGCGAGGCTTCACACGTCGATTCCTCGCTGTTGGTCGACGGCTGTCTACGCTGACGAGAGGATGTGCCCGAAGATGCCGCCATGATCAAGGCGGGATCTCGAGTATTGGCCGAACACCGGATGTCGCTGGCATGATGATTGCTGCTTCTGGCTGCAAGGCGGAACCAACGACGGTTCTGATCGGATGAAGACGTCCACCTCGCTCAATTTGAGCGCAGGTGGATTTTTTTTGCCTTCAGAAATTTTTGAGGTGCGCGATGCAAGCAAGTCATGGGACAGCGGTGTCGACCGCTGCAGCTGCCAAGGCAGAGATTTCAACAGTGCATGGCGACGCATCAGGCGTGTTTGAGGATGCCAATCCCAACAACCTCGGGTGGCTTGGCACCGCTCCGATCACTTTCGGCGACATCGTGCTGGGTGTCTGCGCTGTCGTCGGCACGCTGGTCGTCATCGTTGACGCCTGGAGCGCGTGGATCTGAGATGGCTGCGTCGCGAAATCGAGTATCGGCGATGTCTACGCGGTTGCACTGGATGACTGCCGAGGACGCATCATCAGGGAAATCACGATGAAAGATTTCGGTGTCTGTACGCTTGCCGTCGGCGCACTGAGCGTGGGACTTGCCCACGCGGCGCAGGCGTATGACATCGACGATCGAGCCTATATCGTGCCGATGTTTTCGTACGTGCTGGCCGATGATGCGCGTGATGCCGACGATGGAATTGGAGGCACCCTGGCGATCGGCAAGCCTGTTTCGCCGAACCTTGAGATCGAATTGCGCGGTAGCTATCTGCAGTACAGCGCACATGACAATCGGCCCCGGTTTCTAGGGCAGCCGATTGGTCCCAAGCCGGAGGACTTTGAAGTCACCGCAGGTGGCATTGGTGCCAGTTATTTCTTCGAGTCACCGGGGCGGGGCTTCTTCTTGCACGGTGACGCGATGGTGGGCGACAGCACCCTTTACAACGCCGGCATCGGATTCGATTGGGGCAGTGAGGTGCGCGTACGCTTCGAGGCGCTGTACCACTGGGATACGGATCAGGCTGACTTCGAGGAGCCGCAATTCAATCTGGGTTTCCGGATCCCGATCGGCAAGCATACGCAGACAACGCCGCCACCTGCTTCGGTGCGGGTCGTGCCGCCGGTTGCGCCGCCGCCACCGGCTGCGCAGTGTGGTGACGGCGTCGACAACGATAGCGATGGGAAGGTCGATTTTCCGGCTGATCCGGGCTGCACTTCGTCTGACGATAACGACGAGGCCGATCCGCCGTGTGAATTGCCGTCGCCCGGGCAGGCGATGAGCCTGGACGGCTGCAAGACCGGTGACACGATTGTCCTGCGTGGCGTCAATTTCGAATTCGACAAGGCCAACCTGACGGTCAACGCCAAGGCGCTGCTGGACCTGGTGGTTGATGCACTGATCAAGCGGCCGGATATCCAGGTTGAAATCGATGGGCACACCGACAGCAAGGGAAGTGATGCCTACAACCAGAAGTTGTCTGAGCGCCGCGCAATGTCGGTGATGCAGTATCTGGTTGAGCATGGCATCGCTGTAGACCGTTTGAGTTCGGCCGGCTTTGGCGAATCGATGCCCGTTGCAGACAACGCAACCGATCAGGGACGTGAGCTGAACCGGCGGGTTGAGCTCAAGGTTCTGCAGACCGGTGTCGGGGCTGCGCCGATGGAACCCGCCGTCGGCGAGGGCACCGCAATTCCGGCGCCCGTACTGGAGCCGATTGCGGGCGCGATGACGGTATCTCCGGCCGTGCCAGGAACGATGGCTGAGCCTGCAGTGGAATCTGCCGCGGTCGATTCTGAGCCTGCTGCCGGCGAACCAACGCCCACTCCGCCCGCGTCGACGTCCGGAGCCGCGGTGTCGATCGGGTTCATGGTATTCGAGCCGCCCAATCTGACGGTTGCTCCGGGAACGACCGTCACCTGGACGAACACCGATGGCTCTAATCATGTCGTCAAATTCGCTGACCAACAGAGTCCGCGGCTGCGCCACGAGGCGAGCTACAGCCGCCGCTTCGACACTCCCGGCGTATATCCCTACGAATGCGCAATTCACGGAAAGCGCATGTCGGGAAGCATCACCGTGCGCTAGGCGACCTGTGCGGTACCGATGACCAGACTCCCCCCTTCCCCGTCGGGTTCTATCGCACCGGCGGGGTCTCTTATTGCGCGGCGGTAATCGGTGGGGGCGTGAGCAACCGGGACGTTCGCGTTGCGAACTCGTACGACACCTGTCGGGTTTCCGAAGTCATCGCTATCGTCGCGGTGAGCGGGTATCCGGACCGATACCCGTGGGGCGGCGCGTGCAGCGTCTACGGTCGCTTGGCTGTTACGCGTTCAACACGGTGTGCAAACGCTGACAGCGCTGTGTGGATGCGGAGGTGTGGCTTGCCCGGTTGAATCGGGCCCAACGAAAACGGCCCGATCAATTTGATCGGGCCGTAAGCGTCATCGCTCAGTGCTTGCGCGCTGCTGCGTGTTGCGACTGGATCAATGCGACGTATCGGTGTCCTGCTTTCCGTTCACATCGTCCGGTGATGCCGGCGCCGGAGCGGGACGGGTCGCTTGCTCGAACAGTTTGAGATAGTCCGATGCCGGGGCTGTTGCGCGGAACTGCGGACGAGCCTCGTCGCTGCTCTGCGCCGGTTGTGCCGCTTCCGGCTCGGCTGCGACAGCGGCCTCGGACTGTGCCGGCGGCGGCGCAGGCTCAACCTCAGCTTCGGCAGCTGGATCCACGGGTGTCGTTTGCGGCGTGATGTCGTCTTCCGGTGATGACATCGCTGACACCGGTTCTACTGCCAGTGACGAATCGGTATCGGGACTCGGTTCGTCGGTGACGATCACTGCGCTGGATTCACGTGCCGGCGCGTCCTCGAGCATCACAGCGACAGGTTCCACCGAAGTGGCATCAACGACAGCAGCAGCCACCGGCTCGAATGGCGCCGGATTGGCGAATTCGGTCGGCGCTACGACGGAGGGTTCATCTGCCGGAAGCGCGGCTGGCATCGGCGCGGCTGTTACAGGCTCGGCGGCAGGTGCCGTGGACGCAACGTCGTGTGACACGGCGTCGATCTCGGCTGAATTGACCATGGCGTCAGCGGCTGGCGCTGCGGCAGCGGTGTCGCCTGGCGTCTGGACTGCCGCTTCCAGTGCGGCGGCAGCGGCCACGCCGACAGTCACGACGATCGCGTCTGCGTCGACGCTTTCAAGAGCAGGAGACTGCAGCGAATCCGTCGGCGCCTGCAGTGAGTCCGCAGCGCCGTCAGTTTCTCCGGGGCCTGCGGTGGCCTCGCGGTCGCGGCGACCACGCCCACGTCCGCCACGGCGACGCCGACGACCGCCGCCCTCGCGGCCTTCACCGGTGCCCGTGGGTCGACTGTTGTCGGGCATGCCAGCAGCAGGTGCTGCAGCTTCGAGGGTTTCCGCCTCCACTGGGACTGCTGCGACCGGCTTGGGAGCCTCTGCATCCCGACGCGGTTCTTCACGCTTCTGCTGCGGCCCCTGCTGGCGATCCGCTGGCGGATTGGCGCGATCATCGCGACGCGGCTGCTGGCGCTGCGGTTTCTGCGGCTGTCCGCCGGATTCACCGGCGCCATCGCGTGGCTTGGCGGGCTGCTGTTGCTGTGCTTTGTTTCCGCCCTGTGGCTGCGCGTCCCGACGTTTGTCGCCATCCCTGGCACCGTCACGGCGCTTGTCATTGCCGCCACGACGCTGATCCCGACGCTGGTCGCCGCGCTGGTCACCGCGACGATCTCCGCGGCCATTGCTGTTGTTGCGGCGCGCGTTCGACTTGTTCTGCAGCGATGGTTTGGGTTCTTCCGGCGTCTTGTCGTTGCCGAAGCCGAGCCAGCGCATCACTTTGGCCCAGAATCCTTCGCCGCTGGTGGTCGGGGCCATCACGGTTTCGCGAATCACGATTGGCGCGGGTGCGGATGGCAGGATCTGCTTGACTGCGGCTTCCGGCAGCGCACGGGGTGCTGCTGCCGGGCGCGAGGCTTCTTCGTGCGCCTCGGCATCAAAGTTCTGAGCCAGCGTGTAGCTGGTATCAGAGTTGTTGTCCTGATTCAGATGATCGGCGCGGACGCGCCGGATCTCGTAATGCGGCGTGTGCATCGTCGGATTGGGCACGACCGCGACATGGACGCGGCAGCGCGCCTCGATCTCGCGCACTGCGAGACGCTTTTCATTCAACAGGAAGGTGCCGACATCGACCGGAACCTGCGCAATGATGCGCCCGGTACGGTCCTTCATCGCCTCTTCCTCGATCAAACGCAGGATCGACAGCGACAGGCTTTCGACCGAGCGGATCTGACCGCGGCCGTTGCAGCGCGGGCAGGGG
Organism: Sinimarinibacterium arenosum; assembly: GCF_005047655.1. Taxonomy (GTDB): domain Bacteria; phylum Pseudomonadota; class Gammaproteobacteria; order Nevskiales; family Nevskiaceae; genus Solimonas. The sequence continues at coordinate 442,431 of NZ_SUKF01000004.1, read as the reverse complement.
ATCTGGGTATGTTCGCCCAGCGACGGGCGCAGACGCTGGCGTGACAGTTCCAGCAGGCCAAAGCGGGAAATGCGTCCGATCTGGATGCGGGCACGGTCCATTTCAACCGCGTTCTCCAGACGCTTTTCGACTTCGCGCTGGTTCTTGGTCGAATTCATGTCGATGAAATCGATCACGATCAGGCCGCCGTGGTCGCGCAGTCGCAGCTGGCGGGCCACTTCGTCGGCCGCTTCAAGATTGGTGTTGAACGCGGTGTCTTCGATGCTGCCGCCGCCGGTGGCTTTGGCGGAGTTGATGTCGACTGCCGTCAGCGCTTCGGTGTGATCGATCACGATCGAGCCGCCGGAGGGCAGGCGGATGGTGCGCTCGTGTGCCAGTTCGATCTGCGATTCGATCTGGAACCGGGAGAACAGCGGCATCTCGTCCTTGTACAACTTGAGGCGCGGCAAGTGCTGCGGCATCACATGTTCGAGATGCGTGCGTGCCTGCTCGTAGACCTCTTCGCTGTCGATCATCACCTCGCCGATGTCCGGGCGCAGATAGTCGCGCAGCGCGCGCAGGATGATGTTGTTTTCCTGATAGATCAGGAACGGCGCCTTGCGTTCTGCGGCAGCCTTTTCGATCGCGGCCCAGATGTCGGCCAGATAGTTGGCATCCCACTGCAGTTCTTCGACAGTCTTGCCGACGCCGTTGGAGCGGATGATCACGCCCATACCGCTGGGAATGTCCAGATTGTCCAGCGCTTCCTTGGCTTCCTCGCGCTCGTCACCCTCGGCGCGGCGCGATACGCCACCGGCGCGCGGATTGTTCGGCATCAGGACCAGATAGCGGCCGGCCAGCGAAATGTAGGTGGTCAGGGCGGCGCCTTTGTTGCCGCGCTCTTCCTTTTCGACCTGGACGATGACTTCCTGGCCTTCCTGCAACTGCTCGCGCAGATTGCCTGAGCCGCCCTTGAAATAGGACTTGACGATCTCCTTTGCCGGCAGAAAGCCGTGGCGCTCGGCACCGTATTCGACGAAGCAGGCCTCGAGTGACGGCTCTACGCGTGTGATGCGGCCTTTGTAAACGTTGCCTTTTTTCTGTTCGCGTGCAGCGGTTTCAATATCAAGATCGCTGAGCTTCTGTCCGTCGACAATGGCCACGCGCAGCTCTTCGCGCTGCGTGGCGTTGATCAAAATGCGTTTCATGCAGGGGTTCCAGGTTGGCGCTGCGGCGCACAATCGGGCAGGTCGGCAGGACGGCAGTCATCGTGCGAGTCGTGTGATGGGCCCGGGGGCGCGCATGCGCGGTTTATGTAGTAACAGCCGCTCGCAAAAGGCCAGCGGCCTGAACTCTTGAACTCTTGGGCGGCAAGGCGGGCTGCTAGAATGCGCGCTGCCTCACCGCTTTATTTCTCTTCCGTAACCGTAGATTCGGGAACGGATTTTTCCGCTTGAATCCTCGGAACGTCATATTTTGACACAGAATCGCCCCCAAGTCCGCAAGATTTCCATCACTGCCGGTGAAGACGGTCAGCGGGTGGATAATTTTCTTTTAAAACAAATGCCTGGCGTTCCGAAATCGCATGTCTACCGGCTCTTGAGGTCGGGTCAGGTGAGGGTGAACGGAGGGCGGGTCAAAGCCGAGCGCAAGCTGGTGACCGGCGACGAAGTCCGGATCCCTCCAGTGCGGATGGCCGAGCCCTCGGAGGCGGTGCGTCCTCCGGATACGGTGCTGAATCGACTGCGCGAAGCCATCATTTATGAGGACGAACACTATCTTGCGGTGTCCAAGCCGGCGGGACTGGCGGTGCACGCAGGCAGTGGGGTGCCGTACGGCGTGATTGAAACCGTTCGCGCATGGAACCGCTATGACTTCATCGAGCTGTGTCACCGCCTCGACCGGGATACCAGCGGCGTGCTATTGCTGGCCAAGTCGCGCCCGGCGCTGCTGCGGGCCCAGCGGGCGTTCAAGTACGGCGAAGCGGACAAGCGCTACTTCGCGCTGCTGATCGGTCCCTGGAAGGGGGAGGACCACGATGTCGATGCAGCGCTGATGCGCAGTCGTCTGGCCAGCGGCGAAAGCAGGGTCGAGATCGATGAGGAAGAAGGTAAGCCGTCGATGTCACGGTTCTCGCCGAAAGCGAAATATCGTGATGCAACGCTATGCGAGGTCATGATTTTTTCCGGCCGTACGCACCAGATTCGCGTGCATGCTCTGGCACTGGGATGCGCTGTTGCCGGCGACGAAAAGTACGGCGAGCGCGAAACCAACCGTGCGCTGCGTGAGCTCGGCCTCAAACGCATGTTTCTGCATTCGCACTATCTGAAGTTGCCGGCGCAGGACGACTTTCCGAAGTTGCTGCTGTCGGCGCCGATGCCTGATGAGCTGCGCAGTGTGCTCGACCGCCTGTCCGCACCGAAGCCTCCTCGCTCCGGCGCGCCGGGTCGAAGGCGGACGCGATGAGCGGATCGATGCGCGATGTCCGGCTGCTGATTTTTGACTGGGACGGAACGCTTGCGGATTCTGCCGGACAGATCGTGGGCGCCATGCAGAAAGCGATCACCGGTCTGGGATTGCCGCCCCGCAGCGACGAATCGATCCGCGAGTTGATCGGCCTGGGGCTGAATGAGGCGCTCCAGCGCCTGTATCCGGAGCTGGAGGTGGACGGACTGCGCGGTCTCCTCGATGGTTATCGCGCACGCTGGCTGTCAGAGGGCGCTGGGGAGGCGCCGTTGTTTGACGGCGCGCTCGATGCCCTGCGTGCACTGCATCGCAAAGGCTTGCGGATCGTCATCGCCACAGGAAAGTCGCGACGTGGACTGGATCGTTCGCTGGCGCACCATCATGAGTTGGCGGCGCTGGTGGTGAACTCGCGTTGCGCCGACGAGACAGCGTCAAAGCCCGATCCACGAATGTTGCATGAGCTGCTCGACGCCGAACGGCTTGCTGCGCATCAGGCCTTGATGATCGGCGACACCGAGTACGACATCGGCATGGCGGCGGCCATCGGGATGCCCGGACTCGGCGTGGCCTGCGGGGTCCATGATCCCGGTCGACTGCACCGTGCCGGTGCGCAGGCCGTGATCGAGGCGGTAGCGCACTTGCCCGACTGGCTCAGCGCGCGCCAGATTCCTGGTCAGATTCCGGGATAGCCAGCTTCGCGAAGCAGCCGCGCGACGGCGATTAGCGGCAGCCCGATCAGGGCGGTGGGATCTTCGGCGCGGATGTGTTCGAACAACGTGATGCCATAGCCCTCGCATTTGAAGCTGCCGGCGCAGTCAAATGCGGGTTCGATCTCAATGTAGCGTCGGATCGACGCGTCGCTGAGCTTCCGGAATTGAACTTGGGTGACATCCAGGGCGTGGGCTGGCGGCCGGTACGGTAGATCCAGTGCCACGGCGGTCAGGAAGTTCACGCTGCGGCCCGATGCCGCGCTCAGCTGCGCATGGGCCGTTGCGGCGTTGCCGGGTTTTCCCAGCACTCGCCCGTCGAGCACGGCCACTTGGTCTGAGCCAATGATCCAGGCCTGCGGAAACCGGTCGCGCAAGGCCGCGGCCTTGTCGTGTGCGAGGCGCAAGGCCAGAGTGTCGGCGGCTTCGCCGGGCTGCTGGGTTTCGTCCGCCTCGGATGTGATGGCCTGAAACGGCAGACGCAGGCGCTGCAACAATTCGGCGCGGTAGCGCGATCCTGAGGCCAGGAGCAGCTCCGGCGGTGCCGTCAGATGGCCTTTAAGCATTGAATTTCTTTGACATTAAGGGGGCGCGTCACTATGATGCGCGCCCCTCGAACAGGCAAGCCGGTTCGGTTGGGCCGCAAGCGCGTCGCAGGAGGTCGCACGGCGATGAGTATTCCGCACGAGGTGCGCGCATCAGTAGCAGTGACGCAGGAGCAGCATTTCTGTGGCGATCTGCCGCTCGCGGCGATGCCGCGGTTGAGTGAAGCGCTTGCGGACGATGCGCAATCGGTGTCGGTCGACTTGATGGCCGATACGCGCAGTGGCTGGCCGCGACTGCACGGTTCATTGAGTGGGACGCTGCAATTGCAGTGCCTGCGCTGCGACCGGGTGTATGCGTGGCCATTGAATGCCCAGCTTGATCTGCGATTGGTCGAAAGCGAGGCGGACGAGGACAGCGACAGCATTGGTTCGGCAGACCCGTATTGGGCGCGCGCTGACCGCTTGCCGCTGCGGGAATTGGTTGAGGAAGAGGTGTTGTTGGCTTTGCCGATGCTGCCACGCTGCGAAACGTGCGAAAATGCCGTTCTCGCTGCGTTGCCCGCACCGGGGGTCGAGCCGGTCGCCAAACGGGAAAATCCGTTTGCGGCGCTCAAACAGCAGTTGAAAGCGAAACAGGATCAGGGCTCGGGCCCAACGGAGTAGAGCAATGGCAGTTCAGAAGTCACGCAAGTCGCGCTCGGCGCGTGGTCATCGTCATTCGCAGTGGGCCGCCAAGACCAAGGCACCGACCCTGTCGACCGACCCGACCTCGGGCGAGACCCATCGTCGTCATCACGTGACGGCCGACGGTTATTACCGCGGCAAGAAGGTGATCGAAAAGGCGACAACGGCTGAAGCCAGCGAGTAAGCAGTCGGATTGACGCGTGCCCATGCGGGCACCAGTCCATCTTGCAGTCGACGCGATGAGCGGCGACCACGGCCATGAAACGGTCGTGGACGCTGCTCTTTCCGTGTTGGCGGAGCAAAGTGGCTTCAATCTGATTCTGGTCGGTGACGAGACCGCGCTGCGCGCATCGCTACAGCAGCGCAAGGCGTCCGACCATCCGCGCCTGCAGATTCAGCACGCCAGTGAAGTGGTGGGCATGCATGAGTCGCCGTCCAAGGTTCTGCGCGGCAAGAAAGACTCGTCGATGCGCGTGGCGATCAACCTGATCAAGGAAGGTCGCGCACAGGCGGCAGTATCAGCCGGTAATACCGGCGCCTTGATGGCAACCGCCAAATTCGTGCTGAAGACACTGCCGGGAATCGATCGTCCCGCGATTATTTCGATGATTCCGTCAGTCAGCGGCCATATCCACATGTTGGATCTGGGGGCCAATGCCGAGTGTTCCGCCGAACACTTGCTGCAGTTCGCGGTGATGGGATGTGCCCTGGTGACCGCGACGCGCGGAATTGAGCGTCCGGAGGTCGGCCTGCTGAACATCGGTGAGGAAGAGATCAAGGGCAACGAGGTCATTAAACAGGCCGCGCAGCTGCTGCAGGCGTCCTCGCTGAACTACGTAGGCTTTGTGGAAGGCGACGGCGTCTTTCTGCGCGACATCGATGTGGTTGTCTGCGACGGCTTTACCGGCAATGTCGCCCTGAAGACCGGCGAGGGCGTGGCCAAGATGATCTACCACTTCATCAAGGAAGAGTTCACGCGCTCGATTTTCACCAAGATGGCGGCGCTGATGGCGATGCCGGCGCTGAAGGCGCTGGGTGGCCGCATGGACCCGCGCAACTACAACGGGGCCAGCTTTGTCGGCCTGAACGGTATCGTGATCAAGTCACACGGCAGCGCAGACGCACAGGCGTTCGCATCGGCGATCCGCGTTGCCCTGCGTGAGGTCGACAATGATGTGCCAGCGCGGATTACCCGGCTGATGTCGAGCACGCTCCCAGCGGTGCTGAAACCGTCTGTGATGGCCGCGCCGTAGTCGCGCGCGACGCTGTCAACCGCCGCGCGTCAGCGCGGACGAAAAAACACCCTCGTACACCAGACTGGCTCCCATCAGCAGGGTCAGGGTCTCGTACGCGCGCTTGATGAACCGATTGCCTCGCAGCAGTCCCAGGTGCGCCCCGGCGTACCCGCCAAGGAGACCGCCGACGATCAATGCCGGAATCCACGGCCACTGCACCGGTCCGCTCCAGCTGGCGGTGATCGCGCCAGCACTGTTCCACAGCAGGCCGACGATGATCATGGTGTAAGCAACGGCCTGCCGGTAATCAAATCCAAACCAGGTCAGAAACAGCAACGTGGTAAAGACGCCCGGGCCGGACGGAATCAAGCCTGTCAGGCCGCCAACCGTGATCACCAGAACGCAGCCGATCCTGAACCCGCGGCCTTCGCGATTGCGCGGTTGAGGTGTCAGGCCCAACTGGGGGCGCACAATCGAGTAGATGCCCAGGCCGATATTCACCAAGCCAAAGGCGATCTTTCCGGGGCGGTCAGGGATCGTCAGCGCCAGACGCGTGCCGAACACCACGCCGGGCAATCCCAGCAGCGTCATCAGGCCCAGCCAGCGCCAGTCGATACCGCCCTCGCGGACATGGCGCAGTGTGGAGCCGACACCTAGGGCGACAACGGCAACTTTGTGTGTCGCCACAGCAGCGGCGAAGGATAGTCCCAGCAGGATCAGCGCCGGAAACTGCAGCAGCCCGGCACCGCCTCCGGCCAGTACAGAACGCCAAGTAGTTGAGCAGTGATCGCCGGCAAAGTTGCGCAGTCGTGCCTTACGAGCTGACCAGCTGACGCCAACGAGTTGAGCAGTGCAAAGGTTGGTGTGTTCGTACTGGTAGACGAATGAGCTTCTGGAAGTGGGCTTCCGGCCTATCGCTTCCAAGGTAAGCGAACGCGGCAGCCCAATCGCTTGCACACCGTCGAGGACAGTGGTTCAGGGAAGCCCGAAAGCAAGGATTGCGACGGAGTGGCCTCACTGGCCTGATACTGCTCCGCGAAAGCTAGGTTTTGCAGTCGTCGGACGGTGCCCGCAACAGGCGAAGGCCGTTTCCGACCACCAGCAGGCTGGCGCCCATATCGGCAAACACCGCCATCCACATCGAGGCGTTGCCGAATACCGCCATCACCAGGAACACCGCCTTGATGCCGAGCGCGAGCGAGATGTTCTGCCAGAGCACGGCGTGGGTTTTCCGAGACAGCCGGATCGCGACGGCGATGTTGCGGAGGTCATCGTTCATGATGACGATGTCGGCGGCCTCCATGGCCGTATCCGTTCCCATGCCGCCCATCGCGATGCCGATGTCGGCTTTGGCCAGGGCCGGCGCGTCGTTGATGCCGTCGCCGGTCATTGCCGTTGGGCCGTACTGGCTGCGCATCTCGACAATGGCCTGCAGCTTGTCTTCCGGCAGCAGGTTGCCGCGCGCGTCGGCAATACCTGCTTGCTCGGCGACGGTGCGTGCAGTGGCCTGATTGTCGCCGGTCAACATCACTGGCGTGACACCCAATGCTTTCAGTTCGGCGATCGCGGTTCGGGAAGTTTCCTTGATGGTGTCGGCAACGGCAAACAGCGCCAGAACCGCTCGGCTCGACGCCAGCACGGTGACCGTACGCCCGGCTTCTTCCTGAACCTTGAGCTTGGCTTCAAGCGCCGGGCTGCACAGCCCAAGTTCCTCGATCAGGCGGTGATTGCCCATCACGTAGCGTTCGCCGCTCATCTGGCCTGACACGCCTCGTCCCACGATTGCCGTGAATCCAGTGACCTCCTCGGCTTCGCGGTTCAAGCCGTCGGCGATCGCCTTGGAAACCGGATGGTTGGATCGAGACGACAGGCTGTCCGCGACAGTTAGCAAGGCCTCGCCATCAGAGCCGTCGAGGATCTCGGTCTCAACGAGCTTGGGCTTGCCTTCGGTGATCGTGCCGGTCTTGTCGAGCGCGATTGCGCAGATCTTCCGCGCTTCCTCGATGTACGTACCGCCCTTGATCAGGATGCCGCGGCGAGCAGCTGCTGCCAGCGCACTGACCACGGTCACCGGTGTTGAAATCACCAGCGCGCAAGGACAGGCGATGACCAGCAGGACCAGCGCCTTGTAGAAGGAAGCCGTCCACGTCCATCCCGCCAGCCACGGTGACAGCAACGCCACCACAAGTGCCAGTACAAATACGCCGGGCGTATAGATGGCCGCGAATCGATCGACGAAGCGCTGCGTCGGTGCCCGCGTGCCCTGCGCGGCTTCCACCGCATGGATGATCCGCGCCAGCGTGGTGTTGCTCACTGCCGCAGTGACGCGGAATTCAAGCTCCGCCGACTGATTGATGGTGCCTGCAAACACCGGATCGCCGATGGTCTTGTCGACCGGAATGCTTTCCCCGGTGACGGGCGACTGGTCGATAGCGCTGTTGCCGGCGGTCACCACGCCATCCAGGGGCAGGCGTGCGCCGGGACGAATGCGCACGATGGCTTCGAGTGGGATTTCCGTGGCCGGCAACATCATCCAGCTACCATCCGGCTGACGCATCTCGGCCTTGTCGGGCGTCAGTGCCATCAGACTCTGGATCGCGTTTCGCGCCCGATCCAGCGAGCGGGCCTCGATCAGTTCGGCTATCGAGTACAGCGCCATCACCATCGCCGCTTCCGGCCATTGCCCGATCAGGAAAGCGCCAGTGACGGCTACGGTCATCAGCGCTGTGATGTTGAGGCGACCACGGCGCAGCGACGCGAGCCCTTTCTTGTAGGTATCGAAGCCGGACAGCCAGATCGCGCCGAGGGCGAGGACCATCTCGGCGACGGTCGTCGCGGTTCCTTCGGACAGGAAGTACGCGATGGCCTCCGCAGCCACGGCAAGCACCAGCGCCAGAACCATCTTGCGTAGCGGAGTGACCAGGCCCGGAGGCGCACCCATTCTGGAACTCGCACCAGTCACACCCGGCGCCGCAGCCGGAATTGGTAGAGGATCGAAGCCCGCCTTGCGAATGGCGGCCACTGCCTGCTCGACTGCAGCAGGTGGTGCTTCGATGGTCATCGTGCGCGCACCGAGCTGGAAGCTCATCGAACCGATGCCGGCAATGCCATTGACCGCATGGCGAATCTCCGACTCTTCGCTGGCGCAATCCATCGTCGGAATCCGGAACTGCTGGCGGCTGCGGTCGACTGCCATGGGTGTCGGCTCCAGTTCGATAGCGTTGCAGCTGCCGCAGGCATCCTTAGCAGGGGACTTGGTCATCTTCCGCACTCCGTATTCGATCTGCCGGACATCAGTTTTCGTCCGGCACGATCAGTTTCTTCGAGAACACCGGGTACAGCGCCGGCAACACGACCAGGGTCAGCAAGGTCGACGAGAACAGACCGCCGACCACGACGGTGGCCAGCGGTCGCTGGATTTCCGAGCCGATGCCTTGCGCCAGCAGCATCGGGATCAAGCCTAGGGCGGCGATGAAGGCGGTCATCAACACCGGTCGCAGGCGCGAGAACGCTCCCTCGGACACTGCGCGCGCGGCATCGCCTGAGTCGGCCAGCCGCTGGTTGATCGCCGTGACCATCACGACGCCATTCAGTACCGCCACGCCGAACAGCGCGATGAAGCCGATCGACCCCGGCACCGACAGATACTGTCCCGACAGAAACAAGGCGACGATGCCGCCGATCAGACTCAGCGGCACGTTGACCATGATCAAGGTCGCTTGGCCGATCGAGCTGAAGGCGAAGAACAGCAGCAGGAAGATCAGGCCGAGCGCGAGCGGAACGACGATTGCGAGCTTCGCCTGCGCGCGCTGCTGGTTCTCGAACTGCCCGCCGAACACCACCGAATAGCCCGGCGGCAGTTTCACTTCGCGGGCGATGCGTTCGTCGAGTTCCTGGACCACGCTGCCCATGTCACGGCCTTCGACATTGGCCTGGATCACGACGCGCCGCTGCACGTCATCGCGGCGAATCTGTGGCGGGCCGGCTTCGATGTCGAGGTCGGCGACATCGCCCAGCCGCACCTGGCTGCCGTTGGTGCCTTGCAGCACCAGGGCCTTGATCGCTTCGGTGTTGGCGCGGTTGGCTTCCGCCAGTCGAACGGTGATGTCGTAACGCTCGTTGCCTCTGATGACCTGGCCGGCGGTCTTGCCGCCAATGGCGTCAGACACCAGGTTCATGACCTGGGCGACCGGGATGCCGTAGCGTGCCAACCGGTCGCGATCCGGCCGGACCACGAGCTGTGCCTGCCCCTCGATCTGCTCGATCGCGACATCCTTGGTCCCGCGCACGCTGCGCGTCAGTGCTTCGATCGCTGCCCCTTTTTCCGCCAGAACCGTGAGATCAGGCCCGAACAGTTTGATCGCCAGCTGGGCACGGACACCGGACAGCAGTTCGTCGACCCGAGTCGCGATCGGCTGACCGAAGGCGACCAGCAGACCGGGAAAGGCTTCGAGCTTTTCGGCGATCAGCGCTTCCATCTCGGGGCGATTCTTCGCCGACTGCCATTGATCGGCCGGCTTCACGCCGATGTACCACTCCAGGTTGTTGACGTCCTCGGGATCACCACCGAGTTCCGGCCGGCCGATGCGGTTCAGCACATAAGTGATCTCGGGGATCTCCATCAGCTTCGCTTCGACCTTTTTCGACAGGCCGACGGAGGTCGGCATATTCACCGACGGTGCCAGCGTGATGCGCATGCCCAGCGTGCCTTCCTCGAGGATCGGCACGAACTCGGTACCGAGCTGCGGTACCAGCGCCAGGGCACCGACGAACATCGCACCCGCCGCACCGACGATGGTCTTGCGATGACCCAGTGCCCAGTCCAGCACGTTTCTGTAGGTGCGCTCCAGGAAGCGCAGCACGAAGTTGTCCCGGTGATGTACCGCACCCCGGAAGAAATAGCTCGACAGGGCCGGAATCACGACCAATGCCACTGCCAGCGACGCCAGCATCGCCAGCACGATGGAAATGGCCATCGGCTGGAACAGCTTGCCTTCGACCCCTTCCAGCGAGAACAGCGGCGTGAACACCACGATGATGATCAACACGGCGAAGAACACAGGCCGGCCGACTTCGCGGGCGGCAAACATGATGCGGACCGCCATGCTGTGCCGGTCGTGAGCGGAGTCGTAGGGATCGGGGTCGCCCGGATTGACTGACTTTGCATGCGCCGCATGTTCCGAATCGGGTTCGGACAAGTGCTTGAAGATGTTCTCCATCATCACCACCGAGCCGTCGACCATCATGCCGATGGCGATCGCCAGGCCACCCAGCGACATCAGGTTGGCCGACACACCCCAGTACGACATGGCCGCCAGCGCCAGACCCAGCGACAGCGGGATCGACAGCAGCACCAGAAGCGTCGCGCGCACGTTCATCAGGAACAACAGCAGCACGATGACGATCAGCACGAAGGCTTCGAGCAGCGCCTTGGTGACCGTGCTGACCGCCTTGTTGACCAGATCGGCCTGGTCGTAATAGGGCACCAGTTCCACGCCCTTCGGCAGCGCTTTCTGGATGATCGGCAGCCTCGCCTTGACGCCGTCGATGGTCGCCTTGGTGTTGGCACCGAGCCGCTTCAACACGATGCCCGTGACCACTTCGCCGAGCGCACGGGGCGTGCCGTAGGCATTGCGGACCGACATCGACACCGCGCCCTGGCGTACTTCCGGACCGTAGGCCACCGTTGCCACGTCGCCGACCTTGACCGACACGCCGTCGGCGTTCTTGATCGGGATGTTGGCAATATCGCGCAGGCCTTCCGCGCCGCTGCGCACCCAGCCGACGCCGCGCAGGACCAGTTGCTCGGCACCGCGATCGACATACCAGCCGCCGGCATTGCGATTGTTATCTTCGATCGATTTCGCCACTTCTTCGACCGACAGCTTCTGGGCCAGCAGGCGCGCGGCATCGACCTGCACCTGGTATTGCCGGACATCGCCACCGAAGGACAGGATCTGGGTGACACCGGGCGTCGGGGCCAGCAGCAGCTTCACCACCCAGTCATTGAGACTGCGCAGCGCCATGATGTCGTACTGCTTGGGGTCATCGGCTCGCAGCGCGTACTGGAACACCTGACCGAGACCGGAGGTGTTCGGCCCCATCTCGGGCACGCCAACGCCATCGGGAATCTGCTCCCGAGCCGCCTGCAGGCGCTCGAAAACCAGCTGGCGGGCGAAGTACAGATCGGTGCCTTCCTTGAACACGACAGTGACCACCGACAGGCCGACCTTCGATACCGAGCGCACTTCGGCAATATCCGGCAGTGCATACATCACCGATTCCACGGGGTAGGTGATCAGCTGCTCGACTTCTTCGGCGGCGAGGCCCGGCGCCTGGGTGTTGACCACGACCTGGACGTTGGTCACGTCCGGAAACGCGTCGAGGTTGAGCTTGGGGATCAGCAGCGCACAGGCGAGCAGGACAGCGGCCAAGGCGAGCAGGATGAACAAGCGGCCGCGCACGGCCGCGTTGACAATGGCATTGATCATGGCGCGAACCTCAATCAGCGTCGCCGAGACTGCCTTTCGACAGTTCGGAGTTGAGGAAGAACGCCCCCTGGATCACGACCATCGCACCGGCGGCGACGCCGCTGATCTGCTTGGCGTCGCCCAGGTCATCGACGATCTCGACTTTTACCCGACGGAAGCTGGTCGGGCTTTCCTGCACGAACACCGCCCAGTTGCCGTCGGTGCCTTGGTACAGGGCATCGTTCGGAACCGTCAGCGCGCTTTCGATCCGACCGACTTCGATCCGGCAATCGACGAACTCCCCGGTATGCAGGTGATCGCTGGTCGCCTTGACCTCGATGCGCACCGGGATGGTCCGCGTGCTCTCGTCAATCAAGTGATGCTTCTGGATAACCTTGCCTTCGAGCCATTGTCCATCGACCAGCACCCGCGCCCGCCCGCCCTCGACGACCTTGTTGGCATTCGCCGGTGACAGATTCGCTTCGACCCAGGTGGCCGACTCGTCGGCAATGACGAACAGCGCGCGGCCGGGCTCGATGCGTTCGCCTTCGATGAAGGCATCGCTCAGCACGGTGCCGGCCCGGGGGGCTGTCAGCGTGAACTGGCCGAGCGGCGAACCGGCACGGCCGGCGGCATCGGCGGCGCTGAGACCATAGGCGATCAGCTTGGCGCGGGCCTGTTCAGCCGCAACGCGGGCTTCGCTGTAGCGCCGCCCGCCCGATACCGCTTCCCCCAGCTCTTGCAGGCGCGCCCAATCGCGCGCCTTGAGCTGGGCTTCACCCTGCGCTTCGGCGACCTCAACGCTGGTCAAGGTCACCAGCGGCTGGCCGGCTTTGACCAGATCGCCCAGCTTGGCCAGACGGCGCACTACCTGGGCGGGGACGCGCGGCGTCACCTGTGCCGAGCGGTAGTCATTGGCCTTCACTTCGCCGGGGGCCTGCAGCAGGCGCGGGATGGTCTTGGCGACCAGCGCTTCGACCTTGATGCCGCCAAGGGCAGCGCCTTCCGGCTTGAGGGCGACGATCTCGTTTTCCGGCGTAGCTTCGGCAGGGGTCGCCGGTGCTTCAGCGGGCGGCGGTGTCTCCTTGCCGCAGCCGGTGACCGCTTGTGCAGTGATGAAAAAGACGGACAGCAGGATCAGCTTCTGGTTAAGACGCATGTTCATTTCCCCGACGAGGCGGTGGGATTGAGGGAGTCGGATGAGGCGGCGGCATCGAGCCAGGCCTGCCAGAGTCCGGAGGCGTCGAGCCATTCGGCCCAGGACGCCCAGGTTTGTGCACGCAGCTCGGCACCGGCGGCGCGGCCGTCGAGCAGTTGCCGGAGCTGCAGCAGGTATTCGGCGGTACTGATTTCGCGCACGCGCCAGACCTTGTCGAGCAGTTCGACGCTGGCATCGATGCGGGCCGACGACAGTCCGCTCCAACGCTGCCAGGCCGTGTAGGTCCGGCCGTATTGGGTCGCGGCCGCCTTCATGCGGGCGACGGCAAGCCGATAGCTGGCATCGGATTCGATGCTGGCAGCCGAGGCCTTGGCATCGGCTGCGGCGACCTGCGCCCTGAAGTTGTTACGCAGGAACAGCGGAATCGTCAGCTCCAAACCGACTAGCGACCCGCCGCTGCCGCCGCCACGGTTTTCCTGAAAGCCGCCACGAACACCCACGGTTGGATCGCTTCGGGTTTCGCTGCGCGCAATAGCAATGTCGGCGCGTGCTGCCTCTGTCCTGGCGAGGGCTGCGCGAACGCCGGGAAGTGCGGCGGCCAGGGCGTTGTAATCCGCATTCAATCGTCCGGACTCCGGCAATTGATCGGGCAGCGCCGGTGGCGGGTAACCGGGATGGCGGGTCGCGGCATCGAGGGCCTGTTGTGCTTTCAGCAGATTCAGTTCGATGCGACCGGTCACCGCAATCGCTTCCGCACGGGCCAGCGCGGCAAGATCACGATCGAGCACGCCGATATCGCCGGCCTGGTACTGCCGATCGGCGACATCGGCAAATCGTTCCAGCAGTTCCAGCCGCTGCTCTGCCAGCGATGAGGCGGCGATCTGGCCGTAGAGGTCGGCCAGTGCCTTCAGCACCTCGGTGGCGATGCGCTGCCGTTGCTCGGTGCGTTCGGCAATCGCGATGGCCAGTTCGGCTTGGCCACTGGCTCGACGCGCCTCGCGCTTGCCGGACAGGTCAAAGGTCTGGCTCAACCCGGCTTCGAGCGACTGGCTCTGGCCGTGTTCGCCGCCGACGCCGAATTCGGGGTTGTAGACAGGCCGTCCGAGGCCTTGTGCGCGAGCCTCGGCGGCTGCGACTTCCGCATCGGCCACCTTCAGCGCCGGGTGCGCGCGGAGTACATCGTCAAGATAGGACTTCAGATCAGCCGAGACGGGCTCGCCAGCATGGGCCGGCATCGCCGCGGACAACAGAGCGCCAGCCGCAATGCAGCCGGCACGCAGAACAGACAGGAACATCGGGAATCTCCTTCGGAAGGCCGCCTGCGCAGGGCACAGACGCGGCGTTCGATACCCGGTGGCAGTTGCCACCGAGCGCGTTCAGATCACGCGTAGGAGAAACGAGGCGGACCGCGCAGCGGCGGCCGCAGATGCAGCGGGGCATGAACAAGACGCGGCGCGGTCCTCGGTCGCGGAACCGGGTGCCGTCCCCATGGGAGCAGCAGCACAACCACGAACAGGAAACCCGCGAGAACTGGCAGATCAACCGACGTCAATTTGCTGACCGCATCGGCGGTCAGATCGGTATCGATATCGTCATGACCAGAACTGTCCGGAGAATGACCGACTGTCGCATTCGACGAATGCAGATCGAAATCGGCGAAATGAATCTCGTTCGGAGGCTCCGAGCCATCGAAACAGCGGTGCAGGTGGGCGCCGCCCAGCTGCATCAAGAGGAATGCGAGGCAAGCAAACAGGAGCAGCAAAGTGCGGCGTTCGGTCACCTGTCAAGGGTACCAAACATCGGGGCGAGCAGGACGATCACGGGCCAGTGCCCTGGCACAGTCGCCAGCGGGATGACTTTGCGAAGCGCTACTTCAGATGTCATAGAGACTGCTCTCCCGCTCCTTGCGACGCCTGAGCAGCCAGGGCTTCACGTACAGCCAGTGCAGCGCAAAGCAGAACCCGAGCAAAGCCAGGAGTGCGAGCGCCGGCTTGATCGCCCTCTCAGGTGCCGCGAGCAGATTGGGCCATGCTGCGAGTAGCAGCGCGAGGAAAAGCAATCCGAACACTGCGATCTGAACGCCGCCCCAAAGTGCGATCCAAGGGCTGGCGGTGAGCATCACGCCGAATGGTGACCGACGAAGATTGCCCGTGTGCTGGAACAGCTTGATCTCGTGATCGGTGAGGTCGTAACGCTTCTTCAACTTAATCAGTCCGATCCGGTCCCGGCGATTCCAGCGGAAGCCTGGTCCGAAGCGGCGGCGAAACTTGTCCTCGTCGCGGATCGCCTCGTCATCGGAATACTCGCTGTCCGCCGGCTCGGACTGCGAAAGAATCCGACGCAGTTCTTCCAGACGAGGATCGAGAGGTGCTGTCGCCTTGGGATGCAGCGGCACGACCTTGCCGCTGAAATTCGGGACAGGGCCATCACGCTTCGGAACCTCGGCAACGGGCAGGCCGTCGTCGTCGTGACGGTCATCCATCGGATCAGGCCGCCACCGACAGCATCTCGCGCAAATGCGTGGTGTCGATCCCACCCTTGGCGACACAGTGCTCGTAGCCGAGCCGGATGACCCGAGCCTTCTTCTCGGGCTTGAGCGTGCGGCGATGCTTGACCAGCCATTCTTCGATGAGCCGGATTACGCCTTCCATCAGGTCCATGTCGAGCACGCGCTTACCGAATTGAACCGGGTCCTCGCCAGGGCCGGTGAGTTGCCAGAGTGGGTCGATCCGGAAGGTGTCGACCAACGACTTGAATAGGGCCGTGGGCATCTCGCGCTCGCCCCGCTCGTAGTTCGCGTAGGCCCTCAGCGAAAGGCTGAGCTTGTCCGCGAAATCGGCCTGAGTGAGGCCGCTGGAAACTCGGATCGCCATCAGGCGGCGACCCATGATGAGATTGTCGTCGTCGTTTGACAGCTTACTCATAACTGCCTATTGTGAGTCTCAGGACTTCCCTCGAAGATATCACGCATGCGCCTAGCGCTGGAACAACACGAGCGGATCAAGATGCGCCTGCGGATCGCCGGTAGTTCGCTGGCGGAAGTGGCGCGTGAACTCGATGTGGCCGGAACCACGGTGACCAGCGTGAGCCAGGGCTATCGGCGCTCCCGAAGAATCGAGACTGCGATTGCAGTGAAACTGGGGGTTTCACCAGCCGATCTGTGGCCAGACCGTTATCCCGGCGGCAGCGACGGCGACGTTGGCCCCGCCCTGACGCGCCCCCTCGATTGCCTCGGAGGTGGCGTGCCCAGGGTCGTCTTTTGTTGATCGCAATAGCTGAATTTCGGGCGGCATAACGAGAAAACCCACGCCTGCCAGGGCGTGGGTCTCGTGCGGCTTTCAACTGAACCTTGAGACTGCATTCTCGTTTCTGCTTCCGATGGTGTCAAGGCAAGCGGCCCGGCCTGGGCTGCTCGAGTGCTCTTTTGCCTGACGCCGGAGTGAGGTTCGTCCTCACGCCCTTTCCCCGGATGTGCAGGACAACGAGAACGCAGGATGAACTTGAAGGAAGTATGTCGCCTGCTGCTCACCACCGACTTCTCCAACCGAGAGGTCGCCATGGCAGCAGATATTGCTCCCAACACGGCTGGGCGGTACCGAAACCGGCTGGCCGAAGAAGAGCTGGATTGGAACAGCGTCTCGGGGCTGACAGACCGCGCACTCGAAGATCGCCTGAATAACGGGCGGCGCATGGCGCGCAAGCCCTTCGTCGAGCCAGACTTCGCCTACGTGCAGGCCGAACTGTGTAAGGCCGGCGTGACAATCCTGCTATTGCACGAGGAGTACGCCGCTGCCGCTGGCGACGGGGCGATGTCCGAGACTGAATTTCGTCGCCGCCTGGACACCTATCAGCGCTCGCTGGGCATCGTCATGCGCCAGCCTCACGCACCAGGCTATCGCCTGTTCCTCGACTACTCCGGCAAGCGCCCTAGCATTCTTGATCCGGCGACCGGGGTCCGCACCCCGGTGGAACTGTTTGTCTCGGTGATGGGTGCCAGTCGCAAGACCTTCGTCTACGCGACTGCGACCCAGCAGCTCCATCACTGGTGCGAAGCCAACGTCCGCGCGATGGAGTTCTATGGAGGTGTCCCGCGACTACTGGTCCCCGACAACCTCAAGGCAGCGGTCGACCGTATTACCGCCGCCGAGGGGCACGTCATCAATTACACGTACTCACGGCTCGCGCAGCACTATGACTGCATCGTGATGCCGACACGGGCTCGCAAGCCCAAGGACAAGGCGGCTGTAGAAGTGGGCGTACGCTTCGCGCAGCGCTGGATTCTGGCGCGGCTACGCAATCGGGTCTTCACATCCATCGACGAACTGAATGTCGCTATCGCGGAGATGCTGGTCCGCATGAACGACAAGCCCATGCGGGCGCATGGCGGAAAAAGCCGGAACCAGCTCTTCGACCAGCTGGACCGTCCGGCATTGAAATCACTGCCAGAGCTGCCATACGAGTACTGCGATTGGAAGCTCAACGTCACGGTGCCGCAGGACTACCACGTCGTCTACGAGCAGCACTATTACTCGGTGCCCTACAGGTACATCGGCGCGAAGGTGCGGATCAGCGCGACCGCCCGCCAGATCGAGGTCTACGCCAAGGACGACAACTTCCCGATCGCCACGCACCTGCGGAGTAGCGTCCCGGGAGGCTGTAGCACGCTCGCCGAGCATCAACCGGCTGCGCACAGGGCATATTCGCAGAGCGATGGTGCCGAGCTGATTGCGTGGGCCGATCGGTCCGGAGCCTGGATCAGTGCTTTCGTGAAAAGGCATATCGAAGCCAACCGGCGGCCGACGGTCTCCATGCAGGCCATTCGGAGCCTCCGGACCATGGAAATCGAATTTGGCCTGGAACGGTTGAACGCTGCCTGTCACCGCGCGATTCGGATTTCAACGAATTCCGTCGTTTCCGTGCGCTCGATGCTGGAACGACGCATGGAAAGCACGCCGCTACGTGGCGATAAAGATGACGACACCCCAATGCCGGGCCACGGGAACGTGCGCGGCGCGGAAAGCTACCAACACTGAGGACACCCATATGACGATCATGAATACCGCTCAGCAGCTTCGTGATTTGCGCCTTCTCGGGATGGCTGAAGGCCTTGACCAGCAAATGTTGCAGTCGGCCTTCCTGGGTGCTTCCTTCGAGCAGCGCTTGCAGATGCTGGTCGACGCCGAGACCAGTCACCGCGACTCGCAGCGCTACAAGCGCATCCTGCGGAACGCGAAGCTGAAGGTACAGTCGATCCCGGAGGACATCGACTTCCGGCCGAGCCGTGGCATCGAGAAAGCAACCTTCGCCGACCTGCTCACCTGTGCCTGGATCTACAAGCAACTGAACGTGCTGATGACAGGCGCCACCGGAACCGGCAAGACATGGCTGGCTTGTGCGCTTGCCGTACAGGCTGCGCGCAGAGGCATCACCGTCGCCTATCGCCGTGTCGGCCGCTTGCTGGAGGAGATGGCGATCGCGCATGAGGATGGGTCGATCACCAAGATGCGCAACCAACTGGCCAAGGTGCAGTTGCTGATCCTCGATGATTTCGGCCTGAGCACCCTCACCAACCGGGGGCGCTCGGATCTGATGGAGCTGCTGGATGATCGCGTCGGTAGCCACTCGACCATCATCCTGGGACAGATGCCAGTGAAAGAGTGGCATTCCTTTATCAATGACCCGGCACTGGCCGACGCGATTCTCGATCGCCTGGTGCATTCCAGCCTGAAGATCCCACTCAAGGGGGAGTCGATGCGCAGGCTGAAGGGCGACGGTGCGCAGTAGCTTGGTGCCGATGCGCAACAACCTGGCGGCGGTGCGCAGGACGCTGGTGCTAGTGCGCAGCCTGTTGGCGCCACCGATCAGCGCCTAGGCGGTCATGCGCAACTACGGTGGCGTCATTGTGCAAGTCGGCTGGCATCCTGCGCTCAACTTATAAGGCGCCGGCGCGCATGTGGCCGCCGTTTTGTAGCCAGTGCGGAAAAGAAGCTGGCGGCAAAGCCCAGCAGGGCTAGCAGGAGTGTGTTGAGCGGGTCGAACACCGTGGGTAAATCGCTCGGCTAACCGGTCAATATGCGCGTTCGGATGCCGTGACTACGGCGGACATGCACCGTTACTTGACCAGCTGATTCAGATCAAAGATCGGCAGCAGAATGGCCAGCACGATCAGCAACACCACGCCGCCCATTACCAGGATCAATACGGGTTCGAACACGCCCATCAGTGCCGCAACAAGAGTCTCGACTTCGCGTTCCTGATTTTCAGCTGCATGATCGAGCATCTCGTCCAGGCGGCCGGAGGATTCGCCGCTGGCGATCAGATGCACCGTGATCGGGGGAAACAGCTTGCTTGCCGCCAACGAACGACTGAGCGCGCCGCCCTCGCGGACTTTGACAGCAGCGGCTTCAATGGCTTCGCGCATGGGTAGATTGCTGACAACCTGGGTGCCAATGCGCATGGCGTCGAGAATTGGCACGCCACTGCCGAACAGGATGCCCAGCGTTCGGGTGAATCGTCCGGTATTCGCGCCGCGAGTCAGCCGGCCGACCAGAGGGATGGTGAGCTGGAATCGATGCACTTTTCGTTTGAACGCTTCGCCTCGCATCATTCGCGCGAATACGATGGCGCCGCCAGCGGCCAGAATCAGCAAGACGATGCCGTAGTCGCGGAGAAAATCGGAGACCGCAATCAGTCCAGTTGTCAGCGCGGGTAGCTCGGCGTCAATGCTGTTGAAAACTTCGACAACCTGCGGCACAACGTAGGTCAGCAGCAGCATCACCACGGAAATCGCTACGAAAGTCAGGATCGCCGGATAAAAGGTTGCCAGCATGATCTTCTGCTGCATTGCCTGGCGTCCTTCGACGTATTGCGCGAGTCGCTCCAGGATGTAGTCGAGCTTGCCGGACTGTTCTCCGGCCTCGACAGTTGCACGAAACAGGGGTGGAAAGGCTTTGGGAAATTGATTCAGCGACTGCGCCAGCGAATTGCCTTCGATGACGCCTGCGCGTACGCCCAGCGCGACACGTTTCACGCGTTTGCTTTCGCTCTGTTCGGATACCGCAGTCAAAGCTTCATCCAGCGGCAGCCCGGAGCGCACCAGAGTGGCCAGCTGCCGGGTGAACAGCGACAGTTCGGTATTGTTGATGGCGCCGCCGCCACGCGAAAACACCGATTGACGGTTCAGCCGCTGTTCCGAGACTTCGTTGATATCGATCGGCGTCAGTCCACGTTCGCGCAACTGCTGGCGCGCCGAGCGTGGAGTATCGCCTTCGATCAGGCCCTTGACCTGGCGGCCCTTGGCGTCGAGTGCAGCGTATTCATAGGCGGACATCGTGCGATCCGTCGGCGCGGTGGCGCGCCTATTCCTCGATCGTCACGCGCAGGACTTCGCGCAGCGTGGTCAGTCCAGCCAGCACCTTGTTGCGGCCGGATTGCAGAATGCCCGGGCTGGCCTGACGGGCGTAACTCTCCAGTGCCTGTTCCGACACGCTGTCGTGGATCATCGCTTCGATATGGCGATCGACTTCGATGATCTCGCTGATCACCGAACGACCATGAAATCCGGTGTGACGGCACAGCGGACAACCAACAGGCTGATACAGCGTGACTTCACGCTTTGTATCGATGCCAAGCTGTTCTTTCTCGACCGTACTCGCCGCGTGCGGCTGCTTGCAGTGTGGGCACAGCTGGCGAACCAGACGCTGCGCGGTCAAGCCCACCAGCGATGACGACAGCTGATAGGGTTCGACGCCCATGTCGCGCAGACGCGTGACTGCGCCTACCGCAGTATTGGTATGCAGTGTCGACAACACCAGGTGGCCGGTCTGCGACGCCTGTACCGCGATCTGGGCTGTTTCGAGATCGCGAATTTCGCCGATCATGACGACGTCAGGATCCTGGCGCAGGATTGCACGCAGTCCGCGTGCAAAGGTCATGTCGACCTTGGAGTTGACCTGTGTCTGGCCGACACCGTCGATGTTGTACTCAATCGGGTCTTCGACCGTCATGATGTTACGGGTGCGATCATTGAGAACCGACAGCGCCGAGTACAGGGTCGTAGTCTTGCCTGATCCAGTGGGCCCCGTCACCAGCAGAATGCCGTAGGGACGGTGGATGATCCGCTTCAGGGTCGCGACCTGCACTTCGTCGAGGCCGAGTTGCTCGAGATCGAGCCGTTCGGCCTGCTTGTCGAGAATACGCATGACCACGCGTTCGTTGTGCTGGCCAGTGGGAATCGTCGACACGCGAACATCGATCTTGCGGCCGCCAAAGGCACGCGAGATGCGGCCATCCTGTGGCAAGCGTTTCTCGGCAATGTCGAGCTTGGC
This sequence comes from Sinimarinibacterium arenosum, assembly GCF_005047655.1. GTDB lineage: Bacteria > Pseudomonadota > Gammaproteobacteria > Nevskiales > Nevskiaceae > Solimonas. Next base: position 420,859 of record NZ_SUKF01000004.1, on the reverse strand, counting down.
CATGACCTTGATGCGCGAAACGAGTCGTGGACCCATATTCTTGGGCGGGGACATCACTTCCCGCAGCACGCCATCAACCCGGAAACGGACCTGCAGGCGGCTTTCGAAGCTTTCCACGTGGATATCTGAGGCGTTTTCCTTGATCGCCTCGACCAGCAGTGCATTGATGAACTTGATGACTGGCGCGTCGTCGTCGGATTCGAGCAGATCCTCGTTTTCGCTGAGCGCCATCGCCAGCGCGTCGAGGTCATCGTCCTGATTCAATCCGTTGATCAGACTGGCGCTGGCAGCGGTCTGTCCCTCATAGGTCCGAGACAGCAAGGCATCGAATTCGTCGACGCTGACAGTCTTCAACCGCAATGGTCGGGCGGTGAAGCGTCGTGTTTCCTGCACGGCATCGATTGCCACGCCGGGGCGCGCAACCACGATCACGTGATCGCCGGTGTCCTCGGTGACAATCAGGCCATGGCGTTTGGCGAACGCGAACGAAGGTCGCCGGATCTCGGTGGCCATCAGCGAGAAATCAGTTGGCAGCGGGCGAGGGTGAGTCTGCAGGCACTTCGGCGGCACCTGGCGCGATGCTTCGTCTTTCAGCTGCATCACCTGAATCGGAGGCATCTTTCTCCGTGTCCGCCGGTGCGACTGAAGGCGCGTCAGGCGTCTGCAGCGTCGGTGGAGGCAGGTCCGAGCGGAATGTGTCGAACGGTTCAAGCTGTGGCCGGCGACCGGCCCCAATCAATGACAGAGGAGCGTTGATCGCAGAATCGATCTGCGCTTCGCGCACCGAGTCGTACTTCTTGCGCGTGTAGTAGTCGCCGTCGCTCTGCTTGCGCAGCACGGTTGGACGAATGAACAGCATCAGATTCTTCTTGGTCTTGTCGATTGCGCGATAGCGGAACAGTGAGCCGAGAACCGGGATGCTGCTGAGCAGCGGAATTCCGCGCTGCTGATCCTGGATCTGATCGTCGATCAAGCCGGCGATGACGAGCACCTGACCATTTTCAACGCCGACGACGTTGGACAGAGTGCGCTTGTTGGTAATCAGGTTTGAGCCGCCAGCAGTACCGCTGGAGATGCTGGAGATCTCAAGTTCGAGCTTCATCTTGACGGTACGCCCGTCGCCGCCGCTGATCTGCGGCGTCACCGACAGGGTCAGGCCGACGTCCTTGCGCTCGATTGTCTGGAACGGATTGACCACACCGGTCGTTGTGGTGGTTCCCGTGCTGCTGAACGAGCCAGTCTGGAACGGCACTTCCTGGCCGACCGAGAATTTGGCTTCTTCGTTATCCATCGTTACCAGGGTGGGCGTGGATAGAACATTGGAATCGCCATCACCCTTGAGTGCTTTCAGCAGCAGACCGAAGCTGGTGCCGTTGCTTCCGCCGTCGACACCGCCAACCAAATTCAGTCCCTGGCCGATTGCGCTGAGGCCGGCGGTTGCGCTTCCTGTTGTCGCTACGGAGGCTAGGGCCGACAGCGTAGTCGGATCGAGAATGCCTGCGGCGGCGATACGGTCGCCATTGAATACCGCCCAGTCGACACCGAGCTGGCTGGATTTGTTGGCGCCGACTTCGGCGACAATCGCCTCGACCAGAACCTGAGCGCGCTGGATGTCGAGTTGCGCGATGACATCGCGGACCTGCCGCATCGTCTTCGGCGGTGCTGTCACGATCAGTGCGTTGGTGTCGGTGTCGGCGAGGACCTTGGTGTTTTCATAGGTGCCGCCGCTGCCGCCGGACGCGGCTGCCGGAGGCGCGCCGCCCTCACCAGCGTTTTTCGATTTACCAACCTGCTGTGCGTAGCCTTCCAGGATCGGCGCGAGATTCTCGGCGCTGGCGTATCGCAGATAGATCACCTGCGTTGCGCCGTCATCCTTCAGGGGAATATCAAGCTGCTTGATGACGTCAATGAATTTCTGCCGTTCACTCTTGTCGCCACCCACCAGAATGCTGTTGCTGCGCTCATCGGCAATGATGGTGGCGGGTTTGTTGGTCGGGTCGACCTGCTTGTCCTGGGTCGTCATCGACGTCAGGATTCGGACCACTTCGCTGGCCGAAGCGAACTCCAGGTGGACATACTCGATCTCGCGATCGCCAGCCTGATCCATCTGGGTAATCAGTTCGCCGATGCGTTCGACGTTGGCTGCACGGTCTGAAATGATCAGCGCATTGTTCGGCTGGTATGCGGCCAAGTGGCCCCATTGCGGCACCAGCGGACGCAGGATCGGTACCAGCTGTGCGGCATTGATGTTCTTCAACTGGTAGACGTGCGTGACCACATCATCGATTGCAAGATTCGGGCGCTTGCCGAACACGCTGCTGCCTTCGGTGCGTGCCGACGCTTCCGGGATGATCTTGTAGGCCTCGCCGGACGGGATCACGGCATAGCCGTTGACGCTGAGAATCGCCAGAAAGGTTTCGTACAGGCCGGCTTCGCTCATCGGCGCGGCGCTGATGACGGTGACCTTGCCTTTGACCCGGGCATCGACGATGAAGTTTTTGCCGGTGACCTCGCTGACGGTGGCGATCAGCGTGCTGATGTCGGCGTCCTTGAGGTTCAGGGTGACATCGGCTCGTGCAGGGAGCATGACTGCAGCCAGCGCGAGCGCCGCCGTATGAATGATCAGGGAGCGGATAGTCATCATCAGTTGAAATTTACGCTCAGGGTTTGTGCCTGGCCGCCGCGCTCGATGGTGAGCGATACCGAGCCTGCCTGACTAAGGTCGCCGAGCAGCTGCAACGCCTTTTGAGGGTCGTCCAATTGTACGCCATTGACCGAGGTGACCAGATCGCCCGGGCGCAGGCCCAGCTGCTTGAACGCCTCGCGCTCGCGTCCGGGATAGATGCGATAGCCCTTGAGCTGGCCGTTGACATTCGACGGCTGAACTCGCAGGTAGTTGGACGCCTTGGTGGGGTCGGCCAGGATCTGCGTGCGGATATCTGACAGCATCGCCGTGGTCGAGGCGTCAGGACTGCTCGTGTCGGGACCACTTGTCGGGGCGGGCGCCCGACTCGGGGCGTTCTTGTCCAGCCGCAGTGTTTCAAACTGGCCTTGTCGCGACAGCAGCACGCGATCGGCGTAGATATTCTCCAGTTTGACCCCGGAAGTGACGTCGTCTCCGATGGAAAACGATTTTTCCTCGCCGTTGGATGAGGCAATCAGCGCTCGCGATTGTTCCGGACTGGCGTCCGCGACGACGCCCATCAGGGTCAGCGACAGGCGAGTGTCGGGCGCGTTTTCGGCTTTCGCGATCGCCTGCTCCGGCGCCTGATAAGCCCCAAAAAGGTTGCGATCGATCAAGGCACTGAGGTCGGTCGTCGAAGTCTTGGCTGCGGCCTGTGGTTGTGGCTGCACCGGGGCGGGAGTCCAGCGCGCCGCTTCCGGGATCGGGACCAGTGCCCACACCAGCTGTGCCGCGAGTAGCGCAACCACGATCGTGAGCACGACGTTCGCCGTCGCAGTGATGCGACCGACGTAGCGTTCGTACAGGGCAGCCAGCTGCTGGACGGTTTGCGTCTGGGTCATAAGAATATCAATGATACCGTGTGGTGCGAGCCCGACGATAGGACACCGGAACCTCGGACCCGTCGGCGTCGGAGATCGCTGAGCGTGCGGCGGGGGACGCAGTCATGCAAAAACGGAGTCTGATCAGGCTGGGCATCAGTGTGGCGCTGTTCGCAGTGTTTGTGCTGCACAGTGGCCGTTGGCTGCCAATGCGTCTTCTCGATCTGGTCGAGGCGTTCACGTACGACACGCGAATCCTGCTTACGGTTCCGGGAACCCCCGATCCTCGGGTGGTTATTGTGGATCTGGACGAGCGCAGCCTTGCCGCGGAGGGCTGGCCGTGGCCCCGCTACAAGTTTGCCAAGCTGGTCAATCAATTGTTCGATCGTTACGGCATCGCGGTGTTGGGTTTTGACGTGGTGTTCGCCGAGCCGGATGACGGCGCTTCCCGTTTGTGGGAGCGGCTGTCGTCAAAGGAGTTCGCCGACATCCCGGAAATTGCCGCGCGATCCGAGCAGATTCACGCCGAGCTCGACTATGACGGCCAGTTTGCTGCCGCGCTGAAGGGGCGCTCTGTGGTGCTGCCATTTTTCTTCAAGCCGACGGTGCATGAAGACGAGCCGGCCAGTACCGGTGAATTGTGCGCGCCGCTGATCGATGCCCAGGCGGCACGGCTGTATGCAGTGGATTTCGTCCAGGCGGCCGGGGCCGGCGGCAACGTGGCACGCCTGCAGCAAGCGGCGCCGAATTGCGGCTTTTTCGACAATCCCCTGGTTGATGCTGATGGCGTCTATCGTCGGGTTCCGCTGCTGCAGGCCTACGACGGTGCCATTTATCCGTCCCTGGCGCTGTCAGTTACACGTCTGGCCATGGGTAATCCTGCGGTCGATCTGGAATTCGACCCGCCGGACATCCGCACCTCGCTGCATCTGGAGCGTTTGCGTATCGGAACACTGCAGGTTCCGGTTGACGACCGCGTTGCGGTTTACGTGCCCTACCGCGGGCCCAATCGTACGTTCCGATACATCTCCGCGGTCGACGTGTTGCGCGGCACCGTCGCAGATCCTGCGGCTTTGAGCAATGCGATTGTGCTGGTCGGTACCACCGCTGCAGGCCTGCTGGATCTGCGCAGTGCCCCGGTCGGGCGGGTGTTCACCGGGGTTGAGGTTCACGCCAACATCGTTTCCGGCATGCTCGACGGTCGCATCCGGCAGAAAGCACCGTATTACGCTGGCATCGAAGTACTGCTGCTGCTTGCCGTTGCGTTGACCCTGGCCTGGGCGTTCTCCCGGCTGACCGCTGTTTTCAGTGCCGCCGTTGGTCTTGCGCTGGTCGTGGCGATTGTTGTCTTGGCATTCGCAATGTGGAGCGGTGCCCGTTTCATCATGCCGATGGGTGTTCCGGTTGCCTTCACTTTCTTGCTGTTCGCAGCGCATCTGCTCTACGGCTATTTCATCGAGTCGCGCGGCAAGCGTGAGATTTCGCGTCTGTTCGGACAGTACGTTCCGCCGGAGCTGGTCGAGGAAATGGCGGCACGCCCCGAGGCGATCTCGATGGATGGTGAAAGCCGCGAAATGAGTGTGCTGTTCTCGGACGTGCGAGGTTTCACCAGCATTTCCGAGAAGATGGAAGCGCGCGAGCTGGCCGAACTGATGAACCGCCTGCTGACGAAGCAGACCGGCGTGATCCAGAAACATCGCGGCACCATCGACAAATACATGGGCGATGCGGTGATGGCGTTTTGGGGCGCGCCGCTGCCGGACGAAGCCCATGCCTTGCATGCGATGACGGCGGCGCTGGATATGGTGCGTGCAGTGCGCGAACTGGACGCGGAATTCCTGGCGCGCGGCTGGCCGGTGTTGCGTATCGGTGTCGGCATCAATTCCGGCAAGATGAACGTGGGAAACATGGGTTCGGAGTTCCGCATGGCCTATACCGTCATGGGCGATGCGGTCAATCTGGGCTCACGCCTGGAAGGCCTGACCCGAACCTATAGCGTTGATGTCATCTGCTCCGAATTCACCCGCAATGCGGCACCGTCGGATTGGTCCTTCCGCGAGATCGACCGGGTGCGGGTCAAGGGGCGCGCGGAACCGGTGACGATCTATGAGCCGATGGGGCCAAAGGATGCCCTCGACCCGGGTGTGCGCGAAGATCTCGCGCGGCAGCGCGGCGCCATGCAGCTGTATCGGGCACAGCGCTGGGAGCAGGCGGAGGTGGAATTCCGGCGCCTTCGCGATGGCGCGCGTTCGCATCCGCTGTACGGGTTGTTCCTGGAGCGGATCGCATGGCTGCGTACGCATCCGCCGGGCGCCGATTGGGATGGCGCCTTTACCTTCACCACGAAATAGACAGAGCCGCAGCGGCGGCGGCTGGAGATGGCAATGCAAAATGAACAATGGCGCGACCTGCTGCGCCTGGAAGACGCGCTGGACGCCGAGGAGCGCTTGCTGCGCGATGTGGCGGCAGACTTTGCGAACAAGACCCTGCAACCTCGGGTGGTTGCTGCATTCCGCGACGAGACCTTCGATCGTGGTCTGTTGCAGGAATTCGGTTCGATGGGGTTGCTGGGTATCGGCCTCGATGGTCCGGGCTGTCCGGGCGGCAGTCAGGTCATGTATGGACTGGTCGCACGCGAGATCGAGCGGATCGACTCTGCCTATCGTTCAGCGCTGTCGGTGCAATCCAGTCTGGTGATGTTTCCGATCCAGGCCTACGCCGAAGAGTCCTTGCGGGCGCATTGGCTGCCACAACTGGCCAGCGGAACGGCCGTTGGAGCATTTGGTCTGACCGAGCCGGATCACGGCTCCGACCCGGGTGGAATGCGGACGCGCGCGCGCCGGCGTGGTGATGACTGGGTGCTGAGCGGCAGCAAGACCTGGATCAGCCATGCGCCAGTGGCGGACGTTTTCGTGGTGTGGGCGCGCGACGTGGAGGGCGGCACCCTGCGCGGTTTTGTGCTCGAGCGCGGCATGGTCGGACTGATGACCCCGAAGATTGACGGCAAACTGAGTCTGCGGGCGTCGATTACAGGCCAGATCGTGCTTGACGATGTCGTGGTGCCGGATCGGCAGCGTTTGCGGGTCGATGGGTTTAAGGGCCCATTCAGCTGTCTGAACAAGGCGCGATACGGAATCAGTTGGGGCGCGATAGGAGCTGCGGAAACCTGTTGGTGGACGGCACGCGACTACACGCTGCAGCGCCAGCAATTCGGGCGCCCGCTGGCGGCAAATCAGCTTGTACAGAAAAAACTCGCCGATATGCAGACCGAAATCTCGCTGGGGTTGGCTGGCGCCCTGCAGCTTGGACGCATGCTGGATGCGGGTACGGGGTCGGCCGAAGCTGTGTCCTTGATGAAACGCAACAACTGCCGCAAGGCGCTGGAGATCGCGCGCACCGCCAGGGACATGCTGGGCGGCAACGGCATCAGCGAAGACTATCCGGTGATGCGGCACATGATGAATCTGGAGACGGTGAATACCTACGAAGGCACCGAGGACGTGCATGCTCTGATTCTGGGGCGGGGACAAACCGGTCTGCCGGCTTTCTGACGCTGTCAGACATCGCTCCCGGTTGTTCGGTGGCGCCAAAGCGCCATCTAATGGAGACAACTTCGAAAAATTAAGCGCTGACCGCTCAGTCGCTTGCCCTTGTATGGTCGTCTGATGACCCCCAAGTACAGGGTCGGCGGCGCTACACTGGAACTATGAGTAACGAGGACACCCACGATCCGCGGCAAGGCAATCCGGGCCAAGGCCTGGTGCTGGAGGAGGCCAAGCCAAAAACCAAGCAGCCGCCGCTGTACAAGGTCGTCATGCTGAATGACGACTATACCCCCATGGACTTTGTGGTCCAGGTTTTGCAACAGTTCTTTTATCACCCGCGTGAAAAGGCGGTGCAGATCATGTTGCAAGTTCATTCTCACGGTCGCGGAGTAGCTGGGGTCTTTCCGGCGGAGATCGCCGAAACCAAGACCGCGCTGGTCAATGCATTTGCACGCCAGAACCACCACCCGTTGTTGACGGTCATGGAAAAAGCCTAGCGAATTTGCCGGAGGCGTATCGATATGTTGTCCGAAGATCTGCAGAAAGCCCTGGATTCCGCATTCGTTTCGGCGCGGATGGAAGGCCATGAGTTGCTCACGGTCGAGCATTTATTGCTGGCGCTGTTGTCGGATACGCAGGTGGCAGAAGCCTTGACCGCCGCCGCTGCCGATGCCGACAAGCTCGAACAGGGCTTGAAAGACTACATCCGCAGCAATATCCAGACGGTCAAGGACATCGAAAAGCACGAAGTGCAGCCGACCTTGTCGTTCCAGCGGGTATTGCAGCGCGCGATTTACCACGTACAGGCCGCCGGCAAGAAGCAGGTGACCACGCTCAATGTCCTGGTCGCGATCTTCTCGGAGAAGGACACGCACGCCGTCTATCTGCTCGGAGAGCAGGGCGTGTCGCGCCTGGATATCGTCAATTTCATATCGCACGGCATCGCCAAGAATGGTGCGGCGCCGGACAAGGCGGCCGAAGCCGAGGAGCGCGAGGACGGTGAAAAAGGGCCGTCCGGAGCCAGCGCGCTGGAACAGTACGCCGTCAATCTGAACGAGCGTGCCGCGCAGGAACTGATCGATCCTCTGATCGGGCGCGAGCTCGAGGTCGAGCGCGTGATGCAGACGCTGTGCCGCCGGCGCAAGAACAACCCGCTGCTGGTCGGTGAGGCCGGAGTCGGCAAGACCGCGATTGCAGAGGGCCTGGCCTGGCTGGTGGTCGAAGGGCGGGTTCCGGACCTGTTGAAAGGTTCGGTCGTCTACAGCCTCGATCTTGGCAGTCTGATCGCCGGTACCAAGTACCGTGGCGACTTTGAAAAGCGCTTCAAGGCAGTGATAAACGAGTTGCAGAAGCGCCCGGGATCTATTGTTTTTATTGATGAAATTCACATGATCATCGGGGCGGGCGCGGCCAGCGGCGGGGTCATGGATGCGTCCAATCTGCTGAAGCCGATGCTGGCTTCGGGGCAGCTGCGTTGCATCGGTTCGACCACCTATCAGGAATACCGCGGCATCTTTGAAAAGGACCGCGCGCTGGCGCGGCGCTTCCAGAAGATCGACGTGGGTGAGCCGACCGTCGACGACACCATCAAGATTCTCGAAGGTTTGCGTCAGCGGTTCGAAGAGCACCATCAGGTGCAGTTCACGCGCGGCGCGTTGCGTTCGGCGGTCGAGCTGTCGAGCCGACACATCACCGACCGCTTCCTGCCGGATAAAGCGATCGATGTCATCGACGAAGCGGCGGCGCGTCTGCGCCTGCTGCCGGAATCGCGCCGCCGCAAAACGGTGCAGGTGCGCGATATCGAAGAGACTGTCGCACGGATCGCGCGGATTCCACCCAAGAGTGTGTCTTCGAACGACCGCGACCGCCTGGCTACGCTGGAGCGGGATCTGAAACTGGTGATTTTCGGACAGGATCCGGCAATCGAGCAGCTGACGTCGTGCATCAAGTTGGCGCGCTCCGGACTGGGCAATCCCGACAAGCCGATTGGTTCGTTCCTGCTCGCGGGTCCGACTGGCGTCGGCAAGACCGAAGTGACCCGCCAGTTGTCAGAGCTGCTCGGGATCGAGCTGATCCGTTTTGACATGTCCGAATACATGGAGCGGCATACGGTATCGCGCCTGATCGGTGCGCCGCCGGGCTATGTCGGCTACGACCAGGGCGGTTTGCTGACGGATGCGGTGATCAAGCATCCGCATGCCGTGGTGTTGATGGATGAGATCGAAAAGGCCCATCCGGATGTCTACAACCTGCTGTTGCAGGTGATGGATCATGGCCGCCTGACCGACAACAACGGCCGTCACGCCGATTTCCGCAACATCATCCTGGTGATGACCACCAATGCCGGCGCAGAGGAGTCCTCGCGGCGCTCAATGGGTTTCTCCGAGCAGAACCATCAAAGCGATGCGATGGAAGTGATCCGCCGCCTGTTTACTCCTGAGTTCCGCAACCGTCTGGACGCGATCGTGCAGTTTGCGCCACTGACGCAGATTGAAGTGCTGCGCGTGGTCGACAAGTTCCTGATGCAGCTGGAGGAGCAACTGGGTGCCAAGGGTGTGCATCTGGAAATCGACGAGGATGCGCGTGCATGGATCGCCCAGCGCGGCTATGACGTGCGCATGGGTGCACGGCCGATGGCGCGCATCATCCAGGAGAGCATCAAGCGACCGCTGGCCGAGGAACTGCTGTTCGGCAAGCTGTCCAATGGCGGGCGTGCGCTGGTACGGCTCAACGACGAGGGTGATGCGCTGCGCTTCGAGCTCGAAGGCCGCGAAAAGACCACGCAGCTCGAACCTGTCTGAACCGCGTCACAGCCAGAAACGACGAAGCCCGCAATTGCGGGCTTTTTCGTTCCTGAACCCGCAGTTGCGGGGGCGACTGTCTACTGCAGACTATTTGTCGCGGAAAGTGATTCGGCCCTTGGTGAGATCGTAGGGCGTGAGCTGAACGGTGACCTTGTCGCCGGTCAGGATTCGGATGTAATGCTTGCGCATACGGCCGGAAATATGGGCGACGACGACGTGTCCGTTTTCCAGTTTTACGCGGAACGTCGTATTGGGCAGTGTTTCCATCACTACCCCGTTCATTTCGATGTGATCTTCCTTTGCCATATGCCTCGCCGGCTGATAAGAGGTGCGCATTATCTGGAAACACCCCTGTGCCATCAAGCCGCGCGTGTCAATTGGTCTCCGCGCGGGTGCCCCAGCCGCGCGGTCCCAGGGTCTCCAGCGGCCGAAAACGCTGCTTGTATTCCATTTTGGGGCTGCCGGGGACCCAGTAGCCGAGATAGACATGCGGCAGACCCAGCTGCTGGGCCTGTTCGATCTGGTGCAGCACGGCCAGCGTCCCTAGGCTGCGTGTGTTTACTGTGGGATCGAAGAACGTATAAACCGCCGACAGCGCGGTCGGCAGGTGATCAACCACCGCAACGCCGAGCAGGCGCGAACCGGCGCGCAGGCACCAGTAACGCACCGGCAGCCACGGGCATTCCAGGAACGAGTGGAAGGCATCGCGATCCTCCGGGTTCATGCCGCCGTTCTGATGACGGTGGCGCAGATAGTCCCGGTACAGCGCGTAATGCTCGTCGCTGAGGCTGTGCTCGATCGACAGCTGAACGTCGGTATTGCGCGCAAGACAGCGGCGTTGGCTGCGATTGGGGATGAAGCGATCGACCGGAATCCGCGCCGGAACGCACAGGGTGCATTGGTGGCAATGGGGGCGGTAGGCGTGACCACCGCTGCGGCGAAAGCCCATCTCCAGCAGGCGCTGATAGCGCAGCGCGGTGAGCGTCCATTCCGGATCAACAAAAGCGCTCCGGGCCGCACGACCTTCCAGATAACCACAGGCGTGCTCGGCACTCAGGTACAGCCGAACAGGGTGTGCAGCGTCGTTCATGCGGTCGGCAGATGTCCAGCCTCGGCCGGATGTTCGACCGTGAATTGCCACGGCTGCGGCGGGTGAGGGGTATTCATCGCTACCGCCAAGTGGTGCAGGAATTCGGTTCTGGGCATCGCGGTGGCGCCTAGGCTCTGCAGATGTGCGGAGCTGACCTGGCAGTCAATCAACTCGAACCGCCATGCCCCCAATTGCTGGCACAGCCAGTACAGCGCGATCTTGGATGCATCGTCGGCACGCGAGAACATGGACTCGCCGAAGAACACTCGGCCCATGGCGACGCCGTAGAGTCCGCCGATCAGGTTGCCGTCGCGCCAGACCTCGACACTGTGAGCATAGCCATGTGCATGCAACTGGCCATAGGCGCGGCGCATGTCCTCGCCCAGCCAGGTTCCGGTACCGCTGGCTCGGGGTGCGGCGCAGGCGTTGAGAACCGTATCAAACACGGTGTCAAAGGTGACGGCATAGTCTGCACGTCGCAGCGTCTTGCGGAATGAGCGGGAGACCTTGAGGCTCTCGGGACGCAATACCGTGCGTGGATCCGGACACCACCAGAGAATCGGTTCGTCCGGGTTGTACCAGGGAAAAATGCCCTGGGCGTAGGCGCGCAGCAGCCGGGACAAGGACAGGTCGCCGCCGATCGCCAACAAACCATTCGGCTCGCGCATCGCAAGATGCGCGGGCGGGAATGGCTGATGCGGATTGCGTGGATCCAGCCAGTGCAGGCGGACGGGACTATCCATCTCCGACGACCCTCGGAAGCTCAATGCAAGGATACGCCAGCGTCCGACGTCGGGGGAATCGTCCCGGGTGACTTGTGGCGATCAGTGGAAGGTCGGGCCGACGGCCGGCACATCGCGCAGGGCCCACTGGACCACGGCGTCGTGCTCGAAGCGGGAAATCGGCTCTGAACCCTTGGCTGGACCGGCTTCGATCAGGCGTCCTTCGCTATCGAAGCGAATGCGAGCGCCTGCCGTCTGGATGCGCAACTCGCCGTTCTTGCGACTGTCATCCATGGTCAGCTGCAGATAGCGCACGTCGTGTCCGGCAAATTCGGGAATGCTGTTGGACCCGGCAGCGATCAACGCTGCCTGCTCCGGAGAAAATTCACGGATATCGCCCTCGGGCGTGAGAACGAAATGACGAGTCTGTGTGCTCATGATCTGTCCCACCTGATGTTCGTACCTAGTTTGACCTGATCTCTATATGAAGGTTTACGGCAGGATTTCAAGTTCATTGAGCGATTTGTGACAGCGGCCGGGATTCGGCCGGCGCTCCGTTATACTTGCCCGATCTGTTTCAATCATCCTCGCATGTTCATACGCGCCAAGTCACACGCCACCGACGAGGCTGCCGGACCCAGCTGGCTGGAGCGCTTGCCGCGCGAAGCCGCAATGCTGACGTGTCTGGGGCTGTCGTTATTTCTGCTGGTGACGCTGATCAGCTTTCACCCGAACGATCCCGGCTGGTCGTCGTCCGGCACCGGCGAGCCTGTCCACAATCTGGCGGGCCATGTTGGCGCCTGGATTGCCGACGTGCTGCTGTCGCTATGCGGCTACGTGGCCTATCTGGTGCCGTGGGCGGTATTGCTGATCGGGCTGCGCATCTTCCGCAATGCCGAGCCCGAGGACGAGCACATTCCGCGCGGGGTGCGCATCGGGGCCTGGCTGGTGCTGCTGGCCAGTCTGGCCGCGCTGGCGGCTGAACACGTGGGAGCGTCGCCAACCTGGGCGCCGCAGGGCAGCGGTGGCATTGCCGGGCAGGCGCTGGAACAGGCGCTGGTCGATGTCCTGAGTGGCTTTGGCGCCAGTCTGGTGCTGTTGACCCTGGCGGTTGCCTCCGCGCCGCTGGCAATGACGTTTTCGTGGCTGGCCGTGCTCGACCGACTGGGGGGCTGGGTCCTCGGATTGATCGAGCGGCGTCGCGCCCGCGGCGGAGAATCGCGCACCGATGGTGAAGTCGCTCAACGCGAAATTGCACCGGCAGTTGCACGGGAACCGCGTCGCGAGCCGGACGTCGAGAAGCCGCCGAAGGAATCCAAGCGCAAGCGCAAGATGCCGTCGCTGCTCGGTAGCGCCGAGGAACAGCTCGACCTGCTGCCTCCCGTACCGGAAAAGCGCGTACAGACTGCCAAGAGCGGCCTGTCTGCGGCCGTTGGCAACGCCGTGCCCGCATTCGACGGCGACCCTTTGCCGCCGCTGGATATTCTCGATACGGCCCGGCCCAGCGGGCACCACTACACGCCGGAGGAGCTGGAACACCTGTCGCGCGAGGTTGAACGTCACCTGGCGTCCTTCGGTGTGCAGGCGGAGGTCGTCGCAGCGACACCGGGGCCGGTGATCACGCGGTTTGAAATTCAGCCGGCACCGGGCGTCAAGGGCTCGCAGATCACCAATCTGTCGCGTGATCTGGCGCGTTCGCTGTCCGTGTCCAGTGTGCGCGTGATCGAAGTGATCGAGGGCAAATCGGTCATCGGCCTGGAAATCCCGAATCAGCGGCGCGAAATGGTGATGCTGCGCGAAATTCTGGATTCCAACATGTACCGCAATTCCAGCTCGCCGCTGACGGTGGCGCTGGGCAAGGACATTGCCGGGCATCCGATGTCATTCGACCTGGCAAAGATGCCGCATCTCCTGGTGGCGGGTACCACTGGCTCTGGAAAATCGGTGGCGATCAACGTGATGATCCTGTCGATGCTGTTCAAGGCAACGGCGGATCAGGTGCGTTTCATCTTCATCGACCCGAAGATGCTGGAGCTGTCGGTCTACGAGGGCATTCCGCATCTGCTGACGCCGGTCGTGACCGATATGAAGGATGCGGCAAACGCTTTGCGCTGGAGCGTGGCGGAGATGGAGCGGCGCTATCGCCTGATGTCCGCGCTCGGGGTGCGTAATCTTGCCGGCCTGAACAAGAAAATTGCCGACGCCGAGGCCGCTGGCACGCCGCTGGCCGATCCGCTGCAGAAGGCGCCTGAGCTGTTCGACGCCGAAGCGCCACCGCATGTTGAGACGCTGGAGGCGCTGCCCAATATCGTCATCATCATCGACGAGCTGGCCGACATGATGATGGTGGTCGGCAAGAAGGTTGAAGAGCTGATCGCGCGTATTGCGCAGAAGGCGCGCGCCGCCGGCATCCATCTGATCGTGGCGACGCAGCGCCCGAGCGTCGACGTCATTACCGGACTGATCAAGGCCAATGTGCCGTCCCGACTGGCGTTCCAGGTCGCGTCGCGTATCGATTCGCGCACGATTCTCGACGAGATGGGTGCGGAGACCTTGCTGGGCCACGGCGATGGCCTGTTCCGGCCGATTGGCGCCAGCCGTCTTGACCGTGTGCACGGCGCATTTGTCGATGACCACGAAGTGCACAAGGTCGTGGCCTATCTGAAGCAGGTGGGTGAGCCTCGATATATCCAGGACATCTGCGCAGACGAGCCTCCTGCCAATGCCGGGGGCGACAACGGCGCCGACGCGGAAGCGGACCCCTTGTACGATCAGGCCGTGGCAATGGTGCTGGAAACCCGCAAGGCCTCAGTGTCTTGGGTACAGCGTCGCCTGAAGATCGGCTACAACCGTGCTGCGCGGATGGTCGAGCAGATGGAGGCCGCGGGCATCGTCGGTCCGAGCGGCCCTGGCGGCAATCGCGAGATTCTGGCGCCCGGCGGACGTGATTGACGCCGGCGCGATGGACGCCGGGGTAGTTCAGACCGGATTCAGCGCCGCCGCGCAGACTCGGACGTCCTTCCTGCTCAAAGCTGAAACGAACATGACCTTGCTGCGAACCCTGATCTTGGTGGTCGTCACTTTCGTGGCCCGGCCGGCAGCGGCGGCCGATCCGCAGCAGCTGTTACAGCAGTTTGTCGACGGCGTGCGCAGCCTCAGTGCGCAGTTCGAGCAGGTGCAATACGACGAACGCGGCGCAGTACTGGACCGTCGCAGTGGCGATTTCGCGTTGTCGCGCCCCGGGCGCTTCCGCTGGAATTACACCCAGCCGTACCAACAGCTGATGGTCTGCGATGGCGAGCAGATCTGGAATTACGAACCGGATCTGGATCAGGTCACGGTGCGTCCAGCCGGGCGGGTTCTGCAGGACACGCCGGCGGCACTGCTCGCGCAGGGCAGTCAGCTCAGCGAGCGCTTCCTGCTGGAAGACGGGGGGCGCGACAAGGATGCGCAGATCGTGCGCCTGAAGCCCAAGGCCGCCGATACTGATTTCAGCCTGATCGAGCTGTGGCTGAAGGACCGCGGAGTGCCGCAGCGCATCCGCTTCCATGACGCGCTGGGCGGTACCACCGATGTGCAGTTCACGGCAGTCAGCACTGCAGCGATCAAGGACACGTCGCGCTTCACCTTCACACCACCGGCGGGCGCCGAGGTGGTCAAGCTGGAGGATAGCGGCGGGTGAGTGCCGCTGCGCAAGCTGGCGGGAATCGTCGCGGTGCGATCGGACCGCGGCCGCTGGCCGAACGCATGCGTCCGCGCACGCTCGACGAGGTTTCCGGGCAGATTCATCTGCTGGGTCCCGGCGCACCGTTGCGGAGTCTGCTCGAAGCCGGCAGCGTGCCGTCAATGGTGTTCTGGGGGCCGCCCGGGGTCGGCAAGACCACCTTGGCACGGTTGATTGCGCAGTACACCCAGGCCCAGTTCCTGACCTTGTCGGCGGTGCTCGCCGGGGTCAAGGATATTCGTGAGGCGGTGGCGCAAGCGCAGGCGCTGGCGGGCGGATTGAGTCCGCAGGGCACGGTCCTGTTCATCGACGAAATTCATCGTTTCAACAAGTCGCAGCAGGATGCGCTGTTGCCCTATGTCGAGGACGGCACGCTGACCCTGATCGGTGCGACCACCGAAAACCCTTCGTTCGAGCTGAACGCGGCATTGCTGTCGCGGTTGCGTGTGTTCGTGCTGCGCAGCCTGGAGCTCGATGACATCCTGGCGTTGCTGCAGCGCGCACTGGCTGACACGGAGCGCGGTGTCGGCGGCGAGTTGCCGGAGGCGTGGCTGCAGCGGATCGCCGAAGCGGCAGATGGTGATGCGCGCCGTGCCTTGGTGCTGCTGGAGACCGCCGTCGAGCTGGCGCGAGCGCAGGACGGCACCGATGCGCAGGTACTGGAGCGGCTGATCGGCAAGGGTCTGCGCCGCTTCGACAAGCAGGGCGAAAATTTCTACGACCAGATTTCGGCCATGCACAAGTCGGTTCGTGGCAGCGATCCGGATGCGGCGATCTACTGGCTTGCGCGCATGCTCGACGGCGGCTGTGATCCGCATTACATCGCGCGCCGCGTGTTGCGTATGGCGATCGAGGATATCGGCCTGGCTGACCCGCGCGCGCAGACACTGTGTCTGGAAGCCTGGCAGGCATATGACCGCCTCGGCAGTCCCGAGGGCGAATTGGCGCTGGGACAGGCCGTGCTGTATCTGGCCTGCGCGCCGAAAAGCAACGCCGGCTATACCGCCTACAACCAGGCGCGCGCACTGGTCGAACGGACTGGCAGCCTGGAAGTGCCGATGCACATCCGCAATGCGCCAACGCGTCTGATGAAGGATCTGGGTTACGGCCAGGGCTATCGTTACGATCACGACGAGGCCGGTGGCAATGCCGCGGGTCAGCAGTTCCTGCCGGATGCACTGGTGGGCACTGAGCTGTATCAACCGGTTTCGCGCGGGCTCGAGATCAAGATTGGCGACAAACTCAAGGCGCTGCGGTCGCGGCGCAAAGGGGAGAGCCAATGATGCAATGGCTGGCGGTCGCTGCCGGGGGCGCCTTGGGTGCCATGGGCCGCTATGCCGCCGTGCGCGCGGTGACGGCGTGGCTGGGCCCGGGCTATCCGTACGGGACTTTGACCGTCAACGTGGTCGGCAGCTTCATCGCCGGTGCGCTCTATGTGCGTCTGGTCGAACAGGGTGGAGTGGCCGCTCCGGTGCTGGGTCTGCTGATCGTGGGATTCCTCGGGGCATTCACCACGTTTTCCGCTTTCTCGGTCGAGACGCTGCGCCTGTTCGAGGATGTCTCGATCTATGCGGCGCTGCTGAACATCGTGCTGAACGTCTCGCTGTGTCTGGTCGCCTGCGGAACCGGGCTATGGCTGGCGCGTCAGGCACTGTCGACCTGAAGTCTCGCTATAGCGCCTCGGTGGTGAAATTTTGCGGATTCTTCGCGCGTACGCCGCGATAGAACGCGAACACCGGCTTCATGTCGGGTGCCCAATCACCAGTGGGCAAAAACACCGGGCCGATGCCAACCGTGCGCGTTGCGTAGTCGATATAGGCGGCGACGATTGGAACCTGTGCCGCCAGCGCCATGTGATAGAAGCCGTGTTTCCACTGCTCGCGCCGTGATCGGGTGCCCTCTGGTGCCAGCGCAATGATCAACTGTGCGTGCTCCGCAAAGGCGCGCGTCGTCTGAGCAACCGCGCCACCGGCGGCGGAGCGATCGACCGGCAGGCCGCCGAGCCAGCGGAAGAAGCGCCCGTGAAGGCCGGAGAACAGGGTGTGCTTGGCGTACCAGTGCAGATCCACCTGCAGGCTCAGCACCGCGGCCATGCCGAACACGAAATCCCAGTTCGACGTGTGCGGCGCGGCGATGATGACCATCTTCGGCAGGTCCGGCAGGCGTACATCAATACGCCAGCCTGCACTGCGCAGGATCATGCGCCCGAGCCAGTACAACAGACGATTGCGTCGACGCGGAATACTCGCGCCAAGCTCGATCCGATCAGCCATGGTGTATTGTTTTTCTCCTCACGAATGCACAGGAGTCGTCATGTCGACACCGCCGCTGACGTACGGCCGTTACCTGCAGATCGAAGCGTTGCTAAAGCTGCAGCAACCTTTGTCCGACGGGCCGGAACACGACGAAACCCTCTTTATCATTATCCATCAGGTTTATGAGCTGTGGTTCAAGCAGCTGCTGCATGAACTCGATGCGCTGAACGCTGCGCTTGACGCCGCGCGCACGATGGCGGCGCTGGCGACCTTGAAGCGAATGCTGACGATTCTGAAGACGCTGGTGGCCCAGGTCGACGTGCTGGAGACGATGACGCCGCTGTCGTTCAATGCGTTTCGTGCGCGTCTCGATGCGTCCAGCGGATTTCAATCCGCACAGTTTCGCCTGCTGGAATTCCGGTTGGGCCACAAGCGTCCCGGCATGCTGACGCACTATGGAGAGGACGGTGCTGCCGGCGCGCAGCTGGATGCGGCACTTCGTGCTCCGGCCTTGTACGACCACCTGCTGGGATATCTCCACGCGCAGGGACATGCGGTGCCGCCATCTCTTTTGTCGCGCGATTTCTGCCAGCCATACGCCGGCTCGTCCGCGATGCAGGACCTGCTGGTGAGCCTGTATCGCCATGACGATCCTGCAGCGCAGGTCTGCGAGCGCCTGGTCGACCTCGATGAAGGTCTGCAGGAATGGCGCTACCGTCACGTCAAGATGGTCGAGCGCACCATTGGCAGCAAACCCGGCACCGGTGGATCAAGCGGTGTGGAGTATCTGCGCGCAACCTTGTTTCAGCCGCTGTTTCCGGACCTCTGGGCAATCCGGGCTCGGCTATAAGCGCAGCGCGCTGACGGCCTGCCGAAGATCCGCCACGGTAGCGTCGCGGTTATCCAGATATCGATTGTTCAGGTAGAGCATCAGTATCCGGTTGGCGCGCTCGCTCAAGTCGGGGTGCAATTCATTCACGCGATTGATGAAGTCACGCGGCCCTTCATCCGTTCGCTGGACCAATCCCAACTTGCCCAGCTTGCGTGTGAATCGTCGCCACTCGCGCAGTGCGGGGTCCCTGATGGGCGCCGGCAACGATTGCCGCAGCAGCACCAGCCCAACGGCGGCCATGGCCAGGGTCACGATCACGGTCAGCGCCAGGATCATGCTGCGCAGATCGTCGAGACCGAAGCGCGACAGGAATTGCTGCTGCAGCTCCGGGCCGTAGGCCAGCACCATTGCGTTCCAGCGGGCGTTGATCCAATCCCAGCGCGCTTCGAAGTAAAAGCGCAGACGGGTGCGGTTGGATAGATAGCCAGGCAGGCCCTCGCCTGCGCTGATCGATCCTTCGATGCCACGTTCGATGCGTTCAGGGGCAACTGCCGCGGTCGGATCGACGCGGACCCAGCCGCGGCCGGAGAGCCACACCTCGCTCCAGGCGTGGGCGTCCGATTGGCGCACGACGTAGTAGCCGCCGATCTCGTTGAGCTGTCCACCCTGATAGCCGGTGACGACGCGCGCCGGAACGTCCGCGGCACGCATCAGGAGGGTGAAGGCGCTGGCGTAGTGTTCGCAAAATCCGCGGCGGGTGGTGAACAGAAATTCGTCCGCGCTGTTACGGCCGAGCGGTGGCGGACGCAAGGTGTAGACGAAGGGCTGTTCACGGAACATGCGCAGCGCGGCATCAACGATACGGGCATCGTTGCCCAGTGACTGGCGCCAGCGTCGCCCCAGCTCCAGGGTCTGCGGGTTGAACTTGGCAGGAAGCGCAAGATTGCGCCGGACCATGCGTTCGGTTGCGGTTGGCTGCAGACGGTAGTCGGTGTCAGAGACCAGGCTATAGCGCCGTCGCTCGATGACCGACTTGGTCGCCATCAGCTGCGCTTCACGCGACATGATGGCGTCACCTGGCAGGTGATCGCGGCGCGGCAGATCGAGGCCGAACAGCCAGCGCATGCGATGCGGTTCCAGCGTGATTTCGTAGACGACGCGCTGGCCGAGTCGTTCGATCTCCGGTTCATAGCCCGCTGCCGTGATCGGGAAGGCGTTTTCCCACGTGCGTCCGTCGAAATGGTCGAGTACCGGTCCGCGCCAGTACATTGCACTGTTTGCGGGTGGCGCCGTGTCGAAGCGCACACGGAATGCGATTTCGTCGGACTCGATCAAGCTGGAGATGTCGCCGGGCGACATTGTGTCGGACAGGCCGCTGCGCGCGGCGCCGGCGTCGGCCGGCAGGCCCCACAGGGGGCCGGGAATGCGCGGAAACAGCACGAACATGACGATCATCAGCGGCAGTGCCTGCGCGACCATGATGCCGCTCTTGCGCAGGGTCAGGCGCGGCGACAGTGCGCCGCGATGCTGGCACTCGATGAGGATCGCGGTGATCGCCACGGCGCAGATCAGCAGGAAGGCGACGGTCCAGATCTCCTGCGACACCAGAAAGTGGGTCAGCAGCAGGAAGTACATCAGGAACACCATGACCATGACGTCGCGGCGCGCCTTCAGCTCGAGCAATTTCAGTGCGGCCATCAGGCAAAGCAGCGCGGTACCGGCCTGCTGACCGGACACGCTGCCGTACTGCGCTACGATCCCGCCGCCAGCGAGCAGCGTCAGCACGACTTTCAGTGGCATTCGCGGCATCGGCCATTGGTGATAGGCGCTGAGCGCGCGCCATGACAGCAGTGCGGTGATCAACAGCGAAACCCACACCGGCAGGCGCAGCAGATGGGGGGACATCGTCAGCGCCAGCACGCCGAGCAAGCGCCACAGAGTCAGCAGCGGCAGATACTCGTTCATGCGGCGTCGTCGTGGTCGGGCGTCTGGAACAAAGCCAGAGCCTTGAGGCAGGCGAAGCGGTGCGCCGCGCCGTGGCTCGGTGCGAGGGTCTGTCCGGGTAGGCGCAGTCCATAGTTGCGTTGACCCGCCTCGGCGTCGAGCACCCAGCGCGTCAGCTGCGACAGTCGTGCTTCGGTATCCAGCGCGCTCACAGCCGACCAGTCCAGCCACAGTTCCTGATCCAGGGTTTCGGCGAACTGCTTGACCATTGGCGTGCGCAGCTTGGGCAGGCTCTTCCAATGGATCGAATGCAGGGTGTCACCGCGCTGATAACTGCGGAGACCGGCGAACTCGTCCTGCCCGCTGCGGCCACTGCTGGACAAGCCGCCGTAGCCGGCGCTGGCGGGCGGTTGCGGGCCGGCGGGTGCCGGACGTGGATACACCAGGCAGCTCATCTCCAGTTCAGCCCAGGTCCAAGCGTGAAACAGGCCGAGCGGGTATTCGGTGGCGAGGCTGAAAACGCCGGCGCGCAACCAGCCGCGCCGACTCGCAGGCTGGCTCAGCGTCAAGGTCACGCTGTCGCGTGCGCTGACATCGCCAAGCTGTGCATGCTCGTCCTGCTTGGGCCAGCTCAATGCCAGCGAGTAGCGGGGGGCGGTGGACGGATTGTCGACCCTGACCTGGAAGTGCGCAGTTTCGCCGGCGAAGACCGGCTCGCAGGTGCCGGCCTGCAATCGCAGATGGGCGAGATTCGCATGCGTGTGATGCATGTTGATCAGGCCGATTCCAGCCAGCAGGAAGGTCAGCATGAATGCCATGCTGTTGGAGTAGTTCATCGCCCCGAGCAGCATCACGAATGCGAGCAGGGCGAAGCCGTAGCCGAAGCGGGTCGGCAGGATGTAGACACGCTTGCGGCCGATATCGATGGGGCCGGGCTGACGTTTGACCCGAGCCATCACCCAGGCGTCGATGCGGTCCTGGGCTGCGCGCAGTGGATGCAGCAGGATCTTGAACACCAGCCAGAGCCGCATGGCGGATCAGCGTCCAGGCGTCAGCGCACAGCGACCGGATTCGCTGCAGGATGCGGCGACCGGACTGCGTCTTGGGTTCCAGCGCGCAAACAGGGACGCCGAGGTTCGTGTCACGGAATCGCGACCTGGGCCAGAACGTCTGCGGCGCCGATGCCGCCCTTCTCGCTCTCCGCGGTGGTCTGCAGTCGGTGGTCGACGACGGCGGTGAACACGGCCTGCACGTCTTCCGGAATTACGCCCTGACGACCTTCCAGCAGTGCCCAGGCCTGAGCAGCGCGGCGCAGGGCAAGTCCAGCGCGCGGCGATAGACCTTGGCGCAAGCCAGG
The DNA here is from genome assembly GCF_005047655.1 of Sinimarinibacterium arenosum. Taxonomy (GTDB): domain Bacteria; phylum Pseudomonadota; class Gammaproteobacteria; order Nevskiales; family Nevskiaceae; genus Solimonas. The sequence continues at coordinate 399,082 of NZ_SUKF01000004.1, read as the reverse complement.
CAATTCGCGGGTGCGATGAACCAGAGCGAGGATGTAGTCGATCAGCGCGGGCGCGGTGCGGACCTGTGCAACCTGCTGCTGAAGGTGCAGAACCTGTTCCGGATCGAGCACCGCGGCGGTGTCGAGTAGCAGATCGCGGCGATCGCGCTCCATCAGCAGGGCTTTTTCCGCCTCCGCGGGCGGGTAGCCCAGCGAGATTCGCATCAGGAAGCGGTCGAGCTGAGATTCAGGCAACGGGAAGGTGCCGATCTGCGTGGCCGGATTCTGTGTGGCGATGACGAAGAACGGCTGTGGCAGCGGACGGGTCTGGCCTTCGACAGTGACCTGGCGTTCTTCCATTGCTTCAAGCAGTGCCGATTGCGTTTTCGGGCTCGCGCGATTGACTTCGTCCGCCAGCACCAGCTGCGCGAAGATCGGTCCGGGATGAAAGCGGAAGGCACCGGTGCCGGTTTCAAATACGGATACGCCCAGCACGTCGGCCGGCAGCAGGTCGCTGGTGAATTGCACACGCTGGAACTGCAGTCCCAGTACGCGTGCCAGCGCCAGCGCCAGCGTCGTCTTGCCGACGCCGGGAACGTCTTCGATCAGCAGATGGCCGCGTGCAAGCAGGCAGGCCATGGCCAGTCTGAGCTCGGCGGATTTACCGAGAATGATGGTGTCGAGGCGTTGCAGGGCCTGATGCAGAGGAGCGCTCATGGATTTTCGGACGATGGGCGATATACGGACCAGTGTAAGGGGTTTATGCCGCCCGGCGGCGTAAATTCCCGGTCTGCGGAACTTGCGGTTGTGGCGCCGGCGATCCACCATCTGAAGCGTCGGATTCGATAGCGAGGCGCCGGGTGGACCGCAAGAAGCGTGAACTGCTGAAGGACATGAGAAATGCGCTGGACTATGCGTCTTGGCGCGAGGCTGCCGAGATTGTCGATCGCATGGATGGTCGCGACGACTGGCGCTCGGAAGATGCGTCGTCCGACTACGACTGGCGCCTGATTCGCGCGCGTCTGCGGCAGGTTCGCCAGTATCGGCAGGAAGATGCCGTGCCGAAGCTGGTTCATCATCTGCGACAGGGATTGCACTGGAATCTGGGCAATACCGGCAGTGCGGCCTTGTACGGTCACGCCTATGTCGGTACCAAGCGCCTGATTCACGAGTACATCGCTGAAATCGCCGATGTGCTGGACTGGCTTTGTGATACCGATCATCCGGCGTTCCCACGTCCGGCCAAGATGCAGTTTTTTCATGATCTGGCGCAAAGCTACGGTCGTTCGGCGCTGATGCTGTCGGGGGGGGCAACCCTCGGGTTGTTTCACGTCGGTGTGGTCAAGGCGCTGTATCGGGAAGGCCTGGTGCCATCGATCATGTCAGGGTCGAGTGCCGGATCTGTCGTGGGCGCGACGATCGGTTCGCGGGCGCCGTCGGAAGTCGAAAAGCTGCTGGATCCCGAGGCGGCCTACTACCATTTCTGGCGCATTCTGCCGTGGCGCGACATGCTGCGTAATCGCGCGATGATGGATCAGAATCAGTTGCGCAAGGCCATTGCGGCCAATGTCGGCGATCTGACGTTTGAAGAGGCGCACAAGCTTTCCGGCCGCGTGGTCAATATCACCGTTTCGCCGGCCGGGGTGAATCAGCCCCCACGGCTGCTGAACTATCTGACCTTCCCGTATCTCTATCTGCACGAGGCGATTCTGGCCTCGTGTGCGGTGCCGGTGCTGTTCCCGCCGGTCATGTTGATGACCCAGGACGAGAATCAGCAACGCGTGCCGTATATGCCGCTGCTGCGCTGGAACGACGGGTCGCTGAAGTCAGATTTGCCGATCCTGCGCATGCGGCGTCTGCACAACGTCAATCACTTCATCGTCAGTCAGACCAACCCGCACGTGCTGCCGTTTGTGACGCATCACGAACCGGGAGAGGGCGGTGTCCTGGATACCGTGCGCAACTACGCATTTTCGTCGGTGCGAACGCAGGCCAAGAGTCTGGTGGATCTGGTGCGGCAGAATCTCCCTGCGGGCGGCTTGGCACGGACGCTGGATATTGCGGGGTCGGTGCTGGAGCAGGAGTACCGCGGCAACATCAACATCATTCCCGAAGTCAGTCTGTGGCGTTACGCCAACGTCACCAGCAATCCAAGCATGGACGCGATCAAACGTTTCATGCTGGAAGGCGAACGCGCGACCTGGCCGCGGATCGAGATGATCCGCAACCAGACGCTGATCAGCCAGACGCTGAACGACTGTGTCGAGCGGCTCGAACGTTCGCCAGGCTTGCCGCGTGTGGGCGGCGGGCAGAGTGCGGCCAGCAAGCCTGCGCTGCAGGTCGTGCGTCCGCGGCCGGCGTAAATCGCTAGAGCGACTCGATACGGCCGTGCTGCACGCGTAGCGCGTCGAGATCCTGCTGCTGCTTGGCCACCAGATCACGCGTTTGCTGTTGCACGTGCTCGGGGGCTTTGCCGAAGTTGGGATTGCTCAGGCGGGCCGTAGTTTTTTCGAGGTCGGATTCGAGCTTGGCGATCTGCTTGCTCAGGCGGACCAGTTCGGCTTCCTTGTCGATCAGTCCGGCCATCGGGACCAGCAGGCTCATCTGGCCCAGCAGTGCGGTAGCGGACTGCGGCGCTTCGTCGCCGGATTCAAGAATCCGGGGCGCCTCCACTTTGGCAAGGAAGCGAATGCTGCCGAGCATTGCCTCGACGCGCGTGCGATCGCTGGCGCTGGCGTTCTGCAGCAGCACCGGGATGGTCTTGGCGGGTGAAATGTCCATTTCACCGCGGATCTGGCGGATCCCGAGGATGAAGCCCTTGAGCCATTCGATATCCGCTTCGGCATTTTCATCAATGCGCGCAGCATCGCTGACCGGGTAAGGCGCCAGCATCAGGGTTTCACCACTGCAGGCTGCCAGCGGCGCGACGCGCTGCCAGACTTCCTCGGTAATGAATGGCATCAGCGGGTGCAGCAGGCGCAGGATCGTTTCCAGTACGCGCACCAGCGTGCGGCGGCTGCCGCGCTGCGCCTCGGCGTCGCCGTCCTGCAGCGCCGGTTTGGACAGCTCCAGATACCAGTCGCAGTACTCGTTCCAGACGAACTGGTACAGCGTCTGCGACAGCAGATCGAAGCGATATGTGCGGAACAACTCCGCGACCTCGGCTTCGACTTTCTGCAGACGTGACACGATCCAGCGATCTGCAGCAGACAAGGTGTGCGGCAAGGATTCGTCCTGGCCGCAATCCTTGTCCTCGCACTGCATCAGCACGAAGCGCGCGGCATTCCAGATCTTGTTGCAGAAATTGCGATAGCCGGACGCGCGGGATGAGTCGAAGCGGATGTCGCGACCGGTCGAGGCCAGCGCCAGGAAGGTGAAGCGCAGTGCGTCCACGCCGACCGGCTCGATGCCCTGCGGGTACTGGCGCCGCGTTGCAGCTTCGATCTTGGCCGCCATCTGTGGCTGCATCAGGCCGGTGGTGCGCTTGCTGACCAGATCCTCGAGGCTGATACCGTCGACCAGATCCAGCGGGTCGAGCACGTTGCCCTTGGACTTGGACATCTTGTTGCCTTCGGCGTCACGCACCAGACCGGTGATGTAGACCTCGCGGAACGGCACTTCTCCCATGAAGTGCAGGCCCATCATCGACATGCGGGCGACCCAGAAGAAGATGATGTCGAAGCCGGTGACCAACACGTTGGTGGGATACCAGCGCTTGAGGTCTTCAGTCTGCTCCGGCCAGCCCAGGGTCGAGAACGGCCACAGCGCTGATGAGAACCAGGTGTCGAACGTATCCTCGTCGCGACGCAGGATGGTGTCCGCGCTGAGCGTACTGGCGTAGGCCGGATTTGCGCGGATCTCGTCTTCGCTGCGACCAACGTAAATGTTGCCCGCATCGTCGTACCACGCGGGAATGCGGTGACCCCACCACAGGTTGCGCGAGATGCACCAGTCCTGGATGTTGTTGAGCCACTGCTTGTATGTATTGATCCAGTTTTCCGGAACAAACCGCGTGCGGCCGTCCTCGACCGAGGCCAGCGAGCGCTCGGCCAGAGTCTTCATGTCGACGAACCATTGATCGGTCAGATACGGCTCGACCACAACGCCGCTGCGGTCGCCGCGCGGCACCATCAGCTTGTGGTCGTCGATCTTGTCGACCAGGCCCAGCTTTTCCAGATCCTCGACGATGCGGGTACGCGCGTCGTAGCGATCGAGGCCGCGATAGGCCGCCGGCGCCTCGTCGTTGATATGGGCCGTCGGGGTGAACACATTGATGACCGGCAACGCGTGGCGCTGGCCGACCGCGTAGTCGTTGAAATCGTGCGCCGGCGTGATCTTGACCACGCCGGTGCCGAACTCGCGATCGACGTAGTCGTCACCGATGATCGGAATCTCGCGATCGCACAGCGGCAGTCGCACCGACTGGCCGATCAGGTGCTTGTAGCGGTCGTCTTCCGGGTGCACGGCCACGGCGCTGTCGCCCAGCATGGTCTCCGGGCGCGTAGTTGCGACCACCAGATGGCCGCTGCCGGATGCCAGCGGATAGCGGAAGTGCCACAGCTTGCCGTTTTCTTCCTTGGATTCGACTTCGAGATCGGAGATGGCCGTCAGCAGCACCGGATCCCAGTTGACCAGACGCTTGCCGCGGTAGATCAGGCCCTCGGCGTGCAGGCGCACGAATTCTTCGGTGACGGCGCGGCTGAGCGTGTCGTCCATCGTGAAATGTTCGCGCGACCAGTCCACCGAATTGCCCATGCGGCGGATCTGGTTGGTGATCGTGCCGCCCGAGTACTCCTTCCATTCCCAGACTTTTTCAAGAAACTTGTCGCGGCCGAGATCGGTGCGCTTGATGCCCTGGGCGGCGAGCTGGCGTTCGACCACCATCTGCGTGGCGATGCCGGCATGGTCGGTGCCGGGAATCCACGCGGTGTCGCATCCGAGCATGCGGTGGTAGCGCGTCAGCGCATCCATCACCGCGTGCTGGAACGCGTGCCCCATGTGCAGCGTGCCGGTGACGTTCGGCGGCGGAATCACAATGCTGTACGGCTTCAGGCTGGCGCGATCAACACCACGCAGGCTGGCGGCGGTTTCCGGCTGGGCGTAGCCGTTTTGTTCCCAGCTGGCGCACCAGCGGGCTTCGATGGCGCGGGGATCGAAAATCTTGTCCATGGAGTCGGTCGACAGAGGCGTAGGCGGGATGCGCGTCTGCGCAAGGGGCGCAATTGTAATCAACCACGCCCCGCAGCGGGTCGGGGGCTCAGCTCCGGCGCTGGCGCCAGGCGCCGGATTCGCTTTGCTCGAACGTGTTCAGTTCGTAGCCGCGATCGCGGTAGTACTTGTAGTGCGCGCGCGCCGAGGACCGCTGCGAGGGATCACCGGCGACGATCTCCAGTACCCGCTCGAAACGGCTGAAGAACTCCGGAATCTCGGCGTCCAGATTGATCAGGATGTCGTGATGACTGTCCGGCGGCTCGGCGCCGCCGATCAGCACAGGCGGCACCGGCGCCTGTGGTGGTGCCGCCGGATCGAAGCGCTCGTGCGCGATGAATCCGCCCTGACGGAACGTCCACAGGGCGGTATCGATCTCAGCCGATACAGCGCCGACGGCGTGAACGTAGACCTGTTTGCCGGCCGACGCGGCCTTGTCGCAGAGCCGGCATGCGGTCATGACCTGACTGTCTGCGGCGGTGGCCGATTCGGGCAGGATATAGAAGTCGATGCGCGTCATCGAAGGGTCGGTCCAGAGCCGAGCCGGCAGCGCCGGCGCAGATCAGCGCGCTGGCCGGCGTGCGGCCTGATTGATCAGGTACTGCACCAGCATCGGCACTGGCCGTCCGGTCGCACGCTTGCCGATCGAGGCGGTGCCGGCAACGTCCAGGTGCGCCCACTTCATGTTCTTGGTGAAGCGGTGCAGGAAGGTCGCGCCGATGATGGTGCCGGCCTCGCGCGCACCCTTGGTCGCGATGTTGGCGATATCCGCATGTTCGCTGGCGATATTGCCGTCGTACTCCGGCCACAGGGGCAGTTCCCAGGCGCGGTCGCCGACCTGCTCGCCAGCGCCCAGCAGCGCACGGCCGAGCGCCGGGTGGTTGGTCATCAGGCCCGAGGCAACGCTGCCCAGTGCAATGATGACGGCGCCGGTCAAAGTGGCCATGTCGATGCAGAACGAGGGCTGGTAGGTCTGCTCGGCGTAGGTCAGTGCATCGCACAGGATCAGCCGGCCCTCGGCGTCGGTATTCAGGACCTCAATGGTGATGCCGGCCATGCTGGTGACGATGTCGCCCGGCTTGTTGGCATCGCCGTCCGGCAGGTTCTCCGACGCCGGGACGATGCCGACGACGTTGATCGGCAGCTTCAGCTCGGCGATGGCCTTCATCGTGCCGAATACGCTGGCGCCGCCCATCATGTCGAACTTCATCTCGTCCATCGCCGCGGCCGGCTTGATCGAAATGCCGCCGGCGTCGAAGGTCAGGCCCTTGCCGACCAGTGCGATCGGCTTTTCATTCTTGCGGCCCTTCATGTACTCCATGACGATCAGCTTCGGCGGCTGACGCGAACCGCGCGAAACCGACAGCAGCGCCCCCATGCCGAGCTTTTCCATGTCCGCCTTCTCAAGAATCTTGGTCTTGATCGGCGTATAGCTGGCAGCCAGCTTCTTGGCCTGCTCGGCCAGATAGGTCGGCGTGCAGATATTGCCCGGCAGATGGCCCAGATCCTTGGCCAGGCTGACGCCAGCGGCAATCGCCAGACCCTCGTTCAAGCCTTTCTCGCCGGCCGGCAGGTCAAAGCGACGCGGCACGTCGAAGGTATAGCGTTCCAGCTTCTGAACCGGCAGCGCTTCGCGCGCCTTGGCTCCGCGGCATTCGTCAAAGCGGTAATAGACGTCGGTCGTCGCCAATACCGCCTGGGCCACGTTCCACTGAAAGTCGCGGCCCTTGACCGGGATGTGGGTCAGATACGACACCGCATCGATCGCGCCGGTCGTGCGCAGCGCGCGCGCAGCGGCAGTCGAGGCCTTGCGGAAGGCGGTTTCGTCAAAGCTGCGCTCGCGCCCGAGCCCCACCAGCATCACGCGGTCGGCAAAAGTGCCGGGGACATTGTGCAGAATCACGGTCGTGCCGAGCTTGCCGTCCATGTCGCCGCGGCGCATGACGCTGGCGATCACACCGTCGCTGCCTTTATCGATAACATTGGCGGCCTCGGACGGACTCCGGCGCTCAAAAATGCCGACAACGACACAGGCGACGCGCTGCTTCTCTGGATTGCCACTCTTGACGAAATATTCCATAAGCCTTCTCGATTGCGGCCAGTGTTTGATAGCGGGCCATCGAGCCAAGAATGCCCGAGGTTACCGCAGAGGGACGGGGAGGTTTGGTGCGGCTCGTTTGTGCAAATATGGGCCGGCACTGCTGTGATGCATTCTATCCCACGAACCCGAAAAGCCAAACGTCGCTCATCCGGTACGTGGGGAAATACCGTACCGTTGGTCAATGGATCTTGTGAATAAGTTCAGCTCCGATATTGATTCGATTCATGGTGTCCGGGCGCTGTTCAGAGGCCTTGTCGCATGAATCAGCGGTTGCTTGATCGCTATCTGTTTCGTGAGGCTGGCGGCGCCTGGCTTGCGGTGACACTGGTGCTGCTGAGCATCATGCTGTCGACGCGCTTTGCACGATATCTGGCCCAGGCTGCATCCGGCGAACTGCCGCGCGAGCTGCTGTTTCAGGTGGCGGCACTATCGAGCCTGCAGTACCTGGTGATCCTGATTCCGGTTTCCTTGCTGCTCGCGATCATGCTGGCACTCGGACGCCTGTATCGCGACAGCGAAGTCGCCGCAATGACCGGCTGCGGCGTCGGGCTGGCTGAGATGTACCGGCCGTTTCTGGTACTCGGCGCGGTGCTGGCTGTGGCGACGGCTGCGTTGGCCTTCGAGGTAGGCCCCTGGGCGGGCCGTACCGCCGACTATCTGGTCAAGAATGCGGCACGCTTCATCCAGTTCAATCCGTTCGAGGAAGGGCGTTTCAAGTCGATCGACGGCGATCGTGCCGTGTTCTATACCGAAAAGATGGACGCCGCAGGCTCGGCGCTGTCCACCGTGCTGGCGCAGGTCAGCGAACAGGACGGCGTCAGCTTTGTCACCGCCGCGCGCGGCGAGCAGACGGTCGATGCGGTCACGGGCGAGCGCACCGTGACGCTGCGTGATGGCTATCGGTATCGCGGCGAGCCGGGAACGGCGGCTTACGACGTGATGCATTTCAACAGTTTCACTACACGGGTCGCACCGCCGGAATTCATCTATGTCAGCTCCAAGCGCCGCCTGATGTCGACCGGACGCTTGCTGGGTTCCAGCGATCCTGAGGACCAGGCTGAGCTGGCGTGGCGCATCGCTGCCCCGATCTCGGTATTCATCCTGGCATTGCTGGCGGTGCCGCTGGCGCATGTGGCGCCGCGGCAGGGGCGTTACAGCAAGATCGTCATTGGCATTCTGGCGTATCTGGCCTATTCGGAGCTGTTGGGTGTCGGGCAGGTCTGGATTGCCAAGGGCAAGGTGCCCGCGGCGCTGGGCTTGTGGTGGATTCACGCGTTGATGCTGTGCTGGGCGCTGGTTCTGATCGCGCGCCGCAACAATTATTTCCGGCGGCTGCGTGCATGAACCGAATCACGCGATATCTGGTTTCGACCATTCTGGGATTCACTGCGATCACCGGGTTGGCGCTGGTGGCCATCTATACCTTCATCAGTTTCGTCTCGGAAATTGACGAAACCGGCGAGGGTGGTTTCGGCATGCTGCAGCTGTTGTGGTACACGCTGATGCTGATGCCGGCGGGCTTGTACACGCTGATGCCGATCATCGCGCTGCTCGGAACCTTGATGGGGCTCGGTGCTCTGGCCGCACAGAACGAAATCAACGCGATGCGAGCCTCCGGCGTGACCTTGGTGCGGCTCGGCGGAGCGGCTCTGCTGGCGGGCGCAGTACTCGGCGGCTGCGCCGTGCTGCTGGGAGACTGGCTGGCGCCGCTGGGCAATTCCGCCGCGCAGGCGTTCAAGAACAAGTCGCGCTATTCGGTGGAGAACGCGGTGTCGTCGCGTCCGGTGTGGTTGCGTGATGGCGCCAATGTGCTGCACGTGCGGGCATTGCAGGCCGAGGATGCGATGGCCGACCTCGATATCTACACCTTGTCGCCGCAGTTGCAGATCGATCAGGTGATGCACGTGGATCGTGCGCACTTTGTCGATGGCCACTGGGAGCTGAGCGGTGTACGCACCACGCGTTTCGAGAGTGGGCGAACCGTATCCGAGTCGACGCCGCAGATGCGCTGGGATGCGACCTTGTCGCCCGAGGTGCTGCGCCTGTTCGTGCTGGAGGCTAACAGCCTGTCGACACCGGGTCTGATGCGGCTGATCAGCTATATGGATGAAAACGGTCTCGACGCACAGGCCTACCGTTTGTCGCTGTGGCGCAAGCTGGTGGCGCCGTTCACGGTGATGGCAATGATGTTAATTGCCGTGCCATTCGTACTGGGCTCGCAGCGTGGTGGTGCTGGCCAGCGCCTGCTGGTCGGCATCATGGTCGGGCTGGTGTTCTATGTCGTCAACGAAGTCACAGCCAGTATGGGGCAGCTGTTCGGCTGGCCGATCCTGGCCTCCGCGGGACTGCCGACGCTGGTGTTGGCTGCGCTGGCTGTGCTGCGCCTGAAACGCGCGCGCTGATTCGGTTCCTCAGGGCTTCGGCAGCTCGATCATCTCGCATTGCGCCACATAGTCCTGCGGCGCACGTCGGCGGGCATCCAGGCGCATCAGCACCAGCGTCACCGCGATGACAACCACGGACAGTGCGGCGATCGTGGAGCTCCCTGGGCGGCTGGCGTACAGCGGCAGTTGCATCACCAGCGGCGTCAGCGCCACGCCCCAGCACAGCAGCATCACGGCGTAGCGCGTGAGGGCATTCAGCCAGGTCAGCGCGCGGCCGTCGACACGGCGTAATTTCAGGCGCCAGGCGCGCATGCCCAGCGTCTGTCCGCCGTGGGTCCAGAACCAGCCAAAGAAACCCAGTCCGATCAGGAAAAGAAATGCCCGCAATGCGTGCCATTCACGCGCGGTTCCCAGCGAGTCACGCACGACCGTGTCGACCAGCAGGCAGACCATCCAGATACCCAACAGCAGCAAGCCGTCGTAGGTCGCCGCGGCGAGCCGCCGCCAAAGCGGGGCCGGTAGCATGATGTCGGTCATGAGTCGGTGGATTCCAAAGGCAAATGGCGAAAGGAGTCCGGCGCTGCAGGCGGCCGGCCCCTCGTGGCGTGCAAGGATACTGTTCTGCGCCGGAATCGGCAGCGCCTGGGTGCTCACTGCCGGCGCGCCGCACTGCTAAGCTAGGCGGCCACATTCCACCATCCGTGCAGATCAGGAATCGCGCCGCATGAATTACGTGAAAGCCTTTGTCGCCGGATTTCTGTCCACATTGATTTTTCACCAGGGCGTGCTCGGGCTGTTTTACCTGCTTGGGGCGGTGCCGCGTGCGCCATTTGCGATGGCACCGGTTCCGCCGCTGGGAATCCCTTCGGTGATCTCGCTGGCGTTCTGGGGAGGCGTCTGGGGCCTGCTGCTGTGGCGGATGATCGCCAACGCGCGACGGGGTGCGTACTGGTGGCGTGCCCTGTTGATCGGTGCGGTTGGCCCCAGCGCGGTGGCGCTGCTGGTGGTGTTTCCGCTCAAGGGCATGCCGATCGCCGGTGGAGGTGACGTCAAGCTGATTGTCGGTGCGCTGATCCTCAACGGCGCCTGGGGTCTGGGCGTGGCCTTGCTGATGCGCATGCTGCGTCCGCGCAGCGACGTCTGGATCTGAAGCAGGCAGGTCTTTCTTTCGGATATCAATTGTCAGTGCTGCGGGATGCCTGTCCCGCGGCCGTCGTCGGAGTCGCGGTTATGAGTCAGGGAGCGGATCAGGATTGGGTGATGGCTACGCTGGAGGATGCGGCAGCCGCGCTGGAGCAGCTGATCGATGAGGTCGATGCGGGTGCCGATGATCTGGATGCGTTGCTGCAGGAGAAGATGCCGGCCGTGTTTGCCAAGCTCAATTACGCCTGGAATACGCGGCAGCTGGGTCCGGAGGCGCTCGAGACGCTGGATCACGATGCACTGATTGCCTGGCCGCGCGACGCCGGACTCTGATCCGGACGTCATTCGCTGCAGCGGGTAACGAGAAAGGCCGCGTCGTTGACGCGGCCTTTCGTTCATCAGCAGAGCGACTTTTAGAAGTTCGCTTCGTCCATCTCCATCAACGACTGGCTGCCGGCGCGCGCCTGCGCGATCAGCGCGGAGGTCTCCGGATACAGCTTGGCGAAGTAGAAGCGGGCCGTCGTCAGTTTGGTCTTGTAGAACGCATCGCCCGAATCCCGATTGCGCAGCGCGACGCCGGCGGCGTAGCACCATGCGAACGAGAACACGAGATGACCGATCAGGCGCAGGTAGGGCACTGCAGCAGCGCCGACCTCGTCCGGATTCTTCATCGCGCGCTGGCCGATCTCCATCGTCAGCTTCTGCACTTCGCTCTGCAGTGCATTGAGCGGCGCGAGGAATTCCTGCATTTCCGACATCTCGCCGAATGGCGCGAGCGCGGTCTGCATCGCCTTGCCGAGCTTCATCAGCTTGGCGCCCATGTCGCCGAGCACCTTGCGGCCAAGCAGGTCCAGCGCCTGGATGGTATTGGTGCCCTCGTAGATCATGTTGATGCGGGCGTCGCGGACGTGTTGTTCTAGGCCCCACTCGGAGATGTAACCGTGGCCGCCGAGCACCTGCATCGCCAGCGTCGTCGACTCGTAGCCATTGTCGGTGATGAAGCCCTTGACCACCGGCGTCAGCAGCGCCACGAGGTCCGCGTTGTCCTTGCGCAGCTTCTCGTCCGGGTGCTTGTGCTCCAGATCGATCGCCAGACCTGCCCAGTAGGTGAAGGCGCGTGCGGCCTCGACGTAGGCCTTCTGCGTCAGCAACATTCGGCGCACGTCCGGGTGGACGATGATCGGGTCGGCCGGCTTGTCCTTGAGCTTGGGGCCGGTCAGCGCGCGCGACTGCAGGCGATCCTTCGCGTAGGCCAGCGAGTTCTGGTAGGCGACTTCGGCCAGGCCCAGCGACTGCATGCCGACGCCCAGACGCGCACTGTTCATCATCACGAACATCGCCATCAGGCCCTTGTTCGGCGCGCCGACCATCCAGCCGGTGGCGCCGTCGAAGTTCATCACGCAGGTGGCGTTGCCATGGATGCCCATCTTGTGCTCGATGGCGCCGCACTTGAACGCATTGCGTGCACCCAGCGAGCCGTCAGCGGCTGGGATGAACTTGGGCACGATGAACAGCGAGATGCCCTTGGTACCGCCGGGGGCGTCCGGCAGGCGTGCGAGCACCAGGTGCACAATGTTTTCCGCCATGTCGTGCTCGCCGGCGGAGATGAAGATCTTGGTGCCGGTGATGCTGTAGCTGCCGTCGCCATTCGGTTCGGCCTTGGTCTTCAGGATGCCGAGGTCGGTACCGGCCTGCGGTTCGGTCAGGCACATCGTGCCGGTCCACTCGCCGGACACGAGCTTCGGCAGGTACAGGTTCTTCTGCTCGTCGGTGCCGAAGGCGTGCAGCGCGTTGTAGGCGCCATGCGACAGGCCCGGGTACATCGTCCAGGCCTGGTTCGCGGAGTTCATCATCTCCATGAACGCGCTGTGCACGACGTGCGGCAGGCCCTGGCCACCGTAATCCGGGTCCATGCCCAGACCACCCCAGCCGGCCTCCACGAACTGCTTGTAGGCTTCCTTGAAGCCGGTTGGCGTCGTCACCACGCCGTCGCCGTGGTAGGTGCAGCCCTCGCGGTCGCCCACGCGGTTGAGCGGGTAGATCACGTCGGCGCAGAACTTGCCGCCCTCTTCGAGGATGGAGTCGATCGTCGCGGCGTCGATGTCGGCGTGCTGGGGCAGCTTTTTCAGCGCACCCTCGACGTTGAGCATCTCGTGCAGGACGAACTGCATGTCGCGCAGCGGTGGCGTGTACTGGGGCATGTGAACTCCGTAGATCAGGTCAATGAAGAATCGGGGCTTTTTGCCAAAGACCCGGAAAATGTCGGGTCCATACTGTAGCGTATGTTGCGGCGCAAACATACTGACCCGTATGCGTCCCCGGATTGGCGCTGGGGCGAACGCTAGCGACGGGTGTCAGCGCGTTGTTTCTGCGCTGAGAAGCTCCAGAAACTGTGCGGTCGGAATCGCCGGATAGAACAGCCAGCCCTGGGCATAGTCGATGCCCATGCCCTGCAGCACCTGCAGCTTTCGCGGTTCGTCGACGAATTCGGCCACGGTTTTCTTGCCGGTAGCCTGCGCCACCTGGTGAATGGCACGGACAATTTCCTGCGACACCGGGTTTTGCGCGATGTCGCGTACGAAGCGGCCGTCAATTTTGACTTCGTTGACGCCCAGCGAGTGCAGGTAGCCGAACGAGCACAGGCCGGAACCGAAATCGTCGAGGCTGAAGTTGCAGCCAATGCTGCGGAACTCTTCGATGATGTCGGCGGCGAGTTCCAGGTGCTCGATCGCCGCGGTCTCCGTGATTTCAAAGCCGAGCTTGCCGGGTGGCAGCCGCATGGCCTCCACCTCATTGAACAGACGATGCATGAAGCGGCCGTCAACCAGGGATTTGGCGGACAGGTTCATTGAGACGCCATCCAGTTGCGCTACAGCATCCGGATGCTTGGCCATCCAGGCCATCACGGTGGTCGAGGTGAATGCATCCAGTTCCGGCGACAGGCCGAAATACTCCAGCGTTTCGATTGTTCCGGCTGGCAGCGGCAGATAGCGGCCGTCCTGTTCCATGCGTAGCAGGAACTCAGCCTTGGCCAGTCGCGGATGGGCTCCGGAGATATCCATGATCGGCTGCGGATGCAGATCAAGCCGGCCGTCCACCATCAGCCGACGGAAATTCACCACGTTGGCAGCGTTGACGTCAGACATCTGCGCTTCGCCGTGGTGCGGAGTGTACGTGGCAATCTGGTTGAGGCCGCGGCGCTTTGCCGTTTCGCAGGCCTCGGCCGCATTCGCGACGACTTCGGCCCAGTGCGCGTGATCGCCGACCACGATCAGGCCGATCGATACCGCCAGGGGGTTATCGCCGATGACCGAACGATAGTGAATGTCGGTCAGCTGGTTGCGCAGAATTTGTGCTTCTTCGATCGCGGTCTGGCTATGGTCGATGGCCTTGGCTGCGACGAACTCGTTGCTCCAGATGCGGTTGGCGATGCCCGCGCTGCCAGCCCAGGCCCGCAGGACTTCCTGAACCTGGGAAATGGCTTCGTCGCCGCCACCGGCAATGGCCAGACGGTTGACGCTGCGCATGTGGCGGATATCCACGTACAGCAGCATCGCATGCGGGTAGGGATGCCAGGTTCCGAGGCTATCCAGAATTTCGCCGAGATTTGAGACCGACATGGAACCGTCGTGGAAGAGGGACTGGTGCGGGTTTTATCGGAGATGTTCCGATTGAACTTGAACCGCCCATGCCGGCTCGACCTGCCGTTTGTCCGTCGCTGCACCTGCCGCCGGCAATTGCCGGCGGGGTATATTCCCCGAACACTGCAGGCGGGTTGCGGTTGTGACGTTGATTCGGCGACGGCTCATCTGCGGTTCAGGCAGAGATGAAAGGATGCTGCTCTACAGATTCCTGCAAGATCCAGACAAGGAGGTTGAGATGCGATCGATGAGTCAAATCGTTGCCGCTGCAGCACTGGGTGCCATGATGATGGCCGCGCTTCCGGCACAGGCGGAGGGAGTTCCTCCGGAGCCGAAATCGGAACAGTGGTGCAAAAACCACCCAAACAAGTGCGAGCGCATGAAGGCCGAGCGTGCAGCCTATTGCGCGAAGAATCCGACGACCTGCGATGTGCGAGCCGAGCGTCGTGATGCGCGCCGCGATGCCTGCGCCGAAAATCCTGAAAAGTGTCAGCAGATGAAGGACGAGCGCATGCAGCGTCGTGAGGATCGGCAGGAGGCGTGCAAGAACAATCCGGACGCCTGCGAAGCCATGAAGGAGCAAATGCGCGAGCGCCAGGATGAGCGCATCGAGCGTCGCCGTGAAGCTGTCGATTCGAAAGGGAACAACTGAACCGCAGTTGCGCGGTAGGCCGCAAGTGTTTGCGCGGCGGATCTGATGTGGCGAATCAGCCGGCGATTGCCCAACAGCAATCGCCGGTTTTTTGTTGCCCGCCGTCGCCGACTCATCAGTTCGGAGGGTGTCGTGACCCTATGGCGATGCGATAAGAAACCGCATTCAAGAAATGATCAGGGGGAGCAACCATGTCGCTATCGACATCCGATGTGATTCACATGCTGCTCGGCGTGCTGACGATCGCCGCGTTCGTTTACTTCAACCGACAGCTGTACCTGAGCGACTGGAATGGCGGTGCCTCGTTACTTGAGAGCGGTTACTACCTGGTGGCAGTCGCCGCCTTGGTGATCGGCTGGTATTTCAACCTCCAGTACATGAGTACCTACGGCAACGAGGTGGGCTGGGTTCACTGGACCCAGCTGCTGTTTGCCAATCCGGCCTCTGCGTCAGGTGGGCAGGATCTGATTTTCGCCAATGTGATTCTGCTGCCGTTGTGGACGATCTCGGAAGGGCGGCGCTGTGGAATGCGCGCGAGCTGGTGGTATTTTCCGATGAGCCTGCTCACCAGCTTCGCGTTTGCCATGGCCTTGTTTCTGGCTGCGCAGCAGCGACAGCATCGCTGGAACGAGCGGCGTTCCGTTTCGGCGTGATCCGGTCCGGCATCTGGCGGCAGCGTCCCTTCGGGGTAACGGCGGGAAGGACATGATCGGCTACGACTTTCGGTTGCACGCGGGGCGCTCGATGCTGCAGGGCGTCGAGTACGTCGAGTTGCAGGCGGGCGCCTTTGCGCAGCAGTACTGGAAAGATGATTCACGCTATGTGCAGGCGAGCGCGTTTGCGCTGATCGATCGTCCGTTGCGTGAAGCCAGCGACTACGAAGACGTCCACTCGACTGTGACCCTCGCTGGCGAGGCGGTGAAGCGCTGCTGTGACGCTTGGCGCGCGGCGGCGCGGCGGATCGAGGCCGGCGAGGTGCTGACGGCGGTGCGCGCGCTCGGGGTCGCGCATCTGCCTTTGATCGACGGTGAAATCGGCCTGCAGGCGCCGCAGGTCATCGCGCTGCTTGACGGTCTGGCGGACTACTTCGAGCAGGCCGCGCAGACGAAGTCGGCCTGTACGGTGGTCGGGCTGTGACGCAGGGCTACGTCCACAGATAGGCGCTGGTCCGCGTATTCAGCATATCCATGCGCACGCTGCGAAAGGCTGGACGCGCCGCACTGCCGGCGCAGACGTGCAGCGGCAGCAGGTGCTCTTCGCGGGGATGACTGAAGCGTGCGCCGGGTGCGGCGTCCCAGTGCACCAGCCGATCGCGGCGCTGCGCCTCGTCGAGCGCGGGGCTGCAGCAGGTTTCGCGCAGCCAGTCTTCAAAAGCGAAGTTCTGTGCCTGCGTCGACGTGCTCGGCGGCTGGAAGAACGCCCGCATGTTGTGAAAACTCGAGCCGGAGCCGAGCAGCAGGACGTTCCGCTCGCGCAGCGGCGCCAGTGCGGCGCCCAGCGCCAGATGCTGTGCCGGGTCGAGGCTGCGCAGCAGCGACAGCTGCACGCAGGGAATCGACGCGTCCGGGTACATCAGCTTCAGCGGCACGAACATGCCGTGATCGAAGCCGCGCTCGATATCCAGCCGCGCGTCGATGTGGGCACTGCGCAGCAGGTCGCGGATGTCCTGCGCCAGCGCCGGCGCGCCGGGGGCGGGGTAGCGGATGTGATAGGCCTCCTCCGGAAAGCCGCCGTAGTCGTAGATCAGCGACGGTTCGGCGGCCGCCGTGATGCTGGCGATCGGGGCTTCCCAATGCGCACTGACGACCACGATCGCCGAAGGGCGCACGATGCCGCTTGTGACCTGGCTCAGGAATTCGGTCAGCTGACGGTGCCCGGGATCGCCGAGCAGCGGTAGCGGCCCGCCTCCGTGGGTGATGTACATCGCTGATACCGCAATACGGTCGACCGCAGGACTGGTTTCGTTCGGCATGGGGCTCTTGCGGCATGAGTGGCGGCGCAGTCGGCATGCGCGCGAAGCGCCGCCACGTCGTCGGGAACAGTAGACTTGCGTCCGGGGACACTGGAGGTCAAGCCATCATGGCAAACGGACGAGGGGTGGGCGCATGACGAGTCTGCGGCAACGGGCGCTGGATGCCGGGCTGGCGGCGAACGAACGGGTGCTGGCAGCGCTGGACAACGCATTCGACTGGGTTTTTCTGCGCGAATCGCTGGTGCGTTCGGGTCAGACGCCGTACGAGTGCATCTATGAGGGCGACCCCATGTCGCTGCGCTACTACCCGGTGCCGGAGGGCAGCAGCATGGTGGCCGCCGGTGGTGAGCGGGTGCCGATCATCCGTCAGCGCAAGGCGGTGCCGCTGGTGCTGGTGCCGCCGCTCGGGGTGACGACCGAGAGCTTTGATCTGATGCCGGACCGCAGTCTGGTGCGCTACATGGCGGCGCGTGGGTATCACACCTACCTGATCGACTGGGGCAAGCCGCAGAAGCGCCACGCGCATCTGAGCATGGCCGACTATGCGTCTGAGATGATGAGCACCGCACTGGCCGAAGTGCGTGCGCACAGTGGCTCGAAGACAGTCTCGCTGATGGGGTGGTGCATGGGCGGGTTGCTGTGTCTGATCCACCTGGGTCTGCACGGTGACGCCGGCGTGCGCAATCTGATCACCGTGGCCAGCCCGATCGACCTGCGCGGTGGCGGCATCGTTGCGCGTGCCGCCAGTGTGCTGAACACGCCTGCGCGTCTCATCCGCAAGTTCACCAGTTGGCGCCTGCATCATCTGGATCCTGCGCGGCTGCACGCGCCAGCCTGGCTGACCACACTGGGCTTCAAGCTGACCGACCCGGTCGGCAGCATCTCAACTTACTGGGATCTGCTGACGCGACTGTGGGACCGCGAGTTCGTCGAAAGCCATTCGACCACAGCCGACTACCTGAACAACATGCTGCTGTACCCCGGTGGCGTGATTCAGGATCTGGTGGTGCGCATGGCGGTCGACAATCAGCTTGCCAGTGGCTGCATTCAGATCCGCGATCGGACCGCTGATCTGCGCAAGATCAAAGCCAATCTGCTGGTCTACGCCGGCACCACCGATCATCTGGTCCCGCCTGAGATTGCGCGCGGCAGCCTTGATGTTGTCACCAGCGCAGACAAGGAGTTTCGCATCGCGCCCGGCGGGCACATGGGTGTGATCCTCGGCAGCAAGGCCCAGCACGAAGTGTGGGAGCCCTGCGTGCAGTGGCTGGCATCGCGTTCAGAACTGACGCGTGCGCGCAATCCGAAGCGGCGCAGTGGTGCCGAAGAGACGCAGCGGCAGATTCAGCAGCGCCGCGAACGCGATGATCCGACGCTCTGACTCCGGGCAACTTGCGTCCGGCTCTGACTTAGCGCCGGACCGCATGCTGTGCGACCACGTCGGCGACCACCATGGTCACGCGTTTGGCCATCGGAATGTGCAGGAATTCATTCGGACCGTGCGCATTCGATTGCGGTCCGAGCACGCCGGTGATCAGGAACTGTGCCTGCGGGAATTTCTCCCCGAGCATGCCCATGAAAGGGATGGATCCGCCTTCTCCCATATAGGTCGGCGGTCGGCCGAAATAGGTCTGCGAGGCGTCAGCCACCGCCTGCTCCAGCCACGGTGACAGCGGCGGTGCATTCCAGCCCCCAGCCGATTTTTCCAGTTCAAAGCGCACCTTCGCGCCATGCGGCGGCTCCGCTTCCAGCAGCTGTTTCAGCGCTGCGCTGGCGCGTTCGGCATCCAGCGTTGGCGGCAGGCGCAGGCTCAGCTTCACCGCAGTATGCGGGCGCAGCACGTTGCCGGCGGCGTCCAGCGGCGGCAAGCCGTCAACGCCAGTAACCGCAAGCTGCGGTCGCCAGGTGCGGTTGAGCACCAGCTCGGTCCGCTCCTCGGTCACCGGGCGCATGCCTTCGACCCAGGGAAATTTGCTGTGCACTTCGCGGTCGAGGGTCTCACCCGCGCTGCGCGCCTGCTCCATGCGCTCTGCCGGAATCTCGACGTAGAACGCGTCGGGCTTGATGCGGCCGGTGACTTCATCCTCGAGACGTGACAGCAATTGGCGCAGCACGCGAAAGCTTGACGGCACGATGCCGGAGGCATCGCCCGAATGCACGCCCTCGGTCAGCACATCGACGCGCAGATTGCCGCCGGCGAGGCCGCGCAGGCTGGTGGTCAGCCACAGCTGATCGTAGTTGCCGCAGCCCGAATCCAGACAGATCACCAATGACGGCTTGCCGATGCGCGCGGCCAGATGGTCGACGTAGTAGGGCAGGTCGGTGCTGCCGGACTCTTCACAGGCCTCGATCATCACCACGCAGCGCGAGCGGGCGACCTTCTGTTCCTGCAAGGCCAGCAGCGCGGCCAGCGAACCGAAGATCGCATAGCCGTCATCGGCGCCGCCGCGTCCATAGAGGCGGTCTCCTTTCAGCACCGGGGTCCACGGGCCCAGTCCTTCGGACCAGCCGGTCATTTCCGGCTGCTTGTCGAGATGGCCGTACAGCAGCACACAGTCTTCGTCGCTGCCCCCGTTGGCGGCAGGCACGTCGATGAAGATCAGAGGCGTGCGGCCTGGCAGGCGCACGACTTCGAGGTTCGCACCCGGCAGCCCCGGCAGCTTGGTCTGCACCCAGCGCTGCATCAGCTCGACAGCCTGATCCATGTAGCCGTGCTCGGCCCATTGCGCGTCGAACATCGGCGACTTGTTGGGAATGCGGATGTACTCGATCAGCTGGTTGACGATTTCGTCGTCCCAGATTTTTTCGACGTAGCGCTGCAGATGCTTGCTGTCCATGGCGTCCCGTAAATTCTGACAGGGAAGGTCAGCAGTCTAGGCGCAACGGCGCATCACTCCAATCCGGGATGCGCCTCAGAAGGCCATGTGTGCCGGGTGCGCGAGGCAACCTCAGGCTGCGGCCGCGCGGCGCAGCGTCGAAACCAATGACGCGTGGGTGTCGACCGGCTGGTAGGCCAGATCGATCGGGCGCAGGGCGTCCAGGCAGTGCAGCGGGTTCTGGTCGTCGCGCAGCGCAAAGCTGGTGAAGCCGCAGCACTGCAGCATGGCGAGCTGGTCCAGTACCACGGCGTTGCCGGTGGCGCGGATTTCGCCGGTGTACTGATGGCGGTCGCGCAGCAGGCGCGCCTGACTGTAGGCGCGGCCGTCGGCGAAGCTTGGGAAGCTCAGTGCGATCAAGGGCTGCCCGCGCAGATCGTCGATCACGGTGCTGATGTCGACCGTGTTCGGCACATTGACCCCGACACACAGCGCATCCATTGCCAGCGATTCACGCTGCTGCTGCCAGCGCGTCAGCGAGACGATGAATTTGCCGTTGGCTGGCAGCTCTGCATCGTCGCTCAGCCAGACGTAGTCGTCGGTTTCGATGCGGCCGTTGCGGATCAGGGTCCTCATGCGGCGAGCTCCTCTTCTTCTGCTTCCACATACAGGCGGGCCTTGAATGGGGCCATGCCGACACGGCGATAGCACTGCAGGAAGGTTTCCTCCTCGTCGCTGCGCTCGCTCAGATAGACCTCGACGATGGTCTGCACGGCATCGGCGATCTGATCGCGGCTGAATGACGGGCCGGTGCGGTCACCCAGGCTGACGTCGTTCTCGGCGCTGCCGCCCAGCGTGACCTGATACCACTCCTCGCCCTTTTTATCGACGCCGAGAATGCCAATGTGGCCGACGGTGTGATGGCCACAGCCGTTCATGCAGCCGGACATCTTCAGCTTGATTTCGCCGACATCGTAGAGATGGTCGAGCGAATCGAAGCGGTCGTTGATGTCCTGCGCCACGCCGATCGAGCCGGCGTTGGCCAGACTGCAGAAGTCCAGGCCCGGGCAGCAGATCATGTCGGTCAGCAAGCCGATGTTGGGTGTCGCCAGCCCGGCGCCGCGCAATGCCTGCCACAGATCGTAAAGGTCGCCTTGCGCGACATCGGCCAGCACCAGGTTCTGATCGTGGGTCGCACGCAGCTCGCCGAAGCTGTAGCGTTCGGCCAGGTCGGCAACCAACTCCATCTGCTCGGCGGTGATGTCGCCCGGTGCAATGCCGGGCGCCTTCAGTGAGACGAACACGGCCTTGTAGCCATCGACGCGGTGCTCGCGCACGTTACGGCGGACGAAGGCGGCAAACGCGCTGTCGTTCTGTTGTGCCTTGTCGAAGCCGGCATCGTTGACCGCGTCAGTGCGATGGGGATGGGCCGCGAAGTGCGCTTTCATCCGCGCCAGATCATCTGGCGTGAATTCCAGTTCGGCGGCTTGTGGGCTGGCGAGTATCTGCGCCCACTCCTGCTCGACCAGCTCGGCAAACTTTGCCGGTCCGGTGGCCTTGACCAGAACCTTGATGCGCGCGCGATGAATGTTGTCGCGACGGCCCAGGCGGTTGTACACGCGCAGGATGGCTTCGAGGTAGGACAGCAGCTGTGCCTCGGGCAGGAACTCGCGGATCAGATGGCCGATCATCGGCATGCGGCCGAGGCCGCCGCCGACATAGATGCTGTAGCCGAGCTCGCCGTCGGCATTGCGCACGATGTGCACGCCGACGTCGTGGACCCGGGTTGCGGCGCGATCGTTGGTCGATGACGAGAACGCGAACTTGAATTTGCGTGGCAGCCAGTTGAATTCCGGGTGAAAGGTCGACCACTGCCGGGTCAGCTCGCAATACGGCCTGGGGTCGACCAGCTCGTCACGGGCGACGCCGGCCAAATGATCCGAGGTGATGTTGCGGATGCAGTTGCCGGAGGTCTGGATTGCGTGCATCTGCACGCTGGCCATGTCGGCCAGGATATCCGGAACCTGCTCGAGCTTGGGCCAGTTGTACTGGATGTTCTGGCGCGTGGTGATGTGGCCGTAGCCTTTGTCATAGGTGCGCGCGATATGCGCGAGCATGCGCAGCTGCCGACTCGAAAGCAGGCCATACGGGATCGCGACGCGCAGCATCGGCGCAAAGCGCTGGATGTAGAGGCCGTTGCGCAGGCGCAACATGCGGAACTCCTCCTCCGGCAGCTCGCCGGCGAGAAAGCGCCGGGTCTGGTCGCGGAACTGTTCGACACGCTGGTCGACCAGCTTCTGGTCGTATTCGTCGTACTGATACATGAGTGCAGTCAGGCGCTTGCCGGGGTCCGGCGGTCTCAACGGGCGCGCAGGTTAACAGTCGGGGCGACGGCGCCACAGCGCCTGGGCGACCTATGCTCAGAACGAACGGTTATTACGCCGCGCCCGCAGCAACTCAGGCAATCGAGCTGGGAACCTCTGGGATCAACTCGCGTGTGCGCTGGCGGCGCTGCTCGGGGTCGGCAATGGCAGCGATTTCGTCGATCAGTTCGCGACTCAGATGCGGCGCGAACTGTTGCAGGAAATCCACCATGTAACCGCGCAGGAACAGCCCGCGACGAAAGCCGATGTGGGTGATGCTGGCGTCAAACAGGTGGTCCACCGGCAGGCGCACCAGATCCTTGTCACTGCGTTCGTCGTAGGCCATGTCGGCGACGATGCCGATGCCCAGTCCGAGCCGGACATAGGTCTTGATGACGTCGGCATCGACTGCGGTCAGCACCACGTCCGGGCGCAGGCCATGCGCGGCAAAGGCCTGATCCAGTTTGGAACGCCCGGTGAAACCAAACGTGTAGGTGACAATCGGGTATTTGGCGATATCGGCAAGACTGAGCCGCGGCACCTTGGCCAACGGATGCTCGGGCTTGACCAGCACGCAGCGGTTCCAGCGGTAGCACGGCAGCATCACCAGCGTGTCGAAGTGATGCATCGCCTCGGTGGCGATCGCGAAATCGGCCTGGCCCTCGGCGGCGAACTTGGCGATCTGCGGCGGTGACCCCTGGTGCAGATGCAGGCTGACCTTCGGATAGCGCTTGCGGAACGCCTGGATCACCATCGGCAACGCATAGCGCGCCTGCGTGTGCGTGGTCGCAATCGACAGGTCGCCGCGGTCGGTGTCGTGGAATTCCTCGGCGATGCGCTGGATGTTCTGCTCTTCGTCCAGCAGTCGGCGCGTGTATTCGAGTATGCGCTGGCCCGCCGGTGTGACCTCGGTCAGGTGCTTGCCGTTGCGCACGAAGATATCGACGCCGAGCTCCTCCTCGAGCAGGCGGATCTGCTTGCTGACGCCGGGCTGTGAGGTGAACAGCGCTTCGGCGGCAGCGGTGACGTTGAGTCCGCGGCGGGCAACTTCGTAGATGTAGCGCAGCTGGCGGATCTTCATGCGGGGAAACGCGCCGGTACGGTATGGGGGTGCCGCATTATTTGGCAGGGACTGGGTGACCACAAGCCGTGTGCGGGATCGAGTGCGCGGCTGGCTTGGTTCAAATGATCGGTTACGCTTCGCGCCATGCAAACGTCCATCTGGCCCTATTACCCCGCTTTTCTGCGCCTGACCGGGCAGCGCGTGCTGCTGGTCGGCGGCGGCGAAGTCGCCGCACGCAAGCTGCGCTTGCTGTGTCGCGCGCAGGCGCAGGTGCAGATTGTCGCGGTTCGTCTCAATGCCGAAGTGGACGCTGCGGTGGCTGCGGGCGACGCCGCGCATTTGGGGCCTGTTTTCGATCCGGCGATGGTGACCGGATGTCGTCTGGTGGTTGCCGCGACCGACGATCGCGAACTGAATCGCCGGGTCGCGCAGGCGGCGGACGCCGCCGGGGTGCCTGTGAATGCCGTCGACGACATCGCCTCGAGCAGTTTCATCACACCGTCGATCGTCGATCGTGCGCCGCTGTTGATCGCAATCTCGACGGGCGGTGCGGCGCCGGTGCTGGCGCGGCGGCTGCGCGAGCGGATTGAGGCGATGCTGCCGTCCGGCTATGGCCGGCTTGCCGGCTTCATGCAGCGCTGGCGCGAACGTGTAGCGCAAACCGTGGGGACACCCGCTCGACGTGGCGTGTGGGAACGCCTGCTCGACAGCCCCGCGGTCGAGCAGGTGCTCAGCGGTGACGAGGTCGGTGCCGAAGCGCTGCTGCAGCGCCTGATGCAGGATCAGGCGGTCGCCGGCGAGGTCTATCTGGTCGGCGCCGGACCGGGCGATCCCGACCTGCTGACGTTCAAGGCGCTGCGCCTGATGCAGCAGTGCGATGTCGTGCTGCACGACCGTCTGGTGTCGCCGCAGATCATGGAGCTGGTGCGGCGCGACGCGCAGCGCCTGTTCGTCGGCAAGGCACGCAGCAATCACGCGGTGCCGCAGGACGAGATCAACGCCGAGCTGGTCCGGCTGGCGCGCAGCGGGTTGAAGGTGCTGCGCCTGAAGGGCGGCGACCCGTTCATCTTCGGTCGCGGCGGCGAGGAAATCGAAACCCTGATGGCCGAGGGCATCCCGTTCCAGGTCGTGCCCGGCATCACCGCGGCCAGCGGCTGTTCGACCTACTCGGGCATTCCGCTGACGCATCGCGACTACGCGCAGTCGGTGGTGTTCGTCACCGGACATGCGCGTGCCGACGGCGAGCTGAGGCTGAACTGGGATCAGCTGGCCCGACCCGGGCAGACGGTGGTGGTCTACATGGGGTTGAACAGCCTGCCGACGTTGTGCGCGCGGCTGATCCAGTACGGTCTGCCGGACGACTGGCCGGCGGCGATGATCGAACGTGGCACGTCGCCGGAGCAGCGCGTCATCGTCGGGACGCTTTCCGACCTTCCGGGGCAGATCGCCGCCGCCGGGCTCACCCAGGCCAGCCTGCTGATCGTCGGCGAGGTCGTTCGCCTGCGCGAGAAGCTGGCGTGGCGCGGTGATCTATCGACGATCGATTGAGACACTGTCCGGCCGGCGCGACAGACACATTCGGGAGCTACTGCATGACACACGTTCTGATAGCTGCGCCGACAGGGCCTCTGGCGTTGGCGGCACGATTGATCGAACCGTCGTTTCGTCACGGAGCGTCACAACTGAACGACGCGCAGAGGCGGCTCCCGCGGGTTGGCGTTGGTGTGGCGATGCGCGAACTGATCGGACGTCTGGATCATCGCGGGGTGCACTCTTGAAGTCGCGCTCTGGCGCGTTGGCGCGTATCGCTGTGATGGGGCTGCTTGCGTTCTGCGCAGGTGGCGTCGCGTCGGCGGTGCCGACCGAACCGTCAGCCGGGTTGATCTTTGAAGATTGCGATCTGCTGGACCATGGCGGCGTTCCACGCGCACAGGCCCAATGCGCGTCGCTATCCGTGCCGGAAGACCCTGCGGCGCCGGATGGCCGCAGGATTGCGCTGCGGATCGCACGGATCGACGCGCAGGTTCCGGGTCTGCATGACGATCCGGTGGTGCTGCTCGCCGGAGGACCCGGGCAATCGGCCATCGATGCCTATCTGAACATGCAGGCCGCCTTGCGTCGGCTCAACCGGGAACGTGATGTGCTGCTGGTGGATCAGCGCGGAACCGGCGGCTCGCACCGTCTGGCCTGCGATGAGCCGGACGATATCGACGCCGTGCCGGCCGACGCCGCGCAGTGGCGCGCACTCGCCGAAGCCTGCCGCAAGAAGCTGGAGCAGGGCGCGGACCTGCGCTTCTATACGACCTCGGATTACATCGGTGATCTCGAGCGCGTCCGTGCCGCGCTGGGTTCGCCGCGCTTCAATCTGATCGGGGGCTCGTATGGCACCCGCGTCGCCCAGGAATACCTGCGGCGGCATCCGGACGCGATCCGCAGTGTGGTGCTGGACGGCGTGGTGCCGCCGACGCTGGCCATGCCCGGCGAGCATGCGTGGAACTTCGAGGACGCGCTGCAGAAAATCTTCGCGCGCTGCGCCGCCGACGCCGCCTGCGCGCAGCGCCATGGCGATCTGAACACACAGCTGCATGCCGCGCAGCGCCGGCTGGACGGCGCGCGCGACGCGCAGCTCTATGCCGACGTGCTCGATTTCTCGCTCCGATCAGGCCGCCTGAGCCGGGACGGACTGGCGCTGCTGATCCGCCTGTATGCCTATCAGCCGGAGTCGGCCGCCTTGTTGCCGATGCTGATCAGCGAGTCGCTTGCCAGTCGTGAGGCGCCGCTGCTGGCGCAGCTCGATCAGCTCAGCCAGGGACTCGGCGGTCAGCTGGCACACGGTATGGAGCTGTCGGTGCTGTGCAGCGAAGATGCGCCGCGCCTGCAGGCGCGACCCGAGGATGCGGATACCTTGCTGGGTACGGCACTGGTCGACGGCGCGCTGGCGCAGTGTTCGGTGTGGCCGCGGGGGGAGGTGCCGGCGGATTTCGCCGAGCCGCTGGTCTCGGATGCGCCGGTGCTGCTGCTGTCCGGTGAATTCGATCCGGTGACGCCGCCGCGGTATGCGGAGCAGGTGCTGCGCACCCTCAGTCACGCGCGGCATCTGGTGGCGCCGGGGCAGGCGCATATCGTGATGACGCGTGGCTGCATGCCCAAGCTGGTCAAAACTTTCATCGACACGCTGGATGCCGCGTCGCTCGACGCCGGGTGCGTCGACGTCATGGGACCGACGCCGGCGTTTCTCGACTACAACGGATTCGGCCCATGATCGAAGTGTCCAATGTGCGTCGCGCCTTTGGCACGTTGCAGGCAGTGGACGGCGTGAGTTTCATCGCGGCGGACGGCCAGATCACCGGTCTGCTCGGGCCCAACGGCGCCGGCAAGACCACCACTTTGCGCATGCTCTACACCCTGCTGCGGCCTGACGCCGGCAGCATTCGCGTCGATGACATCGACGTGCTGGAAAATCCGCTCGAAGCGCGTCGCCGGCTCGGCGTGCTGCCGGACGCCCGCGGCCTGTACAAGCGCTTCACCGCACGCGAGAACATCGAATATTTCGGACGTCTGCAAGGGCTCGACGAAAGTACGCTGCAACGCCGCGTCGACGAGTTGATCCGGCGTCTGGAGATGCAGGACATTGAACATCGCCGCGCCGATGGTTTCTCCCAGGGGCAACGGGTCAAGACTGCGATTGCGCGGGCGCTGGTGCACGATCCGCGCAACATCGTGCTCGACGAGCCCACCAATGGCCTGGATGTCATGTCCACCCGCAGTCTGCGGCGCTACCTGCTGCAGTTGCGCGACGAGGGTCGCTGTGTGGTGCTGTCCAGTCACATCATGCAGGAGGTCGCGGCGCTGTGTGATCACATCGTCGTGATTGCGCACGGCCGCGTCGTGGCCAGCGGCACGTCGGCCGCGCTGCTGGAGCAGACCGGCGCCAGTTCGCTGGAGGATGCGTTTGTCGAAGTCATCGGCAGCGGCGAGGGTTTGATGGCATGAGCGCCTGGCTGACGGTTTTCATCAAGGAAGTGCGTGAGAACGCGCGCGATCGGCGCACTCTGGCTTCGGCCCTGTTGTACGGACCGCTGGTGGGGCCGGTGCTGTTTGCGGTGATGATGGTGTTCATCATGGGGCAGCAGCGCGATCAGGCAGAGCAGGTGCTCAAGCTGCCGGTAATTGGCGCCGAACGCGCGCCGAATCTGGTCGCGTGGCTGGTGCAGCAGGGCGTGGAGGTGCAGTCAGCTCCGGAGGACCCTGAAGCGGCCGTGCGCGAACAGCATGAGGATGTCGTGCTGCGGATTCCGCCGTCCTACGCCGAGCACTGGAGCCAGGGGCACACCGCGCCGCTGGATCTGATCTACGACGGCAGTCGCACCCACGCGGCAACAACGGTCCGGCGTACACGTGCGCTGCTGGAGACCTACGGGCGCCAGATCGCGGCGCTGCGACTGCAGGTGCGCGGCATTGCTCCGGAGGTGGTCGAACCACTGGCGGTTGTCGATCGGGATCTGGCAACGGCACAGAGCCGCACCGGCATGCTGATGGCGATGCTGCCGTACTTTCTCATTCTGTCGGCCTTCGTCGGCGGCATGTATCTGGCGATCGACACCACCTCCGGGGAGCGCGAGCGTCAGTCGCTGGAACCGCTGCTGATCACGCCGGTGTCGCGTGCGCAGATCATGCTTGGCAAGATGCTGGCGACCAGCGCGTATGCCGGTGCCTCGCTGATGATCTGCGTCGCCGCGTTCGTCGTCAGTCTGGGCCAGATTCCGGTCGAGCTGACCGGCTTTGCGCTGGCGCTGCCATTGCGCACGGCGCTGATGATCGTGATCGTGGTCCTGCCGATCGCGCTGCTGGCGGCATCAACGCAGACGGTGGTCGCGGCGATGGCCAAGTCATTCCGTGAGGCGCAGACCTATCTGCAGTTTCTGGTGCTGTTGCCTGCCGTTCCCAGCCTGGTGCTGGTGGTCAACCCGATGAAGCCTGCGCTGTGGATGGTGATGACGCCGCTGTTCGGTCAAAGCGCGCTGATCGGCGAGCTGCTGCGCGGGCAGAGCGTGTCGGGCGCGGCCATTGTCGGCTGCAGTGTGTCGACCGTACTGGTCTCGATGCTGTTTGCCGCACTCGCCGTGCGTCTGTACCAGAGCGAGCGTCTGGCCATCAGCGGCTAGCGCGGAGTTGGGTGATCGCCTGAGGTCACGCTTCAGGCGTTCTGCGCCGCACTCGGCCGGTCCAGATCGCGCGAGCGCAGGCGCTTCTGAATCGAGCGCTGGATCCCTGCGGTATCAAGCCCGCATTGGGCCAGCAGCTCTTCGCGCGTACCGTGTTCGATGAACTGGTCAGGAAGACCCAGATTCAGCACCGGCACGGTGTGATGTTGCGCCAGCAGTACCTCGTTGACGCCGGAGCCGGCGCCGCCCATGCGGGCGTTGTCTTCCAAGGTCACCAGCAGATCGTTTTCGTTGGCGAGTTCGAGAATCAGCTCGGTGTCCAGCGGTTTGACGAAACGCATGTCGGCGACGACGGCGTCGAGAATCTCCGCAGCTTCCAGCGCCGGCTGAACCATCGCGCCGAAAGCCAGGATTGCGACACGCGGACGCCGACGGCCGTGGGCTTCACGCACGATGCGGCCCTTGCCGACGGTCAGCAGTTTCGGCTCGGCATCACAGGTCACGCCGCTGCCGGTGCCGCGCGGGTAGCGCACCGCGCTGGGCTGATTCAGGCTCAGACCGGTGCTGAGCATGCGCCGGCACTCGTTTTCGTCCGAAGGCGCCATCACCACCATGTTCGGGATGCAGCGCAGATAGGACAGATCAAATGAGCCGTGATGCGTCGCGCCGTCGGCACCCACCAGACCGCCGCGATCGAGGGCGAATACCACCGGCAGATTCTGGATGGCGACGTCGTGGATCAGCTGGTCATAGCCACGCTGCAGGAAGGTGGAGTAGATCGCGCAGACCGGCTTGAGTCCTTCGCAGGCCAGACCGGCGGCCAGCGTCACTGCATGCTGCTCGGCGATGCCGACGTCGAAATAGCGCTCCGGAAAACGACGTGCGAACTCGACCAGACCCGAGCCTTCGCGCATGGCGGGCGTGATGGCCACAACGCTGGGGTCCGCCTCGGCGGCCTGACACAGCCAGTCACCGAAGACCTGGGTGTAGCTGGGCAGCGTCGCGGCCTTCTTTGACGGAAATGCACCGGTGACCGGATCGAACTGGGTGACGCCGTGGTACTTGATCGGGTCGCCTTCGGCGGGGTCGAAGCCTTTGCCCTTGACCGTGATGATGTGCAGTAGCTGCGGTCCGGGCAGATCCTTCAGGCGGTTCAGCGCTTCGGACAGCGCCTGCAGATCGTGACCATCGATCGGGCCGTGATAGCCGAAGCCGAAGGTCTCGAACAGTGCGCCCGGATTGTCCATGTGCGCGGGGTTGTGTTCGCCGTCGTCCGGTGCCGCACGGTGCGGCGCGGAGATGCCGAGTTTCTTGACCAGCCGCGCGGAGTGATTGCGCAGCGCGCCGACGTTCTCCGAGATCGACATGTCGTTGTCGTTGTAGATCACCAACATGTCGAGCTTGAGATGCCCAGCGTGATTCAACGCCTCGAACGCCATGCCGGCGGTCATCCCACCGTCGCCGATGACGGCGCAGACATGGCGCTTCTCGTTCTTCAGGCGTGCCGCGGCGGCCATGCCGGCCGCTGCGGAGATCGAGGTCGACGAATGGCCGACGCCGAAGGTGTCGTATTCGCTTTCACTGCGCAGGCAGAACGGCGCGAGGCCGCCGAGACGGCGGATCGTCTCCAGACGTTCACGTCGATCGGTCAGCATCTTGTGCGGGTAGGCCTGATGGCCGACGTCCCAGACCACGCGGTCGTGCGGCGTGTTGAGGCAGCGATGCAGGGCGATCGAGAGTTCGACCGTGCCCAGATTGGCGGCGAAATGGCCGCCGATGCGTCCCAGCGTCTCGATCAGAAAGCGCCGCATTTCGGTGGCCAGCGCCGGCAGTTCCGCGGCCGGCAGGCGGCGCAGATCCGGCGGGGTCTGTACCCGCCCCAGGAGGGCATAGCCAGGAATATCGGTCATGAACGATTCCAGTGCAGCGCGCACCAAAAGAGTGTTGGGTCGCTATTGTCGGTGGTCCGGATTATCCGTCAAATGTTGCAGTGCGCAAAATCCCGCGGATCAGTGGTCGCGTCCCTGGATCAGGTCGGCCAGGAACAGCAGCGGCGCTGCGGCGGCGCCAAACACCTCCAGTGCGGCACGGGCCTGACTGAACAGCGATTCGGCCCGTTCGCGTGCCGCGGGCAGGCCCATCACTGAAGGGTAGGTCGATTTGCCCTGCGCCTCGTCCTTGCCGATCGATTTCCCCAGCGTGGCCGCATTGCTCTCGATATCGAGGATGTCGTCCTGGATCTGGAAGGCCAGGCCGATGCACTTGCCGTAGCGATCGAGCGCATCGATCTGGTCCGGGCTCGCCGCGCTGGCAGCGGCGCAGGCCATGCGCAGGCAGGCGCGGATCAGCGCGCCGGTCTTGTGGATGTGCAGCGCTTCGAGTTCGGCCAGGTTCAGATCGAGACCTTCCGATTCCAGGTCGACGGCCTGACCACCGACCATGCCGCGCGAGCCGGCCGCCTCGGCCAGCAGTGCCACCATGCGCAGGCGCTGCGTCGGCGCGGCGGCCGTGGCCGAATCGGCGGCCAGCACTTCGAATGCCAGCGCCTGCAGCGCATCGCCGACCAGGATCGCGGTGGCCTCGTCGTAGGCGATATGCGTGGTGGCGCGGCCTCGACGCAGATCGTCGTCGTCCATCGCCGGCAGATCGTCGTGGACCAGCGAATAGGCGTGGATCAATTCGACGGCCGCGGCCGGCGCATCGAGTGCTTCGGGCGGAAGTCCGAGCACTTCGCCGGCCGCGTAGACCAGCAGTGCGCGCAGACGCTTGCCGCCATCGACGGAATAGCGCATCGCCGCATGCAGGCGTGCGGGATAGTGATCGTCTGCTGGCAGGCAGCGTTCGACGACCGCGCCCAGGCGGTCCCGATAAGCGGGCGCGCGGTCAGAAAACGGGGTGCTCACGTGGCGTCGGCTTCGCTGTCGGGTTCGAGCAGATTGCGCACCTTGAGTTCAGCGTGATCCAGTGAACCGCGGCACTGGCGCGTCAGGTCGACGCCGCGCTCGAACAGCTTGAGCGACTCGTCCAGGCGCAGGTCGCCGCGCTCCAAGGTCTGCACGATGGTTTCGAGTTCCTTCATTGCCTCTTCGAACTGTCCGACCGGGTCGGCGCCTGCTGCATCGGCGCCGGCCGCCGGGGCGTCCTGCTTCTTGGCCATCATCGCTCCAGCGTCGATATTCAGTGAATAAATATCGAATATTGTTGAGAAGGGCAATCGGTAATAACATGCCCCTCGATGCCGGGCGCCAGTTTAGCCCGGTTGCCCGCCTGCGGCGCATCGGCTAGTGTCGCGGCGCTTTTCTATCCGGTTTCCCATGGCAAACACGACGAATTACAGCGCAGAGGCCATTGAAGTTCTGCAGGGCCTCGACCCGGTGCGCAAGCGCCCCGGGATGTACACCGACACCACCCGACCGAATCATCTGGCCCAGGAAGTCATCGACAACGCTGTCGATGAGGCTCTGGCGGGCTACTGCAAGCAGCTGAGTGTCACGGTTCATGAGGACGGCTCGCTGGAAGTGTCCGACGACGGTCGTGGCATGCCGGTGGATATCCATCCCGAGCACAAGGTCAGCGGTGTCGAGCTGATCCTGACCAAGCTGCATTCGGGTGCGAAGTTCTCCAACAAGATGTACCAGTACTCCGGTGGTCTGCACGGCGTTGGTGTGTCGGTGGTCAACGCGCTGTCGATGAAGCTCGAAGTGCGGGTTCTGCGCGGCGGTCAGGAGCACCGCATCGAATTCGCGGGCGGCGAGCGCAGCGTACCGCTGGAAGTCGTCGGGACGGTGGGCCGGAACCGCACGGGAACGATCGTGCGCTTCTGGCCGGACCCGAAGTATTTCGATTCACCAAAATTTTCGATTCCGCGTCTGAAACAGATTCTGCGGGCGAAGGCGGTGTTGTGCCCGAATCTGAAGGTCACGCTCGATGACCGCATCAACAAGGAAGAGACGGTCTGGCAATACGAAAACGGTCTGCCGGATTATCTGCGCGACGCGCTGAACGGTGCGGAGACCTTGCCGGCCGAACCCTTCATTGGCAACTTCAAAGGCAAGCGCGAGGAGGCGGAGTGGGCGCTGGTGTGGCTCAATCAGGATGGCGGCAAGACCGAGCCGGTGGCGGAGTCCTACGTCAATCTGATTCCGACCGCGCAGGGCGGCACCCATGTCAACGGCCTGCGGACCGGCCTGACCGAGGCGATTCGGGAATTCTGCGAGTTCCGCAATCTGCTGCCGCGGGGCATGAAGCTGACGCCGGAAGACGTCTGGGGCGGCTGTGCCTATGTCCTGTCGGTGAAGATGCACGATCCACAGTTTGCCGGGCAGACCAAGGAGCGTCTGTCGTCGCGCGAGACCGCCGCGTTCGTGTCCGGGGTGGTCCACGACGCCTTCAGTCTGTGGCTGAACCAGCACCCTGATCAGGGTGAGCAGGTGGCGCAGCTGGTGATCGCCAACGCCAGCGCGCGCATGAAACAGGCGCGTACGGTCGTGCGCAAGAAGATCACCAGCGGTCCGGCCCTGCCCGGAAAGCTGGCGGATTGTGTGTCGTCCGATCCTGGGCGGACCGAACTGTTCCTGGTCGAAGGCGATTCCGCCGGCGGTTCGGCCAAGCAGGCGCGCGATCGAGAGTTTCAGGCGGTGATGCCGCTGCGCGGCAAGATTCTCAACACCTGGGAAGTCGATGCCAACGAAGCGCTGCGCTCGCAGGAAATTCACGACATTTCGGTGGCGATCGGGGTCGATCCCGGCAGTCCGGATATCTCCGGTCTGCGCTACGGCAAGATCTGCGTGCTGGCTGACGCCGACTCGGATGGCCTGCACATCGCGACCCTGTTGTGCGCGCTGTTCCTGAAGCACTACCGGCCATTGGTCGAGGCCGGCAATATCTGCATCGCGATGCCGCCGTTGTTCCGCATCGACGCCGGCAAGCAGGTGTTCTACGCGCTGGATGAGGCTGAACGCAACGGCGTGCTCGATCGCCTCGCTGCCGAGAACAACCGCGCCAAGATCAGCGTCACGCGCTTCAAAGGTCTGGGTGAGATGAACCCGCTGCAGCTGCGCGAAACCACGATGGCGCCGGATACGCGCAGGCTGGTGCGGCTGTCGCTGGATGAATCCACGGCGGACGGTGAGGCCAGTGAGTCCGATGCCCTGATGGACATGCTGATGGGCAAGAAAAACGCCGCTGATCGCAAGGTTTGGCTGGAGCGCGAAGGCAATCGCGCCGAAGTCTGATCCGCACTGAACCCAATCACGAGATCCGATGACTGATCCCACTCCGAATCCCGACGCGCTGTCGGATACCGGCACCGAACGTCTGCCGCTGCGCGTGTTCGCGGAAAAGGCCTACCTCGACTATTCGATGTACGTCGTGCTTGATCGTGCGCTGCCGAACATCGCCGATGGTCTGAAGCCGGTCCAGCGTCGCATCATCTACGCGATGTCCGAGCTCGGCCTGTCGGCCGGGCAGAAGCACAAGAAATCTGCACGTACCGTCGGTGACGTCATCGGCAAATTCCATCCGCATGGCGACAGCGCCTGCTACGAAGCGATGGTGACGATGGCGCAGCCGTTCAACTATCGCTATCCGCTGGTCGATGGTCAGGGCAACTGGGGTTCGCCGGACGATCCGAAGTCGTTCGCGGCGATGCGCTATACCGAATCGCGACTGACGCCGTATGCGGCGACGCTGCTCAACGAGCTGGAGCAGGGCACGGTCGACTGGGCGCCGAACTTCGACGGCACGCTGGAAGAGCCCAAGCTGCTGCCGGCGCGGCTGCCGAATATTCTGGTCAACGGCACCACCGGCATTGCGGTGGGTATGGCGACCGACATCCCGCCGCACAACATCCGCGAACTGGTCGCGGCCTGTCTGCACCTGCTGAAGCATCCGAACGCGCAGATCGAGAAACTGTGCGAGTTCGTTCCCGGCCCGGACTTCCCGACCAGCTGCGAGATCGTGTCGGAGCCGCACGATCTGATGAAGATCTATCAGACCGGCAATGGCCAGATCCGCGCGCGTGCGCGCTGGGAGCGCGATGACGACGGCAACATGATCGTGACGCATCTGCCATTTCAGGTTTCGCCGGCCAAGGTGCTGGAGCAGATCGCCGACCAGATGCGCGCGAAGAAGCTGCCGCTGGTCGAGGACCTGCGCGA
Source organism: Sinimarinibacterium arenosum (assembly GCF_005047655.1). GTDB lineage: Bacteria > Pseudomonadota > Gammaproteobacteria > Nevskiales > Nevskiaceae > Solimonas. The sequence goes on along the minus strand of NZ_SUKF01000004.1, from coordinate 364,437 downwards.
TGAGTCCGACCACGAAAATCCGACTCGTCTGGTGATCGTGCCGCGTTCGAACCGGGTCGATGCCGAGCAGCTGATGGCGCATCTGTTTGCGACCACCGATCTGGAGCGCAGCTATCGCGTCAATCTGAACATGATTGGCCTGGATGGTCGTCCCAGGGTCAAGAACCTCAAGGAAATCCTCAGCGAGTGGCTGGAGTACCGCTTTGCCACCGTGACGCGGCGACTCAACCACCGCCTGAACAAGGTCAACGAGCGCCTGCATCTGCTCGAAGGCTTGATGATCGCCTATCTGAATCTCGATGAGGTGATCCGGATCATCCGCTACGAGGACGATCCCAAGGCCAAGTTGATGCTGACCTTCGCGTTGTCGGAGATTCAGGCGGACTACATCCTCGATTTGAAACTGCGCCACTTGCAGAAGATCGAGGAGATGAAGATCAAGGGCGAGCAGGAAGAGCTCGCGGCCGAGCGCGCGCGCCTGGAGGCGTTGTTGGGTAGCGACGATCAGATGAAGAAACTGATTGGCGACGAGCTCAAGGAGGATGCCAAGAAGTACGGCGACGAGCGCCGCTGCTCCATCAACGCGAAACCCCCTCCAACGGCGCTGGAAGCCACCGAAATCCTGCCGGCCGAAGCGGTGACCGTGGTGCTGTCGAAGGCTGGCTGGATCCGCGCCGGCAAGGGCCATGATCTGGATCCGACCGCGCTGAGCTACAAGGCCGGCGACGAATATCTGTGTCATGCGCAGGGCAAGACCAACGAATTGCTGGTGTTGATCGACAATCGCGGCCGCTGCTATACGCTGAGTCCGCGGGATCTGCCGTCGGCACGTTCGCAGGGCGAGCCGGTCACGACCAAGCTGGATATGACGCCGGGTGCCCGCATCATCGCGATGATGATGGGCAGTGCCGAGCAGCGCCATGTGCTCGGGTCGGCTGAAGGCTATGGCTTTGTTGCGCGGCTGGGGGATCTTGAATCGCGGCTGCGTGCCGGCAAGGCGGTCGTTACGGTTGGTGCCGATGCTTCAGCAATGATTCCGGCGTTGTCGCCGGAGCCGACGGAGGATCGGCTGGCGCTGGCGACCGCCGAGGGCCGCTTGCTGGTGTTCGCGCTGGCCGAATTGCCGGAGCTGGCCAAGGGCAAGGGCAACAAGCTGATCGGACTCAAGGGCGAAGACCGCATCCTGGCTTGGGCGGTGCTGACGCCGGGTGCGAGTCTGGCGCTGGTCTGCGGCAAGCGCAGCCTGACCCTGAAGCCGGCGGATCTGGATCACTACGTCGGCACTCGAGCCAGTCGCGGCAGTCACTTGCCGCGCGGCTTCCAGCGGGTAGACCGCATGGAGATCGAGACGCCGCGCGCGGCCCCCTGAACGTTGCCCGGCGTCGGAACTCCGACGCCGGGTCGTCGGTCTTGAAATCGGACCCCGCGACCCAAGGTAAGGGACTTGCGGGCAATCGGCTCGAATTTCTCTCCAGCACATGAAACGTATCGCTCTGTTTCTGCTCACTAATATTGCCGTGATGTTGGTGCTGTCGGTCGTCGCCAGTGTCCTCGGCGCCGATCGCTACCTCACCGCACAGGGTCTGAATCTTCAGGCGTTGCTGATCTTCAGCGCGATCTTTGGTTTTGGCGGTTCGTTCATTTCGCTCGCGATGTCGAAGTGGATGGCCAAGCGGGCGACGGGTGCGCAGGTGATCACGCAACCCCGCAGCTCGTCCGAAATGTGGCTGTTGCAGACGGTCGAGCGTCAGGCACGCACTGCCGGCATCAAGATGCCGGAAGTCGCGGTCTATGAGGCGCCCGAACCCAATGCCTTTGCCACCGGCATGAACAAGAATGCGGCACTGGTCGCAGTGTCGACCGGCTTGCTGCGTTCGATGAGCCAGGATGAGGTGGAAGCGGTCCTGGGACATGAAATCAGCCATGTTGCCAACGGGGACATGGTGACGCTGGCGCTGGTACAGGGCGTGCTCAATACCTTCGTGATGTTCCTGTCACGCGTGGTCGGTTACGTGATCGACCGTGCCGTGTTCCGCACTGAACGCGGCGTCGGTCCGGGCTACTACATCACCGTGATCGTGCTGCAGATCCTGTTCGGCATCCTCGCATCGATGGTCGTCGCCTGGTTCTCGCGTCAGCGCGAGTTCCGCGCGGACGCCGGCGGTGCGCATCTGGCCGGCAAGCGCAAGATGATCGCGGCGCTGCAGCGGCTGCAGGCGGCGCACGGGCAGTCGACCCTGCCGGAGCAGATGACTGCGTTCGGTATCAGCGGCGGCAAGTTCTCGAAGATGTTTGCCAGCCATCCGCCGCTGGAGGTGCGCATCGCGGCCTTGCAGCAGAGTGAATCGGCGCGCAAGGCGTGAATCACGGGGCCGGGTGAGCCGAGGGCGATCCCCGGTCTGGCGGATCTGGACACAGAAAGAGCGGCTGTAAGGCCGCTTTTTCTGTTTCTATCCGCGGACGTCGGCCGACAACAGCACAACTTCGGGCTCCTGCACGTGGTAGCCCTGGATGAAGTTCACGCCCATCTGCCACAGCCGTGCCATCACGTTGGCATCTTCGACATGGGAGACGATGATCTTGATGCCTTTCTGCTTGGCCTGTTCCATCAGTTCAGTCATCTTCTGACTGGTGACCTTGTCGTTGAAGTTGGCTGTGAACGAGTGATGGAATTTCAGGAACTGCATCGGGATGTGCTCGATGATCTGCGCCGAGTTCGAGCCAACGCCGAAGTGTTCGATCGCGATCTGGGCGCCATGCCCAATCAGCGCCTGGGTCAGCTGCTTGGCCTTGCGCACATGACTCTGCAGCACGACTTCCTGGAACTCGAACACCAGCTCGCCGGGGCGCAGCGGACGTTCCTTGACCTGCTCGCCGACCCACTCGGCAAACGCTTCGGCGTCGCGCAGGGTGTCCTGTGAAATCTTGATGAACAGGCTGGAGGCTTCCTGCGCGTTGTCGCGCTTGGCCTGAACCTTGAACGCTCGCGCCGTGACCCAGCGATCGATGGCCTTCATCAAGCCGAATTTCTCGGCAGCCTGGATGAATTCGGACGCGTGCAGTTCCTTGCCGTTCTCGTCGATCACGCGCACCAGCACGTCGAAATGCTGACGTGTATCGCCTTCGAGGCTGGCGATCGACTGATACGCCAATTTCAGGCGGTTGTCGTCGAGTGCCTTCTTGACCATTGCGGCCTTGCGCGCTCCCTCGCGTTCCTCCAGCGAGGATTTTGCCGTGGGTCCGAGATTGGCAAAGCGCTTGCCCCCGGAGGCGGACAGCTTGCGCGCATCGCGCACCAGTTCGGCAACCAGCGCGCCGCTTTCTTCGCTGCCGGAAAACGGGTAGGCGGCAACGGTCAACGACAGGTGACCCTCGTGGCCTGACGTATTGAAAATCTGGCGGCCGACCTCGCTGACCACGCGTTCGCCGAGCTGCTGGATATCGCCGATGTTCGGACGCGTGACGATGGCGGCAATCTCGTGAGTCGAGAAGCGGAACAGCAGGTCGCTCGACGAGAGTTGCGTCTTGATCCAGTCGAGACTCTGCTCGACCGCCTGCTCGGCGTCGTGCAGACCCATCCGCGTCTCGACACCACTGAAATCGTCAACGATGAACAGCAGCGCTGCGCGCTGTCCCTTTTGCTGGCCGGCGCCGGCAATGCTGGCGGCCAGACCTTCGAAGAATTCAAGCCGTCCGTTCCACTTGGGCTGCGCCGCATCGGAGACGTTCGGGCTTCCGGCGTCTGCGCGGATCAGCATCTCGATCAGCTGTTCGCCGTCGATCTGGCTCAGTGACAGTCGTGCGCTGATGGCGATGCGGTGGCCGTCGCGGTGTTGCAGGCTGCATTCCAGCGGTTTGCCGTCATTCTTGCCGCGCTGCAGCAGTTTCAGGTGTTCCTTCACCTTGGGGTGGTGATCGGCGATGACCAGATCCATCAGCGGCAGTGCGATCAGTTCGTCCGGCTTGTAGCCGAGCAACTGCGCAAATGCCGGATTGACCTGCGCGACGATGCCTTCCTGGATATGCGCGACCGCGTCATTGGTGCCGGCCACCAGTTCGCGGTGGCGCGATTCGAATGCGTCCAGGCGCTGTCTGACGGAGCGCAGCTCACGCAGCTGGCGATGCATTGCGAACTCGCGCAGCACCACCAGTTCCAGATGGCGCAGATGCCGCAGGTCCTCGTCGGAGACCTGATCGCGAGCGCCGGCTGCAAGCGCTGCAACTGTCTCTTCGGTGGTGAAGTCCTGGTTCAGCACCAGCACCGGCAGATCCGGGGACAGGCGACCGGCCAGCTCGATGACGTCGCGTACCGACGCCGAGCTGAGATTTTCTGCGCAAATCAGCAGGTCGGCGGCGCCACCCCGTAGGGCTTCGTCGGTATCTTCCAGATCGGTCAGCCAGGCGCAACGGATCGGGTGGCCGGCGTTGCGCAGGTAACTTTCGATCCGCTTGGCGACACTTTCCGACGCCGCGACGACCAGCACCACGCTGGATTGAATGGCGCCTGCCGTGCCGGAGGTTTCGATATGGTCTGCGGAATCTACCATCGGATCCAGGTTTTCGATTGTGCGCCGGGTTCCTCTCGGACCAGCCGAGGGACCAGATATCCGGGCAGGGCCGCGACCAGTGCACGCATCAACTGCTGCGCCTGGGTGTCGGACACTTCAAAATGCGCCGAGCCTCGCACCCTGTCCAGAAGATGGACATAGTACGGAAGGACGCCGCATTCTGACAGCCGTTCGGATAGCTCAATTAACGCGTCCGCCCGATCATTGACGCCGCGCAGCAATACGCTTTGATTCAGCAGCTGTACGCCGAGCTGGCGCAGCGGCTGCAAGGCGCGGGCGACCGAGGCATCCAGCTCCTGGGCGTGATTGGCGTGGAGGACCACCACTTTCTGCAGCCGGCTGCGCCCCAGCCAGTCCAGCAGATGCGTGTCCACCCGCTCCGGCAGCACGACCAGCTGGCGTGTATGCAGGCGCAGCCGACGGACATGGGGAATGTCTTCCAGCGCGTCAACCAGCTCAGCCAGCTTGTCGTCGGACAGGGACAGCGGATCGCCGCCGGACAGGATGACTTCGCCGATTGACGCATCCGCACGGATCGTCTGCAGCGCTTCGCGCCAGTGATCGCGTGCCGCCAGGTGTTCGCCGTACGGGAAATGGCGGCGGAAGCAGTAGCGGCAATTGACGCCGCAGGCGCCGGTGGCCATGACCAGCACGCGGCCATGGTACTTGTGAATGAGGCCGCCGCCGCGCGTCATGTGCAGGTCGCCGACAGCATCATCCACGAAGCCGGGGTGGTCCTGGTCCTCGGCAATCTGCGGCCAGATTTGCCGGAACAGGGGGTCGTCAGGGTCGCCTTTGCGCATGCGCGCCGCAAAGCCACGTGGTACCCGCAGAGGGAATTCACGCAGTGTCGTGGCGGCCGGCAGCGGCAGCTTGGTGTCGAGTTCGAGGTAGTTCAGCAGCTCGGCAGGGCGGGTAAACGCTTCGCGTAGCGCATGCTGCCAAGCGGGGGCATGCTGGCGGGGTAGGGGCGGGGACGTTATCATTCGCGCCGCATTTTGGCGGTCCGGTCGTATGTCCGGCAAGATCGTTTACATCGATTTACATTTCCAGATCAAAAACTAGAGCAGACCATGGCGTTCGTCAGTACCAACGAAATGAAGGCGGGAACCAAGCTCCTGATCGACGGTGAGCCGTACTCGGTGATCGATAACGAGTACCGCAAGCCCGGCAAGGGACAGGCCACCAACACGATCAAGATCCGCAACCTGAAGACCGGTCGCGTGCTCGATCGGACGCTCCGGTCGGGCGATACGCTTGAAGCGGCGGACGTCGAAGACACGGATATGCAGTACCTGTATTCCGATGGTCAGTTCTGGACCTTCATGGACCCGAAGTCCTTCGAGCAGATCCAGGCTGGCGAAGCGGCGATGGTCGATGCCGCCAAGTGGCTCAAAGGCGAGGAATCCTGCCGCGTCACCTTGTGGAACAGCGTGCCGCTGTACGTCGCCGCACCGAACACGGTGGAGCTGGAGATCGTCGAGACCGATCCCGGTCTGAAGGGCGATACGGCGACTGGCGGAACCAAGCCGGCCAAGCTGGAAACCGGCGCTGTGGTGCGCGTGCCGCTGTTCATCCAGCAGGGCGAGAAGATCAAGTGCGATACCCGCACGGGTGAGTATCTGAACCGCGCCGGCAAGTAAGGCGCGGTCAGCGACAGCAAAGGCCGCCTGCGGGCGGCCTTTGTGTTGGGGGAAACGGGTGACGGATTTGAATCCTGCTGAGCCGGTGTTGTCGTGGCAGCCGTCGGCGACGCTGGATGTTCTGCGCGCGCGGGCGGCGATGAACACTGCGATCCGTAATTTCTTCGCGCTCCGGACGGTGCTCGAGGTCGAGACCCCGGTGTTGTCCCGCTACGCGACAGTGGATCGTCATATCGACAGCTTTCGCACGCACACGGGTGCCTGGCTGCAAACCTCCCCCGAATTTGCGATGAAACGCCTGCTGGCTGCCGGCAGCGGGCCGATCTATCAGATCGCGCGGGTATTCCGTCGCGACGAACAAGGGCGGCACCACAATCCGGAATTCACCCTGCTGGAATGGTATCGCCCCGGGTTCGATCACCATGCGCTGATGGACGAAGTCGAGGCCTTGCTGCAGCAGTGTGTGTCGACGGCACTGCACTGCGAACGGCTCAGTTATCAGGATGCATTCCAGCGCCATGCCGGATTCGACCCTCTGGCGCTCGATGCCAAGGCGCTGGAGGCGCGCGCCCGCGACACCGGAATGGGCATCCCGGAGTCGCTCACTGCCGCAGAGCGAGGCGATGTCGATCTCTGGCTCGATCTGTGGATGTCCGCAGTCGTCGGGCCGCAACTGGGTCAGCAGACGCCAACATTCATCTACGATTTTCCGGCGTCGCAGGCCGCGCTGTCGCGTGTGCGGCCGGGCACTCCGCCGCTGGCCGAACGGTTCGAACTGTTCTGGCGCGGCGTCGAGCTGGCCAATGGCTTCCACGAATTGACCGATGCGGCCGAGCAGCAGCGTCGCTTCGAAGCGGATCAGGCCTGGCGACGGGACAATGGTCGGGAAGTGCCGCCGTTCGATCAGGCGCTGATTGGTGCGCTGAGTCAGGGTCTGCCGCCCTGTGCCGGCGTCGCCTTGGGCCTCGATCGGGTCCTGGCGCTGCATCTGGGCTTGCCGACGGTTGCTGCCGCGATCGCATTTTCTTCAGATCGTGCGTAATGATTTGGCTTTTTCTACAATGACCGCCTTGGCAGCCTTCGTCCCTCTCAGCACGAGCAGCGTCGATTGATGCCCGGCGGTGTCTTCCCGTCGAATGGTGGCAATGCACTATGCCGGCAACTTGTCCGCATAGGTGGCAGTCCCCATCGCCCCGCTGATCTTTGGAGATCGAGAAATGATCACCATACGAATCGAGGCGACAATTTCGATTGAGCAACTATTGACGTTCGCGCGTTGGTTTTTGCCGATCTTGTTGATGCTTGAGAAGTTGTAGTGGATAAGGGGGGGGCTTATGCCCTCCCTTTTTCGTTGGCAAGTTAGCCGCGCCAGAGATCCCAAGCAAAACGCAGGATCAGAACCGCGACAATGGTCACGAACAGTCGCCGTACGAACAGACTGCCTTTGCGGATGGCCAGGCGCGATCCCAGCGTGGCGCCGGCGACATTGAACATGGCCATCGGCAGCGCGATGTCGTAGCGGACGTTGCCGGCGCTGACGAAGTAGGCGAGTGCGGCAAGATTGGTGATCACGTTGACGATCTTGGCCGAGGCTGAAGCGGCCAGAAAACTGAAGCCGAACAGTCCGACGAAAGCGATCACCAGAAAGCTGCCGGTTCCGGGGCCAAAAAAGCCGTCATAGAAGCCGATTGCCGCGCCGACTCCCAGGCCCACCCAGATCTCCTGGCGTGCACTCAGGCGGGGCGCGTGCAACGCGCCGAGGTTCTTGTTCCACAGCGTGTAGACCAGCACCGCGATCAGCAGGATCAGGATCAGCGGCCGGAACGCTTCGGCTGGCAGCACGGCTGTCGTGCGTGCGCCGAGAAAGCCGAACAGCAGCGCGCTGATTGCTGCCGGCAGGGTCGCGCGCCATTGCAGCGGCACCCTGCGCAGGTACTGCAGCGTGGCCGAGGCGGTGCCCCAGATGCTGGCGAACTTGTTGGTGCCCAGCAGCGTGGCCGGCGCGACCTCCGGCAGCAGCACAAACAGGGCAGGGATCTGGATCAGCCCACCACCGCCGACGACCGCGTCAACGAAGCCCGCGGCAAAAGCCAGGCCGCACAGCGCCAGCAGTTCCGGACTCAAGGCGCCGTGCGGTCAGTGATTCTGCTCGAAGGCGGTTCAGAGCACCTTGCTGACGCTGCTGGGCACCTCGAAACGACGGCCGTCGAGCACGCGGTTGAGCAGCAGGGTGATCCACTGTCTCGACGCGGTCAGGCGCCGGATCACGATGTAGGTCTTGCCCTTGTCCTGTTCCAGCTCGTAGCGCTCGATCGTGACCGTAATCGGCGCATTTTCCCCACGCATCAACACATGCGCAGTAATGCAGCCGGCATGCGTGTCGACCGAACAATCCTTGACCTCGCCGTATTCGCCGAACTTTTCGTTGAAGAAGACCTTCAGGCCGACGCTCAACGCCGAGTCCTTCATGGCTTTGCCCATACGTCCTAGAACCATGTCGCCCTCACAGAATGTCCGAAGCGTACGCGGCAAGTCGCGACCGCTCGCCACGCGCCAGTGTGACATGCCCGCCGTGTGGCCATCCCTGGAAACGATCGACAACATACGTCAGACCCGAAGTCGTTTCGGTCAGGTACGGCGTATCGATCTGGCCGAGGTTGCCCAGACAGATCATTTTCGATCCCGGACCGACGCGGGTGATCAGCGTCTTCATCTGCTTTGCGGTCAGGTTCTGGGCTTCGTCGATGATGATGTAGCGGCTCAGGAAGGTGCGACCGCGCATGAAGTTCAGTGAACGGATCTTGATGCGCTTGGCCAGCAGATCGTTGGTCGCGGCGCGTTCCCAGTCTCCGGCGTGGCTGTTCTGGGTCAGCACTTCGAGGTTGTCCATCAACGCGCCCATCCACGGGGTCATCTTCTCCTCTTCGGTGCCGGGCAGAAAGCCGATGTCCTCGCCGACTGGTACGGTGACGCGCGTCATGATGATTTCGCGATAGCGCTGCTCGTCCATCGTCTGTGCCAGCCCCGCGGCGAGCGTCAGCAAGGTCTTGCCGGTACCGGCGGTGCCGAGCACGGTGACGAAATCGATTTCCGGGTCCAGCAGCAGGTTCAGTGCAAAATTCTGCTCGCGGTTCTTGGCGTGAATGCCCCAGACGCCGCTCTTGCCCGGGCGGTAGTCGCGCACCACGCGCAGCTCGGCAATATCGGCGTCGACGGCGGTAACGATCAGCTCAAGCCCACGCTCGGTTTCATCCGGAATATAGAGGAACTGGTTGACGTGCCAGTCCTTCACCAGAGGCCCCTTCAGGCGGTAGCAGGCACGGCCGCGATCGTCCTGCCAGCTCTCCATCTTGTCGCCGTGACTGCCCCAGAAGTCGGCTGGCAATTCCTTGTAGCCGGTGTAGAGCAGATCCAGGTCGTCCAGCACCTGGTCGTTGTGATAATCCTCGGTGTGAACGCCAATGATCGCGGCCTTGATCCGCAGGTTGATGTCCTTGCTGACCAGCGTGACCTTGCGTGTCGGATTCTTGGTTTGCAGTTCCAGCGCGTTGACCAGAATGCTGTTGTCGGGCTTGTTGCCGGGGACCAGACCGGGTAGCGAGGCGTCCGCCGGCCGCGTCTGGAAGAACAGGCGCCCGCTTGAAGCGCTGCCGCGGCTGCGGCCGTGGCCGACCGCGTTCGGATTGCCGTTGCTTGGGCGTACGCCCGGCAGCGGCAGCCCCTTTTCGATCTGCGCGTGATTGCAGCCATGCATCAGCTCGTCGAAATGGCGGCTGACCTGGCGCGCATTGCGCGCGACTTCGCTGGTGCCTTTCTTGGAGTTGTCGAGCTCTTCCAGCACCACCATCGGGATGAATAAGTCGTGTTCTTCGAAACGGTACAGACTGGAAGGATCGTGCAGCAGGACGTTGGTATCAAGGACAAAAATCTTGCGCTTGCTCATATTGGCGGAATGGCCTCGTGCCGCTGGCGGTGGGCCGCCGCGGTGGTTCGATTGGCGAGGAGGACAGCGAACCGGCCCGCAGGAGCGCGGGTGGCAATTGACCGGCTGTCGGAATACGTCGAAATGGTTCTGGCTTGATGTCTGATGAGACTGCGCCGGCAGATCCGGCGTCCGGTGTCGAGCCTAGCCCAAGTTATCGACGCCGAAAAGGGATTCTCAGCGTGGCCGAATCACGCTATGGTGCAAGGCGGTGTGGTAATCGCTACAGCGCCGCCAGCGTGTCCAGCACGGCTTGCGCATGCCCCTTGACCTTGACGCCACGCCACTGCGCGCGCAGCACGCCCTTGGTGTCGAACAGGAACGTGCAGCGATCCACGCCCAGATACTTGCGCCCGTACAGCGTTTTTTCCTTGATCACGTCCAGTGCCTGACACAGCGCTTCATCGGCGTCGGATATCAGCGCGAAGGGAAACTCGAACTTGGCTGCGAAATTCTCGTGCGAGCGCAGACTGTCACGCGATACGCCGATGACTTCAGCGCCCGCCTGCTGGAATTTCGGATAGAGGTCGCGAAAGTCCTGCCCTTCCTGCGTGCACCCAGGGGTGTTGTCCTTCGGGTAGAAGTACAACACCAGTGCTGCGCCTTTGAGCGCGCGCAGCTTGATCTGCCGGTCGCCGGTCGCGGGCAGGGTCAGGTCGGGAATCTTGTCGCCAATGTCGATGCTCATGTGTTCTCTGTCCGGTGCGGAACCGCTTGAAGCGGTACGACGGTACCGCGGCGCAGGGGGTCAGGTCTTGATCGGGTCGAGCATGCCGTCCGCGTTGAGGTCATCGCACAGATCCATGTACGACTCGCGCAGGGCCTGCGGGTGCTGGTTGACGGGTACATGCAGCACCATCTGCACGCTGGCCATCTCGGCGCCGGTGTAGGTCGACTGATATTTCATCGTCGAAATCTCGACCACCACGACGTCCTGGTGCTGGAAGAATTCGAGAATGTTGACCAGCAGGTTCGGATCCTGCGGGGCGACCACTTCAGCTGCATAGGGGCGGAATTCCGGATTGAACGGGCGCTGTTCGCAGCGCTCGTAGCGAACCTGCAGGTCCAGCTTTTCGGCTATACCGGGCAGCGCGGTTTCGAGGCGGCCGAGCGTGCTCCAGTTGCCGGAAACCAGCAGGTTGGCGATCAGGCGATCGCCGAGCTGCGCGATGCGGCAGTCCTCGACTTCGCCGCCGCGCTCGCGGATCGCCTTGAACAGTTCCAGCGGGACATTGCCTTTGGGCTTGCCGATCACTGAAACAGTCAGGAGGTTGTCGTTCTGGGCCATGGGTAACGTTGACTGGGAATCTGAGAAGTTTAAGTGCATTCGCCCCCGGGCGTAATGCCGGGGCGAATCCGTGCGTGCCAATGTCTCTCCCGGAGACCCAGTGCAGCAGCTATACTTGCGCCCTTTTTCAACCGCCGTAGACCCGTATGATCAAGGGCAGCATCGTCGCGATCGTCACCCCCATGTATCCCGACGGCGCCATCGACTGGGACAGTCTGCTGGCGCTGGTCGAGTGGCATGTGACCGAGGGCACTGACGCCATTGTCGCCGTTGGCACCACCGGCGAATCCGCCACGCTGGACGTTGACGAGCATATTGACGTCATCCGGCGTACGGTCAAGCAGGTCAAGGGCAGGGTGCCGGTCATTGCTGGAACCGGCGCCAACGCCACGGCTGAAGCGATCGAACTGACGCAAATGGCCAAGGACGCCGGCGCGGATGCCGCGTTGCTGGTGACCCCGTATTACAACAAGCCGCCGCAGGAAGGCCTGTTCAGGCACTACAAGGCAGTGGCGGATGCGGTTGCGCTGCCGCAGATTCTGTACAACGTGCCCGGACGCACCGGTTGCGACATGCTGCCGGCCACGGTCGCGCGGCTGGCCAAGCTGCCCAATATTGTGGGGCTGAAAGAAGCCAAGGGGGAGCTGTCGCGCATTCGTGAGCTGCTCGATGCGGACCTGGGTGACGATTTCGCAATCTACTCCGGCGATGACGCCACCGCCTGCGAGTCGATCCTGATGGGTTGCCATGGCGACATTTCGGTGACCGCCAACGTCGCGCCGCGACAGATGCATGAGATGTGTGCAGCGGCATTGGCCGGCGACCGCGTCCGTGCAGAACGTATCGATCAGGAACTTCGTGCCCTGCATCGCGATCTGTTTGTGGAGCCCAATCCGATTCCGGTCAAATGGGCGCTCAATGAGATGAACAAGATTCCCGCTGGCCTGCGCCTGCCGCTGGTTGCGCTGGATACCGCCCATTACGACACCGTTCGCGCAGCGCTGCGCACGGCAGGAGTGCTTTGATGACGTTCAGAGGGTTGACTGTGCTGTTGGTGGCGAGCCTTGCGCTATCAGCATGCGCCAGTAACCGGCACTGTGCCGGTGTGCAGCCGTATCAGGAATCCAAGACGCTGGTGATGCCGACAAACATCGACGGCCTGACCGTGCCCGAGTCGGCGTCTGCGTTGCGGATCCCGCCGCCGCCGGAAAAGCCGGTCGGATTCGGCATTGAAGTGACCGATCCCAAGGATCCTGAAGAAAACACACTGGAGTGCCTGGATTTCCCGCCACGGATGCCGGTGGAAGAAGCGGCGGCAGCGTCGACGCCGTCTCCAGAGCCTGCGGCACCTGCTGAAAAGCAGTAGCCCCCAGAATCGCTGCGAGCGGCTATAATTCGCCCCCCGCGCAGCCCTGCCTGCGCGGTCTTCATGTGGAGAGATGTCCGAGTGGTTGAAGGAGCACGCCTGGAAAGCGTGTATACGGTAACCCCGTATCGCGGGTTCGAATCCCGCTCTCTCCGCCAATTCAAACAAAAAGCCCCGCGAGGGGCTTTTTGTTTGAACAGGGTGCAAAATTCGAACCCGCGATACAGATCAATATGGGGTTCGACGATCGGCGTCAGCCGATTGATCGCGCGAAGCGCGACCCGAAGGGCGAGTTGCGTATCTGCGAGTCATCCCGCTCTCTCCGCCAAACAAATAGAAGAGGGCCCGTTTTTTTTTCTTGTTTCGACGAAGACAGGATTTGAACTCGCGATACAGATATACCGGGTTCGGGCGCCCGACTGGGCGCCGACGTCACCACGGTAGTGGAGCCTGCCCGAGCATTGACGTCGCCGCGCCGGCAACGCGATGCGACCGTGCGCCCAACAAAAAACCCCGCAAAATCCGGGGCTTTTGTGTACATCTCAACCTTGATGGTGCCGAAGGTGGGACTCGAACCCACACGCTTTTAACGGCGGCGGATTTTGAGTCCGCTGCGTCTACCGATTCCGCCACTTCGGCCCGGACGGCGACAGAGTGCTGTCGGGGGCGGCATTATATCCACGACGCGTCGCGCTGTAACCGCAGCGACAATACGATTCCTCAATTTTTTGCGACCTTACGATGCGCCGCAGTGATTTCCAGTACTCGCTCCCTGAAGAACTGATTGCCCAGCGCCCTGCCGAACAGCGCTCGAACAGCCGTCTGCTGCGCGTTGGGCCCGGCGCACTGTTGCAGGACCGCATGATTGCGGAGTTGCCAGAGCTGCTCGATGCGCGCGATCTGCTGGTATTCAACGATACGCGAGTGATTCCGGCGCGTGTGTTTGGTCACAAGCCGACCGGTGGCCGGGTCGAGATTCTGGTCGAGCGAATACTCGACGAGCGACGCTTCCTGGCGCAATTGGGTGTCAGTAAAAAGCCGCGCGCCGGAACCTTGATCATTGTCGGCGAGGACCGGCTGGAAGTGCTGGGGCGCGACGACGATCTGTTCGAACTGTCGTACTGCGACGACGGCGGAGTGCAGGCATTTCTGGAGCGCGCGGGTCAACTGCCATTGCCGCCCTATATCCGGCACCAGCCGGATCGTGCGGATCTGGAGCGTTACCAGACCGTGTTTGCGCGCGAGCCAGGTGCGGTGGCGGCGCCCACTGCCGGACTGCACTTCGATCCCCCGCTGTTCGAGCGCCTGGCGCAGCGCGGGATCGAAACGGCGATGCTGACCCTGCATGTCGGTGCCGGGACCTTTCAGCCGGTTCGTGTGGACGATCTGAGCGAGCATCGCATGCATGCAGAGCGCTTCCACGTCGGTGCGGCGCTCTGCGCCAAGATCGAAGCTTGTCGTGCGCGCGGTGGACGGGTGGTCGCTGTCGGTACCACCGTTGCTCGGGCCTTGGAGTCGGCGGCGCTGGCGCAGGCAACGGAACGGACCTTGAGTCCGGCTTCAGGCGAGACGCAGTTGTTCATTACACCGGGGTTTCATTTCCGCATCGTTGATGTGCTGCTGACGAATTTTCATTTGCCGGAATCCACTTTGCTGATGCTGGTCAGCGCATTTGCCGGCTATGAGCGAGTGATGGCCGCGTATCGTCATGCGGTCGAACAGCGCTATCGGTTTTTCAGCTACGGCGATGCCATGTTGATCGATCCATCCGAGGCGGGCGTAAACGCCGAGATCGCGGCGTAGTGGTCGAACCCGGATCCTGCGTGTGAATCCGGACAGTGCGGTCGGTCGTGTATCCTCGCGGTGGCCGCGCAGTTGTGTCAGATCCCGAAGCCGGCGAGGTGCAAGCAGTGCCTAGAAAGGTCAATCATTCCCTCGATTTCGCGAAGTGCGCCGGCTGCTGGTGCGTCAGTGCTGCCGCACTGCTGCCCCTGATGGCAGCCGCAGCGCCGTCCGACAAGGTGTACACCCTGTCGAGTAAGCCCGGTGAACTGGAGGGCGAGGTGCGTGGGGGGTATGTCTATGATCCAGGAGAGGTCGACAACACGCAGCAGGCGTACGTCATCGACCTGGGCTATGGCGTCACGCCGTGGTGGTTTTCCGAGCTGTTCGGGCAGTACAAGAAATTGCCGGACGAGAGCGGCAAGTTTCACAACATTGGCCTGGAAAATATCGTTCTGCTGAATACGCCGGGGCAGCACGCGATCGACGTCGGTCTGTACCTCGAATACAAGGTCGCGCTCGACAGTGGCGTGCCGGACCGGATTGAAGCGGGGCCAATGCTGCAGAAGCGTTTCGGCGGTGGGCAGGCCAACCTGAATCTGGTTGCCGGGCGTGACGTCGGTGGCGGTGCCAGTTCCGACGTGAGCTATGAATACCGCACGCAGTGGCGTCAGCCGCTAGCCGACGGGCTGGACGTCGGGGTGCAGGGCTTCGGTGAATTCGATGCCCATGCTCCGCAGAACTGGGGTCCGGCGGTGTTTGGGAAATGGGATTTTGGCGGCGAGCACCTGCTGGGCTACGACGCCGCGTTGCTGGCCGGGATTGGCGGCGACTCGCCGGACGTGATCCTGCGCTGGGCGCTGGAATACGAATTCTGAGTTGCGCGGTGAATGCCGCGTTAGCGGCGATTCAGTTCGACGCCGGAGGTGGCGGTGGCGTTGTGGTCCGGAGACGGGGAGGTCGACGCGTGCCAAGCTGACGTCCGATCCACAACAGGATATTCAGCAGACCGCTGACGGTGATGCCGCCGATCAGGCCGCAGATCAGTGCATCAGAGCTCAACGGCAATCCGGGCGTGAAGTCCTCCAGCGTTGCGCGTGCGATGTCGCGGTCGAGGTCTTCGCCCAGGAACACGAGCTTGTCGATCAGGCTGCTGCCACGTAATACCGTCAAGCCTGCGGTCATCCGCTGCAGACGGTCGCGATCGCGCTCCATCTTGCCGCCCATATCGCGCATCGCAGCTTTGTCGTCCGAATTGAAGTCATGAATCATCAGTCCCAGATCGCCGTCGTAGTGGGCGTCCGCACTGAGCTGATACTCGGCGACGCTGTCCGCCACAGCTTGGTGATAGCCCGCGTAACGCTGGGTGTAGTGATCGACAAACTGGGGGATTTGCAGAAAGACGAGCAGACCGGCGGTGAACAGCAGGCGGTCGAGCAATCCGGTGATCAGGTTCATGCGAAGGCCCCGGGAGTCGATGCTGGCGGCAGTGCCTGCGCGGCACGCTAGCGTGGGTCCCTGAGGCTGTCAAAAGTCCGGTGTGTTTGCGCGACGGAGTGTCCGTGGGACAATTCGCGGCCTTGCATCCAGGCCGTCTCTCTTTGTCGATGAAGTTCGAGCTCCTCAGTACCTCTGCCGCCGCACGCCGTGGCCGTCTGATCTTTGACCGCGGCAGCGTGGAAACCCCGGCCTTCATGCCGGTCGGCACCTATGGCACGGTAAAGGCCATGACGCCGGAAGAGCTGCGCGGCGTCGGCGCGCAGATCATCCTGGGCAACACCTTTCATCTGATGTTGCGGCCGGGCGAGCAGATCATCCGCGAACTGGGCGGTCTGCATCGCTTCATGCACTGGGACGGACCGATCCTGACCGACTCCGGCGGCTTCCAGGTCTGGAGTCTGTCGGAGCTGCGCAAGATTACCGAAGAGGGCGTGAAGTTCGCGTCGCCGATCAATGGCGACCGCATCTTCCTGACCCCGGAGCGCGCGATCGAAGTCCAGCACGCACTGGGCTCCGATATCGTCATGCAGTTCGACGAATGCACGCCGTATCCCGCGACCGAAAAACAGGCGCGCAAGTCGATGGAACTGTCAGCTCGGTGGGGCGCACGCTGCAAGCAGGCCCATGCGGACAGCCCGCATGCACTGTTCGGCATCGTCCAGGGCGGCATGTATCCGGAGCTGCGCAGCGAATCGCTGCAGCGGTTGACCGAAATCGGTTTTCACGGCTACGCGGTCGGTGGGCTGTCGGTCGGAGAGCCGGAAGTCGAGCGGCTGACCGTGCTGGATGCGATCGGTCCGCAACTGCCAGCGGCGCATCCGCACTATCTGATGGGGGTGGGAACACCGCGTGATCTGGTGCAGGCGGTGGCGCGCGGCATCGATATGTTCGACTGCGTGATGCCGACGCGTAATGCGCGCAACGGTCACCTGTTCACCAGCCAGGGCGTGATCAAGATCCGTAACGCGGCGCACAAGGCGGACCCGAATCCGCTGGATCCCGAGTGCGATTGCTACACCTGCAGCCACTATTCGCGGGCGTATCTGCATCATCTGGACCGTTGCAACGAGATCCTCGGGTCGCGTCTCAACACGATTCACAATCTGCGCTACTACCAGAACCACATGCGACGGATTCGCGAGGCTATCGAGGAAGATCGCTTCGAGACCTTTGCGAAGGCGTTTCTGGACTCGCCGGCGGGCGCGCCGTCGCGCAGCAAGCAGGCTCCGGTTCAGCTCGCTTGAGGTGAGGTGTCGACGCTCTCCGTGCCGGATGGTGCGGCCGAGGGGGAATCCGGAAGAGTGTCATCGCCAGGGGTGGCTGGTGGCTCTGCCGTGGAATCCACTTCGGGTGTCAGCATTTCCAGTGCGGTTGCGGTGGTGCGCACCATCGGCATGAACTCTGATGGGTACGGCTCGCTGACCTCCTCATCGGGCAGCTGACGATTGACGTAGATCCCGAGTGCGACCAGCACCACGGCGAAATGCACCAGCAGCCCCAATGGGCCGATCCAGTGCATCCAGCTGCCGGCCAGCGCTGGGCCCATTGCGGCGCCGATGCCGTGCATCAGCAGCAGGGTGCTGGCTCCCTGCAGCACGTGTTCGGGATCGAGGCGATCGTTGGCGTGGGCGACGCTCACCGGGTAGATCGTGAAGCCGAAGCCGCCGAACACGAAGATGCTGGCCAGCAGCAGCGGCATTGCGATCTGCGCTGCCAGTCCGGCTGCGAGTGCGGCCAGCGCGCCGGCTGCAGCGATCGCGGCCAGCACAAAGCGGCGGTCGTGGCGGTCGGACAGGCGACCGATCGGCCATTGCAGCGCGGCTCCGCCGAGAATCGCCGCCGTCATGAATGCGGCGACGCCGGAACTGCTCAGGCCCAGATGTTGAGCAAGCACCGGCGCCATGCCCCAGAACGCGCCCATGGCAAGGCCTGAGCCAAAGGCGCCGGCGACACCCGCAGGGGAGTCGCGGAACAGGCGCCGCAGGCCGAGCTTGGGGGCTGCCACTGGCTGCGGCTGGGCCAAGCGGGTCAGCGTGATCGGCACCAGCGCCAGCGACATCAGTACCGCGACCAAGCCGAACAGCTCGAATCCGGTGGGTGCGTACAGCAGCAGCAGGCCCTGCCCCAGCGCCAGCGCCAGGAAGTTCACCACCATGTAGGCGGCAAAAACCTGGCCGCGATGCTCGTTCGGCGCCTGTGTGTTGAGCCAGCTTTCCAGCACCATGTAGAGGCCCACCAGACAGGTGCCGGTGATCATGCGCAGGCCGGCCCATGCCCACGGCGTGACGAAAATGCCGTGGAGTACCGGCATGCACGATGCAATCGTCGCGAACAGGGCAAAGGCGCGGATGTGACCGACGCGGCCGATCGCCAGCGGGCAGGCATAGGTGCCGATCAGAAAACCGACGAAATAGGCCGACATGATCAGACCCAGGGTCAGATCGGGAAAGCCTTCGGCGGCGCCACGAACGGCGAGCAAGGTGCCAAGCAGACCGGTGCCGGTGAGCAGGATGGCGACGCCCGACAGCAGCGACGAGATCGGTAGAACGGCTCTCAGCATGGCGGGAGCAACACGATGGGGAAGGCGGGCATGCGGTATGGATGCCTATTGAAACCCAGATCGCGTCGCGCCGCTGCATGCGGCGCGACGCGCTTCGTCAGGACGCTTCCTGTTCCTGCGGAATTTCCGGCAGCGGCGCATGGACGGCGTCGAGGAAGTCGTCGCCCCAGCGCTTGTTGTCGAAATGGCTGACGATATCGAACAGCTGGCGCATTCGTGTGCGGGCTTCGGCACGCGACATGTTCAACGCGAGGTAGCAGGCGCTGGCCAGATCCTGCGGATCGTGAGGATTGGTCAGCACCGCACCTTTGAGTTCTGCGGCGGCGCCGGCGAATTCCGACAGCACCAGAACGCCGCGTCCCCCGGTCATGCCCTGGACCGCGACGAATTCCTTGGAGACCAGATTCAGTCCGTCACGCAGTGGCGTGATCCACATCACGTCCGCCATGGCGTAGTACGCCACCAGTTCTTCGAACGGGATTGCGCGGAAGAAGAATTGCAGCGGAATCCAGCCGACGCGCGAAAAGCGGCCGTTGATGCGGCCGACGGCCTGTTCGATCTGATTCTGCAGTTGCTTGTAGATCGTCATCTCGCGCGCAGCAGGAACGCAGATCGTGATCAGCGTGATCTTGCCAATCAGCTCCGGATGCGCATCGAGCATGCGCTCGAACGCGAGCAAGCGTTCCAGCGTGCCCTTGGTGTAATCGAGCCGTTCGACCGACAGCAGCACGCGGGTGCCGGACAGGTCGCTGCGCAGCTGCGCCATGCGTTGGCGAACGTCCTCGCGCTGCAGGAGAGTCTGCACGCGCTGAGTGTCCAGGCCCACCGGATGCGCGCCGAGGCGCACGACGCGGTGACCGGCCTCGATGCATGAGGCGTAACGGTCCAGGCCAGTGGCGCAGCCGTATGTGAGGAAGCGCGGCGCCGCACTTTGCTCTTCGAGTACACGCATCGGTACGGTACCGCGAACCACGTCGACGAAATTCTCGACCTGACGCGGAATATGGAATCCGATGTAGTCACACTGCAGCAGGCTTCCGATGATCGCACGGCGCCACGGCACGACATTGAATACGTCGGCCGACGGGAAGTAGGTGTGATGAAAAAAGGCGATCTTCAGGTCAGGACGCAGTTCGCGCAGCGCGGCCGGCACCATCCACAGGTTGTAGTCGTGCAGCCAGACCGTGGCGCCCTCGGCTGCATCGACCGCGACGCGTTCGGCGAACTTGCGGTTGACCTTGAGAAACACTTCCCAATGGTCCTCGCGAAAGCGCGCGCGCTCCCAGAACGTGTGCAGCAGCGGCCAGAACGCTTCCTTGGAGAAGCTCTTGTAGAAGATGTCGACTTCGGACTTCGACAGCGGGACCCGGGACACCGTCAGATTCGGATGGCGATCGCCATCGAACGAGGTGTAGTTCTCGAAATTCTTGTTGACGCGCGGATCGTGGACGGCCCATGCAACCCAGGAGCCGGGGCGTCCGTCGTTGAAGAAGCTCACCAGCGTCGGAATGATGCCGTTCGGTGAGGCGGGGCGCCGTCGTTTGACCTCGCCTTTCTCGATCACCTCTTCGTACGGCGTGCGGTGATAGACGATCAGCAATTCGGCCTTGCCCGGCGCCATCGCCGGAGTGCGGTGCAGCTGCATGCCGCGTTCACCGAGGAAGCCGAAGTGTTCGATGGCTTCGACGATGCCGCCGCAGCCGGGGCGCTCGGCGTGCAGCACGCGCGCGCGACCGTGTGTCGCTGCGAGCAGTCCTTCCTCTGACTCGCCGACGCAGACGCCCTTGAAGCCGTGCTCGTACATCGCCAGATCATTCAGCGTGTCGCCGGCGACCAGGACGTCGTCTTCGTCGATGCCGAGCTGCTCGATCAGGGCCAGCAGGGTTGAACCCTTGTTGACGCCGGTGGGCAGGATGTCGAGATAGCGTTCTGCCGAATACAGCAGTTCGCAACCGAGCTCGCCGATGACGGATGCGAGTTCGGGACTGATGGCGTCGAAGCTGCAGTAGTAGGAGCAGCGCCGCTCCTGTGGCACATCCTGGCGCTCAAGTCCGGGGATGTCTTGCAGCGCGGTGGTCACCGCCTGCTCGCCGGGCCAGCGTGCGTCGATCTGGGCCTGCAACGGCTGTAGCGGCTGCAGGGTCGTGGCGTCGATCACCTGGACCACGGTGGCGCCGACGTCGCAGATCACGTAGTCGGGCTGCGGCAAGGTCGGGTCGGACAGCAGCGACAGGACAGATTCCAGGCCGCGTCCGGTGACATACGCGAGCTTGATGGCCGGATGCGAGTTGATCAGTTGATAGAGCCGAAGGCGATCTTCGGCCGGGCCTGCGAGAAAAGTGCCATCCAGATCGGTGGCAAGCAGCATGCGCGGTCTCCCTGTGAGTGAAAGCGGAGCGCGCCGACATCAGCCGACGGGCAAGAAGTCGGGATGATACCACAAGTGCAGCTAACTTATTGATCTGTGCAGGAAATGCGGCGTTTCAGGGGGGTGGAAAATGGCTGAAAAGGGGACATTTCAACATCTGTCCGCTGCTTGCTGCGGGCCCGTTGATGATTGCATGTGGGCTGTTCGGAGCGGATCGTTCAGCGCGTCAGGTCGGCCCATACCGCGGTTTCCAGATAATCGTTTTCCAGAACATCACCACTGCCGGGAGCCAGCTGAGATCCGGTGGTGCGCAGTTGCTCCCGCGGCGCATCCGCGGTGACCCATGGCGCCAATCCGACGAATTCGGTCTTCTCGCCCTGGAACACGCGGTAGGCCTCGACGTCGCTGGCCTCGTCGAACTCCAGGTTGCCGACGTAATGGCGCTGCGGCGCCTGCGCGCCGCGTTGGGTGATTGCAGTCTGGCCGTCGAACGGCAGATCCAGCAGATTGCCGACCAGATGCGCGGTGACGTTGTAGCGAAAGCCCACCGTCGGTTCTGCCACCGTGCGCCAGGTTGATGCCATCCATTCCAGCGGCTGCCAGCCGCCTGCCTGGTCGACTGCCCAGCGTCCGGGGTTGGCTTCAGCCTGGATCACGACGTCGACGCCAAGCGCGTCCATGCATGGCATGTAGCTCAGATGCACGTCGGCGCAGGGCTCGAAGTCCGCAGGGCGTTGGCCGAAGTCGTAGCCCCATTGAAACGCCGGCAGCGAGGTGGCGAAGCCGAGCTGAAAGCCTGCGAGGGAATAACCGGCCGCGTTGCTCAGCGCGGCATCGCCGCTGGACGGACCTTCGTCCAGGCCAAGCACCGTCAGTTCGATGTCCGTCAGCGGGACCTTCTGGTTGCGGAACAGCAGATTGGTTTCGCCGCGGGCCGCATCCGGATGGACATCCTGCGGGCCCCACAGAAACGTGATGTTGCCGACCTCGGCGTCGCTGGCGATGTAGACCTCATCGACGTCGGCGAGGTCCGGATCGCCAAAGACGGCGATATCGGCGGGATCGGATGACGCCGTGTAGCGCGCCTGGTTGTTCGAGGCGACGACGTAGACGCCGTAGTCGCGGGCGATGTCGGAGAAGGTTTGCGAGAACGCGCGTGCAAACGTGTCGGTGGCCGCCACCAGCACCGCTTTGCGCGGGTCGATCAGCGGGAATCGCAATTGATACGCCAGCACCTGCGGCAGATACGCAGTATTCAGCAAGCCCAGCGCCGCCACGATCCCCAGCGGGGCGGCGTCGCCCAGTGGCGCACCCAGCGGTGTCTGCGCTTGCGCACGCACGACTGTGCCGCGCGATCCTGTGGCCAGGGTCATCAGGCCCGCGTCTTCGTTGTAGACCACCAGCATCGGCAGGTCGGAACGCATCTGCGGTACCGCATGGTCCTCCATCAGGCAGCGCATCTTGGTGCGGAAGCTGGCGTAGTCGATGACGTGGCGGATCTCCTGCTTGTACTGCATGGCGACGACGCGCAGCTTGGCGCCATCGGCGGCCTGGCCGCTCGCGGGCGCCCAGCGTGCCGGACGCAGTTCGGCGCAGGTTTCCGCACTTGGGCGATCAATGCCCGGCGCAAGTTGTGGGCCGCCACCCGCAACAGCGGACGGCGACGCGTTGTCGCTGCTCGAGCAGGCGCTCAGCGCGATGCACAGCGCGAGCAGTGTCCAGTGGCGCAGTCTGCTGCCAGATTCCGACATGAATGGCTTCCCTGTGAACTGTGTGCGATGTTAAGAGTACATGTACGGAAAACCAATCGGCGTTCCGTTTCGCTGCCGTGCAATCCGTGTATAAGGTGCCGGTCAAGTTCCATGGAGACATCTGCGTGTCGCGTTCACCGGCATCGTCCAATCGCACCACTGCCCGGGTCGGGCGTCCTCCGCGCAGTGCGCAACAGTCTGCCGAGGTGCGGGGGCGGGTCATTGAAGTGGCGCGGCGCCTGTTTGCGGACGAGGGTTTCGAAGCAGTCAGCATGCGGCGCATCGCGGCTGAGTCCGGATGTGCGCCCATGACCTTGTACGGCTATTTCCACAGCAAGAACGAAATCCTGCACTTCATCTGGGAAGTGTTCTTCGAGGAACTGTTCGTGCGGGTTGCGCAGGCGGCGAAACACCGCGGTTCGGCGGCGACGCGGCTGCGTAACGCCTGCAGCGCCTACCTGGGCTACTGGATGGAATTTCCGGATCGCTACCGCATGGTTTATCTGAACCAGGACCACACCGGCGACGGCGAGCGCTACTACGTCGACGAGTCCTCGGTCATCGAACGCCACGCGATGTTTCGCGAGCTGATCGAGGCGGCCCAGGCGCAAGCCGATGCGTGGCCGGGCGATGTGCAGCTGATGGCGGAGACCTTGTTCTGCGGGCTGCAGGGGATTGCGCACTCTTTGGTGACGATCCCGGAGTATCCGTGGCTGCCGATGGATCAGCTGCTGGAGCAGACCCTGCGTACGATCCTCAAGCCGAAGGCGTGAGCAGCAGGCGGGGCCTGGTTCGCTGGCTAGCTGCGTTGCCGCTATTCCACCGGTTCCAGACCGGCGGTCAGTCGGACCGTGTTGACATGGCAGATGCCGTCTTTGACTTCGACGTTGTCGAGCGTCCAGGTCTGGTAGCCCTCATGTTCGACGATGATGCTGTAGGTGCCGGGGCGCTCTTCGGCGGCGGACAGCAGCCCGTCGTTGGAACCGGGCAGCATGAAGTCTTCGGTATAGCTGCCGTCCTGGACACGGCCTGTGGCATGCGCCGCCAGCGGTGCGTTGGAGACAGCATCCCTTGGGTCTACCAGGATTCCGAAGACGGCTTCGTTCGTGCAGACAACGTCGCCGTCCGAGTCGCAGCCGAGCAGGACCGCGGGCAGCAGCAACAGCAGTGCGTACGTTCTCATCGGCTTTTCTCCCTAAAGCAGTGGAACGGATGAGTGACGGCTCTCGCAGGAGTCGACTAATGGCTAATGTGACTCAGACAAAGTGCCGACTCAAGGGGGTGCTCTAGCGCAGAACGCGCGCCTGTCTCATCGTTTAGCGACAGGGGAAAGCCGCTCAGGAACGGCCTTGCTACGTCACAGATCCTTGATCAACACCAGCGAGTTGCGCTGATAGTTGTAGATGCGCTGCTTCTGCATCGGCAGCTCATCCGGTCCGGCGCGACGGAAGCCGTGCTCGATGAACCAATGCGGCGTGTGCGTGGTGAGGCTGAACAGATGCTTCAATCCCATCTGCCGCGCTTCAGTCTCAACCCGCTTCAGCAGTGCCGCGGCACGACCGCCACGACGGTAGTCGGGATGCACTGCGACGCACGCGAGCTCGCCCATGGCGTTCTGCGGAAACGGGAATAGCGCGCAGCAGGCGATCACCAGACCGTCGCGGACGATGACGTTGAAGTGCTGGATGTCCAGCTCCAGTTGCTCGCGTGAGCGCGCGACCAGAACGCCTTGCTGCTCCAATGGCTGGATCAGCTGCAGGACGCCGCCGACGTCCTCGATGCTGGCATCGCGCGTGGCCTCGTAGTCCGGATCGGAGTACAGCATCACGCCGACACCATCGCGGGTGTAGAGCTCGCGCAGCAGGGCGCCGTCGATGTGCCCGACCAGATGTACGCGCTTGACGCCGCCGCGGGTTGCGGCGAGTGCAGCCTGCAGATAGGTACGATCGATGTCGCTGAATCCAGCGTTGGCGGCGAGCAGGCGCTCGCCATCGGCGACCGACAGCTGGCCGGCGTCGCCGGCATCTTCAGCCAGACGCCATTGGTCGGGATTGGTCGGCGTGACGAAGACCAGCTTGTCGGCGCCGAGTGCGGTGGCGACCGCCATCGCCACGTCTTCGGCGCGGACGTTGAAGATTTCTCCAGTCGGCGAGTAGCCGATCGGAGACAGCAGTGCAATACGATCCTGATCCAGTACCTGCCGGATCGAATCAACGTCGACGCGGCGGACGTCACCGGTGAATTGATGATCGACGCCGCCCAGCACGCCGACCGGGCGTGCGGTAATCCAGTTGCCGCTGGTCACGCGGATGCGTGCACCGCCCATCGGGCTCGATGCCAGCGAGGTCGAAAGACGCGCCTCGATCTCCATGCGCAATACACCGGCAGCGGACTTCGCGCATTCAAGCGTCGCGCGGTCGGTTACGCGCATGCCGTTGATCACGCGCGCCTCAAGGCCCTGTGCCTGCAGGCGGGCATCGATCTGCGGACGCATGCCATGCACCAGCACGACCTTGACGCCCAGGCTCTGCAGCAGCGCGATGTCGTAGATCAGCTGGTCGAAATCAGCGCGCTCGGCAGCTTCGCCACCGAATGCGATGACGAACACACGACCATTGTGGGCATGCACGTAGGGTGCACAGGCACGCAGTACGGCAACGAAATCGGGCTGACTCATGGACGGATTATAGGGGTGTCGCTGTGACTTGGGCGCTGATCAGGTGCGCATCGGATCGGTGCTTGCCGGGCCGTCACAGGCTTCGAGTAGACTAATTGCGTGCCTCGATTTTCCAAGGGAGTGCTGCTCGCATGTCACGCCGTATTTTTCCGCTCACTGTGCTGGGCGCCTGCATCCTCGCACTGACCGCCGCCTGTGGTCAGAAGTCCGCTCCGGTTGACCCCGCGGTCAAGGCGGTGCAGAAAGCTCGCCACGATGGTTTTGAAGCCATGGGCGACGCCTTCAAGTCGATCATTGATGCGCTCAAGGCCGGTGGCTCGCTGGACGCCAAGATGACCGAGGCGGCCCACGAGATCGACAAGCACGCTGGACAGATCGTCGACTGGTTCCCGGCTGGGTCCGGTCCTGAGAGCGGTGCCAAGACCGAGGCCAAGGCCGAGATCTGGCAACAGCCGGAACTGTTTGCCGAGAAGCGCGAAAAGCTGGTGGTCGAGGCCGGAAAGTTTGCCGCGCTGGCGGACGCTGGCGATGCCGCCGGATTCGCTGAGCAGGTCAAGGCCGTGGGGGGCAGTTGCAAGGGCTGCCATGACACCTTCCGTGAGAAAGACGAAGACTGAAACGGGAGCTGCGCGTGTCTGCACATGACGCTGGGCGCGTAGCGCCTCAGCGTGTCTGGGATCTGCCGACCCGGTTGGGGCATTGGTTGCTGCCCCTGCTGGTCGGCGTGTCCTGGGCGACTGCGGAGTGGGGGTTGCTGGATTGGCACCGCCGTAGCGGGTACGCGATCCTGACCGTGGTGCTGTTCAGGGTGTTCTGGGGTTTCTTCGGCAGCACGACCGCACGTTTTTCAGACTTTGTACGCCGACCTTCTGTTGTCCTGAGCTATGCGCGGTCGCTGCGTGAGCGCGCCGGGCATGCCCTGGTGATCGGTCACAACCCCATGGGGGGCTGGAGCGTACTGGCCTTGCTCACCGTGCTGCTGGTGCAGACGATTACCGGCCTGTTCTCGGTCGATACCGATGGCCTGGAATCAGGGCCGCTGTCGTATCTCATCAGCTTCCGCAGCGGGCGTCTGCTGGCTGAGATCCACGAAATTTCGTTCAACGTATTGATCGGCCTCGTGCTGCTGCATCTGGCGGCCGTGGCTTACTACACGCTGATCCGGCGCGAGGCGCTGATTCCGGCCATGCTGAATGGTCGCAAGTCGCTGCCTCCCGACGCCACGCAGGGGTTGCGCTTCGCGTCGCCGTGGCGCGCGCTGGTCGGCATCATCATCGCCGTGCTGGTGGTCCTGCTGATCGCGCGTGGTCTGCGCTTCTGAGTGAAATGCAGGCCGGCATCGGCAATGCCGATGTCGCATCGGGTCCGATAATTCCGTTCTAGGGTTCATGAGTTCGCGTGCATCCCGTGCGCGGACGGCACTCCGGTGCTTTCGTTCGAACCCTGCAGGAGTCAACCGATGAAACTGACCGAGCGCGCACTGGCGATCGTGCTGAGCCCACGCAACACCTGGCCGCAGATCGAGGAGGAGAGCGCCAGCGTCGGTGCCATTTATCGCGAGTACCTGCTGATCCTGGCGGCGATTCCCGCAGTGTGCGGATTCATCGGCACCTCGATTGTCGGCGTGAGCGTCTTTGGCGTCAGCGCGCGGGTGCCGGTGCTGTCCGGTCTGGTCGGCATGGTGGTGTCCTACGCGCTGTCGCTGGCGGGCGTCTTCGTGCTGTCGCTGATCGTCAATGCGCTGGCGCCGAAGTTTGGCGGGCAGTCGGATGCGCTCAAGGCGTTCAAGCTGGTGGCGTACGCGGCGACCGCGAGCATGTTCGGCGGCGTGTTCAGCATCATTCCCGCGCTCTCGCTGCTCGGCGTGCTCGCGGGGCTGTATTCGCTGGTACTGCTGTATCGCGGGCTGCCGGTCCTGATGAAGAACCCGGCGGAGAAATCCCTGGCCTATACCGCCGTGATCATCGTCTGTGCGGTTGTGCTGGGGCTGGTCATGGGGGCCGTGACCTCGATCTTCGCGCCGTCCGCCGGCATCGGCCTGCAGGCGTCAAAGCGCGGAGCGGATTCCACAGGGTTCAGGATCGAGACGCCGGCAGGCACCCTTGCGCTGGATCCGGATCGCATCGAAACCGCCAAGCAGCGGATGCTGGAAGCCTCCAAGCGCATGGAGCAGGCGTCGTCACGCAACGATGGTGCCGCTATGGCTGATGCCGCCAACGACTCGATGGCGGCCGCGATCACGGCGATGGGCGGCGATGCCGCCGTCGGGCCGGTGCCGGCAAAGACCCTGAAGACGATGCTGCCGGACCGGATCGGCGATTTCCGTCGCGTCAGCAGTCAGGCGTCCGACGGCGCCGCGATGGGTTCGGCGATGAGTGAGGTCCATGCGCGCTACACGCATGACGCCGCCACCGCCGATATCGAGATCGTCGACATGGGCAGCGCCGCCACGCTGATCAGCATGGCGACGGCGATGCAGGCCGGCGAGTACGAGGACGACACCTCGGTGCGTTCGACACGCCGCGACGGTGGCCGGACCACGGTGCTGAACTATCAGCGTGACGGCAGCAGTGCCGAGGCGCGGATCACCTTGAGCAACGGCATCGTCGTCACGGTCAGCGCACAGCAGGCGGGTATCGACGCGGTGAAACAGCTCGTCGACGGGCTCGACCTGGACCGTCTTGAGAAGTCCGAACGTCCGCGCGCCGGGTAGGGGGCTTCAGCTGCCCAGCAGTGCCGCGGCGTGATGGGACAGGTGATCGGCGACGAAGGTCTGGATGAACCAGTAGGAGTGGTCGTAGCCGGCGTGACGACGTAAGGTCAGTGCCTGTCCCGAAGCTGCGGCGGCATCGTCCAGTGCCTGCGGGTGCAGTTCACGGTCCAGGAACTGATCGGCCTCGCCCTGGTCCACCAGGATCGTGCCGGGATAGGCGCGGGTGCGCATCAGCTCGCTGGCGTCCCAGTCTTCCCAGCGCTCGCGGTCGGGGCCGAGATAGTTCGAGAAGGCCTTCTCGCCCCAGGGAACGGCGCAGGGATTGCTGATCGGCGCGAACGCCGACACCGAATGCCAGCGGTCCGGATGGCGCAGCGCGGTGACCAGTGCGCCGTGGCCGCCCATGGAATGCCCGAAGATGCCGCGCCGGTCGGTGCGCGCCGGAAAGTGTTCCTCGATCAGGGCCGGCAGTTCCAGGTTCACATAGCTGCCCATGCGGTAGCCGGTCGACCACGGTTCCGCGGTCGCGTCCAGATAGAAGCCGGCTCCGGTGCCGAAGTCCCAGGACTCTTCCTCGCCAGCGTGGCCGAGGCCGCGCGGACTGGTGTCGCAGGTCACCAGCATCAGCCCCAGCTGCGCCGCCAGCCGCTGGGCGCCCGCCTTGATCATGAACGTCTCTTCGGTGCAGGTCAGGCCGGCCAGGTAGTACAGCACCGGCACCGGACCATGGACCGCCTGCGGCGGCTGGTACACCGCAAAGTTCATCGGTGTGCCGGTTTCGCGCGAGGCGTGCGTGTAGAAGCCCTGCACGCCGCCGAAGCAGACCTGCTCGCTGCGGGTTTCGATGCCCATCAGTACACCACCACGCTGCGGATCGACTCGCCGCGCGTCATCAGATCGAAGCCCTCGTTGATGCGTTCCAGCGGCAGGGTATGCGTGATCAGATCGTCGATGTTGATCTTGTGGTCCATGTACCAGTCGACGATCTTCGGCACGTCGGTGCGTCCGCGCGCGCCGCCGAAGGCGGAGCCGATCCAGCGGCGTCCAGTGACGAGCTGGAACGGCCGCGTGCTGATCTCCGCCCCGGCCGGCGCCACGCCGATGATGGTCGAGACGCCCCAGCCCTTGTGGCAGCACTCCAGCGCCTGACGCATGACCTGTACATTGCCGATGCACTCGAAGCTGTAGTCGGCGCCGCCCCGGGTCAGCTCGACCAGATGCGCGACCAGATCGCCTTCGACGGTCTTGGGATTGACGAAGTGGGTCATGCCGAACTGGCGCGCAAGACCTTCGCGTGCCGGGTTCATGTCGACGCCGACGATCATGTTCGCACCGACCAGCTTCAGGCCCTGGATCACGTTCAGGCCGATGCCACCGAGGCCGAACACGACGCAGTTGGCGCCGGCCTCGACCTTGGCAGTGAAGATCACCGCGCCGATGCCGGTAGTGACGCCGCAGCCGATGTAGCAGATTTTGTCGAACGGCGCGTCCTCACGCACCTTGGCCAGTGCGATCTCCGGCAGCACGGTGTAGTTGGCGAAGGTGGAGCAGCCCATGTAGTGATGGATCGGCTTGCCCTGGAAGGAGAAGCGGCTGGTGCCGTCGGGCATCAGGCCCTGACCCTGGGTGCTGCGGATCGCCTGGCACAGATTGGTCTTGGGATTCAGGCAGTACTCGCACTCGCGGCATTCCGGTGTGTACAGCGGAATGACGTGATCGCCTTTCTTCAGTGACGTTACGCCGGGGCCGACATCGACGACCACGCCCGCACCCTCGTGACCGAGGATGGCCGGGAACAGACCTTCCGGGTCGGCGCCGGACAGGGTGAACTTGTCGGTGTGGCAGATGCCGGTGGCCTTGATCTCGACCAGCACTTCGCCGGCGCGTGGGCCCTCCAGTTGCACGGTTTCGATGGAAAGCGGTTTTCCGGCTTCAAAAGCGACAGCGGCGCGGACGTCCATGAAAAGGGTCTCCTGGTCGAGCGTATAGGGGGGGCGGAGGTGTCGAGTGTGCGGTGTCCGCGCAGACCGGGTCAGCGTCATCACTGACGTGGCAGGGTGCGGGCACCGCCAGATGATAAGCGCTTCCGCAGAAACAGATGACGGCACCGCCGACCGCATGCAGCGGTCGGCGGTGCCGTCGGTTCAGCAGCCCGTCATCAGTCGAGCAGGCTCAGATCGCGCACGGCGCCACGATCGGCGCTGGTGGTCAGCTTGGCGTAGGCCTTCAGCGCGGCGCTGATCTTGCGCGGACGCGGCGCGGCCGGCTTCCAGCCCTTTGCATCCTGCGCCGCACGCCGCTTGGTGAGTTCTTCGTCGCTGACGTCGATACGGATCGAACGGTTCGGAATGTCGATCTCGATGCGGTCACCGTTCTCGATCAGGCCGATGTTGCCGCCCTCCGCGGCTTCGGGCGAGACATGGCCGATCGACAGCCCCGAGGTGCCGCCGGAGAAGCGGCCGTCGGTGATCAGCGCGCAGGCCTTGCCCAGCCCCTTGGACTTCAGATAGCTGGTCGGATACAGCATCTCCTGCATGCCGGGGCCGCCGCGAGGTCCTTCGTAGCGGATGATGACGACGTCGCCTTCCTTGACCTTGCCGCCGAGGATTGCCTGCACCGCATCGTCCTGGCTTTCCAGCACCACGGCCGGCCCGCTGAACTTGAGGATGCTGGCGTCGACGCCAGCAGTCTTGACGATGCAGCCGCGCTCGGCGAGGTTGCCGAACAGCACCGCGAGGCCGCCGTCCTGGCTGTAGGCATGGGCCTTGTCGCGGATGCAGCCCTTTTCACGATCGGTGTCCAGCGCGTCGTAGCGGTAATCCTGTGAGAACGCCTGCGTGGTGCGGATGCCGGCGGGGCCGGCACGGAAGAATTCGCGCACCGCGGCGTCGTCACTTAGCGCGATGTCCCACTGTTGCAGCGCCGCGTTCAGCGACGGGCTGTGCACGGTGCCCACCGAGGTGTCGAGCAGGTCGGCGCGCGCCAGTTCACCCAGAATCGACATCACGCCGCCGGCGCGATGCACGTCTTCCAGATGATGGTGACTGGACGGTGCGACCTTGCACAGGTTCGGCACCTTGCGCGAGAGCCGGTCGATGTTCGTCATCGTGAAGTCGACTTCGCCTTCCTGTGCGGCCGCGAGCAGATGCAGCACGGTGTTGGTCGAGCCGCCCATGGCGATATCCAGCGTCATCGCATTCTCGAACGCGGCGCGGGTCGCGATGTTGCGCGGCAGCACCGAGGCGTCGTCCTGCTCGTAGTAGCGCTTCGCCAGTTCCACGACCAGCTGGCCGGCACGGCGGAACAGCGCTTCACGGTCCTTGTGCGTCGCCACCAGCGAGCCGTTGCCGGGCAGTGACAGGCCCAGTGCCTCGGTCAGGCAGTTCATCGAGTTGGCGGTGAACATGCCGGAACAGGAGCCGCAGGTCGGGCACGCCGAGCGCTCGATCTGGTCGACGTCGGCGTCGGACACCTTGTCGTCGGCTGCGGCCACCATCGCGTCGACGAGGTCGAGCGGAATCACTTCGTCCTTGCCGGCGAGCTTGGTCTTGCCGGCTTCCATCGGGCCGCCGGACACGAACACCACCGGGATGTTCAGGCGCAGCGCCGCCATCAGCATGCCGGGCGTGATCTTGTCGCAGTTGGAGATGCACACCAGCGCGTCGGCCGTGTGTGCATTGCACATGTACTCGACGCTGTCGGCGATGATGTCGCGCGACGGCAGGCTGTAGAGCATGCCGTCATGGCCCATGGCGATGCCGTCGTCGACGGCGATGGTGTTGAATTCCTTGCCGACGCCGCCGGCCTTCTCGATTTCCGAGATCACCAGCTGGCCGAGATTCTGCAGGTGCACGTGGCCGGGCACGAACTGCGTGAACGAATTGGCGACGGCAATGATCGGCTTGGTGAAGTCGCCGTCCTTCATGCCGGTGGCGCGCCACAGGGAGCGGGCGCCGGCCATGTTGCGGCCGTGGGTGCTGGTGCGGGAGCGGTAGGCGGGCATCTGGATTCCTTGCGTGCGGGGCGCGGCTGGGGCTTGAAGGGCGTTATTGTGCTGCGTTTTACCTATATCGGCTAATACAATATTGTCGAATCAGATATAGGAAAACCGAATAGTGGAACTGCGCCAGTTACGGTATTTCGCGGCGATGGTCGAGGAGGGCAGTCTGTCCCGGGCGGCGGCACGGCTGCATGTCTCGCAACCGCCGCTGTCGACGCATCTCAAGGCGCTGGAACAGGAGATCGGCGCGGCGTTGCTGGAGCGCGGCAACCGCGGCGTGACGCCGACTGCAGCCGGCGCCGTGTTCTATGAAGAGGTGCGCGCGATCCTGGCGCGGCTGGAGCAGGCGCGCGGCAAGGCGCTGCAGGTGCACCGCGGCGATATCGGCACCTTGACGGTGGGGTTCGTCTCGATTGCCGACTACAGTCTCCTGCCGCCGGCGCTGAAGCAGTTCCGCAACGACTACCCGCTGGTCGAAGTGCAGCTGCAGGAGCTGACCACCGATGCGCAGATCCGCGAGCTGCGCGCCGGCCGACTGGATCTGGCGATCGGCCTGGCGCCGGTCGATGAGCCGGACCTGACATTCGAACGCCTGCGGCGGGAAGCCCTGGTGCTGGCCGCGCCGGCCGACCACGCCGCGGTACAGGGCGAGGGGCCGGTGGACTTGCGCACGCTGGCCAGGGCCAGCTTCATCGTGCCGCCCCGCGCCATCGGTCCGGGGCTGTACGACCTGGTCATCAGCCGGTGTCAGGCCGCCGGATTTGCGCCGCGCATTACCCAGAGTGCCCGGCAGATGCAGACGGTGATCGGGCTGGTGTCTTCCGGTATGGGTGTTGCGCTGGTGCCGTCCTCGGTGCAGAACCTGCAGCGCGCCGGCGTGCGCTACCGCGCGCTGCGCGGGCGTTCCGCGCAGATCGAGCTCGGAATCCTGCGTGTACGGGGCGGCGCTGCGCCGCTGGCGCACAACTTCATCAGGACGCTGCATCAGGTGGCCGGTACGGCCGCCATCGCCGCGACTTGAGTCCCCGGGCCAGGGGCGGCGCCCATGGGGCGACGTCTATAATGCGCGGATGCAGGAACAGATCGACTACGACGTCTTGAGCGAAGCGCTGGCGCGCATTGGCTATCACGACGGTGAGGCCTCCGAATACCACGGGACCCTGTGCGGCGCACTGTGCGTGCACAAGCCGGAAGACATTGACCTCGCGCACCTGATTGACAGTGGCGACCGTCCCCCGGCCGGCAGCGACGCCAAGACGACGGCGCTGTTGCAGGCACTGCGGACACAGACCTTCGATGCCCTCGAGGATGAGGGCATGAGCTTTGAGCTGCTGCTGCCGGACGATGACACCGCGCTGGTGCCGCGCGTGCGCGCGCTGGTGGCGTGGTGCGAGGGCTTCCTCTACGGGCTGTCGAGCCGTCCCGGGCTCGACCTCAGCCGGTGCTCGGATGATGCGCGCGAGATCGTGCACGACATGACCCAGCTGACGCAGGCCGCCGTGGGCGAGGAGGACGATCCCAACGTCGAGGAGACCGCCTACGCCGAGCTGGTCGAATACCTGCGTGTCGGTGCGCAGCTGGTGTTCATGGAGCTGCACCCGAAGCCGACGCTGGATCCGAGCGCGTCGCAGACGTTGCACTGAACGAATCCCAATCCACGATCATTTTCGGCACGCCCACGGGAAGACCCCACATGAAACCGACTCCGCGGCAGCTCAAGGAACACGCGTCCCGTCGTGCACAGATGATGCAGCGCATCGGCAAGCGCGGGGTGGCGGTCATCCCCGGCGCCAGCGAAGTGATCCGCGCGCGCGACACGCATTACAAATTCCGGCAGGACAGCGATTTCCAGTATCTGACCGGCTTTCCCGAACCGGACGCGATTGCGGTCCTGGTGCCGGGCCGCAAGCAGGGCGCGTTCGTGCTGTTCGTGCGGCCGCGCGATGCGGAGCGTGAAATCTGGGACGGTCGCCGTGCCGGCCCGGATGGTGCGATGCGCGACTATGGCGCCGACCAGGCCTTCGAACTGGCGGAATTCGAGGACCGGCTGCCGGAGCTGCTCAGCGGGCGTGATCATCTGCACTACACGCTGGGCGAGCACGCGCACTGGGATGAGGTGCTGACCGGCAGCGTGCGACAGATTCGCGAAGTCTCGCGCCGCGGCGCCGCGGCGCCGGTCGACTTCATCGCGCTGGAGACGACCCTGCACGAGATGCGCCTGATCAAGTCGGCCTCCGAGCTCAAGATCCTGCAGCGCGCCTGCGAGATCAGTGCCGAGGCGCATTGCCTGGCGATGCGCAAGGCCGCACCGGGTGTGAATGAATGGCAGGTCGCCGCCGAGATCGAAGCGCATTTCGGGCGGCACAACATGCAGTGCGGCTACGGCTCCATCGTCGGCGGCGGCGAGAACGCCTGCATCCTGCACTACATCGAAAACGATGCACCGCTGAAGGATGGCGATCTGCTGCTGATCGACGCCGGCGGCGAGCTGGACGGCTATACCGCCGACATCACCCGCACGTTTCCGGTCAACGGCAAGTTCAGCGCGGCGCAGCAGGCGGTGTATGAGATCGTGCTCGAAGCCAACAAGCGTGCGATCAAGGAACTCAAGGTCGGTGCCTCCAGCGGCCGCCCGCACGAAGTCGCCACGCGCATCCTCACCGAGGGCCTGGTCGATCTGAAGCTGCTCAAGGGCAAGCCCAAGGACCTGATCGCGCAGGGCAAGCAGCGCCAGTTCTACATGCACGGCACCGGCCACTGGCTGGGCATGGATGTCCACGATGTCGGCCGTTACAAGATCGAGGGAAAGCCGCGTCCGTTCGAGGCTGGCATGGTGATGACGGTCGAACCGGGGTTGTACATCGCGCCCGGCACGCCCGGCGTACCGGAAAAATACTGGGGCATCGGCATCCGCATCGAGGATGACGTGGTGGTGACCGCGAACGGACCGCAGGTCCTGACTGCTGGCGTGCCCAAGGAGCGTCGCGAGATCGAGGCCCTGATGCGCGGTGCGGTCTGAACGGTACCGTCGCTTCGTGGATACACCGTCTTCCGAAATGTTTGACGTCGCCATCGTGGGGGGCGGCCTGGTGGGCGCCAGTCTCGCGGTCGGACTGTCCGGGCGTCAGCGGGTCGCCCTGATCGAGGCCGCGCCGCCGCCGGTGGGCGAAGCGCGCTGGGACGAGCGCTGCATCGCGGTGAATCACGCCAGTGTCTGCATCCTCGAATCCCTGGGCGTGTGGGCCGATCTGCGTGCAGAGGCGGCGCCGATCACCTCGACGCATATCTCCGAGCAGGGCCGCTTCGGCGTCGCGCGCTTTGCCGCGGCCGAGGCGGGGCTGGACGCGCTGGGCTACAACGTGCCGATCCGCGCACTCGGCAGCGCGTTGTGGCAGCGCATGCTGGCGCTGGGCACGACCACGCTGCTGTGTCCGGCGCGGTTGCAGTCGCTGGTGCGCAGTGACGACGCCGTCGAGCTGGCGCTGGACGATGGACGCATCGTGCGCGCACGGCTGGTGGTTGCTGCCGACGGCATGAACTCCCCGGTGCGCGAACTGCTGGGCATCGACGCCGAACGCCGCGACTACGGGCAGTCGGCGATTGTCACGGCCGTGCAGACCACGCGCACGCACGCCGGCTGCGCGTACGAGCGCTTCACGCCCGGCGGTCCCATTGCCCTGCTACCGAAGTGGCCACAGGGCGGCGATCGCATCTGCTCGCTGGTATGGACGACCCCGCGCGAGCAGTTGCGTGAGCGCATCGACTGTAGCGACGACGACTTCATTGCCGCGGCGCAGGCGGCTTTCGGTGAACGCCTTGGGCGCTTCAGCGGCCTCGGCGCGCGCCAGGCCTGGCCGCTGATGCGGGTCATGAGTGAACGGCTGACCGCACCGCGCGTGCTGTTCGCCGGCAACGCCGCGCAGTCGCTGCATCCGGTGGCGGCGCAGGGGTTCAATCTGGGTCTGCGCGATGTCGCCACCGTGGCCGAGCTGTTGAACGATCCGGCCTTCGTGGACAGCGATCCCGGCGCCGACGCAGTGCTGGCCGAATACGCGCAACGGCGTCAGCGCGACCGTGCGCGCGTCGCCGATTTCACTGACCAGCTGGTGCGCCTGTTCTCGAACCGGATTCCCGGCCTGCGCGGTCTGCGTCATCTCGGACTGCTGGCGCTGGATCTGGCGCCCGGCGTGCGCGAGGCGGTGCTGTGGCAGAACCTCGGCTTCGGCGGCCGCGCGCCGCAGGCCGCCCGGACGCCGGCATGAGCATGCAGCGCTGTGATGTGGCGATCGTCGGGGGCGGCATTGTCGGTGCCGCGATCGCGCTGGGTCTGCTGCGCCAGGGGGTCGACGTGCAGCTGTTCGATCGCGATCCGCCGATGCCGGCGACCGACGCCAACGACTACGACCTGCGCGTTTACGCGCTGTCGATCGCAAGCCAGCGCTATCTGCAGTCGATCGGGGTGTGGGACGCGATCGTCGCCGAGCGCGCCTGCGCCTATGCGCAGATGCGCGTCTGGGAAACCGAGCCCGGTGACGCGCTGAAATTCGACGCCGCCGAAGCGCGCGCCGCGGCGCTGGGGCATATCGTCGAAGGACGGGTGATCCAGCGACAGCTGTGGCGTGCGCTGCCGCCGGAGAACGTTCATCACGACTGCGCGGTCGAGTCACTGCAGGTCGACGCCGACGGCGCGCGCCTGCGGCTGGGCGACGGACGCGAGGTCGCCGCCAGGCTGGTGATCGCCGCCGACAGCGCACGCTCGCCGCTGCGCACGCAGCAGGGTATCGAGGTCAGCGGGCAGCGCTATGCGCATACGGCGGTGGTCTGCCATGTGCGGACCGGCGAGCCGCATCGCCATACGGCGTATCAGCGCTTCCTGCCGACCGGACCGCTGGCGTTTCTGCCGCTTGCGGACGGACGCAGTTCGATCGTGTGGTCGAGTATCGAGGCGGAGCAGCTGCTGGCGATGGACGACTGGACGTTCCGCCTGAGCCTGGACGAGGCGATCCAGCATGCACTGGGGCCGATCCTCGAATGCACCGAGCGCGTCAGCTTCCCGCTGCAGCTGCAGAACGCGCTGGAATACGTGAAGCCGCGCTTTGCGCTGGCCGGCGATGCGGCGCACGTGGTGCATCCGCTGGCTGGGCAGGGGCTGAATCTCGGCCTCGGTGACGCCGCAGAACTGGTCGACGTCATCACCGCCGCGCGCGCCGTCCGGCGCGACATCGGCAGCCTGCGCGTGCTTGCACGCTATCAGCGCGCGCGCCGCGCCGAGGTCAACGAGATGATCGCGGTCACCGACGGCCTGTATCGGGCCTACCGCGTGCAGCTGCCAGGCTGGGACTGGCTGCGTCAGCGCGGATTGCTCGCCGTCAACGCGATCGCGCCGCTGCGTCAGCTGCTGGTGCGAAGGGCCTGCGGTCTCTAATGCTTCGATAACGTCGATGGGTCGGCACTGGCTGTGCCGCCTGTTGAGCGTGGCGTCGTGCGCTCAGAGCAAGCAGGGCTCGGCTTGCATCAGCGCATTGAACAGCGTTGGAATCGCCTGTTCCCGTGGCGGGTCTGAACAGTCAATCGCGATGGCCTGAGCGGTTCGTGCCGCTTGATCGGACCGCAGCCAGCGTTGCAGCAATCCCGCAGACGCATCGTCTGGTTGCGGTGGTAGCGAGGGGCCCAATCCTTGCGCCGCCATCCTTTGGGCGATCAGCTGCTGATCCGGGTTGTGTGCCATCGTAGCAATGGGTTTGCCGGCCAGGACAGCTTCGCAGATGAGGTTGTGCGAGCCGTAACCGAGCACGACATCGCTGCTGGCGATGACTTCGCGATAGTTCACCGCACCAGTGACGAGCTGTATATGGGCGGGCAACGCGGTTGTTCCCAGGGTATGGCCACCGACGCGCAGCATGATGCGCGCGGGGAGTTGGCCCAGGACTTTCAGCCACGGCGCGACGGTCGGGCCGGGCAGCAGGTTGACGAATAATCGCGGGCCGTTGCCGGGTACGGTCCACTGCGGTGTCTCGCCGAAACTGAGGTCGGGCAGGCCGACGTGCGGCGAGGTGCGCGGGCTGCCGGCGTAATGGTCGGTTTGCGGATAGCCCAGCAACAGCGTGGTTGGAATGTCGTACATCGCGGCCGGGCGACCCAGCGGGCTTGCGCCGATTGCCCCGAGGGCCGAGTTCATTGTCGCCAGCAGATGCGCTTCGTTGCTGCGCAGGATGTCTGTGGTCGTCTTCACGTCGGTACGGAAGCTGGGCCAGGGCGATGTCGACGGCGGTATCGAAAAACGGTTGCCGTAGTGCATCAGCGGTAGGCCCAGACTGCGTGCGGCGAGGATCGCGGTCGGGCTGTGGCGGGCGGCGACGCGCTCGATGCCGAGTGCGCGGAACAGCTCACGCCAGCTGCGCAGCCGTGCGGCGAGCGCGTCTGCGTTGGCAAAGCCACAGTTATGCAGCAGTGAGGCGTAGCTGACCTGGACGCGGACCGCAGGGCTGGGTGAGGGACGCGGCAATGGGGCCTGAATCATCGTCCCAAGTTCAGGCGGCAGATGGGCACTGGCGACCGCTGGATCGCAGACCAGAAACAGACATTCGTGGCCTTGCGCCCGTGCCATGCGGGCAAGCTGGCCGATGAGGGCGGCGTAGCCGCCGTTCTGTCCAAGTTCCCAGACGAAGCCGAGGCGTGCCATGGCAGGTTTCCGCTCAGTATTGCGGCTTGCGGCTCACTGCAGCTCCATCACCTGGTCTACGGGAAACTCCAGGCCGACGCGCTGCCACAGGTCGGCGACGCGATGGATGACCGGCTGAGCGCGTTCCACCCACTGTGGATGACGGCGGCCCGGTTCATCCGAAGCCTTGAACTCGGTTGGCGCCGTGCTGCTGTCATAGCGGCGATGGAAGCTCGCTGCGAGATCCTCCATGCGCTGTCGACCGTACGCGATGATGCGTAGATCCCGGCTCGCCGAAAGACCCGTCGTGGCGATATTGATGTGGTACTGCTCCCAGTAGCGCAGGTAGGCGTCGAAGTAGTCCATCTCCGCGAATTGCTGCGCTGTGGTGCCAGTATGCGCGAGATCGCGTCGGCACCATTCTTCGATATTGGAGCGCACCGCAAAGCGTTCGTTGGCAGGCAGTCCACCGGATTTCTCATAGGTGGAGACGCAGGCAGTGACCGGATGGCGCACCGTGAGGATCAT
Source organism: Sinimarinibacterium arenosum (assembly GCF_005047655.1). Taxonomy (GTDB): domain Bacteria; phylum Pseudomonadota; class Gammaproteobacteria; order Nevskiales; family Nevskiaceae; genus Solimonas. The sequence goes on along the minus strand of NZ_SUKF01000004.1, from coordinate 325,050 downwards.
GTCCACCGCTTCGCCCAGTACGCGATGAAAAAAGCCCCCGGCATAGATGCCCTTGGTCAGTTTTTTGGGTACGACGACCTTGCCCGAGTGACGCGCGGCATTCTGGAAGAACATCTCGACCATGGTCAGATATTCGGCCATGGTTTGCAGGCTCAGAATCCAGCTGTTGCGGCCCTGACTGAGTTCGAACGGACCCGCTTCGGGGAAGCCGTCGTGGGCCAGGGCATTGGGCACGTGTGTCGGATCGTAGCCGAGCGCTCGGTAGAGTTCCTTGGTCAGGTAGGAACCGCCGCAGCGGGGAATTCCAATGACATTGACGAAGTGGTAACGCAACTGGATTTCACGCAGCGCAGCCAGATTGCCCCCGAACAGGTGCAACAGCCATTGATAGGCGTGACCGATCGCCGCGCGTCCGCGCGGGTCGTTGATGACGCGCTCGGCGTCCTTCGGCGCGCGCTCGGTGATGTTGCGCTGGGCGAAGTTGAGCTGCTCGGACAGCTGGTCGTGCCACTCGTGATCCTGGAACGGACGGCCGTCGATGAGGTGTGCGAGGTAGTCGATGAACACCGGGGATACCGGCAGCTCGCGATCGGTCAGCTTGATCTCAACGCCCATTGCGCTTTCCTTCGAGGTCGAGCAGGCGGGCGAAGTTTTCCAGCGAGATCAGGTGCGCGTACACCGCACGCAGTTCGCCTTTGTTGAGCAGGGTCTTCAGATTGCGCATCGGCAAGGTCGCCAGTTTCTGTTCATCGACACGATACATGCCTTGCAGATGCAGCGTTGTTCGCCCCGGAGCGGAGGCGACCGCATCGAACGGGACCAGCAGGTCGAGTGATTCGAGTCGCTTGCACAGGACACGGGTTGCCTGGCGTGCCGATTCCATCGATTCGATCAGACGCAGGATCGCGTTCCATGCCGGGGAGGGTTGTGCGTCACTGTCGAACAGTGCCGCGCCGTCAGGACTGAGCTGATCGGCCTGCACGCAGATCAGCTTGCGCGGCTTGGGTTCAGCGCCGTCAGCGACCTGTGCCACGCAAAACGGGTGGCGCCGGCAGTAGGCCGGTACATATGCCGGCCAGCGCCAACCACCGCTGGCGTCAACGAACAGATTTTCGCGATCACGCAGGCCGAGAATGGCGACCGGAATGAATTCTCGGCTGCTCTGTTCGTGAACGAAGGCAATCGGATACTCGGTCGCGATACGTGCAAATTCGATCGCGTTGATGAAGACACTGTTGAGCCTTGAGCACCAGGCGTAACGCCGTTCCGGCAGCAGGCCCAGGCGACCGTGACTGTGCTTGTCGAATGGCACCACCGGACCGTAGCCGGGCGGAGAAATCAGTTGCAGCGTGTCGTTCATGCAGGTGGGACCGATGGCAGAGCGACCCGCTGCTCTGCTGCGCGAGTCGGGAAGTCGATCAAATCCTGCTGGACTTCGTGAACTAGCTGAGGCACTGGTCCGGTGGCGGCGGCGGGTCGATCAGCAGGAAGCCGGGCATTTCGCCCAAAACGATCTGAATGCCATTCGGCAGCGACAGCACAATCATGCCGGCGCTGGCGATGGTGGTTTCGCCGGTCAGTGCGTTGGTGATGTAGGCCTCGCCCGAATTGACGATCAGGATGGTGGCGCCCAATGCCGTGGTCCCGGGCGGGAGGCTGTGCAGCGCTTCCTGGATCACCGGATCTTCGGCGCAGACCAGATCACAGTCGATGACGGTGATGTCGGTGCCGCGAATGCCGATCGTGGCGACAGGCGTTGCCACCTTGTATTCGTCGCGATTGATCTTGCCGACCAAGCCGGTGATCGATCGAAATCCGCCCTTGACCAGACGGAAGAACGAACGCGCCACCGTCGACTGTTGCGGCGCCGGTGTCGGTGCGATCGCCACAGAGGGTCTGGGTGCCGGTGTCGGCGTAACAGCGGGTTTAGGCGTCGGCGTCGGCTGAGTGTGCGCCGCGGCCTGGGCTGCTTCAATGACCGATGGATCGGCCTGGAACGCGTAATCCTCAATCACGAAACGCGTGTTCGGCCGCAGCAAGGTAAATCCACCGTCGGTGAAACGGACGTTCAGATAGCTGTTGGGGCCGGAATTGAGAATCTCGCCGGAGTACAGCGCATCACCCTTGGCGAGCTCGCGCACGCTTCCTTGCGGTGAGGTGGCGGTAGCGCTGCCAGTGACAAGCAATACTTCGCCTGCCTGTGTGGCTGCCGTAGCAACGCCGCTGGTCAGCAGCAGCCCGATCAGAAGGGCGCTGCGGCCCAGGTCGCCAAACCAACGTGCTGCGCTCATGGCTGCACCTCGCACTGGGTGCCGATCGCCGAATTGGTCTGCACCAGAATAATCCCGTTGCCGTCATCTTCGCCGCGCTTGTTGTCGTCGCCGAACGGCAACGGCGGCATGAACTGGCTTTCCAGCGGCTGGAGCGGCGGTGTCGGTGTCGGTGCTCCACTTGGCGTCGGCGTCGGAACCGGGGTGGGGGTCGGTGCTGGTGTCGGCGTCACGCTCGGAACCGGCGTCGGCGTCGTTGAAGGCGTCGGTGTCGGTGTCGTCGACGGCGTGGGCGTCGGTGACGCGCTGGGCGTGGGTGTCGGCGTCGCGGTGGGCCGCGGTGTTGGAGACGGCGTTGGAGTTGGCCGCTCAGTCGGTGGCGGTGTGGCCAGAATGCCGTCCAGGATGACGACCTGACCGGTGGTGGCGATGTTGACCGAATCCGGTGCCGTCTGTGGGTTTGCGTCGGTGGTGTAGATGTAGCCGCTGGTTGGATCTGCGGCGTTCTGCGTTGTCATGAACACGAAGTTGGGGTTGTGCCCTGGTGCCAGCGTGACGACACCGTTGTTTCCGATATAGATGCTTCCGGTCTGCGTCGAACCGCCGATGGCGAAGGTCGTGCCAGGGAACTTGTCGAAGTGATCGGTCGGATTCAGGTTCAGCACATGACTCGAATCCGGCGCGTTCTCGATGCCGATCGCGTCCGAAGCGTTGAATGGCTTGAAATGCACGAACGTGTCCAGCGGCGCTGAAATGCTGCCGTCGAGATTGACGTCACTTGCCTGGATGTAGATGAAATCGCCGGTGATGTCGACGTCGCCGACGGTCACGGACTGTGCCACCAGTGCCAGGTTGGGCGTCGTGCTGGTCGGCATCAATGCCGAACCGCTTGGGTGAGCCGCCAGTGCCGCCATCATGGCGGCGTCGCCCTGGAACACACCTTCGCCTTCGCGGATTGGTCCGGCGCCGACATTCAGAGTGGTATTGCCGAGATCGATTGAGGTGACAGCGAAGAATCCCGCGCCAGATGCGGTCACCGACTGAGGGCCGCCGTTGCCGTTCGCAACAATGGAATCCGTGGCGTCGACGCGCAGGCCGGTGGTTCCGGTTGACCAGTCGCCGGCAAAGTACACGCTGCCGTTGGCCGAGACGTCAGCCGAACTGCCGGCCAACAGGGTATCGAGACGGACGTCGCCGTCGGCGCTCACATGGACCCGCCCGTTCGCGGCCAGGGCCGAGCTGACGGAAATCGGGCCGCTATCCGAGATGAGGTAGACCCCGTCGTCGCCCGATGAGATTTCCTGACCGAGCGCATCGATGCCGTCGATGCCGTACAGCGAAACTTCGGTAGATGTGTAAAGGGCATCTCCGGAAGTGTGGACATCACCGATATCGAGCGTGCCGCCGGCGTCGATCCTGACACTGGCGTTGGCGTAACCACACCCGGAAGAGCAGCTCGAACTCGATGCGGGCGAAACGCCGCTGGTGGCGATGCTGCCGGGGAGAACGACGGGCATGCCGCCTGCGATGGCGGTGGAGTCGATGTTGCCGATGTTGATGTTTTCGCCCGCGATGGCGTTTACCGACGCATAGGCGTTCGGGTAGTAGCCGCCAACGGCATGCGCCAGTGTGGTGACGGAGCCGCTGCCACCGGACGCGATGCCGATGTTGCCGCTGGCGGTGTCGATCGTGACATCGCCGTAGGCAGAATCCGAGGTTCCTTCGGCGATGGCGCTGGTGGTGATGTCTCCGAACAGGATGTCACCGCCGGTAACGCCAAGCTTGCCGGACAGCGGCAGGTTTCCGCCGTACGACGACGATGAGTTGCAGAAGCTGCCAACCGCCAGGCAGGTGTAAGCGTTGGCGCTGGCACTGCCATTCACCGCGGTGGCATGGGCATCCGTCGAAATCAGCTGTGCCGAAATGCCGTTGGCAGCGGCGTTGAGGCGAACCCAGGCATCGGCATAGGCGGCGCTGCTGCTGCCGTTGCCGGTTGCGGTGGCGTGGGTGCTGATCGCGCCGACTTCGATGCCTGTCGCGGAATCGATCCGCACCGATCCATTGGCGCTTGTAAATCTATACGCCAGCGGTCCGGCCTGCGTCGCAGGCGCGGTGAACGATCCGCCGTAGGAAGTAGAAAGGCTGGTCGCCAGCGTCGATATCGTGCCGGTTGTTACGCTGCCGGTTTGCGAGGCGAGCGAAACACTGGCATTGGCGATGTGATAATAGCCTCCAATGGATCCGGTGTAGGACGCCTGCGTCGAGATATCGTCCACCTGCACGTCGCCGGAGGCCGACACGTTGACACGGCCATCGGCACTCGAATAGTACGCATCCGCCTGCGTCGTCAGGTTGCCAGCTGTGATCGAGCCGGTAGCGGTGGTCAGATCGATCCGCGCAGCGCCGGAGCCGTAGTAGGTGGGCAGGGTGGTGACATTGCCCAGCATCAGTGAGCCATTGCCTGACTGAACCGTCACAGAGCCCGATGCGGAAATGGCTCCCGTGTTGACGGCGAAGCCGTCCGAGTTGGCGTCGCCGCTGCCGAAAATCCGTACGTAGTTGCCGCCGCTGATCAAGCCGACAATCTTCACGTCGCCGTGGCTGCCTGTGCCGATGAAGGTCGGGCGCGTTGGCGCGGACAAGCTGCTGGAGCAACTGCTCAGGCACAGCTGATTGATGCCAACGCCGTTGTCGCCGTTGACGCTGACGGCACTGAGGGTTCCAGTCGCGTCGAGGAGGGCTGCACCGACCGCGTCGACCGCGCCAAGTGTCGCGTCGCCGCCGCGGGCGATGACGGCGATGTCATTCCCGTACGAGGAGAAGCCGGGCGACGCGACCGGCGCGCCTGCCGCTGGAGAACCTGAGCTGGAGTAGTAGCGGCTGGTCAGGTTGCCGGTGGAAATCGAGGTGCCTGCTTCGATGCGGATGCTGCCGCTGTTTGCGGTCACATCGCCGGTGCTGATCGAGCCCGCGGCTTCGGTCAGCACGCTCTGTGCCGTCAACCGACCCGCCACGATATCGCCGTCGGAGGAGCCCCCGATGAGCTGCAGCGGGCCCCTGATGTCAATGTAGTTGGCGGTGTTGTCGAAAAAAATGCCGGAAGGCGCACCGGATCCGGAGCCCACGCCGCTGCCGCGGATGAAGCCGCCGTAGCTGCTGGTCGAACCAATGCCCAGCAGAAGTCCGCCGCCATAACTCGGATTGCCGTCAATGCCGCCGTCCCCGCCGATCGTCAGATCCGTGACGGTAATGCTGTTGGTGGCGACGATCTGTACGCTCGCCCCAGAGTTCAGCATGCCTTCGATGTTCTGAACGCAGACATCAAAACCGCAGCCATCGGTGGCATTGCCGATTTCCAGATCGACCGGGTCGAGCAGCAGCAGTCCGCCGCGTCCCAGTGAAACGTCACCCTGGAGTCTCAATCGGTTTGCCGACAGCTCGACGAATCCGCCGTTGAACAGTGCGCGATTGCCGGCCAGAGCCCGAGTAGAGGAGCCCTGTGCAACGTTCAAGGCGCCGTCGGCAATCACGCGAATGCTGCCGCCTGCGCCGTTCCCCGCGCCGGAAGCGTCAATCGTGCTGGTGGGCGTCAGGTCAATGTTGCCGGTGGACAGCAGCCGAACGACACCGCCGTCGGTATCGAGGGTGTGCGCCCCTGCGTCAATCAGTCCCGATTGGGTCAGATCGCCGCCGTTGGCCGACAGCACGATCATGCCGTCATGCTCCTCGATCGAGCGCGCACGGACGACGCCGCTGTTGTTGACCGCGCCGCGTGCCAGCTCGTGAGCGACATCTGCAGTCATCACCACGGTGCCGCCATCGGCGATCAGGCTGCCGGCATTGGCGGCGCCGGCGCGCTCGGACAGCGCAGCCTGGTCAACCGTGTAGCCAATCAGGCCGTCGCCGGCCAGATCCATGGTCATGGCGGAGCCGGCCAGCAGGGCAACCTGACCCAGCTGTGCGGCAATGACGCCGTCGTTATGGACGTAGTCGCCCGCCAGAACAACGAAACCGCCGTCAGCAGCATTGACCTGGCCGTGGTTGACCACGCTTTCGATGCTGTCGCCAACGAACACATAGCGGCCGGACATGAAATCGCCGTCGGCGATGTTCAGCGTGGTGGCCAGCAGGGAGCCGACGTCGACCTGCGCGCCATTGCCGAACAGCACGCCGGACGGATTGACCAGGAATACGCGGCCGTTGGAAACCAGCGAGCCGAAGATCTCGGACGGCACGCCGCCGATGACCCGGTTCAGGATCGCGGCCGAAGCAGAGGGCTGATTGAAGTAGACGTATTCGTCAGATCCGATCGAAAAACTTTGCCAGTTCAGAATGGCCGAGTTGCTGGTCTGGTCGATGCGTGTGGTGTTGCCCTGCTGGTCGATCGTGGCAGCGCCGCCGACGACATCGCCGCCAATCGGGTTGGCCATCACCAGGCCCGGCATCAACGCTGTGGACAGCCACCATGGCAGGCGCTGGCGCAATGCGGCGACGACAGGCTTCAGCGGGCCGGGGGTGAGGCGGGGTGCGACAGAGTGTCGTTGCATCATGGCTCAGATTCTCCAGCCGGCACGACGTTGGGGCGCATGATCGAGCATTGCCTAGAATCCCATAGTCAATGAACCAAAAATGCGGCCGTCGTCACGGTTGTCGCTGACTTGACGGTTCTGCAGGGGGTAGGCAGCGTCCAGACGCAGTGTCACGTCGTGCGGAAACAGCGTATCGGCGCCGATGCCGACGCTGCTGATGTCGTCGCTGTCAGACGTGCCGGGCGGGACGTCGATTCGCTCGACATAGCCCGCGTCGGCGAACAGGCGGCTGCGTACACGCACGCGGCCAAGGCCGAATTCCTTCTGCAGCGCCAGCGTGCCCTGATAGCCGCGATCGCCGCGGATTTCTGCGGACGGATAGCCGCGCACGCTGCTCGGTCCGCCGACCGAGAACTGCGAGGTGTCGGGCAGTGGATCGTGCGAGTAGACGCCATTGAGTCGGACATACAGATCAAGGCTTGCGGCGGGCCACAGCGGCTGCAGGTGCTGCATGTCCAGTTCAACGCGCAGTGGCTGAGCGTCGCCATCGGCCTTCGAGCCGTTGCTGCCGTTGCTGGCAAGGCCCAGGGCAACCTGGCTCAGCGCGAAGTTCGGGTAGACGTGGCGGAAGTTTGCGTTGACTTCGGCCAGCGTGATCCGCGTTTCCTGGAAAGTCAGGCCGGAAAGATCGACATTCGCTCGGGTATCCGACAGGCCGACGCTGGTGCTGAAACGATCGCGCCGGGTCAATATCCAGGGTGTCGTCACCGCCAGATGCGCGGTCTTGTTCTTGCCGTCGATGCCATGGAACGGGCCATCCAGCTCGAAATCGGCATAACCGTAGGATGCACTCAGACGGGTGCCTTGATGTCCCAGCGGCACGCTGTATTCGATGCTGCCGTAACGCAGCAACTGCTGACTCGAGGTCATCGCCATCACATTCAGGCGATCGCCGATCGTCAGGGGATTGTTGAACGCGGCATTGCCGCCAAAACGGTAGGTGCCGATATTCTCGCGGCCATAGTTGTCGACGAAGACCGAGCCCTCGAACGGATCTTCCTCGGCCTGGATGACCAGATCGCTGGTGCCGAAATCGCTGCCGGGCTTGAGCACTGCACGCGCTTCGAGGCCTGGAAGTTCATTGAGTCGCAGCAGGTCGGATTCGAGGATGCCGGAACGATAGATCTGATTCTCGGCCGCCGGCGTCAGATATTTCGAGAGCGTCGAGGCGCGGTAGCGCTGATTGCCTTCTACCTTGACCTGACCGATGCGGCCTTCGCTGACCAGGATCAGCACGGTGCCGTTCGTCAGCACCTGGGTCGGAATGATCGCAGAGGCCAGGGTGACGCCGTTCCGGACGTAGAATCCGGTGATCTGGTCGGCTGCTTCATACAGCTCCAGCAGGGTCAGCGGCTTCCCGACGAAGTCGCTCAGCAACGGCATCAGCTCTTCGGTGCTGTACAGCGAATTGCCGGCGATGCGGAACTGCGACACCACGATCTTGCGACCGCCGCCGTCGACCGGAGCGGGCGCGGGCGCCTGGGTCTTGTCGATCTGCGGAAGCTCCGGACGCTGCAGCGCCGGCGCTGGACGCAAGGTGTCAGCAACGGTTCCCGGTGTTTCCTGGGCGTCGGCCGTGCGGATCGCCGCCGACAACGCCAATGTCACGACAAACGCCGCGCAGACGTTTGATCTGAAACCTGCCATCGATTTAATCCCCCACCACTACGGGCAAAGCCGCGCATCCCGGGCGTCGACCGCCCGCAGCCAATATATATAAGGTCGCAGCGATGCACCATGGGGCCATCTGCCGCGTCTGGTGAACGCGGTCACGGTTGTGATCAACGGCGTGGCGCTCGCCATCGCGGCGGCGGCCCGCTATCATCCGCACCACGCACCCCCCGATCGCGAGAGACCGCGCCCTTGAGGCCCGGCACCGAAGGCGCAAATCCGCCCGGAATCGCTCAGGTACCCCGGAGTGATCGGTCAAGCGTGCTCTGGAGAGCGTCCGTTTGCGCGGACCACCGACGAGGCAGAGGTCAGCTGGGGCGTCAGGCCCAGCAGTCCCCGAACTTTCAGGTCAACGGACAGAGATAGGGCGGGTCGACCGGCACTGCCGGTTCTCACCGATCCTGTTTCGAGGCGTTGAACCATGCTGAAGCAAACCGCGCTGCACTCCGAACACGTCCGCCTCGGCGCCAAGCTGGTGGATTTCGCCGGCTGGGACATGCCGATCCAGTACCAGTCGCAGCTCGAGGAGCACCATGTCGTGCGCCAGAGCGCCGGCATGTTCGATGTCGCCCACATGACCGCGGTTGACCTGCACGGTCCGCGCACCCGCGAATTCCTGCGCCATCTGCTGGCCAACGACGTTGCCAAGCTGCAGCAGCCCGGCAAGGCGCTGTACAGCTGCATGCTGCGCGAAGATGCTGGCGTGATCGACGACCTGATCTGCTACTTCATGACCGAAGACTGGTTCCGTCTGGTGGTCAACGCCGGCACCACCGAAAAGGATCTGGCATGGATCGGCGCGCAGGCGGCGGCCTACGGGGTCGGGGTCAAGCCGCGCCGCGATCTGGGCATTCTGGCGGTGCAGGGGCCGCAGGCCCGCGAACAGGTCATTGCGCAGTTGCCCGAGGCGATGTGCGATGCGGTCACTGCACTGAAGCCGTTTTCGGCAGCTTATCTCGACGAGCTGTTCGTCGGACGCACCGGCTATACCGGCGAGGACGGCTTCGAGCTGATCCTGCCGCACGATCAACTGGTGGAGCTGTGGGGTCAGCTGCTGGGCGCGGGCGTTGCGCCCTGCGGTCTCGGCGCGCGCGACACGCTGCGACTGGAAGCCGGCATGAACCTGTATGGCCAGGACATGGACGAAACCACGCATCCGCTTGAATCCGGCCTCGGCTGGACCATCGCCTGGGGTGACGCCGCAGAGTCGCCGCGTGCCTTTGTCGGCCGCGCCGCGCTGGAAGCCGCGCGCAGCGCCGGTCCGCGCGGTTTCGTTGGCCTGGTGCTGGAAGGCAGGGGCATCATGCGCGCGCACATGAAGGTCCGCTTTGCCAACGGCGCAGCAGGCGAGACCACCAGTGGCGGCTTTGCGCCGACCATGAAGCAATCGATCGCGCTGGCGCGGGTCGATGCCGGCGCCGACGGTGCCTGCGAAGTGGAAATCCGCGGGCAGTGGGTTGCCGCGCGTGTCGTCAAGCCGCCGTTCGTGCGCAACGGCAAAGTTCTGGTTTAAATCATCCGGGCGGGTCCCGCCCGTATTTCTTTCTGATGGAGAGCATCCGATGAGCAATGTTCCTGCCGACCTGAAGTACGTCAAATCCCATGAGTGGCTGCGCGTCGAGTCTGATGGCAGCGTCACGATCGGCATCACCGATCACGCCCAGGCCGCACTGGGTGATCTGGTGTTCGTCGAGACGCCGGAAGCCGGTCGTCAGCTGGCGGCGGGTGACTCCTGCGCAGTGGTCGAGTCGGTCAAGGCCGCGTCTGACGTGTATGCGCCGATTGCCGGCGAAGTGCTGGCTGCCAACGACGCGCTCGGCAGTGCGCCGGAAGTGCTCAACAGCGATCCCTATGGCGAAGGCTGGATGTGGAAGATGAAGCCGTCGAACCCGGCTGAGATCGAGGCGCTGCTGGACGCCGCGGGTTATCAGGACTATCTGAAAACGCTGTAAAGGCGCCGTATTTTCTGCCGCGCCGGTGATCCGGCGCGGATGTCTATTCTTTGGAACCGACCGATGCCGTTCATTCCCCATACTTCGACCGACGTCCAGGACATGCTCAAGGCGATCGACGCGCCGAGCATCGAAGCGCTGTTCGACGAGATCCCTGCGAATCTGCGCTGCGGCCCTCTGCAGAAGGTCCCGGCCGGATTGCCCGAAATGCAGGTTGCGCAGCTGATGCACGCGCGTGCCGCTCAGGACGGGCAGGCGCTGAACTTCATCGGTGCCGGCGCCTACGAGCACCACATTCCGGCGGCAGTTTGGGAGATCACCACGCGCGGCGAGTTCTATTCCGCCTACACGCCGTATCAGGCCGAGGCCAGTCAGGGCACGCTGCAGGTACTGTACGAGTACCAGACGATGATCTGCGGGCTGACCGGCATGGAGGTGTCCAACGCCTCGATGTATGACGGCGCCACCGCGCTGGGTGAGGCGCTGTTGATGGCGATGCGCGCCAACCGCAAGCACAGCTCCGGGCGTGTACTGATGCCGCGCGCGGTGAACCCGTTCTACCGGGATGTCGTCGCTGCGACCACGCACGCGCAGGGCGTGCAGCAGATTGCGGTCGACTACTGCCCGCAGCAGGGCAAGACCCTGCTCGACGCAATGAAGCCGTATGAAGGGCAGGACATCACCGCGGTCGTGATCCAGCAGCCGAACTTCTTCGGCGTGATGGAAGATGTCGACGCGATGGTGGACTGGGCACACGCGCAGAACGCACTGGTGATCGCCGTGGTCAATCCGATGACGCTGGCACTGCTGAAGCCGCCGGGACAGTGGGGCAGCACGGGAGGAGCGGACATCGTCTGCGGCGATGGCCAGCCGCTGGGCTCGCCGCTGGCCTCCGGCGGGCCGTACTTCGGTTTCATGACGACGAAGATGGCGCTGGTGCGCGAGATGCCGGGCCGCATCGTCGGTCGTACGGTGGACCTGGAAGGCAAGCCCGGTTTCACGCTGACCCTGCAGGCGCGCGAGCAGCACATCCGTCGCGCCAAGGCCAAGTCCAATATCTGCACCAACCAGGGACTGCTGGTGACGGCGGCAACGATCCATATGTCGCTGCTGGGTCCCGAAGGGCTGGCGCAGGTCGCCTCCAGCTGCATGGCCAATACGCGCGCCTTGGTTGAGTCCCTTTCCGGCATCGACGGCGTCGAGGTCGTGCTGAGCGGCCCGCGCTTCCATGAGGCGGTGCTGCGTCTGCCCAGACCGGTGGCTCCGGTGCTGGAACAGCTCGCGGCGCAGAATGTGTTCGGCGGCTTTGATATGTCGCGGCACTATCCGGAACTGGGCAACGCGCTGCTGGTGTGCGCGACCGAGACGAAATCCGAAGCGCAGATCCAGACGTATCGGGATGCACTGGCCGCAATTCTGGCGGCGAACTGAGGAGAACGAGTCATGGCCAACATCACCCTGCGCGGCAATCCGGTCCAGACCAATGGCGAGCTGCCGGCCGTCGGTGCCGACGTTCCCGGGTTCCGCCTGGTGGGCGCGGATCTGAAGGACGTCTCGCTGCATGATTTCGATGGCAAGCGCAAGGTGTTGAACATCTTTCCGTCGATCGATACGCCGACGTGTGCGACTTCGGTGCGGCAGTTCAATCAGCGCGCTTCGCAGATGAACAACGCCATGGTGCTGTGCATCTCTGCCGATCTGCCGTTTGCACAACAGCGGTTCTGCGGCGCCGAAGGCCTGAGCAATGTGGTGATGCTGTCGCTGATGCGCGGGCGCCGCTTTGCCGAGGACTACGGCGTGCTGATCGAGACTGGACCGTTGGCCGGACTCACTGCGCGTGCCGTGGTGGTGCTGGATGAAAACGACAAGGTGATCTACCGCGAGCTGGTGCCGGAGATCGGTGCCGAGCCGGACTACGACGCCGCGCTGGGTGCGCTGAACTAGGTCCTGAACTGGCCGCCCTGCATGTGAGGGCGGCCGTGAATTGTACGAATCGAGTGTTGATCGAATGAGCGAAAAACTGATCTTCGAAGTCTCGCGTCCGGGCCGTGTGGCCCATGCGCAGAATCCTGGCAAAGGTGTGGATGTTTCCGGCATTCCCGAATCGCTGCGCCGGACTGACAAGCCGATGCTGCCGGAAGTCTCGGAAATGCAGGCGGTGCGTCACTTCACGCGCTTGTCGCAGCTGAATTTCTCGATTGACACGCACTTCTATCCGCTGGGTTCGTGCACGATGAAATACAACCCGCGCGCCTGCAATACGCTGGCGATGCTGCCGGAATTCCTGGCACGACACCCGCTGGCGCCGGAGTCGCACTCGCAGGGATTCCTGGCGTGCATGTACGACCTGCAGGAGATCCTGCAGGACGTCACCGGCATGGCGGGGGTGTCGCTGACACCGATGGCCGGCGCGCAGGGTGAGTTTGCTGGCGTGGCGATGATCATGGCCTACCACCAGTCGCGCAACGATCTTGATCGCACCGAAATCCTGGTGCCGGATGCCGCGCACGGGACCAACCCGGCGACGGCGGCGATGCACGGTTGCGTCGTGCGCGAAATTCCGACCAATGCCGACGGCGACGTCGACGTCGAGGCGCTGAAGGCCGCGGTCGGTCCGAAGACCGCCGGCATCATGCTGACCAACCCGTCGACCTTCGGCGTGTTCGAACGTCGCATCAAGGAGATCGCTGGCATCGTGCACGAGGCCGGCGGCCTGCTGTACTACGACGGCGCCAATCTCAACGCGATCCTCGGCAAGGTGCGTCCGGGTGACATGGGCTTCGACGTCATCCACATGAACCTGCACAAGACCTTCTCGACGCCGCACGGCGGTGGTGGTCCGGGTGCGGGTGCGGTCGGCATGTCGCAGCGTCTGCTGCCGTTTCGTCCGATCCCGGTCGTCGCAAAGGACGGCGAGCGTTATCGCTGGCTCGACGAGCGCGATCTGCCACAGACCATCGGCCGCTTGTCAGCATGGATGGGCAACGCCGGCGTGTTGATGCGTGCCTACATCTATGCACGCATGCTGGGCCGCGAAGGCATGCATCGCGTCGGTGAATTCGCCACGCTCAATGCCAACTATCTGGCGGCGCGGCTCAAGGCCGAGGGCTTCGACCTGGCATTCCCCAAGCGCCGCGCCAGTCACGAATTCATCGTCACCCTGAAGAAGCAGAAGGCTGAAATCGAGCTGACGGCAACCGATGTCGCCAAGCGCCTGCTCGACTATGGCTTCCATGCGCCGACGGTGTATTTCCCGTTGCTGGTGCCGGAGTGCCTGCTGATCGAGCCGACCGAATCAGAGGATCGCGAAACGCTGGACGCCTTCGTCGACGCGCTGGTGGCGATCTGGAACGAGGCCAAGGCTGACATCGCCCACGTCAAGGGTGCGCCGTACACGATGCCGGTGCGTCGTCTTGATGACGTGCGTGCGGCGCGTCAGCTGGACCTGCGCTACCAGCCCGCAGCAGTCTGAGCGACGCCGGACGAGCCGCACCATGGCAGACGGCATCAAGGGCTGGGCGCGGCTGATCCGGGCGACGCGGGTGTCCTACGTCGGTCTGGGCTGGGCACTGCGCAATGAAGAAGCATTCCGGATCGAGGTGATTCTGGTCGTGCTGCTGGCGCCGCTGGGTCTGTGGCTGGGGCACAGCGGCATCGAGCGCGCCGTGATGATGCTGAGTCTGATTCTGGTGTTGCTGGTCGAGCTGCTGAATACCGCGGTCGAGGTTGTCGTCGATCGCATCGGTCCGGAATGGCACGAATTGTCCGGGCGCGCAAAAGACCTGGGCTCGGCTGCCGTACACTTGTCGCTGTTGCAGGTCCCGCTGGTCTGGGGACTGGTATTGTTCGGCTGAGCACGGCCCATCGGCCCCCACTTCTGAGACTTCTCCATGTCTGCACTCATCTGCGGATCGTTCGCCTTCGATACGATCATGGTCTTTCCGGGACACTTCAAGAACGAAATCCTGCCGGACAAGGTGCATATCCTGAACGTTGCCTTCCTGGTGCCGCAGCTGCGGCGCGAGTACGGCGGCACTGCGGGCAACATCGCCTATAACCTGAAACTGCTCGGCGGTGATGCGCTGCCGATGGGTACGGTCGGCGCGGATTTTGACCGCTACGCCGAGTGGTTGGACGAGAACGACATCCCGCGCGACTACATCAAGACCGTGCCGGAAACCTATACCGCGCAGGCCTATATCACGACCGATCTGGACGACAACCAGATCACCGCATTCCATCCGGGCGCGATGAATCATGCCCACATCCAGGCAGTGCCGGAGCAGGGCATCAAGATTGGCACGGTGTCGCCGGACGGCCGCGAAGGCATGATCCAGCATGCCCGCCAGTTTGCCGAAGCAGGTATTCCTTTCGTGTTCGATCCCGGTCAGGGTCTGCCGATGTTCAACGGCGCCGAGCTGCGCACGTTTATCGAACAGGCGTCATATGTCGCGGTCAACGACTACGAGTCGGAACTGCTGATGGATCGGACCGACTGGTCGCTGAAGGAGATTGCCGCGCGTGTCGACGCGCTGATCGTCACGCGCGGTGGCAAGGGCGCGCACATTCATACCGCCAACAAGGTGCATGACGTGCCCTGCGCCAAGGCCGATTCGCTGACCGATCCCACCGGTTGCGGTGACGCGTTCCGCGGCGGCCTGCTGTACGGTTTGATGCAGGGCATGGACTGGCCGACCATCGGCCGCATTGCCTCGCTGATGGGGGCGTACAACATCGAGCGCCCGGGCACCCAGAATCACCGGTTTGATCTCGAGCAGTTCCGCAGCCGGTTCAAGGAAGAATTCCGCTTTGACTTCGCATAAGTTCTCACCGGCGCGACGCGCTTGATTACCCTGAAGCTTCGGGCCCGCGAGGAGCGCCGGCTGCGTGCCGGGCACCTGTGGGCGTACTCCAACGAGATCGACACCGACGAGCGTTACAAGACCATCGAGCCCGGTACGCTGTGCCGTCTGCTCGACAGCCGCGGCAAGCCGCTGGGTGTCGGTTATGTCAATCCGCGGACGCTACTGGCGCTGCGCCTGCTCAGCAGTGACGTCAGCGCACCGCTGGATCAGGCCTGGTTCGAGCGGCGTATTGCCGCGGCGCTGGCGTTGCGCGAGCGGATCTACCCGGGGCCGTACTACCGGCTGGTCTACGGCGAGGCCGACGGCCTGCCGGGACTGGTCGTCGACCGTTATGGCGCGGTCTGTGTCGTGCAGATCACCACGGCGGGTATCGAACGTCTGAAGGACGTAGTGCTGGCTGCATTGCAGGCGGTGCTGAAGCCTGAGGGTATCGTGCTGCGCAACGACAGCAGTGCGCGCGAGTTGGAAGGCTTGCCCGCCTACACCGAAGTGGTCGGCACGGTGCCGGACCGCGTCGAGATTGATGAGGACGGCGTGCGTTATGCGCTGTCGCTGACCGCCGGACAGAAGACCGGGTTCTTTTTCGACCAGCGCGACAATCGCACGCGCCTGCAACGCTATGTGCGCGGTCGCAGCGTGCTGGACGTGTTCAGCTACGTCGGCGCCTGGGCGCTGCGCTCGGCGCATTACGGCGCCTCGAAAGTCAGCTGCATCGACTCGTCCGAGTCTGCGCTGGACGCGGCCAAGGCCAATGCGGCGCTGAATGGGGTCGAGCTGGAGGCGATCCGTGGCGACGCGCTGGCTGCAATGAAAGCGCTGCGCGGTGACGCACGAACCTTTGACGTCATCGTGGTCGACCCTCCTGCGCTGATCAAGCGGCGTAAGGACCACGACGCTGGCATCGAACACTATGCGGCATTGAATCGCGCGGCGATGCAGCTGTTGCCCGGTGACGGCATTCTGATCAGCTGCTCGTGCTCGCATCATCTGGAGCCGGAACAGCTGCAACGCGTGCTGCTGCGAGAGGCGCGGGCGGCCGGCCGGCGTTTGCAGATCCTCGAGCAGGGTGGGCAAGGACCGGATCATCCGGTGCATCCGGCGATCGTCGAAACGCGCTATCTGAAGGCCTTTGTCTGTCGCGTCATCAACGGCTAGGCCAGACCGGTGACGGCGTGCGCAGCGCCGTCATCTTCGCAACAGTACAATCGCGCGCATGCTCGTTCATCCTGATATCGATCCCGTCGCCGTCCATCTCGGCCCGCTGGCCGTGCACTGGTACGGCATCATGTATCTGCTGGGCTTCCTCGGGTTCTGGTGGTTCGGCACGCGCCGCGCGCAGATGGCGCACATCCAGTGGCCCAAGGAACGCGTCTCCGACCTGCTGTTCTACGGGGTCATGGGCGTCATCCTGGGCGGCCGCATCGGATACACGGTGTTCTACAACTTCAAGGGCTTCGTTGCCGAACCCACCGTGATCTTCCGTATCTGGGAAGGCGGCATGTCGTTTCACGGTGGCCTGATCGGTGTGCTGGTCGCGTTCGCCTGGTTCGGGCACGTACACAAGCTGAAATTTTTTGAAGTCGCCGACTTCGCCGCGCCGATGATTCCGCTGGGCCTGTTTACCGGGCGTATCGGCAACTTCATCAACGGCGAGTTGTGGGGCGCACCGACAAACCTGCCCTGGGGCATGGTGTTCCAGAAGGCCGGTTCGCTGCCGCGGCATCCATCGATGCTGTACGAAGCCATTCTCGAAGGCCTGGTGCTGTTTCTGATCCTGTGGTTCTACGGCAAGAAACCACGCCCGCGGATGGCGGTGTCGGCGCTGTTCCTGATCGGTTACGGTGTCTTTCGGACGATGGTCGAGTTCGTGCGTCTGCCGGACGCGCATATCGGTTATCTCTATGGCACCGGCTGGATCACCGAAGGCATGGTATTGAGTCAGCCGATGTGGCTGGCCGGAGCGGTGATGCTGATCTGGGGCTACCGCAAGCGTCGTGTGGGCCGCTAGGCTGGCATCTCTGGTGCTGTACATTGCGGCAAGGTTCGGCGTCGCTGAGTACGCTGGACGCTATACGGAGCGACCCTTGCAGGACATCGAGGCATGAGTGCCGGGGCTACGGGGCGTGTTCGTCTGAGCTTTGGCGAAACGCTGAAAATCCTGGGCCCGTATTTCTACGAAAATCTGCTCGAACAGCTGCGCGCGGTGTGGTTCATTGTCGCGTATCTGCTGCTGTTCCAGATCCTGGTGCTTGGCTTGCCGATCGTGCATGCAGTGATGATCGGCGTCGGCATCGCGATCGTCGCGCTGGGGCTGATGTTTTTCATGGAGGGACTGCGTCTCGGCCTGATGCCGCTGGGCGAGACCATTGGCGCGATTCTGCCGCGCAATTCCTCGCTGCCGGTGATTCTGCTGTTCGCGTTTCTGCTGGGGTTGGGCGCAACCTTTGCCGAGCCGGCGATTGCGGTACTGCGCAGTGCCGGGGCTGATGTGCAACCGCAGCAGATGCCACTGCTGTACAGCCTGCTCAACGATTTTCCTGATCAGCTGGTGGCTGTCGTTGGTGTCGGTGTCGGCGTTGCGGTGATGTTCGGCATTCTGCGTTTCTTTCTGGGCTGGAGCCTGAAAGCCATCGTTCTGCCGCTGGTGGTGTTGTTGTGCGCGTTGACGGTCTATGCGCACACCAGCGACGTGTTGCAGCCAGTGTTGGGGTTGGCATGGGACTGCGGTGCGGTCACGACCGGTCCGGTCACGGTGCCGCTGGTGCTGGCACTCGGCATCGGGGTCTGCCGCATCGTCGGCGACGGCGACAGTGGCAATGCGGGATTCGGCATCGTGACCCTGGCTTCGCTGTTTCCGATTCTCGCCGTCTTGCTGCTGGGTTTGTGGCATGTGCAGCAGGACGACTACTACGGGCGCGCGAACTATGCAGGCGCGGTGGCCGCGATCGAAGCGCAGGCTTCGCCGATACAGCCGCGCAACACAACCGAACCCGATGGTTTCAGCGAGGAGGAGTTCCGCAAGTTTCTGAAGAGCGGGGTTCCGCCGAGTGACTACCGTTTGCGCTTCCAGGGCGGATACAGCGAGCTCGTGGATGGCCGCATTGTTGTGGATGCTGCCAGTCTGGTGCTGGAAAAACGCCAGCTGCTGCAGTCCAAGGTGGTATCGCGCGAGACCTGGGATCCGCAGCTGCGACTGCTGCAGGAACTGAAGCAGGGTGCGATGGTGGCGCTGCGCGCGATCGTGCCCTTGTGCCTCTTTCTGCTGGTGACCTTGCGACTGGTGCTGCCGGAGCGACTGCGCAATCGCGACGAGATTTTCATCGGTGTCATGTTCGCCTTGGCGGGTATGAGTCTGTTCATGCTTGGCATGACATTGGGGCTGACGCCGCTGGGCGCGCAACTGGGCAGCAACGTGCCCCTGAGTTTTGCAACGCTGACGCCGTGGGGTGCCGAAGGTCTGCATGAGCCGCTGTTCGCCACGCAGACCGCCGGCAAGGTGCTGGCCGC
Source organism: Sinimarinibacterium arenosum (assembly GCF_005047655.1). Classification (GTDB taxonomy): domain Bacteria; phylum Pseudomonadota; class Gammaproteobacteria; order Nevskiales; family Nevskiaceae; genus Solimonas. The sequence goes on along the minus strand of NZ_SUKF01000004.1, from coordinate 306,196 downwards.
GGTGTTCGGGTTTTTCCTCGGCTACGGCGCCACGCTGGCGGAGCCGGCGCTGAACGCATTGGGCCGCACGGTCGAAAAGATCACCATCGGGGCATTCAAGAAGTCCCTGCTGATGCAGTCGGTCGCACTGGGCGTCGGTGCCGGTATCGCGGTTGGCGTGATCAAGATCGCGTTCGATATCCCGCTGGAATACCTGCTGGTTCCGCCGTATCTGCTGCTGCTGGTGCTGACGGCGATTTCCTCAGAGGAGTTCGTCAATTTTGGTTGGGACAGTGCCGGCGTCACCACCGGGCCGATCACGGTGCCGCTGGTGCTGGCCATGGGCCTGGGTATTGGCGCCAACGTACCCGGTGTCAGTGACGGATTCGGCGTGCTGGCGCTGGCTTCGGTCGGCCCGATCGTGACGGTGCTCGGCGTCGGTCTGCTGGTGTCGCGTTCCCGCCGTGGGGATGCCGCCTTAGTCAAGGTGTCATGAGCAGCACTTTCCGCGTGCTGCACAAGGTTTCGGTGGTGGCGGCGATCCTGCCGCCGGCCAGTGCCAAGCCGGTGATCGAGCAGCTGTTTGCCTCGGGAGAGCGCAATGCCTTCGTCACCAATGCGCGCGGCACGCTGATCCGTGATCAGTGGGTGCAGCGGTTTCTGCCGCTGATCAGTCCCGAAAAGGAGATCCTGCGCTTCCTGGTTCCGGACTCGCAGGTGGATGGCGTGATCCGCGACATTGCCCACGCCGCTGGTTTGCGTTACCCGGGCGCCGGTGCCGTGTACTCGGTGCCCTGCGATGATCTGTACCACACCCCGGATTTTCCGATCTGGAAGGATCATGAATCCGAAGAGGAGGCCGTCGACGCGTCAATTGCCTTGCGCGAGAACCTTTCGCTGCTGTCGTGCATCGTGCAGCCTGAGCAGACCGAGGCGGTGTCGCGTGCCGCGATGCAGGTCGGTGCGCATGGTCCGGTCGTGTTCTATTGCGAAGGTCGCGGCTTGCGTGATCGCCTGGGCTGGCTGCGTATCACCAAGAAGCGCACCAAGGAAGTCGTGACGCTGATCGTCGACAACGCCGACGCCGACGCCGTCATCGCGGCGATCAGCATGGCGGCACGGTTGGAGATGCCCGGTCGCGGATTTCTGTATCGCATGCCGGTGCAGAAAGGCATCGTCAGCCTGGCCAGCATCGTCGGCAGCCGCAATTACGCTGCGGATATGCAGCAGGTCATTGGTGCGATCGATGCCCTAATGGGGAACACTGACTGGCGCCGTCGTGCGGTCGTGCGTCTTGACGGCGGAGCACAGGCGGCGGGGCTGAGGCTTGGCGATGACGAACGGGCCATTGCGCCACTGGCTCAGACCCGACTGACATTCATCTCGGGGCAGGTGCACACTCAGCTGCTTCTGGGCGCGGCGCTGCGGGCCGGCGCCTCGGGTGCGAATGTGATGTCGGCGCGCTTCATCGAGGCGGAATCCCGGGTAGCGATGGGACGTCGCCTGAACCGCGAACGCAACTGGGTGCAGACCGTGATGCCCAGCGACCGCGCACAGGTGGTATTGCAGGCGGTGATGCGCGCCGCTGAAGCCGCTGGTGTAACCGAAACCTGTCTGTTTGCGCAGCCAGTGACACAGGTTGTGACCTATCGCGCCCGCATCGTTGATGCAGAAACGCCGCAGCTCACTTACCGCGGGGCGGCCGTCGAGTCCTGACACTGCAGCGCTCGTGCCTCCTGCGAGATTGGCGCGCTTCAGACCAGTTCTCTGCACAGGCCTCGTCGGTACTGAATCGTGTCGAGCGGGCGCTATACTTTGAGCATGTGGACGATCAGCGGAATCGGTTGATGGCGATCCAGAAACATTCAGTCGCAGTGGCGATAATCGCCTTGATACTGGCTGGTTGTGACAGCGGTTCATCGTCGTCCGAACGCGAAGCAGCCCTCGACGTTCGAGCCATCGACGGGGCCGGCAACAATCCGAACGATCCCACGATGGGAGAAGCTGGCCATCCGCTGCTGCGCGAGGCCGATGCGGCGTTTGCCGATGGTTTTTCGGCGCCTGCAGGTCCGGAGCGACCGAATCCGCGAGCAGTGAGCAGCGGCGTCTGCCGGCAGGATGTGTCGCGGCCCAATCGCCGCGGCGCGTCTGATTTTCTATGGCAGTGGGGGCAGTTTCTCGATCACGATCTCAGTCGGTCACCGGAGGCGAGCCCGAAGGAGCCACTTGGCATTCCGGTACCGCCCGGCGATCCGCAATTCGATCCAGGCGTGACAGGTGCCGTGGTGATCGATTTCAATCGCAGCAGCTTTGATCCGCTCAGCGGGATCAATGGACCGCGCGAGCAGATGAACACGCTGACCGCGTACATCGACGCCAGCAATGTCTATGGCTCGGATCCGGTCAGGGCGGATGCATTGCGCACTCACGATGGCACGGGCCGCCTCCGGATCAGTCCCCAAGGGTTTCTGCCGTTCAATGACGCGGGATTCGATAACGCGCCGTCGCCCAATGATTCCAGTCTGTTCCTGGCTGGAGATGTACGCGCGAATGAACAATTGGGCTTGACTGCGATGCATACCCTTTTCGTTCGTGAACACAACCTGGTTGCGGATCGTATCCATCAACGAGATCCGGCGCTCTCGGACGAACGCATCTACCAGCGTGCGAGAGCCATTGTCGGCGCCGAGGTGCAAGCGATCACCTACAACGAGTTCCTGCCGATTCTGCTCGGCCCCGGAGTGCTTGCGCCGTATGCGGGTTATGACGCGGATGTGAATGCGCGCATGATGAACGAGTTCACCTCAGTCGCCTTTAGAGTCGGGCATAGCATGGTGTCACCGGTGCTGCGGAGATTGGAATCCGAAGGAGCGTCGGTTGCAGCGGGTGACCTGCCGCTGCGTGACGCCTATTTTCAGCCGCAGCGCCTGCTGACCGACGGCGGGATCGACCCGATCCTGCGTGGGCTGGCATCGCAGACAGCACAGGAAATCGATCCATTCATCGTTGATGATCTGCGTAATTTTCTGTTCGGCTCGCCTGGTTCAGGCGGCTTGGATCTGGCCGCTCTTAATATCCAGCGCGGGCGCGATCACGGCATGCCGAGCTACAACGGTATGCGATTGGCTTTTGGTCTGCCGGCCAAGACGCGGTTTGACGAGATCTCCAGTGATCCTGAAATCGTTCAGCGCCTGCAGCAGACCTATGGCAGTGTCGATCTGATCGATCCGTGGATCGGCGGGCTGTCCGAGGACCATGTTCCCGGCGCATTGGTGGGCGAGTTGTTTATCAGGATCATTGCGGACCAGTTCGAGAGATTGCGCGATGGCGACCGCTACTGGTACCAGAATCCCGACATTCAGATGCTGACGCCTGAGGATCGCTCGAGGGTCGAGTCGACAACGCTGGCGCGAGTGATTCGTGACAATACGGCGATCGGCAACGAGATTTCCGACGCGGTTTTTCTCGTCGCGCGTTGAGGCAGATTGCTCCCGTGATGCGGAGGCAAAACCATTGCCTCGGTAGCTCGTCTGCATCCATCAGCGGTTGTCGTGGTCAGGGTGACGATCCGCTGTTTCCTGCACGAGACGGCTCCGGCCCACTGACCAAGCTCTAGGGTGTGGGGCCGCTGCTTTCCGCAGCGATTCGCTTGCCTTTTTGGTGCTCTGACGGATGCGGTGTGAATCGCTGACAGGCGGGATCGCTGGATCAGTGGCAGATCTTGATGGCGCCAATAAATTCATAAGCAATTGAATAATAATTAAAAGATATCCGCTCGATTGGGCATTCCGCGGGCGTCGTTGCGGCAGGGGTGCGTGCTGAAATCATGTGATCCGTCTGGCGCTTGGCTATCATCCTGGTTCACTGGTGGGATATGTGCACTTGATGGGGGTGGTCATGTTTCAGGCGATCAATAAGCGATCCGTCTCGGACGAAGTGTTTGATCAGTTGTGCAATCGCATCGTCAGCCGGGAGTTGAAGGCCGGGGACGAGCTGCCGTCTGAGCGCTTGCTGTCCGAAATGCTGGGCGTCAGTCGCAACGCGGTTCGTGAGGCGATCAAGCGCCTTCAGCAAGCTCGCCTGGTCGAGGTGAAGCATGGCGGCATGACCACGGTGCTGGACTACCGGATGGAAGCCGGAGCGGATCTGCTGCCGAGTCTGTTGTTCGACCGGCAGGGCAAGATCCAGGTTGATGTGGCACGCGGCATCGTGCGCATGCGTCAGGTGCTTTCGCCGGAAATTGCCGGTGACGCCGCAGTCCATGGTCGCGACATCACCGCCGATCGTCTGGACGCCATCGTTGACGGCATGGTGGCGGCGATCGCACCCGCTGAGCTGCAGCGTCTCGCGTTCGAGTTCTGGGACGTGCTGGTCGACGGCAGCGGCAATATTGCCTATCGCCTGGCGTTCAATTCCCTGCGCAAGACCTACGAGCCGATCTGGGATCTGTTGACCCAGATGCTGGGTCGCGACCTGCGCAAGCTGGACACCTTTCGGCAGCTCGCGGCGCTGGTCCGGCAGGGTGCCCGTGAAGAAGCCATGCATTGTGCGCGCGAGTACATCGACAGCAGCAGCAATGCGATCTACCAGTTTCTTGATCTGTATGAGCGCCATGCTCAACAAAAAATCAAATGACGCTTCGAGGGGGATCGTCAATGAAGACCAGTGTGAATCAAGCCCAGAGTGCTGAGCCGGTGAACCCGACGACGGGTAGCGCGTTTTTCAAGGCGTTTTACAGCTACATGAGTCCGAAGATTCTGACGGCGCTTGCGGTTGGCCTGATCGGCTTTCGTCTCTATCTCGGCGACTGGAGTTACGCGGATCTGATTGCACCGTTGTGCATCCTGGCGTTCTGGCCGGTGCAGGAATGGTTGATCCACGTCTATCTGCTGCACATGAAGCCGCGCAGGATCTTTGGCATCAACTTTGATCTCAGCGTCGGTCGTTCGCATCGTGCACATCACGCGAATCCTTCGGATCTGCGCGACATCACGATCAACAAGGAAGTGTTTCCGACAGTGGTGCCGATACTGTTGGGACTGGCCTACTGGCTGTTCCCGACCATTGAGCTGGCGACGGGTGCCATGGCGACGTACTTCGCGCTGGCATTGCACTACGAGTTCTGTCACTTCCTCGGGCACACGACATGGTGTCCGCCGATCGAGTACTACCGTCGCCGTCAACGCATGCATCGACTGCATCACTACCGTGATGAGAAGCTGTGGTGGGGCGTTTCAACCGGTCTGGGGGATCTGTTGCTGGGGACGGCCCCGGATCTGAAGACGGTCGAGAAGTCGCCGACCGTACACAACGTTCATGGGCTGTTATCAGAAGAGTCGCGGTGAACTGAGTTCTTCGGATGCCGGCAAGGCGCCCGCTGCGCTCGTGTAAATTGCTGTCGCAGGAAGATGTGTAAAAAGTCGGGGGAGTTGCTCAGGCGCAACTAAATTAAAAAGTAGCAGGGGGAGGAGACAATGCTACTGATTTCATCGGTGCTGTTCGGCGCGCCTCAGGCGCGCTCGCATTTTCGTGGCGTGCGCGTTGCAGGTGCATTCCTGATGGTGTGCGCGCTGCTCGCAGTTACGCCAGTATTTGCGCAGGAAGACGCTGGCTCGGACTTTGATTTCGACAGCCTGTTCGGTGATGCCTCGCCTGAAGGTCAGGACGCTCGGAACGACGTGCAGAAACCGCCGGATCATTCTGCCGACGCATCCGACGCATCCGACGCATCCGACGCATCCGACGCATCCGACGCATCCGACGCATCCGACGCATCTGACGCATCCGACGCATCCGACGCATCTGACGCATCTGGCGCATCTGATGTGTCAGACGCATCAGACTCTTCGGAATCGCCGCAGCATGACGAAGGCCAGCTCGACGTCATCACCTTGCCGGAAAAGAACGTCCCGGAGGCGAGATCGCGCCCCACGCGCAAGGCATTGGAGGAGATCGTCGTCACCGCGCAGAAGCGTCCAGAGGACATCCAGTCCGTACCCTTGTCGGTGACCGCGATCGGTGGCGAGGACATCGTCGACAAGAACATGGGCGACATGAACGAAGTCGCCAACTACGTGCCCAATCTGGACGTGCTCGCGACACCATCGTTTCCAAGCATCTACATGCGTGGCCTGGGGTCCAGCTACAACCGCGGGTTCGAACAGTCGGTCGCGATCCTGATCGACGAGGTCTACTACGGCCGAGCGTCTTACATCAATCAGGCCATGCTCGATCTCGCAGCCATCGAGGTCTTGCGTGGCCCCCAGGGCACCCTGTTCGGCAAGAACGCTTCTGCAGGCGCGATTCATTTCCGTACGGCGATGCCGGAGCCGGACTTCAGTCTCAAGGCGGATGTGCTGCTCGGGGACCGGAACCAGCAACGTGTTCGGCTGACCGCAACCGGCCCGCTGACTGACAACTTGAACTGGCGCGCGGCGGTGATGAATCAAACGCGTGACGGCAGCGTATACAACTCGACCATCGGCATCGACGAGGAAAACCATGACAACCAGGCGGCGCGCCTGCGGTTTGTGTGGGATCCGATCGATGCCCTCACCGTTGGTCTGACATTGAATGCGAGCGTCATGGGCCAGCACGGCGAGGGAAGTCAGCTGATTCGCGCGCGCGACCGGCATCTTGCGGCGATGCAGGTGTTTGACCCACGCACGTCGGCCGATCCGTTCGACGAGCTGACGGCCAAGGACAGCCAGGGGCGGATCGCCCGGGATGCCTATGACGCCACCCTCAAGGCGGATTGGACGCTGGATGGTGACTCCGTGCTGACCAGCATCACCAACTACACGTGGCTGAATGAACTCGTGCGGATGGACGCTGACTTCTCGCCGATCCCTTTTCTGATCCTGGATAACAACGAGGCGTTGCGCCAGTACAGCCAGGAATTGCGCATCACCTCGCCACCGGGAGATATCGAGTTTGTTGGCGGTCTGTTCTACATGCGATCGGATCTGACGGCCAATTACAACATCCGCGAATTTCTGACCTTGAATGAGCTGCTTCAGGTCACCGGGGAACTCGAGCGTATGGCCTGTCTGCAGTCGCCTGATCCGCAAGCTTGTCAGGATCAGGTGCTGGACGACGCAACCAGCGGCCGCCTGGCCGGCGAACTGATCCAGGCGCGCCAGGCGCTGGAGGGCGGGGCCACGCCGGTCGAAACGGAGCTGACGCGCTTCGGGCAGGTCACCGACAGCGCCGCACTGTTCGGGCAAGCAACGTGGCATTTTGCCGAACGTTGGTCCGCCACCTTCGGTGGTCGACTGAACTATGAAACCAAGGCGCTCGATACGACGCATCGGCTGCTCAACAACCGTACCGGCAGCGAAGGCAACGCAGTGATCACCGGCGACGCCTGCGAGCAGCTGTTGCCGCTCGATCTCCCTTTGCTTGGAGGCATCCCGTCGCCGGTGAACTATTGCGTCGGCCCGAATCCGCTGGGCTCGACGATCTTCCCGATCATCATCACCGGCGATACACAGTTCGACGCCCAGCGCGAGCGCAAGACCTTCAACTTCATCCCGAAGGCGTCGGTTCAGTTCGACATCAACGATGCGGCGATGGCTTATTTCACCGCAGCGCAGGGCTACAAGTCGGGTGGATTCACCGGTCAGCCGGTAAACGCGATCAATCTGGAGTTCGACGACGAAACGGCGCTGACCTATGAGCTGGGCGCGAAGTCGGAATGGCTGGGCGGTGCAGCACGCCTGAATGCGTCACTGTTCTACACCGACTTCAACGATCTGCAGGTGTCGACTTTCAACGGCGTCGCCTACGTTGTCGAGAACGCGGCTTCGGCGACGATCTACGGTCTGGAATACGAAGGCCTGCTGATGACGCCGTATGGCGTCCTGCTCGGGCTGAACGGCGCGCTGACTCATTCGGAATATTCCGAATTCGATCGCGCGGCGTGCACGGCCGAAGACACCAACCCGCCGCCGTGTGACCTGACCGGTCGCCGCCTGCGGCTGGTTCCGACCCTTAAATCGACTTTCACCGCCGGATGGCAGGGTACGCTGTTCGATCTGCCGTTCCTGACACTGGCCGGCATGACCGCCAGCTATACGACGGAGGTTCCCCTGGCTACCGACCTGGACCCGATCGATACCCGCGTTGCCAGCACCACGTATGGACTGCAGCTGGGCATCAAGTCGCATGACGATACCTGGCACGTGACCTTGTTCGGCGACAACGTCACCAGCCATGAATCTCTCGCGGCGGCGCAGGACTCGCCGGGCTTCCGCGGAACCCACTTCGGCGGTGTCTATCCCAGCGCGAGTTATGAGCTCGAAATTGGCTATCGCTTCTGAGCACGCCCGCGTACGGCGGCGCCGAAAGCGGCTCACTGCGGTTGGCGTGATGGCCGCTTTCCTGTTGTCATCGTTTCAGGCGTGGGGTGGCGCTTCCGATGTCTGGCGTCTCGACAGGAACGAGGACGGTATCCAGGTGTCCAGTCGTTTAGTTGAAGGGTCGTCGGTCCGTGCAATCAGGGCCGAGGTCGATATCAAAGCTTCGTTCGCACGCACCGTCGCGTTGCTGCTCGATGCTTCGATGCGACCCCGGTGGGACGAGATCTGTGTCGAGGCGTCGGTGTACGCGCAGGTTTCGGACGTCGAAGACCTGATCTATGTGCACAATGCTCTGCCGTGGCCGGTGAATGACCGCGACATGGTGATGCGCCGCACCTGGGCGATTGCTGCCGACGGCTCCAGCGCGCAGATTCGTGCGACCGCCGAAAATGGCGTGCTGCCGAAGGTTGCGGGTCGTGTCCGTGTCGATCAGGCCGATGGTGTCTGGACCGTCGTTCGCACCGGTGAATCCAGCGTCCGGGTCAGCACCGAAATACACGTCGATCCGGGCGGGCCGGTTCCGGCCTGGCTGATGAATTCGCTTTCGGTTCAGGGCCCGTACAACGCCTTGCGCAACATTCGGCAGCTGCTGGAGTCGGGCGACGACTCGCCCGGCGCTGATCAGCACGCTCGCAATCGACTTCAGGCGATGGAGGGTTCGTAGGCGTGCGTGCGACGTCAGCGGGGGAGGGCGCGGCTCGTGATTGCGATGCCAAAAAAAAGATGAACATCAGGGCGAAGAGACGCACGACCTGGCGACAGATCCAGGTCCTGAACCGATACTCCCATCGTTCGGGCTTTCACGCCTTGGTGCTGACCAATGTTCTGAAAATATCGGCCATCCTCGCGCTGCTGGTCGGGGCCTATCTGCTGGTCGAACCGTATCTGGGCAGTTACCAGATCAAGCTCCGGGCATTTGTCGAGGAAAGCCTGCCGCCGGCGTACGTCTTCCCGCTGTTCTACGTATCGGAGTCGATACTGGGCATGATCCCGCCGGATCTGTTCATGCTGTGGGCGCGATCGCGGTTTCCCGAAACGCCCTACCTGATGGTCACGATACTGGCGGTGATCTCGTATCTCGGCGGGATCACGGCGTACGCGATCGGAAGCCGGATCGAGCACATTCCCCGGGTTCATGCCTATCTCTTCGAGCGTCACGCCCAGCACGTGCGCTTCATGCGCAAGTGGGGCGGTGCGTTCATCATCGTCGCGGCGTTGTTGCCGATTCCGTTCGCCATTGCCAGCACCATCGCTGGTATGGTCGAGTACCCATTCAGAACGTACCTGGTGTACGGCTTGGCGCGTTTCGTCAGGTTCTATTCCTACGCGTTGGTACTTTTTAACGTGATTTAGACCTTTATGAAATACGACATCATCATTGCCAATGGGCACTACTTCGACGGGTCGATGCCTTCGGACGACGCCGCGGCTCTGGGGCCGGTCCGGCATCTCGGCATCGTCAACGGCAAGGTGGCGGCGGTCAGCGCCGAACCGCTGATGCCCGGGGAATCCACCCGGGTCATCGATGCCAGCGGGCGCTGGGTCTGTCCCGGTTTCATCGAGGCGCACTCGCACTACGATGCCGAAATCATCGCCGCCCCCGAGCTGGCCGAGTCCGTGCGCCACGGCGTGACGACGGTGATGACCGGCATCTGCTCCATCTCCATGGTGTGTGCCGAACCGGAAGACTGTTCGGATCTGTTCACGCGCGTCGAGGCGGTGCCCCGCGCACAGGTCCTGCCGCTGCTGAACAAGCTCAAGCGCTGGCGCTCACCGACGGAATTCCGCAACTTTTTCGAGAACCACCCGCTGGGTCCCAACCTTGCGCCCTTCATCGGCCACTCGGATATCCGCGTGCGCGCGATGGGTCTGGAGCGCGCGGTGAGTGGTGTGGTTCCGACTGAAGAAGAAATGCGGACCATGGAGCAGCTGCTGGAAGAGGCGCTGGACGCGGGCTTTGCCGGCCTCTCCACGATGACGACGAAGCTGGACCGCATGGATGGTGATCGGGCCTGGGCCAAGCCGCTGCCCTCCACGTATGCGCACTGGCGCGAATATCGTCGCCTGCACGCGATCCTGCGCCGCCGTGGCCGGGTACTGCAATCCGCGCCGGATGCGGTGGGCAAGATCAACATCGTGGCGTTCTTTCTCAGTGCGATGGGCTGGTTCCGCAAGGCGCTGAAGATGTCGCTGCTGACGGTGCTGGATCTCAAGTCCATGCCCAATCTGTACTTTCTCGGTCCGTTGGGCGGGTGGTTTGCCAACACGGTGCTGAGAGCCAATCTGCGTTGGCAGTTCCTGCCGTCGCCATTCATCATTTACGCCTACGGACTCGACTTCAATTCCTTCGGCGAGCTGGCCGACGCGCGCATCCTGCGCGATATCAAGAACCCGGAGGACATGTACGCGGAGGCGGCCAAGCCGGAGTTCCGCGCCATCCTGCGCCGGAACATGAAATCGATGCTCTCCGCCGGCCTGTGGCATCGCGAGTTCGCCGACGCCTGGGTCGTGGAATGCCCGGATGCGTCGCTGGTCGGCAAGAACTTTGCCGAGATTGCGCGGGAGCGCCAGCGCGATCCGATTGATACCTTCCTCGATCTGGCGCTGGAATACCGCGAACGCCTGCGCTGGGGCGTGCAGTTTGCCGGTGAGCGCGTTCACGTGATGCGCAAGCTGTGCAGGAACCGGCAGGTCCATATCGGATTCGCGGACTCCGGCGCCCACCTGAAGAATCTGGCGTCCTACAACTTCCCGTTGTGCATGCTCAAGTACGTGCGTGATGCCGAGCTGGAGGGCAAGCCGTTCATGTCGATCGGGCACGCCATTCACCGGCTGACCGGCGAGCTTGCGGACTGGTATGGCGTCGAGGCCGGACATATCCGGGTGGGCGATCGCGCCGATGTCGTCGTCGTCAACCCGGAAGGACTCGGGCCCGAGGTCTTCGACATGCACGATGCGGAGTTCCCGGCGTTTCAGATGACCCGTCTGGTCAACCGCAATGACAACGCGGTCGATGCGGTCCTGATCAACGGCAAGCTCGCCTACGATCGCGATCACGGCTACGCCGAGGATCTGGGCAAGGCCACCGGCTATGGTCAGTTCCTGCCGGCACGTCCGGATGCGGAGGACGCCCGCGGTCTGCACCTGGCCGGCAAGCCGGCCCATTGACGCACCGGGAAGAGGTCGCCGGCCAGCGGCGCGCCGTGCCATCGGTCCGGCGAGTCGCCTGTGTGGCGCGGTGCAGGGGGCATCGGTGACTGACCTGCTGCCGCTCTGGCGCGATCTGCTGCTGGGCGGATTCATTCTGCTGGCCTATACCACCGAGGCCATGACCGGCTTCGGCAGCATCGTCATCGCGCTGTCGCTGGGGGCACTGATTCTGCCGATCGATGACGTGCAGACGGTTCTCGTCCCACTGAACATCTGCATGACCGGTTTTCTGAGCTGGCGTCACCGGAATCACATCGACTGGCGCCTGCTGGGGCGGCTGATCATGCCGTTCATGCTGGCGGGGACGGTGCTCGGCTACTGGGTGCAGCCGGTGCTGGGCGGCGCGCTGCTGAAGGTCGGTTTTGCGCTGCTGGTGCTGTGGTTCGTCCTGCGTGAATTGCGCCGCGCCGCGCGTGGCCATGTTGCGGCACCCAAGTCCGGCTGGTGGAGCCGCGGCATCGTCCTGGGTGCGGGGGTGACCCATGGCCTGTTTGCTTCGGGCGGGCCGCTGCTGGTGTACGGACTCGCGGGGCTGAGCCTCGACAAGGCGCGTTTTCGCGCTACGCTGATTCTGGTCTGGTTCTCCCTCAACAGCCTGCTGACGCTGCTGTACCTGAACCAGGGGCGGCTGCAGCCCCTGGCGCCGCATGTGCTGGCGTATCTGCCGCTGATTCCGCTCGGCATCGTGCTGGGGGAGCGCCTGCACCACCGTGTCGACGAGGTCACGTTCCGTCTGTGGATCTATCGCGTGCTGGCGGTCTCGGCATCGGCGCTGCTGCTGGCCAGTCTGTTGCAGCTCGGCTGAGTGCGGTCTTCCCGGCGGGCTCAGGGTTCCGCGGCGGCGCGCGGCCGCTCGATGCCAAAGACGAGCACATCGATAACCGGGCGCCATGACGCGGTCTGGTCGGCGGTGGTGCGGTGGCGCAGCTGCATGCCGACTTTCTCGGCCACGCCGATCGACGCGATGTTCGCCGGGTCGATCACTGCGCCTATCGACGCCAGACCCAGTCGGGTCCAGGCATGGTCGACAATCGCGGCGGCCGCTTCGGCGGCGTAGCCGCGGCGCCAATGCGCTTTCCAGATCCACCAGCCGATGTCGTGGCTGGGATTCCGGTCCAGCGGCTGCGCGCCCGCGACGCCGATCACTTCGCCGGTCTCGCGCAGGACCAGGGCGCCCATGCACATGCCCGTGCGGGTGAGATTGGCGTTCTGGCGCGCGAAGAAGACATCGATCTGCGCCGATGACATCGGCGAGCCGTTCACGTATCGCATCATCTCCGCGTCCTCCGCCATGCGGGCGAATGCGGGGCGGTCGTCGGGCTGCCACGGCCGGATCAACAGGCGGTCGGTTTCGATGTCATAGCTCATGTGCGGATGCCTGCTTCGGGGGTTTCGATCATTTCGGTCTAGAATGGGCGCTGTCCGGGACCATTGACGACGAGAGCCCAGCGCCGCCATGCAGCAGTATCTTGATCTGATGCGCCATGTTCTTGAACACGGCGTGCACAAGGAGGACCGGACCGGCACCGGCACCAGGTCCGTGTTCGGCTACCAGATGCGCTTCGATCTCCAGCGGGGATTTCCGCTGGTGACGACCAAGAAGCTGCATCTGCGTTCGATTATCCATGAGCTGCTGTGGTTTCTGCGCGGCGAGACCAATATCGGATATCTGAAGGAGAACGGCGTTTCGATCTGGGACGAGTGGGCCGACGCCAACGGCGAGCTCGGTCCGGTCTACGGCAAGCAGTGGCGGTCGTGGCCGGCGCCCGATGGTCGTGCGATCGATCAGATGCAGTTGCTGCTGGATCAGATTCGCGGCAATCCGGACTCACGGCGCCTGATCGTGTCGGCCTGGAATGTCGGTGAGCTGGACCAGATGGCGCTGATGCCGTGCCACGCGTTCTTTCAGTTCTACGTCGCCGAGGGGCGCCTGTCGTGCCAGCTGTACCAGCGCAGTGCCGACATTTTCCTGGGCGTGCCGTTCAACATCGCGTCCTACGCACTGTTGATGATGATGATCGCCCAGGTCACCGGACTGAAGCTCGGCGATTTCGTCTGGACCGGCGGTGACTGTCATCTGTACAGCAATCATCTGGAGCAGACGCGCGAGCAGCTGTCGCGAACGCCGCGTGCCTTGCCGAAGATGACGCTCAATCCGGAAGTGAGCGATCTGTTTGCATTCCGCTACGAAGATTTCACGCTGTCCGACTATGAGCCGTGGCCGCACATCAAGGCACCAGTCGCGGTTTGACCATGGGGGTTCCGATGACATCGAGGCTGTCTCAGGTTGTTGCCACCGCTCGACCGAATTTCATGGTGCTTTCGCCGCTGTGCGTTTTGCTCGGCATCGCGGCGGCGATCCATCAGACCGGATCGATTGCCCCCGGCCTGACGATCCTGGTGCTGCTCGGCGGCACGCTGGCGCACGCCGCGGTCAATCTGCTCAACGAGTACGAGGATTTCCGCTCCGGCCTGGACTCCATCACGCTGCGTACACCGTTCAGCGGGGGCAGTGGAACGCTGCCGGCGCATCCGGATGCGGCGGCGGCCACGTTGCTGGCGGGGGTTGCCTGCCTGGTCGCGACCGCGGGAATCGGGCTCTACGTGGCCTGGGTCCGCGGCGCCGGTATCGTGCCGCTGGGGCTGCTGGGTCTGGTCATTGTTGTGGCCTACACCCGCTGGATTACGCGCAGCCCGTTGTTGTGTCTGCTGGCTCCCGGCGTCGGCTTTGGTCCGCTGATGGTGATTGGTACCGCCTATGTGCTGACGGGACGCTATGACTCGATTGCAGTGCTTGCCTCGCTGGTGCCGTTTTTTCTGGTCAGCGATCTGTTGCTGATCAATCAGTTTCCCGACGTCGAGGCGGATCGGCAGATCGGTCGGCGTCATCTGCCGATCGTGATCGGTCGCGTCGCCAGTGCGCGCATCTATGCTGCCTTCGTGCTGGCGCCGTTCGCGGTGATTGGTGCAGGCTGCGCGTCCGGAGTGTTTCCGATGATGGCAGCGCTGGGCCTGCTGGCGCTGCCGGCTGCGGTGATTCTGGCGACGCAAGTCACACGCCGTGCGCAGGACGATCAGGCACTGATGCCGATGCTGGGTCTCAACGTCGCGGTGGTGCTGGGCACCATCCTGCTGTTCGCCCTGGGTTTGATGCTGTAACGCATGTCGCGGATGCGAACGGCGCACACGGTGCGCGCACTGTTGTCGATGATGGGGGGGCGGCGGCTGCAGTGCTTTCTGCCTGTTCTGGTGGGCCGTATCCGCTGTGCGACGTCAAGACCCTGTTTCCCGATCCGCCGAGGCCGCTGGACGCCACCTATCAGGTGGATGGTCGAACATTGCACTACGTTGAGATGCCGGGTTCGGAGCAGACGCGGATCCTGTTCATCCACGGCAGCCCCGGCAGCTGGGAAGCCTGGGCCGCCTATCTGCGCGATCCGGCGCTGCAACGCATGGGCACCCTGATCGCACCGGATCGAGCTGGCTACGGCCGGTCGGTCGGCGCCGCGGATCCGAACATGGCCGCGCAGGGCAGGCTGCTGGCGCCACTGCTCGGCAAAGGCGAGGCTTCGACCATCGTCGTGGGCCATTCGCTGGGCGGGCCGATTGCAGCGCAACTGGCGCTCGACTATCCCGGACAGGTGCGCGCCGCAGTGCTGATCGCGCCATCGATGGCGCCGGAGTACGAGCATCCGCGCTGGTACAACCTCCTGGGCGATACCTGGATTGCGCGCTGGCTCGCGCCGGACGAGTTACTGAAGTCCAATGCGGAGATGCTGCCGCTGCGTGAGGAACTGCAGGCGCTGATGCCGCGCTGGTCTTCGCTGCGGGTGCCGACCGTGGTGATCCAGGGTGAGCATGACCGGCTGGTTGATCCGCGCACTGCAGACTTCGCAGAGCGCGTTTTACCGGCGCGCTGGGCGCGAATCGAGCGTCTGGCGGACGCCGGGCATTTCGTGTTGTGGAAGCAGCCGCAGATTGTCGTGGACGCGATCCAGGCGGTGAATCAGCGGGCGCTGCTGGGCACACAGCATCTTCCCTAGGCACAATGCCCGCATGCTCAGTCTGATTGCAGCACTCGACCGTAACCGTGTGATCGGCCGCAACGGAGATCTGCCGTGGCGACTGCCGGACGACCTTCGCCACTTCAAGCGCCTGACGCGGGGAAAAACCGTACTGATGGGGCGCAAGACCTGGATCTCGCTTGGGCGACCGTTGCCGGAGCGGGACAACTGGGTGATCAGCCGCGATCCCGCCTTCCGTGCCGAGGGCGCGCGCGTGTTCCAGAGTCTGGAGACGGCGCTGCAGGCGCACGAGCCGTCACAGGAGCTGATGGTCATCGGCGGCGCCGAGCTGTATCGGCAGCTGTTGTCGCGCGCGGACCGGCTCTATCTGACCGAAGTCGATGCCGAAGTTGACGGTGACGCCTGGTTTCCCGATTTTGATCGTGGGCAGTGGCGTGAAACTGCGCGTGAAGTGCATGCACCTGATGAGCGCCATGCGTATGCGTTCGCCTTTATAACGCTGGATCGAGCGCCGTGAAGCGTCTGGCAACGGCATTGCTGTTGCTGATATCGCTGCAATCGTTTGCCGATGACGCGTATCCGACCATTGTCGAGATCGCGTTCGAGGGCAATGAAGTCACACGGCCGCAGGTCATGCTGCGTGAAATGGTCGTCAAGGTCGGTGATCCGGCCGATCCGGCTCAGATCGAAAAGAGCCGGCAGGGCATTCAGGATCTCGGACTGTTCCGGCGCGTCAACCTGCGACAGGAGCCGGTCGATGGCGGCGTGCGCCTGGTGTTCCGGGTCGACGAACGCTACTACTTTCTGCCGCTGCCGCGCGGCGACGTAAAAAGCGACGGTCGCTACTCCTACGGGGCGCAGCTGCGCTGGGACAACGTTACCGGGCGTAACCACTCGCTGTATGTGCTGGTGGAGCAGGAGGACCGCAAGCGCCAGGGCATCGGCAAGGAAACCAATTTTGTTGCCAGCTATCGTGCTCCGTTCGCATTCGGCTCGCCGTATGCGCTGAGTGGCAGCGTCGGCTACACGACGCGACCGGTGCAGGGCGACCTGGGCGAGTACACCGAGGATTTTCGGACGGTGTCGCTGCGCGGTTCGCGCACATATTCAGACGGAGCCGCAAGCCAGGGTTATACCGTCGGGACGGGCGTGAACTGGCAACAACAACGAACTTCCGGCGAGTTCGCTCCAGCGGCATACGGCGACGCGCTGGCACCGGTGCTGCAGATCCGCTACCGCGACTTTCATAACCATATCTACAGTGACGTCGGACGCTGGTGGTCGGTCAGTGTCGAGGGTGCGCACCGCGAATTGGGTAGCGACTACAACTACACCGCGTGGAATGCAGCCTACGCGAGCTATTTCAACGTTGGCTCGCTCGAGCATCAGACGGTGCACCTGAAGGCCTACACCGGCCTGTACTTCAGCGGTCCCGATGGTGTGCGCCAATTCGGTCTGGGGGGATCGTCAGCGCTGCGCAGCTACGACAGCAACTTCATCGAGGGCAATGCCTACTACTACCTGACGGCGGAATACGCGCGTCCGCTGTACTGGCGTTGGCTGCGGGGTGTGGTGATCGCCGAGGCCGGCAACGTCTTCGCGCATCCGGAAGACGCCAATTTCCAGAAGGTCTACAGCAGTATCGGCGTGGCGTTGCGGCTGCGACTGACGCATTTCGTCGACTTCGAAATGGAGATCGGATATTCCTATTCGCTGGACGGATCGGGCGCGCGTTTATTCGGCGGCCGAGTCTGATCGTCGCGGGAACGTCACCCGAGGTTTGCTATGCTGGCAAATCAGTTGAAGCCGACCAAACGGAGGGTTGCATGGCCGAGATCCAGGCACAGTTCGAACAAGCTCAAAAAGACGTCAAGACGCTGACCAAGCGTCCGGACAACAACGACATGCTGTTTCTGTATGCGCACTTCAAGCAGGCCAGCGACGGCGATGTCAAAGGCAGTCGCCCGGGAATGCTGGATATGGTCGGTCGCGCCAAGTATGACGCCTGGGCCAAGCTCAAGGGCACCAGCAATGACAAGGCAATGCGGATGTACATCGACAAGGTCTCCAGTCTGCTGAAGTCGCACAAGTAGGGCAGCGTCCTTCTGGGCGCCATGACCGCTGCACGAGCAATGACGCAGGCAGTTTCCAATGGCCGCGTAAGGCCGTCATGAGAGGAGTGAAACGATGAGCGTTGTGACTTCGCGGAGATTGTTGGCGGCTGCCGCCCTTGGTGCCATGCTGTGGGGGCCGCTTGCCATGGCCGACGATCCGAACATGCGCGACGCGCTGTCCAGCAACAAGGGCAAGCGCGTTACCGTCATGCTCGGTGCTGGCCAGGAACTCACCGGTACCGTCAGCGATTTCGGCAGCGGCACGGTGAAGCTGACCGAACTCAGCGGCAAGGAATATTACGACGCCATCGTGCGCATCGACCGGATCGAAGCGCTGGTCGTGCGTGCACGCAGCAACTAGCTGAATCTCCGGGCACTCAGCCGGGCGCGGTATCGCGCCCGGCCCAGTCACGCGCAAACTGGCGCGCGACGCGACCGCTACGCGAGGCGCGGTTCAGTGCCCAGCGTAGTGCCATCTTTTCGGTGTTCTCGTCCCACTGCGTGTGTCCCAGCAGATGCAGGTGCAGACGGACCGCATCCAGATACTGGGTCTGATTGAACGCCAGGAATGACAGCCACAGGCCGAAGCGTTCCGATAGCGAAATTTTTTCTTCGGTCGACTCGCCTGGATGCAGTTCGTCGTCGACCCATTGGTATTCCTGGTTATCGCGTTTGGTTTCCGGCATCAGATGCCGGCGGTTCGAGGTGGCGTAGATCAGCACGTTTTCCGGTGGCTCCTCAATGCCGCCGTCGAGCGCGGTCTTCAGCGCGGTCAGTGCCGGATCGTTGTCGGCGACGGAGAAGTCGTCAACGTAGAGGATGAATCGCTCCGGTTTGCCGCGTAGCGGCGCGACGACGTCAGGCAGATCGACCAGATCGTGTGGATGCACCTCGACCAGACGCAGGCCCTGCGCCGCGAACTGCGTCAGCAGCGCCTTGACCAGTGACGACTTGCCGGTGCCGCGTGCACCAGTCAGCAGGACATGGTTGGCCGGACGCCCTTCGACGAACTGGCGCGTGTTCTGTACTGCCGCCTGCTTCTGCCGCTCGATCCCCAGCAGCTGCTCCAGCTCGACTGTCTGGGGAAACTCAATGGCGTGCAGCGCATTGCGGTGCCAGCGATAGGCGATGACGTCGCGGTCAGTGCTCATGTTTGATCCTGTGTGCGCAGTGACAACGATGTGCTGCTGCCATCGCGCAAGTGTCCGGGGCGGTGAATTATGCCCGTTCAGGCGGTGCTTCCGGACAGGGAGCACCTTCAGCCGGGATCGAATTTCCAACTCAGTGTCACGTCGATCTTGCCGCTGAACTTGGCGTCAGCGGTTGCGGTGCCGACCAATGCCTGCGCAGGCGAGGTGAGTGTGGTGCTGCGGGTGCCAGACGCGGGCGCATGGCGGAGTTGTTCATTGACCCAGTCCATCGCGATCGCCGTGCCGGAAATCTCACTGTCGTCGTTGCGCGTCTCTCTGTAGGGCTCCGTGCGCAGGTAAAGTCCGCGCGCCTGCGGAGGGCGGAAGCCGTAGCTGTGAATCTTCTGGTCGACCAGATCGTACACGGTCTGCTGGCTGAAGCACTGCATGAAGGTCGGGTCCGAATCCGAGCGCGTCGCTTCTTCGCGTTCGGTGAACGGGATCATGCCGGCCACATCGGAGTACGCCCCCTTGCTGCGTCGATCAATCCGGACCTCGATCTGCGTGGGGCAGCTCTCGTAGCCGATGTAGTTCAGATAGCGCGGAGGCTCCTCTGCGTCGTCGTCGAGATTCACCGCGTCGACATCCAGGCCTGGCATTTCCACCGAGGCGGTAGCCTGCGAGTACTTCATCGCCAGCTGCATCAGACAGGCGGTATCGGCGCCACAGGCAATCTGATCGCGCTGCGCCTGTTCGGCCAGGGCCTGCTGGCGTGCCTGATACTCGGCCTGCGTCGCCGGACGTTCCGGCGCCGGCGCACCACGAACCGCGTTGACCCTGCGCTGCACGGCGGCCGCCTTGGCCATCTGCTGTTGCGCGGCATTGGGATCGAGCGGGTTGTAGTTGACCGCCTCGCCATCGGACTTCACGTGGGTCACGACCTTGTAGTACTCGGAGATGGTCGAGTCGGCGTAGTCCTGCGTAGCGGCCCAGTGCTGTGTTCCGCTGACGCGAATCTCGACGGTGAACGTGCCGATGCGTTCGGCCGCTCCGGCGGGGGCACATACGCACAGCGCCCAGAGCGGCACTGCGGACAGCGTTCGGAATTTCATCGGGCGCTCCTGCGGAATCCGGGATTGCGGATGGGAGCGCGCACAGTACTGCGGCACGCGTGACGGCGAGCCTAAATTTTTACTAAGGCCGGTATGGCCGTCGCACCGGCTCCGTGAAGGGAGCGTCAGCGCCCAAGCCCGATGCTTCAGTCCGGCGTCGGTGCCGGGAAATAAAAAGCGACGCAGGCGAAGGCCGCATGCGTCGCACAGAGTGCCATCAGCTGATGTGCTTGCTGACCAGCTTGGTCATCTCGAACATGTTGACCATGGCTTTGCCACCGAACACCTTCTTCAGCTTCTCGTCGGCATTGATCTGACGCTTGTTGGTTGCATCCTGGAGGCCGTTCTTCTTGATGTAGGCCCACAGCTTCTTCGTGATCTGGCCACGAGGCATCGGCTTGGAACCGACGACTTCGGCCAAGATCGCGCTGGGCGTCATGTCCTTCATCAGCGCAGCGCTGGGTTTGCGCTTGGCCTTCTTGGGAGCAGCCTTCTTCGGAGCGGCCTTTTTTGCTGCAGCCTTCTTCGGAGCAGCCTTCTTGGCAGCAACCTTCTTGACGGCCTTCTTCACAACTTTCTTTGCAACTTTCTTGGCAGCCGCCTTCTTGGCCGGTGCCTTCTTCGCCGGAGCCTTCTTGGCGACCGCCTTCTTCACGGTTGCCTTCTTTGCCGCCGGTTTCTTCTTGGTGGCTTTCGCCATATCACTGTCCCCTAGCTAAGCGCCCTCATTGCGCGTTCGTATCCTAGCTGGAAATTTGCGGTTTGTACCGATCTGACGAAGGATTTTCGACGATCGTCGAAGCCGGTCGTCGGGTGGGCGAATTCCAGGTGTTTGTGCACGACGAAATCCGGGTCCGGTTTGATGCCGGAATCGGGCTGTTGCCCCTGGCTTTTTGACTGCCACCGGTTCTACTTTTTTGGGCCACAGCGTAGACAAAACACGTACAATTCGGGCCCAGCGCGCCCGTAGCTCAGTTGGATAGAGCATCGGCCTTCTAAGCCGAGGGTCGCAGGTTCGAATCCTGCCGGGCGCACCATTTCCCCTACGTACAGGCGGCAAGACACGGCACCACCGTCAGTCAGACCGCGCATTCGAACCTGCGACAAATGATGCTCAGGTTCGACAAGCCGGCGGCGCCGGCTTGATCGTCGCCGCGCAGCGGAGACGATCCGAAGGGCGAGGCGCAGCGCGCCGAGTCATCCTTGCCGGGCGCACCCCGGAGCACTCGATTCCCCTACGTACAGGCGGCAAGACACGGCACCACCGTCAGTCAGACCGCGCATTCGAACCTGCGACAAATGATGCTCAGGTTCGACAAGCCGGCGCCGCCGGCTTGATCGTTGCCGCCTCGCGGGGACGACCCGAAGGGCGAGGCGCAGCGCGCCGGGTCATCCTGCCGCGCGCGCCCCGGAACATTCGATTCCTCTACCTGCGCGAGCTTGAACGCCGCACCGGGTCCGAGCGGCGCGTGACCTGACCTTGCCGATCAACACTGGCGAACTTTCAGATGCGGCGGCCCTGGATAACCCGGATCAGGATGACCACGATCGCGATGACCAGAAGAATGTGGATGAAGCCCCCCATTGAGTAGGAGGAGACGAGTCCGAGCGCCCAGAGCAGGAGTACGACGATGGCGATGGTTTCGAGCATGACGATGACTCCAGTGCGGCGACGGCGGAACGCCGAGAGCCTTGAGGGTGAACGTCGTGGCCGATCGCACGCTGTGCGGCGGCACACACAGCAATGGATCGGCGTTCTGTGTTCGTCACCGCACGGTGACTTTCGGCTGAAGCGCAAACAGTGGGGTGGTGAGGGCGAGCCATTCGGAACCGCCCATACAAGGTCCATGCAGGAGGCCACCATGAACAAAAATTTGAATCTCGCAATCGGCGCCGTGATGGCGCTGGGCGCCTTCAGCGCGCCCTCGCTGGCCGCGGATGTCGGTGTTTCCATCAACGCCGGGCAGCCCGGCTTCTATGGCGTTATTGATTTGGGCGATGCGCCGCGGCCAAGGGTCTACTACTCGCAACCGGTCATCGTTGAACATGAGCGCGTGCGACAGGAACCCATATACCTGCATGTCCGACCTGGCGAGTCTCGCCACTGGAATCGCCACTGCCATGAATACAACGCCTGCGATCGGCGGGTGTATTTCGTCAACCACGATTGGTACGACCAGGTTTACGTGAGCCACTACCGTCAGCGGCACCAGGACGAGCGCGGTGACGGTCGCCGTGATCATGGCGATGGCGATCATCACGAACGGGATGACCGTGGTGATGGGCATGGCAACAAAGGTCACGGCAACGACAACGACAACGGTAGCGGCAACGGGAGCAACAAGCGTCACGACTAGTGGGCCTCAACCGGAAGCCGGCAACCGAGTCAATCGGTTGCCGGCTTTTAGCTTTATGCGGACTTGCGTGATAGCAGAAGAATGCCGCCCAGGAGCAGGGCGCCGACACCGATCCACACCGGCACGCTGACGTATTCCTTCTCCGCAACGGAAAGATGAATCGGACCCATGTCGGCGCGATGCGTGTCCCGCGTGTAGCTGAAGCCGCCGTAGCCGAGGCTCAGTGCACCGGCAGCGATCAGCAGTATTGCAACGATCTTTTTCGTTTCCATCGGTGTGTACCCCTTGAAGTCGAGTTGATTGGACGAGCAGCATTGCCACATGCAGCACGGGCGTCTGTTCGACAGCGCACGGGTGCTGCGAATGATGAGGAGTGCTGGGTGCGCTGACGCACAGAGCAGCCGGTCAGGGGCGCGTATATCTGGCTCATGAAGATCAATGCGCTGTTTGTCCTGCTGCTGATGCTGATGGCACCGATCGAACTGCTCGCGGCCGAAGATCCGGAGCTCGATATGAAGTCGCAGCAGCGTGCGCCGACCGCCTTTGCCGACGACAAACCCAGGCCCTTGCTCCACTGGGGTGTTGGCGAGGGCAAGAGCTACCTGGTTCCGATCGGCGACATCCTCATGTTCGACGCCGCCCTCAACCTGTTTAATCGCCAGTTTTCCGGCACCTCGGATTACGATTCCGATTTCTCGTCCTTCAGGCGCAACCTGAACGGGAGTTGGGTCTACGACAACGACTCTTTCAGCATCAACCAGTTCGGGCACCCGTATCAGGGCTCGATGTACCACGGATTTGCCCGCTCAGCAGGTCTCGGTTACTGGGAGGCTTCGGCATACACCCTCCTCGGCAGCGCGATGTGGGAACTCGCAGGCGAAACCACCAAGCCTTCGATCAACGATCAGATCACCACTGGTTTTGGCGGCAGCTTTCTGGGCGAACCGCTGTTCCGCCTGGCGAGTCTGCTGCTCGAAAGCGGCGACGGCGGGGCTCCGGGCTTCTGGCGCGAACTCGGCGCCGCGGCGATTTCGCCGTCCACCGGGCTCAACCGGCTCGTCTACGGTAAACGCTTCGACGGCGTGTTCCGTAGCAATGATCCGGCGGTGTATACGCGCATGGCAGTTGGCATGAATTTCAACTCAAGCGTGCATTCGAACGTGAACACGAATCAGGCTGCCGATGAAACGCCGACGCCCCAGAGCTACGACACGGGCGAAGCGATTGCCGATTTCACGGTCGGCTACGGCTTGCCCGGAAAGCCCGGCTACACCTACACGCGCCCTTTCGACTACTTCCACTTCCAGTTCACCGCAGCCAGCAGCAACGTGTTCGAGAACGTGATGACGCGCGGTCTGCTGTTCGGCACCGACTACGCGGTGGGCGACTACTATCGCGGCATCTGGGGTCTGTACGGCAGCTACGACTACATCGCGCCGCAGATCTTCCGCATCTCCACGGCGGCCGCGTCGCTCGGTACTACGGGTCAATGGTGGCTGTCTGACACCGTGGCCCTTCAGGGCAGTGCGCTGGGCGGTCTGGGCTACGGTTCGGCGGGAACGATACGGCAGGTCGGTTTGCGCGACTATCACCATGGCGTAACGCCTCAGGGTCTGCTGGCGATGCGCCTGATCTTTCGCAATCGCGTCTCGCTCGACATGACGGCACGGCAGTATTACGTCACCAGTTCGCAGTCCGACGAAAGCGGCGGTGAGGAGAACATTTTCCGCGCCGATGTCGCACTGACCGTGCGCGTGTACAACCTGCACGGCATCGCGCTCAAGTACGTGGCTTCGCGCCGTGACGCGCGCTACGACGGCTTGCCCGACACGCACCAGAGCGTCGGCGCGATCAGCATCGGCTACGCCTACCTTGGCCAGACGCGCTCCGGCACCGTCGACTGGCGCACCAAGGCCGAAGGTGGCCCCTGATCGATTAGACCGTCTCGGCCCCACGCGCCCCACGCGCGGAGTTTTCCGATTTTCCTTTCCCGATCTGCCAATCCGGATCTGATTCTGCTCCAAGGAGTTCCCCGTGGCACGAACCATTCCAGCTGCCGTTGTTGTCGCTTTGCTCTGCTTTCATGCTGTTCCGGCGCAGGCCATCAGCGAGGAGCTTCCGGCCGATATCGTGACCGGTGTGTTGCCTCTGGCCTCCCTGGCCGTTGCGTATTTCAAGGATGACGGGGAAGGGACGAAACAATTTCTGCGCAGCACCGGCGTCAGTCTGGTGCTGAACACCTCACTGCGCGTTGTTTTCAATCAAACCAGTTGGGGTGAGCGGCCCAACGGACATCCTTACGGATTTCCTTCGGGACACGTCGGATTTGCGACCTCGAGCGCGGCCTTCCTGCAGGATCGCTATGGCTGGAAGTTCGGTCTTCCGGCCTATGCCGCGGTCGGCTATATCGCCTATGTCCGCGTTGATACGGATCACCATCGCTGGCGTGACGTGATTGCTGGTGCAGCGGTGTCATACGGGGTTTCCAAGCTCTTTGTCACGCCGGAGCATGCCAGCCATCTGGCGCCGGTTATCGGCCCGGATTTTCTCGGCATGCGTTGGGAACGATCATTCTGAAGGTGGTGTGCAGGCCGCTTCAGATCGCTTGAGCGAGTATTCCGCGTGTTTCTCATCGGCCATTCGCTGTTCGTCCGGCGTGAGCGGTGCATAGCCGCGGCCGTAGCGCCAGCCGTAGCCCCAGCGAAACGGCGTCGGCAACAGCGGTGATCCTCCGATGCGTACACCGCGGAACATCAGGTCGGCCAGGTGTTGGCGGCCGGTGTGGGCGAGCACGCAGTCGCGTAGCGCGACATCGGCGTGCCTGCGCTGCGTTGCCGTTCCGCCGCGCCAGTACAGCTGGTCGTGCGCCACGCAGCATTCTGACCAGCGCGAAGCATCCTCAGCGTCGCCGTCCGGAAACAGGCTGCAGGCATCCGTGGTAAACGGGCGCAGCATCGAGGTTGACGCGCAGCCACTGAGGTTCAGCATCGCCACGATCAGGAACATCGCGATGGCCGCAGGGCGGCATTCGGTGCGCATCGAGGGGTGATGGGCCTCAGGTATTGGACTGCGTCTCGGCCCTGCGTTTCTGCGCTGCCAGCATGCGAGCGGTCACGTCCATGCCGACGCCCCGATAGCCGGCGTAGCGTCCGGAAGGATCGAATATTGGTTCACCACTGACCTGGAAGAACTGCGTCGCGCCATCAACGGCGTTGACGCGGCTGTAAACAAGGTCGAGGAACGGTCTGCGCGCGGCAATGAGCGCTTCGAGTGCGCTGCGCTCAGCATCGTTCCAGCCTGCGTCACTGTCGCCACCGATGCCGAGCATCTCCAGCGCCTGTCCGGAGGCCTGCGTGAAATTGCCGTTGGCGTCCTGCTCCCAGTACCAGTCGGAAGACAGCTCGGTGAGACGCTTGAAGCGCGCTTCGCTCGCTCGCAGTTCTGCGGTGCGTTCCTGTACGATCGTTTCGAGACGCTGGTTATGCTCGGCCAGTGCGCGATACAGCAGACGCACTTCGAGCAGATTGTGGATACGGGTCTTGATCTCGAGCAGATCGAAGGGCTTGGCGACGAAATCCTTTGCACCGGCCTGCAGCGCGCGCAGCTTGTGTGCTGGCTCCGCCGTAATGGCCAGTACCGGCACATAGCTGTCGGATTGGACTGACTTCAGCGCTTCGAGTACCGCAAAACCATCCATGGCGGGCATCTGCAGATCCAGCAGGATCAGGTCATAGCTGTGCTCGCGGTGCAGTGCGCAGACTCGGGTCGGGTCCATCGTCGAACTGACGGCGCTGTAGCCGGCGCTGCGCAGCATCTGTTCGAGCAGACGCACGTTCGCTTCGGTGTCGTCCACAATCAGGACACTGGCCTTCAGAATGTCGCCGTGACTGAGCATCAATGCACTCCGCGCGTGGCCGCGCTGGTCGCCGCGTAGGCAAGCGCCACGTCCAGCACCGACATAAATTCGCCGACCTTGATCGGCTTGGTCAGATAGCGGAAGAAACCGGCCTCAAGCCCCTTGCGGATGTCCTGCGGCATGGCATTGGCGCTGACCGCGATGACGGGAATGTGCTGGGTCAGAGGATCCTCGCGCAGCATGCGCAGCGCCTTGATGCCGCTGATGCCCGGCAGATTGATGTCCATCAGGATCACCTTGGGTAGAAACTCGCGCGCAAGGTGGATGCCGCTGGCGGCATCGCCCGCACTCAACAGATGCAGGTTGGGGCGGCGCGCGATCAGGTGCTCGACCAATCGCAGATTGGCCGGATTGTCCTCCACGTAGAGCAGCGTACGCAGGTCGGGGTCGTGTGGTTTTGGGACGGGTGTCGGTGCCACTGATGCGATGTCTGTTTCGTGCAGCTGCGGTTCGGCTGTACGCAGCCAATCCACCCAGAACACGCTGCCTTTGCCGACGGTGCTTTCCACGCCGATGACCCCGCCCATCAGTTCCACCAAGCGCCGGGTCATGACCAGTCCGATGCCGGTGCCTTCCTCTCCATTGAGCTCCTGGCCCAGCCGGTTGAACGGCTGGAACAGCTGCGCAAGCTGTTCCGGAGACAGGCCGAGGCCAGTGTCGGCAACGCTGAGGCGGACACGCTCGGCGCCCTCCAGCGCACAGCTCACCGTGACGCTGCCGCCGGCACTGTTGTACTTGATGGCGTTGGACAACAGGTTGATGAGGACCTGCTTGACCCGCGTGCGATCAGCGAGGATGTAGCAGGGTTTGTCCTCACGGCAGAAGTTCATGGTGATGCCGTGACTGCGCGCCTCGGGCTCGATCATGGTCTGGCAGTCGAGCAGGATCTCGTCGAGTGCCGTCGGTTCTGGCGACAACAGCATCTTGCCGGACTCGATCAGCGCCAGATCGAGGATCTCGTTGATCAGGTCCAGCAGGTACCAGCCGGCCTGCAGGATGTGGCTGGTGCTTTCCTTCTGGTCCGCGGTCAATGGCGTCGATCCGGACTCCATCAGCTGCGCAAAGCCGAGAATCGCGTTGAGTGGCGAACGCAGCTCGTGGCTCATGTTGGACAGGAAGTCGGACTTCGCGAGATTGGCCTTTTCTGCCGACGCCTTGGCTTTGATCAGCTCGTCCTCGACCTGCTTGCGCGCCGAGTTGTCGGCGCCGATGAGCAGGTAGCCGATGATGACGCCGTCTTGATCGCGCAGCGCGGTGATCGACACGATCGCGGGAAAGCGGGCACCGCCCTTGCTGATGTAGGTCAGCTCATAGCTGTCCTCCAGGCCACGCGAGGCTTTGAATGCGAGCGCGCCGAAGCCCGGCGTGATGGGCGTTGAGAACTCCAGGCTCAGGGCCTGCGCGCGCGCCATGACCTCAGCGGGATCGTGAATGTCGCTGGGGCTGATACGATTCACGACCTCGTCGGCGCGATATCCCAGCATGCGTTCAGCGCCCACATTGAACAGCTGGATGATGCCTTTCTCGTCGGTCGCGATGATGGAGAAGCTGGCGCTGCTCAGAATCGCCGAGCCGAGGGCCTGCGTTTTCAGGAGCACCTGCTGTGCGGGTGATTCGGGAACGTCGCCTGGTGTGAAAAGAGTCATGATGATCGAAGGGTCCTGTTTGGCGGATTCCACTACTTCACACCCCCGACAGCATCCTGTCGGTGCTTTACATCGCATAGCAGGCGCGCGTTTTCCTTTTTGATCACGGCGTAGCACTCGCAGACCTGTGTGTTGAGCAGCGCGCGATCGAGCACGGTGATGTGACCACGGCGATAGCTGATGGCCCCAAGGTCGCGCAGATTGCCGGCGGCCTCCGTGACCCCCTCGCGACGCACGCCGAGCATGCCGGCGATCAACTCCTGGGTCATGGCGAGATCATTGGAGGGCATGCGGTCCAGTGTCGTCAGCAGCCAACGACACAGTTGCTGCGACAGCGAGTGGTGACGCGCGCAGGCCCCGGTCAGAGACATCTGCGCCATCAGCGCATGCGTGTAACGCAACAGCAGGCGCATCAGCATCCCGGCGCGATCGAACTCGGTCATCAGCGGTTTCGCACGCAGGCGGTAGCCGTGCCCTGCGGTCTGCACGATGGCGCGGCTCAGTGTGGTCTTGCCGCCCAGAAACAGGGAGACGCCCAACAGGCCTTCGTGGCCCACGCTCGCGATCTCGGATGAATCGCCGCTCTCCAGCATGTATTGCAGCGACACGATGGCGGTGGTCGGAAACCATGCGTGCTGCGCGGGCTCACCGGATTCGCTGAGCAGATCGCCGAGCCGCATCGGTACCAGTTCGAGGTCAGGCAACAGGCGTTCGAATTCCGCCTCCGGCAGGGCCGCGAGGAGGTGATTCTGGTTGGGGCTATGCAGCAGGGTCATGATCGAACCTGTGATCTGACCGGGAAGTGCCGGGGTGCACGATTCATCTTACGCTTCGGCCCCGGGAATTGTTGCCCGACGCAGGCGACTGTCCGTGGCGACAGGAGAACTGATCGGAAACGGACATCGTGACGAATGACCTCGGCGCTTTGCGACACCTTCTGCGAGCCGGGCTCGGCAACAGTCTGGTCCGACCTGGATATCGAGCGAGAGCAGACGCGAGGAACCTCTATCGGCGAGATGCGGTGGCTCGTTTAAGTTCAAAGCCAGTACGCCGCGATCCGCGCCGTCTGTTCCTTCAGGCGCAATGCCCAGGAGCGGTGCCGCCAATGTTCAAGATCGATGGCCTGCGACGCGCTGATGTCAGCGTCGAACATCGCGTTCATCTGCGTGCCGAAATCGCGGCCCAGCACGACCGCATTGATCTCGTCGTTGTGCAGGAAGCTGCGCCAGTCGAGATTGGTTGAACCGATGGTCGACCACACGCCGTCGATACACACCGTCTTGGCGTGCATCACCGCGTCGCGACGCTCAAAGAGCTTCACGCCTCGGCGAAGCAGCTTGGTGTAGTAAGAGCGACCGAGATGGAAAATCGCCCAGGAATCCGAGTAGCTCGGCAGCACGAGGCTGACATCGACGCCGCGAGCAACCGCATCGGTCAGGGCTTGCAGCAGCTGCGGATCCGGTGCGAAGTACGCGATGGTCAGATGGACACTGTGCTCGGCGTGCGTGATGGCTGAGAGCAGTGTGAGATAGATCAGGCGCTGCGGATCGTCCGGCGTGCTGCCGATGGCGCGCACGATGCCGGCACCCTGTGGCTTCAACTCCGGAAAATAATTGCGCGCGGCCAGTTCTTCGCCTTTTTGCTTGTTCCAGCTATCCAGAAACAGCTTCTGGAATTCGGCAACGGCGGGGCCTTCGATCTCGATATGCGTATCGCGCCAGCCGCCTGTCTTTGCCATTGTTGAATCCGCAGTCTTTTTCGGGCGTCTGCCCGAGGGGCTGCTGGAATAGGTGTCGCTGAGGTTGATCCCGCCGGTGAATGCGATGCGGCCATCGATCACCATCAGTTTGCGGTGATCGCGGTTATTCAGTGCCCATTCCTTCCGGTTTCCGGCCAGTGGATTGACCGGATTGAATTCGAGCACCCGGATGCCGCCGTCTTTAAGGTGCTGAAAAAAACTGGCAGGTGTCAGCAGGCTGCCGACGCTGTCGTAGATCACGTTCACTTGCACGCCGGCGGCCTGGCGTTCGAGCAGCAAGTCGGAGAACTGGCGGCCGGCCTCGCCATCGTCAAAGATGAACGTTTCCAGATTGATGTGATCCTTCGCCTCGCGGATCGCGGCGAACATGGCCTTGTAGGTGTCGGGCCCGTTCTGCAACAGGCTGAGCTTGTTTCCCAGAACGAGCGGGCTGTTCGCGTTGACGGCCTGCTCGTAGGCAAGGTGTTTGTCCAGCAGATCAGACTGGCCATGCCGGCCTTCGATCTTGTCGATGATCGCATCGCTGGTGGCGTTCGAGACTGGTCCGCGTGTGCCCTCAAATTTGACCTGATCGGAGTGCGGTATCGCGCGGTCGCGTTGAGCATCGGGCAAGCTGGCACAGCCCTGGAGCCCCAGCAGCGCGACCAGCAGCAAGCCGAGCTGTCGCGGGGGCGTGATGGCCGAAAACCCGCGCGGCGTGCGCCGCGCGGGTTCTGATGCAACGGCGACCTCAGTCACCATGGCCTCCAGGCATGCTTCACTTCGACGAAGTCTGCACGTTCGTAATGATCACCTCGACCCGGCGATTCTGCGCGCGACCTGAGGTGGAGTCGTTGCCGGCGACTGGCGAACCTTCGCCCTTGCCGGTCGAAGTCACGCGGCTGGATGAGACGCCCTGACCGACCAGATAGGACTTCACCGAGGCGGCGCGACGCTCCGACAGACTGAAGTTGGAGTTCTCACTGCCGACGCTGTCGGTGTGACCCTCGATGATCACGCTGCGATCCGGATACTTGTTGAGAAACGCGGCGAGCTTGCCGAGGTCACCCGGTGTGCCGCCGCGCAGTTCGGATCTGCCGGTTGCGAACAACACGTCGCCCAGAGTGACGACCAGACCGCGGTCGGTTTCGCGGGCGTTGAGTTCGGTGATCTGTCGCTGCAGCTCGTCGGCTTGCTGGCGAGCGCCATTGGCTTCCATTCGCGCGATGTCGGTCTGGTAGCGCGCGGCAGTCGCGTCGGCTCGGGCTGCAGTCGCATCGCTGCGCGCATGGTCCGCTTCACGGGTACGCGAATCGAGTCGCGCAGTTTCGCGCTGCTGGCTCAGCGTCTTGCGCTGGTCTTCCAGCAGACGTGCTTTTGCGGTGGCCGAGGCGGTATCGACCTTGCGATCGGCAATCAATACGAGGTGATGGCCCAGATCGGTGTCCGCGCGCGGCTTCTCGGCGGCACGCACGGCGGATTCAGCGTCCTTGATCTCGACCGGCGCGCGACTGGCGAGCTGTGAGTCGGACTGTAGCTGGGTCAGCTTGGTGCGAGTGTCGTCCGCGCCATCAGGCCGGGTCAGCGACGCCGAGCAGGCAGCGGTGAGTAGCGCGGCTGCGGCAACCGCGATCAGACGCTTGGAAAAAGTGTGGTTGGTGTTCATTAGCGGGCTTCCGGATTGCGCTGCATTTCAAGCTTGAGGGTCTCGATGCTCTTCTGCATCTCGTCATTGACGACTTCAGCCTTCGCGACCTCGGCCTTGGCTGTTGCGAGCTGCGCGTTGGCCTGGGACTGTTCGGCAAGGCGCTCGGCGACGACCATCTTGTCCCGCAGTACGGCTTCCCGCGCAGCGGTCAGGTTCTCGCGTGCTTCGCCGAGTTCCGGTGAGGCGTAGTCAGCGACGCGTTCATTCTCTGCATTGGCGATTGCCAGCTCGGCGGCCTGCAGGGCCTTGGTTGGCGGCTGCGGCACCGATGCGCAGCCCGCGAGTACCAGCAGGCCCATCGCTGAGAGCCAGGCTCGAGCCAGGGATTTCTGCGGCAACGCGGCGATTGTTCGATTCATGTCTGATGTCCTCGGGGATGTGTTCTTTTCGGGCCCGGGGTGCGCTGTCGAGAACCTCGGCATCCGCAGCAAGAGCTGGTAGTGAGGCCTTGAGCGGTCCTCAGCTGCAACAGTAGACAAAAGGGTCGGCGAGTTCAGTTCGTTACCGTACCCAGAGCAGATGAGTTTCCGGCGGCCGTGGGGATCTATCAGGGTGTCCGGTCCGCATGGAGGGTTTCCATACGTCGGACTTCCTTGCGCTTCATGCTGAGGTACTGGTCGCGTTCGAGTTCGTGCAGCTGTGTGGAATAGCGTTCGATGCCTGCGTACCAGTCGTTGAGGCGTTTTTCGAGGCGCTGCGGTTCGGGCGTTGACAGCGCTCCGAGATAGGCCTCGATGGCGATGAAGTAGCGCATGGTGTTGCGCTCGATCACGCCGCGTGTGCCGCCGATGTAGACCGTCCCGCTGCCGGTGTCGTGCCCCACGATGCTGAAGCCGCGCTTCTCGCGTCCGATGGTCGCGAGATAGCCCCGCATGGCCATGCGGGCCGCGAGACCGAATCTGTAGGCGTAGGACAGATGCAGAAAGCTGTGCCCACTGTCGAGTGCGACGATTTCAAGCACCATGCGATAGCGATACGTGCCGATCGGACCGTCCTCGGCGGTCAGCTCGACCTGCAGATAGTCCGGTTCCGACTTCAGCACGCGGTAAAGAAAATCGAACGGGTAGGTGTCTTCGAGCGGCTGGTCGAACTTGCGTCCTACGTTGAGGTTCAGGCTTGCGGGCTGGCCCGGCGTGGAGGCGAAGCAGTCCTTGACGTTGAGGTGCAGGATCAACAGATCGCACCAATGACCGATGTCCCGCATCGCCGGGCCGGCGACGCCGTAGGATTGCGCGATCTGTACGTAGATATCGCCTTTCAACTGGTCCTGAGTCTCGTTCGACTCCAGGTACAGGGGGCGTTGAAACGCGTTCTGCGCAAGCGCGTCGCGCAGGGTGTTGTGGCGCGCTGTCAGCGCAGCGGCGTCCTGCGCATGGGCTGGAACTGCTCCGAATAGAACAAGGGCCGCAGTGAGGGCGGCTTTCGCGACGAGGTGGGTCATGAACGACGGCATGCGCACGCCGTGATCCTGCGGCGGCGCCTGAAAATGAGAACGCCGCGCCGTCCGGTGAGCGGACTGCGCGGCGTTCTTCATGTCAGAGCGTCAGGCTTAGAACTTCAAGGCTTTCGACTGCACGCTCTTGACGCCGCGAACGTTGCTGGCCAGTTCGATGGCAAGCGCGCGCTCAGCGCCGCTGTCCACCTTGCCGCTCAAGGTGACAACACCGTTCTGGGTGTCGACCGTGATGTCCGAGCCTTCGACGTTGCTCGAATACAGCAGCATGGATTTCACCTTGGTTGAGATCCAGCCGTCGGCGATATCATTGCCAGCTTCCTGGGTGACCGCCTTGGTCTTGTCGACCAGGCCCGGTTTCGGTGTCTTGACCACGAGCTGGTTGTCGACTGAGGCAACACCGCGCGTATTGCCGGCGAGCTGGCCGGCGAGGCTCTTGGCGGCTTCGCTGTCGGCAGTGCCGATGAGCTTGACGTTGCCGCGATTGGTGTCGACGTCGGTGCTCAAGCCATCGGTGTATTTGCTCCACAACAGCTTGGACTTCACCGTCGAAGTGATGGTGGCATCGTCGACTACCTGGCCATAGCTGCGCTCGGTGGAGACGGCGGCGACGTACTCAGGCTGTACGACAATCTGGTTGTCGACTTCGGTCACGCCTTTGACGCCGAGCGCGATCTGCTTGGCCAGGTCCTTGTTCACGCCTTCTTCAACGGTGCCACTCAGTGTGGCCTTGCCGCCATGCACCGAGACCTTGAGGTCGTTGGCACGCAGGTTGGGGCTGAGTGCGTAGGTCGTCCAGATCTGGGTTTCCTGGCGAGCCTCCGTCATGTTCTGACCCACCGTGTCGCTGGCGAAGGCGGTGCTGCCGACGCCAAACGAGCTGAGCGCGATGGCGGAAGCCATCAGCGTTTTGCGGAATGAATGATTCATGGTGTTTCTCCAATTCGGGTGATGCGCGGATGCCTCGCAGGCGCGCTTGAACGACGACTTCCCGCGGGCTCCGTGTGACGTGGCTTTGTTCAGGCTTTGTGCTTGTCGAAGAAGCCGTTGATCTGTGCTGCGGCCTCATCGCGCGTGATGGCGTAGCGTTCCTGCACGAGGCCGACCAGTTTCTGGACATGGCCCTCGGTCTGCAGCAGCTCGTCGTCAGTCAGCTTGCCCCAGGTGACCTTGGCGGCGCCCATCTGCTGTTTCCAGGCGCCAGTGGTCTGGGTGATGTTGGCGCTCGCGTGTTTTTCGCTCATGGTGTTCATGAAACCTCTCTGAGATACCGCGCCTCACGAGATTGCGAGGCAGCGGTATCGGTGCAGGGAGGCACGATAGACGCGAGTCAGCGTCCAGTCGGTGCGCTCACGCGCTTAGCGCATGGAATGTCGGGAATGTGGCCCGCAGCGGCATTTGCACTGAAGCCGCACACGGCGACCATCTGGAGCGGCAGAGTACGGCCCCCAAGTGAACGCGTGGATCAACTCAGAACTGGTACTTCACCAATGCCTGTGCGAAGTCGCGATCGCTGTACAGATTGTTTGCGCCGCCGCCGAAGAACCAGGCATAGCCGACGGTGAAGGACAGGGCGCTCTTGTATCGGGTTTCGATCGTGAGGTAGGCCTGCTTGCGGCCTTCGACGAAGTTCTCCGCAGGGCCGGGACCGGTGCCGCTGACGTCATGTGCCCAGATGATGAAGGGTTGCACGCTGATCGGCCCGTAGACGCTTTCGTACTTCAGCGTCGTGATCACGCGGTAGCCCCAGGCCAGCTTGTCGACATACGCGTCGAGGTTGGCCTGGGTGGGGTTGAAGCGCAGACCGTCTGGGCCGACGACGCAGGTCGGATTGGTCGAGCAGGCCTGGCGTGACCCGTCTGCGCCGGTACCGTCGGCACCGGCCGATGCGCTGGTGTAGACGCCAGGGCTTTCGATTTGCAGCTGGTCCAGCGACGGCAGGCCCGGTGTCCAGATTGCGCCCAGCTCGCCGACCAGCTGAATCTGGTCGGCCCCGAACGGGTTGTCGCTGGCGCCGTAGACGCGGGTGAAGCCCAGATTGAACTCGTAGGTCGAGAAGTATTCCCAGCCGCGGATGTAGCCCGGGTTCTTCGAGTTCAGCGGTTTGCTCAGGTCGGTCGCCGCGTTCTCGCCGACGATGCCGCCGCGATAAGGGATCACGAAATTGGGAAAGGCACGGGCCGAACCGGGTGCGTCGCCCAGCAGGATATTGATGGTGTCGTTGTATGAGAACGCCGGATCCGTGTCAGCGACATCACTGCCCCCATAGTAGATGCCGTTGTCCGCGCTGTGCGTGCCGTCCTCCTGAAAGCCGCTGCCCGCGGATGATCCGGCACATCCCAGATTGGGGTCGTGACAGCGGGTCAGGGTGGGGCCGTAGGCTGCAAACGACAGGTCAGCCAAGGCGATCTGCAACGGCTGGTGTGGCCGATAGGCGACCTCACCTTGCAGCGCATATTCGCCGACCGGTGTGTTGAAGCTGAGCCCGAACAGCTGGATGTTCTCCGGATACTCGAACTGGATCATCGCCGTGTCCAGCGGCACTGCATCCGACAGTGGCGCGTTAGGGTCGCCGCCCAGCAGCAGCCCCTGCAGCACGCCGAGTGCACCGACCGGATCACCCAGCAGCGATCCAACAACGCCCAGATCGCCGATGACCTGCGGATTATTCAGAATCAGGTTCACCGCATCTGCGGTCAGCTGCTGCCGGGCGCTGCTGATCGCCACGGCCGGAAGATTCGAGCAGGTCTGCAGGAACTCGATGGTATTGCGGGCATCGATGCCCTGGCTGTTGCCTTCACGACGTGCGCACGAGGGCTGCGACGCGTAGAAGCTGACGTAGGGCAACCTGGAATGGTAGTTCATGAAATACAGCCCGAACTCGGTGCCGTTGTTCAGATCCTCGGCGTAGTACTTGAACGCGATTCCATACTGGCCGGAGGCGTCGGGTGTGTTGTCGCGGATACGGCGGATCGTCGACGTGGTGTCAGTGATCAGCGCCAGAGGATTGTCCTGGAACGTACCCAGACCCTCCGGGTCCTCGGCAGCGCCACCAAAGCTGACATTGGCATTCATCACCGCGTTGTTGGTGCCCAGGTCGGAGTAGCTGAAATAGCTGCCGGGCGCCGGGGCTTCGACCGGTTTCCATTCGAGCTGGTAGAACACTTCCACGGTGCTGTTGAGAAAGGGTTCCGTACTCAGCGACACCATGTTGACCGGCGTGAACAGCTCCTCGACCTGCGTGCCGATGCGGTAGAGATTGTTCGCGTTGACGGGATTCGCCTGGTTCAGGCTGTTGATTGCCAGCAGCGTCGATTCGCCCCAGTTCACTGCCTGCCGGCCGATCTTGAAGCTCAGCTCGCGATCGCCGGGCAGGGTGACCCGTCCGTAGAAATTCAGGTCCAGCAACTGCAGATCTGCACCCACCTGGCGCAGGATCTCTCCGTCGTTCCGAGGGTTCTCGACGACGCTGCCCGGACCGAACGTGTGGTCGAAATACCGGTTGGAGATCGGGTCATTCCGGAAGCCCGCCGCGTTCACATTCTCTGACGTGATCCGGTTAGGGTGATATTCGGTGAAGTCATTGTTGACGAAGTCGTAGAAGTACAGCCACTTCGCGAAGATGCCGAAGTCTCCCAGCGTCAGCGTGAGGTCCTGGGTGATTTTGGCGATGCCCGAGAACAGGTCGTGCTTGGCGTAGTTCAGGTTGCCGTCATCCGCGTTCATCGAGAGCATGCCTGGCGACGCGGCGATGTGCGTGGCCGGGTAGGTCTGGGTCAGAAACAGACCCTGGCAGGACTGGTACTGATGGGCACACAGCGACGGGTCGAGGTTGGACTTGCCGATCAGTTGGGACGACGGGCTTTGCATCCGCCATGCCGCGCCAGCGGTCATCGTCGTATTGAGTACGCCTTTCCAGTCGCCGTCGGCGTCCAGATCAAAGCTGATGGCGTGCGCCGCCTGCGCGGACATCAAGGCGGCGAGAGCAGCAAGGCGAACAAAGGCGATGGAATAGGCGTGCATGTGGACACTCCACTGCTGGGTGCTGCTCGGTGTATGCCGGTCGCCTGAGGCCGGGCCCTTCTCGAAGACGTTCGCAGCGTCTTTCTCTCAGCTATGACCTAATCTAGCCTAATCCTGGAGGCCACGCGATACCACGATCGGACGAGTGCGGTGCGTGCATGACATCGTTCGGCAAGTGATTCACGTTGAACTCGCTGTGTACATTCCGCGAGCTTGGGGGCGACGGCGGCGCCGCAAGTCTGCGCGACTGACCTGGGTCAACAGGCGCGCGCTGATCCAGGCTGATGATGTGGCCGGTACTGCGA
Organism: Sinimarinibacterium arenosum; assembly: GCF_005047655.1. GTDB lineage: Bacteria > Pseudomonadota > Gammaproteobacteria > Nevskiales > Nevskiaceae > Solimonas. Next base: position 269,120 of record NZ_SUKF01000004.1, on the reverse strand, counting down.
GTGGAATTTCCGGGGAGAGATGATGCATACGTGGGATTTCGCGCCATCTTGCACTGCGCCGCTGGGCGCAGGCACAGGAAGTGCGGTGTACAGAGGCCCGGTCGTCGATGCCCCTGCGTTTTGACGCACTGACGCCGGGGATCTGACGCCATGGCCGCCGCACCCGAAACCCGTTTTGCCACGGTCGGTGACGACCGAGTCGCCTACCAGGTGCTGGGCGACGGCCCCCGGGATCTGCTGATGACGACAGGTTTCTGGAGCAATCTGGATACGATGTGGGAAGAACCTGCCGCTGCACGCTTCTTCCGCAGACTGGCGTCCTTCTCCCGCCTGATCATGTTCGATCGTCGTGGTGCCGGCCTTTCGGACCCGCCGAGCAACAGCGGGCTCTCGCCGGTGGATCACTGGGATCAGGACTGTATGGCCGTGCTGGACGCCGCCGGCTCCAGCGCCCCGATCATATTCGGCACCCTGACGGTGGACGCCGGGGTGTCCGTTCTCGAGTTCGTGAGCCGTCATCCCGAGCGCTGCTCGGGGCTCATACTTGGCATCACGGCGGCCTGCATGACTGCAAAGCCGGGCTATCCGCAGGGCTTCCCGCCGGAAGTGGTGGAGCGGATCAAGGCGTCCGTGCTGAAGTACTGGGGAACGGCGCAAATGTCCGCCCTGTTCATTCCCAGTCAGGCACAGGACGAAGCGCTGATGCGCTGGAGCGCAAAGTATCAGCGTGCGATTGCCTCGCCGGCTGCGATGGCCGAGAACCTGGAAAGTCAGGCGCACCTCGATGCACGACACCTGCTGCCGCAGATTCACGTTCCGACCCTGGTGATGGCACGCCGGAACTTTTCGCTGATCCCGGTGGCACAGACACGCTATCTGGCCGATCACATTCCCGGCGCACGCTTCGTTGAACTGCCGGGCTCTGACGGCATTGTGGTCTTCGAGAATCCGGACATCGTGCTGGGCCATATCGAGGAGTTCGTCACCGGACGCCGCCACGGCGCCGAACCGGAGCGTGCGCTGTTGACGGTGCTGTTCACGGACATCGTGGACTCGACGCGCTGCGCTGCGGACAAGGGGGACAGCGAGTGGCGGGTACTACTGGAAAAGCATGATCGCGCAGTGCGCGAGCAGGTCGCCTTGTACCAAGGGAGATTCGTCGAATCCTCAGGGGACGGGACGCTGTCGACGTTCGAACGCCCTGAGCGTGCAATCGACTGCGCACAGGCGCTGCAGGAAGCGGTGACGTCGCTCGGAATAAACATTCGCGCCGGTGTGCATGCAGGAAACGTTGAGCTGCGCGAGGGTGATCGCATCGGCGGCATTGCCGTGCACATTGCCGCACGCGTCATGGCGCAGGCGGGTGCGGGCGAAGTCGTGGTCTCGCGCACGGTGCGGGACATTCTGCTGGGCTCGCGCTACACGTTCTCCGCCTTCGGCAGGCACGTTCTCAAGGGTGTCCCTGATGAGTGGGAGCTGTTCAGGCTTGAGGCGCCAGGTTCCCCATGACGCCTCAAGCCCCCCAGCTTGGCTGACGCCCCGTGTGCGGGACCGTCAGTTCACTGCGACCCTGCGCCTCGGCTGCCGGGTTCCAGTGCCGGTGCAGAACAGCAGCCAGCCCTGGCTGCCCTTCATGAGGCCACGCGCTCTTCGGGTACGATCACGCTGCCGCCGCTGGCGAACTTCTGCGTGGTGAAGTCAGCCATCTCGGGCGTCGCCATTTCGCGCTCCCAGCGGTCCCAGGTATAGGGCCACAGGATCGGGTCGCCGTCGCCGTCCAGGTACCAGCTCTGGCAGCCGCCGACCCAGACCGTCTTGCTCATGCCGGCCTTGATGGTTTCGGCGAAGCGCCGGGTCGCGGCTTCAGTTACTTCGATCGCGTCGAACTCGGCGCGGCGCCAACGCTCGATGATCTGCAGGATGTAGTTGCACTGGACTTCGCTCATTTCGATCACCGAGTAGTTGCCGATCGGCGAGTTCGGTCCGAGCATCAGGAAGTTGTTCGGGAATCCCGGCATGCACAGCGAGCGATAGGTGCGGATCTTGTCCTTCCAGGCATCGTTGATGTGCAGGCCGTCGCGTCCGATCACTTCCATCGGTCGCATGTACGCAACCGGGTTGAAGCCGGTGGACAGGATCAACACGTCCAGATCGTGCTGCCTGCCATCGCGGGTCTTGATCCCCGTGGGGTTGATGGAATCAATGCGGTCAACGACCAGTTCGACATTGTCGCGCTGGATTGCCGGATAGAACGTGGTGTTGACGATGATGCGTTTGCAGCCGACGGTGTAGTTCGGCGTCAGCTTCGCGCGCAGTGCGCGGTCGCGCACGCTGAGCTTCAGATTCAGTTTGCAGATGGTGCTGAACAGGACGTTCTGCAGCTTGTGTCCGGTCACTGCCTTGGTCAGCAGCTGGCTGATCGCCCACATGTAGAACTTGCGCAGGCGCAGCAGTTTGATCGGGTTCTTGCGCAGCTTCTCCTTTTCCCGTTCGGAAACGTCCTTGTTGCCCAGCGGTAGCAGCCACTGCGGCGTGCGCTGGAACACTGACAGCTTTCCGGCGATCTTTGCGACCTCCGGTATCACCTGTGCCGCGGTCGAACCGGTGCCGATGATTCCGACGCGCTTGCCGCGCAGATCAACCTGATGATCCCACTCGGCGGTATGGAACATCGCGCCACCGAAGGTCTCGATGCCCTTGATATCGGGCTTGGCCGGGTGGTGCAGGATGCCGGTGCTGTTGATGACGAAATCGGCGACGACCAGACGACCCTTGCTGGTCTTGACCGTCCACTTGCCGGCGTCGTACACGCAACTCGTCACGGCTTCATTGAAGTGGATCGAGTTGGTTACGCCGTATTTGCGGCCAACGCGTTCGAAGTATTCCTGGATTTCGTCGCCGTGGGCGAAGCGGTGGCTCCACTCCGGGTTGGGCTCGAACGAGTAGGTGTACATGTGCGCCGGGATATCGCAGGCGACGCCGGGGTAGGTGTTCTCGCGCCAGGTGCCGCCGAGACGATCGGCTTTCTCGAGAATCGTCAGATTGGTCACGCCGGCTTCTCGCAGCTTGATTGCCAGCAGGATGCCGGTCATGCCGGCGCCGATCACCACCACGGACGGCGAGCGCAACGCATACAGGTGTGCGGATCCCATCGGGATTCTCCTCTTATAGAAATCGTATGCCGCCAGTTTCTGAAATCAGCGTGGACTGGGTAAGGTCATATTGCGCCACGAGGGGGTCATATTGCGCCATGACCCGGAAACCGGTACTACCGGCGAGTGCGGGCGCGTGTCTTGGCCTGGCGTGCGCGGTAGGCCGCGGGGGCCACGCCATGCCAGCGTCGGAACGAGCGACGGAAATTGGCGATCTCGCTGTAACCAAGCAGCGTTGCGGTGACTTCCACCGACAGGTGTTCGCGCAGCAGCAAGTCCAGCGCCTGCTCGCTCAGCCAGGTGTCGCGCAGCGTTTCGAATGACAGGCCCTCGGCGCGCAACTTGCGCTGGAGCGTTCGTGTCGACATACCGAGCGAGCGTGCGCACTCGGGCAGAGCACACAGATGTCCGCTGCGGTTCGCGAAAACATTGATCACTCGTTCGCGCAGCAGCGGCAGGCGTCCCTGTGGAAGGTGCATGCTGCGCAGGCGTTCGAGGGCTTTGTCGAACTCTTCCGGATTCGCGCCCAGCAGCGGTGTCGCCAGGCTGTCCTTGCTGATCACGAAGGCGTTCCGTGCTGCGCCGAACACCACATCGCAGCCCAGAATCCGGGTGTACTCGCGGGCCTGCGCCGGCTTTCTGCGCCTGAGCTCAAGACGGAATGTCGCCAGCGGCTCGGCGATCAGGCTCGAGATCGAACAGCCGATGGTCGACAGGATGAAATCCAGCGCAGCATCGGTCTGATCGTGCAGGCTGGTATCCATCTGAAACAAGAAAATCACGGTATCGCTGTCTTCCACGGCCTGCATCGCGCAGAACGGACTGCGCAAGGCGGCGTAACGACCGATCACCGACAGGGCATCACCCAGCGTCGCGCTCGACATGGCGGCGATGCCCAGCGGCCCGTGCACGCTGAACGGAATATTGGCGCCGGCCTTCAAGGCAATCAGCGGGTCTGCGGAGACCGCGCATGCAGCCCGCAGCAGTGCCTCGTACTGCGCGCCGGACATATAGCCATCCGCGCCCGAAGAAAGCCCCCCGGGAAGCGCAGGACGCAACTCGGCCGCCTTCCTGCCGACGGCCGAGGCAATGATGCGGCTGTAAATGATGGGAATCCGGTGCTCGCTCACCCGCGGTCCCGCTCCTCGTTCTGGTGCGACACATTAAGGTCCCTGCGCTGGATTGAGAACAGTCGAGGTGCGGTTCTGTCGTGCAATCGCCGCACGTTTGGGCGCCGACTGCCGTGATTTGGGCTCAGTTCGCGGGCGCCGTCCGTCGTCGTGTCCGACAATGACAAGGTGAAGTCGGCAAATGACAAGTTTGCAGCGCGCCGCAAGCAGACCATGCATGGGTCAATCTCACCGTGAAGGTTCCACGCCGTGACCCGAAAGCTGTCCCCGATGGACGCAATGTTCCTGCATCTGGAGTCGCCGTCGATGCGTGCGCATGTCGCCGGCCGGCAGATCTTCTCCGTGCCCAGGGGCGCATCGTCTGATTTCGTCCAGGAGCTGGTCGCCGAGCTGCGCCGACCGCGTGAACTGTCGCAGCCGTGAAATCGAAAGCTCAAACCCTCGCGTCTGCAACGTCTGCAACGTCTGCTGCCGGCGCTGCCGTGGTGCTCGAAATCCGGGATCGGCTGCCGCAGGTGTTTGAGGCGTCGCGGTGGTTGCCGAAGGCGCGTGAAACCGCAGATTACAGTGTCCGTTTCATTGTCCGCAGCGCCGGCTGGATCACCGCAGAGCATCTCGCGGTCGAGACCTCCGCTGTTCACATTTGAGTCTTCCAGGAGTTCGCCATGCGTCTCAGATCCCTGTTGTTTTCCGGCATTGCCCTGACTGCTGCGCTCGGCAGTCCCGCAGCGCCGGCCGCACAGTTTTCCGGCCACGTGGTGACGGCGTCCGGCGCGCCGGTGTCCGGTGCGCTGGTGACGGTGTTCAACGCCGACAAGCAGCGCAAGACCACGGTCTACACTGCCGAAGATGGCAGCTATGCCATCCGCACCGGCTACGACGGTGTGCTGGCAGTGCGGGCGCGGGTGCCGTACTTCGAGGACGAGGTGCAAACCGTCGAGGTACAGGGTGAGACGACCGCGCAGGTCGACTTCACCGTCGAGAAAATCAGCGATCCGCAGAAGCTGTCGGACACGCTGACCGCGTCAGCGCATCTGACCAAGCTGCAATGGGACAACCCCGACTTGCGCGCCGCCTTCGTCAGCCAGTGCAACTACTGTCACCAGATGGGCAACTCGCTGACGCGCGTGCCGCGGGAAGAGACGGCGTGGCGCGCGACCATCCGGCGCATGGAAGGCTATTTCGCGATGCTGACAGACGCGGATGCCAACGGTATCGCCGGAACGCTGACGCGCGGATTCACCCCTGATCCGGTCAAGGCGATCCAGAGCTACGACGTCAGTCCCGAACTGAAAAACGCCAAGGTTGAGGAATGGCTGGTCGGCGACGGACTGTCGTTCATTCACGATGCGGCGGTCGGGCAGGACGACAATCTGTACGGTGCCGACGAAGGCCACGACGTGGTGTGGTTCCTTGATCGCAAGACCAACAAGATCGAGACCTTCCATGAACCGGATATCGACCTGCCCACGGGGGGTGTGCTGTCGGGCATTCCGCTGCCGATCGGCGTGTTCTCCGGCAAGCACGGTCCGCACAGTCTGGCGCAGACCAGCGATGGTCGGTTCTGGATCACCAACGCACTGTCATCGTCGGTGGCGTCGTTCGACCCGAAGACGCGCGAGTTCAAGGTCTATGAGCTGGGGCACCGGCACCTGTATCCGCATACGATTCGCGTCGACAAGAACGACATCGTCTGGTTCACCGTGGTGCTGTCGAATGAAGTCGTTCGTTTCGATCCCAAGACCGAAACCTTCACGGTCATCAGCCTGCCGCATAACGGCTTCTGGCGCTGGCTGACCGACATGGCGCTGCCGGTGGTGATGAAGCTCGCGGCCTGGTTCCCGGGCAATGATCTGCAGCTGAAGCTGTCGCCGCACAAGTTCGCCAATCTCGGTCACTCGATCCTCAACTTCCCCTATGGCATCGACGTCAATCCGGTCGACGGATCGATCTGGTACGCCAAGCTCTATCTGAACAAGATCGGACGCATCGATCCGGTCACGCAGGAAGTGACCGAAATCGACACGCCGTTGAAGGGACCGCGCCGTCCACGCTTCGACAAGAACGGGGTGCTGTGGATTCCCGCATTCGACGACAGCGCCTTGATGAGCTACGACACCAGGACCCAGAAGTTCGAAAGCTATCCGCTGCCGCTGCTGGCCCCGAACGAGTACGAGGTGCCGTACGCACTCAACGTCCACCCGATCACCGGAGACATCTGGATCACCTCGAACATGTCGGATCGCTGGTTCCGCTTCATCCCGGCGACCAAGACCTTCGTGACCTATCCGAGTCCGACCCGCGTCACCTGGCTGCGCGACTGGGAGTTCACCTCCGACGGGCAGGCGTGCTCGAGTCAGTCCAATCTGCCCTCGTACGCGATCGAGGATGGGGTACCGTCGTTCCTGTGCGTCGATCCCGAAGGCGGTGCCGACGATCGCGCCGCGATCCTCGGCGCGAGCTGAGCACGGCTTTGACGGATCGTTGCTGAATTCCAACTCTGCACGGAGCAGCGGTATGCGTACTTTCGATCGGCATTACATCGACGGCCAGTGGCAGGCCTCGACCGCAGCTGCGTCTGCTGTCGCGGTCATCAATCCGGCGACGGAGCAGCCAATTGCGAGCGTTCACATGGGCGGTGCGGCCGATCTTGAGCGCGCCATCGATGCGGCGTACCGCGCGTTTCCGGCCTATGCGGCGACGCCGCTGAGCGAGCGATTGGCGCTGCTGCAGCGTATAGCTGCGGTGTACGAGCGCCGCGTGGAGGAGATGGCGCTGGCGATCACGACCGAGATGGGCGCGCCCTACGAGCAGCTCTCCAGGACGCTGCAGGCACCGATCGGCTTGTGGCATTTTCAGATCGCAGCAGCGCTGGCCGAGCACTTCGAGTGGGAGCGCACGCAGGGCAGTACGGTGCTGCTGCGCGAACCCGTCGGTGTGTGCTCGCTGATCACGCCGTGGAACTGGCCGATGAACCAGATCGCCTGCAAGCTCGCGCCGGCCTTGCTGGCCGGATGTACCGTGGTGCTCAAACCCTCGGATCTGGCGCCGCTGTCGGCGCATCTGCTGGCGGAGATTCTCGACGAAGCCGGTGCTCCCGCCGGGGTGTTCAACCTGGTCTGGGGCATGGGGCCGGAGATCGGGCCGAGCATGGCGACGCATCCGAAGGTCGACATGGTGTCGCTCACCGGTTCGACCGCCGCAGGCGCTGCAGTCGCCAGAAACGGTGCTGACTCGATCAAGCGCGTGTCACTGGAGCTGGGCGGAAAGTCTGCCAACATCATCCTGGAGGACGCGCCGCTGAAGCAGGCGGTGACGCAAGGCGTGCTGCAGATGATGATTAACAGCGGGCAGAGCTGTAACGCGCCGTCGCGCATGCTGGTGCCGGCGGCAATGCTGGCCGAGGTTGAACAGATTGCTGCCGAGGCCGTGCAGCAACTGGTGGTGGGCGATCCCCTCGACGCGCGCACCACCACCGGACCGATCGCCAACGCACGCCAGTTTCAGCGTGTGCAAGCCCTGATCGCTGCCGGCATCGACGAGGGTGCGACCCTGGTGGCCGGCGGGCTGGGCCGTCCGGACGGACTGACGCAGGGTTATTACGCGCGGCCGACCGTCTTCGTCGCCGCAGACAATCAGGCGCGGATCGCGCGCGAAGAGATTTTCGGGCCGGTGCTGACGATCATTCCGTATCGTAGTGAAGACGAAGCGGTCGCCATGGCCAATGACAGCGAGTACGGCCTGTCCGGCTACGTCTGGGGTGGAAGCATCGAGCGCGCCAGTGCCGTGGCGCGGCGCTTGCGCACCGGCATGGTTCACCTCAATGGCGCGGGCCTCGATCTGCACGCGCCGTTCGGTGGCTACAAGCGTTCCGGTCTCGGGCGCGAGTGGGGCGCGGCTGGCATCGAGGAATTCACCCAGCTCAAGGCCGTGATGGGGGCCGTCAGCCTCTGAGCATCACGCACGCGGAGGGCGGCAGCCTCCGGACTGCCAGACTACTTGCGTTCGGCGCTGATGAATTCAGTTGGACTCATGCCACTGTCGCGCTTGAAGGCCCGGGTGAAGTTGGCGACATCCTGGTAACCCAATTGCAGCGCGACCTGGGTGACCGACATCTTTCCGCCGGCAAGCAGATTGCGCGCCTTTTCGTGGCGGACCTGTTTTGCGATGTCGAGAAAGTGCTGACCCTCCTTGCGCAGGCGGCGGTCCAGCGTGCGCGAGGTGATGTGCAGGATGTGCGCGAGATCGTCCAGCGTGGGCATGCCGTCGCGGGCTTCGTGCAGCATCATCGTCACCCAGTCGGCGAGTCCTGAGCCCTGGCTGACATGCTCCAGCAAGGCCTCGCAGCGCGACTCCGCCATCTGCAAAGCCGTCCGGTCCGACATTTCCAGCGTCCGGTCAACCAGATTGGCGCTCAGCGCAACACGCATGCCGGGAGTCTGCTGCGCCTCGAAGTGCCAGCGCGCCGGGTTCAGCTCGCGATAGCGTTGGTGATAGGCCGGCTGCGCGATCGAGACGTAGTAGTCGTACGGTGGCATGGTGCCGCCGAGCAGGATTCTCACCTGGTCATGTACCGAGACCGAGATCCCTTCGATATGAAAACGCAGTGTCTGCGGCTTCATCGACATGACCGGGCTGAACTCCATTTCCGCGACTTCGGCATTGCGTCGGTAGCTCAGGCGGAAGGTCGGCGTCATCAGGCGATAGAAGCGTGAGCTCAATCGCAGTGCGTAATCCAGCGTCGGGCTGCTGAGCAAGGCGTAGCCCAGGATGTCGTGCGAGCTGAGCTTGATCTGTCGCCCCCAGTCGAAGCCCAGATCAGGCCGGCCGGTGGCTTCGAACGATTGATCCAGCAGCGCGTCGACCTGTTCCAGCGTCAGCATCGCGTCGGGGCCGAAGAACTCGTTCGCATCGATGCGCGACTGCTTCAGCAGCTGTTCGATATTGACGCCCACGGATTTCAGCCAATCGCAGAACAGCACGTAGTAACGTGCCGGTAGCAGCGGGGCGCCTCGGGTTGCCAATGTTCTCTCCTCCAGGTCCTTTGCCTGTCCAGAAATGACAACACAAAGTAGGGAAATGGCAAGCCCCTGACATTGATTTTTTACCGATCGGGCTTGATGGGCAGGAGGCGTCCCAACGATAGCACGATGCCCGCGGGGAATTTCCCCGGGGTGACTCGCCGTGGATTCTGCGCTGCCTCCGATGGAAGCAGCGGCAATGCGCTCTGTCCCGATCCGCGCCTGGCCTGATGCGACGTGCGCACTGTCTGGAAATGACAACCTGCAGTGCGTTGATGACAAGTCTGCAGGGCGTGTCGCCCACAGGATGGATGCAGGGTCTCGGTTCTGCGGAACCGTTGGCGGCGTCAGTTGCTCGTGGTGCGGATGAGCGGCGGCTTTTACTAGACGATTTGGAGTTCTTGATGCTCACCAGTCATTACATGCTCATAGTCGGCGCTGTCTGTCTGCTGGCCTTCGCCGCGGTGTGGCTGTGGCAGGTGCCCGGGCTGGTGCGTGGGGCCATTACGCCGGAAGAACTCGACGGCTATCTGGCCAAGGTGGCAGCGACCACGCTGCCGGCGGCTGAGAAGGCCGACATGCAGGCACGTCTGCGTGAGTGGGCCGCGTCCGATGACGGCAAGCCGATCTACATGCTCAATCTGATGCGCTATCACGAGGAACTGCGGCGCTTTCCAGGGGCGCCGGAGTTTCAGGGCGCGCCTCAGGACGCTAATGCACACTACGAAAACAATGTCGTACCCCTGGCGCTCAGCCTCGGAGCCTATCCAATGATGGCGGGTTCGGCACAGGGGCGAAACACGCTGATGATCGGTGGCAAGACATCCCGCCATGACATTCATGCCGCCGGTCGCGAACTGGACGAGTGGAGCCGGATCATCATGATGCGGTACCCGAGCCGGCGCACGTTCTTCAAGCTGGTGACGCATCCCAATTACCTGCCGTACATGCCGTACAAGTTCATGGCACAGCAGGTCGTTCTGGTGCCGGTATCGACGGATCTGACCTTCCCGGAGTGGCGCTGGCTCGCAGGCGGTATCTTGCTGGCGCTATTCCTGGGGCTGGGATGGCTGGGGGCCTTGCTGTCCTAGGGCTCTCGCTCGCGGCAACGGCGATCTGATCGCTTCAGTGCGCCGAGGATTTCCGCCTCTCAAACCTCCGTATCCGCACGGGATGATCTGGATCAAGGTCGGACGGGTGGGGGCTACGCATGCTACGGCAGCGTACCGAGAGGAAATAATCAATGAATGGGGGCGAAATCATCGGGCGCGTCCTGCGAGCGCAGGGCGTGCGTTTTCTGTTCACGCTTTGCGGCGGACACATCTCGCCCATCCTGGTGGGCTGCAAGGCGCAGGGGATCCGCGTGGTCGACACGCGGCACGAAGCCACCGCGGTATTTGCGGCAGACGCGGTTGCTCGGCTGACCGGGATTCCCGGTGTTGCCGCGGTGACCGCGGGTCCGGGCCTCACCAACACACTGACGGCGGTGCAGAACGCGCGCCTGGCGCAATCGCCGCTGGTGCTGCTGGGCGGCGCGACGGCCACGGTATTGCGTGGGCGCGGCGCGCTGCAGGACATCGACCAGATGTCGTTGATCCGCTCCAGCGTGAAGTGGGCCGCACAGGCCAAACGGGTGCGCGATCTGGAGCCGCTGCTGCGTCGCGCGCTGCGCGTTGCGGCGGAGGGCACGCCCGGCCCGGTGTTTCTCGAATGCCCGGTGGACCTGCTGTACGACGAGGCGCTGGTGCGCCAGTGGTACGTCGCCAAGTCCACCCCGCGCCCCGGTGCCGGCATCGGTGAACACGCCATTGCGGCGTATCTTCGATTGCACCTGAATCGTCAGTTTGCCCAGGTGCACGCGCCGTCCGAGGTGGCGGAAACGATCACGCCGCCGAGTCCGCAGCCGTCCGATGTCGCTGCTGCGGCGCAGCGCATCGCCACTGCGCAACGGCCGCTGATGGTGATCGGCAGTCAGGCCATGCTGGATGTCGGCGCCGTCAGCGCCTTGCGCGCAGCGGTGGAACAGCTCGGCATTCCGGTGTATCTGTCAGGCATGGCGCGCGGCCTGCTCGGCGCGAATCATCCGTTGCAGATGCGGCACAAGCGCCGAGACGCGTTGCGTGCGGCCGATCTGGTGATCCTTGCCGGCGTGCCCTGCGACTTCCGGCTCGATTACGGCGCGCACATCCGTCCACGCACTCCGGTGGTCGCGGTCAATCGCAACCGGCACGATCTGCGCCTCAATCGCCGCCCGCAGGTCGGCGCGGTGACCGATGCTTCAGCGTTCCTGCGCGCCGTCGCGCAAGCCGCGCCGGCGTCGGTGCCGGACCGCACTCCGTGGTTCGGCGAGCTGCGCGAACGTGATACGCAGCGTGAATCTGAAATCAGCGCGCAGGCGGTGCCGTCGGACAGCGGCGTGAATCCGCTGGCGCTGTGCAAGCAGATTGATGGAGAGCTTGCCGACGACAGCATGATCGTTGCCGACGGCGGAGATTTTGTGGCGACCGCGTCCTACATCCTCAGCCCGAGGGACGCCCTGAGCTGGCTCGATCCTGGCGTATTCGGCACGCTGGGCGTCGGTGCGGGCTTCGCGCTGGCGGCCAAGCTGTGCCGGCCGGAGACCGAACTGTGGACGCTGTTCGGCGACGGCGCGCTCGGCTACAGCCTGATGGAGTTCGACACCTTTGTGCGCCACGGTATCGGTCTGGTTGCGGTCGTGGGCAACGACGCCTGCTGGTCGCAGATCGCTCGCGAGCAGGTTGAGGTGCTCAAGGATGATGTCGGTTGTCCGCTGCGCCCCAGCGACTACCACGCCGCAGCCGAAGGCCTGGGCGCAAAGGGCCTGGTGATCCGCAATGACGGCGAGTCAGCCGCGGTGCTGCGGTCCGCTCGCGAACTGGCGCGCGCCGGTCAACCGGTGCTGGTCAATGCCTTGCTCGGTGGTAGCGATTTCCGCAAGGGATCGATCTCGATGTAAACGCCGAGGTTTCGCAGCACAGGACTGTTTCAGAGCGGCAGTCCTGCGCGCGGGATCAGGCTGCGTGCCGTCGACGTGGCTGCAGCTTCGATTCAAGCTCCTCCAGCGCCTCCACGGCATATTGCGCAATCCGTTCCGGGTGCGGCACCGAATGGCCGCACGCGGTGAAGCCGACATTGAGGCGCCGTGCGTACGACAGCACGGTGATGTTCAGCGCCTGTCCATGGGTGACGATCGATGTCGGATACATGGCAGTGAGGCGCGCGCCGTTGTAGTAAAGCGGACGGCTCGGGCCGGGAACGTTCGAGATCACCAGATTGAAAATCGGATGGCCGGTCGCGCCCATGCCGGACAGCAGCTTGACGATGAAAGGCGCCATCAGCAGCAGGGTGTACTCGGTCAGCGCTGCGCGATCGAGCTGCTGCAGCTGATGCTTGGCCGCAAGCGTCGAGCGATGGATCGCCATCAGGCGCTCGACCGGGTCGTCGAGATCGGTGCCCAGCGTCGACAGGATGAAGGTCACCAGCGTGCCGACGGTGGTGTCGCCGGCGGGTCTGAGGGACACCGGCAGGCCTGCCACCAGCGGTTGCGTCGGCAGTGCGTCGTGTTCCATCAGGTAGCGGCGCAGGGCGCCGGAACACATCGCCAGAAATACATCGTTGACCGTGACGCCCGCGCGCTTGCCCAGGCGGCGCACCCGGGTCAGCGAAATATCCAGCGTTGCCAGCCGATGCTGCTGCGATATCGGTACGTTCAGCATCGACTTCGGCGCCGTGTACGGCGACGCCAGCGGTGATGACTTCGGGTCGAGTGCCGCCTTGCCGAAGGCCTTGGCCGTGCGATACAGCCCCTGCATCGCATGCAGCTGGGTCGCGGCAAAGTGCAGTACATGTTCGATAACAGCGCCCGGCGTGTGCTCGCCGTCATCACGCGTCGCGGAGCGGTGATGCTCCGGATGTCGTGACCACAACGCGGGCAGGCCGCGGTCCTTCGGGCTCGTTGTCAGCATGGTTTCGAGCAGGCGCATGCCGCCGACGCCGTCCAGCAACGAATGATGGATCTTGGTGAAGATGGCAAAGCGATGGTCGGCCAGGCCTTCGATGATGTGGCATTCCCACAGCGGCCGCGCAGTATCGAGTTCATCGCTCTGCAGGCGCGCGACCAGGTTTTCCAGCTCGCGTGCATCACCGGGTTCCGGCAGTGCGTGATGCGGCACATGGTGGGTCATGTCCGGCTGCGTTTCTTCCTCCCAGGAGGGCAGCACCGCGCCGAGCGCGGAGTGGTGTCGCTTAAGAGAAAACGGCGGTTCCAGCTGCGTGATCGTTCGCGCGATTTCGACCAGCTTCTTCACGTAGGTGCGTCCGGCACCGCGCGGCAGCGCAAATATCTGCAGGCATCCCACGTGCATGGGCGTCTCTGGCGATTCCAGATACAGCCATGCCGCGTCCAGTGATTTGACTCTCTCCATCTCGCACCTGCTCTAACGCGGGTTTATTCCACTATCAGAATGGAGATCGGCCAGGCGCGCCTTGATGCAGGTCATGTTGGCGGGATCACTGCCGGTGACGCAGGGCGCGACACATGGCCACCCACGGGTTCAAGTGGAATGCAATGCCTCCAGAATCGCTGGCGTAACCTTTTCCGGCGCGTCCAGCTGCATCCAGTGATTCGCACCTTCGATGCGCCGATATCGGAACCCGGCATCGCAGTACTGCGCGCTGGAGGTCATCTGTCCTTCGGTCAGGAAGCGGTCGCCATCAGAGTAGATACCGATGACGGGGACGCAGACGCGCGGGTATTTGCGCGGCAGGATCAGGCCGAGATTGGCGCGGTAGTAGTTGATGCCGGCCGTCAGTCGGCCGGGGCGGCTCAGGGCCTTGTGCCAGTGCGGGAATTCGCCGGCAAAGCCGGTGAACCATCGAAAGCAGGACCAGTTGCCCACCTTGAGCAGCCATTCGGCGAAGCCGCGCAGCTGGAACAGCACAACGTAGTAGCCCTTGAGCTTCTGTTCGAGGCCGCCGCCGCCATAGGCGCTGGGATGGCCGACCGAGAGCGCAACATAACGTTCCACGCGATCGGGGTGGGCCATGACGAACTGCCAGCTGATGACCGCCCCCCAGTCGTGACCGACGAGCTTGACCTTGTCGATCTTCAGTGCGTCGAGCAGTGCGGCGAGATCGGCAATCAGGTGGCTGATGTGATAGTCGGACACCTTCGGCATCAGGCTGCTGTCTCCACAGCCGCGCGTGTCCGGCGCGATCACACGATAGCCGGCCGCGACCAGGGCAGGAATCTGATGGCGCCAGACGGACTGTGTATCGGGAAAGCCGTGGACCAGCAGCACCGGTTCACCTTCACCGACGTCGATGACGTTCATGGCGAAGCCGTTGATCTGCAGGGTTTTGCGGGCGAAGTCCATGGTGTTCCTCAGGCCCGGCCGAACGCGGCGGGCGTGATCGCAGAGTTGTTCAGGGCGATGCGGGGATCAATCAGAATCTTGGCGTGAGTCTCCGGGTCCTTCAATGCCTCGAAGGCACCGCTGACGCCGCCAAGACCGACGACGCCGGTGATCATCGGAGCGCAGCTGACCTTGCCTTCGGCGATCATCTGCAGCGTGTCGCGGTATTCGAGCGGTGAGTGTCCGAACACGAAGCGCAGGTCGATCTCCTTGTGGATCGCCAGTGCGGGTTCGTAGCGGTCGATCTGCATGCAGACGCCGGCGACGATGATGCGCGACATCAGCGGCGCGCCGTCGATGATCTGCTGCACGATGCCGGGCACGCCGACGCACTCGAAGATCACCGGCCGTTTCGGCGCCGCGGCGCCAAGCTTTTCAGCAAGGCGCCAGGTGACGTGCCAGGGGATGGGTAGTTTGCCGAGTTTCTCGCGCGTGCCGACGGACAGCTCCAGCAGCGCCGGCAGATCGCGCATGAAGTCCTCACCCGGACGTGGCGCGTAGGGCGAGCCTTCCGACGGGTTGATCACGACATCCGCTCCGCAGCGACGGGCGAGCGCACGGCGGCCTTGCGAGAAATCGCTGGCGACCACGGTGCCGACGCCCTGAGCCTTGAGCAGACAGATCACTGCAAGCCCGACGGGCCCGCAGCCGATGACGATGGCGACGTCCTTCCTGGCAATTTCGCTGCGACGCACCGCATGCCAGGCAACCGCCATTGGCTCGGTCAATGCGGCCATGTCCGGCGACAGACCGTTCGGAACCGGAACCAGTGCCGACTCCTGCATCAGCATGCGCTCGGCGTAGCCGCCGGTAGCGATCGGCGAAAGTCCGGACAGGTGGATGTCACCACCCACGCGCAGCACCGGCTGACCGACCACGCGCGTGCCTTTCGGAATCTTCCGGTCGCAGCCCGGACCGAAGTCGAGCACTTCACAGCACAGCTCATGGCCGAACACCAATGGGTCCGTACTGGCGGGCATCATGCGGCCGAAGCCGACCTTGTCGAGCAACGCCTTCATCGGATCACAGTGATGGCGAATGTGCAGGTCGGATCCGCAGATGCCGCAGCGCTCGACCGAGACCAGAACCTGGCCGGGGCCGGGGGTGGGTTCGGGCAGATCGACGACGGACAGTACGGTGTTCTGGCACACAACAGCTTTCATGTTCGATCCTTGGAGTGGCCGGATGTCTCCAGCGTCAGATCGACATGCTCAGGGTGCGGGGCGACTGCGGCTTGTCATTTCCGGACGTTTGCTTGTCACCGGTGGACAGATGACCGTAGTGGATCCCATCGCGATACTGCCCAGGCGCGTGGCGGACGTTTCCGTGAGCTCCGCTGCACGCAGCGCTGCGAATGATGATTCAAGGGGTATTGGCTGGGTGACGCGTCATGGCGCGAGTGCCGTTGCGCGCCACTTCCTGCCCATGATGGGCCTTGAGCCGTAGCGGCTCGAGCGGAAGCAAGCGGTATCCGCTTGCGGATCAGGCAAAGCGGTCGATGAGCGTGCCGAGCGTCTCGTCGGCCGTGCTCAGCACCTTGGCCGAAGCCTCGATCTGCTGACGGGCCTGCTGGCCTGAGACCAGTGCTTCGGTCAGCTCCCGGTTGTCGCTGACGCCGCCGCTGGCGACGGCCTGTGCAGCCGCATCGAACTGCTTGAGGCCGGAGTAGATGCTGGAGACTGCCGTGGAAGTTGCACCGGAAATCATTTCGATTCGTCCTCCAAGCCGATCAGACCACAGTCCATCCTGGATGTCCTTCAGCCCCGCGGTGGCACCCGCGGGGCTGAAGGGTTCACATTTCCGGATGGACGGTCACAATCCGCTTGCCAATCGAGTGCCGGATCGAAATCGCGCAATCCCGGCGTGGACGCAGCAGCAGCGCGTTGCGCCGCCGCTCAGGACAGACGCTGGGAAAGCTTGCTCAATCCGCGGCTGATTGCGCCTTTGAGCACCTTGTGCAGCAGCGGGCCGAGAAACGCCGGCTTGGTGTCGAAGTGAATGTCCCAGGTGACATCGCAACCGGCGTCGGTCCTGGCGAACTTCACCTGACCATGGTGATTGACGATCGGGCCGCCAAAACGGGTGATGCGATAAGCGATCTTCTTGCCGGGCTCGAAGGCGGTCACGGTTTCCTGGGTGGCGATGGGGCCGGGGCCGATGCGGCGGACCGAGCCGACGCCGTTGATGTCATCAACACCGGACTGCAGCCGCTTGACCGGCACGCCCAGGATGCTGCCGAGGCCATCATGATCGGCCAGCGCGTTGAAGACCGATTCAACCGGCGCGGTGAACGATTGGGTCATGCAGATGTGCTGATGGCTCATCGGAAGTTCTCGATTGGAGTAGGGCGGCGTGTCGCCGGGAGAGCGCGATCGTAACCGCTTTGACCCCCCTCTGACTGCTGCGGCGCATTGGATCGCCCGTTGCGGCGCAGCGGAGGCGTCAGGCGGGGGCCTTGCGCCGGAACGCCAGGGGCGTGGTGCCGACCCAGCGGCGGAATGCGCGGATGAAGGTGCTTTGCTCGCTGTAGCCGAGCAGCAGCGCGATTTCCGCCAGCGACAGACCCCGGTCGTGCAGGTACTGGCGTGCGAGCTGCTCGCGGGTGCGATCCAGCAGTTGCTGCCAGGTCATGCCGCTGTCGGCGAGGCGTCGCTGCAGTGTGCGTGTTGACTGGTGCAGCGCACTTGCGACCTTGTCGATGTGGACGTTGCCGTCCGGCAGCTGGCGCAACAGTACCTGCTGTACCGCCTGATCGAAGGCGTTCGAGTCAGGCAGTGCCTTCAGTAGCGCCTGCGCCTGGCGGTCAAGCAGCGCGCGCAGACCCGGTTCGTGATGCCGCATCGGCGTCGCCAGCAGCGCGGTTGGAAACTGCACCACGGTGTGACTGCTGCCGAACTCGACCGGGCACCTGAAGAAGTCTTCACAGGCGCGGGCGTGGGCGACGCTGGCGGTGTGGACGAAGCAGACGCGTGACGGTGGCGCGTTGTTGAGACTCTGGCGCTGGATGAACGTCACCAGTGCGGCGATCGCGGTCTCGTCGGCAATCGGTCCGGTCTCGGTGGGTACCCAGCGCAGTTGTGCCTGGTCGTGCGTGATCCGCACTTCAGCGATGTTGATGCCGTAGAACAGGCGCTCGTAGCGCTGGTAGGCCGCCATCGCTTCGGCGAGCGTGTCGCTCGCCAGTACCAGGTAGCCGAGTACGCCGACATGGTGCGGCATGACGCCTGAGCCAATGACCAGCCCCGGTGCTTCCAGCGCAGGCCGCAGCTGCGTGGCCTGTTCGAGCAGCATGCGCCAGTCGCGGACGGGCACCGGATCGTCCGGCGCGTAGCGCGCCAGCCGTGCGCGAATCGCTGGTGCGGCGAGCTGTTCGCGATCGAGCCAGTCGCTGAGCAGGCCGGTCCAGGCGCCGGTGACGCGGATCGGTCCGCCGCTGCTGGAGTTCATGGGTCGGCTCCGGAAATACGGATCGCAGATCCGCTTGGCATGGATTGCTAATTATATGGCACGTATTGTCAATATACTCAGGCTCGCAATCCCTACAGTTTCATCATTCCCACGACTCGGAGTTGTACGGCATGGAAGACATACTTCACGCGCTTGGCTTTGTGCTGATCGCCGGTAGTGCGTTTCTCGGCCTGATCCTGATTGAGCGCTGGTACTGGATCCGCAAGCATCGGCCTGAGGCCTATCAGACCCGTGAGGTGTTCGCCAACATCGCCACCGGGTTCATGTACAAGATGTTCGACGGTGTCGTGGTCGCGGTATTCGTCACGCATTTTTACGACCACATCCGTGCCTTCGGCCTGCAGTACACACCCGAAAACAAGTGGGCGATGATCGCGCTGCTGTTCGTGGTGACCGACCTGATCTTCTACGGTCTGCATGTGGCGATGCACAAGCTGCGCTACGCGTGGTGCTCCCACGTCACGCACCACAGTTCAACGCGCTTCAATCTGTCGACGGCGTTGCGGCAGAACTTTCTGTTCGATCTGAGCGGTCTGGCAATTCTGTGGTGGTTGCCGCTGGCGCTGATCGGCTTCGACAAGCTTTCCGTGGTCGTCGCGATCGAACTGAATCTGTTCTATCAGTTCTTCATCCACACCGAAGTCGTCAAGCGCATGCCGGCCTGGTACGAGGCGATCTTCAACACGCCGTCGCATCACCGCGTGCATCACGGCCGCAACCCGGCGCAGATCGATACCAACTTCGGCGGTGTGCTGATCATCTGGGATCGTCTGTTCGGCTCCTTTGTGGACGAGCGCGACGCCGGACGCATCGAGTACGGCATCACCAATCGTCAGCCGACGACGCTCAATCCGCTGCGGCTGAACCTCGACGAGTGGTTCGCGATGTGGCGTGATGTCTGGACCTGCCGCGATCTGCGCATCCTCTGGAAGCATCCGGACTGGGTCGAGCAGCGCTACCCGGATCGCCGCGGCGTGGCGATGACGACCGCCTGAAGTCTCACCAACGCAGCGCTGCGGTTAGCGGCAGGACCGCAGCGGCGCCGATACCTTGAGGTCAAAAAAACGCCCCTGTATTGGCAGGGGCGTTTTGCGTTACAGGGCTTTAGGTTGAAGGGCCGTTCAGCAGCCGCCGGTTTCGTAGTCGCTGTTGATGATGGCGTCGTATTCGTCCTGGGTGATGTACTGCGGAACGTAGGTGACGCCGTAGTCCAGCAGCCGCGACGCGAACGAGCGCAGATGATTGCGTGAGCCTTTCTGCAGGTTGGCCCAGACCTTGGCGATGTCCTGGTTGTCGACGATGGTGTCGAGCTGGTTCTGCAGGTCGTAGATATCCAGGTCTTCGATCAGCGCGCCCACGGTCAGGGCCTCGATCAGACTGGTGGCGCCGCGCTGGGCGAGCTGGTCGTAGAGCGTCTGCAGATCGGTGTTGGTGAACTCGCCGACGCCATTGCCGTCCGCCGGGTCAGCCAGCTGGTAGCGATCGAGCAACAGCTTGACCGCATCCATGTGCGTTTCCTCGCTATCCGCAATGTTGTCGAAGATCGGCGGGGCCCAGAGGTTGCCGAGTGTCAGATAGACATCGCGCGCCAGCTTCTCTTCCTCACGCATGAAGACAATGCTGTCGCTTTCGGCCGTCGACAGTGCCTCCAGTGGCAGGGCGTCGATCTGGTTGAGCTGGCAGGCCAGGTTGATCGGCGTCGACCCATCCGGGCCAATGCGCGGGCCGCCGCCATTGCCGCTGCCACAGGCCGCGAGCAGGCTCAGGCAGAGCCCGGTGGCAACCAGCGTGGTGGTGCGAATGCCCGTGTGCAGCGGGCCTCGATGATTCGGTTTCATCATGGTTCATCCTCTTTAATCACAACGGCCGGACCCAGCTGCGGCCCAGCGCGATTCACCGGCTGGAACAACTGCAGCGGATCCCGGGGCAGGGTGCTTCCACGATGATCATCGTGGCACTCGCGGTATGTGCCCGCGATGATCTGCATCAGTACTCCATGGGGTATATGGGCGAGTCAGTGGATTTGCAATGCTGCCGTGGCAGCGGGGCATGCGAACCGTTGAGTCAGCACACTCAGGGCAATTTCTACTAGGGTGTGACGCCCGATTGCGGTCTAGAATTGCAAAAAATCACACAAAAAGCGGCCGGAAGTGCCGCTCTGCGGAACGAGGAGAGAACTCATGTCGCTGATGAAGATGCGTCCAAGCGCTGTTGTCCCGGCGCTGGCAGGGCTGTGCCTTTTGACGATTGCCGGCTGTGGCAGTGGCGGAGGCAACGGCAGCGGAGGTGGGGTCGGTCCGGGCGGATCGGGATCGAGCGGTGAAGGGCGTACCTTCCGCATCGTTCCAGGTGCATCGGCGACCACCGATATGGTCGGTGCGATGATCCAGGCCGCGCCGGGCGACGTCATCGAGTTCAGCTGCGGCTTCTTCGACCTGAGTTCCACCCTGCAGCTGACCAACACCGAAGACGTGTTGATCAAAGGCTGCGGCAAGGACGGCACTGTGCTGTCGTTCAAGGGCAACAACGCGCCGGAAGGCATCCTCGCGGTCAATGTGCACGGACTGACGGTGCAGGATCTGACCGTGCTCGACACGGGTGGCAACGGTATCGAGCTGCGCGGCGTGAATCACGCGACGCTGAAGCGGGTGCGCGCGATCTGGTCTTCGGGCGGTGGCCGCGAGAGCGCCGATCCGATCACGGCATCAAATTTCGCCAACCGGCTTGAGGTGCAATGCACCGATCCGGCGACACAGGATCCGAATGCGCCGGAGAACTTCCTGGGGGATACGACCTCACCTGACTACACCGTCAGCCCGAAGTCGGGCCGCTACGGCATCTACCCGGTGGGTTCCGAGAACATCCTGATTGAAGAGTCCGAGTCGATCGGCGCATCGGATGCCGGCATCTATGTGGGCCAGACCAACAACGCGATCATCCGCAACAGCCGCTCGGCCTTCAACGTGTTCGGCTTCGAGATCGAGAACGTGCAGGGCGGCGAGTACGCCAACAACGTTGCCGAGTGCAATACCGGCGGCTTCCTGATCTACGACCTCGACGGGCTGCGCCAGTACGGCGACCGTTCGCGCATGTACGGCAACGTCTCGCGCATGAACAACACCTACAACTTCACCTCGGGTGGGTTCGTCGGCAATGTGCCGCCGGGCAGCGGCATGATCACACTGTCGTACGACCGCATCGACATCTTCGACAACGAGTTCCGCGACAACAACACTGCCGGCATCATCCACGCCAGCTACGAGCTGTTCCCCGAGGGCGCCGGCCGGCCGGACGAGAAGCGCATCGACTGGTACACCGAAGGTCTGCACATCTACCGCAACAAGTTCGTCAACAACGGCAACAGCCTGCCGCTGCCGACGACCGGCAACCTGCAGAGTCAGGATCTCGCCAAGCTGCTGCCGGCGCTGGTCGGCGTGAAGAACCAGCTGGCCTGCCTGCTGCCGACCAATCTGGCGACCTGTGCAGCAGCGGGTCTGACCGGCTTCCGCGGCGCACACATCATCTGGGACGGTCTGCTCGACACCTATGACGCCGATTGCCCGTATCCGGTTGACGCCAACAACAATCCGGTGCCGTCAGATGGCCGCGGCAAGCCGCAGCTCGGCAACGATATTCCGAATCCGACGTGCCACTACAACGCCTACAAGTTCAACACCGCGGCCGAAGGTGCGCCGCGCAAGATGCCGGACTGGTTCTCGTGCATCGATGCCGACAACGACTTCTCCAGCGACAGCCTGACCTACGCCAACTTCCACGGCACCAAAGGGCTTGAAGCGGTGGTCAACAGCAATATCGATCCGGCGAATCCGGCATCGCTGCTGACGGTGCTGACGGCACTCGACCCTGCGGCATTGCTGGAACTTCCGTCGAGCTTCGACATCACGCCACACAAATGCGTTGCGCAGTACGGACGTAACCTCGATCTATTGCCGCCGGTGGTGATTCCGCCGTTCACGCGCAGTGGCGACTACGATCCGGCGCCGAGCGAGGCTCAGATCAAAGAGCTGTGCGAGGCGAATGTCGACTCGGGCGAGGTCAACTTCGGCGCGGCCAAGGTCAATTGCCCGACGCTGGATCAGTACCACCTGTTCGGGGATGCCGAGGATCCGACCAGCACCCCGCGCGGTGACGGCGTGCCGTTCGTGCTCAACACCAAGCTGTTCTCGGACTACGCAGTGAAATATCGCGTCGCCTTCCTGCCTCCGGGGACGACGGCGGTGTACCACGATGGCCAGACCGACGGCCCCAACGCCACGATCACGTTCCCGGTCGGCACCATCATTGCCAAGACCTTTGCCTTCGCCAACGACGGCACCGGCACGCTGAACCCGGTCGAGACGCGCCTGCTGATCAAGCGCGTCAACTCCAAGGGCCAGGCGCGCTGGGACGGCGTGCCGTATCGCTGGGAGACGGACGCGGCTACCGGCAAACGCGTTGCCAAGCTGGCCATGGGCGGCGGCACCGCTTCGGTGTCCTGGGACACGACGGACGTCGACTCCGGCCAGCGGCATTCCGGCTCGACGTCGAGCTATCTGATCCCCAACGCCAACCAGTGCTTGAGCTGCCACGCCAACGAAGACCTCGACACCGGGTCAGCGCCGATCGGGCCGAAGATCCGCAACCTGAACCGGCCGTATCGTTCGGAGTCGAACATCGTCACCGACCAGGGCCGGCATGAAGTGCTGGGTCAGAATCAGATCCAGTACTGGTGCAGTCGCGGTTTGATGGCGGGCTGCCCGACCAATCTCGCGGTCGATCCGCAGACGCAGATCGCCGCGGGGGTTGAGCGTGTGCCGACATTCAACAAGCCGGGGGACGCGGGCTTTGCCGTCGGCAGCGGCGACGACGTCGAAGCGCGTGCGCGCGCCTATCTGGAAGTGAACTGCGCGCATTGCCACAACGCCCGCGGCTTCGCCTCCAATACCGGCTTCTATCTCGATGTGTTCCGCCCCGTCGACGGTAGCTACGGTATCTGCAAGCGGCCGACTGCGACCGGCACCGTCGGCAATGGCGGGCGGGTCTATGACATCCATCCCGGCGCATCGACCGACTCGATCGTCGTGTTCCGCACCGGTCCGGAAGCGACCGTGCCGGCCGCGCGCATGCCACCGATCGCGCGCAGCGTGGTCGACGTCGAAGGCCACGCGCTGATCGATCAATGGATACGGGATGTCGTGCGCCCCGACGAAGGCCGCTATCCCGGCTCGACCAGCTGCGCCAGCAACTGAGGTTCGGTACACGAGTGGTTGAAGTAACGCGCCGCCGCGGACAATCCGCGGCGGCGTTTCTGATTGGATTGCGAGGCGGGCCTTTCAGGTGGCCGCCGAGCTGCTACCATCCCGCACCTGATTGCGCCCGTAGCTCAGTTGGATAGAGCATCTGGCTTCGAACCAGAGGGTCGGGAGTTCGAGTCTCTCCGGGCGCACCAAATTGAGAAAGCAGAGTTTCACGTTCGGAGTGCCCACTGTTTGCAGGGGGAGCACTCGAACTCCCGACAAACCATGCCCAGTTCGACAATTCGTCGCAGACGAATTGAACGTCACCGCATCGCGGTGACGGCCCGAAGGGTGAGGTGCGGAGCGCCGAAGTAGTCTCTCCGGGCGCACCAAATTGAGAAAGCAGAGTTTCACGTTCGGAGTGCCCACTGTTTGCAGGTTGCTTGCAAAGCTCCTCGGCTGTAGCTGCTTACTGGTCCCAACGGCCTACGAGGCTCCAGTTCGTGCCAAGCAGCTGAACATGTACTACATGATTTCTACGCAAGGTCCCAGCGGCTTTGACGATGCAGTGCAAATGTCGATCGTTAGTAGCCCAGCACAGTACGCGTCAGGCGTGACGCACCTGCTCCACGCTGACATCGGCTCTGAAGAACAAGAAGCAGGGTTGCACTTTGCTGAGTACGTGGCGAGCGACGCTGCTGTCCGAGAAGCTCTAATATCGCTTGCGGAGAGTCATCCCGATCAACGTACCAAAGCACTTATTCGCCAAACCTTGGGCAGCCCAGGCAAGGCCGAACCAGGTATTCAACCCGACGGCCCCGCCTCCGGCGGGTCCGCAGGTTAATTTGGGCGTTAGACACCCTAAAGCCGCTGCTTAAGAAAACTAACCATAAACACAAAACGAGAGGAGTTAGCAATGACAACTGCAATCATATTTCACGAAGTTCAGGATGGTGCTGTGTGGGCTAAAGCCTGGAAGAAAGGTCCCGGGAGCCGACATGAGATGTTTGGGAAAATTGGAATCACGTGCCGAAACTTCCGTGACCCCAACAACGCCAATGCGACGGGCGTTATGGCTGAGATTCCTGATATGGGGAAATTTCAGGAATTGCTCGAATCCGACGAAGGCAAGCAAGCGATGCGGGAGGACGGCTTGAAGGTCGAGACGATGCGGATGTTGGTCGAGTTCACCCCATAGCTGGGGAGCAAGTTGAAGCGCTTAACCATCGGTTGCAGCGGACGATCCACCGCGTGGGCGGTGCGCCACTGAGCCGGAGCGTTAGATGGCTTGTTTTGTGTGCAACAACATCGAGGAAGGTAACGTAATGCGCTTTTTACTGAAAGTTAATATTCCCGTTGACGCGGGAAACGCCGCAGCTAAGGGCGGCAAATTGGGTGCGACAATCCAGTCCATCCTCGCAGACTTGAAACCTGAAGCGGTGTATTTCACTGATGATCAGGGGCAAAGGACGGCGTTTGTCTTTCTGAATATTCAAGACGCCTCGCAGATTCCAGCGATTGCTGAGCCCTGGTTCCTCGCCTTCAATGCCAATGTTGAGATCCATCCAGTGATGGTCCCGGAGGACTTACAGAAAGCAGGCCCGGCCATCGAACAGGCCGTAAAAAAGTACGGTTAAGCTTTTGGAGCGACATCAAACAACGCGCTCCAGCGGGGCGGCCACGGCTTCGCTTCGGCGTGCCGTGGCCGCCCCTGAGCACCAGCGTTGGGTGACAGAGAAACAGCAGTGAGTAAATCCAAGGTCGCTATCACGCTTCTCGGTGTTGCGCTCATCGCATCAAATGCATGGTGGGCTTATCGGATGCTCGATGCTGGCGTCTCATTCACGTATCAGGGTGTATCCCTCGAAGAATGCCAGCAGGGCATGGCGCAGGCGTTAGCCACCATCAATGCCTCGGCGGGTCATGGCGCATCGCGCTCGGTTGTTGTCGCTGCAGCACAAAAAGCTTGGCCTTCTTCTGAGCCATTTGAGAAAGAGGGCTATTTGTGGGTTGGTCGCCTTGGTCTACGCTTCAACGAATTCGGTCAACTTGTGGAGGCCGTTCAAGGGTTCTAGCCATGTTGCCACCCAACCATGCCTTCAGCCGCGGATTTGCCATCGTTTCGCGTCGTCAAATCCGCGGCTGAAGGCAGGCGTGCTGAGTCGACCAATCGTCAGGGACCGCTGTTAGCACATAGTGGCTAATCCTGAGTCTGGATTGCAGTTCAGTAGTGGCCTGCGCCATCAGGCGACCTTATAAAAATCCGCACTACCCTCCGGCTGCCGCCGAAACCGCCTGTAACCCCACCAGTACTGCTCCGGGCACAGGCGCAGGCAGGCTTCGAGGCCGCGATTCATCGCGGCGGTCGCGGCGACCACATTTTCACCGGCAATTTCGCGTGAGCCTTCGATGAAGTGGGCGATGTAGCCGCGCGCCTTGGGCAGGCGCTCACCGAACAGGTAGACGACCGGTGCGCCCGATTCGCGTGCGAGTTTGGCAACCAGCGTCGGGGTGTGGGCGGGAACGCCCATGAAGGGGGCGAACACACCGCGTCCCAGCGGCGGATCGTGATCCGGCATGAAGTACACGCCCATGCCCCGTTGCAGTAGAGTGAGGGAGTCCTTTCTGACGCCGGCTTCAGTCTGCATCAGGCTGCCGCCGAAGCGGCCGCGGCCTTTCAGCGACAGTTCGTTGATGACGCCGCGCTGGGTCTTGTACAGGCCGCAGAACGGATAGCTGGCAGACATCGGGATCGCCACGGCTTCGAATGCGCCCTGGTGCAGGGTCAGCAGGATCACGCCCTTGCCCTGGGCGAACGCGCGATCCAGCACGTCGATGCCGCGCCATTCCTTGACGGCGCCTTTGACCGAGGCGGCCGGGCCGAGCCAGATGCGGAAGGTCTCGATGTAGGTCATGAACTCGTGCGCGAGCGAGGCGCGGGCAATGCGCTGTCGTTCGGCCGCGCTCAGCTCGGGCATGCAACGTTCCAGATTGCGCAGGGCGATGCGCCGGCGCTGTGAACGGGTGACCCACAGCAACCAGCCGATGGCGGCGCCGATGGCCTGGAGCACGGAGAGGGGTAGCCAGGCCACGAGGTGAAGCAGGGTGCGCATGCGGTGACGTCCGGTGAAGTGGGTTGGGCGCCCGGGGACGCGAGCTGGTGCGGGCCATGATGCCACGCCGGGTCAGTAGATGACCCGGCGGGTTTCAGGCGTCTGTTGCGTATTTCAGCCGCTGCACTGGCGGTTGATGGTCGTCAGTAGTTTGCCCAGCGCGATCAGATGCGTACCGAGGACGGCCTTGCCGGAAACCAGCAGGCCAGCAGACAGTTCGCGCTGGGGATCGGCCCAACCGAGGATGTTCATGAAGCCAAGATGCCCGAAGGCACGGCCGCTCATGGGGCCATAGAGTCCGAACGGGTTGGCGCCCAGCATCATGCCTTCGCTGTAGCGCATCGGAATTTTGAGGGTGTGATCGAATGCCAGCTGGCAGGCGGGCTGCACGATGCGGCGCACGGTTTCGGGTTTGAGAATTTCGCGGCCGGCGTATTCGCCCTGGTCGAGCAGCATCTGGAAGAAGCGCGACAGTTCCTCGGCGGTCGCATACAGATTGCCGGCAGGAACGACGGCATCGTAGAAGACGTCAGAGTTGGAGATTTCGACGATCTTGTCGATCGGCATGACCAACGCGCGTTCCAGCAGGACCGAAATGGGGAAGCGCACCGGTGCGCCGGCCATGTAGTTGGTGGCGGCGTCGCCACGCAGCTCCGGTGACAGGCCATAGGTGAAATAGCGCATGCCCATCGGCTGGCGGATCTGCTGGTCCAGATACTCGGCGATGGACTGACCGGTCACGCGCTGCAGTACTTCGGCCAGGATGAAGCCGCCGGTGATGGCGTGATAGGCAAGGCGAGGGCCGTCTCGATGCGTGGGCGGTGCGCGCGAGATCAGGTCGATGCAGCGATCCCAGTCCAGCAGCATGCCAGGATCGATCTGGTCCTTCGGCAGGTCGAACATCGGAAAGCCGCCGCGGTGTGCGAGCACGGCGGACAGTGTGGTGTCGCGCTTGCCGTTCTGGGCGAACTGCGGAATGAAGTGACTGACGGGCTGGTCCAGCCGGACGCCGCCTTGTTCTGCCAGCTTGTGGATCAGCACTGCGGTGATCGCCTTGGATGCGGAGAACACGCAGATCGGGGTGTCCGGGCTGGCCAGGCGCTTGGGTGCGTCGATGGGATCGTCCGGCCCGTTGCCATAGGCGTGGCCGAGGGATCGGTTGATCAGCACATGGCCGCGGCGGCGCAGGCAGAAGGTGATCGCGGGATAGGCGCCCGTACGGTAGAGGTCTTTGACGCCACGCCAGATGCGATCGACCGCCGCTTGATCCAGACCCGCCGCCGATGCGGGCGCCTCGGACGGGGCGTCGCGTCCCGTCAGCTGCCGGAGAGGTTGTGCGATACGGACCGGACGATTGCCTAGCCACTTCATTCCTGCATGCTCCAGTGTTCGTGTAATGACGCGGATGCTACCGGAGCGCGGCGGCGCGGGTGCTGCGCCTCAGCTGCCGCTGATTGCGGCGAGATTGGCGCCGTAAATCCAGGCTGCGAGGTTTCTCCGCCATTTCAGCGCAGAGCGGGCCTCGAAAATGAATTACGCAAAAGGCTTTTGACTCCGGAAAGGTTCTGCTATTATTCGCGCCCCTGAGCAATCCCAGCTCAGGGGAATGCTCCCGATGGTGGACGTAGCTCAGTTGGTTAGAGTCCCAGATTGTGATTCTGGTTGTCGGGGGTTCGAGTCCCCTCGTCCACCCCAAATTTATTGAAATGTGCGGGCTGCTAGCTCAATGGTAGAGCAGCTGACTCTTAATCAGTAGGTTCCCCGTTCGAGTCGGGGGCAGCCCACCAATTTCAGTGACTCAAGACGCCCGGTGAGCTACCGGGCTTTTTAGTTTTTGTGGTCGAGATGTTCTTAGCGCGGCAAGGAAGGGGAGAACATGCTTCAACAGATTCGTGACCGTACGACAGGCCTGATTGCTGGCTTTATTGTCGCCTTGATTGCCATTCCGTTTGCGTTCTTCGGCATTGACTCGTTCCGCTCGGACGGCGGCGATCCGGTGGTCGCCAAGGTCGGCGGCCAGAAGATCTACGAATCGCAGTTCAAGCGTTCGTTCGATCAGCGCTATCAGCAGCTGGTGTCGCTGATGGGTGAGAGCTTCCGCGCCGACATGCTCGATCAGAATCGCCTGCGCAAGTCCGTGCTGGACGAGATGACGCGCGAAACGATGCTCAAGCAGTTCACTGCAAAAGAGGGCTATCAGGTCGATGACGCGACGGTGTTCACCGCGCTGAGCAGTGATCCCGCGTTCCAGAGCGACGGCAAGTTCGATCCCGAAACCTATCGCAGCGTCCTGGCGCGTGCCGGATATACCGCGGAGCGCTACGAGCAGCAGCTGCGCGACACGCTGGAAGTCAATCAGATGCGCGATGCGGTGGTCGAAACCGCATTTGTCACCGACGCGCAGCTTGATCAGGCCCTGAGCCTGGACAACGAAGAGCGCACGGTGCAGTACGCGCTGTTCGAGACCGCGCGCTATCGCGACCGCGTCAATGTCACGCAGGACGAGATCCAGAAGCGCTATGACGACACGCGCGAGTCGTATCAGGCTCCGGAACGCATCAAGCTGGCGTATCTCGAGCTGTCGCCTTCGTCGGTGCCCGAAACCAGCGCGCCGGGCGATGACGTCCTCAAGGTGCTGTACGACGCCGAGAAGGACAGTCGCTTCAAGACCCGTGAAGAGCGCAAGGCCAGTCATATCCTGATGACCTTCGGTGCGGACAAGGACGCTGCGCACAAGAAGATCGAAGAGATTGCCAAGCAGCTGGCCGACGGGGCTGATTTCGCGACCCTCGCCAAGCAGTCTTCTGAAGACCCCGGTTCCAAGGCGTCCGGTGGCGATCTTGGCTGGGTGTCGCGTGGGCAGATGGTCGATGCGTTCGAAAAAGCGCTGTTCTCGCTGGATGCCGGGCAGGTGAGTGCGCCTGTTGAAACCGAGTTCGGCTGGCATCTGATCCGGCTTGACGAGGTGAAGCCGTCGATCACCCGCAGTTTCGATGACCCTGAGGTCAAGAAGGAGCTGACCGAACTGTTCGTCAACCGCGAGCGTCAGCAGCGCTTCCAGGAGATGTCTGAGAAGCTCGAGCAGCTGGCGTTCGAAAACACGGCCTCGCTGGATCCGGTTGCAGAAGCGCTGGGCCTCAAGGTGCAGACCACCGATTGGTTCACGCGTGACGGTGGTAGCGGCGTTGCTGCGAATGAAGCCGTGAAGACGGCGGCGTTCTCGACTGAAGTACTGCAGGACGGCGAGAACAGCAAACCGTTGCCGCTTGGCGACAACCGTATGGTGGTGATCCGCAAGGCAGAGTACGACCCTCCGCGGCAGAAGTCGCTGGAAGAGGTTGCCGACCTGGTGCGCGACCAGCTGATCAACGAGCGCGCGCGGAGCATGGCGGCCCAGGACGCTGAGGAAGTGATCAACGCCGTCAATGCCGGCACCGCGTTCCAGGAGATTGTCAGCGCCAAGAACGGCGAGCTGCGCAATCCGGGCGCGATCCGTCGTGACGACAAGCAGGTCGAAAGCCTCATCGTCACCGAAGTGTTCAAGATGCCGCGTCCGGCCGAAGGCAAGAGCCGCTATGCGCAGACGACGCTCGGCGACGGCAGCCATGCGGTGATCGCGCTCAACGCGGTATCCACGGCGGCAACCCCGGTCACCAGTGAAGCGCGTGAGACGCGCAGCCGGCGCTTGCGTGACGTAGTGGCCGGCGGCGAGTTTGCGAGCTACCTGGATGTGATCAAGAGCACGGTCGGTGTCGAGTTGACTGGCAAGCTTGGTCCGGCACAGCCGACGCAGGCGCCGTAGTCGAAGCTGATTTTCGCCGCAGCGTAAGCGCGCGGCGCAGCTGTTCATGGTTCAATGACCATGAACGGCTTTTTTGTGGGCAGTCAGAACGACCATGAAGCTTCATTGGCAGATTGCGCTGGCGTTGATCGCGGCGATAGCGGCCGGCACCCTGATCGGCGCCGAGCCCTGGTTCATCGAGACGACAACCTTTCTCGGCACGCTGTTTCTGAATGCGTTGAGGATGCTGATTGTTCCGCTGATTTTTGCGGCAATGATCCACGCGATTCTGGGCATCGAGAGCCCTGGTGAACTGGGGCGGATCGGCTGGAAGACGGCGCTTTACTTTGCCGCAACAACGCTGGGTTCGATTCTGATCGGATTGGTGGTGATCAATCTGGTGCAGCCGGGCGTGATTGATGGCACGCCGGCAGGTGACCGGCTGGGCCTGTCTGCGGACACCTCAATGGTGCTGGAAAAGGTGCAGAACCGAGGTGGCGGCGATCTGATCGACGTGATTCTGCGCATGGTGCCACCGAACCTGCTCAAGGCTGCGGTTGAAAACGAAATGCTGGGGCTGATCTTTTTCAGCCTGCTGTTTGGCTATTTTGCGTCCCGCATGGCCACCGATCTGCTGCGCACTCAGCGCAGTTTCTGGGCGGGGGTCTACGAGGTCATGATCAACATCACCAACTGGGTGATGCTGTTCGCACCGATTGGCGTTTTTGCGCTGGTGGCGCGCACTGTTGCGCAGACCGGATGGGCCGCGCTGGAGCCACTGCTGTTGTTCTTTGTCTGCGTGCTGTCGGCGCTAATGGTGCAGGCGTTCCTGGTGCTGCCCCTGTTGGTCAGGCTGTTCGGGCTATCACCCTGGCGTCATCTGCAGTTGATGACACCGGCGCTGCTGACTGCGTTCTCGACCAGCTCGTCGGCCGCGACGTTGCCGGTGACGTTCGGGTGCGTAAAAAAAGCGGGGGTGACTGATCGCGTGTCCGGATTCGTGCTGCCGCTGGGTGCGACGGTCAACATGAACGGTACGGCACTGTATGAATGTGCTGCCGCGTTGTTCATCGCGCAGGCCTACGGCTTGCACCTGAGTCTGTTCAACCAGTTCGTGGTGGTGGTACTGGCGCTGCTGACTTCGGTGGGAGTGGCCGGAATCCCGTCGGCCAGTCTGGTCGCAATCAGCGTCATCCTGACCTCGGTGGGCCTGCCGCTGGAGGGTGTCGGCATGATCCTCGCCGTCGATCGCATCCTCGATATGTGCCGCACCGCGGTCAACGTCTTTGGCGACGCCACCGGCGCCGTCATCATCGCCCACCTCGAACACGAGGAGTCGGATGATGGCGTCGGTGGCGCGCCGTTGCAGACGTTATGAAGCGTGATGTCCTGGCTCAGGCGCCGGCGGCCATGCCCATGATGTTGTAGCCGGCGTCGACGTACAGAATCTCACCGGTGATGCCCGATGCGAGGTCGGAGCTGAGGAACGCCGCCGCATTGCCAACTTCTTCAATCGTGACATTGCGCTTCAGCGGCGACGCCGCCTCGGCCTTTGACAGCATGCCGCGGAAGCCGGCGATGCCCGCGGCTGCCAGGGTCTTGATCGGTCCGGCCGAGATGCCATTGACGCGAATATTGTCTTCGCCCAGCTCAGCCGCCATGAAGCGGACATTGGCTTCCAGCGATGCCTTGGCCGGACCCATGACGTTGTACATCGGAATGGCGCGCACCGCACCAAGATAGGTCAGGGTCAGCATCGAGGCATTGCGGCCCTTCATCAGCGGCAATGAGGCTTTGCCGAGCGCCGCGAACGAGTACGACGAGATATCGTGGGCAATTCGGAAACCTTCGCGCGTGACGGCGTCGAGATACTTGCCGGCGAGCTGTTCGCGCGGGGCGAAGCCGATCGAATGGATCAGCACGTCAAAACCGCCCCAGGCCTTTTCGACTTCGGCCATGACTTCGGCGATCTGCGCGTCCTCGGTGACGTCCAGCGGCAGGACAAGCTTGGAGCCGCAGCTGGCGGCGAATTCTTCGACGCGGCTCTTCAGGCGTTCGCCCTGATAGGTGAATGCGAGCTCGGCGCCTTCGCGATGGAAGGCTTCGGCAATACCGGTCGCGATCGAGCGGTCGCTGGCGACGCCGGTAATGAGTGCTTTCTTGCCTGCGAGGAATCCCATGGCTACGACTTCCTGAATCCGTGTAAGAGGTCACGGAGTTTCACGGGTCCGGCCGCGGCTTTCAAGAACAAGTGGCTAATTGGGCGCCAGTGTCCATCAATTCAATTGCGTAAAAAACTGCGGGCGGTAGAAACCGCCCGCAGTGGATCAGGACGGCAGGAAGTTGATCGGATAGTTCGGATACGTAAACGGCGGAACGCTCTTCGCTCCGAAATTGAGCAGTTGCACGCGCTGCACGATTTTCCGTTCCAGCTCAGCATCGTTGAACGAGCTGGAGATCAGCTTGCACGCAGTGACGCTGCCATCGGGGGCGATCGTGATGCTGACGACGATCTTGCCTGCGCCCAGGTTCGGGTTCTGACGCATCGCACGGTTGAAGATCGCGTAGAACGCGCCCTTGTTGCGGTCGAAAGTCAGCTGGATTTCTTCCAGCGTACGTCCGGCAATCAGCTTGTCGCCGCCCTGACCGGGACGACTCCGGTCCTTGCCGAAGCCCACCGGGCTTTCGACTTGCGTGGTCCGTCGCTCGCCCAGTCCGGTGCCGGCCTGGGTGCGGCGCGTGCTGCCGGTGGCATTGGGATTGCCGATGCCGCTGGACGCGCTGGCAGCCGCCTGTTCGAACGCGCTGGAATCCGCGGTCGCCGAAGCGCCACCGTCGCTGCTCATCGCGCTGAGCGGCTGATCGCTGCGCTCGATCGCGGCAACGCCGGTATGCAGCGCCTGCAACTGGTTGGCAAACGCCATGACACCGGACTTTGCGGCCGTTTCGCGTGCGCGCTCGACGGTGCGCTGTTGCTGCACCTCGGGCTGTACGACGGGCTTGGGCTGCGGCGGCTTCGGAACTGGTTTCGGTTCGGGCGCTGCCTTCTGTTCTTCCGGTTCGGGTTCCGACTTTTCGGCTGGTTTGGGTTCCTCGACCTTTTCGGCGATGGGGGCTGGCTGCTCAGGCAGCAATTCCACATAGCGGGAGCCGGTCAGGGTGCCGCCACCCTTGGTCAGGCCGACCAGTTCGAGAAACGGCACGATGGCGCTGAGGATCAGCAGTGGAATGCCGACGATCAGGCAGAATTTGCGGAATCTGCGATCCGCTTCTTCGGCCAGCGTCCAGGTTTGCCACTGAATCGCATGCGCGCTCATGAGTCACCTCCGGCTTCGTGGTGGGCGACAGCCAGTGAAATCTTGGCGAAGCGCGCCTCGCTGCAGGTGGCCATGATCTTCTTGATCAACTGATACGGAATGTCCTTGTCCGCCATGATGTTGATCTCACCGCGGGAAACCGCGCCGGATTCGGCGCCGACAACCGGCAGCAGA
The DNA here is from genome assembly GCF_005047655.1 of Sinimarinibacterium arenosum. Lineage (GTDB taxonomy): Bacteria > Pseudomonadota > Gammaproteobacteria > Nevskiales > Nevskiaceae > Solimonas. Next base: position 235,292 of record NZ_SUKF01000004.1, on the reverse strand, counting down.
CCTTCCTGCAGCAGGCGGGATTTCAACGGACCCAGCACATTGCCGGTGGTATTGGCGGCGTCGGTGACTGACATGATCAATTCACCATTCACCAGAACGTCTTCCTTGCTCACCATCAGCAGCACGGCTTCGCGCGGACCGTCAGTGGCGACCGAAGCGGGCAGTTCAAGCGAACGCGGACTCGGCAGGACTTCAACCTGCGACGAATTCACCAGCAGGAAGAACACCAGAATCGTGAAGATGTCCATCAGCGACGTCAGGCTCAACGTTCCATGTTTGGCGTTGCGCTTGCGTCGTCGCTCCAGGCGTTGAGTGCGCAGAGTATGGGCGCGAATCACGGTGCGGCCTCCTGCGCCGGCGCGTCGCCGACGGAGATCTGCGGGAACATGTCCACCAGCACGCCCTCACGTGCGGCGGGCAGGTAATGCACCGCGTCCATCACCTGGATCAACGTGTCATAGCTGATGCCCGGTTCGAGCAGCAGCGTGATGCGATCCTCAGCCGGGTTGGCGTTCTTGATTTCCGCCAGACGACTGGTCAGGCCGGCGTAGGTGTACCCGCGCTCGTCCTTGGGCCAGCTGTCTACGTTGTTGCCGTCCTTGGTCAAGGTCAGCCCACTGGCGCGGATCAGCACCGTCAATCCCTGCTTGACGTTGTCCTGCGGCGGCGGTGTCTGCGAACTGTCTGGCAGATTCAGTTCCTTGATCGTCAGCTGCGTGAACACGGCCGTGATCAGCAGGAACGGCACCAGAACCACCATCAGGTTCAAAAAGGCCGTGATGTTCAACTCCGCCACGTCCTGGCGGCGCGCACGGCGCATGCGTGCAAACATGATTAGTCTTTCAGGCCGAGGCTGTTGAGGAACTTGATCGCAGCCATTTCGACGCTGTCGACCAGATCATTGGCTTTCGACTGCAGCCAGGCGTGGGCCAGCAGCAGCGGGATGGCGACGATCAGGCCGAATGCGGTGGTGTTCATCGCGACCGAGATTGATGACGACAACAGATTGGCCTTTTCCGCCGGGTTGACGTTGGCAACGGCGTTGAAGCCGGCGATCAGGCCGATGATGGTGCCGAGCAGGCCCAGCAGCGTCGCGATGTTGGCGAACGTGGCGAGGTAGTGCGTGCGGCGCTCCAGCAGCGGCGTCACTTCCATGATGCTTTCTTCCATCGCCATCTCGATTTCGCTGCGTGCAGCGTTGGCGCGTGCACGCGCCAGACCGAAGCCCAGCACGCGGCCGATGGCGGTTTCAGAATTTGTGGCGAGCTGCTCGGCGGCTTCGCGCTTGCCCTGATTCAGCAGGGGCAGCAGCTCCGACCACAGCAAGCGGTTTTCGGCGTTGGCGCGACGCAGGTACAGCGCACGTTCAGCGGCGATCGCCAGTCCGATAATCATGACCAGCAGAATCGGATACATGAATGCGCCGCCGCTCTGGAAGAAGCGAATGACGGTGGCAAAAAACTCCATGGGTGTGCCCTCGGTTTTCTAAGCTGGGGATTGTAGGGGTGCGGATGGTAAGGCTTTCAGCGTTCCTGCGGTGTCACGACGCCCTTTTCGTCGAGCGCGTGACTCAATGCGTTGTAGTACTCGATCTGGCGGACAAACACGACCTCGTCGATGGGGACGAGCTTCTCTTGCAGTAAGCGTGCCGGGCGATCCATGTCCTGTTCCGGGCGCGATTCGCGCCATGGCGTGATGTAGAGCCCGATCGGGGACTCTCGTTCGCCAATGATGGTGGTTCCGGCTGCATCGGCTGCCTTGCTTGCGGTTGCCGGCGCGGGCGATCCGATGGACGGCATTTCGTCCTGGGCGTTGGCGCTGGAAGCCATTGCCAGCAGGCAGGCGAGAATTAAGGTGCGAGCCATCATGGGGTCTGCTCCGGCTTGGGCGGTGCGGGCGCTGGAGCCGGCGGTGTCGAGGCGGCGTCAATGGCGGCGATCCAGGCCATGACCCGCAGATCGTCCGTGCCGTGCAGCGACTGGTAGGCGCGATAGTGCGCAACAGCGTCCAGCGGGCGTTTCAGGTGGGCATCCAGCAGCACGCCGAGATTGTAATGCGCCAGCGCATAGTTCGGATCGATCGCCAGCGCTTTTTCATAGGCCAGCTGTGCCCGGTTCAGATCGCCGGACTCCCGATACAGGATGCCGAGCCAATTGAACGCGACTTTATTGTTCGGGTTCAAAGTCGCAGCCTTGGACAGCGCGGCGATGGCCTGTTCGCGCCGGTTCGACTTGGCGTAGAGGATGCCGAGATTGGTCCAAGGGCCGGCAAAATCGGGAAAGTCCCGCGACAACGAATCAAACGCCGTTTCGGCTTCAGCATTCTGATTTTGTTGCCAAAGGCCCATGGCTTCAGTGAAGCGCGCCTGCGGATCGCCCTTGTCGACCTCGCCGGTTTCGGCGGACGGCTGCGGGCGCTCCGGCAGCTTGGGGCCGGACATGCTGCTGCAGGCGCCGAGTGTCAGCGCCAGCAGTGCTGCTGCGATCTTCAGGGCAGGCGGGAGCGGGGCGGTGGTGTGGATATTCATCATGGCAGTGCGCTCAGTGGAGGCTGTCATAGCGGTCCTCACCCTGTTCGAGTTTGCCGTAGCGTGCCGGCGCCATCGCGGCGAGGGCTTCGGCGCTCTTCGCGATCCAGTCGTCATAGGTGCCGCCAGCGATACGCTTGAGGTTGGCTTCATGGGCCTCGATGGCCTGCTCCTCAAACGGATACGCCTGCTCCTCCAGCAGCAATTCGTACTGCTCCAGCTCAAGTGCGTCGAGGTTGGCGGGGCGCTGCGACTTCATCAGGGACTTGCCGAAATCGGCGTAGACCGATCCGAGCTCGTAGGTTGCAGCGGTGGTGGATTCGGCAAAGCCGTATCCGGCTGCCTTGCCCAGCCAGCTGATGGCCTGCTCCATCGCCTGTTTCTTGCGCGGCAGACTGTTTTCGATCGGCAACGTCAGCGGAATCGCGCGTGCGTCCGCAGCCGCCATGCGACCGAGGTCCAGACTGGACTGCGCCGCCAGCGACTTCGATCGCTGCGAGCGTTCGGCCCCGGCGGTCTCATCGGCGCGCACCAGCTCCTGCATCCAGCGAGTCAGCTGGGTGCGGTCGCCGGTCGTGCGGGCGTACTCGACCAGCTTCGCACGGGCGTCGATGGCGCGGTCCAGCGGGCGCGGGAAGTTGGTGACGTAGTACTCGTAGGCCTGTGCGGTCTCAACCTTGGCGCCGGCTTCCTCGTACAGGGTCGCTGACAGCCAGCCGGCTTCGCGGCGGGTGTCCGCCGACTCGCTGGCGCGGCGTGCGATGCGCGCATAGGCCTGTGCCGACTGGGCAGGCTTGCCGTCCTTCTGATAGGCGACGGCCAGCTTCTTGTCGACGTCAGCTTCGAGCTCGTGGCCGGGGAATAGCTTGCGGAACTCCTCAAGCACTCGGGTCGCTTCCGACCAGTTCTCCAGTGCCAGCAGTGCTGCCGCGCCGTCGTACTGCGCAGTCGCACGGATCTTCGAGGTCGGCGTGATTTCGCCGACGCGCAGGAAGTGGAACGCGGCGTTCTGCAGATCCCCGGCGTCGCGGGCCACTTCGCCCTGCTTGTAGATCGACGCCGCAAGTTGCTCGACAACGTCGGCGTAGTCCTTGGTCTGCTGCGGGGTCAGCTTCAGCTCCTCGCTGTAGGCTTTTTCAGCCGCGGCAAACTGTGATTCGGCGAAGTGTGAGTCGCCGACAACGCTCCAGGCTACGCGTCGCAGCTTGGCATCGACCGGGACCGGTGCCTCCAGTACGCGGCCGGCAACGGTAACGGCAGCGGTGTAGTCCTTCAGCTCGAACAGATCTTCGCTCGCCTGAGTCAGAACCGGATATTTCTGCGGGTGCTGATCAAAGGTGTCGGCGAGCTTGATGCTCGCATCGATGGCCTCACGCAGCGCTGCCGGACGCTCTTCCGCGCTGACTGCCTTGGCGTGCTTCTGATAGGCCAGCACCGACGCGTACGCGGCGTCGCCGGCACGGGCAAACTGAGGGTAGGTATACGCGGTCTTGTCGTACTGCTGCGCGGCTTCGAGCGTCTTGCCGCCGTCCAGCAGTGCATCCGCCAGCAGGAAATTGATTTCCGCCAGCTTCGGATCCTGCGGATACAGATCGATGATGCGCTGATACCAACGTGCCGCGACCAGGAATTCGGCCGTATTGGCTGACGGGTTCTGCTGCGCCAGCGCGTGATGATGCTTGGCCAGATCCTCGATATGCGTGCGCAGCGCTGTCATGACCTCTGGCGTTGCCGGCTGTCCGCCCCAATAAGATGCGGCCGGATCGTACGTGGTGGCGTAGCGTTCCTTCTCCTGAATCACGAGGTCACGGAACCCGCCGTCCTCGTAGACTGCGATTACACGCGACTGAAACGCCGGTGCGTGCTGCGACTTGGGATAGCGCTCGATGAAGGCGGCATAGGTCTTCGCGGCGTCGCTGTAGCGCGTCTTGTCCATCAGTGACTCGCCGAGTGCGGCGTAGATCATCGGATAGAAGCGGGGATCGCCGTGTTCGGCGAGATAACCGTTCAGCGCCGGGCCGCCGCCCAGCGTCGCCAGTGACAGGGTGATGACGCGCAGGGAATCGCGGACGAGGTCAGTCTTTTCCTTGGCGACACCGCCCAGTGCGGTTTCGACGTCGAAGGCTTCGCCGGCCGGCAGCTCGCGCTCGAGTACATCGAAGAATGTTGCAATGGCTTCTTCGTACTTTGATTGTTTGTACTGCGACCAACCGTACTTGTACTGTGCGGCGTCGAAGAACTGCGTGGCGTCGCCGAAATCCATGACAATCTTGTATTCAGTCTCGGCCTCTGCGTATCGCAATAGCGCGAACAGCAGTTCGGCGCGACGGAAATGGGCATCGCCCGCGAGCTTGGAATTGGGGTGACGATCGGTCATGCGCTTGAGCGTGTCGATCGCAGCTTCGGTGTCGCCCATGTTCTGTTGCGCACGCGCCATCTGATAGAAGATGCGATCGTTTTCCGGATCGTCCGGGTGCGCGTAGAGCAGCTGGTTATAGAGCTTGATCGACTCCTGCAGCGTCGCTTCGGACTCGACGGTGTTGCCGCGCGCGTCTTCCATCTGCACCTGCAGATCGGCCAGACGGCGTTGGGCCTCGGCGCGTGTCTCTTCGTCCGGAGCCAGCTCGAGCAGCTTGCGATAGTTGTCCGCGGCCCGCTGCGGGTCGGCAGCGACGGGCTCCGAGCGGATGATGGGCAGAACTTGAGCGTCTGGGGCATCAAGGCTGCCGATCGATTTCTTGATCGACGGCGCCGACTCGCGCACGACTTTAGGCGTGCAGCCGACGCTCAACGTCGCCGACAGCACCAGCAACAGAGTGCGGGAGTAATTACTGCGCATCGAGTTCGCCCTTGATCTGACGGTCGTAGAGGCGGGCCAGCGCGAAGCGGGCTTCGACCAGGTAGCGTTCGATCTGACGTTGCTGTCCCTCCAGCTCCGCGACCGACATGTCCTGCAGCAGGCGCGCCTGTTCGGCTCCGGCCTGTGCCAGTTGCTCGCGCAGACCGCCGATACGGGCGTGCAGGGTGGAGGTCTGTTCACGTACGCCGTTGAAGCGTGCCGGGACGCCGGAGAGCTGAAGCTGCGAAGTCACGGCGGGCTGACTCGGCGCAGCAGGTGTTGTCGCACCGGGAACGGAGAGCTTTTCATCGCCATGCAGCTGGATTTTCAGACCGGCCCACGGTGCTTTCCACTGCGCGCGCTGGCGTTCAATGACCTGGTCCACGCGCATGTCCGCTCGATCTGTATTCGATGCCGAGCGCTCCACCGTCGCCAGACGCTGCTGCCAGGCTTCGAGATTGCGCGACATCATGCGCACATCTCGATAGTTCTTCAGCGCTTCCTGGAACCGATGTTCAGCCAGCAAGGACTGCAGGAAATAGGTCTCCGGAGCGTCCGGCAAATCGCGCAGTTTCCAGTCGCGACCGGCCTCTGAATCAATTTCGCGCCGAACGATGGTTTCGACCATGCGTCCGCGCTTGATCGATTCAAGCGCCTTATCCATTCGGTCGTGTGCGTTTTCAAGGACGCCAACTGCTTTTTCGTAGTACTGCAGCGCCTGCGTGTACGCGCCCAGCCGGTCCAGCGTGAATGGAATGGCCAGCCACGCTTCCTGCACCGCGGTATCCATCGGATCACGCGAGATTAGCTCGACCCACGGTACCAGTGCGCGCTGGAGCGCGTCGGTTTCCTCGCGGCTGGCTTTCTTAAGGCTGAACGCGCGTAACCCTGCGCGCTTGAAGATATCGTCTTCGAGAAAGCCCGGTCGTACCAGCACGCCCAGTGTCGAAAACGTCGTGAACGGATCCGCATCGGGCTTATCGTCGCCGACCTCGGCTTTGACCACACGGTCGCCCTGCGGTGCGAGTTCGGCCCAACCCAGTCCCAGTAGCGCGCGATTCGAAAACGGACCTTCGACCCGTACCCGCGAAAAGATCGGCTTGGCGGTGCCGCCCTGCTGGTTTTGCAGGAAGTGCCAGCCGAGACTGGTATTGGCCCGATCGCGCAGCGCCAGATCTTCAAGGTCGTCCGGCACCAGACGGCCGACACGGTCGAGGACGGTCTGGCCCTGCGCGGTGCGACCGTCGTTGACCAGCGCGACGCCAAGATTGAATCGTGTGTACGACGACTGATTGCCGGCGTTGTTGAGTTCGGTCAGGACGTCGGCGGCTTCGCCGTAGCGGCTCTCGGCAAGCAGCACGCGCGCCAGCAGATCCTGCCAGCGAACGACGGCCGATTCAGGCAGCACTTCACGCATCTTATAGAGTGTCGCGCGCGCTTCAGCCAGATACCCGCGCTGGTAGTCGAACTCGGCCACATCCAGTTGCGCCGACGCGATGCGATCCTTGTCGCTGCTGGAACCCGCAAGACTGCGATAGATCTCTTCTGCACGGTCTCTCAGGCCGAACGCAAGATAGCTCTCGGCCAGACGCCACTGATAGGCCTCCGGCATACGCAAGGCATCGTTTTTCTTGTCGCTCAGGCGCAGTTCAATGGCGGCACTGAGGGTGCGATGATCGCGCAGCAGGTACTGCGCCTCGCGCACATGAGGATCCTCGGGCGAACCGGGAACATAGACGTCCGCGGCAAAGGCCAGTGTCGGTGCGGCGAGCAGCAGCGAGACCAGAGCACGGCGCATCATGGCTTCACCTTCCACTGCTTCATGGTCAACTTCAGATCGCCGCCGAAGCGGCTGCTGCGCGTCAGCCGAAACTCGAGCTCGGCTTCCTGATCGTCCTTGTCAAAGATCGCTTCATAGGACTGCGTAATCGGCGCGTCCCCGGGTTTGGCGTTGGCAAAATTGCCGTTAACCGTCATGCGAATGCGATGAGGGCCGGGCATGACCGTTGTGATCAGCACGCGCTGGACCGCTGCGTCGTCGAGTAGGGCGCGTGCATCGGTTTCGTCGTAGCGATAGATTTCCGGCGCCTTGTCGTCCACGGTAATGGCCGCTTCGGTCAGCAGCAGGCCCCCGACACCGACGCTCAGATAGACCGAGAGTCGCAGATGGTCGGGAACCAGGGTTTCGTTTTCAACCGCCTGAGCCTCGCGGTTGAATTCAATGATCTCGTCCTTGAGCGCTTGGATGTTCTGGTCCAGGCGCAGTGCACGCTCAGTCAGATCCGGTTGAGCGGCGGACGCCGACAGAGAAAAGATCACTAGCGCGGAGAACATTAACCCACGGGCGAGGAAGCCACGACTTGGAAGCATGCTGTTGTAAGGATCGCGTGGTGAAGTGCGGCGAGTGTAGCAAAACGGCTGTGCCGGCTGACCTGGAAAGACTTTCGGTGGAGGCTGTTCGACAAACGGTGGAAGAATGTCGCCCGGCGTCAGCAAATGCTGACACAGGCTTCGCCAATCTGGTCGGATGGCGTGCAGCATACGCAGCTTTCACTCCTCATCGCCGTCCGTCATCTGCATTCGACAGTGATCATACCGCCGAGTTTAATGAGACTGCAGCATGTGGTCGTGCCGCGATTCGGGACCACCTTTCGAGGTGCTTGTCAATCGGGGGTACGCCTCAAGATTGCTATTGATTTTTTTGTAATGAGCGTTTGGAAGCGACATTTGTTGACGCTCGAAAACCCGCTTGTTATAAAGCGCCGCAACCCACAGGCCACCCGATATTGCGTCCGTCGACGAGCAGGAGTCAGGACGCTATTGCTTATTGGACTGGATGTGGGGCATGCCGAAGCAGGGCCGCTATCGGCAATCCGCCACCAATATTCGTGAGGGGACGCTTTAAGATGAATAAGACTGATTTGATCAATGCGATTGCCGACAAGGCCGACATCTCCAAGGCAGATGCGGGTCGTGCAGTCGATGCGCTGTTTGAAGTCGTGGGTAAGGCGCTCAAGAAGAAGGACAAGGTTTCGCTCGTCGGTTTTGGTACGTTCCTCGTGCGCGAGCGCGCTGCACGTCAGGGCCGTAACCCGAAGACCGGTGACACCATCAAGATCAAGGCGAGCAAAACGCCTGCATTTAAGCCTGGCAAGGCGCTCAAGGACATGATAAAGTAGCCGTCTTTGCTGGTTCCCGGAGTTGTTGAGGGCATCGGCTGCCATCACACGCTTAATTCGGGTGCTTAGCTCAGCTGGTAGAGCGTCGCCCTTACAAGGCGAATGTCGGCGGTTCGAGCCCGTCAGCACCCACCAAGTTTTCGCGGAGCGGTAGTTCAGTTGGTTAGAATACCGGCCTGTCACGCCGGGGGTCGCGGGTTCGAGTCCCGTCCGCTCCGCCACGAAAATTGAAAATGGACGCCTCACGGCGTCCTTTTTTGTCGAAAAGTTTTTAGGGGCGCCCGAGTCGGTCAACGCCCATGCACAGTTTCACGGAGCGGTAGTTCAGTTGGTTAGAATACCGGCCTGTCACGCCGGGGGTCGCGGGTTCGAGTCCCGTCCGCTCCGCCACGAAAGTGGAAAAGGACGCCTTAAAACGGCGTCCTTTTTTTGTGCGTGATTGTTAAGTTTGAGGACATGCGTCTGTCGCTTCGCACGACGATGTTCATGCGTGTGTTGCGTTGTGTGTATACGTCAAAGCGACGTGCGATCGCGTGCTAGATTAGCGCGAAATTTCCATCTCACCGATCGCAGACGTCATGTCAAAACATTTGCCGAAAGCTTCCATATTCATTACCGGCGCAGCTGCCGGTATCGGTCGCGAGACCGCACGCGTCTTTGCCGCCCGTGGATGGCGGGTCGGCGCTTATGACGTTGATCTGGCCGGGCTCCAAAGCCTGAAGGCGGAATGCTCTGGGGATATCACCATTGGCACCCTGGATGTCGTCGATGCGGAAGCGTGCAAGGCAGCGGTAGCCGAGTTTGCGTCGGCAGACGGTGGCCGTCTCGATGTCATGTTCAACAATGCCGGCATCTTGTCTGTTGGTCACTTCGAGGACATCGACGTTCGCCGTCACCATGCGATTGTCGATATCAATCTCAAAGGGGTGATCAACGGATGCTTGGCCGCGTTGCCGCACCTGCGAGCGACGCCAGGCAGTCGTGTGATCAGCATGGCATCCGCTTCAGCCATTTACGGATCGCCGGATTACGCCAGCTATTCGGCCACCAAGTTCGCGGTCAGGGGCCTGACCGAGGCGCTGGATATCGAGTGGTCCCGCTTTGGCATTCGCGTCATGGACATCATGCCGCTGTTCGTCAAGACCGCCATGGTGACGGATATCGAGCAGCCGATCAGTATTGGACGGCTTGGCATTCGCCTGAGCGCACAGGACATTGCCCAAACCGTTTGGCGTGCGGCGCACTGGTCCGCATGGCGTCGCGTTCACTGGTATCCCGGGATACAGACTCGAGCGATGTCCCTGGCAAATGCACTGTCTCCGGGATTGCTGAATCGTGCCACCGTCAAGACCCTTTCCGGTTACTGAGGCCGTCCATGGGTTATCCGGTGGTGTTGATTCACGGCATGTGGTGTTCCTCCGGCAGCTGGAATCGTGTCCGGGAAATCCTGGAGTCACGCGGATACGATTGTTATGTCCCGTCGCTGCCTGCGCACGACGCGGTGCCGGACCAGCCGCTGCAGGTGGCTCGCCTGAGTCTGCGTGACTACCTGGATGCCTTGGAGCAATTCGTCGCGCAGATCCCGGATACGCGTCCGCCGATTGTGATTGGCCACTCCATGGGCGGATTGCTGGCGCAGCAGCTCGCGATGCGGGTAGCTCCGCTGGCAATGGTGCTGCTGACGCCGGCACCATCGTGGGGAATCATGGGGCTGCGGTGGTCAAATTTTGTCGCGTTCGCGCGCTGGATGTTTTCCGGCAGGTTCTGGCGCAATCCTTACAAGCCCAGTTTCGAGCGTGCGGTGATCTCCGCATTCAACGGGCTCGCGCCTGATCGTCATCGCCGACTGTATGAAGGGTTGCTGCATGAGTCGGGGCGCGCAATTTTTGAAATAGCATTCTGGTGGATTGATTTCGGTCGTGCCGCTCTCGTGCGTTCGGCCGATATCCATTGCCCGGTATATGTGGTCAACTGTGGACAGGATCGCTTGACCCCGGCGTCTGTCGTGCGCAGAGTCGCGGCTCGGTATCCGCAGTCGACCCAACGCAGCTATCCGGATCGTGGGCATTGGGTGATCGACGACGAAGAAACGGAGGAGATGATGCATGCGATATGCGGTTGGCTGCGGCCGATCGAGCAGCGATTTGCGCGCCAGCACCATGCGGCTTGATCGCGCGCGTCGCCGTTCTCTGTGGGTAGCCGGGATGCTGTCATGCGTCGTCATGGCCGCCTGGGGTCAGGACAATAGGGTGTCGCAGGCGCTGGATACGACTCAGCGCACTCAGAAGGCCGCGGCAGAATCCCAGCAGCGCATTGACCAGCTCGACGATCAGACCCGATCGTCGCTCGAGCGCTATCGCGCCGCCCTGTGGCAGGCGCAGCAATTGCGCGTTTATGTTCAGCAGATCGACGAGCTGCAGAAGTCACAACAGCAGGAGCGTGAGTCGCTGAGTCGCCAGATCACTGAAATGGAACGGGTCGAGCGCGATCTGTTGCCGCTGATGCTACGCATGATCGGCAGTCTGGAAACCTTCGTCGGCCTGGATCTGCCATTCCTGCAGACCGAGCGGCGCGAGCGCGTGGCTGAACTGCGTCGAGTGATGGCTGATGCTTCGGTCGGCACTGCGGAAAAATTTCGCCGCATCATCGAGGCATATCAGATTGAAGTCGATTATGGCCGTGGCCTCGGTGCCGAGCGCGTTGAAATTGACGGCCGCTTGATGGACCAGCTGCGTGTCGGGCGCAGTGCCCTGTTCGCGCTGGCGCTGGATGCCGACGAGGCCTTGCGCTGGGACGCTGAAGAGGCGCGGTGGGTGCCGGCAGAGCGCCGCTATATCTCCGATATCCGTGACGGCCTGCGCATTGCACGCGAGACTGCCGCACCCAGCCTGCTGGTGTTGCCGATGCCGCTGGCCCAGGGAGTCCAGCCGTGAAAATCATGACTCGACTGGTGATGGTCGTTGCGCTGATGAGTGTGACGCTGAGCGTGGGAGCCGATGCGAGCGGACTTGATGCACTGCTCAAGCAGGTGCGTGAAGGCCAGGCAGACGCGGCCAAACTCAACCGCGAGCGCGAACAGCGATTCCTGCGTAACAAGTCCGAGCAGGCGGCACTACAGAGCAAGGCAGAGGCCGAACTTGCCACTGCCAAGGCACAGGCAGATCAGGCACGTCGCGGGTATGACGTGACCCAGCGTGAGATCGCAGCGCTGCGCACCCAGCTGCAGGAGCGTGCGGGCGACTACACGCAGGTCAATGCTGCAGTGCGCCAGCTTGCAGGTGATTTCCGCGCCGTTGCGGCAGACTCATTGGTCACTGCCCAAGTGCCCGAGCGCATGGCGTTTCTGGACGAGATGGCGAGCAGCAGTGATCTGCCCAGCGTGACGGATCTGGAGACGTTGTGGTTCCGACTGCAGGAGGAGATGACCGAGGGCGGCAAGGTTGCGCGGTTTTCAACCGAGATCGTCGACGAGCAGGGCGTGCGCAAGAAGGCCGATGTTGTTCGCGTCGGTGAATTCACGGCAATTGCGGATGGGCGCTATCTCGTGCCGGGATCTGAAGGGACACTGTTGACGGCGGTGCCGCGACAGCCGGGTGGCAGTCTGCAGCGCATTGCGCGCAATTTTGTAGACGCCGATGCCGATGAGAAGGTCGCGCCGGTATTGATCGATCCCTCGCGCGGCAGTCTGCTGACGATCGAGGGCGAAAAGCCGGATCTATTCGAGCGCATCCGCCAGGGTGGTGTGGTTGGCTACGTCATCATTGTCATAGGCCTCAGTGGCGTTGCATTGGCCTTGGGGCAGATGTTGTATCTGGAGCGGGTTGGCAGGCGCATGCGCGCACAGCTGAGCGCTGTGAACACGCCGAGTCACGACAATCCTCTGGGGCGCGTGCTGGGCGTATTCCGCGATGACCACAGTGCGCAGGATGACGATCCCGAGCTGCTTGAGCTGCGCCTGTCAGAAGCGGTGCTGAGGGAAATGCCGGCTCTGGAGCGGGCACAGTCGATCCTGCGGCTGTTTGCCGCTGCGGCCCCGCTGCTTGGATTGCTCGGTACGGTGACCGGCATGATCGTGACGTTTCAGACCATCACGATCTTTGGCACAGGCGATCCGAAGCTGATGGCCGATGGCATTTCGCAGGCGCTGGTGACGACAGTGCTGGGGCTGGTTGCTGCGATCCCGCTGCTGTTCATCAACGCTTTGTTGGCGACCCGTGCACGGGGTCTGGTGCAGATCCTGGATGAGCAATCGGCGGGCCTGCTGGCGCAGCGTCTGGAGGCTGCGCGTGCTTGAAGCAGCGATCGAGGGCGTATTGACGCCGCTGCGGTCGATTCAGGAATTCATGGCGGCCGGCGGGTTCGTACTGTGGTGGATTTTTGTCGCAGCTGTGCTGTTGTGGACCTTGATCCTGGAGCGGTACTGGTTTTTTCGCAGGGTATTGCCCCAGCGGCGGCAGGCGGTAAAGCAGCAGTGGATGGCGCGCGTTGAGCGTCGCTCATGGACGGCGCGCCGGGTTCGCGAAGCGCTGATCTCGCAAGTTGATGCCTCGATGAACGTGACGCTGCCGGTGATTCAGGTGCTGATCTCACTGTGTCCGTTGTTCGGTCTGCTCGGCACCGTGACCGGGATGATCGAAGTTTTTGACGTGATGGCATTGAAGGGCACTTCGGATGCGCGTGCGATGGCGGCCGGTGTTTCCCGCGCGACGATTCCAACCATGGCTGGCATGGTGATCGGGCTGTCGGGTTTGTTGTCGATCAATCGTTTCCGCAAGCGCGTGAAAGTTGAAACGGAACGGCTTGGCGACGAGCTGGCCTATACAGGATGAGTCGCGTATGAAGATTCGCCGCCACGGGGCCTTGCCCGACGATACCGGGATTGATTTGACGCCGATGCTCGACGTCATTTTCATCATGCTGATCTTCTTCATCGTCACGACCACGTTCGTACGTGAATCCGGTATCAAGATCAATCGCCCGGCAGCCAAGACCGCAGTGAAGCAGGATCAGGCCAATATTCTGGTTGCGATTTCGCCCACCGGGGAAATCTGGATCGACAAGAAGCATGTCGATATCCGCTCGCTGCGCGCCGTGATCCAGAAGCTCAAATCCGAAAATCCGGAGGCCGCAGTCATCATCCAGGCCGACCGTGACGCGCGCGCCGGATTGATGGTGGAGGCGATGGATCAGGCGCGTCTGGCCGGTGTGCGCGACGTTTCGGTCGCAGCGACCCGGCCATGAAGTTGAAATGGCGCCTGCCGGTATACGCCGTCCTGCTGCTGGGCGCGGTTGCGTACACGCAATGGCGCGTTCGCCCGCCGCCGGCGCTGCAGGTCCAAGTCGTTGCCGAAGGTGTCGTGGCCCTGGACGGCAGGACCATGTTGTTGTCCGAGTTCGAACGCTATATGTCGGAACACCTGCGTGGACAGCGACAGCAGCCGCAGATTTTTGTCAGCGTTGATGCCAGGGCGCCGAGCACCGTGCTGATTCCAGTGCTGGATGCGTTGACACGCAGTGGTGCCGCCGACGTTCAGGTGCTCGCAGCGTCATGACGCGCTGGCTGGTCACACCTCCAGCGGCGGTCGTCGTGGCACTGGCGCTGTTTCTGCTGATGTACTGGCTGATCAGGCCGCCCAAGGCGCCGGATGATCTGCAACGGCTGCTGCCCGAGATCGAAGTGGTGCAGCCGGATCCGCCGAAGCAGGACCAGCAGCAGGATCTGTCCAATCCGGATTCGGCGCCGCCGCCGCCGCCGGCGGCACCGCCGTCCCTGGCGCGACCTGATTTGCCGACAGTGCAGATACCGACCGTGACGACGCCGCTGAACGCGGGTCCGATTGCGGTGCCAGCGAATCTCGGATCGTCGGGCTTGAATCTCGGCAGTAGTGGCGCGTTCGGCGGTTTCGCCGGCCGCGGCAGCGGTCAGGGTAGCGGGGGCAATGGCACCGGTCAGGGATTCAAGGGGGTGCCGCTGGTGCCATTGTCGACAGCGCGGCCGCAGATGCCGGAGTGGGCCTGCAAGAAAGGCATTCGCGGCTGGGTCGAAGTCGTGTTCACGGTATTGCCCGAAGGAAAGGTCACCAATGTGCGTCTGATCGACGCTGATCCGCGTGGGGTGTTCGAAGCGGCGGCGATCGAAAGCGTGTCCAACTGGATCTATGCGTCAGGACCCAAGGCGCGCGAGGTCAAGCAGCGGGTGCCGATGGATCCTGCCGACTGTGCATACAACTGGCAATGACCTCTCCGTCTCGAAAATCCCGGAAGGAATGGGGTGCATGGCGCCGCCGCGCTCTGGCGTTGCTGGCGTTTGGCATCGCTGCGCCGACGTACGCCGATCAGTATCGCAGTGAGGTGCGCGAGCTGCCGAACGTTCCGGCGCAGGTCGAGCAGAAAAGCTCGGAAGCTCTGCTCAAGAGCACGACAGATCCCTATGCCAAGACCTTGATCCTGCGGGATCTGGCGGTGCAGGCGGCTCAGGGCAAGGATTACGCCAAGGCCGCCCGCTATCTGGAGCAGGCGCTGGCGCAGAAGGCGGTTTCCGGCATCGCCGCCGATCAGATGCGCGATCAGCTGTCAGAGCTGTATCTGGCCAGCGGCGATTTCCAGAAGCTGTTGCCGCAGCTGGAAGCGCAGGTTCGGGCTGGCAAAGCCAAGCCTGAAATTCTGGTGGCGCTGGGTTCAGCCTATCTGCAGAACAAGCGTTACAAAGACGCCGTGCCGTTGCTGCAGCGGGCGATAGCGGCGACCGACAAGGTCGATCCGAGCTGGCGCCGCGCACTTGCGGCCGCGTTGATCGGAGCGGGGCAGGAGCGGGAAGCCTTGCCGCAGTTGGAGCGGTTGCTGCAGGAAGATCCCAGTCAGCGTGAGGACTGGTTGCGTCTGGCGGCGCTGCAGCTGAAGTTTGGCGACAAGACCCGCGCCGCCGCGGCGATGGAACTGGCAGGGCGCATGGGCTTTTTGACGACGCCCGAGCAATGGTTGCAGCTGGTAACACTGACTGCGCAGCTCGGCGCACCGTTTGAAGCCGGATCGCTGTTGCAGGCCAAGATGGAGCAGGGGCAGGTTCCGCGCAACGGGGACAACTGGAAACTGCTGAGTTCGCTGTGGCTGGCCGCGCGCGAGGATGCGCTGGCGTTACCGGCCCTGGATCAGGCCATCCGCGCGGCGCCATCCGCGTTGCTGTACCAGCAACGTGCACAACTGCATATGGATCGCGAGGAATACGCCGAAGCGGCGCGCGCACTGGAAGCGGCGATCGAGCGCGGTGCGCGCGATGCCAATACGCTGATGGCGCTGGGCATGGCGCGCTATCAGCAGGCGGATGTGGACGGTGCGCTGGAGGCGTTTCGCGAGGCGCAGAAACAGCCGCAGGCGCGCAAGCTGGCGGGTGAGTGGGTCAAATATCTGGACAGCGGCAAGGCGCGCGAGCAGGCCCTGGCGGCGGCGGCGCAGCGGCCGCAACATGACGACGACGACATTCGCTTGAGTGCGCGCTTGTCCGGCGATGCCGTCAACGTGGACGCCCCGGCTGTGGGGCAGCGCGGGGGTGGAGCTTCAACAGTGGCTGTCGGAGGGCTGACGCCGATTGGTGCCGATGCCGGAGCCAATGCGGACGGCAGCATTCCGGCGTGGACCGGCGGAATACGCAAGGCTGAGTGGCCGAGTGGATTCGTCAAGGGTCAACGACTGAAGAACCCCTACGCGGCCGACAAACCGCTGTTCACAATCACCGCGGCCAATGTCAGTCGCTATCGCGACTTTCTCAGCCAAGGGCATCAAACCCTGCTGGCCAAGTACCCGAGCTTTCGCATGCCGGTGTATCCGACGCGGCGCAGCGTGGCGTATCCGCAGGCGATTTACGACGCCAGCCAGGCCAATATCGGTCGCAGCAAGTTGCTGGGCTCTGATGCTCTCAGTGGCGCCCGGCTGGGTGTGCCGTTTCCTAAGCCGCAGACCGGCGTTGAGGTCATGTGGAATCACCGAACGCGCTACCGGGGTGATACCTACAGTGCGCAGTCCACCCAGGCGGTGGTCGGGGCGGGGCGCGACCCTCAGTATCTGAAGCAGACCGAGCGGGTGTACTTCCGCTATTCCAACCTCAGCGATCCGGTCGATCTGGCAAAGAAGAATATCCTGCTGTACTACCTCACCTGGTTTGGCAAAACGCGCAACGAGGTGGATTTCGTCGCGTTGGTGCACGAGACCGCCAATTCCCTCGATTCGGCGCGTGGCATCTGGGTCATTCCGCCCAAGATTCCCCGCATGTTCAGGATTCCGCCGGTAGGTTACGACCAGCCGTTTCCGGGCTCCGAAGGGCTGATGTTCATCGACATGATCGATATGTACAACGGAGCGTTTGACCGCTACGTCTGGAAGCTGGTGGGCAAGCGCGAAATGTATCTGCCGTACAACGCCTATCGTCTGATCGATGGCAGTTTCCGCTACGCCGATCTGCTTCAGTCGCATCATCTGAATCCGGATGCGATGCGCTATGAACGGCATCGGGTCTGGATCATCGAAGCCACCGAACGCGGAGGCAAGAAGCACAGTTTCGGCAAGCGCACGTTCTATGTCGACGAGGACAGCTGGAACATCGTTCTGGTCGAAAACGAAGACCATTCAGGGCAGCTGTGGCGCTTCCAGGAGGGCAACCTGATCGCGCAGTACGATGTTCCTGCCGCCAACACCGCGCCCACTGTGACCTACGATTTCAAGGAAGGGCGTTACTTCGTCAATCGCCTCAGCGCCGAAGACGATCCCCCGGAGTTCGACAAGTCGATGCGTGATAACGACTTCCTGCCGGCCGTGGTCAAGGGCAAGTACGCGCACTGAGCATTGCGTTTGCTGCGGAATCGTCGAATCGCTTGCAACCCTTTTGCTGACTGCCGCATCAAAGAAAAGTGGCGCATTGATTGCGCGCGGCCAGCGGATGCGGAGAGCGAAAGATGGGCAAGAAGACGGTTAGTTGGATGTCGGCAGCGACCATGGTGATGGCTCTAGCTCTGCCGGCGTCGGGAAGCGTTTCCGCAGCAGGTGTGAACGCGCCGGCGGTGGATCCTCTCCAAACAGGGATGCAACCGATTGGTCATGCGGTGGAACGCCTGCGTCTGGAGCGCGATGCTCAACTGCGGCGCGAGGCACAACTTGCGCTCGCACAGCTGCGTTCGGAAGTTGAAAGTGCGTTGGCGCAAGGTGCCGGTGGTGGCGAAGGCCAGGGTGTCAACGCTGCGCGCTGATGAGTGGCGCGTCGATGCGGTGAACGCCGACTGATCACTCTCCCGCGCCGGCTCAGCCGGAATCGCGGTTGCGTCATGGATCTTGGGGACGCTATGCCAATGACGGCGTGGCTCCCTGCAGGAAGCGATCAAGCAGCTCCGACAACGCTGGCAGTGCCGCATGAACCTCGTTTTCCGCACTGTTGCGCAGACGCCCGTAGATGGACTGCACCGTGCTGCCGGCCTGACGCACCCGCGCATCGGCAACCGCCAGCAGCGCCGCACTCGCTGATTCCGAGTGTTTCCGCAGAAAGGTTCCGAAACCTTCGATGTCGCTATTGCCCCAATCCTGGTAAAGCGGATTCAACGCCTCGGCAAATTCCGGCAGCAGGCGCTGCACGGCCCGCGGCAGGATGTCGGGCCGGACCGCTTTTGCCATCGCCAGTCCGGTCTTCAGGCCCATGCCCCTGAGTCCGCTACGGCCGGCAACCTGATTCTCGATCAGCTGCACCACGGCGGCGGTCAGCTCGGCGTGTTGTCCAGAAGGCAATAGAATATCGGCAAGCTTCTTCATAGGCGGTTCAATGTCATCCCCAGATGATCCGACGTCGCGCGATCCCAAGGGCACAAAGGTTAGCATCGACTCGCTCAAGACCAAGCCATTTGAACGCAGTCTCGCTATGACCCGTCTCGGGGTGGGAGCGGGCGCCAAGATCATGGCGCATTCGATCAGCAATATTTTCCGCGGCGAAGTCGAACGCAGCGATGCCAATCGTGAGTTCTATCGGCGCCAGGCACAGATTCTGGCCGACGAACTCGGAAATCTGAAGGGCAGTGTGATGAAGGCCGGACAGATGCTGTCGCTGTATGGACAGTATTTCTTGCCGGAGGAGGCGGTCGAAGTCCTTTCGTCGCTGCAGGACGACACAGCCCCGGTGTCGTGGAAAGTCGTACAGCCGGTGCTGGAGCGCGCTTTGGGGCGCAAGCACATGAGTGAGCTGGAAATCGACGAAACGCCGATCGCGGCGGCGTCGCTGGGACAGGCGCACCGTGCGCGGCGCAAGTCGGATGGCCTCGACCTGTGCATCAAGATTCAGTATCCCGGGGTCGCCGACGCCATCGACAGTGATATCCGCACCTTGTCGCGACTGCTGATCATGACGCGCCTGACGCCAAAGGGTCTGGACATCACGCCGGTGTTTAACGAAGTTCGCGAGATGCTGCATCGCGAAGTCGACTACGAGAGCGAGCGGCGATTTACCGAGGCGTTTGCACAGCGGCTGGCGACGGATTCACGCTTTGTGGTGCCTAAGGTCATCGGTGACTACAGCAGTGACCGTGTGCTGACCACCACTTACGAGCACGGCAAGCATGTCCGTGACGTTGCGGTGCAGTCGCTCAATCTGGAACGGCGCAATCGCCTTGGAGCGGCATTTCTCGAACTGTTCCTGGCCGAGTTCTTTGATTGGGGCATGGTTCAATCCGACCCGCATTTCGGCAACTACCGTATTCGTTTGGGTGAGAACGCGGCCCCGGACCGGATCGTGTTGCTGGATTTCGGCGCGACGCGCATCTTCGGTCGCGGTTTCATCGACAACTACAGCGAGATCGTTCGTGGAGCGCTGGAGCATGACCACGATCGCATCTTCAGAGGGGCACGGGGTATCGGCATCATGCAAGATGGATTTCCGCGCAGCGTGGTGTCGGCGTTCGCGCAGATGTGCGAGCAGATCGTCGAGCCGTTCGCATCGGTCGATGATCCTCGCGTGCCGAAACAATTGCGCAATGCTGACGGTGCCTACTGCTGGGGCGAGAGTGATCTGCCGATGCGGGCGGGTCGGGTGGCGGCGGTCAGCGCACTGACCCGTCATTTCCGTTTGCCGCCACGCGAAATCGTGTTTCTGCATCGTCGTCTGGCCGGTGTCTTCATTATGCTGGCGACACTGCACTGCGAGCTGGATTCGCGTGAAATGTTGCAGCGCACACTTGCGCGTCAGGCTGCCCCTGACGCCGGTGATCCCGCTGTGGATGACCGCTGATCGTCCAACGCAAACTCACCTGCGCAGTTCAGCATGGATTAAGCGCTAACAGCGTCTTCTAGCTGGCAAGGCATGCTTGGATTCGGTAGCATGCCCCGCAGTTTGTCGTCACAGAATGAGAGCCAGAACCCTGGCTTTTGAACCTTGTAGAGGAGACCTATCCCCATGAAGAAGCGCCTTGCATTATTCACCGGCGCACTCGCACTGACCCTGATGGCTGGGCAGGCAGGTGCCAAGGTGTCGCAAGAGGAAGCCGATCGCCTCGGCAAGGATTTGACCCCGTTTGGTGCCGAGCGTGCCGGCAACAAGGACGGCTCGATTCCTGAATGGACTCCGGCGCAGCGCCGCGGTTCGCTGAAGGGCGAATATCCGAACGATCCCAAGATCGACGGCGAGAAGCCCTTGTACACGATCACCAAGGCCAACATGGCCCAGTACGCGGATAAGCTGTCCGAAGGACACAAGTATCTGCTCAGCACGTTCGACAGCTACAAGATGAACGTGTATCCGTCGCATCGCGTTGTGACCTGGCCGAACGAGATCGCTGCGGCGACCAAGGCCAACGCGACCAGCTGCGAGATGCTGGACCCGGACACCCCGAACAACTGCAAGCTCGGTTTCCCGTTCCCGATTCCGAAGACCGGCGCCGAGCCGATCTGGAACCACAAGCTGAAATGGCGTGGCGAGGCGGTGTCCCGCTACAACAACCAGATGATCGTGCAGCCCAACGGCGACTTCCAGCTGACCAAGCTGGTCGAAGACGTCCAGTTCGGCTACGCGTCGATCAAGGATCCGGTGCCGCTGACCAAGGGCTCGGGTGAGTTCCTGAAGTATCTGTCCAAGACCGTGGCGCCCCCACGACTGGCCGGAACCTTCATTCTGGTGCATGAAAAGGCCGGTACCGGCGCTGAAGGCCGTTCCGCGTGGCTGTATTCGCCGGGTCTGAAGCGAATCCGTCGCGCGCC
Organism: Sinimarinibacterium arenosum; assembly: GCF_005047655.1. Taxonomy (GTDB): domain Bacteria; phylum Pseudomonadota; class Gammaproteobacteria; order Nevskiales; family Nevskiaceae; genus Solimonas. The sequence goes on along the minus strand of NZ_SUKF01000004.1, from coordinate 214,528 downwards.
GACCGTGTGCTGCGACAACCCGTACGAAGGCACCGACGGTCACCAGTTCTACGATCAGGTCGACATGTTCAACGGTGCGCTTGAACGTTACAACTGGAAGATGGTCGGCAAGAAGGAAATGTACATTGCGTACGATTCCAACCGTATCGCCGGTCCGCAGACCAAGTACAAGGACATGGCCAAGCCGCGTCACTTGAACCAGGATCTGCCGCGCTATGAGCTGCATCGCGTCTGGATCGTCGAGGCCGACATCAAGGCAGGCACCAGCCACACGTTCAAGAAGCGTCGCTTCTATATCGATGAGGACGCGTGGACGATTGCCCTGGTTGATGACTATGACAACCGCGATCAGCTGTATCAGTTCCAGGAAGGTCATCTGATCTTCGGCTACAACATCCTGTCGGCGACGACGGTGCCGGAGGTGATCTATCACCTGACTTCGGGCCGTTACTTCATCACGGCCGCGTTCAACGAGGACAAGCCGCTGGATCTGACCGCATCGTTCAAGCCGGATTACTTCACGGCCGCATCGGTGCAGAAGATGACGACCAAGTAAGGTCGGCAGTCTGGGTTAACGGATCGGCCAGATCACGGCCAATCTGGTGTACAGTCGAAGCCGCCGGGCGATGCCCGGCGGCTTCTTTGTTGGCGCGAATCTTTTTGTCGTAAAAACAGAAAACAGACGGGGGAACTCGATGAAATTTGAAACCAAGCATACGTTCGACAAGCCTGCGGCGACGGTCATCAAGATGTTTTCGGACCGCAACTATTTCGAGCGCAAATATCAGGGCTTGGGCTTTACCGAGATTGAAGTGCTGGAGCACGAGAAAAGCGACAGTCGCTTCCGGATCAAAGTGCGCTACACCGCCAAAAGCAACGCACCGGTGCCCGAGTTCGCCAAGAAGTTCTTGCCGTCGACCATGGTGATCACGCAGCAGGATGCCTGGGACCTGAAGACCATGACCGGGCATCTGGATGTCGAAATCAAAGGGGCGCCAGTCAAGGTCGCCTGCGATATGAAACTCAAGGACGAAGGCAAGGGGGCGGCGAATCAACTGCGCTGGAATGTCACCTGCGGCATTCCGTTGATCGGCGGCAAGATCGAAAAGATCACCGTAGACGACATCAATGCCAAGGAAAGTGCAGACATCGCGACCACGCGCAAGATTCTCGCTGACTACAGTTGATCTGTTCCCAGTAACGACACAATCCAGTACCGACGATGAAGAGCGACGATTCCAAGCAAGGCAACCAAGATCCAGCGAAATCGGATAAAGCGCCAACGATCTGGCAGACCTTTACCAGCGTCAGCGCTTCGTTTTTCGGAGTCCAGAGTTCGAAAAACCGTGAGCGTGATTTCAAGCACGGCAAGGCGTCGCACTTCATCGTCATCGGAATCCTGATGACGATTGGATTCATCCTGATGGTCTGGCTTGCGGTGAAGTTCGCGCTCAAAAGCGCCGGCATGTAGCCATTGGGCTCCAGCCTTCGGCGCAGGAGAAAAGTAAATGCGTATTGCGGTACTGATCGCCGCAGCAGTGATGTCGTCGCTGATGCCCGCGCAGGCACAGGCCGAGACGGCGGTCGGTCTCGACTGGGTTGCGCAGAGCAATCTGAATGCCGACGTGCTGCTGCAGACCATGGCGCGGTATGAGCCGGAGACTGCCGCGGAACTTGGCGTCGACGGCTATGACACCGATATCGTCGATCTTGGTCCGCAACGCTATGAACGTGAGCGTGGAGCCACTCAGGCGGCGGTGGCCGTGCTTGAGGCACGCAAACGCCGAACCCTGAGTCCGGCGGTGATCCAGGATCTCGACATCCTGATCAAAGCCGGCAATGATCAACTTGAATCTGCACGTCTGCAGCACGAGTTGATGCTGCCGTACTACAACGTTGCGGAAACGGTGTTCCAGGGGATTCACAGTCTGCTGGACCCGCGCATCCCCCCAGAGCGGCAGGCCGCCGCGGTGGAACGTCTGCGTCGCTATGCCGGGATCGGCGAGGGCGCGCAGTCGATCTGTGAGCTGGCAAAGACGCGAACTGCGGAGCGGATGAAGGTTGAAGGTCTGGTCGGCCCGTATCGCGGCGAGCTGGAGCAGAATCTGGCTGACTCACCGCGTCTGATCGAGGGGCTGACTGAGTTGTTCGAAGCCTCGGGACTCGACGGCTACCAGGAACCGCTGGCGGCATTGCAGCAGCAGCTGCGCGACTATGACGGCTGGGTCTCCCGTGTCGTGCTGCCGCGCGCGCGTAACGATCATCGCCTGCCGCAAGCACTTTACGCCGACAACCTCAAGCAGTTCGGTGTCGACGTCGAGCCGCAGGAGCTGATCCGGCGCGCCTTGGTGAGCTTTGCCGAGATTCGAAACGAGATGCAGGCACTGGCGCAGCTGGTGGCGCAGGTGATGAAGCTCGATGCGCGCGATTATCGCGATGTGATCCGCATCTTGAAGCAGCAACAGATCGAGGGTGACGCGATCCTGCCGCTGTACCGCGAGCGGCTGGCCGAAATCGAGAAGCGGATTCAGTCGGCAAAGATTGTCAGCCTGCCGCAGCGTGAGGCGGTCATCCGTCTGGCCAGCGAAGCCGAGTCGGCGATCATTCCGGCGCCGCATATGAGTCCGCCGCGTCTGATTGGCAACTCCGGCGAATATGGCGAGTTCGTGTTGCCACTCAATGTGCCGGGGAAGGAGGGGCAGGCCGACCTGAAGACGGACGATTTCACGTTCGATGCCGCCAGCTGGACCTTGACCGCGCATGAGGCACGCCCTGGGCATGAATTGCAGTTCGCCGCGATGCTTGAAAAAGGGGTGACGATCGCGCGCGCCGTGTTTGCATTCAACAGCGTCAATGTCGAGGGTTGGGCGCTATATGCCGAGGCGGAGATGAAGCCGACTTTGCCGCTGGATGGGCAGCTGATCGCGCTGCAGCACCGGCTGATGCGTGCGGCGCGCGCATTTCTGGATCCAATGGTCAATCTGGGTGAACTGACGCCGGAGCAGGTCAAGCAGTTCCTGATGGATGAGGTTGTGCTGTCCGAGGGGATGGCGCAGCAGGAAGTCGATCGCTACACCTTCCGCGCGCCGGGGCAGGCGACGTCCTACTTCGTCGGTTATCAGGCGCTGATGGCATTGCGACAGCGCACGCAGCTGGCGTTGGGAAGTCGCTTCGATCGCTTGGCGTTCAACGACTTTATTCTGGCGCAGGGTCTATTGCCGCCAGCGCTGCTGCAACAGGCCGTGATGACCGAGTTCGTTCCGGCGCAGAAAGCCCGGAGTTCGACTGCCGCACCGTGAGCGAATCCGCGCAACTGCCGTTTCCGCTGCCGCTGATTCTGCTGGATGGCGCCGGAAGTTTGCTGCTGGCGCTGGGCATCGCGGAACGCGTTGGTGCAGTGTCTCTGCTGTCGATAATGATCCCGGTGCCGCAGATCGATCTGGTGGCGATCGTGCTCGGCGGCATCATGATGAGCGTGGCCATGATCGGCATCGTGCGTGCGGTGCGCACACGCAAGCGTTGATCGCTGGAACCCATCGACGGGTCCCGCTCAGTCGCGGTCCGGTGTTGCGGCTGCTTTGAGTCGATACAGTGCGTCCAGCGCTTCGCGTGGCGAGAGCGCATCGGGATCGAGTGCGTCGAGCAGTGCCAGCGCGGGTGAGGGCGGGGGAGGCGCGCTGAACAGCGACAGCTGCGGTTGTGGCTCCAGCGGTGCCGGAACTGGTTTGCGCTCCAGTTGTGCCAGATGGGAACGAGCCGCACGAATCACCGTTTTGGGCACGCCGGCCAGTGCGGCAACCTGCAGGCCAAAGCTGCGATTCGCCGGGCCCGGCTTGACGCTGTGCAGGAACACCAGGCGTTCGGCGTCGCCACTGCCGTATTCGGCCGCATCCAGATGGACGTTGGCGATGCCGGGCAGCGCGTCGGCCAGCGCAGTCAGTTCGAAATAGTGCGTCGCGAACAGGCAGAACGCGCGAACGTCACGCGCCAGATGCTCAGCCACGGCACGTGCCAGCGACAGACCATCATAGGTCGAGGTGCCGCGGCCGATCTCGTCCATCAGCACCAGACTGTGTTCCGTGGCGTTATGCAGGATGTTGGCGGTTTCGCTCATCTCGACCATGAAAGTCGACTGCCCCGAAGCCAGGTCATCGGAGGCACCAATACGCGTGAAGATGCGGTTGATCGGGCCGATCCGTGCGGATTCGGCCGGGACGAACGAACCCGCGTGAGCCATCAGGGTGATCAGGGCCGTCTGCCGCATGTAGGTCGACTTGCCGCCCATGTTCGGGCCGGTGATGACCAGCAGACGGGTGTCGGTATCCAGGGCCAGATCGTTGGGGACGAAGGGTTGCTCCATCGTCTGTTCGACCACCGGATGACGCCCCGCCTGAATCTGCAGACAGGTTTCGTCCACCAGGGTCGGTCGGGTCAGATTCATCGCCAGTGCGCGCTCGGCGAAGCAGGCCAGCACGTCGAGCTCGGCGATGGCCTGCGCACAGCGTTGCAGCGGTGACAGATGCTGTGCGAGATGGTCGAGCAGGGCTTCGTAAAGTTCCCTCTCTCGCGCCAGTGCGCGGTCACGTGCAGACAGCACCTGATCCTCGAAGCCCTTCAGTTCCTCGGTGATGTAGCGCTCGTAGTGCGTCAGTGTCTGCCGGCGCGTGTAATCGGTCGGGACCTTCGCGGCGTGGGTCTTGCCGATTTCGATGTAGTAGCCGTGTACGCGGTTATACCCGACCTTCAGGGTCTCGATGCCGGTGCGGCTGCGTTCACGCTGTTCGAGCGCGACCAGGAAGCCGTCGGCGTTTTCGGACAGCTCGCGCAGCTGATCCAGCGTGGCGTCATAGCCGCGGCGGAATACGCCGCCATCCTTGACCAGCAGCGGCGGCGCGTCAGCCAGCGCACCCGCCAGTAGCGCCGCCAGCATGTCGTGCTCGCCGAGATCCAGCCGCAGGGCCTGCAGCAGTGCCGCATCGAAACCGGCGACGGCGTCGCGCAACGCCGGCAGCGCGTGCAGGCTTGCGCTGAGCCCCGTCAGGTCGCGTGGCCGCGCCGAACGCAGGGCGACGCGTGCGAGGATGCGTTCGATATCGACGATGTCCTTCAGCAAATCGCGCAGACGCTCGCTGCCGCGCCCGCAACGTGGATCTTCGTCCAGCAACGCAGCGATGGCGTCGTAGCGCGCATTCAGCGCGGCATGCTGGCGCAGCGGCCGGGTCAGCCAGCGATGCAATGCGCGTGCACCCATTGGGGTGCAGCAGCGGTCGATCACGTTGAGCAGCGTGAAGTCGTGCAAGCCAGAGATCGAGCGGTCGATTTCCAGATTGCGCCGCGTGGCCGCGTCCAGAATCAGCGAATCGCCAGGCGCTTCGGTGCGCAGGCTGCGCAAGTGCGGCAAGGCGGTCTTCTGCGTGTCCTTGACGTACTGAAGCAAGGCTCCGGCCGCTGCGATCGCGGCATTCTGGCCCTCGCAGCCGAAGCCACGCAGATCCTGTGTGCCGAACTGCTCGATCAGCAGGCGGTAGCTGGAGCTGGCGTCAAAATGCCACAGTGGCCGCGGTCGGTTCGGCAGGCCTTCGGGAATCCAGCCCGGGCCGTCGGCAACCAGCAGCTCGCTGGGGGCAATGCGGTGCAGCTCGCCGAGCAGATCAGTAGGGCTCTGGGTCTGCAGCACGCTGAAGCGGCCCGACGACAGCTCCAGCCAAGCGACGCCATAGTCGTCCTGGATGCGACAGACCGCTGCCAGCAGCGACTGCGTGCGTGCGTCGAGCAGGGCGTCGTCGGTTGCGGTGCCCGGCGTGATGATGCGGGTGACCTCGCGCCTGACCGGCCCTTTTTCCACACCGACTTCGCCCACCTGCTCGGCGATCACCACGGACTCGCCGGCCTTGATCAGTCGTGCCAGATACTGCTCGACCGAATGATGCGGGACGCCAGCCATGATGACCGGGGCGCCGGCGGACTCGCCGCGCTGGGTGAGCGTGATGTTCAGCAGCCGCGCCGCCTTGCGCGCATCGTCATAGAACAGCTCGTAGAAGTCGCCCATGCGAAACAGCACCAGGGTGTCCGGGTGCTGGGACTTGATGCCGAGGTATTGCTGCATCAATGGCGTATGGTCGCTAAACGGAGCGGCGGTCATCGGCGTGCGTGGGGGATCGGTTCGAAGGCGTGTGGCGGGGTGCGGCGTATACTTGCGCCCCCAATTATCGCTTCTAAGCTTCGATCACGTGAGCCCGCATTCTTCTCTCGAGTGGCATCCAGCGTCCTGGCAGCAATGCCCGGCTGCGCAGCAGCCGAACTATCCCGATGCTGAGCGCCTGCAGGACGCGCTGCAGCAATTGCAGACGCTGCCGCCGCTGGTGACGTCGTGGGAGGTCAACGGCCTCAAGCAGCAGATCGCCCGCGCGCAGGCCGGTGAAGGTTTCGTGCTGCAGGGCGGCGACTGTGCCGAGAGCTTCGCCGACTGCCGCCCCGAGATCATCGCCAACCGCCTCAAGGTGTTGCTGCAGATGTCGTTGGTGCTGGTGCATGGCATGCGTCAGCGTGTGGTGCGCATCGGTCGCTTTGCCGGTCAATACGCCAAGCCGCGCTCGGCGGACCTTGAGACCCGTGATGGCGTCAGCCTGCCGAGCTATCGTGGCGATCTGGTCAATGCACCGGAATTCACTGCCGCGACACGGATGCCCGATCCGCAACGACTGCTCGAAGGTCACGCGCGTTCGGCGATGACGATCAATTTCGTCCGCGGACTGATCGACGGCGGCTTCGCCGATCTGCATCACCCCGAGTACTGGGATCTCGACTGGGTCCAGCATTCGCCGCTGGCCGTCGAATACCAGCAGATGGTCGATACCCTGGGCGACTCGGTGCGCTTCATGGAGACGCTGGCAGGCCAGCCGATCGGCGATTTCTCGCGTGTCGATTTCTACACCTCGCACGAGGCACTGTTGCTGTGGTACGAGCAGGCGCATACGCGCCAGGTGCCGCGCGCGCCGGGCTGGTACAACCTGTCGACGCATTTTCCCTGGATTGGCATGCGCACGGCCGAAATCGGCGGCGCGCATGTCGAGTACTGTCGCGGCATCCGCAATCCGATCGGGGTCAAGGTCGGCGCGGGCATGTCGGTCGACTGGGTCAGCGATCTGTGCCGCATTCTCAATCCGGACAACGAGCCCGGCCGGATGACGCTGATTCATCGCATGGGTGCCGGCAAGATTGCCGATGCCTTGCCACCGCTGATTGAGGCGGTGCGCAACGCCGGCCACCGCGTGCTGTGGATGTGCGATCCGATGCATGGCAATACCGTCAGCACACCGAACGGCTTCAAGACGCGGCCGTTTGATGAGATCCAGTCCGAAGTTGAGCAGTCGTTCGCGATCCACAAAGCCTGTGGTTCACGCCTCGGCGGCGTGCATCTGGAGCTGACCGGAGAAGATGTCACCGAGTGCACCGGCGGCGCGCGCAATCTGTCGCACGCCGATCTGGAGCGGGCATATCGCTCGACGGTAGATCCGCGACTCAACTATGAGCAGGCGCTGGAGCTGGCGATGAAGATGGCCCGCGTCGCGGGCTGAGCCGCCTGGCGGACCGATCGTTGGCGGGCAGTGGCGCGGGTCATGCAGCGGCGTGGCCGCTCGTCGGATCGGGACTCCATCGCATCAGGGCGGGCGTATGCTCGACATGTCCGCGCGCAAGGCGCGGTCTGCCGATCTCATTTGCGGAGGTACGCCATGAAATCTGCGATGTCCAAGCTGCTGGTCCTGGTGACGGCGATGGTGCTCCCGGCCTGCGCGGTGCAACCTGGCTCCGGTCAAAACGCTCCTTCAATCGATTACGCCAAGATGGCGGCTGTCGAGCAGCAGGCCGCGATGCAGGGGGTGGAAGTGCGCTGGATCCATCCACCCGAACGCGTAGAGTCTCGCTGAGCGCGTCCCGGCTGCGGCGCGCTGTGGCCGGGATACGGTGACATCGGGACGCGCGGCGCTTTAGTGCGCCGTGGAGGGTCGCGCCGCGTCCGCCGAGTGCCGTCCGGCATCGTAGAGGTCGGACAGCAGCGCGCGTGCGCCCTTGCGCAGCAGTGATGCGGCATACAACAGACCCAGCAGCCCCAGGCTGATATACGCGTACAGCGGCGCGGCGTGTGCGTGGGTATCGGCGGCCTGCAGGCTCACGCCGTGGGGGAACAGGGCGTTGATCAGCAGTCCGAGCAGGATCGCGCCGCCGCCGGCCCCGAATGCAAACAGCGCTGCGAAACGCGTCCCGTGCAACTGACGCAGCACGCCAAAGGTGGAGATGTTCGTTGCCGGTCCGGTCAGCAGAAAGGCAATCGCCGCGCCGGGCGAGATTCCGGCGGCAATCAGCACCGCGACCAGCGGGGTGGCGCCGGTGGCACAGACGTACACCGGCATGCCGAGCAACGCGAACAGCAGCACGTCGAGGCCATTCGGCAGTTCCGTCCAGAACGCCTGCTGTACGTACGGCACGGCCGCCGCCGCCAGGACCAGGCCAGCGACGATCCAGGCCAGCGTGTCGTCGACCAGATCCACCAGTCCACTGCGCGCAGCACGGCGCAGGCGCTGCGCCGGACCCGATGCGGGCACCGCTACGTTGCAGCCGCCGCCGCAGCATGCGGCGGCTGCGTTGGTCGCTGGTGCGATGGGTGCGGCGTGCGTGCCGATCCAGTAGGCGATGCCGGTGGCCAGCGCTGCGGCAGCGCCGACGCGCAGCAAGGTGAAGGGCACGCCCAGCAGCGGCACCGAGACGAACAGCGCGGTCAGGCCGACCTCCGGCGTCGCGATCAGGAACGCGATCGCCGCGGTGGCGGGGACGCCGCGCTGGATCAGGGAGCGATACAGCGGCAACACGCCGCAGCTGCACACCGGCAATGGCAGGCCGGCCGCCATGCCGCGCAGCGCCTGCGAGGCGCGGCCGCCGCGACCGAGCCACTGCAGCCAGCGCGGCGGCAGCTCGCTGCCGATCAGGCCGCCGATGACATAGGCCAGCAGCAGCGCCGGCGCTGCCTCCAGCGACAGTGCCAGCAGGCGTTCGCCGAACGCGGATTCTGCATGCGAGGCCCCGTGGCTGTGCGTCAGTGCGAGCCAGGTCAGTGTGGCGAGTGCGGCAAGATTGCCGAGCCCCTCGAAGCGGGGTGAACCGACGTGATGGACGGAATCTTCGTCAATATGCGGTCGCCCGAAGATCACGTGCAGGATCGAGCCGGCAATCAGCGCCTGGAACCAGGCCCAGGCCTGTGCTCCCAGCAGACCGGACAGCGCACCGGCGTAGACGTAGCCCACGACCGTGCCGGCACACATGCCGAGCAGCGCCAGTGTCGGCAGCGCGTAGCCGAACACCGGATATAGCAGCCACCAGATCACCAGCCCGACCGGAATGCTGTGGATCGCAATCGCCAGGCCCAGCGCTTCGACATGTTCCTCCGGCTCGGACGCGCCACCGGCCAACGCCGCGCCGTCGCCGACGCTGTGCAGCACCAGTCCGAGAACTGCGAGTGACAGTGCCAGCAGATGCGCCTCGCGCCGTGCATGGGTGAGGCCGTGTTCCAGCGCAGTGGGGCCGAGCATGCCGGCGGCGACAAACACCAGACTGATGATGCCCCCGGTTGCAATCGATTCCGGCAGGACTTCCAGTAGCACCAGCCCGGTGATGCTGATCAGCACGAAGCCGTCCAGAAACGACAGCAACGCCAGCTGCCGCCGTGCGACCGCATACAGCGGTGGACCCGACAACAGGGCGAGCAGCGTGGCGAGGAGCAGTTGGACGGACATGGAATTGGCGACGATCAGCCAGGCATTATCCCATGAGATGGCCCCGTGGGCCGGCCTGATTCGGCAGCCGCGTGTGTAGCCGCCGTGGCAACCTGATGATCGGCATCGGATCACAGACGCGCAATCGGCGCTGGGCTAGTCTTGGCGCCGGATGCGTGAACCTGACGCGTGGATACGAAACCGGAGTGGCGCGTGCGCAGATACGGCTGGGGTGGAGTGTTGGTGCTGGGGATTGCCGCTGTGGTGGCTGCGGCGCTGCTGTGGCAGCGCACCGCACCGCACGACGACTACGACTACGCACGTGCTTTCGAGCAGCCGGCGGACACCGGGGCGACGGCACTGCAGATCGATGTGACCGCATTTGTGGGCGTGACCCGCGCAAAGGCCGAGGAGATCCTTGGCGCGCCGCAGCGCTGTGAAGCGGCCTTGGCCAGCGAGCGCTGCCGCTACGCGCGCGGGGTCGAGGTCGTCTACATCGAAGGCATGGCCGACTGGATTACGGTGCAGCTGAGCTATGGGCGCTATGCGCTGGAGCCGTCAACGCTAACGGCCGTGGGACTGCCGGTCACCGAGCCCAGCATCACCACCCAGCACGAACTGATCTGGTCCGGCCATGCCGGCTTCAAGTCTGTGCAGCTGGTCGGCGACGAGAACGGGGCGATGTATCTGCGCATCAAGGCGCTGCACGGGTAGGCCGCCATGAAGACCTTGAATCGATTGATGTTGGGGGGTGTGCTGCTGTTCGCCGGTGCCGCCGTGCAGGCCGGTGAGCTGCACCTGCAGCGAATCACGCCCGAGGGCGATAGCGTGCCCGCGTCCAGCCAGATCACGCTGAGTTTCGATCAGCCGGTGGTCCCGCTGGGGCGGATGGAACGCAGCGCCGACGAAGTGCCGGTCAGCATCAGCCCGGATCCGGGCTGCAGCTGGCGCTGGCTGGACCCGCAGATCCTTGCCTGCAATCTGCCGGGCAGCGCGTCGCTGCGCGAGGCTACCGCCTACACCGTGCTGCTGCGGCCGGATCTGGTCGCGCTCAGCGGAGACCGACTGAGCCGCGCGCATACGCAGCGGTTTGTCACCGAACGGCCGAGTCTGAGTTATGCCCAGGTGGCCGAGTGGCGCGGAGCAACGCAGCCGGTGTTGCGCCTGCGTTTCAATCAGGCGGTAACGGCGGCCTCGGTGGCGCAGGTCTTCAGTCTCGATCGTGAAGCGCTGACGGTGGAGCCGGAGCTGTTCGACGACGAAACCCCGTTCTATACGCCGGACGGCGAGGCGCGCAGCGTCTGGCGGGTCACGCCACAGACCGCGTTGCGGCCGGAACAGACCTACACGCTGCAGTTGACCGAGGGCTTGCGTTCGGCCTTTGGCGCCGAGTCCGGCATCGCTGCGGCCACCAAAGTTTCGGTCACGACGTTTCCGCCGCCGCGCTATCTGGGCATCGAATGCACCGTGGCTGACAAGACGCGCACGTTCGCGGGCAAGGCCCATGTTGACGGCTGTGCGCCGGACCAGACGATCGGGCTGGTCTTCAGTGCGCCGGTGTCGGTGGCGTCGCTGCGCTCCGCCCTGCAGCTGTCGCCCGACCCGATGGCCGGTCAGCCCGCAGATGACGACTTCGATCCCTGGGCCGGCATGCTGGATCAACGTCCGGTCAGCGCACCGCATCGCAAGGGCCAGACCTATACGGTGACGCTGCCGTTCACGTTCAAGGCCGAGACCGCCTACACCCTGGCCCTGTCTGCCGGAGCCGAAGATCGATTCGGTCGCGCGTTGCACGAAGTGCCGCAGACGGCCTTCACCACCGGCGCACGCGGTCCGCGCTTGGTGCTGGACCATGAACGTGCAGTGCTCGAAGCTGGCGTCGACAGCGAAGTGCCGGTGGTCGTGACCAATCTGCAGTCACTGGACACGCAGTTCGATCGACTCGACGCGCGTGGTCTGGCGACTGCGCAGCAGCATCAGACTGCGGTGGCGCCGGTGCGCAATCTGGCATTTGCGATGCCGCTGGATGTGCGCGGCATGCTCGACGGCCGCAGCGGTGCCGTGATCGGTGCGGTGCGGACGACGCCAGAAACCCGGCCCGACGAGCACACGTTCTTTGCCGAGGTCACGCCCTGGCAGGTGCACGCCAAGCTTGGCAACAGCAATACGCTGGTCTGGGTCACGCAGCTGAGCGACGGCGCGCCGGTGGTCGATGCCGAGGTCGCCGTGCTCGCGGGATTCGGCACGGAAGTACGTGCAAGTGCGCGCACCGACGCCGACGGTGTCGCGATGCTGCCGGGGTCGGCCGATCTTGATCCGGAGCTGAACCAGGCGTGGAACCGCGGCGCCGAGGCGATGATGGTACGCGTCACCCGCGGTGACGACTTTGCCCTGTTGCCGCTGGAATACGATTTCCAGGTCGATGTCTGGCGCAGCTCGCACGAGCAGATCTCGGCGTGGCGGCGGCAGCGACATGCGCATCTGCGTGCGTGGGGCGCGACGGCGCAGGGCGTGTACCGCGCCGGCGATACGGTGCAGTACAAGATCTACGTGCGCGACGACGCCGGCAAGTCACTGGCGCCGGCGCAGAGTGGCAGCTACACGCTGCAGATCTACGACGCGGCGGGAACCGTGGTGCAGCGCCGCGAGAAGCTGGTGCTGAACGCCTACGGCGCGATCGACGGCAGTTTCGTTCTGGGCAAAACCGCCGTGGTCGGCTGGTATCGCTATGAACTGCAGCCGGACTTTGCGCCCAATGCGCTGGAGCCGCTGCGCATGCTGGTGGCGGATTTCGTCCCGGCGCCGTTTCGGGTCACGGCGGAATTGCAGGCGTCGACGGCGAGGCCCGATCAGGTCGTCAATGCCCAGGTCAGTGCCGCGCTGCACGGCGGCGGCGCTTTTGCCGCAGCGCCGGCGACGCTGCAGGCGCGGCTGCAGGCAACCGGATTTTCGTCGGACGATCCGCGTGCACTCGGGTATCGCTTCGACAGCGTCGAGCCGGACCAGCGCGATATCGCGCCGGTGCTGGATCAGCGCGCGCAGCTTGACGCGCAGGGGCAGTGGAGCGCGGCGCTGAAGCCGGAGGATGCCGGCGTCTATCACGGCGTGCTGCTGCTGGAGGCCGCGGTGCAGGACGATCGCGGACGCAGCGTCGGCGCGCGCAACAGCGTGCCGTATCACGGCCGCGACCGCCTGATCGGCGTGCGCTTCAAGAGCTGGACCGCCCAGGCCGGACAGCCGAGCGTGATCGAGGCCATCGTCGTCGATGCCGATGCCGATGGCGTTCCGGTGGACGGTGCGCCGTACTACATCAAGGTCGAGCGCAAGAAGACCGTCGGCGCACGGGTCAAGGGCGCCGGCAACGCCTACATCACACGCTACAGCCACAGCTGGGAACGCGTGCAGACCTGCAAGGGGCGCGCGCAGCACGAGGGTATGCGCTGCAGCTTCACGCCGGACGCCGCTGGCGAGCTGCGCATCACGGCGATGACCCGCGATACCGCCGACCGTCTGCAGCAGACGCAGGACTGGATCTACGCACGCGGCCCGCAGGCCGTGCTGTGGGAAGACACGCCGGACTACAGTCTCGATCTGCGCGTCGATCAGGCGAAGTACACGGTCGGCGACACCGCGCGGGTCTTCGTCAAGAATCCATTCCCCGGCGCGCGTGCCCTGATCACGGTCGAACGCTACGGCGTGCTGCGGCACTGGGCGCAGACCCTGGCGGAGGCCACGCCGGTGATCGAGATTCCGATCCAGCCCGAGGACGTCCCCGGATCGTATGTGTCGGTGCTGGTGATGTCGCCCCGTGTCGCCGCGCCGCAGGCGGACGGTGGCGTCGATCTGGGCAAGCCGACCTTCCGCATGGGCTACGCGACCCTGAACGTCGATACGCCGCATCGGCAGATTGATGTCGAGGTCACACCGGCGCAGACGCAGTACCGGCCCCGTGAAAGCGTCGCGGTCCAGCTGCAGGCAACCCCGCGGCATCCGAGCCAGGAACCGATCGAGTTCGCCGTCGCGGTGCTGGACGAGGCGGTGTTCGATCTGATCGGCGCCGGCGCCTCCGCGTACGACCCGCTGAAAGGCTTCAACGCGCTCGACGGCCTGGACCTCGCCAACTATGGCCTGCTGACGCGGCTGGTCGGACGGCAGAAGTTCGAGAAGAAGGGGGCCAGCGCCGGCGGTGACGGCGGTGGCGATCTGTCGCTGCGCTCGGTCGAGCGCTTCGTCGCGTACTGGAATCCGTCGCTGCCGGCCGACGCGCAGGGCCGCGCGCAGTTCTCGTTCGCGCTGCCGGATCAGCTGACTGGCTGGCGCGTGATGGCGCTCGCGGTCACGCCCGGCGACCGCATGGGGCTGGGACAAGGCGCGATCAAAGTGTCGAAGCCGACCGAACTGCGGCCGCTGATGCCCAATCAGCTCGCCGCCGGTGATCGCTTCGATGCGGCGTTCAGCGTGCTCAATCGCGCCGATACGACGCGGACGCTGGAGGTCAGCATCAACGTCAGCGGCGCCCTGGCCGCAGGGAGTCAGCCCCAGCTGAAGCAACAGCTGACGCTGGCGCCGTTCGAACGCCAGACCGTGCGCCTGCCGGTGCAGGTCGGCGACGAGGCCGAGGCGAGCGCGTTGCATTTTGTCGCCACCGCCGGGGATGCGCAGGACCGCGATGCGCTCGAACATACCGTCACGGTGCGTGCGTCCCGGCGCAGCGCCACGGCCGGTGATCTGCAGTCGCTCCAGGCGGGCCAGCCGCTGCAGCAGCAGGTCGCGGTGCCTGACGATGTGCGCCATGCGGAACTGCAGCTGCAGTTCAGCGGCAGTCTGATCGGCAATCTCGACGGCGCCTTCGAGTATCTGCGCGACTATCCCTATGACTGCTGGGAGCAACGGCTCAGCCGCGCGGTCATGGCCGCGCAATATCTGAAGCTGCGTGACCGGCTGTCCAGCGACGTGCGCTGGCCGGAGGCCGAGACCGTGATTGCCGACGCCCTGCGCGACACTGCACAGTTCCAGGCGCCCCGCGGCGGCATGGCGTTTTTCGTCGCCGGAGATGCGCAGGCCAGTCCGTACCTGACCGCGTTCACCAGTCTGGCCTTTGGCTGGCTGCAGGCGCTCGGCTATACGCCGCCGGCGCTGGCCTGGGATCGCATGGACGCCTATCTGCAGGCGCAGCTGCAGGACGACCCAGAGGCTAACGGCTATGACTCGGCCGAGGCGCGGGCGCAGTTGCGCGCCGTGATCGCGGCCGCACTGGCGCAACGCGGCAGCCTGGAGGCGGCGGAGATCCAGCGCCAGCTGCCGCAGCTGCCGCGCATGGGGCTTTTCGGTGAAAGCCTGTTCCTGCAGGCCGCGCAGGGGCGCGATGCCGACGCGGCGCGGGCGGCGCGTCAGCGCATGCTGGCGCGCATGCAGCTGTCGGCCGGTAGTGCCAGCCTGCGCGACGACCAGGACAGCGCGTGGTCGTGGCTGCTCGGCAGTTCGTTGCGCGCCCAGTGCGCGGCACTGTCGGCGCTGCTGGCCGCGCCCGATCCGGCAATGCGTGATGACGAACTGCCGTTGAAGCTGGTGCGTTCGATCACCGCCGCGCGCGGCGCCCGCAGTCACTGGCCGAACACGCAGGAAAATCTGTTCTGCGCCCAGGCGGTGATCGACTATGCGCAGCGCTTCGAGGCCGAGCCGGTGTCACTGCAGATTGCCGCGACGCTGGACCAGACCGCACTGGGCGCGGTGTCGTTGCAGGGGCGCGGCACCACCGGGCTGCAGCAGGCCGTCACCCCGCAGGCTGTGCCGCAGCAGCTGCGGATCGAGGCCGAAGGCCGCGGTCGTGCCTACGCGACAACGCGACTGAGCTTTGTCGAGCCGGACACGCGGTCGCCGGAAAGCGCCGGCATGACCGTGCATCGCGCGTATTTTGTCTATCGTGACGGTGGCTGGCAGCCTCTGCAGGACTCGCCGATGCGGGTCCGACGTGGCGACTGGGTGCGGGTCGATCTGAACCTGGAGACCCCGGCGTGGATGGTTCAGGTCGTGGTCGACGATCCCGTGCCCGGCGGGCTCGAACCGCTGAATCCGGATCTGGCCACTGCCGCCGGCATCGAACTGCCCGAAGGCGGCGGCGCCTATCCGTATCCGTTCGACTATCGCGAACTGCGCTTCGACGCCGTGCGTCACTTTGCCGCGGCGCTGCCGGCCGGACAGTACGCACTGAGCTGGGTCGGGCAGGCGGTCAGTACGGGTGAATTTGCGGTCGGCCGCGTGCATGCCGAACAGATGTACGAGCCGGACGTCTACGCAAATGGCGGCGGCGCCCGTCTGGTGGTGGAGGAGGTCGCGCCCTGATGCATCGACGCCTGAGTCTGCGTCGAGCGATGGCGGCGTGCGCCGCTGCCGGTGTGCTGCTGCTCGTTGCCACCGTGGCCGCGCAGCGCGCACTGCCGGCGCAGCTCGCGGTGCCGCAGGCCGCGTCTTCACAGCAGCCGGTGCGGGATCGCGATGGTCGCCTGCTGGCGGTGCAGTACGACGGTGACTGGAATCGCAGTGCCGTCGTGAGTCTGGAGCAGATGCCACCGTTGTTGCGCAGTGCCTTTGTCAGCGCCGAGGACCGGCAGTTCTGGCAGCACGCCGGCGTCGACTGGTCGGCGCGGTTCGCAGCGCTGTGGCAGAACCTGCGCGCGGGGCGAGCGGTGCGCGGTGCCAGCACCATCAGCGAGCAGGTCGTGCGCCTGCTGCACCCACGGCCGCGCACCGTGTGGTCGCGCTGGGTCGAAGGCTTCGAAGCGATGCGGCTGGAAGCGCGCTTCAGCAAGAGCGCAATCCTCGAGTTCTATCTGAACCAGGTGCCGTACGGGGCCAACCGTCGTGGCGTGGTGCAGGCGGCGCGCTACTACTTCGGCCGCAGTCTGGAGACGCTGGACGCCCGCGAGACGCTGGCATTGGCGGTGATGGTGCGCGCGCCGTCGCGGCTGCGGCGTC
This sequence comes from Sinimarinibacterium arenosum, assembly GCF_005047655.1. Classification (GTDB taxonomy): domain Bacteria; phylum Pseudomonadota; class Gammaproteobacteria; order Nevskiales; family Nevskiaceae; genus Solimonas. The sequence goes on along the minus strand of NZ_SUKF01000004.1, from coordinate 197,786 downwards.
AGCCCGAGGCGCTCGATGCGGCGATCACGCGACTGGCGGGCGCGATGCGCGCAGCCGGCGCCTTGGACTCAGCCCGCGCGATGCAGCTCGAGACATCGTCATTGGTGTGGCAGCGACCATATGCCGAGCCGCAGGCCGCGCAGTTCGTCGCCGAAGTGCAGCGCCGGGCGGCGGCCTTGGGCGGGGCATCGCCGGATCGCGTGGTGTTCAGCAGTCTCGATGCGGATCTGCAGGCGCGGGTCGAACGTCTGCTGGCGGATCGTCTGCACGACCTGCGCGGCGACAACGCGCGTCAGGCGGCCGCACTGGTGGTGGACCTGGAGCGCAATCAGATCCGCGCCTGGGCGGTGGTCGATGTCGAGGCGCCGGATGTGGTCGGCATCGACGCCGTCCGCGTGCCGCGTCAGCCGGGCTCGACGCTGAAACCGTTCGTCTATGCGCTGGCGTTCGAGCAGGGCTGGTCGCCGCAGACCCTGATCGAGGATGCCCAGCTGACGGAGCGGGTCAACGCCGGCCTGCACGAATATCGCAACTACAGCCGCAACCACTATGGCCGTATCAGCGTGCGCGAGGCGCTGGGGAATTCGCTGAACGTGCCGGCGGTCAAGGCGTTGCAGTTCGTCGGCGCGGAGCGGCTGCTGTCGCGTCTGCATGCGCTCGGGGTCGGCAGTCTCGAACGGCATCCGGCGTTCTACGGCGACGGTCTGGCCCTGGGCAACGGCGAGGTCTCCTTGTACGAACTGGTGCAGGCCTACAGTGCCCTGGCGCGCGACGGTCGCCTGTTGCCGTTGACGGTGTTCGCCGACGCGCGCGAGGCGCGGCAGGAGCGCGCGGTGTTCTCGACCGAGGCCGCGCGCGCGATCAACGGCGTGCTGTCGGATCCGTCGGCACGCCTGCTCGAATTCGGCGACGGTGCGGCGCTGCGCTTTGCCCAGCGCACTGCGGTCAAGACCGGCACGTCCAGCGACTATCGGGATGCCTGGACTGTGGCCTATACCGGCAACACCCTGGTGGGTGTGTGGGTCGGCAATCTGGATGCGCGGGCGACCGACGGCGTCACCGGCGCGCGCGGGCCGGCGCTGATCGCGCGCGGTGTACTGGCGATGACGTCCACCACGGACGGACGTGTGCTGCCGGCCGACACCGCCGATGCGCGCGATGTGCCGGCGGACGCTGCCGTGGTTGCGCTGGAGCCGCTACCGGCCACACCGCAGCTGCGCCAGCCGTATCCCGGCCTGCAGCTGGCACTCGATCCGCGGATTCCCGACGCGCTGGAGGCGTTCACCTTCGAGCTGGCGTGGGCGCAAACGCCCATCGCCGTGCAGTGGTGGGTCGATGGCGAGATCGCCGGACACAGCGATGGCGAGCGCTGGGACTGGCCATTGCAGCGCGGTGCACACACGGTCACCGCGCTGGCGACGGCGGCGGACGGTCGTCGCATGCACAGTGTGCCGGTGACGTTTGCGGTGCGCTGAGCCTTGGCGCCGGGCATGCGCCACGTGCGCATGACGGCGATCAATGTGCCGGATCGCGGAAAGCCTAGACTGTAACGAACATGGGTTCTGATCCTTCCTCCACTGTGGGCGTCACGCCCGCCCCTGGTCCGGGCGCCGGCCAGGGTGCCGGTCCGGGCGTTGATCCGCCTGCGGCCGACTGGCATCTGCAGTCAGCGCAGGACAGCGTTGCGCGACTGACATCGGATGTGGCGCAGGGTCTTGCGCACGACGAGGCGCAGGCACGCCTGCAACAGTACGGGCACAACGACATCACGCAGTCGCATCAGCGTGGTGCGCTGGCGATGTTTCTGGCGCAGTTCACCGATTTCATGATCCTGGTGCTGATCGCCGCGGCCGTCATCGCCGGGGTGCTCGGTGACTGGGTCGATACGCTGGCGATTCTTGCGATCGTGCTGATCAACGCGGTGGTCGGCTTCCTGCAGGAATATCGCGCCGACCGCGCGATTGCGGCGCTGCGCGAGATGGCGGCACCGCAGGCGACGGTGCGTCGCGCCGGTGGGCCCGTGCGCATTCCGGCCGACGAGGTGGTGCCTGGTGACATCGTGCTGACCGAAGCCGGCGACGTGGTGCCGGCGGATCTGCGTCTGCTCGAAACCGTGCAATTTCACAGTGACGAGTCGTCGCTGACCGGGGAGTCGCAGCCGGTCGACAAGTTCAGTGCGGTGTTGCCGGATGATCGCCCCCTGGCCGAGCGCGCGAACATGGCCTACAAGGGCACCCTGGCGGTGCGTGGCCGTGCGGTGGGGCTGGCGGTGGCGACCGGCATGCGCACCGAGATCGGTCGCATCGCCGCGCTGCTGTCGGCGCAGGACGAAGTCCGCACGCCGTTGCAGATTCGCCTGGCCCGATTCGGTCGGGTGCTGTCGATCGCGGTGATCGCCATCTGCGTGATCGTGTTCGGCGCTGGCCTGCTGCGCGGCGAGCCGGCGCTGATGATGTTCCTGACCGCCGTGTCACTGGCGGTGGCCGCGATTCCCGAAGCCTTGCCGGCGGTCGTGACCCTGACCCTGAGTCGCGGCGCCGCGCTGATGGTGCGCGCCAATGCCCTGGTGCGCCGACTGCCTGCGGTCGAGACGCTGGGGTCGGTCACCTACATCTGTTCGGACAAGACCGGCACGCTGACCCTGAACCGGATGCATGCGGAGCGCTTCGTCGTCGGTGATCCGCGACGTGGGATCACGCGTCTGGATACGGCGGAGGGCACGGTCCTCGCGCGCGTGCTGGTGCTGAACAACGATGCCCGCGTCGGCGAGGACGGCACGCTGATCGGCGATCCGACCGAGACCGCACTGGTGCAGGCCGCGGCCGACAGCGGGATCGATGTTGCAGCCATGCTGGCGCAGCATCCGCGGTTGGCTGAACTGCCGTTCGACAGTCAGCGCCAGCGCATGCTGACGCTGCATCCGGGTGACGGGGGTGTGCTGGCCCTGCTCAAGGGCGCACCCGAAACCGTGCTGCCGCGATGCAGCGACAGCGTCTCCGGGGACTTCGACCGGGACGAGATCACCGCGGCTGCGGAGCAGCTTGCTGCCGAAGGCTGTCGCGTCCTCGCGTTTGCACAGCGGATGCTGCCGGCGATGCCGGACGATCTGGAACGCGCGGAGTCGGACCTGCAGTTCGTCGGTCTGGTCGGGCTGATCGATCCGCCGCGCACGGAGGCGGCGGATGCGGTGGCGGCCGCACGCAGTGCCGGCATCGCCACGGTGATGATCACCGGCGATCACCCGGCAACGGCGGCGGCGATCGCGCGCCAGGTCGGCATCATCGATGCCGAGGGTGAAGTCATGACTGGCGCCGAGTTGAACGCGCTGGATGATGCCGCGCTGGATCAACGGGTCGAGGGCATTCGCGTCTATGCGCGGGCGACGCCCGAGCAGAAGATCCGCATCGTCAAGGCCTTGCAGCGGCGCGGGGCTTTCGTCGCGGTGACCGGCGACGGCGTCAACGATGCGCCTGCCCTGAAAAGCGCGCACATCGGCGTGGCGATGGGACGCGGCGGGACCGAGGTTGCGCGCGAGGCGTCGGATCTGGTGCTGCTGGATGACAACTTCGCGACGATCATCGCGGCGGTGCGCGAAGGGCGTCATATCTACGACAACATCCGCAAGTTCGTGCGCTATGTGGTCACGACCAATGCCGCCGAAGTGCTGACGCTGTTCCTGGCCCCGTTTCTGGGGCTGCCGCTGCCGCTGCTGCCGATCCAGATCCTGTGGATTAATCTGGTCTCGGACGGGCTGCCGGGGCTGGCGCTGGCGGCGGAGCCGGTTGATCGCCGGGCGATGGCGCGGCCGCCGCGGCCCCCGGGCGAAAGCCTGTTCGCCCATGGCCTCGGCATTCACGCGATCTGGGTCGGACTGCTGATGGCCGGAGTCACTTTGCTGACGCAGGCCTGGGGTGTGAACAGCGGACTCGAACACTGGCAGTCGATCACGTTCACGGTGCTGACGCTGTCGCAGATGGGACACGCGCTGGCGATCCGTTCAGAGACCGAGTCGCTGTTCACGCTGGGGCTCGCGTCCAACCGTCTATTGCTGGGCGCCGTGCTGCTGACGTTCGTACTGCAGGGCGCGGTGCTGTACCTGCCGTGGATGAACGCGGTGTTCAAGACCGATCCCCTGTCCGCCGGCGAACTGGCGCTGTGTCTGGCGCTGTCGTCGGTGGTGTTCTTCGCCGTCGAGATCGAAAAGTGGATGGTGCGGCGCGGCTGGCTGTACCGCGATCGGTAGTCGACACGCTGATGCACGGGCCCCGGTTCCGCTTCGCCTGTCGTGGATGAACACATCCACCGTCCTGGCGCGACTGCGGCGCAGGGGCGCGACGTCCGGCCTCTGGCCTCTACACCGAACTCGCTACATCAACCATTCCGGTCGCAGGATCAGGGTCGCTCCCAGTGCCAGCATGACGCTGCCGGCGATCAGCTTGAGCCAACGGGCACCGTGTTCGGTCAGGCGATGATTGCCCAGGGTCCAGACGGCGACGGCAACCATCAGGCTGTCATCGGCGATGTAGCCGAGGATGTACAGACCCAGGTAGGCGTAGTGCTGCCAGGGCGACAGATCGTGCTGGGTCAGCACCGCGGTATAGACGGCGGGAAAGCCGGCGGTGCACAGCAGTTCCACGAAATTGACCACGACCGCGAGGGCCGCGACCGACAGCAGCGAGGCCGCGACCGCGTCGGCGCGCAGCACACTGCGGGCGCGGGCGTAGATGCCGGGGTGCGCGGACTCGGGAATCGACAGTGACGGCCCCTGGCGGAACGCGAAGAAGTCCTTGACGTTGATGGCGCCGATGGCGACGGCAACGACCGCGATGCTCCAGCGCAGCGGCGTCGACCAGCCGATCAGCAGAAAGACGTTCAGCCAGGCGGCCATGAACGCGTAGTAGACCGCGCCGCTGACCAACACGAAGGTGCCGGCGATCAGGGCCATGCGTCGACGGTCGTGCAGGCGCACCAGCAGCGACAGCAGGAACAGCAGCACCCAGGTGGCGCAGGGATTGAAACCGTCGAGCAGTCCGATCGCCAGCGTGAACAGTGGCAGTCCCATCGCCGCCGCGCTCAGGCTGCCGAACAGCACGGTGTCGACGTGGTCCGCTACCTGCGGCGGCTGTGAGGTGGCGGGGTCGGGAGTGAGCGTGGCGAGCAAGGCCAGAAGCTCCGGTCCGCTGCGTTCCGGCGTCGAGAAGCCGACCATCATGTGCTCGCCGAACACGAAGGTCGGAACGCCGGGTGGCCAGCTGCCGCTGGCGCGCGTGCGCGCTTCGAGTTCGGCCAGCGCGACCGGATCCTGCACGACATCGCGAAACACGATCTTCAGCTGTGGCTGCTGTCGCTGCAGCTCCGAAAGGTACAGCTTGGCGTCGCGGCAATGCGGGCAACCGTCCCGCACGAAGACCTGCAAGGTGTCGGGTGCGTTCGCGCTCGTCGCCGCGGTGGCGGTCGTCGTGTACAGCGACGCCGTGCAGAGTGCGAGCAGCATCAGCGCGAGCTGCAGGGTTCGGCTTCGGTGCGGCGCTCCGGGATGTCTCAGCGACGCCGATTTCGGGCGCTGGCCGAAGCGATCCGCAGCCTCGACGACGCCAAGCCACTTGGCCGAGCCTGATCCGGCGACACTAGGCATCGGATCTCGAGGTGTCGTCGTGGATTGCGATGGGCGATGGTGCGGCGCCATTGCCGCCACTGCGTTGCAGCCAATGCGCGCTGAGGTTGATGGCGAGGGCCAGCAGCGCCGGACCCAGGAATACGCCGATGATGCCGAAGGCGAAGATGCCTCCGATCACGCCCATCAAGGTCATCACGAACGACAGGTGATTGGCGCGGCTGATGATCAGCGGCTTCAGCAGATTGTCGATCGAGCTGATCGCCAGGGCACCGTAGATCAGCATGAAGATGGCCCAGCCGGTGTCGCCATGGCGGAACAGCCAGATCGAGGCGCCGATCCACAGCAGCGGCGGGCCGAACGCGATCAGAGACAGCACCAGGGTCAGCGCGCCGAGCAGAAAGGGATTGGGCACGCCGGCGATGGCGTATCCCAGCGTGGCGATCATCGCCTGTGCCAGACCGGCGCCGACGATGCTGAGCATCACCGAGGCAACGGTGCGCCGCGCCGTCGTCAGCAGTTCGCGGCCGACCGCGCCGGCGATGCGGTCAGTCGCGCGCAGCAGCGCGTGCTGCAGGGCGTGGCCGCTGCGATACAGGTAGTACAGCAGCAGCACGATCAGCGCCGTCTGCAGCAGGGCGTTGCCGACCATGCGCCCGCTGGCGACAGCCAGTTGCCGTGCGGGTGTGACGGCGGCGGCGAGCAGTTTTCCGAGCTGGTTGGCGTCGTTGCTGCCAGCCTCCTGCCACCATTGGCTCAGGTGTGCTCCGATCAGCGGTACGCGCGCGACCCACTCGGGCTGGGCGCCGCCGCTGTCGCGCCAGTGGCCGACCAGCTGGGCACCCCAGACCACGCCATCGATTAGCGACATCAGCAGCAAGGTTGCCGGCACCATCGCCAGCAGGACTGTGGCTGCGCAGGCAATCACGCTGGCCAGAATGCTGCGTCCGCCGAGCTGGCGCAGCAGCCATTCGTAGGCTGGCCAGGTCGATGCGACGACGATGATGGCGAACAGGATTGCGGCGAAAAATGGCTGCAGCACCATCCAGCAGCCCCCGACCAGCAGCACAATCAGACCGAACTGCACCAGCAGCTCGGTGTTCAGGCGCGCGTGTGGGCTCGGGTTCACAGCGCGGGACGCCGTTGATTGATGAGCTTCCGGTACAGCGACAGATAGGCCGTTGCGATCGGTGCCCACGAAAAGTCGCGTGCCATCCCGGTTCTTTGTACCGCTTTCCAGGCGCGGCTGTCTTCGCGCAGCTGTAGCGCACGCTCGATGCCATACAGCACGCCGCCGACGTCGGCATTGAGAAAATGAATGCCGCTGGCGCTGCCGTCGGCCAGAGTCTGCTCGGTTGTATCGGTCACGCTGTCGGCCAAGCCGCCAGTGTGATGCACGATCGGCACGGTGCCGTAGCGCTGGCTGTACATCTGGGTCAGACCGCAGGGCTCGTAGCGAGAGGGCATCAGGAAGACATCAGCGCTGGCCACGATGCGGTGCGCAAGCGCTTCGTCAAAACCTTCATGCAGCGCAATGCGTCCCGGGGCCTGTTCTGATGCGGCGCGCAGGGTTGCGGCAATGAATGGGTCGCCGTTTCCCAGAATTGCGAACTGCAGCGGATGTCGCATCAGCGTCGGCAGTGCATCGCACAGCAGGTCGATGCCCTTCTGGTGTGCGAAACGGGTGACAACGCCGATCAGCAGAGGCGCGTCATCTACGGTGAGCCCCAGCTGCTGTTGCAGTGCGGTCTTGTTGGCGCGCTTGCCGGCGGTCACGCGGCGGGCGTCGTAGCGATAGGCAATGGATTTGTCCCGCTGCGGATTCCACACCTCGGTATCGATGCCGTTGAGGATGCCGGACAGGTGCGTTGAGCGGGCGTGCAGCAGGCCGGCCATGCCGATGCCATGCTGCGCCGTCTGGATCTCGGCGGCGTAGGTGGGGCTCACCGTGGTGACATGGTCGGCGTAGACGATGCCGGCCTTGAGTTGTGACAGCTCACCGTGAAATTCGACGCCGTCGATCTGCCACCACTGTGCCGGCAGCCCTAACGCCTGACACAGGCTCGCCGGATAGTTGCCCTGATAAGCCAGGTTGTGGATCGTGAAGACGCCGGCTGCCAATCCGTCGCGCTCGCGCAGCCACGGCAAGCTCAGTCCGGCCTGCCAGTCATGGGCGTGGAGAACGTCGGTGTCGAAACCTGTGGTCTCGCGTGCCTCGGCGGCAATCGCTACGGCTTCGCTGAACAGACCGAAGCGCAAGCCGTTGTCGAGCCATGGCAGGCCTTGCGCGTCGTGATACGGATCGCCGGGGCGATCGAACAGCTCAGCACAGTCGAACAACCACAGCGGGGCGTCCAGCTGCGGATGTTTGGCCTCCCACACCGTGACGGTATGGCCATGCAGCGACAACTGTAGTCGTTGCTGCGGCGTCTCCACTCTGGAGCGCCAGTCACGATAGGCAGGCACCGCGATGCGCACGTCGGCACCTTGCGCCATCAGCGCCGACGGCAGGCTGCCGACAACATCCGCCAGGCCGCCGGTCTTGATCAGCGGAAAGACCTCGCTGGCGGCGAAGAGAATGCGCAAAGTCACGGATGCCAGAAGCTGCGGTTGCTCACAGCCACAGCATGCATCCGGTTTCAAACGGATGTGCCAGCAGTGGGTGATGTGGATAGGCGCGAATACGCAGATGCTGCAGGCCGGGCAGGGGGTCGACGTCGAGTGTGTAGATCACTGCGCCGCCGTCTTCCGTGGAGCCGGGCGTAAGGCGAACCGCGAGCGCGGCTTCAAACGAATCACTCGGACCGATGTGACCGAGTACGCATTCGATCGCCACGTCATCGGCGGTGAGACCGTCGAGTTCTGCGCGTACCTTGAGCAGCAGACGTTGATCGGCGCGCAGCGCGGCGGGTGGCGCTTCCTGCAGTCCGATGCGGATGTGATGCCAGCTGTCTTTGATCTTTCGTTTCCACTTGGCCAGATCCGCGCCGGCCTTGCCGCCGTCCGCCGCGAGCGCCTGCCCGTGACGGATCGCAGGGGCATAGGAGAGGCGCAGATAGTCCTCCAGCATGCGCTCGGCATTGAATTGCGGGATGACCGATTTCATCGAGCGTTTGCACAGCTTGATCCATTCCTCGGACCAACCCTGATTCTGATCGCCGAAATAGGTGGGAATCACTTCGGATTCGAGGATGTCCATCAGCTGACGGCCTTCCTCGGCCGCACGGGTTTCGGTATCAAAATGCGAGCCCACTGGTTTAACACCGAAGCCGTTGCTGCCGTCGAAGCTTTCAGGCCACCAGCCATCCAGGACCGAGACGTTGATGACGCCGTTGATGCCGGCTTTCATGCCTGAGGTGCCGCAGGCCTCGAGCGGGTACTCCGGTGTGTTGAGCCAGACGTCGCAGCCTTGGACCAGATTGCGTGAGAAATGCAGGTCGTAGCCTTCGATCACGATCAGCTTGCCGATCAGATCGGGCTCCATTGACGCCGCGTACAGTTCCCGGATCAGGGCCTGCCCGGGTTCGTCGCGCGGATGCGCCTTGCCGGCGATCAGCAGGATGACAGGACGTTCGGGATCGTTGAGCAGCCGTGCCAGGCGCTGGCGATCGCGCAGGATCAGGGTCGCGCGCTTGTAGGTCGCGAAGCGGCGCGCGAACCCCATCACCAGCGCATTGGTGTTGTAGTTCTGAATCTGCGCGGTGACGCGCGCGATGATCGCCTCGGGAGTACCGTTGCGGCGGTGCTGGGTGCGGACGCGTTCAAGGACATCGACGAGCAGATCGCGCTTGAGTTGCTGGCGTAGCGCGATGAAGCGGTGGTAGGGAATTTCGTCGATCGTGTTCCAGTACTGCTTGTCCAGCAGGTGCTTGGTCCATTCCGGAAAGTAGTCGTGCAGCAGCAGTCCCCACAGCCGCGCGAGGAAGGTATGCAGGTGCGTGCCGTTGGTGATTCCGCGCATCGGATTTTCCGACGGCTCGATCTGCGGCCAGATGTAACTCTCGGCCTCCGACGCCACGTCGCCGTGGATCTTCGAGACGCCATTGACGAATCGCGCTCCGCGCAACGCCAGCGCGGTCATGTTGAAAATGCCGCCGATCGGTTCCTCGCCGTATTCGAGCACTCGGTGTTCGTCTGAATGCAGCTCTTTCATATAGCTGCCCAGATAGCGATGAACCAGCGCGTGCGGAAAGCGGTCGTGACCCGCGGGCACGACGGTGTGCGTGGTGAAAATGGTATTGGCGGCGACACACTCGAATCCGTTGTCGAGGTCGGCGCCGGCGACGATGCGTTCACGCACGCGCTCCAGAATCGAGAACGCTGCGTGGCCTTCATTGATGTGCCACGCCGTTGGTGCCAGACCCATTGCGCGTATTGCGCGCACGCCACCGATGCCCAGCACAATCTCCTGCTGGATACGCATGTCCTGCCCGCCGCCGTAGAGCTGATAGGTGATGCTGCGGTCCTGTGGCGGGTTTTCCGGGACATCGCAGTCGAGCAGGATCAGCCGCATGTGCCCGACCTGGGCTTCCCAGACCCGCAGCTGCACGGTATGGCCGTCTACGGGGACGGTGACACGCAACTCCTGTCCATCGCTGCCATAGACCATGGAAATCGGCAGGTCGTCGGCGGTGACCGGCAGATATAGCGCGTGCTGCTGGCCCTGGGCGTCAATCTGCTGGGTGAAATAGCCCTGGTGATAGAACAGGCCGACCGCGACCATCGGAACTCTGAGGTCCGAGGCGGCCTTGCAGTGGTCGCCGGCCAGGATGCCGAGACCGCCGGAATACACGGGCAGACTTTCGTGCAGGCCGTATTCGGCGCAGAAGTAGGCAATCAGATCCTTGCCGGGATCGATCAGCTCGCGGATTTCGGCCGACGCTCCGGTGGCGTGGTAGATGTCGAACGCTGCCAGCGCGCCGTGATATTCGAACAGGAAATCCGGATCGTCGGCTGCCGCGTCGAGCTTGGCTTGGGAGATGCGACGCAGGAAGACCTTTGGATTGTTGCCGCAGCGGTCCCACAGGTCCGCATCGAGGCGCCAGAACAGGCCGCGGATGCGCCGTTCCCAGCTGTACATCAGGTTGTTGGCCAGGTCGGTGAGGCGTTCGAGCTTCTGCGGCAGCTGCGGCTGCACTTCCAGAGCGTAGGTTGACGGCGGTTGCGTCATGATGACGAAGTCCTCTTGCGAGCGATGGTGAGGGCGTTTTTTGTGTGCGGGTGCAGTGTGCCAAGCGGTCGCGCAACGGCTGTCATGTCACCGGCTCCAGGATCAGTGCAGCCAACGGCGGCAGCGTCAGTTCCAGGCTGTGACTGCGCTGCATCCAGGGTTTGGCTTCAGCATGGACCGTGCCGAGATTGCCGATGTTCGAGCCGCCATAGCAGGCGGCGTCGGTGTTCAGGCGCTCGCGATAAGCGCCGCTCGTTGGTACGCCGATGCGATAGCCGTGACGGGGAACCGGCGTGAAGTTCAGGATCACGATGACGAAACGGTTCCCGTCTCGACGCAGATAACTGAGTACCGACTGTGCGTTGTCATGGCAGTCGATCCATTCGAAGCCGCTGCCGTCGAATTCGCTGTGATGCAGGGCCGGCAGTTCGCGATATGCGCGGTTCAGATCCGATACCAGATTCAGCACGCCGCGATGAGGCGGCTGATCGAGGAGGCTCCAGTCCAGTGCGCGATCGTGATCCCACTCGCGACGCTGCGCGAACTCCTGGCCCATGAACAGCAGCTTCTTGCCTGGATAGGTCCATTGATACGCGTACAGCAGACGCAGCTGCGCGAACTTGCGCCAGTCGTCGCCGTGCATTTTCTCCAGCAGCGATCGCTTGCCATGCACGACCTCGTCATGCGACAGCGGCAGTACGAAGTTCTCGCTGTGTGCGTACAGCAGGCCGAAGGTCAGACGATCGTGTCGGTACTGCCGGTAGACCGGATCGATCTCCAGATAATCGAGCGAATCGTGCATCCAGCCCATGTTCCACTTCATCGAGAAGCCGAGGCCGCCAACCCAGGTCGGCTTGGTCACCATCGGCCAGGCGGTGGATTCCTCGGCGATGATCACAGCGCCAGGATGCTGTTCGTGCGCAACCGCGTTGAGCTGCTGCAGAAACGCGATTGCATCGAGATTCTCGCGGCCGCCATGGGCATTGGGCAGCCACTGTCCCGGTTCGCGGGAATAGTCCAGATACAGCATCGACGCCACGGCATCGACGCGCAGGCCGTCGCAGTGGAACTCGTCGAGCCAGTACAGCGCAGAGGCCAGCAGGAAGTTGCGCACCTCCGGCCGGCCGTAGTCGTAGATCAGTGTGTTCCAGTCCGGGTGATAGCCCCGTCGCGGATCGGCGTGCTCATACAGTGCAGTGCCGTCAAACGACGCCAGGCCATGCGGGTCGGAGGGGAAGTGCGCCGGAGTCCAGTCCAGCAGCACGCCGATCCCGGCCTGATGAAAGGTGTCGACAAAGGCGCGAAACCCGTCAGGGTCGCCGAAGCGAGCCGTGGGGGCAAAGTAACCCAGCGTCTGATAGCCCCAGGATCCGTCGAACGGGTGCTCCATCACCGGCAGCAGTTCGATGTGGGTGAACCCGGCGTCACGCACATGGGGCAGCAGCCGCTGCGCCAGGCTGGCGTAATCCAGCCAATGTCCGTCAGTGTCACGCTGCCAGGAACCCAGATGCACCTCGTAGATCGACATTGGCGCGTGCAGCCAGTCGTGCTCGCCGCGACGGTGCATCCAGTCCTGGTCCCGCCACTGATGCGTCGTGGGCGGAGTGACCACGGACGCCGTCTTCGGACGCAGTTCGGACTGCTGCGCGTAGGGATCAGCCTTCAGCCCAATGCTGCCGTCGGCGTGACAGAGTTCGAACTTGTACAGCGTGCCGGGCGGCAGTTCCGGGATGAACAGGTCCCAGATGCCCCCGGGGTGACGTCGCATCGGGTGGCGGCGACCGTCCCAGTGATTGAAGTCGCCAACGACGCTGACGCGCTGGGCGCCCGGCGCCCAGGTCGAAAAAACCACACCGTCATGGCCTTCGTGGTTGCGATGGTGCGCGCCGAGAAAGCGGTAGGCGTGCCAATGACCGCCTTCGGCGAACACCTGACGGTCGAATTCGCTGATCGCACTGCCGAAGCTGTAGGGATCAAGGAGGTGATGTTCGCGATCGTCGGAATCGGTCCAGATCAGCCGATAGTGTTGGGGAATCTGTTCGCCCGGGGCACTGCCGATGAACAGGTCGGTTCCACGGACTCGTTTCAGCGGGATCCCTGCTGGAGCAATGCGCACTGTTTTTGCGCTGGGCAGATAGGCACGCACGACCTGTGTTGGTGCATCGCCGGCATCCTGATCCGCGTGGCGGCCGAGATATCCGAATGGATCGGGATGGCGTGCTGCGTTCAACGCGGCGGCGGCCGCACGGTCACCACTGCTACGTGCGACGGCATCATTCATTGTTGTTTTTCGGGTCATCGGGCGTCTGCAGCTCGCCCATACTGTGACAGCTGTTGCCGCAACTGTGCAGCCAGATCCGGCGCAAACTGATTCCAGTCGAAACGCCAGGACCAATTGCCGCCGGTGGTGCCGGGGCGGTTCATGCGGGCGGAGCCGTCCAGACCCAGCAGATCCTGCAGCGGCACGATGCTCAGCGGTGCCGGCGACGACCACGCATATCGCACCAGCGCCTGCGGCATTTGCGGTCTGGATTCGCCGAGCACCTTCGCAATATAGGCGCGGGCGTCTTCGGTCAACGCATTCCACCAGCCCAGCGTGGTGTCGTTGTCATGGGTGCCGGTGTAGCAGACGGTTTCGGCTTCGTGGTTTGCCGGCAGGTGCGGGTTGTGCGGATCGCCGTCGAATGCAAACTGCAGTACGCGCATGCCGGGGATACCCAGCGCCTTGCGTGCGGCAAAAACATCTTCGGTGATATAGCCCAGATCCTCCGCGACCAGTTGTGTGCCGTGCAGCGCGTCGTGCAGAACGTCGATGCAGGCGCGGCCGGGGCCGGGCGTCCATTGACCATCGCGTGCCGTCTCCGCACCGCGGGGAATGCGCCAGAAGGCAATCAGGCCCCGGAAATGATCAATGCGGATCAGATCGAAGCGGCGCGCCTGCAGTTCGAAGCGCCGTCGCCACCAGCGATAGCCCTGGGCTGCCATCGCGTCCCAGCGATAGGGCGGATATCCCCACCACTGACCTTCGTCCGAAAACGCATCGGGCGGCACGCCCATCGAGGCGCCGGGTGCGCCGTCGGCGTCGATCTCGAACAGGTCGGGATGCATCCAGACGTCGGCACTGTGATGCGCCAGAAACAGCGGGACGTCACCGAACAGCAGGATGCCGCGTGCGTTGACGCCGCGCTTGAATGCGGCCCAGCCGAGATCGAAGCGGCACTGTGCCGCCTGGACCTCGGCAATGTCGCCGCTCAGCGCGTCGCGCGCGGCGCCAAGCGCTGCGGGGTCGCGCATGCGCAGAGCGTCCGGCCAGCGGGTCCAGTTCGCACTGCCGTGGCGGCGTTGCAGCGCAACGAACAGGGCGTAGTCCGGCAACCAGTCGCGGTTGGCGTCGACGTAGGCGTCGACCTGCGCGGCGGTCGGCAACGGCAGGTGATCAAATAGCGCGGCATTGCCGGCGTAGGCTGAATCCGGCTGATAGGGTGAACCGTGATCGTCCAGTGCGCCCACCGGCAGCATCTGCCAGATATGGAATCCCGCCTCGGCGGCCCAGTCGGCAAAGCGTTCGGCGTCGGCGTCGATGCGTCCGGACGGGAGTGAGCTGGGATGCAGCAGAACGCCGGCCGACCGTCTGATCCAGCCTGCCATCAGCGGCTCGGTAGCATGGCGCCGAGCGCCGACGACGCGGATGGATCGGTGCTGACGCTGGCGAACGGCACATCCAGTTCGGCGGGGGCGGCTTCTCCGAGGCGCGCATACAGCGCGCGCAGATGACTGCGGAACAGGTGGTCAAAGTCGGCGACCGGCGCCTCGTCGTTGTACGCGCCGGGCCACCAGAACCAGTCCGATCCCTCGCAGGCGCCGAGCGCGTGCTGCAGCGATTCATCAACCACGTCGGCATGGGTGTCGTAGCAGCGCTTGGCGTCCATCAGCAAGTTCCACGCGCGATTCTTTTCGGCGTGGCCGACCCAGGTCAGCAGCTGTCCATGGACCCAGCTGCCGGCGACCACCGTCGGTAGCTCCGGAACGTCGCTCAGCCCCTCATCGAGACACTGGGCGAAGGTTGCCAGACGCAGCTTCGGGTGCTTCGCCAATGCTTCGTACAGGCCGCGGATGAATTCGATGCCGTTTTCCGGGTAGTACTCCCAGGGATTCTCGCCATCGAGCGCCAATACGACGGTGCGGCCATTACGATGTTTCGACAGCTGCTCGATCTGATGGACCAGATCGGCGACCGCATCGCGCGGCTGCCAGTCCTTGTAGACGAAGCCGATGCGGTCCGACAGGCCGTCGTCGCGGAAGAAACAGATCAGGTGATTGCCGCGCAGCCGGTAGGTACAGGAATGCGCGTCCAGCAGCTGTTCGCCGTGGCGATGCAGGGTGGCGTTCTGCACCGACTGGCTGGTGGCGCACCAGTCGAAACCCTGCTCGTGCAGCAGATCGATTGTGCCCTGCGAGACCGCGGCTTCGGACGGCCAGCAGCCGCGGGGACGTACGCCGAACACCGCTTCGAAACGATCGCGCGCGGTTCTCAGATGCCAGCGCGCACGCGCCAGTCCGTCGGGATACTGTCCTTCGGGCAGGGGCGTGTCTGGCGCGCTTTCCCGCGCACTGGTGAAGTCCAGCAACAACGGCAGCAGCGGGTGGTAGTAGGGGCTCATGGCCAGTTCGATCTGGCCGGCCTCGGACAATGCACGATAGCGCGGCAGCAGCGTCGAGAGCAGCTCCGCCACCAGTTCCAGCAGCTGACGCCGGTGAATCGGGGTATAGCCCCGACGCTGGTTGATCAGCGCCATGGCGCGCGGGTCGCGTGTACGCACGCTCTCGCCGAGCCAGACCAGGTGATACCAGACCAGCAGATCCGCCAGGAATGCGTCCGGCAGCGCTGCGACAGCGTCGGCCCCGCCGGCCAGTGCGGTCTTGGCTTCTTGCGCCAGGTGCGCATAGTCGCTGTGGCGGTCCTGGGCGTTACGGGAGTGTGTGCGGATACACGCGGCGAGCAATCGTACGCGGGCTTCGATCGCGGAGGGCAGCGTGATCAGTGCCGCCATCAGCGGTTCGCTCGGCGGGGTGCCGTTCAGCGCAGCCTGACTTTGCGCGGCGACGTCGATCAGCTGGTCCAGCAGCACCGGTGAGAAGTTCACGACCGCGCGCGCCTCGGGAACTGCCTCCAGGTGCGATGCCATGTCGGTGTAAGCGCGGAACCCGTGCAGATAGGTCCAGGGCAATTGCGGGATGCCGTGGATCCGGTATTCCGGCTGGTGCATGTGCCAGCACAGGACAACGCGCGCGCGTGCTGGATCGGCGTCAGCGGACATACGGGAGCTCCTGGCGCAACATCTCCGGGGTGACCAGCAAGACGCCTTCGGGACTCATTTCGAAGCGTTTGGCGTCACGCGCCAGATCAAAGCCGATCATCTCGCCGGCCGGGATGCGACACCCGGTCTCGATGACCGCGCGACGGATATGGCATCCGGTTCCGATGTGAGTCCTGGGCAGAACGACGCATTCGTCCAGCGTGCTGCGTTCATCGACGTGGACGAAAGGAAACAGCAGGCTGCGATGAACGCGGGCGCCGGAGACGATGCAACCGCCGGCAATCATCGAATCGATCGCCATGCCACGGCGGTCCGCGTCGTTGAATACGAACTTGGCGGGAGGGGCCTGGACTTGGTGGGTCCAGATCGGCCAGTTGTTGTCGTAAATGTCCAGCGGCGGCGTGACGTCGATCAACTCCAGGTTGGCGTGCCAGTAAGCATCGAGATTGCCGACATCGCGCCAGTACCCCAGCGTGTTGCCCTTGAGATCGCGAAACGGAAACGCGAATACCGAGCGGCCTTCGGCCAGTGCGGTCGGAAGTACATCCTTGCCGAAATCGTGGCTGGAACCGGGCATCTCGCGATCGGCCATCAGCGCATCTAGCAGAAAGTCGGTATCGAAGACATAGATACCCATTGAGGCCAGCGCGCTGTCCGGCTTGCCGGGGATCGGAGCGGGCTCCGACGGCTTTTCCTGGAACTGCTCGACGCGACCTGCCGCGTCGACCTGCATGACGCCGAACTCGCGCGCTTCAGCCAGCGGAACTTCGATGCAGCCGATGGTGACGTCGGCGCCGCGCTCGACGTGAAAGCCGAGCATCGTGCCGTAGTCCATCTTGTAGACGTGGTCGCCGCCGAGGACCAGCACGAACTGCGGCGCGTGCGCGCGGATGATGTCGAGATTCTGGTACACCGCATCGGCCGTGCCTTCGTACCAACCGGGTCCGGTGCGCTGCTGCGCCGGCATGATCTCCACAAACTCGTTGAATTCGCGACGCAGGAAACCCCAGGCATCGTTCAGATGCGCCAGCAGTGAGTGCGACTTGTACTGGGTCATCACGCCAACCCGGCGAATGCCCGAGTTCATGCAATTGGACAGCGGGAAATCGATCAGGCGGTATTTGCCGCCGAAAGGCACCGCAGGCTTCACGCGGTGACTGGTCAGCGCGCCCAGTCGCGTGCCGCGCCCTCCGGCCAGTACCAGCGCCAGTGTGTCCTTGGTCAGGAGACTGACGAAGCGCTGGGGTGGATTGATCGGTTTCACTGCGAATGTCTCCCTGGGCGATAGTGCCGGAATTGTCGATCCGGTCGCATGGCATCTGCATTTCGGAAAGCGCTACAGCGCGCGAGGTTCTCTCCCCGACGCCCGATCAAACGCCAATCTCATTGCCATTCGGCAATGCGGCAATCGATCAGCGCCGCCACTCCGCGCGCAGCCCCTGACATTCAGAACGCCAGCGGCACTCTTCTGCGCAGCTATGGCGTTTGTCGGTGCTGAAGCAAGGTTCGTGATTCTCGGCAAGCTGCTGACGCAGGATGTCCCAGCGCCGGCGGGTCGGGTTATCAGGTCTTTGCATCGTCGTCGGACGTTCGGGTCCACTCGATGCCAGTAGGGCTCTTTGATTCATGGACAACTGCTCGCTGGGGCCGCCAATGTCATAAATAATGTGCAACCGCCATGCCATCGCGCATTGACACATATCAAGCTTTGCGTGAAGCGCACCATTGATACGTATCAATGTCGGCGGCCGGTCGGAAAGGCACAATCCTCACGCAATCGCATTGCCTGCGCATGACGGCCAGCAGGCATTGCGGCAATTCGGACTTCACGAGCCAGGTTCATGCACCCCAAGCATCGCTTCAACCTGACCTACGCCATCGCTGCAATCCTCGGAGTTCTGCTGCTGCAGTCCTACCTCAGCAGTGCAAAGCAGGTGGTTTCGGTGCCGTACAGTGAATTTGCTCAACTGCTCAAGGAAGGGCGGTTCGAGGAAGTGGCGATCAGCACCGATACCTTGCGTGGCACCCTGACCCAGGCCCGCGCCGACGGTGTGCGGCAGGTCGTGACCCAGCGGGTCGATCCGGCCCTGGTGTCGGAACTGTCACCGGCCGGTGTGCGCTACTACGCGGTCGCCGAGAATCGATTCATTCCGGCATTGCTGTCCTGGCTGGTGCCGTTGGCGCTGTTCTATCTGCTGTGGATGTTCGTGTTCAGGCGCATGGCCGACAAACAAGGCTTTGGTGGAGGCCTGATGTCGATCGGCCAGAGCAAAGCCAAGGTCTACGTCGAAACGGATACCCAGGTCACCTTCGCCGATGTTGCCGGTGTCGATGAGGCCAAGGTCGAACTGCAGGAGATCGTCAATTTCCTGAAGGACCCCCAGCAATATGGCCGGCTGGGCGCACGACTGCCCAAGGGCGTGCTGTTGGTGGGGCCGCCGGGCACCGGCAAGACGCTGCTGGCACGCGCCGTGGCAGGCGAGGCCGGCGTGCCTTTTTTCTCGATCAACGGCTCCGAATTCGTGGAGATGTTTGTCGGCGTCGGCGCTGCGCGTGTCCGCGATCTGTTTGCACAGGCGCGCCAGACTGCGCCCGCAATTATCTTTATCGATGAACTCGACGCCTTGGGCCGTGCGCGCGGCGCGTTCCCGATGGGCGGCGGGCACGATGAAAAGGAACAGACGCTGAATCAGCTGCTGTCCGAGCTTGATGGCTTCGATTCGGGGCAGGGGCTGGTGCTGCTGGCGGCGACCAATCGTCCGGAAATCCTCGACCCGGCGCTGCTGCGGGCCGGGCGTTTCGATCGTCAGGTGCTGGTTGACCGGCCTGACAAGATTGGACGGGCGCAGATCCTGCGGGTGCATTTGAAGAAAATTCAGCTCGGCGCAGACATGAGTCCCGAGCAGATCGCTGCGCTGACACCGGGGTTTTCTGGCGCGGATCTGGCCAATCTGGTCAACGAAGCGGCGCTACTGGCGACCCGGCGCAGAGGTTCTGAGGTCACCCTTGAGGATTTCACCCGGGCGGTCGAGCGCATCGTCGCCGGTCTGGAGAAGCGCAATCGCCTGCTGAACCCGCATGAGCGCGAGGTGGTTGCGTTTCACGAACTGGGCCATGCCTTTGTCGCACTGACTCTGCAGACGACGGATGTGGTGCACAAGGTCTCGATCATCCCGCGGGGTATCGGCGCACTGGGCTACACGATCCAGCGGCCGACCGAGGATCGCTATCTGATGACGCGGACCGAGCTGGAGGACAAGATGGCGGTCCTGCTTGGCGGACGTGCGGCAGAGCATGCGGTATTCGATCAGCTCTCGACCGGTGCAGCCGACGATCTGTCCAAGGCGACCGATATCGCACGCAGCATGGTCACGCGCTTTGGCATGATTCCGGCGCTCGGACCCGTGACCTACGAGGAGCAGGCGCAGTCGTTGCTGGGTGTGCCACAGGCCGCGGAGCGTCATTACAGCGAGGCGACCGCGCAGCGTATCGACGAGGCCGTGCACGACCTTATTGACGCGGCGTTTCACAAGGCGCTGGACATCGTGCGCAGCCATCGGCAGATGATCGATCGCGCGGCAGCGCGTCTGCTGGAACAGGAAACCCTGACGGAGGCCGAGTTGAAGGATTTTCTGCAGGTGCCTGAGGTGAAGGTTGCGCCGACGCCGGGCGGGGATCAGTGACCAGTGGACGGCCTCTGCATGAGTAATGAAAGAACCGGCATGCAATTGATATGACCAAACATGAAGTCGCGGTACGCATGTATCTGATGCTGTGCGAGAAGCGTGAAGGCGATGTCGTGCCGGAGCCGGTGGCGACCGCCGCGCTGATTCGTGAGCATCTGGCCGCGTTTGAAAGCACGATGTCCGAGCTGGGCCTGCCGCACTATGAGGCCGCATCGAGATACGGCGGCCATTAGACACTGGACCCCAGCATATCTGCGCGCCTGATGCCAGATTGGCAGTTGCGGCAGTGCGGGTTATCGTCGCCGCCCTTTTTGAAGTGGGCGGGTCTTGAATGAGCGTTGGCGACGAGCGCATCGCGCGGCAGATTGCGGACATTATCGCGGGTGAAATCAGCGCAGAGCCGCGGCAGGTCAATGCTGCGGTGGCCTTGCTCGACGAGGGTGCGACCGTTCCGTTCATTGCGCGTTACCGCAAGGAAATCACCGGCGGCCTCGACGACACGCAGTTGCGTAAGCTGGAAGAGCGCCTGGGATATCTCCGTGAGCTGGAGGATCGCCGTGCAGCGGTGATCGAGTCGATCCGCGCGCAGGGCAAGCTGGACGAAGCCCTGGAGGGCAGGTTGCTCGGCGCCACCACCAAGGCCGAAGTCGAAGATCTGTATCTGCCGTACAAGCCCAAGCGGCGCACGCGAGGGGAAATTGCGCGAGAAAACGGCCTGGAGCCGCTGCTGGATGCGATGTTGGCCGATCGCAATGCGGTGCCGGCGCAGCTCGCCGCGGGGTATCTCGGCGAGAAGGTTGCTGACGAAAAAGCTGCGCTGGAGGGTGCGCGCGACATTCTCACCGAACGCCTCGCCGAGAATGCTGATCTGCTCGGTCGGCTGCGCACGTATCTGCGTACGCACGCAGTGCTGCGGTCGAAGGTCTGGGAAGGCAAGGAAACGGCGGGTGCCAAGTATTCCGATTACTTCGACCATCACGAGCGTTGGTCCGCAGTTGCCGGGCACCGTGCGCTGGCGATGATGCGTGGACGCAACGAAGAGTTCCTGATGCTGGATCTTGAAGTGGATGCCGAGGACGTCTCGGCCTACAAGCCGGTCGAGCGCATGGTTGCGCAGGCGATCGATGCGCGGCCTGATGGTGGCGCGGCCGACGCCTGGCTGATGGATGCGGCGCGCTGGGCCTGGCGCGTAAAGCTGTCGACGCACCTGTCCGTAGACCTGATGACCGAGCTGCGTCAGCGCGCCGAACTTGAGGCGATCGAGGTGTTTGCGCGCAACCTGAAGGATTTGCTGCTGGCGGCGCCGGCCGGATCGCGTGCGACCATGGGTCTGGATCCCGGTATTCGTACCGGCGTGAAAGTGGCCGTCACCGATGGTACCGGCAAGCTGCTCGAAACCGCGACGGTCTATCCGTTCCAGCCGCGCAATGATGTGCGCGGGGCACAGGTCGAGCTCTCGCGGCTGATTCGCACGCATAAAGTCGAGCTGATCGCTATCGGCAACGGCACTGCCAGCCGCGAGACCGAAAGTCTGGTGGCGGAGCTGCTGTCAGCGCTGCCCGAGCCGCGACCTGTGAAGGTCATCGTCAGTGAGGCTGGTGCGTCGGTGTACTCGGCTTCGGAGGCCGCCGCGGCCGAATTTCCCAATCTGGACGTGTCGCTGCGCGGTGCGGTCTCGATCGCGCGGCGCCTGCAGGATCCCTTGGCTGAGCTGGTCAAGATCGATCCGAAGTCGATTGGCGTGGGTCAGTACCAGCATGACGTTGATCAATATCGCTTGGCACGCACGCTCGATGCGGTCGTCGAGGATGCGGTCAATGCGGTTGGCGTGGATTTGAATACCGCTTCGGCGTCTCTGCTTGCACGTGTATCCGGTCTGGGCGGGTCGCTGGCCGATTCGATCGTGGTCTATCGCGATGCGAATGGCCGCTTCCTGAACCGTCGCCAGCTGCTCGAAGTGCCGCGTCTGGGGCCCAAGACTTTCGAACAGTGTGCGGGCTTTCTGCGGATTCCGGACGGCGACGAGCCGCTCGACGCCTCTGCGGTCCATCCCGAGGCGTACGGTGTTGCGCAACGCATCATTCAGGCCTGCGGTCGTGAGCTGCGCAGCCTGATGGGCGACAGCGCGGCGCTGAAGCAGCTCGACCCGCGCCAGTTCGCCGACGAAAAGTTCGGATTGCCGACTGTGCGCGACATCCTGTCGGAGCTGGAGAAGCCCGGCCGCGATCCGCGTCCAGAATTCCGCACGGCCAGCTTTGCCGAGGGCGTCAACGAAGTCGCTGACCTGAAGCCGGGGATGATGCTGGAGGGTACGGTGACCAACGTCGCGGCCTTTGGCGCGTTCGTCGACATTGGCGTGCATCAGGATGGCCTGGTCCACGTGTCGCAGCTGGCCGATCGCTTCGTCAAGAACCCACACGACGTCGTCAAGGCAGGTGACATCGTCAAGGTCCGTGTGGTCGACGTCGACCTCAAGCGTCAGCGCATCGCGCTGAGCATGCGCAAGGATGACGGCACGCGCCCGCCGCCAGCGCGGGACGGCGGCGTGCCGCGCGATGCGCGCGCGGGCAAGGACAAGCCGCGCGGGCAGCGGCAGTTGCAGCAGTCAAAGCCGCCGGTGCAGGGTGCATTGGGTGCCGCGCTGGCCGAGGTACTCAAGAAGCGCTGACGGTGAGCGCCATCGAGCGTTGTCGATGGTTGCGGCGACGCACCCGTTTGGCACGCTTGGTCACCCGCTTGGGTAATCTCATTCCTGTTCCTGTGTGCCGGTTTCTTCAATTCCGGCGAGAAGCGCATGGACCCACCGCAGGTCCCATCAGCGCCTGCGGCTTCAAAAGCAGTTGACTGCCATCGATCGGCATCCACTGACCACATTTACGGATGGGGCCGCAGGCGTTGGCGCTTTGTTGCCAACGATGATGATGGTCCGGTCGAGCTGAGCTGAGCTGAGTCGGCCCGCCGTCCGCTTGAGTGTGGCGGGCAACCCGACGTTCACGTGAGCCACACCGACAGCGTGCGCGTCAGCCGCTACTGTCATGCGCTGTAACCATCCCGGCACTTCGCAGTTTCGCGACTTGCGGGATTCAGGTGCGCCCCAGATGATCGCCCGTCAGCGAGGCAATTGATTTGACCAGATCTTCGATGTCAGAGAGGAAGCTATGAATCGTGCGCACGCCACGCCGGGTGCAACGGCCATATCGGCGTTGACCGGGCGTCGTGTCTATTTGGGGCGACGTCGGACCTTGCTGCCATCGATTCGGCATGCATGAAGGTTCTCCTGAATCAGCATGGCCGGTGGCCGTGCCGTACTGTTTAGAGGAGCTGCAGATCCTGGCCGACCACGCGCACCTTGCTGCCGACGCTGATGCCGTTGAGTGCTGCGATGTCCAGCGTGCGGGAATCTCCGGCTTCCATCGCAACGCTTACTCGGTAGTACTCTTCGCCGTTGATACGCCGCTCGATCTGGTGACCGGTGATCGCGCCGCCGATCACACCGGCTGCGGTTGCGACGTCATTGCCGCGGCCCCCGCCGATCTGATGGCCGATGACGCCGCCTACCAGCGCGCCTGTGACTGCGCCTGCGCCGCTGGCGTCACCCTTGACCTTGAGCGTTTCGATTGCGCTCACGGTACCGCAGTCGTTGCACTTGCGGGGCGCCACGGGTACCTGCGCGGCAGCGACCGCGCGCAACGTCGTGGTGTCGTCGGAGCGGTCGGCGTCAGCGTTGCCGCTGCAGGCATTCATTGCAGCCAGGACCAGCAGTGCGGCCGGCAGTCTGAGTCCGGTTTGCACACGTGCGTACCGGAAAGTTGATTCGTTGTTCATGGTGATTCCTGGCGAGTGCTGAGAACCGATGCTGCGCGCCGCTGCTGTTGGCGTCTGTACGCTATGGCACTTAGAGAAAGTCGCGCAGCTTGGCGCCGGTGTGTGAAGCGGTGTTCCCGGCGATGGAATCGATACCCGAAGATGATCGGTGTTGGCGCAAGCGCTGCGCGAACGACACCAAAGAGAAACCCGCAAGGCCAGGTCTGGGCACTTACGGGTCAATCTCGAATCCGCGAAGAGCGGCCAGAATCCGGGGGGAAGTGGCTGGCGCTCAATGGAGGAGAGATGCGGTTTCGAGGGAGCAGCTTGCTACCAGATGTACGCTACGCTCACCGGGCAGCTCGGGCTGTTCGGTAACGCACGAATGGGCGTTCTTTGTCGCTCTACTGCCTACTGCGGCGGCTTGTGGATCAGGTCGTTCTTCACCTTGCGCACGCCATTGGTCGCGGACGCGACCTGCACGGCCTTGTCGATCTGCCACTGCGAGTCGACGAAACCCGACAGCCGCACGTGAAGAAAATCGGACGCCGCGGCATTGACGCATCCGCTGCCGCGGCGGCGGTAAAGGTCCGCACTTCGTTGCTGGCTGCGGGCAGCGGCGTTTGATTGCCGGCCAACTGATCGCCGCCGCGGCTTTGGGGCATACTGCGTCAAGCCCCCACATGGACATTCGATGATGGGCAAAGCGGGCGTCACCGGTGCGCTGATGGTCCTGCTGCTGCAGGCCACGCCAGGATGGGCCGAAGATCCGGACACGCCGGCTCTGAGCTTCGACGGATTCGGCACGGTCGGTGCGGTCCATTCGAATGAGGATCAGGCGGATTTCGTGTCTGAGCCCTTTGTGAGCGAAGGCGCCGGCTACAGCGCCGATGTCAGCGCCCGGGTGGACAGCCGGCTCGGACTGCAGCTCACCGCCAATTTCGCGCCACGGCACACCGGTGTCGTACAGATCATCGTGGAGCAGCGACACGATGGAAGCTACACACCGACTGTCGAATGGGCCAACCTTGGTTACGCGGTCACGCCAGACCTGACGGTCCGCGTTGGTCGCATGGTTCTGCCCACCTTCATGGCCTCGCAGCACCGCAAGGTGGGCTACGCCAATACCTGGGTGCGTCCGCCACTGGAGGTATACGGGTTGGTGCCGGTGACCAATATCGACGGCGTCGATGTCGCTTACACGGCGCGTGGCCATGGCCTCAACAACAGATTGCAGGTCACTTTTGGCGGCACGGACATCGATTTGCCGGACGACAGGGAGGTCAAGGCCCGGGACGGCTTCACGCTGGCCAATACCCTGGCGCGTGGCCCCGTCAGTCTGTTTGCCAGCTACAGCGAGTACCGCCTGAGCCTGGAGCTCAGGCCGCTGTTCGATGGGTTCCGGTCCTTTGGACCCGAGGGCGTCGCGATCGCCGATCGGTATGAGCTCGATGACAAGGCCTTCAAGGTGCTGGCTGTCGGCGCGTCGTATGACGCCGGCGCCGGGTTCCTGACGGGTGAGTGGGGCCGCACCCGGAGCCACTCCTTTCTCTCCAGCAGCCGCGGCTGGTATCTCACCACCGGGTATCACTTTGCATCGGTGACTCCGTATGTCGTGCTGGCTCGCCGCGTGGTCACCAGCAACACCTCGGATCCGGGTCTGAGCGCGCCACAGGCCCAGGAACTCAATGCCACGCTCAACGGCTTGCTGAGTGACCGCCCGCAGCAGCGCAGCATCGCCGCGGGTGCGCGCTGGGACTTCGCTCCCGGTGTCGCACTGAAGGGACAGTTCGACTATCTGGATCTGGATGACGGATCGCGCGGAGTCCTGATCAATGAGCAAGCGGATTTCCGCCGGGGCGGCAATGTCTGCGTGCTCAGCCTTACTCTCGATTTCGTGTTCTGAGGTGATGGGCATGAACTGGCGGGTTGTCGCGACGGGATGCTGGTTGGTGCTGAGTGTCGTGGCAGGCGCGGCGTCGGCCGACCCGGTGGTCGTGGTTTCGGCGCAAAGCCCATTGAGCACGCTGAGTCGGGACGAGCTCACGGACATCTACCTGGGTCGCCTGGTCCGCCTGCCGAACCGGGAGCGGATCGTGCCCATCGATCAGGTCGAGCGCTCGCCCGAGCATGACGCGTTCTACACCGCGTACCTGGGCCGCTCGGCGGCACAGATCAAGGCCCACTGGTCCAAGCTCATCTTCACCGGCCGGGGCCAGCCGCCGCGTGCGCTGGGCAGCGGCGAGGCCGTGGCCGAGGCCGTCGCCGCAAACCCCAATGCCATCGGTTACGTCGATCAGGCCTTCGTGGACGAGCGCTTGCGGGTTCTTCCCATTGAGTAGCGTGAGTGCGCACACGCCTGACCGGGTGGTGACCGTGCGGGGCTGGCTGCCGCGACTGCTGGAGCCTCCGGTGCTGTTCACCGCCATCACCCTGGTGCTACTCGCCTCGATCTGGGGTATCACCTGGAATCTTGCAAATCGCGAGCAGGTCGCGGCGCAACGCACGGCCGCGGCCCTGACCGCGGAGCTGGCCGACACCTACGAGGCGCAGGTGGTACGGGCGCTGCGCGAGATCGACGGTACCCTGAAACTGGTCCGCTACGCGCTGGAGGACCGCTCGCCGCCCGCGGTCCTGCGCGAGCTGCGTGACCATGAGTTGCTGCCGTACGCGCGGCTGTTCACCGTGAGCCTGGTGGATGCCGCCGGCTCCGTCGTCGCCACGACCGATCCGGACGACAGCGACCCGCGCGCGCTGATGCAGGTCCTGGAGTCGGCCCGAACCACTGACGCGATGGTGGTCAGCCATCCTCAGGGCGACCGGGATGGCGAGTCGCTCCTGGATTTTTCCCGGCGCTATGCGGACGCCGACGGCCGCTTCGCCGGCGTCGTGACGGTGTCGGTGCACGCCGGGTATTTCGTCAGCAGCTATGAAGCGCGGGTGTTTGGCAAGCGTGGCGTGCTGGGTCTGCTCGGCACCGATGGCGTGTTTCGCGCGTTGCGCTCGGGGGACACCCTGTCATCGGGGCTGGCCACGGATTATGCGGCGCTGGTGTCGGACGATGCCGACGAAGGCACGGCCGAGGTCCGGTTGCACGGTTGGGATAACACCCGCCGCTACAGCATCGCCAGAAAGTTGTTCGAGTTTCCGCTGGCGATCGTGGTGGGGCTTGCCGAGGCGGAACAGCATGCGGCCGCGGCCGATCTGAGGCGCCGGTACCTGCGGCGCGCGGGTGCGGTCAGCGCGCTGCTGCTCGCGGTGATGGCGCTGCTGGGCGGCCTGAGCTGGCGCCTGCAGCAGGCGCGCGCGCGGGCGCAGGACGAACGCATCGAGCATGCGCGGCGGCTCGAGCACTTGGCGTTTCACGACAACCTCACGGATCTGCCCAACCGCGCCCACTTCAGCCATCTGCTCATCCAGGGCATGCAGCAGGCGCGGCGCTACGAGCGCAAGCTGGCCCTGCTGTTTCTGGATCTGGATCACTTCAAGGTGATCAACGACTCGCTCGGTCACGAGGCTGGCGATGAACTGCTGCAGGAGATCGGGCGGCGGCTGCACGGATCGGTGCGCGCGAGCGACATCGTGGCGCGCCTGAGCGGCGACGAGTTCGTGGTCCTGCTGCCGGAGATCGACACGCCAGACCAGGTCGTCCCGGTGGCCGAGAAGATTCTGGCTGCGGTGGCCCGGCCTTTCACGCTGGCCGGACAGGAAATCAGCGTCACGGTGAGTGTCGGTGTGACCCTCTTTCCCGATGATGGCGACGACGAGCAGACCCTGATGAAGAGCGCCGACGTGGCGATGTATCACGCCAAGGAGCAGGGCAAGAACAACTTCCGGTTCTTCTCCCAGGCGCTGAGTACCGACTCGCTGGAGCGCCTCACGCTGGAAGCCAGTCTGCGCAACGCCCTGGAGCGCGGCGAATTCCGGCTCTGCTATCAGGCCAGACGCAGCATGAGCGACGGCAGGATCACGGGCATGGAGGCTCTGGTGCACTGGCAGCATCCTGAACTCGGCCTGCTGCCACCGTGCAAATTCGTGCCGCTGGCGGAGGAACTCGGCTTGATCCTCGCGCTCGGGCGCTGGGCGCTCACCAGCGCGTGCCGACAGAACGTGGCCTGGCAGCGGGAAGGATTTCCCCCGCTGGGGATGGCCGTGAAACTGTCCGAGCGACAGTTCATTGATGAAAGCCTGGTCAAGAACATGGCCAGCGCCCTCAACGACAGCGGCATGGACCCGCAGCTGCTTGAAGTGGAGATCACCGAAGGTGTCGTCATACGCGACATCCAGCAGACCATCCGGACCCTGACAGACCTGAAACGGTTGGGGGTACGGGTGGCGATCAATGATTTCGGCGCCGGCTATTCGTCTCTGTCCAACCTGCAGCAGTATCCGATCGACATGATCAGGATCCATCGCTCCTTCATTCGTGATCGGGGGCGCAACCCGGACCCTTCGGGGCTGGCGGCTGCGCTCATCAAGCTGGGCCGCAGCTTGAGCCTCACGGTGATCGCCGAGGTGGAGCCCGAGGCGCAGGCCGACTTTCTGCGTACACAGCTCCGCGATGAGTTCCAGGGCTACTACACCCATCAGCCGATGTCGGCGGAGGATTTCGCGCAGCTGATGCGTCAGCAGTTGGCCGCAGAAGACCGCCCGCGAACGGATTGAACGGGTTTGCCCGGACTGTCGCCGCGCCGGGTCAGCGCGGCTGGCGCAGGCCGGGCCCTTGATCCCTGCGTGTGGCGATACCAGATCGGTGCGCTGGCGAGCATATGCCGGCGGGTCGATTGCCGCAGTCGGCGCGGTGTCGCGCGACGGCTGCCGTCAGGCCTGCTCGGCGTCACTGGCGTTGTGCCGGTTCGCCGGCAGCCACCGCAGCGCCGCCAGGCCCGCGGCTGCGGACGCCACC
The DNA here is from genome assembly GCF_005047655.1 of Sinimarinibacterium arenosum. Taxonomy (GTDB): domain Bacteria; phylum Pseudomonadota; class Gammaproteobacteria; order Nevskiales; family Nevskiaceae; genus Solimonas. The sequence goes on along the minus strand of NZ_SUKF01000004.1, from coordinate 169,288 downwards.
GACGCCATGAAAATGCCCAGCTTGGCACTGTTGATCAGCTCGCCCGTGAAGGCCTGATCGGCGATGAACAGCGCCATGGTGAAGCCGATCCCGGCGAGCAGCCCGCCACCGAGCACAAATCCCCAGCCCAGCTCGGCCGGACGGATTGCGATGCCGCTGCGCACCGCCAGCCAGGCGAATGCGACGACGCCGATCGGCTTGCCCAAGGCGAACCCTGCGAACACTGCCCAGGTGACGGAATGCCCGAGGTCGCTCCACGACAGCGGCAGCCCGGCGTTGGCGAACGCGAACAGCGGCATGATGGCAAAGCCGACCCATGGGTGCAGCCCGATCTCCAGGCGTTCCACCGGGGACAGGTTTTCGCGCGTCGCGACTTCGGCAGTCTGCAAGGTCTTCCGATCCGGGGTGTCGCCGCTTCCGCCCTCGCCGGTAGTGGGATGCGCGACGACCCGGTCGAGAATGGCATACAGGCGCCTGTCGCTGACCCAGCGGCGTGCCGGGGTCATCAAGCCGAGAATCACACCGGTGACGGTGGCATGGATGCCGGACGCATCAACGGCGATCCAGATCAGGCCGCCGACCAGAAAGTAGCTCGGAAAGCCACGGATGCCGATCAGCGCCATGCCGCGCACGACCGCAACGCCCAGCGCGGCCAGACCCAACGCGCGCCAGTCGAGCGACTCGCTGTAGCCGATCGCGACGACGAGGATGGCGCCGAGGTCGTCGACGATCGCCAGCGATAGCATGAACACGCGCAGACTCGGCGGGATGCGTGATCCCAGCAGGGCCAGGCAGCCGACGACAAACGCCGTGTCGGTGGCCATCACCGTGCCCCAGCCATGCCCGCCGGGCTGGCCTGACAGCAGCGCGAGATACAAACCGGCAGGCAGCAACATGCCACCGATCGCCGCCGCGATCGACAGCGCGGCCATCCGCGGATTGCTCAGCTCGCCCAGCACCAGCTCGCGCTTGAGCTCCAGGGCGACCAGGAAGAAGAACAGCGTCATCAGACCGTCGTTGATCCAGTCCCTCAACGAGCGGCCGAAATCCATGGAGCCGAACTGCAGTGCGATCCGCGTTTCCCAGAAGTCCAGGAACTGATGCGACCAGGGCGAGTTGGACAGCGTGAGTGCGGCGATCGTGAAGGCCAGCAGGATGGTGCCGCCGGCTGTCTCGATCCGCAGGAATCGCGCGAATGGCTGGGTCCAGCGGTCGGCTGGTTCGCGCGGCAGCCGGCCGAGTTCGGCCCCGGCGGACCGGCGCCTAATCATGGCGATGTTGCGCCGGCGACGGCATCGTCGCCGCGCTCAGCGGCGCCAAACTGCGGTGAGCGACAAGGTGGCGACTACGTCTTCCTCGGCACCACCAGCAGGACCATGCCCAGAACGAGTACGCCGACGCCGATCCAGATCGGTACATTGACGCGCTGCTTCTCGTCGACCGACATGTGCAAGGGGCCCAGATCGGCCTTGTGAGTCTGCTTGGTGTAGCTGAAGCCGCCATATGCGAGCCCCATCGCGCCAGCGACAATCAACAGGATTGCCACCATTCTTTGTGCGTTCATCGTATTTGCTCCTGGCGGGATGTGGCTGGGGGCTTCACATTCCTCGGCCTCTGAGTATGCGGAGCAGCACCACCACGATCGCCACGACCAGCAGGATGTGGATCAATCCGCCCATGGTGTAAGACGACACCAGCCCCAGCACCCACAGGATCAACAAGACGACGGCGATGGTTTCGAGCATGGCTGTGCCTCGGTGTTCGGTGGCCGGATGTGAACTGCGTGGCGACACAGTGCGCGCTGCGGGCGACCGCTTCCGTGCGGTGGCGTACAGATGCTTTTGTGTCGAGCGTACGCCGGCTTCCTGCATCGTCGACACTACGCTTGGATGGGTCGTCAACGCGACTGCGAACGGGAAGTGGCCGCGATGTCCTATCCGCCAGCGATGCCGGCGCCGTAGTTGAATCGCCTTCTGGCTGCTTTGCCGGCAGATGTATTGGGACGTCTGGTACCTCATCTGGAATCGGTGGATTCACCGATCGGCAAGGTGCTTTACGAACCTGGAGACACCCTGCGACACGTCTATTTTCCAACCGATGCGATCGTCTCTCTGCTGTATGTCATGGAAAGCGGCGCGTCGGCGGAGATCGCGGTGGTTGGCAACGACGGTCTGATTGGCGTTTCCCTGTTCATGGGCGGCCAGAGAACGCCGAGACGGGCGATCGTGCAGAGTGCGGGTTCCGCCTTGCGGCTTCCAGGGCGGAGGTTGGTCGATGAGTTCAACCGCCACGGCGATCTGTTGGTGCTGCTGCTGCGTTACACCCAGTCGTTGATCACACAGATGGCACAGACGGCGGTATGCAATCGGCATCACTCGGTAGATCAGCAGTTGTGCTGGTGGTTGCTGCTGTCCATGGACCGACTGTCGGGCGGCCACTTGGCGATGACCCAGGAGCTGATTGCCAACATGCTGGGTGTGCGTCGCGAGGGTGTCACTGAAGCTGCGGCACGCCCGGCGCCCGGACTCCGCTGTCCGGAAAAGACCTGGCAGGTGCGACCTCGTGCCGCTCCGCTTCGCGAACTGACCGCACCGCTGCGGGGTTCTCGCCGATGAGCGCCTCTGGCTACGGATACAAAAAAACCCACGCTGGGTGGGTTCATTGTGTGGCGCTCCCACGGGGACTCGAACCCCGGTTTTCGCCGTGAGAGGGCGACGTCCTAGGCCACTAGACGATGGGAGCAAACACAATCAGCTGGCTACCTGCCGGGCTGAAGGCCGCGTATTATACGCAGCCAATGAACTGGCTCAAGGCGTTTCGTTCCAAAAAACGGTCAAAGAAAGTCGAACCCCAACGCATTCCACGTGCCGAACACATTGTTTCGCGCACCCAGTTCACGCAGGGCACCTTACGCACGCTCTACGGTCTGAAGGATGCAGGTTTCGAGGCTTATGTCGTCGGTGGCGGTGTCCGTGACCTGCTTGCAGGGGGCACCCCGAAAGATTTCGACATTGCGACCAATGCCCACCCCGACGAAATTCGGCAGGTGTTCCGTAACTGCCGCCTGGTCGGTCGTCGCTTCATGATCGCGCACGTGCGCTGGGGGCGCGAGATCCTGGAGGTCACGACCTTCCGCGGTGCGATCACCGACTCGCATGAACGCGACGATACCGGGCGCATCCTGTCGGACAACGAATACGGCACGCTGGAGACCGACGCGTTCCGGCGCGATTTCACGGTCAATGCGCTGTATTACGACATTCGCGACTTCTCGATCGTCGACTACGTCGGCGGCCTGGAAGACATGCAGAAGAAGGTCATCCGGCTGATTGGTGATCCGGAACTGCGTTATCGCGAAGACCCGGTGCGGATGCTGCGGGCCGTGCGCATCGCCAGCAAGCTGGGTTTTTCGATCGAAGCCAAGACGGCGGCGCCGATTCCGGTGCTGGCGTCGCTGCTGCGGGAAATTCCGCCCGCGCGCCTGTTCGACGAGATCGTCAAACTGTTGCAGTCGCGTGATGGCCTGGCCAATCTGGAAGGGCTGCGCCATTACGGATTGCTCAAGCATCTGCTGCCGATGACCGATCGCGCGATGGCTGACGCGCGTTCGATGGAGTTCATCCGCCTGGCGCTGACCAATACCGCGGATCGCCTGGGTAACGAGCAGACGGTCAGCCCGGCCTTTTTGTACGCCGCGTTGCTGTGGCCGGCAGTTGACCAGGGCTATCGCAAGCTTTCTGCACGTGAGGGGCATCATCCGAACGTCGCGTTGAATCAGGCGGCTGAGGCGGTGCTGGCGCAGGCGCTGGCGCATGTTTCGATTCCCAAGCGCTTCTCGCTGCCGATGCGTGAGATCTGGCAGTTGCAACCGCGTTTCGAGCAGCGCAGCGGCGCGCGTGCGAAGCGGCTGATGACGCATCCCCGGTTTCGTGCAGCCTATGACTTCCTGTTGCTGCGTGCCTCGGTGGGTGAAGTGCCGCAGGCATTGGCCGATTGGTGGACCAAGGCGCAGGACGGAGTGACGTTGCCGCCGGTGACGGCGCTGGATGTGGAGATCGAAGCGACTGATGGAGAGTCGCTGCCGGCTGCACCGAAAAAGAAGCGTCGCCGCAGGGGTGGCCGGCGCCGCGGCGCCGGCAGCGCGCCTGCCGGTGGTCCGTCTTCTGGCGAATGAATCGCGCCCACATCGGGCTCGGAGCCAATCTTGGCGATCCGCCCGCGCAGATACGTGTGGCGTTGACCGCGCTTGGCGCCTTGGGACGCGTGCTGGCGGTCTCGCCGTTTTATCGCACGCCGCCCATGGGGCCGGCCGATCAGCCCGATTTCTGCAATGCAGTGGCCATCGTGCAGTCCGAGCTGTCCCCGCAAGCGCTGATGCAGGCCTTGCTGGACATCGAGCGCGCCGCCGGGCGTGTGCGTGGTGCCAAATGGGGGCCGCGCGTGCTGGATCTGGACTTGCTGCATGTTGACGGTGTTGAGCTGATGACGCCGGAATTGACCCTGCCGCATCCGGGCATTGCCGATCGGAGTTTTGTGCTCAAACCCTGGGCCGACATCGCGCCGACCGCAGTGGTTCCGGGGGTTGGGTGTATCGGTGATCTTGCGTCGAAATTGGGTGCGGTGGACATCACCCTCTGGTGAGCGTGAGCCGCGTAGCCGCTGATTGAATTGACCCTCGCGGCAAATGGGCTAGACTCGCATCGACCCGGTGAATGCATCACTGACGAGGGCGTATGTCTTAGTGGGCCGCCCCCTTATTCAACACCTGATTCTGCGTTGTGCGTATGTCTTGGTGGGCCGCCGACGCTTCCTGATCCGACAATGACAGCTGCGGCAGGCGAGAGCCGGTCGGCAGTGCATTGCGGGAGGTTCCCATGACACAAGACAAGACTGTCCCCAGTGCTCCGGTCAACATTGCCGGTCTGCGCCGCATGCGCGAAGCGGGCGAGAAAATCGCCTGCCTGACCGCCTATGACGCCAGCTTTGCGATGATCGAGGACCGCGCAGGCGTCGACGTCATCCTGATCGGTGATTCACTCGGCATGGTCCTGCACGGTGGCACCACGACTACCCCGGTCACCGTTGACGACATCGTTTACCACTGCAAGTGCGTTGCCCCGCATGTTTCGCGCAGCTTCGTGATGGCCGATTTGCCGTTTCTGTCTTACGCCACGCTGGATCGTGCGCTTGATGCGTCGCAGCGCGTGATGCAGGAAGGTGGGGCCAAGATGGTCAAGCTCGAAGGAGGGCGCGAGCAGGCAGCGATCGTTGAATACCTGGCGGTACGGGGTGTGCCGGTGTGCGCACATCTCGGACTGCAGCCGCAGTTCGTTCACAAGATGGGGGCGTTCAAGGTGCAGGGCCGCGACGAGGCAGCGGCGGAAGCGATGCTGCACGATGCGCATGTGCTGGCCGAGGCCGGCGCCGATCTGCTGTTGCTGGAATGCATTCCAGCGGCACTGGGTCAGCGTATTACCGAAGCGTCGCCGGTGCCGGTGATCGGCATTGGTGCGGGCCACGAGGTTGACGGCCAGATTTTGGTGTTGCACGACATATTGAACATTTCGCCGATGGTGACGCTGGGGCGGCGGCCTCGCTTCGTCAAGAATTACATGGTGGACGGCCGGGATATCGAATCTGCCGTGGGTGCCTATGTCGCCGAGGTCAAGTCGGGCGTGTACCCGGCGTCGGAACACTGTTTCGCAGCATGATGCGGACCGTTCATACGATCGCCGAGCTGCGCGAGCAGATCGGACAATGGCGGCGCGCTGGCGAGCGCATCGCGCTGGTGCCGACGATGGGCAATCTGCATCGCGGGCATCTGCGTCTGGTCGAACACGCGCGCCAGCAGGCGCAGCGGGTTGTTGCCAGCGTGTTCGTCAACCCGCTGCAGTTCGGTCCGAACGAGGATTTCGGGCGCTATCCACGCACGCTGGCGCAGGATCAGGCACAGCTGACCGCCGCGGGATGCGATCTATTGTTTGCGCCAGACGAACGTGAGGTCTATCCGCGCGGCCGCGACGCGCTGTGCTCGGTGGTGGTGCCGGCGTCGCTCGACATCCTTGAGGGAGAGTGTCGTCCGGGGCACTTCAATGGCGTGGCAACGGTGGTCAGTATCCTCTTTCACCTTACCCAGCCGGATGTCGCGCTGTTCGGGCAAAAGGACTATCAGCAGCTGCTGGTGATTCGCCGGATGGTGGCGGATCTGCATTTGCCCATCGAGATTGTCGGGGTTGCAACTGAGCGTGAGGCCGATGGTCTGGCGATGTCGTCACGCAATCAGTACCTGACGACAGAGCAGCGCACGCGCGCCGCAAGTTTGCATGCTGCCTTGAGTTTGGTTGCTGCTGGGTTGCGGAGTGGCCGACGCGATTTTGAAAAAATAGCAGAAGATGGCGTCAAGATGCTGGTAGATAGCGAGTTCAAGCCGCAGTATCTGGAAATTCGACGTCCCGATCTGGCGCAGCCCACCGCAACCGACGGGCAGTTTGTCGTGCTCGCCGCCGCGGTGCTGGGGCAGACCCGTCTGATCGACAATTTGTCAGTCGAGTGTGTCGATTCGGCCAATGTGACGGGAGTTTGATGCACTGCGGAATTCTGGCTACACTCCGCCTCCGCTTTGTGACTTCGGTCTCGGGCGTGTACGGGCGTATGTCTTAGTGGGCCGCCCGCCGTTTTGACGACCCGTAGGGATTCGGTGCATGTCTTAGTGGGCCACCGAGTTTCCAAGACCCCAGAGAGGCCTCCGCCATGCAACTGCACATGCTGAAATGCAAGCTGCACCGCGCCTGTGTGACCCACGCCGAACTCGACTACGACGGCTCCTGCGCGATTGATTCGAAGCTGCTTGAACTCGCGGGAATCCTCGAGTTTGAACAGATCGACATTTACGACATCACCAATGGCGAACGCTTTACCACCTACGCAATCAAGGCCGAGCCGGGTTCGGGCATCATTTCGGTCAATGGCGCTGCGGCACATCGTGCCCACGTTGGCGATCGCGTGATCATTTGCGCTTACGGCACGATGGATGCCGGCGCTGCGCGGACCCACCAGCCGCGGCTGGTTTATCTGGACGAACAGAACCGTGTTGTGCGCACCGCCAACACCATCCCGGTCCAGGCCGCTTCCAACGCGTGACCGCAGTCAAGGCGTGGTTTCCCACGCTGATCTATAGCGACCGCCTGCAAGCCAAGGGCGGGCAGGCGTTTGTACGCGAGCTGTTCGACGATTGCGTCCGCATCCGCGAGCACGATGCTCCTGGTCGCAACTGGTCGGCGTCGAACTATCCGCTGGGCTACACCAGTTACGGCTCGCTGGATCAGCTGCATCGTTTTTCGTCCTCATTCGATCAGTTACGGGCGCGAATTGATACGCATGTCGAGCGCTATGCGCGCGCATTGAACTGGGATCTGCGCGGTGGCCGTCTTTTGATGACGGACTGCTGGGTCAATATGATGCCGCGTGGCTGCGCTCACAGCTTCCACCTGCACCCGCAGGCAGTCATCAGCGGAACGTTCTATGTCCGTACGCCGCGTGGCTGCAGTGGCCTGAAATTCGAAGATCCTCGACTGAGCAGCCTGATGGCGGCGCCGCCTCGGCGTGCGCGGGGTGCCGAGGCCCAACGTGCGCACATCACCTACGCAGCCCGGGCTGGTGATGTGATCCTGTTTGAGAGTTGGTTGCGCCATGAGGTGCCCGCCAATCCATCCGACGAGGAGCGCGTGAGCATCAGTTTCAACTATCACTGGTGCTGAATAGGCGCGTTCTGGCGCGTTGCATGTCGGAAACACTCGATCGTTGTGGCGATGGGAGTTTTCGCGGGCAGGACATTGGAGGTAGGCTGGGAGGGTATCCAATTGTTGCTGCCGTAAATGCCCTCGATTACTGATTCCCGCGCCTGGACCGATTTGCAGGCGCATGCAGCAGTCATGCGCGAAGTGCGCACGCTCAATCTGTTCGATGCCGATGCAACGCGTGCAACCCGTCTGAGTTGCGACGCAGCCGGGCTCTATCTCGATTACTCAAAGCAGCGGGTTGACGACACCGCGTTGCAGCTATTGTTTGCCTTGGCTCGGCAGCAGGATCTGCAGGGCTGGATCGAACGACTTTTTGCCGGTGCGCATGTCAATGTCACCGAAGATCGCGCGGCACTGCACATGGCGCTGCGCGCTGATGCCAGGGATGTGTTCAACGACAGGGGTGTCAATGTCGTGCCGCAGGTGCACGCCGTGCTTGAGCGCATGGCGGTTTTTGCGGATTCGCTGCGCTACGGGCAGTGGCGTGGAGCGACGGGCAAGCCGATCGGTGACATTGTGAACATCGGGATTGGCGGTTCGGATTTCGGGCCGCGCATGGTCTGCGGTGCGCTGGCTCCGATGATCGATGGTCCGCGGCCACATTTTGTTTCCAATATCGATGGCTCTGAGCTGCACGCACTGCTGCAGCGATTGAATCCTGAAACGACGCTGTTCGTCGTGGCCAGCAAGACCTTTACGACCCAGGAAACGCTGTCCAACGCAATGCATGCACGGGCGTGGCTGGTTTCCTCGCTGGGCGAGGAGGCTGTGCCGCGTCATTTCGCTGCGGTTTCGAGCCATGTTGAACGTGCGGGCAAGTTCGGAATTCCGGCATACAACGTGTTTGAGTTCTGGGACTGGGTTGGCGGCCGCTATTCGTTGTGGAGTGCCGTGGGTTTGCCGATCATGGTGTCCTTGGGGCCGATCCGTTTCGCCGAATTGATGCACGGTGCGCGGGTGATGGATCAGCATTTCCGGACGGCGTCGCCGGAGCAGAACATGCCCGTGCTGATGGGATTGCTGTCGGTCTGGAATCGGAACTTTCTTGGCTGCGAGAGTCAGGTGCTGGCGCCGTATTCGCAGCGACTGGCGCTGCTGACGGGTTGGGCGCAGCAGCTCGAAATGGAGTCCAACGGCAAGGGAGTGACGCGTGCAGGCGAGTCGCTGGATGTGGCAACGACCCCGGTACTCTGGGGCAGTGTCGGTACCAACGCTCAGCATGCGTATTTCCAGATGCTGCATCAGGGCACGGCAATGCATGCGGTGGATTTCATCCTGCCGGTGGTTGGTGACCATCCGTACCACGACATGCACCGCAAGCTGATGGCGAACTGTTTTGCGCAGAGCTCGGCGTTGCTACGCGGCAAGACCGCTGACGAAGTGCGTGCTGAGCTGATCGAGAAAGGTCTCAGTGGCGACGCGCTGGAAGCCGCGATTCCGCATCGCGTGTTTCCAGGCAATCGACCCAGCAATACCTTGTTGTTCCCGCGCATCGATCCGTTCCATCTGGGTGCGCTGCTGGCCCTGTACGAGCACCGCACTTTTGTTGAAAGCGTGATGTGGCAGATCAATCCCTTTGATCAATGGGGTGTTGAGCTGGGCAAGCAGCTGGCGCATCAGATTCTCGATCCTGACCACCCCGTGCCTGTGGATCCCTCGACAGCGGAGCTGATGCGTCGCTCCTTCATGCATCGTAACGACTAGGCGCCGTGCTGTTGCAGTGCCCAGGCGACATGTTCCTGCACGATCGGGTCCGGGTGGTCGGCGCGAGTGCGCAAAGAGGTGATGACCGCATCCGAACTTGGCGCATTGCCTAGCGCCACTGCCAGATTGCGCAACCAGCGGGCGTAACCGGTGCGGCGCAGTGCCATGCCTTCGGTTCGTTGCAGCCACAGTGATTCGCTCCAGGCGAATAGATCGATCAATCGAGCGGTATCCAGTTCGTGGCGCGGGGCGAAATCGGGTTCCGTGCTCAGGCTGGCATAACGATTCCATGGACACACCAGCTGGCAGTCGTCACATCCGAAGATGCGATTGCCCATCATCGGGCGCAGTTCCAGCGGGATCGAGCCGTGATGTTCGATCGTCAGGTACGAAATGCAGCGGCGCGCATCCAGCTGATGTGGGGCAACGATGGCCTGCGTCGGGCAGACCTTGATGCAGGCGCTGCAGCGGCCGCATTCATCTCTGACGGGGGCGGCCGCTGTCGGCGTCAGCAACAGATCGGTGTAGATTTCTCCAAGGAAAAACCATGAACCGGCATCGCGGTTCAGCAGCAGCGTGTGCTTGCCGATCCAGCCGAGGCCGGCATTACGGGCCAGCGCTTTTTCCAATACCGGAGCACTGTCGCTGAAGACACGATAGCCGTGCGGGCCGACGGCCTGTTCGATACGTTGGCCGAGTTTCTGCAGCCGTCCCCGCATCAGCCGGTGATAGTCGCGACCCAGTGCGTATCGTGAGACGTAGCCCAGATTGCCGTCGCGCAGGATGCTCATTGCGTCAGTGGTCGCGGTCCGATAGTTCATTCGCACGCTGATGACGCTGAGCGTGCCTTCCCGGAGTGCCTCAGGGTGCTGACGCATCTGCGTGTTCCGCGCCATGTAGGCCATTTCGCCATGGCGCCCTTGTGCCAGCCACTGCTGCAGATGCGCGTGGTCCTGGTCCAGTTCGAGCGTCGCGATGGCGGCGGTGTCGAAGCCGAGTTCACGTGCCCAGGCCGGAATCAGCGCGGGCAGGCGGTGGAGGTCGTCAGGAGTCATCGCGGATCGGGCCCATCGCTTCTTATACTGTCGCCATGCCACAGTTCGATTCGCGATTGTATGTTGCCGCCCAGGTTCGTGAACTCGATCGCCGCGCGATCGAGGGTCACGGCATCGAGGGCTATCTCCTGATGCAGCGTGCGGCGGCCGCATGCTGGTCAGTCCTGCGCGAACGATTTGGTCGCCCGCGGCGGATCACGATTGTCTGCGGTGGCGGCAATAACGGGGGGGACGGTTACGAAATTGCGCGGTTGGCTCGTGCCGCCGGGTGCGAACTGCGGGTTCTGCAGGTCGGTGACATGCCGCTGCGCGGCGACGCGCAGCGCGCCGCGGCCGCATGGACCGACGATGGTGGGCTGACCGAGACGTTTGTACAGGACGTGCCCGCTTCCGACTGCGTGGTCGACGCCGTTTTTGGTACCGGACTTTCGCGCGCTCCAACCGATCTTGCCGAACGCGCAATTATGGCGATCAAGGCCGCCCGGCGCGCCGGAGCCAGGGTGCTGGCGGTCGACGTGCCGTCCGGCCTCGATGCCAGCACTGGCGCGATTCCCGGAATCTGCGTCGATGCCGACGTGACGGTCAGTTTCATTGGCAACAAGCTGGGCTTGTGGACCGGGCGTGGACCGGCGGTGGCTGGCGAGCGCTGTTTTGATGATCTGGGGGTGCCGGCGGATGTTCACGATGGCTTGGTGCCGATTGCGCAACTCCAGCAGGCGACAGAAGTGTTGTCGCTGGGGCGGCGTGCGCGCGATGCTCACAAAGGGGCCTCGGGTCATGTCCTGATTATTGGGGGCAATTGCGGCATGGCTGGCGCCGCGCTGCTGGCGGGTCGCGCGGCGCTGCGTGCGGGTGCGGGACTGGTCAGTCTTGCGACCCGTCCCGAGCATGCTGCGGCGCTGACCGCAATGCAGCCGGAGCTGATGGTGCATGGGGTTGCTGAGCCATCGGCGCTGGATCCGTTGCTGCAGCGTACCAGCGTGGTCGCGCTCGGTCCTGGGCTTGGTCAGGACGAATGGGCGCGGGCGCTGTACGCGCATGTTGTTGCAGATGCACGCGCCCTGGTGGTTGATGCTGACGCGCTGAATCTGCTCGCGCGGCTGCCGCGACGCCGCGACGACTGGGTATTGACGCCGCACCCTGGCGAGGCGGCTCGATTGCTTCAGTGCTCGGTGGCGGACGTGCAGCGTGACCGCGTTGCCAGCGTGAAGGCTCTTCAGCAGCGCTACGGCGGTGCTGTGCTGCTGAAGGGCGCGGGAAGTCTGGTATCCGGCGAGTGTCCGGTCGTGTGTCCTTACGGCAATCCGGGCATGGCCGTCGCGGGTATGGGCGATACGTTGACGGGCATTGTCGCTGCGCTACGGGCGCAGGGTCTGGATGCCGCGGCGGCGGCGCGTCTGGGCATGCTGGTCCATGCACGAGCTGGAGATATGGCAGCAGCCGACGGTGAGCGAGGCTTGTTGCCGACGGATTTGCTGCCGGCAATCCGAATGCTGGTGAATCCATGACGGCGGCGGCAGTTCTGCCCATGGCGCTGGCGGATGCCGCTGAGACCGAACGTCTGGGTGCGGTGGTTGCTGCCGCGCTGAGGGCGGCGCCGGTTGGCGTGATTGAACTGAGGGGGCCGCTGGGGGCTGGCAAGACCACCTTTGCGCGCGGATTGCTGCATGCGCTTGGGGTCGAGGGCATCGTTCGCAGTCCGACCTATACCTTGATGGAGCCCTACGTGCTGGCGGCGGGCACCGTGCTGCATATGGATCTGTATCGGCTGGTTGATCCGGAAGAGTGGTGGCAGCTCGGTACCGACAGCTATCCGCCGGAGCAGACCTTGTGGCTGGTCGAGTGGCCTGAGCAGGCGGGCGGACTGCTGCCAGCGGCGCGCCTGAGTATTGAACTGGCCCATCGCGGTGGTGCGCGAGGGGCGGAGCTGCGCGGGGAGCCGGCATTGCTGAAGGCAATCGCTGAAATTGCGGAGCTACCTCTCCAGTTCGTTTAAGAACGTCTCCTATCCCCATGTTTGTTATGGGGAATGCCTCTTGCATTTGATGCGCTGTAGCGCTACTGTTCCGCTCGCAGAAGTCTTTTGGATTGCCGAGGGAGTGCGCAAATGCGGTGGGGTCTGGTCGTTGCAGTGCTGATGATGGCGCCCAGCGTGTGGGCGGCGCAGCTGCGCGACCTGAGATTGTGGGACGGTCCCGAGTCCACCCGTATCGTGTTCGATCTCAGCGACGACGTGCGTTACACCGTTTTCACCTTGGCAAATCCCGACCGCGTGGTTGTCGATCTCGATGGTCTTTCGCCCAAGGAAGTCGCTCGAATCGAGGGGATCGAAGGCAAGGGGCTGGTGCAGCGCCTGCGCAGTGGCCCGCGTGGCGATGGTGTCCGCGTCGTGTTCGATGTTGCCTCCACTGTGTTCGTCAACAATTTCGAGTTGCCGCCGAGCGACGAGTACGGGCATCGCCTGGTCGTCGATCTGGCGCGTCCAGGTCTGCAGCCCGATGTCATGGCGGCCCCGGATTCAACAGCTGTTGCCGCGACCGAAGTGCAGGTGCCTGCACCTGCTCCGGTCGTCGAATCCAAGCCGGACCTCGTGGCTGAAACGGCACAGCCGCCGGCCGTGGTTGCGCGAGTGAAGGACAAGCCGATTATCGTCGCGGTCGATGCGGGCCACGGTGGCGAGGACCCTGGCGCGCGAGGCAAGAGCGGTCTTCAGGAAAAGGATGTCGCTCTGGCGATCGCACGCAATCTTGCCGACATGATCAACAAGACGCCGAACATGCGTGCGGTCCTGACGCGCAAGGGCGATTACTACGTGGGTCTGCGGGAACGCGTCAACATCGCACGCAAGAACCAGGCTGATCTGTTCGTATCGGTGCATTGCAATGCCTTCACGCGGCGTGATCTTGAGGGCACGGCGGTGTATGTGCTTTCAGATCGCGGGGCGACCAGCGAGCATGCACGCTGGCTGGCACACAAGGAGAACGCGGCCGATCTGGTGGGCGGTGTTGAATTGCATGGCAAAGATAACGAACTGGCAGCGGTTCTGATCGATCTGTCGCAGGGTGCCACGATGGAGGCCAGCTTCGACGTTGGCAGCCGCATTCTGAATTCGATGTCCAAGGTCAATCGGTTGCAGAAGTCCGAAATCCAGCAGGCTGGTTTTGCTGTGCTGAAGGCGCCGGACATTCCATCGGTACTGGTGGAAACTGCGTTCATCACCAATCCGCGCGAGGAGAAGCTGCTGGCCTCCAAGGACTATCAGGCCAAGTTTGCGCGTCAGATCTTTGATGGCGTTTCCGGCTATTTCCAGAGCTATCGGCCCAAGCAGCAGATGGTGGAAAACGAGCCGGGTCTGCAATACGTCAGCCTCGCGGACAATCGCGACACTGCAGCGGTTACCCAAGGCGTCTCCCGCTGATTCGGTGGGGAGTGCATTTGGCCCGGGCGAGCCTGCTCTCGTCCGGGCCGATTTCTTTCCGGATTGCAATGCGCCTGATCCACGGCACATGTCCGTGACCTGTCCGCGTCGCCGGTTGCCGGCGCGGGCCTGTAAACTTTCGCGATGATAAGAATTCTTTCTGATCAGCTGATCAATCAGATTGCTGCCGGCGAAGTCGTGGAACGCCCCGCAGCTGTGGTCAAGGAGCTGGTCGAAAACGCGCTGGATGCCGGCGCGCGTCATATCGAGGTTGAACTCGAACGTGGCGGCGTCGGGCTGATCCGCATTCGTGACGATGGGAGCGGAATCGAACCTGATCAGCTGACCCTCGCGTTACAGCGGCACGCGACCAGCAAGATCGCGAGTTTCGAGGATCTGGAACAGGTCGGCAGCCTGGGATTTCGCGGCGAGGCCCTGCCCAGCATTCTGTCCGTATCACGGCTGCGACTGGTGTCGCGCGTGGCCGGAGCCGAGCATGCCTGGGCGGTTGAAGGTGAGGGGCAGCTGGCTTCGGGCGAGCCGATACCAGCGGCCCATCCACTGGGCACGCAGATCGAGGTGCGTGACCTGTTCTTCAATACGCCAGCACGCCGCAAGTTTCTGAAGACCGAAGCCACCGAATATCGTCAGGCGCATCAGGCGATGCAGCGGATTGCGCTATCGCGCTTTGATGTCGGATTTGCGCTGAAGCACAATCAGCGACGGATCTGGGAGTTCGCACCGGCAGCCAGCGCCAGTGGGCGCGAAGCCCGACTTGCCGAGATTTGTGGGCGGGAATTCGTGGATCATGCGGTGCCGCTGGATGAGCAACGCCTCGGCATGCGTCTGCATGGATGGGTGGGATTGCCCAGCTTTGCGCGCTCGCAGGCGGACCTGCAGTTCTTTTATGTCAATGGCCGCCTGGTACGTGATCGTCTGCCGAGCGCGGCTTTGCGCCGTGCATTCGCCGACGTCATGCATTCGACGCATCATCCGGCATATGTGCTGTATCTCGAGCTCGATCCGGCCAGCGTCGATGTCAATGTGCATCCGCAGAAGACCGAAGTTCGATTCCGCGACGGCGGTAGCGTGCACGACATGCTATTCGCCGCAGTACACCAGCTCTTGCGACGAGTGCGTCCCCAGGATGGCGCGACACACGACGTCGCATTGCCTTCGCCCTTGACAGCGGCGCCTGCTGTTCGCTCGGCGTCGTCGACTCCCGCCTGGGCCGCGCGTCCACAACAGCAGGGTTTTCGCTACGGCGCTGCCGCGTCAGGTGCGTGGTCGACGCAGTTGGCTGAATCACGTGCGGAATTCGGTGCAGGGGCTGGGCGGGCGACAGCCGCAGTGGGTGTTGCAGAGTCGGCCTCGGATTCGGTCCGCGAGACGCCCGAGTCAGACGAATTCCCGCTGGGACATGCGCTGGCGCAACTGCAAGGTGTGTATGTATTGGCGCAGAACCGCCATGGCTTGGTTCTGGTCGATGCGCATGCCGCTCACGAACGAATTCTTTATGAGCGGCTGAAGGGCGAGCTGGATCGCGGCGGCATCGCCGCGCAGAGCCTGCTGGTTCCACAGCGTCTGCAGCTGCAGGAAGACGAGATTGAAATACTCGAGGCGCGGCGCGAGGAACTTGCGCGGTACGGCATCGTATTCGACCGCAGCGGGCCCGAGACAGTGTTGCTGCGTGCGGTTCCTCCGCTGCTGACCGAGGCGGCCGTGATCGAGCTGTTGCGGGAGTTGGCGGGCGACGATCAGCGCCGTGAGAGCGCGAGTCACTTTGGTGAGTTGCTGGAAGCGCAGCAACGCATCCTTGCCGATGTCGCATGCAAGGCTGCGATCAAGGCGAACCGCAAGCTGAGCCTGGCGGAGATGGAATCACTGTTGCGCGACATGGAACGTACCGAAATGGCAGGGCAATGTAACCATGGTCGCCCGACCTGGATCCAGGTCGGTATGGGCGAGCTGGACCGATTGTTCCTGCGGGGTCGCTGAGTGATGGATCCGACGGCGCTGCCAGCCGTATTGCTGATGGGGCCTACGGCATCCGGCAAGTCGGGGCTGGCGCTTCGCCTAGCGCAACACTTCCCGATTGAAATCATCAGTGTCGATTCGGCACAAGTCTACCGTGGCATGGACATCGGTACGGCCAAGCCCGACGCTGCGGAGCAGGCGGCGGTACCGCACCACCTGATCGACATACTTGATCCGCTTGAGGCCTATTCCGCTGCACGATTTGTCGGCGACGCGGTGCGGCTGGTCGATGAGATTCGTGGTCGTGGACGCTTGCCGCTGCTGGTCGGCGGAACCATGTTGTACTTCCGCGCGCTGAGATTCGGTCTGAGTGACCTGCCATCGGCGGATCCTGCGGTGCGCGCCAGGATCGAGGCTGAGGCGCGGCGGGACGGCTGGCCGGCGCTACATCGGCGTCTGCAGCGGCTCGACCCGTTGACGGCGCAGCGGCTGCACCCGAACGATCAGCAGCGGATCCAAAGAGCGCTGGAGATCATCGAGCTCAGCGGGGTATCGGCCAGTGCGGCGTTTGCTCAGCCAATATCTGGAGCAGGCAGTCTCAAGCTGCTGCCGCTTGCATTGAGCCCGCCGCTGCGATCGGTGCTGCATGCCCGGATCGAGCGGCGTTTCGAGACGATGATGCGACAGGGTTTTCTGGATGAGGTCCGCGCGTTGTATCGTCGGGGCGATCTGGGGCCGGAACTTCCTTCAATCCGTTCGGTCGGATACCGGCAGCTGTGGGCTCATCTGGCCGGCGAATGCACGCTGGATGAGGCGGTGGCCCGCGCCGTCGCCGCTACCCGGCAGTTCGCCAAACGCCAGTTGACCTGGTTGCGTTCCGACCCCGACGCTGAAGTTTTCGATCCGGAGGCGCCGGATTTGCTGTCGTCGGTGGTGGCCCGTATCGTGCGTGCCGAAAGACAGGCGTGATTTACTGCATGCTACACTCAACAGCCGTCGACTCTTGCCAAGATTCAAAGACGGCTCGCTCGCTGCTGAACATAAAATACAGGGATAATTCGATGTCCAAAGGTCATACTCTACAAGAACCGTTTCTGAACGCCCTGCGCAAGGAGCGTATTCCCGTCTCGATCTATCTGGTCAATGGCATCAAGCTGCAGGGCCAGATCGAATCATTCGACTCATTTGTCGTATTGCTGCGCAACAGCGTCAGCCAGATGGTCTACAAGCACGCGATTTCCACGGTCGTGCCAGCGCGTGCCGTGCGCATTTACGATCCGGAAGCGCCGGGTGCCGAAGGCGCTGATGGAGACGAAGCGACCTCTTGAACGCGGACGCGCTTGACCGTCGCCGCCTCGCGCGGCGATTCAATCTGACGGGGCGCTGATGTTCGAGCGCCCCGAGGCCGGCCAGAAGGCGGTCCTGGTTCATCTGGAGTTCCCCGGCGTCGATTTCGAGTCCGACCGCCAGGAATTCATCGAGCTTGCGCGTTCTGCGGGCGCCGAGGTGCTGGCTGTCATCGGCGGCAGCCGACGGCATCCCGATCCGGGCCTGTTCGTCGGAAGCGGCAAGGCGGACGAGATTGCCGAGGCTGTGGCGAGCACCTGTGCCGAGCTGGTGATCTTCAATCACGAACTCAGCCCCAGCCAGGAACGCAATCTGGAACGTCTGCTCAAGGCGCGGGTGCTGGGGCGTGCTGGATTGATTCTGGATATCTTCGCTGCGCGCGCTCGTTCTCACGAAGGCAAGTTGCAGGTCGAGCTGGCACAGTTGCAGCATCTTGTCACACGGCTGGTGCGCGGCTGGACCCATCTCGAGCGTCAGCGCGGCGGCATCGGCATGCGCGGGCCCGGTGAAAGTCAGCTCGAGACCGATCGGCGATTGATCCGTGATCGCATCGCATCCCTCAAACGACAGCTGGAAACGGTGCGACAGCGCCGCGCGCGCTCGCGCGCTGCGCGCGACAAGCGCGAGGTGCCGACGATTTCTCTGGTGGGGTACACCAATGCGGGAAAGTCGACGCTGTTCAATGCGATGACTGGAAATCAGACGTTTGCATCGAGCCAATTGTTCGCCACGTTGGATACCACGGTGCGACGGCTGGAACTCCCGGGGGGCGATCCGGTGGTCGTGGCAGACACAGTCGGATTCATCCGTGACCTTCCGCATGATCTGATCGCGGCATTCCGGGCCACGCTGGAGGAGGCTCGCGACGCCACGCTGCTGTTGCACGTGGTTGATGCGGCGGACCCCGAGCGCGCGACCCGGATCGAGCAGGTGCGCGCAGTGCTGGAAGAGATCGGCGCGGCAGAGGTTCCGGTCCTGCAGGTATTCAACAAGATCGACCTGCGCGAAGATGAGATCCCGCACATCGAACGTGAAGAGTTTGGTGTGGCCCAGCGGGTATTTGTCTCGGCGCGAACCGGGGATGGCGTCGAATTGTTGAAAGACGCCGTTGCCGAGCGCGTACGAGAATCCGTGCAGCGCTACGAACTGGTCGTGCCGCCCCGGGCTGCGCGACTGCGCTCACAGCTGTTCGAGCGTCACGCCGTGATTGCGGAGTCGCTGGACGAAGAAGGCCGATTTCACCTGTCGGTGTCGATGCCCCTGCGCCAGCTGTGTCGCCTGTGCCGTGAGGCCGGTGTTGCCGAGCCGATCGAAGCGCGCCTGCCGGAGGAATGGGAGCGCACGCCCTAAGCGGCCGCAGGCTGCTAAAATTCAACGCTGCATCCGACAACGGCGTATCGTAGTCACCCGTGTGACACCTCTCGATTCCGATCTGTGGGCCGGACTGGCCCGCATCGCGAGCGGCGAGCGTCACAATCTCAGACGAGCAAATACAGAATTCTCATGAGTGCTGGAGTAATCAATGGCTTGGAATGAGCCCGGCCCCGGTCGCGATCCGTGGAACCAGGGACCGAAGCGTGGTGACGGTCCGCCCGACCTTGACGCCATGCTGAAACGCCTGCGCGCACGCTTCGGTGGGCGCGGTGGCAGCGGTGGGCGCCCCGCCGGCAACCTGCCGGCCGGCATGTTCGGTTTGGTGGCGGCAGCGTTGGTATTGCTGTGGGTCGCCTCGGGGTTCTATGTGGTCGACGAGCAGGAACGTGCGGTGGTCTTGCGTTTCGGCAACTACGTCGGCACCACCGATCCGGGATTGCGTTGGCGCATGCCGTGGCCGATCGAGAAGGAAGAGGTGGTCAACGTGACCGGGGTGCGCGCAACGCGCGACCGCGCGACGATGCTGACGCAGGATGAGAACATCGTCGATCTGGAACTGACGGTGCAGTACCGCGTCTCCAAGGTCGAGGACTACGTCTTCAACGTGGCTGACCCCGATCTGACCATGCGGCAGGCGACCAAGTCGTCGGTGCGCGAGATCGTCGGCCAGTCGAAGATGGACTTCATCCTGACCGATGGCCGTCAGGAGATCGCAGACCGGACCAAGACGCTGCTGCAGGAACGCATGGACGAATACAAGTCCGGACTGTTCGTGACCGAGGTCAATCTTCAGCAGGCGCAGCCGCCGGAGCCGGTTCAAGCGGCATTTGCCGACGCGATCAAGGCGCGTGAGGATCAGCAGCGCCTAAAGAACGAGGCAGAGGCTTACGCCAACGATCGCCTGCCACGAGCCCGCGGTGCCGCCGCGCGTCAGGTCGAGGAAGCCACCGGCTACCGCGATCAGGTTGTCGCCAAGGCCGAGGGTGACGTGGCGCGTTTCAATCAGCTGCTCACCGAGTACCGCAAGGCGCCCAAGATTACGCGTGAGCGCATGTATCTGGACACGATGAATACGGTTTATGGCAATTCCAGCAAGATTCTGATCGACGTCGACAAGGGCGGCCAGATGCTCTACCTGCCGCTGGATCAGATTCTGAAGAATTCGGTGCCGCGCCAGGATTCGGCTGCTGACTACGTCACCGCACCGTCAACGCCACAACGCAGCGGTGCCGTTGCGCCGGGTGGTAACGATACGGCCACTGCGCGTTCGCGCGATCGGGGGCGCTAAATGAAAACCTCCAGTCCAATGATTCTGGCGGCAATTGCAGTCTTTGCCGTGCTTGTGATCAGCAATACCTTCTTTATCGTCGATCAGCGTGAAACGGCGGTGATGTTCCAGGTTGGTCAGCTCAAGCAGGCTGGGTTTGAACCGGGCTTGCATACCAAGATTCCGTTCTACCAGACCGTGCGCAAGTTCGATTCGCGCATCCTGACGCTGGACAATCAGACAGAGAACTTTTTGACGGGTGAGAAGAAGAACGTCGAAGTCGACTTCTTCGTCAAGTGGCGAATTGCCGATCCGGCGTCTTACTACCGTTCGACCGGTGGTCAGGAACTGGTCGCACTGGATCGCCTGTCCGCGATCGTCAACCGCGGTCTGCGTGACGAGTTCGGTTCGCGCACGATTCAGCAGGCAGTTTCCGATGAGCGCGACGTGATCATGCAGGAGCTTGAACGCAAGGTCGCCAATAACGTCAAGGAACTCGGTATCGAGATCGTCGACGTGCGGCTGAAGTCGATCAATCTTCCGCAGTCAGTCAGCGAGTCGGTCTACGATCGCATGCGCGCTGAACGCGCGCGGGTAGCGTCGGATCTGCGCGCGCGTGGTGCCGAAGAGGCGGAGAAGATTCGCGCCGAGGCTGATCGTGAGGCGCAGGTCACGCTGGCGAACGCGTACAAGTCGGCCGAAGAACTGCGTGGCGAAGGTGATGCCAAAGCCGCGGATATCTACGCCAGGGTCTACGGACAGGATACGGAGTTCTACAGCTTCTACCGCTCACTGAATGTCTACCGCAGCAGTTTTGGCGGTGGTCAGGACGTGCTGGTGCTGCAGCCTGACGGCCCGTTCTTCAAGTATTTCCGCGGCAGCGGGCAGTGAATCTGGACTGGTCCGGGCTGCTGCACGCGCTCGGTCTGGTCATGGTGATCGAAGGATTGTTGCCATTCGCCGCACCGTCACAATGGCGTCGCATGCTGTTCACTGTCGCGCAGATGGAAGCGCGTAGTCTGCGTGTCCTGGGATTTCTTAGCATGGCGGCGGGCCTTGCCCTGCTGCACTTTTCGTGACTATGTCTATACGTAAGTGGATGCTGCCCGAAGGGGTGGAAGAGGCGTTGCCGCCGTTGTCGTGGCAGATGGAAGATCTGCGGCGCAAGTTGCTCGACTGCTATCGCAAGCAGAAGTACGAGTTGATCGTGCCGCCGCTGATCGAGCATCTCGATGCTTTGTTGACCGGGACCGCGCAGGGACTGGAACAGCAGACGTTCAAGCTCACCGATCCTGCCAGCGGTCGTCTGCTCGGACTGCGTGCCGACATGACGCCGCAGGCGGCTCGTATCGCAGCGCGACACTATGCCGATCAGCCGGTGGTCCGGCTGTGCTATCTGGGCACGGTGCTGCGTACTGCGGCGGACGCTCTGGGCGGAGCCCGCGCACCGCGCCAGGTCGGCTGCGAGATCTTCGGCATGCCGGGTCTCGACGGGGATCTGGAAGTACTGCAGCTGATGCTCAAGACGCTGAAGCTGGCCGGAGTGCGCAAGCCGCATCTCGATCTTGGTCATGTCGGCATCTATCGCGCACTGGTCGGACGTCTGCGCTTGGGTGCCGATGATGAAGCGGCCCTGTTCGACATCCTGCAGCGCAAGTCGCATCCGGATCTTGATGAATTCGCGTCGCAGCGTGGGCTGAAGCCGAAGACGGTCGCGGCGGTCGCAGAGTTGATGGATCTCAATGGAGATCCGTCCGTGCTGGCGCGGGCGCGTTCGGCGCTGGCCCAGGGTGGGACGGCGGTCGAGGCGGCTTTGGCGGATCTGGAGCGCGTCGTCGTCGAGCTGCAGAAAGTTTCTCCGCGGTTGCCGATCCATATCGATCTGGCTGAACTGCGCGGCTATCGCTATCACACCGGCATGGTCTACGCCGTATTCGTTCCGGGGTACGGTCGCGAGATCGCTCGGGGCGGGCGCTACGACGGTGTCGGTGCCGAATTTGGCGCGGCGCGGCCGGCAACCGGATTTTCAGCTGACCTGAATGATCTGCTGCGTCTGGGTGAGGAGGCGCGCACATGATCAGGCAAATTTTCAGTGGACCTGCTCGTCAGGAACAGCGCAGCGCGTGGCAGTGCCCCAATGGGCGCCAGGAGCATCAGCATGGGTAAGAGCGTCGTCATTATTGGCGCCCAATGGGGCGACGAAGGCAAGGGCAAGATCGTCGATCTGCTGACGGATCGGGTGCACGCCGTGGTGCGGTTCCAGGGTGGCCACAATGCCGGTCACACGCTGGTGATCAATGGTGTCAAAACGGCGCTGAATCTGATTCCGTCGGGCATCATGCGTCCGGGTGTGCAGTGCCTGATCGGCAATGGCGTCGTGCTGTCGTTGCCCGCGTTGATTGCCGAAATCGAAAAAGTTGAAGCCACCGGCGCGTCGGTGCGCGATCGTCTGCACATTTCCGAAGCGGCGCCGCTGGTGCTGCCGGTGCACGCGCAGCTGGATCAGGCGCGTGAGCGTGCTCGCGGCGATGCCAAGATTGGCACAACGGGCAAGGGCATCGGTCCGGCCTATGAGGACAAGGTGGCGCGCCGCGCAGTGCGCGTCGGCGATCTGTTCCATCGCGAGCAGCTGGCGGCCAAGCTGGGCGAATTGCTTGGCTATCACAACTTTGTGCTGCAGAACTACTACAAGGAAGATCCGGTCGACTTCCAGCAGACGCTGGACGCGCTGCTGGGCTACGCCGAAGTGATCCGGCCGATGGTTGCGGACGTGACCGAGCTGCTACGGCTGCATTTGCGCCGGGGCGACAATGTGCTGTTCGAGGGCGCCCAAGGCGCCTTGCTCGACGTTGATCACGGCACCTATCCGTTCGTGACGTCCAGCAACACGACCGCGGGCGGTGCCGCGACGGGTACCGGCGTGGGGCCGCGCGAGCTCGACTACGTGCTGGGCATTGTCAAGGCCTACGCCACACGGGTGGGTTCAGGGCCATTCCCGACCGAGCAGGAAAACGAAACCGGGCAGCACATCCGCGACAAGGGGGCCGAGTACGGCACCGTGACGCAGCGGCCGCGCCGCTGTGGCTGGTTCGATGCGGTTGCGGCGCGTCGCTCGATTTTCAATAACAGCGTGACCGGGCTGTGCGTCACCAAGCTCGACGTGCTCGACGAACTCGACACGATTCGCCTGTGCGTGGGCTACAAGGTCAATGGCGAGCCGGTCGAGGTGCCGCCGATCGGTGCCGAGGGCTATGCCAGGATCGAACCGATCTACGAAGAAATGCCAGGCTGGAAGTCGAACACCTTTGGCGTTACCCGCTACGAAGAATTACCAGAAAATGCGCGGCTTTACCTCAAGCGCATCGAGGAAGTGACGGCAGCGGAAGTGGCCGTGATTTCCACCGGGCCGGATCGCGATCACACGATCGTATTGCGCAATCCGTTTGATTGAGTCCACTGCGCTGCAGGGCTCGCCCCCGCGTTCGCCAGTAGGCGTCGCGGCTCGGGCGAGCCTGCGCGACAGCGCTGAGGTCTCAGCGCTATGCTTGGACTTTGTGATACCCACAAAAAACCCGGCCAGGGCCGGGCTTTTTGTTCATTTGGTGCCGAGGAGAGGACTCGAACCTCCACGGTGTTACCCGCCAGTACCTGAAACTGGTGCGTCTACCAATTCCGCCACCTCGGCTGAGGGCGCGCATTTTGGCGACGCATTGGACCTTTGTCAATGAAAAAGAAAACAACTACAGAACACACACGAAAGAAGCCTTCAAAGGCTTCCAAGCCGACCGGCTGGCAGCAGCAGGATCCTGACTACAAACAGCAGCTTTCAAATTACGACGAGCCGGTGCCCAGCCGGCAGTTGATCACCGAAGTCCTGGTTGCCGAAGGTGGCCCGATGACGCTCGATGATCTGATCGGTCATTTCGAGCTGACGAAGCTGTCCGAACAAGAAGCCTTTGGCAGACGTCTGCAGGCGATGGTTCGCGATGGTCAGCTGGCGCAGAACCGCCGCGGCGCTTACGGCCCGGTGACCCAGATGAATCTGATCGCCGGCAGTATCCAGGCGCATCGGGATGGTTTCGGCTTTCTGATTCCGGAAGCGGGTGGCAAGGACATCTTCCTGCCGCCACGGCAGATGCGCTCGCTGATGAATGGCGATCGCGCGCTGGTCCGCGTTGTCGGGACCGATTTCAAGGGGCGGCCGGAGGGCGTGCTGGTTGACGTGATCGAGCGGGTCAGCCGCAGCATTGTCGGACGCCTGCACGTCGATCAGGGCGTCAGCTACGTGATTCCCGATAACCCGCGGGTGCAGCAGGATCTGCTGATTCCGCCCGAGCACATGGGCGGCGCCCGCCACGGCCAGATGGTGGTCGCGGAAATCGTCACGCCGCCGGGCAGTCGCACCTTGCCGGTCGGCAAGGTTGCGGAGATTCTCGGTGAACATCTGGCGCCGGGGATGGAGATCGAGGCGGCGATTCGTGCGCACAGCCTGCCGAATACCTGGCCGGTCGAAGTCGAGCGTGAAGTCGGGGTGCTGGAAGACACCGTCATGCCGCATCAGATCGTCGGCCGGGAGGATCTGCGTGAGCTGCCGCTGGTGACGATCGATGGTGCCGACGCGCGCGATTTCGATGATGCCGTGCATGCGCGTGCCGAGCGCAAGGGCTGGACCCTGTGGGTCGCCATTGCCGACGTCTCGTCGTACGTCGTGGTGGATTCTCCGCTGGACAAGGAGGCGTTCCGCCGCGCGACCTCGGTCTATTTTCCGCAGCAGGTGATTCCGATGCTGCCGGAGAAGCTGTCGAACGGACTCTGCTCGCTCAATCCTGACGTCGATCGCCTGTGCATGGTCTGCGAGATGCGGGTGATGCCGGACGGCGAAGTGGCCAAGTCGCGCTTCTACGAGGCGGTGATGCGGTCGAAAGCGCGGCTGATCTACGACGATGTCGCCGCCATGCTGGCCGAGCCGCAGGGGGAGGCGGCGAAGAAGCGTCCGGGCCTGCTCAAGCACCTGCAGACACTCAACGACGTCTTCGACGCGCTGTTCGCCGCGCGTTCCAAACGGGGAGCGATCGAGTTCGAGTCGACCGAGACCCGGATCGTGTTTTCCGACACTCGCAAGATCGAGCGCATCGTCCCGGTTCAGCGCAATCTGGCCCACCGTCTGATCGAGGAATGCATGGTGGCCGCCAATGTCGAGGCGGCCAAGTTCGTCGACAAGCAGAAGGTGCCGAACCTGTACCGCGTGCATGAGTCGCCGGATCTGCTCAAGCTCAGCGCAGTGCGCGAGTTTCTGGCGCTGCGCGGCCTGCGCCTGGGCGGCGGTGACAAGCCGACCGCCAAGGATTACAGCAAGACACTTGACGCCGCGCGCGCGCGCCCGGATGCGGGTCTGATCCAGACGGTGATGCTGCGTTCGATGATGCAGGCGCGGTACAGCCCGGACAACATCGGGCATTTCGGCCTGGCTTTGACGCATTACGCGCATTTCACCTCGCCGATCCGGCGCTACCCAGATCTGATGCTGCATCGCGGAATCAAGCATGCGCTGGCCAAGCGCAAGCCCAAAACCTTTGTCTACGACCACGAAAAGCTTGTCACGCTTGGCGCACATTGCTCGATGGCCGAGCGCCGCGCGGACGAGGCGACGCGCGATGTCACGACCTGGCTCAAGTGCGAGTTCATGAGCGACCGCGTCGGGGAAGAGTTTGACGGAACAATCAGTGCCGTTGTGCCGTTCGGCCTGTTTGTGGAGCTCGACGGACTGTTCATCGAAGGATTGGCGCACGTTTCGTCATTGCGCAACGACTATTACGAGCACGATGCCCGCTCGCACCGTCTGGTCGGCAGCCGCAGCAAGACGGTCTATTCGCTGGGCGACCGAGTTCGCATTCGACTTGTCCGGGTCAATCTGGACGAGCGTAAAATCGATCTCGAGCTGGTGCAGGTCACCGCGCATTCATCGACAATTCAGCGCAAGCCGTCAGAATCCAGACGTAATCGAAACCGGAACAAGGGGAAACGAACATGAAGGCATTTCGCGTGGCAGTGTGTGCGGCGGTGATTGGCGGACTCAGCGCCTGTGCTACCGATGACCCGAACCAGCGCGCCAAGACCGGCGCGGTGATCGGCGCCATCGCCGGCGGTGTACTGGGCAATCAGGTCAGTCATGCCAAGGGCGCGCCGATCGTCGGGGCCGTGGTCGGCGCGATCGCCGGTGGCGCGGTTGGCAATTACATGGACAAGCAGAAGGCTGAACTCAATCAGCAGCTGGCTGCCGAAGCGGCACGCAACGAGCTGCAGATCACGCAGATCGCGGGTGACGCGCTGAAGATCGGCATCGCTAGCGACGTCAGCTTCGACGTCGACAGCGCGCAGATCCGTCCGGAGGCGATGAATACCTATGCCAAGATCGCCAACGTGCTCAAGACCTACGACAAGACCGTGATTCACGTCGTCGGCCACACCGATACCACTGGCAGCGACGCGCACAACCAGAGCTTGTCCGAGCGCCGCGCGGCATCGGTTGCCAGCTACATGAGCTCCCAGGGCTTGCCAGGCACGCGTATCCGCCAGGAAGGCCGTGGCGAGCGCGAATTGCTGGTGCGGACCGGTGACGGCGTTGCCGAATCCCGCAACCGTCGCGTCGACATCATCATCAAACCGGTGATTGAAGGTCAGGAACAGCAGGCCTGGGCGCCGCCGCCGTATCTGGGCTCATAAGCGCCTGAATTGCGCCCATCTGTGATCAGTCGCCCCCGCCAGCGCGGGGGCGAACTTTTTGTGAGCCGCCGAAAGCGGCACAATCGGCGCCCCATCCGGAGTAGTCAGCAGTGGCAAAAACCACGGTCATTGGCGGTTTTCATGCGGTACAGGCAGCGCTGGAAGACGCGCATGACAAGCCCTTCGAAATCCTGCTGGCGGATACCCGCCAGGATGAGCGCAGCCGCACGATCCAGCGACTGGCGAAGGCGCTATCGGTGCATGTGCGTGTGGTGCCGCGCTCGGAGCTGGATCTGAAGGCGCCAGGCCTGCGGCATCAGGGCGTGCTCGCCTATGTGCCTGAGAAAGCATTCGACAGCGAGGATGTGCTGTATCGGCAGGCTGAACCGCATCACCTGCTGCTGGCGCTGGATGGGGTGCAGGATCCGCACAACCTCGGCGCCTGTCTGCGCACCGCGGAGGCGGTGGGAGTCACCGCGGTGTTGTTGCCGAAGGATCGCAGCGCCGGTCTCACCGCGGTTGCGCGCAAGGCGGCGGCCGGTGCTGCCGAACGGGTGCCGATGATTGCGGTCACCAATCTGTCCCGCTCGCTCGAACGACTGAAGGAATTGGGCTACTGGATCACCGGGCTGGCCGGAGAAGCCGATTCGACCCTGTATCAGGTCGATCTGACCGGTCCGACAGTATTGGTGATGGGAGCCGAAGGTGAGGGGCTGCGACGCCTGACCCGCGAAACCTGCGACCGCCTGGTCAAGATCCCGATGCACGGCAAAGCCGAAAGCCTCAATGTTTCGGTAGCGGCCGCTGTGTGCCTTTACGAGGCGTTTCGCCAGCGCAGTGTTGCCGCAGGGGCGCACGCAGAAGCTAGCGCCTTAGGCCGCGCATGATGGGTAAGTCCACTGCACTGCTTTTGCGTTGTGGCGGGGTGTAGTGGGGGAATACACTCAGACGATGTCGGACAGCGCAGCCATGAGTGCCGGATCACCCCCGGATCGCAGTCGGCGGGATACGCGAGAGGCGATTCTGGCCTGTGCCGATGATTTGCTGCGGCGGCGCGGCTATGGCGGCTTCGCCTATCAGCACATTGCGGTTCAGCTGGGCATCCGCAATGCTGCGATTCACTATCATTTTCCGAGCAAGGAAGACTTAGGGGTCGCGCTGGTGCAGCGTTATCGCACCCAGTTCCACGAATGGATCCGTTCGTTGCCGGTTGAGCTGGATGACTGGGGAAAGCTGCGTGCGTATTTCGCGCGGTATAGCGCGCAGCTCGAGACGGGAGACTGCAGCTTGTGCCCGGGTGGCGTGCTCGCTGCGGAGTTCGCCGTACTGCCGCAAGCCATGCAGCACGAGGCGCGATTGCTGATGCGCGATACACAGCGCTGGCTGGCCGATGTGCTGGAGCAGGGCCGACGTGACGGCGTACTGCGCTTCCGTGGTGATGCCATCGACAAGGCGGTCGAAGTCGGCGCTTCGCTGCAGGGGGGCTTGCAGATTGCACGCCTGAATGGCTCGCCGTGTTTTGCGCAGCTGTTGACTCAGCTGTCGCTGGATCTGATCGGACTCGGTGACGCGGCAGCCCGCGAATGCCTGCCCTGATCGCCGGCGTCAGCGGCTGCGCAGCAGCACGTACACGGCTCCGGTTCCGCCATCGACCGGGCGTGCGCTGCAAAATGCCAGCACGTCATTGCGGCGCCGCAGCCAGCGATCCAGCAGAGTTTTCAGTATCGGGCCGCTGTTGGGTGAGCGATTACCCTTACCGTGAATGATGCGCACGCAGTGCGCGCGCTCGGCACGGCATTCGTCGAGGAACTGGTGCACACAGCTCAGTGCCTGGGTGCGGTTGAGACCGTGCAGATCCAATTCCCGGGTCACGCGGTAGTGCCCTCGACGCAGACTGCGCAGAACGCTCTCGGCCAGCCCTTCGGCTCGATACAGCAGCGTTTCGCCATGCTCCAGCCACTCTGGATCCGGCTCAGCCAGCATCTCCTGCAAAACCCGGCGGTCGTCGGCGTGCCGCTGTTGCGGAGTTGGCACCGGGGATTGTGTGCGTGGGCTGATCCGCGGCGACGCCTTGAGCTCGCGCACGCCGGTCATGGCGCGGCGGAACAGGTTGGCGTCGTCTTCCTCGTCCATCGACACAAATCCAAGCGGTCTTTGCCAGCCCATGATAGCCGGCAAAGCCGGTAAACTTCGCCGACTAACATTGGACCGCATGAAGATCCTTCTTTCCAACGATGATGGCTGCATGGCCCCGGGCCTGCTCTGCCTGCGCGAGCATCTGAGCCGCCAGCACCAGGTTGCTGTGGTGGCGCCGGACCGCAACCGCAGCGGTGCGAGCAACTCGCTGACCCTGCTGCGCCCGCTGCGCGTGCAAGCGCATGCCGACGGCACCCTGTGCGTGGATGGCACGCCGACCGACTGCGTGCATCTGGCGCTGACCGGCCTGCTGGATGAGCCGCAGGACATGGTGGTGTCCGGCATCAATGCTGGTGCCAATCTCGGCGACGACACGCTGTATTCCGGCACTGTTGCTGCCGCGATGGAAGGCCGCCATCTGGGGCGGCCTGCGATCGCCGTTTCCTGCGTATCAGTCAATCCGCAGCATTACGACACCGCTGCTCGGGTGACGTTGCGCCTGATCGAACGCCTGCAGGACGAACCGCTGCCGGGCGATACGATTCTGAACGTCAATGTGCCGGACCTGCCATGGGAAGCCCTGCAGGGCTTCGAGGTGACGCGCCTGGGGCATCGTCACCGTGCCGACACCACGCAGCGTTCCAGCGATCCGCGCGGGCGCACGATCTACTGGATCGGTGTCGCGGGGGGGGAGGCAGACTGTGGCCCAGGCACCGATTTTCATGCAGTGGCCCAGGGCAAGGTGGCGATCACGCCATTGCTGGTGGATCTGACCCGACATGCTGCGATGGAGCGGCTGGCGCAGTGGGTGCAGCTGCTATGAGTATGCTGCGGTCCCATCGCGGTGCAGCTGCGCCGGCGACAAGCAGTGCGCAACAGCGGCTGGTCGAAGCGCTGAGACAGCAGGGTGTCAGCAACGAGCGTGTGCTCGCCGCGCTGGGCAAGGTGCCTCGACATCAGTTCGTCGATGACGCCTTGAAGAATCGCGCCTACGAAAACAATGCCTTGCCGATCGGTCACGCGCAGACGATCTCGCAGCCGCTGGTGGTGGCGATGATGACGCAGGCCCTGCTGACCGGACGGCGACCGCAGCGCGTGCTCGAAGTCGGCACTGGCAGCGGGTATCAGACCGCGGTGCTGGCTGAGCTGGTCACAACCGTTTTCACCGTCGAGCGGATCAAGCCGCTTTCTGAAGCGGCGCGCCGGCGCTTGGCCGGGCTCAATTATCGCAATATCCATTTCGGCTACGCGGACGGCATCAATGGCTG
Organism: Sinimarinibacterium arenosum; assembly: GCF_005047655.1. Taxonomy (GTDB): domain Bacteria; phylum Pseudomonadota; class Gammaproteobacteria; order Nevskiales; family Nevskiaceae; genus Solimonas. The sequence continues at coordinate 139,220 of NZ_SUKF01000004.1, read as the reverse complement.
GCCGCCGTATGCGCCGTACGACGGCATTATCGTGACGGCCGGCGCGGCCGCGGTACCCGAAGCGCTGATCCAGCAACTGTCGCCGAGTGGTCGCCTGATCATTCCGGTGGGGCCGCAAGGGGCGCAGAGCTTGCGCGTGATCGACCGACGTGGCGCCGGCATCCGCGAGCAGGACATGGGCGCCGTCAGTTTCGTGCCACTACTGGCAGGCAAGGTCTGATGCGGCTGTTCGGACGCATGTACGACGCCACGCTGCGCGCTGCGCAGCATCGCCACGCGCAATGGTATCTGGCGGTGAACAGCGTGGCCGAGGCGACGTTTTTTCCGATCCCGCCGGATGTGATGCTGATTCCGATGACCCTGGCGCAACCGGATAAATGGTGGCGCCTGGCGGCGTTGACCACGGTGACTTCGGTATTCGGAGGCTTTCTCGGCTATCTGATCGGCTACTACCTGCTGGATGTCGCGCTGCCGATCATCGATGACTGGGGCTATCGAGGGGCTTACGACACCGCTGTCGGCTGGTTCGAGCACTACGGGTTCTGGGCCATCCTCGCGGCCGGTTTCACTCCGATCCCGTTCAAGGTCTTCACGATCTCCGCGGGTGCGGCGCAGATGCAACTGCTGCCATTCGTGGTCGGCGCGGTAATTGGGCGTGGTGGACGTTTCTTTCTGGTTGCCGCTGCGATGCGCTGGTTCGGTCCGCGCTTTGAGCCGCAGTTGAAACGCTACGTCGACGTTCTGGGGTGGGCCACCCTGGGGGCCATCGTCATCGGCGTTGGAATCTGGAAGGCATGAGGGCGGCCTGATGTCAGCGACCCGTGCCGGTCTGCTCGCTTCGGTCGTCCTGCTTGGCGGCTGCGCCGGCTGGTCGTCGTGGGAGGACGGCCGTGGCAGTCGCGGCAACGAACCGCAGCGCCCCCTCACTGCCGGCCAGTATCGCGTGGTGCGCGGCGACACCATGTACTCGATCGCGTTTCGCAATGGCCTGGACTATCGAGAACTGGCCCGGTGGAACGGCATCGGCTCCGATTACCTGATCATGCCGGGTCAGATCCTGACGCTGAGGCCGCCTGGCGATGGCCGGACCGCGGTTGCCGCGGTCCCCGCCGTTTCGCGTCCTGCAACGGTTGCAACGCTGCCGTCAGGCGTCACGACGGCTCCTGTCACGACACAACGGCCTGCAACCGCGCTGCCGTCAGGACCGATCAGCTGGATCTGGCCGACACAGGGCCAAGTGGTGCGTGGATTCGGCGATCAGGGTAGCAAGGGCCTGGATTTCACCGGCAACGAAGGTCAGCCGGTGTTCGCTGCAGCGCCCGGCCGGGTGGTCTACAGCGGCAACGCGCTGAAGGGCTATGGTGAGCTGATCATCATCAAGCACGACGACGAATATCTGTCCGCCTACGGCTACAACCAGTCGCGGCACGTCAATGAGGGCGATCTGGTCACTGCCGGTCAGCCGATCGGGCGCATGGGACGCGGGCCGGAAAACAAGCCCTTGCTGCACTTTGAAATCCGTCGTGGCGGTCGACCGATCGACCCACGCGAATCATTGCCGCGCCAGCCGTCCTGACACCTGCCGCGACCGGTGTTTGTAAACGAATGCGGCGCGGATCAATAATACGCGCCCTTTTTTCAAGCCTTTCGGGGCTTTAATCGCCGTCGGAACTCCCGTGAATACTGTCTTTCCGCGCATTCAGCGCCTGCCGCCTTACGTCTTCAACATCGTTGGTGATCTGAAGAAGGCCGCACGAGCCCGTGGCGATGACGTGATTGACTTCAGCATGGGCAATCCCGATCAGCCGACGCCCAGACACATCGTCGACAAGCTGGTCGAGGCCGCAGTGCGCGGTACTGACTCGGATTACGTCAAGCCCGAGCACCACGACGAGGACGGCACCCATACACACCGCTACTCGGTGTCAAAGGGCGTGCCGCGCCTGCGTCGAGCCATGGCCAACTGGTACAAGCGTCGTTTCGACGTCGATCTCGATCCCGAGACCGAGGTGATCGCCACCATCGGCTCCAAGGAAGGCCTGGCGCATCTGGCATTTGCGACGCTGTCAGCCGGCGACGTCGTGCTGGTGCCGAATCCGGCGTATCCGATCCATCCATACGGTGTGGTGCTCGCCGGCGCCGATGTGCGTCACGTGCGCATAACACCGGAAGTCGATTTCTTCGAGGAGCTGGAGCGCGCGATCAAGGAAACCTGGCCGGCGCCGAAGATGCTGATCCTGAACTTCCCGGGTAATCCGACCACGCAGTGCGTCGACCTGGCGTTCTTCGAAAAGGCTGTGGCGCTGTGCAAGGAACATCAGATCTGGCTGGTGCACGACCTTGCCTACGCGGACATCGTGTTCGACGGCTATGTCGCGCCCTCGGTGTTGCAGGTGCCGGGTGCCAAGGATGTCGCGGTCGAGTTCTTCACGCTGTCGAAGTCCTACAACATGCCAGGCTGGCGCGTGGGTTTCATGGCGGGCAATCCGACCCTGGTTGGCGCGCTGGCGCGGATCAAGTCGTATCTGGACTACGGCATGTTCACGCCGATCCAGGTCGCGGCGATCGCGGCGCTGGACGGTCCGCAGGACTGCGTCAGTGAAATCTGCGAGATGTACCGTTCTCGTCGCGACGTGCTCTGCGACGGTCTGAACGCTGCCGGCTGGAAGGTCGAGAAGCCCAAGGCGACCATGTTCGTCTGGGCTGAAATTCCGGAGCCATTCAAGGCGATGGGTTCGCTGGAATTCTGCAAGCGCCTGATTGACGAGGCCAAGGTGGCGGTATCGCCGGGCATCGGATTCGGCGAATACGGCGATACCCATGTGCGCTTTGCGCTGATCGAGAACGAACATCGCACGCGTCAGGCGATTCGAGGCATCAAACGCATGCTCAAGGAGGCGCGCGTATGAGCGTGCAAGCGGTACGGGTTGGGGTCGTTGGCCTGGGCACGGTCGGGCAGGGTGTGCTGCGCCTGCTGAAGAACAACGCCGACGAGATCAGCCGCCGCGTCGGCCAGCCGGTCGTCGTCACCGACGCGGTGGCGCGTGATGCCTCGCGTCAGCGCGACTGCGATCTGTCGGGCGTGACGCTGTGGAGCGATGCGTTGTCGTTGGCGCGCGAGGCTGATGTCGACATCGTCGTCGAGCTGATCGGCGGTCTCGGGGTCGCACGCGACGTGGTGCTGGCCGCAGTCGCGCGCGGCAAGCCCGTGGTCACCGCCAATAAGGCGCTGATCGCCGAAGCCGGCAACGAGATTTTCGAGGCCGCGCGCCAGAACAATGCCGTGGTGGCGTTCGAAGCGGCGGTCGCCGGCGGCATTCCGATCATCAAGGCGATTCGCGAAGGGCTGGCCGGCAACGTGATCCATGCCGTCGCCGGCATTATCAACGGCACCTGCAATTACATTCTGACGCAGATGACGGAGAAGGGTGAAACCTTCGCCGATGCGCTGGCGGTGGCCCAGAAGCTGGGTTATGCCGAGGCGGATCCGACCTTCGATATCGAAGGTGTCGATGCTGCGCACAAGCTGGCGATTCTGGCGTCAATCGCGTTTGGTATCCCGCTGTCATTCCCGCAGATTTCGATCGAAGGCATCAGCAGCGTCAGCCCCGCCGATATCAAGATCGCTCAGGTCTTTGGCTATCGCGTGAAGCTGCTGGGTATTGCCAAGCGCCACGACAACGGCATCGAGCTGCGCGTGCACCCGACGCTGGTGCCGGACGATGCGCTGCTGGCCAAGGTGGACGGCGTGCTCAACGCCGTCGTCGTGCAGGGCAATGCGGTCGGGCAGGTTGGCTTCTACGGCCGCGGCGCCGGTGGCGATGCCACGGCTTCGGCGGTCGTTGCGGACATCCTCGATCTGGCCCGTGCGCTGACGGCGGACCCGCGGCACGTGGTGCCGGCGCTGGCATTCCAGCCCGACGCCGTGCGGCCGCTGCCAGTGCTGCCGGTGCGTGATGCCGCGAGCGCGTTCTATCTGCGCCTTACCGTCGCGGACGAAGCGGGCGTGCTGTCGCAGATCACCGCAATCCTGGCCGCGCACGACATCAGCGTCGAAGCGATCCTGCAGCGCGAACCGCGCGGCGGCGACGATGCCAGCGTGGCGCTGATCACCTCGGTGATCCCGCAGCATCGCTTCGAAGCGGCGCTGGACGAGATGCAGAAGCTTCCGTTTGTGCGTGCCGGCGCCGCACGCTTCCGTGTCGAGAAGTTCGACTAGTTAAATTCACAACATCGGGCGCCGCGATGGCGCCTTGCTGAGACTGCAAATGAACCGCTACACCGGATTGATCGAACACTACCGCAAGCGCCTGCCGCTGGCGCCGGAAGCCCGCGCTGTTTCGCTGGGAGAAGGTCGCACGCCGTTGATCCGCTTGCACAACATTCCGCGCCAGATCGGATTTGAAGGTGAGCTTTACGTCAAGTTTGAGGGGCTGAATCCAACCGGATCATTCAAGGATCGCGGCATGACCGTGGCGGTCACGCAGGCCGTGCACGAAGGCTCGCGAGCCATTATCTGTGCGTCGACCGGAAACACATCGGCGGCGGCGGCGGCGTATGCGGCCCGCGCCGGGATCACCGCGTTCGTGCTGATTCCCGAAGGCAAGATCGCTTTGGGCAAGCTGGCCCAGGCGGTGGTGCATGGCGCCGTCGTGGTGCAGATCCAGGGCAACTTCGACGACGGTATGCGTCTTGTCAAGGAAGTGGCCGAGACGGCACCGGTGGCGATCGTGAACTCGATCAATCCGTATCGTCTGCAGGGTCAGAAGACCGCGGCGTTCGAGATCGTCGAGGAACTCGGCCGCGCCCCTGACTATCACTGCCTGCCCGTCGGCAATGCCGGCAACATCTCGGCCTACTGGATGGGCTACTCGGAGATGGTCGGTCTGAGCACGGCGGCTTCCGCGCCGTTCGACGGCGGAGCCGGGTATGACAAGACCGCAGTGACTGACCGGCGTCCGGTCATGGCCGGCTATCAGGCAGCGGGTGCCGCACCGTTCCTGCGCGGGGCGCCGGTCGAGCATCCGGAAACAGTGGCGACAGCAATCCGCATCGGCAATCCGCAGTCCTGGGATCTGGCCTGGGCGGCGCAGAAGGATTCCAACGGCTGGTTCGATGAATTCAGCGACGAGGAAATCCTCGCTACGCAGAAGCTGCTGGCGCGTGAGGAAGGCGTGTTCTGTGAGCCGGCGTCAGCAACTTCGCTGTGCGGTGCACTGGCAGATATCAAAACCGGCAAGATCAAGCCGGGTTCGACCGTCGTCTGTACGCTGACCGGAAACGGGCTGAAGGATCCGGACATCGTCATGAAGGACGGGCTGAAGGATCTGATCCGCGTGCCTGCCGAGCGCGGTGCGGTTGAGCAGGCGCTGCTGCAGCGACTGGCTTGATCTACATTTCCAGGGCCCGGCATCTGACCGTCGATAATCTGCGGTTGCGGTTCGGGAGCTGAGCCTGTGACCGCTATCCAGCGTCGCAACCCGGGTGACACCAGGGTGTTGCCGGCGACGCTGCATCCGGTGCTGCGCCGGGTTTACGCCGCACGCGATGTCGGTGCCGAGCAGTTGTCGCTGGAGCTCACGCATCTGCTGCCTCCTGACGGCCTGCTCGGGATCAACGTTGCGGCATCCCTGCTGGCGGATGCGATCGCGGCCGGTGATTCCATCGTCATTGCCGGAGACTACGACGCCGATGGTGCCACGGGCACGGCGGTTGGCGTTCTCGGTCTTCGTGCCCTCGGTGCTTCGGCAGTGCACTACGTGGTGCCGGATCGCTTCGTGATGGGCTATGGCCTGTCGCCGGCGCTGGCGGAGCAGGCGGCGGCGACAGGCGCCAGTGTGCTGGTGACAGTCGACAACGGGATTGCCAGCATTGCCGGTGTCGAACGCGCGCGTGCGCTGGGCCTGCGCGTGATCGTGACCGATCATCATCTTCCGGGTGAGGTGTTGCCGGCTGCGCACGCGATTGTCAATCCGAACCAGCCAGGCTGTCCCTTCGCCTCCAAGGCGCTGGCCGGCGTCGGCGTCATGTTTTATCTGCTGCTGGCGCTGCGCGCGGAGCTGCGACGACGCGGCGCGTTCGGTGACGACAGCGGTCCGAATCTGGCCAGCCTGCTGGATCTGGTCGCTGTGGGCACGGTAGCCGACCTGGTGCGCCTCGACCACAACAACCGCATTCTGGTGGAGCAGGGCTTGCGTCGCATCCGCGCCGGGCGCACGCGTCCTGGGGTGCTGTCATTGCTGGCCTGTGCCGGACGTGACCCTGCGCGTACCAGCGCCGCCGACATCGGCTTTGGCCTGGCGCCACGCATTAACGCGGCAGGTCGCCTTGAAGATATGTGTTGCGGTATTGAGTGCCTGCTCACCGACGACCTCACCCAGGCGCGTGAACTGGCCATGCGATTGGACGGAATCAACCGCGAGCGGCGCAGCATTCAGGACCAGATGCAGTTCGATGCACAGGAGCTGGCGCAGGACAACACCGCGACCGGTGTCTGTCTGTTCCATCCGGAGTGGCATGAAGGTGTGGTCGGCCTGGTCGCCAGCAAGCTCAAGGAATCGCTGCATCGACCGGTCATCGCCTTTGCCCAGGCGCACAACGCCGACGAGCTCAAGGGTTCAGGGCGTTCGATTGCCGGATTGCATCTGCGCGACGTGCTGGCGCGGATCGATGCCGAGCGGCCCGGTCTGATTGCGCGCTTCGGTGGCCATGCGATGGCGGCGGGATTGTCGTTGCGACGGGATCAGCTCGAGGTTTTTGCCGAGGCGTTCGATCGTGTCTGCCTTGAGCAGCTGGCGCCGACGGATCTTCAGCGCGTGATCCTGACCGATGGCGAATTGGCGGATGACGAGTTGAATCTGGAGACCGCGCTGGCCCTGGAAGATGGTGGGCCTTGGGGACAGGGATTTGCCGAGCCTTTGTTCGAGGGACGCTTTGACGTTGAGCTGGCGCGGCCGGTGGGGTCCGATGCGGCGCACATCAAGTATCGGCTGCGCAGCCCCGCCGGTGTCATCGATGCCATCGATTTCAACGGCGCCGAACGCATGCAGTCGCGGGGGAGGGTGCAAGTGGTGTATGCGCTGGCAGTGAATCGTTTCCGCGGCGCCGAAACCGTGGATCTGCGCATTGCCGAGCTGCGGCCAGGGTAGGCCGGCAACGCTTAATGCTTGGCTTCGGTGACGTCGAAGACCATCGGTGTCGACCGGGCAATATCGGTACCCTGCAGATAGTCCGCGCCGAGTCGTGTCCAGACGGCGCGCTGCCAGGGGGAATCGACGTTATTAACGATGACCTGACGGCGCAGATCCCGTGCGAGCTTGATCCGGGCGCCGGCAACGGTCTGTTCGATGGCGTCGCTCTGCAACTGCAGAAACTCTGAAGCGTCGATCCGTACACAGTCTGCGGGAATTCGTCGCAGCAGCGACAGATCGGCCAGTCGGCTCGCCTGGAAGTGGCCGACACACAGCTTGCAACCGATGGCGCGTGCCGCCTCCGAAAAGGCGATCGCGGCCTGCGCATGTTCGGTCATCGTGCGTTCGTCGATTTCGAAGCACAGCAGCGGCGGAGGAACCTCGGGCTGTTTCGAGAACAGATCGACCAGGTGATCCAGCAGCTGGCGATCGGTCAGGCTGGACGCCGACAGGTGCACGACGATGCCGTCGCACTGTTGCACCCGGTCGGGATACTGCCCCAGGCATTTGAACAGCGCCTTGAGCATCCAGCGGTCTATCTTTGCGATCAGATGATGGCGCTCTGCTGCGCCGCGATAGGCGTCGGTCTCGTTCCAGAAACCTTCCTCATCCTCCAGCGTCAGCAGCAGCTCGAACAATGCGCCACCGCCGTGGGCAGGCGGCGTGGTCGGGTGCAGATACTGGGTGGCCAGATGGAACAGGTCGCGTTCGAGGCCGTCGTGTATCCGGCGCACCCAGACGGCGTCGGTGGCGGCGGCTGGTTGTACCACCATCGCGGCATCGTGCAATACGGTGCGATTGCGTCCGTCGGACTTCGCGCGCATGCATGCGGCTTCCGCTCGACGGATGACGTCCACCGGTGTATCGATCGGATCGCTGAACAGGGTTACGCCGATACTGGCGGTAGCGATGAATTCCTCATCCTCGATCTGGATTGCATGGGCCGCAATCGCTTGGCGTAATTCATCGGCGTAGCGGCAGGCATCCTCGCTGTTGATGTTTTCCACCACCACAGCAAACTGGTCACTGCCAGTGTGGTAAAGGCTGCCAATGCGTTGGGTCTCCGACGTCAGGCGTTCGCCGATGTGAATCAGGACGTCATCTCCGGCGGAGCGACCACTGCGTTCGTTGAGGTCCTTGAGTCGGTCGACGTCGATCAGCAGCAAGGCATGTGAGCGGTGGGCAACCGTCGCGGTGTCCAGCAGGCTGCGCAATTGCCGTTCGAGGGCCGTACGGCCCGGCAGACCCGTCAGGCGTGCGACGTTGCTGCTGCCCTGCGCGGGCGCCTCAAGTGTTGCCACGCGCGGTTCAATGACAAGAATCGCACCATCGAGTTGGTGGTTGTCTGAAGTTACCGGAACCAGTCGCAAATGGATCGGAACCGGGCCATGATCGGTCATCGCTTCCATCCCGTCGCGGTAATCCAGCGCACGGGCCTGACCCGCCAGCCGTCCGATCAGCTCCGTCACCGGATCGCCGAAAATTCTCAGCAGCAGGACGTCATCGAGAGAGCGGCCCAGTGCCTGCCTGGCGTTGCACTGGAGCAGCGGCGAGGCCGCGTCGTTGATCAATTCCACCGTGCCGTCGGCGTTGCAGACAATGGTGGGTTTGTCGCTGGCCTCGATCATAGCGCTGAGGCGGGCTGTCTGGATGCTGGCGGTCCGGCGCATCACTCGCTGTTCGGTGCTGTCGCCCGCGTTGGCGTTATTGCCGCCGCTGCGTTGACTGCCCGCGCTGCGTGCGCTGAGTTCGCGGAGCTGTCGTGAGCGCTCGTTGTAGTGGTGGGCGAGTGCGCCAAATTCGTCGCGTCTGGATTCGTCCAGCGTCAGCAGCAGCGCTTCCTCAAGGGCATGCGTGCCGCGGCTGACCTCGCTGTTGATCCTGCGCAGGGGTCTGACCACGACGAATCTCAGCGCGCCATAGGTCAGCAGTAGTGCGAGCAGCAGCGTGGCGGCGATGATTGCCGTGCCGCGCGCGAAGGCGCGTTCAATCGAATTGACGCCTTGCGCGGCGGACTCGATTCGCAGTAGCCGCCACGCAGTCCCCGGAACCGACAGCAGCGTGATTTCTGCGCGGCCGCCGATGATCGGATCCGAATCCAGCGTCATCCAGTGGCCAGCATCAGTCTCGGCTCCGGGGAGTTGTGGCAGCCAGAGCTGCGCCAGGATCGACTCACTCTCGGCGCGTGCCAGCGCCCGCGTGCCGGACTCGAGACGATCAATTGCATCGCTGCTGTACAGCGACGATGCGCGCAGATTCTCCAGCCAGGTCTCGCGCTGACGATGCATCGCCAGGGCCAGCGGGTTGTAGCGGTCGTCGCGCTGCGCCAGCGCGGCAAGATTGCGGATTTCGCCTTTCGATGAGCTGATGCCGCCAAAAGTGGCATCCGCAGCCAGGATCTGGTTGTCTGCGGACAGCAGCACCGCATAGGCGCCGCTATCGGCAGGGCCCAGGGGTTGGGCCAGTGCGGTGAGTGGCAGGTCAATGGTCACGACGCCCACCAGATGGTCCTGAGCGTATATGGCCATGGCGCAGCTGACGACTTCACGTTGCGCCAGCGGATGCCGGTAGGCTTCGGTCCAGGCGCAATGTCCGCGCTGCGCATACGGAGCGGGTGTATACCAGCGCTCATGGTCGTAGGGAGCGACGCGGCGATCGTTATAGTCATGCCGAAGCTGGATCTCGCCGGATGCGGGCACGATCCAGTAGGCACTGCGACGAGCTGCGTCGGCTGAGCGTGGTTGGGGCCAGATGCCCACGCCTGCGTACTGCCTGTCACCGATGATCGAAAGCAGTTCTCCAGGGTTTGGGGAGCTGGCTGCCGGATCGTTCTGTGAAAACGCGCTGGCACCGATCAGCGCGGCAACAGTTTCAGTATGCCGGAGCTGTGCGACCAGCTGCTGTCGGATGCGCAGTGCGGCTTCCTGCTGGAATTGCCGCTGGCTGCCCGCCAGCGGCTGCTGGACCAGCAGGCGATAGCCGACGACGATCGCCGCTGCTGCAGCGACTGCGACCACCAGCAAGATCCCCGCGATCTTCAGATGCAGGGTATTGCGGTAGCCGGGACGGTATAGGGCCGCCGGTGACACGTCAGTGGTGCGGGGGCCGCTCATGGGCAGACTGCGCGGAACAACGCCGGTACGGATGTCTGGTCATCATCGCATACCCTACCGGCGTGCTCACCTGCGTTCGTCGGCCCCGCGCTTACGCAAACAGACGATTGACCATGTGCAGTGCGTCGACCAGCTGGTCGACGTCGTCCTTGCCGTTGTACAGCGCGAGCGAAGCGCGTGCCGTGGCCGGCAGGCCATAGCGCTTCATCAGCGGCATCGTGCAGTGATGGCCGGTGCGGATCGCGACCCCGGCCTGATCCAGAATGCTGCCGATGTCATGCGGATGCGCGCAGTCCATCACAAAGGACAGGATGCCGGCCTTCTGCCGGGCCGTCCCGACCAGTCTCAGGCCCGGAACGCCGCTCATTTTTTCTGTCGCATAGGCCAGCACCGCGTGCTCGTGATCTGCGGCGGCCTGCAGGCCGACGCCGGCGAGATAGTCCAGCGCCGCGGCGGCACCGATCGCACCGGCGATGTCCGGCGTGCCGGCCTCGAACTTGTACGGGATCTCGTTCCAGGTGCTGCCGTCAAAGGCGACTGTGTCGATCATGTCACCGCCGCCGTCGCGCGGCTGCATCGCTTCGAGATGTTCGCGCTTGGCATAGAGCACGCCGAAGCCGGTCGGGCCGTAGAACTTGTGCGACGAGCAGGCATAGAAGTCGACGTCCAGCTCCCGCACGTCCACCGCGATATGCGCCGCAGACTGGGCGCCGTCGACCAGGACCGGAATCCCGCGCGCATGCGCTTCGGCGATCAGCGTGGCGATCGGATTGATCGTGCCGAGCGAGTTCGAGCAGTGCACGACGGCAACCAGCTTGGTGCGCGGATTGAGCATTGCGCGCCAGGCGTCGACGTCCAGTTCGCCGGCGTCATTGATCGGCGCGGCGACGGTCTTCGCGCCGGCGAGCTGCCACGGCACGATGTTGGAGTGGTGCTCCATCGTTGTCACCAGCACTTCGTCACCGGGCGCGATGCGCGGTTGCAGGAAGCTGCGCGCGACCAGGTTGATCGCATCGGTGGTGCCGCGGGTGAACACGATTTCCTCGCGCGCGGCGTTGAACCACGCGGCGATGGTGTCGCGTGCGGATTCGTAGCCGCGGGTCGCGCGGGCGGCCAGCTCATGCACTGCACGGTGGACGTTGGCGTTGGCGTGACGGTAGTAGCCGTCCAGTGCCAGCAGCACGGCTTCTGGCTTTTGGGTGGTGGCGCCGTTATCCAGGTACGCCAGCCGCTTGCCGTGAATGACTTCGCGCAGGATCGGAAAATCGGCGCGGACGCGGTCCAGGTCGAAGTCGCTCACAGCAGTTCTCCGGCGTCCAGATCGCCGCCCATGCGCGCCAGGAAGCGGCGGGTGACGAATTCGCGCAGTGATGGCCAACTGATGCGCTGCAGCGCATCAGCCGCAAAGCTGAAGGTCAGCAGGCTCAATGCGGTGGCTTCCGGGACGCCGCGCGTGCGCAGGTAGAACAGCGCCGACGTATCGAGCTGGCCGAACGTCGCGCCGTGCGCGCACTTGACGTCATCGGCATGGATTTCGAGTTCCGGCTTGGCGTTGATCTCGGCGCCCTTGCCGATCACAAGATTGGCGATGCGCTGCTCGGAGTCGGTCTTCTGCGCACCGGGCTGTACCACGATGCGGCCATTGAACACGGCATGCGCCTTGTCCCAGGCGAGTCCACGAAAGAACTCGCGGCTGACGCAGTGCGGAGCCTGATGCTCGATCACCGTGTGATTGTCGACATGCGTACCGCCTGCCGGAGCGAACAGGCCATGCAGGCCGCACTCCGCGCCTTCGCCCTGCAGCAACAGGCGCAGGTCGTTGCGGATGCGCGCGCCGCCGAAATCGAACTGCAGCAGTTGAATGGACGCGTCGCGCTGGATGCGCGCGGTGGCCTGGAACCAGCCGCTGGTGGCGGCGGATTCATCCTGGATGCGGATCAGTTGTAGCCGGGCGTTGGCGGCGAGATCGATCTCGAGCGTCTGCGTGATCCAGCGCTCGGCGTCGCCGAGGCCGATATCGTGCAACACCACGGTGGCCGACGCGCCGGCTTCGAGTCGGATGCGATGGCGCAGATGGATCATCTTTGCCGGCGTATCCAGTACGCTGAGGTTCAGCACATGCAGCGGCTGCTCCAGGGCCACGTTGCGTTCCAGCTGCAGTTGCAGGCCGGGCGTCGCGAATGCGGCATTGAGCGCGGCCAGTCCGGCATGCGCCGGTTCGCTGATGGGGCCATCGAGCGCAGCTGTTGGCGTAGCCGCATGACCGTTGATTAGCAGCTGCTGCGTACAGTCCGGCAGGGTCCAGGCGTCCAGCGACGGCGAGGGTGCCTTCAGCGCGAGCGCGAAGGCACCTTCGGCCAGCGCGGTGAAGTCGCTGTACTTGAAGGTTTCGATCGAGCGGTTGGGCAGCCCTGCGCTGAAGAAGCGCTGCAGCTGCGCACTGCGCGTATCGCGTTCGCTGCCGGACAGGCTCGGCAGCAGCGCCTCGAAGGCGCGGGTATAGGCGTCCTGGTTCAACATCAGGCCGCCTGCTGCAGCCAGCCGTAGCCCTTTTCTTCGAGCTCGCGTGCCAGTTCAGGTCCGCCGGACTTGACGATGCGGCCAGCCGCGAGCACGTGCACGAAGTCCGGTTGCACATGGTCGAGCAGACGCTGGTAATGCGTGACCAGCAAGGTCGAGCGCTCGGGGGAGCGCAGCGCGTTGATGCCGTCGGCGACCACCTTGAGGGCGTCGATGTCGAGGCCGGAATCGGTCTCGTCGAGCACCATCAGGCGGGGTTCGAGTACCAGCATCTGCAGAATCTCGTTGCGCTTCTTCTCGCCACCGGAGAATCCTTCGTTGACGCCGCGATGGAGCATCTGCGGGTCCATCTGCATCTGCTTGACCCGGTGACGGACCCAGGCGAGGAAGTCGCCCGCGCTGAGCTCGGCTTCGCCGCGGATCTTGCGCTGGGCGTTGAACGCCGCTTTCAGGAAGACCATGTTGCTGACGCCGGGAATCTCGACCGGATACTGGAAGCCGAGAAAGATGCCAGCGGCCGCACGTTCTTCGGGCGCCAGCTCGAGCAGGTCCTTGCCGTCGAGGCGCACGCTGCCTTCGGTGACCACATAGTCTTCGCTGCCGGCCAGAAGCTTCGACAGCGTGGATTTGCCTGCGCCATTCGGGCCCATGATGGCGTGCACTTCTCCGGGCTGGATCGTCAGATCCAGCCCCTTGAGGATTTCGGTGCCGTTGACGGTGGCGTGCAGATTCTTGATTTCAAGCATGAGGAGATTCAGTCCGGATATTTGTCGGCGAGCAGCTGTCCGCCGACCGCCCAGTTCTCTTTCGGGATGTCGTCGATGACGACGTAGATGGCCTCGGCGCGACCGCCGCAGATGCGGACGTACTCGCGGGTCAGCGCTTCGCTGAGCTCGCGCTTCTGTTCACGCGAGCGGCCTTCGAGCATTTCAATGCGGATGATCGGCATGGCTCAGGCTCCAACTCCGGGTTGTGCGGGGGAGGGGTTCGAGTGCGTTGGCTTGTGACGGTCCACACGGAAGCATCCCGGCCCGCGCGGGACGCGCGGGCGTTCGCCACTGCAAAAGCCACCTTGTGTGGCTTTTGCTTGCCTGGGGCAACCGCGGCTCACCCCACCGCTCCTTCCAGTGACACCTGCAGCAGCTTCTGCGCCTCGACGGCGAATTCCATCGGCAGCTCCTTGAACACGGCCTTGCAGAAGCCGTTGACGATCATCGAGACCGCGTCTTCCTCGCCGATGCCGCGGGTGCGGGCATAGAACAGCTGGTCGTCGCTGATCTTCGACGTCGTCGCTTCGTGTTCGAGGATCGCGCTGGGGTTGCGGATCTCGGTGTAGGGGAAGGTATGGGCGCCGCACTGGTCGCCGATCAGCAGCGAATCACACTGCGTGTAGTTGCGCGCGCCTTCCGCGCTCGGCAGCACGCGGACCAGTCCGCGGTAGGACTGCTGGCCGTGGCCGGCGGAAATGCCCTTGGAGACGATGGTCGAGCGCGTGTTCCTGCCGATGTGGATCATCTTGGTGCCGGTGTCGGCTTGCTGACGGTGATGCGTCAGTGCCACCGAGTAGAACTCGCCGACTGAATCGTCGCCGCGCAGGATGCAGCTTGGATACTTCCAGGTGATCGCCGAACCGGTTTCGACCTGGGTCCAGGAAATCTTGCTGCGCGGGCCGCGGCAGTCGCCGCGCTTGGTCACGAAGTTATAGATGCCGCCGACACCGTTCTCGTCGCCCGGGTACCAGTTCTGCACGGTCGAGTACTTGATCTCGGCGTCGTCCAGCGCGACCAGCTCGACCACGGCGGCATGCAGCTGGTTTTCGTCACGCTGCGGCGCGGTGCAGCCTTCCAGATACGACACGTGGCTGGCTTCCTCGGCCACGATCAGCGTGCGCTCGAACTGGCCGGTGTTGCGCTCGTTGATGCGGAAGTAGGTCGACAGTTCCATCGGGCAGCGCACGCCCTTGGGGATGAACACGAAGGAGCCGTCGGTGAACACTGCCGAATTCAATGCGGCGTAGAAGTTGTCGCCGAAGGGCACGACACTGCCGAGGTACTTGCGCACCAGCTCCGGATGCTCGTGCACGGCTTCGGAGATCGAGCAGAAGATCACGCCGGCTTCGGACAGCTTTTTCTTGAACGTGGTGCCGACCGAAACCGAGTCGAACACCATGTCGACGGCGACGCCGGCGAGCATGGCCTGCTCCTGGACCGGGATGCCGAGCTTGGTGTAGGTCTCCAGCAGCTTGGGGTCGACCTCGTCGAGTGACTTCGGGGCGTTCGCCATCGACTTGGGCGCCGAGTAGTACGAGATCGACTGGTAGTCGATCGGCGGGTACTGCACGTTCGCCCACAGGGGCTCGGTCATCTTCTGCCAGCGGCGGAACGCCTTCAGGCGGAATTCGAGCAGCCATTCCGGTTCGTTCTTGCGCAGCGAGATGGCGCGAACGACGTCTTCGTCCAGTCCCGGGGGCAGGGTTTCGGAGTCGACATCAGTGACGAAACCGGCCGCATAGGTCCGGTTGCGCATCAGGTTGCGGGCATCCAGCGGATCGGACGAATCCGGTGTCTGGGTGTCGTTGAAGGTGGCATTGGCTGGCATGGGGCTGGGCCGGTGCGTGCTAGATCGGTGATGCCGATCGCGGATGAAAGGTCAGCGGCACTTCCTGTGGCGCCATGCGGGACGTGTTGCCCGCCATCTGTGCCAGGGTCACCGCTTCCAGTGCGTGATGAATCGCCAGATTGATCAGGCGCCAGTTGGCGCGTGCGCTGCAATCCGATTCCAGCGTGCAATCACTATGATGGCCGAGGCATTCAGTGACTGCGATGGGGCCTTCGAGAGCGGCGATGATGTCGGCTACGCTGATCCGCTCGGGATCACGCGCAAGCCGGTAACCCCCGTGGGCGCCACGCGAAGATTGCAGCAGACCACCCTGCAGCAGCTTTTTCAGCAGCTTGGCGACGGTCGGGGCGGGGATGCCGCTGCGCTCGGACAGCTCCTGGCCGCTGTACAGCCGCTCCGATGCCTGAGCCATCATGGCCATCAGGACGGTTGCGTAATCGGCAAGTTTGCTGAGCTTGAGCATCAAAACAGACTAAATTGGTACGGTATGAATTCTACGCAGGCGTCAGCGGCCCTGCAATGCGCTGGCGATACCGGTGATGGCGCCGTAACCTTGCAGGCTCCTGTAACTGAGGGTGATGCGGTGACTGAATCGCTGCTGGAAGTTCCTGCCATCGAATGGGACGTCGAGGCCCCTTATGTCGAGGCGGTCAGCGTACAGTCGCAACACCTGGACCGCTTCGGGCATACCAACAACGTGGTCTATCTGTCATGGCTGGAGCAGGTGGCCTGGGGCCACTCGGTCAGTCTGGGGCTCGATTTCGAGGCTTACGAGCGCATCGGCGCGGGTTGCGTGGCGCGGCGCCACGAACTGGACTACCTCGCGGCGACCTATGCCGGCGACCGCCTATGGCTGGCCACCTGGGTTCACGAGAACGATTTCCGGCTGAGCATGTGGCGTCGCTATCAGATCGTCCGCGAGAGTGATCGCAAGACTGTACTGCGGGGCCAAACCCATTGGGTGTGCGTTGACATGAAGAGTGGTCGGCCGCGGCGGATGCCACCTGAATTCAAGGCCTATACCCCTTGGCCGCGGCGCGCAGCGGAACTCGGCTCGGCATAACCGCTGGGGGCGGCCGGTGTCGGGTGCTGAATTGGTCTTTTTTACTTTAAGTAAGTCATATAACTAAATGATTTACTTAATTAATCAAGTTAAATTTTGAAATCGACTGCGAGCAGGTGTGGCGCATCTCCCAATCGGCCGAAGACCACGGCGTTCTGCTGGTAGCGCACAGCCAAACCCAGAATCTGCTCGGGTTCCTGATCAAGAATGCAGAAGCCGGGTTCGATCCAGTCGGAACTTGAAATCCCGGTGGCGGGGTAATTCACGGCGTCGAGAAAGTGCCAGGCGGCCGTCAAAAGGTCCGCTCGCATTATGAGTAAACGCCTGCGATTCTCTGCGGCATCAAGGGCAACTGAATGCGGATTGCACGGGGTGACGATGCTCCAGCTACGTTGGCAGCCGCATTGCCCCAGCACGGCATCCGCTTGCGCGTCGATCCGGTCGATTTGGCGCCTGATCAAGCGGCCATCGCCACAGTCGATTTCGTAGACCGCGCTGCGGTAGACCTGTTCCAGGGCGGGATCCAGTCCCGGTGTCGGCGCGATCACGGTTGCTCAGATAGCCGCTGCAGCAGGTGATCGAACAGCATTGCAACCGTTGGCAGGCATTCGACCAGCGTATGGCCGGCATCCAGCAGGTGCAGTTCGGAACGATGCAGTTGGGCGAAGCGCAGTCCGCGTTCCACCGGAACGATGTCATCGCGCCAGCCATGGATGACACTGCTCAGCGCCGGGATGCCCTGGGGTTCGTCGTCCCAACCGGGGAAGTACAGCGCAGGTGCCATCAGAAACAGTGCCTGCGGGCGCAATTCGGCACAGGCCATGGCCGAGACGTAGCCGCCCATGCTGGAACCGACCAGAACCAGCTGCCGCGCGGTGGGGTTGAGCCGCAGCAAGTACTGGACGCGCGTTGCCGGGTCGTGGGTGTGACTATAATCCGGACTGATCACCTGGAAGCCGCGATCGCGTGCGATTTCGGCCAAACGTGTGATTTTGTGCCCCCAGGGTCCGCTTTCTTTGCCGTGGGCGAAGCACACCAGCTTTTCGGGTCGCGCGTTGGCCGTCATGGATCAAGTCTCGGATCGGAGTGCGCATGATAAAGAAGACCGACGATCACGCATCGAACGACGCGCCTGCCGGGAAGCGGCGCTCGCGCAAGCGTGAAGCGCGCTTGCGCAAGGGTGATCCGCTGCAAGTCGAACTGACGGTCAGTTTCAAGTTCGGGGACGAACCCGGAGATGTCAAAACGCCGATCCGTGAACGCCAGGTGCCGATGGTCGACAGCGTGTTCAAGAGTCGCGACCGGATCATCAAGACGTTCGTCGGCTTGCTGGTGAAGACCGGCCTGTCGACGCCCAAGGTCGCGGCGCAGATCTGGCCGATTGCGCGGATCCGGCGCGGCTCGAGTGATTGATCAGGCACTCACGAACGGACGCGCCACCGCAAATTCAAGGTTCAAGAATCAGCTCCATGAAATATCTGCACTACTTCAACGCCGTTGCCCTGGCTTTGGCGCTTACGTTTGCGCTGACCCTTGGTGTGGTCAGCCTGATGTATCTGGCAAATCTGGATGCATCACCGCGGATGCGAATCGAGTGGCCGTCGGTGCGCAATGTCACTGTGGTGTTTGCGGTGCTTTCGGTATTGGCAGGGGCTGCTTTCTGGGGGCAATTCCGGCATCTGCGCTGGCGCTGGGGTGCACAGGCAATTCTATGTGTAGGGCTGGTGGTCGGCGCCCTGCTGATTCGCGCGATGGTGAGTAACTGATGTCCGGCGCGGAGGTGCCCGAATCACTGCCTGCAACAGCGCCGCGCAGCTGGGAGCCGCTATCGTTGTTGCCGATCGCGGTCGGCCTCTACTGGCTGCTGGCCGATCAGGGCATCGGCTGGCTGCTGCTGTCGGCGCTTCCGGGTTGCGTGCTGCTGGCTGCGGGCATGGTGCTGCTGCTGGTGCCGGGCGATCCAAGGGTGCCGGCTCTGATGGCCCTCGGGGCCGTACTGGGTGTGCTGCTGACGCCGCTGGTGTGGCTGGTCAGTGATTTCGAAACGCTGTTCTATACCGTGCTGGGTTCGCTTGCCTGCGTGGTCGTAGCAGGGCGCATCGGTTTGCAGGCTGCGCGGCGCTACGCTGACGCCCCGGAGCCGGATACGTCCACCGAGATGAATCTCAAGGCCGCCCTGGATGAGGCGATGCTGGGATTTTTTGTGGTGTCTGCGCGGATGCCCAGCGGCACGGTTGCCGAGCGCATGCTTGAGGACGTTCAGACCCTTGAGCAGGCGATCACTGACAACGGCTGGTTTGATGATCCGTCACTGATGCACGCCGCGCCTCCGGCTCCGGAACACACGCAGATTGAGCGAGCGCGGTTGTGGGGGAGTGACTACGAGGTTCTGCGTTACGACAGCGATTTTGTCGCTCCGCCGGGACTGCCGCGGGCCAGCTGGTTGCAGGCGCAGACCAACAGTGGTTGCCATGTGCGCATCCTTCGTCACCCCGGCGCGGCGCGCCCGTGGATGCTGTGTCTGCACGGCTACCGGATGGGCATGCCGTGGATGGACCTCGGGCTGTTTCCGCCGGCGTGGCTGCACGAGAAGCTGGGTCTCAATGTGATCCAGCCGGTTCTGCCGCTGCATGGGCCACGGCGCGTCGGCAGTTTGTCCGGTGGCCGTTATCTTGATGGCGATCTGCTGGATCTCGTGTTGGCGCAGGCCCAGGCTCTGTGGGATATCCGCCGCAGTCTGGCGTGGCTGCGCGCGCACGAGCCCGACGCCCGGGTCGGCGTGTACGGCATTTCGCTCGGTGGGTTCAATGCCGCACTGTTGTCGGCGTATGAGGCAGGGCTGGATTTTGTCGTTGCCGGGATTCCGGTGATCGATCTGGCGTCTGCGCTGTGGGGCTTCCTGCCGCCGGCCCATCTGGATTACTTCACCGCGGGCGGTATTGACGAGGCGCGCTACAGGCGGCTGCTGTCGGTGGTGTCACCACTGTCGCGTCCGCCACTGCCGTCGCGCGAGCGCCTGCACATCTTCGCCGGCGCCGGCGACTTGATCGTTTCGCCGCGACATCCATTGGAATTATCTCGGCACTGGCAGGTCCCAGTCAGCTGGTATCAGGGCTCGCATCTGAGTATCCGCAGTGAACGGATCAGCCGGCAGGTTGTGGCCGGCGCAATTCGCGAGGCCGGCTGGCCCTAGGTACACTCCGAATCCTTTCCTGAATTTGTTCGCACCCGCTCCCCATTCTCTATGAAACCAGTCGCCATTAGCGGCACAGGCCTGTATACGCCGCCCCTTTCGATTTCCAACGACGAGCTGGTTGAGTGCTACAACCGCTACGTCGAACGTTACAACTCAGAACATGCTGACGGCATCGCGGCCGGAAGCGTCGCTGCGCTGGCACCGTCCAGTTCCGAATTCATCGTCAAGGCGTCCGGCATTCGCTCACGCCATGTCGTCGACCGCGAGGGCGTGCTCGACGTCGACATCATGCGTCCGCGCATCCGCATGCGCGGTGACGAAGAGCCTTCGCTGATGTGTGAAATGGGGCTGGCCGCCGCGCATGAGGCACTGGAACGCGCAGGACGCACACCGGCCGATATCGACTGCGTGATTGTCGCCTGTTCCAACATGCAGCGGGGTTATCCCGCAATGGCGGTCGAGATTCAGCAGGCTCTGGGTTGCACCGGCTATGCCTACGACATGAACGTTGCCTGTGCGTCGGCAGCGTTCGGAATTCAGGCTGCCGCCGACACCGTGCGCAGCGGCAGCGCGCGTGCCGCGCTGGTGATCAGCCCGGAGATTTGCAGCGGCCACCTGAACTGGCGCAATCGCGATTGTCATTTCATCTTTGGCGACGCAGCCACGGCGGTACTGATCGAGCCGATGGAAACGGCCACCTCGGCGAATCGTTTCGAGATTCTGGGGACGCGCCTGCTGACCCAGTTCTCCAACAATATCCGCAACAACTTTGGCTTTCTCAACGAATGTGAAGTGCCGCAGCGCCGCTGGGACGACGTACTGTTCCATCAGGAAGGCCGCAAGGTGTTCAAGGAAGTGGTGCCGATGGTGTCCGAGCTGATGCTGGCGCACCTGGGCGATCTGGGTGTCGATCCGCAGGCGGTGCGCCGGTTCTGGCTGCATCAGGCCAATCTGGGAATGAACAATCTCATCGCCAAGCGGGTCCTGGGGCGCGAACCCGACGAAATCGAAGCGCCGGTGATCCTGGACGAGTATGCCAACACCAGCTCGGCAGGTTCGGTCATCGCGTTCCACAAATATCACGCTGATCTGACTGCGGGTGACATCGCCGTGCTGTGCGCTTTTGGCGCAGGCTATTCGGCGGGCTCCGTGGTCATGCGGCGCTACTGAGGCAGCGGCGGCCCCGTCATGGCAGCAGACTCCGGTAAATCAATGATCCGTCGCATGTTCGATTTCCTGTGGGGATTGATCGTTACGGTCTATCGCATAGTGGTCATCATTGCGATCCTCGCTGCAATGGCGCTGGTGTGGATGGCAATGCGCGGGGGTACCCCGGTCACGGTCGAGAACAACGTCGCTCTGGTGCTAGCACCAAGTGGAGCCTTGGTTGATCAGGTTGACGAAGACCCCAGCCGCCGGTTTCTTGAAAGCTTCGGCGGTGAACAGCCTTCGCAGTCCGGCTTGCGGGATCTGATTGACGCTCTGGATGCGGCCAAGGATGACGATCGGATCACCTTTGCTGTACTCAAACTGGATGGCATGTGGGGCGCCGGACTGGCGCAGCTGGATGAGCTGCGGACCGCGATGGCGGCATTTCAATCGGCAGGAAAGAAGATCGTTGCCTGGAGCCCGTGGTACGACCAGATGCAGTACTACGCGGCTGCCAAAGCCGACGAAATCGTGCTTGATCCCTATGGCAGCGTGTTTGTTGACGGCTTCAGCAGCTACAACAACTATTTTGCCGATGCGCTCGAAAAGATCGGTGTCAATGTCCACGTTTTTCGTGTGGGCGAATACAAGTCTGCGGTTGAGCCGTTCATTCGCAACGACATGTCCGCCGCAGCGCGGCAGGCCAATCTGGAATGGCTGGGGGACCTCTGGCACAGCTACGGGCAGGCGGTGTCCGAAGGGCGCGGTCTGGCGCCCAGCATTGCTGATGACTATGCCAATGGCATGGCCGACGGGCTCAGTGCCAACGGTGGCGATGCTGCGGCCTATGCACGTGATCAGGGTCTGGTGACACAGCTCGAAACGCTGACCGCATTCCGCAAGCGCATGAGCGATATCGTCGGCACCGATGAGGATCACGGCAGTTTCCGTCAGATTCACTATCTGGACTATCTCAGTGCTGTGGACCATGAGCAGCGCCGTGTGGCCGTTGCGTCGACGGCGAAAAAAGTGGCGCTGGTTGTCGTTCAGGGTGAAATCGTCGATGGCATCGGTGACATTGGCCAGGCTGGCGGGGATACGCTCTCTGATCTGCTGGATGATGTCCGGCGCGATGACGATGTCGCTGCGGTTGTGCTGCGGATCAATTCGCCCGGCGGCAGCGTATGGGCAGCCGAGCAGATACGGCGCGCGGTGCGCAACTTGCGGGATGCCGGAAAGCCGGTGGTCGCTTCAATGTCGACCATGGCTGCGAGCGGTGGCTACTGGGTGGCGATGGATACTGCCGAGATCTGGGCGCACGACACCACCATCACCGGTTCGATTGGCGTCTTTGGCATGATCCCGACGATCGATCAGACCCTGCAGAAGCTGGGCGTCTATACCGATGGTGTGGGTACCACGCCGCTGGCGGGTGCGTTCCGGATCGATCGACCGCTGACGCCGGCAGTCGAAACGATCATCCAGTCGGGCATCGAAAAGATCTACCGTGACTTCATAGAGGGCGTTGCCGCTGCACGCAAGTTGCCGGTCGGCGAAGTCGACCGTATTGCCCGTGGTCGGGTCTGGAGCGGTGCCGATGCGAAGGAGATCGGTTTGGTCGACAAGATTGGCGATCTCCAGCAGGCGGCGGATGCCGCAGCCCAGCTGGCGGGTTTGGACCCGGACGAGTACACGCTGGATGAACGCGTTCCGGATCGTGGCTTCGCCAATCAACTGCTGTCGCAGTTCTACGGCAAGATTCATATCGATCTGCTGCCTTCGGGTTTGTCGCGTTGGGCCGAGACGGTGACTGAGCGCAGCGATGTCGGCGCACTGCTGTCGTCATTCAATGATCCCTCTGGCTACTACGCGTACTGCTTCTGCAGCGTCTCCGATTCGCGCGGGCACTAGACGTACTGGCATTGGGTTGGAACCGATGCGCGCCAAGTCTGCGTTGACGGGCCGGTGGAGTGCGATTTCGCAACTCAATGGTGCTTGCACATTCACGGTGCCGGCATGAGCGCCTTCATTCAGGTTGATGACCTGCGGGTCCACTACCGGGATGAAGGCGCTGGGCCAGTGCTGGTGTTGCTGCATGGGCTTGGCGGCAGTATCAACGACTGGGAGTTCCAGATTCCGGTGTTTGCCGAGCACTATCGGGTGATTGCGCCCGACCTGCGCGGTTTTGGTGACACGACGCGCGGCCGGCGACGCAGCAGCGTGCCGCGCTTCGCGGCAGATATACATGGCTTTCTGCAGGCCCTCGGGATTGCCGAGTGCCTGTTGATCGGTCACTCGATGGGCGGCGCTGTCGCCTTGCAGTACACGCTGGAGCATCCGTCCAGCGTGCATCGTCTGGTGATCGCCAACAGCGTGCCGAGTTTTCAGCCGCGATCCTGGCAGCACTACGTGGAATTTTCCTACCGCCTGGCGGTGATGAGCTTGCTGGGGCCCGCAAGACTCTCTGCGATTTCGGCGCATCGCATGTTTCCGAATGATGCCGCTGAACGCGCAAAAGTCATCGAGCGCGGGAGTCGTAATTCCCGGCGCAGCTACCTGACCGCGCTGACTTCGCTGGCGCGCTGGTCGGTTATCGACAGGCTGGGAGAGTTGACGATGCCGGTGCTGGTGGTTGCTTCCGAGCACGACTATTTCGGACACGACGAAACGGTGATGTTCGCGCATGCCTTGCCGCGTGCGCGCCTGCATCATTTCGATGGCGCCCATCACGGTCTGCCATCGGAGTTTCCGGACGCATTCAATGCCGTGGTGATGCGGTTTCTGCAGGGCCCGGTTCCACGTTTGCGCAAGCGTTCATCCGGGGCGGCATGACGGTGGCTCCGATCGGCGTGATGGATTCCGGCGTGGGCGGCATTTCGGTGCTGCGAGAGCTGCAGCGCCTGTTGCCGAACGAGGATTTCATCTATTACGCCGATCACGCGCATTGTCCGTATGGCGGCAAGTCTCGGCAGGCCATCGTTGATCGCACGGTGGCCATCACCGAAGAGCTGCTGGCGCGTGGAGCCAAGCTGATCGTGGTGGCATGCAATACCGCCACGATTGCCGCCGTGGAATATCTGCGTGCGAGCTACCCGGTGCCGTTTGTTGGCATGGAGCCGGCGATCAAGCCGGCCGTGGCGCAGACCCGCACGGGCATTGTCGGTGTACTGGCGACTGGCGCGGCGTTGGCAGGCGAGAAATTTCATGCCCTGGTGGCTCAGCACGCGGGGGGGGTGCGCATCATCACGCAGCCATGTCCTGGGCTGGTCGAACAGGTCGAGCGTGGCGACTTGAATGGGCCTCAGACGCGTGCTTTGGTCGAACAGTACACGCGGCCGCTGCTGGCAGCCGGCGCCGATGTGATGGTTCTGGGGTGTACCCACTATCCGTTTCTGAAACCGCTGATTGCCGAGGTGGTCGGTCCCGAAGTCGTCCTGCTGGATACCGGTGCGGCGGTCGCACGTCAGGTCGAGCGGGTGCTGCAGCGTGAGAGCCTGCTTGCAGTGGATGGGCGTGGCGGGGTCGAGTGGCTGTGCAGCGGTGATCCGCAGGAATTCGCAGCCATTCGTGCTCGCCTGACCGAATTTTCCGCCTGATGCGCCAGCCGCCGCTGCGGCACGCGCCTCAGGCGAAGCGCATCGACAGGTCGACCGCGCTCAGGTGCTTGGTGATTGCGCCGATCGAGACGCGATCGACGCCGGTTTCGGCGATCGAGCGCACGTTGTCGAGCGTAGTGTTGCCTGAGTACTCGATGACGGTGCGGCCGCCGCTGGCTCGATGGCTGCGGGTCAGCGTAACGGCTTCGCGCAACTGATCGAGCGGGAAGTCGTCGACCAGCAGAAGGTCGACGTCAGCGCCCAGTGCGGCGCGTGCTTCGTCCAGCGTTTCCGCTTCGGTCATCAGTGGCACGCCGGCGTCGAGGGCACGGGCGGCGGCAATCGCCGCGGCGATGCCGCCGGCTGCGGCAATGTGATTTTCTTTGATCAGGATGCCGTCGTAGAGCCCGATCCGGTGATTGACCCCGCCGCCGCAGCGCACAGCATATTTCTGGGCATTGCGCAGGCCGGGCAGGGTTTTTCGCGTATCGACGATCGAGCAGCCGGTGCCGGCCACTGCGTCAACGTAACGCGCCACTGCGGTGGCGGTGCCGGACAGGGTCTGAAGAAAGTTCAGCGCCGTGCGTTCAGCGGTCAGCAGCGCGCGCGCGGGACCGTGGACGCGAAACAGCAGCTGGTCGGAGTGGACGCGGTCGCCGTCACTGACCGACCAGTCGACGGCGACGGCGGGATCGACCTGCTGAAAGACCGCATCCACCCAGGCGCGGCCACAGACGATGGCGTCTTCCCGCGCGATGACTCGCGCGGTGCCCAGCTGGTTCGCCGGCACCAGTCGCGCAGTGACGTCGCCGCTGCCGATGTCCTCGGCCAGCGCATGGTCGACACTGGTCTGCAGATCGTTAACGTAGTCCGGCAGCATCGGTGCAGCGGGGGTCGTGATCATTTGAGCAGGAATTCGACCAGCGCCATCTGCGCCCACAGGCGATTTTCGGCTTCGTCGTAGATCACCGATTGCGGACCGTCGATGACGTCGGTGCTGACTTCCTCGCCGCGATGCGCGGGAAGGCAATGCATGAAGATGGCGTCCGGTTTGGCGCGCGCCATCATGGCCGCATCGACCTGGAAGCCGGCAAAGTCGGCCAGACGCTTCTTGGTTTCCGCTTCCTGGCCCATGCTGGTCCAGGTGTCCGTCACAATCAGATCGGCGCCGGTTGCTGCGACGTCCGGCGTGCACAGCTCGATGTGCGTGCCGGCGGCAGCGACGAGTTCAGGATCGGGCTCATAGCCTTTGGGCGTCGCGATACGCAGTGTGAAACCGAACATCGCCGCGGCTTCGATCCAGGAATGGCAGACGTTGTTGCCGTCACCGATCCACGCGGCGATCTTGCCGGCGGGATCGCCGCGATGCTCGAACCAGCACTGCAGATCGGCCAGCATCTGGCACGGGTGGTGCAGATCCGACAGTCCGTTGATGACGGGCACGCGGGAGTTCGCCGCCAGTTCCTGCTGGTCCGCCTGCGAGTCGTTGCGAATCATGATGATGTCGCACATGCGTGACAGCACCTGTGCGGTATCGCTGATCGGCTCGTCACGGCCGAGCTGGGTTGCGCCCGAATGCAGGAACAGTGCGTGTCCGCCGTAGCGCGCCATGCCGGCTTCGAAGCTGACACGCGTGCGCGTCGAGTTCTTGGTGAAGATCATGGCCAGGGTCTTGCCGACGAATGGCCGGTACGCCGGATCGGGTTGGGTCTTCAGCGCGATGGCGCGCTCAATGACCTGTCGCGTTTCGACGGGGCTCAGATCGGTCAGGCGCAGAAAATGCCGGGCCATGGTGTTCTCCAGAAAAAGAAAAAGGCCGCGCCGGGCGCGGCCTCGACAGCATTCAAACGCAGGATCAGCCGAGGTTGGCCTCGACGAAGGCCCAGTTTGCCAGTGCCCAGAAGTGCTCCAGATACGACGGCCGCGCATTGCGGTAGTCGACGTAGTAGGCGTGTTCCCAGACGTCGCAGGTCAGCAGCGGCGTCTTGCCGTCAGTCATCGGGTTGCCTGCGTTCGAGGTGTTGACGATCGCCAGCGAGCCATCTGCATTCTTGACCAACCAGGTCCAACCGGAGCCGAAGTTGCCCAGCGCCGATTCGGTGAACTGCGCCTTGAACTGATCAACGCCGCCGAACGCCTTGGTCAGTGCGTCCGTCAGCTTCTGTGAGGGCGCGGTCTGATTCGGCGTCAGACAATTCCAGAAGAACGTGTGGTTCCACACCTGCGCGGCGTTGTTGAAGATCTTGCCGGTGGATTTCTTGACCATGTCTTCGAGGGACATGTTTTCAAACTCGGTGCCGGCAATCAGCTTGTTGCCGTTGTCGACATAAGCCTTGTGATGCTTGCCGTAGTGGTAGTCGAGCGTTTCCGCAGACATGTGCGGCGCAAGCGCGTCGCGGGCATAAGGGAGTTCGGGGAGAGTCAGAGCCATGATGGTGGTTCCTTAAAATCTTAGCGTTGGCATGCGCCGTGCTGGACGCAAATAGGGCGAACAAAATAGGCGGTCGAGGAGTCAAATTCAATAGCACACCTACACCGACGGATTGCGACGCGTATAATCCGCCGCCGTTCCCCATCCGGACAGGAGATGTCGATGGATGCCCTTGAGCGAATCAAGAAGCAAGTGACTGAAAACCCTATCATTTTATACATGAAGGGCACCCCTGATTTTCCCCAATGCGGGTTTTCTGCGCGGACTGTGCAGGCGCTGCGCGCGTGTGAAGTTCCGTTTGCCTCGGTCAATATCTACGAGGACGAAGAGATTTATCGCGCACTGCCGAAGTTCGCCAACTGGCCGACCTTTCCGCAGCTGTACGTGAAGGGCGAGTTGATTGGCGGCTGTGACATCACGCTGGATCTGCACCAGTCGGGTGAATTGCAGAAGATGCTGAAGGAGGCCGTCGCCGAGCCGAAGGCCGCCTGAACGGTGGGTGCAAGCGCCGCATCAAAAACGCCCGCAAGTCGCGGGCGTTTTTTTATGCGGGGTCTGAATTCAGTGGCCATGGTGCAGTAGGTCTGCGGCAATTTCCTTGCGTAGCGCGCTGCCCGCCAGTGACTCCACCAGCTGCAGCGCAAATGTCATCGCGGTCGCCGGTCCCTGGCTGGTAATGCAGTGGCCGTCCACGACGACCGGCAGGTCGACGAAATGCAGCAGCGCATCGCGAAACGCCGGGTAGCAGGTGGCCTGCTTGCCATCGAGCAGGCCGGCTGGCGCCAGCGCCAGTGCCGGCGCGGCGCAGATCGCGGCAGTCCAGCGGTGTGCATGGCGCTGGTCGTTCAGCATCTGGATCAGAGCAGCGTGCGCGCCCAGGGTGCGGGCCCCGGTTTCGCCACCAGGCAGAACGATCAGATCAAAGGTTTGCGCTGCAACATCCGCAAACAGCGCGTCTGCGGTCAAAGTGATTTCGCGTGTGGCCTTGACGGCCAACTGACCCGTGATGCTGGCGACCGTGACCTCGAATCCGGCACGGCGCAGGACGTTGACGACAGTGACAGTTTCGAGTGATTCCGACCCTTCTGCGACGGCTACCATTGCTTTCATGCGGCTGTTCTCCTTGAACTTTGGTCGCACGGTACTCCACCGTGATGGCGGTCGTCACTGCGCGGACGCAAACGAGCGTAAAATCGACCAGCATTCACACGCCTGAACCTTCCGGAGATTGCTCATATGTCCGCGTATCGCCATATCAAAATTCCCACCACCGGCGAAAAAATCACCGTCGAGAACGGCAAGCTGAAGGTGCCAGACCAGGCGATCGTGGGTTATGTCGAAGGCGATGGCATCGGGCCGGACATCACCAAAGCCTGCCTGCGCATCTGGGACGCTGCGGTCGAGAAGGCCTACGGCGGCACGCGCAAGATTCACTGGTGCGAAACCTACCTCGGCGAAAAGGCCGCAGGCCTCTACGACGGCAATTACTGCCCGGACGAAACCCTGAAAGTCCTGCAGGATCTGGTGGTTTCAATCAAGGGCCCGTTGACCACCCCGGTCGGTGGCGGCTTCCGCAGCCTCAACGTTGCGCTGCGCCAGGATCTCGATCTGTACGCCTGCGTGCGCCCGGTGCGTCACTATGCCGGTGTGCCAAGCCCGCTGAAGAATCCGGGCAAGGTCGATGTCGTGTTGTTCCGCGAGAACACCGAGGACGTCTACGCCGGTATCGAATACAAGACCGGCACGCCGGAGAACGAGAAGATCGCGAAGTTCTTGCGCGAGGAGATGAAGGCCAAGTTCTTCGAAGGTGCGGGCATCGGTATCAAGCCGATCTCGGAATTCGGTTCCAAGCGTCTGGTGCGCAAGGCGATCCAGTACGCGATCGACAACGGTCGCGAATCGGTGACCCTGGTGCACAAGGGCAACATCCAGAAATTCACCGAAGGTGCGTTCCGCAACTGGGGCTACGAAGTCGCACGCGAGGAATTCGGCAGCGTCACCATCACCGAAGAGCAGCTCTACGCCGAGTACAAGGGCAAGCAGCCCGAAGGCAAGATTGTCATCAAGGACCGCATTGCCGACATCATGTTCCAGATGATGTTGCTGCGTCCGGACGAGTTCGACGTGCTCGCCACGACCAATCTAAACGGGGATTACCTGTCCGACGCGATCGCGGCGGAAGTCGGCGGCATGGGGATCGCGCCGGGCGCAAATATTGCCGATCACGTCGCGGTGTTCGAAGCGACTCACGGCACCGCGCCGAAATACGCCAACCTCAACAAGGTCAACCCAGGTTCGCTGCTGTTCTCCGGTGTGATGATGCTGGAGTACATGGGTTGGAACGAGGCTGCAGATCTGATCACGCTGGTGTATCCGGAGGTGATCGCCGACGGCATCGTGACCTACGACTTTGCGCGTCAGATCGATGGCGCCAAGGAAGTCGGCACCAGCCAGTTTGCCGATGCACTGATCGAGCGCATCAACGGCGGCGTCGATCTGGAGGCCAAGCGCAAGGCATTGCAGGCGCAGCTGATCAAGGAGCGCAAGCAGCGCGAGATCCGTCGCCTGTTGCAGCCGATGGAAGAGATGATCGATTCCGGTCGCGTCCCGCAGACCGTGGCCGATCTGATGACGCGTTCCCTGATTACCGTCACCGATAGCGAAACGGTCGAAAGCGCAATGCATGTGATGACGGACAACGACGTCAGCTCAGTGGTTGTTGAGCCGAATGCCGATGGCGTCTGGGGCATCGTCACGCGCCGCGACATCGTCGCCAAGATCGTTCATGCCGGCAAGAATCCGGCGACCACGCGGGTTCAGGATGTCTGTACCCGCCCAGTGGCGTCAGTGCCGGCCGAGTTGAGCATCCGCGAGGCGGCTGCACGCATCTCGGATTCGGACTACAGCCGCATGACGGTCGAGCAGAGCGGCAAGATCATCGGCATCGTCACCGAGACCGATATCTTCAATGCCGTCGACAAGTTCGGCTGGGCTCAGGAATAGTTACGACAATTCTGGTCAGGTTGGACTGAACGAGGCGGCTACGGCCGCCTCGTGCTTATGGGGCATCAATCATCATGGCAATCGGACTGTTCGTGATTGGCGACGAGATCCTGTCGGGCAAACGTCAGGACAAGCATCTGTCGCGAGTGATCGAGCTGTTGGCCGCACGCGGCATGGCTCTGGCTTGGGCGCGATTTCTGGGTGACGATGAGCAGGCGATCGCCGATGCGCTGTGTGCCGCGGTCCGCGACGGCGACGTTGTCCTGTCCTGCGGGGGTATCGGCGCGACGCCGGATGATCGCACCCGGCAGGCTGCGGCACTGGCATTTGAGCGCCCACTCGAGCGGCATGCCGAGGCGGAGGCGCTGATTCTTGCGCAATACGGAGAGGTTGCACGCCCGAACCGGGTGTTGATGGCGGATTTTCCGAGTGGAGCCGGTTTGATCCCCAATCCGGTCAATCGGGTTGCCGGTTTTTTTGTGGGTGACTGCAATTTTGTTCCGGGCTTTCCGGAGATGGCGTGGCCAATGCTCGAATGGGTGCTGGATCAGCGTTATGCGAAGCTGCACCTGCAGCAGCCTCCGGTGGAGTATCGATTGCGTGTGGTTGGCACCAGCGGTGAGGGAGATCTGTTGCCGCTGATGGAGGAGACCCTGCAGCGATTTCCCGGCATCAAGCTGTCGAGTCTGCCCAGCCGCGGCGATGCTGAGCGAGCGCGTCATATCGAATTCGGCTTTCGCGGCTCGGTCGCCGATGCGGCGGCGGCGTACCGCCATTTCGAGCTCGGCTTGCGCGCATGGGCCGACATTGCTGTCGAGGCTCTGGCGCCGCCGCCTGCGGGCACCTGAGGCAGGCTTCAGGGGGAGCCGATCAGCCTGTGCGCGCAACGCGTGGTTTGGATAGCGTACTGACCAGAACGCAGGTTGCCATCACCAGCAACGCCCCGATCATTGACCATCGATCGGGCCGTTCCTGCCAGACCGCCCAGGCAAGCAAGCCGGAAAAAATCACGGCGAAATAGGTGAACGGGCCGATCAATGCGGCTGGAGCGCAGGCATAGGCGCGGGTCAGCTGCATCTGTCCGGCGGTGGCTAGCAGGCCAGCACCGAGCAGCCACAGCATCAGTTTTGGGGAGGGTGTTTCCCAGGCCCACAGCAGCGGAATCGCCGCGATGGTCGTGCCCAGCAGCGCAAAGTAGAAGACGATGCGTGCAGGCGGTTCAGTGTCCGAAATCCGCCGGATGCTGACCATCGCACAGGCCGCCATGACACCGGATGCAGCGCCGACGGCACCTGCGACTGGATCGATGTCGGCGAATCCCGGTTTGACGATCAGCGCTACCCCGATCAGTCCGAGTACGACGGACGGATAGACTACCGGTGCCGGTCGTTCGCCGATCCAGGCCCAGCCGATGAAGGGAATCCATAGCGGCGTGGAATAGGTCAACAGCATGGCTTCCGCCAGCGGTAATTTGGCGATGGCATAGAAGAAGGCATACATCGCCAGGATGCCGAAGCCGGCTCGCCACAAGTGACCCGAAAGGCGGGTAGTGCGTATGCCCAGGCCGCCGCGCCGGGTCAGCCACGGCAGCAGGATCAGCAGCGATACTGCGCAGCGCACGAACACGATGACCGCATTGTTGGTCTCGGCCGCGGCGACCTTGATGCAGACCCCCATCAGCGAAAATGCCAAGGCGGCGGCAATCGCGTGCAGGGCGCCGAGGCGCAGGTCGTTGCGCATGGGATCAGGAGGCGGGCGGGCGGAGTAATCGAAGGGGCAAACGGAGAACACCAATCACCCCCGTCGCGGTACAGTGTAGCGGTTGCCGTCGCCCGGAAGCGTCCAAAGCGCCACCATGCCAGAATCGTCCCCTCGCTCAGAAGTGTCTCCAAGCTCGACGCCGCAGGCAGCTGGGCCGCATGCGCCCGTGATTTTGCTGGTCGAAGACAATCCGGCTGATTTGCGCTTGACTCAGGAAGTGCTGCGGATGGCGGCGTTTCCACATCAGCTGATGGTTGCGCGGGATGGAGAACAAGCGCTGCATATGCTGCATCGTCGCTCCGGCTACGAAGAAGGCCTGCTTCCCGACCTGATTCTGCTCGATCTCAATCTGCCGCGGCTGGACGGACGAGAGGTGCTGCGCGAGATCAAGAACGACTCGCAGCTGCGCCGCATTCCGGTCATGGTTCTGAGTACTTCCAAGGCCGAACGTGACGTGCAGGCCTGTTACGACGCTCATGCCAATTGCTATGTCGCCAAGCCGGTCGATCTGATGGAGTTCACTCGCCTGATCGAACTGGTTCGCGACTTCTGGTTTGGCGTTGTGCGTCTGTCGACCCGGCCGTCTGATTAGTGTCCGGTGACTCTGATGAACAGTAGAAGCGCGTTGAGTTGTCGGATGGGCGTCGCCCGATCGCAACGCTTGGGCATCGCGCAGCGCCCATATCACCGCAGTGATCGACAGGGGCTAACGGCCGTGCATGCCATTGAGCAGCTGGCCCGAGCGTTATGAGCCTGGGCCTCGGAATTGAGTTTTTTGCTGCGCTGACGTCCGCAGCGGCGTTGGCAGCAACAGGGTGGCTTGCGCGCGCGCTGCTGCGTGGCCAGCTGCCCAGGAATGCGCGCAGCTGCACCGTGCTCGCGGTGCTGGCTGCATTTGCGCTCGAACGTGCCGCGATGGCTATGCAGTCGACAGCTCTGGCGGTGGTGGCAGCCGTTCTTTTGATGCTGGTGGCGCTGATCGGTCTGTGGGTGTGGAGGCCGATGCGCAACCCCGGATCCGATTCGGCCGGCGCCCTGGCGCGGGCGAATGAACGGCTGCAGCAGGAGGTGAACCTGCGCGAAGCCGCTGAGCGGAACCTGCGACAGACTTTGTCCGATTTGCGCAGAGCGGCTGTTGAGCAGGAGCAGTTCGCATACGTCGCCTCGCATGATCTGCAGGCGCCGTTGCGTAATGTCGCGGGATTCGCACAGTTGCTGGAACAGCGCGCCGGGGCTGGGCTGGACGCGGATTCCCGTGAGTTTCTGGGCTACATCAGTCAGGGCGTCAAGCAGATGCAGCAGCTGATCAACGATCTGCTGAAGCTTTCGCGTGTTGGACGCTCGGGCGGGGTCATGCAACCGCGACCGTTGGCGGATACGTTGGCACAGGCCTGCGAGCCTCTGCAGCCGGAAATCGCCAAGGCCCAGGCTCAGATCGTCAGCGCCGACCTGCCGGTGGTGATTGCCGATCATCAGCTGCTTGCGCAGTTGCTGCAGAATCTGATCGGCAACGCCATCAAGTTTCGTCGTCCCGATTTGCCGCCTTTGATCGACGTTCGCTGCACGCGCGAGCGTGACGACTGGCATCTGGTGATTCAGGACAACGGGATTGGCATCGCTCCGGATCAGCTGGAGCAGATCTTCGGAGTATTCAAGCGACTGAATCCACAGGATCTCTACGAGGGTACCGGGATCGGCCTGACGATCTGCCGCAAGATCGCGGCCTATCATGGTGGCCAGATTTGGGCAGAGTCGGCCGGTTACGGCACTGCGTTTCATCTGAAATGGCCGATCAATCCGCCTGCGATCGCTGGACCTGCGCGCGCGGCCGCTTGAAAATACGTCGCCTGTCCCCAACAAGCGGGGAAGGTGTTGAGTTTGTAAGGAAATCCAGTAATGCCAATCTACGAATACGTTTGCTCGGCATGCGGTGCCGAATCCGAGGTCATGCACAAGATTTCCGATCCGCCCGCACGCAAGTGCCCGGTGTGCGGAAAGCTGAAATTGACCAAGCTGGTGTCCGCAGCGGGCTTTCGGCTTGGCGGTGGCGGCTGGTACGAAACCGACTTCAAATCTGACGGCAAGAAGAATCTGGCCGGGGGCGCGTCGGAGTCCAAGGCAGAGACCACGTGTAGTCCTGGTGGCTGTGACAAACCCGCGTGTGCGGGCAAGTCAGACGCTGCGGCCTGAGACTTTGCTTCCGATCAACAGCGTCTGATTCCAGTGGCCGGATCAGCGCGGAGAACTTATTTTTGAGCACCCTTTTGCGGCGCTGGCTGATCGCAGGCATGTTGGTGTGGTTGCCGTTGGGCGCCACGCTGCTGGTCATCCGCTTCGTCATCAATCTGCTTGATATCAGCCTGTTGCTGATTCCCGAAAGTTATCGCCCTGAAATTCCGGGTCTGGGCGTGCTGCTGTCTGTGTTATTGGTGCTCGGGACCGGGGCAATCGCCGCCAACTACATTGGCAGCAAGCTGGTGGTCTGGACCGAGGCGATGCTGTCGCGGATTCCGCTGGTGCGCACGGTCTATGGCGGCATCAAGAAGCTGGCCGAGACGATTTTTTCTGAAAAGTCCGTCTCGTTCCGCCAGCCGATTCTGATCGAGTACCCGCGCAAGGGGCTCTGGTCGGTTGCGTTTGTTACCGGCGATCCGATTGGAGAGGTGCAGGACAAGACGGCAGAACACGTGCTGACCTGTTTTGTGCCGACGACGCCCAATCCGACGTCGGGTTTCATTGTGCTGGTGCCGGATCGCGACATCATCCGCCTCGACATGTCGGTCGAGGCTGCAATGCGTCTGGTCATCTCCCTGGGTGTGGTCACGCCGGAAGATGTTGCGCGGCGCGGTGTGCGAGTGGTTCCTGGCGCCGATCCTGCCTCCGAGATTTAAGCCGTTTTCATGGCCGCGCGATCGCGGCGCGGGTACACTACGCGGCTTTCGGTACTCCACTGCGGGTTCTGGCGCCGTCTTCCGGCGGCACCGCTGCGGCCGTGTCAACCGGACTTTCAACAGACGCCGCCGAGCGTCATGCGGGCAGAATATTCAGATGCGTAGTCATTATTGTGGGCTGGTCACCGAGCAACTGACGGGACAGACGGTGACGGTGTGTGGCTGGGTTCATCGGCGCCGTGATCATGGCGGAGTGATTTTCATCGATCTGCGTGATCGTGAGGGTCTGCTGCAGTGCGTGTTCGATCCGGATACGCAAGAGGCCTTTGCGGCTGCGGATCGTCTGCGCTCCGAGTATGTCGTGCAGATCACCGGACGGGTGCGCCCGCGTCCGGCCGGGACTGAGAATGCCAATATGACGACCGGCAAGATCGAGGTGCTGGGTCAGACGGTGACTCTGCTGAACCGGGCCGAGACGCCGCCGTTTCATCCGGATGACGAAACCGTCGGCGATGACACCCGCCTGAAGTATCGTTACATCGATCTGCGTCGTCCCGAGATGCAGAACAACCTGCGCCTGCGTCATCAGGTGATCAAGCGCATCCGCGATTTCATGGATGCCAACGGCTTCATCGATGTCGAGACGCCGATCCTGACCAAGGCAACGCCGGAAGGCGCGCGCGACTATCTGGTGCCGTCGCGTACCCATGCCGGGCAGTTCTTCGCATTGCCGCAATCGCCGCAGCTGTTCAAGCAGTTGCTGATGATGTCGGGCCTGGACCGCTACTACCAGATCGCCCGCTGTTTCCGCGACGAGGACCTGCGCGCCGACCGTCAGCCGGAGTTCACCCAGCTCGACGTCGAGACCTCGTTCATGGGGCAGGACGAGATCATGGCGCTGATGGAACAGCTGGTGAAGGACCTGTTCCAGGGTGTGATGGGCGTGGATCTCGGCGAATTGCCGCAGATGCCTTACGCCGAAGCCATGCAGCGCTTCGGATCTGACAAACCGGATCTGCGCAATCCGCTGGAGCTGGTTGACGTCAAGGATCTGGTGGCCGACGTCGACTTCAAGGTGTTCTCGGCCCCCGCCAACAACCCCAAATGCCGCGTCACCGCACTGCGAGTCCCTGGCGGTGCCAAGCTGTCGCGCGGCGAGATCGACAAGTACACGGATTTCGTCAAGGTCTATGGCGCACGCGGCCTTGCGTACATCGTGATCGAGGACAAGGACAAAGGCCGTGACGGCCTGAAATCACCGATCGTCAAGAACCTGCACGATGCGGCGCTGAACGGCATTCTCGAGCGCACCGGGGCCCAAACCGGTGACGTCATTTTCTTCGGCGCCGATACCTGGCGCGTGGTGAGCGATGCGCTGGGTGCGCTGCGTCTGCGCGTTGGCAACGACCTCGGACTGACTGCGAGCGGTTGGCGTGCGTTGTGGGTGGTTGATTGGCCGATGTTCGAGTGGGATGAGACTGACGAAGGCGGGCGCTGGGTCTCGCTGCACCATCCGTTTACCGCGCCCAAGCCCTTCGACGCTACCGCGCTGCGAGCAGACCCTGGCGCGACGCTGTCCCAGGGCTACGACATCGTGCTGAACGGCGTCGAAGTCGGTGGAGGATCGGTGCGCATTCATGCACCGGAAGTACAGCAGGCGGTGTTTGACCTGCTGGGCATTGGCGCCGAGGAGCAGCAGGAGAAGTTCGGCTTCCTGCTGGAGGCACTGTCTTACGGGGCGCCGCCGCACGCCGGCATTGCGCTGGGTCTGGACCGTCTGGTCATGCTGATGGCTGGCCGCACCAGCATCCGCGACGTCATCGCATTCCCGAAGACCCAGACCGCGCATTGCCCATTGACCAACGCCCCGAGCACGGTCGATGCACGCGCACTCAGGGAACTGCAGATCCGATCCACGGTCCAGCCTAAGGCCACACAGCAACAGTCACCGGCGGCGGATGCCCCGGGCGCTGCCTGAAATTCAAACGATGGAGAACTTCTGCATGTCGAGCAGCACGCATATCCGGGTCCGGATCGGCCTCGGACTGATGATGGTCGCGCTGCTGAGCGCTTGCGATATCCAAGGGATCGGGCACGGTAATCGGATCGAGACACTGACGATCCAGAAAGCGACCGCTACCGGTCTGTTCGGCAATTCGGACAACACCGCATATCTGTGTTTCAGTGACAAGCTGGTCGCAGTGGGCACGTTTACCGACGGCGGGCAGGCCGACTACAGTTCGCGGGGTCATTGGACCAGTTCGAATCCGGCCGTGATCAAAGTCAGTAACGGCGACATCCAGTTACCGACCGATGAGACCTTGGCATTCGCCTCTGGGTCCATCATTCCGGTTGCCGAGGGCACCGCGACGATTTCAGTCGACTTTGTTGGTCTGCATGCGAGCTACGACGTCACCGTCAAGCCGATCGAGTCGCTGACACTCAATCAAAGTTCGATCACCCTTGCTCCGGAAACATCGACGGCGTTGAGCCTGAGTGCGCAGGTCGCAGGCTACGAGATCAATGCGACCAACGCTGCAGCGTGGTCGTTCGATACCCCGGACGATGCGGTGGCCTCGATCGGTGCCGGAACCGGCAAGGTCACTGCAATTGCAGTGGGCGGTCCACTGACGGCGCGCGCAGAGCTGCCGTTGTGCCCCAGCTATGTGGCGGCGCAGGGGCTGACAGCGACGGTGAATGTCGCGGTGCCGGAAAGCCTGAGCCTCGAACGCGAATTCACCGACGCTCCTAATGGCGAATTGGTGGTGGGAACCACAGAGGCGTTGAAGGTGGCCGCGCACTTCGCCGATGGCAACTCGCAGGACCTGTCTCTGCAAGTGCCGGTCAGTAGTGACAATGTCGACGCGGTGGTTTCTTTGGGTGTGCTGCCCAATTATGTATCAGCGCCTGCAGCCGGGCAGGCCAATCTGACTGCGGTCTATGGTGGTGATGACGGCATCAACACGGAAGGCGACACCGATCCTCCGGAGGTTTCCAGCAATGTGCTGAGCCTGACGGCAGTTGAGCGCACGCTGGACAGCATCAGCATCACACCGAAGAATTCGCGCGTGACCGCGCTGGGAACAATTCAGCTGGAGGCCATCGGCAGCTACGACAACGGTGCCGCGACCCAGCCGGTCACGCGCAGCGTGACCTGGGCCAGCTCCGACACGTCGATTGTCACTGCGGGTAGCGGCTTGCTTTTCGGCGGCATCATGCAATCGCAGAAGCCCGAAGACGGCGCCGTCACGATCACCGCAACCTATGGCAGCGGCGATACCGCGCTGACGGACGAGACCGCGCTGTGCGTGTCGACGCCGGGGGCGCCGGTGACCGGCGAGTGCAGCGTCCCCGAGACCCCCTAGTCGCGGTTTATACAACCCGTGGACGCAAGTGGTAGTGGCGCCGCGGGCAAGCCGCTACAATAGCTTGTTTGTTGCAGGCGTATGAACGCCGGAGGCCGTAAGCATGGCAGCCGTCCTTGAGCCCACCGCGCTCGGCATCGACCATTACACATTGCTCGACGACGATGAGTGCGACGAGCGTATTCGCGCGGCCCGGCAGGCGCTGGGCGCGCGGCTGTGCATTCTCGGGCACCACTATCAGCGCGATGAAGTCTTCAAGCACGC
This sequence comes from Sinimarinibacterium arenosum, assembly GCF_005047655.1. Classification (GTDB taxonomy): domain Bacteria; phylum Pseudomonadota; class Gammaproteobacteria; order Nevskiales; family Nevskiaceae; genus Solimonas. The sequence goes on along the minus strand of NZ_SUKF01000004.1, from coordinate 101,059 downwards.
CGATTTTTCCGGCGACTCGCTGAAGTTGTCGCAGATGGCGGCGCGCACCGACGCTGAGTTCATCGTGTTCTGCGGTGTGCATTTCATGGCCGAGGTCGCGGACATCGTCACCGATGGTCTGCGCACGGTCGTGCTGCCGGATCTCGCCGCTGGCTGCTCAATGGCCGACATGGCCAATCTGGCCAAGGTCCGCAAGTGCTGGTCGGAGATTTCCGAGGTGCTGGATCCGGATGAGATGGTCACGCCGGTCACCTATATCAATTCAGCAGCGGACCTGAAGGCCTTCTGCGGCAGTCATGGTGGCATTGTCTGCACCTCGAGCAATGCCCGGGCGGTGCTTGAGTGGTCGTTTGCCCGCCGGGAAAAGGTGCTGTTCTTCCCGGATCAGCATCTGGGACGCAACACGGCGTTCGAGATGGGTATTCCGCTCGAAGAAATGCTGGTGTGGGATTTCACCAAGCCCATGGGCGGTGCCACGCCGGAACAGATCCGTGCAGCGAAGATGATCCTGTGGAAAGGCTTCTGCTCGGTGCACCAGATGTTTCAGCCGGCGCACATCGACAATTTCCGTTCGCGCGTGCCGGGAGGCAAGGTCATCAGCCACCCCGAAAATGCGTTCGAGGTCTGCCGCAAGTCCGATTTCGTCGGCAGCACCGAGTACATCCTGCGCACCGTGCGGGCCTCACAGCCGGGTGATCACTGGCTGGTGGGTACCGAGCTGAATCTGGTCAATCGGCTTGCGGACGAGATGAAGCCGCAAGGTGTCAGCGTCGAATTCATGTCGCCGACCGTGTGCATGTGCTCGACGATGTTCCGTACCGATCCTCAGCATCTGGCCTGGACGCTCGACAACCTTGTTGCAGGGCGCACCGTCAACCGTATTCAGGTGACGCCGGATGTCGCCAAGCCAGCACGTGCGGCGCTGGACCTGATGCTGGAAGTCGTTGACTGAGACGCCTCACGATCACTGTGAGCGCCGTGCCGTATGAATGGCAGGCGCATTGCTGTCGGACCGCGATGTGCGCGGACACAGACCCTGAACCCCACCCAAGACCTCGGATTCGCCAGACCCATGTGGACCCACGCCAAGACTCTCGCCCAGTTTGATCCCGAGCTCGCTGCCTGCGTCAGCGCTGAAGCCGCGCGTCAGGAAGCGCATATCGAGCTGATCGCCTCGGAAAATTACGCCAGCCCGGCGGTGATGGAAGCGCAGGGCTCGCTGCTGACCAACAAATATGCCGAAGGCTATCCGGGCAAGCGCTACTACGGTGGCTGCGAGCACGTCGACGTTGCCGAGCAGTTGGCGATCGATCGCATCAAGCAGGTATTTGATTGCGATTACGCCAATGTGCAGCCGCACTCGGGCGCGCAGGCCAATGCCGCGATCTTCCTGGCCCTGGTATCGCCCGGCGACACCGTGATGGGCATGAACCTGGCGCAGGGCGGACATCTGACGCACGGCAATCCGGCGAATTTCTCCGGCAAGCAGTACAAGATCGTGCCTTACGGCCTCGACGTCGAGACCGGGCTGATCAACTACGATGAAATGGAGCGCGTGGCGCTGGAAACCAAGCCGAAGATGATCATCGGTGGTTTCTCGGCGTACTCGCGGGTCAAGGATTGGGCGCGCATGCGTCAGATCGCGGACAAGGTCGGCGCATGGTTCTGGGTCGACATGGCGCACGTGGCGGGTCTGGTCGCTGCCGGTGAGTATCCAAGCCCGCTGCCGCACGCACATGTCGTGACCAGCACCACGCACAAGACGCTGCGCGGCCCTCGTGGCGGCATCATTCTGTCCAAGGGCCAGGACGAGGCGTTCTACAAGAAGCTCAATTCGGCGGTGTTCCCTGGCATTCAGGGCGGCCCGTTGATGCACGTGATCGCCGCCAAGGCGGTGGCCTTCAAGGAAGCGCTGGACCCGAGTTTCAAGACCTATCAGAAGCAGGTGGTCGCCAACGCCCGCGCCATGGCCAAGGTCTTTCTGGATCGCGGCTACAAGGTCGTGTCCGGCGGCACCGACAATCACCTGTTCCTGCTGGACCTGATCGACAAGAACGTGACCGGCAAGGATGCCGAGGCGGCATTGGGCCAGGCACACATCACGGTCAACAAGAACTCCGTTCCGAATGATCCGAAGTCGCCGTTCGTGACCTCAGGACTGCGTCTGGGTTCGCCGGCATCGACCACGCGCGGCTTCGGTGAGGCCGAGATGGCGCAGATTGCGGGCTGGATTGCCGACATCGTGGATGCCATGAGTGCGAGCGGTGACGTTGACGCTGCCGTGTCCCAGGTGCGCGGCGAAGTCGGGCGTCTGTGCGCCCGTTTCCCCGTGTATCGCGCGGGCTAGGCGCACTCCGAGACGTCGCATGCACTGTCCTTTCTGCAAGGCGATCGACACCCGCGTCGTCGATTCGCGTCTGGCAGAGGACGGCGCCCAGGTGCGCCGCCGCCGCGAGTGTGAGCACTGTGGCAGCCGCTTCACCACATTCGAGCGTGCGCAGCTGTCGATGCCCAACATCGTCAAGCGCAGCGGCGATCCGGAACCGTTCTCCGAGGAGAAGCTGCGGCGCGGCATGGAAAGCGCGGTGTACAAGCGTCCGGTGTCGGCCGAGCGGCTGGATCATGCGATCGAGTCGATCAAGCGCAAGCTGCGCGCGACTTCGGATCGTGAAGTCAATTCGCAGCAGCTCGGCGAGTGGGTGATGGAGGAGCTGCGCGATCTGGATCACGTTGCCTACGTGCGTTTCGCCTCGATCTACCGCAGCTTCGAAGACGTCAACGCATTCCGTGAAGAGATCGAACGCCTGCAGACTTTGCCGACGGCCGAGCAGCGGCGCTCGCAGATGTCCTTGATCGATCCGGAGTCGCCGCAGACGCCGCCGGCGCCGCCGCGCGGCGTGCGCTGACGCAGGTTCAAGCACGATGTCCGATCTGACGCCGCCTGAAGTCTGGATGGCGCGTGCGCTGCAGCTGGGTGAGCGCGGGCGTATGACGACGCATCCGAATCCGCGGGTCGGTTGCGTCATCGTGCGCGACGACAAGGTAGTTGGCGAGGGTTTTCATCAACGTGCTGGCGAAGCGCATGCAGAAGTGCACGCGCTGGCTGCAGCAGGCGAGCTGGCGCGCGGGGCCGAGATGTTCGTCACGCTGGAGCCATGCAGCCATCATGGCCGCACGCCGCCCTGCGCTGATGCGGTGATCGCGGCGGGGCTGCGCAAGGTCTGGGTCGCGATGCAGGACCCCAATCCCGAAGTCGCCGGTCGCGGCATTGAGCGCCTGCGTGCTGCCGGCATCGAAGTCGAGGTCGGCATGATGCAGGCCGCCGCCGAGCAGCTGAACCGCGGATTCGTGAAGCGCATGCGTGCGCAGCGTCCGTGGGTCACGCTGAAGCTGGCGGCGAGTTTCGACGGCCGCACCGCGATGGCCAGCGGCGAGAGTCAGTGGATTACGGCAGAGCCGGCGCGCGCCGATGTTCATCGTTTGCGCGCCGAGGCCGGTGCAGTGCTGACTGGAATCGGCACCGTGCTTCAGGATGACCCGCAGCTCAGCGTGCGTGGATTGTTGCAGTCATGCCGGCAGCCGGATCGCATCGTGCTCGACAGTCGGGCTCGTGCGCCGCTGGATGCGCGCGTCTGGTCGCCTGGCGCGCGTCGCTTCTGGATCGTCGGGCAGGAGCCCGTAGCATGCCCGGCGGAGGTCAAGCCGCTGCAGGTGTCAATCCAGGACGGCCGTCTGTGTCTGGACGCCGTGCTGACCACGCTGGCTGCCGCACAGATCAACGAAATATTGGTCGAGGCTGGCGCCAGGCTGGCGGGTGCTTTGCTGCAGCAGGGCTGCGTCGACGAAATCGTCGCCTATGTTGCGCCCAGCCTGCTGGGTGACGATGCGCGGCCATTCGTGCGGCTGCCCGGGCTGCAGCGCCTGGACCAGCGCATACGGCTGCAATGGCTGGATTGCCGGCAGATCGGGCCGGACCTGCGTATCATCGCGCGCCCGATACCGGCGTTGGCCGCCGATTGAGGAAGGACCTAATGTTTACCGGAATTATTGAGTGTGTGGGCCGTATCGCAGCGGTGGAACCGCGCGGTGGGGACTGCCGCATGCGAATCGCCGCGCCGGACTATCTGTCGGGAGTGCGGATCGGTGACAGCATCGCCACCAGCGGCGTGTGTTTGACCGCAATCGAAATTGCCGACGGGACCTACGTCGCCGATCTGTCGGCGGAAACGCTGTCCTTGACCACTGCAGGCAGCTGGCAGGTGGGACGTGCAGTCAATCTGGAACGTGCGCTGACGCCGGACAAGCCCTTGGGCGGACATCTGGTCACCGGCCATGTCGACGGTGTCGGCCACCTGCTGGAAAAGACCGAGGATGCGCGTTCGTGGCGGCTGGAATTCGAGGCGCCACAAGAACTTGCACGCTATATTGCACGTAAGGGCTCGGTCTGCGTGGATGGCGTGAGCCTGACCGTCAATGCCGTTTCTGGCGTACGCTTCGGCATTAATATCGTGCCGCATACCGCTGCCCACACAACCCTGGGCGAGCTGAAGCCGGGCGATGCGGTCAATCTCGAAGTTGACCTGATTGCCCGCTATCTGGAACGTCTGTTGTCGAGTCGGGAAGAAGCATGAACAAAGTGACCAATCTGGAGCAGGTGCGCTCCTCCAAGCTCGATCCGGTCGAGGACATCATCGCCGCGTTCAAGGCCGGCAAGATGGTGATCCTGATGGACGACGAGGATCGTGAAAACGAAGGCGATATCGTCATGGCGGCCGAGCTGGTGCGTGCCGAGGACATCAACTTCATGGCGCGCTTCGGTCGTGGGCTGATTTGCCTGACACTGACCCAGGACCGGTGTCGCCAGCTGCGCCTGCCGCAGATGGTGTCGCGCAACGAAGAAAGTCACAAGACTGCGTTCACGGTGTCGATCGAGGCGGCCAGCGGTGTCACCACCGGAATTTCCGCGCATGATCGCGCGCATACGATCCGCACGGCGGTCAAGGCTGATGCCAAGCCTGACGATCTGGTCCAGCCGGGACACATCTTTCCGCTGATGGCGCAGCCGGGTGGTGTGCTGACACGTGCCGGCCATACTGAAGCCGGCTGTGATCTGGCGCGTCTTGCCGGCCTGACGCCGGCAGCGGTGATCGTCGAGATCCTCAATGAAGACGGCACCATGGCGCGTCGGCCGGACCTCGAGAAATTTGCCCGCGAACATGATCTCAAGCTCGGTACGATCGCCGATCTGATCCGCTACCGGCTTGAGAATGAGCACACGGTCGAGCGTGTGGCTGAAACCCACGTTGACACTGAATTTGGCGAGTTTCGTCTGGTGACCTATCAGGACACCGTCGACAACACCGTGCACCTGGCCATGGTCAAGGGCACCATCGACCCGGCCAAGCCGACGCTGGTGCGCGTGCATCTGCGCAATACCCTGCAGGACGTGCTGGGCGTTCAGCACGAGGACTTCGCCTGGCCACTGCGTCGCGGTCTGCAGCGTGTGGCCGAGGAGGGCAGCGGTGTGGTCGTGCTGCTGCGCAAGCCGGAAACGTCGCGCGAGCTGGTGCAGCAGATTGTGTCCTTGAACAAGGAGCAGATCGACGAGCACGGTGGCGATCACCGCCAGGTGATGTTGCGCACCTACGGAATCGGCGCACAGATCCTGTCCGACCTCGGCGTGCGCAAGCTGCGCGTGCTGTCAGCGCCCAAGCGCATGCAGGGCATCTCGGGCTTCGGTCTGGAAATTCTCGATTACGTGCAGCCTGAATGAAGAAGAAAAGTACTGCGGCGGCGGTGCCCTCCGACGCCAAGACCGGCTATGCCGCTCCGGAAGCGGCGGCGCCCGGCGAATTTGCCAATCTGCGTGTGGCACTGCTGATGACGCGCTGGAACGTCGGCATCGTCGATGCGCTCAGCGCAGGTGCGCGCAAATGTCTGCGTGAGTGGGGCGTCAAGCGAAGCGGTATTGTCGAGTTTCGTGCGCCGGGCGCCTACGAGGTGCCGCTGGCGGCGCAAATGCTGCTCGGTGATGGCGGATTTGATGCGGTGATCGCGCTGGGTGCTGTGATCCGCGGTGACACCCCGCATTTCGACTACGTCGCCGGAGAGTGCGCAAGCGGCATCATGCGGGTGCAGCTGGACATGAACAAGCCGGTCGGTTTCGGCGTACTGACAGTGAATACCGTACAGCAGGCCTGGGACCGAGCCGGCAAGGGCCGCGACAACAAGGGCTACGAAGCCACTGCCGCGGTACTGGAAATGATTCGTTTGTCGCGGAGTCTCGGCAGCCTATGAGCGATCCTCAGCCGCAAAGCCGTCGCGGACTTGCACGCCGTCTGACAGTGCAGGCGCTGTATCAATGGTTGATCAACGAGAACACGCCGGCTGGACTGGTGCGCCAGTTCCGTGAGCAGAAGGAAGGGCTCGGCCGTGCCGATCCGGACTACTTTGAAGAACTGCTCAGCGGCGTGGTCGAGCGGGCCGCCGACCTGACCGTTGCGCTGGTGCCGTACCTGGATCGTCCGATCAGTCAGCTTGATCCGGTCGAGCATGCGGTGCTGCTGTTGGGCGCCTATGAGCTCAGCGAGAAGCCTGAAGTGCCGTGGAAGGTTGTCGTCAACGAGTCGGTCAATCTGGCCAAGATGTTCGGCGCCGAGGACGGCTTCAAATTCGTCAATGGCGTACTCGACAAGCTGGCGCATCAGGTTCGCCCTCACGAAGTCGGCCGCTAGCCCGGATGCATCATGGATGAGTTCTCACTCATCCGCCGTTACTTCAGCGATATCGGCGGCGACTCCGGTGTCGTGCTCGGCGTCGGTGATGATGCCGCATTGCTGCGGCCCACTGCCGGCTGCGAACTGGCTGTCACCACGGACACGCTGATTGCCGGGCGTCACTTCCCGATCCGGACCGCTGCCGCGGATATCGGCTGGAAGGCGCTCGCGGTGAATCTGTCGGATCTGGCGGCGATGGGCGCGTTGCCGCGATGGTGCACGCTGGCGCTGAGCCTGCCGGACGCCGACGCCGACTGGTTGCGCGAGTTTGCCGCCGGCTTCGCTGCACTCGCGCATACACACGGTGTCGCGCTGGTCGGCGGCGATACCACGCGCGGTCCGCTGAGCCTGTCCGTGACCGCGATGGGTGAGGTGCCGACGGGACGGGCGATTCGTCGTGACACCGCGCATGCTGGCGATTGCATCTGCGTCACCGGTGCGCTGGGTGATGCAGCACTGGCGCTGCAACGGCTGAATGCTGCAAGTACAACGATGCAGTCTGAGGATGATCTTGCGCTGCGCGCGCGGCTGGATCGTCCGCAGCCGCGCGTGGCGGAGGGGCTGGCGTTGCGCGGCATCGCCAGTGCGGCGATTGATCTGTCCGACGGACTGATCGGCGACCTCGGACACATTCTCGAACGTAGCCAGGTAGGGGGCGAGATCCGCGTAGATGCGCTGCCGTCGTCTGCCGCATTCGCACGTTTGGCGCTCCCAGCGGAGCGCGCTGACTTACAGTTGGCAGGCGGCGACGATTACGAACTGTGTCTATGTGTACCGGAGGGCCGACTCGACGCGGCACGCGCCGCGATCGCATCCCCCTTGAGCGTGATCGGGCGCATCGTCGAAGGTCGCGGACTGCGCGTGCTGGGGGCTGACGGCGCTACCATGTCGCCCAGCCGGTCCGCGTACCGGCACTTCGAATAAGAGACCACCGGAGAAACCGATGACGACGTCGCCCTCGACCGCGCGACCGCCTGCGCAGCTGATCCTGAGCACGACGGAACACTTTGTCGCCTTTGGCTTCGGTGCGGGACTGTCGCCGTGGGCGCCGGGAACCATGGGAACCCTGGTGGCAATTCCGGTCTTCCTGGCGATGTCGTTGATGAGTCCGACGGTGTACGCCATCGCGGTTGCCGTGCTGTTCATCTTTGGCTGCTGGGTCTGCGGCGAAAGCGCGCGGCTGCTGGGTGTGCACGACTACGGCGGCATCGTCTTCGACGAGATCGTCGGTTATCTGATCGCCGCAGCGCCCTTGATGCTGATCGAACCGGCTTCCGTCGGGGCGTGTGCTGTGGGCGTTGCCGCGGCGTTCGTGCTGTTTCGCGTGTTCGACATCCTCAAGCCGTGGCCGATCCGCTGGCTGGATCGGCGTATCCATGGCGGCTTCGGCATCATGATCGATGACGTGTTGGCGGGCGTGATGGCTGCATTGCTGCTGTGGATCGCGCTGCATTTCATGCGGTCGATGTAATGAATATTGTTCTTGAGTGAGCAATATTTTCACGACACTCTAGGCGCTCAATCGTCAGCGACCCCGATGCTTGGGTAACACCTGTTTCCAAGTGTGTCGCCAGGAGTGAGTGTCTTGAATACGGTTCGAATCGGCTGTGCCTCTGCTTTCTGGGGCGATACCAACACCGCCGCCGCACAGCTGGTCGAACGCGGCCAGATCGATTTTCTGGTGTTCGACTACCTGGCCGAGATCACCATGTCGATACTCGCCGCCAAGCGCATGCGCGATCCGAATGCGGGCTATGCCAACGACTTCGTCGATCACGTGATGGCACCATTGATGCCGCAGCTGAAGGAAAAAGGCATCCGGGTGGTTGCCAATGCCGGCGGCGTGAATCCGCTGGCGTGCAAGGCGGCTCTGGAGGCGGCGGCAGAGCGCGCGGGGGTATCGCTGCGTGTCGCGGTGGTGCTGGGGGACGACCTGCTGCCGCGCAGGAAAGCCTTTGCCGACTGCACCGAACTCGACAGCGGGGCGCCGCTGCCGGCGACCCTGGTGTCAATGAATGCCTATCTCGGTGCCGTGCCGATCGCGCGCGCATTGGATGCAGGCGCTGACATCGTCATTACCGGGCGCTGCGTCGACTCGGCGGTGGTGCTGGGGCCGATGATTCACAGATTCGGCTGGGCTGCGGACGCCTACGATCAACTGGCCGCAGGATCGGTGGCTGGACACATCATCGAATGCGGGGCGCAGTGCACCGGAGGCAATTTCACCGACTGGGAGGAGATTGCCGCCGGCTACGCCGACATGGGTTTTCCGATCGTCGAAGCGACGGCCGACGGCAGTTTCGTCGTGACCAAGCCGCCGGGTACGGGTGGCAAGGTGACCGTGAACACCGTGCTGGAGCAGATGCTGTATGAGATCGGGGATCCGCGGGCTTATCTGCTACCGGACGTCGTCGTCGATTTCACCGCCGTCCAGCTGCGGCAGGACGGCGAGGATCGTGTGCGGGTGACGGGTGCGCGCGGGCAGGCGCCGACATCAACGTACAAGGTCAGCGCGACCGTGCCGGCGGGCATGCGCTGTGCGGCGCTGTTCATGATCGGAGGCATCGATGCGGCGCGTAAGGGCCGCGCGTCAGCGACGGCGATCGTCGAGAAGGTGCGTCGGCAGTTGCTCGCGGCGGGTCTGGGCGACTTCAGCGGCGTCGACATCCATTGCATCGGCGCGGAGGAAAGCTACGGTCCGCATGCGCGACCGGCGGCGACCGCGACGCGCGAGGTGGTGGTCAAGCTCGTTGTGCAGCACCCCAACCCCAAGGCGCTGAAGCTGTTTTCCCGCGAAATTGCACAGGCGGCGACCGGCATGGCGCCGGGCTTCACCGGGTATTTCGGTGCCGGGCGTCCCGAGCCGCAGATGATTCCGAAGCTGTTTTCAACGCTGGTACCCAAGGCGCTGGTGCCGATCGAGGTTGTAGTCGGCGACGATTGCTTTGCGGTCGAAGTGGATGTCGCAGAGGGCGTGCTCACGCAGGTCGACGACGCGGTCGTCGAACCGGCATTGTGTCTAGCCGCTGGCAGCGTCTCAGTGCCGCTGATCCGCTTGGCACTGGCGCGTTCAGGCGACAAGGGCGACCACGCCAATATCGGAGTGATTGCGCGTCGGCCTGAATATCTCCCCCACATCAGTGCGGCACTGACTGTTGACGCTGTGCGCGACTACTTCGCACATGTGCTGGCCGGGGGCGCGGCGCACGGGCGAGTATCGAAGTGGAGCCTGCCCGGCTCCCACAGCCTGAATTTCATGCTGTACCACGCGCTGGGCGGTGGTGGCGCCGGTTCGCTGCGGACTGATCCGCAGGGCAAGGCGTTTGCGCAGATGTTGCTGGACTTCCCGGTGCCGGTGCCCGCAGCGCTGGCCGAGAGCTTGTAGAACGAGGGAGGAGCTGGCCGCTCGGACAGCCGGTGCTGTAGCGACGGCGCTGCGATCAGGCGCTGTGTCGACTACAATGCAGCCCCCAAAACCTCTCAAGACCCATCCAAGCGCCCGGATTGGGCTAGCCAGGAAGCATGCGCATGTCTGTTGAACGTGATGTCATGGAATACGACGTCGTTATCGTCGGCGCCGGTCCCGCGGGATTGTCCGCTGCCTGCCGTGTCAAGCAGTTGGCAGCGGCTGCCGGTGCCGAGATCAGCGTCTGCGTGGTCGAGAAGGGCTCCGAGGTCGGTGCGCACATCCTGTCTGGTGCGGTGTTCGAGCCGCGTGCGCTCAACGAGCTGTTCCCGGACTGGAAAGAGAAGGGTGCGCCGCTGAAGACCCCGGTCAAGCGTGACGACATCTACTTCTTCACCAGTGCCGAGAAGGGCTTCAAGATGCCCGGCCTGTTTGTGCCCAAGACCATGCACAACGAGGGCAACTACATCATCTCGCTGGCGAATCTGTGCCGCTGGCTGGGCCAGCAGGCCGAGGATCTCGGCTGCGAGATCTATCCGGGCTTTGCCGCGCAGACCGCGATCATCGAAGACGGCGTGGTCAAGGGCATCACCGTTGGCGACATGGGCGTCAATCGCGAAGGCGAGCACAAGCCGGATTTTGCGCCGGGCATGGAGTTGCGCGCCAAGTACACGATTTTCGCCGAAGGCTGCCGCGGTCACCTCGGCAAGCAGCTGATCGCGCAGTACGGTCTCGACAAGAACGCCGATCCGCAGCACTACGGCATTGGTCTGAAGGAAATCTGGACGGTCGATCCGTCCAAGTTCGAGCCCGGCCTGGTGGTGCACGGTGCCGGCTGGCCGCTGGATCTGGTCGGGACCAGTGCGCTGGGTGGCTCGTTCCTGTATCACCTCGAAGATAACACGGTCTACGTTGGCCTGATCGTCGATTTGTCGTACTCGAATCCGTACCTGTCGCCGTTCGACGAGTTCCAGCGTTTCAAGCAGCATCCGGTGATTCGCCAGTATCTGGAAGGCGGCACCCGCGTGGCCTACGGCGCACGCGCGATCTGCAAGGGCGGTCTGAACTCGATGCCGGAGCTCGCGTTCCCGGGCGGCGTGTTGGCCGGCTGCGATCTGGGCACGATGAACTTCGCCAAGATCAAGGGCAGCCATACGGCAATGAAGTCCGGCATGATCGCGGCTGAGGCGATCACCGAGGCGCTGATTGCCGGTGCCGATGGCAGTGTCAAGCTCGACAGCTATGCGAGCAAGTTCAAGGCCAGCTGGCTGTATGACGAGCTGTATCGCAGCCGCAATTTCGGTCCGGTGATGCACAAGTTCGGCTCGCTGATCGGCGGCGCGATCAACTGGATCGAGCAGAACATCTTCGGTGGCAAGTTCCCGTGGACCTTTCATGACCTGAAGCCAGACTACAAGACGCTGAAGCCTGCGGCGGAGTCGCAGAAGATCGAGTACCCGAAGCCGGATGGCAAGATCAGCTTCGACAAGCTGTCGTCAGTGTTCCTGTCCAGCACCAACCACGAAGAGGATCAGCCGGTTCACCTCGTGTTGAAGGATCCGAGCATCCCGATTTCGAAGAATCTGCCGATGTACGACGAGCCGGCGCAGCGCTACTGCCCGGCCGGTGTCTACGAGGTGGTCGGCGAGGCCGGCGACAAGCGCTTTCAGATCAATGCGCAGAATTGCGTACACTGCAAGACCTGCGACATCAAGGACCCCGCCCAGAACATCAACTGGATCGCGCCGGAAGGCGGCGGTGGCCCGAACTACGCCAACATGTGATCCGCCGGGTTCGGGACGGATCGAATAAATCTGTGTGACTCAAGTAAAGAGATAGAACCGATGAAAGCACTCGTGAGCGTCAAACGCGTGGTGGACTACAACGTCCGCATCCAGGTCAAGTCCGACGGTTCGGGCGTCGTGACCGATGGGGTCAAGCACTCGATGAACCCGTTCGACGAAATCGCCATGGAAGAGGCGGTGCGTCTGAAGGAAAAGGGCAAGATCACCGAGATCATCGCCGTGACGATCGGTGGCGCGAAAGGCGAGGAAACGCTGCGTACCGCGCTGGCGTTCGGCGCCGACCGCGCGATCCACATCAAGGATGACGGTGAAATCCAGCCGCTGACCGCTGCCAAGGCGCTGGCTGCTGCGATGAAGAAGGAAGACGCCAAAGTGCTGCTGTGCGGCAAGCAGGCGATCGACGACGATGCCAACCAGACCGCGCAGATGGTGGCGAGCCTGCTCGACATCGCGCAGGCGACGTTCGCGTCCAAGGTCGAGATCGACGGCGACAAGGCCACGGTCGTGCGTGAAGTCGACGCCGGTCTGGAAACGCTGGAAGTCGATCTGCCGGCGGTGATCTCCGCGGACCTGCGTCTGAACGAGCCGCGCTATCTGAAACTGCCGGACATCATGAAGGCGAAGAAGAAGCCGATCGAGACGGTCAGCCTTGGCGATCTCGGCGTCACTCTGGCCGCCGGCCTGAAGACGACCAAGACCGCGCCGCCGCCGAGCCGCTCGAAGGGCGTGATGGTCAAGACCGTCGACGAACTGGTCGACGCACTCAAGGCCAAGGGCCTCCTGTAAGCATTCGCCAAACGAACCGGATCCAAAGATGAGCAAGATTCTGATCATTGCCGAACACGCCGAAGGCAAGCTGAACGCCGGCGTTTCGAAGACCGTCGCTGCCGCAAAGGGCATCGGCGGTGACATTCATATTGCCGTGCTTGCGGCCGACCCGGCCGGAGTTGCAGCAGAAGCTGCCAAGCTCGACGGTGTCGCCAAGGTCATCACGGTGGCCAACCCCGCCAACGCCAACCCGGTCGCCGCCGTGCTGGCGCCGCAGATCGTCGAGCTGGCCAAGGACGGTTACAGCCACGTGCTGTTCCCCGGCGGCACCTTCGGCAAGGACCTGGCGCCGCGCGTCGCTGCAAAGCTCGACGTGCACCAGGTCAGCGACATCATGGCCGTGCACAGCGCGACCAGCTTCGATCGTCCGACCTATGCCGGCAACGCCATCACCACGGTTGAAGCCCCTGCGGGCATCATCGTCGCGACGGTGCGTCTGGCCTCGTTTACGGCGGTCGGTGCCGGCAACAGTGCCGCGGTCGAGGCCGCCACGGTGTCGGCGACCCTGCCGTCACACACACGCTACGTGAAGCTCGAAGCGCAGAAATCGGAACGTCCGGACCTGCAGTCGGCGGCACGCGTCGTTTCCGGTGGCCGCGCGCTCGGCAGCTCGGAAAACTTCAAGGTGGTTTACGACTTCGCTGACAAGATCGGTGCGGGCGTCGGTGCCAGCCGTGCGGCGGTCGACTCGGGCTACGTGCCGAACGACATGCAGGTCGGTCAGACCGGCAAGATCATTGCGCCGGAGCTGTACTTCGCAGTCGGTATCTCGGGTGCAATCCAGCATCTGGCCGGCATCAAGGACGCACGCACCATCGTCGCGATCAACAAGGATCCGGAAGCGCCGATCTTCGAAGTCGCCGACTTCGGCCTGGTCGGCGATCTGTTCCAGGTGCTGCCTGAGATGACGTCCAAGCTGTAATGCGTTTTGGGAATTCCCGATGTCCTGGAAGGCCGGCTTATGCCGGCCTTCTTCGTTTGCGAGGAAAGGAAAGATGACTTACCGCTCAGTATTCCGTGCGGACTTGTTTGCGGGTCAGACCATCGTTGTTACCGGGGGCGGATCCGGCATCGGGCGCTGCACCGCGCACGAACTGGCCAGTCTTGGTGCGCATGTCGTGATCACCGGACGCAAGGCGGACAAGCTGGCGGCGACCGCGCAGGAAATCGTCGAGGACGGAGGGTCGGTGTCGACCGCGAGCTTCGATATCCGTGACGAGGAGGCCGTGAAGACGGCTGTGGCGCAGATTCTGGCTGAGCGCGGGCGCATCGATGGTCTGGTCAACAATGCCGGCGGCCAGTATCCGATGCCGCTGGCGATGATCAGCAAGAAGGGCTGGGAAGCCGTGGTCGCGAACAATCTGACCGGGGGATTCCTGGTGGCGCGCGAGGCCTATACGCAGTGGATGCGCGCCAACGGCGGCAGCATCGTCAACATGATCGCGGACATGTGGGGCGGCATGCCCGGCATGGGGCATAGCGGCGCGGCGCGTGCCGGCATGCTGAATTTCACCGAGACAGCTGCCGTCGAGTGGGCCAGCTCCGGCGTTCGCGTGAATGCCGTTGCGCCGGGGTACGTCGCGTCCAGTGGCATGGATCACTATGACCCGGCGTTTGCAAAGGAGGTGATCCCGAAGCTGCGCGAGCTGGCGCCGCTGAAGCGCATGGCCGAAGAGGCGGAAGTCAGCTCCGCCATCGTTTACCTGCTGTCCGAGGGCGCGGCGTTTATCACCGGTGACTGCATCAAGATCGATGGCGGCAGCAGTCTTGGCACCAAGGCCTTCCCTTTGCTCTCTCATGAAAAGTCGAAGCCGTATCAGGGCTTTCATCGGGCGGTGCGTCCTGAAGCGGTGAAGTGACGCTTCGTTCGGTTAGTTAATTCATTTGAGTAATTTATATTGTCCTAGAAAATATAGTAATAGACTGTAAAGATAGCCGGCATTCGAAGAAAAGCGGATTATTTGGAAATGCCGATTATCGATTCAGTGGCTGATGTCAGCGTGCCGCAGTTCCAGCAGAACCGTGCGCAAATGCTGGAGCTGATCGCGCAATGGCGCGCGATCGAGCAGAAGGGGCAGCAGGAGGAGGAGAGCAAGCGCGAGCGCTTTCATGCACGTGGCCAGATCCTCCCGCGTGAACGCGTGCATCTGATGCTCGATCGGGGATCCCCCTGGCTGGAGCTGGCGACGCTGGCCGGCTACAAGATGCACGACGACAAGGACGGCAGTCTTGCCGGCGGCAACACGATCGCTGGTATCGGCTATGTCTCCGGCACGCGCTGTCTGGTGACTGCATCGAACTCGGCGATCAAGGGCGGCACGATGACCCCGCAGGGCGTGCAGAAGGGACTGCGCATCCAGGAGATCGCCTTGCAGCAGAAGCTGCCGGTGGTGTCGATGGTGGAGTCCGGTGGCGCCAATCTGATGTACCAGGCCGACGTCTTCATTCCCGGCGGGCGCACTTTTGCCAACCAGGCGAGGCTGTCGGCCGCGGGCATTCCTCAGGTCACGATCGTGCATGGCTCGTCGACGGCCGGCGGCGCCTACATGCCCGGCCTGTCGGACTACGTGGTGATGGTGCGCAAGCGCGCCAAGGTGTTTCTGGCCGGCGCACCCTTGCTGCGGGCCGCGACCGGCGAAATTGCCGAAGAGGAGGCGCTCGGTGGTGCCGAGATGCACTGTCAGATTGCAGGCACATCCGAGTTCATTGCCGAGAATGACGCCGACAGTATTCGCATCGCCCGCGAGATCGTCCATAACCTGCACTGGAACCAGCGCCGGCCGCATCTGGAGCTGCGCCCGCTGCGCGCGCCGTTGTACGACATAGACGAACTATGTGGCGTGGTGCCGACGGACTATCGCAAGCCGTTCGACTGCCGCGAGGTGATCGCGCGCATTGTCGACGGTTCCGAGTTCCTCGACTTCAAGACCGAGTACGACAACCAGACAATCTGCGGGCGTGCGGTCATTCAGGGGCATGCGGTCGGCATCATTTCCAACAATGGTCCGATCACGACACAGGGCGCGACCAAGGCCGGCCAGTTCATCCAGCTGTGCTGCCAGGCCAACATCCCGATCGTCTACCTGATGAACACCACCGGCTATATGGTTGGTACCGAGAGCGAGCAGGGCGGCATCGTCAAGCACGGCTCGAAGATGATCCAGGCGGTGGCCAACGCCACCGTGCCGCAGATCACGATCGTCATGGGCGGGTCGTTCGGCGCCGGCAACTATGGCATGTGCGGGCGCGGATTCGGACCGCATTTCATCTTTGCCTGGCCCAATTCCAGGACCTCGGTGATGGGCGGCGAGCAGGCGGCCAGCGTGATGGAAATCATCACGCGGGAGAAATGGGCCAAGCAGGGCAAGACCATGTCCGAGGCCGATGAAAAGATGCTGGCGATGATTCGCAAGAACATTGTCGACCAGTTCGATCGGGAATCGCACGCATTTGCCGCGACGGCGCGTCTGTTTGACGACGGTCTGATTGATCCGCGTGATACGCGCAAGGTGCTGGGGATCTGCCTGTCGGTGTGCCGCGAGGCACAGGCGCGCAGTCTGCAGCCCAGCAGTTTCGGCGTCGCACGATTCTGACTTTCCCATTCAGGAGCCATGATGAATCTGCCTGACTGCGAGACCTTGGTACTGTCGCTGGATGGCGCAGTGCTGCGGGTTACCCTGAATCGGCCGGAGTCGCGCAATTCGATGACGGGAGCGATGATCAGTGAACTCGATCAGGTCTTCGAATGTGTCGCTGCGAGCGCATGCGCAATCCGCGTGGTGATCCTTCGCGGAGCCGGTGGGCATTTCTGTGCTGGCGCGGATCTCAAGGAGGTCATGAGTCAGTTGCGACCACCGCAAGCGGATGAGCCTGATCCAGTCGCGCAGATTTCACGCCGCTTCGGCAGCCTGCTGCGCAAGGCCGCCGCGCTCCCTGCCGTGGTCGTCGCGATCTGTGACGGCGCTGTGCTGGGGGGTGGCTTCGGTTTGGCCTGTGTGTCGGACATTGCGCTGGCCCATGTGGCTGCCAGCTTCGGTCTGCCGGAAACGACACGCGGATTGCCGCCGGCACAGATCGCTCCGTTTGTGGTCGAGCGCATCGGCCTGACCCAGGCGCGCAAGCTATGTCTCACCGGTGCGCGGTTTGATGGTGCTGAGGCCTTGCGCTTGGGTTTGGTGCATCAGACTTACGCCGATGAAGCGCAGCTGTCGCAGCAAATCGACGTGCTGCTGGGGCAGATTCTGTCATGCGCGCCGCACGCCAACGCGGTCACCAAGGCGATCGTGTTGAACGTCGGGCGCCAGGAGATGGACGAGGTGCTCGATGATGCGGCACAGAAATTTGCCGCCTGCGTTCGTGGCAGTGAAGTGCCGGAGGGGCTCGGTGCTTTCATGCAGAAGCGTGCTCCGCGGTGGGCGCGACAGCCTTGATCCGAGCCGCACAGCGCTCTCTTCGAACTCAATCTTTCAAAGGCGGTCGATCGACGATGACTCAGGGATTCAACAAGGTGCTGGTGGCCAATCGCGGCGAGATCGCGGTGCGTGTGATCACAGGCGCGCGTCGTGCGGGCTATCGCACCGTTGCCGTTTACAGCGAGGCGGATCGTGATGCCTTGCATGTGCGTATGGCGGACGAGGCGGTCTGCATCGGTCCGCCACCCGCAGCAGAGTCATATCTCGTTGCCGAAAAGATCATTGAGGCGGCACGGCGCAGCGGTGCTCAGGCGATTCACCCGGGGTACGGCTTCCTGTCTGAGCGAGATGATTTCGCGCAGGCGGTGGTGGGCGCCGGGCTGATCTTCATTGGGCCGGACGCGGCGTCGATTCGCGCGATGGGCAACAAATCGGCGTCCAAGCGTTTGATGCTGGATGCCGGCGTGCCGTGTGTGCCCGGCTATCAGGGCGACGCACAGGATGACGAAACCTTGAGTGCCGAGGCCCTTCGCATCGGGCTGCCGGTCATGGTCAAGGCGGCAGCGGGTGGCGGTGGCCGCGGTATGCGCCGGGTTGATGACGCGGCGACTCTGTCCGAAAGCATTCGCTCGGCACGATCCGAGGCGCAGAACGCGTTTGGTGATGGTCAACTGTTGATCGAGAAGGCTGTGGTCGATGCGCGTCACGTCGAGATTCAGGTGTTCGGCGATCGCCATGGCGGATTGGTGCACCTGGGTGAGCGTGAATGCTCGGTGCAGCGTCGTAATCAGAAAGTGGTCGAGGAGGCGCCCAGTCCCGCCGTCGATGCCGAGTTGCGTGTCCGGATGGGTGAGGCTGCCGTTGCCGCTGCTCGCGCGGTCAACTATGTCGGTGCCGGAACGGTGGAATTTCTGCTGGGCGCCGACGGACAGTTCTACTTCCTGGAAATGAATACGCGTCTGCAGGTCGAACACCCGGTGACCGAGATGGTCTACGGCGTTGATCTGGTCGATTGGCAGCTGCGCATTGCGCAGGGAGAGCCCTTGCCGTTGACGCAAGCGCAGATTGATGCGCGTCGCAATGGGTGGGCCATCGAGGTGCGTCTGTGTGCGGAGGATCCGAGCCGCGGCTACATGCCGCAGACGGGTTCAGTGCTGCAATGGCAATATCCGGAAGGTAGCGGGTTGCGCATGGATGCGGGTCTGCTGGAGGGGCAGCAGATTTCTCCGTTCTACGATTCGATGCAGGCCAAATTGATTGCATGGGGTGCGGATCGCGAGCAGGCAAGGGGAAGGCTGCTTGCGGCACTAGAGCAGACCCGTCTGAGTGGGGTTCACAGCAACAAGGCTTTGCTCGGAAAAATCCTGTCTCATCCGGAATTCGTCGCAGGATGTCTGTCGACTAATTTCATCGAGCGTAATTTTCCTCAGGCAGCCCTGGCCGCTGATCATCCAAGCATTCGCCAGATTGCCTTGGCGGCATTGGCACTTTATCTGGATGACACGCGTCGGCTAGCGGATGCCAACGGGCTGTCGACGGAGTTGATGGGTTGGCACAGCTCGCACGCGTCGGCGGTAGGCTTGATCTTGCGCTGCCGGGAAGTGGCCTACTCGCTCAGTGTGCGCAGCTTGGCGCAGCAACGGTTCATCGTGGAGGTTGCGGATGAATCGATTGAGATACAGATCGAGGCACAGGATCCGCAGCGGCTCGCGTTTGTGATGGATGGAGTGCGTGAGCAGGCGGCTGTTGCGCGCGACGCAGACACGATCTGGCTCGATGCCTGGGGGCGGTGCGAGAGCTTTCAGGATGTCACGTTCGCGCCGGCGGAAGCAGTACAGGCTGGTTCGGACGGGCGGCTGCTGGCGAACTCGGACGGCAAAATCGTGGCGATTCATGTTGCAGCGGGTGACGCGGTGCAGAGCCGACAGACTCTGGTCGTGCTCGAAGCCATGAAGATGGAGTTTCAGCTGACGTTGCCAGTTGGCGGCACCGTCGGTGAAGTTGCGGTCGTTCCGGGCCAGCAGGTGAAGCATCGGCAGCTGTTGCTGCGCGTCGATCAAAGCTGAGCAAGGGCGTACTGCCTATCGATTCATGCTTCTCGATTCACACATCGTCGCCGTGTGATCATCAGACAAGAAAAAGCCCCCGCGACTTAGTCGCGGGGGCTTTTTAGTGCTTGTTGCTGCGGGGTCGACTAGTTCTCGACCACGCGCAGTTCCACGCGCCGGTTTTCTTCGCGACCGATTTCGGTTTCGTTGGTCGCGATCGGGCGGCTCTCGCCGTAGCCCACCGGGTTCATGCGGTTTTCCTTGATGCCGCGACCCGACAAGTAGACCTTGACGGCAATTGCGCGACGTTCGGACAGTCCGAGGTTGTAGCTGTCGGAACCCACATTGTCAGTGTGACCTTCAAGATCAACATTGATGTTGGGGTATGCCTTCAGCGTTTCTGCAACCTGATTCAGGATCTCGCGAGCAGCCGGTGTCAGGCGGTCCGAGTCGAACTCGAACTTGACGCCGCGGAGCACAAAGCTCTGCTCCAGCGCGCAGCCGTTTTCATCGACCTGCTCACCCGGGCGTGGCGTGCGGCAGTCACCGGTCAGGGCGCAGCCGTTCGGCAGAACCTTGGCACCCGGGGGGCTCTTCGGGCATTCGTCGAGATAATCCGGGATGCCGTCGCCGTCGGAATCCAGCGGGCAGCCGTCAGGGCCGACCGGGATGCCTGGCGGTGTGCCGGGGCATTTGTCGAGTTCATCCGGAATGCCATCGCCATCGCGATCGGCCATCGAGCAGCCTTCCGCGTTGACCTGGGTGCCTGCCGGTGTGCCGGCGCACTTGTCGAGATAGTCCGGAACGCCGTCGCCGTCGGAATCCAGCGGGCAACCCACGGCATTGACCGGAATGCCTGCCGGCGTATTCGGGCACTGATCGCGGCTGTCAGGCACGCCATCATGGTCGGAGTCGAGCTCGCAGCCATCGGGACCCACCAAGGTGCCCTTGGGCGTGTTGGGGCACTTGTCGAGGTAATCCGGTACGCCGTCCTGATCCAGATCGGTTGGGCAGCCGTCGGAGTAGACCGCGACTCCGGGCGGAGTATCCGGGCAATTGTCCTGGTTGTCCGGGACGCCGTCGCCGTCCTGATCGTAGGGGTCATTGCCGAATTTGTAGCTGACGCCGATACCTGCATTCCACAGGTAGAACGTATCGCTAGGCACGATGCCTTCGCCACCCAGCGAATCGAGGTTGTAGCGCAGATCAAATCGGGCGTCCCACTTGCGGCCCAGCTTGGCCATCAAGCCGCCGCCGGCGCCCAGTCCGAGGCCGGACAGGTTTTCGCCGAGGAAGCTGACGGACTGTCCATGCCCGTTGACCAGCAGGTAGGGACGAATCGTCGACTTGTCATCGGTCAGGAAGCCCATCACGTTGAAGCCGAGGGCAAAGCGATCATAGCCGTTGTCAGTCGGCAGATCGGAAACGGCAAGGCTGCCGTAACCTCCTTCGAGTTCGACGCCGATGTGGGGCGTTACGTATTTGCCGATTGCCAGTGAGCCATACGCACCGGTATCGAGATTCTCGCTGTCGGAGAACAGGCCTCCAATCATCGGTGTGATGTACCAGCGATCATCAAACGCAGTGCTTTGCGCAGTGGCTGCATTCGAAAATGCAATTACAGCTGCTGTAATCAGCCATCCGTATTTCGACATCTACATGTCTCCAAACCCGAGCTAGTTCCCTATACAGCAACGAAGGCCGGTACCCGGCCTGTTTCCTTCAACGCCTCAAGCGCAATCACACCCTATCGCGCAACAAACCGAGCACATAACGGAAACAGATTTCTTCATTGCAACTTGACGCATTATGCGGTGCGTGTGGTCCGCAGTAAACAACCGGACAGAGCGTAATTGCTGGTGGATCAGCTCTTTCGGCCGTGTTGTAGGCATATTCCTATCGATTCACTGCCCCAGAATATCCGCCCGCAGTCGCGCCGACTCCGTAACGGCTGCTTCCTGTCGGTTTTCCGATTGCGCGATTGCGTTGACGCGAATTCGGACGCGTGGGCATTGGAGCCAGCAATTGAATAGGTGCAGCTGATCGGTGGGGCGTGTTTATTGCGCCAGCTGAGGGTAAGCCGGCTGCTGAGATTTCATGCGAAAGCGTGGTCGCACGGCTTAGGTGGGGGATGGATCTATTGGTGGTTCGTTCTGCAACGCGACGCCGCTGATTCTGCAATTGAGACAATCCTCTTTGCTGACCGGTATTGGGCAGGCCGGTCCAGACGTCGGATAGGCGTCGCCGCTACCAGGTTGGTTGAACGCTGCAGGCGGTCAGTTGCGCGCTGATGGCCTGTACCAAAGAGCGGTCGTGATTTCTGGCACCGAAGCAAAAAAAAGAGGGGCTCTTTCGAGCCCCTCTGAACAACCTCGTTGCTTTGGCGTGTGCCGTTACGGCGCCAGCGCCAGCGTCGGATCTGCCACCGCGCAGGCGTCATAGACCAGCACGTTGCTCAGCGCTGTAGCAATTCCAGAATTAAATGTCAGCTGAATGCCGTTGTAGGGCAGTGTGGTCGGAAGTGACGCAAGCAGAATCTGACTGCCGTCGACAACCGAGATGCCCAACAGATCCAGACGCAACGGGATGATCGGCCCCGTGCTTTCCTGGACAACGCCATTCAGCAGGGTATCGACCGTCAGGCTGGATAGCAGTTCTGCCGTCAATATGTTGCCGGCCGGGCGTCCGAGCACAAAGCCGGTCGACGGGCCTGCCGGCAGAACGGGTGCGGCATCAGGCAAGGTAACGGTGATCGATGTGCTGCCTCCCAGCAGGCTCACCGGAACCGTCATCGTCGCTGCTGTCTGCAACTGGCCATCAATGACATTCGACGTGTTGGCGACGTTGCAGAACAGGCAGAGGCCGGTAACATCACTTGCGACTTTCGCCCCATTCGCGGACAGGAAGCGCGTGGTGCACGCACCGTCCACGACAGTGACATCAGTTGTGATGGTGCGTGGCGTGCCGCTTGCGGCCACATTCGCCTTCAGGGTGGCCGTGACCTTGGCGGTTCCGGCCGACACCGCCGTCAGCAGTCCATTGACATCAACGGTTGCCACTGCGGTGTTGTCAATCGACCAGTTCAGATCGGCGTCGGCGATCTCAACTTCGTCGCCATTGGCAAGAACGCCGTAGGCGACAAAGTTCTTCGTCTGTCCAGCGATGACAGCGCCGTTGGCGGGTTCGATCCGCGTCAGCTTGGCCAGGTTGGTCTGCACTGGCGGTACCACGGTGCCGCAGGCCTGGAAGACCTGAACGTCAGTCAGTGCAGACGCAGCGCCCGAAAGGAGCGTCAGTGCCACGCCGTCATAGGGTGCGCTGGTCTGAATCGACACCAGTACCGCGTCGCTGCTTTGTCCGCCCAGCAGCTGAATCCCCAGAAGATCGACGCGTAGCGGGATCAGGTCTCCCGAGGATTCCTGGATTGCGCCGCCGAGCAAGGTCGACACTCTCAGCTGCGCCAGAAGTTCTGCGAGTACGAGGGAGCCGACAGGTTGGCCGATCACGAACCCCGCGTTGCTGCCGGCAGCGAATGGAATCGTGTAGTTCGGATTGGCATTGGCCGTCACTGCGGCCGACATCGTGGCGTCAATGAGGCCGACCGTTGTCGAAAGCGTCCCGAAGGTCTGATCGGAGCCGTCGATGATGGCGGCGCCATCGCTCAGCGAGCAACCGATACAGAGCCCCGTGGAGATGCCTTCGACTGTCGCGCCGTCTGCAGTCAGCAATGGCGTGGTGCATGCCGATTCAGTCACCGTCAGCTGTGCCGTCTCGCTGCCGCTGACACCGGATGCGGTTGCGGTAATCGTCGAAGTGCCTTCCATCACGCCAGTGGCAACGCCGTCGGCACCGATCGTTGCTACCGCAGTTGTTCCGCTGGTCCAGGTCACCTGGCTGTCGTCGATGTTGCGAACGACACCGTCGGAATACATACCCTGCAGGAAGAACTCGACAGAGCGGCCGGGATTGACCCGCGCAGTTGGCGGTGTGATTCCGACCAGAGACTGCAGAACCGCACTGGTTACGGTAACTCCGGTTTCATCGGTAATCGCCGGATCGCTGACTGCGGTCGCACGGATTGTTCCAGTGCCTACTGCCTGGCCAGTGATCTGAGTCGAGGAACCGTTGGCCGGATCGAACGTGACGATTCCCGGAACGGACGAAGAGGGAAGCGTCCAGTCAACGGCAACCGGCTTCGCGATGCCATCCGTGTAAACACCGCGTGCGGTGAGGGTCACCACGGTGCCGACCGCCAGCGAGGGATCGGTGGGTTCGATTGTCAGGTTATCGAGCACGGCAGGCGTTACCGTGAAGTCAGCCGTGTCCGTCAATCCGTCAACGGCGGCCGTCACAACAGCGTTGCCTGCTCTCAGGCCGGTGGCAATACCGCGCTCGGAGTCAATATTGGCAACGGCGGCCGGATTGGTTTCACCCAGCGCGTTGGACACCGTCCAGACGACGCCCGTAAGGCTGCCATCCGCTGTGTTCGCCGGAGTAGTGGTCGACGGGCCGGACTTGACGGTGCCGGTTGCCTGATACTGGAACGGCCGACCGGCTGGAGAAGTTCCAGAGTCTGGAACAATGGTCAGGCTCGTCACCTTGGCGCGAACGGTTGCGTTTGCCGTTGCCCCGATCGAGGTGCCGACCGCTGTGGCCGTGATCACGGTGGATCCTACGGCGATGCCGGTTGCGGTCGTCGTCGACGCCGGTCCTGCGGCTACCGTCAGGACATTAGGGTTGCCCGATGTCCAGTCAGCCGTTACCGGCTGCGTGCTGCCGTCGGAGAACCGACCTCGTGCTGTCAATGTTTCAGTGCCATCAACGGCAATGGTCGATGTGCTCGGATCAATCGTCAGTGACTGCAGCGCGGGTGGTCCGACAGTCAGGGTGGCCGACCCTTTCTTGCCGTTGGCCGATGCAGAGATGACCGTGGAACCCTGGGACACCGCGGTCGCCAAGCCGCTTACGGAATCGATGCTGGCAACGCTGGGATTTTCGCTGCTCCAGCTGACGTTATCGAGTGGTCGCGTTTCAGTCGTCGGATTGGAGCCCGGCGGAAGCGTGTACACGCCGTACGCAACATATTGCTGAGTCAGACCCGCCGCCACGGTGCCGGATGCCGGCGCGACCGTGATGGACTTAAGTACCGACGTGAAATCTGGGCTCTGAATGCTGCCGTCCCCACAGGCCGTAAGCACCAGCGCGCAAGCCGCAACCAGTATCCGAAATCCCTTCATTGACAAGCATCCCTAGATTTTGAAATTGACCTACCGTTACACTGCCCAGTGTAGCCCAGTGCGCGTCGCACTCACAATGCGCAGTGTCGCTCAGGCGATTGATTAACCGTTAGGAGTTGGGCGATGCGAGTAATGAGAGTAGGGGCTGTCATCTGCGCGCTGATTCTGGCGGGCTGCGGTGATGGCAGTATTCAAAGTCCGGATTTCACGCCTGAGCTGCAGCGAATCGAAGTGGCGCCGGCAACGAAGACGCTGGCGCTGGGGCAGACGCAGCAGTTTGTTGCCAACGGCATCTACACCACGCCGCCCGGATCGTCGACGGCCACACGTGCCGTGCCGTTGAATAATGTGACATGGTCGACCGATCCGACGGCGAAGGCGGATATCGACGGTGACGGCTTGGTGACCACCAAGGCGCAGGGGCGTGTCGAAGTCAAGGCCGTGTTTGACGGCAAGACTTCGACTGCGATTCTCGACATCACCGCGCCGGCGCTGGTGAGCATGACGATCGATCCGTCGAGCAAGACGCTGCCGCGGGGGGCTCAGCAGAGCTTCGTGGCACGCGGGACCTACACTGACTCTAGTACGCCGAGAACCATCACCAGTGGCGTAACCTGGACCTCAAGTGCAGATGGGATCGGGTCATTTTCAAGCACGACCAGTAACCCGACAACGTTCAAAGGTGAAGCCGAGGGGAATACGGTGCTTCAGGCGAGTGCTCTTTCTTCGTCGGGAAGCACGGTAACGGCAACCGCCCCGGTGTCGGTGGTCGCGGCGGTGCTTAATGGACTGCTTCGTGTTGAACCTGCAATTGCGTCGGTCGCCAAAGGGAATACGACTCAGCTTAACGCGATCGGTCAGTACAGCGACGGCAGCGAGGATGTAATCAACACGCAGGTCGACTGGACCTCCAGCGATGTGCTGATCGCCACGGTAGAAAACGATGATCCGGCGATTACCACTGAATCAGCTGGTCGCGCGACCGGCGTCGAGCAGGGCTCGGCGACGATCACGGCGACGATCAAGCCGGGTGTGGCATACAACGACGCCCAGTTGGGTTCGGCGAGTGCCGAGCTCAATGTCACATTCAGCGGGTGCAATATCCCGCTGCGTGAACCGGCCGCGACGGTGTCGACCGAGCAGGATCCGCTGCTGTGCCTGCTGTGCAACATCAGCGATGAGAACAATCTGATCGACAACGACGATACCAACTTTGCCGAGATTCAGGTGCCGGTTGGCCTGCTGTTCGGGACCGCGTCGATTCTGGTCAATGCCGGTCAGGAGTTTGATGCAGGTACGCCGGCTGGTTTCATTATCGGGCGTCCAGCGGGGCAGCTGCTGAATGCGGAAGTGATCTCGCAGCTGACGATAGAGACGCTGCTGAACGGCACGCCGACAGGTGACAGTTCGAGTCCGGCGGGCGGCAGCACCCCGTTGGGTCTTGCGCTGCTCGGGACTACCCTGGCAGGGCCGTATGAGAGCGATCTGGCGCTGATCAATATCCCGGAGAATGCGGTCACCAAGCCGTACAACGGCATCAAGCTGACGTTCGACTCGGGTATCGCCTCGGCGCTGGCCGATGTTCAGGTGTGGGCAGCCTGCGGTGATGCGGTGCTGCCGCCAACCCCAACCCCGACGCCAACTCCAACCCCGACGCCAACTCCCGCGCCGTAAGGCAGTGCATAGGGCATGGAAACGGGGGCGCTTCGGCGCCCCCGTTTCATTTTGCGGCCTGTCAGTAGCCGAGCTGGCGGCTGGCCAGTTCCTTCATGATTTCCTGCGAGCCACCGCCGATCGTCAGTACCTTGGTCTCGCGGTAAATGCGCTCGACTTTGCTGCCCTGCAGGTAGCCGGCACCGCCGAGAATCTGCATCGCCTCGTTGGCGATCCACTCCAGGCTCGTGGTGGCAAAGTTCTTTAGCAGGCAGACTTCAGCAATGGGCATCTGGCGTTGACTGACGCGCCAGGCCAGCATGTCGAGATTGGCGCGGACAGCCTCGATGCGCATGCGCATATCGGTCAGCTTGTGGCGGATCACTTGCTGCCGGATCAGCGGTTTGCCGAAGGTTTCGCGCTGCTTTGCATATTCGAGGGCTTCGTCATAGCAAACCTGGGCGAAGGCGCTGGCCTGGGCGGCCAGCATGATGCGTTCCTGGTTGAAGTTCATCATGATTGCGATGAACCCGGCGTTTTCGGGGCCGATGCGATTGGCCACCGGAACGCGGCAGCTGTCGAAATACAATGCCGCGGTATCTGAGCTCCACCAGCCCATTTTCTTCAACGGGGTGCGTGACAGTCCGGGTGTGTCGCCCTCGATTACCAGCAATGAAATGCCGCCCATGCCGGGGCCGCCCGTGCGCACGGCAGTAGTGATGAAGTCTGCGCGCATGCCGGAGGTAATGAACATCTTGCTGCCGTTGACGACATAGTGATCGCCATCCAGTTCCGCGCGGGTTTTCAGGTTGGCAACATCGGATCCGCCGGAGGGCTCGGTAATGGCCAACGCGGAAATGCGCTCGCCGGCAAGTACGGGCGCAACAAATCGCTGGCGTTGCTCGGCCGTGCCGACGTGCGCGATCGGTGGGCATCCAATGCCATGCGACATCAGGCTGGCGATGACGCCGCCGCTGCCTGCGCGCGCCAGCTCCTCGGTCATAGCGATGAGATAGAACAGGTCCGGAACCTGGACTCCGCCGCAGTCCTCGGGAAATCCGATCTGCAGCAGGCCCGCATCCGATGCCCGCCGATGCAGTTCGCGTGGAAGTTCGCCGGCATGCTCCCAGCTTTCGACGTTCGGCGTGATCTCTTGTGCGACGAAACGACGCACCTGCTGGCGGAACGCCTCATGTTCCTCGGTGTGAAAGGGGTGCCTATGGGTCATGATGATTACCGTTCATTGGTTCGCGAAATACCTAGTTATGAACGATACATCATTGCGAGGATCAGCTGGATGTTGATGTTTTAGGTAATAAAGAATACCAATCCGGATGCCCGCAGGTTCAGTTCGAGGAGACTTCGGGGAGTGTGTTCCGAGGTGAAGGGTTGATTTGCTTCAGGAGATCGGCGTGTCTGCAGTCTCGGCGGCTTGCAGTGTGTTCTGCATCAGCATCGCCACAGTCATGGTGCCGACACCACCCGGCACCGGCGTGATGAAAGCAGCGCGCTCTCGAGCGCGCTCAAACTCGCAATCTCCGACAAGGCGGCCGTCGGCGAGGCGGTTCATGCCCACATCGATCACGGTGGCTCCGGCTTTGATCCAGTCTCCGTGTATCAGTCCCGGCCGGCCGACGGCCACGACGACGATATCCGCACGCGATACCTCCTCGGCCAGATCGTAGGTGAACCGATGACAGACCGTGGTGGTCGCTCCCGTCAGGAGAAGTTCCAGGGCCATGGGGCGACCGACGTGGTTGCTGGCGCCAACAACCACCGCGTGACGGCGTTTAAAGGGCTCGCCGACAGACTTGAGCAGTTCAATCACACCAAGCGGCGTGCACGGCCGCAAGGTTGGCATCCGCTGGGCGAGGCGCCCGAGATTGTAAGGATGGAATCCGTCGACATCCTTGTCAGCGCGAATGCGTTCGATCACGCGTGTGGCATCGATGTGCCGGGGTAACGGCAGCTGTACCAGTACGCCGTCGATCAAGGGGTCGGCATTGAGCATATCGACGCGGGTCAATAGCTTTTCTTGCGTGACGTCCGCGTCGAAATGAACCGGAATCGATCGAATGCCGACCTTGTCGCACGCGAGGCGCTTGTTGCGGACATACACTTCGGAGGCGGGGTCATTGCCGACCAGGACGGTTGCCAGTGCCGGCGCGCGCAAGCCACGTTCTGTGCGCTGGAGGGTTGCTTGCAGGACGCGGTCGAGGACAGCAGCGGCGACCGCGCGGCCGTCGATCAGTTGAGCAGTCATGGCGATTGCCTTGGAAAATACCCCGTCATTGTAATGGGATGATGCACGGGTTCTCCGTCGTGTGGGCGCATCACTTAAACTGTGCAGCTTCATCATGACTTTGCACCCCCGTGCCTTTACTCGAACTTGATCAGCTGGCCGTCAGTCGCGGTGACCGAACGCTGGCCTCGGGCATCTGCTGGCAGCTCGAAGCCGGAGAGCTGATGCATCTGCGTGGCGCCAACGGAGCTGGAAAATCCAGCCTGCTGGAAGTGTTGGCGGGGCTGCGTCGGCCCGCAGCGGGGGTGTTGCGCCGCAATCCGGATCCCTTGCCGCTGCACTGGGTCGGACATCGCAATGCCCTGAACCCGCATCTGTCGGCGGTCGAGAATCTGCGCTTCTGGTGCGAGTTCAACGGTCAGGCGGTGCAGCGTGTCGCGCCAGCGCTTGATCGATTGGCGCTACCGGCTGGAGCGCGCCGTCGCGCGGTTCGTACCTTGTCAGCAGGCCAGAAGCGACGGACGGCGCTGGCGCGTCTGGTGCTGGCGCCACGCCCGTTGTGGCTGCTGGACGAGCCGCTCGATGGCCTCGACGTTGACGGTATTGCGACATTTGCCGGCTTACTGTCAGAGCACTTGAAGGGTGGCGGCATCGCCGTCGTCACAAGCCATCAGGCGCTGCCGAAAGATTTGCCCGCAGTACGAGAGTGGACCTTGCAGCGATGAGCGCGATGCTGGCGATTTTTCGACGCGAACTGCTGCTGGCGATGCGTGCGCGCACGGAGTGGCTGATGCCGCCGTTCTTCTTCATTGTGGTCGTCACCCTGTTTGGCTTGGGGACAGAACCCAATGACCCGAAACTCGCGGCATTTGCGCCTGCGATTCTCTGGGTTGCGGCGCTGTTGTCGACCTTGTTAACGCTGGAGCGGCTGTTTCGTGCGGACCTCGAAGATGGCACTTTGGAACAGCTCTGCCTTGGGGCGACACCATTGGCGGTCGTGGCCCTGGCCAAGTTGCTGGGTCACTGGGCGTTGACTGGGCTGCCGCTGGTTCTGCTGGCAGCGCCGCTTGCGGTGGGCCTCGGCGTGACATCTGCCTCGGTGCCAACGCTGGTCGCTGGGCTTGCGCTGGGAACGCCGTGCATCAGCCTGATCGGCGGATTCGTGGCTGCTCTGACGGTGGGCTTGCCGCGCGGTGGGCTGTTATTGCCGGCGCTGGTATTGCCGCTGATTACGCCGGCGCTGATCTTTGGTACCGGCGCAGTCCGCGCAGCCCAGCAGGGTCTGGATGCCGGGGCTCCGCTATACTTTCTGGCGGCCATCCTGGTGCTGAGTCTCACGCTGATTCCGTGGATTGCCAGCGCCGCTCTTCGCAACGCCTTCGACTGATCCGAATCCTATGTGGACCTGGTTTCACCGCCTGGCGTCACCGCCAAGCTTCTACCGACTCGCCGAGCGTCTTGCACCGTGGCTGGGTGCCGCCTCGCTGCTGCTGCTGCTCGGTGGATGGATTGACGGACTGATGTTTGCTCCGGCGGATTATCAGCAGAAGGACGCGTTCCGCATTATCTATGTCCATGTGCCGACGGCGGCGGTGTCATTGTCGCTGTACTCCGCAATGGCTGTGGCCGGTGTGGTTGCCGTGATCTGGCGTATCAAGCTGGCTGAGTGCGCCATGATGGCCATCGCGCCGGTTGGGGCCAGCATGACTGCTGTGGCCTTGATCACAGGCATGTTGTGGGGCAAGCCGATGTGGGGAGCGTACTGGGTCTGGGACGCACGCCTGACGTCGGAGCTGGTGTTGCTGTTTCTCTATCTCGGCGTGATCGGCCTGTACCAGGCATTTGACGATCCACGCGCTGGGGCACGTGCCTGTGCGCTGCTGGCAATCGTTGGCGCTGTGAACGTGCCGATCGTGAAGTTCTCGGTCGAGTGGTGGAATTCCCTGCATCAGGGTTCGACGCTGCTGAAAATGGGCAAGCCCACAATGAGTGCGGCCATGGCTGGTCCGCTGTACGCGGCGCTGGCCGGTACGATGCTGTTTTGTGCCTACGCGGTTCTGCGCCGGATGCAGAATGAACTGTTGGTGCGCGAGCGCGGCACGCGCTGGGTCGGGGAACTCCAGCGCGCGCAGGCAGTCGATGATAGGAGCGCGAGCGTATGAGCAAGCTGCTTGATCCCGCATTCTGGTCCATGAGTGGCTATGCGGTGTTCGTGTGGGGCAGCTTTGGGCTGACGGTGGCGGTTTATCTCTGGAACTGGCTTGCGCCGCAGCGCCGCCGGCGCGAAATCCTCGAATCGGTGACGGAAGAATGACCAAACGACAGACCAGAATGGTCGCAGTGGCAGGCCTTATTTTCGGACTCGGCGTTGCAGCCGCGCTGGCGTTCACGGCGTTTCGAAAGAACATGATGTATTTCTACACGCCGAGCGATCTTGTGGCGCACACGGTGCCGGAGGACGCCAAGATCCGCGTTGGCGGCCTTGTCGTTGCCGGCACGGTTCTGCGTGCTGACGATCTCGATGTGCGCTTCACATTGGCGGATTGCGAGCAAACGGTTCCCGTCCGTTATCGCGGCATCCTGCCGGACCTGTTCCGCGAGGGGCAGGGGATCGTGGCCACCGGGCGCATGGCGTCGGACGGTGCTTTTGTGGCCGATGAGGTGCTGGCCAAGCACGACGAGAATTACATGCCGCCGGATCTCAAAGAAGCCCTGACGACGGCCGATGGCCGCCATTCCTGCGCGCCCTTCAAGTCCGTGACCGGCGCGTCTCCCGCGGTTGCGGGCTGAGCCGGCGGAGCCGATCGCATGATTCCAGAACTCGGACACTTTGCTCTCCTGGCCGCCCTTGCGGTCGCTCTGATCCAGGTGATCGTGCCGGTTGTCGGTGTCCTACGCGCACGGCCGCGCTGGATGGAGGTGGCAGTTTCGGGGGCGCAGGCCCAGCTGCTGCTCATCGTTGCAGCGTACCTGTGCCTGACTTGGTCCTTCGTCACGCGTGACTGGTCAGTGGCGTATGTCGCGGCCAACTCTCACTCGCAGCTGCCTCTGATGTATCGGATCAGCGCGGTCTGGGGTGCACACGAAGGCTCGATGTTGCTATGGGTCTTGATGCTGGCGGGTTGGGGCGGGGCAGTTTCGGTGTTCAGCCGACGCCTTCCGCGCGATGTTCTGGCGCTGACCCTGAGTGTGCTCGGCGCAATCAGTGTCGGTTTTCTTCTGTTTATTCTGCTGACATCCAATCCCTTCGATCGGAATTTTCCGGTGCCGACGGATGGTCGCGACTTGAACCCGCTGCTGCAGGATCCGGGTCTCGTCATTCATCCGCCGCTGCTGTACATGGGCTATGTCGGCTTTTCCGTCGCTTTTGCTTTCGCTTTGGCTGCGCTGATCAGCGGGCGCATGGATGCAGCATGGACGCGCTGGACGCGCCCATGGACCACAACTGCCTGGTTGTTCCTGACGATGGGGATCACGCTGGGTTCATGGTGGGCCTATAACGAGCTGGGCTGGGGCGGCTGGTGGTTCTGGGATCCGGTCGAAAATGCCTCATTCATGCCGTGGCTGGTTGGCACTGCATTGATTCATTCTCTTGCAGTCACCGAGAAGCGCGGCGTGCTGAAATCGTGGACCCTGCTGCTGGCGATCCTCGCGTTTTCGCTGTCGTTGCTGGGAACATTTCTGGTCCGCTCAGGCGTTCTGGTTTCGGTTCATGCATTTGCAACAGATCCGGCACGTGGCGTCTTCATTCTCGGGTTCCTCTGCGCCGTGCTCGGAGTGGCGTTTCTGCTCTACGCGTGGCGCGCACCCAGCTTGGTCAATGACGCCGAGATCAGCCTGATGTCGCGCGAAGGATTGCTGCTGCTGAACAATGTGTTTCTGGTCGTCGCCGCCGCGGCAGTACTCATCGGAACGCTGTATCCACTGGTGGTGGATGCGTTCAAGCTGGGCAAAATTTCAGTTGGGCCACCGTACTTCAACGCGGTATTTCTGCCGCTTGCGGCTCCGCTGGGCGTGATTGTAGGTCTGGCTTCGGTGATTGGCTGGAAACGCGGGCAACGCGGTGAGCTGGTAAGGCGCCTGCGCTGGCCCCTGCTGGTGGCGGTCCTGACGAGTCTGGCGCTGCCGTGGATATTGCATCGGCAGACCCAGGTCGCTGCCATCGGCGGAAGTCTGCTTGCGGTCTGGGTCATGGTCGCGACGCTGGAGGGCATCTGGCATCGCCTGCGCAACCGTGACAATCGCTGGCGCGGCCTGCTGCAGATTCCTCGCGGTGTCTGGGGCATGAGTCTGGCCCACTTCGCACTGGGTGTGTGGATCCTTGGCGTGACCTTCGTCAGTCTCTACAGCATCGAGCGTGACGTGCGACTGGGACCTGGCGACAGCGTGGAACTGTCGGGATACACCTATTCGTTGATCGATGTTCAGGGCTATGCCGGCCCCAACTACGACGCTGATCGCGCTCGCGTTGAGGTTTCGCACGATGGAAAAGTCGTCGCCGAGCTCAGCCCGGAGAAGCGCCGCTATCGCGCGCAGGGCAGTGTTATGACCGAGGCTGCGGTGGACCACACACCCTTCCGCGATCTTTATGTGGCCTTGGCCGAGTCGCTGGAAGGCGGCGACTGGGCGCTACGGATCTACTACAAGCCGATGATGCGCCTGGTCTGGTTGGGTGGGGTGCTGATGGCACTGGGCGGCATTCTGGCGGTCAGCGATCGTCGCTACCGCCTGGAACGTGCTGCGCAACGCAGTGCCGTCCATGCGGCAGAGGCGGTGGCTTGATGCGCATCAGATACCTCGCACCGATCGCAATCCTGATTGGGCTGGCGGTACTGTTTGTCTTTGGGCTGGGTCATGATCCGCGCGAAGTGCCGTCGCCGCTGATCGGCAAGCCGTCGCCTGACTTCACGCTCCGATTGCTGGGTAGCGACGAACCCTATCAGCGCTCGCAACTGCTTGGCCGGCCGGTTCTGGTGAATTTCTTTGCCAGCTGGTGCGCCGGTTGCAAGGTGGAGCACCCGTTCTTGATGGAGCTTTCCCGGCGTGGCGTCGAGATTGTCGGCATCGACTACAAGGACACTGATGCTGACGCCCGCCAATGGCTCGGCGCGCATGGAAATCCATACGCAAGGGTGATCGTTGATGTGCAGGGCACCGCAGGTCTCGACTGGGGTGTCTATGGCGTGCCGGAAACCTTCGTGCTCGATGCGGCGGGCACCATCGTCTACAAGCAGATCGGGCCGATGACCGAAGAGGCATGGATCACACAGATCGCGCCATTGATGGGAGCTCAACGATGACGCTGCGTCATGTTTTTGCCGGTTTGATGCTGGGACTGGTGATGGTGTTTGCGTTGCCGTCGATGGCGCAGTCGAAGGAGCTCGAAGGCGCCGATCTGGATCGCTATCAGGGGATGATCAATCAGCTGCGCTGTCTGGTTTGCCAGAACCAGACGATTGCGGATTCCAATGCGCCGCTGGCGCAGGATCTGCGCGAACAGGTGCGGACGCAGATCCAGTCTGGGCGCAGCGACGCCGAAATCATCGAATACGTCACCGCGCGATATGGTGACTTCGTGTTGTATCGCCCACCGTTCAAACGTTCTACCTGGCTGCTCTGGGTCGGACCGTTTGCCTTGTTGCTTGGCGCCCTGGCGATCGCTGTTTCGCTGATGCGGCGGGGACGGCAACGGCGGGAGGCGACCGCGGTCGACCCTGATCGTTTGCGCAAATTGCTGGATGAGGAGTCGCGGTGACGATTGCATTAATGGTGGTATTGGCGCTCGCGGCAGTCGTGTGGATGACGCGGCCGCTATGGCGCGCACACCTGAGCAACGCCGGCGCGCGTCAGAGCTACAACGTTGCGGCCTACCGTCAGCGGGTTGCCGACATCGACGCCGATCTTGCGCTGAATACCTTGGAAGACGAGGCCGCCCAGCAGTTGCGCGAAGAGGCGGCGGCCCGTTTGCTCAGTGACACCACGACTGTCGATGCCGCGTCCTCAGACGCCGAGTCGGTACAGCCGCGTGCGTGGATTCTTGCGCTGGTCCTGGTGACTTTTGTTGCCGGCGTCGCCGGGGTGGGATATTTCCGTTCGGACAGCCGTCAGATCAGCGGCTGGATCGATTTGGCGCGCAAGGATCCGGAGGCCGCGAACGGGCTGGTGGTGTCGTCGATGTTGCAGCGGCTGGAGAACCGGCTGAAGTCGGAGCCGGACGACGCTGAAGGCTGGGCGATGCTGGGTCGGTCGTATTTCACGCTGGGGCGGCATGCGGAAGCCGCGCAGGCCTATGCAAAGGCGAATGCCCTGACCGCGGGCAGTCCGGATCCCGACTGGTTGGCCTCGGAGGGCGAGGCGCGCGCGTTCCAGCAACAGGGCGACATGAGCGGTGCTCCTGCGGCACTGTTCGCTGCAGCCCTGAAGGTTGATCCTGGGTACCCCAAGGCTCTGTGGTACGCCGGTCTGGCTGCGGCGCATGCCGAGCAGTACGGGGCCGCGCTGGATGCCTGGCTCAAACTGCGCGACCAGGATCTGCCGGATGATTTTCGCCAGATTCTTGAGCAACGTCTGCCTGAGTTGGCCAAGCTCGCGGCGCGCGAGTTGCCGCAGCGGACCGCGCAGGCTGCGCCGGGCGGTACTTCGTTGCATCTGAGCGTGGACATTGATCCGGCGCTCAATGCGCCGACTGACGGCAGTGCGACCTTGCTGCTGTTTGTGCGCAGACCGCAGGGCGGTCCGCCGCTGGCCGCAGTGCGCCAACCCTTTACCGGCCCGATCGAGGTGGTCCTCGACGACAGCAATGCCATGATCCAGGGCAATAATCTGTCCAGTGCCGATCAGTGGCAGGTGGTTGCGCGCGTCACTCGCGGTGGGGGCGTTCAGGCGCAGTCGGGCGATCTCGAAGGGCATCTCGCACTGAGCCGCGATGACGCCGCGACGCCACAGCGCGTGCTGATCGATCAGCGCGTGCCCTGAGGCGAGGGCCCTGTCACACTTCATCTTCAAAATCTCAAGGACTTATCGATGAGCCAGACCCTGACCGCGTTGCCGGATGCGCAGAAACTGTATCTGAAGGCAGCGTCCACCGTGCTGAGACGGAGCAAAGGTCGACCGTCATTGCCCGATCTGGCGGTGCATGTTCCGGGTGTGAACGTCGACGCTGTCCACCTGGCCCAGTACGGAGAGATCTGCGGGTTCGCCGAGTCGGCCGAATTGCCGATCACGTTTCCCCACGTCATGGCGGGTGCGCTGCATCTGCACTTGATGACGCAGAAGGCGTTTCCATTTCCGCTGCTGGGGCTGGTGCACATCCGCAACCAGATCCGGCAGACCCGCCCGCTGCTGGCGGACGAGCGTCTGGATCTGGACGTCCGCATCGGACAGTCGCGCGACGTGCGCCAGGGCATCGAGTTCGACCTGCTGACCGATGCGGCTGTCGATGGTGAGATCGTCTGGACCGAAGTCAGCACCATCCTGCACCGGATTCCCGGTCCGCGTGGCCCGGTTCAGCGTGCACCCGGCGTTGCAGCAGCGCTGACGCAGTACAAGAAATTTACAGCTCCGGCAGATATCGGGCGCCGTTATGCTGCGGTTGGCAGGGATTACAACCCGATTCATCTGGCCCCGTGGAGCGCCAAACTGTTCGGCTTCAAGCGGCACATCGCTCACGGCATGTGGTCGCTGGCGCACTGCGCTGCGCTGTTACAGGACGAGTTGGGACACGCGCCAAGCGAGTTGTCGGTGCAGTTCAAGCAGCCATTGTTTTTGCCGGGGCGCGCTGCCCTCAAGTTTGGCGTCAGCGCGTCCGGGATCGACTTTGCATTGCTGGCCGCGGGTTCGGACAAGACCCATTTGAGCGGGACTCTTCGCTAGCCGGAGCGGGTTTTTTGTTGGTGATTTCGACCAAGTGCTAATGATTTGTCGGGAACACTGAACTAGACTACGCAGCGCCAAGGAGAGCTCATGCGCATCAGAAAAGCCGTATTTCCAGTTGCCGGTCTCGGAACGAGGTTCCTGCCCGCAACCAAGGCGAGTGCGAAGGAGATGCTGCCCATCGTCGACAAGCCCCTGATCCAGTATGCGGTTCAGGAGGCGATCAGTGCCGGGGCGCAGGAACTGATCTTCATCACCGGCCGCTCGAAGAATTCGATCATGGATCACTTCGACAAGGCCTATGAACTTGAAGCGGAGCTGGAGTCGCGCGGCAAGACCAAGCTGCTCGAGACAGTGCAGGACATCGTTCCGCCGGGTGTGACCTGCATTTTCATTCGACAAGCCGAGGCGCTGGGACTGGGCCATGCAGTGCTGTGTGCCTGGCCGGCCGTCGGTGATGAAGACTTCTATGTGATTCTCGCGGATGACCTGATCGATGGACGCCTGCAGCCGGCACTGGCGCAGATGCACCGGGTCTACCAGCAGTTCGGCACCAGCGTGCTGGCGGTACAGCGCGTGCCGAAGGAAGACGTTGGCAGTTACGGCATCGTCGAGACGCAGCAAGTAGGCCCGGGGCTGAGTGAAATCCGCCGGATGGTGGAAAAGCCGAAGCCGGAGGAGGCGCAAAGCAATCTGGCTGTGGTTGGGCGCTACATCCTGACGCCGCGCATTTTCAAGCTGCTTGAACGTACTCAGCGTGGCGCCGGCGGTGAAATCCAGCTCACCGACGCGATCAGCGCGATGCTCAACGAGCAGACCGTACTGGCTTACGAGTTCGAGGGCACGCGTTACGACTGCGGCTCGAAGCTGGGCTATCTGCGGGCCAATGTCGAGTACGGGCTCAAACACCCCGAGCTCGCCGATGATTTTCGAGAGTACCTCCGCGGGCTGACTGCCGATTGGCAGGGCACCCCCAAGAAAAGCCGGGCCTGAGCGCAAGCTCGACATCGGAAAGATCGCGCACAGTTTCACCGGATCAACGGCAATGGCGAGCAGCAAGTACAGCACCTTCATCGAATCCTCCTCGATTCAGGGCGCCAATGCGCCTTACATCGAGGCGTTCTATGAGCAGTTTCTGGAGGATCCGGAATCGGTTGATCCGAGCTGGCGTGCCTATTTCCGACTGATTCAGGATCAGGGTGCGCCTCGCGAAACCGCGCACAGCGGCGTGGTCGCACGATTTGAGCGTCTGGCGCGGGAGCCGCGCAGGGTTGTCGCGGCTGAAGCCGGCTTCGACGCGCGTGCAGCCGAAAAGCAGGCCGGTGTGCTGCGCCTGATCAACTACTACCGCGTGCGTGGTCACCAGGCCGCGAAGCTCGACCCGCTCGGGCTTGCTCCGATTCAGCAGGTGCCAGATCTTGATCCGGCGTTCCACGGGCTGGGTCCCGAGGACATGGAAACGGTGTTCAACACCGGCAGTCTGGCGATCGATGCTGACCGCTTGCCGCTGAAGGAAATCATCCGTCTGATCAAGGCGGTGTACACCGACACCATTGGTGCGGAGTACATGTATCTGACCGAAACAGAGGAGAAGCGCTGGATTCAGAAGCGCCTGGAGCCGATGGCGTTTCAGCCCAAGGTTCCGATCAAGCGCAAGCGGGAAGTGTTGCGCCAACTGGTGGCGGCAGAAGGCCTGGAACGCTATCTGCATCGCAAGTACGTTGGACAGAAGCGTTTCTCGCTGGAAGGCGGCGATGCCCTGATCCCGGCGCTGGATGAAGTGCTGCATGCCTGCGCTGCGCGAGATGTCGAGGAAATCGTCATCGGCATGGCGCACCGTGGTCGCCTCAACGTTCTGGTCAACATTCTTGGCAAGTCACCCAAGGATCTGTTCGCCGAGTTCGAGGGCAAGTACACCGCCGAGGCGTTGAAGAAGGCGGGTGACGTCAAGTACCACATGGGCTTCTCGACCGATGTCGAGGTCAGTGGCAAACGCCTGCATCTGGTGCTGGCTTTCAATCCGTCACATCTTGAAATCGTCAATCCGGTGGTCGAAGGCTCAGTCAAGGCCCGCCAGACCATGCGCCGCGACGATATTGGTCACCGCATCGTGCCCGTTCTGATCCACGGTGATGCCGCGTTCGCCGGTCAGGGCGTGGTGATGGAAACCTTGCAGCTGTCGCATTCCAGTGGCTACGGGACGGGCGGCACGGTCCACGTCATCGTCAATAACCAGATTGGTTTCACCACGCCCAATCCGATCGAAGCCGAGGCCGGTCGAGAGGCGCGGACGTCACGTTACTGTACCGATCTGGCCAAGATGCTTGAAGCGCCGGTCTTCCACGTCAATGGTGACGATCCGGAAGCGGTCGTGTTCGTGACGCGGCTGGCGATGGATTTCCGCAACGAATTCCACAAAGACGTCATTGTCGATATCTGCTGCTATCGGCGCTGGGGTCACAATGAGGCGGATGAGCCGTCCGTGACGTCGCCCGTGATGTATGAGGCGGTCAAAAATCATCCGACGCCACTGTCGGTCTACGCACGCAAGCTCGAGGAAGAGGGCAATCTGGTCAAGGGTGCGGCCGAGTCATTGGTCGACGCCTATCGCGAGGGACTCGACAAGGGCGAAAACGCTGTGCGTGTGACGCTCGGTCTGGTCGGCAACAAGCACACGGTCGACTGGGCCAAGTATCGCAAGGGCAGTTGGGATAGCCCGGTCGATACCACCATCACCAAGGATGCGTTGCGTTCGCTGTCCAAACGTTTGCTGAGCCTGCCAGAGGGTTTCACCCTGCATCCCCGTGTGGCCAAGATTTACGAGGATCGCAAGCAGATGGCGGCCGGCAAGCTGCCGATGGACTGGGGTTTCGCAGAGACCATGGCCTACGGGTCACTGATCAATGAGGGATTTGCAGTCCGCCTGTCCGGGCAGGATGCACGGCGCGGCACCTTCTTCCATCGTCACGCTACTTTGCATGATTTCAAGACTGGCGAGCGTTATACGCCGTTGCAGCACCTGAGCAAGGATGCCGCGAAATTCGACGTCAACGATACGCTGCTGTCCGAAGTGGGTGTGCTTGGCTTCGAGTACGGCTATAGCACCACTGACCCTGAATCGCTGGTGATCTGGGAAGCGCAGTTCGGCGATTTCGCCAATGGAGCGCAGGTGCTGTTCGACCAGTTCATTGCCAGCGGCTACGCCAAGTGGGAGCGCCTGTGCGGTCTCACGGTCTTCCTGCCGCACGGTTATGAAGGGCAGGGGCCGGAGCATTCGTCGGCGCGCCTCGAGCGCTATCTGCAGTTGTGCGCTGAGAACAATCAGCAGGTTTGCGTGCCGTCGACGCCGGCGCAGATGTTTCACATGCTGCGGCGGCAGATGAAGCGCGGCTACCGCCTTCCCCTGATCGTGATGACGCCGAAGTCACTGCTGCGTCATCCGTTGTCGGTCTCATCGATCGAGGATCTCACCAAGGGTCGGTTCCAGCCGGTCATTCCGGAAGTCGAGGCGCTCGACGCAAACAAGGTCAAGCGGGTCGTGTTCTGCTCGGGCAAGGTCTATTTCGATCTGTTGCAGGCACGGCAGAAAGAAAAGCTTGATCACGTGGCGCTGGTGCGCATCGAGCAACTGTATCCGTTCCCTCGCGAGGGCTATGAGGCCGTGCTGGCCAGCTACCCCAAGGCCAAGGATATCGTCTGGTGCCAGGAAGAGCCTGAAAATCAGGGCGCCTGGTATCAGATCAAGCACCGGTTGGCGACCTATCTTGGCAGTGGGCACCGCATGCTGTACGCAACGCGCAAGGGTTCCGCCACGACCGCGGTCGGCTATCTCAAGGTTCACCAGATTCAGCAGGAAGAAGTGGTGCGTGAGGCGCTCAGCGGCGGCAATGTGATGTAGCGCAACCCGCGTATGGCAGTTCCAGATAACGCAAAGCTAAAGAACGAGGCATCGGAGCACGCATGGCGATTGAAATCAAAGTTCCCAACCTGCCGGAGTCGGTATCGTCGGCAACGATTGCGGCTTGGCATGTCAAAGCGGGGGATACGGTCAAGCGTGAACAGAACCTGCTCGATCTGGAAACCGACAAGGTGATGCTGGAGGTTCCTGCACTCGAAGACGGTGTGCTCACCGAACTGCGGATTGAAGCTGGCGCGACGGTTCAGGCGGGCGACATCCTGGGTGTGCTGGAGCCCGGTGCGGTAGCAGCTTCTACTCCACCTCCAGCAGCTGCCGTCGCCGCTGCTCCCGCAGTGACGACGTCTGCCGACAATGACGCACAGGGTCCCGCTGTACGCAAACTGCTGTCGGAAATGGGACTGTCAGCCTCGCAGATTCCGGGTACCGGCAAGGGCGGGCGCCTGACCCCAGAAGACGTCAAGAACTACGCGGCGCAGCCGAAGCCGGCAACGCCCGCTCCCGCGACCGTATCGGCGCCGGCGCCGTTGCCGGGCGCGCGTGAGGAACAGCGTGTTCCGATGACGCGCATCCGCGCACGCATTGCCGAACGGCTGCTTGATGCCAAGAACAGCACGGCGATGCTGACCACCTTCAATGAAGTCGACTTGAAGGCTGTGTCGGAGCTGCGTGCGAAGTACAAGACCGCCTTCGAGAAGACGCATGGCGTCAAGCTCGGCTTCATGTCGTTCTTCGTCAAGGCAGCGATAGAAGCGCTGAAGAAGTTCCCGGTGCTCAATGCATCGGTTGACGGCAACGACATCATCTATCACGGCTACTACGACATTGGCATCGCAGTTTCCAGCGAACGTGGTCTGGTCGTGCCGATCCTGCGCGATGCGGATCAGCTTTCAATGGCCGAAATCGAAAAGGCGATTGCCGACTTCGGTACGCGGGCCAAGGCCAACAAGCTGACGATGGACGATCTCACCGGGGGTACGTTCTCGATCACCAACGGCGGCGTATTCGGTTCGATGCTGTCGACGCCGATCATCAATCCTCCGCAATCAGCGATCCTGGGCATGCACGGCATCATTGAGCGCCCCATCGCCGTCGACGGCCGCGTCGAAATCCGGCCGATGATGTATCTGGCCATGAGCTACGACCATCGCATTATCGACGGCCGTGAGGCGGTTGTCGGTCTGCGCACGATGAAGGAAAGTCTCGAGGATCCGGCCAAGATCCTGTTGCAGCTGTAACGGCTGCCGCGCAGGCACCAGATTCTTGTCGCTGTATTTCCGGGCCCGCAATGCGGGCCCGGTTCGTTTCAGGGCGAGTGCGCCGGCACCTGCGGCATACTGCCGTGCGATGTCGAAGCCCATGCATCATCAGCCGCTGCCGTTCATCACTTTGCCCAACTGGGTCAAGGCGGCGACGGTTTGTGGTTTCAATATCCAACCGATCTTCGATCGTTACGCGGTACCGACCGATCTGATTCATCTTGAGGACGCCACGATCACGGCGCCACAGTTGGGCTTGGTCATGGAGGACTGTGTCGCCGCGGCGCGTTCGCAGCACTTTCCGTTCGTGCTGGGCGACACCTTCGCGTTCGACTACCTGCCGGATATCGGGACATTCCTGGCGACGAGCCCGAGTTTGCGACAGGCCATGCACGTTTTCGTGTGGGTGCGCGAGTTGATCAACCCGATGATCGAATTCCGCCTTGAGGAAACAGGTGACACAGCTGCACTGGTTCTCGTCGGCGGCAATGGTTCGATGACACCGCAGGATCGCTATTTCATTGAATCGATCTTTGCCGCCGTGGCCAAGTTCGGCCGCATGCTCGCCGCCGACATCGAGCCGTTCACGCGGCTGCGTTTCCGCTATGCGCAACCGAGCTATGTTCGAGCCTATGCCGAGTTCTTCCGGGTCCCGGTGACCTTTGATCAGCTCGATAACGCCTTGGAAATCCCGCAGGCCAGGCTTGATCGCCCGCTGGACGGCGCGTTTCCGAGCCTCCATCAGCAGGCAGAGCGCCGAGTGCTGCAACGGTTGGCGCAAATGCCGCCGCGGACAACCGGATTGGTTGCGGCCATCGAGGCCGCGTTCGAGCAGGAACCGAAGTTGCTGAAGCTGGGCATCGATGCGGTTTCGCGGCGACTCGGATTGCATGCGCGCACCCTGCAACGTCGTCTGGGAGACGAGCGGCAGGCGTATGGTGCGATCCGTGATCGCGTGCGCTATCGATTGGCATTGCGCGCGCTGCAGAACGCTCAGGCCGATCTGGAGGCGATCAGCGAACAGCTGGGCTTCTCCGATCGGCGCAGTTTCACCCGTGCGTTTACCCGCTGGGCCGGCGTGTCTCCGAGTGGATTCAGGGATCGCCGGAGCGGTTGACGCCGATCTGGCGCTGGATTTGTCGTTAGATCGCA
Organism: Sinimarinibacterium arenosum; assembly: GCF_005047655.1. Classification (GTDB taxonomy): domain Bacteria; phylum Pseudomonadota; class Gammaproteobacteria; order Nevskiales; family Nevskiaceae; genus Solimonas. The sequence goes on along the minus strand of NZ_SUKF01000004.1, from coordinate 58,453 downwards.
GGTTCCGTTCGCTATTCCAATGGCCGGGAAAAGTCCACGTTTCCGCGGAGCCGGGACCGCGCTGGTCGTCACTGAAATCCCACGTTGATGTCGTGAAATGTTCCCTGGCGTCGTCCAGGGTCATAGCCGCTGCGGAGGCATGTCACTAGAGTCGCAGGCATGAACACGGAAATGTATCTGCCAATGGACTCCAACGCCCATACGATCGTGCAGCGCAAGGGACCGGATTTCGGCCTGGACGGCGATATTCCGCGCTACTGGTTCGGCGGAGACGCGTTCAAGTCCCGCTTCTTCGACGCGATGTCCCTGCTGTTTCCCGAGGGGGAAAAATTCTTCATAGCCTGTGTGCGCGACTACCGCGATGGTATCGACGATCCCGAGCTGGCGGCACAGGTCAAGGATTTCATGTACCAGGAAGGGCAGCACGGCATTGTGCATACCCGCTTCAACAACCGCCTCAAAGCGCAGGGCATTGCGGTTGACCACATTCTGGAGCGCCAGAAAGAGGTGATGTTCGGTTTTTTTCGGCGCTATTTTCCGAAGACCTTCACGCTGGGCCAGACCGCTGCGGCAGAACACATGACCGCGCTGATGGCGCATGGTTTTTTCGGCAACGGCATGTTTGACAAGGCTGATCCACGCATTCGTGCGATGTACGCCTGGCACGCGGTCGAGGAAATCGAACACAAGGCGGTGGCCTTCGACGTCTACAAGAAAGTGGCGCGTGGCGGATACCTGACGCGCATTCTCAGCATGTTGCAGGTGTCGTTCACGTTCCCGCTACATGTGTTCCTGATCATGGCGCACATGTTCAAGGTTGACGGACTGAAGCATCGTCCGCGGGTCTGGATCAAGGGTCTGTGGTGGCTGTACGGTCCCGGGGGCCTGTATCCGCGACTGATGCGGCACTATCTGAGCTATTTCCGGCCGGGGTTCCATCCGTGGCAACAGGGGCAGCTCGAGTTGTACCACCGCTGGGTCGAGACATTTGAGCGTAGCGGTGACGCCATCACCGCTGCGGATGCGGTGATGGAGGTAACTGTCGCAGCCTGACGTCGGGCAGGTCGGGATTGTTAGGGCTCAGCGGCGCTGGGCAACGATCAGGCGCGATGGAAACAGCGATTGATCGTCGAGCAGCTCAAATTCGTTTGCGCATAGCCACTGCTCGATCTTTCGGGCGTGCCACGCCCGCACAAATGGCTCGTTGACGAAGTGCGCCAGAGCGCGGAAATATAAGCCGCGCCAGCCGAATTTGCGCCACAGCTCGCGTGGGCCAGCTACGAACTGCATGTCAGAGGGTTCCAGGAGACTGAGACGGCCGCCAGGGCGCAGCACGCGTGCGAACTCCTGCAGCGCCTGCTCGGCGGCTGGTGGTGGCAGCTCATGGAACAGATAGCAGGCGCTGATGCCGTCGAGGGAGGATGGGGGCAGAAGGGTGCGCTCGGCCAGGCCTTGCTGGAATGACAACTCGGGGTATGAATTCTTTGCGTGGCTGAGCAGGTACGGTGAGGCATCAATGCCCAGGACCTGTCCAACGCCGGCTGCCTTGAGTGCTGCAGTGGAGCTGCCGTCGCCGCAGCCCATGTCGGCAACCCGGGTGCAGTGTTTCAGGGTTTGAGCCAGGGCGGCACGACCGCGACGCATTTCGCCCAGCATGACGCGATCGAAGCCGCGGCTGTAGCCGCGGGTGATCCGCTTTGAATAGTTTCCGTTGGGTAGATTGTGGAATTCCAGAAGCACATATGCCGGCAAGGCGACATTCAGTCGCAGCCCGGCCGGCAGCACGACGCGCCCGGTCTTGCGGAAAGCGACTTTGCTCAGAAAGAGCCAGAGATCACGCGGTCGCCACAACTGCAGCAGATCCGGCCAGGTCTCTGGCAAAGCGCCCATGATCGGGGCGTCGCCGTCCCCCGGTCTCGGCTGCCCGTTCCCTTCGGGTACCGTGATCGTCATTCTCTCCCCAGTTCAGCTGATGCTTTTGTTCATAAAGTTTAATCGAAGGCGTAAATGAACCGGGCATAGGGGTAATTCCGCCGTGACGTGCCTCAGCCAGCTCGGTAGAATGCCGACGCCAGGAAAGGAGCATCATGAGCGAGCAATTCGATGTCGTGGTAATTGGTGGGGGCCCCGGCGGCTACCCGTGTGCGATCCGTGCGGCGCAGTTGGGATTCAAGACGGCGTGCATCGATGGCTGGCTAAACCGCGACAGCTCGACGGCGTTTGGCGGGACTTGCTTGAATGCAGGCTGCATTCCGTCGAAGGCGCTGCTGGAGTCGTCGGAGCTGTATCACCGCATGCAGCATGAAGCGTCGGCTCACGGTATCGGCGTTGGCAAGCTCGCAATTGACCTGGAGAAGATGCAGGCGCGGAAGCAAACCGTGTCGCGCCAGCTCACCGGTGGCATCAAGACTCTGTTCACGGCGAACAAGGTCACCGGACTGCACGGATACGGCAAGCTGCTCGGCGGCGGTCAGGTCGAATTCACCGCTCACGATGGCGCGAAGCAGACACTGTCGGCCAAGTACATCGTCATTGCCACGGGTTCGGAGCCGGTCAATCTGAAAATTGCGGCATTTGATGGCGAGCGTATTGTCGATTCCTGGGGCGCACTGGACTTCACCGAGGTTCCCAAATCTCTGGGCATTATCGGAGCCGGGGTGATCGGGGTCGAGCTCGGCAGCGTCTGGAGCCGTCTTGGCGCCAAGACGGTGATTCTCGAAGCGTTACCAACATTTTTACCGATGGTGGATGCACAGATCTCGAAAGAGGCGCTGCGTCATCTGACCAAGCAGGGCCTGGACATTCGTCTGGGCGCCAAAGTGCAATCGGCCAAGGCTGGCGCCAAAGGCGTCGTCGTCGAATACGAGTCGGGCGGTGAAATCAAGAAGGAAACCTTCGACAAACTCATTGTCGCTGTGGGGCGCAAGCCGTATACATCAGGATTGGGCGCCGAAGAACTGGGCGTGGCCCTCGACGAGCGAGGTTTCGTCAAGGTTGACGCACACTACAAGACCAATATTGATGGCGTGTATGCAGTCGGCGACGTTATCGGTGGTGCGATGCTCGCGCACAAGGGTATCGAAGAAGGCGTGGCGCTGGCCGAGCAGCTGGCCGGCCACCATACCCAGGTCAACTACAACGCGATTCCCAGTGTGGTCTACACGGCGCCTGAAATTGCCTGGGTTGGTTTGACCGAAGAGCAGGCCAAAGCCAAGGGCTACGAGGTCAAGACCGGCATGGGGTCATTCGCGCCCAGCGGCCGCGCGAAAGCCATGGAGCAGGCTGCCGGATCGATCAAGGTCATTGCGGACGTCAAGACGGATCGGATTCTCGGCTTCCATATGTGTGGGCCCTATGTCTCCGAGCTTCTGGCCGAGGCGGTACTCGCGCTCGAATTTGCTGCGACCTGCGAGGATCTTGCATTAACGATGCACGGTCATCCGACCTTGTCCGAGACCCTGCACGATGCGGTGCTGGCGGTCGACGGTCGCGCGGTCCATGCGATCAACAAGCCCAAGAAATAGCAGGGAATTGCGGCCGGAGTACAGGCCCGGGGCGAACAGGCGTTTTTCAAAATAACGGGAACGGGGAAAAACTGATGAACAAGTTTCAAGGGGTGTTTGGTGTCCTGCTGTGTGTGCTGGCCGGTACGGCCCATGCAGAGATTCTGGATCTGAGTCTGCGTGACAACAGCTATCGCTTGGCGTTTTATGGTCCGTTGTCGCGTTTCGCGTCCGAAACCACCGGGCAGTATGACGCCGGGATCATTGTTCGGCCGGAGCGCAAGGATGACCTGCTGGTCGGCCATGTCGGTGCGTTGGTGACTGGTGACGCCGGCATGCGGGACTTCAATCTCGCCGCGGGGCTCGGTCTGCGTGGGGTCTATATCGGCCGTGACCATGACAGTGGCGGTGCTGCAGCTGTCGGCGGTCAGGCCGAAGCGCGGTTTCCCGGGTATGACCGCATTGGTGTTTCGGTCTATGGCTACTATGCGCCGAAAATTCTGAGCTTCGGTGAGTTTGACGGGTACCATGAGGTGGGGACTGCGGTCGACTATCAGGTCGTGCCGAATGCTTCTGTCTATATCGGGTATCGCAACGTCAAAGTCAGCCTTGAGAACGGTGGCGACATCACGGCTGACAATGGCTTGCACGTCGGCTTCCGCTTCAAATTCTTCTGATCAGCAATAAAGAGACTTATGGGCCGAGGACCAAGTATTGCCGCGCGCAAAGGGGCTGAAGATTCCCGCCGCGGCAAGTTGTTTACCAAGTTCATTCGCGAAATTACTGTCGCCGCACGTACCGGCGGCGGCGATCCTAGGTCGAATGCGCGTCTGCGCCTGGCGCTGGACAAGGCGCTTGCCGCCAATATGACCAAGGACACCGCCGAGCGTGCGATCAAGCGCGGGACCGGTGAGCTGGGTGCGGATCAGTTTGAGGAAATCCGTTACGAGGGCTATGGGCCCGGCGGCGTGGCGATCATGGTCGATTGCATGACCGACAATCCGACGCGCACCGTTGCGGACGTGCGGCATGCTTTCAGCAAGAACGGAGGCAATCTCGGTGCCAGTGGATCCGTGGCGTATCAGTTCGCTCATGTGGGTCAGCTGTTTTTCGAGACGGGCAGCGACACCGCGCTGGAAGAGAAGCTGCTTGAGGCGGCGCTGGAGGCGGGCGCCGACGACGTCGTCAGCGAGGATGGCTACACCGAGGTGCTAACCACACCGGAGGCCTTCGAAGGCGTCAAGCAGGCGTTGGTCGCTGCCGGATATGCGCCAATTGAAGCGGATGTCACGATGCGTCCTTCTGCCACCAGTGCGGTTGCGCCGGAGCACGCTGATGCGCTGCGCAAGCTGATCGATATGCTCGAGGATCTCGACGATGTGCAGAAGGTCTACTCGAACGCCGAATCGGCGTGACCCGTATCCTCGGCATTGATCCTGGCTCGAGATTTACCGGCTACGGCATCGTCGACAGCGAGGGTGATCGCCGTCAGGTCGTGGTCAGCGGACGCATTGTGGCCGGCGATGGCGATATGCCGCCGCGACTGCTGGCGATCGATACCGAATTGGATCAGCTGATTCGTATTCATCAGCCGGACGAAGTCGCGCTCGAAGAGGTTTTTGTCAGTCGCAATCTGCGCAGTGCGCTGGTCCTCGGGCAGGCGCGCGGCGTAGCAATATGTGCCGCAGCAAGAGCTGGTCTGCCGATTTCAGAATATGCTGCGACTCAGGTCAAAATGGCGCTGACCGGGAGCGGGCGGGCCGATAAGGATCAGGTGCAGCACATGGTGCGTGTATTGCTCAATTTGAAGGGCGTGCTGGCGTCGGACGCTTCCGACGCCTTGGCGGTCGCGTTGACCCATGCGCAGGTGCGGACAACGGTACTGCGCACAGGGCTGCCGCAGCGGCGCAGCTGGAGGCGCCGATGATTGGACGCATTCATGGACGCCTGGTCAGCAAGCAGCCGCCCCAGTTGCTGGTTGATGTAGGTGGCGTCGGCTACGAAATCGAAGCGCCGATGTCGACGTTCTATAACCTGCCCGCGGTGGGTGAAACGGTCACTCTGCATACGCACCTGACCGTGCGTGAGGACGCACACCTGCTGTTCGGCTTCGGCAGCCAGGCCGAGAAATCGCTGTTTCGTGAGCTGATCAAGGTTTCCGGCGTCGGGCCCAAGCTGGCGTTGGCGGTGCTGTCCGGTGTTGGTGTCGAAGAGTTCTGGGACAGCGCGCGCAATGGAGATGCTGCGCGCCTGACCAAGTTGCCCGGTGTCGGCCGCAAGACGGCGGATCGTCTGATAGTTGAAATGCGTGATCGGGCAGGAGGGTTCACCGACAGTCCGGTGGGCTTCAACGGTGTGGCTGTGCCCAGTAGTCCTCTGCAGGATGCCAAGCATGCGCTGGCCGCGCTGGGCTACAAGCCTGCAGAAATTCAGCGTTTGACCGATGCGGTGCATCGCGAAGACATGAGTACTGAGCAGATCATTCAGGAGGCGCTGCGACGCGCAGTCCGATGACAGACAGCAGGCAACTCGTATCTGCAGGTGCCGCCCCGGACGAGGAGCGGCTTGAGCGGGCGATACGGCCGCAGAGGCTGGAGGACTATGTCGGCCAGCCGGCGGTGCGCGAACAGCTGAGCATTGCCATCGAAGCGGCGCGACGTCGCGGCGAAGCTCTCGATCATGTGCTGATCTTCGGGCCGCCAGGTCTGGGCAAGACCACGCTGGCGCATATTCTCGCCAGCGAAATGGGCGTCAATCTGCGCCAGACTTCGGGCCCGGTGCTGGAACGGCCGGGCGATCTGGCTGCTCTGCTGACCAATCTGGAGCCGCGAGATCTTCTGTTCGTCGACGAAATCCATCGCCTGTCGCCGGTGGTTGAGGAAGTGCTGTATCCGGCGCTGGAGGATTTCCAGCTCGACATCATGATCGGCGAGGGTCCGGCAGCGCGCTCGATCCGGCTGGATTTGCCGCCGTTCACGCTGGTGGGAGCCACCACCCGTGCCGGCGCTCTGACCAGTCCGCTGCGCGACCGTTTCGGCCTGGTTCAGCGGCTGGAGTTCTACTCGGTCGAGGATCTGAGTTTTATCGTCGGGCGCAGTGCACGCATCCTCGGTGCTGACATCGACGCTGCCGGTGCAGCAGAAATTGCGCGGCGTTCACGCGGGACCCCCCGTATCGCCAACCGGCTGCTGCGTCGTGCGCGCGACTATGCCGAAGTCCGCGGAGACGGGCATATCAGCGCCGCATGTGCGGCCAGCGCGATGAAGCTGCTGAGTGTTGATAGCAACGGGTTCGACCTGATGGACCGCAAGCTGTTGATGGCGCTGATCGAGCGCTTTGATGGTGGTCCGGCCGGGCTGGACAATCTGGCGGCTGCAATCGGCGAGTCACGGGACACCATCGAGGACGTCATTGAACCCTTTCTGATCCAGAATGGGTATCTGATGCGAACACCGCGTGGGCGCATTGCTGGACGTCTGGCCTATGAACACTATGGTTTGCCCATGCCCGAGCGTCTGGGCACGCCGGATCTGTTCAACCCATGAGCGCCGTTTTCCGCTTTCCGATCCGCGTCTACTACGAAGATACCGATGCCAGTGGGGTGGCCTATCACGCCGGCTACCTGCGCTGGTTCGAACGTGCTCGTACCGAATGGTTGCGTGCGCTGGGTCTGCAGCAGGATGGACTGCACCGCCAGCATGGCGTCGTCTTTACCGTGGCGCACCTGGACATTGCCTATCGGCGACCGGCGCGCCTGGATCAGCTGCTGGAAGTCCACACGCGGGTGGCGGCAATGCGCCGTGCCAGTCTGATGTTCGAACAAACTCTGGTCGACGGTGACGCCGAGACTCTCCTGGCGCGAGCCATGGTGAAGGTAGGGTGTGTCGACGCGGTCCAGTTTCGCCCGATCGCACTGCCACAGGCGTTATTTGATGCCGTGGCTCGATGGACGCCTGCAGATCAATGAATGAACGGTGCTGCCGCTGCACCGGTCAGCCGTGGCACAATGTGCGTCGCCATTGCTTCGCACGGATGGTTCGGTCTGGCGCGGTTCTCCACTTTTTCCTGTTTGACGTTGAATAAAGCGACTTCATGAACGCCGAAATGTCTTTTTCCAACCTGATCATGCATGCCAGCGCGCTGGCGCAGGTCGTGCTGTTGCTGTTGCTGGCGGCTTCGGTGCTGTCGTGGGCAGTGATTTTCTCGAAGCGCAAGCTGCTGTCCGACGCGCAGAAGAACGCTTCGGAATTTGAAGATCGTTTCTGGAGTGGGGGCAGCTTGTCGACGCTGTATGAGACCGAGCGGCGCAATCCCGAAGCTAACGGTCTACCTGCAATCTTCATCTCGGGGTATGAGGAGTACACCCGCCACCAGACCGCCGGGCGTAGTGATCCCGAAGATGCGCTGGCTGCTGTTCAGCGTCAGATGCGGGTGACGCAGGTGCGCGAGGTTGAACGTCTGGAAGGCGGCTTGGCGTTGCTGGCAACGATTGGTTCGACCAGCCCCTATGTCGGCTTGTTCGGCACGGTCTGGGGCATCATGAACGCGTTCATCTCAATCGGTAACGTCAAACAGGCGTCGCTGGCAACGGTGGCTCCCGGCATCGCTGAGGCGCTAATCGCGACCGCGATGGGTCTGGCTGCTGCCATCCCGGCGGTCATCGCGTACAACTTCTTCACGCGTGGCGTCGAGCGGATTGAGAGTCGCTACCATACCTTTGCCGAAGAATTGATCGGCATCATCGACCGCGGCCTGCGCCACACCGACAGCAAGGGCTGAAACGATGGCCAGGCGTAAACTTTCGTCCGATATCAACGTCGTTCCGTATATCGACGTGATGCTGGTGCTGCTGATCATCTTCATGGTGACGGCGCCATTGATGACCCAGGGCATTGAGGTCGAGTTGCCGAAGGCCAATGCACAGTCAATGACTGTGCAGGAAGAGGATCTGATCCTGTCGGTTGGGCCGACAGGTGACATATTCCTCAGCATCGGCGATGCGCAGGACAAGCCAAAATCGGATGATGAGGTTCTGGACATCCTCGGCAAGGTCATTCGCGCCAATCCGGAACGCATGATCCTGATTCATGGCGACGCCGCCGTGGCCTACGATCGCGTGGCCCATGCGATGTGGCTGCTGCAGGAAATCGGTGCAAAGAAGGTCGGATTCGTCACCCAACCGCGTGAGGACGCGCCGGCGAAGTGATGGGACTCAAGCCCCGCTATCTGATTGCAGCCATTGTGCTGCATGTCCTGCTGTTCTCGCTGCTGTTCGTCAGCGCGCTGTTCACGCGCAAAATTGTTGCGCTGCCCGTATTCGAGGCGGTCTTGGTGAGCGACCCCAGCGTGGAAGCGCAGCGCCAGGCCGAGCTTGAACGCGAGCGTGAGCAGCAGAAGCGCGCCCAGGAACAGCAAGAGCGCGAAAAGGCCCGCCAGCAGGTTCAGGAAGAGCAGCGCCAGAAAGAGCAGGAGCGCAAGGCCGAGCAGCAGCGCAAGCAGCAGGAGCAGAAACAGCAACAGGTCGAAGAGGCGCAGAAGAAGATTCAGGAAGAAAAGCGCAAAGAACAGGAGCGGCTGCGGCTTGAGGCCGACGCCGAGCGCAAGCGCCAGGACGATGTCAAGCGCAAGGCCGAGGAAGAGCAGCGGCGTCAGGACGAACTCAAGCGCAAGCAGGAAGAAGAGGAAAAGCGCAAGATCGAGGCTGAGAAAAAGCGCATCGAAGACGAAAAGCGCCGGATCGAGGAAGAGCGCCAGAAGCAGATTGAGCAGGAGCGCCAGCGTCAGCTTGACGAAGAGCGCAAGGAGCTGGAGCGGATCAAGCGTGCGCGCGAGGCTGAAGAGCAGCAGCGCCGCAACGAGCTGGCGCAGATGGCAGCGGCAGAGGATGCTGCGCGTGCCGCTGCGGCCAGGTCTGCGGCGCAGGCGCCGTGGACGGCCGCGATTGTCGACAAGATCCGGCGTAATTGGCAGCGCCCGGCCAGTTCGGCGAGTCGCTTCAATTGCCTGGTCAGGGTGGAGCAACTGCCCAATGGCGAGGTCACACGTGCGCAGGTTTTGCGCAGTTGTGGCAATGCTGTACTTGATCGGTCAGTCGAAAATGCCGTGATCAAGGCCAGTCCGTTGCCGCTGCCGCCGGATCCCAGCCTGTTCGAGCGCGTTCTGAGTGTGACATTCTGCCCATCGCAGGATGCATGCTGAGGTGGTGTTTTTCGGCATCGTTCACCCGGCGTTCACTTCTTTTGATCACCATCACTTACTAAACGTACGAGCAAGCGTATGAAATTGATCAGGTTATGGTTGCTGGCGCTGCTGACCGTGTCCGGCGCGGCACGGGCCGAGCTCGAGATCACTGTCACTGGCGGCACCGAAGGTGCCTTGCCGATTGCGATCGTGCCGTTTTCACAGGGCACGGACGTTACCCTCGATGTGGCCCAGGTCATCGACAACGATCTGGCGCGTAGCGGGCGCTTTCGCACGCTTGCGCGCAACGACATGCTGCAGAAGCCGACCACGCCGCAGCAGGTTGATGTGCAGGCATGGCGGACCCAGGGCATCGACAATGTCGTGATTGGTCAGATCGCACGGGCCGATAGTGGGTACATGGCGCGCTTCTTCCTGATCGATGTGGTCAGCGGGCAGCAGATCCTGGGCTTCGACATTCCGGTCAAAGGGCTGGATCAGATGCGCTATGCGGCGCATCAGATCGCCGACCTGATTTATGAAAAGCTGCTCGGCATCCCGGGCTACTTCAATACCAAGATCGCCTACGTTTCAGCTTCGGGTTTGGGCTACAAGCGGACATTCCAGCTCGTTGTTGCCGATGCGGATGGCTGGAATCCCCGGGTTGTGGCGACTTCGCGTGAGCCCTTGATGTCTCCGACCTGGTCTCCTGATCGCCTCAAGCTGGCCTATGTCGGCTACGAACGGGGACGTTCGGCGATCTATCTGCATGACCTCGCCACCGGAAAGGTGCGCAGCCTGATCGCGGAACGGGGAATCAATGGTTCACCGGCGTTTTCGCCGGACGGACGTTCGCTAGCGCTGACCCTGTCCTTCGAGAGCAATCCTGACATCTACGTCATGGATATTGCCTCGGGCAAGCGCCGGCGCTTGACCGACCACTACGGAATCGACACCGAGCCCTCATGGTCACCGGACGGCACCAAGCTGGTGTTCACGTCGGATCGTGGTGGCCAGCCGCAGATCTACGAGATCAGTGCTCAGGGTGGTGACCCGAGACGCGTCACTTTCGAGGGGCGCCAGAATCTGCGGGCGAGCTACGCGCCGGATGGGCGCTCGTTGGTCATGGTCAACCTTGAAGGTGGCGCATACCGGATTGCGACCCTGGATCTGGCGACCGGCGACATGCGCATTCTGAGCCCGGGTCGACTCGACGAGAGTCCGAGTTTTGCCCCCGGCGGCGCGGTGGTGATTTACGCGACCCAGGGTTCGCGCGGTTCCGAACTTGCGACCGTATCGATTGATGGCCGGGTGCGGCAGAGCCTGCGCCAGGCAAGTGGTGATATCCGTGAACCGGCGTGGTCGCCGCTGGTTCGCTAGGCTTGATGTAACTTTGGTCTTACAGTAGTACCCCTTAAGGAGCGTGGTGATGAACAAGAAGTATTGGTTGCCGATCGTGGTTTCCGCTGCTTTGCTGGTCAGCGCGTGCGGATCTGACAAGACCCGTTCGGATGCTGGTGCAGTCCCTCAGACCAATGCCCCCTATACGGATAGCATTTCGCCGCTGCCCAGCACCCTGGATGGTGGTTATGACGCAACGGTTGCGGCTGAGCGTGCGCTGACAACCAATCTGATCTATTTCGACTTCGATGACACCGTCATCAAGCCGCAGTATCAGAGTGTCATCGATGCCTATTCAGCCTATCTGCAAGCAAATCCGACCGCCAAGGTGCGTCTTGAAGGGCACGCGGATGAGCGTGGGACCCGCGAGTACAACATCGGGTTGGGCGAGCGCCGCGCCAAAGCGGTCGAAGCCGCATTGCTGAATAGCGGCGTCAGTGCGGTGCAGCTTTCGGTCATCAGCTACGGCGAGGAACGCCCGGCTGACGAAGGCCACAACGACCAGGCATGGTCGCTGAATCGTCGAGTGCAGCTGGTTCGGCAGTAATTCGCAGACGTTGTGTGCGACGTCGTTCAGGGTTTTGACAAGGGGTCTGGTATGAATGGTTTGCGTCTTGGTGCGATCACGTTGCTCGTCGCACCATTGCTCGGATGTGCATCATCCGGTTATGGCGGCCCGATTTCGGGCGGCTCAGACAACCTTTCACCGTCGGAGCGTCGGCTGCAGGCCGTGGAAGGTCGCACCGCCGAACTTTCACGACGGCTTGACGCCGTCAACCTGACCGGCATGGATCAGGATGCTCAGCGCATTCGTGACGATCAGCGTCAGCTGCGTGGCGAAGTCGAACGACTGCGTTTCGAGTTCGATCAGGCGCAGAAGCGCAACCGTGATCTCTATCTGGACCTTGATCGACGTCTGCAGCGGTTTGAAAACCTTGGCGGCGGCGCTTCGGCGCCGCCCGCCGGGGTCTATGGTGGAACGTCCGGACTGACACCGAGTGCTTCCGCAACGGTGACGCCGTCCGGGACGGTCATGACGGCGCCGCCGATGCAGGCGCCGACGCAGATGCCAGCTCCGGGCGGCGCGGTCGCGCCGGTAACGATCTCGAATGGCGCCGGCGGCTCTCCCGAGGAAGAAAGCGCCTATCTGACCGCTTTCGATTCGTTAAAGAATGGCAAGTACGACGACGCGATTCGTGGCTTCAAGTCCCTGGTTGCGCAGTGGCCCGCCGGACGTTACGCGGACAACGCCCTGTACTGGACTGGCGAGGCTTACTACGTCAAGCGCGACTACAAGTCGGCACTGGCGTCGTTCCAGGAAGTGCTGCAGCGATTCCCGGCAAGTCCCAAAGGGCCGGATGCGCTGCTGAAAGTTGGCCTGACCCAGATTGAGCTGAAGCAGGAGGCAGAGGGCAAGGCCACACTGCAACGGCTGGTGCAAACCTATCCGCAGTCAAGCGCCGCACGGCTCGCAGAGCAGCGCCTCGGCGGTAACTGAGGGCGTTGAAGCGCACGCATTGGAGCTGCTGTCTTGAACGCTGCGCCACGGCTGCGCATTACCGAGATTTTCCGTTCGATTCAGGGCGAAAGCTCCAGCGTCGGATGGCCGACCGTGTTCGTGCGTTTGACGGGCTGCCCGCTGCGCTGCAGTTATTGTGACACTGCCTATGCGTTTCACGGCGGTCAGTGGATGGACGTGGCCCAGATCGTCGATCAGGTCCGTGCCTTGGGTGTCTCGCATGTGTGTGTGACCGGTGGAGAGCCATTGGCACAAAAGAATTGTCAGGGTCTGCTGACGGCCCTTTGTGACTCAGGCTATCAGGTGTCCCTCGAGACCAGTGGAGCGCTCGACGTTTCGTCGGTAGACCCGCGGGTGATGCGAGTCATCGATCTCAAGACGCCAGGCTCCGGCGAAGAGGGGCGCAATCTGTGGTCGAATCTCTCGTCACTGAACGCCAAGGACGAGATCAAGATGGTGATCTGTGATCGTGGCGACTATGAATGGGCCAAGGCGGTGATTTCTAAGCACGCATTGCCGCAGCGTTGCACGGTGCTGATGTCTCCGAGTCAGTCGCAGCTGGAGCCGTCGGCTTTGGCTGACTGGATTCTCGAGGACCAGTTGCCGGTCCGCTTTCAATTGCAGCTCCACAAGGTCTTGTGGGGCAACGTGGCGGGACGCTAGGGGTGGTTGAGCGGAAAAAGGCTGTGGTGCTGGTGTCGGGCGGTCTCGACTCGGTCACGGTACTCGCGATGATGCGCGAGCAGGATTACGAGATCTACGCGTTGAGTGTTGCCTATGGTCAGCGTCACGATGCCGAGCTGCGGGCGGCTGCAGCGGTTGCTGCCCGCTATGGCGCAGTGCGCCATGAGTGCATCGACGTTCAGCTCGGAGCGGTGGGTGGGTCGGCATTGACCGATCACTCAATTGCCGTCCCGCAGGAGCCCTCCACGGGGATTCCGGTTACCTATGTGCCAGCGCGCAATACGTTGTTTCTGGCCTTGGCTTTGGGATGGGCGGAAGTCGTCGGCGCCGAAGAAATCTTTATCGGGGTCAACGCGATCGACTACTCCGGATATCCTGATTGTCGTCCCCCCTTCATTGAAGCCTTTGAAAAACTCGCTGCTGTCGCGACGAAGGCAGGTAGCGAAGGCAGACCCCTGCGGGTGCGGGCGCCACTGATCCAGATGAGTAAGGCCCAGATTATTGCCGAGGGCACGCGTCTGGGGGTTGATTACGCGCAGACGGTGTCCTGCTATCAGGCCGATGCGCAGGGGCGGGCATGTGGCGAGTGTGATTCCTGCCGCCTGCGCAAAGAGGGCTTCGCGGAAGCGGGGATTGCCGACCCGACGCGATATATCGCAAACGGGTAGGACACAGCAGTCGATTCCGGTATCATGCGCGCCCTGTTGCGAGAGCGGGTCGTTAGCTCAGTCGGTAGAGCAGCTGGCTTTTAACCAGTTGGTCGGTGGTTCGAGCCCACCACGACCCACCATCATCGCATCCGCGCCAGCGGATCAGCGTTGTGCAATGATGCCGTTGAAAACGTCGGGGCGTAGCGCAGCCTGGTAGCGCATCTGCTTTGGGAGCAGAGGGTCGCAGGTTCGAATCCTGTCGCCCCGACCAATTTCAAGAATTCAGAGGCCCGCGAGGCCTGAATTTGTGGCCGTCGCCGCAAAGGCGTCCGTCGATGCGATGCGTTCACCGGCGACTCGAATCCAGCGATGCTCTGCCACTCCAACGACGTCGATCGGCACGCCGTACATCCGCTCCAGTGTCGGTGATTGCAGCACATCGGCGGGCGTGCCCTGAGCCAATACTTCGCCGTCACACAGCAGGGTCACCTCATCGGCGTAGTCTGCGACCAGATTCGGGTCGTGCAGGATAATCAGGACAGCGGTGCCGCTGGCGGCGAACTGCCGCACACGCTGCAGACAGTAGTGCTGATGTGCCAGGTCCAGGCTGGCGGTGGGCTCGTCCAACAGCAGCATTCGGCCGCAGTGTGCGTCAGCGTTCCAGATCTGTGCGAGCACCCGTGCGAGTTGTACGCGTGCGCGCTCGCCGCCGGAAAGTTCAGGGTAGCGACGATCACGCAGATGTGAAGTGGCGGTTGCGACCATCGCTGCATCGATGATCGACTGTTCCTGCGGTGCGGATTGCTTCAGCGCCGGATAGCGCCCGAGCTGAACCACTTCTTCAGCGGAAAATCCAAAGCCCAGTTGTTCGCGTTGAGGTAGTACGGCACGCAGCTGCGCCAGCCGCCGGGCCGGCCATTGCGCCAGTGCTCGACCGTTAAACAACAAGCGGCCTGAATTCGCGGCAAGCTCCCCGGAAAGCAGGCGCAACAGGGTGGATTTTCCGGCGCCATTGGGGCCGAGAACTGCATGTACCTTTCCCTGCGTCAGCCGCAGGTTGACGTCATGCAGAACCCTGCGGCCGTCAGGGCGATAGCCGAGATTGGACGCCTCGAGAATCACGGCAGGGTTTCTCGGCCCAGTTGACGCATCAGCAGGAACAGGAAGAACGGCCCCCCGATCAGCGCCGTCAGAATGCCGATCGGCAACTCGGCGGGAGAAAATAGCGAGCGCGAAGCCGTATCAGCCAGCAGGAGCAGCAGGCTGCCGGCCAGCGCTGAAAAGGGAAGGACACGCCGGTGATCCGGCCCGAACCACAGGCGCACCAGATGTGGAATGATCAGTCCAACAAAGCCGACAATGCCGGCCAGGGATACGCTGACCGCCACGGCTATGACGATCAATGCCAGCAGACGGCGCTTGAGACGTTCAACGTCAACGCCGAGGTGCTGAGCTTCCGCTTCGCCCAGCTGCAGCGCATTGAGCGGGTTGGCGGCCAGGGGAATCAGTAGCAGCGGGATCAGCAACAACGGGAGTGCAATGCGCAGCTCGGGCCATCCCGCTTTGCCCAGGGACCCGAACATCCAGTAAGTCACCGATCGTAGGGCGGTGTCGTCTGCCAGATAGGCCAGAAATCCGATGCCGGCGCCGGCAATCGCGTTGATCGCCAGACCGGCAAGCAACATCGTGGTCACGCTGGTGCGCCCATAGGCGGAGCTGAGCCTGATTACCAGATAGGCGGCAGCCAAGCCGCCGCCGAACGCGGCTACGGGGGCGCTCACATAGGCGGGCAGGGGCATTAGGTTAGTGCCCAGGACGATGGCTGCGGCAGCAGCCAAGGCCGCGCCGCTCGCCACGCCAATCAAGCCCGGATCTGCCAGCGGATTGCGCATGAGGCCCTGCATTGCCGCCCCGGACTGCGCGAGCGCTGCGCCGACGACGATGGCGAGAACGATGCGTGGCACCCTGATCTGCCACAGTGCCAGCACCTGGAAGGCTGAGTCCGGGCTGCTGGCACCCGATTGATGCAGTAGCGCGGGGATCTGTGCCAACGAGATTTCCAGCGGACCGGTAGCGAGCGCGAGCAGGGTTACGACGCCAATCGCGGTACACAGTGTCAGCAGTGAGATAGTGGATCGAATGGAAGCTGAGGGCATCGGTGTGGCACTGCGGATTCACATCACCAGACCATGCGAGTGACGGATGGAGGCAGCGTAGCCGATCCAACCGCAGCTTGGGTGGTTACAAGGGCGATCCTGTTGCTGAGCTTCAGAAAATTGCGACCGATCCTGATCGCTAGAGAGTTATTTGTTCAGGATCAGCCGGTCATTTCGGGTTCGCAGCAGGCGATATTCTTCGCCGCGATGTTCGATCACGATCTCACGTGCGCCACGCAGCAGCTCGTCGCTGCTGATACGGACCGAGCGCAGTTGTGTTGGCGTGGCGTCGGCTTCGGATGTTCTGGGCGACAGGGTGCTCGGTGTCAGGCTGGACATCAGATGCTCCGGTAGAACGTTATAGAAATGATAGTCATTCGCAACAATAAGTCAAACAGCGGAATCAGTTTTCGCCTGCTGGCGAGCTTATGCCGCGATGCCGCTGGTATACTGCCCGGCTTTCGCGAAAGTGGCGGAATTGGTAGACGCACTGGATTTAGGTTCCAGCGCCGAGAGGCGTGAGAGTTCGAGTCTCTCCTTTCGCACCAATGCGTTGCTGTTCATCATTAGATCCCATACCGAGTCTTGAAGAATGGAAGTGAATGTGAATTCGCCGGGCGGTCTTCGCCGGGAAATGCATGTGCGAGTGCCCGCCGAGCGTGTTGCCAAGGCATTCGATAGTCGGCTGCAGTCATATGCCAGCCGCGCCAAGCTGCCGGGCTTCCGTCCGGGCAAGGCACCGCGCAAGGTGATCGAGCAGCAGTATGGTGAATCGGCGCGCATGGATGCGGTGTCTGACATCGTGCAGCAGACCTACTCTGAAGCGCTGCAGAAAGCCGGTGTCGAGCCGGCAGGGCAGCCGAAGATTGACATCACGGTCGAGAAGGTCGGTGAGCCGCTGGAATATGTGGCGCATTTCGAGGTCTACCCGGAAGTTGCTCTGCAGCCTCTGGAGACGCTTGCGGTTGAGCGCCCGGTCGTGGAAGTGACCGAGGCGGATGTGGACACCTTGATCGAGAACCTGCGCAAGGCGCGCAAGACCTTCGAGGCGGTCACGCGAGCTGCACAGGCAAACGACAAGGTCACGGTCGATTTTCTCGGCAAGATTGATGGCGAGGCATTTGCCGGTTCCGAAGGCAAGGACGTCTCGATGGAGCTTGGTTCCAGCCAGTTCCTGCCGGACCTGGAAAATGGCATTGTCGGCCATGCGGCCGGCGAGAATTTCGTCGTCGACGTTCATTTCCCGGCTGACTATCGCGCTGAGAATCTGCGCGACAAGACAGCGCAGTTCGAAGTGACGCTGAAAGACGTCAGTGAACCCAAGCTGCCGGAGGTTGACGCCGAGTTTCTGAAGGCGCATTCCGTGTCCGGTGAGGAAGGCGTGGCGGGTTTGCGCCAGAAGTGCCGGACCGCGCTGGAAAAAGAGCGTGACAAGGCGGTGACGACTAAACTGAAAGGACAGGTTCTGGATGCCTTGCTGGCGGCCAACCCGCTGGAATTGCCCGAAGTCGCGCTGCAGCAAGAAATTCCGCAGTTGCGCCAGGAAGCAGCTGCTCGCATGAACATGGCGAAGGTTGATCCGAGCAAGCTCGGCGAGCTGCTGCCGGACGCGCTGTTCGAGCAGACAGCACGCCGTCGTGTGGCGCTGGGCCTGCTGATTGGCGAGGTCATCAAGTCCAAGGGAATCAAGCTGGATCCCGAGCGACTTGAGCGCACACTGGATAGCATTGCTGCAGACTACGAGCAGCCTGATCAGGTTCGCGCCTATTACCGCTCGCGTCAGGATCTGATGCAGGGTCTGGGCGCAATGACCCTGGAAGAGCAGGTGGTCGATGCCTTGGTCAGTGGTGCGGTTGTGACCGAGAAGGTCACCAGCCTGGACGAGCTGTTGAAACCACAACAGGCGCCCCAATCGTAATATCGTACCGAGCGCTCCGAAGCCACCCTGTGTGGCTTCGGAGCGTGCCTTGCCCGGCCTCGCGGCCGGCTATGCCGATGAGCCAGGGATTCGCATGACCGATATTCTGACCCGTGCCCAGCACCTCGTCCCGATGGTGGTTGAGCAGACTGCGCGCGGGGAGCGTGCCTTTGACATCTTTTCGCGCCTGTTGAAGGAGCGGGTGGTGTTCATCGTCGGTCCGATCGAGGACCACGTGGCCAATCTTGTGGTTGCGCAGCTGCTGTTCCTTGAGTCGGAAAATCCGGACAAGGACATCCACCTGTACATCAATTCTCCCGGGGGAGTCATTACCTCGGGGCTGTCGATTTTCGACACCATGCGTTTCATCAAGCCGGACGTCAGCACGATGTGCATCGGACAGGCTGCGAGCATGGGCGCATTCCTGCTTGGGGCGGGCACCAAAGGCAAGCGCTTCGCATTGCCCAATGCGCGGGTGATGATTCACCAGCCGTCGGGGGGGGCGCAGGGGCAGGCATCGGACATCGAAATTCAGGCGCGGGAAATCCTGTTTCTGCGCGAGCGCCTGAACCGAATGATGTCGGAATTCACTGGTCAGCCGATCGACAAGATCGAGCGCGACGTTGAGCGCGATTTCTTTATGAGTGCGGAAAGCGCCAAGGAGTACGGTCTGATCGACCATATTCTGGCCGAACGGGGCGGCTCGGCCGCTTGAAGGCCAGTCTGCGGTTCAGGTTTTGCAGCAAAATGACACTGTGCTATACAGGTGTCGCCGGGTGGTATTGCCCGGATGAGGATGGAAGATGACCAACGAGACACGGAGCGGATCACACAGCGGACGCGTTTTGTACTGTTCGTTTTGCGGCAAGAGCGAGCACGAAGTCCGCAAGTTGATCGCGGGTCCGTCGGTGTACATCTGCGACGAATGCGTCGATCTGTGCAACGACATCATTCGCGAGGAAGTTCACGCCAAGCCGCATGCCAAGGGACTGCCCAAGCCGCAGGAAATCCGCGCGGTACTTGATGAATACGTGATCGGTCAGGATACGGCCAAGAAGATTCTGTCGGTTGCCGTCTACAACCACTACAAGCGCCTGTCGCTGAAGGGTTCGGCTGATGGCGTCGAGATCGCAAAGTCCAATATCCTGCTGATCGGTCCGACCGGTTCGGGCAAAACGTTGCTGGCAGAGACTCTGGCGCGATTGCTGGATGTGCCGTTCGCGATTGCGGATGCCACGACGCTGACCGAAGCCGGTTATGTCGGCGAGGATGTCGAGAACATCATCGCGCGCCTGTTGCAGAAGTGCGACTACGACGTCGACAAGGCGCAGCGCGGCATTGTCTATATCGATGAGATCGACAAGATTTCACGTAAATCCGAAAACCCCAGCATCACCCGCGACGTTTCAGGTGAGGGCGTGCAGCAGGCGTTGCTGAAGCTGATCGAGGGCACGACTGCCAGTGTGCCGCCGCAGGGTGGGCGCAAGCATCCGCAGCAAGAGTTCCTGCAGGTCAATACGGCCAGCATCCTGTTCATTTGCGGCGGTGCGTTCGCAGGTCTGGACAAGGTGGTTCAAGCCCGTACCGAGCGGACCAGCATCGGCTTCTCTGCCGACGTGAAGTCGGAAAAGGACAGTGCCCACGTTGGCAAGCTGCTGGCGCGTGTCGAGCCGGACGATCTGATCCGGTTCGGCATGATTCCCGAGTTCATCGGACGTCTGCCAGTGATGGCGATGCTAGAAGAGCTTGATGAGGAAGCGCTGATGGCGATCCTCAAGGAGCCGAAGAACGCGCTGATTAAGCAGTACGCCAAGCTGTTCAACATGGAAGGTGTGCAGCTGGAGTTTCGCGAAGAGGCCTTACACGCGATTGCGCTGCGTGCGAAGGAGCGCAAGACCGGCGCTCGCGGTTTGCGCACGATCATGGAGAATATTCTCCTCGACGTTATGTACGATCTGCCGTCGATGCAGAACGTCAGCAAGGTCGTGGTGGACGACGCTGTGGTCCGCGGTGAAGCCAAGCCCTTTATCGTCTATGAAAACGCCGATAGTGCGGGTTCGGCCAAAAGCACCGCGGCCTGATTTGCTTCTGTCCGGCTGATATGCGAAGCCCCGCCTAATGGCGGGGCTTCGTCGTTTGTGCGGGCTGTGCTGTGCCGGAACCGCTTACCAGTTGATTGAAATGCTGCCGAACAACTGGCGTCCGCCGCCCAGTTGTGCGAAGTAGGTGCCGGGGAAGAATGTCGCGTCGGTGACCTGATTCAGAACGCGGCGATCAGTCAGATTGCTGCCCCCGAACGTCACCGCCCACAAGCCTTGTTCGTCGCTGAGGCTGATGCGCGCCGAATACATGGTGTAATCATCGACGTAGGTATTCGGGTCGAGGTCGGTGTCTGTGTACTGGTCGCCCTGATACAGCACGTCGACGCTCAGCTGCGTCACCAGACCTGCGAACAGCGGCAATGACAGCGTTGGCGTCAGTGTCGCGGTCTTGCTCGGTGCGAATGCGATGCGCTTGCCACTCAAGTCCTGCGTATCCTGCGCTGAGCCGTATGGAGCCGGCGCGCTGTCGTAGCCTTTGTAGCGGGCGTCGAGGATGCCCAGCGAGCCGCTGATGCTCAGAGGTTCAAATGGAGTCAGCCACATGAAGTCGGCTTCGAGGCCTTGGGAGTAGGCAGATGCGGCGTTGCTGACATCGAAGAAGAAGCCGTTGAAGGCAAGGACCTGCAGGTTGTCAAACTCCGTGCGGTACAGGGTTGTATTCAGACTCAGCGTGCTGTCGAAGAATTTCCCCTTCATGCCCAGCTCGTAAGTCTGGGCGGTTTCAGGTTCGTACTCGATATCCTCGCCGGTGAATGAGATCGCGTTGAAGCCACCACTCTTGTAGCCACGCGCGTAGCTCGTGTAGAAGTTCAGGTCGTCATTCCAGTAGTACTGCAGTACGAATTTGGGCGAAATGTCGGACTCATTGCGTCGCAAGTTGGGATAGTCATACGGATTGCCCTGCACCAGTGCCTGCATGATGCAGGTCTCCAGCGCTTCGGTTCGGCAGTGACCACCGCCTTGAGCAAACACATCCTTGCTCTCGCGATTGAGACGAATGCCTGGTGTGATGGCCCAATGGTCATTCAGATACCAAGTGAATTGGCCAAAGGCGGCGTAGGCAGTGATGCCCTGGGTGTAATCGAAGCCGTAGTAGTCGTCTCCGACCAGTGGCGAGGTAATGGTTCCGAGCAGTGGCAAGCCCGGAAGGCTGATCCCGCCAAACAGTCCGCCGAAGCTGGTGCCGGAAATCAACTCTAGTGCATCACCGGTAACCGCGTAGGAGCCAAGATCCTGTCCGGCAATGACCTTTGCGTTGATGGCGTAGTCGGAGTCGAAATAGTACAGGCCACTGACGAACTCGAGCCGATCGCCTAGGCCGAACAAGCCGTCGCTATGTCCGGTGAAGCGCAGTTCCACCGTGCGCTGATCGTGATCCTCGTGGCTGTCGAGGCGGGCGATATCCGAAGGAGATACATCCAGATCATTCAGCTGATCGATGTAGAACTGCGAGATGCCGACTACAAGAACGGATTCGAAGTCCTGAATGCCGCCTAGATCACCCATCGCCCAGCTGGTCTTGAGGCCTGCCGTCGTCGAGCCTTTGTTCAGATAACCGACCGTATCCATGGAGGTCAGATCATTGGGCTGATCTTCAACTTCGGGATCGAATGTGCGCAGGTAGGCGAGACTGCCGGCGTCAAGTTTGTACAGCTGATACGGCCAGAACGCGATGCTGGTGTCCGAGTCGACCACGGTCAGCTCCATGTCGACGGAGTCTGATGCGTAAAGCTTCAGCTTCAGGCGTTCAGCGCGCTGATCCAGCTTCTCTTCGTCACGATTCAGATAGGTGTTGTACAGCTGCCCATCGGACTTGCGGTCAAGCATAGATACCCGGATTCCGGCCCAGTCGGTGAGCATGCCGCCCATTCCGACCTCAATGCGGCGGTCCCCATACGATCCCGTGGTGTAACGGGCATCACCGGAGAACTCCTCGGTGGGGCCAGCACTGGTGACGTTGAATACGCCAGCGATGGTGTTTTTGCCGAACAAGGTTCCCTGTGGACCGCGCAGAACCTCGATGCGATCGATGTCGAACATCGATTCGGTGAAGTAGCCGCCGCGTCCAAAAAAGACTTCGTCCTGAACGAAGCCGACCGAACTTTCAAAACTCGGATTGAATGTATTGGTGCCAAAGCCGCGGATAAATACCTGCGGCGAGCCCGGGTCGTCGGTATCGACGCGGACGTTCGGGACATAGGCGGCGACGTCGGTCAGATCCGCAGCGCCGGTATTCTTGATGAAATCGCCGCTCAGTGCGGTCACTGACAGTGGCACGTCCTGCAGCGACTGTTCAGTCTTCTGCGCGGTGACCACGATTTCTTCAATCTGCCGGCGCGGCGGCGCAGCGACCACCGTGGGTTGCGGCTCTTCGCGCAACGGGGCCACGGGCACAACGTCGGGGATGATCGGCTCGTCAGTCTCGCTTGCTGCGCTCGTCTCAGGCTGTGGTTCATCCGCTGACGGTTGTGTTCCAGCCTCGGGTTGCGGTTCTGCAGGTGGCGCGTCTGCAGGCGCTTGAGAAGTTTGCTCGGGTGCAGTGTCTTCGAACAAGAAGTCCAGATCGTCGTCCTTTGCGAACACTGCAGTTGCAAACAGGCATGCAGTGGCAATCAGCAGCTGCCGAGGATTCATGATGTCTTCTCTTTGAAACTCTGGTGGTGAAGGGACTGCAAAAGGTGATCCATTTCCGTGGCCAGCTCGGCGCACGTGGCTGCGGCGTTATCGGCGCCCGCAATTGCGACGTTGGCCTGCAGAATTGCGCCAAGCAGCAATGTTGACAGCGCGCTCAGCGACGGAGAGCGCAGCTCGCCGCTGTCTCTGCCGGCTTGCAGCCCGGTGTTGATGATCGCGCCGGCAAGCTTTGAGTCGATACGCAGCCACTCATGCCAGCCGAGCGCTGCGGGTCCCTCGATGTACACCAGACGGCCGTAGCGTGGCTGGATGCACAATTCAAAATTGCGCCGCATGCCGCGGCGAATCATGTCGAGCGGGGTTGTGCCGGTGAGCGCAGCTTCCATCACCAGATCGGACATTTCGCGGTCGATTCGTTCGAACACGGCCAGGAACGCAGAAAGCTTGTCGTTGAAATGGTGGTAAAAGGCGCCTTTGGTGACGCCGGCTTGCTGCACAATGCGATCGATGCTGACGCCCTGATACCCCTCTTCGACAAAGAGTGCCTCGGCGACTTCGAGCATGCGCTCACGGGTTTGCTGGCCCCGACGCGACGGGCGGCGTGTTGCTGTAGTCATGCGCGGCCTGCGATCTGCGCCACCGCGGTTGTGGCGCGCTCAATATCCGCTTCGTCATTGCAAATGTGCGGGCACAGCCGCAGATACAGCGGCAGGGGCTGATCAGCGGCAATGCGTTCGATGTCGCCGACAATGCGATGTTCGTGAATGAAAGCGGCCGAAATCTGTCGTGTTTCGTAGAGCGAACGAAAGGCGCTCATTGCGTCGCTTGGGCCGACATCAACGACAGTGACTCCCAGGGCGTAGCGCTCGTTTGACGGCGTCAACACCGTCAGGCCGATCTGGCGCAGTTTCTCGCGCAGTTGGCGGCCGAGTTCGGAGATGCGTGCCTCGATTCGTTCCGGGCCGAGATCCAGATGGAATTGCAGCGCCGCGTTCAAGCCGCTGAGTGCGGCGTCGTTGCGTTGTCCCAGGCACTCGAATCGCGCCGCGGTCTGTGGAAGGTCGGCTTCCGGGTAGTCAAATCGATAGTCGTAACCGATGGTGTTGGCGTGCATGCGTGCCGCCCACGCGGGGCGCACATAGAGAATGCCCAGTTCGCGCGGACCGGCGAGCCATTTGTGAGCGCTGGCGGCATAGCTGTCGCAGTCCATTGCCGCCAGGTTGAGCGCGGCGGCGCCCCAGCTTTGTGCGCCATCGACATGAATGTAGATGTCGGGGCGAACTTCGCGTATCGCTGCGCACAGCGCAGCGGCTGGCAAGCGCAAGCCGCTGGTATTGGAGATGTGGCTGAAGCTGACGACGCGGGTCTTGGGTGTCAGCACGCTGAGGAACGGCGCGATCAGTGCAGTGTCGTCGACTGGATCGGTCGGCAGATCAACCACGCGGATGGCGAAGCCGTCACGTTGTGCGCGGTAGGCCCAGCTGCGGTTGTTGGTGTGATGATTCTGGCTCCAGAGAAGAACTTCATCATCGCGCGTGAGGGGCAGTCCATTCACGACAATCGAATTCGCTTCGCTGGTGTTACGGACCAGTGCCACATCTTCTTTGTGCGCGATGCCGAGGTGTCGTTCCAGCATCGGCCCCAGAGCGGCACGTTCTGTCTGCTGATACAGCAGGCGATGATGAAACGAGGCGTCCAGATCGAGGCGCTGGGCGGCCGCGTGAACGCGGTCGGTCACCATGCTCAGCGCCGGACACAGATTGGCTGCGTTCATCGGGATCGGCGCATTCGACGTCGATGCAAACGCAAAACCGGCGCGGACCTCGGACCAAGACGCGTTCCTGACGCTCATGGCTGAGCCGGACGAAAAGCTGCGCGCCGCCGCTGCGGCTGCGCCGGCGGCTGACCACCCCAGCAGCTGTCGGCGGCTCAGCATGCCGTCTTCTCATGAGGGCGTTCGCCCCACAGCCGCATGCCTGCAGTCAGCATTAGCAGCAAAGACCCGGCGGCGATACCTGCACCGATCAATACATTGAATCCGAGTTGGAATGCGATCCGACGCAGATGCTGTGCAAGTACAGGGTCTGCCGTCAGATCGGCACTCAGCCAGCACGACATGAGCAGCAGTGTCAGTGCCATCAGCGCCAAAGTGGAAACGAGACGGAGCAATCTGCTGCCGCGCCCGGATCCGATGCGCGCCACCATCAGTGCGGCGCCAACCAGCATCCACGCAAGCGACGGTACGGATGCGAGTTCAGCGATGGCAAACAGGGATTCCCATTGCCGTTGGGTGAGCCAGGTGATCATCAGGCGGGAGAATAGCGGCGGGTCATCGAGCTTGGAGTAGGAAAGTCAGCCCCATGCGGGCACGGAGCGTTGACGTGCGACGGATCATATCCATACGATCGCAAAAAGCATACCGACGGTATGGAACTTGCGTTATGACGGCGTCGGGCCATGACGGCGACTACTCCACTGATGACTTCGATGCGGATAACAATGAAAAAAGGCTTGATTGCACTGGTGATGTTTGCGGCAACGGGGCTGGTTGGCTGTGGAAAGGAATCTGTCCCTTCTGCGCCGGCGGCGGCTGATCCGGCACTCGTTGCCCGACTGCCGGCTGATGCCGATCTCGCGCGTCTGTACGAGCAGACCTGCAAGGCATGTCATACCGCGCCGCTGAGTGGTGCGCCGCAATCCGGACGCCCGGCTGACTGGGCGGCGCGTCTTGCACAGGGCACTGAAATACTGCTCGATCACACGATCAACGGCTACAAGGGAATGCCGCCGCTGGGGTCCTGCATGGACTGCAGCGAGGATGATTTTCTGGCGCTGATCGATTTCATGTCGAAGGCCGATTGACCGCCTCATGGGGAACGGAATGAACCGACGAGAATTTTTGGCCGCAACGTTCAGTGCGGCCTTGGCCGGTGGCCTGACTGCGTGCGACGACCATGGTGCCTCCGAGATGCCGAAAGCACCGGTGACCAGCGTCGGCCCCGACGGAAAACGCCGTATTCCCTGGCAGAATTGGTCCGGATACCAGCATTGCCTGCCGCAGTCGCGAACGTCACCCAAGTCAGAAGACGAGCTCGCTGAGCTGTTGAAAACAGGTGCAGGCCCCATCCGCCCGGTCGGCGCCGGTCATTCGTTCACGCCGCTGGTGCCGACCGATGGCACCATTGTGTCGCTACGTCATTTTTCCGGTCTGTTGTCGCACGATGCCGCAGCGATGACTGCCAGTTTTGGTGCAGGGACCAAGCTTGGGCAGATCGGCGAAGTCCTCGACGGTGTCGGGCAAGCACTGCAGAACATGCCTGACATCGACGAGCAGTCGATTGGTGGTGCCATTGGCACCGGCACACACGGAACCGGCGCCGAGCTGGGCGCCCTGCATTCGTTCATCACCGCGTTACGGCTGGTGACACCATCCGGAGACGTGCTCGACTGCAGTCGTACTCAGCATCCTGAGATCTTCGATGCTGCGCGTGTTTCCATGGGCAGCCTGGGCGTGATCACCCAGGTGACGTTCCAGAATGTGCCGACCCATCGGCTCAAGCGCAAAGTCTGGCTGGAGCCGGTGGATCAGCTGATCGAACGCTTCGATGAGCTTGCCGCGGCCAATCACAGTTTCGAGATGTACTTCCTGCCCAACTGCGATAGCGGAGTGGCGATCACGATCAATCCGACCGACGAGCCCCTGCGCCCGCGCACGGCCGAGCCGGATAACGATGCGGTCATGCAGATGAAGAAACTGCGTGACGTACTGGGCTGGTGGCCCGGAGCGCGGCGCTGGTTGCTGAACCGCGCGACTGCGGACTATCAACCGGAAGAGGCGGTGGACGTCTGGTATCGGATTTTTCCGTCGGACCGGGCGGTGCGCTTCAACGAAATGGAATATCACTTTGATCGCGAGCATCTGCTGCCGACGCTCAAGCAGGTCCGCCAGCGCGTTGAGTCGAAACACAGCGAAGTCTTTTTCCCGATCGAGGTTCGCGTCGTGCGTGGCGACGACGCATGGCTGAGTCCATTTTCCGGTCACACGCATTCCGGATCGATTGCGGTTCATCGGTATTTCGCCGAGGACCCGCTGCCATACTTTAGTGATATCGAGGCGCTGTATCAGCCGGTCGAAGGTCGGCCACACTGGGGCAAGATGCATACGCTGGGAGCTGATGTGCTGAGTCGGCGCTATCCCAACTGGAAACAGTTCCAATCGGTTCGCGAGGCGCTAGATCCCCAGGGCCGAATGCTCAACGCGCATCTGAAAAAGGTATTCGGTCTTGTCTAATCAACCCGTCAACCGGCGCCGTCGTGCGCTACTCGGCGCTGCACTGCTAGCCCCGGTCGCCGCAGCAGTCGCACTGAAGCCGCGTGAACTTGGGGGAGGGCACAATGAGGCGTTTCTGCGCATGCAGACTGCGTTGCGCGACGCCGGCCTGTTCCGCCCGACATTGGTCATCGATCGTGCGTCCTTGCTGCACAACATTGGCCGCCTGAAGGCGAACCTGCCGAAAAGCAAGCACTACCGCATCGTTGCTAAATCGCTGCCAAGTCTGGACCTGATCCGTACCGTGCGGCAGCTGACCGGGACTGACCGTCTGATGGTGTTTCACCAGCCCTTTCTGAATCTGGTGGCAAAGCAGATGCCGGATGCGAGCTTGCTGGTCGGCAAGCCGATGCCGATCGGCGCGGCGGCGCGGTTCTTCGAGCACCTGACCGACGCCACCGTGTTCGACCCTGCGGCACAGGTCGACTGGCTGATCGACACGACGCAGCGCTTGCAGGAATACCGTGATCTGGCGCGAGCCAACGTCGCGGCAGGCAGTGCGCCAATGCGAGTGAACCTTGAGCTCGACATCGGGCTGCATCGTGGCGGATTCCGCACGGCCGAGGCTGTGGCCGAGGTGATTCAGGTTCTCAAGGCGGAGCCATCGATGCGATTTTCCGGCTTCATGGGTTATGAAGCGCATGCGTCGAAAATGCCCGGAATTCTCGGTGGGCCGCAAAAGGCGCTGGATAAGGCGATGGCGCAGTACTCGTCGTGCGTCGATGTGGCACGCGAGCTGCTGGGATCGGACTTTGATCCAGATGCATTGGTGCTCAATGCCGGTGGCAGCTCGACCTACGAGCTTTATACCGACGCGTCGCCGTGCAATGAAGTGTCGATGGGATCGGGCCTGGTGATGCCCACCGACTTTGACAAGCCGACGCTGGCCGATCACCGCCCGGCAGCATATATCGCCACGCCGGTGCTCAAAGCGCTGGATCGAACCGATCTGCCCGGTTTGGAGTCGATGACCGGGCTGTTTTCGAGCTGGGATCCGAATGCCGCCCGGACGTTCTATACCTACGGTGGCTACTGGCATGCCGATACGGTTTCGCCTCCGGGGCTGCAGCACAACGCGATCTGGGGGCACTCCACCAACCAGGAAATGCTCAACGGGTCTGCGCAGGTGCAGCTGGCCGTTGACGACTTTGTGTTTTATCGGCCGCACCAGAGCGAATTCGTCTTCCTGGAGTTCGGCGACATTGCGGTTTATGCCGAGGGCCGCATTGTCGACAGCTGGCCGGTATTCAGTCAGGGCGCATAGCGCCCTCTGCATGGCGTCTGGCTGAGCTCCGGCGACTTGGATGCATTCCACGTGCATGCGCTATGCTCGTGCGAAATTGAATGCATTGCGAAGACCCAGGAGAACATATGAAAGCTCGATCATTGCTTGCAGCGGTGACCATGGTGACGGTGAGCACGGCCGCGACCGCCGATGAAACTTTCGGCAAGTTTGATGTCTATGGGGCGGCGCTGACGATCGACGGTCGGAATACCGAGGACTTTGACGGCATCGGTGGCGGCTTGCGGTACATGGCGGGACTGATCGAAGGCACCTTTCTGCAACTCGAAGCGCAGTACGTTCCGACGGATGCGCGGGGCGTTGACCTGGATGTGACCGAATACCGCGCGGGGTTTGGCTATGCCGCTCCGATCGCAGCGGCGCGCAGTGTCGTCAAGCTGCGTGCCGAGTACGTTGGCATGACACATCAATTGGATTCGAGCGTGCTGTCACTAGAAAACCATCGTGACGGCTACGGAATCCATTTTGAATACGATCAGGCGATCGTCGAAGGATTGGGCGCCTACATGGGGGCCGGTTACATCAACGTCGATGACGACGACAACCTCGATGGCGGTGAGTACCTGCTCGGCTTCGACTGGACGCCGGGGCCGGCCGGCATCTTTACCGAATATCGCTACAGCAACCTCAATGGCGACAACCACAGCAGGGTCAATCTGCGCGAGTTCAAAGCCGGTTTCCGCTTCTCGTTCTAGATTCGTGACGAGGCGAGCCCTGGCGGGCTCGCCTCATGATCGTACGGGCAAAAAAAACCCACCTGACGGTGGGTTTTTCTTTATTGGCGTCCCCACGGGGATTCGAACCCCGGTTACCGCCGTGAAAGGGCGATGTCCTAGGCCTCTAGACGATGGGGACAACAAACTTTGGTGGAGCTAGTCGGGATCGAACCGACGACCTCTTGCATGCCATGCAAGCGCTCTCCCAGCTGAGCTATAGCCCCACACGCTAGGGGCGCGCATTATACCTAAACAGAGACGCAATGGAAGTGTCTTTTTGAACGGAATTATTACTGGCGAAGTCGCGAGTTGCGCAGCGGCCGAACGACGACTTCGGATGCGTTGCAGCGATCACGTACATCGTCGCCGCACGCGCGTGGCTGCAATGCCTTGTCGAGGCAGATCCGGATCTCCTTGAGCCAGCGGCCGGAGCACTGCAGCGCAATACCGTCATGGTCGAGCGTGGGGTTGAGTTCAATGAACTTGTCCTCGATCGCGGGTACCGAGGTTTCGATGTAGTCCTCGGGATCGCGGAAATCCGGCGGCATGACCAAGCGCCGGTAGGCGCGCTCGACGTTCTGGAAGTACTGATCCATCGACATGCCGCTGCAACTGCCGTGTTTGCGCCACTGGTAGCGCACGAGTTCCTTGCTGGGCATCCATTCCAGCATGCGTTCCTCAAGCGCGTCCGGAACTTCTTCGGAGCGGCTGCCGCAGTAGTCCGGATATCCGCGCTCATGCTGCGGCCACAGGCCGTGAACGACAAAGGCGCGCGGCTCCACACACTCGGACTCCGCCGGGTTGCTCTTGCAGTACTGCGGCGACCAGCTCAGGGCCAGAACCCAATAGTCGAAGTCGCCAGCGCGATCGCGTGCGATCGCGCTGGACGTCGGTGTCAGCAGCGCGGCTATAAGCAGCGCGACCGCTCTCCTCATGCTTTCTGCCCGGCCAGGAACAGCCAGGTTTCGACCACGGTGTCGGGATTCAACGACATCGATTCGATACCCTCATCGAGCAGCCAGCGCGCCAGATCCGGATGGTCGGAAGGGCCCTGGCCGCAAATGCCTATGTACTTGTTCTGTTTGCGGCAGGCCTGGATCGCCATGTGCAGCATGGCCTTGACGGCATCGTTGCGCTCGTCGAACAGATGCGCCACAAGCCCAGAGTCACGATCCAGCCCCAGCGTCAGCTGGGTCATGTCGTTGGAACCGATCGAGAAGCCGTCGAAGTACTCCAGGAACTGGTCAGCCAGTACGGCATTGGAAGGCAGTTCGCACATCATGATCAGTTCGAGCCCATTGTCGCCGCGCTTCAGACCGTTGGCGGCGAGAATCTCGACGACCTGACGGGCTTCGTCCGGCGTGCGTACAAACGGAATCATGACCTTGACATTGGTCAGGCCCATTTCGTCGCGCACGAATTTCAGCGCGCGGCATTCGAGCTCGAAGCAAGGACGGAAACTCTCGGCGATGTAGCGCGAGGCCCCGCGGAAGCCGATCATCGGATTTTCTTCGTGCGGCTCGTAGCGCTGTCCGGCGATCAGGTTGGCGTATTCGTTGGACTTGAAGTCGGACAGGCGCACGATGACCGGCTCGGGCGCGAACGCGGCAGCAATCGTCGCAACGCCTTCGGCCAGACGCTTGACGAAGTAGTCCACCGGCGAGCCGTAGGGTGCGATCATCGGATCGATGATGCGGCGCTCTTCGGGAGGCAGTTTGTCGAGTTCAAGCAGCGCCTGCGGATGAATCCCGATCTGGCGGTTGATGATGAATTCCAGACGCGCCAGACCGACACCGTGATTGGGCAGCGCGGCGAAGTCGAAGGCCTGTTCGGGCGTGCCGACGTTCATCATGATCTTGACCGGTAGATCCGGCATGCTGTCGAGTGCGACCTCGTCGACCGCAAAGTCGATGTTGCCGTCGTAGACATAACCGGTGTCGCCCTCGGCGCAGGACACCGTGACCGGATTTCCGTCGGTGAGGCGCTCGGTGGCGTCGCCGCAGCCGACGACCGCGGGAATGCCGAGTTCGCGCGCGATGATCGCGGCGTGGCAGGTGCGGCCGCCGCGGTTGGTCACGATCGCCGAGGCACGCTTCATGATCGGCTCCCAGTCGGGATCGGTCATGTCGGTCACCAGGACGTCGCCCGGCTGGACGCGATTCATCTGCGCAATCGAACTGAGAATGCGGACCGGGCCTGCGCCGATTTTCTGGCCGATGGCGCGGCCTTCAATCAGGCGCTGGCTCTGACCCTTCAGCTTGTAACGGCGCAGGACGTTGGCCGATGTGCGCGATTTAACCGTCTCGGGGCGCGCTTGCAGGATGTACAGCTTGCCGTCGACGCCATCCTTGCCCCACTCGATATCCATCGGCCGACCATAGTGTTCTTCGATCGTCACGGCCTGGCGGGCGAGGGACTCGACTTCGGCGTCGGTGATGCAGAACTGCTGGCGCTGAGCCGGCGCGACATCGACGAACTCAATGGTCTTGCCGACGGTGCGATCCGTGGTGTAGACCATCTTGCGGGCTTTTTCACCCAGGCCGCGGCGCAGCACCGCGGGGCGCCCGGCGCGCAGGCCGGTCTTGTAGACATAGAACTCATCCGGGTTGACCGCACCCTGGACCACAGCCTCGCCGAGGCCGTAGGCGGCAGTGATGAAGACGGCATCACGGAAGCCGGATTCGGTGTCCATCGTGAACAGGACGCCGCTGGCGCCGAGGTCAGAGCGCACCATGCGCTGGATGCCGGCCGACAGGGCGACGGCGGAATGCTCGAAGCCGTGGTGCACGCGGTAGGCGATCGCGCGGTCGTTATACAGCGACGCGAAGACTTCCTTGATCGCGTGCAGCACATTCTCTATGCCGTGGACATTCAGGAAGGTTTCCTGCTGACCGGCGAATGAGGCGTCCGGCAAATCTTCCGCGGTGGCGGAGGAGCGTACGGCGACGGAGATCTCGGCGCCCGATTCTGCGACCAGCTCGGCATAGTGGCTGCGGATGTCGGCTTCAAGCGCCGCTGGAAACGGGGCGGCGGCGACCAGTTCGCGGATGGTCTTGCCGGTGCGGGCCAGTGTTTGAACGTCCTCGATATCGAGGCTGTCCAGCATCTCCTTGATCCGGTCCGCCAGGCCTTCGTGCGCGAGAAATTCGCGATACGCCGAGGCCGTGGTGGCAAATCCGTTGGGGACCGTCACACCCGACTGGGCCAGATTGGCGATCATTTCGCCGAGTGAGGCATTCTTGCCGCCGACGATTTCGACGTCGTTCATGCCCAGTTCGGAGTACCACAGGACGTTGTTGCTCATGCCTTACCCAATGCTGATCAATCGTGAATGGTGCTATGCCGGGCACGATGTCCGTGACATAGTTTGCCGATGAGCTCCGCACGCCCCGTATTTTTTGTTTCCGACGGCACCGGCATTACGGCCGAGACCCTTGGCAACACGCTGCTGACCCAATTCGACGGTCAGGATTTCGAAAAAACCACCCTGCCATTCATCAACAGCGCCGAGCGGGCGCAGAGCACCGTGGACTATATCAATTTCGTCGGCGAACAGACGGGATTGCGGCCGCTGGTGTTCAGTACCACAGTGACCGATGAGGCTCGAGTTGTCCTGCGCAAGGTCAATGGCCTGTTCCTGGATCTGTTCGATCTGTTCATCACCCAGGTCGAGGCGGAACTGGGGGTTGCTTCCACCCATGCGCAAGGTCTGGCGCATGGATTGTCCGACCAGCGCCGGTATTCGGCGCGAATCGAGGCGATGAATTACGCCATGGAGCACGACGACGGTGCTTCGACCCGCGATCTGAGCCGTGCCGAGATCATCCTGATCGCGCCGTCGCGCTGTGGCAAGACGCCGACCAGCATGTATCTGGCCCTGCAGTTTGGTCTGTATGCGACGAACTTCCCGCTGACCGAGGACGATCTGGAGCAACAGAAACTGCCGTCATCGCTTCGCGGGCTGGAGAAGCGCTGTTTCGGGCTGACGTCTGATGCCGAGCGGCTGTCGCAGATTCGCTCGGAGCGGCGTCCAGGTTCACGATACGCATCGTTGGCGCAGTGCTCGTATGAGCTGCGTCAGGCCGAGCAGTTGTACCGACGTTGCGGGATTCCGTTTGTCAACTCGGCGAACATGTCGATCGAAGAGATTGCGGCGCTGGTCATGCACGAAAAGACGCTGCGCAAGCGTGCGTCCTGATCCGCATGCTTTTTGTGCTGGTCGGGTGTCACTGAACCGACACGAAATCGTCATATGCTGCGCGCCCGCGTCAACGTAGTGTTGACGCTTTTGCCGCTTATCCAGAGGCCACCGCCATGTCCGGACCCCGTCGTCGTCCCCCGCGTTCCAAGGCACTGACGCGCCGTGATTTTCTCAAGCGCGCCGGACTCGGCTCGGCAGCGCTGACGGCGCTGCCGCTGGTGCCCGGCTGCGGATCGAGCGATCCAGTCGGCAGTCGTGGCGGTGGTTCGGGAGCTGCCGAATTTCGCCATGGGGTCGCCAGCGGCGATCCGCTCAGCGATCGGGTGATTCTGTGGACCCGGATCAGTGGATACGATCATTCCAATGTCACGGTCGACTATGCCGTTTTCGCCGATCCCGAGCTGAGTGTTCGCGTCACTGGCGGCAGTGCTACCGCGAGCCCGGACCGCGATTACACCGTCAAGGTCGATGTGCAGGGGCTGCAAGCCGCGACCACCTACTACTATCGATTCAATGTCGGAGACGTGCAGTCGCCCATCGGTCGCACGCGGACGGCTCCTGCAGGTCCGGTAGAGCGCCTGCGTCTGGCCGTGGTGTCTTGTTCCAGCCTTGCGCACGGTTACTTCAATGCCTATCGCCGCGTCGCCGAGCGTGCCGACCTCGATGCCGTGTTGCATCTGGGCGACTATATCTACGAATACGGCAGTGGTGAGTACGGCGATGCCCGCGAGTACCAGCCTGCGCATGAGATTCTGACGCTGGACGATTACCGCACGCGGCATGCCCAGTACAAGACGGACGCGGATCTGCAGGAAGCGCACCGCCAGCATCCTTTCATTACGGTGTGGGATGACCACGAGACGGCAGACAACTCCTGGCGCGAGGGTGCGAACAACCATGCCGAGGGCGAGGAGGGCAGTTGGGCCCAGCGCAAGGCTTGGGCGATTCAGGCCTATTACGAGTGGCTGCCGATCCGAGCGGTCGATCCGTCGCACCCCGAGCGAATCTACCGCAGCTTCCGTTACGGTGACCTTGCGGATGTTGTGATGCTGGATACGCGCCTGTACGACCGCGATCTGCAGGCCGGCATGACCGATGCTGCATCAATCAATGACGCGGCGCGGACCCTGATCGGGTCGGAGCAGATGGCGTGGCTCAGCGGGCAGCTGGCAGCACCGGGCACGGTCTGGAAACTGTTGGGTCAGCAGGTCATGTTCGGCCAGCTGCGGATCCCGAGCTTGCCGGAGCTCTCGGCACTGACCAATGTTCCGGTCGAGCAGCTGCAGGCCTTGCTGCAGAGTCTGCCGCTGGTCAGTACCGGCGGCCTGGTGATCAATACCGACCAATGGGATGGTTACCGTGCCGAGCGCACGCGCGTGTTCGACTTGCTCGAAGCCCTGCAGGTGGACAATGCGGTGGTGCTGACCGGGGATATCCATACGTCCTGGTCCATGGATCTTTCCCGCGATCCGGCGAATTTGCTGGTGTACAACCCGCTGACCGGCGATGGCTCGCTCGGTGTCGAATTCGTTTGTACTTCGATCACGTCCCCGGGCCTGGAGCAGGCGGCGCCGCTGACGCCGGTGCTGCAGTTGCTGAATCCCCATATCAAGTACGTCGATCTGGCGCAGAAGGGTTATCTGATTCTCGATGTCACGCCGCAGCAGTTGGTCGGCGAACATTGGTATGTCGACCGGATTGACGCGCCGAGCGAAGGGCAAAGTCTGGGCGCCGCCTATGCGGTGGATGCCGGCACTCGCCATCTGCGTGCGGCCGAGGCCACCGAGCCGCTGGCGAATCCTCCAGCGCCCGCGCCCTGAAGCGGGCGGCAAGCGGCTATCCTATGGCGGTGGCGGACGTTCCCGTCACCGCCGTGCCGAACCGGCCGGTGCGACCTGCTGTTGAAACCTGCCCGTGAGCACGTATTCCCCGCGTTTGACTCAGCTGATTGATGCGCTGCGCCGGCTTCCTGGCGTCGGCCCCAAGTCTGCCCAGCGCATGGCGTTCCATCTGCTGGATCGCGATCGTGATGGTGCAGCGCAGCTGGGGATTGCCATCGGTGCGGCCCTGGACGGCATCGAGCGCTGCCCGAGCTGCCGCATGTTCTGCGAGGACCAGAGCTGCCGTTACTGCAACCCGCAGCGTCAGGCCAGCGGGCAGATCTGCGTGGTCGAAAGTCCTGCGGATCTGATCGCGATCGAGCACAACACTGGCTATCGCGGACGATATTTCGTGTTGATGGGACGGTTGTCACCGCTGGATGGCATCGGGCCCGAGGAGCTGGGCCTGCCGGCCCTGGCGGCGCTGCTGGAGCGCGGGCCTGTCGAGGAGTTGATCGTGGCGCTGAACCCGTCGGTGGAAGGCGAAGCGACGGCCTACTACCTGATTGAGATGGCACACGCGCGGGGCATCAAGGTCACCCGGATCGCGCACGGGGTGCCGATGGGCGGCGAACTGGAGTACGTCGACGGCGGAACCCTGTCGCACGCGCTGGCCGGGCGCACGCCAGCGTGAAGCTCGCAGCCTGCTGACAGATCAGCTCAGCAGTGCGTCAATCTTGGCGGCGCAGATGAAATCGTTTTCCGACAGGCCGTCGACTGCGTGGGTCCAGTACTGCACCGTGCACTGCTTGTAGCCGAAGCTGATGTCTGGATGGTGATCCTGGGTATGCGCAATCCACGCGACGGCGTTGACGAAAGCGGTGGTCTGCCAGTAGTTGTCGAAATCGAACACCGCCTGGATCGCCTTGCCGTCACGCAGGATCTTCCAGCGCGGCGCCAGCTGGGCCTTGAGGCTGACCGCTGCAGCCAAGTCCAGCGGCGGGACGCCGCCTTCACAGGGTGCGCAGGTTTTCTTGGAGAGATCGGACATCGCACTTCCCGGATGATCAGGCCGCGATTCTAATCGTCTGACGGACGCTCTGCCGACGGCTGCAGGCCGGGCTTCGGTTAACCCTGATAGGTGCGCTCCGCCAGCGCAATCTCGGATGCCAGATTGCGCACCGCCATGATCAGAAAGCGACTGAGGTCGGAGTCTTCGGCATAGTTGGCGGACAACAGATTGGTCACACGGCCATCACGTACGAACTGATAGGCGCTGCCCCATTTTTCTTCATGGTTGGGGTCGTACACCGCGATCGGAACGCCGCGATGCTGGCGCAGCAGTGAAAAGCAGGGAATATCGGTGTAGCCGTCGCCGACGAAGATCATGCGGTTCAGGGGTACGCGCAGCTGTGCGTCGCTGAGTTTCCGGTTGACCTCAAACGGCTTGCCACGGTGGCTGGGGCCGATCAGGCCTTTCTGGATGTGAAACAGGTAGCGAGTCTTGTCGGTAAAGCTGACGACCCGTTTCGGGAATGCAGCGACGCCATCGTGACCGTAGTGGAATTCCGAAGCCCAGATTTCGCTGAACGCGGCGGCGATCCGGGTATTGCGCACGATGTCGCCAATGCCGCTGGAGATCACGTAGTACTCGACATGTGCGCGCGGGTTCGCGTCGTGTGCTGCAGTCGAAAGCCGCTCGAACAGGGTCTCGACGCCAGGATGCAACGGAGCCTGGCGTCCCCAATCGGCGAGCCGCTCCGCTGTCAGGGGTGGAATCCTTCCACTGTTCGACGCCTGGATCATCTGATACAGATAAGCCGGTACAGGATCCCAGTCATGATCGTTGGTCAGCGGCGCGACTTCGTTTTTCCAGAATCCAGCGAGATCCTCCAGGCCGCTGTGGCGAAGAAATCCGCTGGTGGTGTCCGGAGCAAGGGTATCGTCGAAATCGAAAACGACGGCAAGGGTTTCGTGCATGGGTGGGCGTTACGGGCTTGAATCTGGATAGCCCGTGGCGTCGATGCAAAGCAGACGCCTCGGGTACTATGTCGGAGTTCACGATAGCACTGACCACGAGCTGATGCCGCCATGCCTGCTGCTGCCAACCGTTTGATCTGGATTGACCTTGAAATGACCGGCCTGGTACCGGAGCGTCATCGCATCATCGAGATTGCGACGATCGTGACGGATGAACAGCTCAACGTGATGGCCGAGGGCCCGGTGTTCGCCATTCATCAAGCCGAGCACGAACTGGCGGCAATGGATGAATGGAATACACGCCAGCACGGACAGTCTGGTCTGGCTGACCGGGTCCGCCAAAGTGCCGTCACTGAGGCGGACGCGGAACGCGCGACGATCGAATTTCTGGCGGAATGGGTCGTGGCGGGGACCTCACCGATGTGCGGCAATTCGATCTGTCAGGACCGTCGCTTTCTGGCGCGCTGGATGCCCGGATTGGAGCGCTTTTTCCATTACCGCAATCTGGACGTCAGCACGCTGAAGGAACTGTGTGCGCGCTGGTCGCCTGAGACTGCCAAGGGCTTTCAAAAGCAGTCATCGCATCTGGCGCTGGACGATATCCGGGATTCGATCGCCGAACTGCGCTACTACCGCGAGCATTTCATCCGGCTAGGCTAGGCTAGCGCGAGCAGCGGCAGTCGGGCCGTCCGCGGTTCCGCAAAACCGTGTGTCTGCGTGTGTTATCAGGGGTCAGTGCGGCGCCAGCGTCACGATCACGCGCGCCCCGCCGAGCAGCGCCGAGCGTTCCAGCAGCAGCCGTCCACCATAGGCCTGCACGACCTCGACAACCGATGCCAGGCCCAGTCCTTGCCCCGGTTGCCGCGTATCCGCGCGGGCACCGCGTTGCAATAGAGATTCTGCATTTTCGGGAAAGCCGTCGCCATCGTCCTCGACGACGATTGCGAAGTGGCTGGCGTCCTCGATGACATCAACGCGAACGTGATGTCGACCGTACTTGGCAGCATTGTCGAGCAGATTGCCGAGCAGCTCATACAGATCGGCTTGGTCTGCGCGAATGCGCACCGCGGGTCCGACACGATTGTCGAAAACGACGGCTTTGTCAGCATAAACCTTGGTCAGCGCTGCGGTCAGCTTCTCCGCCAACGGGCGCACCGGAACGGGCTCGGTCAGGGAGCGACGTCCGGCAGCAGCAGCCCGGCGCAGTTGATGGTCGACGATGTGTCGCATCCGATCGACCTGCTCCTGAATCAGGCGATTCTGCTCTGACTGCGTTTCGATTCCACGCAGTACCGCAAGCGGTGTTTTCAATGAATGCGCCAGATCGCCCAAGGCATTGCGGTAGCGCGTGAGCTGATTGCGCTCGCTGATGATCATTGTGTTGAGGTCACGGGCCAGTGGCTGCAATTCGTCCGGGTATCGTCCGGCAATCTGCTGCTGGCGTCCGGACTCGACGGCCTGTAATTCACGTCCGAGACGTCGCAACGGCGCAAGGCCCCAGCCCGTCAGGAACAACAGGATCGCAGTGAGTCCCACCAGCAAGGTGCCGAGCCAGCCCCACAGTTTGCGGCGGAATACGCCGACCTGGCGATCGTAGGCGACGGCATCTTCAAGTACCACAACGGTATATCGACGGGGATCGTCGGACGCATCGATCCAGCGCATTCCGAATGCTAGCGAGAACGCGTTGGGCTCGAGCAGACGCTCGAACTGCCACTCACCAACCGCCGGTGCCGAAGGCTGGGTCAGACTGAGAAAATCCGTCGAACTCCAAACGATGACGCCGTCTTCGTTGAACAGCGCTGCCTCCAGTCCAGACAGCGGTTGGCGCAGGCGCGGGTCGGGGACCGCATCGATGGAGATCAGCAACTCACCGTCGGCGCCAGGCGATGCAGCACCCAGCAATGAATAGATCAGTGTCTGCATCTTGTCCTGCTGTGCCTGTTGCAGGCCGCTCTGGAATGCGCGCTCGAGGGTCAGTCCGGACAAGGTGCCGAAAGCGGTCAGCACCAGCGCTGCCGAAAGCAGCATGCGCGCGCGCATCGAGTTGAACGTGATCCTGCCGACGCCGGCAAGGACTGCGGACTGGGTCCGCCGCAGGATCTGGAGTGTATTCAGGCGTCCGCCACTCAGTCGCGCGGCAGATCCCAGCGATAGCCGGCGCCGCGGATCGTCGTGATCGGATTGTATTGATTGTTGGCGTCGAGCTTGGATCGCAGTCGCCGGATGAAGACCTCGATGACGTTGCTGTCGCGTTCCTCATCCTCGGTATACAGATGTTCGGTCAGTTCCAGCTTGGATACGACCTTGCCGGCCTGATTCAGCAGGTATTCGAGCACCCGATATTCGTAGCTGGTCAGTTCAACCGGCTTGCCGTCACAGACGACGGTTTTGGCGCCGCTGTCGATGACATAAGGCCCGGAGGTCAGGAGTGCTGAAGTCCAGCCCCCAGCCCGGCGCAGCAGAGCGCGTACGCGTGCCAGCAGCTCTTCGCGGTGGAACGGTTTGACCAGATAGTCGTCGGCTCCTGCTTCAAGTCCCTCGACCTTGGATTCCCAGCCGTCGCGCGCGGTCAGAATCAGAATCGGGTAGCGGCGTCCCGCTTTGCGAACCCTGCGGATGATGTCGATGCCGGGTGTGCCGGGCAGACCCAGATCCACCACCGCGACATCGGCTGGGTATTCCTCGGCCATGTAGGCGCCCTGGTCCCCGTCGGCGGCGCTGTCTACCGCAAAGCCGTCTTCGGTCAGGAACCGGATTACCTGTTCCCGCAAATCGATGTCGTCTTCAATGACCAGAGCACGCATGGGGTTCTAGATTCCTTGAGTTTCGGTGAGTTGCGCAGGTTGTGGACGTATTTCAGGGCTCAACGACGTACATGCGTACTTCGCCATCTTTGAGAACCTTGACACGATAACCGCCGCCCTGCGGCTGCACCGACAGAACACGGCCGCCATGTTGCCGCTGCACCTGACGCGCGGCTTCAGCCGGGGAAATCTGCGGTGATGCAGGTCGCATGAAATCCTCGCGCAGGTCAATCTTGGCGGGAGCCTTGCCCGGCAGCAACTTGCGTCCGCCATCGCCGGCCGTGGCCAAGCCTGCGGCTGCCATCAACAGGCAACCGCAGGCCAAGCGAAGAAGCGGCGAAGTCGTGCGCATGGAACTACTTTAGTAGCCGACCGGCTGAACGTCCACGCTCACTGCGATCCGATTGCCCGGATCATAGGGCATCTGCGTGTGATAGAGACGCCCGTTGAACTTGTAGGTCACGTCATAGCCGTCGACACGCTGATCGACGTAGCTGGACTGCCGGGCATCGCAGCGCTGCTGATACCCGGTTCGGGAATAACCCGAGTTGCTGCGTCGATTGCCTTCCTGGTGTCCGATGCCGGCACCCAGCAGCACGCCGGCAACGGTTGCTGCATCGCGGCCTTTGCCTTTGCCGAACTGGTGTCCAACAACGCCACCGGCAATAGCACCAATCAGGGCGCCGGCAGTGTCCGGTGCAATCGCGTAATTGCCGCGATCGTCGTATGCCGTGTGGCCATAGGCGCCACGATCATCCCAGCACTCCTGGCGCGGATTGTTGACCCGAACCGAGCGGTAGATCGGTGTTGCACTGACCACTTTGGCGTATTCGTAGTTGCCGCGTTCGCCGCGGTCACGGTAACCATTGTAGTCATCGTCATATCGCGAATCTGCAAATGCGGTCGAGGTTGCCAGCATCGCCGTCGTCACCATGACCGTGGTCAGCAGTTTGTTCATCTTCAGTCTCCGTCTCGGGCCCGCGTGACTCGCGTCCTTGGGTAGCAGAGTAGGGTGGTGAGCTGAATTGCGACTGAACTCTGAGTGATGGCGCCGAACGGTCCTCTGCGATGGATCAGCGGTCCCGTTCGAGCGAAGTCTCTACTGGTCACTTCTGCGACGTTGTCGCAAACCGCTTGAGCCCAGACGGGGTGAAGTATCCGGGATCCGCCTCCCAGTCGTACTCGATCAACTTCCGTTCTTCATTGGTCATGTTGATGATGACGTAGCGCCGCGATTGCAGGTCGTAGTGCACCTGCACGCCGTTGACTACGACGGGCACGTTGGCAAAAGCAATTGAGTGCGATTCGGCGGTGCGCCAGAACTGGTCGCGCTCGTCGTATATGTCTTGCACGTGCACGATCCACGAGTCCTCGTCGAGATAGAACGTGCGTCTCTTGTAGCGATGTGCGAAGCCGGGTCGGACTTCGGCCTCGATGATCCATACACGATGCAGTTCGTAGCGCGCGAGATCCTGGTTGATGTGACCCTTGGTAACGATGTCCTTGTACTTGATGGTGGGGTCATACAGCTTGTAGCTGTTGTACGGAATGATCATGTCTTTCTTGCCAACCAGCTTGATCGTGTAACGGTCGAGCGGTCCATTGAACATGTCCAGTTGGTCGTGCGTCATCAGTCCGTCGAACAACGGATTGTCGTATCCAACCTCGCCGATGCGTCGCGCCCGACCGATGCTGTTGCTGTACACCCAGACTCCGGTCTGATCCTTGATGCGGTCGATCGGAACATGCAGCAGATGTGCTTCGCCAGCCTTGTTCGGGGGGGATACGGTCTTCGTGAAGGCGTACAGGTTCATGCCGCGCAGCGAATCAACTGTCGACTTGATGTTGTTGTAGGCGTAGGACAATTCCACATAGTCACGTTCGACGACGTAGGCGCCGTCTGCCGCAGTAGCGGCCGAATCGAGAAAGCCGCGATAACCCTTCGTGTTGTAGCGCATGATGTGGTTCCACATCACTTCAGTGCCGCTCTTCGGAATCGGGAACGGGTAACCTTTTGCGGCACAGCAGAAGCCGAAACCGTCGCCCGTCAATGACACTGCGGTCGCGTTGCGCTGTGTTGCCTCGTAGAACCACTGCGGGTATGACGCTGAACGGCGGCTGGGATAGACCGGCATCCGGTAGTCGGGAAATGTTTTGAACAGTGCCTTGTAGCCTTCGCTGAGGTGCGCCTCGTGCTGTGCCAGATTTGCGGCAGTGATGGCATAGAGCGGCTTGTCCGTGGCGTGGGGATTGTCGCCTCGGGGCGTTTTGCGTTGCGGCAGTCCGCCGGTCCACTCTGGAATCGTGCCGTCGGCGTTGCCGGCGCGCTCGGCGCCGATTGGTGTCAGCTCCTTTCCGAGCCTGGCGGCCTCGGCATCGGTCACGCGTGCGTTCGCATTGGCTGACGCCAACATCAGCAGTGCGAGAGTCAATGAGCGCGCGACGTGACTCTTGCTGCCAACAATGATGTTCTGCGTCAGATTGTTCATTGAAACTGGTCTCCCGGCAGGGCCGGTTTTTCCTTGGAGCCAGTCTTGATTATGCAGATCGCGTGCTCGTTGTGCCGGGACTGCGCACGACGAGCCACGCCAGTGCCGGCAGCAGCAGGATCGCTCCGATCAAATTGGTACTGAACATGAACAACAGCAGCAAGCCCATGTCCGCCTGAAACTGCAGGCTCGAGAACAGCCACGTGAAGACGCTCAGCAGCAGCGATGCGGAG
Source organism: Sinimarinibacterium arenosum (assembly GCF_005047655.1). GTDB lineage: Bacteria > Pseudomonadota > Gammaproteobacteria > Nevskiales > Nevskiaceae > Solimonas. The sequence goes on along the minus strand of NZ_SUKF01000004.1, from coordinate 15,827 downwards.
GTGAAAATGACCGCTTTACCGGTATGACGCAGTGCCTCGAAGTAGGCGTGGCGTAGCGTATCTCGCTGTGCCAGCTGCGATGCCAGAACGCTCCACAGGTAGATGCTGTAGTCGACACCGATGCCGACGCCGAAGGCCGCGACTGGCAGGGTGGCGGGCTTCATGCCGATGCCCAGGCTTGCCATCAGTCCGTAGGTCAGCAGCGAACACAGCACCAGTGGTGTCAGTATGCAGAACACGGCGCACAGCGTTCGGAACGACAGCCACGCAAACAGCGCCAGTGTCATGTGGACCCAAATGATCACCAGCAGTTCGCGATCACGGATTTCCGCGTTGGTGGCGGCCATGACGCCGACATTGCCGGAGGCTAGCTTGAAGTCGACTCTTGCTGCGGCATTGTCGCGTTGAAACCGCTCGACAACGTCGACCACGCGTTGGATCGTTTCGGCACGGTGATCGCGAAGAAAGATCAGCACGGGCATCACACTGCAGTCCGGATTGTTCAATCCCATCGACGTTGGTACCGGCGCCACCAGTTCGGCCATTGCACCTTGGTTGCGGGGCAGCACGCGCCACTTCGGCGAGCCGTCAAACCAGGCAACGCGAACCTGACGCGCGAGTTGAGGCAGGGACAGCACTGATTGCACACCCTGCGTGTTTTGCAGGTGCCAGGCGAAGCGGTCGATCAACGTCATGTTGGCCGGATCGATGCAGCCATACTCGCCGGATACTGCGAGGACCTTGAGCAGGTCAACGCCAACTGCGAAATTTTCACTGATCGTGCGGGAGTCACGGTTGTAGCGGCTGTCTGCGCGCAGTTCCGGAACGCCGACCTGCTGGTCTCCAATCGTCAGCCGGGGGTACATGTACAGCGCCCATGCCAAGGCTGTGACTGCCACAGCGATGACGCCCAGTGCAGGGCCGCGTGTGGCAAAGGCCGATAGCGTGTGCCACCAGCGGTCAGTGAGTTCGATGCGCCGGTGCGCGCGGCGCCGGAATCCTGCAACGTCCGGCAGGTGTACCCATGACAAGACGATGGGTAGCATGACCTTGTTGGTGATGATGACTGCGGCCATTCCCATGACTGCGTTCAGGGCCATTTCCCGCACGATATCGATCTGGATGAACATCAGTGTTGCGAATCCCAACACGTCGGTAACGATGGCCACCGTGCCGGGAATGAACAGGCGCCGAAACGTTTCCAGAGAAGCGTCGAGTGCATTGCGGCCGTTTTCTGCAACTTCGTGCGACCAGGAATTGATGTATTGGACGCCATGCGAAACCCCGATCGACAGGATCAGGAATGGCACCAGGATGGCGAATGGATCGAGCCCGAAGCCGGTCAGCTTGAGCAGGCCCAGCTCCCAGATTACGGCGCTGATCGCGGCGCCCAGAGGGAGCAAGGCGAGTCGCAGTGAGCCGCAGAACAGCCACAGCAGCAGTAGGGTCGACAGCAACGCGATTGCAAAGAAACCGATGACCTCCAAGCTCGCATCGGTGACGTCGCCCACGACTTTGGCAAATCCGATGACGTGAATCGATAGCCCGTAACCTTCGAAGCGTGTACGGATCGATTCGAGTGCCTGGGCAACCTTGTGATAGTCGAGTTTCTGGCCGGTGCTCGGGTCATGTTCCAGCAGCTCAGCTACCACCAGGGCACCGTGCTGGTCGAGCGAAACCAGGCGACCGATGATGTCGGCCTTCGCGACGTTGCTGCGAATCAGCGCCAGCATCTCCGACGTCGGCTGGTAGTCCCGGGGGACGACGTCGCCGGAGGCGAAGCCCCCTTCCACGATCTCGATGTAGCGCACGCCTGGGGTGAACAGCGAGGTTACTCGTGATCGATCAACGCCGGGTAGAAAAAACACTTCGTCGGTGACTTTGCGGAGTGTTTCCAGAAAGCGTTCGTTGTAGATTTCGCCGCGGTGATCGATCACTGCTATTGATATCAGATTGGCGCCACCGAACGCCTGTTCGTACTGCTTGAATACCTGCATGTACGGGTGTGCCAGCGGAATCTGCTTTTCAAATCCGGCGTCCGGTTGCAGGCGCAAGGCCATCGACAGCATCCACGCGGTCAGGGCGATCAGCAGGCCAAACGTCAGACGGCGTCGGGCATACACCAGCGGGATGACTTGATGAAGCACGCGATCTGCCAGTGAGCCCACGTCTTCTCCAGGGTTTCTAGCGCAACGTCCTGGCGGACGTTAGCGGCATCGAGTTTCCGGTTCTGACACTCCGACCAGGGTCAGCGGCGAGATCGATCTCAGGTCTGAACGGCTTGCTGCCGGAATGGTGCTGTGCGGATGGCGCATGCCGGTGCCGCGCTCCGAGCCACGGATTCAAAGTCGATCGGTCAGTTTGACGACGTCGCCTGACCGCGCATATGCCCGGAACAGCGTTCGGGCAAGGACCGCGAGGATGCCGCGGACCTCATCCGGGCCTTGGTGGCGCATGGGCAGTACACAGGCTTCGACCAGAGAGATGATCGCCCGGGCCATGTCGTCCAGATCGCCGCCGAAATCGAGCTGCCTCGCCTCCACGCCTCGATGCAGTACGTCACGAAGCGTCGCAATCGATGAGGTTTCGAAGTCACGTTGCGCACGGGTCAATGCCGAATTTTCCTGGCGTGATGGCACCAGCCAGTACCCAGCGACACCATTCTCGACCCGAGGGTCTTTCAGCAATTGCTGTAGGCCGGCAAACAGGTCGACCACTGCTGCGGCGGGGTCCGACTGCCCTCGCATGGGCTCGAAGATGTAGTCATTGAAAATGGTATGCAGCCGCTTTAGGCAGTCGAGGTAAAGTTCCTCTTTTCCATCGAAATGCCAATACAGCGCGCCTTTTGACAGCTTGGCCGCCTTGGCGATATCCCCGATCGAAACGCCGTCGTAGCCGTATCGGCCGAACAATTCGAATGCGGTATTTTCGATCGCTTGAAGGGTGTCGAACTGTTCGTGGGCAGGTTTACGCGCCATTTCGGGGGTAGTTCAGGACTGTAGTCGTGTGTCAGAGCGAAAGTTTGACCGATCGGCCCTAGATTTGTCTCGTAAGGCGGCGCTGCTGCGACCGCATGCCGGTTTCATTGCCTCGTTCGTCGCGGCCTGATTGCGCTCGCGCCACGGCCGTTTAGGCTGGGTCCGGAGAATGTGCCGAAGCGGGTGACGGAGCGTGGGTGACGCGCGAGAAGGGCACGCAGGATCGATGGATATTCCATGAGCAATCTGGCGCGATGGACCGAGATTTTCCGGGAGATGGGTCTGCACGGGGATCCGATCGTGCATGCGGAGCTGCGTCGTCGGCACAGTGAACCGTCGCGGGTATTTCACACTCTGCATCGGGTCGCTGAATGCCTGGATCTATTCGAGCAGGTCAGGGATTTGTGCGATCAACCGGCTGAGGTGGAGCTGGCCATCTGGTTTCACGATGCGCTCTACGATGTGCGCCGTGCGGATAACGAGTTGCGCAGCGCTGACTGGGCGCGGACAGTACTGCAGGTCGCCGGCGCTTCAGACACGGTGATCGATGCGGTTTGTGGTTTGATTATCGCCACCGCCGCCCAGGCTGAGCCGGTTACTGAGGATGAGGCGCTGATGATCGACATCGACCTGTCGATTCTGGGTGCGCGCCCGGCGCGTTATGCCGAGTACGAGAGGCAGCTGCGCCGGGAATCCCGGCATGTTCCACAGCAGCTGTACCAATCGGTGCGCAAGAAAGCGTTGCGAGACTACCTTGCCCGACCGCGGATCTACTTCACCGACTGGTTCAAGTTGCGCTACGAGACCCAGGCGCGCGCCAATCTCCAGCGTTCGCTGCGCCAGCTGTCGGGAGGCGGTCTGTTGCAGGGTGCAATGTAGCGCTGTGAGCGCTCTTAGCTTTCAAGCTTGCGCAGTTCGCGGCGCAATTCGAACTCGCTGCTGGTCACGCAATCTTCCATATTGCGCAGGCGTTGCTCCAACCGCGCGAAACGGCTGCTGAGTTCGGTGTTGCTTGCGGTGTGCGGCGATGGCGGGGTGCTTGGGCCGCCGCTGGGAGTGTACGGGCGCGACCTGCCGGCGTCGTCGAGTTCGGCTTCGTCCATCAGGTACCACAGCGCCAGATAGATCACGCCCACCGGAAAGAAACCGCTGACGACAAAGCTGGCGATCAGCAGGACCCGGATCAGCTTGACGTTCCAGCCGAAAAACTCGCCAAGCCCGACGCAGACACCGGCGATCCAGCCTTGCTTGGGATAGCGGCGAAGCCGCGAGAACAACCCGCCTGAGCGGACGCGATCACGAATGTTCATGATATTTCTTTCTCCATCCGGGCGATTCGGTGTCGAGAATCTGCTCCAGGGCGTCAATCCGGCGTTCCATGCGTTCGGCCACGGCCGTCAGCTGCGCGTTGCCGGAGGATTGTGTCTGGTTTTCGTGCCGCCAGCGTCGTCGCCGGTCTGCGAAATACATCGCCATCCCAGGCAAAATCACGAAGATGGAAAGGATCGCAACCAGTGGAATCACTTCATCCACGAAAATGTCCCCTCGCTACTTTGGTCGTAGGTCGATTCAGGAATTGGCCGAGTCGTCCGCAGCTGGGGCCGCCGGCTTGGCGAATTTGGCACGCAATTTTGCCAGTTCTTCCTCGACCTTGTCGTCGGCTTCAAGTTGGGCAAATTCATCCGCGATGGAACGGGTGCCCAGATCATAAGCCTCGACTTCGGCTTCCATGCGGTCGATCTTGCCTTCGTACTGTTCCATGCGCAGCATGGCTTCGCTCATTTTGCTGTCGTTGATCTGCGATTTCACGCGCAGACGCGAACTGACTGACTGCTGTCGCAGGACGATGGTCTTCTGCCGCTGACGGGCATCGGCGAGCTTGGCCTTGAGCTTGGAAGTGTCGTCATCGAGCTTGGCAATTTCCGAGTCGATGTGGACCATTTCCTGTTCGACCGAGCTCAGGTGATCGATGACCCGCTGGCGTGCGCCGAGAGCGCCTCTTGCGAGATCTTCGCGATTCTTGCTCATGGCCAGTTCAGCCTTGGCCTGCCAGTCGGCGGCTTCGGCGCCGAGGTGTGCAATCGTGCGCTGCAGCTCCTTCTTGCGGGCCAGTGTGCGCACGGAGGTCGAGCGGACTTCGACCAGGGTGTCTTCCATCTCCTGGATGATCAGGCGAACCATTTTTTCCGGATCCTCGGCCTTGTCGAGCATGGCGTGGATATTGGAATTGATGACGTCGCTCAGTCGGGAAAAAATGCCCATGATTACAGTCCTCAGTCAGTCTCGAAGTTTATGTTTGGCTACATCGATGTCCGCGTATCGGTCCCGGCCAGTCGGACTGGCGCGGACTCTCCGGACTGCTCGGGATTCGGCATCAGCGGCGATACCGTCTCAATCAGGCGCTGCTGCAGTTCCTCGCGAATCTGCATTAGCGCGGCGTTGCCCTGTGCGGCAATGACCTGACCGACGCCCGTCGCAACCCGTTGCGTCAGGCTCTCATCGGCCTGCGCCGAGACGCTGACACCCAGTAGCGCGACGGCGGCGAGTGCGGTCTTCAGAATGTTACGGTGCGGGTGGTTCATGATCGGGCTCCTCATTCAGCCTTTGGTTGTGCCTAGGGATACGCCAGCAGCGTGCCAAACCGCGATGAATTTATAAGACATTGAAAAATAAAGACAATCGTTAAGTCCGGAGTGTGTGGGGCGATGAGTTCTGCAACGAGCTGACCGCATGATGGCGAAATAAGCCAACTGTAGGCAGAATCGGCCAATGGACACTAATGCCGCACCGGACTCAATCCTCGGGCAATCCGACAATTTCCTTGCCGCACTGGAACGAGTCTCCCGTGTTGCGCCGCTGAACAAACCCATACTGATCATCGGCGAGCGCGGGTCTGGAAAGGAGCTGATTGCGGCACGACTGCATTACTTGTCCGAGCGCTGGTCGCGCCCCTACGTCAAGTTCAACTGTGCCGCGCTAAACGAGGAGTTGCTTGAGTCCGAACTGTTTGGCCACGTTGCCGGTGCTTTCACCGGTGCAGCGCGCGCACGGGTTGGACGTTTCGAGCTGGCCAACGGCGGCACCATTTTTCTTGACGAACTGGCGTCAATGTCCCAGCGATTGCAGGAAAAGCTGCTGCGGGTTATCGAATATGGTGAATTCGAGCGTGTAGGTTCGTCCGAGACGCTGAGGGTCGACGTGCGACTGGTCGGAGCTGCCAATGTTGACCTGCCGTCACTGGCCCGAGCCGGAAAGTTTCGAGAGGATCTGCTCGACCGTCTGTCCTTTGACGTGATTACCGTGCCGCCACTGCGCGAGCGCCGGGATGACATCCTCCTGTTGGCGCAGAAATTCGCCGAGAGCATGGCGACCGAAATGGGGCGCGAGTATTTCGCAGGGTTTTCACCGGCAGCCGAGCGCGCGTTGCTGAGCTACGACTGGCCAGGCAATGTGCGTGAGCTGCGTAATGTTGCCGAGCGGGCGGTTTATCGGCTTGATTCGGCCCGGCAGGTGGTGGACCGGATCGAGTTCGATCCTTTTGCATCGCCCTATCGGCCTCACGCGGTACAAGCGAGGGTCGCGAGTGAGCCGGTAGCGGGCGAGGCGAGCTCCCGTGCGGAGACCACGGTGGAGGTGGCGAAAGTGCCGCAGCTGCCACTGGATTTTCACCAGAGTGTCGCGGACTACGAGACCGGGTTGCTGCAGCAGGCACTAGAAGATGGACGCTTCAATCAGAAACGTGCAGCGGAATTGTTGTCATTGACCTACCACCAATTTCGCGGCCTGCTGCGCAAGTACAAGCTACTCGCACCTGAGCGCTGATTGATGCAACGCGTGAACCCCGCCGTCCGGGCATGCAAAGTGTTCGGCGTAAAAAAACGCCCGCTCGGGTGGGCGGGCAAAGCGGAGTCGAGGAGGGATCCTCGGTCAGGGCAATGTGACCGATGCTCCGCGCCTCTCTATACGTGGAAACGCGGCGCTTGGATGCTCGGACAGTAGCTTCCTGTTGGAGGCAATGGATCAATAAAAAACCCCGCATTTCTGCGGGGTTGGTTTACTTCTAGGGACAACGAATTGGTGGGGTGGCGTCACCTGAATAGGCGAAGCAATTCATTGTTTATATGAATTATTTTGTGTTCGGATTTCCGGCAATACCCCCAAAGATACCCCCACAGCTTTGTGCCGCAGTCCTGGTGAGCGTTCGTTTCGAACAGTCTTTGTAAAAGCGTCTCAGAGACGCGGCTGCCACGCGGCCGATAGCACCTCGGCCTGCTGCAGCACAGTTTGCACGGCGGCATCCTGCAAATCCGGCGGATAGCCGTACTTGCGCAGGATGCGTTTGACCAGCACACGCAGGCGTGCTCGTGCGGATTCGCGGTGTGCCCAGTCGACCGCGACGTTCTCTCGCAGGCTCACCAGCAGTTCATGCGCAATGACGCGCAGCTTGTCGTCACCCATCACTTCAACAGCGGATTCGTTCTCCGCCAACGCGTCATAGAAGGCAATTTCCTCGTCGGTCAGCCCCTGTTCCTCGCCACGGCTACGTGCCGCGCGGATGTCCCGCGCCAGCGTGATCAGCTCCTGCAGCACTTCGGCGGTGGTGATCGCGTTGGCGTGGTAGCGCGAGATGGCGTCTTCCAGGCGTTCGCTGAACGCCCGGCTTTCGACGACATTGGTTCGCGTGCGCGAGCGGATGCTGTCGTTGAGCAGTTTGCGCAGCGCTTCCAGCCCCAGGTTCTTCTGCTCCATCTGCTGCACTTCGAGCAGAAACTCGTCGGAGAGAATCGAGATGTCCGGCGTCTGGATGCCGGCAGCGGCGAGGATATCGACAATTTCTGTCGAAACTACCGCGCGGCTGACGATCTGCTGGATCGCCAGATCGCGATCCTGACGGCTTGCGCCGGCGCCCGCAGCCGATTTGACCAGCGCGGCGCGGATCGCTTGAAAGAAACCCACTTCCTCGCGGATGCCGCGCGCTTCGTCGCTGCTGGCCGCCAGGGCGAAGGCCTTGGACAAAGCCAGAACGCCGTTGGCGAAACGCCGCTGCGCCTGCTTCTTGGCCTCAGGCGTCTTTTCAGCTGCCGCCCACTGCTGCTGCTTGTCGAGTATCCACTCGATCGCCGCCGCCATCATCGCCAGGCGTTGGCCGGGCGTTCCGCTCAGGCCGGGGAGGTACTCGAAGCCGTGGAACATGTCACGGACGACTTCATATTTTTCCAGCAGCACCGCAACGGCCTCGGCCTCGTCGATGCCGGTCTTGTCTTGGTCGGGCTTGGAGTACTGCGCCAGCGCGGACTTGAGGTTCTGTGCGATGCCGATGTAGTCCACGATCAATCCAGCCGGCTTGTCGCGGAACACGCGATTGACGCGCGCGATGGCCTGCATCAGGCCGTGTCCGCGCATCGGCTTGTCGATGTACATCGTGTGCATGCTCGGCGCGTCGAAGCCGGTCAGCCACATGTCGCGCACGATCACCAGCCGGAGTGGATCCTTTGGATCGCGCGCCCGTTTCGCCAGCAGGTCGCGCCGGGCCCGTTGCCCGGACGAGCCGCCGATGTGCTGCTGCCACGCCGGCGGGTCCGAAGCCGCGCCGGTCATCACGATCTTGATGCTGCCGGCCTTGTCGTCCTCACTGTGCCAATCCGGGCGCAACTGAATGATCTGATCGTACAGCGCCACGCAGATGCGTCGGCTCATGCAGACGACCATGGCCTTGCCGTCCAGCGCCGCCACCCGGTCCTCGAAGTGCTGCACCAGGTCCTTCGCCACCAATGCGAGGCGCTTGTCGCTGCCTACCAGGGCCTCCACCGTCGACCACTTCTGCTTGGCGCGCTCTGCGCTGGGCTCGTCCTCGTCTTCCAGCAACGCCTCGATCTCGGCATCGATGCGCGGCTTCTCGTCCTCGTCCAGTTCGATGCGGGCGAGCCGGGACTCGTAATAGATCGGCACCGTCGCGCCGTCTTCCACGGCGCGGCTGATGTCGTAGATATCGATGTAGTGGCCGAACACCGCCGGCGTATTCACGTCGGTCGCTTCGATCGGCGTGCCGGTAAAGCCGATGAAGGACGCACCGGGCAGTGCGTCGCGCAGATACTTGGCGAAACCGTAGGCGATCTCGCCGGTCTTGCCGGCAAGCTTGGCCTTGAAGCCGTACTGGCTGCGGTGGGCCTCGTCGGCGATGACCACCACATTGGAACGGTCGGTCAGCATCGGAAAACCGGTTTCGCCCGCTGCCGGGGAAAACTTCTGCAAGGTCGTGAAGATCACGCCGCCGGAGGCGCGGTTGAGCAGCTTGCGCAGATGTTCGCGATCCTCCGCCTGCACCGGCGTCTGCCGGATCAGGTCCTTGCACATCGCAAAGGTGGCGAACAGCTGGTCGTCCAGATCATTGCGGTCCGTCAGTACCACCAGGGTCGGGTTGGCCATGCGCGGGTCGAACACCAGCAGGCCTGCGTAGAACGCCATCAGCAGACTCTTGCCCGAGCCCTGCGTATGCCAGATCACCCCGGCCTTGTGATCGCCCGGCGGCTGGTCCCTGACGCTGGGCAGCCCGTACACCGCTGGGTCTTCCGCGATCGCCGTTTGCTGGGCCGTCCGACTCGCGCGCAGCGTCGAGATCACCGCCTTTTTGACCGCGTGGAACTGGTGATAGCCGGCGATGATCTTGATCAGGCCGCCGGGGCTCTCGCCGAACACCGTGAAATGACGCAGCAGATCCAGGAAACGGCCGTGTTCGAACACGCCCTCGATCAAAGTCGCCAGCTCCGGAGTGCCCTTGGCTTCGATTGAACGGCCGTCGGTCGTACGCCACGGCATGAAGCGCTCGTGATCCGCGGACAGCGAACCGACCCGAGCCGACAGGCCGTCGGACGTCACCAGCAGCGCATTGCTGCGGAACAGGGCAGGGATCTGCTGTTTGTACGTCTGCAGCTGATTGAAGGCCCCGTTCAGTGTGGCGTTTTCGCCGCCGGGGGCCTTCAGTTCGATCACCGCCAGCGGCAGGCCGTTGACGAAGATCACCACGTCCGGCCGGCGCTTGACCTGGCCCGCAACCACTACGAACTGCTGCACCGCCAGCCAGTCATTGTTGGATGGCGTGTCGAAGTCGATCAGCCGGGCCTTGCCGGCCGTGAGCACGCCGTCGTCCGCGTAGTACTCCACATCCGCGCCTTCGATCAGCAGCCGATGCAGACGGCGGTTTTCCTCCAGCAAATTCGGCAGCTCGGCCTGCGTCAGGCGACGGATCGCATCGGCCTGCGCCTCGGCGGGCAGATGCGGATTCAGCCCGGCAACGGCCTGGGCGAGCCGGTTGCCCAGCACCACTTCGTCATGGGCGGTGCGCTCCGGTTGTGCGCTGTCCGGGCCGATCAGCTCGTCCGAGACGCAGGCGTAGCGCAGGCCGGCCAGTTGTTCCAGCAATGCCGCTTCCAGCTGCGCCTCGGACAGAAAAGCCATCAGGCAGGCTCCCTATTGCTCCGTTGCTGATTCGCCAAGGTTCGCGCCAGCAGGCTCGGCGCCTGCTCGAATTCGATACCGCGTCCTGTGAGCTGGCGCTGGTTTAGCGCGTAGCCATTCATCAAGTGCTGTCGCATGAGCCCGGTGGCCCAGATCCGGAACTGCGTGGCGCGGGCCGAGCTCACGCCATATCCGACGGAAATATTGGCGTCGAGGTTGCCGTGCTTGAGCTGTCTTTTGACTCGTTGGTGACCTTCTTGCCGAACTACCGAGAAATCCTCGGCAGTTGACGGCTCATCCAACTCCTTCCGCTTTAGCAACGTGACGGAGGCGGTGTCGCGTGCGCCTCTCGGGAAACGCTTAAATAAGCAAGTTACTGTTTTTATATAACTTTTTTTGTTCAACTGCGTTCTCGCACAAGTATCGCTTAAATGAAGATCAAGCCCAGAAGGGCAGGTAGCGGGCGTACTTACGTGATTTTCCGACGCTCTCGTCAGACTTGATCATCCCGGCCTCTATTGCAGCTGCGATGATTTGCGACGCGATGGCAGCCTTGTCCTCTGCCAGGTGAAAACGCTCACGAAGCGACTGGTTGGTCATTTTTTCGGACATTACCCACCTCAGCGCACAGTGCTGGTAGCAAGCGCGAACCCGGTCGTTGCGGTCCATGTCCTCGAAGGGCTTCGGCCCGTAGAGGATAACCACAGTGCGGCGGTGCGCGGCACGGAAGTCCGGCGCCGGCAACTGATAGAGTTCTGCCGCTTGGATCACGCGGTCGATGCCACTGCTCTTCTCTTCGCAGATGCCAAGGCGCCGCATCAGGTCGGCGAGCCGTTCGTTACGTGACTGATAGCCGTCAATGAAGCGATCCACTGGCACGATTGGCTCCCCCGGATTCGAAAACTCCACCCGGTTCGTGTAGATCTCAATCATGACCGACGCCCCTCCTACGGCGAAGTCCTGATGGACCAGAGCATTGGCCGCCAGCTCTCGAATCACGACCTCGGGAACCAGCTTTACTGCCTTTCTCAAGGCATCCTCGATCACTTCGTTTTGCGGCAGCTGATTCATTACGAAGTGCACCAAGCCCTGGAAGCCGACGGCATAGCCCTTGACCCCGTTCTGGTCGAGCCGGGTTTCCAGCTTGGACGTGCCGGCGTATACCACCACCCGCGGTGCCTTGCGCGCTATATCGGGAAAGTCCTCCAGTCGTCTCGCCAACAGCAGCGCACCCAGCCGACGTATGGCATAGCTGCCGTTCTGTTCATCCACGAGCCGTTCGCGAAGCAGGCGGTCGATGACCCCAGCACGATCGGTTGGGTACGGCAGCTTGAGCAGTTCGAAAAAAGTCTGGACATCCAGCAACTCGACCACCTGCTGCGCGTCCAAATCCGCCAGCGAATATTCTTCGAGCCAGTCCGGTTCGCCTTCGGCAAAGATGCGACGCAACTGATCTTCACTCATCGGCACCAAGGCTTCGCCTGCGCGCATCAGGTACTTGCCTTCCAAGTGGTAGGTGGTGCCTCGTGGTCGAGAAGGAATGTGAAACACCAGCACGCGTCCATCCGGGTGCAACACTTCCTCGATGTCGACGCGAAAGCCAACCGCCTGAAACAAGTCTTGCGCGGCCTTGACGGTATCCTGGAATGCCTGTGAGCCAACAACCGGACGCGGAGGCTTGTCTGCCACTCCGAGCAGTAGCGTGCCGCCCCCTTCATTGGCCAGCGCTACGCAGTACTGCCTCAGCTTGTTGTTGTCGAACTGATTCTTGGCCTCTTTGAATTCCAGCCGCTGGTTTTCCGAGGGAGCCCGGCGCCAGAGGTCGATCTGATCCGGCGTGGTCATGTTGCCAGTACCTCCCGCGCCTGCTCGAATTCGACACCGCGCTCCTGCAGCCGGCGCTGGTTCAGCGTGTAGCCGTCCACCAGATGCTGGCGCAGCACGCCGGTTGCCCAGATGCGGAACTGGGTGGCGCGGGTGGAGCTGACGCGATAGCCAACGGAAATAATGGCGTCGAGGTTGTAGTGCTTGAGCCGGCGGCGGACTTGGCGGGCGGCTTCCTGGCGAACTACCGAGAAATCCTCGGTAGTTGATGACTCGTCCAGCTCATTGTCTTTAAGAATATTTTTCAGGTGGAGACCGACGTTATCCGCTGATATGTCGAACAGCTCAGCCATCTGCGATTGGCTCAGCCAGACCGTCTCTCCCTCCAGTCGGACCTCCACTTGGCGGTCGCTGGACTCGAAGATCACGAGGTCCGTCACGATGCAGTCTCCTCCACCTCGTCGTCGGCTTCGTCAGAACCCATACCGCGCGTGGCGTTCAACGCTTCAACGTAGGCCTCACGGTCAAGCTGGTAAAGCAAGCGGCTGACCTCGATGCCAACCGGTAGGACGTCGCCGCTAGGCAACAGAAATTGTAGGGTGGTTCGCCCGTCATCGTCAGTGTCAACCGCCAGCCCAATTTGGGCATCGATCAATGCATTTTGTTCAGCAAACCGTTCCCAAGGCTCGCGAGAACTGGCTGGATCCAGTTGTGCATCCAGATAGGCCTTGTGCAAGAACGCCACGATGGCATCAGCCGCCAGTACCGCCGAGCGGCGGTGGTGGATCGCCAGTCGCTCCAGATACGGATCCTTGCCGTGACTGGCCGTGCCGGCATGGTTGCGCAGATCATTGAGTGCAGTCGACAGCTTGTGATGGCTGGAGACCAGTTTCTTGAACTTCTCGTCACGGATATCACCGAGCTTCAGGGCGCGCACCGCGGCAGTGAGCCATTCTGAGAGGCTGGGCGTCTCCGCTTTCGGTTTGAGCGGCGCCAGTGGGTTATCAAAGCTCTCGACGATTACCTGACACACGACTTCAACAATCGCTTTGGCGCAGTCGATACAGGCATCGTTGTCCTGTTCCAGCGTTTGCTCCAGCGCCTCCAGGCTCTGCTGCAGCATCGGAGCATCGCGCCAATGTAAGCAGGCTTCCCGGATGCCTGGGCACCAGTCCACATTGATCTCTGTGCTCATCGTCTGACGTGTCCCCAAAATCCTTGCTGGTGGCGTTGCCCCAAACACTGCCTTGCTTTCGGGCAATTCACAGCAGAGTCTCGAAGCCGCGCCGCACGATGTTGGCCATCAGCTTGCGGCGGGCGACCAGAAAGTCCGCATAGTCCATCTGCTCCCAGGCATTCGGCAGGGCGTGCAGTTCATGCATCCGCTGCCACTCCTCTGCGCTGAAGCGGGTCCGGATCTGGGGTACATATTCGGCTGGCGGATCGTCGCTGATGTCGATGTTGTCCGGCCATTCCAGCAGCGCATAGTTCGCCATCTGGTTGATGATCTTCAAATCGCTTTCGCCTTGACGCTCCAGCCAGGCCCGCGGGAACAGGTGATGACGCTCCAGCGCCTTCTTCTTGGTCTTCAGCGCCGGGTCCAGCAGGTCGCTGAGCTTTTTGTGCGAGAACAGCACAGGGGCATGCAGCCGGTTCTGGGCCGCCACGTAGGCGAACAGTTCCGGGTTGCGTGCTGACGAGCTGTTCAAGTTGGCGGGCAGGGTGGTGCTCCAGTAGTCGCCGGTCAGCTCGTTGCTGATCAGGTCATCGAGCACCGTGACGAAGGCCTCGGCACCGGTGATGCCGCGCAGTCGATTGAGATCGCCGTCCATCACCGATTCCGGCGAGCTGGTGTAGCGACCGGTGAGGCTGGCAAAGAAGAACCAGCGCCCGATCACCTTCTGCAACTGATGCTCCGGCACCTTGCACTGCGTCCGGCCGATCAGATACACCGCATAGGCGTACAGCAGCGCATTCTGTGACGAAATCATTTCGCCGCTGCGAAAGCCCGCGCCGACCAGCGCACTGAGAAACTGATGCCAGCAGGTCAGATCCAGTGTCCGGGTCTGCGCCTGCTGCAGAACCGCGAACTGCGCCTCCCGGCGCTCGGCGGAAAACTCGCCGGTGTCCAGATCCTTGCCCCGCAGCACCTGGTAGACACTCTTGAGCCGGCCGCGGAAAAACCCGAGCGCGACCGAAACCCGCAGCAACTGGTCCGGATCGGGTTCGATGAAGTGATTGAACGGGGAGGCCGCACCGCCGGCTGAGGGCGCCTGCCGGGAGTGCCGGCAGAACGTCTCCAGCTCGGCGCGGCCTGTATCCCAGAACACCGACAGCAAGGTCAGCACGAAGTCCGCCTGATTGAGCTTCACGCCCTCGCTGTTGATGCGCACGAAGATGTCTGCCACCTGCTCCTCGTCGACGGTCGAGGCGATCTCCAATGCGGTGAACGGGTATTTCTGCAGGTCGAACAGGCGGTCCAGGTTGTGGCTAATCTGCTCTTCCTCCTCCTCGGTCAGCTCGGTGCGGGCAGAGAGCCCCTTCAGGAAGCCCTTGACCATCTTGAAGCTGGAATTGCCGGACGCCCACAGCTCGGAGATGTTCGGAATCCACTCCGGGTCGCGCTTGATCGCGGCATCCGCGACATCGAAGGCGCCGGTGCGCGGGCAGAACGCAATCTCGATCCGGCGTTCGCGATAGTCGGCGTCGAGCACTGGCTTGCCGCGAAACACCGCATACAAGGACGTCAGCCGTTGCTGTCCGTCCACGATCAGTCGCGACGGCGCTTTGTGCGCCTTCTCGCCGATGCCGATCTGCTTCGCTCCCGGCGCCTGTGCGTTTTCCCACAGCAGGAAGTAGCCGACCGGGAAGCCGCGATACATCGAATCGAACAGATCCCGGACCTTGGCGTTGGACCAGACGAACGGTCGCTGGATGTCGGGCAGGCCGATATCGCCGATATCCAGGTAGTGCAGCAGGTTGGAGAGATCGTAATCCACCCGCTTGAAGCAGGTCTTCATGTCACTCATGGGCTGCGTTCCTCGATGAAGCGTTCGGCGTCCTTCACGCGCAGTTCCCCGGAGATCAGCTTGGGCAGCAGGGCGTCGCGGAGTTTCGCGAGCGATCGAGATTCAAGCTCGTTTTGAATGGATTGCTCGACCAGCGGAGCCATCAATGGGTCCATTTTCTCCATCAGTTCACCAGATGGGCAAATAGTCATCGCCGTTTTGAGATGGCCGCGCTGAATATGCCCCATGGTAGTCGCCTTCGATGCGGCGATGGACTGAAACTCTTCAAGGTGGTGATGAACCCAGTGGCTCACGAACCACATCGGGAAGCGCTCGGAGGTAACCTTGAACAGGTGTTGATTCAGAGCCCCTTCGCCTTCGGTCCAGAACTTCGCCAGTGGGTTCTACCCCGATGACTCGGACACTTTCGAGAAGGCCGTGGACTTCCCCTGCGGCAGTAGGCATCGCCGGCCTATGATTTGAGCATAGGAGGAAGTGCATGAGTACCCAGAGATTTACACCAGAGTTCAAGGAGGAGGCTGTCCGCCAAGTTCTCGAACGC